>NZ_JAEAGO010000095.1 GCF_016464625.1 Penaeicola halotolerans
GGTTTTGACAGTAAGTGTTTACGTGTACCTGTCATGTAGGGTGTGGAGTGTACATCCTTAAGCAATACGCTCGAACCATATTTGGCGAATCTAATTACGCCATGGCTGCCTAATCTACGGTTAATTCCTAGATAGGGCTAATCGGTTGAGTCCAAGAGGATTCCCGGGCCACATCTCGCAGCATTTCGTTTTGTCGGTGCTGGGTTGAGGTGTCGATCAGACTTAACTAGCTGCTATGGCGCTACTAAACGGTAATGAAAATC
>NZ_JAEAGO010000096.1 GCF_016464625.1 Penaeicola halotolerans
ACCAGGCTACTATGCTATCGGTGATATCGTAAAAGGTCCAGCGCTTGCTCACGTAACATCAGCAGAGGGGATTACTTGTGTAGAAAAGATAGCAGGTCATCACCCAGAGACTATTGACTATAATAATATCGCAGGCTGTACATATTGCAGTCCTGAGATTTCATCTGAAGGTTATACAGAAAAAGCTGCGAAAGAAGCAGGATATTAAAAAAAAGTGGGTAAATTTCCTTTCTCAACATCAGGTAAGGCAAGTGCAGCTGGTG
>NZ_JAEAGO010000097.1 GCF_016464625.1 Penaeicola halotolerans
TACCCATGCTACCAAAGATAGCACCTCCTCCATGGTAGAAGATGATACCTCTCCGGAGTTTGGAGGACATCCCCTTGGGCTGGAACAGTCTCACAGGGATTGACCCAAAACACATGTTGGTTACCACCACAGTAGGGTCCTTCTTTATGGCCCCTATATCACCAAAAAACTGAACAAACTTGCTCATAGTGCAAATTCTCAGCTTCTCTAGTGTGTTCCCCTGTTGGAGGAAAATGAAGGGGTGAGGGCACGGGATTATAGGG
>NZ_JAEAGO010000098.1 GCF_016464625.1 Penaeicola halotolerans
CCCTCAGTCTACTACTCTCATGAGAACTTTTAGTATGACCATTTTGAGGCAAGACAGGAGTTTCTTTTTATCAATAAACACCTTATTTAAGTTATTTTAACAAACCAAATTCTCTAGAGATTGAATTCCCATGTAAATGTTTACCTTTTCCTCTTCCTTCCTTTCTTGTTTGTTTAGTTTGACATGGGATCTCATTATGTAGACCCAGTTGCTTTGAGCTTATGCTGAGCTCATTGGCTCTGACTCCCAGTGCTGAGGTCCCT
>NZ_JAEAGO010000099.1 GCF_016464625.1 Penaeicola halotolerans
GAATTGGAATACTTATCTGAATCTATTTACGTCCCCCCACTTGCTCAGTCTCACCTTCTTCTTCATTCAGACTAAAATAATTTATATTCAGAAGCATTACCTTTTTTGTTTTCCAGCAAAATCATGGCTGTTCCTCCCTGGGGCTGACTAAGAAGAGAGTGGCAGAAAAACAAGCAGGACTTCAGAAGTTAGAATATTTTCTTTAGTTATCTGTATGCTTTTTGTGGCTATCAGGAGGAGCTGGAAATCAAGCATCCAAGAAA
>NZ_JAEAGO010000100.1 GCF_016464625.1 Penaeicola halotolerans
TGGCATATGAAGGATGAGGGAGTATGGAGGATAGGGGGCAATGGATGATGAGGGAATAAGGAGGATGATGCAGTTTGGACAATGAGTGAGTATGGAGGATGAGGGCATATGGAGGATGAGGGAGTATGGAGGATGAGGGAGTATGGAGGATGCGGGAGTATGGAGGATGAGGGGGTTTAGAGGATTAGGGAGTATGGAGAATCAGGGTGTATAGCGAATCAGGGAGTATGGAGGATGCAGGAGTGTGGCGGAGGCTGGAAAGT
>NZ_JAEAGO010000101.1 GCF_016464625.1 Penaeicola halotolerans
AGCAGAGTTTTCTAAAAGCCATTAACATTACCTCACTGTGTTTCTACACAAACGATAACTATTATCAATAATTCTGGCACTTTCTTGTCTGTGTTCTTGTTTTACTTTAACAGAATCTTAGAGAATTTCTCACATCTCACTTTTACCTGTTCTGCTCCATATAGAGTCAATAATATATTTCCTCTTTCCCTTTTTTGGTATAAAATGTACTTGTGCTTTTATTTTTAATACATAATCTGCCCAGCTTTGCATTACATTGTCT
>NZ_JAEAGO010000102.1 GCF_016464625.1 Penaeicola halotolerans
TATAGGTGGGTCAACCAGACAGGTAGTAGAGGCAGGGCTATGAGAACAGGAGCATTCTGGGAAGCAGGAAGCTCCCTCTGCAGTTCTGCCCAGACCACCAGAGAAGCAAGATGTGAGCTGCCCCACTGAGAAAGGTACCAAGCCATGTGGCTAACATAGATAAGAATACTGGGTTAATATAAGTCACAAGAGCTAATAAGAAGACTGATCAGTTTATAATCTTATAAAGTCCTCTGTGTGACTTTCTTTGGGGCTTGCCAGC
>NZ_JAEAGO010000103.1 GCF_016464625.1 Penaeicola halotolerans
CTAATACTGATCAGTATAAGAATGCAGTTTATACATTGCCTAAGCTTTTAGATGAAAAAGTAGCACCGCTTCACCTAGCCAAATTAGGCGTAGAGTTGGATGTACTTTCTGTAGATCAAGCCGAATACATCGGAGTGACACCAGAAGGACCATTCAAGCCAGAGTATTACAGATATTAATCTGCTAGATTAGTTCATACACATAAAAAAGGCTACTTGAAAAAGTAGCTTTTTTTATGGTGTTTAGAAACTAATGATTAAT
>NZ_JAEAGO010000010.1 GCF_016464625.1 Penaeicola halotolerans
GTCAGGCGATCTTGTCTATTTCCCTTTCAGGCGGATCCATGTATGTTTTTCTTAGGGTTCACCTTGTTACTTACCTTCTCTAGACTCATGAACTATAGGCTCAATATCCTTTGCTTCACAGCTAGAATCCACTTATGAGTGAGTACATACCATATTCATCTTTTTGGGTCTGGGTTACCTCACTCAGTAGAGCGTTTTCTATTTCCATCCATTTGCATGCAAAATTCAAGATGTCATTGTTTTTTACCGCTGAGTAAAACTCTAATGTGTATATGTTCCACACCTTCTTTAACCATTCCTCTATTGAGGGGCACCTAGGTTGTTTCCAGGTTCTGGCTATTACAAACAGTGCAGCTATGAACATAGTTGAACAAATACTTTTGTAGTATGATAGGGCATCTCTTGGGTATATTCCCAAGAGTGGAATTGCTGGGTCCTGAGGGAGGTTGACTCCCAGTTTCCTGAGAAACCGCCACACTGATTTCCACAGTGGCTGCACAAGTTTGCATTCCCACCAACAATGGATGAGTGTTCCCCTCACTCCACATCCTCTCCAGCATAGGCTATCATTGGTGTTTTTGAGTTTAGCTATTCTGACAGGTGTAAGATGGTATCTCAAAGTTGTTTTGATTTGCATTTCCCTGATCACTAAGGAGGTTGAGCATGACCTTAAGTGTCTTTTGGCCATTCGAAGTTCATCTGTTGTGAATTCTCTGTTCAGTTCAGTACCCCATTTTTTAATTGGGTTAATTAGAGTTTTAGTGTCTAGTTTCTTGAGTTCTTTGTATATTTTGGAGATCAGACCTTTGTCTGATGAGGGGTTGGTGAAGATCTTCTCCCAGTCCGAAGGTTGCCTTTTTGTCTTACTAACAGTGTCCTTTGCTTTACAGAAGCTTCTCAGTTTCAGGAGGTCCCATTTATTCATTGATTCTCTTATTGTCTGTGCTACTGGGGTTCTACTTAGGAAGTGGTCTCCTGTGCCTATATCTTGTAGACTACTTCCCACTTTCTCTTCTATCAGGTTCAAAGTGGTCAGATTAATGTTGATGTCTTTAATCCATTTGGACTTGAGTTTTGTGCATGGTGATAGATATGGATCTACTTTCATTCTTCTACAGGTTGACATCCAGTTATGCCAGCACCATTTGTTAAAGATGCTTTCCTTCTTCCATTGTATACCTTTAGCTCCCTTGTCGAAAATCAGGTGTTCATAAGTTTGTGGGTTAATACCCGGGTCTTCTAATAATGGTAAAACAGGAGTGTCTTGCTTTGGCCCCGCTACTCTAAGCGGCTCTAAAGCATCTAAGGTAACGATCCA
>NZ_JAEAGO010000104.1 GCF_016464625.1 Penaeicola halotolerans
TCTTAGTGTTGAGGTGATCCTTATAAGATTTTTGTGACTGATTTTGTATGATACTATTCTGATTAAAATAATCCAGTGGCTGTGACTGCAGATGACATCTCATTGAAGATAAACATTCACCACTGGCCTAATCCTAGTGTTAGCCTAAATTAATAGAACATGGTTATTTTCTTTTTTCACCTTTTATTTTGGAAAATTCCAAATAAAAAGGAGAGTAATATTGTGAAGGCCGGCACTGAGCTTCAACCATTTGTTGCTCCC
>NZ_JAEAGO010000105.1 GCF_016464625.1 Penaeicola halotolerans
GGTGGATGGTCATTTTGATGTATCCTTAGGATGACCATTTTAATGTATGCTTCTAGTATGTAGCTCTTAAACTTATTTATTTCTCATATTTATATTTTGCCAGTCATTTATTTTAATTCCTTTTGAAATTACTTCTTAATTTATATCTTTGTTGAATCTATTTTGCTACTTTTTCCTGTCTCTTTGAAAGAAATACTTAGTTCATTTTGTTTCCTTGTGTGCTGAGTTTGCCTCAAACAAGTGCATTGGCTCTGACTCACT
>NZ_JAEAGO010000106.1 GCF_016464625.1 Penaeicola halotolerans
ATACTCTTCAGAGCACTGTGAGAAGTGAAAGGAGTGTTGCCTTTCTTTCTTCATGTTGTAGTTTAAAAGATAATCACATTCTTTTGAAAGTGCATTTAGCCAAATAGAAGCATACATGAGAAAAGCAAATGAATTTTTTCAAAGAGAAAAATTCTCTTGAAACACTTCAGAGCACTGTGAGAAGTGAAAGGAGTGTTGCCTTACTTTCTAAATGCTGTAGTTTCAAAGATAATCACTTTCTTTTGAATGTTCATTTAGTTT
>NZ_JAEAGO010000107.1 GCF_016464625.1 Penaeicola halotolerans
GTGCTTTTCTACTCAGCTACAGCCCAGTTTTATCACCTCATAGATACAAAAAAAAAAAAAAAAGCCCAAAGACTGTGCCTCTAAGCCCTCCAAAGTGGGCTTGTTTAGGTGTTGAGTAAGGCTCAGCAACTTTTATTTATACACTCATTAGAGAAGATGAGCACCTCCAGTTGCTGCCTTGCCCCCTGGACCTGGTTCACTTCTACCTTCGCTACCAACTAAGGTTGGTTCCGAGGACTGGTTCCAGGACATCTTGCATCT
>NZ_JAEAGO010000108.1 GCF_016464625.1 Penaeicola halotolerans
TCTGCATGTACTAGATCAAAAAGTATGTGAGGGCCTGCGGCTTTGGAACCAGCATCTCTCACTTCTATTTTTTTGGTGATTTGTTTGATGGAAAATGACTTCTCAAAGTTATTATTTAGTAAAGACATGATGCGCTGACTATTGCCATTGTGATCTATACCTTTGACTTTGGACGCTTTATTTTTTGATTTTTTCTTTTTACTCATTTGAAAACTTTTGTCCGCTTTCGCGTTTTTTACATTTAAGGATTAACCTTGGAT
>NZ_JAEAGO010000109.1 GCF_016464625.1 Penaeicola halotolerans
GGTCCATCCTGTGTGATAGGAATCTCGCGGGCTTGTCCCCCTGCCATAGCAACTCCTTGAGCACGACCTAGCTACAGCATGGATTGTACATTTTGTCCGTAGAATGGAGCTTCCAATGCTACGTTATCTGGTTCAAATTCCTCTATCAGTCCACTAATTCGCTCAAAGATTTTTTTGAGTTTGAGCTCGTGACCTGTGTATTTTTTGAGATGGATGACACCAAACTGAAGTAGGGTTACTTTTTGGCCAAGAGTATGGAT
>NZ_JAEAGO010000110.1 GCF_016464625.1 Penaeicola halotolerans
CTGGACCACATTTTGAGTCTTGGAAATTTTCTTCAGCTCCCAAGACCATTGACTCACTGAGAATGCAGTTCTCTGGTGATTTGGGGACGTTAATCCCCAGACTCGGGCACTTCTGAACTTGGGGTTCCAGGGCAGCAGCTGTGCTGCCGGAGTTAGAAGTCTTTGGAGTTAGCCTCTTGGCTCCGTGGCACGAATTGATCCTTTAGTATGAAGGATGCTTCTAGGGGGATGTAGGAAGAAGCAAGGCATGTTGACCTTTG
>NZ_JAEAGO010000111.1 GCF_016464625.1 Penaeicola halotolerans
TAAAAATCTGTTATCTTGCATTTTGTTTTAAAATGTTTTCATTTCCTCACTTTGATTGCAGACGTACAGGCAATCATCAATCAGGGGGAGCAAAGTGGTGTCTAAGTGATCCTAACAGACATACTTTTCTTTACTATAAGATAATAAGATTTTTTTAGTAGTCAATACTATTTTCTACGAAGTTAAGGCATGAGAAGGTTTAAAGTGAATCTCTCCAATTTTGACAGAACAGCCCTCCTCACTGAAGGCAGTTTCTATTT
>NZ_JAEAGO010000112.1 GCF_016464625.1 Penaeicola halotolerans
TTTTCTTTTCTTTTCAGATTTAACGTTTCTTTGGCAGAGGCATCCATTTCTTCTATCTTGCCTTCAATGGCTGAGATTCTCTCTTCTATCTCTTGTATTCTGTTGGTGAGTCTTGCCTCTGAGTTTCCTGTTTGAGTTGCGATATTTCTCATTTCCAGTTTTCTCTGTTTGGGTTGTCTATGTTGAGTCTACTTTCACTCCCAAATCTTGAGCTGTTTCCTTCATTCCATTCCACTATCATCTGTGCTATGATAGACTAA
>NZ_JAEAGO010000113.1 GCF_016464625.1 Penaeicola halotolerans
TAATTACTTTCTAATTATTCAGGAAGTCCTCTGCGCCTTATGGGGAATATTATCACCTTACCCCAACTTCGCCAAACTCTCTTCCAAAGCCTTAATCTTGGCTTCGGCATCAGCTTGTTTCTTGCGCTCCATTTCTATCACCTGTGCAGGTGCCCCAGCGACAAATCGCTCATTGCTGAGTTTTTTCATGACAGAATTCAGGAAGCCTTTCGTATAGTCGATCTCTTTCTGAATATTCTCTTTTTCCTCCTCCACGTTT
>NZ_JAEAGO010000011.1 GCF_016464625.1 Penaeicola halotolerans
TTGTATGTATCATTTGCCAATACATTGAAGCTGCCGCCTACAAAACCATTGATCGTCTCTGGATCATCGTTGGCTACCAAGCCTGCTCCTGCTACCACTACCGTTACCGTAGCTTCGTCTGTATTGCTTGGGTTCAGTGAGTCAACTAATCTATATACCAGTGTGTATGTGCCAGCTGCTGTCCCTGCCGCTACATCTATCTCACCTGTTGTGATGTCTAATGTGACATTGGCATTACTAAATGGTGTGACTACTTGTAATTCAGTCTCTGTAAGTGCTGCTGGAGTAACTCCATTGTAACTGTCATTCGCCAATACATTGATCAAGTCATCTGCTCCAGTGAAACCATTCACCGTGCCTGGTGTGTCATCAACAGCTACTATCGCTGGAGCAATCACTTCTACAGTTACCGTTGCTTGATCCGTATTGCTTGGATTAAGATTCTCACTGATCTGATATGTAAGTGTATAAATGCCTGCCGCTGTCTCTGCTGCTACATCTACACTGCCATCTGCATTCAATGTCAGTGGACTGCCTACTACTGGAGAGGTTCTAGTGAGCGTTACATCCGCTGGGTTGACAGCAACTCCGTTAAGTCTGTCATTAGCTAATACATTAACTACGCCTAGATTCTCGTCCTTACCATTGATACCTGTGACATCATCATCAACTGCATCAATAGCTGCTGCCTCTACTGTTACTGTCACCGTTGCATCATCTGTATTCGCTGCATCTATGTTATCCGTCAGACGGTAAGTCAAGGTATAAGTGCCTGCCGCTGTACCAGCCGCTACTGTTACCTCGCCCGTGCCCGGGTTGAAGTTTAAGCCTGCATCTATTGACAGTTGGGTGATCGTTACCTCGCCAGTAGTCGCTGGGTCAGCATTGTATGTGTCATTATCCAATACATTGAAGCTGCCGCCTACAAAACCATTGATCGTCTCTGGATCATCGTTGGCTACCAAGCCTGCTCCTGCTACCACTACCGTTACCGTAGCTTCGTCTGTATTGCTTGGGTTCAGTGAGTCAACTAATCTATATACCAGTGTGTATGTGCCAGCTGCTGTCCCTGCCGCTACATCTATCTCACCTGTTGTGATGTCTAATGTGACATTGGCATTACTAAATGGTGTGACTACTTGTAATTCAGTCTCTGTAAGTGCTGCTGGAGTAACTCCATTGTAACTGTCATTCGCCAATACATTGATCAAGTTAGCTGCTCCAGTGAAACCATTCACCGTGCCTGGTGTGTCATCAACAGCTACTATCGCTGGAGCAATCACTTCTACAGTT
>NZ_JAEAGO010000114.1 GCF_016464625.1 Penaeicola halotolerans
CTGAGTTTAACAGAAATACGTTGTACTGATAGCCGACTATAACTATTTGTCTCATATTGAACTTACGCATATTAGGAGTCTGGTGTAAGTCTGATAGGTTTACCTTTATAAGTTACTTGACCTTTTTCCTTTGCAGCTCTTAATATTCTTTCTTTAATCTGAATGTTTTGTGTTTTGATTATTATATGGCGAGGGGATGTTTTTTTTTGATCCAGTCTATTCGGTGTCCTGTATGCTTCTTGAACCTTCATAGGAATAT
>NZ_JAEAGO010000115.1 GCF_016464625.1 Penaeicola halotolerans
CTGGAAAGCCTATGGAGTACTCCTGGAAGCTTTTGGAAAAACCAACCGGAGCTAACCCAACCCTTTCGGTATTGAACTCTATTGCAGTACAATTTACCACCGATACTGAGGGAGCCTACACATTCGAATTGACTGTCTCTTACAATGCTTGGACAGATAAAGCGGAAGTAACTATTGTGGTATCTGAAGGAGATGAAAATTTTTTAGAAGCTAGAGGAGGAGATGATCAATCGCAAAATCTAGGAACCATGATTCAATT
>NZ_JAEAGO010000116.1 GCF_016464625.1 Penaeicola halotolerans
GCATTTCCTACCGCAGAAGGATATGGGAAGTTCTCAAAAGGCGGTCGTGGAGGAGAAGTGTATGAAGTTACCAATCTAAATGATAGTGGAGAGGGAAGTTTGCGAGCTGCTGTGGAAGCGTCGGAACCGCGAACGGTTGTATTTCGCGTATCAGGAACCATAGCACTCGAAAGTGCTTTACGGATCAAGAATCCCTATATCACCATAGCTGGTCAAACAGCTCCCGGAGATGGTATTTGCATCAAAAAAAATCCATTGG
>NZ_JAEAGO010000117.1 GCF_016464625.1 Penaeicola halotolerans
TCTGGAGATGTTTTGGCCATGTAGCCCAGGCTGGCCTCAAATTCTTGATTCTCTGCAAAGGAAATGAAAGAAAGCAGAAAGGGTAAGCCCCAGAATGCAGCAGGGCCTTTGTGTGAATGAAAATGCTCCTGCAAAGGAGGGATTGAAACATTTGCTTAAAGGTTTTACAAGGTGGGGCAGAGAAAAAAGATATGTAGGAACGCCTTAAAAGGTGAGGGGGGAAATTTTTTAATTTCTCATTGTACACAAAGTTTTAGTG
>NZ_JAEAGO010000118.1 GCF_016464625.1 Penaeicola halotolerans
CCATCACGGAGTAAACATCACCCAATTCGCCTTTTTGACGCATCACTCGCATCTGCCGTACCATTGGGTAATATCTTAAATTGAAATGAACTGCATTAATTAGTTCGGTTTCCTTTGCCACCTTCACAAGCTCTTCAGCTTCTTCGATTGTCATCGAAAGTGGTTTTTCACACACCACATGTTTACCGGCTAGCATACATGCTTTAGCTTGCGGAAAGTGAAGGAAATTCGGCGTACAAATATGTACTACTTGTATGCT
>NZ_JAEAGO010000119.1 GCF_016464625.1 Penaeicola halotolerans
GCTAAGGATACTGATACTTACAAGACACAGCCTAGCAGCATCAACCCTCGTATGTCGATGACGCAGCTTCAAACCATCATCTGGCACAACGAGGAGCTTGGCTATCAGATCAAATCTGTCAAAGTTGCCACAGGAAAAGACCTGCCAGTCGCGATCAACAAGACTATGATGCGCATTGACTTGCCTCAGCCGGTGGCTTCTGGGGAAAAGTTTGAGTTTGCGATCGATTGGGAATTCAATATTCACGACAGAGCAGGT
>NZ_JAEAGO010000120.1 GCF_016464625.1 Penaeicola halotolerans
GACTCATTTGGTTTGAAAATTAATTCAATTTATAAATCCTGGACTTTATCCATCCATTGGAAAAATTAGTGGATTTATCCAACTGATATCCTGCATCTATGAGATGTTGATGATAGTTGGGTAAATTCCTCCTTGGGTGTTTCACAAGAACTCTAAATAAATTAATCATACCCCAAGTCAGCAATAGATGATTTAATTTTCGACTGGAGTAAAAATCAGTTATGAATAACATAACTTTCAAATGTAGCACATATTTTA
>NZ_JAEAGO010000121.1 GCF_016464625.1 Penaeicola halotolerans
TTTTCTGGTAATCGTTCTTTTCAGTGGAAATGGTGTTCTGCAGAAAATACAGGACAGGCTGGTTCAAAACTTAGTCATGGAGACTGAGTCACGCTTTAGCATGCCGAAGTAACATCCTGTTACATAGATTGTTCAGATGCTGTGTCCTTGAGAATTAGAATTGAACAGAATATGTTTTTGCTAAGGATGTCATCCAGCAAAAGATGTCTTGTTTTCACGGGCGCAGTGACGAACACACCAACTTAACTTGCTGCTGCT
>NZ_JAEAGO010000122.1 GCF_016464625.1 Penaeicola halotolerans
TTACATATAACAAAACAAGTATCGAGTAAGAATTACAGTTACAATATTTATATCTATTTTATTTTTATCATAATAATGGAAAACTATAACTATAACTAACCATTCTTCAACTCCATCAAAGACTCCAGAAGGATATAATATTACCTAAGTAAACAAGAAGTAAGCAACTTCCAAAACTCTAGAAATGACAGAGACATCTTGCTGCCTGGATAGTCACCCAAAGTTCCTCTGTACCATTGGGGCATCCATCTTCACCCT
>NZ_JAEAGO010000123.1 GCF_016464625.1 Penaeicola halotolerans
GCCGCTGGCATTTTTGTATTTGCTGTTTCAAAGGGACCTGATTCAAACGCATGGGTTAGGGGGCCTTCCGAAGCACAAACAAAAACGGGGTTCCAACTGGAACCCCGTTTTATACAAAAGTAACTAAAATTACTTCTTACGGCAGTACTCTGCGATCACGTACATTGACTGACCACCGTTTGCCTTACCTGAAATCAGTTTAGGGTCATCACCAAGGCTGATACCGCGAATCACAGTACCTTGCTTAATTACTTGGTT
>NZ_JAEAGO010000012.1 GCF_016464625.1 Penaeicola halotolerans
GCTTGTGAAATGTTTACATCTTCCTTCTGAGGAATACAGTAGACATTTTATGAAGGTTTTCAAGAAGTCAGTTCACTTTGAGTATTCAATATATTTGGTGAGAGAGTATATTCTACGGCTTCTGATCCTAGAATTGGCCTTGCTGCTATGTAGTTCCGAGACTGATTTTTGTTTTAAGCATGTATCTTAGGCTGGCTCTGAACTTCCTAAGTAGCCCAGGCTGACCTCAAACACATGGCATGCTTTTTTTTTTTTTTTTTTTAATTTATTTTTTTTTATTTATCCATAAAAATTTCCACGTCCTCCCCCCCTCCCAACACCCTCCCACTCCCCCTACTCCCTCTCCTCCTCCCTCTCCAGTCCCAAGAGCAGTCAGGGTTCCCCTCCCTGTGGGAAGTCCAAGATCCTCCCCCTCCCCCCAGGCCCAGGGAGGTGAGCATCCAAGCAGTTCTGGATCCCAAAAAGCCAGTACATGCAGGTGAAACAAGACCCAGTGCCATTGTCAATGACTTCTCAGTCAGCCCCCATGTCAGCCACATTCAGAGAATTCTGTTTGATCACATGCTCGTTCAGTCCCAGTCCAGCTGGCCTTGGTGAGCTCCCATTAGATCAGTCCCACCATCTCAGTGGGTGAACGCCCCCCTCGCGGTCCTGGCTTCCTTACTCCTCTTATCCCTCATTCTGCTCCTCATTTGGACCTTGGGGGCTCAGTCCAGTGCTCCAATGTGGGTCTCCATCTCTGTCTCCATCCATCGTCGGATGAAG
>NZ_JAEAGO010000124.1 GCF_016464625.1 Penaeicola halotolerans
CATCTGTGAATCGCACTACGTTGGATGCCATATGTAGCGAAGGGCTGCGGGCAGGCCTGCTTTTCGTCCCACCTGGCTCCCGCACGGCTAGCTTAGCACCAGAAATAACAACACACAAATTGTATTCATTTAAACACTGCCTGGCCCATTATCTCTAGAGAGTTAGTTACTGGCTAACTCTCACATCT
Source organism: Penaeicola halotolerans (assembly GCF_016464625.1). Lineage (GTDB taxonomy): Bacteria > Bacteroidota > Bacteroidia > Cytophagales > Cyclobacteriaceae > Penaeicola > Penaeicola halotolerans. The sequence goes on from NZ_JAEAGO010000124.1 coordinate 189, forward strand.
TGATTAACCCATTTCTAATAATCCGTGCAGCACCACGAGGTGGTAGCTTACCGGGAAAGATTCAGCATGT
>NZ_JAEAGO010000125.1 GCF_016464625.1 Penaeicola halotolerans
GTTAAAACAAGGATCAATCTAACAGATGTGTTTTAACTGTATTCATAAGTTAGCGGCCCGCTCCAGCAACCCCACCTCCCATGTAATCCAAAAGAGGCTGAGTAGGCCAAGAGTTCCTGCCATGGGACGCAAGGTAAACTGATTTGTCCTTCATCTGTATGAAGGCATAGGTTTTCCCCTTGGCCCTGCTGGTGTTCTCATCTCCAGGTCTAGACCTCCACATACCTCCTCCTTCCACTGGAGATCTTAGCTCGTTT
>NZ_JAEAGO010000126.1 GCF_016464625.1 Penaeicola halotolerans
GGGTTCAGTGTGGTCAGATTTCTATTGAGGTCTTTAATCTATTTGGACTTGAGTTTTGTTCATGGGCATAGAAATGGATCTATTTATATTCTTCTACATGTTAACATCCAGTTATGTCTGCACCATTTGTTGAAGATGCTTTCTTTTTTCCATAGTAAAAGTTTAGCTATTTTTTTTGTCAAAAATCAGGTGTGTGTGTGCATGTGTGTATATGTGCATATGGATGAATGTTTGTGTATGCATGAGAAAGTGTTGTG
>NZ_JAEAGO010000127.1 GCF_016464625.1 Penaeicola halotolerans
CTTACAGCAAAGGAGTATGGCAAGGCCAACCTGGATGCAGTTTCCCAGGTGACAAGGAAGTCATGGTTCTCTAGAGACTCTTGGGGGCAGTACCACTGCCTCTCACGATGCCCAGAGCCCCTCAGACTCATGTCCTGTGGATATATGTTTATATTCTATGAGGTTTCCAGTCTGACCAAAAGCCAAGAAATAAAGAAGCTCCATAGGCCAGCTTTATGAACTTCCTTAGTTTCTTGTGTTGATTATCCAATACTTGG
>NZ_JAEAGO010000128.1 GCF_016464625.1 Penaeicola halotolerans
AGGCTGAGTCTTACGTGCTGCACAAGCTAGCATTTGAACTTGAGATCTCTCTGATGGATGACCCAAGTAGTTGGATTATAGCCACGTGATGATTTTATAAGACTTAAAAACCTGTACAGACCATATGTGTAAAATGGTACCTTGATTGATCCTACTTGTAATTTCATGATTATTAGTGGATTTGAGAATCTATGTATTAGTCATTGGTTCTTCTTTGAGAACTACCCATTCTTCTGTTTATTTATCCTTAGAGTCT
>NZ_JAEAGO010000129.1 GCF_016464625.1 Penaeicola halotolerans
GGGAGTCAGAATGGGTTTGAACTTAAAGGCTGGCCTTACATATTGGAAAGTGGTGTACATTGCCTTGGATTTTGTTAAATCAGCTTTGGGAGGGTCAGCTCAGAATTTTAAAGAACTGCGTATCCTGGAATCTGTATTTCTGCATCCATATGAAGATTTATGGGAGTGCTAGATAGACAGCCTAACAAAGCAAGCTGCGGTTGATGTTCTCACGCGGACAATGGATTTCAATAAACAATAACGAGGGAAATATAAG
>NZ_JAEAGO010000130.1 GCF_016464625.1 Penaeicola halotolerans
AGTCATTAGAAACCAACATTGTGATCATATACTGAAGGAAGAAACACCATTAGTAATGATGTAATAGATACTGAATAAACAGTACCTGGAAACTAGAGGCAAGAACTACTTTGTTTTGGTACAAAGATGTTCTGAAGCAACGCATGCTGCAAGTAGCATCAGTGTGGCTACTTTGTTCTCCACGTGGGAAGCATAAAACCAGCTATGAAGCACGCATTTGGCAATAATGAATCTGAATAGATAGTGACTGGAGGCT
>NZ_JAEAGO010000131.1 GCF_016464625.1 Penaeicola halotolerans
CTATCGTCACCGTACCATCTGCATTCACTGTCAATGGACCGTTCATATTCGGTGTGATCGTCACAGCTCCAGCATTTACTAATGCTCCATTCAACTCATCGTTGCCTAGTACATTGCCCGTAGTCGCTCCCGCAAAACCGTTGACGTTTTCTATTAAGTCATCATTCGCCTCGATAAGTGCTGCCTCTACTGTTACTGTCACCGTTGCATCATCTGTATTCGCTGCATCTATGTTATCCGTCAAACGGTAAGTCA
>NZ_JAEAGO010000132.1 GCF_016464625.1 Penaeicola halotolerans
CCAACTCTGGGATTCCAAGAAGATCAATATTTATGATTTTGTCGTATCCAAGTTTAAGGATTCGTTAGCTATAGTCCTATATGATTCCCTGATGGATGTCTCTTGCCACCCACCGATCAAAGGTACCAAGATCACTTCACCCTTTGGTTTTAGAGGTTGGAGATGGCATTATGGGAGTGATCTTAAGCTCAACACAGGAGATGGCGTATACGCGGTCTGGGATGGTATCGTCAGGATCCGGCAGTATGAACGCTA
>NZ_JAEAGO010000133.1 GCF_016464625.1 Penaeicola halotolerans
CGAGATGTTGTAAATGTCATTAAAACCGAAGTATTGCCATAAACGCGTCAGCAGCAAGTCCATGTACTCTGCGCGAGCCAATACTAAGCTGGTCACAGGGTGATGGTTAAGAAACTCTTGTTTTTGGGTTGAGCTGAATTTTTCTAACTCTTGTTTTAGTTCGCCGATATTGATTTGTTCGTCGGAAAACGTAAGAGGGGACTGAAGTGGCATATTTGCTATCCGTGCAAGCTAAAAGTAAAGATCTACAAACCT
>NZ_JAEAGO010000134.1 GCF_016464625.1 Penaeicola halotolerans
GTTGCATCATCTGTATTCGCTGCATCTATGTTATCCGTCAAACGGTAAGTCAAGGTATACACACCTGCCGATGTACCCGCTGATACTGTTACCTCACCCGTGGCCGGATTGAAGTTTAGGCCTGCATCTATTGTCAACTGGGTGATCGTTACCTCACCTGTAGTCGCTGGGTTAGCATTGTATGTATCATTTGCCAATACATTGAAGCTGCCGCCTACAAAACCATTGATCGTCTCTGGATCATCGTTGGCTAC
>NZ_JAEAGO010000135.1 GCF_016464625.1 Penaeicola halotolerans
GTCTTCGTTTAGATTAGCTGCTCTCATGACTACAGTTAACGCGCCGGTTAATTGATCCACTTCGTTTGGGTGATATTTAGCAGCTACTTCTTCCGTATATTCAGTGATATAAAACTGAATACCTCCTTTTTTGGGATCCTTGTCAGCTTTTACTAGCAAGCCTTCCAAGGTTTCTCTATCAAAAAAAATCCAATTTGTCTGATCGATTTTATCCTTGCCTTTTTTGTCTTTAGCAGGCTTACCCTTCTTCACTT
>NZ_JAEAGO010000136.1 GCF_016464625.1 Penaeicola halotolerans
GTAAAAATTTCTCACTGGAATTGGTTTAATACAATGCTGCTTGGCCAGTAGCCAGGCAGGAACTATAGGTGGGTCAACCAAGCTAAGGATGATGGGAAGGAGAGGGGCAGAGTCAGGAGTCACCAGCTAGATGCTGAGCAATCAGAACCTGTAAAAATGAGGTGACAAGCCATGAATCATGTGGCAAAGCGTAGATAGAAATGTGGGCTAACTTAAGGGTAAGAGTTAGCTAGCAAGAAGCCTGAGCTATTGGC
>NZ_JAEAGO010000137.1 GCF_016464625.1 Penaeicola halotolerans
TAGGTGGATTCGAAAGTAGCAACTGTTCTGCTTGAAATGCATGGCTTTCAAACATTTTGTGGTCACTCTTAGCTCTTTCTTGGACCCAAACACAGGCACATCCTCAGCAGAACATGTCACAACAGAAAAGTCCAGTTGAATTACTTGAATCAACTGCTGCTAACAAAATTCATATTAGAAAATATTTAACCATCTCAAGTTTATTAGACATACGTCACAAAATTAACTCCATAAAGTTTAGGTGTAAAGGTATG
>NZ_JAEAGO010000138.1 GCF_016464625.1 Penaeicola halotolerans
GGAATGCATTTTGGATGTACTGCATCGGAAAATTTAAAACGCGAGTTTTCTGAGGAAACTGGCTTAGATGTAGATGTAAAAGCTTATCTTTTCGTTAACGAATACCTGGCAGCACCTCTTCACGCGATGGAACATTTCTTTCTCGTGGAGAAAATTGGAGGAAAATTAGCACTAGGAACGGATCCAGAGCTTTATCCAGATTCTCAAATTATCGAAGAAATCAAGTGGATGAGCATAAATGAAATCAAGTCATT
>NZ_JAEAGO010000139.1 GCF_016464625.1 Penaeicola halotolerans
CAAGGAGAAGCCTGCGGCTGCCAAGCCGGGTGCGAAACCTGTCGCTGCGGACCCCGGCGCGCCCAAGCGCTACAAGCCGGCCACGAGTCCGCTGACGCGACCGGCGCGCGATGAGGATGAAGAGCAGGGCGGTCGCTGATCCCGGTAATGCTGCACCGCATGCGTGCAGCATGAGCGTCTTCGCTCGAACGGCCATGCTGACTGCGAGCCCCGGAATGCTGCCCCTTTCTGTGCGGATTAGCACTTTCGCAGCG
>NZ_JAEAGO010000140.1 GCF_016464625.1 Penaeicola halotolerans
GTATTTTTTGTTTTCAAGTGAATATGCTGAAAATAATTTTTAGAAGAGATTTGATAAGTGGTAATATTATACAATCACATTCGGAAACAGCAGGGGTTTATAAAAATGAACAGCATGCATTTCCCAGAATCAATTTTCTTCCCCACAGTCCATGTCTCAGTCCGTGTAGCAGCCCCGTTTGTCACATGGAGTCCTGCCTCTCCTCTCCAGAAAATAATAATCAAAACATCAGTAACAATAAGAAAAATACTTT
>NZ_JAEAGO010000141.1 GCF_016464625.1 Penaeicola halotolerans
AGAACCGCCCAACTTGTCTTTCTTACACCTCAGTCCTCTCAGAAGGGAACCACTTACTCAGAGCAGCACCCTCTAACCTGCCAGAACTCTATTCCTCCACTCCGCAGCTTCGTAGCCATTTGCCATTCCGATGAAACTCACTATCAAGTGTCTAACTTCCTGTTTACAGTCATTATGCTACGTGTCCAAAGCTTTCCTGTGCTCATCAATGGTCTTTTCTGGGTCAAAAGAAATATTTTATTTACTGGACATG
>NZ_JAEAGO010000142.1 GCF_016464625.1 Penaeicola halotolerans
ATGAGTGAGTCTATGACTCTTGTGCCTGCTCTTGGGACACTTTTCCTCCTGTCGGACGGCTATGTCTGCTGCGGGAGTTCCTTCCACTCCTTCAGCCAATAGCTGCTGAGATATCAGCCCATTGGGGCGTGGTCTCTCTCTCTTTAAAAAAAGCAGCAACTGTCCTCCATTCTCTCTCTGGCTTCCGTCTCTGCTTCAGGCTCCTAGACTCCATTCCTGAAAGCGCAGAGGGACTGTTTTCTGGGACGGTAAT
>NZ_JAEAGO010000013.1 GCF_016464625.1 Penaeicola halotolerans
TTTGGCAATGATTCTTCTGCTTCTATATTGTGAAATACTTTAAGGAGTGTAGGTATTAGCTCTTCCTGGAAGTTCTGGTAGAATTCTGCATTGAAACCATCTGGTCCTGGGCTTTTTTTGGTAGGGAGATTTTTGATAACAGCTTCTAATTCTTCACGACTGACAGGTCTATTTAGATTGTTCACCTGGTCTTGGTTCAACTTTGGTATATGGTACTTATCTAAAAAAATGTCCATTTCTTTTACATTTTCCAATTTTGTGGCATACAGGCTTTTGTAGTAAGATCTAATCATTCTCTGTATTTCCTCAGTGTCTGTGGTTATGTCCCCCTTTTCATTTCTGATCTTATTAATTTGTATGTTCTCTCTCTGCCGTTTGATTAGTTTGGCTAGGGGTTTGTCAATCTTGTTGATTTTCTCCAAGAACCAGCTTTTTGTTTCATTGATTCTTTGGATTGTTTTCTGTGTTTCTACTTTGTTGATTTCAGCCCTCAGTTTGATTATTTCCAGTCTTCTACTCCTCCTGGGTGAATCAGCTTCTTTTTTTTCTAGAGCTTTCAAGTGAGCTGTTAAGTCTCCAATGTGAGCTTTCTCCGTTTTCTTTAAATGGGCACTTAGTGCTATGAACTTTCCTCTTAGCACT
>NZ_JAEAGO010000143.1 GCF_016464625.1 Penaeicola halotolerans
CTTATTTTACTTGGTTTATGTGCTAAAAAGATCCATTCTAAGATAATATTGTCCCTCTGCATTAAAATTCCTGGAGGAGAAATTCTGGAAGGAAATATGACTAGAATACAATTAAGATTTAGATTCACCCTATCCACATGTGCCTCCTGTAATTTCTCCTCAACAATAGTCAATTCCTTTCCCTCATAAACTGTTAATTCTCTGGGACTATTAAAGTCTTTATCACCATCTAAGGTTTTGTTTAAATGAATT
>NZ_JAEAGO010000144.1 GCF_016464625.1 Penaeicola halotolerans
CTGATTAGACCCTATCTTTTTAGGGGAAAAAATAAACAAAAAAACAAACCTAAAGCAAGTGAATGGCCTGTGGAGACAGCTAATCCCAGGGTGCTGCTTTTCAGTGTACACCACAGGCAAGCCACTCAGTCTGAGTTTCTTCTCAGCCAGATGTGGAGAGAATTCCTATGTGCCTGCCTCACCAGGTGTGAAAACAGAGCACACTCAAAATGGCGTGCCACTATCCTATGCACAGACACAAAGTCGGATCGT
>NZ_JAEAGO010000145.1 GCF_016464625.1 Penaeicola halotolerans
TGATGATCGAAGTGGAAAAAGCTGAAGGAATCTATCTTTTTGGACCCAAGGGAGAAAAATATATAGATCTCATCTCGGGTATAGGAGTAAGTAACGTGGGCCACAGACACCCAAAAGTGCTGGAAGCAATCCAAGGTCAACTGGATAAATACCTACACCTAATGGTCTATGGAGAGTATGTTCAAAGCCCTCAGTCCGAATTGGCCAAGGCACTTTGTGATACCCTACCTGAGCATTTAGATAATGTCTACC
>NZ_JAEAGO010000146.1 GCF_016464625.1 Penaeicola halotolerans
ACATGTGTGTGGTATATGTGTTTGTGAGAAGGCACTTTCCCATTCACGAGTGTGGAACTCAGAGGTCAGTGTTAGATGTCTTCTCTTACTGCTTCTACCTAACTTTTTTGAGATAGAGTCTCTCTACCTCACTAATCATGGGACTTCCTGGAGATGTTTTGGTTAGACGGCCTGGCAAGCAGCCCTTAGGGTCCACCTATCTTCCTACAAACACCATCCCCCAGCACTGTGGTTACAGACACACGCCCAAGT
>NZ_JAEAGO010000147.1 GCF_016464625.1 Penaeicola halotolerans
AAAGATGGTGGCGATTTCTCTAAACAAGATTTTTATAAAGACCCAACGGCTTATAAAAGTACCTTCATGCACTTTGCTGCTGTAGCTGATATGTTGATCGCTTGTGCCTACTGGGATCCTAATGCGCCTAGACTTTTTGAAAAAGCAGCTGTTGGAAATATTGACTTTAAAATCCGTGTGATTGCAGATGTGCCTTGTGATATCGATGGATCCATCCCTACCACACATCGAGCGAGTACGATCTTAGATCC
>NZ_JAEAGO010000148.1 GCF_016464625.1 Penaeicola halotolerans
AAAAATATCAAATACATCATTGCAGGTATATTATTCGGCATCATTATGTCTAAGTCTGAGGCAGTTTCTTGCTACAGAATTCAAGAGATGTTTCGCTTCCAGAGCTTTCACATGTATGGCATCATCGGCACAGCTGTGACGCTAGGGGTGATCATGGTAGCCTTGATCAAAAAATTTAAATTGAAAGACAGCACGGGGACTCGCATCACTTTTGCCCCAAAAGAGAAAAGCCTCTGGAAATACCTCATCGG
>NZ_JAEAGO010000149.1 GCF_016464625.1 Penaeicola halotolerans
CACTGAGAGGCGGAGTGGATTCAACTGTATCACTTTTACTTCTCTTAGTATTCCATGAGGGATTTCCTTTCCAGCTAATTCCTGAATGATCGAGTTTTCATTGACCATTTTAGTAAAGCTCAAACCAAGAGGCAAAGCGATAGCAAGTAGAATTCCCAGGCTGATCATAAGTCCGCGCTTGGCAAGACGGAAAGGTGAGAAGCCCAATATCAAGAAAGTCAATGAGGCCGACATGACAATCCCCGCTAAGT
>NZ_JAEAGO010000150.1 GCF_016464625.1 Penaeicola halotolerans
CTAAGCCAATAGGCTCCTTTATTATCAAAAGCCATCGGGCAAAATTCCTTATAAACCTTGTCTTTCGTCAGTCCAAAAGTTTCCGTCATATCCAGAAAAGCCTGGGAAAGAGGCGCAAAGTGTATTCGTTGTTTTGCGATATCAGTTTCCTTTGCTATCATTTCTGCCGCTTTTTGTACCTCAGTTCGGATCGACATCCATTGATCATAAGCTGAGCCCTTCACCAAATTCATGTCCACCTTTGAAAGGTT
>NZ_JAEAGO010000151.1 GCF_016464625.1 Penaeicola halotolerans
ATTCTTTGAAATGATCCATTTTTCTCCAGGATTCATGATCTGTCAACAATGTTGATTGGAAATTTATTGAAATTAATGGCTTCTGCAGCCAATGGAACATGCTTTATTTTAGGTTTGGTTTTAACTTTATCTATATAGCCATGTATCTATGTGTCTTTGTATGCATGTATTAATTATTTATCTATCTATCTATCATCTATCTATTCATCTGTCTATGTATTTATTTATCTATCTATCTATCTATGGCTGTT
>NZ_JAEAGO010000152.1 GCF_016464625.1 Penaeicola halotolerans
GATTTGATGGGCTCGAGTTTTGCTGTACCTCCTATAGCATCTATGTATTTATTGATGACACTGCCAGCAGTTATAGTTTTTTTATTTATTCATTTATTTTTTTATTTTTTATTTTATTTATTTATCTCTTTATTCATTTATTTATTTACTTACTTTCTTATTTATTTGTTCGTTCATTCATTTTTATTCATATCTCTCTGTTCGTCCGTTCATCTATTTATCTATCTCTCCATCCATCTTCTTATTTATT
>NZ_JAEAGO010000153.1 GCF_016464625.1 Penaeicola halotolerans
TTCAAATAAGTATTCTTCCCTTAAAGTTAAATGGCAAGCCATTTAATGAATTGAGAACTTGTGATAATGCCAGTGTTTGGACTATTTTTTTCTTTCTGCAAGTTAATTAGAAAAAGAAATGATATCTAAAGTGGGATGCATACATTTTAATGCCTGTACAGACAAGGTATTTGCAATGTTAGAAGAAGATATAAAGAAAGTGTCCTTTCTTTTCAAAAGACATAAATAACATTTAATCTTATTGTTTCAT
>NZ_JAEAGO010000154.1 GCF_016464625.1 Penaeicola halotolerans
CTACCAATAATGAAACTGATAAAGTATTGGCAACTACTTTAGAAAAGTCAAGCAGGTTTTGTTGATCCTGTTCTGGTAGAAAAAAGACCACCAAAAGTGCCGCTACAGACGTCAGTGACGCTGCTAGTAAGGCCACAAACACCTTTCTGTTTTTATACTTAAGCAGGTGATCGATCATGATGATGGCATTGTCCACGAACAGACCAAAGGATATCGTAAGTCCTGCTAAAGAATATAGGTGTATATCTAT
>NZ_JAEAGO010000155.1 GCF_016464625.1 Penaeicola halotolerans
GTATTTCATCCAACTACTCTACCATTGAAATTCCCACTCGAGTACACAGAGAATAGACAGGTGACTGTCTCTGACATACTTATTCACACATCCTCCAAAAGAATATCATATCTCACTGTGTTCTACCACCATGTTGTCTAGCCTTAGTGTCATCTTCTTTCCTGCATCTCAAAAGATCTCTAGTCTTTGACCAGGACTCTCTCTAGATATCCACTAAGACACAAGAATATTCTAAACCATGTTCAACTTC
>NZ_JAEAGO010000156.1 GCF_016464625.1 Penaeicola halotolerans
CTAGTTTACTGGATGTTATCGTTTCCACCATAATGATTCGAATTCTATTAGTTTTGTATTTCTAAAAAGCATCGATTGTCGCTTAGTCGCTGTTTACAAAGGTACAAAATTTAAAGTGAAAGCACCAATAAATGGCTAATCGTAAGCAATCATCAGCGCCTATGACACTTCAGGAGGGGGATTTTTCCCTCAATGAATCTGGACCGATGGTCTTCACAGCACAGTATCATTTGACGCGAAGCTACTGCG
>NZ_JAEAGO010000157.1 GCF_016464625.1 Penaeicola halotolerans
TGAGCCCAAAACTTCATAAAATGAGGGTAAAGTACTAAAATGATCAGGAGGGAAACTGACTATAAAAGTCTTTAAAAGATGGTTGACCGTTTACCCAAAGCCAAAAGAATGGGTTCGTCTCCAATGTGGTAAATAGGTGGTAATTGGAGCCCATAAGCTCACATGTCAGTTGGACCCCAGCTTGAGTTTTTGCCTCCTGTGAAGGAGAGAAAAGGAACTTGCAGGCATGAAGTCTGACTTATTTTAATG
>NZ_JAEAGO010000158.1 GCF_016464625.1 Penaeicola halotolerans
CTTCGAAAAATGACCATCAAGACATCCTAAAGGTACTAGAAGCTAATCTAGCCAAACTTAAAAAAAGTAAAGAAAGCATAGATAACAACCACGCGTCTGAGGAAATGCAAGCAAGAAAAAAACCGATTGAAAAGCCTAAAACAACTGCTACCAAAAGAGCCTCAAAGGATAATAATGACTTGTTCGAAAGCATTAAAAAGAAAGAAAAAAAGCAAATCACTGACTCCAAAAAGAAGATGCAAATAGAC
>NZ_JAEAGO010000159.1 GCF_016464625.1 Penaeicola halotolerans
GATACCTTGCCTACTCTTTGGGGGGAGATACTGAGTAATTCTTCTCCTTTAGCATCAAATTGCTTGATATTTCCCTGACTATCTGCAGCATAGACATTGCCTTTATTGCTGATAGATACGGCAGTTACGCGATCTATGGGATGAGTTTTCAATAGTTTCCAGCTACTGTCTTGAGCGAAGCTCCCAATGAAGGAAATCATCAAGAAAAGAGAGAGAAAGGCTTTCATTTTTCAAAAGTATCTAAGCTG
>NZ_JAEAGO010000160.1 GCF_016464625.1 Penaeicola halotolerans
GGACCATGGGCAACCCAACAGTGGCCTCATTCTTGAAAACGAATGATTCTCACTACCACCATCAACTGCCAGTAACTCCTCAGTTAGGAATGGGGTCTCAGGAGCTCCCATCTGTGTTGGGATTTTGTCTGGCTGAATCTTTATGCGTAACCATAGCTACTGTGAGTTAATGAGTACAACAGTCATATGATATACAGAAGAAAACACTGGAAAAAACCCAGGACTATGGGTCTAAATATAAATATTTT
>NZ_JAEAGO010000161.1 GCF_016464625.1 Penaeicola halotolerans
GTGTATTACTCAGGGGTAGAATGCTTGCCTAGCATGCATGAAGTCCTGGATTCAGTCTCTTATATGGGTATGGAGACTTTTTTCCTTTTTAAACAATAGTCAACAAAAGGCAATAGTGGATCTGTGTCAAATAAAATAATTTAAAAAGGCATGAGTTTAAATAGAATGACTGTAGGCACATTAGTAAGATCAATCATTTGGCACTGTAGACTCTAAAAAGTATTCTGATCTTGGTTCCATGTAGGTAA
>NZ_JAEAGO010000162.1 GCF_016464625.1 Penaeicola halotolerans
GGAGATCCAAAAGCCTCACACTTAGGGAGACACCACCAGCTCATTATCACACCCAGATTTCCCTGCTAGGACCTAACAATGCCCACCACAGGTACAGATGGGCTTAGGGCCCAGGGGCAGGTAGTCCTGATGATCAGAACTCCTTCCTTAGATTCAGATGGACTGGTTAATATGTCACTTGCCATTCTGCAGATGCATAGCCTACATTTGATGCCCAAATGTCCACTCAAACCAAACCAGTACCAGT
>NZ_JAEAGO010000014.1 GCF_016464625.1 Penaeicola halotolerans
ACTGTGCGGCCTGGAAATATCTCTGTATATGGCATCAGGAATCTGCCACGCTCTCCCGCTGGTGCAAATCTAGTAGACTTGATCCCACCACCTGCCCAGGCAGGGAGTGCCAAACCACAGGCATGGTCTCAATTACTTTGATCCTGACTCCAAGTGGGCACACAAATATCCGGGCCCACAAATGCTCCAAAGCCAGAGATTGCACTGGTGGCAGGGCCGAGGAAGCCTTGTTTTAAAATGGCGCAGCTTTTTTTTCTTTTCTTTTTTTTTTTTTTTGTTTTTATTGAGCTGTATATATTTTTCTCCACTCCCTTCCCTTCCTCTCCACTCCCCTTCTGTCCTTTCCCATGATCCCCACCCTCTCAATTTACTCAGGGGATCTTGTCTTTTTCTACATCCCATGTAGATTAGATTCGTGTATGTCTCTCTTAGGGTCCTCATTGATGTCTAGGTTCTTTGGGCTTGTGATTTATAGGCTGTTTTTCTTTGCTTCATGGTTAAAAACCACTTATGAGTGAGTATGTGAGATAATTTTCTTTCTGGGTCTGGG
>NZ_JAEAGO010000163.1 GCF_016464625.1 Penaeicola halotolerans
CAAAAAGTGAAAGCTTCTCCTGAAGCTTGGAATCTAAGCTGTCAAAACCCTCTTGATGTGCAGTTCCAAGATTGGTAAAAATGCCCAAGTTAGGCTTGATCATTTCTTCTAAAGCAGCCATTTCTCCAGCCCTAGAGATTCCAGCTTCTAAAATCGCCACTTGATGATAAGACTCCATTCCGAAGATAGAAAGCGGAACACCAACTTGTGAATTGTAACTTTTTGGGCTTTTGGCTACAGCATACTT
>NZ_JAEAGO010000164.1 GCF_016464625.1 Penaeicola halotolerans
TTCTAGGAATAATAACTCCTCTGGGAATGACAAACGTAGGAGACCTCAGCCTTCAGGTGTATGTAGGAGATGCGGTAAAGGCCGACATTGGACCAACGAATGCAGGTCAACAACAGACAGACAAGGCAACCCAATACCATCGGGAAACCCCTTGGGGGGCCTCACGCAGGCCCCCAAGCCAAAAGTGGCCCAGTCATTCCCAGTTACAGTGGAAAATGTGTCTCACCAAGAAAATAGAAAACTCCAA
>NZ_JAEAGO010000165.1 GCF_016464625.1 Penaeicola halotolerans
GTCAGGTCAAGCCGAATCCAACATGACTCTCCGTGTGTGCTCACTGACAGGGAAATACATAAGAGTGGAACCATGGACGTGGGCACAGGACGGAGAGCCTCCCACCTCAGTGGCTTCTTCCTAAGACAAAAGTGGGACTCATATACCTACTTTTTCCAAAAGAGTCAAAGAGGAATTCAGGAATCTACAACATCTGCGCCTCTGAAAGCCTGTCTATGATCTGACCAGTTCTTGTCAGTCTAAAGT
>NZ_JAEAGO010000166.1 GCF_016464625.1 Penaeicola halotolerans
TTGATCCTTTCCTGTTGGTGGGTTTACAAGCTTGCCTTCTACAATGATGCTAATGATTGACACAGGTTAATATGCTTACATAGCAAATACTTCCCTGTCTGGATTATCTCCCCAGCTGAGAATTATTTCTCTTCTACAGCAAAGACCATGTATGTCCAATGCCTTTCTCTCCTAGAGTACAATGACAGCTGATATTTGAGGAGCTGCACAGAAGAATGCAGAGCCACTATACATAGACTTGAGGTT
>NZ_JAEAGO010000167.1 GCF_016464625.1 Penaeicola halotolerans
TTTTGTTTTCCATTTACACTGCATTGGCCATATGTATTATAACTATCAATAAATACTAATGTTTGTACTCAATTTGTATGTAGATGCATATCTTTAATATTGGGGCAGATACCTGTTAGACCCATCTCTTTCAAGATAGACTGCGACACAATCAGCAACAATAAAAATCTGTCAGTAGATAAAAAGGTCTCCATCCACACTCAGGAAGTTATAGCTTAGATGGTATTTCAATGTTATACTCCAGAG
>NZ_JAEAGO010000168.1 GCF_016464625.1 Penaeicola halotolerans
TGACAGACACCCCCTCCCCTCGGCCCCCGAGCCGCTGGAGCCACGGGCCTAGCACCATCTTCTCCCTTCCTGGTTGGGAGGGGGCCCTTGCCGCTTCGCCCCAAGTATTTAAGCCTGAAGTTTTGCTGAATAAAGTTGGCATTTGCCTTTGAACAATGACCCGACTCTCTCTGTGTGTCTGTGTGCTTCACTCCTAGGAATTTTCCAAGTGCCCGTGACCGGCAGAGAAAGCGTGCATCTCTGCCC
>NZ_JAEAGO010000169.1 GCF_016464625.1 Penaeicola halotolerans
GTGGTCTCGCTCTCTATAAAAAAGCAGGGGCTGTCCTCTGCTCTCTCTCCCTCTGGCATCCGGCTGCGCTTCCGGCACTAGGACTCCTTTCCTGATCTCGCCGAGCGGCTGTTGTCTGGGATGGTAATCTGTAAGTTTTTTCCCCTTTGAATAAATAACCATTCTATTAATCTTAATTCAAAACTGGTGTGGGACTGTTTGTGACTTACGCCATCATATGTCCAACATTTATATGACAATTTTTGC
>NZ_JAEAGO010000170.1 GCF_016464625.1 Penaeicola halotolerans
CGCAAAGTAATCCTATTGATGATGAAGGCACCTCCTATCATACGAATCGGTACTCCAGAGGAAGTTGCAGCACATTGTCTTTACTTAGCAGCTGATGCTTCTGCCTGTAGCACAGGTGCAGTATTCACTGCTGATGGTGGATTTACCATTTGATTAAACAAGAGTTAAATTACTTGACTATAATTCTAAACTAATGTTTGAAACCCCTCATATCAAGTCACTTAAAGAACAATATAGGCGATTTT
>NZ_JAEAGO010000171.1 GCF_016464625.1 Penaeicola halotolerans
TGGGAGCGGCGTGCACTGGGCCGCACCGTGACCGTGGACTTCGCCACCTTGTTTCAGGACGTGCTGACGCAGTTCGACACACAGCCGGACGACTTCTCGCCGCAGCGGGTGCAGGACGAGCTGGTCGGTCAGATGGCCGAGCTGCTGGAGGCGGACTACGACACGCTGGCGCTGGAGATCAACGACAGCGAAACCCGCCAGCGTGCGCTGACCAGCGAACCGGCAGCGCCGATGCCCCCGGCAGC
>NZ_JAEAGO010000172.1 GCF_016464625.1 Penaeicola halotolerans
TATTACGACGAGATGCGCCACATGCTGGCGCGCCAGATGGGGGCGCCGAACAGTCCGCAATGGTTCAACACCGGGCTGCATTGGGCCTATGGCATCGACGGCCCGTCCCAGGGGCATTTCTATGTCGATTACCGGACCGGCAAGCTGGTGCGGTCGGACAGCGCCTACGAACATCCCCAGCCCCATGCCTGCTTCATCCAGTCGGTCAGCGACGACCTGGTGAACGACGGCGGCATCATGGACCT
>NZ_JAEAGO010000173.1 GCF_016464625.1 Penaeicola halotolerans
GTGTAGAAGAGGAAAAGTTCCAATTCTACCATCCCAGTCCATAAAAAAAGACCCTGGTCTGGAAGGAAATCAGGACACTCAGGTCACTTCTACAGCAAGGTCAACTTCTCCACATCTGTTGAACTTCACTTAAGAATCCATAAAATAGAACAACTGGAATTTATCCAGCCTTTTCAAATTAGCTGCCAAGCTTATTTGTGTGTTTCTCATGCTATATGCCACTGTTCTAAAAATTATGTGGTCCA
>NZ_JAEAGO010000174.1 GCF_016464625.1 Penaeicola halotolerans
AAATCAGATATACGATAATACATAGGCAATTCGAAAGCTCTTAGGGTAATTTGCGAGTTCATCATAAGGGAATTGATAAGTGCGATCGCACGCTGACAAAGACCACACATAATTGAAATCACTGATAAATAAGTGATTGGGATTGTTACACTGAAGAAAAAGCAGTATTGAAAAAGTGTGTTCGAGAAGGAATTTGCTTTAAAAAAGATCAAAGGTGTTCTGAACAGTTTTAGAACTGATAGTG
>NZ_JAEAGO010000175.1 GCF_016464625.1 Penaeicola halotolerans
CTACCGAAGCTATTCCGCAAGAAAGCTTTAGCTCTAGGAACGTGAATCCTGATTATATCGCCAGATATCAATCCGAGGAAGTTTCTACAGAAGACGATGTAGTTTATTTTGACGAAGAAAGTAGCAGCGAGGAAGGAAATGCTGATATTAATGCCTACGACAATTACCGAGTTAATAATTCTGGTTCTAATTTTAATTCCAATTCAGCCTTCAATATGGGCTTGAACATGGGAATGGGAATGGG
>NZ_JAEAGO010000176.1 GCF_016464625.1 Penaeicola halotolerans
TCGCCCGGCGCTTTTTGTTTTTAAAAGTGAATAGATATTTCTCTGATATTGTTTCATACACTAAAATTATACTTTATTTTATAATTTTGTCCTTTTGAAATCATATACTACAGTTAAGCAGTAAATGTATTTGTTTACTTTTTATTAAAATAAATTCTAAGACTGAATTCTATCTTTGGCTATGCTATATAAATGGATGTGAAGAATCGACTTTGCACAATGTGCTGATTGCATTATGAAGTTC
>NZ_JAEAGO010000177.1 GCF_016464625.1 Penaeicola halotolerans
TTATAAAAAGTAAAGAGCTAAAGAAGAGTCCATGGATAAAAAAAATACACAACAGACTACTCTTTAAGCTAAAGCCAAACAATGTCATACATAGGTCACATTTAATTACTCAATGTAACAACGTTCTACTATCAAAACCAACTAATCTAGACCTATCCTTTAAGTGAAACCTCACACGATTTCTTATATAATGAGAGTTTAAAAGCTTATGTATTTTTTATCCTCCATCCCTCATTCATCATTC
>NZ_JAEAGO010000178.1 GCF_016464625.1 Penaeicola halotolerans
ACGAAACAGCAGTAGAAAATGTCCCTTACAATCGGGTCAATAAAGTCTATAATGAATCCAATTACTCACTGTACAAGGACAGCTACTCTACCAAAGTTCTTGACTCTAGGATATTCATCAAGAAAAACGATCTCTATAACCAAGAAGATCCCCTGCAGACACAGCGGCAACTTGCCAATATGGACATGTTTGGCTTTGTTAATATGCAGTATGAGCGAGATGGAGATCAGTTGATTACCAATAT
>NZ_JAEAGO010000179.1 GCF_016464625.1 Penaeicola halotolerans
AGTGATCTTCCCAATTTTATGATTTCTGAGTTAACAGAAAGGGATATTTAAAAACCTGCCTGCAGAAGCTCAGGAGGCAGTCTGCAAGCAGGACTGGTCTGTGTTCCAGCCCCCGCTGTGCTCCCTGCACGTACGGCCTATAGGGAGAAGGCGGATTTGATTTGAAACAGCCTCTGATAAGCAGTTTGAGAACGTTACTTCTCATTTCAGTTTTGCCTTTTGCCTTAAGACTGCTATTTATAGA
>NZ_JAEAGO010000180.1 GCF_016464625.1 Penaeicola halotolerans
AGCATCGTGAATTTCTGTCTGGCAGGTGACAGCTCTGAGAGACTTCTCCGTTCAGGATCTGATCATGGCGTTTTTGCCACTGTCACATCAACTGTGCAGTGTCAGCAACACGTGTATTAGAATAGCTTAGTTACTGACAAAAGTGTTTGGCTTTTTTTTAAAGTCAGGATCCCACGTAGCTCAGGCTAGCCACAATTGCACTAGGTACCCAAAGATGACCTTAAAATCCTGATCCTCCTCCCTT
>NZ_JAEAGO010000181.1 GCF_016464625.1 Penaeicola halotolerans
TATCATGTTTTCTATAACAGCTTATCTCCAGGAACCTATCATTGCAGAAATAAGGGATTCTTCTTCCTCTTCTTCTCCTCCTTCCTCTTCTTCCTTCTCCCCTTTCTCCCTCTTTTTTCCTTTGTGATTATAATTACAATATTTCTCCTTTCCCCTTCCTCTCTAATCCCTCCAAGATACCTTGCCCTCCTCGCCTTCAAATTTATGGCCTTTTTTTCACTAATTGTTATTTCATGTACATGTG
>NZ_JAEAGO010000182.1 GCF_016464625.1 Penaeicola halotolerans
GGGAATCAATTCTTAACTGATGTACTATTTTCCACAAATTTTGACCGCGTAGATAGTTTACTTTTTGTGAGTTTAGACGATCAGAAAGGAGCTTTTCATATCTATAATATCAATGATGATTTTTCCTTTGTCAAGGCTTGTGCTTATAAGGGTGAAGGACCTGGAGAGTTTAGATCTGCGGCTATCAGTGACATAGAACAAGTAAACGATGATTATCACGTCAGTATTTTTGATAGAGCAAAA
>NZ_JAEAGO010000015.1 GCF_016464625.1 Penaeicola halotolerans
TATCTTAGCCCCGATCTCTGGCTATATCACCCAAAACAAGCTAAGCGTCGGCAAATACTTCCAACACCAGCCTGGCCTACAAGAGCTAGTTCCAGGACAGGCTCCAAAGCCACAGAGAAACCCTGTGTCGAAAAAACCAAAAAAAAAAAAAATAATAATAATAAAATAAAATAAAATAAAATTTATTTCAATTTTTTTTGTTTCATTTTTTGAGACAGGGTTTCCCTGCATAACAGTCTTAGCTGTTCTGGAACAAGATCTTGAAGACCAGGCTGGCCTCGAACTCCCAGGAATTCACCTGCCTCTGCCTCCTGTGTGCTAGGATTAAAGGCGTGCGCCACCATCGCCCCGGCCTGTTTTTGCTTTTTCTTATTTAGTATTCATTGCTATTTTGCCTGTAGGTAGGTATTTATGAGAATGTCAGTTCCCCTAGTGGTGGAATAAGTTAGGTGTGAGATGCCGTGTGATTGCTGGGATTTGAAC
>NZ_JAEAGO010000183.1 GCF_016464625.1 Penaeicola halotolerans
GCCGCATCCAGTCGCTGATATTCCCATAAGGAAAATCGATCAAAACCTGCCTCCACAGAGACTGTATATCGGCTTTCTTATCTGGATCGGGATCTTTTTCCTCATCTTCTTTGCTACGTGTGGCACTTGGATAGACGAAGTTCACATCTGGTTGCTCGAGTTTGGCCATCTCTTGTCAACTTGGACATACACCACTGGCATCTGCCTCCTCCTTATCTTCGCAGTTGATGTTGGTAGCCATCG
>NZ_JAEAGO010000184.1 GCF_016464625.1 Penaeicola halotolerans
TTTGCCGTACCAGGTAAAGAACAGAGTGCCTAAGCAGGTGACTGGCAAATGATCTGGCTCATCCGGGCAGGTATCCCAGCTGTAGTCGTGGTATTGTTCATCATATTTTTTAGAGAGAAAAAAACTAAATCTGCCACTGAACTATGAATCCTATCAATAGAAAAACAAGCCTAAAAAAAATGGTAGCCACTGGACTAGCGGTTTCTGCCTTGCCTTTTGCAACAGCTGCTCATACAAAGGAAA
>NZ_JAEAGO010000185.1 GCF_016464625.1 Penaeicola halotolerans
GCACTAGCAGACCCTCTATGGCATCTTTGATTTGGCTAAACGCATCGTAGATGATAGAGTAATGTCTGATCTCAATTTCTTCTTGTTCAGCAGGTTTCTTAGCAGAGCCAGAAGGTCTTACTTGGAATCCAAGGATGAGCGCATCAGAAGCAGAAGCCAGGAGTACATCAGATTCAGAAATCTGGCCCACTCCTTTATGGATGATTGGGACTTGTACTTCTTCGGTAGGAAGCTTCAGCAATG
>NZ_JAEAGO010000186.1 GCF_016464625.1 Penaeicola halotolerans
AGTCCCATGGAAAAAAATGCTATGTCACACATGGGGATATCTTTGACTCGATCACTGCCAACCTCAAGTGGCTTGCTTATCTCGGTGATATGGGCTACACGTTCTTACTTTGGCTCAATGCTCGCGCCAATGCCTACCGCAGAAGCAAAGGTCTACCCTACTACTCACTTTCTCAAAAAGTGAAATCAAAAGTAAAGACAGCGGTGACTTACATAGATAAATTTGAATCAGAACTAGCTCAT
>NZ_JAEAGO010000187.1 GCF_016464625.1 Penaeicola halotolerans
AAATTTGTAGTTGATCATCCTCTTGCATAAACGGAGGAATGCCCATTCCATTCGAATAAAGCTGTGCAGCAGTCAAGTTAACGACAATGCTATCTCCATTTTTCAATACTCTGATGATCTCACCAACACCTACCTCTTGTGCCATCAAAGAATCAACAAATTGATAATATTGTGGCGATCTATCAACACATGAGTCTACTATCGTTGAGTCTTCATCATTTCTCATACTGGAGTTGTAGATC
>NZ_JAEAGO010000188.1 GCF_016464625.1 Penaeicola halotolerans
TTTAGCATTTAACAAGATCGCACAAAATGAAGTCATCTCCAGTTGGAAAGAGAGCTTCGTAGCCAGGGCAGATGACCTACAGCGAAGCCAATATATCCAAGTACCTAAGTATGGTTGTTTTGTAGATAAAAAAGTCAGGAAGGTGCCAGCGGAGGATATCCCGCGGATTGTCCAAAACATATGGTCTATTGGTGGTGAGGGAGGGTGGTATTTCTGGGGCTTTCTTTGTAAGGTTAGAGGCT
>NZ_JAEAGO010000189.1 GCF_016464625.1 Penaeicola halotolerans
TGTACCAGCTTGCATTCCCACCAGCAATGCAGGAGTGTTGCCTTTTTATTAACCTGTGTGTTACTTCATCTACCTACTGTCCATCCTGCTTTCCTGCGTCCTCTGTGTCTGTCTGTCTGGGCCCTGCCTGTCTGGACCCCAGGTGGCTGGATGGTTCCCATTTTCTCTCTGCCTGCCAGCCCTGCCTATCCCTCCTCTGCCTAGATATTGGCCATTCATTATTAAACCAATCAGGTGCCTTA
>NZ_JAEAGO010000190.1 GCF_016464625.1 Penaeicola halotolerans
CATAAGACCTCCTGCAATCACGGCATTTCCCCAGTCAATCTCCCCACTTAAAAGGAGTAAAATAGCCCCTGATGCCCCTAGGAGAACTCCTCCTATTTTATACCCTGTCGGTTTTTCTTTGTTTAACCAAAGAGAAAACAGCAGTACGAAGATCGGTAGTGTAGTCATGATCAAAGAGGCGTGGATCGGAGAGGTTAAGCTCAACCCTTTGAAGAAAAGTAGTTGATTGGCAGCTACTCCC
>NZ_JAEAGO010000191.1 GCF_016464625.1 Penaeicola halotolerans
GACCACACCAGATTTACCCTTATGAGATTTCACATACTTGATCAGCTGCCTTTTCGATTCGCTCTTGGTCTTTGGTCTTACTTCGTAATAAAGATTTTTTCGATTGAACGAAGATTTAAATACATCCGCATCCTCCATTTGTAGGTTTTTTTGGATGTCTATTTGGACTTTTGGAGTAGCTGTAGCCGTATGTGGGTTGATGGGTAAATTACCGTTCATAGCGATGATTTGTTTGATCTTT
>NZ_JAEAGO010000192.1 GCF_016464625.1 Penaeicola halotolerans
TATTTTCATGTTTTATTTAATAATTTGGAAAAAAACTGCAATTTTGCTTAACAAAAATCAAATTTTAAAGACAACTAGTTGTGTGCATAGCAATATTTTGTGTTTCCTTTGAGACCATAAGAGCCCAGATGTAGAGGTACCTATCCTAAATCTCAGCTGAAATATCAAGGTCAGCTGGGCCTACATGAGGCGACCCTGTCTTGAGAATGGCTCATTTTGTGTGGACAGAGGCATATCTGAG
>NZ_JAEAGO010000016.1 GCF_016464625.1 Penaeicola halotolerans
ATTTGATTTCAGTGTCTCGAGATTCTCCAGCTTGTGACAATACACTATACGTGCAAAGAAAGATATCTTAAACCAATAGCTTCCTGTCTAGGGTGAGAGGGTTCAAAGAAAGAAAAGAAAAGAAAAGAAATGTGGAAGGCAGACTGAGGGGGGAAAAAAATCAAGAAAAACAGAGAAGTTCCTATGATGAATGGGACAAAGTAGAGATCTAGAATGAGTCCTTTGAGGAAAAGTACAGGTCTCATTGCCCACCATTGGAAAAGAAATCTACCTGAGGCTCTGTGGATTCCCTGCGAAGAGGCCTCACTGTTTCAAGTACAGCTGTGACCAGGTCTGAATCCAGGACAGACTCCAAAGCTAGAGAGAATCCCTGTCTCAGAAAACAAAAAAATAAATAAATAAACTAATAGATAAATTGATAGCCAGGCAGAGACACAGAGAG
>NZ_JAEAGO010000001.1 GCF_016464625.1 Penaeicola halotolerans
GGGTTACACCCGGGAGAGTAAGTCGTTGCCACCCTTTATTATAGTCCTTGAGTCCTCAAAAAACTTAAGGACTTTTTTTATGCACTTTATTTTTTAAATGAGTTTTTATCTTCAATATTATCAAAAGAGTAAATCCTGACAGATATTATTTTATCTCATAATATCTTCTTCAAAGAGAAGCTTGATGTAATTTTCGTATCGTTCGACTGAAATCTCATCATTTTCTACAGCTTCTATAATGCTACAGTTAGGTTCGTTTACATGTTTGCAGTTATTAAATTTGCATTTACCTAAATAAGGCCTCATTTCTCGGTAGTAATGTGATAGTTCATTGTCTTCTATTCCAAGAATGCCAAATTCTTTGATGCCAGGAGTATCAATGATGAAGGTTGATTGATTCAGTACAAACATTTCTGCAAATGTTGTAGTATGAACTCCTTTGTTAGAGTAGGATGAAATGTTAGTTGTTTGTTGATTAGCTGTTGGAATGAGGGTATTTAGAAGAGTTGACTTACCAACTCCTGAATGGCCTGCAAATAAATTAGTTTTACCCTCTAGCTTTTTCCTTAGTTTATCAATATTGTATGTATCACCAATACTTGAGACTTCTATAACTTCATAGTCTATAGACTGATATATGTCTTTTATAACGTCTCTATACACTAATTGATCGATTGCTTTTATTTGATCGGACTTATTGATAACAATTAGAACAGGAATTCGAAAACTCTCAGCACTGACTAAAAATCTATCAATGAAACCAAGAGAAGTCTTAGGTTGATCGACTGTTACAATCAATACCGCTTGATCAATATTAGACGCAATGATGTGTCCAAAGTGGGTTTTTCTTGTTGATTTTCTAATGATATAGTTTTCTCGTGGTAATATATCAATGATTAAGTAGGTTTCATTTTTTTCTTCTTTTATAAAAAGCACTTTATCACCTACAGCGATTGGGTTTGTTAATTTAAAGTCACTTTGTTTAAACCGCCCCTTAAGTCTTGCTTGATATGCATGTCTATCTGAAAGTATAGTATACCATGAACCAGTTGACTTTATAATAATTCCCTTTTGCTCGTTCATTTTTGGTGATTTTGTATATGCTTAATTATTTTACTGCTACTACCTTTATTATCATTCACATATTTGATAGCTGCTTTAACTGAGTCAGAGTATCTATCTGAGTTATTCAATAGGTCATTAATCACTTGAGTCAATTCATCTGAATTTGATACGGAGTAGCTACATCCATACTTAGCAGATATAGTGGCTTCTGGAAATTTATTAATTTTAGAAACTTCACCAAAAAGTGTTGGCTTCAAGAAGGCTAAAGGCTCCAATATGTTGTGCAGGCCTTTACCAAAAGCACCACCAACATAAGATATATATGCATACTGATAAAGGCTTGATAGCATGCCTATATTATCTATGATCAGTACTCTAGCGTTTTTATATTGATTTATTTCAGAGTACTTTATGCATTCCAGTGTGATGGCTTCCATCCAAATATCAATGGATTTGCTTCTAATATCGTGTGGAGCAATAATATATTTCAAATCGGGGTGTGAATTAATAAATGGGATAAGTAAGGTCATGTCTTCTTCCCAGCAACTTCCTATAACAATACACTTTGCCCCATCTAAAAAGTCTTCAATGTCAGGAAATGATTTAGGGTTTTGACTAATTTCAATTACTCTATCAAATCTAGTATCTCCTACAAATGTGCAATTTTTAATATCGAGTTGTTGAAGAAGGGTTATAGAAGCTTCGTTTTGAGTGAATATATGATCAAATGATTTTAGTGATTTTTTAAATATTGAACCATACCATTTAAAATAGATTTGATCTGTTCTGAGTGCGGCTGAAATCAAATAAAGAGGAATTTCATTCTTTTTGCTTTCTGTAATAAAGTTGGGCCAGATGTCATACTTAACGAAAATCGCTAACGTAGGAGTAAGTGTGCTTATAAATTCTCTGGCATTTTGGACCGTATCTAGTGGTAGATAGATTTTATGCTCATTTTCTCCCAACTTAGCATGTTCATATCCTGATGGGCTAAAAAATGAAATCAGAATATGATAGTTAAGCTCATTCTTTAATTTTTGTATCACAGGTTTGGCTTGCTCGTACTCTCCTAAAGAGGCCACATGAAACCAGCAAAATTCCTCTGTGGTAGAGTTTCTGATTTGCTGTAGCTGTTGAAACCAATTTTTTCTAACAGAAAATAAAGTCTTGATCTTTGGAATCAATAAAGCAGCTATACGGAGTAATCCAATCAAAAGAGTCGTTAGAAATCTGTAAATAATCATCATATGACTCAAAATTAAATAATCCTCTCATAAGGCTTTATCTTTATCAAATTTAAATCTCTTATTTAACTAAGAGATCACTAGCTTATGCCTGTCGATGAATAGGTGAGCTTTAAATTTTTAGGTAGAATTTTATTTCTTAGAAAGGAAAAATGTTTTGATAAAAATAAAAATGTTCTTTAATTTAAAGTGTTTGAATGCATGAATTTGCGATTTTACAATAATATATTACTTGATACATCAACCTAAAAATATGAGAGTTCTATTTGTCTGTCTTGGCAATATTTGTCGGTCTCCACTGGCTGAGGCACTATTTCAAAAAAAGATAATGGATGCAGGCTTATCAGATAAGGTGAAATGTGACTCTTGTGGTGTATCAGACTATCATATAGGAGAGTTGCCTGATGACAGGACACTTGCTAATGCAAAAATGAATGGAGTTGAGATCAAGCATCGAGCTAGACAATTAAACAAAAGGGACTTCAAAAGTTTTGATTATATCTTGGCGATGGATAAGTCTAACTTATCAGAAATTAATAAATTCATGCAAATGCATCATATAGCGCATGATAATGTCCATCTACTAAGAAGTTTTGATCAGACAGAAGGTCAAGAAGTTCCCGATCCGTACTATGGAGGGGATGAAGGTTTTCAGAAAGTATTTGATATTCTATCGGATGCTGTAGATTCATTTTTAGTTTTTTTAAAAGAAGAAAAATTAGCAGAAGCTGATGCTCGATGATGTCAATCAGCTTTTTGATTTTGTACTAAAGGAGTCTCTAGGATCGGCTACTATTCTTGAAGATGCATTCATCCAGTCAGCTGGCCATATCAATACCATAGCCAAGCTGCAAACTAATAAGGGAGTCTTTATTTTGAAATGGAACCATGAAGAATTGAGTCCATATAAGGAGGAGTTCAAAGGACTACAATTGTTGGATTCTCTGAGTCAATTCAAAGTACCCGAACCGCTTCACTTCGGATCTAACTTATCAGTTAACTACCTATTGATGGAGTTTATCCCAGAGACTCCAAAAACGATAAAATTCTGGATAAACTTAGCTGAAAGCTTAGCAACGCTTCACGCGCAAAGTAATACACATTTTGGCCTTGATCATGACAATTACATTGGTGCATTACCGCAGTCAAACAAGTTTCATGATAATTGGATAGATTTTTTCATCAATGAGCGTCTTGAGCCTCAAATAGGGCTTGCCTATTATGAGGGATTGGTGGACCTGTCCTATTTAAAGAATTTTCAAAGAATTTATCCAAAGCTGCCCACCTTGATTCCAAAAGAGCTTCCGGCATTACTTCATGGAGATCTATGGAGTGGGAATATACTCGCTACTGGTGATGATATGCCAGCCTTAATCGATCCTGCGGTTTATTACGGTCATCGAGAGATGGAGCTAGCTTTCACCAAACTTTTTGGAGGATTTGAAAGTATCTTTTATGCGACATACTCTGAGATATTTCCACTCCAAAGTGGCTTTCAAATCAGAGAAGAGATCTATCTACTCTATCCACTATTGGTACATGCTAATAGCTTTGGGCCTTCATATCTGACTAAAGTCTCCCATATATTAAAGAAGTATCTTGGTTAAAGAATACTTCTAGATAATACTATCTGACAGGTATTGCGAGTGCGCTGCTCCATCAATACCTCCGCTTGATTGGTGAAATCTTGGATGAGTGTATCTCTATAATTCTTGATGGTGATAAGTTGTAGATCAGTATTATACCTGATCTGAAAGTCGCTTTGAAGTGTTTCCATTAACTTTTCTAGCTTTATTGGAGCATCGTCTATACTAATCGAAAAGCTTACTGCTGAGTTTTGCATCAAGTTGATTTTGATATTGAGTAGTGATAGGCTCTCAAATATTTTATGTAGATGTGTCTCATTTATGAAACTAAAGTCTCTTGTTTTAAAGGAAACTAAAGTCTGCCTGTCTTTTATGATGATGGCAGGGATATCTTCGTGATCACTTGATTGACTGATAATTGTGCCTGTATCATCCGGATGTAAAAATGACTTAACTAATAAAGGGATGTTTTTGACTGCTAGTGGGCGTATAGTTTTGGGATGAATCACGGAGGCACCATAAAACGTCATCTCAGCAGCCTCATCATATGAAAGCCTACTATAAAGTTTAGCTTCTTTTATACGTTTAGGATCGGCATTGAGCACACCTGGGACATCTTTCCATATGGTGACGTCTATCGCTTCGAGACAGTGGGCTAGTATAGCTGCTGTATAGTCAGACCCTTCTCTACCCAGAGTGGTGGTATGTCCATCAGCTGTGGAGCCTATAAATCCTTGTGTGAGTATTATTTTTTGGTCAGCTAAGAGCGGTTGTAAGGTGGCTTTCGTAGCTGAAATGGTTGTTTCCCAGTTGACTTTTCCTTCTCGATAAGTTGCGTCAGTCTTGATGATCGACTTAGCATTTACCCACGTGATAGGGAGATTATTTAAAATCAAAAAATCAGCAACAATAGTAGTAGAAATCAGCTCACCTAGACTGATGATTTGGTCATAGTAGAAATCATAATTACTGTCGTTAATATCGCCTTGAAGTATTTGCTTCAAAGACTTGATATAATTTCTAAGGGAAGTTTCCGTAGGAGTATCTTGCAGGTTGAGCGAACTCAATATCTCAAAATGATAATCAAAAAGTGCTTCAACTTGGTCTTCATAAAGGATGTTACTATATCTTGAAAAAAGGATTTTTTCGAGGTTATTAGTAGTCTTTCCCATTGCGGAAATGACGACCACTAAATTTTCTTGCAATCGATTGTTTAATATTTTTAAGAGGTTTTTCACCGCTGAGGCATCTTTTACAGAGGCTCCTCCAAATTTGAATACTTTTATTTTTCCCATAAAAATTTTAGTGCTAATTTCGATTAGTCATTACCCAAAACAATATACTACATGTCATCAGACAATAATCAATCTGATAAATCAAAATTAGGATATTCTGTAGGAACTACCCTAGATAGATTTATCAAAAGTAAGCAAGACGACTTCCCTTTTGCAAGTGGAGAGCTGTCTCAGCTGCTAAGGGATATCGCTCTAGCAGCTAAAATAGTAAACCGAGAAATCAATCGTGCTGGTTTGGCTAATATAGCGGGTGCATTTGGTCAGATGAATGTACAAGGTGAGGAGCAGCAAAAACTCGATGTGATCGCTGATATCAGATTTACGAGAGCCCTTACCAAAGGTGGAGAGGTGTGCGCGATCATCTCTGAAGAAGTGGATGAGATCATAGATACGGGCAAGCCAGAAGGAAAATATGTGGTAGCTATAGATCCGCTCGATGGGTCTTCAAATATCGATGTTAACATTTCTATCGGGACTATTTTTTCAGTTTATAGGAGAGTGTCTCCGATAGGAAGTGCCATCACCAAAGAAGATGTGTTGCAATCAGGATTGAAGCAGGTAGCGGCTGGCTATGTGCTGTATGGGTCGTCTACTATGCTCGTCTACACAACTGGCAATGGAGTGAATGGATTCACCTATGAGCAATCTTTAGGAGAGTTTTTTCTTTCTCATCAAAATATCAGAATACCAGAGACTGGTAAAATATATAGCATCAATGAGGGGTCTTCAAATCATTTTGAGCCGTCTATACAGGCATATATCAAGCAATGCAAGGATAAAGAAATGAGTGCTCGATACATCGGTTCATTGGTGGCGGATTTTCATAGAAATATGCTAAAAGGAGGGATTTATCTTTATCCTTCGACCAAAAAAGATCCTAATGGAAAGCTTAGATTGATGTATGAAGCACAGGCTTTGGCCTTTATAGTCGAACAAGCTGGAGGAAAAGCATCGGATGGTCAACGCAGAATCTTAGAAATAGAGCCTGAGAATCTTCACCAAAGAGTTCCTCTTTATATAGGCTCTAAAAGTATGGTAAATGAGGTGGAAGGTTATGTCAAAGAGCATTCAGTACATGCTTAACTAAAACCTTTGTACTTTTCTCTTAATGCTATTTTTTGCAATTGCCTTTGAATAATCAAAATAGACAAACTAGAAGCTATCTCATCGGGGCTAGCTTCTAGTAATGTCTTTTTTACTTTTAGCTCGCTTACATCTATTCGATATAGAAGATGTAGTAAGCGCTCCAGATTGGTGTCCAACAAATGTTTGATTATAGGAGTCAGCCATGCGAGAAGTATTTTCTCAGGGTCTCCTTCATCCTTTAACTTAGGTTTGTGTTGCAGTTCGAGCTGAAGCCCTTTACTGATCTGATCAATACTTAAGCTTATGATATCCTGACTATTCATCATCAAAAAAGGGAGTGATTAGCTCCCTTCATTTTACTCTGATTTTTTAGCTTTTTTGGGAGCCTTAGTTTTTGACTCGTCTTTAGCTGTAGTAGTTTTTTCTTTTACAGGCTTTTCTGCTTTCACTTCTTCTTTAGCCGGTTGAAGTACTTCTGGCGCATATTGCTTTAAGATTTTATACCAGCTTACGAGTTTTTTGATGTCTGATACATAGACTCTGTCAGCATCATACTCAGGTAGTACATGCTTGAGAAATGATCTCAACTCTTCATCAGAAGATTTGCTATCTAGGTCTATATCACCTTTAAATTCTTTTTCTATGATGATCATCACCTCCTCTAGAGGTTTAGTGCCTTCTGTGTCAGTAGTGTAGATTGATATCTCGTTGAGTATAGATACTCTATGACTTGTGCCAGCGACTAGTTTTGCCTTTTTATCATCGAGTGATTCTAAAATGACACCATTTTTCGTAGGCTTCAAGATCTTGAAAAGCCCACCTTTTCCAGCTATTGTTGCTAATTCTCTAAATTCCATATATAATGTTGATCAGGTATTTCAAATAGGATGCAAATAATGTGATAAAAATAGCGATATACAAATTTTAGAATCTCTTTGGCTCAAAGGATTCGCTCACTTCAGCTATGAAGTTGAGGACTTCTTCTCGTCCTGTTTTGTTTTCTGCAGATGTGATAAAATACTGGGGCATCTCTTCCCAAGATCTGAGGAGTGCTTTTTTCATCTGCGCTATTGTAGCTTGCGTTTTATTGAGAGATTGTTTATCCGCTTTGGTAAAAATCAGACAAATCGGTACGCCACTTTGACCTACCCAGTCGATGAATTCAAGGTCTACTTTTTGAGGTTCTAACCTAGAGTCAATGAGGATAAAGGTGCACAAAAGATTCTTTCTATTAGTTAGATAGTCTTTTATCATTTTGTCCCATTTGGACTTGATGTCTTTGCTCACTTTGGCAAATCCATAGCCTGGTAAATCCACCAGATACCAAGCATTATTGATGATGAAGTGATTGATCAGCTGTGTCTTGCCGGGCCTTCCTGAAGTTTTGGCTAGCTTACTATGATTAGTAAGCATATTGATTAGAGAAGATTTTCCCACATTTGATCTACCGATAAAGGCAAATTCAGGCTTGTCTTCTGCTGGGCCTTTTTTATAATCTGTATTACTGATGACAAATTCTGCTGAGGTGATCATGTGATATCGGGTAATGTGAATTTCAGAGGGTATTTTCCTCCGAACAATAAGAGTGGACAAAAGTTATTTAGTAATATTGCACAAAATTAAACAATTACCTTTACAAATAGCGCATGTCAGTAGTACCATATAAGGAGCAGGAGGCAGGAAAGAAGGAGCAAGTAGCTACGATGTTTAACAACATCAGTAAAAAATATGATTTGCTTAATCATTTATTGAGTTTGGGAATTGACATTATCTGGAGAAAAAAGGCTGTCAAGCAGCTTAGAGCTGATCAGCCAAAACTAATTTTAGACATCGCTACTGGTACTGGTGATTTTGCCATAGAGGCGCTAGCACTAAACCCTGATAAAATCATTGGAGTCGATATCTCGGAAGGAATGCTCAATGAAGGGAAAAAGAAGCTTAAGAAAATGAAGTTGGATCACAAGATCGAACTTCAGGTGGGAGATTCTGAAAAGCTGCTTTTTGAAGATAATAAATTTGATGCTGTCATCGTTTCATTTGGAGTTAGAAATTTCGAAAATCTAGAGAAGGGTCTAGCAGATATGCAGCGTGTATTGAGACCAGGGGGTAAAACTGTGATCGTAGAGTTTTCAAAGCCAAAGGCTTTTCCTATGAAGCAGCTGTATAACTTCTACTTCAAAAACATACTTCCAGGTATCGGGAAGCTCATATCAAAAGATAACTCGGCATACACATATCTGCCCGAGTCAGTGCAAGCGTTTCCTGATGGAAAGGACTTTTTGACTATATTGGAAAAAGTAGGGTTTAAAAACACAAAATGCATCCCACTCACATTTGGTATCAGCTCGATCTACATAGGAGAAAAATAGTTTCAATATTTTTTTTCATCTTGCTTATTTCATTTTCTCAGGGATGGGCGCAAGACACCAAATGGAAGACTAAGTATAAATCGGGAGATGATGATAAGCTCATCAGTTATGGATTTTTCTTGGCAGCTCATAGTCATTCCTACAGATTACGCTACTCTGAGGCTTTTTTAGATACTAGTAATGTATTCACGCGCAATCAAAAGGCGATCATGCCTAGGTATGCGACTGGTTTTGCGCTAGGATTTATTGGTAATGTAAGGTTGCATGATCAGCTAGATATCCGCATTACACCCAAGATCAGTTTTTATCAGTATGGTATAGAAGTCAGGTACACTGACGCACCTAGTGATGAGATTCTAATAGAAAACACCAAGGTAGAGTTTCCTTTACTTTTGAAATATAAATCTATCAGAAGAATGAACTCTCGTGCCTATATGATAGGTGGTATCAATCCTATGATCGAGGGTAGGAAGCGAGACAATATAGAAGTAGCGCCTATCAGTACGCTTACTTATGACTTAGCTTTAGAACTTGGGTTCGGTTTTGATTTGTATTTCGAATACTTTAAATTTTCCCCTGAGATCAGATACTCACACGGTTTGATTAATATTTTTGATCAGACTACAAGCAACCCAGAATTTGCTACGGGGATAGCTTCTATGAGGTCTCACACGATTACATTGTATCTAAACTTTCAATAAGACATGAGAAAAATCGCCCTTGTCACTGGCGCTACTTCTGGAATAGGTTATGCAACAGCGCTTACTTTATCCCAAAACGGTTATGATATCATCGCATGTGGGAGAAGAGCAGAGCGACTTGATCAACTAGCAAAGGCTATCGATGAGTCAGCTGATATTCTTCCTTTGGTCTTTGATGTGAGTGATAGAGAGGCAGTCTTCAAGAGTATCGAAGGCCTACCAGATCGATGGAGGCCAATAGATGTGCTAGTCAATAATGCGGGTAATGCTCATGGACTTTCTCCTATACAAGACGGCTCTGTAGATGACTGGGAGCAGATGATAGATATCAATGTAAAGGGCTTGCTCTATGTCTCCAAAGCGGTGATTCCTCAAATGGTAAATCGCAGATCAGGCCATATCATCAATATCGGTTCGATAGCTGGTAAGGAGGTCTATCCCAATGGGAATGTTTACTGTGCCTCGAAGCATGCAGTAGATGCTATCAATAAGGGCATGAAACAGGATCTTAATCCATGTGGCGTCAAGGTAACAGCCATCAATCCAGGTCTAGTAGAAACGGAATTTTCTGAAGTGAGATTCAAAGGTGATAAAGATCGTGCAAAGACGGTTTACCAAGGTTATCAGGCACTTCAAGCTACAGATATTGCTGAAACGATACTATTTGTGGTGACTCGACCTGCTCATGTAAATCTACTAGACATCACAATCTTCCCTACAGCCCAAGGAAGTGCTACTATGGTTGAAAAAAATCTAAAGTCTGGTAATTGATAGCATCGTTTCTTCATGAAGCTCATGTCCGCCATCAAAAGTGTGTATGCTTGGTTTGATGCCAATCTTAGAAAGTAAGGTTAGTTGATCATCAAATATTGATTGCTTGAAAAACTCATCTTGCTTGCCGTATACCAAGTGCGTATTGTCAGAAGAAAGCTTTTGATTTTCATCCCATTTCATATCAGGAGGAAATACTCCACCCCACAAGACTAGTTTGGAAAGGTCAAACTTTGTAGTGAGTGCCCAGCGTGCAGCTGTAGCAGCACCTTGTGAGAAACCAAGTAATGAAATAGGCTTATTTGAAGTCATTTCTTTATTTGCTATACTGTCTAGAAAGTTTAGATAGTTAGTAATTGCTATTTCACGATCATTGCTAGTCATCCAATGCGCTCCGACCCTTCCTGAGTAGCCTTCTAAGTAGTACTTATTTAAACCTTCAGGGGCAATGATATAATGTCCAGCATCCGCTAAGCTCTTAAATTTTCGAATGAAAAATTCTGCAAGCTGTCCATGGCCATGACAAACCACCCAAATAGATTTGGCCGTTTGAGCTTCTCCCAGGGTATAATATCTTCCAGTAAATTGAAAATTAATATGTTTGGCAGTACTCACTTGAGATCGTTATCCGAAAACTTAAATGGGAGTAAATTATCAATGTTTGCAGACACATAGACTCTGCCTTCTGGTGCTTCCATGAGGATTCTGATAGGACTAGATTGTTTAGTCTCATATTCAGAGATCGCTTGTCTACACATGCCGCATGGCGTCACTGGAACAGTTTCTGGAGCATCTTGCTTTCGCGCTACCACTGCTATAGCGGAGACTACGGCTTTTGAATCATTTGCAAAGGCATAAGCAAGAGCCACTCTTTCTGCGCATATACCTACTGGATACGAAGCATTTTCTTGATTATTAGCTTTGACGATACGGCCGTCTTTTAGACGAAGTGCGGCTCCCACCTTAAATTGGGAGTAAGGTGCATGGGCATTATTAGCCGCTACTTTAGCTTCTCTGATGAGTTCTTGGTCAGCTAGGGTTAATTCAGCATATTGATACTCCTCAAGGGATATGATTTTTTCTACTTTTCTACTCATGTTGATTGTCTAAAAGGACAGTAGTAACTCGCCCTACTAAAATAGGGTTTGAAATATGGTGAAAAAATTTGAATCTCTGTGAATCATTTTCATATTTAATCCAAATTGAAATGACATGAAGCAAGTTTTAATATTGGGTGCTGGGAAGTCTTCAAGTGATCTAATCGCTTATTTGTTGGATTATGCTAAAAATAAGTCGGTTAAGTTGATCATAGCAGATGCTGATCTGGCAGTTGCTCAACGACATGTAGGGATACATCCCATGGCAGAAGCTAGACGATTAGACGCAGGTGATGATTCGGCTAGGAAGGCTCTCATTCAAGAGGTAGATATAGTGATCTCTATGCTTCCAGCATTCATGCACATTACCGTAGCAAAGGATTGTTTAGCTCTTAGAAAGCACTTGCTGACGGCTTCCTACATCTCAGAAGAGATGAGAGCACTTGACCCTCCTGTAAAGGCCGCTGATTTACTTTTTCTCAATGAATGTGGACTGGATCCTGGACTAGATCATATGTCTGCTATGCGTGTCATCAAAGCTTATCAAGACAAAGGATTCGAGACTGTTTCATTTAAGTCATATTGTGGGGGACTTTTAGCACCAAGCGCTGAGAGGGACAACCCATGGCAGTATAAGTTTACTTGGAATCCACGCAATGTCGTTTTAGCAGGACAAGGGGTTTCGAAGTATTTAGAAGAGGGAGACTTTAAGTACATTCCTTATCATCAGCTTTTTAGTAGGGTAGATAAGCTTTCTGTGGGAGGAGTGGAATATGATGGCTACGCGAATAGAGACTCACTTAGCTATAGAGAGGTGTATGGATTAAAAAAGCTCAGAACTATCCTTAGAGGAACTTTGAGGAGAGTAGGTTTTTGTCAAGCTTGGGATGTCTTTGTGCAGTTAGGGATGACTGATGACACCTATTCTTTGGCATGGACAGGAGATTTGACGAAAAGAAAATTTCTAAATGCGTTTTTACCCTTTGATCCGAACGATTCGGTAGAATCTAAGCTAAGTAGGTTGATTCCTCAGAGTCAAGATGCTGCTATTTTTCAAAAACTAGCTTGGCTTGGGCTATTTGATCATGAAGTCATCACGCCAAGTAAAAAGACCCCAGCGGCTATTTTGCAGCATATCTTGGAGGAAAAGTGGAAGCTAAATGCCGCAGATCAAGATATGACGGTGATGCAGCACCTTTTTGAATTTGAAAATAAGCAATCAACTATCAAAGTCAGTTCAAGTATGGTCTGTATAGGAGAGAATGCTCAGCATACTGCCATGTCAAAGACCGTGGGGCTTCCACTAGCGATCGCTTGTAAACTTTTGTTAGAAAATCGACTTAGCCTAAGAGGAGTACAGCTTCCTATCTATGAAGAAGTCTATGATCCTATTTTAGATGAGTTAGAAACTTTAGGGATAAATTTTAAAGAAGTAGAATTCTAAAAGATGATCAGATAGTCTTTCAATAGACTGATGTAATCATTTGTAAAATTGTTCGATTCGTCCTTGATAAAAAGTGTTTGCTCTATTGTTGAGTTGATCGGTTTTTTGACAAAATGACAAATACTTCTTACGTTTCCTTTTTTTTGATTTTCAGCTAACAAGACTTCTTTTTGTATATACCATGAGAAAAAGCTCATCATTTTCGAGAGCTGAGTCATCTGTACCTTTGGCAGGATGATCCAAACGCTAGTATCTGCATGACTAAATCTTTCGATACCATTTACTAGGTCTTCAAATCTGAGTTCTAATAAATGCATCGCTTTGTTCTTATGAGCATCATGGGATAAAGGATGATTTTCGAAGTAAGGCGGATTGCAGATGATCAGGTCAAAGTTAGTCTGAGATTGATAAGTCTGAAGTTTTTCTCTGTGGATGAAAAGTCTATCAGACCATGGAGACTCACTAAAGTTAGCCTGAGCTTCTTCGAATGAAGCTCGATCAGGCTCTATGGCCGTGATCTGAGAAGCAGGATGGCGCTGAGCGAGCATCAAGGCTAAGACTCCTGTGCCAGTTCCAATGTCTAGTATATTTCTTGGATTTTCCCCTTCAGCAAGAGCTCCCAGAACTACAGCATCAGTACTGATGCGCATAGCAGACTGCGCCTGTCGAACACTAAATTGTTTGAATCTAAAAACATGCTCTTTTGCCATGATTAGACACTTTCTTCATAGCCATGATCAGCGGGGAGATTTGGACGCTCAGCAGCTGCTACAGCTAGCTGATCACATCGCTCATTTTCTGGATTTCCAGCATGCCCTTTGACCCAGTAAAATTTCACTTTGTGTGCTCGATATACAGGGATAAATCTTCTCCAAAGGTCTTCGTTTTTTTTGCCTTTAAAGCCAGTTTTAAGCCAATTCCATAGCCAGCCTTTTTCTACAGCATCCACCACATATTTGCTATCAGAGTAGATCATGACTTCAGATGGACTGACTTTGAGCGCTTCAAGCCCTACGATCACGGCTAAGAGTTCCATTCGGTTATTGGTAGTTAGCCTAAAGCCTTCAGAGAGTTCCTTTCGAAGATCTTTAAACTTGAGTACTACACCATATCCTCCAGGTCCTGGATTGCCTTTGGCAGCGCCATCTGTGTACATTACGATCATAAGGTAAATTTAATAGAAAGCGACCAATTAAAGAATTTAGCTTCAAAAACCGATCAGTGGAATCATTAGCCAAAAAGATTGCTTTTGAATAGCTTGATGGCGATTGATAAAAGGATGATTCCGAAAATTCTTCTCAATACATCTACACCAGTTTTACCAAGCTTGCGCTCAAGCCAGTTAGTGCTTTTCAGTACTACAAATACGATGATCAAATTGATCACGATTCCCAGAAGAATATTGGCTTGACTATACTCTGCCTTCAGAGAAAGAATAGTGGTCAATGTACCCGCTCCAGCAATTAGTGGAAATGCTAAAGGGACTATAGAGGCACTATTAGTAGCATCTGGATCTGGCTTGAATATCTCAATACCTAAAATCATCTCAGCTCCAAGAGCAAAAATGATCAGCGCTCCAGCGATGGCAAAATCTTCTACTCCTATGCCAAAAAGGCTCAAGATCGATTTTCCAAAAAGTAAAAATAAAATCATCAGTAGACCTGCAGCTATCGTAGCCTTTCCTGACTGGATGTGTCCAGCTTTTTTTCTCAGGTTGATGATGATCGGGATAGAACCCAAAATATCAATGACTGAAAATAGGATGAGTGTGACGGATAGAGTGTCTTTGATATTGAACATGTTGTTTGCTTGGCTTAATTTTCCGCAAAGGTAGCAAATATTATTTGGCTAACTGAAGTCAGCTAAGGTGTTCATCAAGAAATAACTTTAGCCTATCAAATCCTTCATCTGGTACAGCGGGGAAGTTGGCTATGCGAAATGTAGAGGCCTTCAAATCACCATATCCGCTACCAAGCGCAAGTTTATGCTCACTAGCTTGAGACTTGAGTTTTAGGATGATATTGGGATCTGCTACTATCGGAAATACTGTATGACTTTGGAGATTTTTATCCTTGATCAGATGATGTATTTCTGTCTTTTTCGTCAGGTATTGGTTGAAGTCTAAATATCTTTTATGTATGCGGTCATGTGTTTGGCGGATAGGAGCCATGTTTGCAGCTACTTTTCCCAAGAGGAAGATTCCTAGAACATTGGGTGTATAGTTTGTTTGAAAATTTTCCATCTGCTGCATGATGCTTAGAAGGCTATTGTAGTGTTTCTTTTCACCGATAGCCAATGCACGATCTTTAGCTCTTGGGGAGCAGATCATCACACCTAGTCCTGCGGGAAGACCAAAGCATTTTTGCACTGAGCCATACCAAACATCTGCTAAAGAAAAATCCATGATTACACCACCTAAACTTGAGGTAGTATCTACAGCTATCAGTAGTTCGGGAAATTTTTCTTTGATATGCTTTATAGTCTGCATATCTACTTGTGTACCATTTGAGGTTTCGTTATGCGTCAGAGCAATCAGCTCTGTATGCTTAGATATTTTGAGCTGATCTACTGCGATGCGCTCATTCATGTCAAATGGATGTGCGATGCTTTCTGGATGGATATTTCTGGCATAGCCGTACCATTTTTCCCCAAAAGCACCAGAAAACAAGTGAATAGAGCTACGTCTAACTAGCGACTGGGAGATGATCTCCCAGCATTCAGTAGCGGATGAAGTGAAGTAAACACCATAGTTGGCGGGAATTTCCAATTTCTCTTTTAGATCAGCAATCGTTTTTTCACACATGGACATAAACTCCGAGCTTCTATGATTAGCACTCAGAAGTCCTAGGTCATAGGCCTCTTGTACCCAAATGGGAACTTCAGCATAGACTTGTGATGGCCCTGGATAAAATGAGATACGCTGCTTCATGACTTACGCCTTTTCGATAAAATATTGAATTCCTAGATCATAGCCCAAAAGTCCCAAGCCAGTGATACTGCCTATACAGTGCTGCGCGATGATGCTTTTGTGTCTGTACTCTTCTCTTGCATATACATTGGAGATGTGAACTTCAAGCACGGGTGTTTTGATCCCTGCTATGGCATCTGATAGTGCTACAGAAGTGTGTGTGTAGCCACCCGCATTGAAGAGAATGCCATCATAGTCAAATCCTACCTCATGAAGTTTATTAATAAGTTCCCCTTCTAGATTACTCTGGAAGTAAGCCAAGGAGATGATTTCATACTTTGCTTGCAGTTTTTTAAAGAAAGTGTCAAAACTCTCAGATCCGTAGATCTCAGGTTCTCTTTTACCCAGCAAGTTGAGATTCGGTCCGTTTAAGATTAATAATTTCATTTGGCGATGGATATTTTAATTTAGCTAAATTTCGAACATGCAAGCCTGGGAAACACAGATCAAGCACTTTAAAAACTACCTAAAGCTAGAACGAGGATTGGCTCAAAACTCTATCGATAGCTATTTGCACGATATCGTAAAGCTAAAACAGTTTATAGACATCTCCAATGGACCAGAGGATCCTACGGAGATAAAAGCCGCTCAAATCAAAAGTTTTTTGCAATACATAGGAGAGTTAGGGATGAGTTCCTACTCACAAGCGAGGATTTTGTCTGGCGTAAAGGCTTTTTATAAATACTTGTTTTTTGAAAATCGCATCACAAAAGATCCAACTGCAATGGTGGAGGCGCCTAAGATTGGTCGTAAGCTTCCAGATACACTTAATTTTGATGAGATCAATTCCCTACTAGAAGCGATCGACCTATCTACACCTGATGGCGCGAGGAATAGGGCTATGTTGGAGATTCTCTACAGTTCTGGTTTGCGGGTGACGGAGCTAGTGAGTCTAAAAATGGCCAATCTATACTTTGATGCAGGCTTTCTCAAGATCATAGGGAAAGGAGACAAGGAGCGACTCGTGCCGATCGGTAGAGATGCGATGAAGTACACCAAGATATATCTAGAGCAGATCAGAGTGCACTATCCTATCAAAAAGGGCAGTGAACCTTATGTATTTCTCAATAGGAGAGGCTCTCAGCTAAGTCGGGTGACAGTTTTCACCGTGATCAAAGATTTGGCTTTAAAGGTGGGTATCAAAAAAAGTATCAGCCCGCATACCTTTAGGCATTCTTTCGCGACTCATCTGATCGAAGGTGGTGCGGATTTGAGGGCTGTACAAGAAATGCTTGGTCATGAGAGCATTACTACTACAGAGATTTATACGCATTTGGATAGAGATTATTTACGCCAAGTATTACTTGATTTTCATCCCAGAAAATAGCCGAGGATTATGTATTTTAGCGCAATAAATCCTTAAGCTGTGTACCAATCCATCATCAAGCCACTTCTTTTCAGACTTCAGCCTGAGCAAGCACATCATTTGACTTTTCGTTTGGTAAAGTTTTTTTTCAATCTCCCAGGAGCGAAAAGAATCCTAAAGTCAAAATATCAATTTGCGGATCCGCTGCTTGAAAAAGAGGTTTTTGGTATCAAATTTCCTAACCCTGTAGGTTTAGCCGCGGGATTCGATAAAGATGCTGTACTGATCGATGAGATGTCTCAGCTTGGTTTTGGTTTCATTGAGATTGGGACGCTGACACCTCAGCCACAAATAGGAAATCCTCAGCCTAGATTATTTAGATTGCCAGAGGATCAGGCGTTGATTAATAGAATGGGGTTTAACAATGGAGGAGTGGCTGAAGCAGTTGAAAGATTGAAAAAGCGCCAATCAAAAGTAATTATTGGAGGTAATATTGGGAAAAATAAAGTAACACCAAATGAGGAAGCAGTGGCTGATTATGAGCATTGCTTTGATGCACTGTATCCTTATGTGGACTATTTTGTAGTCAATGTCAGCTCTCCTAATACACCTAATCTTAGAGAACTTCAGGATAAAGAACCGCTTAAAGCACTTTTGATGGCGGTACAGACTAGGAATTCGTCAAAACCCGCTCAAAAGCCAGTTTTGCTTAAAATAGCACCTGATTTGACCAATGAACAACTAGATGATATTATAGAAATCATTCAGGAAACAAAAATAGCGGGAGTCATCGCTACTAATACCACCATAGCTAGAGATCAACTGAGCATATCAACAGATAAAATCGAAAAAATCGGTGCAGGAGGTCTAAGTGGCAAAGTATTGGCTAAGAGAAGCACTGATGTGATCCAGTATTTAAGTCACAAGTCAGGTGGAAGCTTTCCGATTATTGGTGTAGGAGGTATATTCACCGCTGCCGATGCGATAGAGAAGTTGGAAGCAGGAGCTAGTCTAGTGCAGGTTTATACTGGATTTATTTATCAAGGTCCAAGTATCGTGAGTGATATCAATAGAGGTTTGCTTTCATACATCAAGCAAAAACAGATCAATTAGGTCTTTTTCGTTTAAGCTTCGGACTTTAGACGATTCTTCATATCTTCAAATGATTTTTGAGAAAAAGCATGAGCACTAATAGTTATAAATCAAACACTTTTAAGAAAAAGGGCGAGCCAGAAAAGAAAACAAAGTCGAAGTTTAAATTCGATATTGCCTTTTTGAAAGATCGCAAAATCCACCTAGCCTTTGGCTTATTTTTATTGCTAAGTGCTATCTTTCTATTCATTGCTTTCTTTGCCTATCTATTTACAGGTAGAGTAGATCAAAGTGTTGTCACGCAGACCATAGACGGAGATCTCAAAGAGACCGTAGCGGAGACGCGCAACTGGTTTGGATATGCTGGGGCTTATTTAGCTCATTATTTCATTTTTAAGTGGTTCGGTCTAGCGGCATTTTTCTTGCCACCGCTGATGTTTTTGATTGGGTTTAAAGTAGTCTTTGAAAGATCGCTCATTTCTATTAGTAGATTTTTTTGGTTCAGTGTATTCTTTACTTTTTGGCTTGGTTTGATGCTAGGCTACGTAGTATTGCTTACTGACGACTTCAATTATTTCGGCTACCTCAGTGGAGGCATTGGATATGAACTTGCTGTCTTAGTTAACGGCTTTTTTGGTTGGGGGACTTTTATTGTGCTACTTTTCGCTTTTTTAGTTTTCAATGTTTTCTTTTTCAACATTACCAATATCGCTTGGCTTACTAAGAAGGAAGTGACTTTGGACGAAGATGAGGAGAAGCTTTTTTCAAATATGACAGATTCGTCTGAGTCAGATGAAATAGTAGCAGACGAACAAGAGGATGAAGAGGTACTAACTGACTGGGCTGTCAAAACTGAGGCTCCAGTAAGTTCTAGTATGCCATTATCAGTTACAAAAAATGAAGAGGAACTACCCGTCAAAGAAACGAAGCTCGACCTACAACTAAGCAATGATTTAAATAAAGAGGTAGAAGAGGAAGTACAGGATAACTTTAAAATAGAAGAGACTATAGCAGATGACAAGCCTGCTGATAAGCTAGAAAACTATGATCCAACCCTAGATCTTAGCTCTTATAAATACCCTACTGTAGACTTACTCAATGAGTATGGAGGTGCCAAAGTCCAGGTAACCAGAGAAGAACTTGAAGCTAATAAAAATAAAATTGTTGAGACACTTATCAATTTTAAAATAGGCATACAAGAGATCAAGGCAACAATAGGGCCAACGGTGACACTCTATGAAATCGTCCCAGATGCAGGGGTGAAGATCTCTAAGATCAAAAACTTAGAAGATGATATTGCCTTGAGCTTAGCGGCTCTGGGTATTCGTATCATTGCGCCAATTCCAGGTAAAGGCACTATCGGTATAGAAGTGCCAAATAAAAATAAGGAAATGGTCAGTATGCGTTCTGTATTGGCTACAGAGAAGTTCATGAAGAGTGATAAGGAATTGCCAGTAGTACTAGGTAAGACCATATCAAATGAGATATTTGTGGCGGACTTAGCTAAAATGCCTCACCTACTTATGGCTGGTGCTACGGGTCAAGGTAAGTCTGTTGGATTGAATGTCATACTAGCTTCTTTGATATATAAGAAGCATCCCTCTCAATTGAAATTTGTTTTGGTGGATCCCAAAAAGGTGGAGCTTACACTTTTCAATAAGCTAGAGAGGCACTTTCTGGCCAAACTTCCAGATAGTGAAGAGGCGATCATCACTGATACTAAGAAGGTGATCTATACGCTCAATTCACTTTGTATAGAAATGGATCAGCGATATGATCTACTCAAAGATGCAGGTTGTAGAAACTTAAAAGAATACAATGCAAAGTTTGTTCAGAGAAAGCTCAACCCTGAGCATGGACATAAGTTTCTGCCATATATCGTGTTGGTCATAGATGAGTTGGCGGATCTCATGATGACAGCGGGTAAGGAAATCGAAACTCCAATAGCCAGACTTGCTCAGCTAGCCAGAGCTATTGGGATACATCTAGTAGTAGCTACGCAGCGTCCATCAGTCAACGTCATCACAGGTATCATCAAAGCTAACTTCCCAGCGAGATTGTCCTTTAGAGTGACTTCTAAGATAGATTCACGTACGATATTAGATGCAGGAGGAGCAGATCAGCTTATTGGTCAAGGTGATATGTTGCTATCAATGGGGTCTGAGATTATCAGATTGCAGTGCGCTTTCATAGATACACCAGAAGTAGACGCTGTCTGCGATTTTGTCGGTAATCAACGCGGATATAGTACTGCTTATTTACTTCCAGAGTTTGTAGGAGATGAGGGAGGAGATGGTATTGGAGATGTAGACCTTTCAGATCGTGATGCCTACTTTGAAGATGCGGCTAGGCTGATCGTCAATGCGCAGCAAGGAAGTACTTCGCTTATCCAACGAAAATTGAAGCTTGGATACAATAGAGCAGGTAGAATCATCGATCAGCTAGAGGCTGCGGGTATCGTAGGACCATTTGAAGGAAGTAAAGCCAGAGAAGTCTTGATTACAGATGAAGGGAGTTTGGAACAATTATTGAGTGAGCTCAACAATAAATATTAGCCTAAACAATGAAAAATATCATACTATCCTTTTGCATACTATTGATTAGCAGTGGTGCTATCTTCGCGCAAAGGGATCCTAGTGCACTACAGCTACTCGATCAGATGAGTGCTAAGTATCAAAAAATGAGTGGATTTAAAGCTAACTTTGACTATACCTTTGAAAACTCGGCTGAGGGTATCAATGAAAAGATGAGTGGCGAGATCGCTGTAAAAGGAAACAAATACAAGCTCAATATCGGTGGGCAAGAGATTTTCAATAATGGGGATGTCATCTGGACGTACCTTGACCTAGATGGTGTTAAAGAAGTTACGATCAATTATTTTGAGCCTTCTGAAGAAGAACTTACTCCTTCGAATATCTATACGATTTATAAAGAAGGATACAACTATAAGTTGCT
Organism: Penaeicola halotolerans; assembly: GCF_016464625.1. Taxonomy (GTDB): domain Bacteria; phylum Bacteroidota; class Bacteroidia; order Cytophagales; family Cyclobacteriaceae; genus Penaeicola; species Penaeicola halotolerans. Next base: position 20,980 of record NZ_JAEAGO010000001.1, read on the forward strand.
TCCTGAAAAAAAAGAAGGTGCTATCACTTATCAATATGTAGAGCTCACGCCAACTTCTAAAAGTTCGCCATTTAAAAAAGTGATCTTGCAAATAGAAAAAGATACTAAAAACCTGAAGAGCTGGAAAATCACTGATGAAACAGGTGGGACTTTCAGTTATATAGTGAATAATTTTCAGCCTAATCTCAACTTAAAGGATGCGGATTTCAACTTTGACGTGAAAAAATATCCTGGAGTAGAGGTGATAGATTTAAGGTAACTAATTAGAAATAGACTTTATACGACCCATCCTTTTTAGGATGGGTTTTTTATTGGCTCTAGTAGCTCTGATACTTCTTCTTGCTTTACTTTTCTAGGCCTGATCAAAAGTCTCAATGATGGATCAAAGGATAGATAGTTCCAAGCCCAGTCAAGGAATATAAAGACTTTATTTTTAACCCCTACTATAGCCATCAAGTGAATAAATAGCCAAGTGATCCAGGCAAAGAAGCCATTGAAGTGAATAATTGGGAGGTCTACTACGGCAAGTTTTCGCCCTACTGTAGCCATAGATCCTAAGTCTTTGTATACAAATTTTTCTCCACTTGATACATCATTGTTTTTTCGCCAGAGTAGTAGATTGTCTGCTAGATTTTTGGCTTGCTGTATAGCTACTTGAGCTACTTGAGGATGGCCATTGGGGTACTTTTCAGTACTCATATAAGCGACATCCCCTAGTGCAAAGATATTTTGATAGGATGACACTCTATTGAATCGATCAGTGATCAGTCTCCCACCTTTTGTATAGCTAGCTTCTTCTAGTCCTTCTAAGTGGTTGGCTTTGATTCCAGCTGCCCAAAGAAGCGTTTTGGTAAAGATAGGCGCATGATTTTTGAAACTTACTTTTTGCCCATCATAGTCGACTACTTGTGCTTTTGTCATGACGTTTACACCAAGTCTAGTGAGGTATTCTTTAGCTTTTTCGGAGGAAGCTTCAGACATACCATTGAGCAGTTGTGAGCTAGCTTCTATCAAGTAGACTTCCATCAGGTCAAAGTTCAGCTCGGGATAATCTTTAGGCAAAACAGACTTTTTCATCTCCGCTAGAGCTCCAGCTAGTTCTACTCCAGTAGGTCCACCACCTACGATGACTACGTTCATCATTTCTTCAGCAGCATCATCAGTGAGTGTATTTAGCGCTTCCTCATAGTTAGCGATGATTCTATTTCTGATGTAGAGTGCTTCTGACACAGACTTCATAGGAATGGCGTTTTTTCGAATGTTTTCAATGCCAAAATAGTTGGTGTCAGCTCCTGCGGCTATGACGAGGTAATCATAGCTGATCTTTCCTACACTGGTAAAAAGTATTTGAGCTGTACTATCTACAGAAAGCGCTTCTGCCATTCTAAAATGTACATTCGAAGTCTTATGAAATATCTTTCTCAAAGGAAATGAGATAGCACTGGGCTCAAGTCCCGAAGTGGCTACTTGATAGAAAAGCGGTTGAAACTGATGGTAGTTATTCTTGTCGAGTAAGACGATCTGGTAAGGCTTATGCGCGAGTTTGCGTGCTAGCTTTAAACCAGCAAATCCACCACCGATGATGACGATGCGTGGATTTGATGATTGAGGTAAGTTTTGGATAAAATCAACTGCAATTGGCGCATTTTTCATAAAGGAGGGATTTGAGTGAGATTTCCCTATTTTGTACGATTATTACCGCCTATCGTTCTGTTATTGTGTATAATTTATTGATTTGCTCCTAGCATAAGATTTGGATATTCAGCTACTTTGAAACTTGTTTTTCTGTCAGTATGAAGTTCTTTGACTATATAGTGATATTCGCTTTTATCTTTTTTAGAAAAGTAGTCTATAGCCATTACATTGCCTGTAGGCCAGCTTGGGTTAGTCAGAGGTTGTCTGTTTTTCATCTGACTAGTTTCGTTATTTGACTGCATCAATTTTAGTAAGGCGACATTTTCTTGACTGACCCAAACATTAGATCTGTACTCTTCATCTTCCGTGATATATTCATCGCACATGATGCCACAAATTTCTTTGCTTTTGCCAGTCTTAGTGAATTTAGCATCTTTAGAGATGAGTTCTTCATCCTCCTCTTGATCTTCACTATCAAATGTTGAGTAGACATCTTGTTTGTATGCCATGCTAGATTTAGTACCGTCTTGATTGTCCATCAAGATCACAGAAACTTCTCTTTCTTGATCCATGATATATGTCATCATAGATTGAGATTCGATGGTATTGATCTTAGATCCAGTGATTCTCTCACTTTGAGATATTAGCATGTCCATCATGAAAGGATCTTGTACTCTACCTTTATCATCTACTGCGATGATTTCTATTTTGGCCAATGCGTCAAACGTATAGACGTCCGCAGTTTCGACTTCTTCATAAAGACTTTTCATGAAGTTTTCATACTTAGCTTTCCTTTCTGCAGCGATTTCAGGATCATCTGAGGAAATCTCCTCTTCTCCAAATATTTCCATCCAAGCTTTCTCTACTTGTTTTTCAGCAGCTTTATCTAGTTCCTTTTCTAGCTTTTTTTCTAATGCTTTATTAGCGGCCTGTTGTGCTTTGTTTTTGAGACTGTTTAGCAGCTGTGCTTCTGTGGTTAAAATGATGCAGGTTAAAAAAAATCCTGTCAAAAGTAATCTTGTTTTCATATTGATTTGAGGATTAGTGGTTTATGTCCGAAATGTAGTGGTAATTTTAGATAATTGGAATAAAAATGCCGATAAAGAATTCTTTACCGGCAGTGTTTTTTTAGTCAAATCCTAATATTACTTTTTAACAAAAGATATTAATGCACGAACTGGGAAATGATCGGATGGGTATTTTAGTCCATAATTATCGGTAATTACAGCGTATTTTTTTATTATCAGATTTTGTGAAGTCCAGATATAATCAATTCGTCTAGTAGGCTTCATCTGCCAGTCAAATGCATTGAAAGTACCAATGGGGCCATAAGGAGGACTTGCAGAACTGATGTAGCTATCAGTAAGTGTACTTGATTTTAGGTTTTCATAAGCTTCACTCTGTGGTGTTATATTAAAATCTCCCATCAAAATCACTTCTTCGTTTTTGATAATTTTTGGTATTTGTTCTAAAATTAACTTAGTGCTATTTATTTGAGCTTCTCTACCAACATGATCAAAGTGTGCATTAAAAACGTAGAATACTTGAGTTGTCTCATCAGAAATCGTTTCAAACCTTACCCAAGTACATATCCGCTCCATAGCTGCATCCCAACCAACCGATGGTTTATCAGGTGTTTCTGATAACCAGAAATTTCCGCTATCTGAGACTTTTACTTTTTCAGTATTATAAAATATAGCGCTAAACTCTCCTTTATTTATACCATCTTCTCTACCTACACCAATATATTCATAACTCAATAAGCCATCTTTAAGATCTTCTAGTTGATGTTTTAACCCTTCTTGAGTGCCTATAATATCTAATTGGTGATGTTTTATTAACCCAATGATTTGAGGAAGCCTATTTGACCAGTTGTTAATAGTGTCTCTTTTATCATCAAATTTTATATTGTAAGTGGCTACTGAAAGTGTTTGACTAATTCCGTAGCTAGATACAATGCAAAAAATATAAATAAGTAAAATGTGCTTTTTCATAAATCTTTATTCATGATTTTATAGAAAGGATTTTTAATTATTTGGATCATAAACAAATCCAAGCTTTCTAAGACCTTCTTTAATTTCTGGAGCATTCATAAATAATTTCCAACCAAGTTGTGACCTATAATTTTCTATCATAGCCACAATTGGTCCTTGATCAATAGCGAGATACCTTTGAGGGTACCAATCATCTTTTGGACTTAAAGCATCATAAAATCCATAAAGTCCAAAAGTTTCTTTTCCATAGTTATAATAAAGGTTTTTAATCACATCCATAGATTCATCAGGCGTGTAGACTATAGATGAAAGTGCAGCTGTAGGAGAAATCACTCCTAAGTCACTTTGCTCTCCAGGCTTATGACCAGCATAGCCTTTAACTGAATAGCTTGAAGTAAGGCCCCAAAGGTCCTCTCCGTATCCCTCGAAGCTATTTGAGTTTTCTACGCACCAAGCTCTGTTGATCAATGTATGATTCCGGTTATGATCAAAGTAGTTAGTGTACTGATCTTCAAGACCTCTAGGATCTAAACCTATAAAGGAGTAATGCGCCCAGAATAAAGGGCCTCCCAATTTTTCAGCGTAATTATGTTTCAAATTTAATTTGATACCGTATGGATTTTCATTAGCAGTGATTTGACCATCTCTAGCCCAGCCTTTATGATAAGCATCTGCTGATATCGTATGAGTAGGAGAGGATGCGGCTAGGATATAGGTGATCAGGCATTCATTGTAACCTTCTAGTGGGAAGTTCATCTCCCAGTTGTAGTTTGGAGACCAATGCCAATAAAGAACATCTTTATTTTGAGTATACCAGTCCCACTCCATCTCTTTCCATAGCTTGTCTATTTCCATGGCAAGTAACTGTTCATCTTGTGTCCCATTCTTATAGTATTCTCTAACCGCCAAAAGGCCTTGCATTAAAAATGCTGATTCTACTGTATCCCCTCCATCGTCTTTTGGGCTAAATGCTTTTACTTTTCCAGTTTCTCCATCAAGCCAATGAGGCCATACTCCATGAAATCTATCTGCGCTAGCTAAGAATGAAACTATTTTCTGAAATCTTTTTAAACCTTCTTCTTTAGTGATCCAACCCCTCTCTATACCAGCTAATAAGCCAAAAATACCAAACCCAGACCCTCCAGTTGTGACGATATTTTTATCATTTTGAGGATAAACCCCATCCATGTGATATCTTTCTCTAGCTAATCCAGAGTTGGGTTCAGCACCATCCCAAAAGTATCTGAAAGTGTAGTACTGCACCATGTCCAAAAGCTCTTCATCGGTAAAAGTACGAGTAGAGATTTGCGCAATATTGTATATATTGTCTGAGCCATCTACAGCCTTAATTTGATACTGCAGGTTTAAATTGCTACCAAGATCCGACAAGAAATCTAGATAAACAGTATCTTTTACAGTAGCTCTTTTTGTGAATTTATCTCCATTATCAGTTGAGAGATACACCTCATAAGAAGTTGTATTACTTAATTTATCCCAATGAAGTTCAACATGCTGGTCATACCCTTTTGCTATGACTTTATGTTTCGATTTTTCGTGCTGACAGCTAGCAGTGGTTAAGATGGCTGCTAGCAAGTTGAGATACAATAATGATTTTTTCATGTTGAGTTTATTTTGATTTTGAAAAGAGCCAAGGTAAAAGATCTGGGATAGCGAATGTTGGATCCCATGCATTATGGTTGGCATTAGGGAACTCTGTGTATTTTACATCTGCTCCATTTTTTTTAAGAGCGTCATAAACTCTCTGTGAATATAATACTGGAACAATATCGTCAAGTGCTCCATGAGTGATCCAAAGGCTAGTGTGCTTAGCATACTTTTTAGTTATTGTTACATTTCCACCTCCGCAGATTGGAATTGCAGCAGCAAATTTTTTTGGATTTCTTGAGATTAGGTCAAATGTGCCAAAGCCTCCCATGGAAAGACCTATGACGTATTGACGTTTTTCATCTACAGCTTCATTAGTCAAGATGCTTTGATGAAGTTCTATCAATAGACTCATTTGCTTACTAGGGGGCGCATTTACTTCACTGAAATCCAAGTCTTCTTTATCATAAAGTTTTTTGCGAACCGAAATATCTATCCAATAATCATCCTCTGGGCATTGAGGAAAAACTACAATGGCTGGGAATTTTGATCGATTCTCTGGTTTTAAAAATAATTTGCCTCCATGGGTTAATTGTTTTCGGTTATCACTTCCTCTTTCACCAGCGCCATGCAGAAATAGTACTAATGGGTATTTTTTTGATTTATCATAAGCTTCTGGATACAGTATCCTATAATCCATTCTATCTCCATTTTCATTAATGTAGACTTTTTCTTCGTACAAGCTGAAATCTACATCTTGACCTATACTATTTAGAGCGTATATGGCTAGTAATAAAAGTAATAGTAGTTTTTTCATATCTGTTTTTTTAAAGAAAGGGGAGACCAAAGGTGCTCCCCATTCATCCATTCATATACCCAAACAATATAACTATTTATTCAAAGTGAATTTTGACTCAATTACATCTCTTGAGTTTCCTCCTACGAAGATTTTAAACTCACCAGCCTCTGCTTTGAAATCCATAGAAGCAGTGTAAAAGGCTAGATCTTGCTCAGTGATGGTGAAGGTGATACTTTTCGTTTCCCCACTATTTAGCGCTATTTTTTGAAATCCTTTAAGCTCTTTGACAGGGCGAGTTACAGATCCTACTAAATCCTGTATATACAATTGCACTACCTCTTCTCCATCAAGATCACCTGTATTTGTGATATCTACTATGACTTTTAAGGAATCATTTATATTGATTTTATCAGCACTTAGTTTAAGGTTATTATACTCGAATGAAGTATAGCTTAGACCAAATCCAAAAGGATAAAGAGGATCATTTGAGACATCTAGATATTTTGATGTATACTTCTCATCTGTCATTGGTCGCCCTGTATTTTTGTTATTATAAAAAATAGGGATTTGTCCGACATTTCTTGGGAATGACATGGTTAGTTTTCCAGAAGGATTGTAGTCTCCAAAAAGTACGTCTGCTATTGCATGTCCAGCTTGGGTGCCTGCAAACCAAGTCTCTAAAATAGCATCAGAACTATTGTCAAGCCATTCTATAGTGAGAGGTCTTCCATTCATCAATACTGTAACTGTAGGCTTTCCAACTTTTAGTACAGCTTCTGCTAATTCTTTTTGCACACCAGGAAGGTCTAAGTTAGACCTACTTGCTGCTTCACCACTCATCCAGTAGTTTTCACCAAGGGCAAGGATCACTACATCAGCATTTCTTGCTGCCGCAATTGCTCTATTAAACTCACTTTGATCATTGCCCTCTACGTCACTGCCATTGACTTGTATGATTTTCGTATTACTACCTAGCTTTTCTTTGATACCTTCTAGAAGAGTGACAGCTTTGCTCCAATCTCCCGCAGCGGACCAAGAACCGATAAGATCTCTTCTATTATTACCCATTGGGCCTATAAGGGCGATAGTTTTGACATCTTTACTAATGGGTAAAACATTATCATTCTTTAAAAGAACTTGTGATGCTCTAGCGACTTCTCTCGCGCTCTCTAGATGTTCTTTAGTGAATACTTGGCTTTGCTCTCTTTCTTTATTGGAGTAGCGATATGGATCATCAAATAACCCTAATTTAAATTTCATTCGTAGTACATTTCTAACAGCCTGATCAATAGTCTTTTCAGACACTTTTGATTCAGAGACTAACTCTTTGAGATGATCATAATAAGCAGCTCCTTGCATGTCCATATCTACTCCAGCATTTATGGCTTGCTCAGCAGCATTTTTTAAATCAGTTGAAAAGCCATGAGCGATCATTTCATTGATAGAAGTATAATCGGTAACGACAAACCCATTAAATTTCCATTCATCTCTTAAGATATCATTCAAAAGGTATTTACTTCCTGATGCTGGGATACCATCCACCTCATTAAAAGAAGTCATAAAGGTGGCTACTCCTTCATCGAGTGCAGCTTTGAATGGGGGGAGGTAAGTCTCGCGAAGTACTCGATCAGACATATCTACTGTATTATAATCTCTTCCAGCTAAAGCAGCTCCATAAGCAGCAAAGTGCTTTGCTGTAGCAAGAATAGTATTGGTTTCTTTTAGATCACTTCCTTGAAAACCTCTAACTCGCGCTTTAGCTATGGCTGCTCCTAAGTAAGTATCTTCTCCTGATCCTTCAGAGACTCTGCCCCATCTCGGATCTCTAGAGATATCTACCATTGGTGCGAAAGTCCAATGGAGGCCTTCAGCACTTGCTTCTATTGCTGCAATTCTCGCAGCTTTCTCAATAAGTGCCAAATCCCAAGTAGAAGACTCTCCTAGAGATATCGGAAATATAGTTTTATGGCCATGAATGACATCATATCCAAAGAGTAGTGGAATACCAAGTCTTGTTTCTTCTATGGCTATCTTTTGAAGTTTAGTAGTATAATCTACTCCATAAGCATTAAAAATTGCGCCAACCTTACCAGATTTTATGTCTTCAATATAGCCTTCACGCATAGTAGGACCAGTCACATCGTAGTCACTAGTAAAGAGCGTGAGTTGTCCGATCTTCTCATCAATCGTCATTAGGGATAGAAGAGAGTCAATTTTATTTTCTGTTTGATCTTCGAGATTACTTTGGTCAGCTCTTTCAGAGCATGAAAGAATAGTGAGTAGTATTAGGCATAAGGATAAGCCCTTTGATAGTTGATTTATCATAATAGCTAAAGACAGTGTTAAAAAAAGGAAACAAGACTAAGAGGCACTCTCAGTCTTGTTTCCATTGGTTTAGGTTTGAAATTAATTATATCCTGGATTTTGAGTCAAACGTCCATTACTTAAGTCGATTTCATTCTGTGGTATTGGATATACCTCATTTTTACCTTCTTGAAAGTTAATTCCCAGATTAGCAAATATTTCAGGGGCTCTACCTTGGCGTACTATATCAAAGAATCTATGTTGCTCCATAGCTAGTTCTACTCTACGCTCATGCCAAATAGCTTCTCTGAGTTCAGTTTGGTCAGTAGTAGTGACATCTGGAAGAATAGTATCATCTCCCTGTCTGGCTCTTTCTCTCACTAGGTTAAGGTATCTCAATGCATCAGTTGAATTATTTAACTCATTTGCGGCTTCCGCTGCGATAAGTAAGACATCTGCGTATCTAAGGATTCTGATATTAGCACCTGAATTACCATTCCCTCCCACAGGCTGTACTGGGAGATAGGCTTTTTTACTAAACTTAGCATCAGCAGGCATACCTTGCCCAGCTACTACTACCGAGCCATCAGGAAGGGTCTCACCATTAAAGATAATAGTAGCTTCTCTTCTTGGGTCGCCAGGCTCATATGCATTTGCTAGGTCATTTGAAGGACTATTGAACCCCCAACCTCTGTTTGGATTTCCTCGGATACCTTGTACCTCATTGTATTGGCTACCTCCACCGCCTTGCTCAAGAGCCGCTGTAGAAACTTCAAATACTGACTCTGATGAATGCTCTCCAGCTTGCCTGAAGATCTCCAAGTAATCTGGATAAAGGGCATACTCTCCAGAGTTGATGACTAATTCTGCATAGTCAAAGGCATTTTGAAAGTCATTTTGGAAAAGATGTACCTTAGCTAATAAGCCGTTGGCAGCTCCAGAGGTAACGCGACCGAGATCTGATGCTGCATATTGAGATTTAGCGGGTAGATTTTCAGCTGCAAACTCAAGGTCTGCTTCAATAAAATCATAAATAGTCTCTTTAGGCACTCGCTCTTGGAAATACTCATTTGGATTGAGATTTCTATCTACCAAAGGAAGGTCTCCAAACGCCCTAACAAGGAAGAAATAGAAATAGCCTCTCATGAATCTATTTTCTGCAATGAGTCTATTTTTCAATACTGGGTCGATATCGGTTACATTTTCAATACCAGCAATCGCTTGATTAGCTCTGAATATTCCTTGAAAATAGCCATTCCAGATGCCATTTGGTGCAGTATTATTTGCATCAAATGTGAAGTCATTGATGTCTTGTAAAAATGCAGCATCCCCAGGTACAGAACCTTTTTCAGCGTCATCTGAAGCAATATCCGTAACTCCTATGTAGCTAAATACATGCACATTGAATGATCTCAAGATACTGTAAGTAGCATTAGTAGCTTGTTCGGCATGTTCAGCAGTTTGAAAGAAGCTGTCTTGTGTGAGCTGACCTTTTGGGGTTTTATCCAAAAAGTCTTCGCATGAAGTTGATAGCGTAAGCACTGCTGCCAAGCTAACTACTTGAAATATGCGATGATATCTTTTATTGATTAAATTTTTCATTTTTTTTTGATGATTTTGGATAATTAGAAATTGGCTGTCACGCCTAGTGTAAATGTTCTTGCAATTGGATAAATGCCTGAATCTATGGCATTACCTAATACATTTCCTCCTCCAATTTCTGGAGTATATCCGCTGTACTCACTGATAGTAAATACATTTGTTCCACTTACATAAACTCTAAGTTTATCTACTTTTATTTTCTCCAAGGTGCTGATTGGAAGTGTATACCCAAGCTGGATGTTTCTTAATCTTAAGTAAGATCCGTCTTCAATAAATCTTTCAGACACTAAGTAATTATGACCCCCATTAGTTACTCTAGGCTCTGTATTACTTGTGCCCTCACCTGTCCATCTGTCTAAATAAGAGGATTCAAAATTGTAAGTATTGAATCTGGTTTGCTTCTTAGCGTTATAGATTTCATTACCAAGTGTACCATTGAAATCAGCTGAGAGATCGAAACCTTTGTAGGCAAAGCTAAAGTTGAATCCAAAGATGAAGTCTGGGATAGGAGAGCCTATTTTGGTTCTATCTTGGTCATTGATCACCCCGTCACCGTTGACATCTCTATATCTAAAATCCCCAGGCACTTCTCCACCTCTTTTAGGAATACTAGCATCATTGATTTCTTGTTGATTTTGGAATATGCCATCAATCTGATATCCGTAGAAATATCCAATAGACTGCCCAACAACTGTACGACCAACCAGAAATCCATTAATTCCGGCCGCTCCACCTAATAATTGTTCATTTCCTCCTCCTAAACTCAGGACATTATTTGAAACAGTCGAAGCCACTACTCCAAATGAGTAGTCTAGATCACCTTTTCGATCTCTCCAGTTTAATGTCAGGTCAACACCTGAGTTTTCTACGCTAGCTGCATTCACTGTCGGATTATTAGCAGATCCTACATAAGCAGGAATTGGCACACCTATTAAAATGTCGTTAGTTTTTCTGTAGTAATAGTCAACTTCACCAGTAAGTCTATTATCAAACATTCCAAACTCGAGACCCACGTCAAATTGCTCAGTTTCTTCCCATCTGATTTGAGGATTAGCTAATCCAATGATAGTTGCACCAAATATCAAGTCTTCATCGACACCAAAAATGGCATTTTGATTACCGCTCACAACTGGTATGGCCGGATAGTTACCGATACGATCATTTCCAATTACACCATAGCTAGATCTGATTTTTAGATCTGATAGGAAGTTTGATTGTTGTAAAAACCCTTCTTCTATCAGTCTCCAACCAGCGGCTATCGAAGGAAAATATCCATATCTATTTTCTCTACCAAATCTAGAAGAACCATCCGCTCTTAAAGTAGCAGTCAAGAGATACTTATCTTTAAAAGTATAGTTAGCTCTCGCTAAATATGAAATCATTGACCAGTCTCCCGCTCCATTGAAGTTGGTTTGTGTTGCCGCATCACCTGCGCTCAAATACCACAATGCTGGGTCGTTACTTGGTAGATTCAGTCTACTTCCTCCTATATTTTCAGTATAGAAATCCTGCGTAGTGATACCTGCAAGCACATTTAATCTATGATCACCCCATTCCTTATCATAAGTGAGTGTATTTTCCCAAAGTACATTGATAGTTCTAAATGAGCTTACATTGAGAGAGTTGTTAAGGTTTTGCTGCAATGGAGATACAAAATATACAGGGGTAAAATTTCTTGATTGACCATTTGAGAAATCAAGACCGAAGCTTGATCTAAAGCTAAAGTTCTTCAATAGCTTGATATCCATATAAGCATTACCTACCGCTCTGTAGCCTAGATTTTCATTGTTTGAGTTGTATTCAAATGATGCTAGTGGATTTCCTACTGGAGATGTATCACTATATGAGCCATCAGGATTTCTTGGACTGATCGTTGGATATGCTTGATAGGCATTGCTGATCACTCCTGGGGCATCTTGCCTAGTAGTATAGATTAAGCTCATATTATGTCCAAAAGTGACGTTTTCAGACATTTTATAGCTATTATTTAGTCTTAATGTAAATCTATCAAACTGAGATTCTTTGACTATGCCTTCTTGAGAGAAGTAGTTGAAGTTTAAATTATAGGTCATTTTATCACTACCACCCCTAGCTCCGATGTTGTAGCTGGAAATTGGAGCTGTTTGAAAGATCTCGTCCTGCCAGTCAGTGCCTTCACCAAACTGGTTAGGATCATATAATGGAGGCTGACCCACATTTTGTTGAAGCTCATTATAAAGTGTAGCAAACTGGTTGGCATTTACTAAGTCGATCTTTTTCGCTAAGCTTTGTACGCCATAGTATGAATCGAATGTGATGATATTATCTTGCCCAGCTCTACCAGATTTGGTAGTGACGATGATTACACCATTTGCACCTCTAGAACCGTAGATTGCTGTTGCTGAGGCATCTTTAAGTACTTCTACTGACTCTACATCATTTGGATTGATAAAATTGATATCATCAAGTAGCATTCCGTCAACTACAAAGAGTGGGTTAGCATTGTTTAGTGTACCAATACCTCTAATTCGAACGGTTGATCCAGCGCCAGGTGCTCCCGAGTTTGCAGTTACATTAACCCCTGAAACTCGCCCTTGTAGTGCTTGTTCTACCGATGGGGTAGGTATTCTAGTGATTTCTTCAGCTTTCACACTAGAGATTGAGCCTGTTAGGTCACTCTTTCTTTGGGTACCATAGCCCACTACCACTACTTCTTCAAGTAACTCTAAATCTTCTCTGAGAGTGATATTGATGGTGCTTCTATTTCCTACTGTCTCTTCTACAGTGGTGAAGCCAATAAAAGTAAAAACCAGTATTGAAGAGCCATCCTTCACATTTAGACGGTACTGACCATCTAAATCAGTCGTAGCACCATTATTGGTGCCTTTTTCTCTGATATTGACACCTGGTATAGGCTCTCCATCAGATCCAATGACTTGTCCAGTGACATTAACTTGTGCCATAGCGACTACGCTTGAGAGCATCATCATAAAAAGGAGCATCACTACGCTCAGCCTTTTAGTATGCCATAGCACGTTTGCTGTGTTTTTTTTGGGTAGATTTTTTGACATCTTAATTTAGGTTTATGTTAACTTTTCTCGATTACCAAATAATATTTCAATCGATTGCATGATATGCTTCATGCTTTGGAATTTTACATTTAACCAAGAATGCCTGCAAGAAAAATTTAGGAAGAAATTTATTTAAGCCTCTTAAAAAGGTTGAAAATTCAACGCATTTATTTCGCCTTAGTATCAGTAAAAAATAGGCCTGATTTAAAATCAAATGGGTGACGAGCGTATTTTGTTGCGCTTTAAAAACAATTTATTAATCCCTTTAAGAAATAGGAGCAATACAGAAGTATGGTTAGAAGATTGTTTGGTTTATTCATCAAGGATGATATTTTTCCATTGATGCTTTTCTTTTGATAATCCTGTGATTTTTTCCTCGATTTTCTTTTTAAAGTTCCAAACCGTATTTCTTCTAAGGTTAAGCATTTCGGAGAGTGAATCTAAAGTTTGCTTATCTGTTTCCGCGATAACTGTATAAGCAAGATAAAATGCTTTTTCTAGAGGGAATTTGATGCCATGAAATATAGTGCCTGAAGTCGCTGATTCTATATAGCCACATTTGGTACATCTTTTAGAGAAGAGCTTCGGCCCATTGGATCCTTTTCTATTATTGCAATTTTTACATCTGAAGTTGCCTTCTGACCATTTAAATTCTTCTAAATACCTCAGGCAAGCTAATTTGTCTGGGAAAATATTCTTAAACTCATCAAATGAAAGAGACTTGTTTGTTAGTCTAGCTTGAAGTGACTCTTTAAAATTACTCTTTAGTTTATAATTGTCCTTATCGAGTAGCGCATTCATTCGTTGAATTTCACCATCAAGCTCTATCAGCCTTTGATTAGAAGCTATCAATTCTTTTGATTTCTCTTCTAGAGCCTTAGTCCTTTGAGAAACCTTTTCTTCCAGCTCTCTATTGACTTTTTCTTTCAACTGAACATTAATTTCATGCTCCTTTAAAATTCTTTTCCATGCCTTATCTCTATTTTGCTTGAGTATTCGAATTCTATCACCCAAGGCAAAAGCTAAGAAAAGCATCTCAAGTAAGAATGCAATATGTAAGCTGTAGTATAGGATAGTAGAGAATGGAACAAGGCCAAGATTTAGCAATGCTTTGATAATAAAACCGATGAATAAGAATCCATAAGCGATCACAAAGAATCGAGCTATCTTGTAGCCAGTACTTAAAATGTGAATTCCAACATAGAAAATGATGAAAAATGGGATAGTGTCTATTGGGCTTACTTCAAACATTCTTTGATTAAGTGTCAGACCAATCAGAAAATAGACTGTCTTAAATGCTAAAGCTCCCCAAAGTAGATAGTAAAGTTTCTTAGATTTGAATTTGACATTTAGAAACCTAAAGGAGAAGAGAACTGCCCAAATCACAATCATAAAACTGAATATACCATAGGCTATCTGATTCCATTTTGGACTGTTGGGCCATAAGTATTGATAGGCAATACCATCCACACACATAGCATAGATCCCTACACTCAAAAGGTAGAATATGTAGTAGAGGTACTTAACTTCTCGGATAGCGAAGTAAACTAAGAGATTGTACAAAGCTAATATGAGAATCATCCCATAGAAGATACCGTAAATGAAGTATTCATTAAGGGCATAATAGACAAATCTATTCAAAGATCTTACAGTCAGTCTAATGTCAGCTTTTTGTGAGGACCTCACCTTAAAATAATAAGTATCTACTCCTGTAAGATCATTATCTATGATTAATTCAAAATTTTTGTGTTGAAGTGATCTTTCTTTAAAAGGCTTAGCATCACCGAGATGGTAGATTTTGTAGGTACTGTCTTTTTGAGGGGCAAATGCTATAATCTCATCAATCGTCTGATCAAAAAACTCAATAAGCCATACTTTTTGAGAATTAGGGTTTTTTTCAATATTTAATTTTATCCAATAGGTGTTTTTTTCCCGAAAATCAGCATTTGTGAAGGTGGAGTCAATTTTGAAATTGCCTTTAAAATCTAAAGATGAAATCTCTTCGAATTTTAACGCATTTGTTGTGTCTTCAAAAAATAGAAGAGATGATATCGGTAGAATTCTTTCATCTAGTCGATCATCGATTTGTATTATAGCATCTTTTGTCTGACCTGTTGATAGCTTTGACAAGAAAAGCAATAAAACTAAACACAAATTGAATCTCCTGCTCATATCTATTTACTCATCAATCCAGCCTCCTTCAAATCCAGCCCTGATGAGCCCATTTCGAATATAGGGATTTTTCTTCATCACTGACCAAATCAATTCTGATTCGTGGTTTTCAATCATCAATAAGATTGGACCTTGATCAATACCTAGATAATCTTTTGCGATCCAGCCAGCTGCATTTGTTTCGCCATATATGTAAGTTGGATTAAATGCATCTTTAAATCCATATGCTCCATATAATCTATCTCCGTAAATACTGTACATTGCGCTGAGGGCTTTTTTTGATTCTTCAGGTGTAAAAGCATAACTTCCGCCAGCAGCAGTTGGAGCTATCGTACCATCGTCTACTTGGTAATTTCTGGCAGCACCTCTAGCTCTATAATCATAAAACACTTGGCCTCCCTCTTGTACATTTCCTGGTCCATCACTTGCCGTAAGCCCCCAGATATTTTCAGAGTAGCCCCTAAACCTTCCAGGGTTTTCTATGCAATAAGCTCGATTGCTTAATGTAGCTCGTCTTGAGTTTTCAAAATAATCAAAACCCAAGGTAGCTGTGTAGTCATCATTAATTCCCCTAAAATCAATGTAGATATGACTATATTGATGTCCAAATAGTGGTCCAAAATTAATATGTGTAAAACCTTGAAATGAGCCTACCTCATAAGTACTTGTCCAAGCAGGCCAAACACTTTCATCTAAGGGATATGTAGGCGATCCAAGGCCAAGAATATAGAGTATCATTGCCTCATTGTAACCTGTCCATTCGAAAGGTAAAAAGCCTTCTTCTGGAATCCAGCCAAGACTCATTTTTGCTTTATCATTCATAGCCCATTGCCAATCCACAGCTCTGTATAATTCATCTGCTACATTTCTAATGGATAGTTCATCTTCAGTATCTCCATCGAAATAGCTTTGACAACTTAATATCCCTGCCATCAATAAAGCAGTATCAATGGTTGAGAGTTCTACTTCTCTATATCGATATCCTGTATTCATATCTAAAAAGTGGTAGAAAAAACCTTTATACCCTCCGACCTGTATGCTGCTGTTTGATTGGGGTAGTGATTTTAAAAATTCTAATGTTTTTTTAACTCTTTGGACAGCTTCAAACCGAGATATGTAGCCATTTTCTACACCAACTATATAAGCTGTAAGACCAAAACCAACAGCAGCTATGCTACTAAAACTCTCAGTCGGTGCTCTGTCTGGAATTAACCCTGTCTCATTATCAGCTATGTCCCAGAAAAAATGAAAAGTATCTTCTTTCAGTTGCCTGATAAATTGAAGTGTATCTAAATTGCTGACTTCAGGTGGAGTTGTAGGGTTTTGAGGTAATTCTGTTTCACTTTTACATCCATAAGTGAAAATCAGAAAAAGTACTATACAATATTTTAATAGGTATTTCATCAAATAGGTCTTTTCTGTGTTTGAGTTTGCTCTGATAAGGGTATAAACTTCAAATGCTCCTCAAATTAACGAATGCCTCAATCATTTCGCATAAATACGTGTTTTGTAAGTGCTAGTCCAAACTTATTTTTAAATTCGTTACTCTGATTGATCTAATTTAAACAAACTGATATGTTGACGATAAACCCCAAAGATATTTCTACAGGTGAGTTTCACGGCTATATGCTTGGAGCGATTGCTCCTAGACCGATCGCTTTTGCAAGCACGATAGACAAGGCAGGAAATGTGAACTTGAGTCCATTTAGCTTTTTTAATGCCTTTGGTTCAAATCCTCCTACGATCATCTTTTCTCCAGCACGTAGGGTAAGGGATAATACCATCAAGCATACCCTAGAAAATGTGATGGAAGTAGATGAAGTGGTGATCAACATCGTCAACTACAATATGGTAGAGCAGATGTCTCTAGCGAGTACAGAATATGACAAGGGAGTTAATGAATTTGTTAAATCTGGATTGACAGAGGCTCCCTCATCGCTAGTCAAACCACCACGTGTACTAGAAGCTCCCGCAGCTTTTGAATGTAAGGTAAAGCAAATCATCTCTATGGGAGACCAAGGTGGTGCAGCTAATTTGATCATTTGTGAGGTGATATTAGCACATTTTAATGAGAACATACTTGATGCTGATGGCAAGATAGATCCCTTCAAACTGGATGCAGTGGCTCGAATGGGGGGCGACTGGTACTGTAGAGCCAATGGAGATGCGCTCTTTGAAATACCAAAGCCTGTCAGAAATAAAGGAATAGGTGTGGATGCTTTACCTCAGTCAGTGAGAGAAAGTGTCATTTTCACGGGAAATAATATTGCTAGACTAGGTAATGTAGAACAACTTCCTTCGGCAGAGCAAGCAGCAGCTTATCTAACGGAAAATGCAGAGCTAAAAGAGCTACTTACTCGTCTCAAAAATGATCCTGAGAACCTCATAGATCAAATACATGTGCTCGCTAAGCAACATTTGGAGGCGGGAAACGTAAATGAAGCATGGATGATACTACTCCAAATATTATAAGGCGGAATCCCATGTCTTGTTGATTTGAAGTGGTTTTATTGATATTATCAAAACATATATTTGTTTTGCTCGATTTGTTTTCTAACTTTACTGAAAACCAGACAGTTGTACTATGAAGCCTCCCAAATTTCTCTTCAGTTTCACAACTGACGATACGCGTGAGTATATCATTCATGCACATCCGCCAGTCATGCTTTTTAAGGTAGATCGCAATGCGAAAGGGGAGGTAGAACTGAAAGTGCAAAATAGTCAACCCTTAGAAAAAGATGAGTCGAAAATGAATCAACTCTTGGCTGAAGCTAAAAATTGGTTTTATAGAGAGATATATCAATGAAGAAAGTCTAGTCAACTGACTAAACTTTCTTATTTATTATCGAATGATTTCATTGATTTTTTCCCACATGAGATTATGAAAAATGACGGGGACCTCTCCGCCATCACTAGGAGCTTCACCCATCCGAATGACGACAAGGCGCTGACTAGGAATGATGTCTAGTATTTGTCCATTAGCGCCTAGTCCAGCAATCATATCACTTGGTGCCTGTGGTGCTAGCACACCGCTGAAGCTATTAGGATTGCCAGGATAGACGATACTCGTTTTCCCATTGAGCCACCATAGGTATCCATAGGCTGGATTTAAGCTTTGAGATGAATTGGTCATCGCTTGGAGATAGGCTTTATCACTTATTATTGGCGTTTCTCCCCAATTTCCATCATTGAGAATCATTAGTCCGAATCGTGCCATAGATCGAGGTGTACTAAAGTAGATACCATTGTATCCTACTTGACTCCAAAAGCCATTCATTCCTATCTTTTGCGCTATTTTTTCATTGGTATAAAGCGTCCTTGATCTACCAGTAGCGTTTTCCAATACACCATCAAGAAGCGTATAGGGTGCATTGTGGTAGTACCATTGGGTATTTGGCGGTGCCATATACTGAAGGCAAGCAGGCTCAGTACACATCAGGTCAGCCACTTCATAATCGAGACCTGTGGTCATAGTGAGTTGCCTTTTGATGGTAATTTGAGACTCTTGAGAGGGGCTTAGTGATGTCCATCCTTCTCCCAAATATTGACTGCTTGGATCATCTATGTTTAAAAGTACTTCCTCTTGAGCAATCCCTATGAGTGTAGCGGTGATTGTCTTGCCAGCTGATGCCCAGTACCAAAAGGAGTTCTCATCAAAACTTTCAGTGCTAGATATTTTTTGACCCCAGTAGTTTTCAAGGACGATCTTACCATCCTTCAATAGGATGAATGCCCTTGTGTCATTGGCTTCTAAAAATTCATAAAGTGCTGGTATTTGATCAGTATTCCACCCGAGAGATGCTGCGTCTGTCGTTTCCCATGTATTGCCACTGAGTGGAGGGAAATATAATGCTTCATCAGGCTGAGGTTCGTCATTTTTAGTGCATGAAAGCAGTAATAGCGATAAAATGAATAGTTTACTTAGCTTTAGCATAGCTTAAAATCTTTAGCTGAAAGTTACAGAGATAGTTTTTCATTCCTTTGATCCACACGAACTTTGTATTGGTTTTCACTGTATCAAAGAGTGTGCTAATTCAAGTAGTTTAACAATGAGACTACTAGCGCGTTTTCTTTAAAATAATACCAATGAATCAATCATTTATCAAATGCCTATTTGCACTCCATCAGGAAGCTGCCTGTTGTCCTCCGCCTAGGGTTGTGGTGTACTTTCATGAAGAGCTGATAGGCTTGCTATATCCTGAGTTTTCTGAGCTAGATTTTCCTAATACCGCTACACTAGAAGACTACATCAAGGAGCTGAAACAACAATTAATTTTACTTTTAGAGAAAGCTCCACTGCCATCTAGCGTAACTGCCGATCAAGTTGCTGAAGTGTTTTTTGGCCAACTCCCGCTGATTCGAGAAGCGATAGATAAGGATGTGCAAGCGACTTATGATGGCGATCCAGCTGCACAAAGCACTACTGAAGTGATTAGAACTTACCCTGGCTTCTATGCGATAGCTTCTTACAGACTGGCTCATGCACTTCATCAGCTTGGGGTAGCCCTCATTCCAAGGATGATCACAGAGCATGCTCATAGCAAAACGGGCATAGACATTCATCCTGGAGCGGAGATAGGGGCATACTTTTGTATAGACCATGGGACTGGAATCGTGATCGGGGAAACCGCTAAAATAGGTGATCATGTGAAAATCTATCAAGGAGTTACTTTGGGTGCGCTGAGTGTGCACAAGGAAGACGCAGCCATTAAAAGACATCCTACGATAGGAGAAAGGGTAGTCCTATACTCAGGCGCTACGATCTTGGGTGGAGAGACTGTTATCGGTCATGATAGCATCATTGGTGGCAATGTTTGGCTGACTAGGAGTGTGGCTCCTTTTTCTAAAGTGTATTATCGAGCACAGATGACTGATGGTTCGGGGAATACGGATATGATCACTTTTAAACCTTGATATCATGAAATTAGAATCATTGATAGGCAATACGCCCCTAATAGCACTTCAAAGAATACCTCTCAAAAAGGAAGTGACGATCTACTGTAAGCTAGAAGGTCAAAACCCAGGAGGCAGTGTCAAAGATCGTGCTGCACTAGGCATGATCTCCGCTGCACTTGAAAGAGGGGATGTCAAGCCAGGGGATCGCTTAGTAGAAGCGACAAGTGGTAATACGGGTATAGCTCTCGCCATGATCGCTAGTATGAAGGGACTGCAAATGACGCTCATCATGCCAGATAACTCCACCGAGGAACGCATCAAAACGATGAGGGCCTATGGGGCAGAAGTGATCCTCACACCAGCTGCACAGACGATAGAGTATTCTAGGACTCTAGCCGAAGAGATGGCCGCATCGGGTGATTATTACATGCTTAATCAATTTGGCAATGCGGATAACTATAAGCAACACGAAAAAACGACTGGCCCCGAGATTTGGAGGGATACGAAGGGTCAGGTGACTCACTTTGTCTCTGCGATGGGCACTACTGGTACGATCATGGGTGTCTCTCGATATCTCAAAAGTCAAAATCCAAATGTCCAAATCATCGGTACGCAGCCGACAGATGGTTCGCAGATACCAGGGATCAGAAGGTGGTCACCTGAGTTTTTACCCAAAATATATGATGCCAGTAGAGTAGATCGTATCATAGATGTCAGTGCTGAAGAAGCCACGGAGATGACGAGAAGGCTAGCAAAGGAAGAAGGAATCCTTGCGGGAATGAGTAGTGGAGGGGCGCTTAGTGCAGCATTGAAGGTGGCTTCAACGATAGATAAGGGTGTCATTGTCTGCATCACTTGCGACAGAGGAGATCGCTATTTGAGCTCTACTCTTTTTGAGTAAGGAATAAAAAACTTCCTCTTAAAATCTTTACCTTGTCAAGGTAGCTACATTCATATTTATGCATGATTTAAAGAATAAGACAGTGCTCATCACTGGTGGTGGGTCAGGTATCGGCAAACTGATGGGAAGAATGGTTCTGGAAAAAGGAGCGCAACTCATCATTTGGGATATCAATCAAGCCAATATAGACCAGACAATCACTGAACTGGCCGCATTTGGCTCCGTTACGGGCTATCAGATAGATGTGACTCATGTGGAGAAGGTCACAGCCACTGCACAACTTGTCAAGCAAAAACATGGGGTCGTAGATGTACTCATCAATAACGCTGGGACGGTCGTAGGGAAGTATTTTCATGAACATTCGCTCAGAGATATCAGCTTTACTATGGAGCTCAATGCTAATGCGCCTATGAATATCGCCCTAGCCTTTTTGCCAGATATGATGGCGCAGAGGAGTGGGCATATTTGCAATATCGCCTCTTCGGCTGGACTGATTTCAAATCCCAAGATGTCTGTCTATGCTGCTAGTAAATGGTCTATGATCGGTTGGTCAGATAGCTTGAGACTTGAGATGCAAGCCCTCAAAACAGGGGTGGGTATCACGACAGTCACACCTTACTACATCAACACGGGGATGTTTGACGGGGTCAAGTCTGTCATCCCAATCTTAAATCCAGAGAAAGTTTCCAAAAGGATCATTAGCGCCATTGAAAGAAATAAAATATTTGTCAGTATGCCTTGGACGGTACGTTTTGTGCGGTTTGCGCAGGGACTCTTTCCCATCTGGCTCTTTGACTGGTTCGTAGGAAAGGTACTCGGTGTATATAGCACGATGGAGCACTTCAAAGGAAGGTCATAAAAACAAAATCCCTAGCATCTATCAGACACTAGGGATTTCATTTTCATTGTAGTCGGGGTGGCAGGATTCGAACCTACGACCTCCTCGTCCCAAACGAGGCGCGATACCGGGCTACGCTACACCCCGAAACTAGGTTTTTACAACCCTTTTTTCCTTGAGAGGTCTGCAAAGCTAAGTAAAAAATCGAACTATCAGCAGTTAGTCCCTCAATTAGCCCATAAAAGAATCTAGCTTTATGCTTTGACCTTGATTATCAGGACTTAAATTTCATCAAAAAAGGGCTACTTCAAGCAGCCCTTTTTGGTGTGTGATGATATTCGCTGATTACATCTTCTCGATCACGATAGCAGATGCACCACCGCCACCATTGCAGATACCAGCTACGCCTATCTTACCACCTTTTTGGTGGAGGACATTGCTGAGTGTAGTTACGATGCGTGAACCAGATGAGCCTAATGGGTGACCTAGAGATACTGCACCACCCGCTACATTGACTTTATTGCTATCAAGATTCAATACTTGGTTGTTTGCCAAAGCTACCGCAGCAAAAGCTTCATTGATCTCATAGTAGTCCACTTCCTCAGGAGTGACTCCAGCGTTTTTGAGGGCTTTAGGGATCGCTAGTGAAGGCGCAGTAGTGAACCAAAGTGGATCTTGAGCGGCATCCGCAAAACCTCTGATCTTAGCGATTGGCTTCAATCCTAGCTCTTCTGCCTTTTCTTTGCTCATCAAAACTACTGCAGAAGCACCATCATTCATGGTAGAGGCATTGGCAGCAGTGACTGTTCCGTCTTTGGTAAATACAGGTCTCAGGCTTGGGATTTTGTCAAAGCTGACGTTTTTGAACTCTTCGTCTTCTTCGATAAAGCTGACGTTTCCTTTTCTATCTTTCACTTCTACTGGGATGACTTCCTCTTTGAAAAAGCCGTTTTTCCAGTTCTCAGCAGATCTTTTGTATGAATTGATTGCATACTCGTCTTGGGCTTCTCTGCTGATGTTCATTTCTTTGGCGGTGTTGTCTGCACAGTTTCCCATCGGGAATCCATTGTACACTTCCCAAAGACCATCTTTTACGAGGCCATCTACAAATTCAGCATTGCCATATTTGTATCCAAATCTAGCCTTAGGCACATAGAATGGCACATTGGACATGCTCTCCATACCACCTGCTACGACTACATCATTTTGACCAGTCATGATAGACTGCGCGCCAAACATGATGGCTTTCATGCCTGATGAACATACTTTATTGACTGTAGTGCAAGGGACATTGTAGCCTATACCTGCTCCTATGGCTGCCTGACGTGCAGGCGCTTGTCCTAGATTAGCAGAGATGACATTGCCCATCAATACTTCTTGTACTTCTTTAGGATCTACTTTAGCCTTGGCCAAGGCACCTTTGATAGCGATAGATCCAAGCTCTACAGCTGTGAAACCTGATAGACTTCCGCCAAAACTTCCCATGGGTGTTCTAGCGGCTGCGATGATGTATACTTCTTTCATGTTTAGGGTTTATTTTATGGTAAATATCCTACCAATCTGGCTTTCCATTTGGAGGCCTTTTGGTAGCTTTCTTTTTTTGCTGTTGGATAAATTTGATTTCGTTATTGTTCAAGGCATTGAGTATGGCTTCGGCTTTTTCCTTGGAGATATTCATCTCTTTGAGCTTGTCCATCAACTCTTGCTGTGATAGTTCTCTTTGCTGCTGTTCAGGGGATTTTTCGGACTGGCCGTTAGGATCATTTTTCTCATTGGATTTGTCAGCATCTCCGGGCTTTTGATCTTGTCCAGACGGGTTTTGCTTTTGATCGTCCTGCTTATCTTGTCCTTGATTATCCTTGTTTTGGTTTTGCTGCTGCTGATTCTGCTGTTTTTGTTGCTCTCCATTCTTTTGATCCTGCTGCTTGTCTTGAGCCGAATCCTGTTGCTCTTTGTTTTGGTCTTGCTGCTGCTGTTGCTCCTGTTGCTTTTGTTGCTGCTCTTTTTCTTCCTTTTCTTTTTCTAGTTTCTCCAAGAGCGCCTTCATTTTGGCATCATTAGGGTATTTTTGTAGCCCTGCCTTGAGCTGAGAGATGGCTTTATTGGCATCACCTCCTATGTAGGTCTGTGCTGAGCCATGAAATATGTCCGCAGCAGATTGCGCCCAAGCACTCTGGATGAGTGTGCAGGATAGGAGAAATACGAGTCCAAAGAGTATCTTTTTCATAAGCTTAATTGTCTACTTCTACTACTTCTGTGAGTCGTTGTACAAAGTCCTGATAGGCTTGTACTGTTTGGTCCTTTTGATAGGCTTCTATCATCACTTGTAGCGCAGCGCGATAGTCTCGCTTATTGACCAAATCGTCTGCTATGGCTTTTTGTTGCTTGGCAAACTCACTTGGTTCGATCTTGTCTTGCTGGTCTTGCTCTTGCTGCTGTTTTTGCAACATCTTTTTGACCAGTTCATAGTTATAACGTGCGTTATCGTTTTTTGGATCCTTTTTGAGGGCTTGTTTGAAAAGTTCTGCTGCTTTTTCTAATTCTTTATCCTTGGCTTGCATGATGCCCAGCTGTGTGTAGGCTATAGAAGCGGCTTGTTTGTCTGCATTGTCTAGGAGTGCCTCATAGGCTTTGGTAGCCGCTTCGTTTTGCTCGGATTTGTAGTAGGCATTGGCGAGGTTGAGCAGTACACTTGGATCGCTCACTTTGAAGCTGTCGACCAATTGCCTGTTGTATTTGATGGCTTTTTCAAAATCCCCTCCTTTGAAAGCTTCCTCAGCAGCTGTTTTTAGCCGATTGACTTGGGCGATTTCATTGAAACTCCCCCAATCGAGAAAGGCCAGCATCAGTAGCAATATGGCGGTAGACTTGGTCATGGCTTATACTGTTACGGTTTTGAGTGGTGTCAAAAAGTCTATCACTAGCATCACTAAAGCTAGTAAGACGAAGTAGTAGTATTTGTCGGCAGTGACATCGATGGTGCGGGTGTCTATGGCTTCTCCTTCTATTTGATTGATGGCGGAGATGAGTTTGCTGGATTCGTTTTGGCTGTCGCTGATCTCAAAGTACTTGCCATCTGTCTGTAGGGCAATGGCCCTGAGGGCACGGTCATCTAGTTTGGAGATGACATCTTCGCCTGTGCTACGGTCTTTGAGGAATGCATTTCCTTGTCTGATCTTACCTCCGTCTTTGGTCCCTATGCCGAGGGTAAATATTTTGATGCCTTGGTCGTCTAATGCCTGTACGACTGATTCTGTATCATCCCCGAAATCTTCCCCATCGCTGATAAGGAGTACCATTTTGGCTTTAGGTCGGGCGTCCATGTCTGTCTCAGCGGTGAGCTTGTCCAATGCCATCTGGAGGGGTGCACCAAAGTCTGTGCCTCCGCTTGGGACGAGGTTGGAGTTGAGCGTCTCAAAGTAGAGCATGAGGGCGCTCTGATCAAAGGTGAGTGGGCACTGCATGAAAGCCTCTGAGGAGAAGATGATGAGTCCTATGCGGTCTGAGTTGAAGGCTTGGATGAGTTTTTTGATTTCAAACTTTAGTTTTTCCAGTCTGCTCGGCTGTACGTCTATGGCATTCATGGACTGGGAGAGGTCCACAGCGATGAAGATGTCTTTGCCGATGGCTTTGATCTCGCGCTTGCTTTCCCCAAAGCTGGGTCCCATGAGGGCGAAAAGTACGAGGGCAAAGGCGGCTATTCTCCAGATGAGCTTGGTGAGTAGGGCAGTCTTGCTGACGCGCAACTTTCGATTGATCTGCCAAAATCTCCCGAGGTATAGCAAATAGGCAATGGCAAAAAGGGTGATCAGCCAATAGGCACTTTCTTCTAAAGGGTATGTGAAATTGATCTGGTCCATCGGAAAACAAAGATATAAAAACCTGATGGGGACAAAAACATCAGGTGGTAAATTAATGGGGTGGGGGGATTTGGACTAAGCTTTGAGGGACAAGTGCTTAGCGCTGGGTGCTGTGATAATTTTGATAAACTTGATAAAAAAGCCTTGTGCTATTGGTGAAATGAATGCGAATAATTTATATTTGCATCGCATTTGGGGAGATCATATCAAAACAGGTGCTGATAAGCCAAGTACACAGAGAGTTGGGTGAGTGGCTTAAACCAGCAGTTTGCTAAACTGTCGTACGGGTAATTCCGTACCGGGGGTTCGAATCCCCCACTCTCTGCACTTTAAACCCCTTTGAGGTATGATACCTTAAGGGGTTTTTGTTTTTGATGCAGTTAAGTGTGCTATAGGGTGAAACTAATTCTTGGCTTCTAAGGAAGTGAAGATTGATTCATAGCCTATGAGGTCTGTTTGGATGATATGTCCCGTATTGAGTTCATACAATGACCCTAGATTGCCATCAATAGCATGAGGAGCGGCACAAGTCAGCTTATTAATCGTCAGTACGATTAGCTTATCCTCTTTTTTGATGGGTAGGAGATCTGCCAAGTCAAATTGTTTGGGCGTATTGTGAAAGTCTTCATTTTCATATTCTCTCACTTGAAAAGTATGGGGGTCATCTAAGTATAGGAGTACTGAAATATCAAGAGATTCATTGAATACTAATAGGTAGTTGGTCACATTAAAGTAGGTGACTTCATCCTCAAGCAATTCTACTCTTCCCGAATGGCTGTAGGAGACTTTGGTGCCTTCTATGTCTACATTCACCATACCATATACATGCCTAGTGATATCTGCATAAAGGTTGAATTGAAGGCCTTCCAGGTAAGATGTGTCCAAGTATTGCTTGAGGCCTAAAACCTCTCTGTTCAAGTTACTTCCTTGAAAGGCTTTTAGCATTTCCGCTTTGAAAGCTTTAGCAAATCCTTTCGTGTAAATATCTCTTAATATGGGTTTGAGTGTTGCGAGGAGTTGCTCTGCATGCGCTTTAGCTTTTGCTTTAGGATTGGTAAATCGGTGAGACTTATCGGCTGTATTTTGGAGCATTTTGACAAAGTACTTGCCTCTAGTATTGTAGTATAATAGTTTCCATACTCTACCCACCATTTTTATTTCTTGCTTTTGTGTAGCCATGGTACAAAGGATTTGTGTGAGAAAATACATTTCAGGGATAAGGATAAAACCGATGGTCAAAGACCACCGGCTTTATGGTAAATGA
The DNA here is from genome assembly GCF_016464625.1 of Penaeicola halotolerans. Classification (GTDB taxonomy): domain Bacteria; phylum Bacteroidota; class Bacteroidia; order Cytophagales; family Cyclobacteriaceae; genus Penaeicola; species Penaeicola halotolerans. Next base: position 47,900 of record NZ_JAEAGO010000001.1, read on the forward strand.
TGGCAAATTAATCAGGCATCAACTTTTTTAGCTGCCTTCTTTGGGACAGGTAACTTGCCTTCTACTGTTACTTGACTGACTGTAGTCAATACACCTCCTATGGCTAATACATAGCCTCCTGCTGTGATGACCGCTGCGGGTAAAGCCACAGGTGCGGCTAGTATGCTACCTCCAAGGGCTGTGATGACCAATCCGATCAATCTCAGCTTTTTGAAGAATTTAGGCGTTGGGGCTTTAGCCCTTTTGACTATTTCATTATCTGTAAGACTCATGATGTATTAAGTTTTGGTTTGACTTGTAAATTTGTGTGCGTAAGAATTCTATCCGTTCTGTAAGAAGTCGGATAGCCCCTTGACTTTCAGCTTGCTGCTTAGTCATCTGTTCTTGCAGACTGTTAATAGAAGCCTGCGCTTTCCTCAAATCCAATATCAGTGATCTGATGCTGTATGAAAGGATAGAAAGTAGCAGGGACAAAAGCCCCGCTACAATCAAGTGTGGTGTCAGAAACTCCATTCTGACATATCTATTGCTTCAGCTTCAATGACCATGGTACCATCGGAAGTGACTATGAGTTCACAATCACCATATTCCTGTAGTATCTCGATCAATATGTCTCTGAGTTTATAAAAGGCTCGTCTGGAATAGACGCCTTTACCTTCACCTGTAGTCTTGGACACAGGTGCTATGCAACCTTTTAGCTCTTTGAGTGCATCATTGGCTGGATGGATGTCTATTCCTTCTCGGCCAGGCACATCGAGGAGTCTAATCACCATGTCATAATCCTCACTAGGAATTAGTTCTAGCGCATAGATGCCTTCTGGAATGCAGGATGTTTCTTGTTTGTTGTCGTTCCATGGCAATTCGATGGTAGAACAGATTAGCTCATTGTTGTAATAGAGCAAACCATTTGTTCCTAGTGGGAAATATGACCTATTGAGAGTCAGCCTATGCATGCGGTAAATGCTGAACTACAGTTAGCGCATTGAAAGAGCCGTTCATGAACTGGTAGTATCGACCACCTACTTCTTTGACGAACTCTACTCCTAAGGCAACATACTTGTCGTATGCTTCAAGACCTGTAATGTCCAGGTTCATGCTCAAGTCTTCTTTAATGTCCAGAATAGAGAAGTAATCTGATTGTGCTTCAATCTTACTTGTCTCATTTGCAGCAAAATCAACTGCTCCACAGGCACAGACAATTCTGAAATGTGTGACATTTGGTGGTATGACCAATTCCCTTTCAGGATTGATGCTCGCGAAAGCTACCGTAATAGCTGATTCTGTACTGGTGATAGCAGCTTGCACTTTTAGGATGTTTTCTAATCGTGCTGCACTGTTGAACTCAAAGTTTCTAAGTAAGGTAAGATCCCCTTCAGATACTTTGCGTAAGCCTGGTATCCCATCAGGGTTTGATCTAATGATCGCACTCATGATTGAGAACAGTCTGTTGTTCATTCGAGGATCCTTAACACTGTCAATCGAAGTGGAGAATGCTGATAGGAACAGTTTGGCAGACTTGGAAGCATGTTCAAACTCTGCCATGTTTTCACGGGTTCTTTTGAACCTTGGATCAGACTGTATTCTTTCCTTGGAGACTCCACCTTTGAGCCTGGCAAGGAATCCATCTTTAGATTTGTAGAAGTTCACTTCATCTAGCGAACCTTGGATTTTGAATATTCCTTTTTGCTTTGGCATAATTGTATTTGTTTTGGTTTAACTGTGGCAATATGGGGAATGAAGTGGTTTGGAGAAAATGAACGTGCGTTCTGTGCGCATTTTGCGCATTTATACACTTTTTGCGTTTTATGCGGATTATGCGTTCTGTGCGCTTTATGCGTTTTATGCGCATTTCGACACTTTTTGCGCTTTATGCGTTTTGTGCGCTTTTCTTCACTTTTTGCGTTTTATGCGTTTTATGCGCATGGTCAGACCCTTAATGCCCAACTATGTACCAAGTATCTCCCAAGTATCTCCCAAGTATCCCCCCAACCATCCCCCAAGTATCTACCTAGAATCATGGGGTAAAGTATTATGAATTCTAGGTTTTGTGCAAAATGTTGAAGTTTGAAAAATCGAAAATTTCGAAGGTTTGGAAAAATCGAGCGTTTGTTTTTGTTGATTTTACAAAATAATGTTTGGTGAGAAGTGAGGAGTGAGCGGTTGGTTATAAGTTATAATTTATGGGTGATGAGTTATGAATGATGAATGAGGGATGGAGGATAAAAGATACATAAGCTTTTAAACTCTCATTTTATAAGAAATCGTGTGAGGTTTCTCTTAAAGGATAGGTCTAGATTAGTTGGTTTTGATAGTAGATCGTTGTTACATTGAGTAATTAAATGTGACCTATGTATGATATTGTTTGGCTTTAGCTTAAAGAGTAGTCTGTTGTTGATTTTTTTTATCCATGGACTCGTCTTTAGCTCTTTACTTTTTATAAAAGGCTTCAAAAAAAATGATCAAGCTAGCTACTGGCTTAGTTTCTTCACTTTGTTGTGTGTATTGTATATTAGTCCATTTATGCTCGGGTATGCAGGGTGGTACGGAAAAGAGCCTTACAGAACAATTCTTTTTTATATTCCATTTCAGCAACTTTATTTAATCCCTCCTGTCTTGTATATCTATTTTCAGTTTTTACTGAATGCAGAGTTTAAATTATCTAGAAAGCATCTTATTCACTTTATTCCTGCCTTTTTATATTTGGTTTATTCCTTGACTATCATTCTGATAGATGAGTATGTATTGGGATATAGTTATTTCTATTCTGATGGGAGAGATAAGGATTTTGATCCTTTTTATCAGCTTACAGGCTTCATTTTTCTAATATATTATCTAATTCTAACTTTTAGACTGTTTAATAGATATACCTCTATTACTTTCAACACGTATAGTTTTGCTGACTCTTTAAAGTTTGAGTGGGCTAAAAGGTTTTTGATTGCTCTTATATTATTGATATTAATTAGGATTCTGTTTTTTCTAATTAATCCAGAATGGGCTCAATTTGGAAGTAAGTTTTGGTATTACTTGTGTTTTTCAATACTCTTCTATTATATCTCAATAAGTGGATATGTTAATCACACTCGGTCTATAACTTTACTTGATATAGGAGTCAATGACCTTATTTCGAAGAATCAAAAGCATTCCTCATCTAGGGATTATAATAATCTCGAGCAAATCGAAGAGTTGGGTAAAGCGCTTGAAAGGATAATGATTGAAGAGAAAATGTATTTAGACCCCAACCTTTCTGTATATGAGCTAGCAAAGAAAATAGGGACTCATCCTAAAAAGGTGTCTGAAATAGTTAATAGGATCTATCATAAAAACTTTAATGATTATGTCAATACTTATAGAGTCTCCGAGGTCATCTCAAAAATTCAGTTAAATGAACATAAGCAGGTAACTTTACTAGGATTAGCACTTTCGTGTGGTTTTAATTCGAAGTCAACCTTCAATAGAGCGTTTAAACAAGTAACTTCCCAAACACCCGTTGATTATATTAAATCATTAAAGTAGTGTCAGATCAGGATTTGAGGCGATGTTTAAATGGATAAGGGTTATTCTTGAGGAAAAAAATATATCCATGAAAAAATCGATCATAGTTATCTCTTACTGCTTTTTGCTCTTAGCTCATCTAAGAGTGTCTGGACAGAATCATGTCTACAATAAGGATTCTTTAGACGTAATAGCACTTCAAGATGTGCCACCTAAGTCACCTGGGATAGCTACAGCAATCATTGATAATGGGAAAGTAGTATATAAGCAATATGGAGGATATGCCAATTTATCTGACAGTACCTTGATCAATGAGTATACTCTATTCAATATTGCTTCTAATGGAAAGCAATTTACTGCATTGGCAGTATTGCTATTAGTAGATCAAGGTAAAGTATCTCTTACTGACGATATTAGGCTGTATTTACCTAATGTATTTAAGGACATAGAGCAAAACATTACTATTGATCAATTATTACATCACACTAGTGGTATCAGGGATTTTTATGATCTTCTATCTCTACAAAGAAAGACTTGGTGGAAGCTATCTTATACGAATAGTGATGTTCTCAGACTTCTTGAAGATCAAAGAGAACTAAACTTTAAACCTGGTACGCAATATCTCTACAGTAATTCTAACTATGTACTACTTGCATTGATCATAGAACAAGTAAGTGGATTGACTTTCGTAAATTTTACTAGACAAATGTTTGACCAACTTGGTATGAACAATACTTTTTTTGTGGATGATGCCAAGTCATTAAATGGTCCAATTGCCAAGTCATATTTTAATTTTGGTACATGGACTACCTATGATTGGATTTGGAATGCCTGTGGAGATGGTAATATCTTTTCTACACTCAGCGATCAGATACAATGGGAAATGATAGTTCAAGGTAAAGTGTCTCAAATCAAACCTGAATTGATTGATCTAAGTCAAACACTTCCTAACTCTTCCATTTCAAATTATGGCTATGGACTCGAGTTTGGACAGTATAAGGGATTAACCTATAGATTTCATGAGGGAGCTACAGGCGCATGGAAGGCCACCATATTACGATTTCCAAATGACAATAGGTCATATATAACAATGACAAATACTGGTAAATCTATTCCTTCAATGCAGACTAGACAAATGGTTGATATTACTTATAACCTAGAGTCAGATGAAGCGTATTTTTTGACAAAACCTAAAGTCATTGGTGCTTTTGTTGATCAAGAGCAGATTGTAGGTTTATATAGCACTACAGATGGTTTTTTATTTCAATTTCTCGAAAAGGATGGGATATTATTTTTAAGAAGAGATGGTAGAAATGATGTTGAGTTAAAAAGAGAATCAGCCAACATCTTTCATCAAAAATTTGATCCTGATTTCAAACAAGAGTTTATAGTAAATGCTGAAGGTATACTTGAGGTTACTGCTTATTATATCAATCACGCCCCCTATACCCTCAAGAAAATCCAGCCGATTAAAGGTTTTAATTTTGAGCAATTGAATGGCGTCTATAAAAATCAAGAACTTGGTGTTACTATCAGTTTGAATTATTTAGGAGGTCAAGAATATGATATTAGACTTGGAAATGATTCTATTCAGAAAGGGTTGTTGTTGACAACTAATGAGATAAAGGTTGGCGGATATCTTTTAAAGATTAGTGGTAATACTTTTCGATTGGATGGAGATAGAATAAAAAATGTGTTGTTTGATAAGGTGAGCAATCTGGACAGAGATCAGTAATAATCATGAATTTGAGGAATGAGATATAATCACAAGTGCCCGTCAGGGACGGGCAACTTGCTTTCACTAAGCAGAAGATACTCCAAATCAAACTGCTTGGCTAATCTTAAAGCACTATGGCTAATCCTTCCACATCAGAATCTAAGATCATAGAGCCATTAATAGGATCGTTACCAGTGAACCTTGCTGAGCAAATCTCTACAGCAGGAGAACATAAGTATCCATTCGGTAGCTCATCCTCTGGTGTCCAAACAAAGTCATTTTGACCTGTTCCCGTAAATACTTTTACAAAGATTACATCATCATCAGATGATGGTGCATTTGCAAAAGCGAATCCTGCGCCTATCACAAAGGCGAGTGCTGCGAATACTAATCTTAAACTTTTCATTTTAAGGTTGGCTTTTGTACATCAAAAAGCCTTAAACTTTAGATTAAACATGTGGTAGGCGCTTCAAACAGGGGCATACCTTAACCTGTATTCCTAGCTAGAGAATGTTTATATAAATAGGCTGCTATAGCCGTCATTATGGTCAATGTGATGTTGATGTATAGATGGAGTTCCCAAGAGATATTTCTAAAGATGCCAGCACAGGAGCAAGGGATGAATTCAAATGAACCTCCATACACATAGGTTACATATATGGTAAATGATAACATGAGCGTCCCGGAAGCTAGGAGTCCCATCCAAATAGTTCTTTTGAAAAGGAGTAAAGCCATGCAAGCTAATTCGGCTAATGGTACACCAATGGCCAAGTAAGGCTTGATGAAAAGTGGCAGCAGGCTTCTTGAACAGCTTTGGGATAGAGCGTGCGCCAGAGCAGTCAGACCTGTATGAGTTGTTTGGAGACCTCTTTATGTCAGGGCCGATCTTTACGGGAAATAGCGATACGAGCATCCCTAGAGCCTATCTCAACTACTTGGTCTTTGATGAGCAGATGACCTTGGTGGACATGGGCTTTAGACAAGTGAGTGCGGCAGGACAGACGGATGGGACTACGGGCACACATGAGACACTATCAGCTGATGTGACGATCAGTAAATCTGGATTTGTTTTTGTATATTTATCCAATGAGAGCGGACAGGTGTCCGAGGTGTTCTTTGACGATATGCGGGTGGAGCTGGCTCATGGGCCACTGCTGCAAGAGACGGGCTACTATCCATTTGGATTAGAGACCTATCAGAGCAATGCCAGTGGGATGACTGGACAGAAGTATCTGTATCAAGGGGTCGAGTTTAATGACGCTATTGGTGTTTACGAAACAGAATATAGACTTTATGATCAGCAAATTGGTAGGTTTTTGAGTGTTGACCCTTTAGCGGATCAGTTTTTAAGTTGGACACCATATCATTATGCATATAATAACCCTATCTTTTGGAATGACCCTACAGGAGCTGCTCCAGAATCTGGAGATGAGTTTAGGGGGTTAGCTACTCGATACATTGATCCGAGTGGAAGAACCATAATCAATACGGATGATGGTAGAGATGATGTTTTCGTGGTTCCGTGGAATAGGGTCAATGATTTTAAAAGGAATGCTGAATTTGCTTCAGAGACAGGGGTTTCAAATTCAGGTGGATGGAACGACTATTGGAGGTCTGAGTTTCAAATGCTTGTCAGTGAAGGTACTCTTAATATGCTTCATTCTGAAAGGGCGAAAGATGCTTTGATTGACTATCTGGTTTCGGGTGATTGGAAGGATTGGGGTAGGTTTCTTATGTGGGAAGTAGGAGGACAATGGACAGACCCGGAATTAGTTGTGGGGAGTCTATCCCTAACAGTTGTATCATTACCACGTTCAATTAGAAATTCTATCAGTCCTGGTCGAGAAAATCATATATTTAGTAGAAAAGAAGGGAAATTTATAAATACCCCAAATAATCGAAGAGCAATAGAACAATTATCTAATAATAAAAGATTTAAATTGGGTATTGACCAATACGAAGTAACATGATGTGCAAAAACAAGAAGTGATGGGACACAAATATATTCTGCTGTTAATAAAAAAAATGAAATTATTTCAGCAGGAATTAATAGTGAACCGCGGAAGTTTACTTACGATCAAGGATTAAGAATTAAACCAGAAAGAAAATGACACAAAAAGAGGGTTATTCAGCAATGTATTTGTTTTTAGAAAACTGGTATAAAATTACAAAATCAGAAGATATTGGCGAATTGTTAAGTTTAATGGAATTCTTGGATGATGGTGGTCCAGTTGACTCAGCTATGTGGGAATACTGGGAAGACGCTATGCATAGAGTAAAAAGTGGAGACGAACCTTCTTCAAAAAAATTGATTTAGTTATAAGATGGAAGATGAAAAAAGTCTTAGGGTTAGTCATTTACTTAAAGTTATAGAACGAGGAGAGTGGTTTGAATGATCATCTTTACTAGAGAATTACATAACTATTTTAGTAATTGATTTCATGTCATAGCCCACGGTTTAAACCGTGGGCTATGGTGTTTTAAAAAGGTTATATTCTTTTAGTTTGAAGCATATCCTCCCTTCGTGAGACAGGTCTCCCTCTAGGAGGTGAATATGACCAGTTGATGGTGTTAGATCAGCAGCCTTGGTAGTCTGAGACCCTCCCCGAGGGAGGCAGGTCATCGTGCCTTAGGCAGGTGCGATACAAAACAAATCGTTTCATCCGATGCATTTCGGCAGGTACGGCATGTAGTTGTTACACCCTTACAGGGCTAGTGTGTGTAACGAAATCACCTATACATAGGGCTTCACCCTATGCTATTTTATTTCGACCCTGCCTACTGCAGGCAGGCTTTCAGGCCTTTATCGTTTCATCTGATATATAATACGACCAGTGGATAGCATAGGTACAGTAGCAACAGTAGTCAAGGATCCTCCCTTCGTGAGGTAAACTTTCCTATCGTCAACATGACAAAACTAGCATGGGATCAAGAAACGGTCTGTACTGTAATCTGTAGGGTCTTTAAAATGAAATGAGACATGATCAATGGAGACGCCCTGTAGGTCGTCTCTACAAATGACGATGAAAACGTCAACCTCGCCCGTCCTCGTTGCAAACGGGAGATGATTGTATGTGGAAAGAGACGCCATCAATGGACGTCTCTACGATAGACGTTGCAAACGGAGGATGATTGTATATTATAGGAGACGCGATGAATGGAGACGCGATGAATCGCGTCTCTACGGGTTGGTGTTAAAGGCTGGATTGCTTCGGGGCAAGCCCTCGCAATGACGTTGCAAACGAAGGACGATTATATATTAGAGGCGTGTCTTAATTGATGTATAAGGTGGGGAATTAAGTAAAATAATTGATTGGTTTTGAAGATTGATTTTTTGGTTTTGTAGCCTTTGCTATCCAAATGGTAATTCCAATTAAAATAAGTGCTCCTATGATGAGGAATGGCCAGTAATTGGGACCTTGCTCCATGGTGTCTTCTCCCACAAATACAAAGGCTCCCCAGTAGTAGGGGTGTGCGGTGTTGTCATCTGAGGATGCTAGGTAGGAGAGTTTAGCCGCTCTGATAGCTTCATCATATGAAAGTCCTTCATTTATGTTTGTATAAAATGACTCCATGAGTATGCTGGTAGATCTATCAGGAACTGCCCATAGGCTCATCAGCACATTGGCGGCACCCGCATACATGAATCCTCTGGCTAAGCTGATGACTCCCTCTCCTCTTTGAAGTTCGCCAAAGCCGGAGTTGCAAGCCGATAAAGTGACTAGATCTGCCTGTAGTGAAAGTCCAAATATCTCATAGGTGTGCAGTAGGCCATCTTCATTGGTATCACTTCCGAGAATCAGTTGAGAATTGAGTGGATTTGACTCATTGATGAAAGAGTGTGTGGCCAAATGGATCATGTTGGCTGTTGGAGCTTTTGATTTGAAGCTAGCCTCTGAGGCATTTTGACCTATAAGAAAATCTCCTTTGTAAACTTCAGAAAGCTTTTCTAGCTCTTTTTTTGCAAAAGGTAACACACTCAATTTGTCTATACTGCCTCTTACTAGATCTTGGCTACTTGATAGGTAGTTGCTTCTGATGATGTCAAAGTCAGGAGAGAGTGCGAGCATTTCATTTTTGGTGGATTTCTTAGTTTTTTGTCCTGGCTTCAATAGTGAAATGGCGTACTGGTAGCTTATGGTGTAATCTTTAATGAGGTACTTGAAATCTTTGAACCCTTTACTATCTGCTTCTTCACTGATCAATAACTCAAATGGCAGATAGGCTAGCTTGCCAGCTGGTATAATGACGATTTTGTCTGGGTTGCTACTGGCCAATGATGGGCTAAGCAGCTTGTCATAAATGGTATAGGCGTATTTTTGATAGTCTCCTGAGGCTTTGGTACTGATGATGCGTAATAGTTCATTGATTGATTTTTCTAGCTGCTCGCTCTTTGGTACTTTATAAGCGCCTTGTATCTTTTGGTCAAAGAATGAAATCAAGTAAGCCTCTGAATTTTCATGTATGTCTATGACCAATTGGGATTTGAAGCCTGCGCGAAGTGCTGTGAAGTCAGTTGTTTTTGCGTCTGCGAAAAGCCCTTCTGATCCATATTCGAGTTGGTAATAATTAGGGTAGTCTCTTTTCACCTCTCTGATGAATTCATCTAGTGCTGATTTGGCTTTGATGAGTCCAAGACGATTTTCACTATTTGGTTCAGAGGAGCGGACAGTCTTGGCAAAGCTTTCTTTGTAGACAGCCTGTTCGTAATAGAGTAGGTTGCTCTTTAAGTCAATTTCTTTGGAAGCAATGTGCTTAGGGATGCCAAGCGTTATGTTTTCTTTGCCTTGGACAAAATCCTTTAAAGTGGCTGCTTTTGATAAATCACTTAGCCACAGCATGGTCCAAAAGTCTTCGAGCTTCTTGGTCTGATCTTGTAGTAGAAAAGCCAATTCGATGGCTTGGTCAAAGTTGTTTGCCAAATAGGAAGAATAGAGGGATTTTGAGCGGAGACTGGTGAGACCTTTTCTTGTGCGCATTCCGATCTTTATCCCTAAAATATAGGCATCCAAGGCTCCTTTTAGGTAATTGATGTCTTCTGTTTGGTCGTAGAGTCCTTTTAAAAGCGCCCCTTTTTCTATGAAATAGTTACTAAATATGGGGCTTTGAAAAAGAGAATCTACTGAAGGATTCATCCAGATGTTGTCACTATTTTCAAAAGTTGGGAATATTAATTTAGTGGCACTAGCAATGCTTTTTTCTACTTTATCTAATGATTTATTTTGGAGGTAGACTTGCGCTTTTGATAAATGAGCTTGGGCTTTGTAGGGAAGTTTATCTATTTCTTGTGGAGTGGGGATGGCTATCGCTTTGTCTAAAACATCAAGCGCAGTGGATCCTTCTCCTTTGAGTGCATAAAGTTTACCTAAGGATGCCATTCGACTGATTAGTCCTGGGTAGGTTGGGCCGTATTGGTCTTGAAGGAAATTGACCGCTTTCTGACCATAATAAATGGCACTATCGTATTCAGAGAGTAATCTGTATGTTTTCTGCAAATTGTAATAGGTAGAGCCTACATATTGGTCGTTTGGATTGATGGCCTCTAGTATGCGTAAATTCTCTTTTAGATAATTTCTTGCTTCCAAAATCTCTTCTTTGTTTTGATTGATTTCGATCAGTGCATCAGCCAAAACAAGGTTTTCTTTCATTTTTTCATATCCAGTAGGGTCACTTTCTGGGTTTGATAATCGAATCAATTTGGCTATTTCTAAATTTTCTATAGCAGACTGGTAGTTCGATAGATCAAGGTGATTGGATGCTTTATTGATATAAAGGAGGCGACTTTGATCACTTAGCTGTAAGTCGCGCTTTTGAAAAATGACTAAACTGCTATCAAAGTACCTTAGTGACTGTGCATAGTCAAAAAGTAAGTTATAATTGATGGCTATGTTGCTGTATAGTTGTGCAATCTGTATGTCAAATTTATGCTCTTCGTTCCTAGCCCTATAAAAATCCGCTAGTTCATTGAAGGTAGCGATGGATCGTTTGTTTAGTCCTCTGTAAGCATAGCTTATGCCTAATCGGTTTTTCACTCCATGTACGATCTCTACAGGGCCGTCTTTGATCGCATTGATGAGGGTATTGGCTTTTTCTAAAGTTAGGATGGCAGAGTCGAGTTCATTGCTTTGTAGAAAGGCATCTCCTTTTTGTGTTAGCTCGATGACTTTGAGGCTATCTTGATATGATATACGCTGTGCTAAAGCTGATGTGCTTAATAAACAGTAAATAATGGTGTATGCGAAAAGTCTATAGAACATGTGATTGGATCATTTTATCTGATTAAGGAGTACACGTACCTCTTCTTGCTTGTAGGGGTATTTTGAGAGTAGTTCTAGTGTAGCCTTCGCATTTGAAGTGTCTTTGGCAGCATATTCTGAAATGAATTTGTACCATAGACTTTGTTGGTATAGCACGCTGTCGCCAGATTCTAGATATTCTGCAAAGTAAAAGGAGGCACTATCATACGATTGAAGCTCTATTTTTATGATGCCTTTGTAGAATGCGGTATAGCTTAACTGCAAGTATTTGACCTGGTTAAATAATGAGTCCGCTTTTTCATAGGATTCATTTTCATAAGCGATCAATGCTTCTCTGGCCAAATTCAGGCTATCTTCCGTAGCATTTCTAGTGGTAGGAGTGATCACATTCGGATAGGGTTCATAATAGGCTAATACGTCTTTTGGTTGATTATCTGTAAACCATTTAAAAACAAAACTTAGGCCTAGCAGTGCAATGAGTCCTGCAGCTACATAATAAGTGATTTGATAGATTGGCTCCTTTTTAGGCTTAGCGATCGAGTGAGTTGACTCATCAAGTTGACTGAGCATCTCTTTCAAAGATGCCCTTTCAATATTTTTAAAGGCTTGGCGTGTCTTTAGTTGGAAGGTCACTTCCTCTTTAAAGTCCGAGTCTTCTTTCATCAATTGATGAAAAAGCATATTTTCCTCCGTATTAAGGGTTCCTTCTAGGTACTTTTCTATTAATTCATCTTTATTCAGCATCTTCAAAAGATTTTGAGTTCATAGCATCTTTTAAGCTTTTCATACAGCGTGATTTTTGGCTCTTCACTACGTCATTGTGATTGTAACCCATGATTTCTTTTATCTCATGTATCTTTTTTTCTTCATAATAGAAAAGCCTCAATAACTCTTGGCATTTACTACCTAGCTTGGCTATGTTATTTTCCAGTATCTTCACTTGAGGATCTGGCTCATAGAAAAAGCTGGTAAGGCTTTCTTCCTCATATTGATCCAATACCTGTTGATCGTCTTCCAAAAACTCCATCTTTGAGTTTTTTTTAAGTTTTGTAAACAGCATGAATTTACCAATGCTGAATAAGTAAGTTTTTAGGTGGCAGGTTTCTAATTGAAGCTTACCCATCAGTGCCTTTTCATAGAGTGCAATGACGGCATCTTGATAAATATCATATATCAATGCTTCATCTTGGTGGTACTTAAGTGCAAACTGAATAAATGAAGATCGGTGCATGCTGTAGACTTCCGCGAGAGCCTTTTTATCTCCAGACTGCAATCTCTCCAGTAAAAAATTATCCATTTCCAATTAGTCTATTTAAGGTCGTAAAAGTAAACACAGGTAATACCTAAAAGATCGAAATTAATATAAAGAACTGTCATTAATTGATTTAAGTCAATTTTTTTTTATCAAAAATCATTTTTTCAAGAAAACTTTTCTGTTGGCGTTTACTTTTTTGCTTCTGCTCATACTAAGCTGAAAATAATCTTAAACCGGTCAAAAGACCATAATCAAAACATATCATGAAAAAAATATTACTCATAGTATGCCTAGCATTTATAGGCTCTTATGCAGCAGAAGCACAAGTTAGAGTTGGTGGTACAGTCGGGTATGGCACTCAAGTAGAAGCACTCGGTATAGGAGTGACGGGCGACTATATCATCAATGAGAACATTGCTGTAGCAGCTAATTTCGCTTATTATTTTACTGAGAATTCGGAGTTTGCTAAAACCTCTTTTTGGGAGTTTAACGGTAATGTGAACTATTACTTCACGTCTACGGAATCACTGGAGGTGTATGGTATTGGGGGGCTCAACTATAGTCGCTCTGCTGTCACCTTTGAAGGCTTTGGCTTTGATGGATCTGCTGCAGTAGGAGAGATTGGTCTAAATCTGGGTATAGGGTCCAATTTTAATATTGGTAAGAATTTTCTGCCATTCGCAGAAATGAAATATGTGGTAAGTGAGTTTGACCAGTTGGTCATTCAAGTTGGTGTCAAATTTAATTTATAATCTATTATGAAGCGTATATCAATAACAAGCTTTCTTTTACTAGTTCTTTGTGTATTAGTTAGTTGTAAAGAAGATGAGGCAGATGAGCCTCAACTTAGTCAAGCTACTTATTCCGTCACTGTGTCTGGTGGTCCGCTAAATGGTAGGACTTTCACAGGTACAGCTGATCCCGAGCAATATATTAGTTTGACGGTCATTAGTCAAGAAGTAGGGCTATCAGGAGTTAGTGCTACTATCCAAGATCTGACAACAGAGTCAATGGTACTGATAGGTATGACGTTCCCAGCTAATCCTGGTAGTTCATTCACGGGGACATTTACTGAGGATACTGATACTAGTGCTGATGATCAGCAAGAATCAGCGTTTCTGTTTCTTACTTTAGATACCGGTGTAGGTGTTACAAGTTATTATAGTGTAGATGCAGACTATCAAGTAAGAAACTATAGTTTCAATAGAATCAGTACCTCTCAGGGTAATGAGATAGGGACCTCATCAATGGATATCGAGTTTAATGGCACATTTGAAGACGGGTTGAACGAAGATGAGCAAGTACAGATAAGAGGAACTATTAGAGTTGTTCAAAATTTAAACTAATTCTGATAATTCATTTATGATGAATAGACTAAACTTTTATTGCTTTTTATTGATCATCCTGATTAGCATTGCTTGTAGTAAGGATGATGATGTAGTGCCAAGAAATACGGCTAATACATATGAAATCAACTTTAATAGTGGAGAATATGCAGGAGTATCCTTTAAGGGTGAAGCGATTGAGGTGTTTACTTATTTTTCCAAAACCCCAGAAGGAGATAGGATAATCTCAAATATCGGATCCAATGATAACCTTGATCGCATTTACTTTGGCTTAAATATACTGGCAGAATCTATAAGTAGCGAGGGTGACTTCAACGGGGTATTTTCTTATCAGAATCTCTCCAATACAGATTACCCTAAAATTTTGGTAATCTATATAAGTGGCGCTCCAAAGGATACCTTCATTAGTCGAAATGTATCCTTTACCATAAGGGGCTTGGAAACCACGGATGATGGTTTGACTAGGAACAATGCTGCATACGAAATAGAGTTTGCAGGTACCTTTATGAATGATTTAGATCAAATCGTTCAGGTGGATGGAATTGTTAACTTCTATCCTTTTGATGAAGTATCAACCTCTTCAAACTAAGTAATTCAAATATATTTTCTCATAATTTGGTTTTGTTTGAGGGTAAGTTAAATGATTTAATTATCCATTTACTTTACTCAGAAACTCTATTGGCTTTGCTGATAGAGTTTTTTATTTTTTTGTTGATGATGTTTACTTTTTGCGTGATCTCAAATACTAAGAGGTGTATCAAATACTTACATCAACTAAATACACCTTAATATGAAGAAGTGGATCATTTTGGGACTTATCATTGGCCTCTTTTCGGTTGTCAATTCAGAGGCTCAAATGAAAAAAAGAGTAAAATCTACTGCTAAAGAAAGCACGACTCGAAAAGCAGAAAAAACAGTAGATCAATCAATCAATGCCGCAGCAGACGGCTTGATCAATGGGGTAAAAGGAGCTTTCAAAAAGAAAGATAAAAAAGTAGCCAAAAAAGGCAGTAAAGTAGAGCAGCCATCTTCACCTACTCAATCCGAAGAGTCGCCTAGTCAAAAAAATAGTCTTGATCGGTATGCGAAGTTCTCATTTATTCAAGGTGAGGAAATCATTGTTTATGATGATTTTTCACAAGACCAGCTTGGGGATTTGCCAGCAGCATGGATTTCTACTGGCTCGGCTGAGATTGTCAGCTTTGAAGGCTTAGAGGGGAATTGGGTTTGGTTTAATAAGACGAGTGGAAATTTTGTCCCTACCTATTTAGATAACTTCCCGGAAAATTTCACGCTGGAATTTGACTTGATGTATGAGTTTGAATTTGATCAGTATAGTTTCAGTAGATCACTCATGCTTGTCTTTACGGATATAGCCAATCCAGAGTCTAAGTTGGATTGGAATGGTGGAGGAGATTATTTCAATCTTCAGAAATTATCTGCTAACTATTTTGGTCTTTTATTTAATGCAGCTAGCGCGAATGGTGGCCCATATATTACTGGTAGAAAAGCTGTCTCTGCCAATAGGTCTCTCAATTTTAGTACTGATTTTAAGGCGAATAAATACATCAACAAAGACTTAGTTACTGAGCCATTGCACATATCGATAGCTCGAATGGGTCGCAGAGTGCAAGTATTTGTCAATGAAGAGAAAGTCCTTGATTTGACAAATGCTTTCGAGAAAGAGGTGAAACTAACTTCTGCTAGATTTTTTGTCAATAATTATACTGAGCAGGATAACTACTACCTATCAAATATCCGCTTGGCGGTAGGTAAGCCAGATCCAAGAAGTAAGCTCTTAGATGCCGGCACTTTTACTACTAGTGCCATCACCTTTAGATCAGGGTCTGCTGAAATCCAACCAGAATCCTATGGTATCCTCAAAGAAATCGCTGCGGCACTTGCGCAAGAACCAACTAGAAAAGTACAAATCATAGGACATACTGATAGTGATGGCTCTGATCAACTAAATATGAAGCTATCTAAAGAAAGAGCTTTAGCGGTAATGGCGGCACTTAAAGAAACTTTCAATACTCAAAATCCCATGGAGGTGGATGGGAAAGGAGAGGCTGAACCGCTAGCAGACAATAATTCTGCAGCAGGAAAGGCTAATAACAGAAGAGTCGAATTCATTTTAAAATAAACCAATAATCAATCAAACATGAAAAAGTCAATGATTTATGCTATGCTCTTATTATTTGCAATAGGAGCTGTGTCATGCAAAGAAGATGAAGCTAGTCAACCCGATGATGAACTATCTTTTTATGAGTTTACTGTTCAAGGAGGGGCGCTTTCAGGGAAAACCTTCAGAGTGATAGAGGTAGCAAGAGAGACGAACTCTACTGGATCTATAACAGATGAAAATCAGCAGGTTACCCAGTCAAACATCACTTTCTTTGAAGCGCGCAATGCTGCTACTTATTTTAGAATAGAATGGGATGGAGCAAGTGCTCGTCCTTTGAATGTAGAGTTTCCAAATGATGATGATAAGTTTAGTTTCATCAGATTGACCTGCGAGGATACAGATGGGCAAGTTTATGTGTTTGAGTCACAATCAGGCAGTTTTACAGTGGCAGAGAGAGAAACCATTATGCTCACTGATCAAATAACGAATAAGAGCTATCCTACCTATCAATTTTCAGGCACTTTCCAAGGGATGTTTAGATCCGTTTCAGGAAATGAAACAGTCTCCATTAGTGGCAGGCTAATCTTAGTACCTGGTAGAAATTGACTTTAAGCTTAGTGATTTTACCTAACCCCTTGAGGTATGATACCTTGAGGGGGTTTTGTTTTTAAATTAAGATTAAGAATTTAAGTTTTCTCATACATTAACTTTCTCTAAACCTCTCAGGAATGCAGGATTCTGTACAAGATGTGCAGTCTAGGTACATGTGTCTAGCGAGGTTTTCTTTTCTTTCTGTTTTCATGTGGGTGGCGTAGTAGAGGCACCTATTGGCATAGCAGTCTTTGGTGTCGAACTCCTGTGCGATTGTCGCGATGATCTCATTTCCGCTGATGTCTTCACAGTAGAGTTCGAATATGCGCTCGTCTATTTCTTTGGGCGGGCTGAATTTTTCCCACTCTTTTCTAAACTGTAGGATGGCTTGGTCTTTTTCTCTGTTGGTGAATTTCATCTTCCTTCTGGTCGGTATTTGTCTATTTAAGTATAATATGGCGGATTATAAATTTTAATCCAAGTCCTGTGGGTAGGGTGGAATGGTTTAGTTTTTCACTATCTTCACGCAGGGAACTCGTTTGATGATGGTATTCCATCATGTATTTATAAATCAATTTTTAAACAAGCTCCATGGAGCACAAACAAATTATCTTTATGAAAAAATTCTTACTTATTCTATGTATTGCCTTTTTAGGCACCTTTGCTGCGCAAGCGCAAGTTAGGCTTGGTGGTACTATTGGTTACGGAACGCAGATTGAAGCGCTTGGTATTGGTGTGATTGGTGATTATAAAATCACTGAAAATATCGGTGTAGCTGCAAACTTTGCTTATTACTTTGCTGAAGACACGGAGTTTTCCACTACGGACTTTTGGGAGCTGAATGGTAATATCAATTATTATTTCGTGACTAATGAAAGCATTGAGTTTTATGGTTTAGGAGGTTTAAATTACTCTAGAATTTCTACTTCGTTTGATGGGTTTGGGTTTTCTGGATCTGCTGCTGAGGGTGAGCTAGGCCTCAACTTGGGTGTAGGCTCTAATTTCAATATTGGTAAAAACTTCTTGCCTTTTGGAGAGATTAAATACATCATTGGAGACTTTGATCAGTTGGTCATCCAAGCTGGAGTGAAGTTTAATCTGAATTAATCCCATTTGCATTAAGGCAAACAAGTCAATAAACGAGTTTCAATGAGGTCAGTACTTAGCGGTGCTGACCTTTTGTTTTTTCCTCAAGTTATTTTTACGATCGAGTTAGTGGTTGCTAAACTATTTTGTCATACAGGGGGTTAGCGAAATATCTCTATCTTAGAGAGGGTTTCTGCTGAATGGAGCTTCGAAAAAACACACTCATGACAAAACAAAAAGTAATTCTCGAAAAGGCGAAATGGGAAAATCTCTACGCGCAAATGGTCAGCCTCATACCAGAGGCATTTGATTCGGAAGGTCATCCACTTAATCTGATCCAAGGTCAATGGCAGGAGTCGGGCAATCACAAACCTTTTAGCTCTAGTATCGATGGGACGCTACTGGGTGTTTACCCTAATATCAATCTGGATACGTGTAAGCTGGCGGTGAAGTATAGCCATGAGGAATCTATTGCATGGTCTCAAGTGGATCTACCTACAAGGAAGGCCAAAGTGGCTCAAACGCTGCAAGATATCAAAGCACAAAAGGAGCTCATCGCGTATCTACTGGTCTGGGAGATCGGTAAGCCGTATGATCAGTGTCTGGACAGTGTGGATCGCTGTGTAGATGGTGTGCAGTGGTATATCGATCATATTGAGGAGATGCTCGGAGATAGGAAGCCGATAGGGGTGGTATCCAATATCGCTTCGTGGAATTATCCGCTTTCTGTCTTGGTACATGCTTGTCTCATTCAAGTGCTCTGTGGCAATGCTGCAGTAGCTAAGACGCCCTCAGATGGGGGACTTTTTTCTTTGACGGTGAGTTTTGCTTTGGCCAAGAGAAATGGGCTGCCGCTCACGCTTGTCAGTGGATCAGGTGGTGCGCTCAGTGAGGCTTTGGTCAAAAATGATCACATAGACTGTCTGGCTTATGTGGGTGGCAAGAGTAATGGACGTAATATCGTGGCGAGTCTGTATGACAAGAACAAGCGTTATATGCTAGAGATGGAAGGGGTCAATGCGTATGGCATCTGGAACTATTCGGATTGGGACGTACTGATGAAGCAGCTTAAGTCAGGGTTCAAATATGGCAAGCAGCGTTGTACAGCTTATGTACGGTTGGTGATTCAGCGATCTCTCTTCCCTGATTTCTTAGAGGCTTATTTGTCCATGCTCAAGTCACTCACTTATGGTCACCCACTTCTAGTCAACGAAGGGGATACGGAACCACCTCAGGTAGATTTTGGTCCGTTGATCAATAGCAAAAAAGCAGAGGAAGTAGATGAGATGTACCATGATGCTATCGGCAAAGGGGCAGTCTCTCTGTATAGGGGTAAAATCAATCCGGAAAATTTTTTAGCGCATCAGGATATCTCGGCTTACTATCCTCCAAGTGCCTTACTCAATGTGCCAACCAATGCTAAATTGTATCATAATGAACCATTTGGGCCACTGGATAGCATCGTCTTGGTAGATTCTGTAGAGGAATTGATCGCTGAGATGAATATCTCCAATGGATGCTTGGTGTCTAGCATCGCCTGTGATGACCTGCATGAGGCTAAAGTAATCGCGGGACAGTTGAGAGGCTATAAGGTGGGGATCAATAAGGTTCGCTCTAGAGGAGACAAGGAAGAGTCTTTTGGTGGAATCGGAGAGTCTTGGAAGGGTTGCTTCGTGGGAGGGAAGTACCTCGTACAGGCAGTGACCGTAGGAGAACCTGGGGAACAGCTTTATGGTAATTTTCCTGAATATACCTTGTTGCCTAAGAGAGATTAGGTAAAGTAAAGAAAAAGGACTCGTGAGAGTCCTTTTTTATGTCTTGTGTTTTATTTGAAAGTGATAGGAACGGTTACTTGTGTATTGTCCCACATCATTGTCAAATTGGCTTTCTTGTCGCCATCAGCTGCTAGTGTAATGGTAAAAGCTTCGATTTCTTTTTCGGTCTTCATAGGCGTAGCCGTCACTCGGAGGGCATCTTTTTTCTCATCATAGCTAAATGCGCCCCAGACACCTAGGTCATTATTGAGGATGATCGTCCAAGAATCAGCGTTTGGAATGGTAAAAAGTGTATAAGTACCTGCCTTCAAGTCCTTACCACCAAAGTTTACATCTTTCGTGAGCGTGATCTCAGTAGCATCGTTAGCGCCTGTTCTCCATACCTTGCCATAGGGTGCAAGGGCACCACCGAAGACCTCACGGCCTTTTTTCTGTGGACGGCTATAGACCACTTTGATGTAAGTATCGCCACTTTTGATCTTGGCAAGATCGAGTGGACTTGGCTTTGGCTTCAACTCTTGCGCTTGGCTCATGCTGGCCGCGAAGACCATTAGGCAGATTGAAAATAAAAGTGTCAATGTCTTTTTCATGTCTTAAGGTTTTATTGTTTCACATTATTACTCAAATTGCAAGAAAATGTTTCAGTGTACTAAATGGACACTACGTAGCTGATTGATTATGAACAGACCTGCATTTGACGATATCTTCATGGAACTGGCCGCTAGCCTAGCTAAGCGCTCTCACTGCATCAAAAAACATGTAGGTGCCGTGCTCACCAAAGAGACAAGAATTATCTCTATTGGCTACAATGGTCCTCCAGCTGGCACGCACAACTGTGACGAGGAGTTTCCTCATGAGGGCTGCGCCAAAGACAGCAAAGGAAGTTGTTCGCTGGCTATCCATGCTGAGCAAAATGCGATCCTCTATGCTGTGAAAAACAACACTTCCGTGGAGGGTTCTACACTCTATGTTACGCTTGCTCCTTGTCTCTCTTGTGCTCGTATCATTTTTAGCATGGGAATCAAAAAGGTCGTGTACCTCAAATCATACGCAGCCTACAAAGGTTTACCTTCTGACGAGGGCGTAGATTTTCTCCAAAAGTTTGGGGTGGAGGTAGAGCAGTACCGCAAGGAGCTTGCTATAGACGATGCCTTGATCTAAGCTAAAACATCTTGTAAACTTGCATCCTTCTGTATGGTGGCTTTCGCAAAAGGGCATAGTGGGAGAATTTTAAAACCTTCTTTACGCGCCTTTTCTACCGCTGCTACCACTAGTTTTTTACCAGCTCCTTGTCCTTTTAGTTCTTCGGAGACTTCTGTATGATCTATGATGATTTTGTCAGCTCCTGCTTTGCTGTAAGTCATTTCCGCGAGTCTTTTGCCTGACTTTTCGATGTAAAAAGTGCCTTTGCTATCGGTAGATTCATGTAGTATTTCCATGGTTTTGCTTTTGTTGCACTTCAATTTAACAAGCCTATCTCACATTTGCACCATCATTCCATAAATATCGCCTCTAAGAGGTATTTCAATCGATTTCCATAAAATAATCTCTTTTTTATCCCTTCTAAAGCTGTGAAAAGCCGCTTGGATTAGCTTTTTTTGAGTAAATAACAAAGGGTGACTAGCGCACCTTTAATCCAAAATACCTATGAAAAGATTCTCTCTAATCGCGCTTTTGACTTGCGTGAGTTGGTCACTAATGGCACAAGAAGCCTATCAGATAGGAGACAAAGTCACGATGTATTATCCTGCGAACTTTGACTCTGTACGTCACTTGCCTTCCTTGGCTTTGCTGGAGGAGCCCACTGCTACGAAGAGATTGGCACAGTTTCCTAAGGTGCTCAGCCCTATTTTTAGCCAAGGGGATTCCACGACCATCGCAGAGATCATGATTGAAGCTGAAACAGATTTATATGGCACTGGTGAGGTGACGGGCGATCTTGTGAGAAATGGCGAAACCATCACACTTTGGAACAAGGATAATTATGCTTATGGTAAGGATAATGGGAAGAAACTTTATCAATCGCACCCTTGGGTGATGGGAGTGCGAGCAGATGGGACGGCCTTTGGTGTCTTGGCAGATAATACTTACCGTCAGCAAATTGACTTGACTTCATCCATCAAGTTTATCTCTGATGGGCCTGCTTTTAGGGTGATCGTGATAGAGCGTGACTCTCCTAAGGAGGTGCTCAAGGCTTTGGGTGAACTCACTGGTACGATAGAGATGCCACCACTGTGGGCTTTAGGCTATCAGCAAAGCCGCTACTCATATTTTCCTGATACTAGGGTGCAGGAGATCGCAGATACTTTCCGTACCAAGCAGATCCCAATCGATGTGATCTGGATGGATATCGACTATATGGATGGTTTCAGGGTATTTACTTTTGACAAAGAAGGCTTCAAAGATCCCAAAGCACTCAATCAATACCTGAAATCTAAAGACATCAAGAGTGTCTATATGATCGATCCAGGGGTGAAAAAAGACCCGGGATACGCTGTCTATGACTCGGGTACTGCTGGGAATCACTGGGTACAAACGGCTCAAGGAGTGCCATTTGTCGGGGAAGTATGGCCTGGAGATTGTGTTTTTCCTGATTTTACCAGACCAGAGACGCAGCGCTGGTGGGCAGGTCTTTATGATGACTTCCTCGCTACGGGCATCGATGGGGTGTGGAATGATATGAATGAACCTGCGGTTTTTGATGGACCCGATATGTCCATGCCCATTGACAACATCCATAGAGGTGGAGGAGTGTTGCCACAAGATATTCACCTACGTTACCACAATGTCTATGGCCTACTCATGGTGCGCAGCAGCAGAGAAGGTATCCTCAAAAATAGACCTAATATTAGACCTTTTATCCTTTCTAGAGCCAACTTCATCGGTGGGCATCGCTATGCAGCTACTTGGACTGGAGACAATGCTTCTACTTGGGATCACTTGAAAATGTCTATCCCGATGTCCATCACGCTAGGACTTTCAGGACAGCCTTTTAATGGGCCTGATATTGGAGGATTTTCTGGTGAAGCTACTGAAGAGCTTTTGGGTCATTGGATGACCGTGGGGGCTTTTTATCCATTTAGCAGAAATCACTCTGCGATAGATGCGCCATTCCAAGAACCATGGGTATTTGGAAAGGAAGTAGAAGATGCTTCTCGCAAGGCGATCAATAAGCGTTACCAATTGATGCCTTTTCTCTATACCCTCTTCCAAGAAGCAGCGACTACAGGACTGCCTGTGATGCGGCCGATGTTTTTGGCTGATCCTAAAGACCTCAAGCTGAGAGCGGAGCAAGAGGCTTTCCTTTGGGGAGATGACTTGGCTATCATCCCAGCTTGGGCGGAGTCGCCACAGCTGCCAAAGGGCGCATGGGAAGTACTTCCCTTTAATGAAGTGCCAGATCAATACCAGCCTACGCTGAAGGTCAGAGAAGGGGCCGTCATTCCGATGGGTCCTGTGATCCAAAGTACGGAGGACTATCAGACAGATATGCTAGACCTAGTGGTCAACCTAGACGCTGCTGGCAAGGCGACAGGCAGGCTGTATATAGACGATGGCAAGAGCTTTGACTTCAAGTCGGGTGCTTATGTTCATTATGAAATCCAAGTGGTACAGACAGGGCCAGGTAACTATACTGCCACGGTGAAGAAATTGGGTGGTGCCTTAAAACAAAAGCCTGAATTTAGGGTCATTGTATTGGATAATGGTCAAAGGCTGCCTATCGCTCCTAAGGCTGTCAAATGGAAGTATTTAGATTGATAGGTGAGTGCGGTTAGATTTCCAAATAAAATCAGGTAAGCAATTGAATATCATTGATTTCATTCTAAATCCGATTGAGTGAAGTGAGGATATTTATAGAAAATTTGCCTTAGCTTTTGGGATCAAAGCATAGCCTTGCTATATTTGCACTCCCAAAAGGGACAAGATTCCGTAGCTCAGCTGGTAGAGCAATACACTTTTAATGTATGGGTCCTGGGTTCGAATCCCAGCGGGATCACTTCAAAAGACTGCAAGCCATTGCAGTCTTTTTTGTTTTTGGGGCTATTTTTTGGCTAGAGCCCATACGTATGTAAGTTCGTTTGGGAGATCGGGTTTCATTTGCCAAATTGCTCAAGTGTATGTTAGTATTCAGAGCTTACATTAAACAGTCTTTATTTGTTTCTTGATGTATTTTATGGAAAAATATATCGTTTAATCAAGAAAGTATTAAATCAAATATGATGGAGCAATAAGATCATTTATTAATTTCAAAGCGACACTGTAGTGTTAATCAAAAGGCAATTGGAAATGAAATGCTTGCTAAACTAAAAATGCCTTTTATTTGAAAATTAAAATATACTATGAAAACGATCTACTCCCTTTGTTTAGCCGTCCTATTATTCTCATGCAGTGATGGTGCTGAAAATACGAAATCTATTAGTATTGAATTTGATGATAACTCTATCATCCAGACTTGTGATACTGATTTCTTAGCTTTTGAAGGAGAACACAGAATCAAAACTGCTGAATTATCGGCTGCCAGTTCAAGATACTGGGATTTTGTGGGACCTGAGAAAGGCTTTGATGTGCCTACATTAGCTGTTTTTGATTTGAATGCGAAGCAGATTAACTATTACAATGTTGAAACGGGAGAAAATTATAAGACCATCAACTTAGACTTTAATGGTAAGGACAAAATCTATTTCGCTAATTTTCCATATTCTAGTTTTAATGTGCTTTCAAAGGACGAACTGCTGCTTTTTGATGGGCAAAATGCTTTAGCGACTTTACTGGATGGGGAAGGGTCATTTAAAGGTAGGTTAAGAAGTTCTGATCCTAGTGTCAACATAAGCATCAGTGCAGTATCATCCATAGTTAAGCATAATGATGCCTATATTAGTTTTGCTAGACCTTTGATGGACAGTGTTTCATTTGATAGCTATGATGGTAAAGGGAAATATTTAGCATTACTCGATCTTGAGGAGCGAAGTGCTAAATTCATCGAGTCTAGCTTACCAGAACCTTATACAAGCACTATTTTTGGCATTAGTGCTCATAATTACCAATTATTTCAGGGTCTCAAAGGTGAAGTGATGGCAAGTTTTCCTGCCTCCCCTCTCTTACATCAACTTGACATGTCGAATTATCAATGGAAGCCTTTTGGGCAAGTGTTAGATGTATTAAATGCAGTGAAGCCCTTAGCACCTAATGAGAGAAATAACTCCTCTAGCTATGATTCGAATAAGTTTTATTTGCTAAACGATCTCTATGAAGAATTGTATGTTGACAATGTCAATGACTATTACCTGAGAATAGGTAAAAGAAAAATAGCTGAGGAGAATTATATTCCAAATACATGGCCTGAAGTTCAATATACATTGAGTTTTCAAGATCAAAATGGGAATGTGACCTGTAATTGTGAGATGAATTCCTCAGGAGGCTTTTATGTGTTCTCTGAAGGATATATATACATTTCTCAGTCCACAGGAAATCTTACTTCAGATGATGAGATGGTATTTCATAAATATAAGTACTTAAATTAGATTAATAATGAAGCTTAAATATTTTATATATGTAAAAGTATTTTTTGTGCTTATTGTATTAGGTACTTTTATTTCATGTAAAGAAAAAAATAATACGTATGATAGTAATTATATCATATCTATTGAAGATAAAATATTTCATTTAGATAGTATTTCTTCATTTGAATTATTAAATACTCAATTGATACTAGAGAATGAGCAATATTATTTATTGTCTTTTGATAGATTAAAAAATAGTATCAACGTGTTTGATTGGAATTCGGGTTATATTATAAATAAAATTCCAATAATAAGAAATGATGATATAAATACTATTTTTAATCCGATTTATTTTTTATATTTAAATAAGGATTCAATACTTTTAGCAGATCAGTCAAAGTCATATACTCTTATAAATAATAGAGGTAAAATAATTGATAAATGGTATTTTGGTGAAGTTATTTCAGATGAAGATGAGTATAGGGGGTTATATGCTTATAATACTTTATCAAATAGTATGGACTTAAAATATTTAAATAATAATATTTATTTCATGTCTACTCATATAAGTAAAAGTGAGAGTATATTTTCTGTTTTTAATATAAAAAATAAAACCATTTCAAATATTTTAAAGTACCCGTTTAATATCGATAATATTTTAGAGCTTGATTATATTTATAGTAATTTTTTAATAGATACTTTAAGAAGAAAAATCTTATTTTCTTTTCCAGCACAACATGATATTTACTATTATGATATTAATGATATTGATACTTTGAGAAAATTCACTAAGACTTTTAATAAATCATTATTTGATATTTCTGATCAATATAATAGTTTGTTTAATAATTTTAGATATAACGATTTACCTGAGGATCAGAAAGTAATGTTTTATGAAAAACATGATAAATTAAATAGATATAGCTCTTTGTTTCCCCATAGTAAGGGATATCTTAGACTATTTGTAAAAGGAGAAGAGGGTGGTCAATTACCAGATTTTGAAATTCAATCATTTGATTTTCAGGGGAATTTCTTAAATAGTTTTGTCTTTAAAAATGATAATAATATTAAATATTTAGTAAAGAAGAATGAGAATTTCATTTTAGTTAAACAAGATACTTTGTTTATTCAGTATTTCAATAGTTTACCATCAAATGAGAATGAGATTAATTTTAAAAAAATATATTTGTATTAATAAATGTAGTAAATATAAAAAAAGACAGCCTCTCAGCTGTCTTTTCCCTTTGGGTTTATTTCCCTTTCCATAAAAATAAGTCGGCAGGCACGTTGAAAAACAGTCCAAACGAATCAACTCAACCCCGGCTTGACACAGGATCTGCCTGCCGATCATACCTTTACAACAATCAAAAACCAAAAACTAAACACTGCAATTTCGACTACTGAGCCACTGAATCAAATACCCAATACTGGGTATTTTACCCTTTTTCTAATTGGATGATGGATTTTTGAGAAATCCTGCTTTATTTGTTACACACTTTTCAGACAAACACATTGCTATATTGACTCATGGATTTAATCAAACTAGATCAAAAGATCAGACAAGGCACTTCATTTAGTATCAGAGAGATTTTCAGCAAAGGAGCAGGGCTTTTTCACAGTCAACCCGTATTCGTCTTAGCCTATTATTTGATGACGCTCGTGCTGAGTCTAATTGGATCGATTGTCTTGGGTAGTTTTAGTTTTCTGTGGTCTATTTTGGTCATCTACCCGATCAGTGCGGGGATCTACTTAGGCATCAATGCCATCTCTAGGAAAGAAGAAGCTACTTTCCAAGAAGCCTTTAAAATCATTAAGTTTTATGGGCCTATTTTATTGCAGTACCTGATCATATTGGCGATTTTCATGGTGTTGATGGTCGTTTGCTTTATTTTACTGGGTCTGGTGGGCTTTGGTTATTTCCAAGAATTGCGGGAGTTTGTAGACCCAGCTTCAGCTACCTATTTGGTCTTTACAGACCAGATCAAAACTGTCATGGCGTACATGAGTCTGTGCTTCATACCGTTTATTTACTTGTCGATTATTGTATCATTTGCGCAGTTCTTTTTGATCTTTGGAGGATTAGCGCCATGGGATGCCATTGTATGGAGTCAGCGACTAGTGCACAGTGTTTTCTGGAAATTCCTGCTTTTTTTATTGGTTTTAGCACTACTCAATCTGGCTGGCGCCTTATTTTTATTGATAGGTTTGCTGTACACCCTACCGCTCACGATGTGTGTTTTTTATGCCCTTTTTGAGGACTTAGTAGAGGTGCCAGGAGAGGAAGAGCCTGTCGAGATGGCGGCTCTTGACTAAACTTTCCTTTAGCTCATCGGGTTTGATAGAAAAAGGATCGTTTGAAAAACAGGAGACTCTTATATGCGCATATACTGCTGGGGCCTTTTTTGCTGCTCGCTGCCTTGTGGATGAAAATTTATCTACCTGTGGCTGCTTATGTGCAGGATTTTCCCGAAGACTGGTCGCCAGAGATGAGCTACCTCATAGCAGCCAATGCTAAGCTCTACGGGTCCAATCTGCTGATTGACATTGCTTTTATCCTGATATTTATTCAGATCACCACTTTATTTTTCTTTGATCGGGCAAAAAGTCTCATCATCACGATTTTGGTGCTGATCGTTTCGGTATATTGTTATCAGTTTATGCTAACTTCGCATACTAAGCAGTATATCAAAGAATTAGCGATCCGATCTGAAACAGTAAATGCCTGATGAGAACTTACCTAATATTATTTTTATGTGTGAGCTGCTGCGTCTTTCACGCTTCTGCCCAAGTCAAAGAAACTTCTAATCGCATCCTAGTTGAGATGCAAGAAGGGAAGACAACGACCATCATCCCACTGCTCTCAGAGCAGATGCGTGCCAGTGTCACAGAGGCTCAGTTAAGCAGTATTTGGGGGGCTCTACAAAAGCAAATGGGAGACTTCATCGAAGTGACTGGGGAGTCTGAGCAGAAAGTTGCAGTAGGGGTCAGTTACTCTCAAATATTGCGCTTTAAAAATGCTACGCTCAACTTCATCCTCAATTATGATGAAGCAGGACAAATCATTGGCTTCTTTTTCAGACCTACACAACAAATGGCTAAAGTAGCCTTCAAACAAGCAGACTACGACTTGTCAGAAAACTATACGGAGAGGAAGATTATGGTGACCACTGGAGATTATAAACTTCCTGGTTTATTGACTTTGCCTAAAGGCTTGACAAATGTCCCCGTGGTGATCTTAGTGCATGGTTCAGGCCCCAATGACATGGATGAGACAATAGGTCCAAATAGGGTGTTTGCAGACTTAGCCGCTGGACTAGCGCAACAAGGCATCGCGACTATCCGCTATGAGAAGCGTACCAAGACCTATGGAGCTCAGCTTGCAAAAGACACTACAATGACGCTAGATCAGGAAGTCACAGAAGATGCAATCTCTGCAGTGAAGCTAGCTGCAGCACAAGTAGAGATAGATCCCCAACAGATCTTTGTACTGGGGCATAGTCTAGGAGGGATGACAGCTCCCCGCATCGGTCAATATGCAGGTGTCAAGGGCATTATCATCGCAGCAGGTAATGCGCGACCTTTGGAAGATGTCCTTATAGATCAATATGACCTTCTTACGGATGGTTTGGCTGAGCGAGAAGATATCATGACCAATATCAAAACTGAGGTGAATAATGTCAAAAAACTGAAGCCTACTATTTATATCCCTACAGATCAGTTACCGCTGGGTATGCCACAAGCTTATTGGCTTTTTCTTAATGAATATGACCAAGTAGCCACCGCGAAAAAGCTCAAAAAGCCCATCCTAGTTTTACAGGGAGAGGATGACTATCAAGTGACGATGAAGGACTTTGATCTTTGGAAAAAGGCCCTACCAAAGGCGACTTTCAAATCCTATCCAGAGATGAATCACTTGCTGATGAAAAGTGATGGGAAGATTGGAAATGAGGCGTACAAAACTGCTGGAAATGTGGAAAAAGTCCTCATTGATGATGTGGCAAACTGGATCAAAAGCTTGAAGGCATCAAAATAGGCTAGTTGAGATAGAAAGGAACGGATTTTGAAGCGGGCTATGGGAGATCAAGAAAAATTCGGTTTGAACGAGAAAGGAAATCAAACATCAAAGCGTACCAAAGCTAAAATTATTTGGGGATTTGGCCTGTCATTCATTTTGGCATTGTCGGTCACCTATATTGCTTTTTATAGTATAGGTAATCTGGTAGGAAAAGTAGAATCCCTCTCTGAGCCAAATAGAAAACTTTATCTTTTTAACTCCCTCATTGCAGACATTTATGAGCTAGATAAGCTCAATCAGGCTTATTCTCTCATGACCAATGTGCCAGATACTCTGACAGACTACAACCGCAAGCTCAGTGATATCCGCAATCGCATGATGGAGCTTCAAGTGCTCTCTGATAGCCTAGAGCGCGTGCAGTTGGATACAGTTTATGTGGGACTTGGTGAATTGGAGAAGATCTCCTCAGCCTTGAGGGATATCAAGCAGAGTTGGTTTCAGCAAAACTTCAGTGAGCGAGCGCTTAGACGAGTAGAGCGTAAGATGCAGCAACAGCAGCTTCTAGAGCAATTGGCGACTTACAATGGACTGAAAATGCCCGTATCTGGGGATTCTGCCAAGCTAAATATCATCCGGGACACACTTTACTTTGGCAGACCGCTTCCAGCCGTAGAAAAGGAGGAGGTTGAGAAAAAGGGATTTTTATCCAATATCTTAGGCATTTTCAAATCAGAGGATAAAAAGCAAAAAGCCATTGTCAAGCGTCCTGACCCGATCAAAATACCAGAGATCAAGCCAGAGTATAGTACCTATTTTTCTGCAGCAAAGCTGGATACCTCTACCATTTTGGCGCAGTTTGATACGCTCAGTAGAGACTCCATCCTGAATGCAGTAAAGACTATTTTTAACAGGCTAGGGCAAGAGGAGAAAAGGTTTCAGATGCAGTTTGTAGAATATGAGATGAAACTCATTAATGAAAATGCAGCCATTATCTCCAATATTCAAACGATCCTTAACGGTCTGGAGGCGGATGCGTTGAGAAATGCAGAGGCACAGAATGCTGCGGCTTATGAATTGACTAGAGATTCTTCTCGCATTTTACTTATACTAGTGATTATCGGAATGGCTGGTTCACTGGCTTTTGTCTCCAGTATATTTACTGAGATCAAAAAAGGGCAGCGCTATAGGATACAGCTAGAAGAAGCTAAAGAACGCTCTGAGCAGCTCGCCAAGGCAAAGCAGGATTTCTTGGCTAATATGAGTCATGAAATCAGAAATCCGCTTCATGCTATTTTAGGATTTACCCATCAGCTCAAGACGACCAAGCTAGACGACCGCCAAGAAGAGTATGTACATCTGGTAGACTTTGCTTCTCAGACTTTATCCTCACTAGTAGATGACATCTTGGATTACTCCAAACTTGATGCTGGCAAGATCACGATAGTCAAAAGTGCCTTTGATCCGCATAGATTTTTCAACACACTCAAAGCAACTCACCTATCAAAAGCCTGTGAGAAAAACTTAGGGCTCCGCTGGGAAGTAGATATCGCAGAGGATGTGTATCTAGTAGCAGATTCTCTACGACTGGGTCAGATCATAAACAATCTAGTGGGCAATGCGATCAAGTTTACAGAATATGGAGAAGTGGCTTTTCAAGTATCTCTGAGGAAAAAAGAGTCTGAGCAAGTCCTAGAAATGAAAGTGGTCGATACAGGGATAGGCATTTCAGAAGATTTGATCGATCAGATATTTGAGAAGTTCAACCAAGGTGATACTTCTATCACGCGTAAGTTTGGAGGCACAGGTCTAGGGCTATCTATTGTCAAAGGACTTTTGGAAATACAAGGTGGTACCATACGCATCACTAGTGCAGAAGGAGAGGGGACTAGTGTATACTTTGACTTGCCAGTAAATATATCTGCCAAGCCAGCGGATGGACAGCCAACAGACCAGGATAAAGTGGCTACACCAAGTTATGAAGATTTGCTAGTAGGATACAAGATACTCATTGTAGATGATGACCCGATGAGTTTGCAATTTGCTCGTTTGATCCTAGAAAAAAATGGGGCACAAGTCATCAGCAAAGCTAGTGGTAAACTAGCCTTAGAAGAGATCAAATCGATCAATTTTGACTTGGCACTAGTGGATGTACAAATGCCCGAGGTCAGTGGCTATGATGTAGTGGATTATCTGAAAAATCTAGCTGATCAACAAAATAGAGAGCTTCCAGTGCTTGCAATCACAGCCAATGTTTTTGCTAAAGAAAAGCAAAATATGACACAAAGGGGCTTTGATGGAGTCATTACCAAGCCATACAAAGAGGAGCAGGTCTTGACCAGAATGGCGGTGAGTTTGTCGATTGACTTTGAGAGGGGTGTCACTTCCGAAGAAGATAAAGACGCTTCCTATGATGCGCTTTTTGACTTGACGGATCTGGAGCGTTTTTGTATGGGAGATGAGGGACTCTTACAAGAAACTGTAGAGAACTTTATAGAAGAGACTACCAATAACTTACAAGCCATCACTTTGGCTTATCAGACGAGAGACGGGGTGCAGATGAAGGCGATTGCTCACCAGCTCTCTTCTAGACTAGGTCAGCTAAAGATCAATGAAGCTGCTCAATTAGCGGCTGCTATCGAACTTCAGCTAAAGGAAAACATCCATGCCAATGTCAATGGGAAAGTAGCAGCACTTGTCTCTTCCGCAGAAGAAGCCTTACATGCTATCAAAGAAAGTGTCCTGAGATAATCAATTATTCATCAGCCATCAATGCCGTATTTCTCCATCTTATTATAGAGTGTTTTACGGTCTATGTTGAGGAGTTTTGCAGCTTTGCTTTTATTGAACTTCACCTGCTGTAGCGTATCGATGATCATCTGTTTTTCTTGGTGCTCAAAGGTGGCCTTGAGATCAGAACCTATCACTTGCGCACTACTAGTCTGAGTAGCCGAGATGGCAATAGGCTCTGGATTGGCAATTTCAACTGGAATGACGCCATGATGAATATCAGCACCATTTTGAGTAAGTAGCGTGGCTCTTTTGACAATATTCTTGAGCTCACGTAAGTTGCCAGGCCAAGTGTAAGTCAAAAATATCTGCTTGACTTCTGCACTGAAACCAGAAACTTCTTTTTCCAGCTCTTCATTACTTTGCTGCAAAAAATGCAGCGCAAAGGCTTCCACATCCTCTGGGCGCTCTCTCAGAGGGGGAACTTTGATGGTAAACTCATTGAGTCTATGGTAGAGATCTTCTCTAAAATCTCCCTGCTTCACGCTTTCGATCAGATCATCATTTGTCGCTACGATGATGCGAACATCTACTGAGATGTCATCATTACTCCCTATTTTTCTGATTTTACGCTCTTGGATAGCACGAAGTAGCTTAATCTGAATGTCATAGCTGAGGTTTCCGATCTCGTCAAGGAAAAGTGTGCCGCCATTAGCCGCTTCAAACTGCCCTATCTTGTTATCAAGCGCTCCTGTGAATGACCCTTTGATATGTCCAAACAGCTCGCTACCAGCTAGATCTTTGGAGAGCGCTCCACAGTCTATGGCTACAAATGGCTTGTCTTTTCGCTTAGAGCTGAGGTGAATAAGGCGGGAAACATACTCTTTACCAGTGCCGCTTTCTCCTTGTACGATCACTGACATATTGGTCGGAGCTACTAGTTCTATGTATTCTTGTATTTTGACCGCAGAGGGACTTTTTCCTTTGAGATAGTCAAAGCCTTTTGTTGGTGTAGTCTTCTTAGTTGACGGACTGCTGGCTTGATTCACTACAGTATTTGCAGGTTTTTTGAGGGCCTGTTTCACTGTGGCAAGAAGCTCATCTGGATTGATCGGTTTGACGATATATTCGAAAGCGCCTACTTTCATCGCTTTGACAGCAGTGCGTATGTCTGAGTAATTGGTGATGAGAATCACTTGAAGCCCTGGGTGCTTTTCTGCGATGTGATAGAGTACGCCCATGCCTGTATCATCAGGTAAGCGATAGTCTGTGATGACTAGATCAAACTTTTCACGTTCTATTTGAGCGATTCCGTCTTGCGCTTTGTGTACGCTGATGACATCAAAACCATTCTTGATTAAAAAGTTTTGAATGATTTTAGAAAAAGTAAGATCATCTTCGATGATTAATATTTTTGACATACAGAGTGGCTAAATTCATTCAAATATAAAATGTAAATCACACTTTTAGTTTAAAAATCATGAAAATACATCAGCGGTCATCTTTAAATTTCCCGAGCTTTTAGCTATTCAGATGAGTATGTAGTAGGACGATATCACCTCTTGATTTCTTTTCCTTCCGCATCAAACTTAGCGATTTTCAATACACCTCCGAAGTCAAAGACCAGTTCGTATGTTTTTGTTTCTGACTCGGTGACTTCATATACCTCTTTCAGTGTCATTTGTTTGAGGCTCTCGCTATCATTGATGGCATCCTTTACTTTTTGAGGGAGTTGCTTTTCGGTGATGCGCTTTTTGTCATTATCGACTAGTGTTAGGATTTCATTGATTTGGAGATTGCGGATGCTTAGGGCTGCTGTGGCATTGATTGCCATGAGGATGCCTATTACGATGATGATTTGCTTTTTCATAGTCTTAAAAATTTGATGTCATGACATAGAAGGCTAAGAAAGTGCCAGTGTATCAGTTGTATTTAAATTGCTTTAAATCAATTATTTAAATGATCTCTCATCAATAGGGCATAAAAAAAGTGTGGAGACTGTCCACACTTTGGTGATAGAATTATCCAAGATTTAGAAGAATACGCCAAGCTTAATACTTGGATAAGATTTACTGAAATTGTCTTCAAAGATGATCTCTGGAATTAAACTTACATTAGAGTTTCGCTTAGTTAGGTCAATGGAAAACTTAAATGTATTTCCCTCGAAATAGTCTCCACTGCTGCGTGTTAGGTAGCTGATTCCGATACCTATGTCTACTTTATCTTGCTTTGAGTATGGGCTATACGATTTGAAAAATATTCCTACGAAGGCATTGTCGTAAACTTCAAATGATCTATCTGCTGCTCTTTCAAAGAAATAGTGATAGGTAGTTTGAACCCCAAGATATCTGATGGTTTCTCCATATTTACCTTTCCAATTGTAACCTACGGCAAACTCTAGATTTGGCGTAAGTGTATTTCTAATCAAGCTCGTACTAAACCCGTAAGTTCCGACAAAGAAGTTTCTATTTCTTGCAGGATTGTAATTGATACTTTGTATATCCGAAATTTCTTGTTTATCAGAGTTGATTAGTATTTGTTCGTACACCTTTTTGTTCTTGGACTTATATTTTTTTTGAATTTCAGCACTAGCCAAATAGGCGTTTACATAAGCTGTAGGACCTTGTTGAGAGATTTCATTTAGATCGGACAAATCATTAACCATGACACTAATCACTTGTGTATTGATAAACCTGAAGTTGATGATGTATTTTTCAAACTTCTTCGCTTCATTATCAGCTTGATCTAAATAGTAAGTCTTGCTTGTGTTTATTTGAGGAGTGATAACTATTACAGGATTGATCAGTTTTCCATCTTTATCTTGGTAGAAACTAAAATCTATCGTGGCTCCATTTTGAGGGATTTCAAGCTGCTCTAGTCTACTCATTAATGCAGGAATCAATGGCTCAAAGGCCTGTATGCTCATAGGATTACCTTTGAAGCGTGTGGCATAGATGATATCTGCTCTAGTCTGTATAGCAGAAGAAGCTTTTTGGCTTAAAGACACTAGTATAGTGTCGTAAAGAGCATAATTGTTATCAGCTACGGATATCATTTTATCCTGATTGATTCTTTGACTGGCATTGATCCTGCTAAAATCAAGTGGGTCGAGTTCATTACTTTTTACCTTTTTGATCGTAAGGGTGTCATTTCTTACTTCTTGACCATATCCTAGAAAAGTAAAACTAATGAGTATGAGAGTGAATAGTGTCTTTTTCATGGCGTTTGGAATTTAGTAGTGAATGATAGAGATGAAGCTGATACAGCACCTTTGTTAAAACTTGGAGTGTTGATCTTTAATTGAATTAAGCGTTCTTTTTCGTTTGAGTTGTTTTCTGCAATCAAATCTGCAATAGCTGCATAGTCAGGTCTTTTTCTAATTTCTAGTCTGTAGATCGAATCCACAGTAGGAATTTCCATCGGAAGACTAAGAGCTCGATTAGATACATGGATTGAGGCTGTTTCTGATCTTGCTATTTGGCTAGGGCTTGACATACTGGAAGTTGCTTTCTTACTATCATCAGATAGGTCAATTTTATTAACTTGATTATTTGCTGTTGAGAATGGAGAGCCTGATGTTTCAGGTTCTATTTGAGTGAGCACATAGTCTTCTAGACTTATTTCACTCGATTTGTTTACAAGCAGATAAGTTAATGTACCTAGTAGTATCAGTCCTGCTGCCCATCTAGACCAAATTGGTATAAATATTCTCTTAGATTTTTTTTCTAAGCGACTTTCCAGTTTTTTCCACCCTTGATCTTTCGACCAAGAGGAATTAGGAGGAAGTCCATTCATGTTTTCTATTTTAGATCTCAGCTTATCCATATTTGATTCCTTGTTTAGTGATAGCACTTTTGAGTAGCGCTTTTGCTTTATTTAATTGAGATTTTGAGGTTCCTTCAGAGATATTCAGCATTTCGCCTATTTCTTGATGTTTGAAGCCTTCGATCACATAAAGATTGAAGACTGTTCGGTACCCCTGTGGGAGCTCTGTGATCATTTGATAAATATCCTCTGCAGCTATATGATCTAAGATGTCATCATCCACCATGATTTGAGGGGCATCCTCTAAGTTGATAGTGATCATCTTTGTTTTTCTTAGCTGCATTAAGCATTCATTGATCATGATTTTTTTCATCCATGCTTGAAATCGCTGTGTATTTTCATATTGGAAGTCTTTGAGACCTTTGAAGATTTTGAGAAAGCCCTCTACTAAGACATCTTCTGCAAGTTCTTCTGAACTGAGATATCTTAGACATAGTCTAAAGAATCGATCAGCAAACTCGTTGTAGAGTTCATTTTGAGCTTTTCGATCTCCTTTGATGCAAGCTTGTATGAGTAATTGTTCTTTCAAAAATCAAATTTTAGACTTGTATATTGATAAATGCAGCATCAAGTCAAATGGTTGTCTGAGTTTCTTTAAAAAATCACTCATGCGTGAGAATCATGGCTTCCATGCGATTATAGACCTTTTCTTTTAGTTGATCTACATCCTCTAATGAGAGGCCTGAAACAGGAATAGGCTCTGAAAAGTAAATGGAAATCACACCAGGTTTCAAGAAAAATGTCCCTCTAGGCATCAGCTTATTAGCATGTAAGATGACCATTGGTAAGATAGGTGTCTGAGTTTCTATCGCGAGCTTAAAGGCTCCGTTTTTAAAAGGAAGGAGGGTGTTTTTTGTGTTGTTTCGTGTGCCTTCTGGCGCGATCAGGATAGAGATGCCTTTGGCCAGTACATTTTTGAGTTTATCGATGCTTTTGAGTCTTGAAGCAGGGTTTGTTCGATCTACCCATACAGCAAATCTCCCTACGATCCATCCGAAAAGCGGGATTTTGCCCAATTCATGTTTGCCCAATGCTCTAAGCTGCTGAGGAACTGCCGCAGGGATCGCTGGAGCGTCTAAATAGGAGGTATGATTGATCGTGTAGATGTATGGTTGGCTGAGATTGATCACTTCTTTGCCGTAGGTTTTGAATCTGATCCCAGACATATAGCCCCACAGGGTAGCCCATAACCTGATAAATATAAAACTAAATCTACCTGCACGATCACTGATCAAAATAGGGATCATCATAAAAGGAGAAAAAAGGATCATCCAAAAGACAAACCATACCGCTGTCCAGATCAGAAAAAGTATTTTAAAAAACAGTACAAAGTATTTCATAGGCACTTGAATATTAACTGTAAATTTATTTTCTTTGGGTATAAATCAAAAATGTTTAACCTCTTTGCTTGCAGGCCTCTTTTGTTCACACAGGAGAGGCCTTTCGTTTTTACTGATTTATTGTTGAGAGATTTTATTTACCTTCGAGATAGATTTTAAAATTAGTTTATGTCTAAAAAAGCAGCCTCGCCTATAGGAATATTTGACAGTGGTATCGGTGGACTCACTGTGGCACATGCCGTCAAGAAGTTACTTCCTCAGGAGCAGTTGATTTACTTTGGAGATACAGCGCACCTTCCTTATGGAGATAAAAGTACGGCAGCTATTCAAGCTTATAGTATCAAGATCTGTGATGTTCTCCTTCGTCAAAACTGTAAACTGATACTCATCGCTTGCAATTCTGCTTCTGCAGCTGCCTTTGAGCTGGTCAAAGAATATGTAGGTTCCAAGGCTAAGGTGTTTAATGTCATTGACCCAGTAGTGGACTATCTTCGAGAGCACCATGCCAATAAAACCGTAGGACTCATCGGTACTAAGCAAACAGTCAACTCTAATGTCTATCAGAAAAAAGTGGATGATTTAGGAGAAGGTATTCAATTGAAATCCTTAGCTACACCTCTATTGGTTCCGATGATAGAGGAGGGATTTTATAAAAATCAAGTAAGTCACTCGATCATTGCTACTTATCTTGGTCATGAGGCATTGGCAGGAGTGCAGTCCTTGATTTTGGGATGTACGCACTATCCACTGATCAAAGAGGAGATCAAGCAGTACTATGCCAATCAAGTGGAGGTGATCGACTCCTCAGAGATTGTAGCCAAAGCACTAAAGGCTTATCTAGAATTTAATAATCTGTTGAATTCAGAAAAACTACCGGATGATAGATTCTTAGTTTCTGACTATACGAAGTCCTTTGAGCACGCCACCAAGCTGTTTTTTAGAAAAGAAGTAGAGTTGGAAAAGTATCCCCTTTGGGAGTAGGTTATTTGATGCGTTAAACTTGAAGAGATGACCTTTTTATTTTACTTACCCTTGATCTTAGTCTATGCTGTCTTTGCGATCTATGCAGAGCGGAAGATTGCGGCTTTTATCCAAGACCGTTTGGGACCTATGGAGGTGGGTAGGTATGGTTTGCTTCAGACAGTAGCTGACTTGCTGAAGCTGCTTCAAAAGGAAGATATCATCCCAGCAGCTGCGGATAGGTTTATGTTTAGGGTGGCGCCATTTTTAATCTTTGTATCCATCTTTGTAGGTTTTTCTGTGTTACCTGTTTCTGCCTCTATGGCAGGATCAGGCGCTTCTACGGGGCTTTACTTTTTACTGGCATTCGTCTCCTTAGATGTATTAGGGATGCTATTTGCTGGCTGGGGATCCAATAATAAGTATGCGCTCTATGGAGCTATGCGCTCGGTCGCTCAGATCGTTTCCTATGAGATACCACTTAGCTTATCAGTACTGTCTGTTATTGTTTTGTCTCAGAGCTTGGACTTACAAGAAATTTCCTTTCAGCAGAGCATTTGGTCAGATCAAAAGAGCTATTTGCTAGGGATTTCGGCTTTGGGTGAAGTGAGTTCATGGGGAGGTTTTTTCACTTGGAATATCATCAGACTCCCAATTTTGGTCCCTGTCTTTGTGATTTATTTCATTGCATCTCTAGCAGAGTCTAATCGAGCACCCTTTGACCTAGCAGAAGCTGAATCTGAGTTGATAGGAGGATTTCATACGGAATATTCTGGCTTTAGATGGGCACTGATCATGTTGGCAGAGTATGGGATGATGCTGCTAGTATCTATTTTGGCTGCTATTCTTTTCTTAGGTAGCTGGAATTCACCGTTGCCAAACATAGGGACTGTAAAGCTAGCAGAATGGACCAATGGGAGCATAGGAACTTGGACTTCCTACGCTTGGGGTAGTTTTTGGCTTTTGAGTAAGGCTTTTCTATTGATCTTTGTGCAGATGTGGGTCAGATGGACCTATCCTAGACTCAGGGTAGATCAATTGATGAACTTATGTTGGAAATACTTAACTCCTGCCGCACTTTTATTACTTTTGTTGAGTGCAGTATGGGTACTCTCATGGGTCTAATCAAAGCATAGTGAAAGGAGCAAATAATACATATTGGGGGAATATCAAGGAGGCAATTAGCTCACTAAAAAGTGGTCTTAAACTGACCATGAAGCACTTGTGGCAGGCGAGAACAAGCCAAAAGCATGTGGCTATAGGAGATGATACTTACTTTGATCAAGACTCAGGCTTAGTCACGCTTCAGTATCCTAAGCAGCAGTTACCAGTTCCAGATACAGGTAGATACAAGCTTCATAATGAAATAGACGACTGTATCGTCTGTGATAAATGTGCTAAAGTTTGCCCAGTAAACTGCATAGACATAGAGCCTATCAAAGCAACTGAAGAAATAGGTAAAACTTCAGATGGCACGTCTAAAAGACTTTATGCAGCTAAGTTTGATATTGACATGGGTAAGTGTTGCTTCTGTGGATTGTGTACCACCGTATGCCCTACAGAGTGTCTGACGATGACTTCAGATTATGATTTCAGCGTATTTGACGTTAAAGAGCATAACTTTTCCTTTGCCAATCTATCTTTAGAAGAGATCATCAATAAGAAAGCGCAAGCTGCAGAAGCAGCTTCTGCTAAATCAGCTATAAAGTCTGCTCCAGCACCTGCTGCAAAGCCAGTTTTCAAACCTAAAGTAGTGGCTAAACCTCAGTCTGAGGCAAGCACAAATACTCCTTTAACTCCAGAGGAGAGTCCGAAGCCAAAGCCAGTTTTCAGACCAAAAGTTGTGGTAAAGAAAACAGAAGCGTCTAAAACGGAAAACTCCTCAGAATCTGAAAAGCCGAAAGTCACTTCAAAACCTAAGGTGGTGATCAAGCCAAAAGTAAAAAGTGAAACTCCACCTGCTGAGGATAAGCCATCTGATGCAGATGAAAAACCTATCACACCAAAGGCTAGACCTGTCATCAAACCTAAAGTAGTCATCAGAAAGAAGAAGGAGGGAGAGGATGAGTGATATGATCACGATAGCATTCTACCTATTTGCAGGCTTGTCTATTATATCAGGTATCTTTATGATTTTCACTAAAAACATCCTTTATGCAGCTTTTGCACTGATGTTTTGCTTTTTGTCTTTGGCGGGTATTTATGTTTTGTTGGGAGCGGATTTTGTAGCGATCACGCAGCTATTAGTATATGTGGGTGGAGTGCTTGTACTGCTGATTTTTGGTGTGATGCTCACTGTCAGAGTAGAAGGTAAGTCACTTCAAACAGGCAGTCATCTCAAATGGGGCGGAGCTTTGATCGGGATTCTGTGGATAGGGATCTTGGTTCAATTGATTTTACAGGTTGATTGGACAGCTGTGATGACAGATCAACCCATAGAAGCGTCTGTCAATTCCATAGGTAAGCTGCTTTTGAGTAAGTATGTGATTGTTTTTGAGCTTGCAGGTTTGCTACTTCTTATTGGATTGGTAGGAGCTGCTTATATCGCTGGCGCTAAAATTAGGACTAAATGATTCCATTTGCGCATATATTGATACTTTCTGCTGTCCTATTTGCGATAGGACTCGCTCTCGTGG
Source organism: Penaeicola halotolerans (assembly GCF_016464625.1). Lineage (GTDB taxonomy): Bacteria > Bacteroidota > Bacteroidia > Cytophagales > Cyclobacteriaceae > Penaeicola > Penaeicola halotolerans. Next base: position 88,548 of record NZ_JAEAGO010000001.1, read on the forward strand.
TGGTACGAAAAAATGCCATCATTGTGCTCATGGGCATAGAACTTATGCTCAATGCAGGTAATCTTAATCTGGTCGCTTTCAATCAAAAAAATCCTGAGTTATTAGAAGGTCACCTTTTCGCGCTTGTCGTCATGATGATCGCTGCCATAGAAGCTGCAGTAGCTTTGGCTATCATATTGAAAGTGTATAAACTCTTCCAATCGGTAAATTTGGATGAAATCAATGAGATGAAAGGCTGATGGATTTAGCACCACTCATAGCGCCCATGAAGTTAGGTCAAGAGACTTTTCAAGCTTTGATAGTCTTGGTGTTACCCTTGTGCAGCTTTTTGATCTTGGGCTTTTTAAGAAATCGCCTAGGCATCTTAGCGGGTTATCTGGCTACTTTGGTAGGCTTGGTAGGCTTAGGACTATCTGTTAACTTGTTTATTGCTGTTTGGAATTATACGACTTATCATTTTAGGACAACATGGTTTGATATCAGTCTCGGCAAGCTCCCACTCAATTTTACGGTTGGGGTTTATTTGGATAATTTGACCGTGCTGATGTTAGTCATGGTGAGTTTGATTGCCTTGTTGGTGATTATTTTTTCACTGGCCTACATGAAGGATGATCCTCAAGTGGCTAAGTATTATGCTTTTTTGGGGCTTTTTCAATTCTCTATGATGGGGATCATCTTAGTGGATAACCTACTCTTTATCTTTATTTTTTGGGAGCTAGTTGGATTGTCATCCTATTTACTGATCGGGTTTTGGTATCAAAAGACTAGCGCTGCACTAGCTGCTAAAAAGGCATTTTTGTTTAATAAAGTGGGAGATCTTGGCTTTATGATAGCCTTGATGATGCTTTGGAGTCAATTTTACACACTTGATATTGATGCCATCAAATTCCTTTGGCAGCAAGCTAGTCTTTCAGATCGATTTACCTTGTCAGCAGGAGGACTCTCCGTATGGACTGATATGTCTGACACTTGGATGACGTGGATTGGTATTGCACTATTTTGTGCGGCAGTGGGTAAATCTGCTCAGTTTCCACTTCAAGTATGGTTGCCAGATGCTATGGCTGGCCCTACACCTGTTTCGGCATTGATACATGCTGCTACGATGGTAGCTGCGGGCGTATATTTACTCGCTAGGGTATTACCTCTCTTTACAGTGGATGTCATGTTGGTACTGTCGATCATCGGTGCGCTGACAGCCCTAATGGGAGCTTTTGCTGCTTTAGCTCAATCTGACATCAAAAAGATATTGGCGTATTCCACCATTTCTCAACTAGGGATGATGGTCATGGGCATCGGAGTTTATGCTGTGGAGGCCGCTGTTTTTCATCTTTTCACACATGCAGTATTCAAAGCTGGCTTATTTCTAGCAGCTGGTTCTGTGATCCATAGCTTGCATCAGTATGAGGCAGCAAGTGGACAGCACTTAGACGCTCAAGACACGGATCAAATGGGAGGTTTAAGGAAATTCATACCACTAACCTTTTTGACTTTTGTGCTCTGTGGGTTAGGACTGATTGGCTTTCCGGGCTTTTCTGGATTTCTCTCCAAGGAGGGCATCATAGAGGGAGCCATCGCATGGGCTAACAATGCAGATGTTTTTGCGGCTTGGCTCATTCCTGTTATGGCAATCTTGACTAGTTTACTGACTGCTTTTTATATAATAAAACTGATCATTAAGGTGTTCTTTGGCAAGTCTCCACAATGGTTGGTAGACGATCATCCAGTAAGAGAAAAAGGTTGGGCGATTAAATTTCCATTAGTTGTACTTGGCTTACTTTCTTTTTCCATTTGGTATGGACATCCATTTGATGGACATCAAAGTTGGCTCGGAGAGGGAGTAAGTCGGGCTATTTTTGGAAATGAATTCGTTCCTACTATCATAGAGGGTAAGTGGTCAATGGTTTTGGCACTGCTAGCCCTGTTAGCAGGTGGGACGATGGCCATCATGAAATATGGCGTGGATAGGTCTTATTTTACAGAAACTGTACATTGGTTAAAGTCTATGTCTTACCATAATTTTCATTTGGACGCTATCTACATGATCATCTTTATCAGACCTAGTTATTATTTAGCTAGTGCTATTACACGATTTGACCAGCATGTATTAGATAGGTCTGTCAATTTGCTTGGAATTTCTCAGGTTGTTTTTGCTCATATAATCGCCTGGATAGACAGAACAGTGGTGGATGGGCTAGTCAGTTTAGTTGCTAAGTTTAGCCAGTGGTTTGGAGCACTATTTAGGTGGTTTGTTCACTCTAGGGTGCAGTCAAAGATATTGTGGGCTGTTTTGTTTGTTGTATTAATTATCCTCATTTGGATTAGATAAGTATATGGAAAATCATTTACTCACGCTGATAGTTTTTGCGCCTTTGGTCATGGCTGGTGTACTGCTGCTGGTGCCAGCAAAACATATTGGCTTTTTCAAATGGGGAGCATTACTTGGTAGTGTGGGATCATTGTTAGCGGCCTTGTTTGTATTTCATCTATATGACAATAGAACGGGTGTTACAGGAATAGATAACCTCAGCACCTATCAGTTTGTAGAGAAAATGGATTGGATCTCACTTGATCTAGGCCAACTAGGACAACTATCGATTCAGTACTTTTTAGGTATAGATGGTGTAAGCATGCCACTGATACTCCTTGCTAGTATAGTGATGGTGATCGGGGTATTGGCTTCTTGGAGTGTGGAGGAAAAGGCGAAAAGTTATTTTCTCCTTTACTTACTTTTGAGCACTTCGATATTTGGTTGTTTTTTAGCATTGGACTTCTTCCTATTCTTTTTATTCTTTGAATTCATGCTGTTACCAATGTACTTTTTAATTGGTCTTTGGGGAGGTGTGCGCAGAGAATATGCCGCGATTAAATTCTTTCTATATACCTTTTTTGGTTCTGTATTTATCCTGATTGTAATGATCGGTTTGTACAGTTCTGTGATAGATCCGATTAAGATGTCGGAGACATTGCAAGTATCGGTATCACAAGTGCAGCAAATGCTACAGCAAGGAAGTATCGCTAGTGATCAGATGATTAGGACTTTTGATATGACGGCTATGATGCAAGCGGATAACTTCATCCCAGGCAGCGTATTGAGCTTATTCAATGGATTGACGATCGGAGGATATTCTGCCAGATTGATTGCTTTTCTCTTTTTATTACTTGGCTTTCTGATCAAACTTCCAGCTGTTCCTTTTCACACTTGGCTGCCTGACGCACACGTGGAGGCACCCACAGCGATATCAGTAGTATTAGCGGCTATTTTGCTCAAGATAGGAGGGTATGGACTGATGCGTATCGTTTATCCAATATTCCCAGAGGGAGCCATTCAATTTGCAGTTTTGGTAGGCTTCTTAGGGGTTTTAGCCATCATATATGGAGCATTAAATGCTCTAGCAATGAAAGATTTGAAAAAGATGATCGCTTTTTCTTCTATATCGCACATGGGGTTTGTTTTGTTGGGCTTAGCTTCATTGACAGCAGAAGGTGTGAGTGGCGCACTTTATCAGATGGTCTCTCATGGATTTATATCAGCTGCCCTCTTTTTGATCGTAGGCGTGATCTATGATCGTACTTATAGCAGACAGATTGCTGACTTTGCAGGATTAGCTACGCTGATGCCAAAATTTACTGCGGTGGTGGTTATCAGCTTTTTTGCCTCATTAGGTTTGCCTGGTTTTTCTGGATTTATAGCGGAGTTGCTTACGCTTCTGGGGGCTTTTCACTCTCATTCGCTCAATGACCTACTGCCTTTATGGATGCCTATAGTTGCTGTATTGGGTTTGCTTTTGACAGCTGCTTACTATCTATGGACGATACAGCGCATGTTTTTTGGTAAAGCTTGGCTGAGAAATGAATCATGGATGGCACGACTAACTGATTTGTCATCAAGAGAGTGGTTGATGTTTGTTCCACTGATACTACTGATGATAGCTTTGGGGGTTTTTCCTCATTTGCTTTTAGACATTTCCAAGGAGTCCATCAGCTATTTTACTGAATTGATTAATGGTAAAGGATTCGAACAATTGCAGCTTTTATACCAAATGACAAAGTAAGTGGAGATACAAAGCAACATACTGGATCCGATCTTTAGCTTAAGCCAAGACCTCAATTATTTTAGGCCTGAGCTGGTGCTTTTGATATGCCTATTTGTTTGCTTTTTTGCTGATTTATTGATCAAAAAGAATAAAGGGCTATGGCTCAGTAGTCTGGCGATTTCTGGTGTGTTGGCTTATTTATGGTTTAGCTATACTCAATTCATTGGTCTGGAGGAAGAGGTTTATTTCATGTCAGATCTTATGAGATTGGAGCGGAGTATTGTCTTTGTAAAGCTGATATTTGGAGTGACAACTCTGGGGGCTATTATTTTAGCGATCAAAACTAAATGGATACAAATACCGCTCAGCCATACTGGAGAGTATTACTTTATGTTGATAGCCCTGCTACTAGGTTCGGTGCTTTTGCCGATGGCTAACAATTGGTTAGTATTCTTTTTATTGATGGAGTTTTTATCCATCACAGGCTATATCATTACTTCTTTTAATAGAGACAAGTCTTCTTATGAAGGGGCTATTAAGTACTTGCTATTTGGAGCTGCGGCATCTGCTATCATGTTATATGGTATATCACTGATCTATGGGATGACCGGTAGTATGTCCATAGGTGATCTAGCCAACGGGATGGAGCTTGATAGTGGTCTTTTGAGCTTGGGGTTACTATTTGTGCTTTTAGGAATTTTCTTCAAGATTGCACTATTCCCCATGCACGTTTGGCTACCGAGTGCATATCAGGGAGCGCCTTCAAGTGGTATCGTGCTGCTATCAGTAGCACCGAAGGTTGCAGCGCTTTTGTTTTTATGGCATCTGACATCGATCATTGAGTTAGGCAAGATCGGTTTTGATCTGTTACCGATGTTTCAGTGGCAGCAGATGATAGGGATTTTAGCGATCATCACCATGCTAGGAGCCAATGCAGCAGCACTATGGCAGACTAATGTCAAGAGACTTCTCGCTTGGTCCTCTGTGGGGCATGGAGGATTTATGTTAGCTGGTGTATTGACGCTATCTGCCTTTGGTCAGAGCACATTACTTTTTTATGCAAGTGTATATGCATTGATGAATATGGGAGCCTTTTTATTGGTTCTCTTGATCAAAAAGCGAACTCAAAATGAAGAAGATATCAATGCCTTTAGGGGGTTGGCTAGTTTACACCCATTTTTGGGAGTTTTAGTGACGTTATTAATGCTATCCTTTATCGGACTTCCGCCTACTGGAGGCTTCATGGCTAAATTTCTCTTGTTTTCGGCTATATGGGATACTTATCAGCAAAGTGGCGAACCCATTTATATTTGGGTCTTCGCAGCCGGCTTATTTAGCTCAGTGATATCGCTTTTTTACTATATGAAAATCCCTTATTTGATGTATTTCAAGCCTTTGAACTCTAAAGACCCTAAGCTTGTTAGCTTGAAATCATTGGATTATCTCATGATGTTCCTGATAGTGGTTGCTTTGATGGTTTTATTCTTTAAAGCAAATTGGTTGATGAACATACTGAATAGTCTTAACTTTGCGCTTTAATTTTCTGACAACCCATGAGCGATCAAATCAAGCATGAATGCGGTATAGCCATGATCAGGCTTCGCAAACCTCTCCAATACTATATTGATAAATATGATACGCCTCTTTATGCCGTGAATAAGCTGTATCTTCTGATGCAGAAGCAACATAATAGGGGACAAGATGGCGCAGGAGTGGCCAATATCAAGATAGATACAAGACCTGGCACGAGGTATATCAGTCGATATCGCTCGATAGAGTCTCAAGCTATAGCAGAGATTTTTGAGAAGATTGGGAAGAAATTTAAAAAAGCAAAAAAGCAAGCGCCTGAGAAAGCACTCATGCGAGATGCGGATTGGATCAAGCATCATGTGGGATTCAGTGGGGAAGTATGGCTAGGACACTTGAGATATGGAACTCACGGAGAAAACAGTATAGAGACTTGTCATCCCTTTCTAAGACAAAATAACTGGAGAAGTAGAAATCTGGTCGTAGCGGGTAACTTCAATATGACCAATGTTGATAAACTTTTTGATCACTTGGTCAATCTCGGTCAGCATCCTAAAGAAATGGCAGACACTGTCACTGTGATGGAAAAGATCGGACACTTTTTGGATGAGGAAAACCAAAGAATCTTCGATAAGTATAAGGGTCAACATACCAATATCGAAATCACGAATCTGATAGAAAACGAGCTAGATGTTCATAGAATACTCAAGCGTTCTTGCAAAGACTTTGATGGTGGCTATGCCATGGCAGGAATCATTGGGAATGGATCTTCATTTGTAGTAAGAGACCCTGCTGGAATCAGACCAGCCTACTACTATGCGGATGATGAAGTGGTGGTGGTAGCCTCAGAAAAGCCAGCTATTAAGACAGCTTTCAATATTGCCTATGATCAGATCAAGGAAATTGATCCTGGTCATGCGCTGATTATCAATAAGGATGGATCATTTGATCAAAAGGAGATCCTAGCACCGATCACAAAGAAGAGTTGCTCATTTGAGCGCATTTATTTCTCTAGAGGATCAGATCCAGATATCTATGCAGAGCGTAAGCAGCTGGGTAATTTACTAATCCCTCAGGTCCTCAAAGCGATCAACTTTGACCTAAAACATACCGTGTTTTCATATATCCCTAATACAGCCGAAACAGCTTTCTTGGGGATGATCGCTGGATTAGATGAATACCTCGTCAGACAACGAAAGGAAATCATTTTGGATGGAAAGCCTCATATAGATTCGCTTGAAGAACTGCTGGCATTTAAGCCCAGAGTTGAGAAGCTAGTCACTAAAGATGTGAAGTTGAGAACTTTCATCACAGATGACGAACATCGAGATGAGATGGTGGCTCACGTGTATGATACTACCTATGAAGTGGTGCAAAAGGGTGTAGATACACTTGTCGTCATTGATGACAGTATCGTGAGAGGGACTACTCTGGAGAAGAGTATCCTTCGTATGCTTGATAGGTTAGAGCCTAAGAAGATCATCATCGTATCATCAGCGCCACAGATCAGGTATCCAGACTGCTATGGTATAGATATGTCTAAAATGAAAGATTTTGTAGCTTTCAGGGCATTGTTGGCTTTGGTGAAGGAGAGAGGCTTGCAACACTTGTTAGAAGAGAGCTATCAGCAGTGTCTGGCAGATCCCAATGGGGCAAATCATGTGCAGCAGGTTTATAATCAGTTTACAGATGAAGAGATCTCTGAAAAAATCGCTGAGATCATCAGGCCAGAAGATTTGAGAGCAGAGCTACAGGTGATCTATCAGACGGTAGACAACTTGCATACAGCTATACCACAGCATACGGGAGATTGGTACTTCACTGGCAACTATCCAACACCGGGAGGATTTAAGGTGGTCAATAGAGCTTTTAAAAACTTCATGGAAGGCAAACTCGTCAGAGCATATTAAGTATCGATTGGTAGATCTTAAAGATCAAAATCATATAAATGAAAGAAGCCACATCATCGATGTGGCTTCTTTGTTTATGGGGTTATTAATAACCAAAATTAGTTATTTGTATAACCTACGTTTTGTTCAAGGTTTGAATTTACCTCTATTTCTACCAGTGGGATAGGCCATAATACTCTAAAAGGCTCATTGCCATAAAGAGCAGCCGCTTGACCAAATCTCTTCAAGTCAGCAAATCTATGTCCTTCAAAAGCTAACTCAAATCTTCTTTGAGTCAAGATCTCATCTAGAGCATCTTCTACAGTTGGAATATCGAGGATAGTCACGTCAGCTAGTCCAGCTCTACCTCTGATTTCATTGATATCATCAATTACTGAAGTAGGAGTGATTGCAGTTAACGAGCCTGCAAGACGAGCGTTTGCTTCTGCTTTGATCAAATACATTTCAGCAAGTCTGATCAAAGGAACGTTATCATCATTAGTGGTAGATCTGAAATACTTCACTACTCTATTTCTAGATGTAACTAATACTGATGCTGCAAATCTTTCATCACCTTGCGCACCTGATGCTGCAAATTCATTTAAGAAAGCATTTCTTAAATAAAACTTCTGACCACCAGTAGCAGGGTTAGAGGAAATAGAAAGAGTGTTTTGATCAGTGTTGCTAAATGCAAGCTCTAAGATCATTTCACTATTTCCTTTGATAGAAAAGATGTCAGCATAGTTGTTTTGAAGTGAATAAACTCCAGCATCAATTACTTCTGCAGCCTTTGAAGCAGCCATTGTATTGTTGCCTTGTTGTAAATAAACTCTAGCAAGTAACGCTGTAGCAGATAATGGCCTCGCTCTAAATGGAGCATTTGCAGTATTTTGTAAGTTGTCTTCAGCAAATGTCAAATCTTCAATGATAAATGTATAAAGATCTGCTTCTGTTGCTCTAGGAGCGAAATTCAATGATTCAGTGTCTGTGATGAAATCTGTTACGATAGGTACGCCACCAAATACTTTCAGCATATCGTAATATACCAATGCTCTTAAGAATCTAGCTTCAGCTTCTAAAGCGGCTAGCTGCTCTGGAGAAGCATCTGTAATATCTTCTAGTACAGAAAGTATAAAGTTGGCATTACTGATCACAGCGTACATAGTCTGCCAAGTACTTCTGATTTGAAGGTTAGAAGGATTGATTATTCTTGCACTAACCTCTTGATCAGTTGTAAATGTACCTGCATGTTGTAAGTTATCCGTATAGACATCTTGATAGTATAGATATCTCAATCCATAATAGTTGCCACTCTGCATTGCAGAATAAACACCTAGTATTGCTCTGTTGGCATTAGCCAAAGTTGTAATGGCACCATTAACATCAATAGAGTTTACTGGATCTTGCTCTAGTGTATCACATGATGTTTGGAATATTAGTATTGATGCAAATACTAACGCTATTATTTTATTAAATCTCTTTTTCATAGTTCTTAAAATCCTACGTTAATACCAAATGTGTATGTTCTAGGCTGTGGGAATGTATAGAAATCCACGCCAAGTGTAGTATTGCTAGTACCTGATGAATTTACCTCAGGGTCAAAACCAGAGTAGTTAGTAAATGTAAATAGGTTTTGTGCTTGAGCATATACTCTTAAGCTTCTGATTTGAAGTTTCTCAGTAACAGAAGTAGGGAATCTATAACCTAATACTACGTTTTTGAACCTTAAGAAAGATCCATCCTCTATAAATCTAGAGGTGTTTGAAGCATTGTTTCTATTTGCCGCTACACTAAAAGTCGCTCTGGGAATTTGACCATTACCTGGATTCTCTTCAGATCTCCATCTATTAACTACCGTAGCTTTGTTGTTATCATCGAAGAAGTTGGCAAACATACCCTCTTGGAAGCTACCTGCTGCATTAGCGATTTCATTTCCATAAGAAAACTGCATGAATACTTGTAGATCAAAGCCTTTATATGAGAAGGTATTATTAAAACCACCTACAAACTTAGGCTGAGCATTACCAAGTACTGTGAAATCATCATCGGTAATAACACCATCACCATCGATATCTCTGTAGTTCATATCACCAGCTTGAATACCTGCTGCTTGTCTCGATGCAGGAACATCCTCTTGCGTCATGAATACACCGTCTGAAATCAAACCGTAGAATGTTCCAATAGGTTGTCCTTCTCTTAAGACTAGTGAGTTACCACCAAATCCATAGAATACGTCCTCCCCGTTGAACAGTTCAGTTACTTCATTTCTATTGAAAGAAATGTTAAGATCTGATCTCCATTTAAAACCATTGCCTGGTTGGTCAACATTGACAGTAGACAACGTGAATTCAAGACCTTCGTTTTCAACTGATCCAATATTTGATTGGTAAGAACCAAAACCGTTTTGAGTTGGGATTGGTCTTGCGAAAAGAAGATCTGTTGTATTTTTCTTGTAATAGTCAACGATCAGGTTCACTCTGTTATTGACAAAACCAAGATCTAAACCAACGTTGATTTGAGTAGTTTCTTCCCATTTCAAATCTGGGTTACCCAATTGAGCTGGAGCAATCGCTGGTCTATCTAAATAGTTAGATGTACCTGCAAGACCTCTGAAAGAGAAGTTACCAATTTCTTGGTTACCTGTGATACCCCAAGAACCTCTTACTTTTAAGTCAGTGAAGATGTTTTGAGAAGCCATAAAGTCTTCATCTATAATTCTCCATCCAGCAGATACTGAAGGGAAATAACCCCATCTGTTGTTTTCACCAAATCTTGATGAAGCATCAGCTCTAAAGCTCACAGATAGTAAGTATTTCTGATCGTAAGCATAGTTAGCTCTACCGAAATATGATTCAAGTCCCCAACCTGCAAAGCTACTGCTACCAGAGTTTACTGTGGCAGCTGCTCCAAGGTATCTAAAACGCTCACCAGGAAATCCAATACCTCTTACTGATGAAGTAGTGATGATGTTTTCTTCTCTATTATGACCAGCTACAACTGCTAGATTGTGCACTTCATTGAAAGTTTTTGCGTAGTCAAAAACTACTTCACCTACCCACTTGATTGGGTTAGAAGTATTGAAATTACCAGCACCACCTTCTGCAGTAGAAGAACTACCAGGATAGTTATCAGGAGTGTATCTTCTCTCTTGGAAATTCAAGATATCTGCACCACCTCTTAGTGTTACTTTTAATCCATCAGTGATTTCATACTGACCATAAGCGTTTACAAGTGCTCTGATAGACTGATTGACATCGTCATTTTCAGTACCTTCAGCTACAGGATTAGAGTAGAAGTACTGAGGTCTTGTATAGCTACCATCTTCTTCAAATACAGGCCAAAGAGGAGAGGCTGCTAATGAGTTAGCAAAAGGACCATTAAGCGTATTATCAGATACAATTCTATTTTGCTCTGATCTGCTCAACTGCGAGCTGAAACTCACTAAAAACCTATCAGTTACGTTGTGATCAAGATTAAATCTTGTAGAGATTCTATTATAACGAGAGTTGATAACAGTACCCTCTTGATCAAAATAGTTAGCGGAGATATAGTATCTTGTCTTATCATTTCCACCAGTCATATTGACTTCATAGTTTTGGATTGGTGCTCTTCTAGTTACTTGATCTACCCAATCAGTATCAATATTATCACCATAAAAATCGCTCGGATTACCATTTGCAGTCGATATAGTTGGATCAACTTCTCCATAAAACCAATCTAAGATTTCTTTATCAGTAGTATTTTCTGGAGTTTTGCCAAGAGCAGCCAGTGAAAAAGCATCTTTCATCAAAAGCAGGTATTGATCTCTATTCAAGAATTTAGGCTTGTTCCAGAGCTCTTGAGTACCCCAATATGCATTGAAGTTCACTTGTGTCTTTTGATCTTTACCTCTTTTTGTTGTGATAAGTACTACACCGTTAGCGGCTCTAGATCCGTAGATCGCAGCAGCAGCAGCATCCTTAAGAACTTCCATAGACTCGATATCCGCTGGGTTTAAGTCAGTCAGGGCATTGATAGACTGTCCACCAAAACCTAGTTGAGACTGATCACCAGTAGTCATCGGTACACCATCTACTACATAAAGTGGTTGGTTTGAAGCAGAGATAGAAGATGCCCCTCTAATTCTCACAGAGATACCTCCACCTGGAGTACCAGAGTTTTGGTTGATCTGTACACCAGCTACTCTACCCTGTAGTGCCTGATCGATACCTGTAGCAGGTACGTCTCTGATCACATCGGCATTGACGCTTGATACAGCTCCTGTGAGCTCTCTTTTATCTTGAGTACCGTAACCTACAACTACTACTTCATTTAGAAGCTCAGTATCTGGCTGAAGGGTTACATTGATAGTAGATCTATTGCCTACTCTTTGTTCTTGGGTAGTAAACCCAAGGAATGAAAATACTAAAACAGCATCAGATGGTACATTGTCGATCGCATAGTTACCATCTAAGTCAGTAGCCATTCCTCTAGTCGTGCCTTTGATTTGCACGCCTACGCCTGGTAGTGGTTGCCCATCTTCACCAGAGACTACTTTGCCCGAGACTCTACCAGTCTGAGCCATAGCACTATAGCTAATGTTGATCAACAAAGCCATTGCTACAAGTAAAACTTTTCTCATAGTTGATTGTGATTTGGTTTAAAATAAATTTGAATAAAAGAGACCAAAAGAACCTTTCGGTACTGTTTGGTCCATAAAACTAATATGCAAGTTAAGTAAAAAAGCTAAAATTTGCCCGTAATGTTTAAGAAAAAATTAATAATACTGCTTAAGTGTTAAACAAAACAAAAAATCCCTGCAAAGTTTGCAAGGATCAAAATAAGATAGAGGTCTGTAGTAACCTATATAGCGAAACTCTCTCCGCATCCACAAGTGCGTGTAGCATTTGGATTGATGAATTGGAAGCCTTTGCCATTAAGCCCGTCTGAAAACTCAAGTGTGGTCCCAGCTAGGTAAAGCAAGCTTTTCTTATCTACGATGATTTTCACTCCTTTATCTTCAAATACTTGGTCTGTGTCTTTCAGAGCCGAATCAAATTCCAAATCATACATCAATCCAGAGCATCCTCCGCCCTTTACAGCTACTCGGATATGATCATTGGCAGTTCTTCCTTCTGTACTCCTAAGTTCTAGGATTCTTTCTTTGGCTCTCTCTGTTACTGCTATCATGCTTCTTATGATTTATAGTATCTTTGTGATTCGATTGCTTATTATTAATTCTCTGATGAGAAGAAAAGTTCTAAGCCTGACACAAATTTAAAGATTTATTTAGATTTATACTTAATAAGGATGACTAAAATCGAACACATCGGTATCGCTGTCAAAGAGATAGCGGCAGCTGATAAAATTTATAGTAAATTATTAGGCGTTGACCCTTATAAACAGGAAGAGGTAGCTTCTGAAGGGGTGTTGACTTCTTTTTTTAAAATAGGAGATTCTAAGATAGAACTGCTTGAGGCAACTCGAGAGGATAGCCCTATTGCTAAGTTTATAGAAAAGAAAGGAGAAGGGATTCATCACATCGCTTTTGATGTAGAAGATATCCATGCGGAGATGGATAGACTCCGTGCAGAAGGATTTGTCCTACTAAACGAACAGCCGAAAAGAGGTGCTGATAATAAATTAGTTTGTTTCATACATCCAAAAAGTGCTCATGGTGTACTGATCGAACTTTGTCAAGAAATAAAGGAATAAGTGAAAATGGAAAAGAGAACGGAATTAGCAGACCTAGGAGAGTTTGGTTTGATAGAGAGATTGAGTAGTGGCTTTGCGCTTACGCAGACTTCTACTGTCAAAGGTATAGGAGATGATGCTGCGGTCATTGACAAGGGTAATGGAGAGGTGATGGTTATTTCAACTGATTTGCTATTAGAAGGTGTACACTTTGATTTATCTTTTCATCCTTTACAGCATCTAGGCTTCAAAGCAGTTGCAGTCAATGTCTCTGATATCGCAGCCATGAATGCAGTACCTACTCAGATCACGGTCAGTATCGGTATTAGCAATAGATTTTCTTTAGAAGCGATAGATGCACTTTATGATGGGATCAAAGCTGCCTGTGAGCATTATAAGGTAGATCTTGTAGGAGGCGACACTACCTCTTCTAGAGCAGGACTAGTCCTATCGATCACTGCTGTGGGTGAGGCCAAAAAGGAGGATTTGAGTTATAGATCTGGAGCGCAACTAGCAGATATCATCTGTGTGACTGGAGATCTAGGAGGGGCCTATGTAGGTCTTCAAGTGCTAGAGAGAGAAAAGCAAGTTTACCTAGCCAATCCAGAGATGCAGCCTGACCTAGCACCTTATGAATATGTAGTTCAACGTCAACTCAAATCGGATGCGCGTACAGATATCATCCACGAAATGCGAGAGCAAGGAATAGTGCCTACTGCTATGATAGATGTGTCTGACGGTCTGGCTTCTGAGTTATTTCACATAGCTAAAGCATCAGATAAAGCGGTTCAAATTTTTGAAGATAAACTTCCGATAGCCAAGCCGACATTTGATACTGCTGTGGAGTTTAATCTAGATCCGATCACTTGCGCACTAAATGGTGGAGAGGATTATGAATTGCTCTTTACGATCAAGCAGGAAGATTATGAAAAACTCAAAATGCATCCAGATATCCACTTCATCGGCTATGTGCATGAAAGAGACAAAGGCATGAATCTAGTGACCAAGAGTGGTACGGTGGTGTCGCTCAAAGCACAAGGCTGGCAACATTTTTAACCAAAAGAAAACCGAGAAGATTATTTCCTCTCGGTTTTTTCATTTATTCCTCATTGGGATAGGGAATGAAGACGAAATTGGTAAACTCCTCATCGATCACAAATAAGCAGCAGTACTCATCTGGATCTTTGTATGTTTTCTTAAACTCATCAAGCATCTCTGAGTCTACAAGTTTTCTTTGTACAAACTCATCTATATAAGTGATGTAATAATTCCATTCGAGCGGTTTGTCCTTATTGCCGATCAATAGCTGTCCTATAGGTTGAAGGGTTCTGCATATCGGAAATATAGGATAGTCAGAAAACTTTTTGCTTCTGATCTGATAGGCTGCCTCTTTGATTGTATCCGCTATTTTGACAAAGTCTTTAGTGATAGTGCCTAGATATTTACCGTTGAGTTCTGGATCATTTTCGTGATACATGCCTTATTTTTTTAAGGTGAGTAATACTACATTTTCTACGTGATATGTCTGAGGAAACATATCCACTGGCTGTACTTTCTCCACAGCATAGTAGGAATCTAAAAGTGCTAAATCTCTTGCTTGTGTGGCAGGATTACAGCTTACATAGACGATTTTTGGTGCAACTAGTTTGATGAGCATGTTGATGACATCTTCATGCATCCCTGCTCTCGGAGGATCAGTGATGATAACATCTGGACGAGCATGTGAGGCGATAAACTCATCGTTAAGCATATCTTTCATATCTCCAGCGTAGAAGAGCGTGTTTTTGATGTTATTAATCTCTGAGTTGATCTTAGCATCAGCGATCGCTGCTTCCACATATTCTATACCGATCACCTGCTTGGCTTGCGAAGCTACAAAGTTAGCAATAGTACCTGTGCCAGTGTATAAGTCATAGACTACTTCATTGCCCGAAAGCCCTGCAAAATCTCTGGCAACCTTATACAGTTCGTAAGCTTGATTTGGATTAGTTTGATAAAATGACTTGGGACCTACTCGAAACTGTAAACCTTCCATGACTTCTGTGATATAGGGTAATCCAGCATAAGTCACCACCTCAAGGTCATGAAAAGTCTCATTCTTTTTGAGATTGATAATGTATAAAAGAGAAGTGATCTTTGGAAATTTGGTCTTCAAGAAGTTCATCACTTGCTCGATGACCGCTTGATCATCCTCACCAAACTGCACGATCACCATAGTTTCATCCGTACTGGTCGTTCGGATGATAAGGTTTCGGAGATGACCAGTCTGTGCGATCAAGTCATAGAAAGTGATTCCGTTTTGAAGTGCAAAATCTCTCAGTGAGTTTCTAACATCATTGGATATACCACCTTGTAAGTAGCAGTGTTCGATATCTATGATTTTATCAAAACGCTTAGGAATGTGAAAGCCAAGAGCATTTTTTTCAAATTCTCTTCCTGAGTCGATCTCTTCCCATGTCAGCCATCTGTTGTTTGAAAAGGTGAAGTCAAGCTTATTTCGGTAGTAGCGTGTCTCCGCTGAACCGAGAATAGGTGAAATCTCAGGTAGGGCTACCTTACCTATTCTACTCAAATTGTCGATGACTTGCTGCTGTTTGTAGCTTTTTTGAAGTGCATAGTCTATATGCTGCCACTTGCAGCCACCACATACACCGAAATGCTCACAAAATGGCTCAGATCTATCTTTAGAATATGATTTATAGTTAATCACTTCAGCTTCGATGAAGCTACTCTTGGACTTTCTGACACGCACATCCACAACATCTCCCGGAGCAGTTTTCTCTATGAAAACTACCTTGCCATCATAGTGTCCAAGACATTTGCCCTCAGATGCGATACGCTCTACCAACAAGTCTTCAATGACTTGATTCTTCATTTTATTTCTCGCCATAGCGCGCAAAAATACAAAAATAAATGTTGCTAGACGAGGCCTAGTCACTCTATTCCTATGGATAAATACTTCCTCAAAACTTTGATTAGATAGATTAGTTAAAACTTAATCGTCTGTTATTGTGGGAGCTTTATATATTGGTTAACTTATGACTGATTTTAAATCGAGCTACCTATTCATTTTTACATATTTTTGTGCTGTTATATATTTTAGATTATGCTAAAGGATAAAGTAGTCATCATCACAGGAGCCACCTCAGGTATTGGACAAGCCACTGCACACGAGTTTGGAAAAGCAGGGGCAAAGATAGTCATCACTGGGCGTAGTCGTGTCAAGCTCGATGAGACATTAGTATCTCTACAAAGAGAGGGGATAGATTGCCTTGCAGTCTTAGCAGATGCGGCATCTGAACAAGATAACATACGGATGGCTCAGGAAGTCATGGCACAATATGGTCACATAGATATCCTGATCAACAATGCTGGGATTTCCATGCGTGCGCTTTTTGAAGACCTTGAATTGTCAGTTTTCAAGCAGGTGATAGATGTGAATTTTTATGGAACTGTATATGCTACTAAGTATTGTCTGCCATATATTTTAGCTTCTAAAGGAAGCGTAGTGGCCGTATCTTCGATCAATGGCTACAGAGGTACTCCAGCGAGGACAGCTTATACAGCCTCTAAGTATGCGATCAATGGATTCATGGAGTCTCTTCGAACAGAAGTGATGAAGCGAGGAGTAAATGTCATGGTAATCAGTCCAGGTTTTACTACCTCAAATATCAGAAATAATGCGCTCACGGCTGATGGAAAATCTCAAGGAGAGTCACCTCGTGAAGAGAGTAAAATGATGAGCGCAGAAGATGTGGCTAAGGAAATTTATAGCGCAGTCAAGCGTAGAAAGCGTCAAGTGGTACTCACTGGAGAAGGCAAATTGGCAGTATTCTTGAATAAGTGGATTCCCGGTATCATGGATCATGTAGTCTATCGACACATGGCCAAGGAAAAGGATTCTCCATTTAAATAGCATACTATGGAAAAAGTCTTGAAAACCTTTCAAAACAGGTTGATTGATCTCAGTAGCAGAAATCGTTCATTACTACTTTTGAGATTAGCCTCAGAACAGATGATCGATCTTCAAGACTTTGATTTTATCGCAAAAGGTGGATCGTTTCGGATCATTGAGGAGATGATCAGTCGGGTACAAAACATCGATTTGTGTGAGGTAGCAGACCCACGAGATGAGGATGTCAATGCAGTCTCGACTAAGCTCAAAAAAATCTTAAGGACTGCTAAGTTCATAGAGCAGGAGTCAGGAGAAAAACAATTTTACGTAGGATGGCCCTTTGTGAAAGGAGCTTTTAATAATGGGCAAGTTGTCAGATGCCCGCTTTTATTTTTCCCAGTAAATCTAGTACCACAAAACAGCAGATGGGAGCTCAAAGTCCCTAAGCATGCTTTTCCTATTCTCAATCGTACATTTTTACTTGCCTACAGTCATTTTCAAGAACAAAAGTTAAGTGCTGAATTTTTAGAGCAGACGCTTGAAGGGTTTGATACAGATAGTTTGGCTTTTAGGACCCAGCTTTACCAATTGCTCAAAGAATCCCCAGTTGCGATCAATTTCAATCAAGATCTTTTTCAAAACAAACTCAGCAAGTTTGAAGCTTATCAAAAGAAAGATTTAGAAAGTGAGGCCAAGCCAGGTGAGCTTAAGCTTTATTCTGAAGCAGTTTTAGGTTTATTTGCTCAGTCAGATAGTTACTTAGCGCCAGATTATGACTTTTTGATCGAGAAGTTTTCTGAAGAAGGGAGTCTTGAGGAACTATTGCATAGGCAGTTTGCCAGCGATCAGGAGCCTTTAGAAACTCACTCTAGAGACTATACTTATTTTCTCAATAAGATCCGAGAAGAGCATATCTACACACCATATCCTCTAGATGCCCATCAAGAAAATGCGCTCAAAGCAGTCAAAAAAGGTAACTCTATAGTCGTGCAAGGACCTCCAGGTACAGGGAAGTCACAGCTGATCACTAATTTGATGGCAGACTTTGCTAGTAGAGGTAAGCGGGTGCTGCTCGTTTCTCAGAAGCGCGCAGCGCTGGATGTGGTATACAAGAGGCTTGAAGAAAAAGGCCTAGAGCAATTTGCAGGTATAGTACATGACTTTAGAGCTGACCGAAAGGAACTTTACAAACAGCTTGCTTATCAGATAGATGCATTAGACAAATATCAGCAAGTCAATAATGGACTAGATAGTATCCAGCTTGAGCGTAGATTTTTGCAAAGTAGTCGCATGATCGATCAGATCACAGAACAGCTTGATGAAATGAAAAATGCGCTATATGATACTTCAGAGTGTGGAATGAGTATCAAAGAGCTTTACCTGACATCAGATCCAGAAGCAGCTCAAGTAGATCTCACACAACACTACAAGTACTTCACACTCGAGACGGTGCCGTTATTCCTACCTAAGCTCAAACGATATCTCAAAGGACACAATCTATATGATGAACAGGAGTGCTTTTGGCTAAATCGTAAGACTTTTGAAAGATATCAGCAGCGCGATCAGCGATCTATCAAAGCAGCGCTAGTCGAAATCTCTGGCTACCGCTCTGAGGGGATATCTTCATTGGAGGCGATACTTGGCAAATCACTCAACTTTGAGTTTCTCTTTTTCTTAGAAGAAAATTTAAATCAAATCGTGCAGTTGAGAGCGCTGCTAGATGACTATAAGACCTTTACTGCATGGAAAGAGATCCTTTCGGTCTCCGAAAAGGAGATAGACTTGCTATGGTTTGATAACTGGTATAGAGTCTTTATGGGACTTTTCGAAAAGCCTGGTATTGAGTGGACGATTCCTCAGGAAGACTTGCAAAAGGTCTACAAAGAAGTGTACAAGGGCTTAGATGCCAAAAAGAGTATGCTGCCTTGGCTGAAATGGCGGTATTTTTCCAAATCATCTAAGGCCGTTCAACTAGCCTTGAGCAAAAATCATCTTGGAAAAGATGTCAAGTCATTAGAGATACTGGAGCAGAAGATCAACAGTAAGTTTAATTTTACCCATCAAGAGACTATACTAGAGCAGACCAAGTGGCTTAAACTACCTGAAAATAAGAAAGATACTCGTGTACTAGACGCTTGGTTTGAGACGAACTATCAAGCAGGGGAGGCTAGGGTGCTGACTGCAAAACTACTTCAGCTGACTAGTAAAATGTCGCTCTCACAGCTAAGTCACCCAGAACTGTGCAAGCAACTAGACGAAATCATTGCTTACGTGGAGGGATTTCAAGAGCAGCTTTCTTCTTGGTCTCAGTATCTATCTTCCATACAAATTCATAGTTTGTTTTTAGAGAAGAGTCCTGAGGAACTGAAAACCGAGATTGACTTTTTAGATCAGCACTTTGATGAGATTTGTTTACATGATCAGATGAAGATGAGTCTTCACGAGGATGAAAAGGGCGCTATACAGAAATTAATTTTTTCCGATACAGTAAATCAATATGAGGACATTGCTGCACTTTTTCTCAATAGTATCAAGTTAGCTTGGATCGATCATATCGAAGTGAAGTTTCCTGTGCTGAGAAAGGCCTCTACGATGTATATTGATGAGCTTGAGCAGGATTTGATCTGGCATATTCAAGAGAAATTATCCATCAGTGCAGAGATAGTACTGATGAACTGTCGAGAGCAAACTTATAACTCCGTAGAGTATAACCGTCTCAATAACCGCGTAACATATAGAGACCTACAGCATCAAGTCACTAAAAAGCGAAAGATTTGGCCAATTAGAAGACTATTTGAATCTTATGCTCAAGAGATTTTTCAGTTGGTACCTTGCTGGCTTGCTTCTCCAGAGACAGTATCTGCACTTTTTCCGATGGAAAGTGTCTTTGACTTAGTCATTTTTGATGAGGCTTCTCAGTGCTTTGCGGAGAAGGGTCTCCCAGCTATGCTGAGAGGAAGACAGGTAGTCATCGCTGGTGATGATCAGCAGTTGAGACCTTTTGATCTGTATCAGCCTAGACTTGAAGTAGAGGAGGACGAACTGACAGAGCTAGAGGTAGAGTCTCTTCTGGATTTATGCAAAAACCAATTGTTAAATGTTCATCTAAAAGGCCATTACAGAAGTCAGTCTTTTGATCTGATTGCTTTTTCTAACAAGCACTTTTATCAAGATAAGCTGTATATGCTGCCGGCTTACGAACTGGCTAAAAATGCTATTCCAGGTATCAATTACATCAAAGTGGAGGGCACTTGGAAGCATCAGACTAATCCGGTAGAAGCTGAACGGGTTGTACTGCTTTTAGAAGAGTTGAGTCAAAAATATCCTCAGCAGAGCATAGGAATCATTACTTTCAATGCAAAACAGCAGCACCTAATCTATGATCTCATAGATTACCGAAATGCTAAATCTGAAGGATCACCTATAATGAATCTGGCTTTTGTTAAAAATATAGAAAATGTCCAAGGAGATGAATGTGACCAACTGATCTTTTCTATAGGTTATGCTCCTGATGATAAAGGAAAACTTCAGATGCAGTTTGGTAGCCTCAACCAAGTGGGAGGAGCCAATAGACTCAATGTAGCCATCACCAGAGCTAGGCAAGCGATTCATTTGGTTACGAGCATCTGGCCAGAGCAACTCCAGGTAGCAGGAGCTAAAAATGATGGGCCAAAGCTACTGAAAGAATATTTAGCATTTGCAAAATCAGTTTCTGAGGGTACTTTCAGTCCAGAAAGTCAAGCCAATACTGAGGGTGGTTTCGGGCAAGAGTGGTTTTTACAACAGAGGCTAGCGACACTGCTATCTGAAGATGAGATAGTCAAAACCATGACCAACTATCCATATATGGATGTGCTGATGTGGCAAAATGATCATCTAATCGGAGGGTTATTGACAGATGATAATCGTTATTTTCTAGCGGGATCTAGTAAGGATTCGCATGCTTACCTTCCTATGTTGCTTAGTGATAAGAATTGGCCTTATAGGAGAGTATTCAGTCGTCAGTATTGGTTAGATAAAGGTAAGCTGACGACTGATATGTTGAAGTACTTTACTGAGTAGCGGCACGCTCCAGTCGATAGCCCACTGACTCTACTCCATTGAGTTTAGATTCTCTCATGTATTGGAGTAGTTTTAGCTCATATTTTCCAGTATATGGAAATGTCAATGACTCATTTAGCACATAGTCACTTCTATACGATGAGCCAAATCCATCTCCTAGTGGTTTACCGGTAATTGGATCAAAAAGTGAAAAATTCACTAGTTGAGTGTCGATGGTATTTCCAATAGAGTCAAGGAGCCAATAAGTCATATAGAAATTATGGTATTTAAAATCAGCATTGTATCTCACCTGCGCTCTGAGTGAGTGTGCTTGTGTAGTATCGTTCACCACTAGCTCAAAACGAGTAGTATCGGTCTCAGACCAATTGAAGTCAGCAAAGGTCTTATTTTCCTCAGATACCAAATCGTTATCACATCCGATCATGGCAAGTATGATAAAAATGAGACCTATACATTGGTTAGATTTTCTCATGCTGATGTATCAGGTTTAGGCCCTCTGTTGGGATTATTTCCTCTTCCTTTTCTTTTATTATTGTTTTTTGGCCTTCTGTTTTCTGTGCTTTCTCCGGTAGTTCCAAGATTTTCCTGAGGCTTTACATTACGTCTCTCAGGTCTAGGAGTACTTTCTGGTCTTGGACCTCTATTGGCAGTTTGACTATCATTTGATGGTCTATTCCCTTCTCTAGGAGGTCTTCTCTGCTGTGAATCTCTAGGAGGTCTAGGGTTTGTGTTTTCTCTTTTCAAAGAAGGCTCTTCTCTTTTGGCAGAAGGGTTTTCGTTGGTAGATTTTGCTGCTGAATTACCGCTTCGTTCTTGATCAGATGGTCTACGTTTCTTTTTCTTTTTGTTACCTTTTTTCTTCGCGTATTTTTTATCGATTTGCTCTAGGTCACTATTTAGCCTTTCATTGGCATCTGCTATCTCTAGTTCATCATCAAGTAGGGTGACAGGTTTTTTACCCTTTTCATTTAGGACCAAAATCTCTTTCACTCTTTCAGTCTCTATAGCATGCCAGTTACTATCTCCGCCATAGCTAAACCACATGATTTTTCTGAAGATATCAGTTTTTTGTAAATAGGCATTGCCTTGTTCTGTTTGCAGAGGAGCTTCTACCTTGGGAATGTCCTGAAGTGCATCCATATAAGTATCTAGCTCGTAGTTGAGGCAGCACTTAAGCCTCCCACACTGACCAGAAAGCTTACTTGGATTGAGTGATAAGTTTTGATAGCGTGCAGCTGAAGTACCTACACTTTTGAAGTCCGAGAGCCAAGTAGAACAGCAAAGCTCTCTGCCGCAAACTCCAATACCACCAAGTCTACCAGCTTCTTGTCGGAGAGAGATTTGACGCATTTCTACGCGAACTTTAAACTCCCCAGCGAGCAGCTTGATCAACTCTCTAAAGTCCACACGGTCTTCTGCTGAGTAGAAAAATGTAGCTTTAGAATTGTCCGCTTGAAACTCTACATCTGATAACTTCATCTGGAGTTTTAGCTCTTCGATGATTTGCCTTGTACGATAGAGGCACGGTGTTTCTCTAGCTTGCGCTTCGTAAAATTTCTCTAAATCTTTTGCCGTAGCGACTCTATATATTCTGGTGATTTCATCATTATTAGCTACTTTTTTACGCTGCATTTGTAGCCTGACTAGCTCTCCCTGAAGGGACACAAATCCCAAATGATGGCCGTTTGGTACATCTACTACTACAGGATCTCCTGTAGTGAGAGAGAGATTGTCTACATTTCTGAAATACTCTTTTCTTCCTCCTTTGAACTTGACTTCTACAATGTCAAATTTATCAACTATAGGCATATCCATATTGGCGAGCCAGTCAAATGCGTTCATCTTATTGCATCCGCCTGTGCCACAGGTGCCATTATTATTACATCCTTTTACATCGCTACCGCTATTGGCGGTGCCACAACTTGCACATCCCGACATGAATCCTTCCTTTCTATATATGTATTGCCGGTACTCCGACTTGATTTCACTGATTAAAATTAAAGGAAAGTAAATCCTTTCCAATGTCTTTTCTATAATTAACGTTTTTCCACTGGATCTTTTCTACACCAGCGTAAGCATATTCTAGGGCTTCAGCAATGCTTTTTCCTTTACCTGTCACTGTTAGTACGCGCCCACCATTTGTCAGTAGATGGCCATTTTCGTGACGTTTAGTCCCTGCATGAAAAACCAGTGCTTTGTTGATATGCTCTAGTCCAGAGATTACATCTCCTTTATCATAGTTTTCTGGATATCCACCCGCTACCATGACCACTGTAGCTGCAGCTTCTTCGTCTATTTCTAAGGCATACTGATCGAGTGTCTCATGAGCGACAGCTTGAAGCATCGCTACAAAATCACTTTTGATTCTAGGAAGTACAACCTCTGTTTCTGGATCCCCCATTCGTACATTGTATTCGATCACATATGGGTCACCATTGACGTTCATTAAGCCGATGAAAATAAAGCCAGAGTAGTTCATGCCTGCTTTCCTCAGACCTTTTATGGTAGGTTGGATGATGCGGTCTTCTACCTTTTGGAGAAAATCTGTTGTAGCAAATACCACAGGAGATACAGCACCCATGCCACCAGTATTGAGTCCAGTATCTCCATCTCCAATGCGCTTGTAATCTTTCGCTTCTGGAAGAATTTTGTAGGACTTACCATCCGTTACCACAAAAACTGAAAGTTCAATACCTTGTAGAAATTCTTCTACTACTACTTTGGCACTGGCTTGTCCAAACTTAAGATCTACCAGCATACTCTTAATCTCTCGAGCAGCTTCTTCATGACTTTGGCAGATGAGTACTCCCTTGCCAGCAGCTAGGCCGTCAGCCTTGAGCACTACTGGGAGGCTGTGCTGACTGACATATGCGATGGCTTCAGTTATTTGACTAGGTACAAAAGTGGCTGACTTTGCAGTAGGAATGCCATGTTCTAGCATGAAGTTCTTAGAGAAATCTTTACTGCCTTCTAGCGTAGCACCAAGCTTATCAGGACCTATCACAGGGATATGCCTAAGGTCTGGTATAGACAGAAAGTAATCTTTGATACCTCTCACTAGTGGCTCTTCTGGACCTACTACAATAAGGTTGATATCGTGTTGCAAAGAAAATGAAGCGACCTGATCAAAATCATTGATATTGAGGGCAGCATTTTCGGCTATTTGTTGTGTGCCTGCATTTCCAGGCGCTACGTATAATTTTTTACAAAGTGGACTAGCTACTATCTTCCAAGCAAAAGCATGTTCTCTTCCGCCTGATCCTAAAAGTAATATATTCATTGTTTAAGGTTTGTATTGGTTAATTGGCAAATTCAGAAATAAACTTAATCCTGATTAGCCTAAGTTCTTCTTCACTAAAGTCAGCATCATCAAGTTCGCTAAGTGCTACTTTGATGTTGTCTGTATCTGCTGTCATGAAGTAGTCATAGAGTTCTTCTTGTCTATCACTATCTATCGTATTGTCGATGTAGTAATTGATATTTAGTTTGGTGCCAGAATAGCAGATTTGCTCGATCTCCCTGAGCAGTTCATCCATCGTGAGTCCCTGTGCATCAGCGATGTCATTTAGATCTATTTTCCTGTCTATCTGCTGGATGATAAAGATCTTGATCTTAGACTTGCTGCCAGAAGTTTTGACGATCACATCTGAAGCAGTGATGATGTCATTTTCTTCCACATAGTTTTTGATCAGCTCCAAAAAGCTCGAACCAAATTTCACTACTTTACCCATACCTACACCATTGATCTGGGCGAGTTCATCTCGAGTAGTAGGGTAGAGTGTAGCCATCTCTTCGAGCGAAGGATCTTGAAAGATGACATACGGGGGTAGGTTTTTAGACTTAGCTACCTTTTTTCTTTCAGCTTTTAGCAGTTCAAAAAGCTTCTCATCGTATGCCTTGGAGCTTGCATTTTGCACTTCGGCTACTTCTGACTCAGCAGTCATAGAGGTGAAGTCATGATCATGGCTAAAGGTAATGCCAAAAGGATCATTGATGAAGGATTTACCTTTTTCCGTGAGGCGAATTACACCATAGTTATCGATATCCTTTTCTAAGAATTCTTCGATCATGCCTTGACGAATCACAGCTTTCCAGAAGACTTCTTGCTGTTCTCCACCTTTGCCAAAAACGTCTAATTTGTCATGGCTGTAGCTCTTTGTGTATTCACTATGTACGCCTCTGATGACATTGCATATATGCGGGATGCCAAATCGTTCTTTGGTCTGAAGTACTGTCTTGAGTACTAGTTGGAGAGGCTCTTTGGCATCAAATGTTTCTTTTTTCTTTTGACAGTTATCACAGAAGCCACACTCTTCATCAAAGCGCTCGCCAAAGTAATGTAAGAGCTGCTTTCTTCTACATACTGAGGATTCCGCATAGGAGGCCATTTCTTGTAGCAAGAGCTTTGCATTTTCACGCTCGTTGACAGGCTTATCCTTGTTGAATTTCTCCAATTTGATGATGTCCTCATACTTGTAAAACATGATGCAATTGCCCTCCAGTCCGTCTCTTCCTGCTCTGCCAGTCTCTTGATAATAGCCTTCTAGCGACTTAGGTGTATCATAGTGAATGACAAACCTAACGTCTGGTTTATCTATCCCCATACCAAAAGCAATAGTTGCTACGATCACATCTACTTCCTCATTGAGGAAATCATCCTGATTTTTCATCCGCACAGAAGCATCCAATCCCGCATGATATGGTGCTGTCTTGATACCATTCACACTGAGTAGCTCTGCTATTTCCTCTACTTTTTTACGACTAAGGCAATAGATCACACCAGATTTACCCTTATGAGATTTCACATACTTGATCAGCTGCTTTTTCGATTCGCTCTTGATCTTTGGTCTTACTTCGTAATAAAGATTTTTTCGATTGAACGAAGATTTAAATACATCCGCATCCTCCATTTGAAGGTTTTTTTGGATGTCTATTTGGACTTTTGGAGTAGCTGTAGCCGTAAGTGCGATGATGGGTAAATTACCGATCATAGCGATGATTTGTTTGATCTTTCTATACTCAGGACGAAAGTCATGACCCCATTCTGAGATACAGTGCGCCTCATCGATAGCGACTAGAGAGATGTTTGATTTTTGGAGAAATGCTATATTTTCTTCCTTATTGAGTGACTCTGGGGCTACATAGAGCAATTTGACTTCTCCAGAGAGCACTTCTTTTTTGATTTTATTGCTTTCTGTTTTAGTCAGGGTAGAGTTTAGGAAGTTAGCTTTGATGTTCACCGCATTAAGCTGATCTACTTGATTTTTCATCAAAGCTATCAGTGGAGAAATAACAATGGCTGTACCCTCTCTCACGATGGCAGGTAACTGATAGCAGAGGGACTTTCCAGCTCCCGTAGGCATGATCACAAAGGTATTGCGACCTGATAATATATTATTGATTATAGCTTCCTGATTTCCCCTGAAATTGCTGAAGCCAAATACTTCTTTTAGTTTGCTCTTGATTTGTTGCTCCACTTCAATCTTCATTAACGACCGATGATTACCAAAAGAAAATTGATTCTTGTCGTATATTTGTCAGACAAATTTATCATAAACCTTGGACAAATTGAAGTTAGAAAAAAATATTAAGGATTCTGCTATACGTACATTAATAAATGAGGCAGATGCTGTCAGAAAGCTAGCGGATCTGATAGATACTGATTTTGAGAATTGTGTCAAAGAAATATTAACCTGCAAAGGTAGGGTAGTCGTCACAGGTGTAGGCAAGAGTGCTATCATCGCTCAAAAAATGGTGGCTACTTTCAATTCTACAGGAACACCTGCGCTTTTTATGCATGGAGCAGATGCCATTCATGGTGATCTAGGCATGATTCAAGATCAGGATGTGGTGATTTGTATCTCCAAAAGTGGCAATACACCAGAGATCAAAGTACTCGTCCCCTTGATCAAGCGCACTGGATCAAAGCTGGCTGCTTTGGTAAGCAATACGAAATCTTACTTGGCGGAGCATGCGGACTTTGTACTCAATGCTACCATAGGAGAGGAAGCCTGTCCAAACAATCTCGCACCCACTACTAGTACTACAGCACATCTGGCTTTGGGAGATGCTTTGGCAGTTTGTCTGATGGAAGCCAAGCAGTTTGGTAGCAGGGATTTTGCTAAGTATCATCCAGGAGGTGCGCTGGGTAAGCAGCTTTATCTCACAGTAGAAGACATCATCTCTAAGCATGCCATACCTGTAGTAGCGGTAGATGCAGATATCAAGAAAGTGATCGTAGAGATATCAGGTAAAAGGTTAGGAGCAACTGCTGTAGTCGATAGTCAAGAGCAACTGGTTGGTATCGTCACAGATGGGGATTTGCGTAGAATGCTTGAAAAGTATACTGATATTTCGCACATTAGGGCACAAGATATCATGACTCCAAGTCCAAAGACTATCGACAAAACCCAATATGCAGTAGAGGCGTTTAACGTGATGACAGCTTTTAACATCACGCAACTTGTAGCCACTGATAATGGAAAAATCGCTGGTTTTGTTCATTTGCATGATCTCATCAAAGAAGGAATCGTAAAATAAAATGCAAAAAAACCATACGCATGTAGTGATCATGGCGGGCGGGATCGGTAGTAGATTTTGGCCTTACAGCAGAAATAATCATCCGAAGCAATTTTTAGATGTCCTAAACACTGGGAGATCACTTCTTCAAATGACTTATCAAAGAAGCTTGCAGATCTGTCCAAGTGATCAAATCTATGTGGTCACTAATGAACTGTATGGAGATCTGGTCAAAGAGCAACTACCAGAGCTTAGTGACCATCAAATACTGCTCGAACCTATCCGGAGAAATACGGCACCTTGTATTGCTTATGCAGCGTATAAAATCCGAGTCATAGATCCAAAGGCCATACTTGTGGTCGCACCTTCGGATCATTTGATTATCAACGAACAGCTTTTTCATGAGAAGGTCCAGCAGGCAATCACTGCCGCCACTGATTCAGATAAACTACTGACTCTCGGTATAGAACCCAACAGGCCAGAGACTGGCTACGGCTACATCCAATACAACCCAAGTGATAATCCGATCAAAAAAGTCAAAACTTTCACAGAGAAGCCTAGCCTAGACCTAGCTAAAACATTTGTAGAAAGTGGAGAATTTGTGTGGAATGCAGGTATTTTCATTTGGTCTGCTCAGAGTATCATCAAGGCTTTTGAAAAACATGAGCCTGAGCTAGCAGAGGTTTTTGCAGAGGGGATTCCTAGCTTTCATACAGACCGTGAAGCCGATTTTATCAAAAAGGCCTACATGCTCTGTAAAAATATCTCCATAGATTATGCAGTTCTTGAAAAAGATAGTGAGGTGTATGTTGTCTTAGGAGACTTTGGATGGTCGGATCTCGGTTCTTGGACTTCACTTCACGAGCTTCGAGAGCAAGATGAAAATCAAAATGTCATAGATGCCAATGCGCTTACATACGATAGTCAGGGATGCTATATCCAAGCACCAAAAGATAAGCTAATCGTAATCCAAGGCTTAGAAGACTACTTAGTAGCTGATACAGATAATGTGCTTTTGATTTGTAAAAAAGATGCGGAAAGTAAGTTTCGAGACTTTGTTGCTGATGCTAAAAACAAAGGTGAAGAATATATCTAAACACAACAGCCTCTCTATTAACTAGAGAGGCTTTTTTATGATATGTATCCATATTTAATCAACTTTATCCATTGATCAAATAAACGAGTTTAGTAACTCCATTTTTAGTAATTTCGAAATTCAATCATTCATCAAATCAAATCCTATGAAATACACTTTTAGTTTGTTATTGAGTTTGCTGACGCTAGTTTCGGTAGCTCAAGTGAGTCCCAAATGGGCTCGCTATCCAGCCATCTCTCCTGATGGTCAGAAAATAGTCTTTACCTACAAGGGTGACTTATATGCAGTAGCTACCTCTGGTGGAGCCGCTACTCAGTTGACTTTTCATGAAGGGCACGATTACATGCCTGTCTGGAGTAAGGATAGTCAGAAGATAGCCTTTGCCTCTGATAGATATGGAAATTTTGATGTTTTCATCATGGATGCAGCGGGAGGGCCAGCCCAGCGATTGACTTACCATTCTTCGGACGAGATGCCATATAGCTTTTCTGCTGATGGTTCATCAGTGATCTTTGGGGGAGTACGCCAAGACTTAGCTTCTCATAGACAGTATCCTACTGGCTCTCAACCTGAATTATACAGTGTGCCAGCTGTTGGTGGTCGTGTAGACATGGTTTGGACGGTACCTGCGGAATATGTGCAAGTAAGCAAGGATGGCAGCAAAATGATCTATCATGATAAAAAAGGTGGGGAAAATGAGTTTAGAAAACATCATGAATCAGGTATAGCTAGAGACATTTGGGTATATGATGCCAAGTCTAAATCGCATCAGATGATCACGAAGTTTTATGGAGAGGATAGAAACCCCGTCTTTGCGCCAGATGAGCAGAGCATTTACTTTTTGAGTGAGGAAAGCGGAACGTTTAATGTACACCAGCTTTCATTGGCTAATCCTACAGAGCGAAAGCAAATCACAGATTTTAAATTACATCCAGTACGTTCGCTCAGCATTGCTCAAAATGGCATGATGAGTTTTAGCTATGATGGAGAACTCTACACAGCAAAAGCTGGAGAAGCTCCACAAAAGCTAGCTGTGACACTTCGCACGCAAGACATTAAGAACAAGGACAGCTTCATTTCTATCAATGGAGGTATTAGAGAAATGGATATTTCTCCTGATGGTAAAGAAGTAGTTGTGATCGCTAGGGGAGAGGTTTTTGTTACTTCTGTAGATGGATCTATCACTAAGCGCATCACTACAACTGCTGAGCAGGAGCGATTTGTGAGCTTTGCGCCAGATGGTAAGTCAATCATCTATGCGCGAGAGCAGGATGGTAAGTGGGTCATATTTCAAACAAAGAGAGTGAGGTCAGAAGAGCCATTCTTCTTTGCATCTACTCTTTTGGAAGAAAAGGAACTCGTGAGCAATGAATATGATAACTACATGCCACAACTTTCTCCAGATGGCAAAAAACTAGCCTTCATCGAAGCTAGACGTACCCTTAAGGTGATGGATTTGGCAACTAAGAAAATGACTACGCTACTGACGCCAGAGGAGCTTTTTCATATGCAAGATGGCGATCAGTACTTCACTTGGAGTCCAGATAGCAAGTGGCTTCTCGCTAGCTACAGACCAACTATGTCTAATGGTGAAGTGGTTTTACTTGCTGCAGATGGCTCTAAAGAAATGGTCAATCTGACCCAAAGCGGCTATGGAGACTCTCGTCCTAAGTGGGTCAATGAAGGTAAGCAAATGCTATGGTTCAGTGATCGTGATGGTTTGAGAAGTTATGCTACGAGTGGCGCTACTCAATCAGACGTTTACAGCATGTTCTTTACTCAAGAGGCTTGGGATAGATTCAATTTGAGCAAGGACGATTTTGAACTGCTCAAAGAGATAGAAAAAGGGGCTAAAAAAGAAGAAGAGAAAAAGGATGATAAAGACAAAAAGGAGGAGAAAGCAACACCTTCTAAAGATCTGAAATTTGAACTAGAAGATATTCGTGATAGAAAAGCTAGGCTGACTATCCATAGCTCTTCATTAGGCGATGCGGTACTTTCTAAAGATGGAGAGAAGTTATACTACCTAGCCAGATTTGAGCGAGGGATGAATCTTTGGAGTACTAATCTGAGAACAAGAGAAACCAAGCAAGAGATCGCACTCAATGCTGGTTTTGGTTCACTTCAGTGGGATAAGGATATGAAAAACCTTTATCTCTTAAGCGATGGACGCATCTCTAAGATCAATCCTGATAACGGTAAAAGAGACATGATTTCGATCAGTGGTGATATGCCTTTGGATGAAATTGCTGAGAGAGCCTATATGTTTGAGCACGTATGGTTGCGTACCAAAGCGATATTCTACACACCTGATATGCATGGGGTAGACTGGGACCTAATGAAAAAGGAATATGCTAAGTACCTCCCACACATTGGTAATAGTTATGAATTTTCAGAAATGCTTTCTGAAATGATCGGTGAGCTCAATGTATCTCATGCTGGAGCAAGGTATAGTAGAAGCATCCCTGAGGCGGACGCAACAGCCTCTTTAGGGATATTTATGGATTACAATCATAAATCTGAAGGTATTTTGATCGAAGAGATCATCCAAGGAGGTCCATTAGATAAGGCTGATCTAAAAATCAAACCTGGTATGTTGATCGAAAAGATAGATGGAGTTACTATCGCTACTGATAAAGATGTCGCGCAGTACCTGAATAGAAGAGCGGGTAAATTTACGCTACTTGATATTGTAGATCCAAAGACTAAAGTTCGTCAGCAAGTGACGATCAAGCCAATCTCACTAGGAGAAGAAAATAGATTGCTCTACAGAAGATGGGTGAAAAAGAACCAAGAGGAGGTAGCAAAAGCAAGTAATGGTAAATTAGGCTATGTGCATATTCCTGGAATGAGTGATGGTCCGTACCGAACTGTATTTGAAGAGATGATGGGTAAGTATAGTGAATCTGAAGCTGTGATCGTAGACACACGATTCAATGGTGGAGGTGACTTAGTAGCTGATTTGGCCATGTTCTTTACTGGAGAGAAGTTCTTGACTTATGCTACTGAGGATAGAGAAGTAGGATTTGAGCCTACAGCAAGATGGACTAAACCTACACTCGCTATGTTCAATGAAGCCAATTATAGCGATGGACATTGCTTTGCTTGTGGATATACTGACCTTGGCATTGGCAAGACTGTCGGCATGCCAGTACCAGGTACTTGTAGCTTTGCTGGATGGGAAGGATTACCTGATGGTACTCGTTGGGGTGCTGTGCCGATCAGTGCTAAAAACAAAGCTGGCGAATGGCTTGAAAATAATGAAACTAAGCCAGACATTGAAGTCAAAAATATGCCTGGTGTAGTTGATAAAGGCAGAGATCAACAACTCGAAAGAGCTATCGAAGAGCTGCTCAAAGAAATTAAATAATGAACTTTCAAAAGGTCACTCCAAAAATGGGGTGGCCTTTCTTTTTTCTTTTATTTTTGCCCAACCATAGAAATATATCATGACCAGAGCACAGCTTTTTGACCAAATACAAAGAAAATCATCTTTTCTCTGCGTAGGATTAGATACTGATATCACCAAGATCCCAGAGCATTTATTGAGAAGGAAAGACCCGATTTTTGAGTTCAATAAGCAGATCATAGATGCTACTGCTGATATAGCCGTGGCGTATAAGCCAAACATTGCTTTTTATGAAGCTTTGGGAGCAAAAGGGTGGGAGTCGCTTCGCAAGACAATCGAGTATATCCCAAAGGAGATTTTCACCATAGCAGATGCTAAGCGCGGAGATATTGGCAATACAGCCAATTTATATGCAAAAGCATTTTTGGAGCAGATGGATTTTGACTCGATCACTGTAGCTCCTTATATGGGGGCAGACTCTGTCGAGCCATTTTTGCGTCAAGACAAATGGGTCATCTTATTAGGGTTGACCTCTAACTCAGGTAGTGGAGATTTTCAGCAGCTTGAACTCAGATCTGGAGAAAAGCTTTATGAAAAGGTCTTAAAGAAAAGCCAAGAATGGGCGAGTACTGACCAGATGATGTATGTAGTAGGAGCTACACAAGCACAAGCCTTAGAGGGGATTCGAAAGATCGTTCCAGATCATTTTCTACTAGTACCAGGTGTAGGAGCGCAGGGCGGCAGCTTAGAGGAAGTCTCTAGATTTGGGATGAATGCACAGTGCGGTCTTTTAGTCAATGCTACCAGAAGTATCATTTATGCTTCATCAGGAAAAGATTTTGCCCAGATGGCACGTGCTGAAGCCATCATGCTTCAGGATGAGATGAAGGAGTACTTAGAGCAATACCTCCCTCAATAAATATTTACTTCAGGGTTAAGCGTTACACCAAACTGCTCTTTGACAGAGGATTGAATTTCTCTGCTCAAAGCTAAAATCTCACGGCCTTTTCCTCCGCCATAGTTGACTAGTACGAGTGGCTGATTGACGTGTACACCTACTGCACCCATTGTTTTGCCTTTCCAGCCAGTTTGCTCTATGAGCCAAGCGGCAGGAACCTTGACTGTGCCGTCTTCTTGTATATAGCCAGGGATGTTTGGATGAGTAGATTTTAACTGTTCAAATTGACTAGCTGGAATGCTAGGGTTTTTAAAAAAACTTCCCGCATTACCGATTTTTTTTGGATCTGGAAGCTTCGATTGACGGATATGGATGACTGCATCACTGATAGCTTTGAGGCTGAGTTCTGCTACTTGCATCATTTGAAGTGTATCAGATATAGCACCATAGCTCGTATTGAATTGAGGCTTTTTAGAAAGCTTAAAAGTCACTCCTGTGATGAGGTATTGGTCTTTCACTTGATGTTTGAAAATGCTTTCTCTATAGCCAAACTCACAAGTATCTTTATCAAAATGGTGAACAGATCCTGTAGCGATCTCCACAGCTTCAAGTTCATGGAATATGTCCTTGAGCTCTGCGCCATAAGCTCCAATATTTTGCATAGGTGCAGCGCCTACAGTGCCTGGTATTAGCGACATATTTTCTGCGCCTCCTAAGCCAAGTTGTATAGTTTCTAACACAAATTCATGCCAAGAAACTCCAGCACCTACTTGTAGGTAGGTATGATCTGTAGTCTCCTTAGTTTTCTGAATTCCCAGAATCTCATTTTTGATGACCAATCCATCAAAGTCTTCAGTCAAAAGAATATTTGATCCTCCTCCAAGGATGAGTCTTTTATGATTCAAAAAAATCGGTTCTTTGACCAATTTCTGCGCCTCCTCTAGGGTTTTTATCACCACAAAGTATTTGGCTTTTTGATCTATCCCAAAGGTATTGTAAGCTTGGAGGGAGATATTCTCTAAAATCTGCATGAAAGGCTGTTTTACACAAAAATAGGCTAATCGATAAATTTATCCCAAAAAATATCCAAAACCCTCTCAAAGGGAGTATTTTTAAGACATGAGAGATATAATCATCAACGGAGTTAAAATCCGTCCGGGTCAAAATATACAGCTTGATATCAATATCGCTAGACTACCTACACATACTTTAATTGATTTACCAGTGTTTATTTACCGCTCAAAGGTAGATGGCCCAGTGCTACTAGTCAGTGGAGGCTTGCATGGAGATGAGATCAATGGCATAGATGCTGTCAAGCGTATGATCACTGACAATATGCTCAAACCCAAGCGAGGAACTGTTGTGGCGATTCCACTTATCAATGTCTATGGTTTTCTCAGTACCTCTCGGACTTTTCCTGATGGAAGAGATCTCAATAGGAGCTTTCCTGGGAGTAAAAAGGGCTCATTAGCTTCTCAGATTGCACACATACTGACCAATGAAATATTGCCTAATATCGATATGGGGATAGACTTTCATACAGGCGGACGCATGCTTTCTAACTATCCTCAAGTACGAGCAGACTTTAAAGATGAGAAGAGCGTAGCATTGGCTAAGGCCTTTGGTGCACCTTTCATCATCAATTCAGGATTGATTGACAAAAGCTTCAGAAAGGAAGCTTACAAAAAGGGTAAACCGATACTAGTCTATGAAGGAGGAGAGTCGATGCGCCTAGATGAGTTGGTAGTCAAAGAAGCCATAGAAGGCACTCAGCGTCTTATGCACCACCTTCAGATGAAAGATCAAGTGCATGAGCCTAGAGAATCCATCGTCATGGCAGCTAGCACATGGGAACGTGCAAAGGTTTCGGGTATTTTTAACCCTACAGTGCAGTATGGTGAGAAGGTCAAAAAAGGCCAGATGCTTGCTAAAATCACTGACCCATATGGTAGGGTTAAGGTTCCTGTAAAAAGTCCTTATGATGGCTTTGTCATTTGCTTAAATAATCTACCAGTAGTCAATGCTGGTGATGCACTCATTCATATCGGGAAAGTAGAATAGTCAAATTATTCTCTAATAAAAAAAGGCTGTTCCACTCAAGAAACAGCCTTCTTTGATATTTACTGATTGATTATTTAATGCTAAACTGGTAAGGCATTCTAGCTTGGATGCCCTCCATTTGCTTGATTTTTTCTGCTTGCTGTACGATAGGATAGAGATCGCCTAATTTATGTTGCATGTAGCGAGCTTCTATATTGCCCCCAAAGCTTTCTAGAATTTTCTCTACAAATGTTTGTTTGGCTGGGAACACCCTCAAGCCATAATCATCCCCTATGTTGGCTTTTTCGGCAGCGATCGCTAAGGCATCATCTAATCCACCTAAGATGTCAACTAGACCTCTTTCTTTAGCTTCTGTTCCACTCCACACACGACCTGAAGCAATGCTTTTTAGTTCTTCTAATGACATGCCTCTACCATCTGCACACAGTTGGGTGAAATTTTCATACCCTTCATTGATAGACGATTGGATATAGTCACGCTCTACTTTCGTCAGCTCTCTCGTCATACTAAACATATCTGAATGCTGGGCGGTGTTGACATGGTCAGTAGTGACACCAAGTTTGTTCTTTAAGAAGTCTTGAGCATTGAAAAACATGCCGAAGATGCCTATAGAACCCGTGATAGTATTTGGTTGAGCTACAATAGTATCAGCTGCCACAGCGATATAGTATCCTCCAGAGGCTGCTACATCAGACATAGAGGCGATCACAGGCTTTTTCTCCTTAGCTAGTTGGAGTTCTCTCCACATCACATCAGAGGCTAGTGCACTTCCACCTGGAGAGTTGATTCTCAAGACGATTGCTTTAATCTTATCATCATTGGCTGCTTCACGGATCATTTTAGCATATGCTTCTGAGCCAATAGTACCATCAGATACATTTCCTGAGACGATTTCTCCTTCTGCTACGATGAGTGCTATTTGGTCATTGCTGCTTTTAAATTTATCAGTAGCAGTGAGGAATTTACTCATGCTAATTAGTTCAATTTTGTCTGATTCACCAAGTCCAAGTTTTTCTCTAAGCAAATCATTTTTCTGATCAGCGTAGGCTAATTGGGTCACTAGCTTGTTGTCCAAAGCTGACTGTGCATTGGTGATGCTCAAATTATCAGCCATACTCTGAAGTGTTGCTACAGGGATATCACGGCTTTCTGAAACATCTTGCAAAAATTGATTGTAAAGACTACTTAGATAAGACTTGGTTTGTGCGGCACTTGCCTCACTCATTTCTGTAAGTAAGTAAGGCTCTACTGCACTTTTGAAATCACCAACTCTGAAGATTTCAGGCTTCACTTCAAGCTTATCTAAAGTGCCTTTGAAGAATACTGCTTCATAAGTAAAGCCATCGAATTCCATTCCTCCCTTTGGGTTGAGCAAGATATCGTCAGCAACAGAAGCTACATAGTAGCCGTTTTCGTTGTAGATCTCTGCATAGGTTGTGATGAACTTACCAGATGCTTTGAAAGCAAGGAGCTCATCTCTGATTTCTTTATGTATGGCTGGTAGACCACTTAGAAATCCTGTTTCTAAGTAGATGCCTTTGATATTGTCATTTTCTGCGGCTCTTTTGATAGCCTTTTTGACATCGAGAACACTAATCTGTCCACTGACAATCAAGCCTGGAAATGGAGATGGAAAGTCCATGTCTTCAACAGGTCGATCTACGATGATCTTGTTCAGGTCTAGATGCAAGACTGAATTGGCTTTGACTTTTACCTCTTCCTTGCTACTAGCCATGATACCTATGATACCGAAAAAGAGAAAAAATGCGATCATGTTGAAAATGATCAAGCCGACTATGACGGCTAATACGTTTCCTAAGAATTTCATAATTGGAATTTTAGTTTGCTAAAGCTTAAAAGCTTTGTTATTCATCAAATGTTTAAATAAGATTGTGGAAAAAATAACCCACATGCAGTCAATCATACTACTGCTTGGTTCAAATTTAGGAGAAACTAAGCAGAATCTAGTCATTGCCAGTCAGTTGATTTCAAAAAAAGTAGGGAAGATCGATCGATCATCGGACTTTTATGAGACTGCTGCTTGGGGAAAAACAGATCAAGCGGACTTTTTAAACCAAGTTTTGATATTAAAAACTGAGCTTGAACCCCTTGAGCTACTGGCTCAACTTCAAGCGATCGAGCTAGAAATGGGAAGGGTTCGCTTCGAGAAATGGGGCGCTCGATTGATTGATATTGATATCCTTTTTTATGGAGAACAAGTGTTAGATCTACCTGACCTTAAAGTACCTCATCCATTTATTCAAGAGAGGAGATTTACACTGATGCCTTTGGTAGAGTTAGTCCCTGACATGATCCACTCAGTGCTAAAAGTGAGCATGAAAGACTTGCTCGATGCTTGTCCAGACAAATTATCGGCCAAGCGACTAGATAAATCTGAAGCATAAAAAAATCCTCACGGTTAAGAGAGGATTTTCGATGCTTTATATACTGGCTACTTCCGCGTCTTTATGGATTTTTTTGATCAATCCTTGAAGGACTTTTCCAGGGCCACATTCTATGAAGTGAGTGCCACCATCTGCTACCATGTTTTGTACGGATTGAGTCCATTTCACTGGAGCAGTTAGCTGAGAGATCAGGTTAGCTTTGATGCGCTCTATGTCTGTCTCCGCAGTAGTGCTTACATTTTGATAAACAGGACATGTCGGCTGGTGAAATGCCGTCTCACTGATTGCTTTTGCGAGTTCCTCTCTAGCTGGCTCCATGAGTGGTGAATGGAAAGCACCCCCTACAGGAAGTGGCAAAGCTCTCTTAGCACCTGCCGCTTTCATGGCTTCGCAAGCGATTTCTATACCTTTGTTTGAGCCAGAGATTACGAGTTGGCCTGGGCAGTTGTAGTTAGCAGCTACCACGATCTCATCGCTGATGCTAGCGCAGATTTCTTCCACTTTTTCATCTTCAAGACCGAGTATGGCAGCCATAGTAGATGGATTGATCTCACAGGCTTTTTGCATTGCGAGGGCACGCTGATACACGAGTCTGAGCGCGTCTTCAAATGCCAATACACCATTAGCAACCAAGGCAGAAAACTCACCTAAAGAATGCCCAGCGACCATATCAGGTTTGAAATTTTCACTCACCTTAGCCAAAATCACAGAGTGCAGGAAGATAGCAGGTTGCGTGACTTTTGTTTGTTTCAGATCTTCTTCCGAACCCTCAAACATGATATCTGTGATACGAAAGCCAAGGATCTCATTTGCTTTTTCAAAGAGGGCTTTAGCTTCGCTTGATGATTCATAAAGCTCTTTTCCCATACCAGGAAACTGGGAACCTTGTCCCGGAAACACATATGCTGTCATAGTTTTTTCAATTGTTGAGGGGACAAAATTACGCCCTTCTTTTTAAATAGAAAATCTCAAGGCTCAATAGCCCACATTTTAGATCAGAAAGTAAAAGCTATCCTCGTCTTAAAGAAGAATGGCGTGCCTGGCGTAAAATGAATTTCCGACACAGAACTTGCCTCCCCTTGGAGCTGAGACTCTGTGTCAAACTGTGTTTCTTCCCATTCCTGATCAAATAAGTTTTCGATATTGAAACCTACTTCGAAGTTCTTCTTGGTATATGACAAAGCTAAATCTGTAATGAAATATCCTCTAGCGATCGTACTTCTGTCCTCATTGGCAGCTCTATCTGCGATGTGTCTGTAGCGAAGACTACCAGATATACCGCTCGGAAACTGAAAGGATAAACCACCCGTACTGGTGAAATCAGGAGCTAGGGGGATGTAATCCTCTCCTCTAGCTTCATCTATTGATCTCGGATTGGCATAGTTGAGATCTGCATCAGCAAAAAGCCATTTATTGATTTGGTAACGAATGCTCAAATCTACACCAGTTCTTCTAGAGCGTCCACTTGGCTCTACTACGCCTTCATCTCCTACGAAGACAAACTCTTGATCAAGGTACAAATACCAAAGTGCTGGCGTGATGATCAAGTTGTTGGCAGGCTTCCAAATGGTACCTAGGTCTGCTCCCCATGCAGCTGGAAGTACTTGTCTACCATTTCTAGCGACAGCTACATTGGCACTATTGGAGTGAAATCCTTTTCCTGATTTGAAAAATAACTGAAGATTTTGACTTGGCGTATACAGAATGTTAAACTTAGGAAGTACGATAGTCTGACTGACCGTTTGCTTGTTGTAGTTAGGGTCTAGCTTGTTCACTACTTCATAGTAAAAGTTGTCAGCTCTCAGGCCAGCAGTGACTTGGAAATCACCCATCTCTACTTCAAAATCGGTAAACGCATACAAATTGGTCTCGTTGATGTCTGCCAGCACAGGAGTACTGATAGTGGTGAACCTTCTCACGGTTCTGCTCAATTCTAAGTCTTCGATGACATCATTTCTCAAGCCAAAACCTACACGTTGATGAATATGCTGCTTACCAATATGAAGTGTTTGCTGATAGGTAGAATTCCAGCCAAATATCTTTCTAGACTCTTGTTGTTTGACTTGATCCCCATTGATTGGATCATTGAGGAAAAAGGTGAAGTTGGAAAAAAGTAAGAAATCGTATTTGCTGTAAAACACTTGGTTTTCTAGACTCGCGCCATTTTCCAAATAGCGTAAATGTTTCAAAGAAATATTTTGTCTAGAGGTAGCGCCACCCTCCGTATCATCTATCGCACCAAATCGTGTGATATCTCCGCTTTCTATCGCCCTGAAGGGAACTTGACCAGAGGCATCCCACTTGCTATCAAGATGTGAAGCTTGGAAGGTGAGGAAATCATTTGGGCTTAGTTGACCAGAGTATTTAGCGAAAATATTATTTCTAAATAGATTTTGTGGAGAGTCAAAAGGTCCATCATTGACGAAGTATTCTGCAGCGATATAGGCACTGTGATTCTCGGTGCTTCCAAGTAAGTCAAAAAGACCTACTGCGCGGAGTGTGTTAAATCTACCAGCTTCTAAGATTACTTTACTTTGTGGTAGTTTATTGAAAGTCTGTAGATCTGCAAAGCCAGCAGTGGTGAAGTTGCCTTTATCTGCATAGTAGGGTCCTTTAGCAAAATTGATTTTATCGATGGTCTCAGGAATGACAAAGTGCAGATCTGCATAGCCTTGACCATGCGCATGCGAGACCATATTGACAGGGAGTCCATCTACAGTCAGTTGGATATCAGTCCCATGGTCTATGTCAAAGCCTCTTAAGAAAAACTGCTCTGCTTTACCACCTCCAGCATGCTGAGCAACAAATAGTCCAGGCACTCTCCTGAGAATTTCCTGTGAAGAGTTGACAGGATTTAGCTTGAGATCGGCTCTTACTACTCGACTGATAGCTTCCGAGTTTGGTGTTACGACTATTTGGCTAAGTTCTATAGCTGTGCCTGTTAGTTGGATTTGTAGAGGCTGATTTGGGTTTTCAAAGACTACTTCTTGATAGGCAAATCCTAAATGAGATACGATGATGGTATCACCTATCGCTACTGGATCTAGTCTGAATACACCATAGTCGTTACTGATCGTATTGACATTTTTGCCTTTGACGAATAGAAAGACATCTTTGAGAGGAGCATTATTTTGATCTACTATCTTACCTGTAACTGTATGAGCTAGTAGGGTAGAGATTGAAAAAAGACTTGCTAAAAAGCTCGTGAGTAATAATCGCATCATGGTTCCATCAATTTGAGATGCGCAAAAGTAGTTCTCTTACATAATTAAAAAAGTAAATAAAGTCAGAAACCTCTTTATTTTAGTATGAGCGGTTTTTTTGTAATCCATTAAGTGGATAAGAGGAGTAGTTATATTTTTATTTAATACTATTCCATTCTCCTTTTTCGGCAGTCCACAACTGGCCAGTAGAAGCATCATACATGACATAGTCATAGATCAAGGATACCACATAGATACCCTGTTTATCCATGACACCGTAGGCATCTCCGCGTTTGATGAGTAAGTACTCATCACTAAGTTCTTGGATGTCATCAAACTTCGTAGAGCTGAGTACATTGCCATTTTTCTCAATGTAGCCAACTTGACCATTTTGATAGCTTAGGAAATTACCAGAACTGAGTCGCTCTACACGATCATAAACAGGAGCTACTATTTCTTCACCCTTCAAGTTGAGTACTCCCCATTTACCATTTTTGCGAATGCTCGCTAAGCCATTTTCAAACTGACTAACTTCTTCATAGTAGGGCTGAATGATGATGTTTTCTGATCGGTCGATAAACCCCCATTTGCCTCTCAGCATGATGGCAGCTAAGCCATTTTGGTAGTTTTTGACACTATCGTAGCGATTGGCTATGCGAAGATTTCCATCAAAATCGACAAAACCGTACTGACCATTGATTTTCACTGCCAAAAACTCAAAATCGGAAGGTATGATGCGTTCAAATCTCTCAGAAAGAGGAATTTTAAATTTACCTTCTTTATTGACCAAGCCCTTTTTCTTGCCTTGATGAACTACAAATAGGCCAGCTTCTTCAGAATGAACGATAATGCTGTCATAGATAGGTTTGAGCACTTCTTTTCCAAGTCCATCGATCAGGCCATATTGTTTATTTTTGCGATAGGCAAAGTGCCCATTGATAGCGTAGATGAAGTCATTTGAGCTAAAAATGACACTATCATTTGCCGCTAAGACGAGCTCTCCTTTAGTCCCTTTTTTCCCTAAGGCATAGCTTGGTTTGAGCCATTTGATAGAATCATACCGTGCATTTACAGTCCAGTTTCCTTGACTATCTATGATGCCTGAGATACCATCTTTGATCGCTATGGCATAGCCATGATAATAGGCTTCCGCTTGATCATAAAGAAAAGGTACCGATATCTCTCCTGATGTAGAAATGAAACCAGTTCTGTTTTGATAACGAACAGCCAACAAGTCTCCAGAGAAATGATCATCCACAGATTGAAACCCAAAAGAATGGATATTTCTCAAGGTACTAGCCTCGATGATTTCCCACTTTTGCCCTTGAAGAACCACTACTATTTGATCAAAGGCCTTATAATCATCATAGCCAAACTCAGTAATGGTGTCAGAAATCAAACTGTAAATTGCTAGTTTTTCACCCTTTTTGAGGATTAAGTAATCATTCTTTCTTTCTAATAGTTGTACATTATCCCAAGAGCGAAGCACCCTATATTGGTCATCTAGTATCTCCAAAGTGCTATTGTAATAAGCTATAAGCTTATCATGGCGCAGTGGTTTGATAGAGTCTGCGGCTATTACGCTAGCATAGCCTGCATTTAGATGGTTTTTCCACTTAGCATAGCTAAGTGCTTCTGGTTTGCCCTTCTCAGATTTGATGAAATATTTATATTGAGGTTCGAAGAGCACCTTTCCCCTCAGGTCTATCATGCCAAAGAAATTGCCTTTTTGGAGTAAAAGGTATTGATCAAATGCTTGGATCTCATCATAGTACTCTTTACTCAAAAGTCTTCCCTGACTATCGAAGGCTTGCCACTTATCTTCTGCTGTTTTTGCTCTCAGTCCAGTGTTTGGCAGATACTCGATTTTGCTGAAATCGGGAGCAATCAATGATTTTTCCGTGTAATTCATCAGTCCATAGCGATCAGCAACTAGTCCCGACAAACTATAGATAATATGATCTCCTGCAGGACTCAATGAGCTATATTTTCTTGAGGTACTAGATTTCCCCGAAGTTTGTATCAAGCCTCTTTTACCATTTTCATCTACCAATAAATGTCCTTTAGTGAAGGGTTCGATATGCTTAAAAATAGCTCTAGTGAGCTTGTTCCCAGACATGTCCATCAAGCCCCATAAGTTATTTTCCTTGTAGCCAATCGTGCCGGTGACAGCCGCTGTAGCCATGCTAGACCATCCGATTTGCTGATATTGAGCAGGTATGAGGATTTCAGACTGGTTGTTTTTCAAGCCAACTTTGTCGTTCTCCATATACAGGATGTACAGGTCTGTCTGACTACTAGCGCTAAGGATGGGGAATAATAATACAAGGCCGAGGGTGGCCACTATTTTTGTGATGATCATGAAGAAGCCCTTAATTCTCTTTTCTGCTCAAATTTAAACGTCTTTAATGGAGATTTATGCGAGACGCACAAAAAAAGCCGTTAAATGACGGCTTTTTAATGATTTTCTTTCTGATTTTCTAAATCAAATAGATCGCTGAGTAAGTCGATGAGATTTTCTGCATCACCTCTTTTACAGGCAGCTTTGAGTTGGATCACTGGCATTTTGATGATTTTTTGCATCATGCTTTTAGTGACCTTATCAATGATCTTTGCTTCTTTATCAGTAGCATTTTTGAGATACCTAGCGAGTTCTTCCTGACGGATTTGCTCAAGTGCATTCTTGAATTTATTGATAGTAGGAGAGACCATCATCTCTTTTTTCCAATCATTAAATTCTTCGATAGACTCTCTCACGATTTGCTCCACTGCCGGTATGGCAGCTATCCTTCTTTCGAGTGCTTCTGAAGCTTTGCTTTGAATATTGTCTACATTATAAAGCAGTGCGCCTGGTACTTCCTCTATGGCTGTTTCAATACTCCTCGGTACGGATAGATCTATGAAAAACTTGAAGCTTAATATCTCTAGGTTAGCAACGATCTCTTTCGTGATGAATGGCTCGTTTTTCATAATTGAGCTGACAATCACATCGGCCTCTTGGATAGCGTCAAGTATGTTTTCAAAAGGCACTACCTCATAGCCACATTCTTGCGCTAGTGCTTCTGCTGTAGCTTGCGTTCTATTGGTGATTTTCACAGAAGCTTGAGGGATGTTGACCATATTACGACAAACATCAGTTCCGATCTCACCTACACCTATAATGAGTACTCTTGGATTTTTGATTTCTTTAGTCAAGACCTCAATCAATTCTACAGCAGCATAAGACACAGAAGCTGCCCCATCTCTGAAGCTAGTTTCTTGCACTACGCGCTTGTTAGTAAAAAAGATCGTGTGCAATAGCCTGTGTAAAAAAGGACCCGCCAACTGTAAATCAGCTGACATTTGATAGGCTCTCTTGACTTGATTGCTAATCTGCATGTCTCCGATTACTTGAGCTTCAAGTCCCATCGCTACCCTGTATAGATGAAGGATAGCCTCTTGCTCTTTAGTGAGTATCTCGAAGTAAGCTTTATATTGATCAGCACCTGTGATGCCTTTTTCAGAGATGAGCAATTTAATCAGCTCATCACTCAGGTCAAGGTTGTGGGAATAGTATATCTCAGATCTGTTGCAAGTTGATAAGATCATTGCCTCAGAGACATTGAAAAACTCTTTCAGCTTGATCAACAAGGCCTGCATAGAAGCTTCATCGAGCGAAAGTAGCTCTCTGATTTCAACAGGGGCATTTTTGTATGATAAACTAAGTGCTTTGAAATTATTTGACATAGATCTTTTCCCTCTACTGCTGCAAAATTAACACATAATCACTTAGAGAAAAATGACTTTAGTGACTCTGCTTAATTTATAATCTGTCTAAATAGAATATCGTTTGATACACAGCATTACTAATACATAATTTTTAACAATGAAATTTTAAAAATGATTTAAAACATCTCTTAAAATCAGAAAAAATATACGCA
This sequence comes from Penaeicola halotolerans, assembly GCF_016464625.1. GTDB lineage: Bacteria > Bacteroidota > Bacteroidia > Cytophagales > Cyclobacteriaceae > Penaeicola > Penaeicola halotolerans. Next base: position 133,079 of record NZ_JAEAGO010000001.1, read on the forward strand.
GTAGATAGGTGGGTTAGTCTTTTTTTACTTATAAATTGCGAGGATTTTCGATTGGGTAATGTCACTCAAAGAGACAAAATCGCTTGCTTTTCTAGATAGTAAAAATGGCACAACAAACTGATTCTTGGGGTTCTAGGGTAGGACTCATTTTAGCCATGGCAGGGAATGCCGTTGGTTTAGGAAATTTTCTCAGATTCCCCGTACAAGCGGTACAAAATGGCGGAGGAGCTTTCATCATCCCATATCTCGTTTGCTTTTTAGTGATGGGTATTCCATTGCTCTGGATAGAGTGGTCTATGGGTAGATTTGGAGGAAGATTTGGCAATCACTCCACACCTTTCATTCTGGATAATATGACCAAAAGACGCTTCTGGAAGTATTTCGGAGTGTTTGGTATCTTTACTAATGTGGCTGTAGCAGCTTATTATTGCTACATAGAGTCTTGGACACTTTCATATGTTTATCACTCTGTCATACAGTCATTTAGTGGCAAGAGTCAGGGAGAGATCGCCATGTTCTTCAATGACTATGTGGCTATCGGGAAATCGACTACTGGAATCCCTTTTGAGTCTATTCTATTTTATATCCTTTGTCTCGTACTCAATACTTACATACTCAGTAAGGGGCTTAGCGGAGGCGTAGAAAAGGTCGCTAAAATAGGTATGCCATTATTGATTTTGTTTGGAGGGTTCCTAGCATTTAGAGGGATTACGCTCGGGACAAGTGGAGCGCCTGATGGCTGTACAGATTGTGATGCTTTCTTAGGACTCAATTTCCTATGGGAGCCTAGATTTGAAAGTTTGACAGATCCTAAAGTGTGGCTTGCTGCTGCAGGACAGATCTTTTTCACACTTTCTGTAGGGATGGGGACTATCCACTGTTATGCTTCTTATGTACGGTCTAAAGATGATATCGCACTCAATGCCATGTCAGCTGGCTGGATGAATGGCTTCGTAGAAGTAGTCCTTGGCGCTTCGATAGTGATTCCTATAGCTGTAGGTTACTTAGGCTTGGATTGGGTTAAAGAAAATGCTGGATTTGCTATGGCCTTTCAGACTATGCCATACCTTTTTGCTCAGTGGGGAGATCTAATGGGTACTTTAGCTGGGGTATTTTGGTTTGGTTTACTTTTCTTTGCGGGGATTACCTCTTCTTTAGCCATGGGAACCCCTTGGATAGGCTTCATGGAGGATGAGTTTAATTTTTCAAAAAAGAAAGCTGCTTGGTCATTTGGCGGGATTGTGCTTCTGGTAGGTTTACCAACTGTATTATTTTATACGCAGGGCTATTTTGATCAGTATGATTATTGGGCGGGTACGGTCTCCCTTGTAGTATTTGCCTTAGCAGAAAGTATTATTTTTGCTTACATATTTGGTATAAATAATGGATGGGATGAACTCAATAGAGGGTCAGACATCAAAATCCCGAGTATCTATAAGCCAATCTTAAAATACGTAACACCACTTTTACTATTAGTTATTTTCATCACTTCGCTAGTCACACCAAAGGATAATGACTGGGGAAGGGCACTTTCGGGTGATTGGCAACTTGACGCTTCAAGTATCATAGGCAAGATCACCAATATGGATGTGCTTGCGAATGAAAGTTATTTTTCAGAAATCAAAGAAGCGGATATTTCAGGTACTGTTGGTACGTTGCTCATCTCTGAGGAGAATAAATGGGAAGTACCAATTGGGCATATGCAGACTTATTTTAAGAATAGTAAAGGGCAGATATTGCGAAATCAGTCAGGAGATGCTATGGCCTTTGATTCGTTGATCATTGATAAGCTAGTCAAGCTGCCAGTTGACTCTAAGCTACTCGTAGAAGAAGGTGATCAGGTGGTACTTGGTCAGCCTATCGCTGAAGGAGACTTCATCAATGACGTCTTTTACACAGACATGGCAAAACTGGTACTTTTGGCCTTATTCATTTTCCTAGCAGTACTAGTATATATTGCTAGTAACAAACGACTTAAATCTCAAACGATATGACGACAAGTGCGCTCATCACGATGATTACAGTACAAGTACTCTTTACAGGAGTGACGTTGTATTTTTTCTACAAAGTGCTAAAGACACCACTGAAGGAAGACGATTTGGATGAATAAATAGGATTTTATATATTCATATTTGGTATTTGTAAAATGATATAAATGCTGAATAGACTGAGATATTATATTCGAAACTATTTTGGTTTTACCAAAAGAGAGACCAATGGAGTCATCGTCATCATGTTTTTGATGGTTATACTCTGTGGGTCTTTTTTTTATTTACAGGATTTGATGTTTGGGTTTCATACAGTCAAGCTCCCAGCTTCAGAAACTCAAATGGCAATGATTGATCAATGGAATGCGCTTTATCCTCCAAAGTCTAATCAAGCTAATCAAGAGCAAAAAACTGAAGTGGAAGTCGCATACTTTAATTTTGATCCGAATATGGTCAGCAAGGAAGAACTGATCAGCCTAGGTTTTTCAGACAAGCTCTCTCAAACACTGATTAATTTTAGAAATAAAGGAGGAGAATTTAGAGAAAAGGAGGACTTGCAAAAGGTCTATGGAATGAGTGAAGCGCTCTATGATAAGCTAGAAGACTATATAGTGATACCAGAGCAAAATACATCCAAGAAATTTCAAGCGGATCGTAGATCGATAAAACAAGTACCTACCTATCAAAGAGATACAGCATATACGCCCCCTCCTCAGCCAAAAAAGATCGAAGCTTTTGTGACTACCATGAGTCTCAATGAGGCGGATAGTTTATCCCTCACCTCCGTGCGTGGAATCGGCCCTGCGCTTTCAAGTAGGATCATAAAGTATAGGGAGTCTATGGGAGGCTTCATTCGTGAAGAGCAGTTAGAGGAGATTTATGGTCTGAGAGAAGATGTCAAGGAAGCACTTTTGGAGCGATTTTACATCGAAGATGGATTTGAACCTAAGCAAATCAATATCAATCTAGCTACTGCTGAGGAGCTTGCCAAGCATCCATACATTACCTACAAGCTAGCCAACATCCTAGTAGCCTATAGAGAGCAGCATGGAGCCTATCGGGATGCTGATGATTTATTAAATATCAAAGTGATCAAGAAGGACTTGGTAGGGATGATAGCGCCTTACTTATCCTTTAAATAAACAAGCCGAACTCATCTGGCTCGGCTTGTCTAAAGTTTTAGAATTTGCTCATGTTCTAGTAAACACGCTGTCCTGAGACATAAGTGTTTTTTACTTTGGCATCTCTCAGCTTTTCATATGCCAACTCCATGATATCTTCTTGGAAGATCACAAAGTCTGCAAGCTTACCGACTTCGATGCTACCTTTTTTATCTTCTTCAAAATTGGCGTGAGCAGCCCAGATCGTAGTGCCTTTTAGGGCTTCTTCTCTGCTTAGTTTATTTTCCATTTGGAAACCTTCTTCAGGCCAATTTTTAGCATCTCTACGTGCTACAGCTGAGTGAAAACCATACATCGGATTGATGTCTTCTACTGGAAAATCACTTCCGAGTGCAATCGTGCCATTTTGATCTAAAAGATCCTTAAATGTATAGGCTGTCTTGATTCTGTCTGGTCCTAGTCTATCTTCAGCCCAATACATGTCTGAAGTAGCATGAGTTGGCTGCACTGATGGGATGATGCTATACGCTGCAAATTTATCAATATCCGCCCTAGTCACGATTTGCGCATGTTCTATTCTCCATCTGAGATCATTTTTGCCTTTAAGCACTCGTCCATAAATGTCAAGAAGTGTTCTATTGGCAGAATCTCCAATACAGTGCGTATTCATTTGGAAGCCATTTGCATACATTTCATTGGCAAGCGACTCAAAAGTTTCTGGTTCGCTTAGTAGAAAACCGCTATTGTCTGGATCATCATGATATGGTGCTAAAAGACTTGCTCCTCTAGAACCCAAAGCACCATCTCCGTATATTTTAAAGCTTCTGACGGTCAGTTGATCTGTGATATAATGACCGTTTTTGAAATAGTAATCTTTATTTTCCTGAGTTGGGTTGATCATAGCATAGATACGCATCTTGAAGCTGCCAGCTTTGTGCAGAGAGTCCATCAACTCTATAGTGCTTCTGTCTAATCCTGCATCTACCACTGTGGTAAGTCCTACACGGAAACAGTTTTCTTGAGCCATCAGTAGCGCACGAACAGATTCTTGTGTGTCTGGCTCTGGGATTTGCTCTGATACGAGGTCAATAGCATTATCTACCAAGACGCCTGTAGGCTCATTGTTTTCTACGATTACTTTCCCGCCAATCATTTTTGTCTGAGCGGTGACTCCACCTAGTTTGAGTGCTGCACTATTCGCTAAGGCAGCATGCCCATCTACTCTAGTAAGTAAAAGGGGAGTGTCAGGAAAAAGGATGTCAAAAGTATCCTTTTTTGGAAATGCCTGACCTGGCCAAGCGTTTTGATCCCAACCTCTACCAATGATCCATGGTGCATCAGGGTATTTTTCTCTGTGAGCAATCACTCTAGCGACTAGCTCATCGAAAGATTTAGTAAATCCCAAGTCAGCATAAGCTAAGCCTAATCCATAGCGGTAAAAGTGTGCATGTCCGTCAATCAATCCAGGATATATGGGGCTGCCTTCTGCATCGACTTCATCAGTAGCCTTGTAGGCCAATAGAATGTCTGTATCATTTCCTACAGCGACAAACTTTCCATCTTTCACAGCAAAAGCTGTAGCTTTGCTAAAGTCTCCATCTACTGTGTAGACGTTGGCATTGAAGACAATGAGATCTACTTCTTCTTTACTGCCACAAGCGAAAACAAAAGCGGTGGTAGCGAGCAAAATGAGTGATCGGATAATAGAATTGAATTTCATGTTTTTTGAAATATTTCGTTTGAGCTTATCTAAAGCACCAATTTAGGAATAAATTTAATGTTTGTTAAGAAATTATGATAGATGGTTTGGAAAGACTTCAGTTTCCCCAGACAGCATTGAGAATTGAAGCTGCGGAAGGAGGATGGCAAGTCTTTGATCGCATCCGAAAGAAGATGATTTGGCTGACTCCCGAGGAATGGGTGCGGCAGCATGTAGTAGCTTATTTGATCGATCAGCTCAATTATCCCAAAGCACTATTTACTGTAGAAAAAGGATTGAAATATAATGCGCGTCAAAAGCGAACAGATATTCTTGTTTCAGATAGAAATGGCAATCCCTATCTATTAGTAGAATGTAAAGCGCCTGAGGTCAAGTTGAGCCAAAAAACTGTAGAGCAGGCCTGTATCTACAATAAAATAAAAGAGGCGAAATACTTAGTTTTGACAAATGGACTACAAACGATTTGTTTAGCCTATCATGCAGATGACAAGAGTTATCGACAGCTTCAAACTATTCCAGCTTTTGACGAGGAATGAGTAGAGATAAAAGCTTAGTTTTTTTTACAATAGAAAAGCAGGATCATGTCCTGCTTTTCTATTGTAATTATAATGTGCTTAGCAATTAAGCCAAGTATTTCTCTACAGGTACATACGGAAGGTTAAATGCATCCGCTACACCTTTGTAAACTACATCTCCATTGATCACATTGAGACCTAGGGCTAGTTCTTTGTTGTCTTGGCAAGCTTTCTTCCAGCCTTTATCTGCAAGTTGAATGGCATATGGAAGTGTTGCATTTGTCAGCGCAAGTGTTGAAGTGAAAGGTACCGCACCTGGCATGTTAGCTACACAGTAGTGGACTACATCATCTATGATGAAAGTAGGGTTTTCATGTGTAGTAGGCGTACAAGTTTCGATACAACCACCTTGATCTACAGCTACGTCCACGAGTACAGTACCAGGTCTCATGTCTTTTAGCATATCTCTAGTGATCAAGTGAGGGGCTTTAGCTCCTGGGATCAAAACCGCACCGATGATCAAATCAGCTTCTTTGATTAGTTCTCTGATGTTATACTCGTTAGACATCATCGTCTTGACGTTTGCCGGCATGACATCTGCTAAGTAGCGAAGTCTGGCAAGTGAGATATCCATGATCGTCACATCTGCACCTAGACCAGCAGCCATCCAAGCAGCCTGAGTACCTACGATACCACCCCCTAGGATCAAAACTTTAGCTGGAAGTACTCCTGGTACACCACCTAATAGGATACCTCTACCCTTGAGAGGCTTCTCTAGATAGTTAGCACCTTTTTGCACAGACATTCTACCAGCTACTTCTGACATAGGTACTAGTAGTGGAAGACTTCTGTCTGTTTTCTCTACAGTTTCATAAGCAAGGCATACAGATTTATTGCTGATCATCGCCTCAGTGAGTGGCTGATAAGAAGCAAAGTGGAAATAAGTGAAAAGTAATTGATCTTTCTTTATCAGGTTGTATTCTGGAGCGATTGGCTCCTTTACCTTCATGATCATCTCAGCAGCATCATAGACAGCCTCGATCGTAGGAAGTATCTCAGCACCTGCTACCAAATATTCTTGGTCAGGAAAGCCACTACCTTCACCAGCAGTTGATTGTACATAGACGATATGCCCTCTTTTAACGAGTTCTTTGGCACCCGCTGGCGTCAAAGCCACACGGTTTTCATTGTTTTTTATTTCCTTTGGAACACCTATTATCATGGTATCAATATTTGGGTTTTTGAAACTCAGCGCAAATATAGTAAGCTATTCCAAATATTAATGTGCCCTCTGATTTTATTCTGTTTTTAGTCTGACCCCCCTATAAATCAAAGCCTAAGTAGGTCAATCACTGATATGAATAAGAAATAAAATTTTGATATAAGCATTGAAAGAGTCTTCAGGCAGACTATTATTTGGGTCATTATAAATTTTCTTTATTTCAAAGGTTTGCAAGCCTTATATTTTTCGTTATTTTTGGACTGCTTTAAAAGCGAATAAACCCAAAAACATTTATAGATATTAAATTATAGGATAGTGAGTGCTACAAAAACTAAATCGATACTTAACAAAGCAGCAGTTTTAGCAGATTATAAGCTAGCGCAAGAAAGCCGTCAAGCTTCTCTCATGGGACGTAAAGAGGTTTTTATGGGTAAAGCTAAGTTTGGAATCTTTGGAGATGGAAAGGAAGTGGCGCAAATCGCTATGGCTAAAGCTTTTCAAAAGGGAGATTTTAGGTCTGGATATTACAGAGATCAGACTTTCATGTTTGCTATAGGAGAGCTTACTGTACAGCAGTATTTTGCACAACTCTATGCACATACTAGCGTGACAGATGAGCCAGCTTCAGCAGGTCGCTTGATGAATGGACACTTTGGAACGAGATACCTCGATGACCAAGGTAACTGGAAGGCGCAAACGGCTCAGAAAAATTCTACTTCTGATGTTTCCCCTACAGCCTCACAAATGCCAAGATTGGTTGGTTTGGCCTATGCTTCTAAGCTTTATCGCAACAATCCAAAACTTAAGGATTTAAAAGATTTCAGTATCAAAGGAAATGAGGTAGCATGGGGAACTATTGGTAATGCTTCTACTTCCGAAGGGATGTTTTTTGAAGCGGTCAATGCCGGTGGTGTACTTCAAGTACCGATGGTTGTTTCCGTCTGGGATGATGAGTATGGTATCTCGGTACCCAAGGAATACCACACAACCAAAGGAAGTATCTCAGAAATTCTCAAAGGTTTTCAAAGAAATAAAGAGCAAAAGGGCTATGAGATCATCGTAGTCAATGGTTGGGACTACCTAGCTTTAGTAGAGGCCTACCAAAAAGCAGCTAAAATAGCGCGTGAGGAACATGTACCTGTATTGGTTCACGTGGTGCAATTGACACAGCCTCAGGGTCACTCTACATCTGGTTCGCATGAGCGATACAAGTCTAAGGAAAGACTGGCTTGGGAAGCTGAATATGACTGTGTAGAGCAAATGAAAGCATGGATCATCCGTGAAGGGATGGCGACTAAGGAAGAGCTAGATGCAGTAGAGCAGCAAGCCGCTAAGGATGCTAAGGATGCCAAAGATGCTGCTTGGAAGGCTTTCGTAGGGGAGATCAAGGCAGAACAAAAAGAAGCAGTAGCACTCATCCAAGCTGTAGCAGCTGAAAGCAATAGAAAAGAAGCTATCGAAGAGATCGCGACCAAATTAGCAGGAGAGATGAATCCCATCAGAAAGGATGTCATCAGTGCTGTTCGCCAAGTAATTAGACTACTCAGATTTGAGGCTGGTTCTGCCAAGACAGCCTTGGTAGCTTGGTATGAGGCACAACAAGAGAAAAATTTCGATAAATATAATTCGTATTTATACAGTCAATCTGAACAGTCAGCTTTGAAAGTAGCGGAAGTCAAGCCCGTATTTGACGAGGATGCTAAGCAAGTAGACGGAAGAGAAGTGCTACAAGCTTGCTTTGATGCAGCGCTTTCAAGAGATCCTAGAGTCTTCGCTTTTGGAGAGGATGTCGGTAAGATAGGAGATGTCAATCAAGCTTTTGCAGGACTTCAAGAGAAGCATGGTGAACTTCGTGTGACAGATACTGGTATCAGAGAATGTACCATCCTTGGTCAAGGGATTGGTGCTGCGATGAGAGGTCTTAGACCGATCGCAGAGATTCAATATTTGGATTATTTGCTCTATGCAATCCAGATCATGTCAGATGATTTAGCTTGTCTACAGTATAGAACCAAAGGAGGCCAAAAAGCTCCTGTCATTATCCGTACGAGAGGACATAGACTAGAAGGTGTTTGGCACTCTGGTTCACCGATAGGTATGATCCTCAATAGCATCAGAGGGGTACATGTGTTGGTTCCGAGAGATATGACACAAGCGGCAGGTTTTTACAATACCATGCTGCAGTCTGACGAGCCTGCACTTATCATCGAATGTCTTAATGGCTATAGACTAAAGGAGAGAATTCCTACAAATATAGGAGAGTTTACAGTGCCACTAGGAAAGCCTGAAGTGCTTCGTGAGGGCACTGATGTCACAGTGGTCACTTACGGATCGATGTGTCGTATCATCATGGATGCAGCTAGTGTTTTAGATGATATGGGTATCTCTGTAGAGGTGATAGATGTACAGTCTTTACTACCATTTGATGTGGATCACATGATCGTAGAGTCTATCAAGAAGACTAACCGTGTAGTTTTTGCAGACGAAGATGTACCAGGAGGAGCTTCAGCCTATATGATGCAAAAAGTAGTAGAGGAGCAAAATGCCTATTTCCACTTAGATAGTCAGCCGCTTACAATCAGTGCCCAAGAGCACAGACCAGCCTACTCATCTGATGGAGACTACTTCTCTAAACCTAGTGTGGATGATGTAGTAGAAAAGATCTATGCCATGATGCATGAGGTAGATCCAAAAAGCTATCCAGCGATTTTCTAAAAAGTTTGATTAGATAAAATGAAAATGGCTTTCTGATGAAGAAAGCCATTTTTTTAATTAAATATTTTTTTAATCGACCCTGACGCCTTGTAGTGTGAAATCCTCACTCACAGCGACATTGCTTTGATTGAGCGCTCTGTCTTTGATCTGGACTTCTAGACGGATAGTATCTGTTCTGAAGATTGGAAGCCAGCCAGAGGAAAGCATTCCGTAGCGTATTTTTCCTTCGAGCGGTCTCGCACGATCACTCGTGTTGAGTATAGGAAATCTTCCATTGAAAGTGGTGTAGAATGGAGCATCTTCCCATCTAAATTCATTGTAAGCACCGTTTTGCTTAACAAAGAACTTTACAGAAATATTGAAGTGATTTGGATTTCTTTCTACTAAAAGTGTGTCAAACCTAGCACTCTCTTCAGTGGCATTCCTATTTTCAACGATGACCCAGTCTAATGGATTATAAGGTGGGAAAGCTGGATCGTTGCTATAATTGATAAACTGCCCAAGATTATCCCTCACAAAGTCAAAAGGCTGAAAAGGTGGGTTTTGCTCATTTCCTCTAAGCCCTAGATCACCTTCCGCATCTTTGAAATTAATAGTGACTACAAGGGAGTCTGGTCCATTGACTTCTTTGAACTCTACTTTGTCCCAAGAGATCTCAGGTACAGAAGGAAAGTCATCAGGAGGTCTATTACAAGCTAAAAAGCTCATAAATGCCAATCCAAGGATGAAAAATTTGATATATTTGAGCGTCATATCGATGAGCGATTTATTGCAATTTCGTAAAATTTCACTGCTTTGCCAGCTTTCAAGCACATTTCAGTTAAATCAAGTTAATAACGAATGGATTTTGTCAAAAGTTTTAAGCAAAAGTTGCTTTCAGGTCAGTTTGATTTTGAGGAGATGGCACTCACACTATTTGCTTGGCAGGCGAAACATAATAGCGTCTATAAAAGGTACTTGGATGCTCTCGGTAGAGATATCCAACAAGTGAAGCAGCTTACGGATATTCCATTTTTGCCGATTGCTTTTTTCAAATCTCAAGATGTAGTATCTGGCCATTTTGAGGCTGTGGCTACATTTGAAAGTAGCGGAACGACAGGCGCACAAACAAGCAGGCACAAAGTAGCCGATTTAGATTTTTATCAAAAACTAACCCAGAAGTTGTTTGAGGAATCTTATGGTCCACTTCAAGATTGGAGTATTTTGGCGCTCTTGCCTTCATATCTTGAAAGGAACAATTCCTCTCTCGTGGCCATGGTAGACTACTTCATCAAAGAGAGTGGGCAGTCTACTGGAGGGTTTTACCTCAATGATCTCAAAGCACTTATCCAACAAATCGAAAAAAATAAATTTTTAGGACATAAAACTTTATTGATTGGGGTGAGTTTTGCGTTATTAGATCTAGCAGAACATCAGGAAATTAACCTGTCTGATATAGTCATCATGGAGACAGGTGGAATGAAAGGTAGGCGTAAAGAGCTGACTAGATTTGAACTTCATGAACAGCTAAAAAGTGCTTTTCGTGTTAAAAGTATTCATTCAGAGTATGGGATGACAGAATTATTTTCGCAGTCCTATTCATCTGGAGAGGGTTTATTTAAAATTTCTTCAAGTTTTAACGTTCTTATTCGTGATATCAACGATCCTTTTACGTATATGAGTGAAACAAAAAAAGGAGGGATCAATGTAATAGACTTGGGGAATGTTCAAAGTTGTGCCTTTATAGAAACACAAGATATAGGCATGAAGCATGATAGTCAGTACTTTGAAGTACTAGGGAGGTTTGACCAAGCAGATATTAGAGGCTGCAATTTATTGGTGCTTTGAGTTTCATTTTATATATTTCGAACGATTTTAAAAAAGAATAACCACAATGAAAAAAATATTATCAATAGTAGCACTTGGAATGGGGATCTTGATCTTAGGGTCATGTGCTTCTTCTAAGCCATGTCCGGCTTACAGCAAGACAGACATCACAACCACTGACAAAAAGGTATAAATAGAAAGCCGAGTCTTCACTCGGCTTTTTCTTTACTTATAGTTTCCAAATCGCTCGACATCATTTTTAGAGATTTTTTGACCTCCCAAGATGACGAGTCTTTCTACCACGTTTCTCAGTTCTCTGATATTTCCAGTCCATTCAAACTCTTGTAGGAGCTTGATAGCATCCTGCTCTATCTCCTTTTTGCTAGTACCATATTCTCCCGCAATATCCTCTAAAAATCTATTCACCAATAGCGGAATGTCATCTTTTCTCTCCTTAAGAGCCGGGACTTCAATCAAGATCACACTAAGACGATGGTATAAGTCTTCCCTGAATTTATTTTCAGCAATTTCCTTTTTGAGATCCTTATTAGTCGCTGCGACTACACGCACATCTACTTTGATGTCTTTGTCTCCGCCTACACGACTGATTTTACTTTCTTGTAGCGCTCTAAGCACTTTGGCTTGAGCAGAGAGGCTCATGTCTCCGATCTCATCGAGGAAAAGTGTTCCGCCTATTGCCTGTTCAAATTTACCTTGACGTTGCTTCACAGCAGAAGTAAAAGCGCCTTTTTCATGACCAAATAGCTCACTTTCTATCAGATCAGCAGGTATAGCTGCGCAGTTGACTGCTATGAATGGAGCATCTGAGCGGTTACTTTTTTGATGCAGCCAGTGAGCTACTAACTCCTTACCAGTACCGTTTGGTCCAGTGATGAGTACGCGTGCTTCGGTGGGAGCGACTTTTTCGATTGTATCCTTAAGCTGTACGATGGGTGTAGACTCACCTACGATATCGAGCTTTTTACTAAGTTTCTTTTTGAGGACTTTCGTCTCAGTTACCAGATTTGACTTATCTAGAGCATTGCGAACAGTCAGTAATAGCCTATTGAGATCAGGTGGCTTAGGGACGAAATCAAAAGCACCTTTCTTAGTAGCTTCTACGGCTGTTTCGATCGTGCCATGAGCAGAGATCATGATAAACTGAGCTGACTTACCAGCTTCCATGCTCTTTTCTAAGACTTCGATACCATCCATCTTAGGCATTTTCACATCACATAGTACTAGGTCAAAGTCTTCTTTCATGATCAGGTCAAAGCCCTCTTCACCATCTTTAGCTTCTGTGATCGTGTATTTTTCGTATTCTAAGATTTCTTTGAGCGTCATTCGGATGCTCTTTTCGTCATCTACGATTAAGATTTTTGCCATTTTATCGATTGGTTTTGAAAAACATAAAAAGATGCAAGTCTATAAGCCGGGTTCTGTTCACTTACCTGTGTAAGCTTGCTTATCATTTATCTAGCCCTGCCTTCACAGACAGGATCTATCGATCTACCCATTTCGTAGCAGAGACGAGCAGCCTCTGTGAGGTTTCCCTCAAAACGAAACCTATTTGATCTTTCAACCCATAAGGTTTACCCTGCCACTGATGTCGCCACCAGCGCGGTGAGCTCTTACCCCACCTTTTCACCCTTACCTCGCGAGCGAGGCGGTATATTTTCTGTGGCACTAGCTGTCTCTCTTACGAGAGCCTTCCCGTTAGGAAGTATGGTGCTCTATGTTGCCCGGACTTTCCTCTTTCTGCATTGTTGCGGACAGCGATAAGCCGACTTGCATGCGCAATTTTACACATTTTTAGGGAATTATCGCCCATGAAAGATTTTCTACAATCATCGAGATAAAAAGAATGCTATCAGTCATACTATCTGATACAGATTATCTATCAAAAATTATTTAGGCTTATTTGGATTTAATTTAAATAGAGTCTAATCTTGCAGCATTATTTAAAACCAGTCTTAATAAATATGTTTCAAAATATACGAATGCTCAAGTTTAGCGCTGTCCTGATAGTTACATTATTGATGTTACAAACAATATCATTTGCGAAGGATGATAAGCCAGCAATCAAAGGTACTATTCTGTCTGTCAATCAAGAGCCAGTAGCTTTTGCCAATGTGATGGTAGAGGGTACCTACAAAGGTGCATTCACGGAAGAAGATGGTTCTTTCATTATTTATGATTTGCCCGATGGTGAGTATACAGTGATTATCTCTGCTTTAGGGTATAAGCGCATCACTCAAAAGGTAACGATCAAAGACGGAGTAGCTCAAAATCTCAATATAGCTTTTGAGGAGGAAGTGACGGAAATTCCACAAATCACAGTATTTGCAAACAGAGACCGTATGTTTACTAAAGTTCCAGGATCAGCAGGGTACGTAAGCAGAGAGGAACTCACTAAAATCAAACCGATCAGTGGTAATGAAGCGCTCAGAAGAGTGGCTGGTGTGCATGTAGTCGATGAAGAAGGTCTCGGCATGCGTGTCAATATCGGTATCAGAGGACTTGATCCAGATAGGAGCAGGTCAGTGCTCGTGATGGAAGATGGTGTGCCGGTAGCATTGGCTCCTTATGGTGAGCCTGAGATGTACTACTCACCTGCTATAGACAGGATGTCAGGCATTGAAGTACTCAAGGGTTCTGGACAAATTCTTTATGGTCCTCAGACGATCGGTGGTGTGATCAACTACCTGACAGCCAATCCCCCTCAAGAAGAAGAAATCAAAGTACGCATGCAAGGTGGTCAGGGTGGATTTTTCTCTGGACTATTGAGTTATGGAAATACTTTTGGTAATTCTGGTATCCAAGTAGACTACCTACGCAAGCAAGCAGATGAAGTAGGTCCTACAGAGTTTCAAATCAATGACTTCAATGTGAAGTTCAAGCAAGAGCTGACAGAGAGATCTACGCTAGGTTTGAAGCTAGGCGTTTACAATGAAGTGTCTAACTCTACTTATATTGGTTTGACGCAGTCGATGTATGATATGGGTGGTATGGACTTTTTGCGCATAGCGCCAGATGACCAGCTTGATGTAAAGCGATTCTCTGGGAGTGCTACTCATGAATACAAAATCAATGATAGAGTGAAGCTGAAAACACTAGCTTATGCTTACACGACTACGCGTAACTGGAGAAGACAAGACTTTGCGAGTACACCTCCAGCTAATCCAACAGGTGTAGTATATGGTGATACAAACATACCAGGTGGTGCGATCTATATGCGCAACAGCACAGGGAATAGAAATAGACAGTTTGAGGTAGTGGGTGTCGAACCTAGACTAGAAGTACAACATGATCTATTTGGCTTCTCTAATGAGCTTCAAACAGGCGTTCGTTACTTATATGAAAAAGCCTATGAGCAGCGTGTCAATGGTACGAAGTTCAATGTATCATCTGGCAACTTAGTGGAAGATGAAGTGCGTACTGGCAATGCGCTGAGTGCGTATGTACAAAATAAGTTTAATCTCTCTGAGCGCTTCATGGTTAGTGCAGGTGTACGTGTGGAGAATTTTAATTATGAAAGAGATATCTTCAGAAGAAGCTTTCCTGGTATAGGGGTGAGGGATACTATTTTGGTCAATAACTCAAGCCTAACAGAAGTCATCCCAGGCCTTGGGTTCACTTACAAAGTATTCGATAAAACAACTGTTTTTGGTGGCGTGCATAGAGGATTTGCTCCTCCTAGAACTAAAGATGCAATCACCTCTCTTGGTGATGCGCTAGACTTGGAGGCTGAGAAAAGTTGGAACTATGAGCTTGGATTTAGAGCAGATGTGACATCTGGAGTTTATGCAGAAATCACTGGTTTTTACATGAACTTCTCTAATCAGGTAATCCCCGTATCAGAGTCTTCAGGTGGACTAGGTACTGGCTTGGTCAATGGTGGTGCTACAGTACACCAAGGATTAGAGGCAGCGTTAGCAGTAGATTTTAGCAAAATATTTAGCTGGAAGAAGACAAGCTTGATCTATGATATCAATGCCTCTTATGTAGAAGCTACCTACAGTGAAGATAGATTTATAGACGCAGGTGAAGATGCTCCTGTCAATATCAGTGGCAATTTCACACCTTACGCACCTCAAGTATTTCTTTCATCAGCACTTTCAGTAGAGACACTTTCTGGTTTTGGACTTAGACTTACAGGTACTTATGTGGGGGATCAGTTCACAGACGAACTTAATACCGTCACTCCAAGTGCCAATGGTCAGATCGGTGAGTTGCCAGCTTATTTCACATTAGATGCTACAGCGAGCTATTTTGTAGAGAAATGGAATACAGCATTTAATGTATCTGTTAAAAATCTCACAGACGAGCGCTACATCAGCACGAGAAGACCTCAGGGTATCCGAGTTGGCTTGCCTCGATTTATCACTGCAGGATTTGAAATTAAGTTTTAAGGGTTTACTGATTTAATTTGAAAGGGATGTATCACTGATGTATCCCTTTTTTTCTGTTCATCTCCCCAAACTTCCTTTTGTCACCTAGCATTTGTAAGCCAGATAAATCTTGTGTATCATTAATCTACAATCCAACCAACCAAATACACTATGAGAAAATTCATACGAGATAGTTGGAGTAGTTTAGGATACATGCTACTCCTTTTGATTTTTACACTAGGAAGTGTGGAAGCACAGCGCAGACAAGCGCCAGCTGCACCAACTCCTGTAGTCGATGACCAACTTCACGCTTCTGTGGAGTGGCGCTTAGTAGGGCCATTTAGAGGAGGAAGATCTGCTGCGGTAGCAGGCATCCCTGGCCAACCCAATACTTTCTTTTTTGGAGCTACTGGTGGAGGTGTCTGGAAAACTGAAAATGGCGGACAGACATGGTTCAATATCTCTGATGGCTACTTTGGAGGATCAATCGGGGCTGTGACGGTCAGTCCAAGTGATCCGTCAGTGATCTATGTAGGGGGTGGAGAAAAGACGGTAAGAGGTAACGTATCCTATGGATATGGCATGTGGAAATCTACAGATGGAGGTAAATCATGGAAGGCTACAGGGCTTGAAAATTCACGTCATATCTCCAGAATTCGTGTTCACCCGACAGATCCAAATACGGTCTATGTAGCAGTGATGGGAGATCTTTTCAAAGGAACACAAGAAAGAGGCGTGTATAAAACAACCAACGGAGGAGAAACTTGGACAAAAATACACTTTGCCAATGAAGATGCTGGAGCAGTAGACTTGATCTTAGATCCGAGCAATCCGAATACACTCTATGCAAGTACTTGGAGAATCAGAAGAACTCCATACAGCTTAGAAAGTGGAGGAGAGGGTTCTGCTCTTTGGAAAAGTACAGATGCTGGTAAGACATGGATGGAAATCTCTAAAAACCCTGGTTTTGCTACGGGAACACTAGGGATTATCGGGGTGACAGTTTCTCCGGTAAATCCAAATCGAGTTTGGGCCATTGCTGAAAGTCTAGAGGGAGGCGTTTTCAGATCAGATGATGGCGGGATGACTTGGAGAAAAACCAATGATGATCGTAACCTCAGACAAAGAGCCTGGTACTATACGAGAATCTATGCCGATACGCAAGATGAAAATACTGTTTATGTACTCAATGTGCGCTATCACAAATCTACTGATGGAGGGAGGACTTTCTCTAGCAACAATGCACCTCATGGTGACCACCATGATCTATGGATAGCGCCAGAAGATCCTAATCGCATGGTCATCGCAGATGATGGAGGCGCACAAGTTTCTTTCAATGGTGGTCAAGATTGGTCTACTTATATGAATCAGCCAACTGCGCAATTTTACAGAGTCACTACAGATAATCATTTCCCCTATAGAATCTACGGTGCGCAGCAGGATAATTCTACTATGAGAATCGCCCATAGAAATGATGGAGGTGCTATCACTGAAAATGACTGGGAAACATCTGCTGGTTCTGAAAGCGGTTGGCTAGCGGTAGACCCATTGGACAATGACATCGTCTATGGTGGTAACTATGGCGGACTTTTAGAACGCGTTAACCACCGAACAGGAGAAAGCCGAAGTATCAACGTCTGGCCAGATAACCCAATGGGGCATGGAGCAGAGGGGATGAAGTATCGCTTTCAGTGGAACTTCCCGATCTTCTTTTCGCCACATAATCCAAAGAAACTGTATACTACGTCTAATCACGTACATGTGACGACCAATGAAGGACAAAGCTGGGAGATCATCAGCCCTGACTTAACTAGAAACGATCCTTCTAAATTAGGACCATCAGGTGGACCTATCACTAAAGATAATACTTCAGTAGAGTATTATGCGACCATCTTTGCAGCCATGGAATCACCCGTAAAAGAAGGTGTGATCTGGACTGGTTCTGATGATGGACTCGTACATGTGACTCAGGATGGAGGCAAGAATTGGACAAATGTCACGCCTAAAGACATGCCAGAGTGGATTCAAATCAACAGTTTAGAAGCAGATCCGCATAATGCTGCAGGAGCATACATAGCGGGTACAATGTACAAGTCTGGAGACTACAGACCATATCTCTACAAGACGTCTGATTATGGAAAGACTTGGACTAAAATAGTCAATGGCATCGACCCGGGACATTTTACTAGAGTGATCAGAGCTGATCCTGAGCAAAAGGGTTTACTCTTTGCTGGAACAGAGACTGGCATGTACATCTCTTATAATGATGGCGCTAGCTGGCAGTCATTCCAAAAGAATTTACCTATTGTGCCGATCACAGATTTGACGATCAAAGAAGGTAATCTCATCGCGGCTACTCAAGGCAGAAGCTTCTGGATCATAGATGATCTGACAGTGATCAGACAACTCGCTGCTGGTACTAAGGGAGATAATATTTTCTATAAGCCCTCACCAACTTACTTGATGGATGGCTTTAGCAGATCATCCTTGACGGCTGGAACAAATAGAGGAGCAGGCGTTCACTTACATTACTACCTTGCTAATGAGCCAACAGGCAATGTCAAAATCACTTTCTATGATAATGAAGGTAAAACGATAAGAGATTTCACTACTAAAGCTAAAAAAGGAGCCAATACCTATAACTGGAACTTGCGCTATCCAGATGCTAAAGGTTTTGAAGGGATGATCCTATGGGCAGCAAGACTGACAGGGCCTAAGATCGCTCCAGGCACGTATAAAGCTGAAATAAAAGTAGGCGATCAGACGATGGAGCAGACTTTTGATGTGCTGAAAGATCCTAGATATCCATCTACTGATGCAGACCTAGTAGCACAGAAGGATTTCTTACTGGCTGTGAGAGATAAAGTGACGGAGACGCATGAGACGATCATCGCTATCAGAGAGACGCGTGAGCAGCTCAACTTCTGGGTAGAAAAAGCTAAAGGAAAATCTGCCGCCAAAGCAGTAGCAGATGAAGCTAAGCGAATAGATGCGCTCATGACAGCAGTGGAGGAGACACTCTATCAGACCAAAAACAGAAGTGGTCAAGATCCACTTAACTATCCAATCCGACTTAATAACAAGTTAGCACACTTGACTTCAATCGCTGGAAGTGGATCATATAGACCTACAGACCAAGCAGAGCAAGTGCGTCAAGAGCTTACTGCGGCTATCGATGAGCAGATCGCTAAGTGGAAGCAAATCAAGTCCACGGAGATCCCTAAATTCAATGCCCTTATCAAATCTAGTGGTATAGAAGCTATCGAAGTGAAATAGCACTCGGCTATTTTCATACAACAAAAAGAGGATGTCGAAAGGCATCCTCTTTTTTATTGAAGCAAGAAATTAGAAAATATGAAGTAGAATTTTTTAAAATAGCTATGAATTACCCATTTTCATTTCTTTATTAGTAATTGTATTTTTAATATTGTTTTTAAGTGATTTTAGAAGATTGATTGATGAAGAACATTCAAAGTATTTTGTTGGCTAGTTTGGTGACTTTGTTGGCCTGTGGTCAGAAGGAAACTAAATACACAGCAATGGATCCTACTAAACAAGCAGTGCAAAAGGATGAAGGAGTAATTCGCTATGTTAAGCAAGTTCCAGAGTTGATTGAAGTTGATTATGATGAGGCTGAGGACATTGAGTTTAGCGAACATTTCAAGATTACTAAAGTAATTCCTTTAAGTGATGAGGTTTTGCTCGGAAGAGTGGACAAGCTTCGATTCACAGATAAACATATCTTGGTATTAGATAACCGCATTTCTAAAGGAGTCTTTTGCTTTGATTGGGAAGGTAATTTGATTTGGAAGTTTGATCATGAAGGTGGAGGACCGGATGAATTTTTAGATTTAAACGACTTTGATTTAGTAGATGATCGGGTCATACTTTTTGATGCGGGAGGTTTGAAGTCCATAGAGTTGGATGTCAATACAGGAAACATCATAGACAAGAAAAATTTCTACACAAACGGGATTCAAATATTTGCTACAGCAGGGCATTACATATTCACTCCTATATGCGTCACTTATGGAGAAGGGATGGACTATAAATTGCTAGTTTTCAATGATCAAAATGAACTGGTGAGCAAGTTATTACCCTATGAAAAAGTCAATATTGGAAATTGTTATGATGTAAAGCCATTTCTAACCAAGGCAGAGGATGGAAGTTCCTACTTTTTTGAGACGATCAATGATACAGTTTATCATGTAGTAGGTGACCAGGTGATCCCTAAGTATCAAATTCACTATGGAGATGGATTTCTAGAAAATGTGGCTGAATATAAGAATATGTCGTATAAAGATATCATTAATTTAGAGGAATACAGAACTTCTATGATAAGTCCAGTTAGTAATTTTTTGGATATAGGAAAGTTTATATGTATACAAGCATCAAAATATGATGAAGATATACAAAGAAAATTTTTATTTACATACTTTTATAATAAAGAAAGTAAAGAAGTTTCTGTCGTGAAGCTAATAAAAAATGATCCTTTTTTTATAGTACATCCTAATCCTACCTTATCCCCCTTACTGTTTGATCATGCATACGAGAATCAATTAATAAAAGTAGTTTTTCCGCAAAATTACAAGGCTGTAAGAGATCTTATAGCCAGAGACTCTCTTAATAATGCCATTTACAAGGAAAGATATTTTCCACTTTATGACATGATTCAAAATACAGAAGAAGAATCTAACCCAGTTTTGGTTTTTTATGAGAAACTTTAATTAGCAGGTTCAGCTGATTTGATGCGATACTCACCATAGATAGGGAAGTGGTCTGAATAGTCCACTTCTTTGTGTGTACGGAAGTTTTTGACTTCTAAGTCAGGCGTATAGAACTGATTATCTATTCTCAGAAAGACCAAGATATTATTAAAGCTAAAGCCAAAACCTCTCCCTGCATTTTCAAAGGCATTTTCCAATTTACTTTTTAACCTAAAGTAAGTGTAGCTATAAGGCACATCATTCAAGTCGCCCATCATGATCACAGGATAGGGTGATTGATCTGCATGGTCTAGGAGCAAGTCGATCTGACTAGCCCTCGCTTGTAGGCCTATAATGAGGCGCTTATAGGTATCTTTTAGCGAGCCTTTGATACGGTCTATATCCGAAAAGTTGTCAGGGTTGATACTCATAGATTCTAAGTGGAAGTTATACACACGCACGATCCCTTGATCGGTCTGGACATCCGCATAGATGGCGCCATTGGTAGTCTCAGACTCGAATACTTTACCCTGATCAATGATAGGAAACCTGCTAAAGATCGCTTGCCCATAAGATTGCTCCCTCAAGCTACCCGCATAGACTTCATAGTAGTGATAGTAGGTGCCATTTTGGTTGATTTGCTTGATGGCATCTAACTTAGGCTTACGACTATCTGTGTAAAACTCTTGTATGCATTTGATATCTGCCTCATGATCAGCAACCCACTTGATGCTATTGATCGAGAGGTTTTTGAATTCGTCTTGCTTGACCTCAAAGTTAAAACGCTTGACGTTATAGCTAAGGACTTTTAATCCATCAAAATCTTTGTCCGATGCATGCCACTGAAAGGTAATTAGTATAAATTTGTAGCCGATTAGCAGCACTACTGCTGGAAGAATAAATAGGCGGTCTTTTCGAAAGAGCAAAAGCAAAAAGAGTAGCGCATTAAAAGCTAAGGCTGGCGCTATCATAAATGGAAGCAAACCGATTTGCGGGAGTTTGGCAGGTGAAAAAAGTACACTTGCATAAAGCAAAAGAGTGACCACAAGGGTGAGCTTCGTGATGAACTTCATTTTTGGATATTAATTTTTGATTATCCGCTGTTTAAAACATTACAAACATAACAACGAATTTTACGTTTCAAACGTGTCCTTTTAATTTATATCAATGGAAGACGAAAGAGAAAGCAAAATCGCGATCAAACAAGCGATCATGAAGCAGTGTCTGCAAAAGCAATCTGACCTCATCACTACGGCTAGAGAAGCGATGAAAGAAGCACAAGACACGGCTAATGAGCAAGACAATGCGATAGAAGAGAAATTTGAATCCTTCAAAGCCCAAATGCAACAAGACCGTGACATGTATGCTAAGAAATTAGATGAACACCTTTCAAATATGGCCGTTCTCAAAAGAATCAGCAGTACCATGGTCAATCAAACAGTGACACAGGGATCAGTCGTAGTCACTTCTGCGCAAAACTACTTCATCTCGATCAGTATCGGAAGTATCACGGTAGAGGGTAAAAACTACTTTGCAATCAGCTCGCAGTCTCCCATTTATGAAGCCATGGCAGAAAAGAAAAAGGGCGATACTTTTGAGTTTAGAGGTCAAAAGATCACCCTATTGGATGTATTTTAATATCAGATTTGAGTGATAAGAAGAGAGGTTGTTCATATAGATCAACCTCTTTTTTTATACTGCTACTGCTGCTTTGATGTGTGGATGAGGATCATACCCCACTAGCTCAAAATCTTCAAAGGTAAATTCGAAAAGATCTTTAACTGCAGGGTTGAGTTTCATTTGTGGTAGCGGACGAATATCTCGTGATAGTTGAAGTTTAGCCTGCTCGAGGTGATTGGTATAAAGATGTGTATCTCCAAAAGTATGGACAAAATCCCCCACTTTTAGTCCACATACTTGAGCCACCATCATCGTGAGTAGTGCATAAGAAGCGATATTGAAAGGCACGCCCAAAAACACGTCAGCACTGCGCTGATAGAGCTGACAAGATAGCCTTCCATCTGCTACATAAAATTGAAAAAGAGAGTGACATGGTGGGAGTGCCATTTGACCTACTTCGGCTACATTCCAAGCACTGACCATGATCCTACGAGAGTCTGGATTGGTTTTGATCTGGTGAATGATCTGCTTGATCTGATCGATCTCTCCACCTTTGCCATCAGGCCAGTGTCTCCATTGATGGCCATATACGGGACCTAGGTCACCATTTTCATCTGCCCATTCATCCCAGATAGAGACCCCGTTTTCTTTGAGGTATTGGATATTAGAGTCTCCTCTCAAAAACCACAACAATTCATAGATGATAGATTTTAAGTGTACTTTTTTGGTTGTCACTAAAGGAAAACCTTTACTCAAATCAAATCGCATCTGATAGCCAAATACACTTAAAGTACCTGTACCAGTTCGGTCTTCTTTGCGGGTGCCATGATCTAAGATATGCTGTAGTAGCTGATGATATTGTTGCATAATGGTGGCTATTTAAAGTGTTGAAATTATTCAAAAATACTGGAATAGCCAATTGGACTTTAGCGAAATTTACCCCTTGATAGAACATTTTACTTAGTAATGGCTTAAATAACTATGCAGCAGTCATCAGTGATCAAACCCATCTATTTTTATATCAGTGCGGGAGTGGTATTGTTGATCACTTTATTTTTCGCCTTGACTTGGAGGACACCGCTTTTTGATTATGACTTTGAGCGATTCTTTCCCCTAGAAGATGAGGAGTTAGTCTTTTACCAAAAGTACCGAGAGACCTTTGGTAATGACAATGATTACTTGCTTTTGGCCATACATCGAGCGAAGGGAGTTTTTGAGAAAGATTTTTTGGATCAAGTTAAATCAGTTGAAACATCTCTTCAATCCATCACCTCAGTAGAGCAGACTGTTAGTTTGCTCTCGCTCAAAGAGCCTCGAAAGGCACCCATGGGTGTTATTCCTGTAGCAGTTTTGCGTGCAGATAGTGAGGATCTTAGTCGAGATAGTGCGAGGATCATGCAGCAGGAGAGATTGGTAGGCAATCTGATAGATGAGTCCGCCTCATACCTCAATATTTTGATCAAACATGAAGATCGCATCAGCAAAGAAGATGGGGACCAACTCTATGCAGCCATCAAGGAGAAGCTAGCCGAGCAAGAGGTCTCAGATTATGTATTAGCAGGAAAAGCCAAAGCACAAGGTGTATTTGTATCAAAGCTTCAAAGTGAGTTTGCTTTATTTTTAAGCATATCAGCAGTTCTGATCTTGTTGATGTTGGCGGTTACCTACCGAACTTGGTGGGCAGTTTTATTGCCTTTTGTATTACTACTGTTAGCAATTTTTTGGACCATATCATGGATGACGTTGGCAGGCAAAGCACTCGATGTGCTTTCGGTGATGCTTCCTACCATCTTGCTGATCGTTGGGATGTCCGCGATTATCCACTTGATGAACAAGTATCTTTTTGAGTTGCGAGCGGGCAGAGATAAACTTAGTGCCATTAGCAGAATGATCAAAGAAGTGGGATGGG
Source organism: Penaeicola halotolerans (assembly GCF_016464625.1). GTDB lineage: Bacteria > Bacteroidota > Bacteroidia > Cytophagales > Cyclobacteriaceae > Penaeicola > Penaeicola halotolerans. The sequence continues at coordinate 156,792 of NZ_JAEAGO010000001.1, forward strand.
CTACCTTTCTCACTTGCCTGACCACCGCTATAGGTTTTGGTGTTTTATGGTTTTCAGATGTAGCAATCATTAGAGATTTTGGTGTTTTTACAGGCATAGGTGTTTTGCTAAGTTTCGGTATTATCATCATGGTTTTACCACTAATCTTATGGCTGATGCCTATACCACAGTTGAGTACTTCACAACAGACGGACTCGCGCTGGAGGCAGATGATGCAAAGCCTAATGATCATAGTTTTGAGGAAGAAAAAAGCGATTATGTTCATCACCAGCCTTTTGATAGTACTTTCGATTTGGAGTGCATCGCGGATAGATATCGATGGATATATTATAGATGATCTACCCGAGGGTGATGATTTGGTAGAAGATTTCACATTTTTTGATGAGCGATTTGGAGGAAGCAAGCCAGTAGAATTTTATCTAGAAAAAGGCGAAAGTGCTAAAGGACTCTATGACCTTCCGGTACTTAAAGAGATGGCTAAGCTAGAAAAGTATATATTGAGTGAATATGGAGCCGCCCATCTCAATAGCCCACTTCAAGCAATCAAACTAGCCAATAAATATATCAATAGAGAAAATAGCCTTCCTGATTCTCAAGCTGAGATTAATCAGCTACTCGACTTGATCAAAGGCAATCGTGAGATCAGGTCACTCAAACTAACCGCTTCCGGTGATCAGATCGGTCGTATCAGTGGTAGAATGCCAGATATAGGCAGCAAGTTAGGTGGAGAAAAGTATGCTGACTTAAAGCAATTCATCCAAGAGGAAATAAACCCAGATCTACTTCAAGTAAGACTTACTGGAACCTCTCATCTGATCGACATCAGTCACAACCAACTAAGCTTTAGTGTATTTGAAGGTTTAGGATATGCTTTTTTAGTCATAGGAGTATTGATGGGCTTACTTTTCAGATCTGTCAAGTTTGCTTTGATCAGCTTAGTTCCCAATATCATTCCGCTACTACTGACTGCAATGGTCATGGGTATCTTCAATATTGACCTCAAGCTATCTACTTCCATTATTTTCACTATAGCCTTTGGGATAGCAGTGGATGATACGATACACTTTATGGCCAAAGTGAAGCAGGAGAGAGGGAGAAAAAAGTCTATGATATGGGTGCTAAGAAGTGTATTCATTAGTACGGGCAAGTCAATGGTGCTGACTACACTTATGCTTGGACTTGGCTTTGGTGTACTTATTTTTTCACAGTTTGGCGTTACTTTTTACACGGGAGTTTTGGTGACAGGAGCTTTGATTTTTGCTTTGCTGGCAGACCTTTTTGTCTTGCCACTATTACTAATCTCGAGTAAAAGGAAATCATAAGGAGCTTTTTTAGCCACTAATTCTTTTATCTTTATTTCTTTAAAAAATCAACCTCTAAACATGAAGAATATTGTAATGCTCGCTTGCTTAGCGCTACTGATAGTTGCTTGTCAGCCAAGCCCTCAGCAGCCTCCAGTCACTATTTTGGCCAATGCTGAAATTTGGCAAGGTGCGGACCTAGCACCTCAGCAGCTAGATATCGCCATCCAATCAGGCAAGATAATAGCCATTGAAAAGAATTTAGCAGAGACTTATCCAGCAGCTACAATCATCGATCATACAGGTCAGGCGATTTTACCAGGCTTTATAGATAGTCATGCACATATCCATGAGTTTGGTCAGCAAGCACTCAAGGCCAACTTAGTAGGCGCTGAGACAGTCGCAGAAATGGTAGCTAGAATGCAGGCATTTTTCCCCAATCCAACACCAGGAGAGTGGCTCATCGGGCAAGGCTGGGATGAAGGAAAATGGGCGGGAAAGGGCTACCCTGATAGACAATTACTTGATGAAGCATTTCCAGATAATCCTGTCAGGCTTCAGTCATTACATGGTTTTGCAGGTTTTTACAATGCTAAAGCCTTAGAAATAGCAGGCATCAATGCCGATACCAAAGATCCAGAGGTAGGTCGTATCATCAGGAGAGCAGATGGCAGTCCTACAGGAGTGATGGAGACACTTGCACAGCAGATGGTCAATCAGCATATCCCTGTAGAATCACTAGAACAAACCAAAGAAGCCATTCTAGCAGGTCTTCATAAGATGAAAGCTGCTGGAGTCACGATGGTACATGAGGCAGGGATGAACCCTCAAGTAGTACAAGCTTACCTAGAGCTAGACGAAGCGGGATTACTTCCGATAAGAGTTTTTGGTATGCTTGATGGTAATAACCAAACCCTGATGGAAGAATGGTTTGCCAAAGGCCCTCGTGTAGGTAGTGATCGAATGTTTCATGTCAAAGGAATCAAAGTATTTTATGATGGTTCTCTAGGCTCTCGTACGGCCTTACTCTTTGCGCCTTATAGTGATAATCCTCGTGCAGCCAAGATGACGGAGCGGATAGCTATTGCGGACATTCAAAAACTAGCTGTTCAAGCAGCTGAGAAAGGCTTTCAAATGGCGGTGCATACAATAGGTGATGCTGGAAACGATCGCATCTTAATACTCTACGAGCAGGTGCTAGGAGAAGATGCTCCTAATCACAGATGGAGGCTAGAACATGCTCAAATCGTAAGACCTGATTTTTATCAAAAAGCAGCTAAAGGTCAATATTACGTCAGTATGCAGAGTAGCCACGCAGTAGGAGATAGTCCTTGGGCAGAGGACAGACTTGGAGCGGAACGCATCCAGCACGCTTATGCTTGGCGCAATATGTTAAATGCTAATGTCCCCGTTATTTTAAACAGTGATTTGCCAGGAGAACCATGGACGCCTATAGAGACGCTATATTTTGGGGTGACTAGGATGCGCCTAGACGAGACACCTACGGGAGGTTGGTATCCTGAGCAAGCTTTTACATTAACAGAGGCACTTGAAGCCATGACTACTGTGCCAGCCAAAGCTAGTTTTATGGAAGATCAAGTAGGCAAGATAGCTGTGGGTTATCAGGCAGATTTGGTGATCTTGGATCAAGCGCCTTGGTCTCTGCCAGCTGTCGAGTTGAAAAACCTTCAAGTCAAAAAAGTTTACCTAGCAGGTAATCCAATAGTCGAAAATCATTAGTAAATTACATCGCAATTGATCAAACCAACGGTAACAATGAAAAAGAATTTAATGAATACCATAGCCCTATTAGCACTTTTGATGGGCATGTCAGCTTGTGGAGGATCTTCTTCTACAGAGGCTGAAAGTACGGTAGATTCTACAGCCATGAGTTCGGAAGAGCCTGAGCAGCGAATCAGCCCTTTGGTCAAAAAAGATGGTAAAATAGGCAATGTCAATGTAGCCATCCAGTATGGTTCACCTGCTGTGAGAGGCAGAGTGATCTGGGGTGAATTGGAGCCTTATGATGAAGTATGGAGAACAGGTGCCAATGAGGCAACAAATGTGAAGTTCGACCAAGATGTGATGATCGAAGGTCAAGCTTTGAGAGCGGGTCATTATTCACTATTTACCATCCCAAGAGCAGAAGGTGCTTGGACAGTGATCTTCAACTCTGAGTGGGACCTAGAGCATGGTGCCTATCAGTACAATGCTGAAAATGACGTCTTGAGAGTAGAGGTGATGCCTGAGTTTGTAGATGAAGTAGAAGAAAATCTCTCTTTTACCATTACAGAGACAGGTTTAGAACTCAGATGGGACAAACTCAAACTTCCGATCTCAATCAAATAAGAGACATTCTCTAGAAATTTAAAACCCGCTTCTGGCGGGTTTTTTTATGAGGTAAGGTGAATAGATTTTTATTTCCTTATCTAATCTATAGACAAAACAATAGTGGTAAGTATGTCAATTTATGTCACTTAAACATTTACAAATGTCACTTATTATGCTAAAAAATTAGGAATAATAATTTCAATTGAGAATATTGAAATAAAAATGCCCCGAAGATAGTCGAGGCGCTAAATGCTTTTCGCAACGGAAAATAATCCTTATTGTGAAATGCTTTCAAAATTGTAATTCAAATATAGTGATATTTTTAAATATCGTGCAAATGAAAAAGATTTTAGGATTGGATTTAGGGACAAATAGTATTGGTTGGGCACTGGTTGAGGCAACTGAGGACAATATACCAGTTAAAATTGTAGCCATGGGATCAAGGATTGTACCTTTAAATTCAGAGGAAAGAGATGAGTTTATTAAAGGTAATAGTATATCTAAAAATCAAAAAAGGACATTAGCAAGGACTCAAAGAAAAGGATACGATAGAAGACAGATTCGAAAGCATAAGTTGAGAAGGATTTTATCCAATTTAAATATAGAGCCAACAGAAGACCTAATGAAGCTTCCTAAGTCTGAACTGTGGCAGCTTAGAAGTGATGCTACTAATCCCAATAAAGAAATTACTCCAAAACAGCTAGGTAGAATTCTATACCATATCAATCAAAAGAGGGGATATAAATCTGCTAGAAGTGAATCTAATATGGATAAAAAGAATACTGATTATGTTGAGGAGGTTAAAAGTAGACATGTTTTATTGAGGGAGAATAATAAAACATTCGGTAATTATGTTTCAGATGAAATTAATGTTGCTTTAAAAACGGATACATATTTTCGAAAAAAGGACAAGGTATTTCCCAGAGAGGCTTATATCGAAGAATTTGAGAAAATTATTAATGTTCAGAAGGAGAAACATAAATTTTTAACAGATGAAGTAATTAGTAAAATCAAAGACGAAGTTATCTTTTATCAAAGACCTCTAAAATCTCAAAAGGGATTAGTTAGTATTTGTGAATTCGAAGGTTTTGAGAGAATTATCAAGAAGAATGGAAAAGATAAAACAGTTACTGTTGGTTCAAGAGTTGCTCCTAAATCATCTCCTTTAAATCAACTATGTAAGATTTGGGAGAGTACAAATAATATTAATTTAAAAGTTAAGAACCCTGATGGATCAAAATATAAATGGTCAGAATTTATCCCTTCATTAGATCAAAAGGAAAGAATTGCAGAATACTTATTTAATAATGAGATTCTAAGTTTTGATAGTTTACTTGATATTTTAGAACTTAAAAAGTCTGACGTTTATGTAAATAAACAAATCCTAAAGGGAATACAGGGAAATATCACCCTTTCAGAGATAAAAAAATATTTAAATGATGATAGTCCTTTGTTGAAATTTGAAGTAAGAGTGATTTCACAAGAAGCACAAGCTTATCTGATTGATAAAAGTACTGGAGAAGTGATCGAGGAGAGAGATGCATTTATTTTGGAGAATTCAATTCAAAATGAGCCTCTATATAGACTTTGGCATACGATATATTCTATAAAAAACCCTGATGAATGTGAAAATGCACTTATTAAAAAATTTAACTTAGAGAGAGATATAGCTGCTAATCTCTCAAGATTGGATTTTAATAAATATGCTTTCGCTAATAAAAGTCATAAAGCGATAAGGAAAATTCTACCTTATCTTATGCAAGGGTTTAATTATGCAGATGCTTGTAGTTTAGCTGGGTATAATCACTCAGATAGTTTGACAAAACAAGAAAATGATGTTCGAAATTTAAAGGAAAAACTTGAGTTGATTCCTAAAAGCGGATTGCGTCAGCCAGTAGTTGAAAAGGTATTAAATCAAATGATTAATTTGGTTAATTCGGCCATTGATGAATATGGAAAGCCTGATTCGATTAGAGTAGAATTAGCTCGTGAATTAAAACAAAGTAAAGATGAAAGAAATGATAGTGATCGACAAAATACAATAAATAAGCGTCTTCATGAGGAGATTTCTAAAAGATTATATGAATTGGGTATACCAGCCACAAAAAAGTATATTCAAAAGTATAAATTTATCTTCCCCATTCGTGAAAAGAAATATTCAGATGCTCAAGTAAATACTCAATGTATTTACTGTGGACAGAATTTCAATATTTCAGAGGCATTATCTGGAGCTAATTTTGACATAGATCACATCGTACCAAAAGCGTTATTATTTGATGACTCTCAGTTGAATAAAGTATTAGTTCATAGTGAGTGTAATAAGAATAAGACGAATAGAACTGCCTACGACTATATAGCTTCAAAGGGTGAGGTTGAATTGAGCAGTTATTTAAATAGAGTGGATGATTGGTACAAGAGGAACATTATCTCTTATGGGAAGATGTTGAGATTAAAAGTATCTCACAAAGAATATCTGGAAAGGAAAAAGGCGAATAAAGAAACTGAAAGTGATAAAAGATTATGGGAGAATTTTATAAACAGGAGTCTTAGAGAAACGGCATACATTTCTCGAAAAGCAAGTGAAATATTGAAACAGATATGCAGAAATGTTTCGACAACTGATGGATCTATAACGGCTAAGTTGCGCGATCTCTGGGGATGGGATGATGTACTAATGAATCTGCAATTACCAAAATATAGAGAGCTTAACCAAGTTGAGTGGAAAGAGTGGACAAGCAATCATGGGAAAAACAAACATAAAAAAGAGGTTATTAAGAATTGGGATAAAAGGGATGATCACAGACATCATGCAATTGATGCTTTGGTTGTTGCTTGTACTCGTCAAGGTTTTATACAACGGATAAATACTTTGAATGCTGATGACACAAAGGATGAGATGAGAAGAATTATTGAAGCTTCAAAACAAGAGCAGGGTGAGAGGTATAATGAAAAGATCTTATTCGAGACAAACACTTTAATTTCAGGAAGACAAAATAAGTTGACTGAGCTTGATCAATATCTAATTAGTCAAAGACCAAATAGTTTTACTACACAATATGTCATGAGAGAGGCTGATAAAATCCTAGTATCTTTTAAAGCTGGTAAAAGAGTAGCTACAATAAGTAGATTCAAGGCACTAGGGGAGAATAAGGGTAAAGGTGTTATAACACCCAGAGGATCATTGCATGAGCAATTTGTTTATGGTAAAATAAAGCAACTTGAAAAGGATAAGCCTATTAAATTTTTAGTTGAGAATAGTGATTCAATAGTTGATGGAGTTGTTAAAGGTCTTGTAAAAGATAGGTTAGTAAGATTTGATAATGATTTTAAAAAAGCATTAAACTCCTTAAAAAAGAACCCAATTTATCTTGATGACAAGAAGACTAAGTTGTTAGAAAAGGCTCATTGCTTCAAAGAGGAGGTTGTACTAAAGTATAGAGTTCAAGATCTAAAGAAGAAAGATGTTGAATTTATAATTGATAGAGTGGTTAAAGAAAGAATTCAAAATCGTTTAGATAAATACAATGGTAATGAGAAAGAAGCCTTTAAAGAAACAGTTTGGTTTAACGAGGATAAGCAAATTCCTATTCTTAGTGTTAGGCTAAGAACAGGTCTAACTGCAATTGAAGCCGTTAAAAAGGATGAAAATGGGAAAGAGATTGGTTTTTCAAAAACTGGAAATAATCATCATATAGCTATATATAAAGATACTGAAGGTAAGTTTATTGAGCATCTATCTACTTTTTGGCATGCTGTAGAAAGAAAAAAATATGGAGTTCCTTATATTATTTCTAGTACACATGAAATATGGAATGAATTACTTAAGAAAGAATTACCCCAAAGCTTCTTATCTAAATTGCCGTTAGATAACCTTAAACTAGTTCATAGTCTACAGCAAAATGAAATGTTTGTCTTAGGTATTAGTAATGAAGAATTTGAGAATGCACTCAGTAATAATGATTACGGCTTCATTAGTAAATATTTATATTTGGTATGGAGTATAGGACAAAATGATTATTGGTTTAGACATCATTTAGAGACGAAAAACTCTGAACTAAAAAAAATAGAGGGAGCTAAGGAAAGTTTGAGATTTTTTAGATTTAAAAGTATAGGATCATTTCTTAACAAGAATCCAATTAAGGTAAGAGTAAATAATATAGGTCAGCTTGTGAAATTATCTGATCAGGTTAATGATCAATCGATAAATGTTCAAGAACCCCAAGCACCCTACACTTTAAAAAGCATCAATAGGCATACTTCTCACATCGCGATGGAAGATGCCCAAAGGGAGTACGCAGCTAATCAAACGCCAGAAAGTAGATTAGAAGAGTTGAAAAGGTTGAATATGATGGGCTTTGGACTATCCAATGAGCCTTCTTTAGATAAGTTGGATAAGCGCATCAATACTAAGCCTAAGAAAGAATGAATATCTTTTTAGCCCCTCATCGGGAGGTATTGGAAGCTTTAAATAGATGTCAGGTCAAATTCATCCTCATTGGAGGTTATGCGGTGAATTATTATGGTTACCACCGAATGACAGGTGACATGGATCTTTGGCTGGCTCCAAACAATGAGAACAAGTTAAACTTAATCAAAGCACTAAGAGCGCTGGGTTTTGAAGAAGCAGGACTTGCAGAGATCAGTTTATGGGATTTTGAGCAAGTACAACTTTTTAGTGTCCTGGAGCGACCCTTTCAAGTAGAGTTCATGACACAGATTACTGGTTTAGTATTTCAATCTGCCTATGAGCAAAGTATAGAGATCACTATAGATGGACTAAGCCTTCGACTGATTCAATACCGAGACCTGATCAAAAACAAAAGGCTGTCAGGTAGAACCAAAGACTTGCTCGACTTAGAGGAACTCGAACAGATACAAAGACTGAAAGAAAAGAAGAAATCATGATCAAGCGAACCCTCTTTTTTGCTACACCAGCCTATCTAAGCACTAAAAATGAGCAACTGGTAGTCAACTATTCTGATGGACAGGCAGAGAAAAGGGTGCCTATAGAGGATATCGGCATGGTGATCATGGAGCATCAGCAAATCACCATCACCAATGCATTACTCGAAAAATTAGTAGCCAACAAAGCTGCAGTCATCTCATGTAATGCACAACACCTCCCAGTCAGCTTGCTTTTGCCACTAGATGGGCATACAGAGCTAAATGAAAGACTTCGCTATCAATTAAATGCAAGCAAGCCACTGATGAAAAATCTTTGGCAGCAAACCATAGAAGCCAAAATACAAAATCAAGCAGCACTCCTAGCAGAGAGAGGATTGCCAAATCAGCGACTGCTACACTTAGCCAATTCAGTCCAATCGGGAGATACTAGGAATAATGAAGCGCAAGCTGCTGCCTACTATTGGCAACATTTATTTGAGGATTTTGACTTTACACGCGGGCAGAAAGGGACACCTCCCAATAATTTACTCAACTATGGCTATGCCATCTTACGAGCGATTGTTGCTAGGGCTTTGATTGCCTCAGGTCTATTACCAGCCATTGGGATCTTCCACCGCAATAAGTACAATGCATACTGTTTGGCTGACGATATCATGGAGCCATACAGGCCTTATGTAGATCTTATAGTGTGCAGTTTGGTTGACTCTCAAGATGATATTTCAGAATTGACCATTGAGATCAAAAAAGAGCTTTTGAGCGTTGCTTCGATAGATGTTGTGATCGAAGGGAAGACCAGTCCGCTATTTGTAGGAGTGAGTCGCACTACTAATGCACTATTTGAATGTTTCGCTGGCATCAGTCGCAAGATGCTCTATCCTCACTATGGATGAAAGCCGATATGCTAGACTTAACCAATACCGATCTATGTGGGTGCTAGTTTTCTTCGACCTGCCGACTGAAACGAAAAAAGATCGGAAGATAGCCTCAGGCTTTCGCAAAAAACTCTTGGATGATGGTTTTGCAATGTTTCAATTTTCCATTTATATGAGATTCTGTGCCAGTAGAGAAAATGCTGATGTACACATGAAGCGAACCAAAAAGAATTTACCGCCAAATGGCAAAGTAGGCATTATGCAGATCACTGATCGGCAATTTGGTATGATGGAAATATTTCTTGGTACAAAAGCGCAAGAGACGGAAAGGCCTAGTCAGCAACTAGAAATTTTTTAAATTGGAATGGATTATTTGAAAATCTCATTCGATTGAAGCTGTTTTAGAGATTAATTTTTTAATCCTAAAACATAGATTAATTCACAGAATATCAGCGATTTAAGCTAAGGTATCCTGTGAATCATCTATGAATGTACAATTTTGAAAGCAATTCACAACCAAAGATAAATACTTTCCGATATTCATGACCTGTGAATCATCTATGAATGTACAATTTTGAAAGCAATTCACAACACGAGTCGATAATATCCTCTGATTCTGCTCCTGTGAATCATCTATGAATGTACAATTTTGAAAGCAATTCACAACTTTGCCGATTTGCAGAATATCACAATTACGCCTGTGAATCATCTATGAATGTACAATTTTGAAAGCAATTCACAACTTTCAACAACTACTTCTTTAATCTTCTCAACCTGTGAATCATCTATGAATGTACAATTTTGAAAGCAATTCACAACGCGCATTTCGGACATATTGATGTTTTGGTCCTGTGAATCATCTATGAATGTACAATTTTGAAAGCAATTCACAACTGCTCATGTGAAGGCCTGCGCTGAAGATCCCCTGTGAATCATCTATGAATGTACAATTTTGAAAGCAATTCACAACAGTCCTACCAGCTGGCCATTGATATACAGGCCTGTGAATCATCTATGAATGTACAATTTTGAAAGCAATTCACAACTGAAACTACAAGACAAAGTAATCAAAGCTCCTGTGAATCATCTATGAATGTACAATTTTGAAAGCAATTCACAACGGTGTGACAGTATTTCGTGCGAGCCAGTCCCTGTGAATCATCTATGAATGTACAATTTTGAAAGCAATTCACAACATGATAACAACCTAATATCAATGCCATTTTCCTGTGAATCATCTATGAATGTACAATTTTGAAAGCAATTCACAACGGTAGCACCTAACTGGATGATGCGCTCACCCCTGTGAATCATCTATGAATGTACAATTTTGAAAGCAATTCACAACTGCTATGAGGGAGGACTCAAAGCTGGTGGTCCTGTGAATCATCTATGAATGTACAATTTTGAAAGCAATTCACAACAAAATAGCTCCGTTAGAAGATTGGATGCCTCCTGTGAATCATCTATGAATGTACAATTTTGAAAGCAATTCACAACAGACGCTTCAAATGCATGGTGCAAGTGCTCCTGTGAATCATCTATGAATGTACAATTTTGAAAGCAATTCACAACCTTCCACTCAAGCTGATACAAGAGACAGACCTGTGAATCATCTATGAATGTACAATTTTGAAAGCAATTCACAACAACTCACCGAAAAGCAACTCAAGCTAGTCCCTGTGAATCATCTATGAATGTACAATTTTGAAAGCAATTCACAACTGATGAGCATGAAGACTTTGATGAGTTTGACCTGTGAATCATCTATGAATGTACAATTTTGAAAGCAATTCACAACTCAAAACTACATCGCTTGCACGAGAATAGGCCTGTGAATCATCTATGAATGTACAATTTTGAAAGCAATTCACAACATATGATCAACTACAGTAGCATCTACTAGCCCTGTGAATCATCTATGAATGTACAATTTTGAAAGCAATTCACAACTTGGAAGATGCGGGTGTTAGTGGATTGATTCCTGTGAATCATCTATGAATGTACAATTTTGAAAGCAATTCACAACAATCTACTACAGATCAGCGAAGCGACTAATCCTGTGAATCATCTATGAATGTACAATTTTGAAAGCAATTCACAACTTGAGTACGAAATCAGCTACCACGAGGAAACCTGTGAATCATCTATGAATGTACAATTTTGAAAGCAATTCACAACCTCCGAAAGAATCTGCTCCAAATTCTGTGTCCTGTGAATCATCTATGAATGTACAATTTTGAAAGCAATTCACAACTAATTTATAAGCCAAATAAGGCTTCCATTTCCTGTGAATCATCTATGAATGTACAATTTTGAAAGCAATTCACAACATAAAAAAACATAATTAAGTGAGCTATGGACCTGTGAATCATCTATGAATGTACAATTTTGAAAGCAATTCACAACCAACCGGGAAGTAAAATGGGAGCAGGCTCGCCTGTGAATCATCTATGAATGTACAATTTTGAAAGCAATTCACAACGCTCCATTAATAAATCCAAAACTTCCTGTTCCTGTGAATCATCTATGAATGTACAATTTTGAAAGCAATTCACAACAGAGAAGCCTCAAGGGTGTAGAGCTAATCCCTGTGAATCATCTATGAATGTACAATTTTGAAAGCAATTCACAACTACAAGCCCTAGCATACTATGAGGGGTACACCTGTGAATCATCTATGAATGTACAATTTTGAAAGCAATTCACAACAAGGTGCTTTTGTCACCAAGTGCGGATGTACCTGTGAATCATCTATGAATGTACAATTTTGAAAGCAATTCACAACTGCTGTAGAAGCCATACCTTTTGAGTAGCACCTGTGAATCATCTATGAATGTACAATTTTGAAAGCAATTCACAACTGATGAGCAGGAAGACTTTGATGAGTTTGACCTGTGAATCATCTATGAATGTACAATTTTGAAAGCAATTCACAACAGTCCAAGCAAGAGTTAGGTAAGCTAGATACCTGTGAATCATCTATGAATGTACAATTTTGAAAGCAATTCACAACAGACAAACGAAGCATATTTAAAAGGCTTGGCCTGTGAATCATCTATGAATGTACAATTTTGAAAGCAATTCACAACAAATATCGGGAGCAAATAAAGCAAGCCTTGCCTGTGAATCATCTATGAATGTACAATTTTGAAAGCAATTCACAACTCTCCCCCTTTCCTTTAGCTAATTAATTTCCCTGTGAATCATCTATGAATGTACAATTTTGAAAGCAATTCACAACAAAAACTGTTACTTGTAAAGGCAACATAAGCCTGTGAATCATCTATGAATGTACAATTTTGAAAGCAATTCACAACAAACATAAGCATATCATCAGTAAACACTTGCCTGTGAATCATCTATGAATGTACAATTTTGAAAGCAATTCACAACAATCTGCGTAGCTCGTTCAAAAATGCCTGTCCTGTGAATCATCTATGAATGTACAATTTTGAAAGCAATTCACAACAGACAAACGAAGCATATTTAAAAGGCTTGGCCTGTGAATCATCTATGAATGTACAATTTTGAAAGCAATTCACAACAGCAGGAATGTTGCTGGCGGTATCGTAAAACCTGTGAATCATCTATGAATGTACAATTTTGAACCTGCCTGTCAACAGACAGGAGCAATACATAATACACCTCTTTTTTCCTAAAACTCTTATTCGTTTGAATGTATAGCTTTATTTAAAATATGTTTTTTATTAATGAAAATCATGAATTTCTTTCAAATAGACCAAAAGGTAGTTCAAGCCTAATCTATCGTAATGTTCACGAATAATTGGCAAAAGCATAATGATGAACCTGCCTGTCAACAGACAGGAGCAATTCAAACTAGATTAAATTTTTCAATTTATCAGGACACGCTGAAAGACCCTCCTTTTTCATTATTAGCTAGGGAGATAATCATTAAATATAAGAATTTATAAGTGTTCAAATTAAGAATAAATATCTACCAATCAGAAGGTAAAAATCTTGTTTTTGAAAGTTCTTTATAAACGCTTTAATAAGCTTTTATAACCATAGCATAGCCGTATTTTAGCCGTATCTTGGCCGTATTAGACCCGTTTGGCTTTGGATTACTATTGGGTAAACTAGGGTTTTAACATACCTGTTGATTGCGGTTACTTAGGGGCAGTTCTTGAGTGAATAGTTTTGAGGAATCTCACCTGAGGGATCTCTTAGAAAAGACTATGGGTTATTTACAGCTCAGTCAAAAAGGCCAACTCCTCGGCTATACCTATTTTATGCCCTTCTATATTAGTGAGAAAGCTGATACCAGATACATTCGTTGTAAAGACTGAGTCTGCTTGAAGCATGTGCTCTGGACCAGTGATGATTTCTTTGACTTCATATCCCTGCTCTCTGAGGAGTAAGGTTACGTTTTTGCGCATGACACCTGCGATACAGCCACAGCTGATAGCTGGAGTATAAATGACGTTTTCTTTTAGCCAAAAAAGATTGGCAGCACCCGCTTCTACTACATGACCAGTACCATTGAGCAGGATGATTTCATCTGCTTTGCGCTGGGTACGCTCGATACCCGCAAGTACATAGCCAGCTGCGCTAATTGTTTTATAGGGAGATAAGGCTGTCGGATTGATATAAACCGCCTTAGCGATCACGGTTTTTGCCTTGACCGAAGGTGCTGGCTGAAAGGCTGTTGCAGAGATCATCCAGTTAGACTGTCGAGATTGGGGCGCATAGAGTCCCCCTTCTTGTCTACAGACATAAAGTTTGACTCTAGCAGTTTCGAGCTTATTGGCTTTGACCACAGAGAGGATCTGCCCCCTCAGTGTTTCTCTTCTAGGCAGTCCTTCTTTGACCAGGTAAAAACGCTCCATCCCAGCCAGAAGACGTTCTAGGTGGTCTTCGAAAAAACGGATTTTACCAGATTGAAATATCATCGTTTCAAATAAGCCATCTGCATACTGAAAGCCTCTATTGGAGAGGGAGAGTGCAGCCGCTTCTTCTGCGATGAGTTGACCATTGATATTGATATATGACATGCTATGTTTTCGGACAATAATTGTAATATAATCGGACACTTTTGAGAATTGAGAAAACCTCACCCTTTGATTTTTTCAATTTATTTCAATCCTTTTCATAGTTTTGAAACGATTATACTACCTTTCGTAAACATATTGAATGTGTGATTTATTTTTAGCATTAATATTGAAAAAGAATTAGGGATGGCAGAAAAAAGTAGTGTTTTTGATATGATTGGTCCAGTCATGATCGGTCCTTCAAGTTCTCATACAGCAGGAGTGGTACGGATCGGTAGAGTAGCCAGAAGATTACTCGGTGGACAACCCGAGGAGGCCGTCATTACCTTTTACAATTCCTTCGCTAGGACATATGAGGGACACGGGAGTGATCGTGCGATTATTTCAGGATTACTGGACTTCAAGACAGATGATAAAAGGATCCGAACGGCTCTAGATGAAGCTAAATCAGCTAATATGAGCTATACTTTTAAGTCCAAAGGCAATGCTTCTACCATGCACCCAAACACAGTGAAGCTTAATATAAAAGCAGGGGAAAAGCAGATAGAAGTCATTGGTGAAAGTAGGGGAGGCGGATTGGTAAATATCGCTGAGGTCAATGGATTTGCCGCCAACTTTACGGCATCAGCACATACTTTGATCATTTTTGCCAAGGATGTCAAAGGAAGTATTGCCTTCATCGCTAATGTCATCTCGCATGATGAGGTCAACATTGGCACCATGTCTGTCTCTCGAAAAGGGAAAAATGACCAAGCTTGCTTAGTGATTGAGATGGATTCAGGCTTACGACCTATATCGTTGGACTATCTGCGAGGATTGTCTTGGGTAAACGAATTGATTTATATACCAGATATTGATTTATAACATGATGTACAAAAACAAAGTATTTTTAGGCCTTGTAGCAGCTTTACTTTTAGGGTTTTCAGCAAAGGCACAAGAACAAACTTATGATAAAGTATGGACATTGGAGGAATGTCTAGACTTTGCCATGAAAAATAACTTGGATGTTCAGCGAGCTGAATATGAAATCAAGAATAATGAGGTGGCTGTGCTTCAAGCCAAAGGACAAGTTCTACCTACCTTGAGTGTAAACAGTTCGTATGGCTTCAGGTTTGGTAGGTCTATCAACCCGATCACCAACCTTTTTGAGGAAAATAGAATCGGCAACTTCAACTTGTCTGGAAATTCAAATGTAACCTTATTTGCTGGCCGTAGGATCGTTAATAACATCAAGCAAAATCAAACTACGCTTGAGGCTAGCATCTATAACTTAGAAGCTACCGAAAACAATGTAATGCTTAGTGTAGTAAGAGCATTTTTGGATGTGATCTTGGCTGAAGAGCAGTTAAAAATAGCCAAGAAGCAACTAGAAACCACTTCTGAGCAATTAGTCAGAACAAAGTATTTAGTTGAGGCGGGTTCTTTGCCGATGAGCGAGCTTTTTGACTTACAGTCGCAGTTGGCTACTAATGAGGTAGATGTGATCAATGCAGAAAATGCCTTTGGCCTCAATAAGCTAGCACTGATGCAAACTATGCAGATGCCAGCTGATCAAAGCTTTGAATTGTATATTCCTGAACTAGAAATAGAGGAGTTTGCCTTACCTGAAAATAGTGTGAGGGCAGTTTACAATGTGGCTAATGAGACACTTCCTCAAATTAAAAATGCGGATCTATCTATTGTGAGTTCTGAATTGGCACTTAAATCAGCCAGGGGAGGCTATTCTCCTACTTTAGGTTTTGGAGCTAGTATGTTTACCAATTATGCAGATAGAGCACTTGCTAATTTTGAAGAGCAATTGAGAAATAATCAATCAACTGCCCTCAACATGCAATTGAGCATTCCAATTTTTAATGGATTGCAAACAAGAGGGAATGTACAGCGTGCTAAAGTGAATGTAGAAATCGCTAAACTGAACGCACAAGATACCAGAAACGTTCTGAGACAGGAAATCGAAACAGTCTTTGGCAATGCCCTAGCAGCTGCGCAGACTTACCAAGCTTCTCTAAAGAGAGTGGCTTCTACAGAAGAATCTTTCAGAATGGCCAAGGAGCGCTATGACATAGGAGATATCAATTTTGTGGATTATCAAGTGGCGCAGAACAACCTTTTCAATGCGCAAGTAGAGCTTAGTAGATCAAAATACCAGTATATATTCAGAGTGAAAATACTTGACTTTTATTTAGGAAACCCAATTACCCTTTAATTCAATGGCACGTAAAAAATCAAACAAACTACTTTTCATCGTAGTCGGAATAGCAATCTTTTTAATCATTTTTGTTATCATAGGAAAGTCAGCTGGCTGGATAGGTCAGCCTGCGGAGCTAGAAGTAGAGCTCGCTAAAGCCAAGAAAGCTACCATCACTGAAAAAATCAGTGCTTCTGGAGCAGTACAACCAGAAGTGGAAGTCAAACTTAGCCCAGATGTAGCAGGTGAGATCATAGAACTCAATGTAGCAGAAGGGGACTCTGTTCCCGCTGGTAAGCTACTCGTAAAAATCAGACCTGACAACTTCATCTCTGCACTAGATAGAGCCAAAGCCAATTACAACCAGCAATTGGCTTCATTAGCACAATCCAAAGCTAATCTTCAAAGAGCAGAAGCACTTTATACAAGGACTGAGCTCTCTTTCAAAAGAAATGAAAAGCTTTATAAAGATAAAGTCATCTCTGATGCTGACTTTGAGCAAGCGAGAGCTGATTTTCAATCTGCGAAAAACGACCTCGAAGCAGCTAAGCAACAAGTAAATGCTGCTGAATTCGTAGTGAAGAGTTCAAAAGCCTCTGTAGATGAAGCACAGGAAAACCTCAGATTGACTAATGTTTATGCACCAGTCAGTGGTATCGTCTCTAAACTTCTTGTAGAAAAAGGCGAAAGAGTAGTGGGTACGCAACAAATGGCGGGTACTGAAATGCTTCGAATAGCAAACCTTCAAAAAATGGAAGTGCGTGTCAATGTCAATGAAAATGACATCGTACGAATCAGTGTAGGAGATACTGCGATCATAGATGTGGATTCGTACACTTATACAGGACAGAAGTTCAAAGGGGTGGTGACGCAAGTCTCTAACTCTGCCCTAGACAAAGCCAGCCAAGATGCTGTGACTGAATTTGAGGTAAGAGTGAGTATTCTCAATGATTCTTATGCTTCCTTAGTGACTGAAAAGAACAAATATCCATTTAGACCAGGGATGACAGCTAGTGTGGATATCATCACTAATAAGAAGGTTGATATCCTCTCTGTACCACTCTCAGCGGTAACTACGCGCACTAAAAATGAAGTAGAAGGTATGGCTTCAGACTCTACTGCTACAGCTCCTGCACAAGGTCAAACTGTCAGACAATCGGAGGATAGTATGCAAGAGGTGATCTTCATCAATGATGGTGGTAAAGCTAAGATCGTCAAAGTAAAAACTGGAATTAGTGACTTTGAAAATATCGAGATCTTAGAAGGAGTTACGGAAGGCCAAGAAGTAATCTCAGGACCATTCTTCGTAGTCTCTAAGCGTATCAAAAATGGTGATTTGATCAAGGCTATGCCAAAAGGAATGCCTGTCGCAGGTGCTCCAGCCGTTAATTAATACTTTTAAAGAACATAAGATTATGAAAAACTTTCATCCATTCTTTATCATCGGTACTGTAGGTATGATTATCAATGCTGCATTGCATATCTTCATGACATTAGGGCTGTCTATCGACTCAAATACTATCTTTTTGGGTATTTATCCTACTTTTCTATTATTCATTGTCTTGGGTGTAGCCCTGACTTTGAAGAAACAAAAGGAAAGTGGCGGAACAGAAGTGAAACTATAAATATTAAGCATACAAAAAAGCTGCTTGATTTCAAATCAAGCAGCTTTTTTGTATTTAAGCTAATCTAAAAATCAGATAAATGTTGGTAAACAAGGTGCACTGGGAGCCCCATAACAGTATAGAATGAACCTTCTAGTTTGGTGATAGCGATATAACCCAGCCAGTCCTGAATCCCATAAGCACCAGCCTTATCAAGTGGTGGCTGATGACTGAGGTAATAGTCTATTTCGTCCTCTGTCAGTGTTTTAAAAGTCACCCAAGCGGTATCTTCAAATACTACTTGCTTTTCTATGCTTTGGAGGCAAACAGCTGTGGTCACAGCATGCTTTTGTCCAGATAGAAGCTGCAACATTTCTTTAGCTTCTTGGAGATCTTTAGGCTTACCAAGTAAGGTGTCCCCTAAGATCACCACAGTATCCGAAGTCAGTACCAACTCATTTTGCGTCAAGTTCTTCAGGTAAGCACTAGCCTTTTTTTGAGCTAAGTAGTTAGCTACCTCATTTGCATGAAGCGTTTCTGGATAAGTTTCATCCACTTGTTTTACCCGACTCTCATAAGCAATCCCTAATCCACTGAGCAGCTCTTTGCGCCTAGGAGATTGAGAGGCTAAGATGATTTTATAAGGGGTCAAATTGTGCATCAACTAGTGCGAGTTTACTTCCAAATTCCTTTTCATCTATAGAAGAGTATACTAGTCCGCATACTACTTTAGGATAGAAATAGGTGCTTTTTTGCGGCATGGTATAACCTGTGCCACACACTGCTTTTACCTCATCCATATTGATCTCTCTAGTCACTGCAGCAAACTGAGCCTCTCCTTTATTGATTTTGAGGAGACAATTGCTAAAACTACGTTCGTAGCTGATTTTATCAGTGAATCGCTGTTTTTCTCGTTTGATTCCTAGTACTTTTTCTATCAAAAAATAGTGCAATACTGTGAGATCTAGATCTTTGATCGCTTGAGGGAAATTCCAGTCGATTAAGGCATGTGCTTCTGGCTTGAGGCGGATCTTATATACTGCGTCTTTAAATACTAGCCCAAATGCCCACTTTTTATTGAGGATCATTTCAGGGATTTCTTCAAAATCTATATTTGACTTGATTGTAAAATAAGGCTCAAGACCAGTGATGACTTGCTCCTCTGTAAGTCCTTCAAAGTTTTTAAACAATCGGTGAGTAGGGAGTATTCTCAAGTCTTCCCCTTCTGTATTGGTTAGATACATCAAATGAAAGTTATAAGCCTCTTTTCCAGTATGGTGGGGATTTTTAGCTTTACACTCTCTGCGATAAACCAGAGAACCCTCATATCGATGATGACCATCTGCTAGGATGATTTTTTTATCTCGAATGACTTGAATGAATTTTTTGATGACTTCTGCATCTTGAATGATACCCATGACTTCCCTCACTCCTTGGAAGTCCTCCAATTCATAAATAGGTGCAGCTATCGCTTCATCCATATACTGCTCTAGCTGATGCTCAGTATCCGTGTAGAGTCCGTGAGTGGCGCTTGCATGCAGTTTTGTTTTAGCCAAGAGTTCGATACGGTCATTGACTGCATCAGCGATCGTATTTTCATGTCTTAGAATGATGTTTTCAGACCAGTCATAGGCTTTGATATTACACATGAAGCCTTTGCGACAGTACTCCTTAGAGTGTCCAGGAATAGAAAAATATTGATAATATACATAGATGGCAGGTAGCTCATCTTGGACGATGACCCGATCTTTTTTCCACTTTTCAAGTGTTTTTACTGCTATCTTATTAGGTTCTTCACCTCTTGGAACAGATAAATGGATGCTATTGATGGGGTTTTGATAGAGCATCTCACGTTGCTTCGCAGAGACGACATCAAAAGGGGGAGAAGTAAGGCTTTCTATTTGATTGTCATACTGCGGATGATAGCGCCATCCTCTAAAAGGTCTAATCTCAGCCATTGATGCTTATTTTCTATTACGCTTCCATTTGCTTTGCATGACAGCACCTTCAGAGGCAGCGGCAGTAGCCAGTGATTTTTTGCTGTCCTTGATGATCATAGTAGCTAAAACGGCTCCTATCACTTCTTCATCTGAGCTTAGTTTTTGCTGTAGCACTTCAGGCTTGAAGTATCTTTCTACGAATTTGGTGTCAAAATTTCCAGAAGTAAAAGCTTCATGACGCATCACATACTGGCAGAAGCCCAGTGTAGTCTGTATCCCTTTGATCTGATACTCGTCTATAGCCCTGATCATACGGTCTATAGCTCTTGAGCGATCCGTATCATAAGTGATCAGTTTAGCTATCATAGGATCATAGTAAATAGGGATTTGCATGCCTTGCTCGAATCCATCATCTACTCGGATGCCAGGACCTTGTGGACGCTTGTAGATTTCTAGTTTTCCGATATCAGGAAGGAAATTGTTCTGAGGATCTTCCGCATAGACACGTACTTCCATAGCATGTCCTTGTATTTTCAGATCTTCTTGTTTAAAAGAAAGCGGTAATCCTTTGGCGATATTGATTTGCTCTTTGACCAAGTCTACACCTGTGATCATCTCTGTCACAGGATGCTCCACTTGAAGTCTAGTATTCATCTCTAAGAAATAAAAGTTGAGTTGATTATCTACGATAAATTCTACCGTACCAGCGCCATGGTAGTTACAAGCTTTAGCCACTCCTACGGCAGCTTTTCCCATAGCTTCTCTTACCTCAGGAGTGAGTATGGCCGAAGGAGCTTCTTCGATGACCTTTTGATGCCTTCGCTGTATAGAGCACTCACGCTCAAATAGGTGTACAATGTTACCATGCTGATCTCCCAGTACTTGTATTTCTATATGTCTAGGGGAAGTGATAAATTTCTCAATAAAAACAGCACCATCTCCAAATGAAGACTTCGCTTCACTGACAGCACGTTGCATTTGCTCTTCAAAATCAGCTTCAGCCTCTACGATACGCATGCCTTTGCCACCGCCTCCAGCACTGGCTTTGATGAGGATCGGGTATCCTATTTCTCTTGCAGTCTGCTTCGCAGCATCTATATCATCGATGGCATCAGGAGTGCCTGGTACCATAGGGATATCATATTTTGCTACGGCATGTTTAGCCGCAAGCTTACTTCCCATCACTTCTATCGCTTCGGGTGATGGCCCTATGAAGATCAGTCCATGATCACTTACTTTCTTTGCAAATGCTGCATTTTCAGATAAAAAGCCGTAGCCAGGGTGTATGGCATCTACTCCGAGATCTTTGCATACTTGGATGATTTTGTCAGCGAGTAGGTAGCTTTCTGAGGAGGGAGGAGGACCTAGACAAACAGCCTCGTCAGCAAACCTTACATGCAGCGCATTTCGGTCTGCTTCACTGTAAACTGCTACAGTCTTGATACCCATTTCTTTGGCACTTCGCATGACGCGGAGTGCTATTTCACCTCTATTGGCAACTAGTATTTTATTGATCTTATGCATGCTCAGAATGTCAATTTGGACGCTTTTTAAGCTGCACAATGCTAATCAATAAAATTAAATTATCGAAATATTATGTGCTTTTAATTAACCCTTCGTTTTTGCTTCATACGCTTTAAATCGTTACATTTGAGGGATTTTTTTATCAACGGTTCAAGAGTTTAACTAAAACTAATACAACATTGGATTTATTCGAAAAACTGATGCAAAATAGGGGGCCACTTGGAAAGCACTCAGATCTTTCTGAGGGGTATTTCATGTTCCCAAAGTTAGAGGGTGAAATCGGCCCGCGCATGAAATTTCAAGGTAAAGATGTGCTAAACTGGAGTTTGAATAACTATATCGGTCTAGCTAATCACCCTGAAGTGAGAAAAGCAGATGCTGATGCTTCAGCACATTATGGTATGGCTCATCCGATGGGTGCTCGTATGATGTCTGGTAACTCTAACAACCATGAGCTACTAGAAAGTCAACTAGCTGAATTTGTTCATAAGGAAAAAGGACTGCTTCTAAACTATGGCTATCAAGGTGTAGTATCGATCATCGATGCGCTAGTAGATCGTCATGATGTGATCGTATACGATGCTGAGTCACATGCATGTATCATCGATGGAGTGAGACTCCATATGGGTAAGCGTTTTGTTTTCCCACACAATGATATCGCCAACCTAGAGAAACAACTAGAGCGTGCTACTAAGATCGTCAATGAGACTGGTGGAGGTATCCTAGTGATCACAGAAGGTGTATTTGGAATGTCTGGCAACATGGGTAAGCTTGTAGATATCGTAGCGCTCAAGAAAAAATTCCAATTCAGACTTTTTGTAGACGATGCACATGGTTTTGGTACGATGGGGCCAACGGGTGCAGGTGCTGGTGAAGCTCAAGGTGTACAAGATGACATCGATGTGTACTTCTCTACATTTGCTAAGTCTATGGCAAGTATCGGTGCTTTTGTAGCAGGTGATAAGAATGTGATCAACTATTTGAAATACAATATGAGATCTCAAATCTTCGCTAAATCACTTCCTATGCCGATCACGGTTGGAGCTTTGAAGCGTTTAGAGTTGTTGAAAACAAAGCCAGAATTGAGAGAAAACCTTTGGAAGATTGTCAATGCGCTCCAAGGTGGATTGAGAGAAAAAGGCTTCAATATCGGTACTACAAATACTCCTGTGACACCTGTCGTGCTCAATGGTACAGTAGGTGAGGCAGCAGCTTTGAGTAGAGACTTGAGAGAGAATTTCAACATCTTCTGCTCTGTAGTTATCTACCCAGTTGTACCGAAAGGAACCATCATTTTGAGATTGATTCCAACAGCTTCTCATACATTAGAAGATGTGAAGGAAACTATCGCAGCTTTCGAAGCGATCAAAGATAAATTGGCTAGTGGACATTATAGAAATGAAGAGTTAGCGGCAGCTTTCAAAGAATAATTTTTTTCTAAAAAGTTGCTCGAACTGTTGTTCTTTAAACATTTTACCTATATTAGATTAAAATTAGTTAATTATACATCAACCTTTAAATGACTTTTGTTATGAAAAACAGATTTAGCGAACTTAAGGATTTGGTAATGTCCTTAGAAGATGATTTCTCAAAATTCTACGAGAAAGGCAATCAAGCTGCCGGAACTAGAGTGAGAAAAGGAATGCAAGATATGAAAAACCTTGCTCAGGATATTAGAATTCAGGTTCAGGACATTAAGAACAAAGCTTAATCCAAAATCTGAAAGTATAAAAAAAGGTGATCACTCGATCACCTTTTTTATTTTATACCTATCTCAAATCTTTCTTTAAGGTAGCTTAGGGGCTGTTTTAGCGATAGCATCCTGTAGTTCAGCGGAGGCTGGAAGTAGCGGAAGTCTAACGAAATTTTCCATAATACCCATTTGCTGTAGTAGCGCTTTGACACCTACTGGATTACTCTCTGCGTACATGAGTGGATTGATATCCAAGAGCTGGAAGGTGGCTTCACTACTTGTTTTAAAGTCTCCTTTTAGTGCACTGTGTATGATCAAATGGAATGTCTTAGGATAAGCATTAGCCAATACCGAGATCACCCCTGTGGCACCTATCGCAGCCATGCTGGTAGTTAGCATATCATCTCCTGAGATCAAAAGGAAATCTGATGGCTTTTGTCTCGCTATAGCCATGCACTGTTCCAGATTACCCGAAGCTTCTTTCATACCTATGATGTTAGGGTGTTTGGCCAAGGCTAGCGTTGTACCAGCAGTCATATTAGAGGAAGTACGTCCTGGCACATTGTAGAGGATGACAGGCACTGGACACTGATCGGCTATGAGCTGATAGTGGTTGATGATAGCAGCTTGAGAGGGTTTATTATAGTATGGGCTGACTGAAAGTATTGCTGTGACACCTTTGAAGTCCGTCTCAGCGATTTCCGCCAGCACTGCTTTAGTATTGTTACCGCCTAATCCATACACGATTGGTAGTTTTCCTTTATTTTCAGAAAGTACAAAACTCAAAACCTCTCTCTTTTCAACCTTAGTCAAAGTAGCAGACTCACCCGTGGTGCCTTGTACGACAAGGTAGTCTACGCCTCCAGTATCACTGACGTGATGGATTAACTTTCTTAATGCATCAAAATCAATGCTTTCATCTGATTTGAAAGGAGTGACTAAAGCTACTCCTGTACCATGTAATGTTTTCATATTGATAAGGTGTCGAGTTCCAAAAGGTAAACCTATTGGAAAATTTTTACACTTTCTAAAATTTGATCCAAGACCTTGCTTAGTGGTTCTGAACCTTTACTGAAGACCATCAAGTCATAAAATTGTTCACGAGCAGGATCATGTAAACCTACTCTACAGTAGGCTTTACTATGTGCTAAGATGTAGTCAATCAGTGGATTATTTGAACTAAATGGGTGGATAAGGTAGTCAAAAGGCTCTTCGATAAAGTCTTCTACATGACTACTTTTTACTTTGCCAAAAAGGCTAAAATCTTCTTTACTGAAGGTGTGCATACTTTGATTTTGCTTTTGAGGCTTGTCTAAGTATCCCATTTCTTTGATGACGACACCCATAGGAGCTAAAATTCGTGTGAGTCTATCGATGTCCTCACTGATCTGGGCAGCCGTGACATCATAGAGTATTCCGATCTTTTTGATCTGATCGAATTTTCTTCCACTCCTTGGGTTGTTATTTTTCCGAAGCGCACTTTTGGTTTTACGCTTGATTTGATTGAGCTTAATCAACTTTATTTCCTTTGAGTATTTGACTAAAATCATCTTCTGAGATGATCTTCACGCCTAGTTTATTAGCCTTTTCCAGTTTAGCTGGCCCCATATTTTCCCCTGCCAATAAGAAATCAAGCTTAGCTGATACGGCTGTCAGAACTTGACCGCCATTTGCTTCGATGATTTTCTTGAGTTCTTCCCTTCCAAAATTGGAAAAAACCCCCGATATAACAAAAGACTTCCCAGCTAAAACATCGCTTTCTAGACTTTCCTCAATAACAGACAGCTGAAGACCAGCTGATTTGAGTCTTTCGATGAGTCTTTGATTTTTTGGTTCTGCGAAAAACTCAAGGATACTTTGCGCGATTTTATCCCCGATTTCTGGAGCTTCTACCAATGCTTCAAAGTTAGCTTCCATGATGGCATCTATGTTCTTGAAATGCTTGGCGAGTTTTTCAGCCACTGTCTTACCGACATAGCGTATACCTAGTCCAAATAGTAGATTAGCAAAAGGCTGTTCTTTGGATTTCTCTATCCCTTGGATGATATTTTCTGCACTTTTTGCTTTGATACTTCTTTTGACAGTTTTGTCTTTTTCCTCGTCATAGTAGCTAAATGATAAGCCATCTATTTGCTCGAATGTCAAATCATAGAGATCTGCTACATCTTGGATCAGCCCATTGCTTAGAAGACCCTTTACTGTTTCGGTACCTACACCATCTATATCCATGGCTTTGCGATGTGCAAAATGCTCTATACGCCCACTTTGTTGTGGTGGACAGCTTAGTTCATTAGGACAGTAATGATTCGCTTCACCTTCTTGACGAATCAGCTCTGTGCCACATTCTGGACAGTGAGAGATATAGATAACAGGCTCACTGAAGAGTGCACGCTTACTCAAATCTACTCCAGTGACCTTTGGGATGATCTCTCCACCTTTTTCAACAAATACAGTATCGCCTATCCTCAAATCTAAACGTTCGATTTCATTGGCATTGTGTAGAGAAGCACGCTTGACTGTGGTACCTGCTAGCTGCACAGGTTTGAGATTAGCGACAGGGGTGATCGCTCCAGTACGGCCTACCTGATAAGCGATGCTATTGAGTGTAGTAGCAACACTTTCTGCTTGATACTTATAGGCGATAGCCCATCTTGGACTTTTAGCGGTAAAGCCCAGTTGCCGTTGCTGGCGGTAAGCATTTACTTTGATCACAACTCCATCCGTATCTAGTGGAAGTTCGTGTCTTTTCTCACGCCATTGCTCTATATAAGCTAGCACAGCTTCTATATTTTGGCATTTTTGATAAGTAGGAGATACGTTAAATCCCCATCTTTCAATTGCTTTGATAGCTTCTTCATGTGTTTCTATCCCTAAGTCTTCTCCCAATAGGCTATAGAGGTAGCAGTCGAGCCTTCTTTTAGCTACTTCTGTGGCATCTTGCATTTTTACAGAGCCAGAAGCTGCATTTCGTGGGTTTGCCATGAGCGCTAGACCTTGTTGCTCACGATCTTGGTTGATGGCATTAAAAGCCTCTCTAGGCATGAATATCTCTCCCCGAACTTCAAACTTAGCGGGGATATCAGTGGCTTTGATTCTTAGTGGAAGTGTTCTAATAGTTTTGATATTAGCAGTGACGTCATCTCCACGCACACCATCTCCTCGAGTCACAGCTCTGGTCAATATGCCATTTTCATAGGTTATGCTGATCGCTACTCCATCAAATTTCATTTCACAGAAATACTCAAAGTCAGTAGTACCTAGTCCTTTGGCGACTCTTTGATCAAACTCTTGGAGCTCATCATCTGCATAAGTATTACCCAAAGACAACATAGGGTACTCGTGAACTACTGTCTCAAATTCTTTGGTGATCGTACCCCCCACTCGCTGACTTGGACTATCAGGAGACTTGAGTTCGGGGAAAGCTTCTTCTAATTTAATGAGTTCTTCCAAAAGCTCATCAAAAGCCTTATCTGAAATCTCTGAGGTATGCTTTTGATAATACTGATGGTTGTAATAATCTATTTTTTGAGTCAAATCAGCTATTTTTTGAGCTGCTTCTGCTTTGTTCATGCTACCTGTATTTTATTCCAAATCTAAACTTATTAATCAAAATCTAATAATCGATGTGAAGTTTAAATCAAGGTTGACTAGATTTGAAATACTAATCAAAATCACATGGAAGAGCAGGAAAATAATCTAATGAGATCGAAAATATTGGAGGCTGCTTTGGGTCTATTCGTAGTCAATGGCTATAAGGAGACGACCATGGATGATATAGCCAAGCATCTAAAGATTAGTAAGAAAACACTGTATAAATACTATCAAGGGAAATATGAACTACTCTCATTAGGGGTGGCGCAGATCAAGTCAAACTTGACCAAAAGTGTGGAACAGATCCTAAGTGCAGAAGATGAATTTCCGATCAAACTTAGAAACATGCTTTCGGTGGTTGGTTTTGGCTTGGCTAATATCAAACAGCGAGTGATCCAAGATCTCAAAGAGCTTGCTCCTAATTTATGGGAAGATCTCAATGCATATAAGCGAGAAGCAGCTTTTGTCCGATTTCAGAGATTGATCGATGAGGGAGTTAGAAGTGGTTATATTTCTCCTAAAGTCAATAAAGAAATGGCTGTATTGCTTTATGCCAGCATCATTCAGAATCTCCTCGATCCTGACTTTTTAGATCAGTTTCCTTCAGATTTCAAAGACAAGATTCCAGACTCGCAAGCTGGGATTTTTGAGCAATCCGTGATGGTACTGTTAGAGGGGATCTTGACTCCTGAGGCACGCAAGGTTTTTGAATCTGAAGGTTAATCCTCAGATAAGGCCTGAGCAATTTTATCCTCTGTTTGCTTCAACTTGCTCTTACAATTTTTGATCAATGCGACTGCTTCTGATACCATATCGCCCAGCTGATCTATATCAGGCTGCTCCTCTTCGATGATACGGATGATATCTGTTACTTTATCCAATGACTCTTGATAGCTTAGCTCTTTCTTTTTGCTCATGGTTTCTCTACTTTACTTTCGATTGTTTTTTGATAGATGATGGTAGTGAGTTGATCACCTATTTTTAGTTTGCTGTCTTTTTTGATGACTTTTCCCTCGTGACGGGTGATACTATAGCCTCTTTTAAGAACGTTTTCAGGATTGATTAGCTCGATTTGTCGCTCGAGCTGTACACATTGTTCAGATGCAGTTTTAAGAGCTCTTTGGCTCACTTTTTTAAGCTGTTCCAGCTGTCTGTCGACTAGTGTGTTTTCATTTGAGATTCGCTTATCCTGAATTTTCTCCAAGTTGACTTGTACTCTCGAGATTAGTTCTTTCTGCTGATAAATGACCTCTTTCGTGTGTGTTTGAAGCTGATAGCGGAGCTCTCTTAAATCCTGAGTGGCCGTTTGGATCAGTTGCCCAGCCCATCGCTCAAGCATTTCAGCAGCATCATCTAGTTGCTCTTCGAAGCGTCTCATTCCTTCGAGTATGAATTCTGCTACTGCTGTAGGAGTTTTCATTTTGGTATGAGCGACTAGATCTACGATGGTTTCATCTCTTTCATGTCCGATTCCCGTGATGACAGGTAGGGGAGTTTGCGCTACCTTACTAGCAAGCTCAAAGTGATCAAAACAGTCTAAATCAACCTGTGCACCTCCTCCTCTGATGATCACTACTAGGTCAAATTGATCTGCTCTTTGTTTGATCTTTTCTAAAGCATTCATGATGCTTTGAGGGGCTTCATCTCCCTGCATTGCTGCTTGATAGAGAGTCGTTTGAAAGAAGTAGTGATTTCTATTGTTAGTCAGTTGATCTAAAAAGTCTCCAAATCCTGCGGCAGTAGCGGAACTGATAATAGCAATTCTTTGTGGTACCAAAGGCAACGGTAATTGCTTGTTAAGGTCTATAAGATTTGCCTGAGTGAGTTGTTCTAAGATGGCTTGCTTGCGCATAGCACGCTCTCCCAAAGTGAAATTGGGATCTATATCCTTGATGTGCAAGCTCATGCCATACAACTCATGATATTGTACGCTCACTTGACACAATACCTTCAGTCCTGCACGTAAAGATGTGCCTGTGACCTGCTCAAATTTCTGTCGGATGACACCATAGCTGTATGACCATATATTGCCTCTAATCTTAGCATGGATCACATCTCCTTCTTTTTCGATGAGCTCTGTATAGCAATGTCCCTTGGGATTTACCCTAAGTTCACCGATCTCGGCTATCACCCAGTAGCTTGGTTCTAAAAAAGTATCAAGTGTAGCTTTAATCAGGTTGTTAAGCTCAAATAGACTGATAGGATTCATACAGCTAAGTTAAGCATTAATGAATTCAAGCGGTGTTTTCTAGGGCTGTTTCCGACAGTTTTTGTCAGATATAAAAAAAGCACGCCAGGTTTTCTAGCGTGCTTGATCATAAACCAAATACATTTTATTTTTTATCCTCATCTCTGTTCATCCCTCTCCTCATGACAGTGCCGGTAAAGTCTCTACTTGCAGTCATCAGTCGATAGGTTTGTTTCGCAGAGAGCACAGTTTGAAATTTAGTCATGTAGCTTTTTTCCAAATCTAAAAGTTGCTGCTGTACATCTAGTCTAAGCTTGACTCGCTGAGCAGCTTCTGCATCTGTCATATCATCTAATCTCTTTCTATTACCATCATACATGGTCTTGATGATACGATACTTTTCTTCATTGTACTTGTTATACATCGGCCAAAACTTCTCTGCTTGAGAGACAGACAGACTCAATCTATTGGTGAGGTAAGCTACTCGAGCAGCTTCCATCTTTTGATGTGCTTCTTTGACTTCCTCTGGAGTCATGCGTTTTCTCTGGTCTTGAGCATATGCTGAGGAGAACATCAGCATGAGCAAACTCAAAGCGACTATTATATTTTTCATTTTGATTGATTAGCTATTTTAATAGATGTTTTCATTGTCATCCTCATCAGTCCACAGCCAGTCTGCCTGCTCTTCTGCTAGGATACTGTTAAATATATCTGTCGATCCGTCTAGTTGATAGATAAGCTCCTCTTCGGAAAGCAGACCAGCTTCAACTAGCATGATGAGTTCTTCTTCTGTATAGGCAACTTGAGGTTTCACGGTTTCTACAGGACCTTTTAAGAAAAAGATCTGAACGGCCACAGCTATCAGCAGTATCGCAGCAGCATACTTGATCATATCAGGCCATAGTATTCTCTGCTTAGCTTGTACAGGCTGAGTTTTAGCCATGATTTTGTCTTCAAGCTGCTCAAAGTATCCCTCTGGTACTTTGAATATATTTTTGTTTCCGATCTGATCTAGCATAGTATATTTTGTTCTTAGATGTAAGTATGGATCAAAGGTTTAGTCTTGTGTTAATATATCTTCAATTTTTTTTACGGCTAGGTGATAGCTTGTCTTCAATGCTCCCACAGAAGTGCCTGTGATCTCTGATATCTCTTCATATTTTAAGTTGTCAAAATACTTCATATTAAAGACAAGTCTCTGTTTTTCTGGAAGTTTTAAGAGTGCATGCTGAAGTTTGATGGACACCTCGTCTCCATCTAGATCTTGTTGATTGAGACTGTGTGATAGTTCGTGATGGGTATCTTCTAGTGGCTCAAGGTACATGCGCTTAGCCTTGTTGAGGTGGTGGAGGGTCTCGTTGGTAGCGATTCGGTAAATCCACGTATAGAGACTCGCATCTTGCTGAAACTTGTCCAGATTTTTGTAGACCTTCACAAAAGTGTCTTGGGTTAGATCATCAGCATCCTCATGGTTGATCACCATTTTTCGGATCATCCAGTAGACTTTTTGGCTATACTTCTTTACCAGCTCCCTAAAGGCTTTGTCTCTAGTAGCAGGCACTAAGAAATCACGTATCAGATCTTTATCTTCCAATATTCTTTTTCTCTTTGATCAAGATTCGCCAATAAAGTTTAAAAAAGAAAGGCTACAATTTGAATTTGTAGCCTTAAGTGTGATTAAATCTCTAGAATATACTCTAGTATGCCAGCATTTTTGCCTTTAGGCCTGACTACGAGTAGCGGGATAGTATTATTGACCTGAATGAGTCTTTCTGCCATACTGCCGATAAAGAGTGCTGTAGCAGCCGTCCTGCCTTTGGCTCCTATGATAATACCGTCTACTTCCAGTTCTTTCGCTTTTTGGTAAATATCTTCTACGGGATCGTCATCATCGTCTCTAGAGTAGATGGGTTTGATCTCTACTTGCTTAAGATCTATTTTTTTGATAAACTTCTTATAATTGATCTCAGCATGGGTCTGCATGATGCTAGCAAATTCCTCAAAACTCTTCCCAGTAAAGTGATAGCCTGATGGCACGCTATAGACGTTTTGGCAGATGATCTCTGCAGTGCCTCCGTTTTTTTCTACGATAGTGATCGCCTCCTCTATAGCTATCTGAGAGTATTCAGAAAAGTCAGAAGGAACGAGTAGTTTCTCGACTTTAGGGGAAGCTCCCTCAGGGACAATCAAGAGTGAACAGCTAGCTCTTCGTGCTAGTCTATTAGATACTACCCCAGATCCTACTAGTGTGGATTTTCTGCCAACTATGATTAGATCAGCTGATTTCTCTTCACTTAGCTTTAATAATTTTTTGGCAAGTTGTCCTTCTTTTACCGTGAAGCTCAACTCTACTCCAAGAGAAAGATCAAAATTCTTCTCAACGATCGTCTTCATTTTTTGCTGTCTTTCCTCGATCATTTTTTCGATCATATCAGGAAAGTCTTTTAACACATCTTTTGGGATATTGAGGTTACGAATGACGTTTACAAAATATACTTTTTTTGTAGAAGAAGTTTTGGCGATGAAAGAGGCGTACTTGACTAGTGTGTCATCTAGTTCAGTAAGGTCTAAGCCTACTATGATTTTCTTCAGTTGGTACATGGACGCTTGTTAAATTTGTCGCAAAGATAGGGTGTTTTCATATCAAAGCAGCGTGCAAATAAAATATTATTTGTAATTTATTGATAAAAACATACCAAATCAAAATTATATTTCAAAGAGTTTAACTCAAGGCTGCGCTAGCTTCAATTCAGGGTCTAATATAAATATTTTTATTACGGATACTAGGCCTAGGGGTTGCTATTATATGAGAGGTTAAGTGATTGCTTTTTCAGTACTGTTTCATTTTTGGATTTTTCATTCCTTTAGAAAAAAACACGTGCTCATTATGCCATACAAAGGTTGATGCTTACCTTTGTAGAGACTCAGGTCTTAGACATCGTTCTAACTTCACAATTATATAAATTTCCGAGTGAAGCCCTTTTCAAAACCAGGCCTCATCTGTCTTTGGCAGACCTCGCTCTTGGAGCAGGATAACAGTGGAAGGTTGCGAGATCTCAGGCAGCTCAAATCTTGTCTTATAGGAGGTTAGTAACGCCCCGAGGCCTGAGTTTACTTTTTTTAATATAAAATCCTAAAGCGGATAGTACCTTCTATTTGCTTCAACTCATCCACTACTTCTGGAGGATATGCCTTGTCGATATCCGTGATCACATAGCCTATCAGCTCGTTGGTCTTTAGGTATTGGCCTACTATATTGATAGCAAAAGCCGCTAGCGTATTATTGATTTTGGCCAATATGCCTGGCTCATTGTAGTGAATATGGATGAGTCTATGCGCATTTTGCAAAAATGGCAGTTGTAAGTTTGGGAAGTTGACGGCATTATAAGTACTGCCTGTATTGATATATTCGCTGAGCTTACTAGGGACAAACTGTGCAATATTGACCTGCGCCTCTAGCGTAGAACCTCCAATATGTGGTGTCAAAATCGTGTTTGGGAGTCCTTTGAGCGGAGAGTCAAATGCTTCTTCATTAGTTTTTGGCTCATAAGGGAAGACATCTACAGAAGCACCACCAATGTGTCCATTCAGGATAGCAGTCTTCAAGGCCTCAACATCTACCACATGCCCTCTACTCAAATTGAGCAGTATGGCTCCTGGCTTCATCTGTTTGATGGCTTTTTCGTCTATGAAGTTTTCGTTTGTAGCCCGTCCATCTACATGCAGAGAGATGACATCAGCGAGTTTAAGTAGTTCCTCTAGACTTTGACATTTGGTAGCATTGCCAAGTGCAAGACGTTCTACGATGTCATAGTAGTAGACATTCATTCCCATATTTTCAGCTAGTACAGACAGTTGTGCTCCGATATTGCCATAGCCTATGATGCCTAGCTTTTTACCTCTGATCTCAAAGCTATTATTGGCAGATTTATCCCACTTGCCTTGGTGCATCTGAGTATTTTTATCAATCAAATTTCGCATCAAAAAGATAATCTGTCCGATCGCTAACTCTACTACAGAGCGTGTATTGCTATATGGCGCATTGAACACAGCGATACCTCTACGCTGACAAGCGAGTAAGTCGATTTGATTAGTTCCTATGCAAAAGGCTCCTACGGCCATCAGTCTAGTGGCATTTTGAAGGACTTTTTCAGTGACTTGAGTTTTAGACCTGATTCCTAGAATTGAGACATTTTTGATTTTTTCAGCAAGTTCTACTTCATCCAGTGCACCTTTGATCGTCTCTACATTGAAGCCTTCTGCTCTGAGTTGATCAGCAGCAGTAGGATGGATACCTTCTAGCAGGAGTACATTGATTCTGCTTTTGGGATAAGAGAAGTTCTTATTGAGCTTGTTTAAGTAAAGGATCTCATCTAAACTAGGCGCTATATGATCTGCTTTTTCAGTCACCTTAGTCCTTTCTATATTCTCCGTGAAGGCATAAAACTTATTAGCCAAACCAGCTGCTTTGATTTCATAATCTGTGTAGCCATCGCCTATTACATAGATGTCACCTTCTAGTTTGAGGGACTTGATCACTTCAGCTTTGCCATTATTTTGAGAAAGTAGGTTCTCTCTATCGAAGCCAATGATATTTTCATGATCGTCATAGGTGAATTCATTGGCAAAAATATTGGCTTCTTTGATACCCAGTTCGGTCACGATTGGCGTGATAAAGTCTTTGAAGCCATTTGACACGATAAATATTTTTGAGGCATGCTCTTTGAAAAAATCTTTATTCCTGATAAATGATTTAGATATTTTAGTTTTGAGTACTTCTGTGAGTTCGTGGAGATGTACTTTTTTGGCTTGAAGCAAATGGATACGTTGCTCGAGCGATTCTCTAAAAGTCAGGCTGCCATCCATCCCTTGATCGGTGATATTTTTGATCGCTTCTATCTTTTCATTTTTCTTTGGGTCGTCTTTTAAGCTGATGGCGGCCAGTATGTCTAGCGCTTCTACTTGGGTAAAAGTACTATCAAAGTCAATTATGAAGTTTTTAGCAAGAGTCATGCTTTTTTGAAGATTTGCAAAAGGTTTGAAATAGGTTTTGAATTTGGAGTAATAAAACTACCAATACTTTTACATGAAGCCAATATAGATTTTTCTTTTTTTAAGCCTTTTTCAGAATCATCTATGCACTTTGTTTTTTAGCCTCTATATTTGTTGTAAAAATGAACATTGACTCAAAACAAAATATCCATGAAAAAGCAAATTGCCATTTTTAGTCTAGCGTTGTGCTGTACCTTAGCCTGCTCTAGTCCTCAGGAAACGGAAAATACCGTAGCATCTACAGAAGCACCCGTAGCAGGTAGCTATGGTGATCCTATCACTACTGAAGAAGCGATCTCAGCCGCAGATCTCAAGATGGTCTTGGCTGGTCAACCGGTATTTGAAGGAAAAGTAACAGGTGTCATCGAAGAGGTATGCAGTAAAAAGGGCTGCTGGTTGACGATGGATCTTGGCAATGGCGAGAAAATGCGCGTTACTTTTAAAGACTACGGATTTTTTGTTCCTAAAAATTCTGCGGGATATAAAGTCACCATCCAAGGTATAGCTAAACAAACTACTACTGATGTAGCAACATTGAGACACTATGCAGAGGATGCTGGGAAGTCAAAAGAAGAGGTAGAAGCAATCAATGCACCTAAAGTTGAATATGCCTTTGAAGCTGAAGGAGTGATCATAGAGGAAAATGCTTAAATCAAAAAATATATGGCTGATACTAGCAAAGGGATGTTTGATAGCATCCCTTTGCTATGCTTGTCAGCAAAAGGCTGAGCGTGTAGATATCACGACAAATAAAAATCTCTATCCCAATAATGACGCAAGACTAGCAGTACTCATGCGTAAAATGGATAAAGATATGCGAGATATCAAAAAGGCTATAGAAAATGGGGAAGCGCTTCCAACTTATTCAGAGGACTATTTAGAAATTAAGACTGCTAAGTCTACCGATCCTTCAGTGAAGACTGAGGCTTTTGCACTGATGGCAGATAATCTTCTCGAGCAGTTAGATAAGTTGCAAAATACAGCTCCAGAATCTTTAGAGGCACAATACTTACTAACAATCAATGCTTGTTTAGCTTGTCATGTGACTTATTGTCCTGGACCAGTAAAGCGAATAGAAAAGTTGAAATTGTTGAACTTAGCATCTCTTGATGCAGTTGATTGGTCAGAAAAGTAAATAATACAAATATCTATCTGATCAAATGCCACTATCTTTAGACAATATCAGAGTAGGAAAACGCTATCGTATTAAAAATTTTGGTGAGATCACTGAAGTACAAGTCATGGCTAGGATATCTGATGAAAACTACAAAGTCAAAGACCTTGTCACCCTTGAGGTATTTGAACTAGAGGATCTCATCAGATATGGTTTAGGTAAAGACTATGACATAGATGAAATATAAAAATCGGCTACCTGACATGTCAGATAGTCGATTTTTTAGTGCATAGATCTAAATCCTGGCTCATAGATCACTCTCACAAATGAGCTTAAGCCTCTATTTTCTCGATTGAGTGGTATGCCACTGACGATCCCAATCATTAGATTTTCAGCTAGTCCTATACGCATCTGAGGCCTCATCACACTGAGTAGCCTATTTTCGATTATCTCTTGGTTGAGTTCTACACCTATAAAATTTCTAGTGCCAGAGATCATATAGTGAAAACTTGTGTTAATCTCATAAGCGCGTTCCCAGCTACTATCAAATTCTTTGACCAATCTTGACCCAGTATAGATTAGCGTATGATAATTTCTCCCCCAACGTTTGGCCGCTATCAAGAATGGATTGTAGACATTTCCTTGAAACCACCGACTTTCTCCTAAATCTCTCAAATCACTCAATTCAAATTCATGAATGTAACCAAGAGCCAAAGAGGTATTGGTTTTTTCGGAAACTAGAAAAGTCCACTGTGTAGCTAATTTAAGACTTTCTAAGCGGTTAGCAGGACGTGTTTGGTCTGGGTTGATGCCGATTCCTCTCCCATAAAGTGTGAGCGGGAGCTCTATCTCGAATCCTAATCTATCGATTGGAGCCCATTCATACTCTATCAAGGCTTCATATTCATCAAAATTGCTATCAGCTTTCATCCCTAGACCAAAGTTCCATTCTTTTTCACCCTTCCTGGCACCAAGATCTCTGATGAGATCTATATAGAGTGGCTCTGCATGTAGGACTTTGGCCTTTTCACCTTTGACAGATTCGATCTCTTGGATGAAGGTACTGTCTAGTAATATGTTTTCTTGCCTGATGCTATCTCTTTCTGTTTGTGCATAGGCATATAATGGTAGCAAGCTTACTACCAAGCAAAATATTTTTTTAATCATTTTCCCTTATGTAATTAATTAGAAACTTTTGAACAGTGTATTCAAACAATGTTTCTAGGGGGAGGAGAGGGGATGTCTTCAGGAAATAGCTCGTACAAGTCTATATGAAAACTATTGAGTTTAGCGAAAGCATGAAGACTAGGGAATTTTAGAGGAGAATCAAGCTGATGCCAAGCTAAAGTCCATTTAAGGGGAGTATTTTTTCTTTTTTCGTGAGGGATTTCAGTGTCTGGAATGGTGTCATCCTCCATCTCCATGAAGTATTCTAATGCTAATTCTACCAAGTTGTCGACAGGATCTACGTGTCCTATAACTTCTTGCGTGATATATTTGGATTCATAATAGTAGAAGCTAGCAGCGATATTCAAAAAATGAATCGCTAAGAACAAACTGACTAGTCTTCTCGATATAGAAATCTTAGCATTTGACATTTTATTCAGCTAATAGCCAAGCAAAAACCTTCCATTCATTTGAATCATTTAGACGAAGAATCGCCTGAAAAGTTTGTGAATCACTACTGTAATAGTGTAATTTTATTTTTACCGAAATGTCACCTTTGTCTGCCCCTATGATAGCAAGTGGGCCTTCAAGTCCTCTAGTCAATGTATCTTGAGCGATAATCTCCGTAGATTTGATAATGGTAAGGTCTTCTTCCAAGCCAAATAGCACTTCATCACTTAGCGCGTATCTTTGTAGTCGCTCGTTGGCACCCTCTGACAGTGCATGTGCAAAAGAGTCCACTACTGACAATGGATTAGCCATGACATTTATTTCTGGCTCTGGGATCTTTACTTCTGCCTCAAATGATTGCGAGACTTGTTCACTAGGAGGAGTGCTACAGCCTACTACGATCAGTAGTATCAATGTCACTGATGACATGATAAATTGGAAATACTTCATATTTCAGAAACGTGCTTAAAGTACCTTTATTTTAACCTAGCTTCCACCAAAGGCAAAAGACTTTTAGCCCAATGCTTGTAGATTTTTCCAGATGGGTGGAGTCCGTCAGAGGCCAGTGCATTCTTTTTGTCGCCCTCAAGTCTGTAATGTTCTGTAATGTCAGTATAGCTTACATCATACTTCGCGCAAATTTCCATTTTGATTTGGTTAAAAGAATCTATAGCCATCCCTACATCGGTAGAGTTGACTCCTTTTTTCTCGGCAAAAGGAGTGATGCCCCAATCTGGAATAGATACTACGAATACCCTAGAAGCATCTCCAGCAGCAAACTTTATAGCTGTTTGTAAAAGCTGCTCAAATTCCTCTGCGTAATTTTCTAGAGATCGACCTCTGTATTGATTATTGACACCTATGAGTAAGGTGACCAAGTCATAAGTTCCTTCAGGTTTTCTGATACTAATTCCTTCCATCAACTCGTCAGTAGTCCATCCAGTGCGTGCCACTATCACTGGAGCGCTAATAGCGATATTTTTTTTGACCAACATTTGTTGAAGTTGAACAGGAAATCGATCCTGTGCTTCTACTAATTCTCCGATCGTATAAGAGTCTCCAAGCGCTAAAAATTTCAAATCTTGAGCTTTTGTGTTTATGGACATAGCAAAAAGGGTAAAAATGACAAGGTAGATGCTTTTCATGAGTGAGTTATTTATACTCGAAAATAAGCATTTGTTTGATAGCATCAATACAAATAGAAAAAGCTAATATCTCTAGGGTCTAAGATATAATGGCTTTTGGAGTTTTGATTTTTCGCTTCACTTGAGTGGAGGCTTCTGATTCTTTTTTCATTCTCTTGGGACCATACCAAAGCCAAAAACCTGTAATGGTAAATACCAATAATGCTATACCTGTCAGTGTACTGTAGAATAATTTGAAATAGCCATTAGGAATACCTAGCTCATTGTCAACAAGCGACCCATCATGAAGCGATTCTATCCAATCAGCTCTCCTAGGACCTATACTGAGAACTGCTCCAGTACTAGCATCAAGTTGAATTTCTTGGATATGCTCTTTAAAGATAAACTTGGCAATTCCGTCAGCTGGCCTATAATCAATACGATCAAGTTCAAGAGACAATTTTGGGTCAAATGCTTTTTTGGCAGTGATCAGTGCGATTTCTTGAAGTGCTGCTACAGGCATAAAATCTTTCGCGTCAGCACTGATACCACTTTTAGTGTTTGGCATGATGTATTCTGCGCTGTGTTTTTTCCATCCTAATAGGACTGCAGTAATCGCAATAATAAAGAAAAACATAAACAGAAAAGCTCCCGTATATCGGTGTACTTTCCTAAAAATACGTAAAGTCTGTGCTTGGTTTTGACGTTTTAATTGACTCATTGGAGACAATATCTTAAAATACTTTTGACTCTAGCTAAACTTTTTGATTAGTGGTGTTTTGTCAGGTTGTACTTACAAAAATCTAGCTTTAAGCTCAGGTGTAGGCATTCTGCACTGATCCCTTTTTCCAAACCATTTATATCTGTTTCTAGCGATCCAGTCGTAGATGGGATTTCTGATAAAAGGAGGAATGATGATCAAGCCATAGAGCAAAGGCCATGCTCCACTAAGCTTTTTGGCAATTCGAAGTGCTCCAGTACTTTTAGTAAAGACTTTGCCATTTTCAATCAATACTAATGAATCCAAAAAAGCCCGATCGATCTGGTATTGCTCTAGTAAGGCTGCTCCTTCATCACTTTGAAGTGCTCCAAGCTTAAAGTATGCTTTAGGATCATGATCGATGATAAAATTGATGGCGCCATTGCACAAATTGCAGACACCATCAAAGAGGATTATGGCCTTTCTATTTGTCATTTGATGAGTTGTACAGAGCCTTTGAGTTTGGACACTCTTCTGCTAGGATCTAAGACATCAAATATGACCGTAGCATCATAATAATAGGTGCCTGCAGATAGTTCCTTACCATTTTTATTTCTGCCATCCCAGTTGATGAAGATGTTGTTCTCAGGACTATCTTCTAAAGAATTGTATGCAAAAACTTCCGTACCCCATCTGTCATAAATCCTGATTTCTACAGACTCTACAAATCTTGGACATCTACTAGCAGGCTCGTCATAAGCTTGGAAAGTATCATTGGCATTGTCTCCATTTGGAGTAAAGGCATTAGGGAGTTCATAGTAAGGACAGTTGTCATTGCAGATGATGTTGCTAAACTCACTTTCATTACCTGATCTATCTACTGCTGTGATTCTGTAGCAGCCTTTGAGAGAATTGAGATTTCTATGAACAAAGGTAGTAGTGGTCGTCTCACCGACTAAAGTGAACTCACCATCTTGGCCATTTTCGTTAAAATAGATGCGATAAATTCTGACATCATCATTGTCACAGTTAGGATCACTGACTCTATCCCAAGTGATGGTATTAGAGAAGTCACTAAATCCACATGGTCTACCAGCGATGAAATCCTCACAGCTTTGCAAGCTAGCCAACTCGATCGTAGGAGCACATGGTGCTTCCTCATCGTTTGGTTGAGCACAAAGTATCTGTGATTTATTCAAAAGCGGAGCGGGGAGTTTGTCACTGCCATAGGCTCCTTGCGTTTCTACATAGTAGCAATAGGCGA
Organism: Penaeicola halotolerans; assembly: GCF_016464625.1. Classification (GTDB taxonomy): domain Bacteria; phylum Bacteroidota; class Bacteroidia; order Cytophagales; family Cyclobacteriaceae; genus Penaeicola; species Penaeicola halotolerans. The sequence continues at coordinate 196,812 of NZ_JAEAGO010000001.1, forward strand.
GATCTATGTCTAAAGGTGTATCATTAAATGAGCCATCATCTAGATAGATAAATCCATTTTCAAGGACATTGACACTGTCGATAAGCACGAAGGTAGTCTCATCCTGAGCTGCGGCATCTGCTCTATTTCTGTAGATATAGTGAACTGGGAATTCCTGCACTAAATTTGACCAAGGTACATCTGCCTCCCAAGTCAGCTCGATACCGCCTACCAATGTCTGGGCATCTAATCGTACAGAAGAAGCTTTAGATGAACTGTCTACAAGTGTATTATTAGCATCGTAGAATCGGATCATGTAATTGTAAATCTCATCCTCTGTATTGAGTCCTAGATCTGTATAGGTAGTGTCAGAAGTAGTTGTGAGCACGGTGCTATTAGTATTGCCATCAAAACCAGTGGCTCGAATGATTTCATACGTGTATGGCCCAGGGAATTGGGTAGCATCTATCTCAAATGGAGAGGTCCAGCGTACAAATATCTCACCAGCAGACTCTGAAGTATTTTCAATGCTTACATTGGTGATCACAGGGGCATCTATAGGCAGGGTCGCACATGCTTCGAGAGAGACTTTACTTTCTCCACCTCTTGGCTGAGGAAATACCGCTACGAGCCTATAGCAATAAGTATTTCCTGGAGAGAGTTTTTCTCCAGCATTGTCATCGAGATAAGTGCGCTGACTAATAGGTACGATATCTACTAGCTCATATCCTGCACCATCTCTGATACCAGTCTCACAATCATCGGGAGTATAGTCAAAGCTATTGATCCTTCTCCAGATTTGCATCGAAGAGGCAGTCGTCTGGCAGGCATAGTCATCCCAGTTGAGCTCGATGGCTCTCTCTGGTGCTACATCTGCTGTAAGTCCAGTAGGAGGAGGGCCTATGACGGTGATCTGCCAAGTTTGTATATCTACAAGTGCTGGCCCAGATCCAGGATTGTCAGTAATTTTGACTCGCACTTGATATGGGCGCTCTCTCACATGCGTGCAGTTGGTCTGCCAGCTGAAATTCACGATCCCTGGCTGAGGTTGAAACTCTGGCGGAAATGGTGTGTAAGTAGCTGGTGAAGAGGATATTTCTATAGGGTCACCAAAAATTTCAATGAGAACGTCATCCCCATCTACATCTATTCCTTGGATAATGGCTTCCAGATTAGTACCTGCCACCACACAGGTATCAGGAGGTAGGATGAGCTCAGGCCTATTGTTGTCAGTACCTTCTACGATGATCTGCATATCACGCGTCACTTCTCCCAATTTAAACCAATCATCGTTGATTTTTCTCCATTCTTCTACGATGAAGGCGACATTGAACTGTCCTGCAGTACCAGGAGCATCCCAGATCAAATCTCCGAAAATAGGATCAATAAAATAAAGTGCAGGAGGGGTGCCATCTTCTTGACTTGAGCTGAATTCGGCTACATTAGGATCTCTGTAGTTATCTACAAATCTGCCAGCATTTTGCTTGGGTACTTCTAGTCTGTAAGCTAGACTATCTCCATCAGGATCATAGGCTCCTGGATTGTGGATGTAGCGAACGCCTATGGCAGCATTGTCCACAGGAGGAATAGTGAGTACAGGAGAATTGTTGATGCCAAAAAATGGATCGATCGATAGCTTAGTCTCAACGTAAAACGGTGTATTGACTGAGTTAGCCATATTGAGTGTTCTTTCATTTCTATTGAACTCTCTAAAGCCAATCACATAGTCACCAGGACCTTGAAAAGTATGAGTGACTACAAACGAATTGATGGCTACCCCATTGCCAAGGTCTTGAGTAAATGAAAAGTCTGTTCCAGTTCTCAGTGCTTGAATACGCCCATCACCAAAATTGATGTCTCCATCTCCGGCTTCTACAGGAGAGCTAGTATCTGTATAGAGTGTGACTGTAAACTCAAAAGTCAATGTTTGCAGAGAAGTTCTTCTAGCGATGATCTCTCCTGCCCTGATGTGTGTAGCCCATGTATAGCTCAATCCCAAAATCAGAATTGAAAACAAGAACGAAACAAGTAATTTAGTTTTCATTGAAATATTTGTTAAAAGCTTTCTAAACGGTGTTTTTTCGCCATTTTCAGCTTTGTTTTTCAGATGGTTTGGTAGTCTAGTGAAGACAAAACGAAATCGATACATTCATTGCTACACTATTCTGCTACTAATATCAAGTTTTTATTCTGTACGTCAAACAATAAAACACGACAAGCTGTTATGAAATCACTTAAAATGACAGGATTTAAGTAATTTTCGCTAGCCTATTTAGAATGTATTAAAATAGCAGGCTAGCATTTGAAAATATTGTTTGCTAGAGGTTTCGAACGTAAATTTGGCGAGCAAGTTCAATACTTAAATCAAACTATTTTAACTAATAAAGCACATATGAGTTGGGTAACTAAAACCTTAAACAGCACACTTGGCCGCAAATTATTGATGGCACTCACTGGATTATTTCTAATTCTGTTCTTAGTAGTTCACTTAGCAGGTAATCTTCAGTTATTACTCCCTGACGGTGGGGAAGCATTTAATAAGTATGCAGCCACTATGGCAAGCAATCCTTTCATCAAAGTAGTGTCTATCGGAAATTTTGCATTCATCCTCATTCACGTCATTTATTCTATCATTCTCTCTAGGCATAATAAGAAGTCTAGACCTGTAGAATATGCTGTTTCTAAAGCATCTACTAATAGCGTATGGGCATCTAGAAACATGGGGATTTTAGGTACAGTTATTTTGATTTTCCTCTTAGTTCACTTGAAAGGTTTCTATTACGAAGTGAAGTTTGGAAGTACTCCGATGGTATCATACGAGGGTGTAGAATTCAAAGATGTGTATGCGATAGTAGCTACTGCATACAGCAATATTCTATATGTAGCATTTTACGTGATTTGCATGGGATTCTTGAGTTTTCACTTGAGTCATGGATTTGCAAGTGCTTTCCAAACATTAGGATTGAATCACAAAAAGTACACACCGGCTATCCAGTTCGTTGGTAGGTTATTCTCTATTGTAGTACCAGCCTTGTTTGCTTTGATTCCAGTTTACATGTATTTCACTATTCAGTCATAAAAGTATCTATTGATATGCATTTAGATAATAAAGTTCCAGCAGGCCCACTAGCCGAAAAGTGGACCAAACATAAATTCAACTCAAAGTTGGTGAACCCTGCCAACAAGAGAAAATATGATGTGATCGTAGTCGGTACAGGTCTAGCGGGTGCTTCTGCAGCTGCTTCACTTGGTGAGCTAGGCTACAATGTAAAAGCCTTTTGCTTCCAAGATAGTCCTAGAAGGGCGCACTCGATCGCAGCTCAAGGGGGTATCAATGCCGCTAAAAACTATCAAAATGATGGTGATAGTGTCTTTAGACTTTTTTACGATACGATCAAAGGTGGTGACTACAGAGCGAGAGAAGCTAACGTCTACAGATTAGCAGAGGTATCTGTCAACATCATCGATCAGTGCGTGGCTCAAGGTGTTCCTTTTGCCCGTGAATATGGTGGACTTTTGGCTAATAGGTCATTTGGTGGTGCGCAAGTATCACGTACCTTTTATGCAAGAGGCCAAACTGGACAGCAGCTATTGTTAGGTGCTTACTCGGCATTGAGCCGTCAAGTTGCCAATGGTAAAGTGAAGCTTTATCCTAGAACGGAGATGCTAGACCTAGTGAAAGTAGATGGTAAAGCGAGAGGTATCGTCACTAGAAACATCATCACAGGAGCTATTGAATCACATTCTGCACATGCAGTGCTATTATGTACTGGTGGATATGGTAACGTATTCTTCCTTTCTACCAATGCAATGGGTTCAAATGTGACTGCTGCTTGGAGAGCGCACAAAAAGGGTGCTTTGATGGCCAATCCATGCTTTACACAGATTCACCCTACTTGTATTCCTGTATCAGGAGATCACCAGTCTAAATTGACACTCATGTCTGAGTCACTTAGAAATGATGGTAGAGTATGGGTGCCTGCTACTGTAGAGACAGCTGAAAAACTCAGAAAAGGAGAAATACTTCCTAGCGATATCAAAGAAGAGGATAGAGATTATTTCTTAGAGAGAAAATATCCATCATTTGGTAACCTAGTGCCTAGAGACGTAGCCTCTAGAAATGCTAAATATGTCTGTGATGAAGGCAGAGGAGTCAATGAAACTGGCGAGGCTGTTTTCCTAGATTTCCGTGATGCTATCAAGCGTGATGGAGAAGACACTATCAAAGCTAAATATGGTAACTTGTTTGATATGTACATGCAGATCACTGGTGATAATCCATACAAGCAGCCTATGATGATCTATCCAGCCGTACATTACACAATGGGTGGACTTTGGGTCGATTACAACTTGATGACAACTGTCCCGGGTCTTTATGCACTAGGAGAGGCTAACTTCTCTGACCATGGTGCTAACAGATTAGGTGCTTCGGCTTTGATGCAAGGTCTGGCAGATGGATATTTCGTAGCACCTTATACCATTGGTGATTATCTAGCTACGATGCCTTATGAGAAAATATCTACTGATCATGAGGAATTCAAAAAGGCAGAAGCTGATGTAAAAGAGAAAATAGATAGACTCATCAGTATCAAAGGAACTAAGTCAGTAGATCACTTCCACAAGAAATTAGGTAAAATCATGTGGGAATATTGTGGTATGGCTAGAACTGCTGAAGGCTTGAAAAAAGCTAAAGTGATGATTCAAGAATTAAGAGCAGAATTCTGGAAAGATGTCAGAGTCATCGGTACTAATGAAGAACTCAATCAGTCGCTGGAAAAAGCTAACAGAGTAGCTGATTTCTTAGAGCTAGGGGAGTTAATGATAGATGATGCGCTTAATAGAGACGAGTCTTGTGGTGGTCACTTCCGTGAGGAGTTCCAAACTCCTGAAGGTGAGGCCTTGAGAGATGATGAAAACTTCGCATATGTAGCAGCTTGGGAATACACTGGAGATAACAAACCAGAAGTATTGCACAAAGAGGCGCTTGAATTTGAAAATGTCAAATTGACGCAGAGAAGCTACAAATAATCAAAATCTTAGAAAGCTATGAAACTTACACTTAAAGTCTGGAGACAGAAAAACAATAAAGATAAAGGTGGATTTAAAACGTATCCACTTGATGGAATATCTGCAGATATGTCCTTCTTAGAGATGCTAGATGTACTTAATGAGGACCTCAATGAAAAAGGAGAAGATCCTGTACACTTTGACCATGACTGTAGAGAAGGTATCTGTGGTATGTGCTCATTGTACATCAATGGTAAACCACACGGTCCTAAGCAGACTACCACTTGTCAACTTCATATGCGTAGCTTCAGTGATGGAGATACGATCACGATTGAGCCATGGAGAGCTACAGCTTTCCCTGTTCAAAAGGACTTGGTAGTTGATAGATCTGCATTTGATCGTATCATTCAGTCAGGGGGTTATGTATCTGTCAATACTGGTGGTGTACCTGATGCCAATGAAATTCCTATTCCTAAGACTATCGCTGATGAGGCATTTGATGCTGCTACATGTATCGGTTGTGGTGCTTGTGTAGCTGCTTGTAAAAATGCTTCCGCGATGCTTTTCGTATCTGCTAAAGTATCTCAGCTAGCGATGCTTCCACAAGGTCAAGTAGAGAGAAAAGAGCGTGTAGAGAAAATGGTCGCTCAGATGGATGCTGAAGGATTTGGTGCTTGTACTAATACAGGTGCTTGCGCTGCAGAATGCCCTAAAGGTATCAGTTTGACGAACATTGCAAGATTGAACAGAGAGTATTTCTCTGCAATTGTCAGCTCAGAAAATGTCTAATTAATTGATCATACTATAAAAAAGCGGCTGTCTAATATTAGACAGCCGCTTTTTTGTTTCACACTTATGTTTGATTAACCTTGCGCTTCAAATTCTCTTATAGCTAAAATACCACCGAGAAGGTTGCGTACTTTAGTGAATCCGTTTTGTTCTAAAAATTTCTTTGCATTTCCACTTCTAGCGCCAGATCTGCAATGCACGATAAACTCTACATTTTTATATTCAGCGATTTCGTCAAGTCTGTTTGGTAGTTCTCCAAGCGGGATGTTTTTCACATCGATATTGTCTTCTTCATATTCCCACTCTTCTCTGACATCTATGATGTTCAATTTTTCTTTCTTAGCTAATCGCTCTTTCAATTCTTGTACTGTGATATCTTCCATGTTCTTTATTTTACGATGATTCTATGAGTAGATACGCCTTTTTGATAAAAGACTTTCAGTATATAAATACCTTTATAATTACCAGAAAGTTCAAGTGTCGTGATTTCAGAAGCTCGAGTTCCCGATCTTACTTTCTTGCCGAAACTATCATATAATTCGAAAGAAATAAAGTCGCCTTCCAAATTAAGTCTATCAGCCGTAGGATTGGGATAAATATTGATCTTAAAATCTTCATTTCCTGTGTTTGGAGCTATTTGATTGAGTAGACTGGAGTCAAAATATGGCCTGATCATCAAGTTGCCAGCCACCTCAGTATTTTGCTGAAAAGTGCCAGTTACATTGAAATATACTTCATCTCCATTATTGCTACTTTTGTCTAATCCTACAGCGATAAAATCATCTGTAAATTGCCTGTATCCTACATAAATCGTGTCTTCTATATAGACAGGATCATTGAGTTGGTATTTGAAAAATGTATCTGTGTTGTCACCCACCCGTACATTGGTAGAAATGATGGCTTCTTGTATATCTAATACGCTTCCTGTCAGTGCGCTCCAGACCAGAATCTCGATAGGTTGATTTTCTTGGAGAGGATTCGTGAAATTGATGCTGATATGAGTGAGTACATCAGGTCTATTTAAAACAAATTTTTGAAATAGAATACCTCCGTTTTGATTAATCCCTGCTGCATAATCAGCCTGTCCATCATCGTAGGCATAGTAGTTTGAGAGTCTTAGGTATGTAGAGGTAGTATCATTGACTCTGAAATCCACGGAAGTACTAAAAGTAGTATCTTGAGTTACTGGATCGATACTTTCTATCAAGAAGCCATCACCACTATTGATATAAAAATCGGCTCTTAATAGTAGGGAGTCAGCATTGAGTGCTAATTGATCAAGGTCAGGAATAGCAGAGTTCAAAATGCGCCTTTCGAATGCCAGTGGGACAGGAGAAACAGGCGTGTTTTGGTTGACTTGAATCACTACTTGCTCAGTTGCTTCATCTACTATGCGGTATCCAAAATCTATCGGCTGGAAGCGATTGTTCAAATTAGCAAAAAGTACCTCAGCTCGATTTGCTGTAGGTAAGTTATTTCCTTTCACCTGATGGATGGGAAGTGCAGTGTATTTGCCAAAGGCGCTATTAGGTGGGTAGGCTAGCGTCCTGTCTTCAAACGCTACATTTTGCCTAGTTCTTCCGCTATTGAGAAATACATAGTCTAACAGCCAAGTATCAAATGGACCTGATTGACGAGCAATGTTTTGAAATTTAAACTTAAAATCATCATGGAGAAAGTCCGCGGTCAGTAAAATGAAAGTTTGCTGAAAATTCATACTAGGATTCATCTCCCCTGTGACTTGCCAGACTTGTATCCAGTTTCCATTTTGATCTAAAAAAAGTAGCTCAAACCGGTCATTTGCATCAGGTCTTTCTCCCAAGCCCTGCATTTGCCAAAAAAAACTCAGATATAGACTGTCAGAAACAGCAGCACCGCTGAGATCAAAGGATGGGCTTTCAAGTTGATCGGCTATACCCACTGCAGTCGTTTGCGTCTGATATGGATTTCCTCTTTGATCTACTCCATCAAATACAGCTACTCCTACAGAGGGTGGATTTATACCTGTATGATTAGATAGTGAAGCACCAGTATTAGCACTCCATTTTTCAAATGAATTTTGAGAAAAATCATCCCAAAATGGAAGAACTGCACTTGTAGTAAAGTTTTGCGTTTGAAAATCTTGTGCTGATCTAGACTGTTTAGAGAGTGGTAATTGTTTGAACTGCGCCAAAGCAGTATTTCCCCCAATGATGAGTATCACTATCAAACTGACGAATCTACTGCTTTGGCGCATGAATTATAGGTCTATATCCTCTGGTGTTAAGCCTTCTTTGTATTTAGCTACATAGATATCTACGAGATCACCCACGCGAGATGAAGATCCAGCTGGAGGGCTTTGTCTCAGGATAGTACCCTGAGGAACACTGTCTACTTCTATATAGTTGATGTTGTTGATTTTCAATCCATAACCTCCAAGCAGAAACTCCGCTTCTTTTTCATCCATACCTAGGACATCAGGCATGTCTAGATTTTGATTTCCTAGACCATTTCCTACGATCAGGTCTATGACAGAACCTTTAGGAAGCTCTGTTCCTGGCTCTATTTTTCTCCCTCTAAATCGCTGTTCTAGTACAGCATTTTTAGCCAAATCGGGAATCCATTTGATGTCACCTGTTTTCAATCCGTAAGTAAACATCAGTTCCTGAGCATTACGAAGTGGATTGCCTACCAGTTGAGGCATGCTGATGATAGGGGCTTTTTTTGCATTGAGCGTGATGAATATTTTTCTAGATTCTTTGACTCTAGCTCCTGGTTTTGGGAACTGCTTCATCACAGTAAATGGCTCCATCTCTACTGTATATCCAGAATCAGGCGTGACTTCGTAGCGTAGATTTCTACTTTCTAGAAATGCTTCGATTTCATTGATATCATAACCTTCTAAGTCAGGTACTGTGATCGTCTCACCATGATTGGTATAACTAGGCAAGTAGATATAAAAAACACCAATAATGAATAGGGCGGTGATGCCTAGCATGATCCCCAGATGAGGTAAAAAACTTTTAAAAACTTCTTTTATTTTGCTCATGGTTTAAAGGGCTATTCTTTCTTTTCTTTTCATACCAAAATCTAAAATTCCATCGATAAAATCGTATGGTTTGTAGTCGTTGATAGCTGACTGATGAAATATACACGTAGCAGGAGTCATGCCAGGAAGCGAGTTTATTTCTATGATGATGGTCTCTACTCTGCCATCTTCGAATACCCTAACGAACGCATCGATACGGCAGTATCCTTGTACATTTAGAATTTTAGCTACACGCTCTAGTTCTGATCTTACTTGTGATGATACCTGCGCATTGAGCGCAGGGTCTGGAGCAAATCTAGCAGGAGTGATGTTTTGACCTTCTCCAGCTAAGAATTTTTCTTCGAGAGAAAGTACCTCACCACTCGCTAAGGCTTCTGATGGCTCAAATACTTCATAGACTACCTGTCCACTTCCATCAAAGTGAGTGAGCATACCTCCTGTAATCTCCAAGAAATGTTTAGCACCATTTTTAGAAATCAGTTCTTCTAGTAAGAACCCTTTTTTCTGGGGGAATTCCTCATGCGCTTTGAGATTGAGAACCTTCGCCTCATATTCTTTAAGGGCTTCTTGTTCTCTAAATATCTGCTCTGCAAATGCAATGAGTTCATCTGGTGTTTTGATTTTCTTTACAGCTGAGCTACAGCCATCATCTGCAGGCTTGCAGATAAATGGATACTGATAGTTCTGGTGGATGTCCTCTAGCACTTTGGCTTGATCTGCACGCCACTCCTCTAGGTAGATCATTCTGTGTTTAGCTACCAACACTCCAGCTTCCATCAGCTTTTCATTAGTCTCGTACTTATTGATAGTGATTTGAGAGCTATCTACTCCTGAGCCGTTATATGATAGACCTACTTTATCCAAATGTGCTTGGACGGCTCCATCTTCACCCGGTCTACCATGTAGTGCGATAAAGACCACATCGCAGATGTCGGCTAGTGTTTCATAATCTATCCTCTTAAGAGTTAGTGTTTCTGTACCTATGTAGGTATTTCTGATGACAGATGTTTCGTCTTTGATCTTTTCTAGTAGCTCATGTTTGTAGCCATTAAGCTGAGCATGAATCTTATCCTTGATGTCATCCGCATTGTCCTTGAGCATGATGTTGACAGGTAGCTGATAGAGTTGGTGATCAGACTCATTTCCAGTCAAGAATACAGGAATGGGATGGTATTTGGTGCTTGAGGCTAGTTTTTCAAAGATATTTCTACCACTCTCTACGGAAATATGTCGCTCAGAAGAGAATCCACCCATGATCACAGCTACTTGAATTTTCTTATCTTCAGAAGCTTTTTCAGCTTTGATGGCTTGATCAAGTGCTGCTAGCTGATTACGGAGTTTATTGTTTTGCTTGCCTGTTTTGATTCTTTCAGATAAAGAAGTTCTGATGATGTAAGTTAAGAATTGACTTGGATTGAGACCTATCTCGGCTGCTTGATGAAAGAAGAAGGAGCTTGGCAGCATCCCCGAAGTAGTATTTGGATCATTGAGATAGATCTTACCATCATGACCGTAGAATCCGTCTATCCTTGCATAGACGTTGAATGACAAAGCCTCAAAAAGAGCCTCGCAAGATCTACGAATGGCCTCTATCGCTGGAGTATCGATCTCGATAGGGGTGATCTTTCTACTCATACCTGGCAGATATTTAGAGCGATAGTCAAAAACGTCTTGACCCTTGATGATCTGAGTGGGAGGAAGCGCTAGCGGATTGCCATTTTCATCTTGTATGACGATACATGAAAACTCTTTTCCATCGATAAAGCTTTCAAATAGGACTTCCTCTTCACTATTGATGCTTGTAAATGATAAACTTTTTTCTGCTGCTGCGAAATGGGTATTAAGGTATCGAAGCAAATCTTCAGGATGATAAATGAGTGTTTCATCAATGACCACAGGCATGCCAATCCCCTCTCTGATATCGACTAGGGATATGATAAAATGTCTTTTTTGATCCTCATTCAAAGATTCCCATTGAGTTTTGGTGATTTCTTTGACAAAGAAGCTCTTGTTGAGATAGTTTATAAAAGTCTCTAGATTTTTCTCTTTAAGAATAGATACTCCTATAGATGAGCCTTGATTTGGCGCTTTGATGACTAATGGAAGGCCTATTTTACTAATTAGCTTATCTAACAATTGCGCTCTTTCGGCATTTGAGTTAATAGCCATCCAAGATGATCTAGTCAGCGTATCCGTGATAGGAGAGGTGAACCCAGCCATTTGCATGAGCTTTCGCTGTAAGGTCTTATTGATCCCAATACTCGATGGGAGTATGCCTGAGCCAGAGTAGGGGATGTTATACCACTCGAGTATGCCTTGAATGTTTCCGTCTTCTCCATAAGGCCCATGTAGGCTAAGGAAAGCAAAGTCAAATAGCGAAGTAAAGTCTTCAGGAGATACTTTTTTACCTACTTCACTGATAAGTTGTTGGAGTTTATCTTCTGATAAGTTTTGGATACTCTCTATATAAATTTGAAAGCCATTAGGCGTGTCAGGAAGAAAATTAAAAGGAGGGTAAAAATCTCTGATAGTGCCTTTGTAAACATACTTCCAGTCGAGGTGAATAAAATTACCCAGACTATCTACAAAAATAGGTACTGGCTCAAAGAGAGACTTGTTTAAGTTGTCGTAGACTGTTCTACCTCCTGCAAAGGAGATTTCTCTTTCTCTGGATTGACCTCCGAAAAATATTCCAATTTTCATGCTGTCCTTTTCTATCTAATAAGCTCAACTCAAAGATAGAAAAAGACAGCAATTATTTGGGAAAATTATCGCTCGATCATCAATCTAAGCGTCTCGTTATAGGTAGGACTCGTAATTCTAAGCAGGTAAAGTCCAGATCTCAAATAGCTACCATCAAAGTAGTAGGTTTGGTTCAAGACATTTTCTAGTGATTCTTCTCTAAGCACTACACCTGTCATGCTAACCACTTGGATATTCACAGTCTCCAATTCTGGCAGATTGAAAGTGATTCTGTAGATATCCTTGGTAGGATTTGGATATAGGCTAAGTGTGTTCTCAGGAATTTCCACAGGATTTTGGTCATTGCTCAAGAAGAACTCTAGATTGTCTAAGTACAGATTGTTACCACCTGCACTTGTCACGACAAAGATGATTCTTACATTGGAGTTGCCAGCATATTCTGTGAGATCGACAAAGTCAGCTGTCCACTCATTAGCGCCTGGAGTCCATGATTGACTACTATTGGCATTGGCTAGTTCGGCACCAGATAGACTATATACTGTTTCATAAGTATTACCACAGTCTGTAGTCACTCTGACTTCAAGCGTTTCAGCATTTGTCCCATCAAAGGCATAAGATCTATCAAAGAAAATACTCGCTTGCTTCTGATCAGATAAGTCAAAAGTAGGGCTGACTAACCAAAACTCTTGGCCTATATTTTCTTGCCCAAAGTTTTCTACGAATACGCTATTACTTGCGCCTCCTCCTGAACTTACAGGTGATACAGCCCAATCTCCTGTTGCTGTAGGACTTACACTTCTCCAGCCACTGCTGTTTAACTGTGCTGCATCAAATCGCTCTCTAAATGGTACGATTTCAGTTAAGTTATTTACCAAGAATCGTTTGAATAAGTTATTATCAGCAGGATTGTCATCTGCTCTACCATTTGGACTAGCTATAGTCACATCTAAGTCATAGCTATTGGCACTAAGTGCTCCTAAACCGATATTAAATGTGCGTACTTCTCCAGGTCTAAATTGGATGCCAGAAAATGTCTGAGATAGAAGTTGTCCGTTGACAGAATAGTTTACTCTGAAAGTAGTCACAGTGACATCTCCAGAGTTTTCTATTTGTAGGATGCCATTGTTTACTTGGTTGACAGCACATGATATAGTATTAGGAGAAGTAATATTTCTAAGCGTCAAATCAGTAGTAGTTTGTCTGGACTCATTGACTTGGAAGTCTTTGACATAGATGTTATTTCCTCTTCCATTTTGAGCGACAAAGGCTAGGCGGACATTATCCAAACCAGCTAAAGCACTCAAATCCACCACTTCAAATCTAAACTGTTGACTTGATGTTGGTATAAAGTCTTGTTGTGTAGGGTTGGTCGTAGCGAGTGTATTACCAGTTTTACCAAATATGACTTGGTCTAAAGGGAAAAAGCTTCCGCAATCCAAAGAAACTAGCACAAATAAACCATCTGAAAATCCTGGGTATGGTGCATAACTCACCTCAAAAAGGAGCTCTGGATCTACCAGATCTGTCAAATCTAAAGGAGGCATGATGAGATAGTCAAGTTTGTTGAATAGCCCATCTACACGATAATTCTCAATTCGGAATACATTTTCAGTTTCACCGTCTATCGTCACTGGAATAAATTCCCATGTGTAGCTATTGTCGGTAGGCGCGTCTACCGTCCACCCAGCAGGAAATGAGCTTAAATCTGCTACATAAGTAAGCGGAACTTTAGCTGCATAAGTGGAGATGTAAGCCAATAGATTGTTATCTGGGTTGGCATCTGGAACCCCATTTACCTCAGTAATCACGAATCTAACATCCTCTTGAACAGTGTTAGAAAAGTCAAATTCACTAAAATCAATATCTTCAAATGCTAGCGGATCAATATTAACAGGGAAAGTAATTGTCTCTACAAGAGATCCAGCTACAGAGAATTCTACGGTCAATGAAGTGATGGCATTGTCACCAAAGTTTCTAACTCTCAGCAGAGGAGATTCAGTAGGGTTACAGATAAATTCATTGATATTGGCAGAGCTAATCACACCAGCATCATTAGGGCCTTGATATGGTTCGATGAGGCCTTTTGAGGTTAGTAGACTGGTTCTTCTAGGAGCATTTTGGATGACTGCGTGGAATCTTTCTATTTGACCTAGTGAAAACATATTTTGACACTGTCCAAAGGTATAGTCCATATAGTTCTCTGTCTGATCTAGAGATCCACAGCTTGACTGATTAGTTGGACACCCTGATGTAGAAAAACCCTGATTGGGTGTATCTGCTACAAAGTCATCAGCAGAACAGTCTCCATCACCCCAAGTATGCCTTAAGCCAAAGTAGTGACCAAACTCGTGCGTTAGTACTCGTCCTTCGTATTGGTTTGCAGCAGATCCGATAGACCCCATGAGCCTGTAATCTACACATACGAGATCTGATGTTTCAAATATGTATGAATCAGTAAGACCTGGTATATCAGATATAGGGAACTGTGCGAAGCCACCTAGGTTACCTCCTAGGGTAGCTGTATAGATATTGACATAGTCGTCTGCTGGCCATTGGATCAAGTCGGTAAGAGCGGTATATCTTGTACCACCAGATCCATATTCTTGTTGGGTGCCACGTGTTCTAATGATACCATTGGTAGGAAGGCCTTCAGGGTCTTGCTTTGCTAAGACAAACTCAATCCTAGCATCACCAGCCACTGATTGAAACTCTGGCTTTGTCTGGTTAGCATCAGCATTGAGTCTCCTAAAATCTTCATTGAGTATTCTGATACCATCTAAAACTTGCGCCTCACTGATGTTTGGACCTACTCCCACAGGTTCACCATTGTGAATGACATGTACTACTACAGGAATCTGATAAACAGTTTCATTTCGCTGACTATTGAACTTTCTATCGTTTCTGAGCTCAATTATTTTATCGCCTACCCACTTTTCAAACTGAGCTTCTGATTCAACTTGAAGTCCTTGCTCTTGAAGTTCTTTTCTGTAATGATCTATTGCACAATACTCTGTATGTATGTGTGCTTTCTCTTTTTGTTTGACTTGCGCCAAACTAGAAGAAGGGTAGATAGAAGAAAAGGTTAAAAAAAATAAAATCAGATATAGGTATGCTGAATGAATTCGGGAGTAAAGGTATTTAATCATCAATTATATAATTTACATGCGGCTATAAGTCATTTTAAAACCTTGTAAATATATAATTGTTTTAACTAAATAGTCACATTTATTGCCTCTACTTTTAAAATTTCTGGAATTGCTCTTTTGACTGCCTCTTCTACACCTGCTTTTAGTGTCATAGTAGACATAGGACATGAGCTACAAGCCCCCAAAAGCTCTAATTTCAAAGTCATATCATCTGTAAGCTCTACTACTTTGACGTTTCCACCATCAGCCTCTAGATAAGGTCTGATGCTATCAAGGGCACTCTCTATTTTGATTTTAATATCTTCGTTCATGATTGTTTGCATTATTTTACCTCTACTGGCTTAGTTTTTTGCTGTTTAGCGTTTCTGATAGCTACTTGACGAGCCATTGATTCTGCTAGTTTTTTGAAAGCATCAGCTGTCACATCATCTCTGAGTACGGCTGGATATCCGCTGTCACCACTTTCTCGGATGCTTTGTACAATCGGTATCTCACCGATAAATGGTACTTGGAATTTTTCAGCTAGCTTTTTGCCACCATCTTTACCAAAGATATAATATTTGTTTTGAGGCAGTTCTTCTGGCGTGAAATAGGCCATGTTTTCTACTACTCCAAGTATAGGCACGTTGATTTGTGGCTGTTTGAACATGGATAAACCCTTAGTAGCATCTGCAAGTGCAACTTTCTGAGGCGTAGTCACGATAATAGCACCAGTTACTGGTACAGTCTGTACTAGCGTCAAGTGAATGTCACTTGTGCCTGGAGGCAAATCTATCAGTAAGTAATCAAGCTCGCCCCATTCTGTATCTGCGATGAATTGCTTCAAAGCTGAACTAGCCATAGGCCCCCTCCATACCACTGCATTTTCAGCTGGGGTCAAAAAGCCAATAGAAATCAATTTCACATTATACTGCTCTATCGGAATGATTTTATTCTTGCCATCTTCCTGGATGACAGATGGCTGCTCAAACTCACAATTGAACATCGTAGGGATCGATGGCCCAAAGATATCGGCATCAATGATACCTACTTTAGCACCTGTTTTAGAGAGTGCTACAGCTAAGTTAGATGTCACAGTAGATTTACCTACACCGCCTTTTCCAGAAGCTACAGCGATGATGTTTTTTACTTTTGGAAGCAAAGGAGCATCATTTCTGATCGTAGTTACATTTGAAGTCATGAATATATCTAACTTCAAATCAGGTGATATTTGCTCATGAAGCGCTGTGATACAAGCATTCTTGATCACCTCTTTGAGCGGGCATGCTGGTGTTGTCAGTACTACCGAAAACTTCACATTCAATCCATCTATTTCAAGATCCTTGATCATTCCTAGTGTTACTAGGTCTTTTTTTAGATCAGGATCTTCTACCGTACTGAGAGTAGCGAGTATTTGTGCTTTATCTATTGTCATCCTTGGGTTGATTCTTCGGGATTTATATTTGCGTGCAAGTTACATCTAAAACTCTTTATCTGAAAGAGAGAAATTATTTAGACTAATTACTCTTAAACTAGAAGGCAAATGAATAAGTTTCGTAAATTATCCCTAATCGCACTGCATATTAAGTCAAGGGATCCTTAGATTTGTAGAGAGTAAATTTAATTTCAAACTTTTGTCAATAAGTCAATCAACAGCCGAACACATCAAAAGCCTCGCTATGATAGAAGAGGTGGTAGGAGACTATGTTCCTCTCAAAAAGAAGGGACAAAATATGTGGGCTTGTTGTCCTTTTCACAACGAAAAATCACCTTCCTTTTCTGTTTCTCCAGCCAAGGGAATCTACAAATGTTTTGGTTGTGGCAAGGCTGGTGACTCCGTGCAGTTTGTCATGGATATTGAGGGGGTAAACTATCCAGAAGCTATCCGCCACTTGGCTAAAAAATATGGTGTAGAAATAGAAGAAGAGGAAGAGATCTCTGATGAGCAACAACAGCGCTATAATGAGCGAGAGAGTATGCTGATAGCACTCAATTATGCCAAGGAGTTTTTTAAACTGAACCTAGAGACCGAAGAAGGTAAGTCGATTGGTCTTAGCTATTTTTATGAAAGAGGATTTAGCAAGGAAATCATCCAGAAATTTGACCTTGGATATGCACTAGACAAATGGGATGCACTCCTCACTTCTGCTCAAAAGCAAGGATATGAAAAGGAGATTTTAGAGAAATGTGGGCTCATCATCCCAAAGGAGGATCGCTTTTATGATCGTTTTAGAGGGCGGGTTATTTTCCCTATTCACAATGTCGCTGGTAAATCTATAGCCTTTGGTGCAAGGATACTCAAGGCAGATAAAAATCAACCTAAATACATCAACTCACCAGAGACAGAAGTCTATCATAAAAGTGATGTACTCTATGGCATATCCCAAGCTAAGCAAGCGCTTAGGGCTAAGGATAATTGCTATCTCGTAGAAGGCTACACAGATGTGATATCGCTACATCTATCAGGCATAGAAAACGTAGTGGCTTCCTCTGGGACTTCTTTGACAGAAGGACAAATTACCCTAATCAAGCGATTCACAGACAATGTCACAGTGCTTTTTGATGGAGATCAGGCTGGGATCAAAGCTTCCTTGAGAGGGATTGATTTACTCTTGGCAGGCGGGCTCAATGTCAAAGCGGTAGTCTTTCCAGATGGTGAAGATCCAGATAGTTATTCGCAGAAGTTAGGTTCTTCTGATTTTCAGCAGTACCTCCTAGCGCAAGCGAAAGACTTTATGACTTTCAAGCTAGACCTAGTAGCAGATGATCTAGCGAAAGACCCGATCAAAAAAGCAGAAGTCATCAGAGAGGTAGTAATCAGTATTTCTAAAATCCCTGATCCACTTAAGCGGGCAGTCTATATCAAAGACTGCAGCTTGCACTTGGAGATCGAAGAAAGCTTGCTTTATAGTGAGTTAAATAAACTTTTGCTAAAAAGTAAAGCGGATACAGAAAGAAGTGAAAGCTTTACTAATCCTCCTCTATTAGATCAAGAACTGATCGAAGACATCGCATCTTCGACTAGTGCGACCCAAGATCAGATTATCGCATTGCAGGAGCGGGAGACAGTTCGGATGTTGATCGTGTATGGATTCCAAAACTTAGATGAAAACATCAAAGTAGCGGAGTATCTACTTCAAGAGCTCGAGGAAGTGGATTTTCAAACTCCCATCTACAGTCAGATGATCGCGCTATATAAAGAGGCACTTGCTAAGGGACACATCCCTGATGCAGATTACTTTCTCAAGGTCGATGATTCTCAAATCAAAAATGAGGTGATTCACATGATCAGTACCAAGTATGAATTAAGCGAACATTGGACTGGTAGGCATGGTATTTTCATTTCTAAGGAAGAGGATAATCTAAACATAACGATCTACAAGGCTGTACTAAAACTTAAGCACAAGATTGTTAAAAAATTAATAGCTCAAAATTTAAATGATTTAAAAAACTCTACAGAAAATGAAGTTGAGAAGTACCAACTTATTAGTATGGAATTGAAGAAAATAGATAGAGAAATTGCTTTACAGTTAGGTATAGTAATAAGCTCTTAGTTTTGAAACTTATTGCTTTAGACAGAAGTTTTCATTCAAAATGCGCTATTTTTGCGCCAAAATACAAGCCCAATGTCAGAACAAATAAAACTAGATACCATAGAGGAAGCCATAGAAGCTATCAGAAATGGGGAGATAGTCATCGTAGTAGATGATGAGGATCGCGAAAATGAAGGCGACTTCATCTGTGCTGCAGAAAAAGTCACGCCTGAGATTATCAATTTCATGGCGACTCATGGCAGAGGCTTGATCTGTGCCGCGATCATCGAAGATAGATGCGAAGAGCTTGGATTAGAACTTATGGTGGGTAAAAATACCGCCACATTCGAAACACCTTTCACGGTATCAGTAGACTTGATTGGTCATGGATGTACTACGGGTATCTCAGCTAGCGATCGTGCTAAAACGATCAAAGCGCTAGTCGATCCTAATACTAAACCAGAAGAGCTTGGAAAGCCTGGGCATATTTTTCCATTGAAAGCTAAAAGAGGTGGTGTGCTCAGAAGAACAGGTCATACAGAAGCTTCTATTGATTTGGCAAGAATAGCAGGTTTCCAGCCAGGTGGAGTGCTAGTAGAGATCATGAACGAAGATGGTACGATGGCTAGACTTCCAGACTTGAAAAAAGTAGCCGAGAAGTTTAACCTCAAGTTAGTGTCTATCAAAGACCTGATCGAATACAGACTTCAAAAGGACTCCCTCATCAAAAGAGAGATTGGCGTAGAGATGCCTACTGGATTTGGAGATTTTGACTTGATCGCTTTCAGACAAACTAATACAGATGAGCTTCATCTAGCCCTGATCAAAGGATCTTGGGAAAAAGATGAGCCAGTATTAGTGAGAGTTCATTCTTCTTGTATGACGGGCGACATATTTGGCTCATGCAGATGCGACTGTGGACCTCAGCTACACAAGGCTATGGAGATGGTACAGCAAGCAGGTAAGGGTGTAGTGCTCTACATGAATCAAGAGGGAAGAGGTATAGGTTTACTCAATAAATTGAAGGCATATAAGCTACAAGAGCAAGGTATGGATACCGTGCAGGCTAATCTTGCACTCGGTTTTCAGATGGATCAGAGAGACTATGGGGTAGGTGCACAGATACTTAGAGACCTAGGTGTGTCAAAAATCAAATTGATCTCCAATAATCCAAAGAAAAGAGCAGGCCTCATAGGATATGGATTAGAGATAGTGGAATCTGTAGGTATAGAGGTCACGCCCAATCCTCACAATGAAAAATACTTGAAAACGAAAAAAGATAAAATGGGACATATACTCCCAAACTTGAAATGATAAAAGGCTCCTTGTGAGCCTTTTATATTTTTAAAACTTTAGCATATATTTTGTGATTTTCAACATATGCGATCCTTTTTCGTTAAATTGATGTAGTATTAAATAAAACAGTAAATGATATGTGGAAAAATCTTGTTCTCCTAGCTATCATATCTTTAACCTTTGTTTTTGAAGGATTTTCACAACAGTTTCCTTCAGAGATTTGGCACAATGGTAAAGCTGCCTTCACAGACAACTCCCTACTTCAAGGACGCATCAAGTATGATCTAGATAATAACCTGATTCAAGTAGAAGTAGATGGCACGATCAAAACCTACACTGCTCAGTCAGTGGTTTCTTTTGAGATATTTGACGAGTATTATGGTGGTATTAGGGTTTTCTATTCGATTCCCTACGCGATCAGTGGCAATTACCAAGCACCCATATTTTTTGAGGTATTGACCGAAGGAAAAGAGATTTCATTACTTTGCCGTGAATATCTCACCACAGACTATCAAAATGGGCGAATGGACTATTATGGCTGGGGACCTACCATAGGGTCAAGACGCTTGATGTTTGATTATTATTTTGTCAGGGATAATCAGATAGAGAAGTACTCTACCAAGAAGAAGGATCTTTATGAAGTAGTGGAAGATAGGCTGCCAGAGATCAAAGATTTCATGAAAAAGGCAAAACTATCTCATGACAAAAGAGGAGATCTGCTTCGAATCATAGCACAGTACAACAAGCTCAAAAGCGTATAATTAAAAGAGTTTTAAAGGTGATGAAATTCACCTTTTTTTATGGACTCTTACTAAGTATGAGTACTTTTGAAGCATAGCAAGACAATAGTTTAACAAGAGATATAATGAAGAAAAAACCGTTGATTTTAGTGTCAAATGATGATGGCATCACTTCGAAGGGCATTCGTACGCTAGTCAATGTCATGAAGCAAATAGGAGAGGTAGTGGTAGTGGCTCCAGATGGTCCGCAGTCAGGGATGGGTCACGCGATTACGATAGGCAATACGCTCAGACTAACTAGAGAGGATATCTTTGGTGATGTGGTCGCATACAAGTCTTCAGGGACTCCCGCTGACTGTGTCAAACTAGCCAAACACCACGTACTCAAAGACAGGCAGCCTGATCTGCTTGTCAGTGGAGTAAATCACGGTAGCAATACCTCCATCAGTGTGCTATACTCAGGTACGATGTCAGCCGCTATTGAGGGAGCTATAGAAGGCCTCCCTTCT
Source organism: Penaeicola halotolerans (assembly GCF_016464625.1). Taxonomy (GTDB): domain Bacteria; phylum Bacteroidota; class Bacteroidia; order Cytophagales; family Cyclobacteriaceae; genus Penaeicola; species Penaeicola halotolerans. The sequence continues at coordinate 217,521 of NZ_JAEAGO010000001.1, forward strand.
GTAGGTTTTTCACTTTGTGACTATGGACATGATGCGGATTTCACTCATACAGAGGAGTATATCAAAAGTATAGCACTGGAAGTATTAGAAAAAGGAATGCCAAAAGGCGTAGCACTCAATGTGAACTTTCCTCCGAAAAGAAACGAAAATATCAAAGGGGTAAAAATTTGTCGTCAGGCACGAGCCAAATGGCAGGAGGAGTTTGATGAACGCTTTGATCCAAATGGTAGAAGATACTTTTGGATGGCTGGCAACTTTGTCAATTTTGATAAAGGAGAAGATAATGATGAGTGGGCAATCGCAAATAACTACGTCTCTATCGTACCATGTATGTTTGACTTGACTGCACATCACGCAATCAGTCAACTCAATGATGAATGGGATCTACAAGGCTTATAAATCAAAAAATGCGCAATTTTAGTATTGCGCATTTTGCTTTACAGTCGATATGAGATACCTGCACTATAGCTCCACAAGCTCAGATCAAAGCTGCTATCTTTTTGGAAGTCACTCATGGTTTTTTGGTACCTTGAATTGATTGTGAATTCAAATTTCTTCAGGAATGGGATCCCTATTTCTATTCCTGCATATCCATTGAGCAGTTGGTCATTGAGGTCTTTTATTTCTTCTGATTTCTCCACTGCAAAGCTCTGACGCAAGCCAGCTAGTGCTGAGAGATTGAATAACTTAGTTTCCCATAATCGATAGCGAATACCAATTGGAATCTCCAGATATCTCAGCTTAAATTCTTCTTGACTAAATGGAACGTAGCTAAGTCTAGCCATTAAGGGGTAGAAAGTGAATGAGCATACAGGACAAGAAAAGTAGCCCTCTAGATCACGTTCACTATAGCCAAAGCCACTGATGATTTGTAGTCGATTAGTAAGCTGTCTTTGCACCCCAAGATTGATGGCATAGTTACTAGCTTTTGACTGGACCACATATCCATAACCAATTTCATTAAAGCCAAAAGGAGTTAGCTCATCTAGTTTCTGCAGTTGGTCGATACTATAGCTAGCACTGATCTGCCATTTTTGAGCGAAAGTCGTCAGACTTAGAAAGCAGCAAAAAGTCAATAAGTAAATTTTCTTCATGAGTATCTTTTTTTCTCATGACGTGCTAGGTTTATACAGTGTCTCAATCCATTGAAATATTTAAAATGCAATCATTAGCAGATGTGTGAGCATCTATGAGTGATAGGTCTTCCAAAAGGTCAAGCGTTTTTTGCATCTTTCCTTTATCTACATGAACCGATTTACTCCATTGAGTCAAAGTCAACCATTTAGAGACTTGATCCTTTTGTAATTTGTACCTGTCTGCAATCAGCCTTGCTGTAGTCTCTGCATTAGTTTTTAGTAATTGTGCTTCAGCAAATATGATTTCAAGGATAGCGCATAAGAGCTGTCGTTCATCATGAAGCCTAGGATGAATCACCACTGCAAAACATGGCCACGGAGTAGGGACTTCTCCGATTCTTCTAAACTCTCCACTGTCCACCAAAGGTTGCGTCATGAATTTCTCCCAGAGAAAACCTTCAGTAGTCTGCTCTGAGAAAGACTCTCTAGCACCCGCTAGATTATTAACTACTTCAAAGTGGAGGTCTTTGTCCATGTTCCATCCATTCTGCTTTGCCATCACATAACTCATCAAATGAGAGCCCGAACCGTATCTACTTATCGCTATTTTTTGGCCTTTTAGGTCATTGATCTCTTGTGCTTGACTAAGGGCTGGTGTATGTACACCCCATATCAGTGGACTGTCTACATAGCTACTACATATTTTGGCGGCACTACCCATAGCGATGTCCCTGAGTGCACTCTCTGTGAGTATAAGAGCAATATCAGCTTCACCACCTCTAATCATTTGGTTCATGGCACCGCTACCTTCTGGGACATCTTGCCAGATAATTTCCACACTGATATGCTCAAATAATCCCTTTTCTATAGCACTATGCCAAGGATAGTTGAAATGCTCGGGTACGCCTACGACTTTGATCTTTTTCATGATGGACAAAAATAAAAAAGCTGTACCGATAAAACACAGTACAGCCTTCAGTTTAATAGGTAGTGAATTTAGTCGTGAATAGCCTTTTTGTTAACAATCCAAAAATTACTCAAACCAGCTAGTATCAATGAACAACCTGCCAATACCATGGTATAAATCACTTCTTCGCCAAAGATCAATTTATAAGTAAAATTGATACCTCCTAGGGCAGCTATGATTTGCGGTATGACAATGAACATATTGAATATACCCATGTAAACTCCCATCTTTTTAGGATCTATGGCACTAGAGAGCATGGCATAAGGCATAGAAAGTATACTCGCCCAGGCAATCCCTACCAGAGCAAAAGAATAGTGAAGATTGGCGGGATTTTCTACAAAGTAAATTGAGATAAAACCCAATCCACCAAGTATCAAACTCCCCATATGAACTAGCTTTCTATTGATGCGTATGCGACTGGTGATAAATGTCAAAATCAGCGCAAAAAACATGGATACAAGTCCATAGGTACCCAGATAGTTGCCCACTAAATCAGCGGCATCATTGTATGCAGCTGAAGCTGTGTCTGTGGCTTTGAATACGTGCTCAGTGATAGCTGGGGTAGCAAAGCTCCACATCGTAAAGAAGGCAAACCAAGAGAAAAACTGCACAAGCCCTAGCTTAGCCATGACTTTTGGCATGCTAGCGATATTATTAAAGACTTCTGTGATCCCATGAGCAAACCCTTTGGTAGATTCTTTCTCTTTTTTGAAAGCTTCTAGATCTTCTGGTGGATACTCGTTTGTAGTGAAAATAGTATAAAGGATAGAAACTATAAATACTATAGCACCAATAGTGAAAGCATATTTTACTGAGTCTGGAACCACTCCTGGAGCTGCGGTATTTGGCACGCCCATTTTAGTCATCAGCCATGGAAGATTGCTCGCTACCCAAGTACCTATACCGATGATGAGGGTCTGCATCACAAAGCCATAAGAACGCTGACTATCGGGTAACTTATCCGCTACGAGGGCTCTAAATGGCTCCATCGAGATATTGATAGAGGCATCTAATATCCAAAGTGAACCAGCTGCCATCCACAAGGCAGAAGAGTAAGGTGCAAAGAAAAGTGCAATAGTACTCAAGATAGCACCGATCAAGAAGAAAGGTCTTCTACGACCAAGCGTAGGATGCCATGTGCGGTCACTGAGATAACCTACGATAGGCTGAACTATCAGACCTGTGAGAGGAGCTGCAATCCATAAAAATGGGATGGCATCTTTTTCAGCACCTAGCGTCTGGAAAATACGAGACATGAAGCCACCTTGAAGCGCAAAGCCAAATTGTATCCCCAAAAAGCCAAAGCTCATGTTCCATATCTGCCAAAAAGAAAGTCTTTTCTTTTCCATGAGCTTATTTGATTAGAATGTGGTAAGCCCAAGGAGCTAGGCTTAGCTTCTCGTCAACAGCTATAGATATCTTTTCTTGAGAGAAGTAATCTGTCCCAGAGATAGGCGTCTTCATAGTGACCTCTTGATCATTACTACTCAAATTAAAGATCACTGTGACAACATCATCTCCTTTTATCCTATTGAAAGCAAATATATCGGTATCATTGCTTGTTTTGATTTTCTCAAAACTTCCTCCAAAATCACCATTCCAAAGGGCTGGCTGCTCATGTTTGAGCTGATTGAGTTGGCGATAGAAGTTTGCCATTTCATAATCACCCCACTGAATAGCATCTTTCTCAAAAAACTCAAGTTTCTTTTGATTATTAGATTCTTGACCAGAGTAGGTGAGAGGCATGCCTGGAAGTGTGTATGTCAGGGCTAGCATAGTTTCATGAGCATCACCTAAAAGGCTATCAGCAGTTCCGTTCCAGCTATTTTCATCGTGATTAGTGATGAAGTTCATGCGGTAGTTTTCCATAGAAAATCTAGTAGCATTTTTAGTGATCATAGAGTCTAAGTGGTGTGCATTTTCTTTACCACCAGCTATGGCATTTATGTGATGAAAAAGCTCCCATGAATAAGTCATGTTAAACCCTACTTCATGCATTTCAGGATTTTCAGCCTCGGCTAACATGAATACTTCTTTTTTACTTCTCAAGGTATCGATAGCCCTTTTCCAAAACTCAGCAGGTACCCAGTCTGCTACATCGCATCTGTAGCCGTCTATGTCAAATTCTTCCACCCAATAGCTCAGTGCATCGATCATGTAAGTATTCAATTCCTCATTTTCATAGTTGAGATCGATCACGTCTGACCAGTCAGTACCCACAGGAGGGGTGAAATTGCCTAAACTATCTTTGGTATACCACTCTGGGTTGGAGATGGTAAGTGGATTGTCCCAAGCAGTGTGGTTAGCCACCCAGTCTATGATGATGTACATCCCTAGATCATGTGCTTTCTTGACTAGATTTCTAAAATCCTCTTCTGTACCATAGTTTGGATTTACCGCTTTATAATCTTTTACGGCATAGTAGCTACCCAGTGAGCCTTTGGCATTCTTTTCACCTACTGGATGAATTGGCATCAGCCAAAGGATATCTACCCCCATGTCCTTGAGTCGAGGTAGTTCAGCAGCAAATGCGTTGAAAGTCCCTTCTGGCGTGTATTGTCTGATATTGACTTCGTAGAGATTTTTATCTTTTGTCCATTCAGGGTATTCACTAGTCTGAATTTCGGTTTTTTGCTCTGATGGACTGGTACAAGCTACGATCGCAGAGAGCAGTAGTAATCCAATCGATTTTAAGTAAAATTTCATAGGTATTTTGGGTTAAAATTTGATCGTGATTTGCTCATCTACTAATTTAAAAGTAATACAAGGCAAACCTTTGATCTCATGATGCAAGTTGGTGTTTTCAGGCAGTGGGTCAAACTGAGATATCTGCTGGATAAATGCATAATTGACTTTTTGCACATTGACTCTGATGTCATTGACTCTTACGCTATCTAAATCAAAACCATGAAGATAAAGCTTCACTTCTTTAAAGTGAGTATCCATATCGCCTAAACTCGGCTTAAATACTAGTTGGCTATTTGCAGAATCATATCTCAAGGTTCTTTTGTGAAAAGCACCTTTTTTAAAATCATAAGAGGTACCATCATCTTCATAAAGTACAAATTCATTTGTTTGACTTCCTTGATATAGATGTAGTTCCAATGTTTCGGATGGTTTTTCATCCAAGTGCTTTACGTCTGATTGTATAGGTATGATAGAAGAACCTTTCACAAAAACAGGTAGGTGACTGATCGGACAGTCTACATAAGCTTCCTGTGAACCTTTGTAGGCTTGATCATTGAATAGATAGTACCACTCACCTTTTGGGAGGTAGACCTTAGTGATTTCTTTAGTGCTTTCTACTGGAGCTACCAAGATACCATGTCCGAAGAGGTATTGATTTTGATAAGCAGGATCATATACTTTAGCATCATGCGTATCCGTGATAGCCAAACTTCTGACTACAGGAAGACCATTTTGAGAAGACTCATATAAAGTGCTATAGATATAAGGAATGAGCTTATATCTCAATTTCAGGTAGTTTCTAGAGATTTCTTCTACTTCTTCACCAAATGCCCAAGGCTCTGAATCAGGTGAATTGATCATAGAATGTCCTCTGAAAAATGGAGAGAAAGTAGCGATAGACATCCATCTAGCAAATAGGCTAGGAGATGCGTGTCCGCAAAAGCCTCCTACATCATAACCTGTGAAAGGGATGCCACTAAGCCCCATGCTATTGAGTAATCTGATACCAGCGAGCATATGTTCGTCAGAAGCGACATTGTCTCCAGTCCATACGGCTGTGTAGCGCTGTATGCCAGCGTAGCCAGATCTTGTGAGCATGAGTGGTCTTTCATTGAGATGTTTTTTAGCGCCTTCTACGGTGCTTTTGACCATATTTTGACCATAGATGTTTCTAGCTTTTCTATGGCTAGTCTTTTGTCCATCGAAGTCAAACTCGATCAAGTTTGGGGTGTGCTGACCCCAAGATGCAGGTTCGTTCATGTCATTCCAAAATCCTCTGATACCTCTATCAGTGTAAAACTTCATCCATTCAGACCACCAGTCTCTTGTTTCTGCTTTAGTGAAGTCTGGCAGGTTGCACCATCCAGGCCATACTTCAGCTTCATAGTCTTCTCCGTCAGGATACTTGACGAAGAGGTCTTTAGCCTTTCCCTCCTCATAAGGGGCATAGCCATTTTGAACTTTGACACCAGGATCTACGATGACAGCTACTTTGAAGCCCATTTCTGCTAATTTCTCGGTGAGTTTTTTAGGATTTGGGAAACGCTGCTCATCAAAGGTAAATACCTTATAACCTTCCATGTGATGGATATCTAGATAGATCACATCAGCTGGCAGATCTTTGTCTCTAAATGTTCTTGCTACATTGAGTACTTCTGAGTCTGGATAGTACGAGTAGCGACATTGTTGATAGCCGAGAGCCCATTTGGGGGGGAGCTCTATTTTGCCTGTCAAGTAGGTATATGCGCTGATGATATCTTTGACTTCTGCTTCATGGATGAAGTAGTAGTCCATATCGCCATCTTCTGCGCTGAAGTAAGAAAAGCGTCTATTGGAAGCTCCAAAGTTGAAAATGGACTTATGAGTATTGTCAAAAAAGATTCCATAACTAAGTCCACTGTGTATCCCTATATAAAAGGGTATAGAGAGGTAAAGTGGATCAGCATCTACTCCATACGCAAAGAAATCAGTGTTCCAGTTGGTATAAGCTTTGCCAGCTCTGTCGAGATTTCCTGTTTTCTCCCCTAAACCAATGAAACGCTCACCTGCTTGCAAGCTTTTATAAGTGGATACTTCTGTTCCTTGCCATGATGTACCAAAAGCCGGGTCGTCTTGGTTGATCAATTGTCCATCTTTGGTATAGAATGAGAAGCGAACAGGGTATTTGGAAACATGAAGATCTATAGTGTCAGTGCTGAGGATGAGTTTGTCCGAGGTTTCTTGTAGCTCAAACAAATCATCAGTCGGAGAAACTACTACTGCGTAAGGATTTTGATCAAAAGTGTCTTTTCTACTGATCCTGATTCTGAATATAGAGGAAGCATAAAGTGATATGCTAAACTGACAATTTTCAGTAGTTCCGATGATTCCATGAGGAAGTGTGTCGAAATGTATAAGCCCGCCTACAGCAATATGATCTCCATCCTTGGGGATGGTTTTTGTGATTGTAGTCATTTTGGGTAAAGATTTGATGTTGACAACTTAGCGGCTTTCCCTTAGGCGTAGTGACCCTTTTTCACCAATAAGCAAAGCTAATTTAGGATTAAAATATAAAGCGAAAAAGTAAGCAAGCGGTACGTAAAGGGAGATAAGGCTTCTAAGTTATCCCTTATAAGGTCCAAACGTAGCTTTGTGATAGCTTTCAATCGATTGCACAAAAAGAGTAATTATTTAGAAAAAAAATGAAAAAATTTTAAACAAGATCTAAACGCACTTACTTTTTGAGCGAAGAAGCTCTCACGAGGAGTGTCGCATCCATGATTTCAGTAAATGGATATACAGGGTGCTCATTCATAAAATTGATCTGATCTATTAGCAGTTTAGCCGCAGTTTCTCCGATCTTGAAGCCAGACTGCTCTACAGTACTAAGTGGAGGATTTATCAGTGAGCTAAATTGCCAGTTGCTAAACCCTACAATCCCAATTTCTGAAGGTACTTGCTTACCAAGCTCTTGCGCTGCCTTCATTGCACCTGATGCAGCTAGGTCATTGCTAGCAAATATCCCTGTAATATCCTGTCGCTTGCGCATAAAATCTAGCATAGTAAGATAACTTTCCTCCTGAGTGCCTTTAGGGCATTCGATGATAAGCTGATCATCTATAGGGATACCATTGTCACGAAGAGCAGCTAGGTAGCCTTCTAACCTCTTTTTGCTGATAAGTAGATTGCTAGGCCCTGCCAAATGTACAATTTTGGTATCTCCTTGCTGTATTAAATGTTCAGTAGCTTTGTAAGCACCAGAGAAATCGTTAACGATGACCGAAGTAGCATTGATCTTTTCAGAAATTCTGTCAAAGAATACAATAGGGAAATTTCTCTCCAGAAGATCATTAAAGTGCTCAAAATCATTCGTTTCTTTGGTGAAAGAGACTAAAAGTCCATCTACTTGACTAGCAAGTAATGTATTGACACTGTTGATTTCTCTATTGTAAGACTCATTGGTCTGGGATAAGATGACATTATAGCCCTCTTTGAAAGCGACTTCCTCTATGCCGCTGATGACTGTAGAAAAGAAGAAATGAACAATTTCAGGAATGATTACTCCAATAGTATTGGATTTACTCTTTCTGAGGCTCAAAGCAACAGCATTTGGGCGGTAATTCATCTTTTTGGCCAGCTCTTTTACAGCTTTCTTTGTCTCATCACTGATACCTGGATAATCCTTCAAAGCCCTTGATACTGTGGAGGATGAAACATTGAGTGCTTTTGCGATATCTTTTATAGTAGCTTGACCGATTTTCATATTGGTATTTTTCTAGGATTCGAAATATAATGTAAATCCAGCATTTTAAACATTCGAAATCTTTATGATTTATCTAAAATGGTAATGAATACTTCTTATGACAAAAAAAAGTTTGAAATTTTTTAACCTATGCAATCGATTGCGGTTTCGATTGCAATGAAAAAACTAGCTTTTTTTATATTTTTTAGTTTGTCCCTTACTTAATTTTTGCATAATATTTCAATAGAAATTAAGAGAATTTAAAGCAAAGCTGGTCTTTCCCTTGTATGGCATCTGGTGCATTTTGTAGGAGGTGTTGTACTTTTTCGAGCTAAGCAGATTCAATTATTTCTAATTTTCAATATATCCAAATTAACTACTATGCAGAAAAAATTTACTCCCATGAGGGTAATGTTGTTGTCTTTGGCACTGCTGTTTTCATTCTCAGTATTTGCACAAGACAGGACAGTTACCGGTAAGGTCACCTCAGCAGAGGATAATGAACCTCTTCCATTTGTCAATGTATCCATCAAAGGAACAACTCAAGGAACTACCACTGATACTGATGGTAATTACTCTATAGAAGTATCAGGTCCTGATGCAGTGCTTTCTTTTTCTTTCCTTGGGTTTACTACTCAAGAAAGACGAGTAGGTAATGCAAGTATTATTAATATAGCCTTAGAATCTGATTCTCGTGAGCTAGATGAACTAGTCGTAGTAGGCTATGGTACGCAGAGAAAAGTAGACATCACAGGATCAGTAGCCTCTGTCACAAGAGAGGATTTTAATGCAGGTCAAGTGACTACTGCTGAGCAGCTTGTTACTGGTAAAGTAGCAGGTGTCCAAATCACGCCTAATAACGGTCGTCCAGGTGCTGGCGCGCGTATCAGAATCCGTGGAGGGTCATCACTCAACGCAAGTAACGATCCACTCATAGTCATCGATGGTGTGCCGATCGACAATTCTGGCACAGCGGGTACTTCTAACCCTCTCAACTTCCTCAATCCAAATGACATCGAAACATTTGATATCTTAAAAGATGCGTCTGCAACAGCTATCTATGGTTCTAGAGCATCTAATGGGGTGATCCTCATCACAACTACAAAAGGTAAAGCTGGTCAAGGTCTCAAAGTAGATGCTGGCTATAGAGGTTCACTTGCGCAAATCACCAGAACAGTTGATATGCTTTCAGCAGATGAGATCAGAGCAGCAGCTTTGACCAATGCAAACGCTTCTCAGCAAGCTCTTATTGGAGATGCTACGACAAACTGGCAAGACCAAGTGTATCAGCAAGCCTTTACACATGATGCTAATGTCACTGTAAGCGGTAGCATAGGAGATTTCCTTCCGATCAGAGTTTCCGCTGGTTATCTAAGCCAAGATGGTATCTTAAAGACAGATAAGCTAGAGCGTATGTCTGGTAGCTTAAATTTGAGTCCATCTTTTTTCAATGATGACTTGAAAGTAAATTTGAACTTAAAAGCAGTTGGAACTACGAGCCAATTTGCATCAGGTGCTGCACTAGGCAATGCGATCACTTTTGATCCTACTCAGCCAGTATTTAGTGAAAACGGTATCAATGGATATTATGAGTGGTTAGTAGGTAGCAATCCTAATAATATCGCTCCTAGAAATCCTGTAGGTCTACTAGATCAAAGAGATGATAGAGGAGATGTATTTAGAAGCATCGGTAATATCCAATTCAATTATGCCCTTCCTTTTGTAGAAGGTCTAAGCGCTAACTTAAATCTAGGGTATGATGTAAGCCAAAGTGAAGGAAGAGTGATCATCCCAGCTACGGCAGCTGAGTCATTCCTAGTGGGTGGTTCATTCTCTAGATATGAGCAAGATAAAAGAAACTTACTTGCTGACTTTTACTTTAACTATGTGAAAGATTTAGGTAATGCTGGAAGTATTGATGTCACAGCTGGTTATTCAGCACAAGATTTTAGAATCGACAATCCTGCATTCGCAGTATTCAATGCTGAAGGAACTCAGATTAGTCCTGCTCCTATCGCATCTCGTCCAGAATATAGACTAATCTCTTACTTTGGTAGAGTAAACTATAACTTCTCCGACAAGTACCTGATCACTGCTACAGTGAGAACTGACGGTTCATCTAGATTTGCCGAGGATAACAGATGGGGTGTGTTCCCTTCAGTAGCGGGTGCTTGGAGAATCTCGGAAGAAGGCTTCTTAAAAGGTAATACTACTGTTACAGATTTGAAGCTTAGAGTGGGTTATGGCGTTACAGGTCAGCAAGACATAGGTGCTACACTACCATTCCTTCCTAGATATACTAGAAGTAATGATGCAGCGCGTTATCAATTTGGTGGAGAATTTTTCACGACTTTTAGGCCAGAAGGTTATGATAGTAATATCAAATGGGAGGAGACTGAAACATACAATGCTGGTTTAGATTTCGAATTTGCAAGTGGTAAATTTTACGGTTCGGTAGACTACTACTTCAAGCGTACTAATGACCTACTTTCTGTGATCCCAGTTCCTGCTGGTACTAACTTGACAAACAGACTCTTTACCAACGTGGGTAATATCGAAAATGAAGGTATAGAAGTAGCTTTGAATGTCAACTTAGTCAATACGGCTGATTTGAAGTGGGATATCGGAGCTAACTTTACCTACAATAAAAATACTATCACAAGCCTATCTAATGTAGAAGACGACTCTGAAGGAATATTGGTAGGTGGTATCGCTGGTGGAACAGGTAACACTGTTCAGATTCAGTCAGTTGGCTTTGCTCCAAATACTTTCTATCTTTTCGAACAAGTATATAACACAGATGGTACTCCGATAGAAGGGGCTTATGTAGATCAAAATGGTGATGGTGTGATCAATAGTGAAGATTTGGTACGTCAGCAATTCCCAGATGCTCCTTACTTCTTTGGTTTCACTAACCAGACGAGTTATAAGAAGTGGAACTTGAGCTTTACACTAAGAGGATCGCTCGATAACTATGTGTACAATAACGTAAGATCAGCGAATGGTTCTTATGCAAACTTAAATCTTCAAGGGTACATCTTCAACATGACAAGAGATGTATTAGATTCTAATTTTGAAAACTATCAGTTCTTTTCAGATTATTATCTAGAAAACGCTTCATTTATCAGAATGGATAATATCAGCTTGAGCTATAACTATGGAGAGATCTCTAACTCAGGCGTAAGGATGACGCTAAGTGCAGCTGTTCAAAATGCCTTCGTGATCACTAACTATTCAGGAATTGACCCTGAAGTGCCGGGAGGAATTGACAATAATTTCTATCCAAATCCAAGAGTATTTTCTCTAGGTGTCAACTTCGGATTCTAATCTCAAATATTATAAGAGTATGAAAAATAGATTTAATAAAGTAATGGGGCTATTGATGGGACTTTTGATCTCTGTCACAGCTTGTATGGATCTTGATAAAGACCCATTTAATGAAGAAACTTCTGTAGAAGTTTATGCTGAGTTTGAAAATTATAAAAATGTACTTGCTAAGCTTTATGGTGGTCTAGCACTCAGTGGTCAGCAAGGACCTGCTGGTAACGCTGATATCAGCGGCATAGATGAAGGTGAGTCAAACTATATGAGAGCCTTCTGGAAGATGCAGGAGCTTCCAACTGATGAAGCTATCATTGGTTGGAATGATGATGGACTTCCTCAGATGAATGGTGCGAATTTCACTGATAACAACAGATTCATTACTGCAATGTACTATAGGATTTTCTATCAAATCTCACTAGCTAATGAGTTTATCAGAGAGCTATCAGATGACAGGCTTTCTAGTAGAGGGATCACAGGTGCTCAGGCTGAGGAAGCAAGACTATTTAGAACAGAGGCGAGATTTTTGAGAGCGATGAGTTATTACCATGCGATTGATCTGTTTGGTAATGTACCATTTGTAACAGAAGCAGATGCGGTAGGAGCATTCTTTCCACGTCAAGCTAGTAGAGCGGAGCTATTTGACTATGTAGAATCTGAGTTGTTGGCCATCATTCCAGACTTAGCGGCACCTAGAACAAATGAATATCCTAGAGCAGATCAAGCAGCGGCTAGAATGGTTTTGGCTAAGCTATACCTCAATGCAGAAGTGTACATCAATCAGCCAAGACATACTGAAGCAATCACACAACTTAATGAGGTAATAAATGCGGGGTACTCTCTTCATCCAAACTATGATGAGTTATTCTTTTCTGATAATGATCAAGGAATCAACGAGGTTATTTTTGCTATAGCTTATGATGCAGAGAATACAAGATCTTTTGGAGGGACTACATTTATAGTGAATGCTTCTACAGGTGGTGCTTTTGCGAGTCAAGTTGGAGTCAGTGGCGGATGGCAAGGGCTGAGAGCTCGTCCTGAGCATGTCAATGCCTTCAGCAATGGAGATGGTAGAGCGATGTTTTTTACTACTGGAAGAACAAATGATATAGAGACAGTCTCCGACTTTGGCACTGGTTTTCCTGTGATGAAATTTAAGAATCTAACTAAAGCAGGAACTCAAGGTCCTTTAATTGAAGGTCAATTTGTTGGTATAGATTTTCCTTTATTTAGATTAGCAGATGCTTATCTGATGTATGCAGAGGCTGTACTTAGAGGTGGCTCAGGTGGTAGCCAAGCACAAGCACTTACTTATGTAAATGAAATCAGAAGAAGAGCTTACGGAGATAACTCTGGAGATATCAATGCGGGAGAGCTTTCGTTACAATTCATCTTAGATGAGCGCATGAGGGAGTTAAGCTGGGAAGCACACAGAAGATCTGACTTGATCAGATTTGGACTATTCACAGGTGGTGATTATCTATGGCAGTGGAAAGGTGGCGTGAAGGATGGACAGTCTGTACCAGCTACTAGAAATTTATATCCACTTCCAGCAGCTGAATTGACAGCTAATCCTACTTTGGAGCAAAATGATGGATATTAAGAACCCAAAATCAAATGAATATGAAATCAATCTTTAAAATTTTAAGCCTAGTGAGCATGATGGTGTTCGCTATAGCTTGTACTGAGGAGCCTGCTATCTTTTTAGAGGAAAATCCTCAAATGGCAACACTTTCAGTGCCGTTTAACAATGCGGTATTGAATCAAGAGAATGCTGATGAGAACATTACTTTCACTTGGGAGAAATCAAACTATGGTTATGATGCAGCGGTGACATATACTGTTCAGGTCGCGATTGCAGGAACTGAGTTTAGAGAGCCTATAGATTTAGTATCTAGTACAACTACACAAGCATCAGTGACAACTGCTGAGTTTAACCAAAGACTTATTGCATTGGGAATACAAGCAGATAGTGAAGGTGAGATAGAAGTAAGACTAGAATCAAAACTCAGCGGAACAAAAGTGTCTGAAATGTATTCAAATTCTTCTATTATGACTGTTACTCCTTATTTCGTAGAGTTGACATTCCCAAGATTATACATTCCGGGTGAATACCAAGGATGGGATCCTTCTAGAGAAAATACGATCATTTACTCAGAAAGATCTAACAATATATACAGTGGATATATCCATATCTATGGTGGATCTGGTGAGTTTAAAATCAATGAAGGCCCAAGCTGGGATGTCAACTATGGTGATAATGATGCTAATGGGACTCTTGATCAAAATGGAGCTAACATCAACGTAGGAACTGAGTTCGGTACGTTCAAATTGGATGTCAACATGAATGAGTTGACTTATACACTTGGTGCACCGATCAAATGGAGAATCATCGGTAGTGCTACACCAGGTGGATGGGATGCCGATACAGATATGACTTTCAATCCAGATGAAAACGTCATGGAAATCACTACTGATCTAGTCGTTGGAGAGTTGAAGTTTAGAGGTAATGCAGACTGGGGTAGTAACTTCGGTGATGATAATGGAGATGGTGTTTTAGAGGCTAATGGAGATAATATACAAGTGCCAGAAGCTGGTAACTACACCATCAAGATGGACTGGAAAACTCCAGGGCAAGTTAGTTATACATTAGTTAAGAATTAATATTACACCTATACAATGAAAGGAACAGTGACTCCACTGTTCCTTTTTTTCCTCTATTAAGATTACATTTCCCTCTTGCTTATGAAACGATTATTACTTTCTCTGATAGGTTTATTGGTGACCGTATTTGCTATAGGGCAAGTCACCACAGAACCTGCCAATCCAAGACCCAATCAAACAGTCAAAATCATTTATGATGCTACTCAAGGTACTTCAGGCCTACAAGGAGCTGCGAAGGTTTACATGCACTCTGGTGTGATCATCGATAGCCCAAATGGCACTACATGGGAATATGTGGTAGGTAACTGGGGTCAAGATGATGGTATCGGTGAGATGACTCGAGTAGAAGGCGAGACTAATAAGTGGGAGATCACGATCACACCAACTGAATACTACCCCATTACAGCAAATGATGTCATATATAGATTAGGGATGGTTTTTAGAAATGCTGACGGAAGTAGAGAGGGTAAAAATGCCAGCAATGGTGATATTTTTGTCAATATGAACCTTGGCTTTGATGTCAGATTTGATGAGCCAGCCAATAGCAGTATTGCGATATCTGAAGGAACATCGGTTAATTTCAAAGCAGCAGCCACTGAGATAGCGGATTTTTCTTTTAAGCAAGATGGAGTAGAAATTGGGACTGGAGCAGCTTCTTTGACTTTTGAGCAAACAGTATCTGGCCTGACAGAGGGTTCATACACTTTTCAAATTGACGCCACTTTTGAAGGCGAAACAAAGTCCGCGACTAGAGAAGTGGTTGTTTTTGGTGCTAATGTACAAGAGCCACTTCCTGTAGGTGCTAGACCTGGGATCAATTATATAGATGATCAGACTGCCATTTTAGTTTTACAAGCACCCAACAAAGCAAATGCCTTTGTGATTGGTGATTTTACCGATTGGGAGATCAATGCGGCTTATCAAATGAAGCAAACACCAGATCAAGAGTTTTTCTGGTTACAAATCAATGACCTCACTCCAGGGGAAGAATATCTATTTCAATACTTAGTAGATGGAAGAATCCGTATAGCTGATCCTTATGCCAAAAAAGTGGCTTTTCCTAATAGCTATGGAGAGGAAGAAGAGATCACTGCAGAGAATAGATATCCAGGATTGAAGCCTTATCCAGCTGGGAAGACTAATTTTGCGGTTTCATATCTGCAAACAGCACAAAATGAGTACGCTTGGATAAATACAGACTATGAAAAACCAGCACCAGAAGACCTTGTGATTTATGAGCTTTTGGTGAGAGACTTTACAGATGAGCGCACATATAATGCTGTCACTGAGCGCCTAGACTATCTTCAATCTTTGGGTATCAATGCCATAGAACTTATGCCTGTGATGGAGTTTGAAGGAAATCTTAGTTGGGGATATAATCCTGCCTTCTTTTTTGCTCCAGATAAATACTATGGAACAGAAAACGAGCTTAAAAGACTAATCGATGAGGCACACGGCAGGGGGATGGTGGTCATCATGGATATGGTCTTGAATCATGCCTACGGGCGTAATCCGATGGTCAGACTCTACAGCAGCGGAGACTATGGACCACCTACAGCTGATAATCCATGGTTTAACATTGAAGCTACGCACCCATTTAGTGTGGGCTATGACTTCAATCATGAAAGTGAGTACACCAAATCATTTGTAGACTCGGTCAATAGATATTGGATAGAAGAATATAAGATAGACGGCTACAGGTATGACCTTTCTAAAGGCTTCACACAAGTCAATAGTGGAGGAGATGTAGGACTATGGGGTCGAAGAGACGATAGTCGAATTGCGCTTCTTAAGAGAATGTATGATAAGATCAGAACTTACTCTGATGCTTATGTGATATTGGAGCACTTTGCTGATAATGAAGAAGAGAAGATCCTAGCTGACTACGGCATGATGCTCTGGGGCAATATGAATGGAGACTTTAGAAATATGGCCAAAGGTGCTAGCAGTAATTTCAATTGGGCATATCATGGAACCAGAAATTGGGAGCAACCTCACCTAATTGCCTATATGGAAAGTCATGATGAAGAGCGACTCATGTGGGAATCTCTCAACTTTGGAGCTACTAATTCGACCTTCAATGTGAGACAGCTTCCTAACGCTGTTCGTAGAAATCAAATGTTGGCCGCATTTTTCTTCAGCATACCAGGTCCTAAGATGCTCTGGCAGTTTGGAGAGTTTGGGTATGATGAGGAATTGAATGATGACCGACTGGGAGTAAAACCTACTAGATGGGAATACTTGGATGATCCTGACCGCAGTAGACTATTTGGAGTATATGCCAATATGGCTAAACTCAAGACTACTGAGTCTATATTTAAGACTACCGATGTGACCCTTTCTCTCAACAGTAATTTGAAAAAAATCTTGCTTCAAGAAGGAGACACTAAGCTTTTTGTGGTAGGGAACTTTGCAAGTACGGTTTACAGAGGCTCATTAGGCTTCCCAGAAGAAGGTACATGGTATGATTACCTGACTGGTGAAGAGGTACAGGTAAATAGAGTTGGACAGGATTTTAGACTAGAGCCTTCTCAGTTTCACGTATTGATCAATAAACCGATCACTTTTCCAGAGGAGGAAGATCTTGTAGATTTTTCTCTCAATGGTGTTGTGACTAATATTGAGGTAGTCAATTTTAATAAAGTATTTAAACTATACCCTAACCCAACCAATGGTGTAATAACTTTGGAAATACCATCAGGATTGCAGACTTTTGAGTGGCGAATCCATGACCTATCAGGTCGTGAAGTGCTCAATGGCCGCCACCAGCAGTATCAATCCGATGCGATATCTTTAGATATGACAGCTATGAAGGCTGGGATTTACATGCTTGAAATTTTTGATGGTCAAAGAGTCTATCGCTCAAGAATCAGTAAACAATAAATTTTCAACATTTTAACCATTGCATAATGAAATTTAAACCAGGCGTACTACATGGCCAAGCGCTAAAGGATCTGATGGCTTATGCTAAAGAGAACCAGTTTGCACTTCCAGCTGTCAATGTCATCGGAACAAACTCTGTCAATGCAGTATTAGAAACTGCAAAAAAGGTAAATTCACCAGTGATCATCCAGTTTTCGAATGGTGGCGCTCAGTTTTTTGCAGGGAAGAGTTTGCCTAATGACCAACAGCAAGCATCTATCGCTGGTGGTATCTCAGGGGCACTTCATGTACATGAGATGGCCAAAGCCTATGGAGTACCAGTAGTCCTTCATACGGATCATGCAGCTAAAAAATTACTTCCTTGGATCGATGGATTGTTAGATGCAGGAGAGAAATATTTCAAAGCTAACGGACAGCCACTTTACAGCTCTCACATGCTTGATTTGTCAGAAGAACCTATCCATGAAAATATCGAGACTTCCGTCAAGTACTTTGAGCGGATGAATAAGATGGGAATGGGCATCGAGATAGAGCTTGGTGTAACAGGCGGTGAAGAAGATGGTGTAGACAATAGCCACGTAGATAGTTCTAAGCTTTATACACAGCCTGAAGAAGTCAATCAAGCATACGAAGCTTTGAGCAAAGTTGGAGATCTATTCACCGTAGCAGCAGCTTTTGGTAATGTGCATGGAGTATATAAGCCAGGAAATGTGAGTTTGAGGCCTTCGATTTTGGATGATTCACAACAATTTATCGTCAAGAAGCATGGATTGACTGGCAAGCCAGTATTCTTTGTATTCCATGGTGGCTCTGGCTCTTCCGTAGAGGAAATCAGAGAAGCGATAGGCTATGGTGTGATCAAAATGAACATCGATACTGATATGCAATGGGCATACTGGGAAGGTGTCAAAAACTACTATCAAGCCAACGAAGGCTACCTACAAGCACAGCTAGGAAATCCTGACGGTGATGATAAACCAAATAAAAAGTATTATGATCCGCGTGTTTGGTTGAGAAAAGGAGAAGAGAATTTTGTAAAAAGACTCGAAGTGGCTTTTGACATGCTCAATGCGATCAACAAAAACTAAATTTAATGTCAGAGCCTCAGTCGATTTATTGACTGAGGCTTTTAGTTTATTTCAAACCTAATCTAATACCATGAAGACCAAAAACTTATTACTTGTAGCTTTAGCAGCGGTGAGTATGGCTTGTGGCGAGCAAAAAGCCGAAGAACCAGCAGTGGAAGCTAAGACGACTAAATTTCCCAATGGAGTTACTTATGAAATCTTTGTTCAGTCATTCAATGATACGGATGGAGATGGCATTGGAGACTTTAATGGTGTCACTGAAAAACTAGATTATATCAAAGATCTTGGAGTTTCTGCTATTTGGTTTATGCCGATCATGCCTTCTCCATCTTATCACAAGTATGATGTGACTGATTATAAGGCAGTTCATCCAGACTATGGTACCATGGAGGATTTTAAGCGACTACTAGATGAGGCGCATAAGAGAGATATCAAGATCATCATAGACTTGATCATCAATCATACAAGTGATGAGCATCCGTGGTTTTTAGAAGCTAAAAAAGGTCCTGATAATCCTTACAGAGATTACTATGTATGGGCACAGAAGGATACTATCCAAGACTATTTGAACAAGAAGACAATCACACTAGACAGTGATAATATCCGTCAATGGCATGATCCAGGGCAAGGCGATCAGTTTTACTATGGCTTTTTTGTGGGAGATATGCCAGATCTAAACTTTGACAATCCTAAGGTGAGAGAAGAAGTCTATGAATTAGGAAGATTTTGGCTAGAAGATATCGGTATAGATGGGCTTCGAATGGATGCTGCTAAGCACATCTTTCCAGATGAGCGCGCTACAGATAATCATGCCTTTTGGAAAGAGTTTAGAGATGAGATGGTCAAAATCAAACCTGATGTATATATCGTAGGTGAGGTCTATGACAATCTCGATGTAGTAGCACCTTATTTACCAGGTCTACCAGCACTATTTGATTTCGATTTTCATTATACCTTATTAGGTGCTTTCAATGAGTCTGATGGAATGAAGCTAGTGAAAAGACACCAAGAAATCTTAGATTTTTATGCAGAGATTTCTGATGATTTTGTAGACGCTACTTTGCTATCTAATCATGATCAAAACAGAATATTGACTGATCTGGGTGGAGATATCAGAAAAGGAAAAGTAGCAGCTGCTGTACTCTTCACTATGCCTGGGGCACCATACATTTATTATGGCGAAGAGATAGGTATGCTAGGCAAAAAGCCAGATCCTAATATCCGTGAACCATTCCTATGGGATATCAAAGAGAAAGATAGCGGGAGAACTACTTGGATCGAACCAGTCAATACGACTGACGAAACAGTCACGCCTTTAGCACTTCAAATCCAAGATGATCAATCGATCTATAATGTTTATAAGCAATTGATCGCTTTGAGAAATGATAATGCTGTCCTCGTTCACGGGGAGTTGATAGCAGTAGACACGCAATCTGACAAATCAGTCATGGCCTTAGAGCGAAAGTTAGGCAATGAAAGTTGGTTGATCTTCCACCAAATTGGTGATCAATCGAGTACTTTTACGCTTCCTCAAGGATACGAAGATCATAGCGAAGAGGTCTGGAAGCATGCAGGTGCGACTATTTCAGATGGTCAAGTCACACTTCCACCTTTTAGTACATTGATTTTGAAGAAATAAACAAATGCATAAAGCCTTTGAAGTAGTTCAAAGGCTTTATTTTTTTGACTAATAAACTGATTTAGATAATTGCATTGCCATAGATAAGGCAACAAAGATATTGTTTTGAGAAATACCCGAAGGGCTTTCAAATATTTCTGTACTACTCCTTAGATTTCTCACTTCTAGCCTACAAAATAAACTGGTTACGGGCTGATAATCTAAGTTGAGTGAAAAGCCTAGTGTTTCGAAGCCCTGTTGTTGATCAGTAATAACGATGACTTCATTAGGATCTTGATAGTACTCTGCTCTGGCTGCTAATCGCCATTGATCAGATATTTGATATCTTCCTATCAATAGTGGGCTAAGCCAAGTTTGGGATAATCCAGTTTGGTCATTGTTTTGCTGTAAGCCCAAATCAAAGCCTGCTATCAAACCTATGCGATCTGTTATCTCAAATTGGCCATAAAAATTATTAAAAACCCGTATTCTCCTACTAATATCTGGATCGTCAGTTCCTACAAAAGTGCTCCAATTAAGTAGCAGATTTTTGGAAGGTGTATATCTCAATTGGCTTCCTGCAGATAAGAGAGAATTACCTGTTACTCGTTGTATTCTTTGCCATCCATTTAATGCTAAAAGTGAGATTTCCCAAGCATCATTAGGGTTATAAGATAGTTTTGCTCCTGCCATGAAATAAGGGGAGTTTTCTGCGGCTAATGATCTAGTTAGTGTCCAGTTTTCTGAGGATACTGCACTCTCTATTCCTATATGAGAAGGCATGATGCCAGCATCTAGCCAAAGAGTATTAGCGTTGTTTAAAGAGATACCGATATTAGCTTCATGTATATTTTGAATAATACTGGCTTCTTGGACATAATTATCGCTCACATAAGTTCCTGATTGCCAAGCTAGATTTGCTCTATATTTAGTGCTTTGTACATTGATTTTGATCAAGGCTAAATTAAAATTGAACTCATGATGCCTATTATGATTGAACAAAAAATCTTGACGAACATTTCCTTGAGGTCTGCTAAAATCATAGATATAATAAGTGTCTAGAAATCCAAAAATAGTGATACTAGGTTTTTCTTGCCAAGAGCTATCACTTTGAGCACTTAATGTGGATATGGCAAGGCTTAAAAAGCAACAAGTTAGAATCAAACTATTCTTCATAATGAGTCAAATATAAATCATTACTTGAAAATGACATGTTGTATTTTACTTTTGACGTCTTCTCATTTTACTCAAGCTAAAGAAGTATGAAATGGTTTTAGCTTTATCCATAATACCTAAGATTAATTGAATTTGTAGTAAAATGAAAAAATACTGTTACCACTCATTTTTGACTATATTAGCCTTAAATTTTCAATAGTGTATAGGCATTTCTTCAAATATCTCATAGACTTTATTTTAGCATTTATCGCTTTTGTGCTCCTTTCTCCTATATTTTTGGCTGTCACATTAGCTTTATTGATTGCGAATAATGGTAAGCCTTTTTTTCTACAAGCTAGACCTGGGAAGGATCAGCGTATATTCAAAGTGATCAAGTATAAGACCATGAATGACAAGAGAGATACACAAGGAGTGCTATTGCCTGATGCTGATCGCATGACCAAAATTGGGTCTTTAGTCCGAAAATCCTCCTTAGATGAGATTCCCCAACTTTTAAATGTGATCAAAGGTGATATGAGTTTGGTGGGGCCTAGGCCGCTTTTAGTAGAATATTTACCTTTATACTCTGCTCTTCAGGCACGCAGGCATGAAGTTAGACCGGGTATCACAGGTTGGGCTCAGATCAATGGCCGAAATACGATCACTTGGGAACAGAAGTTTGCTTATGATGTATGGTATGTAGATCATATGAGTTTTTGGCTGGATATCAAGATCCTCTTTATGACAGTACTCAAGGTCTTTAAAAGGGAAGGAATCAGTCAAGAGGGACAAGCAACAATAGAGAAATTTAAAGGAACACGTTAATCAATCGATGATGTATATATATGGAGCTTCTGGACATGCTAAAGTAATTATTGATATTCTTTTCACTCAAAATGAAGGAATTAGAGGGATTTTTGACAAGAATCCTGAGATCAAAGATATTTTGGGCTTGCCTGTGTTAGGTCCTTTAGAGGATGATTTTGACTTTGATGCCCCTACGATCATTGCGATTGGGAGTAATATTATCAGAAAAAATATAGCGGAGAAACTTGCCTCAAGGACAGAATTTGGAAATGCTGTTCATCATAGTGCGATCATCTCTGACATGGTCTCTATTGAGGAGGGCACAGTCGTGATGCATGGAGCGATCTTGCAAGCCAATACCTTCATAGGAGCTCACGTAATCATCAACACTGCTGCTTCGGTAGATCATGACTGTGATATCGAGAATTTCGCTCACATAGCACCTCATTCCACACTTTGTGGTGGTGTGAGTATTGGGGAGGGGACATTAGTTGGCGCTGGTGCTACGATTATTCCTGGAGTGAAGGTCGGCAACTGGTGCACTATAGGAGCAGGTGCAGTGATTACTAAAGATGTTCCTGATGGGGCTACAGTCGTTGGATTTGACAGAGTGATTAAGAGATAAGATGAAAGATAAAATATGGCTTTCCTCACCTCATATGGGGCATATGGAGCAAGTTTTCGTGAAAGAGGCTTTTGATACCAACTGGGTAGCACCACTAGGTCCTCATGTAGATGGTTTTGAGCAAGACCTGGCGAGATATACAGGAGCTAAACATGCCGCAGTTTTGACTTCTGGTACAGCAGCCATTCATCTGGCATTGATTTTACTGGGAGTAGAGAGAGGTGATGAGGTTATCTGCCAGTCTTTTACATTTTCAGCATCAGCTAATCCGATCGTTTATCAAGGAGCCACCCCTGTTTTTGTGGATTCTGAGAGAGATACTTGGAATATGTGTCCACAGCATCTCGAGCAGGCTATTAAAGATCGCTTGTCTAAAGGTAAAAAAGTGAAGGCCATCATTCCAGTGCATCTTTATGGGATGCCCGCTAAAATGCAGGAAATTCAAACTATCGCTACGCAATACAATATTCCCATCATAGAAGATGCAGCCGAAGCGCTTGGGTCTAGCTATCAGGGAAAAGCTTGTGGTACATTTGGGGAACTGGGCGTTTTATCGTTTAACGGAAATAAAATCATCACTACGAGTGGTGGTGGAGCGCTGATCGGAAATAATGAAAAACAAATCATTCAAGCTAGGTTTTTGGCAACCCAAGCAAGGGATGCAGCGCCACATTATCAGCACTCTCATATAGGCTACAACTACCGCATGAGCAATATTTCTGCGGGCATTGGAAGAGGTCAGATGATTGTCTTGCCAAATAGAGTTGCGCAGCGTAGAGCCAATTTTGAATGGTATCGATCACAATTAAGTAAGGCTGGATTTGACTTTCAGCCTGAGGCAAGTAGTAGTTTTAGCAATAGATGGCTGACTGCACTGACCATAGATCCTAAAGAAACTGGATATGATAGAGAAGCACTTAGGTTAGCGCTAGAAAAAGAAAATATAGAGTCTAGACCACTTTGGAAGCCGATGCACATGCAACCTATCTTTAAAGAGGCTCCATATTATGGAGAGGGGATAGCAGAAGATTTATTTGACAAGGGACTTTGTCTTCCTAGTGGTAGTAATCTAAAAGAGGATGACCTCCTTAGGGTGAAAGAGGTCGTGTCACAACTAACTAGCGGATGACTTATTCATTGATTTATCAAAAGTCTAAGGATTTGAAATATACGTATATGTGTCTGTAAATGAGGGTAGTTTTAAATTATCCTTTCATTAATTTCCATCAGAAATACTTCTTTCTTTGAATAGAAATTGTATTTTTGTTTTGGTTGAATATGAATAAAAGACCACTAGCCTAACCGTATAATGACTAAGCAAGCAAGATTTCTAAATACCTTGACCATCCTGCCTAGATGGATCATCGTACTGCTTGACACAGTAGTTTTTGCACTCTCTGCTGTTTTAGCTTACGCGCTACGTCTCAATTTTGAAATAGATGCGATGTATAATATTGACTTCATGAATGGGGTCGGACTTTTTACTACCGCAGGTTTACTCTCTATCATTCTGACTAAAAGCTACGCAGGTATCATCAGATACACGGGTGTGCAAGATGGTATGCGTGTGCTTGGGGCTATTTCACTAGCCTTTTTGATTTCATTGATAGCAAACAATGTTTTGGTTAAAGTATACGATCGAAACATCATTCCATATTCAGTTCTAATCATTGGCTTCTTAGTTTCCGCATTTTCATTAATCATCTATAGGCTTTTGGTAAAAGAGCTTTTTGAGTTTTTTAAAAATGGCAATAAAACTGTTCGATCGGTCGTGATTTTTGGGGCAGGTAGAACTGGAATGCTCACTAGACAGGTGATCAGTAAGGATAATACCGCTAGGCTTAGAATGGTAGGTTTCTTAGAAGATGACCAATCTAAAGTAGGCAAGGTAATAGATGGGATTAGAATCTATGATGCTAAAAAGTCAATCAAAGATGTCTTCGAAAAATATTATGTAGATGAAGTAATCATCGCTATACCTGACCTCCCGCTCGATAGAAAGAATCAGGTAATTGATATTTGCCTAGAATTTGGAGTAAGAGTAAGTACTGTGCCTCCATTAGAAAACTGGACAAACGGAGAGCTAAGTGCAGGCCAAATTAAAAAGGTAAATATAGAAGATCTGCTAGGTAGAGAATCGATCAAGTTGGATAATTCATATGTAAGAGATGAACTCTCCGACAAAGTCGTCATGATCACGGGAGCTGCTGGCTCTATCGGTAGTGAGATTGTACGTCAGGTAGCTGGATATCAGCCTGCTGCCATCATCATGGTAGATCAATGGGAGACTGGACTTTTTGATATCGATGGTGAAGTAGCCATTAAGTTTCCCTTACTGAAAGCGATACCGATCCTTTCGGATATTAGAGATGAATCTAGGATGAAAGGAGCCTTTGAAACTTTTAGACCTGATATCATCTTTCATGCGGCAGCTTATAAGCATGTTCCTATGATAGAAAATAACCCTTCAGAAGGAATTAGTTGTAATATCAAAGGAACAAAAATACTGGCTGACTTAGCGACTGCTTATCATGTGGAGAAGTTTGTCATGATCTCTACTGACAAAGCTGTAAATCCAAGTAATGTCATGGGAGCCTCTAAGCGTATAGCTGAAATCTACGTGCAGTCTCTCAATAACTTCCTGAGAAAATATAATCCCGGTCACACGAAGTTTATCACGACTAGATTTGGTAATGTCCTTGGCTCCAATGGTTCAGTGATCCCTCTTTTCAAAAAGCAAATTGAAGAGGGCGGACCAATTAGAGTTACTCATCCTGAGATCACAAGGTATTTCATGACCATTCCTGAAGCGTGTCAACTAGTATTGGAAGCTGGAGTCATGGGTAAGGGAGGCGAGATATTTATCTTCGATATGGGTCAACCTATCAAAATAGTGGAGTTGGCAAAGAAAATGATTCGACTTTCTGGGTTAAAACTAGATGTGGATATAAAAATTCAGTTTACTGGCTTGAGAGATGGTGAAAAACTCTTCGAAGAGTTATTAAACAATCAAGAGGTAACACTAGCAACACACCATCCGAAGATCATGGTGGCAAAGGTTAGAGAATATGATTTTGAGGAAGTGAAGCAAGATATGCTGGAACTTTCAAGCTTGCTTGAAGCATCGGATGAGATGCAGTTTGTAGCTAAGATGAAGTCCATGGTGCCAGAATACGTGAGTAATGCCTCTAGGTTTACCGCTTTAGATAAATAAAAAAAGCTGACCTTTAGGTCAGCTTTAATTACATTTCAACTGGATAATGCTTAATCGTTAAAAAGCATTTTTTTCAATTCGTCTTTCGACTGTCCTGTTTTCTTCTGCAGAGTGCCGAGAAGTTCATCCTCTTTGCCTTCTGCGTATATCAAATCATTATCAGTCAGATCGCCATACTTTTGCTTTAACTGACCTTTTAATTCATTCCAATTACCTTTCAATGTGAGCTTGTTCATGTCAATAAAATTTAAAGTGAAACATGTGAGCTGGTTATAAATGTCTAAAACCCAAAATGAGAAATGTTGCTAAAGCGCATAAGTTTTTAGACTACTCTTACACTTTATATATACGGCATCGGTCTCAAAAAGTTGCTAATTTTTAAAATTAGAGGGTTTTATAGCCTTAGATTGCTATCTAAAGACCATTTGCCTCCTCCCTTGATGATCAGGAAAATACTACCAAGGAGCATAGACCAATCTGTTCTACTACTATGCATCATCGGCCAAAACCCCTCTTCTGAAAAGATAGTAAATTTAGTAGTGGCGATGGCTACTAACATGATGACTAAAGTAGGTACTGCAGCCAATCTAGTAAGCAGTCCAAGGAGTATCAACATGCCAGATAATATCTCAAAAAGACCAACACAGCTCCCTAGAAATTCAGGATTTGGGAGGCCAATTTTTTCAAATCTACCAGCACCTCTAATGGCTGGAAAGAGGAATTTTTGGATGCCTTCTGACAAAAATACTGTACCTACCATAAGTCTGATTAGAAATATACTAGCTTCATTTTTAGTTTGGAGTAGTTTGTTTTTCATTATTCTAAAGTTTAGATGATGCCCATACCAAGTGCTAAAGAAATCAATAGAAGCATGATAGCTACCAATCTTTGAATAAAGATCAAGGTTACTTTTTTGAGCAATCTATGACCAATATAAGCTCCTACAATCGCGGAGATAGTCGCTGAAATAACCAAAGGTAAGTTATCAGTCAGCCCTGCACTGGTAAAGCGTGTGGCATATACTGCAAGTCTAGTAAAGTCTATGAAGCAAGCAATGATCACAGCTGTTCCCACAAAGGACTCTTTGGATAGTCCGGCCTTGATTAGAAAAGCACTTCTCAATGCTCCCTGATGACCAGAAAGACCACCAAAAAAGCCACTTAGAAAACCTCCTAGAGGAAGTTTTTCTTTACCAAATTGAAGTCTTTCAAAGAATGGTATAAGATCCATAAGCGCGAAACAGATAAGCAATAAGGAAATGACAAACTTGATGTAGCTAACTTCGAAGAGTTTTCCTTGAAGGGTATAAGCATAAAGTATGGTATCTTCTGGAAGTTTCAAGAGTGCCCAAGCCCCTAAAAAGGAGGCTATGATAGCAGGTATACCAAACTTAATCAACACATCTTTGCTAGCACTTTTTCCTACTAAGCCTACCTTAAAAAGGTTATTAAAGAAATGGACTACACCTGTCAATGCGATAGCGAGATCGACTGGGAAAAAGACGATAAATACTGGCGTGAGGATAGTGCCGAGACCAAATCCTGAGAAAAAAGTAAGTATGGCTGTGACAAATGCAGCTATACTGATCGTGATGATTTCCATAGTTAAAGATAAGTCTTAAAAGCTTTAATTTTCAAAAATGCAGACTTGTCTCTACGCCTAATAACTTATCTTTGCTATAAATAATCAAAGTTATGATCATAGTAGGAAATGCCGTCATCAGTGAGGATATCAAAGATCAGTTTTTTGTATGCGATCTAGAAAAGTGTAAAGGTGCATGCTGTGTAGAAGGTGATGCGGGTGCTCCACTCGAAGATGAGGAGTGTGCTACACTGGAGGAGATATATCCACTAGTGGCACCCTATCTGACGCAAGAAGGTAGAGATGTCATAGAGACTCAGGGTAAGTGGGTACTTGATAGCGATGGGGATAAATGTACACCGACCATTGGTGATAATGCAGAGTGTGCTTATGCGCTATATGATGAAAGAGGAATCTTAAAATGTGGTATAGAAGAAGCTTATAATGATGGGAAAGTAGATTTTAAAAAACCGATTTCCTGTCACCTGTATCCGATAAGAGTCACTAAGTATGATCAATATGATGCGCTGAACTACGATAGATGGCATATTTGCAATCCAGCATGTAGTTTAGGAAAAGCTTTGGAGCTGCCTATCTATAAATTTCTAAAAGATGCGCTAGTCAGAAAGTATGGTCAAGATTGGTATGATGAATTGGTGCAGGAGGTAGAAGGCTGAGGCAATTATTTCAACTTCTCGCTATGCGCTTGATTAAGTTTTGAAAGCTGCTGGATCATATCACTTTTAGCACTAGCATCCATTCCGATGAGGACTTCATTGATACTGTCTAGTTTCATATAGGCTTCTCTGACTTTTAGCTTCCCACTTTCTGAAAGCATCAATGTCTTTGCTCGCTTATCATTAGGGTCTGTATCTTCTATGATCCACCCTTCTTTTTGAAGTCTTTTGATGATGTCATATCCCGTTGAAAGCTCAATGAGATTGATCTCGCAGAGAACTTTTTTTTGTATTCCTGGTATCCGATCTATGGTAGAGAGAAAGCCAAAATCATCTAGACTGTGGATATTGATTTCATGTAACAGTTCTTTGCTATACAATCTGATAAACTTGTATAGTCTAGCGATGAGATAGCCTGCTACGGCATCTTTATTTGCAGTACTTTGATGCTCTATGGCATAGCTTTGTTTTGAACTTTCCCTTTCAACTAGCCATTTACCAAAGTCAGCCAGATTACCTTCAGCATTTAAGCTTAAGTATTCTTCCCATTTTTCGATCAGGGGCAGATAGGACGTCATCTTATTTGGTGTCATTTACTACGAAATCGTTATTTATCAATGAGCTCAATGTATTAAAATTATGAAAAAAATATTTTCAAAGTAGAGAACAAAAATTAAGTGTTATGGTTTCGTAATATTATCAAATGCTTCATCTTTCATCAAAAACAGATTTGAAATCAATGAAATTAAACAAACTACTTTTGATTTTTTGTACGCTGATTACTTTAAAAGTAAATGCACAAACTAATGGGGTATTACAAGGGACTATTTTGGATAAAAACACAAAAGAGCCTCTTATTGGAGTATCAGTTGCACTAATAGGTACAGATCCACTTATAGGAGGTATCACTGATATCTCAGGGAAGTATCGCATTGAGGCTCCGACTGGCAGTTACAATGTGCGTGCAAGTTTTATAGGCTACAAGTCTGAGCAGCGTTTCAATATCATCCTAAGCTCAGGGAATGCTTATATCGTCAATTTTGAGTTAGAAGAAGAAGCATCCAATCTAGATGAGGTAGTTGTCACAGTAGGAAGGGCTGCTTCAGCCGCTACAATTCAGAACCCAATTTCTATTAATAGGTTGAGTACTGAAGAGATTAAGAGTAATCCAGGAGGAAACTTTGACATCTCCAGAGTGATACAAACACTGCCTGGTGTGGGAGGCTCAGCGGGTACGGGAGGAGCTTTTAGAAATGACATTATCATCAGAGGTGGAGCACCTAATGAAAACGTATTTTATCTCGATGGTATAGAGATTCCCGTGATCAATCACTTCCAGACTCAAGGAGGATCAGGTGGCCCAGCAGGTATTTTAAACGTATCCTTTATCGAAGACGTCACGCTTAATTCCTCTGGATTCAACGCCAAATATGATAATGCCCTCGCCTCTGTATTTGAATTTAAGCAAAGAGAAGGTAATCAGGAGCGATTTCAAGGAAATGTCAGATTGAGTGCTACTGAGCTAGCAACTACTTTTGAAGGGCCAGCAGGTAAAAAGACAAACTATCTAGTTTCGGCTAGAAGGTCATATTTGCAGCTATTGTTCCAAGCGATAGATCTGCCTATCAGACCAAACTATTGGGATTTTCAGTACAAAGTCAGTCACCAGTTGAATGATAAATTAACGCTGACAGCTTTAGGAGTAGGAGCCATCGATGAGTTCAGGTTTGGTGTGCCTAGAGAGTCTAGTCCAGATAAAGCATATGTCCTTAGAGCTACTCCGAGTAATAATCAGTGGAACTATACTGTGGGATTTTCATTAAGAAAAAGATTGGCAAACGGCTACAGCTTACTTTCAGTAAGTAGAAATGTGTTTGACAATCGCGTGGATAGGTTTGAGGACCAAGAGAGTGGAGAGAATAATCAGCGAAATCTAGGTATCCAGTCTCAAGAGGTAGAGAATAAGCTCAGATGGGAAGTCAATAAAAGCCAAGGATCATGGAAATATAGCTATGGTCTCATGGCGCAGTACATTGACTTTTCAAATGAGGTGTTTAATGTGGTTCGTAAAGAGCTAAGAGATGAAAACGACCAAGTAGTTCAACCAGCAGTCGTCTTTGATTATAATGCACAAATAGATTACTTAAGATATGGAGCATTTGGTCAAGTTTCTAGGTCATTTTTCAATAATAGACTAGGTTTCAATGCGGGTATCCGTACAGATATGAATAGCTTCACTGATACAGGCATGAATCCACTGAGAACACTTTCGCCAAGAATGTCACTTTCCTATGTACTGACTGATAAACTTAACCTGAATGGATCTGTAGGTCAATACTATAAAACACCAATCAATACAGTTTTATCATTTCAAGACGAATCAGGCAATTTTGTCAATAAGAACAATGAGTACATCGGATCACTTCATTACGTGCTTGGCTTAGAGTATTTGCCAAGAGAAAGTACGCGATTTACAGTAGAGGGCTTCTATAAAAAATATACGAACTATCCAGTTTCTATCAGAGATGGTATTTCTCTAGCCAATTTGGGAGGTGATTTTTCTGTTGTTGGCAATGAGCCAGTTGCTAGTACTGGAGATGGGAGAGCTTATGGTTTCGAGTTTTTGTTTCAGCAAAAGTTGATAGAAAACATCTTTGCGGTATTTTCATATACTTATGTCAGGAGTGAGTTTTCAGGTTTAGATGGTGAGTTTATCTCGTCTTCATGGGATAATCGAAATTTGATCTCAGCACTTTTTGGTAAGAAATTCCCAAAAGGATGGGAGCTTGGTCTGAAGTATCGATATGCTGGAGGCTCCCCTTTGACACCATTTGATCTAGAGGCTTCAAGACTTAATTTCCTATCATTAGGCACTGGAGTTTTAGATTTTGATAGGTTGAACTCGGAGCGACTTGGTGGATTTAGCCAGCTAGACGTTCGTATAGATAAGAAGTGGAACTTCCCTAAGTACTCGCTCAATATCTTCTTGGATGTTCAAAACGCACTTATCACAGTCAATCCGTCTGCACCTAGGTATTCATTCCAGCGAAATGCAGATAATACAGCATTCTTGACAACTGATGGGCAAGCTATCAGGCCAGATGGATCAAATGGGATTCCTATTTTGCTCATTGATGATGACGCCATCCCGACACCAAGCATTGGGATCATCTTTGAATTCTAACAACTTACTTGATAACCAAACCAAAAAGAAAGGCTACCCTAGGGTAGCCTTTTCTATTATTTGATTTTCGAAAAGTCGAATGTTTCGAGATATTTGGTAGTGAATTCACCTTTTTTGAAGCCCTCATCTTCCATGAGTGCGATATGAAAAGGAATAGTCGTTTTGATACCTTCGATGACAAACTCCTCAAGCGCACGTTTCATTCTGACGATCACTTCTTCTCTAGACTGACCGCTTACTATAAGCTTAGCGATCATAGAGTCATAGTTAGGAGGGATGACATAGCCTGCATACACGTGACTATCCACTCTGATACCTCTACCTCCAGGAATGTGAAGATTAGTGATTTTGCCTGGACTTGGACGGAAGTTGTTGGCAGGATCTTCGGCATTGATACGACACTCCATCGCGAAAAGACTAGGGTAGTAGTTTCTGCCAGAAATTTTCTCACCAGCAGCTACTTTGATTTGTTCTTTGATCAAGTCAAAATCCGTCACCTCTTCCGTGATTGGGTGCTCAACTTGGATACGGGTATTCATCTCCATGAAGAAGAAGTCACCGTTTTTGTCCACTAAGAACTCGATAGTTCCAGCACCTTCGTATCCAATAGCCTCAGCACCTTTGATCGCAGCTATACCCATTTGCTCTCTGAGCTCTTGTGTCAAGAATGGAGATGGGGTTTCTTCTACGAGCTTTTGATGTCTTCTTTGAATAGAGCAGTCTCTTTCAGATAAATGACAAGCTCTTCCTGAGCTATCACCTACTATTTGGATCTCTATATGACGAGGCTCTTCTAAGTATTTTTCCATGTAGAGTCCATCATTGCCAAAGGATGCACTAGCTTCTTGCTTCGCATCATCCCAAGCTTTTTTGAACTCCTCATTATTTCTAACGATACGCATACCCTTACCACCACCTCCAGCTGTTGCTTTGAGGATGACAGGATATTTCATTTTATTAGCTAGTTTGATGCCTTCCTCGATAGAGTCTAGCAATCCATCTGAACCAGGAATAGTAGGCACTCCAGCGGCTTTCATAGTAGCTTTAGCTGTGGCCTTGTCACCCATTTTGTCGATCATATCAGGGCTAGCACCGATAAATTTGATCCCATATTCTTGGCATACCTTTGAAAACTCAGCATTCTCAGATAAAAAGCCATAGCCAGGGTGAATGGCGTCAGCATTAGTGATCTCTGCAGCTGCGATGATTCTTGGGATATTGAGGTAAGATTCTTTGCTCGGTGCTGGACCTATGCAGACTGCCTCATCAGCAAATCTAACATGCAAACTATCCTTATCTGCTGTAGAGTAAACAGCTACTGTACTGATACCCATCTCTTTACAAGTACGGATAACTCTAAGTGCTATTTCTCCTCTGTTAGCTATTAATATTTTTTTAAACACGATCTATCAAATTAAGAAATGAAACAATCAACCCAATTTATCAAGATGGATCTACTAAGAACAATGGCTGATCATACTCTACTGGAGAGGCATTGTCTACTAGGATTTTGACGATAGTTCCTGATACTTCAGATTCGATTTCGTTGAAGAGTTTCATCGCTTCGATGATACAAACTGTGCTGCCAGCACTCACTTTGTCACCTACTTGAACAAAAGCAGGAGAATCAGGATTGGCAGATCTGTAGAAAGTACCGATCATCGGTGATTTGATTTCTATATATTTTTTATCGGTAGCTGCGGGTGCTGCGGGGGCTGGTGCCGCGGCAGGAGCAGGAGCTGCAGGTGCTGGTGTAGCGGCTACAGGAGCAGGAGCTGCTATAGTTTCGATGCGTTGGATAGTTGGCTCTACAGCCTTTTTTACTGAGATTTTAAAAGCTTCTGTCTCAATGTTTACTTCAGCAAGTTCTGATTTGGCAATAAAATCAATTAGGTCTTGAATTTCTTTAGCTTTCATTTGTCTATTGTTTGTGTTAAGCTTCTGTGTTTTGATAAAAAGGAAAGACTCGTTTGAGCAGTTCTTCCTCGGATGAATCCATATGGAAACAATAAAGCTATACAATTTAAGCAAATCGCATAGCTTTCGTAAATTATTTTACTCTTTCGGAGTATGATCCGTCTCTAGTATCTACTTTGATGACTTCATCTTGCTCGATAAAAAGAGGAACCATCACTGTAGCACCAGTTTCCATAGTAGCAGGCTTTAAGGCATTTGTAGCCGTATCACCTTTGATGCCAGGCTCTGTATACGTCACTTGTAAGATAACAAATGGAGGTAGTTCTACAGAAAGAGGGGTTTCAGTCTCTGCATGATAGAAAATATCCACTGTTTGACCCTCTTTTAAAAGCTCTGGTCTTTCAAGTAGTTTTTCATCGATAGGCACTTGCTCAAAGGACTCGCTGTCCATGAAGTGATATCCTAGGTCATCTTTGTATAAAAATTGATGAGCTCTTTTTTCTACACGAGCGGTAGTTACTTTTACACCTGAGTTAAAAGTATTGTCTATCACCTTACCTGTTCGGAGGTTTTTCAGCTTCGTTCTCACGAAAGCAGGACCTTTTCCTGGCTTCACGTGTTGGAATTCCACGATAGAGTAGATGTCATTGTTATACTCTAAGCAAAGTCCATTTTTAAAATCTGCAGTAGATGCCATGTATGTTTTGCTATTTAAGTTGCTCTTGATTATTTAGGGTCGTATGCCCACTTCACATAAATAGATCCCCAAGTAAAGCCACCACCAAAGGCCGCTAAAATGAGGTTATCTCCTTTTTTAAGTTGTTTTTCATACTCCCAAAGGCATAGTGGTATAGTACCACTTGTAGTATTGCCAAACTTGTGGATATTGAGCATGACTTTGTCTTCTCCTACGCCCATTCTGTTGGCAGTAGCATCGATGATACGCTTATTTGCCTGATGGGGTACGAGCCAAGCGACATCATCTGCCTGTAAGTTATTTCTCTCCATGATCTCAGCAGAGACATCCGCCATGTTGGTAACGGCAAATTTGAACACTGCAGAGCCTTCTTGATAGACATAATGCTGACGTGCAGCTACTGTCTCAGCCGTAGCTGGTCTTCTGCTTCCACCTGCTTTCATGTGTAGGTAGGGCGCTCCGGAGCCATCAGACTTCATGATAGTATCCATGATGCCAAACTCCTCAGTGGTAGGCTCTAGTAATACTGCACCACCACCATCTCCAAAGATGATACAGGTAGCACGATCAGTATAGTCTATGATAGAAGACATCTTATCAGCTCCTACCACAATGACTTTTTTGTATTTACCTGTTTCGATAAATTGTGATCCCGTAGTCAATGCATATAAGAAACCTGAACATGCAGCTTGTAGATCATAACTAAAAGCGTTTTTTGCTCCGACACCATCAGCGATTAGGTTGCCTGTAGCAGGAAACTGCATATCAGGAGTAGTTGTCGCACAGATGATGAGATCAATGTCTTCTGCTTTTGTATTTGTTTTTGCTAGAAGTCCCTTTACAGCATTGATTCCTATGACAGAGGTACCTTGGTCTTCACCTTTTAGGATTCTTCTTTCTTTGATTCCAGTACGGCTGGTGATCCATTCATCGTTTGTATCTACCATGGTCTCGATTTCTTGGTTGGTCAAGACATAGTCTGGCACCCAAGCGTTGATTCCAGTGATAGCGGCTCTGATTTTTTTCATTTTAATAGGTTTATGCGTTGCCATTAAAGGCCTCGTAAATTTTATGGTAGATATCAGCTTTGGCCATTTGCTCTGCCTGCAAAATCATATTTTTGATAGCCTCAGGCGAAGATATACCGTGTCCCACGATCACATTACCATTGACTCCCAAGATAGGACTACCGCCTACCGCTTCGTAGTTGAAGTTTTCAAAGAAAGGATCGAGGAAGTTTCTAGATTTAAGTAAATCATAGAGTGATTCACCCATTTTGATCAAGATATTACCAGTAAAACCATCACAGACGATCACATCTGCTTTGTCATTGAAAGCATCTCTTCCTTCTATATTACCGATAAAATTGATCTGAGGATTATCCTGCAGGATAGGGAAGGTAGCTTGGCAGACTAGATTGCCTTTCTTCTCTTCTTCTCCTATATTCATCAATCCCACTTTAGGATTGTTTATTTTCAAAACGTGCTCAGCATAGATAGAGCCCAAGATGGCAAATTGATTGAGTACATCAGGCTTGACGTCTGCATTGGCTCCCACATCTAGTATAACACCAAACCCTAGAGTTTCCTTAGGCATAAAGCTAGCAATAGCAGGTCTGAACACACCTTCAATAGGCTTGATGGTAAACATAGCACCTACTAGCATCGCTCCAGTGTTACCTGCGCTGCAAAATGCTTCTACTGATTTACTTTTGAGGAGTTTGTAGCCAACAGATATGCTGGACTGGGGTTTTTGAGAAAAAGCTTTCGTAGGGTTTTCACCCATTTCGATCACTTCCTCTGCATGCATAATTTCTAGCTGAGGACTAGAGATATTGTGATCCTTCAGTTGTGCTTTTATAAGCTCTTCAGGACCAACCAAAACAATGGTAATGTCTTTTGGTAACTTTTCTAGGGCTAATTTTACTCCGGATATTACGTTTTCCGGAGCAAAATCACCTCCCATTGCATCTACTGCAATTTTCATAAGCTACTAAGATTAAACTGCGAGTTCTTTCTCTATGGCTGGTTTGCCTCTATAGTAACCACACTCTCCACATACTCTGTGGTATAATACTGGTGAACCACAGTTAGAGCACTCCATAAAAGTGGCTGCTGTTAACTTATAGTGAGTTCTTCTCTTGTCTCTTCTCGTTTTGGAAATTTTACGTTTAGGATGCGCCATCTCTATCTAATTATTTATATTATTCAAATTTGTTTTTCAAGTCTTTCAATTTACTCCAGCGAGGATCAGGTTCAATTGGATCATCACTTTCATCACCTTCTGATACCTCTTCGATATCCTCGTCTTCAGCGATCTCTGAGCTGTATACTAGTACACCTCCTAGATAGTCTTCATCATCATCTTCTTCAGTACGATAGTCAGGATGTATCTTTTTGACAGGAACTTGCAAACAGATAATCTCGAAGAGTATTTGACCTACATTGATACTTTGTGTATCTCTAGTGATGATCACGATCTCTTCACTGACTTCTTTATACTCTTCACCGAATTTGTAAATGACTTTTTCGGTAATTTGTATCGGAAAATCAAATTCTTCCAAGCTTCTATCGCATGTTAGAGACACTTTGCCATCTATTTCCATGGTCATGTTGATCATGGTAGATGTTTTATTCAAGGTCACTAGCGCTTTGAGATCTCCTTCTTTGACTATGTCGTTTTCATAGTAAGCGAAGAAGTCATTTTTAATCTCAAACTCAAAGGAATGAATCCCTTCTTTGAGTCCGTAAATGTCGATATTGTACTGCTTTAAATTCATTCCCAATACCTCTACTCTAAATCAAGGTCGCAAAGTTAAGCAACTAATTTAAAATACTAAAATATTATTCTCTTTTTGATGATATTAAAGCACTGGACTTGCGGCTTCTTTTCTTTTGAGTACGATATCATAGGCAGCAAAGAGCGCAGCGCGCATACTATTTTCATCGGCTACATTTTTACCAGCTATATTATAAGCCGTGCCATGATCTGGAGAGGTTCTCACGATCGGAAGTCCAGCAGTGAAGTTGACCCCAGTTTCAAAAGCCATTGCTTTAAAAGGAATCAGGCCTTGATCATGGTACATGGCTAGCACTGCATCAAACTTACGCTGATGTGCCATACCGAAGAATCCGTCTGCGGGATACGGTCCAAAGACCAAACTACCTTTTTGCTTGAATTTTTGAATAGTAGGTTTGATGATTTCCTCTTCTTCTTTGCCCAAAAGTCCATCTTCGCCAGCATGTGGATTTAATCCTAATACAGCTATTCGTGGTTTTTTGATACCAAAGTCTTTCTGTAATGATTTTTCTAAAAGCCCAAGCTTAGTCTCTATTCGCTCAGCGGTTAGTTTCTGTCCTACTTCCATTAGTGGGACATGACCTGTGACCAAACCTACTTTAAACTCTTCTGAAATGAGAAACATCAAGCTGTCTTTAGTATCAAAGCTCTCTGTAAACATTTCTGTATGGCCAATGAAGTGAAAATCTTCAGAATTGATATTGTTTTTATTCACTGGAGCAGTACATATAGCATCTAATTTACCAGCTTTCATATCTGCTATGGCAGTAGTGATAGCGGCTATGGCCATCTTACCAGCCTCATGCGTCTCCTGTCCCGGATATACATCTGGAGACTCTTCTAAGCAGTTGATCACATTGATCTTACGAGCATGAGCCTCATCGATACTTTTGATTTGCATAAACTGAAAATCTTCCTTTTCCAGTTGTTTTCTATAAAAGGAGATCACCTTACCATGTGCATAGATGATAGGAGTGATCATTTTTAGGATTCTATTGTCAGATAGTGATTTCATGACTACCTCAGGACCGATGCCATTGATATCTCCGATGGTAATGCCTATGATAGGTTTATCGTGGGGTCTATTTGTACTCATAGCTTGTAAGGTACGCTTTTTGATTTAATAGCAAATTCTTTGACACACTCCTCTACACTATATTTGTATGGAGGTTGCCATTTAAATTCGTAGTTTTGGACTTGCAAGTTATAACAATTTCGAAGAGTTGACAATATGAAGAGCGTCAAGCCTAAAAAGCACCTAGGACAACATTTTTTACTTGATTTGAGCATTGCTGAAAGGATAGTAGAGGCACTCGGTAGCAAAGATAAACCAAGAAAAGTGTTAGAGATCGGTCCAGGTACAGGGGTTTTGACGGATTTTCTAAAAAATAGGGCTGACGTTCAGCTGTATTTACTAGATATAGATACGGAGTCTATTGTATTCTTAAAGGAGAAATATGGTCAGGAGCCGATCGATATCATCGAAGGGGATTTTTTGAATCATGACTTGAGACCATACTTCGAAGATACCTATGCGATCATCGGTAACTTCCCTTATAATATATCATCACAGATATTTTTCAGGGTTTTAGAAGATAGGCAACAAGTAGAAGAGGTTGTATGTATGTTACAAAAGGAGGTGGCAAGGCGTATCGCATCTCCTCCTGGAAGCAAAGAATATGGTATACTGAGTGTCTTATTGCAAGCTTATTATGATATCGAATATCTATTCATGGTGGGGCCTGATGTCTTTGACCCGCCTCCTAAGGTAGATTCAGCTGTTATCCGATTAGTTAGAAATGATGTCAAAGAACTTCCGTGTAACGAACGTCTGTTTAAGACTATCGTGAAGCAGGGGTTTAACAATAGAAGAAAAACATTGAGAAATGCTTTGAAAGCCATGGGTTTTTCGGATGCACTCAAATCCGAAATGATCTTAGATAAGAGGGCTGAGCAGTTGTCAGTAGAAGATTTTATCCTACTCACTCAAAAAATAGCGCAAGATGGAAATGATCAGAAACTTTGAGCTCAGTAAGGAGTACCTAGACTCTGTCCGCTACGCGATAGAGCAGGGCGATAGCGCCTTTATCCTAGAGACAATGGAGGGAGTCAATGAAGCTGATATAGCCCTATTGCTCGAAGAGTTAGATACAGAAGAAGCTCAATATGTAATCCGTGCTCTTGACTCAGAGACTTCAGCTGGTGTTATCAAAGAGATAGACTCTGATGTCAGAGGTAGATTTCTAAGAAACTTCGAACCAACTGAAGTAGCACCCTTCATCGATGAAATGGACTCAGATGATGCGGTGGATTTGCTCAATGAGCTTGATGTCAAACGTAGGGAGGAAGTTATCGCCAACCTGACGGATAGTGAACAAGCTGCCTATATACACGACCTCATGCGCTATGAGGATGATTGTGCTGGTGGTCTGATGGCTAAGGAATTCATCAAAGCCAATCAAAACTGGACAGTCGTTCAATGTATAGAAGAGATCAGAAGACAAGCCGAGAATGTAGAAAAAATCTACTCCATCTATGTAGTCAGTGACGATGATGTATTATTGGGGCGTGTATCACTCAAAAGAATTATTCTTTCCTCAAGTCATACTAAAATAGCAGATATCTACGAGCCAGAGCTGATCTCAGTACCAACTTACATGGATGAGGAAGAGGTAGCAGATATCATGCAGAAGTATAATCTTGAAGCAGTTCCTGTGGTCAATGTACATGGTAAACTAGTGGGAAGAATTACTATTGATGACATCATCGATGTCATCACGGAGCAAGCAGAGCAAGACATGCAGATCATGGCTGGTATCTCAGCTGACGTAGAGGAGACCGATGGGGTATGGGATCTTACTAAAGCCCGTATTCCGTGGTTGATTATCGGTATCGTAGGAGGCTTGATAGGGGCTAAGTTTATAGGCCTATTTGAAGGAGACATAATGGTCATTCCTGCATTGGCATTTTTTATCCCGCTGATCACTGCGACTGGAGGTAATGTAGGTATCCAGTCATCAAGTATCATCGTCCAGTCTCTCGCCAACAAGTCTGTACTGGACGATAGTTATGCCAAGCGATTTGCTAAGGTGCTATTTGTCGCTTTGCTCAATGGACTTGTGCTAGGCCTGATTGTTTTCTTTACGGTTGTTTTTCTATATGGTGACTCAGCTGAGATAGGGTTAGTAGTGTCTATAGCACTCTTTAGTGTGGTATTGCTAGCCTCATTTATGGGGACTATCACGCCATTGATTCTTGATAAATTTGGAGTAAACCCTGCCCTAGCTTCAGGGCCATTTATCACTACAGCCAACGATTTGATAGGAATTGCTGTTTACTTTTTGATAGCTACACTCTTATTGAATATTTAACAAAGACAATGAAAGTACTGATCATAGATGAAATGCACCCTAGTATAATTCCTTTGCTAGAGGATTTAAACTATAAGGTAGATTATAAGCCGAAGATCAGTCGTGAGGAAATTCAAGCTTCTCTTTCTGATTATGTAGGGATGATCATTAGGAGTAAAACGCCTATTGATCAGGCACTATTGATGCATGCTGATCGGCTGAAATTCATCGCTAGGGCTGGCGCTGGTCTTGATCAGATAGACCTAGAGGAGGTAACACGCAGAGGTATTCAGCTTTTTCATGCCCCAGAGGGAAACAGAGACGCAGTAGCAGAGCATGCTCTCGGGATGCTTTTGATGCTTTTTAATAGACTTCACATAGCCAATCAAGAAGTAAAGCAACGAGTCTGGGCTAGAGAAGCTAATAGAGGCATTGAGCTCAAAGGAAAGACTGTAGGAATCATAGGTTATGGTAATATGGGACAGGCATTTGCACAAAGATTGAGTGGATTTGGTGTTCGAGTATTAGCCTATGATAAATATAAATCTGGTTTTTCTGATGCTTTTGCAGATGAGGCGAGTCTATCAGAAATACAAAAACAGGCAGATGTACTAAGCCTGCATATTCCGCTTACAGAGGAAAATAAGTATTTACTGAATAAGGAGTTTTTGTCTCAGTTTAACAAGCCCTTTTATCTGATCAATACCGCTAGGGGGGAGTTGATCCAGTTAGAAACACTGCTGTGGGCGCTAGAGGAACAGATTTTACTTGGAGCATGCCTAGATGTGCTAGAAAATGAAAAGCTTCAAACGTTGAGCGGAGAAGAGGAAACACTTTTAGATCAGTTGGCAGCCAAAGAACAAGTGGTTTTTTCTCCACATATCGCTGGATGGACGCATGAGTCTTACAGAAAAATCAATGAAGTGCTTGCTGCTAAAATCAAGGGAGCTTTTAAAAATCATTAATTAAGTTACTAGTAAAGTGTTTTATTAATTTATATGCGCTAAGAAGTCATCTTTTGAGATGAATCGGACATGCACTGTCAATATCAGATTGAAAGGCTTGTTTCGAATCTGCATTATGCTTAATTTTGACTTAATATTAAACATATCGGAAATAATGTGCTAACGGTCTTCGCTTAGAAGCCGTTATTTTATTTTAGGACAAGGAGACATTAAAAAATATTATGGCAAAGTTATCTTATTACACAGAGGAAGGGCTGAAGAAGTTGAAGGACGAGCTTCACACTTTGAAGACTAAGGGAAGAACTGACATCGCAAAGCAGATAGCAGAGGCTAGAGATAAGGGAGACTTGAGTGAAAATGCAGAATATGATGCAGCAAAAGACGCTCAGGGACTGTTAGAATTGAAGATCTCAAAATTGGAAGAGGTAGTAGGCAACGCCCGAGTGATCGATGAGTCTACACTAGACACTTCTAAAGTATCTATACTTTCTAAAGTGACGATCAAAAACAAGAAAAATGGCATGCAAGTGACCTACACTTTAGTTTCTGAAGAAGAGGCTGACCTGAAGGCTGGCAAGATTTCTATTGGCTCTCCATTTGGACAGGGGTTGATGGGTAAGAAAGTTGGTGATATAGCAGAGATCAAAGCACCTGCTGGAGTGATGGAATTTGAAATCTTAGAAATAGGCTTCTAATCATGGCTTCGATCTTTACAAAAATCATCAACCGAGAGATTCCAGCACAGATCATAGCTGAGGATGATCGATATATCGCTTTTTTGGATATCATGCCATTGGTCAGAGGGCATGTCTTAGTGGTGCCTAAGCAAGAGGTAAACTATATCTTTGATCTAGAAGACGAAGTTTTGGCGGGGTTGCATGTTTTTGCCAAAAAAGTAGCTAAAGCGATCGATCAAGCAGTCAAATGCACTCGAGTAGGCGTAGCAGTGATAGGTCTGGAAGTACCGCATGTACACGTACATTTGGTTCCACTTAGAACGATGGATGATATCAATTTTACAAGACCGAAGCTTAAGCTCTCAGATGAAGAGCTCAAAGAGGTCGGAGATCAAATCAGAGCCAAACTAGCATAAGAAATTATAATGTGAAAAGCCCTCAGTTAATTGATTAGCTGAGGGCTTATTTTTATGATGGATAAATGAGAAACTCAGATGAGTCTATCAGGATTATCTATGAGAAATGATTTCCAACCTTTAGCATTACCCTTAGACTGTAGTCGACCATCGTGATAATGGTGGCAAAGTGCTACAGCTAGCGCATCTGTAGCATCCAAAAGTTTGGGTAGTTCTTTGATTTGAAGCAGTGTTTTGAGCATTTCAGCTACCTGTTCTTTTGAGGCATTCCCATTGCCAGTGACAGATTGCTTGACTTTCTTAGGTGCATACTCTGTGATAGGAATCTCGCGGGCTAGTGCCGCTGCCATAGCAACTCCTTGAGCACGACCTAGCTTCAGCATGGATTGTACATTTTGTCCGTAGAATGGAGCTTCCAATGCTACGTTATCTGGTTCAAATTCCTCTATCAGTCCACTAATTCGCTCAAAGATTTTTTTGAGTTTGAGCTCGTGACCTGTGTATTTTTTGAGGTGGATGACACCAAACTGAAGTAGGGTTACTTTTTGGCCAAGAGTATGGATTACCCCATAACCCATGATATTAGTACCAGGGTCTATTCCTAGGATTATTTTCTCTTTAGGTTTACTTTTATCTAAATTGCTCACTTATGCAAAGTAAGAACATTCTGCTGAAGTCTGGCGGTCTTTTGATGATTAAAATTGTAGTCACTCTAGGGGTAGTGGGCTATTTATGGCATCATTTGCATCAAGAAGAGCAAGTCTTCAAACAAACTTTGGAATGGCTTCAAAACATAGGGGAGGACACTGCTTCCTGGGGCTTACTTTTCTTTATCATTCTGCTAGTTCCTATCAACTGGGCCTTAGAAGCTAAAAGATGGCAATTAATACAAGGTGATAGCTTCTTTGATTCATTTCAAACAGTTTTAAGTGCTTTGGGTACTGGACTAATCGCTCCTCAGTATGTAGCTGAGCTATGGACAAGGATGCAGTTTAGAGGTGATCTTAGCAGAACTGAATTGACCAAACGCTGGGCTTTTAATAGTATACTTTTAGCGATGATAGTCGTTTTTGTAGGAGGGTCATTTTTATTTTTTAAGCGCACTACATTGCCTATTAGCTACTATTTCATAATTCTCTTTTTACTTATTGCCCTTAGCTTTTGGATGATTAAAAAGCTGAAACTAGTGGTTTCCTCTTTTAAACAATGGGCTATCTTGGGCTTGACACTCTTGAGATATATAGTCTTCAGCAGTCAATTCGTCTTGATGCTTTATCTTTCAGATGTGCCGGTGAATGTATCAGAATTGATAGCCTGTGTGAGCATGATCTACCTATTCAAGACCATTTTACCTGTTTTAGGCATCATTGCGGAGATTGGTTTGAGAGAGGCTACTGCTTTATATTTTTTCCAAGATTATGGGGTGGCAGAGTGGCCAATAGTCATGGCTAGTTTTAGTATCTGGTTTGTAAATATTCTAGTGCCTGGACTTTTAGGATTAGTGATTTGGTGTCGTACAAAATCATTAAAGGTATGTTGACAGTAGTTTGGGTATTTTTCTACATAGCATATTCACTAGTCTTAGTTCATTTAGTTAGGTGCTGGAAACAGCTTCCATCAGCTACTTTACATGATCATAGTGAGTTGGAAATCTCACTTATCATTCCGTTTAGAAATGAAGCTGAGAGGCTACCTCGACTTCTTGAAAGCTTGTCTACGCAGCAGTACAAACACTTAGAAATCATCTTTATTGATGATTATTCGACTGACCATTCGGTAGGTATTATTGACGAATTCATAGCTGCAGCGCCACTTGACTGTCGACTGATAAATAATCAAAACCAAGGAAAAAAATGGGCTATCACCACTGGCATTCAAGCGGCTAGAGGGAAAATTATCTTGACAACAGATGC
Source organism: Penaeicola halotolerans (assembly GCF_016464625.1). Classification (GTDB taxonomy): domain Bacteria; phylum Bacteroidota; class Bacteroidia; order Cytophagales; family Cyclobacteriaceae; genus Penaeicola; species Penaeicola halotolerans. Next base: position 261,524 of record NZ_JAEAGO010000001.1, read on the forward strand.
AGATTGTGTCTTAGGTGCAAGTATACCAATAATTGTAGCTAGTACTTTTGAAAATGAAGCTTGTCATTTAGCTTTTGGAGCAGTGGGCTTCAAGCAAACCGATCAGTTGGTAGAAAAGCTTCAGCAGATAGAATTCGCTAGTTTGATGGCAGTCAATGCTAGTATGGCAGCTAGTGGGTCTCCTCTGACTGGCAGTGCGGCTTTCATGGCATTTCGAAAGTCAAGCTTTGAAACGGTAGGAGGGTTTGAAGGGAATTTTGATATTCCTAGTGGGGATGATGAGTTTTTGATTCGTAAAATCAAAAGTGCTTTTCCAGATGGTATTACTTTTATCAAACATCCTAATGCCAGGGTTACTACCGAGTATATCAAATCGTGGAGGGATTTCTATCATCAGCGGGTAAGGTGGGCTGGAAAGTGGCGCCAAAGTAGCCATGGAAAAGAGCGCTGGGCAGGACCTGCTGTATTCCTTTTTCATTTGGTAAGTCTGGCAGGAATCACCGGACTACTCTTTGACTCGATTTCAATTTATTGGGTTTTGGGAGGTTTACTAAGTAGAGCTTTTTTTGAATACCAGTTGATTCACGGCTACTTGAGATTTTACAGTGTTCGAGTATCTTTCCTTCACGTGCTTTGCTTATCTTTGATTTATTCTTTGTATGCCATATTCTTTGGGATAGCGGCTAATATCAATCAGTATGACTGGAAAGGCAGAAGATACCATGCACATGACCGATGAGGAATTTGATGTTTTAGACGAACTGTATTTTGTACAGTCTTTTGAATACCTTCTTGGTCAATTAGATTTCACCCCTTCGAGCTTGCTTGAGATCTTAGCAAAATTATTCGATAAAGGCTGGGTCAAATGTTTTTCTTCTATGAATGAGGAGATATTTGACAAAGACATTGATATCAAGGCCAAAGGGGCGACTTATTATTATCTGGCAACGAAAGCAGGTCTTTTGGCGCATAATGGACATTGAGTTTTGGAAATTGAAAACGTAGATTTTAAGAGAAAGGAACTAGAGCTCAACGCGCTTCTAGAAGTCACGATGGCGATTAATAACAATCTCCCAGAGGATTCGCTTTTCAAAATTTTCAAGTTTACCTGCCTCCCTTATCTCAAAGTCAAATCTCTCGTGCTCTATACAAAGACAGGAGATACACTTACGGTCAAAGTAAGTCATGGCATCAATGAATCAGAAGTACCCGTTTTGCCAACGAATTATTTCAAGCGTCACAGCGAACTTACAGATGCGGCAAATTTCAGATCGGATTTCCCCGTATTTGCTTTATTTGAGAGATATATCCCCGTATTTCACAAATCTGAATTGCTTGCTGTAGTTCTAGTTAAATCTAGTAAAGGGGCCATTTTGGATCTCACTTTCATACAAGCGCTCATCAATATCCTGGTGGTAGCTGTAGAGAACAAACGTTTTGCTAGGAAACAGCTAGAGCAGGAGCGACTTCGAAAGGAGATAGAGATTGCTTCTGAAGTACAGCAATTGCTCCTTCCCAAAAATCTACCTTGGAGAGATAAGCTTAAGGTCAAAGTAAGTTATCAGCCTCACTCCATGGTAGGAGGTGATTACTATGACTTTATAGAAAAAGATAACAACACTTTTATCTTTTGTATAGCAGATGTCTCGGGCAAAGGCATGCCAGCAGCTATGCTGATGTCAAATTTTCAAGCTGCCCTAAGAACCTTGGTGCGTAATACCAACGATATAGGGCTCATAGCTCGTGAGCTAAACACCTCAGTCTTTGAGAATAGTGGAGGAGAGCGATTTATCACCTTCTTCATCGGTCAATATTTGATCAAAGAGCGTACACTCAACTATATCAATGCAGGCCATAATCTACCGATTCTCTGTCAAAATGAGGGCAGGCAAGTGGAGGCTTTGGATGCAGGGACTACTATCTTGGGAGCTTTCGAAGAATTGCCCTTTTTGAAACAAGGTGTGATCGAAAATTTGAATCACTTTACAGTTCACTTATTTACAGATGGACTGACAGAGACTTTCAATGACGCTCAGGAGTACTATGGGGATGAGCGTTTTTATGATTTTATCAAGACCCACAGTTTGATGGATCCCGAGCGCTTTCACGAGTACTTTTTTAGAGAGTTGGATGTTTGGAGAAATGGCCAACCTTATATAGATGACGTCACGCTACTAAGTATAGAAGTGAAGCCATGATTATCCATCGGATACCCACGTTTATTCAAAAGCTATTTCCCGACTTTATCTGGTCTATCGATACGATTGAGAAAGCAATCTATCTCAGCTTTGACGATGGTCCAGTGCCAGAAGTCACCCCTTGGGTATTGGATATTTTGGCTAGTTTTGGAGCTAAAGCCACTTTCTTCTGCGTAGGAGATAATGTCAAAAAACATCCTGAGATCTTTCAACGAATACTTACAGAGGGACATCAAGTGGGCAATCATACGCAGCACCATCTCAACGGCTGGAAAACGCCACTGGATTCTTATTTGAAAGATACTGAAGAAGCGAATGCTATCATGCAGCAGTTTACCGAATCTCCTTTACGCTACTTCAGACCACCTTATGGAAGGATGCGTATGGGCCAAGCCAAGGCACTGAAACAAAGCTATGATATAGTGATGTGGGAAGTACTGACTGCTGACTATGATCCTACACTCTCAGCCAAAAGTTGTCTAGCAAATAGTATCAGAGCAACTAGAAGTGGCTCAGTAGTGGTCTTTCATGACCATGAGAAGTGTTTCAGTAAGTTGCAGAAAGTATTGCCTGCATACTTGTCACATTTTCAGCAGTTAGGATATAGTTTTCAAAGACTGCCATGATTTTTCTGATTTTAATCATCGGCCTATTGATCATCCAAGACTTTTTACTGCTCTTGGTGTTTCGTGCTGATCCCATTTTGGCTCAAAAGGAAACTCCTAAAGTGACGCTGATGATCGCGGTGAGAAATGAGTCAGCTAACATGGAACCACTCATCCAGTCGCTCAAGGCCTTGGATTATCCCGTAGATCGCTTACAAATATTGATTGGAGATGATCGCTCAGAAGATGATACTTGGCAAAAGCTCAAGGAGCTGACTGCGGGTGATGATCGATTTACTTGCTATGAAATAGCCCCGCTCTATCCTCTCAATGGCAAAGCGAATGTGCTGGCTCAGCTATCTGTTTATGCGCGAGGTGATTATTACTTATATACAGATGCTGATTGTCGACCAAATGCTCAGTGGGTGAGACAGATGCTAGCACAACTCATGAATAAAAATGCAGCGCTGATTAGTGGAATCACTACGGTTTCTTCAGGGGGCTATTATGGACATTTACAAAACCTGGATTGGCTACTGACACTCGGCATGGTCAAAGCAATCACGAGACTTGGTCTGCCTGTCACGGCAATGGGCAATAATATGGCGATCACACAAAATGCTTATCAGCAGGTGGGAGGCTTTGCTACGCAGCCTTTTTCTTTGACAGAGGACTTTGAGCTCATGCATCAGGTCAAAAGCAAAAAGGGAAGCATAGACTTAATCATCAATGCCGCCACGCACATATACACACACCCCATAGCAGACCTTAAAGGTCTACTACAACAGCGCAAGCGGTGGATGACGGGAGCTGTCAAACTACCATTTTTATTGGTTTTCCTCTTAGGCTTGCAAGTTGCATTTTTTCCAGCAGTGGTGGCTTTGATTTGTAATCACATGACTTTGGGTGTATTTGCTTGGATGATCAAACTTTCGATTCAATCCTTATTTATACAAAAAGTAGCCAGATCAGCGGAACAAAGAGTTTCTTTTTGGCATTTTCTGTTTTATGAAATCTATTATTTAAGTTTGTCCATCGCCACGGTGGTCTACTTTATATTACCTATTAAAACCTATTGGAAAGGGAAGAGCTATAAATGAATTGGATAGATACGCATGCGCATATTTATGCGGAAAGTTTTCAAGCTGACCTAGATCAAGTATTACAAGAAGCTCGTGAGCTTGGAGTGTCTCGCATCTACATGCCCAATATAGATGTAGAGTCCATAGACCTCATGCTCGAAGTTGAGCAAAAATATTCAGAACAATGTATCGCCACCATGGGGCTTCATCCTTGTCATGTGGATAAGGATTTCGAAAAGCAACTGTACATCATGGAAGATTGGCTATCCAAAAGACCTTTTGTAGCAGTGGGAGAGATAGGGACAGACCTTTATTGGGACAAGACCTATTTTGAGCAACAAAAAGAGGCTTTTAATATTCAAGCCAATTGGGCTAAAAAATATCAAATACCCATCATCATACACTGTAGAGAGTCAATCGATGAAAACATCGAGCTAGTAGCAGCATTGAAAGATGAAAGATTGACAGGAGTTTTTCATTGCTTCAGCGGTGATTTAGACCAAGCCAAAAAGATAATTGACTTAGGTTTTATGCTAGGGATAGGAGGGGTAGCCACTTTTAAAAATGGGGGCTTGGATAAAGTCCTTACTCATATAGATCCTAAGCATATCGTGTTGGAGACGGATAGTCCATATCTAGCACCTACGCCACATAGAGGTAAGCGAAATAGCCCCGCTTATATCCCACTGATTGCTAGGAGAGTTTCAGAACTGATGAGTATATCTGAAGAAGAAATAGCCAACATAACGACTCTAAATGCGCTGAGACTTTTTAAAGCCAAATAAGATATGAACTATAAAATAGTACGCCTCAATACAGCCTCTACAAAAAATATAGAATCAACTATCTTGATCATCTATACTGGAGGCACCCTTGGGATGGCTTATGACCATACAGGTGCGCTTGTACCTTTTAACTTTGGCCAGATTCTCGATAAGATTCCTGCGATTACAAGTTTAAATATTGCCATTACGGTGATATCTTTTCCAGAACCTATTGATTCATCTAACATCAATATCCAACACTGGAAAGATATTGCATATATCATCTATGAAAATTACGATTCGTACGATGGCTTCTTGGTATTGCATGGGACAGATACGATGGCCTACAGTGCGTCAATGCTGAGCTATATATTAGAAGGGCTCAACAAGCCTGTCATCTTCACAGGGGCGCAGCTTCCGATCAGTGCGATGCGCTCTGATGCAAGAGAAAACCTGATGACGGCACTTGAAATCGCTACGGCTAAAGTAAATGGTGTACCCGTAGTACCAGAAGTGTGTATTTTCTTCAATCACATGCTTCTAAGAGGTAATCGCTCAAAAAAAGTGCAAAGCGTCCATTTTGACGCTTTCGAATCTGAAAACTATCCTGTCTTAGCAGAGGCTGGTATCATCATCGATTACAATAAAAATGTGATCATGCCATACAAGCCAAGCAACCAGTTGCGATACAATAGTGCGATCGATACCAATGTAGTGATCTTAAAGCTTTTTCCAGGGATTTCTAAACATATGATCGAGAGCGTATTTAAGATAAACGGTTTAAGAGGAGTAGTACTAGAGACCTATGGTTCGGGCAATAGTCCAAGTGAAAAATGGTTTATAGAGACCTTAGAAGAAGCTATAGACAACGGGCTGATTATCTTCAATGTCTCTCAGTGCAATGGTGGTCGTGTGATCCAAGGACGGTACGAAACTAGCCGTGACTTGCTGAGAATAGGCGTATTAAGTGGTGGGGACATCACCTCGGAGGCAGCAGTTACCAAGCTCATGTTTTTACTCGGTCAGGAAAAGGATCCAGAGGAAGTAAAGCGTAGACTTTCCATCCCGCTAGCAGGTGAGATGACAATGATTAAATCTTAATCAATTTTGATAAATGGCTTGCTTTAAGCCTAGATTATTAATTTATTTGTTGCTTGTAAGAAAAGATAATCGTACGAAAAGCGTGCTATTTGCTTACTAAAATGTAATTGATAGGAGAGGTGTCCGAGTGGTTGAAGGAGCACGCCTGGAAAGTGTGTATACCTCTAAAGGGTATCGAGGGTTCGAATCCCTCTCTCTCCGCGACTGATATGAATTATACGGCTTGTGTGGTCATTTGTAGAGACCCTAAGCACTTATATATAATGAATGTTAGCAACAAAAAGCCAATCAAATGATGCAGTGTTTTCAACCCACTAAAAATTTAATTGACCTTTTGTTTTAATATTAAATCTTTAATTTTATAAATTTAGAACTGTTTTAACCTTTATTAAAGTCTATTAAAAACTAAACTATGAAAAAGTTAATTGCTTTATTCTTGCTTACAGGTGTATTGACATTTGCTATCGCACCTGCATCTATTTCAATGGCTCAAGAAGCTACTACAGAGGAAGCGGCTCAAGATACTTCAGCTACTGAAGAAGCAGCTCCAGTGGAAGAGACTGTATCTGAGCCTGTCCTTACAGACGATGAGTTTGTTGAGGAAGAAAAATCTTTCCACCAAGTAATCAAAGAAAAGTTTATTGAAGGTGACTGGCAATTCATGTCTCCAGTATTGATCTGTTTGATCTTAGGTCTTGCAGTTGCTATTGAGAGAATCATCACTTTGAACCTTTCTACTACTAACACAAAGAAGCTTTTAGCTAAAGTAGAAGATGCGCTAGCATCAGGTGGTGTAGAAGCAGCTAAAGATGTAACTAAAAACACTAAAGGCCCTGTAGCTTCTATCTTTACACAAGGTCTAATGAGATACTCTGAAGGTATAGACATGGTAGAGAAGTCTATCATTTCTTACGGTTCGGTAGAAATGGGTAGATTAGAAAAAGGTCTTGTTTGGATCTCTCTTTTCATTTCTCTTGCTCCGATGCTTGGTTTCATGGGTACGGTAATCGGTATGATCGGTGCATTCGATGCGATCGAAGCAGCTGGTGATATCTCTCCTTCACTCGTAGCAGGTGGTATCAAAATCGCCCTTTTGACTACAGTAGCGGGTCTTATCGTAGCGATCATCCTTCAATTGTTCTACAACTATTGCGTTTCTAAAATCGATTCTCTAGTAAACAACATGGAAGACGCTTCTATATCTCTAGTAGATATTCTAGTTAAGCACAAGCTTACTAAGTAATTCCAATTGTTTCACTTTAAAATCAATTTGATATGAATGTAGATTCAGCAGTAGATATCATGTTATGGGTTGCTTACATCCTTACAGGTTTAGCGATTATAGGAGCCATAGTAGGACCTTTGATCAGCTCGTTTAGCGATCCTAAGAGTTTGTTAAAATCAGGTTTGGGTATTGGAGTATTAGTAGTATTGTTTCTAATATCTTTCTCACTCTCTGGTAACGAAGTGACACCACTTTATGAGAAATTCAACATTGACGCTGGCTTATCACAAACGATAGGTGGCGTATTGACAATGGTTTATCTTTTATTTGGTATTGCAGTCGTTTCAATAGTTGTAACAGAAGTAAGTAAAATCGTAAAATAATGGCAAAAGGTAAAAATAGAATGAGCGCAGAAGTGAATGCCGGCTCTATGGCTGACATTGCATTCCTGTTGCTGATATTCTTCCTAGTGACAACTACGATAGCCTCTGATAAGGGTATCACGATGTTGCTACCGCCTAAGCCGGACGAAAATACTCCTCCACCAGAAGTTGACAAAAACGCGAGAAATATCTTCAAAGTGCAGATCAACTCAGCGGATCAACTGCTTGTCGAAGACGAGCCTCTGGAGGACGTGGAAGAAATCAGTGTAATGGCTAAAGAGTTCATATTAAACTTCGGTAGACCAGATGAAGCTAATCAAGCATTGTTCAACAGTTTGCCTGCTTCTCTAAGAGCGCAAGCACTCCGTGCGGACAACTCCTCAGATCACCCAGGTGAAGCGGTAGTATCTTTCAAGACGGATAGAGGTACAAGCTATGAGCTATATCTCCAAGTACTTGATGAGATCAAAAAGGCTTACTTTGAGATCTATGGAGAGCGTGTAGGCTTGTCAGCTGATGAGTACAGAGCGCTTAGCACTAGAAATCCAGGTGAAAGGGAATTAATAGATAGAGGTAAGGAAAATATTCCTATGAACATCTCTATCGCTGAACCATCAAAAGCGGGAGGTAACTAATGTCAAAGTTTAAGAAAAAAACCGGAACAAGTCAGGACATCCCAACTTCAGCACTTCCTGATATCATTTTCATGCTTTTGTTCTTTTTCATGGTGACTACCGTGTTGAGAGAGACAGATTTGCTAGTAGAGCAGAAAATCCCTGCGGCTACGCAACTTCAAAAGCTTGAAAAGAAGTCACTAGTGAGTTATCTGTACATAGGTAAGCCTAAAAATGCAGCACTTTATGGTACTGAACCTAGAATCCAAGCCAATGATGCGATCATCTCTGTAGATGATATCTTCAGATGGGTAACGGAAGAGAAAGATAAATTGTCTGAAATTGAAAGAGATCAGATCACTATTTCTCTAAAGGTAGACCAAGAAGTGAAAATGGGTCCTATCACGGATGTTCAGATGGAGCTAAGAGAAGCTAATGCAAGAAAAGTACTCTATGCATCTATCAAGAAAGTAGATTTGTAATTAACTATTCATGGTATATAAAAGTCATTCCTTTATTGGGATGACTTTTTTTTTGAAAAAATGGAAATCAAACTGAACGACAAGCGAATCACTAATGCTTGGTGCATGTATGACTGGGCTAACTCTGTTTACTCCCTAGTCATCACCTCTTCGATTTTTCCTGTTTATTACAACAGTGTCACCAAAGGACTTAAGGAAAATGATCAAGTAGATTTCTTTGGGTTTGAGATAGTGAATACAGTCTTGTATTCATACTCTATCTCTTTTTCCTTTCTACTGATTGCTTTTATTTCACCGTTATTATCTGGTATAGCAGATTATGGAGGATTGAAGAAGAAGTTTATGAAGTTCTTTGCCTACTTGGGAGGAGTGTCTTGTATTGGTTTGTTTTGGTTTGATGCAGATCATATAGAGTGGGGCATACTTTGTAGTGTTCTAGCCAGTATGGGATATGCAGGGAGTATCGTTTTTTACAATGCTTTTCTGCCAGAAATCGCTACACCTGATAGGTATGATTTCTTAAGTGCCAAAGGTTTTGCTTTAGGTTATATCGGCTCTGTGATTTTGATGGTTTTTAATTTAGCCACTATTCAGATGCCAGAGCTTTTCTTTTTAGCAGATGGCGGTCAAGCTGCTCGCCTATCTTTTTTACTGGTAGGTCTTTGGTGGATAGGTTTTGCTCAGATTACCTTTAATCGCTTGCCTGAAAATATCTATGGCAAGAAGGTCAGTGGTAAAATCTTACTCAAAGGATATCAGGAAATACAAAAGGTTTTCAGACAAGTCATTCAAATGCGCGTCATCAAATACTTTCTTTTGGCTTTCTTTTTCTACTCTATGGGAGTACAGACTACCATGTATTTGGCGGCAACTTTTGGAGACAAGGAGCTTCAGATGCCTGGAGATCAGTTAATTTTAACGATTCTGATTATACAGATAGTTGCTATTGGAGGTAGTTATCTATTTGCTTGGATCTCCAAAAGGTACGGCAATAAGCGTTCATTGATCAGTATGGTGCTGATCTGGATAGGTATCTGTATTGCAGCTTATTTTGTCTACACCAATTACCAGTTTTATGCTTTGGCTTTTGTCGTAGGTTCGGTGATGGGAGGAATCCAGTCACAGTCTAGGTCTGCTTTCTCTAAGCTCATACCAAGTGAGACCACAGACCATGCTTCTTATTTCAGTTTCTATGATGTGACAGAAAAAATGGCCATCGTATTGGGTACACTTTCTTACGGACTCATTGAGCAGTTGACTGGAGACATGCGCAATAGCGTACTAGCTTTAGCTTTATTCTTTGTGATTGGCCTGTTGCTCTTATCTGTCGTGAGGACAAAAGCAGTTACCGTGGGTCAAACGTAATTTTTATTGTTAAAATTTATTAAAGTGCACAATTTGGCTTGTGATTTGCCAATAATCTTTTCGTAATTGAATGATTATTTGGTGATATGAAAACAGGTGTACTTATAGCTTTATTTTTGTTAGGAAGTGTTTTGATGGCTTCTGCTCAAGCTGTCTCTCAAAAGACAGGATTCATCAATGAATCAGGTCTCTCTGAAAGGGTGATTTCCGTGGATCTTTTCCCAAACCCTGCAACTGATTTTCTCAATATCAAAGTGAATCAAGGTAAGCTTGACTTAGCCAAGGTAGAAGTCTTTAGTATCATCGGCAATAAATTATCCCTACCAGTGACTAATCTATCAGATAAGATCGTAGTAGACGTGCGAGACTTAGCTTCAGGCATTTATGTCGTAGTACTGAGCGGTCATGAACCTCAGTCTAGAAAAACGATTCGTTTTTACAAAAAATGATTAATTCTATATAATATTCTAAATTCACATAAGATTCATAAACCAATCTCTCAGAGATCGTGTTTGACTAATTGGCTACTCTAAAAGTGGTCATTTTTATTTTGATTAATTGATGAAAAAAGAGCAAATACTTTTATTTATTCTAGCAGCCATTCAGTTCGCTCATATCGTAGACTTCATGATCATGATGCCGCTCGGACCTCAGCTCATGAGACTATTTGAGATCAATCCGAGTCAGTTTGGGATGCTGGTTTCTTCTTATACTTTCAGTGCTGGTATCTTTGGTTTTGCAGGCGCTTTTTTCATTGACAAGTTTGATCGAAAAACGCTTTTACTCTATACTTTCCTAGGCTTTACTTTAGGGACTTTTGCTTGTGCTTTTGCCCCTAACTATGTGCTATTATTATCAGCAAGGATATTTACAGGAGCATTTGGAGGAGTATTAGGAGCATTAGTTTTGTCTATCGTAGGAGATGCGATCCCACATGAGAGAAGGGGTAGAGCCATGGGCATCGTGATGGCTTCCTTTTCAGTGGCCTCGGTATTTGGAGTACCTTTTAGTCTTTATATAGCGAGCGTGTGGACATGGCATGCGCCTTTTATTTTCTTAGGAGCCATTGGAGTAGTAATCTCTATATTTATCTGGCTATATATCCCTTCCATGAGAGCGCATATGAGGGATAAGTCTGAGGCGAGACCACATCCGCTACAGGTACTCAAAAATGTTCGCGACAACAAAAATCAACAATGGGCACTACTTTTCACTGTACTGATCATGCTGAGTCAGTTTTCGATCATACCATTTCTCAGTCCTTACATGGTTGCTAATGTAGGTTTCAGTGAAATGCAGCTTAGTTATATTTACATGTTTGGGGGCTTGGCCACGATATTCACTTCTCCATGGGTAGGTAAGCTAGCGGATAAATATGGTAAGATGAAAATCTTCACCATATTCATGATTCTCAATGCCATACCGATAATAGTGATCACACATATGGGTATTACACCATTGATTTATGCCCTCTTGATCAGTACCTTTTTCTTTGTGACATCCAATGGCAGGATGATCCCATCTATGGCATTGATCACCAGTGCGGTAAAGCCTAAAAATAGGGGCGGATTTATGAGTATCAATTCCTCAGTACAGCAGTTGGCCTCAGGTTTAGCTTCTTTCATTGCAGGATTGATCATTGTAGAAAGTACCTCTGGCGAGTTGATTAATTACAACCTTATTGGCTATGGTTCTATCGTACTTTTGGTGATTAGTTTGTTTGTCGTTCGCAAGCTGCAAGTAGTAGATGAAGAAGCTATAGTAGATCTCAATCAAGAAGTACCAAGTCAAAATACTGCTTTAGAAAAAAGCATTTAGATAGAGTTCCACAAAAAAAGCTAGCAGATTGAATTGCTAGCTTTTTTGTTTAATGCTTTTAGAACTCTGCACTACCAGGAGTCCTAGGAAACGGTATTACATCTCGGATATTGGTCATCCCTGATACAAACAAGTTGAGTCTTTCAAATCCCAGTCCAAATCCTGAGTGTGGAGCCGATCCGAACTTTCTAGTTTCTAGATACCACCAAAGATTTTCTTCTTCTACATGCATTTCTTTCATACGTGCAGTAAGCTTATCAAGTCTCTCCTCTCGCTGTGATCCACCCACGATCTCTCCGATGCCAGGGAATAGGATATCCATCGCTCTGACTGTCTTACCATCATCGTTTTGTCTCATGTAGAAAGCTTTGATTTCCTTAGGGTAATCTGTCAAGATTACCGGCTTTTTGAAGTGCTTCTCTACCAAGTATCGCTCATGTTCAGACTGTAAGTCAGTACCCCAGCCTTCTACAGGATAAGCAAATTTCTTTTTCTTATTTGGTTGAGAGTTTCTAAGTATATCAATAGCTTCTGTATAAGTTAATCTCACAAACTCATTGTCTACTACGAATTTGAGTCGCTCAATGAGTCCCATCTCGCTTCTTTGATCAGCTTTTTTGTTTTGCTCTTCTTCAGCAGCTCTTTTGTCCAAGAAGTCCAGATCCTCGGCACAGTGGTCAAGCGCATATCTGATGACATACTTCATGAAGTCCTCTGCGAGGTTCATATTGTCCTCTAGATCATAAAAAGCCATCTCGGGCTCAATCATCCAAAACTCGGCTAAGTGGCGAGTGGTATTGGAGTTTTCGGCACGGAAAGTAGGTCCAAAGGTATAGATCTCAGCAAGTGCCATAGCAGCAAGCTCACCTTCCAGCTGACCCGATACCGTGAGATTGGCTTCTTTTTCGAAAAAGTCCTGCTTATAATCTACTTGTCCTTCAGCAGTCTTAGGAACCTTATTGAGGTCTAGAGTAGTCACATGAAACATCTCACCAGCACCTTCGGCATCAGAACCAGTGATGATGGGCGTGTTCATGTAAAGAAATCCCTTCTCATTGAAATACTTATGCACTGCAAAGGCTAAAGCATGACGGACTCTAAACACGGCTCCGAAAGTATTGGTACGCATGCGGAGGTGTCCTATTTCTCTTAAAAATTCTAGAGAGTGCTTTTTTGGTTGCAATGGGTATTTTTCTGGATCAGCTTCCCCTAGTATCTCTATACTTTTTGCCAAAAGTTCTACTGACTGGCCAGCTCCTTGAGAAGCGGCCAATACACCCTCAGCTGAGATACAAGCTCCTGTGGTGACTTTCTTGAGAATCTCTTCGGATATTTGGCTAGGATCTGCTACGATTTGAAAATTGCTTATCACCGAACCATCATTGAGTGCGATAAAAGTCACGTTCTTATTGCTGCGCTTTGTTCTTACCCACCCTTTTACTACGATAGATTTACCTACTTCTGCTGAAGCCAGTATCTCTTTTACCTTGGTTCTGTTGTTAAAAGCCATTTTCTTATTTTATATGAGTGCTAATGTATGATAAAGAAGCCTTTTTTCTTGAAAAGGCTCCAAATTAATGTGGCTACAAAAAAACGATATAATCAGCTTTTTATCAAAAAATTGTCTGATTTATAATAAATTTGACAGAGATATAGGTACTTCGATTAATTACTACATCAGTGTAGAACAAAGTGAGGTACCAGTCGTTTTCAATCATTATCTTATTTGCTAAAAGTATTTTTTTTAAGAGGGTATGCAAAAATTAGGATTAAGTCAATCGCTAGGTCAAAAACTGTCTCCGCAGCAGATCCAGTTCATAAAATTGCTGCAGGTGCCTACCGTGGAGCTAGACTCTCGCATAGAGGAGGAGCTAGAGATCAATCCAGCATTAGAGGAAGGCAAGGAAGAGACTGATCAAGTAGAAGATTTTGCAGACGATAATTTCGAAGATGATTTTAGTCAAGATGATAGAGATGTTAATATAGATGACTATCTCAATGAAGACTACTCTGGCTATAAAATGCAGGGAGACGGCAACTACAATCCTGATGATGATGATAGAGAGATGCCGTTAGCTAGTGGTACTTCCTTGCACGATCAGTTGATGCAGCAATTGGGTTTTTTGAGACTCAATGAACATCAGCAAAAGATCGGAGAGCAGCTCATAGGAAGTGTAGAGGGTGATGGGTATATCAGAAGAGATATAGAAGCGATCATTAATGACATGGCTTTTTCTCAAAATTTAGAAACAGATACAGATGAGGTAGAGGAGGTTTTGAGAAAGATTCAAACATTTGATCCAGCAGGTATAGCCGCTAGAAATCTACAAGAGTGCCTATTGCTTCAGCTAGAGCGATTTGAAAATACCTCAGATCCTGTAGTGGCTACAGCTATACAGATAGTGTCTGATTGCTTTGATGAATTTACTAAAAAGCACTATGACAAGATCCTCAAAAAACTCAATATAGAAGAGGATGAAGAGCTACTCAAAGATGCAGTCAATACCATCATCAAACTCAATCCTAAGCCTGGAAGTAGTTCAGATGGTATCGTGCGTACACAGTTTTTGTTCCCAGACTTCATTCTAACCAATGTCAATGGTAAACTAGAAGTGTCGCTCAACTCTAAAAATGCACCTGATTTGAGAATTAGTAAGTCTTATGCGGAGATGTTTGACGCCTATGACAAGAGTGATAAGAAAGATAAAAAACTCAAAGATACGGTGACCTTCGTCAAGCAAAAGCTAGATGCGGCCAAGTGGTTTATCGATGCGATCAAGCAGCGTCAGCATACACTTTTGAGAACCATGCAAGCGATTCTAGAGTATCAGTTTGAGTTTTTTCAAGAAGGTGACGAAACAAAACTCCGTCCAATGATCTTAAAGGATATCGCCAATGAGATCGGTATGGATATCTCTACTGTTTCTCGTGTGGCTAATAGTAAAGCGATTCAGACAGAGTTTGGTATTTACCCACTCAAATACTTCTTTTCAGAAGGTATTGCTACCGATAGTGGGGAGGACGTGAGCAATAGAGAAGTGAAGAGCATCCTTCAGCAAATCATTGGAGAAGAGGAAAAGAAAAAGCCGCTTTCTGATGATAAATTGGTGAAAATATTAAATGATAAAGGCTACAATATAGCCAGAAGAACTGTTGCCAAATACAGAGAACAACTCAATATTCCTGTGGCAAGACTTAGAAAAGAACTGTAGTGAATAAACAACTAGCCACGGCATTATCAGTGATTTTTCAACCATTGGTAATGCCTACACTGACTTACATTATCCTATTTTATTATGCACCAGACTTGGTGAGCATCAGTGATGAGGTGAAGTTAGGGCTTTTGATATTGATCAGCTTAGTTACGCTAGTGATCCCCACGATCAGTATTCTCTCGATGAAGTGGACAGGGATGATCGCCAGTCTAGAGATGCAAACGAAGAAAGAGCGTTTGATCCCCTTCTTTACTATCACGGTTTTTTATATCATTTCTGCTTATTTTTTTCAGCAGCGATTCAACTATGATCCGATGATCAATTTGGTCTTTTTGACTATCACAGGGGTCATCACGGTGCTTTCCTTCATCACGATCTTTTGGAAAATCAGCGCTCACAGTGCTGGATTAGCAGGTATATTAGGCTTCATGATCGCATGGAATGCCAAATTCCAACAACCAAGTCTATTAGGTCCGCTGGTTTTAGTAGGACTACTTACAGGCGCGGTGATGTCTGCAAGACTCTATCTCGATAGTCACAGACCTTTGGAAGTGTTAGGAGGAGCCATATTTGGATTTGCTTCCTGTGCTGCAGCAGTGTATTTTTATGCATAACCAAATCTTGCTTATGGAATTTCAATATATCACTTATCACCAAACCAATGCTTGTGTCACACTGACGCTCAATCGTACAGAGGTTTTCAATGCATTCAATGCTGAGATTCTTTTCGAATTACAACGTGCTTTCAAGCAAATTGCCTCGGATGAAAGCGTCAGAGTAGTTGTACTCACAGGAGAGGGTAAAGCTTTCAGTGCTGGTCAAGACCTCAAAGCTGCTGGCGATCCTGACAAAATCAATTTCAATCAAATCATTACTGAGCGATACAATCCCTTAATCAAAGCAATGCGTAACCTCCCCAAGCCGATCATCTGTAGACTCAATGGTGTAGCAGCTGGAGCAGGATGTTCTTTGGCCTTAGCTTGTGACCTGATCATTGCAGCAGAGGAAGCATACTTAGCAGAGATTTTCATCAATATTGCATTGGTGATGGATGCGGGGTCTACTTATTTTTTACCGAGACAGGTGGGAAGCTTGAAGGCTTTTGAGCTAGCGACTATGGGGCCTAAGGTCACAGGCAAAGAGGCTGAATCTTTAGGTTTAGTCAATAAAGCAGTACCGATGGAACAGCTAGATGAGACAGTAGCCAAGTATGTAGCCTATTATGAAACAGCCCCTACCAAAGCCGTAGGCCTGATCAAAAAGATGCTTCAAAAGTCATCTACCTCAACTTTGGAGGAAGTCTTAGCCTATGAGGCACTTTGTCAGCAGACAGCAGGTCAAACCAGTGATTTTAGAGAAGGCGTGAGAGCCTTTTTAGAAAAGAGAAAGCCTAGCTTTCAAGGAAAATGAGATTATAGCAAGTATAAAAAAAAGCTTCAAAATGTAAATTTTGAAGCTTTTTTTTATACTAAGAAGGATTAGTTGTCCTCGTTTTCTTCCGCAAGCAACTTATTGATTTTTTCCTGCACTTTAGGAGACTGCTGATAGGCCATTCCGATCTCAGTAAAAGTCTGGATCTTCATGCCTTCATCAGTTATTTTCTCTTGTATTTCATTGTTGACTTCCTGCTGTATAGCCTGTACTTTTTGCACCGCTTTATTAAAAGAAGCTACTTCATCTTGACTTGCTTTAGCCGATTCTAAATCCTGCTTTTGCATAGCTTCCATGATTTGATTGAATCGCTGCACTTCTAATTTTTCTTCTGTGATAGCACTCATCATCTTCTGAGTACCTGCTTCTTGCAAGGGAGCGATTTTCTTGTTGATGTCTACAAACTGTTTGATTTCATTGTCGCTAAAATCGTCTCTAACTTGTTGCTGAGGAGGCATCTGCTGTGCAGTAGTGGCAAAAGCCAAAACGATAAGTGAAAGTGATAAGAGAGATTTTAGGATGTTTGAATAAGTCATAATATGTTGTTTTGTGGAACATGTTCATATAAATAACGTCTCAAACTCGATTTAGTGCCCTAAAATTGGAAAACCTCGTTTTTGGATGTGGTTGATGTATGTCTCAGGCAAGCCATTTTCACGAGCACCTGAGAGCATCAAGTCAAGGTATTCTTTGTCAAGTGGTAGCTGAGCATGAGCAGGTGAGATGAAAGTTTGTGTCGTCTGAGTTCCACTGTCAGTCACGACAGTTACATTGATGAGTTTGTAGCCAGGTTCTGTTTTTTCAAGCTTGTCAAGTACCTCCTCTGAGATCGTATAGAGGATTCCATAGGTATGTGCGTTAGGGTCTATTTGGATATTGGCCCTTGCTTGACCAGCACTATTTTTTCCATCGAAAGTGAGTGTATAGCCACTAAGTTTGACGACCTCTTGTCCGTAGACTTGGTCTTGGATACGCGCTAAAAAAGTTGGGGTATGCAAATTACTTGCATACCCGAAATATTGGATCAATTTCATACGAAATGCTTCATATAGGCAGGCAAGTTGGCAAGGATATCATCCGTCATAGCATCTAAGTCATACTGATGTGCCCAGCCCCAATCTGCTCTGGCCGCGCTATCATCGATACTATCTGGCCAGCTATCAGCTATAGCTTGTCTAAAGTCAGGTTGATAACTGATTTTAAAGTCAGGATACTTTCTTAAGATGCTTTCGTGAATTTCTTTTGGTGAAAAGCTCATACCACTAAGATTGTAGCTAGACCTGATTTTCACTTGCTCCTTAGGGGCATGCATGAGGTCTAAGGTAGCCTTGATCGCATCAGGCATGTACATCATCGGTAGATAGGTCTTTTCAGATAGGAAGCATTC
Source organism: Penaeicola halotolerans (assembly GCF_016464625.1). Classification (GTDB taxonomy): domain Bacteria; phylum Bacteroidota; class Bacteroidia; order Cytophagales; family Cyclobacteriaceae; genus Penaeicola; species Penaeicola halotolerans. The sequence continues at coordinate 279,194 of NZ_JAEAGO010000001.1, forward strand.
AAAAGCTTCTCCAGCAATGGCTTTATGATAAATGTCTACAGCATAGTCCGTAGTACCACCACCTGGGAGGGATTTGTAGCCTATGAGACCAGGATATCTAAGGCTTCTCACATCTACACCATACTTTTGGAAGTAGTACTCACACCATCTTTCTCCAGCTTGTTTAGAGATGCCATAGACGGTATTAGGATCCATGACGCAGTGTTGAGGGGTATTTTGCATCGGGGTATTTGGTCCAAATACTGCGATAGATGATGGCCAGTAAACTTTGATGCCATGAATCTTAGCCAGCTCCAAGACTGTCAGTAGTGACTCCATGTTGAGTGCCCAAGCAAAGTGTGGATTCTTCTCTCCAGTAGCTGAGAGGATGGCTGCCAAGTGGTAGATTTGTGTGAATTTCTCTTTGGCTACTAAGTCTGTCAAAGCTTTCTTATCCATCACATCTAGGACTTGAAACCTGCAGAAATCAAACTTACTATTTGCGGCAGCATTGATATCTGTAGCCATCACTTGTTCGCCACTATAGCGATCTACTAAGGCTTGTGTGAGTTCTGATCCGAGTTGGCCTGCTGCGCCTATTACGAGTATCTTTTCCATAAAATTGCTTGTCTCATTCACGGCTCTCTCAGAAGCTGTTAGAGAATTTTGTTTTATATTTGGGTTATCAGATGCAAATCTAACAAAATAGGGCTTATTAAAAATACAGGATCATCAAATCAATGACCTTTGAAGTTTATCTCCAACAAAAGAAAATTGACAGTGTTACCTTTCAACAGCGAGAGCCTGAAAGGTGGCAAGCTTTCAAACAGGTTTTTGATCAAATAAGCCCAGAAAGTTTCACTCAGCAGAAACTGTTTTTGATCAATCAAATCAGAAGAAATTATCCATTAGTCAACCCAGTATAACATGTATCAAAAGTTAAAACCAGTATTAGAAAATGAAATCGCAGAGATCAAAGCTGCGGGACTTTTTAAGCAAGAGCGTATCATCACTTCAGCACAAGGAGCGGAGATCACTATCGAAGGGGGACAGCAAGTGCTCAATTTTTGTGCGAACAACTATCTCGGACTTTCTTCACATCCTAAGGTGATCCAAGCTGCCAAGGATGCGATCGATACACATGGTTTTGGTATGTCTTCAGTACGATTTATTTGTGGTACGCAAGATATACACAAGACTCTTGAGCGTAAGATATCTGAATTCCTCGGAACAGAAGATACCATCCTTTATGCAGCGGCATTTGATGCTAATGGAGGCGTATTTGAACCGCTTTTCGGTGCAGAAGATGCAATCATCTCTGATGCGCTCAATCATGCTTCTATCATAGACGGTGTGAGACTGACTAAGTCGATGAGATTTAGGTATCAGCACAATGACATGGCTGATCTAGAAAAGCAGTTGCAAGATGCCGATGCACAAGGGGCGAAGCAAAAGATCATCGTAACAGATGGCGTATTTTCTATGGATGGTACCATCGCTCAGTTGGATAAGATTTGTGCGCTAGCAGATAAATACAATGCCCTTGTGATGACGGATGAATGTCACTCTACTGGATTCATGGGAAAGACAGGCCGTGGAGTACATGAACTCAAAGGAGTGATGGACAAGGTAGACATCATCACAGGAACGCTAGGTAAAGCATTAGGTGGAGCTTCAGGAGGCTTTACATCAGGTAAAAAAGAGATCATAGAGCTACTCCGTCAGCGCTCTAGACCTTATTTATTTTCCAATACCCTAGCACCTTCTATCACTGGAGCAAGCATCGCGGTATTTGACATGCTATCTGAAACTACGGCTTTGAGAGATAAATTAGAAGATAATACCAAGTATTTCCGTGCAAAGATGACTGAAGCTGGCTTTGATATGAAGCCAGGTGAGCATCCGATCGTACCGATCATGCTGTATGATGCGGTATTATCACAGCAGATGGCAGCGAAACTATTGGAGAAAGGAATCTATGTGATCGGCTTCTACTATCCAGTAGTACCAAAAGGTCAAGCAAGAATCCGAGTACAGATTTCAGCCGCTCATGACCGCAGTCACCTAGATACAGCTATTGCTGCCTTTATCTCAGTGGGTAAGGAGCTAGGCGTGATCAAGTAAAAATGATTGAATTATAAAATACAAGCCAGCTTAAGGATGTCTTAAGCTGGCTTTTTGCTATACACCTCATCCTTTGTCAGTCATTTCACCTGCTGCGCTAACCAATCAGCGACATCTTCGTAGACGCTTTGTCTAATGCTTTCATTGAGGATCTCGTGCCTCATGTTTTCATATAGTTTCAAAGTGATATCACTAAATCCATCCTGCTGATGATCATTTACGGTTTGGATTACCCCTTTGCCAAAGTTTCCAATTGGATCTTGCTCCCCACTGATGAATAGGAAGGGAAAGCGCTTATTAATTTTGCTAGCCCAATTTTTCTGAGTAGCCTTACTCACTAGATTAAATAGTGTAGCGAAGCCGTTGAAGGAGAAGTCTATTCCAGAAAGTGAGTCTTGGATGAAGTTTATGCGATTTTGTTTGTCAAGGCTGAGCCAGTTTGTGCCATCTAGAGGTTGCTCATTTTTAAAGCGAGTATTATTTATTTGATCAAAGAAGGTATTGATAAACTTGCTTCTATGGGTGGGAGCGATGACATTGAGTAACTGGAAGAGAGATTTAATGATTGACATACCAAATACTTTGCCTCCAGTCCCTACGATGATGGCGCCATGAAAAGAGTTGCTTTCCTCACGCAGTAGATTTCTAGTGATGAAAGATCCCATGGAATGGCCTAGGATGAAATTTGCCACATTCGGGTATTGAGTTTTTAAAATTTCAGCTAGGTGAAAAGCGTCAGATACCAATTGCTCTGCTGCCTGTTTCTTCTTGAAAAAACCTAACTCCTTCGGCTCATTCACTGAGTGACCGTGGCCTATATGATCATAGATCAGAACCGCATATCCCTGATTTGATAGGTAAGAAGCAAATTCGACATATCTTCCACTATGTTCCTTCATCCCATGTAGGATGAGCAGTGTGGCTTTTACCGTACCATTACTTGGTAGGAGGATTTGATAGTGGTTATGAGAAAATGGCAGTTTTTTAATGGCCATGATTTTCTAATTTTGAAAGGAATGTAGTCTTAACTATTTTCGTAAAGGATATCAATATAATTAATTTACCATTATCCCTTTTCTAAAGACTTTTACTAAGTATAGTCAAAATCCCCGCTATTTTCCTTTAACTAGCGAAAACACTTTTTTCCCCACAGTCATCAAAACTACAGCTATCAGCCCACCTAGGAGCCCAAAGAGAAATTCTTTGATAATGTCAGGCCACTCGGGCAGGATATGATGCAAGTACTCGATATTGTGTACAAAAATGCCGCCTGATACGAGGATCAAGGCAATGGTACCAATCACAGCTAGGGACTTGATGACTACAGGAAGGGACTTGACCAATGCCATCCCCAGTGTCTTCAAAAAGCCTTTATTACCCGACTGCCTGATCAGCTGAAAGCCAAAATCATCCATGCGTACGATCAAGGCCACTATGCCATAAACGCCTATAGTGGCGATGATCGATACAGCAGACAGGGTGAGGATTTGCATACTCAGACTTTTGTCTAGTACTGTGCTGAGGGCGATGATGACGATCTCTACAGAGAGGATAAAATCTGTCGTGATAGCTGATTTTATTTTAGCACTTTCTAGCTCAGCTCCTTCCTTAGCTAGTGCTGAGGTAGTTTCCTTTACAGCTTGTTTTCGGTGAAAAATATACTCGATGATCTTTTCCATACCTTCATAGGCTAAGTAAAAACCTCCTACTAGTAGCAATACGATGATGGCAGTTGGCAAAAAGACATTTAATACTAAAATGATAGGTACGATGATGAGCTTGTTGATAAAGGAACCTTTGGTGATAGCCCACAGCACGGGGATTTCTCTAGAAGAGACGAAGCCAGTGGATTTCTCGGCATTGACAGCCAAGTCATCGCCAAGTATACCTGCTGTCTTTTTGGTAGCCAGCTTGGCATTGATCACTACGTCATCCATCAAAGCAGCGATGTCATCTAAAATTGCAAAAAAGCCTGAAGCCATAAGGAGAGTAAATTATAAAGTTGAATGAGTAAAAACACTTGTGAGTTAAAAGAATACTTTAAGATTCACCCCAAATATAAGCTTATAACTTGATCTGTCTATTATTGATCAACCTTTATCAAATTTGCTGTCAAGTGTTGGCATGTTTAACAGTTTTGAGCTATCATTGAATCATAAGACAACACCGTATTTTTAAACAATAATCATCAAAATACATGGTCCTCAAATACTCATTGGGAGAAAAAGATTACTTAGCATTTCAGCTTTACTATGCCTCTAGCAGTCCTAGGATTAGGACGCAGCGAAACAAGGAGTGATTGTGTGTATCTATAGCCTTTCTACTTTATGAAGTATTCTTTTATGTAAGGGGAGATGTATTTTAGCAATAAGAAGTGGTGAGATAAAATAGCGCGGGGTTTAGCTCAGTCTACTCATAACATCTTATTTATCTAGTTTTTCTTCTATTTTTCTGAGCTTTTCATTTACGGACTCCAAGCCTTTTATGATTTCGTTGATTCCATTTTTTAGAATGATGATTATCGCTCCTCCAAGGATCAGTATAGCAATCAGTATAAATAATTCCATAGGTAATTTAAAATTAAGATGTTTATAACTGTCTAAATTTTAAAATTAAAAAGTTATTTATGAAAGGATTTGCTATTTATTTCTTCTAGAGCATAGGGTTATCAATATCAAAAACTGAAACATTCTTGAGATCTGATAATGAGATTTTGAGGGTTGTTTTAAACCTTTCCGGTAAGTTTGGCTACTTAAAAGAAGATATACCTACTGAATAGAAAATCATGAAGTATTATATTCACGTTTGGTCGAGATTTAATTAGCCACAGAGAAAGTTAGAATTTGTTTTACCTTGGTTGTCAAGGCTAGTTTTAGAGGGCTTATCCTCTAGTCATCCTCTAGTTATCCCCTAGTCTTCCTCTAGTCTTCCTTTAGTTATCCTCTACTCGTTATTTATAGGTATTGATATTTGAGGGGGATTAATACTTCCTCTTTGTAGAAAGCATAACTTATTTGATGGTATCAACTGAGAATCTTTAAGTGCTAAACAGTGCTGTTTTAAAATAAAAAAATCACCCTTCCTTCTGCAACACACTCTTTCTTAGCATATCGGAAGACTTGTAGCGGTCGTCCTCTACCTCGCGGTCATTGAGGTATTCATTGATTTTGTCTCGTAGTTCAGAGGTACTGAGGTTGTGCATGATGCGGCCATTGCGCGCTAGGCTCAGTTGGCCAGTCTCCTCAGAGATGATCAGCACCAGTGTGTCTGTAGCTTCTGACATACCGATAGCTGCTCGGTGTCTCAGTCCAAACTGTGCCGGGAGATTGTCCTTCTCAGAGACAGGAAGGATACAGCGCGCTGCTTTAATGCGACCATTATAGATGATCACCCCACCATCATGCAGGGGGCTATACTTGTTGAAGATAGAAAGCAGGATGCGTTTGGAGACTAAAGCATCGATCAGATCCCCTGACTCAGCGTAAAACTTCAATTCTGAATTTCTAGAAAAGACAATCAACGCACCCGTATTGGTGGCTCCTAAGTTTTTGGCCGCCTCGATCACAGGAGTGATGTTGAAGGCATATAAGCCCTCTCGCTTGCGCCAAAAGATCAGTTCTTGAAAGATATTTTCTTTGCTAAAGATGGAAGTCTTTCCTAAGAGTAGGAGGAACTTACGGATTTCTTGCTGAAAGAGGATGATCACAGCGATCACACCGACTCCCATAAACTGTCCCAAGATGCCCCCAAGCAGCTGCATTTGCGCGGCATTGACCACGAGAGAGATGAGGTAAAGCGATAGGAAACCTAAAAATATCTTGATGGCCACACTGCCCTTCATGAGTTTGTACACTTGATACATCAAGAAACTCACTAAGACAATGTCAAAGATGTCTATCAGACCTACGTCTAAAAATCCTATTTTAAAGCCTAAAATCAAGGGTAATTTTTTTATAAAGTTTAACGACTTCTACTGCTTCTTTGACATCATGAACTCTCAAAATTGATGCCCCATTCTCAAGCGCCACCATGTGTAGCGCAGTGCTGCCATTAAGTGCCTCTTCTGGCGATATCTCTAAAGTACGATAGATCATGGATTTCCGTGACAGGCCAATGAGCAGTGGAAAGCCGATTTGTTTAAAATAACTTAAATTTTTCAACAAAAAGAAATTTTGATCGATAGTTTTAGCAAATCCTAAACCTACATCGAGGATGAGATCATGGATGCCTGCTGCTTTACATGTAGCTACCCGCTCAGCGAAGTAACTAGCTATCTCATTCAGGATATCATTATAATCAGTCATCCCCTTCATCGTCTGTGGAGTGCCGCGCATGTGCATGGCGATATATGGCACCTTAAGCTGTCCTACAATAGTGAGCATTTGCTCATCAAGCAAGCCTGCGGAGATATCATTAATGAGGTCTGCACCTGCTTCTATAGCCGCTTGGGCGACTGCTGCTCTGAAGGTGTCTATAGACAGGATGGCATCAGGGTAAGCGTCTTTGATGAGTAGGACTGCTCGCACTACACGGGATATTTCCTCATCAGTTGGTACTTCTGAAGCATCCGGTCTGGAAGAGTATCCTCCAATATCTAGGATATCTGCTCCCTCTGTGAGCATTTGCCCAGCCTTGGCTAGGATCTGGGCTTCACTATTGATCCGACTACCAGCGAAGAAAGAATCTGGAGTGACATTTATAATGCCCATTACCAGTGGTTTATCCATTGTGAGGAGCTTCCCACGGATATTGAGTGTGTAATTTGGCTTAAAAAAATTATCTTTCGTATTATATTCAGGCTTCAAAGCTAGGTCAAATTAAGAGAGCAATCGTGAAATCAGAAACTGTCAGCGAATATAACCAAGTTATCGCCTTATGTAAAGCCCTTTTTGCAAAGAAGACAAAGGACTATGGGACGGCTTGGAGGATTTTGAGACTTCCATCGATCACCGATCAGATACTGATCAAGGCACAGCGTATCCGGTCTATTCAGGAGAAGGGTGCGCAAAAGGTAGGGGATGCTATTACAGATGAGTTTGTAGGCATCATCAACTACTGTCTCATAGCGCTCATGCAAATAGCGCTTAAGGAAGATAAGCGGACAGAGATTCCTTATGATACATTAGAGCCCCTTTATGATAGCTGGGTAAATGCTACGCGTCAGTTGTTAGAAAATAAAAACCATGACTATGGAGAGGCTTGGAGAGAGATGCGTGTGAGCTCGATCACAGATATCATCCTCATGAAGCTTTTCCGTGTTAAGCAAATAGAAGACAATGCTGGCAAGACGTTAGTGTCAGAAGGGATAGAAGCCAACTATCAAGATATGATCAATTATGCAGTGTTTTGCCTGATCAAATTGGGCTATCACACATCCAAGGCAAGTTAATTATGCGTTAATCCAATCACTATGAAAAAGATCTTACTTCAGTTTTCACTCATTTTTGTGGGTGCACTCTTCATATTTTCTGGCTTGATTAAGATCAATGACCCTGTTGGCTTTGGGATCAAGTTGGAAGAGTATTTTGATGTCTTTGCCAATGACATCGCAGGCTTTTTTGATGTATTCAAACCTTGGGCATTGCCGATCGCTATTTTCGTTTCAGTGATTGAAGTTTGGTTGGGCTTAGCACTCCTTTTCAAATACAGGCTGCGCTTAGTGGCGCACATCCTTTTGGGGATGATCCTATTCTTCACTTTCTTGACTTTTTACTCAGCGTATTTCAATAAGGTGACAGATTGCGGTTGTTTTGGGGATGCGATTCCATTGACCCCGTGGCAGTCTTTTATCAAAGACATCATTCTATTGGTATTTATTGGTTTTATCTGGATTTCCCGCAAGAGTTTCTCTGTACCACACAAGGCTTACAAGCGATATGTCATAGGTAGCATTGCCATATTGACTTACGTTTTGGCGATCATAGCAGTCAATCACTTGCCATTCAAGGATTTCAGAGCCTATAAGGTGGGAAGAAATATCCCTGCTGATATGCAGCCTTCTGGACAGATCAATTACGCCTACAAAGTAAAGTTTCCTGACGGACGAGAAGAGACGCTTACTACTTATCCTGAGGAGGAAGTAGAGTTACTAGAGATGATCGTCACCAACCCAGAGGTGATGCCTAAGATCACTGATTTTAGTATTTGGAATGATGAAGGAGATCAGACAGAGTTAGCCTTTACAGGAACGAAGCTTTTTATCATCATTTATAATGTGCAAAAAAGTGAAGCGGACAATTATAAAGTCATCAGCGAGTTGATAGATCAAGTGGAGCAAGCGGGTATTGTACCTGTGATCTTGACGGCTTCTAGTGAAGCTGATATTGAGGCGCTTCGATTTGAGCATCAGTTAGCTGCACCTTTCTACTATGCAGATGCCACAGTACTCAAAACCATCATTCGATCAAATCCAGGTTTGATGCTGGTCTCTGAGGGGACGATCTTAGGTAAGTGGCATCACAATGACACCCCAAGTCTGGAGGAGATTAGCACAAAACTCAATCAGTGAACAAGATTCAGAAAATCGTTTTACTTGGATTACCAGGTAGTGGTAAAAGTCACCTTGGAAATCAACTGGCCAGTGCTTTAGGCTTCGGTTTTATTGATTTGGATGCTCAGATAGAAAGTCGAGAGCAAACAAAGATTTCGACTATTTTTAGCGAAAGAGGGGAGGCCTATTTTAGAAAAATAGAGCATGAAGTTTTGCTTGATGTACTGAATCAGGAACACCAATCTTTTGTATTGGCATTAGGAGGAGGGACTCCTTGTTTTTTTGACCACATGGATCTGATCAATGCTCATGCGATATCAGTCTTTTTAGATACTCCTTTACAGACCATTGCGCAGAGACTCTCTACAGATGAGGTGGCTAAGCGACCACTTTTCGCTGGCTCAAATCATGGAGAGCTTATCCTCAAATTAAAAAGCCTGCTCGCAGAAAGGATTTATTTCTACGAACAGGCTCAGTTCAAAATTGATTCCGCAGACATTACAGTCGAACAGCTGACTGCACTGCTTTTTGATCAGTTGGCTAGAAATTAAAGCCTACTGTCAAAATTCCTGAATTAATACGGTTCTCAAACTCTGCCACAGGCGTATCAAACGAAGTTGAGTATGGTGAATACAACGTATTGAACTTGGTATTGACAAAGGCAAAATCTACATAATAGTTTTGGAACTTCAGCCCTGCACCAAAGCTAATTGCCTGTACACTGCGGTCATAATCGCTGTCAGCATATGGATCTCCTTGTATATTATATCCTGCTCTCAATCGGAACATGTCATATCTGAATTCACCACCTAAACGGTAATTGATCGTATTTTGATAGATGTTTCTGATCGTTTGATTATCCTCTCTAGGAGAGAAATCTCTTGAGTTGATTCGCATCCTTGTATAATCTACGAATTCCACATCTGCACTGACGAAACCAAACTTCCCTGCGAAAAGTGTCGCACTTGTATTGATTCGCATAGGAGTAGTGATGCGATAGTCAGAGACAAAAACAGGAGTCTCTCCAAATTCATCGTTGAGGAAGATGGACTCTAAGTCGCCATCCTCATTGATGAATTGATATTCGAAATTATTATAAAAGGCATCTATTCTGCCAAAGCTTTCTTCTGATAGACGATAAGTGGTAGGTGTTTTGATCGTAGCTCCCAAGTTGAGCCAGTGAATAGGTTTTACAATTACACCGACAGTAGCATTGACTCCAGTACCATTGATAGCCAATGTCTCGTCTATATTAAAACCACTGATCGCAGGATCATCAAAGCTCTCGGAAAACTGGTTATTGATCGAGTAGTTCAAAGAAGAAATTCCAATGGAAGCACCGAAAAACACTTTGTTGTCATAATTACCACCATAAGAAAAATTGATATCATCTATACGGCCCCTTGTCTCTATAAGCTCACTTTGAAAAGGAGGTGCTAGTGTAAATGGGATATACTCATTTGGAAAGTTAGGATCTGGATCGATCAAGTATGAATTATAGGCAGCACCAGCCAAGCCAAATCCACCAATCTCACTAGGAGAGATCCCTGAGCCTTGTTCTACAAATGAGTCGATAATCGAGGATACACCATTTTCTCCTACATATCGCTGATTATTTCTAAAGTTACGCATGCGGCTATAGCCAATACCGAAACTACCACCTCTCCACTTACCTAGTTGTAGCGGGTCTTTGACATTGCTGATAACTAGTCCTAAGTTACCAATATTAAAATTAGAAGCATTGTCGCTGTCATTAAAGCCAAGATAGTTGCTGTCAGAACCGAAACCACTAAAGCTAGGGCTAAAGCTAATTTCTGATCTTCTGATAAAGCCTAATCCAGCTGGGTTTCCAGAAATATTGCTAATATCACCACCTAGAGACATCTGCGCACCACCGATACCCAAGACTCTGGCAGAGGCACCATATTGTGTATTGCTAAAAAGTAGGGCGTCATTGTAGTATCCAGCTGCTCCTGGTACCACTTGAGCATATATAGGCTGAGCTATAAACAGTGCTGCTACGATGCCTAGTATGTTTTTTAACCTTTTCATATGCTTGAATTTAGAGATAGTTATTCCACTGACCCTGTCCAAAGGTCATTCCATTATTTAAAAATTTCGGAAAAATTTTGGTAAAAAAAAGAGGGAATTAATTCCCTCCTCTTCTTGAGCCACCACCTGAAGAGACACTTCCTCCTCTAGATCCTCCACCTGTCGATCCTCCAGTTCTTGCAGGAGGTGAGTAGTTACTTCTACTCGGTGGAGTATAAGTAGATCTACTGTTAGAGTTAGATCTGCTTGGTGGCGTATAGGTTGATCTACTGTTCGTATTTGTTCTAGGCGCACTATAAGTGTTTCTAGTAGGTGCAGTTGGTCTGCTATAAGCGCTTCTAGTAGGTGATGTTGTTCTACTATTAGGAATATATGTAGCTCCTCTTCTGCCTGTTGCTGCTGGACTTACTCTACTGCCAGTTGTTCTAGCAGGTGCAGCGTTTCTTACTGCTGGACTGTTAGTCGGGCTATAAGTTCTGCTGTTAGTTGTTGCAGGACTGCTGACCGCACCACTTCTCATAGCTGCTGCAGATCTCGTTTGACCATTATAGTTACTTACCGAACCTGTCGCTCTACTTCTATTGTAGTACTCATTTTGAGACTTTGAGAAATCACGACTATCTGTATTCGTATTAGTATAAGCTACTCTATTTGGTCTACCAGGAGTCACATTAGCATTATTAGCAGTTGAGACATTTGGTACTGTTGATCTACCCATTCTAGAACCTCTTACGATGTCTCTAGTTGGTCTTTCCACACCTGGGTTTACGATAATTACATTTGGTCTTCCCCAGAAAGGACTTCCCCAAGGATTACCCCAGAAGCCACCGTAAGGATTGCCCCATGCGTAAGTTGGTCCCCAGAAAGGATCGTAAAATCCACCACCGATAGGACCGCCCCAGAAAGGATCATAGAAACCATTACCCCATCCCCAAGGTGAACCAAAGCCAGTTCCAAATCCAAAACCTACATTAAATCCAGTCCAAGAGTTCCAGCCTACATTCCAACCAGTATTAAACCCAGGTCTAAATCCCCATGGATCATAGAAGCCACCCCAACCAAATCTATTGAATCTGTTAAATCTACCGAAAGTATTGAATGTATTGAAGTTGTTAAATACTGGTCCAGTAGGATTATTATATCCATAGAAGTTGTTGTACACATTGATGTCCTGCTGGCCATCAGCAGTAGTATTATATTGCTGTTGTTGACCTTGAGTTTCATCATAGTAATAAGCGTCATTACTTTGGCTGCTGTAAGCATCTCTACTAGTATCGTTAGACCCTTGATTTTGCTGCTGGTAGCGAGCAATATATTCGGGGTTCACATTTCTAGCGGAGAAGTTCTCCTCCTGAAGCGTGTTATAATTCTCTTGTCTTTGATAGGATACAAAGTTTTGAGGATTATTATTAGGCACAGCTCCTTGTATGTTAGCTACAGGGCCTCCTTTGGTGGAAGCAAAGTAAACATCATCGTACTGTTCACTGCTTGAAGCCATGAAGTCAGGGCTACATGAGTACATTGTGACACCTACTCCTAATAGCACAATCTTGGGCGAAATGGACTTGAACATAGTTTTCTCCTTTCTTATTGATTTCTCCTCTAATATACGGTAATATTTATTATGGGTTTAAAAATATTAAAAACTTATATTTGTTCCTCATCTAAATAATGAAATTTTAATAGTAATATTTTATCCTATATTAATCCATTATGAGCAAGGCGTTGCCAAAAAGAAGTGAGGATTACTCACTGTGGTACAATGAGTTAGTGAAAAAAGCGGATCTGGCAGAGAACTCTGCCGTACGTGGATGCATGGTGATCAAACCCTATGGATATTCTATATGGGAAAAAATGCAGGCGCAGTTGGATAAGATGTTTAAAGATACTGGTCATACCAATGCCTACTTTCCTTTATTCATACCAAAGTCATACTTAAGTAAAGAGGCTAGCCATGTGGAAGGCTTTGCCAAAGAGTGCGCTGTAGTGACGCACTATCGTCTCAAAAATGCGGAGGATGGCAGTGGCATCGTAGTAGATCCAGACGCTAAGTTGGAGGAAGAGCTGATCGTGCGTCCTACTTCTGAGACAGTGATTTGGAGTACGTATAAAAACTGGGTGCAATCATACCGTGACTTGCCTCTTTTGATCAATCAATGGGCCAATGTAGTCAGATGGGAGATGAGAACGCGTCTATTTTTAAGAACAGCTGAGTTTCTGTGGCAAGAAGGACATACTGCGCATGCGACTAGACAAGAAGCCATGGAAGAGACTGAGCAAATGCTTGGCGTCTATGCACGATTTGCAGAGGAGTTTATGGCAATGCCAGTGATCAAAGGAGTCAAAACTGCCAACGAGCGCTTTGCTGGTGCAGATGAAACGTATTGTATAGAGGCATTGATGCAGGATGGTAAGGCACTTCAAGCAGGAACCTCACACTTCTTAGGTCAGAATTTTGCCAAGGCATTTGAGGTGAAGTTTGCCAATAAGGAAGGAAAGTTAGATTATGTCTGGGGGACTTCTTGGGGAGTAAGTACTAGACTCATGGGGGCACTGATCATGGCGCACTCCGATGATGATGGATTAGTATTGCCTCCAAAGTTGGCACCTATTCAAGTGGTGATCGTACCGATCTTTAAAAGTGAGGAGGAGCTGGAGCAAATCACTGCTGAGGTCAAGAAAATCAAAGACAAACTTTTACCAGCTGGTATTTCTGTGAAGTTTGACAATAGGGACACACATAAGCCAGGTTGGAAATTTGCCGAGTACGAACTGAAAGGTGTGCCAGTTCGTATAGCCATTGGTCCTAAAGACTTAGAAAATGGTACAGTAGAGCTAGCTAGAAGAGACACAAAGACTAAAGAGGTGTTTGATTTAAAAAATGGGGATATCCTAGAAAAAATCAGTACACTTTTGGATGATATTCAAGCCAACATCTATCAAAAGGCATTTGACTACAGAGCTGCCCACATCACTGAGGTCAATTCTTATGAAGAGTTCAAGGAAGTGCTTGAGGGAAAAGGGGGCTTCATCTCTGCGCACTGGGACGGTACTTCTGAGACGGAGACGCGTATCAAAGAAGAGACTAAAGCCACTATTCGTTGTATTCCTTTGGATCAAAAGCAAGAGGATGGCAGCTGTATCTTGACAGGTAAGCCATCAAAAGGTCGTGTGATTTTTGCAAAGGCATATTGATACAAGGCTAGAATTTGTATATTGAGAAAAATATAAGCAAATGATAGAATGGATTGGGCTCATCGTACTAGCAGGACTAGGACTTGTACTGATTTTAGCGGAGATCATATTTGTGCCAGGAACCACTATAGTAGGAATCTTAGGCGTTTGTTTTTCTGCGATCAGTGTGTTCTTTGCTTTTAGTTATTTTGGTCCAACCATTGGTTATATCTTTTTGACACTCACTTTAGGAGTGAGCTTGTTTGCCTTGATTTATGGATTTAGATCTGGGGCTTGGGATAAATATAGTCTCAAGAGCTCTATAAATTCCAGAGTCAATGAAGGTGTTCATGATGGTCTGGAAGTAGGTCAAGAAGGGGAGGCACTTTCAGATATTAAGCCAGTAGGCAAAGCAGATATTTTTGGAAAAGTATATGAAGTAAAGTCTACTGGTACCTATGTGCCAGCTGGTACTAAGGTCAAAATCATTAGTTTGAAAGATAATAGAATCACAATTGAACCCTTAATTTAATTAATATGGATGGTAACATTTTAGTCATTGTGGCGCTTTTCGCGTCCATTATAGTTCTTTTTATATTTCTCTATTTCGTACCTGTCAATCTATGGATCACGGCTCAATTTGCCAGTGTGAGAGTTGGTTTGTTGGAGCTAGTTGGGATGAGAATCAGAAAAGTACCACCAAGTATTATTGTTAATTCATTGATTACATCGACTAAGGCTGGTCTTTCTTTGACAACAAATGATCTAGAGACACACTTTCTAGCAGGAGGTAATGTGCCAAATGTAATCAGAGCTTTAATCTCTGCTGATAAGGCTAATATCAACCTATCTTTTAAGCAGGCTACAGCTATTGACTTAGCGGGTAGAGACGTATTCGAGGCTGTTCAGATATCTGTCAATCCAAAAGTAATCACTACTCCTAAAGTAGCAGCAGTAGCCGCAGATGGTATCCAATTGATCGCTATTGCTAGAGTGACCGTTCGTGCTAACATCCAACAGCTAGTCGGTGGTGCTGGTGAGGATACGATCTTAGCCAGAGTAGGTGAGGGTATCGTTACCTCTATCGGTTCTGCTAATTCACATAAGAACGTACTAGAAAATCCTGATAAGATTTCTAAACTCGTACTTCAGAGAGGGCTAGATGCCGGTACAGCTTTTGAAATCCTGTCTATCGATATCGCAGACGTAGATGTAGGAACAAACATCGGTGCTAAACTTCAAATAGACCAGGCAACAGCAGATCTTAAGGTCGCAGAAGCTAAGGCCGAGGAAAGAAGAGCCATGGCCGTAGCTGAAGAGCAAGAAATGCGCGCAAAAGCACAAGAAGCAAGAGCAAAGGTAATAGAAGCAGAAGCACAAGTGCCTCAAGCTATCGCAGAAGCTTTCAGAAATGGTCAGTTAGGTGTGATGGATTACTATCGCATGCAAAACATCCAGGCAGATACTGACATGAGAGAAACTATCTCAAACTCAGGAGATAGCTCCAAATCTGGTGGCAAATCCACTAAGAAATAAAGTAATTGAGGCTCGATTTATTCGAGCCTCTTGTTTTTAATCGTTATTCCATAGCGGTTTTATCCATTCATACCGATATAATTATATTTTTTTGAATTAAATGTTTGAGTAAAGCGTTTAGTGATTATATTTATAAAAATTCCAATCAACCTCAAATACCCACCCACACACATTACATTTCAATTACCATTATCCATTACACATGCTAGCACCAAGATTTAACACTAAGGGAACCTTCCACTTAGAGCTTAAAAACAGAATTTCTGCTTACTTTCAAGAAGTAGGTAAGTCAAGTACCGGTAATTACAAGTTATTTATCAAAGCCATTTTAATGGTTATCAGCTTTATTGCTGTTTATGTTCATCTAGTTTTCTTTACACCTCCTACACTTCTGGCTTTAGCAGAGTGTCTGTTATTAGGAGCGCTCACGGCTTTCATCGGCTTCAATGTCATGCATGATGGCGCGCATGGTAGTTTCAGTAAATACACTTGGGTCAACAAATTGGCAGGTTCTTCTATCAATTTCTTAGGAGCCAATGTCTTTATGTGGAGCACCAAACACAATGTAGTGCATCACTCTTTTACTAATATCAATGAAGTAGATGATGACATCGATGCTAGACCTTTCTTGAGGCTTTGTGATTCACAAAAACGATATGGCATCCATAAGTATCAGCATATATATGCGATAGCAGCTTATTCATTACTGTATCTATACTGGGTTTTCTTCACAGACTATGAGAAGTACTTTACCAAAAAGGTAGGTAATATGCCAATGGCCAAAATGAAAGTGAGAGATCATATTTCTTTCTGGGGCTTCAAAGCTTTGCATTTAGTTTTATTCCTAGCGATTCCCATTTATTTCATAGGCTTCTGGCCATGGTTGATAGGATTTGTAATCTATGGAATGTTTGCAGGAATTGTACTTAGTGTGGTATTCCAGCTGGCACATACTGTAGAAGATACACATTTCCCATTGCCAGATGCTGAAACTAATCGTATCGAAGATGAGTGGGCTATCCATCAGTTGAAAACTACAGCTAACTTCGCTACTAATAACAAGATCATCTCTTGGTTCTTGGGAGGACTTAATTTTCAAATAGAGCATCACCTTTTCCCAAAAGTGTCGCATGTACACTATCCTGAGATCAGCAAGATCATTAAGCAAGTTTGTCAAGAATATAATATTCCTTACATAGAATATCCGAAGATGAGAGTGGCTTTTGCTTCCCATATTTCTCATTTGAAAAATTTAGGGAGAGCCTAATCACTTCCTATTTAACATAAAAAAGGGATGCTGTATAATTACAACATCCCTTTTTCTTTTCTATTCAGATTCTATTTTAGTTCCCCGGAGAAACTCCTCTATCTTGAGTCGTTTTTTGCCCTCCATCTGAATTTCTAAAATGGCTATCTGATGATCTTTAGCATGAAAATGTAGATGAGTTTTACCATCTGTACTAAAACTCCCAGGAGTCTTTGTTGCTTTTTGATCAGTCACTTTTGTAGCGTAGATCTTACAAGTTTTCTCCTGAAATGTAGTCCACGCAGCAGGATATGGAGATAATCCCCTTACTAAGTTATGGATTTCCAAAGCTGGTTTTTGCCAGTCTATTTCACATGTTTCTTTAAAGATTTTTGGCGCATGATGTTTGAAGTCGGCTTCATTTTGGGATAATTGAGGGTAATCACCAGAAGTGATCGCAGCAACTGTTTTTACTACTAGTTTAGCTCCCTTATTCATTAGTCTCTCATAGAGTGTCCCTACATTATCCTCAGGATGGATTGGTTCTTTTTCTTGAAAGATTATATTACCCGTATCTATTTCATGCTTTAAGAAAAATGTGGTGATACCTGTTTCTTTTTCACCATTGATGATGGCCCAGTTGATTGGGGCAGCGCCACGATAATTAGGAAGTAGGGAAGCATGTAGGTTGAAAGTACCCATGGGAGGCATGTTCCAAACGACCTCAGGCAACATGCGAAAAGCTACTACAATCTGAAGATCCGCTTGATAACTGCTTAATTCCTCTATAAATGTTGGACTTTTGAGATTGGTCGGTTGTAAGACCGGAATCTGTAGTCTGAGAGCCTCATCTTTAACTGGAGACCCTGTCAAAACACGTCCTCTTCCTTGCGGCTTGTCGGGTGCAGTGATCACAGCTACTACATGATAGCCTGCTTCGACTAATGCTGTCAAACTGGGTACAGCAAACTCAGGCGTACCCATATATATAATGCGTAATTTTTTATCCATGCTTAAGGGTAAATCAAATATTTCTTTCTCATCGATTGGTAAGCTGCCAGTGGCTCTGACCAGCTAAACCTTATCTCTTCTTCCGATAAACCTGCGATGATTTGAGCTTTGAGTTCATCAGTGCCAGCCAATTTGTCAAAAAAAGCATTAAAGAACTTCTCAGATCTTCCACTAGCTTCATAGGCTTTGAGTAGATAAGACAAGCTGAACTGACCTTTTATGGGGGCTTTTCTCAAATCCTCTCCATAACAAAGCTTATCCTTGTGTGGAGGTTGTGTGGCTCCTGTCTTAGCTTTGGGTGTAAATGTAAATTGACCATAAGCCTTGTCAGGGAAGCCATAAACTTGGAATGGAAAATCTGTTCCTCTACCGACTGATACATCCGTACCTTCGAATAAGCACAAGGATGGATAAAGTCGGATAGCCTGATCATTGGGTAGGTTAGGAGAAGGTTTGATAGGTAAACTATAAGCTGTTTGATGCGTATAGTTTTTGACTGGAATGACTGTCAAATCACAGCTAAGCTTGTTTGCTAGCCACTTTTCACCATTGATCATTTGAGCGAGCTCACCTACTGTCAACCCATGTACGATAGGGATGGGATGCATTCCAACAAATGAACTGAATTCCTTTTCTAAGATTGGTCCATCGATGTAGTCACCATTAGGATTAGGACGATCTAGTACGATGAGTTTTTTGCCTGACTCTGCACAGGCTTCCATGACATAATGGAGTGTAGAGATATAGGTATAGAAGCGAGCTCCCACATCTTGTAAGTCAAAAATGACAATATCCACGTCTGCTAAAGCTTCTTTGCTAGGTTTTTTATTGGCACCATAAAGTGAGATGATCGGCAGGCCAGTTTTTTCATCTATCTCATTATTGATAGTAGCACCAGCATCTGCCTGACCTCTGATACCATGTTCTGGGGCAAATACTTTGTTGACCAAGACACCTTCTAGTAAGAGGAAGTCAACTAAATGCTTGTTTTTGACAGTGGAGGTTTGGTTGACTACTAAGGCTACTTTTTTGCCTATGAGCAAATCGAGGTAGCGCTCAGGTTGCTCAGCGCCTACAATGATATCAGCTGAGAGAGGTTGTTCCGTTTTTTCAGCAGTTGACTTGCACTGAAAGCCCGTGATCAGCAATAATGTCAAGAGGAATGTATATTTTAGCATGGATTTTTCAATTGCTCAATCAAAATTACAACATCTTTGAACCTTTCCTATTTCATAGCTCAAAGAATCAAAGTCAAACAAGGAAATGGCTTTTCTTCGACAATCCATCAAATAGCTGTAGCGAGTATTGCCATTGGTTTGGCGATCATTTTAGTGTCTTTTTTGATTTTTGGAGGGTTCAAAAAAACAATTAGTGATAAAGTTTTCAACTTAGCGGGACACTATCAAGTATCAAAATACACTTTAGTAGAGGATTTTGAAGAGCCTCCTATCAGTAAGCGAAGTGAGTTTTATGAGCAGGTAGGAGACTATCCATTTGTATCGCATGTGCAAACTTATGCGCACAAAGCTGGCCTGCTCAAAGGAGAAGAGGAAGTGGATGGTGTCATACTCAAAGGCGTTGAGGCTAATTTTGATACTCTACGGTTTCAGCCTTTGATCCAGTCAGGTAGGATGATTGATTTTAGTGATAGCAATGCCATCAACCAAATAGTCTTGAGTGAGAAGATCGCAAATCGTATGCAGCTTGCTGTGGGAGACCGTGTGCTAATGTATTTTGTACAAGATCCTCCTAGATTTAGAAGATTGACTGTTGTGGGTATCTATAATTCCGCATTAGAGGAATTTGATAATAGGTTGGTCATAGGTCATCTCGATCTTATCAGAAGGCTCAATGGCTGGTCTGAGGATCAAGTAGGGGGCTATGAAGTGTTCATCAATCAGGCAGAGGAGATCGAAGCTCGTACTGCTGCACTCGTTGATATCTTGGACTTTGATTTGAAGCTTGAGCGTAGTACAGATAAGTACATGGAGATATTTGACTGGCTCACTTTGATCGGTCGCAATGTTAGGATTTTTCTAGTCTTGATCGTATTCGTAGCATGTTTCAATATGGTTTCGATACTTTTTATCCTCATCATGGAGCGCACGCAGATGATTGGATTACTCAAATCAATGGGAGCTACTCATAGACTGATCAGCAGGATTTTTGTCTTCAATGGTGTAAAGATTGTCTTAAAAGGCTTGCTTATCGGAAACGTGATAGGCCAGGGCTTTGGTTTGTTACAATATCAATTTAGATTGATTCCTCTAGATCCTGCAAACTACTACATGACTTATGTGCCTATTGCTTGGGATTGGTTGATGATTATTGCACTAAATGTCTTGGTATTTACTTCGGTAGCTTTGGTGCAGTTTTTACCTACAGTGATCATTTCTGGTATCTCACCGATCAAGGCAATCAAGTTTGATTAGGAATGGCTTGGTAACGGTTAAAAAGTGAGTTGATTTTCATAGAGATCACACCAAATACAGCTTCTTTAAATATGCCAGAGGACATCTTAGAACTACCCCTTGTGCGGTCAGTAAAGATAATAGGCACCTCCTTGATCTTGAAGCCATGCAGCCATGCAGTGAATTTCATTTCTATTTGAAAAGCATATCCGATAAACTTGATATTATCAAGGTTGATGCATTCTAAGACACGTCTATGATAACATTTAAATCCCGCTGTAGTATCTTGTATCTCCATGCCTGTGATGAATCTCACATATTTACTAGCGAAGTAGGACATCAAAACTCTGCCCATTGGCCAGTTGACCACATTCACACCATTGATGTAGCGTGATCCTATGGCCATATCATTTCCCTCTTCGGCACAAGCTTCATAGAGTTTGACAAGATCTTGCGGATTGTGAGAGAAGTCTGCATCCATTTCAAAAATGTACGTATACTGATGCTCCAGAGCATATTTGAAACCTGTGATGTAGGCTGTTCCTAGACCTAGTTTGCCTTCTCGGCTGATTAAGTGCAGGCGATTAGGATAGTCTTTTTGAAGGTCTCTAATAATGTCAGCAGTACCATCAGGGGAAGCATCATCTATGATCAATAACTCAAATTCACCAGGCAGATTCAATATAGCTGAGATGATATCAGCTACATTTTCACGTTCATTGTAAGTAGGTATGATGACGAGTTTATCTTTCATTAGTAAATGGCTAAGATTCAAAAATAAGGAAATTCATGGAAGGAGAAAGCCTTCATTTGAATTTTTTAGAATCATTCTAATTTATTCAACACGCATATGTGTTAAAATTCAAGTTGATCCTTGATTAGGATTTATTTGAAACCACCTGAAATTTATCTAGGTAAATTTGATCAAAGGTTATGATTCAGACGGCTTCTTTATTTCCTTTGCAGCCTAATGAAACCATAGTATCCCAATGAAAATAGCCTTGATTACTTGCCCAGATTTACTCAACTATAACGATAATGTTGAAAGTGAAGATGAGTTGCTGTATAAGTTTTTGACGACAAAAGGTGCTTCGGTGACTTTTGAGATTTGGTCTGATCCTAATGTGCTTTGGGGACAGTACGATCTTTTAGTGGTCAAATCACCTTGGGATTATTTTGATCGCTATGCAGAATTCACCGCTTGGCTAGCTTCTATGAAGTCTGCCGGTTACCCTATGGTTAATTCGGTTGACATTATCCAATGGAATGCGGATAAGCATTATCTATCAGAGATTGAAGCTGCTGGTTTTGACATCGTACCAAGTGTATGGGTCGAAAAAGGAGAGGAGATAGATTTATCCACTTTCTTTGGTCGCTTTGATACTGATCAACTGATCGTCAAGCCATGTGTCAGTGGAGGGGCTAAGCATACTTACAAGCTGAATCGCGAGTTAGCAGTAGCCAAGCAGGTGGAGATTCAGGCTTTGATCATGGAAGAGTCTTTTTTGATTCAGCCCTTTGTAGAGGAGATCGCCTCTGAGGGTGAGTGGTCCATGATTTATTTTGGAGGACAGTTTAGTCACAGTGTGTTGAAGACCGCTAAACCAGGAGACTTCAGGGTGCAACATTTTTTAGGTGGCACTATTCATACCCCTGCGTTGCCTGCGGAGATCAGAGCTTACGGAGACGCCTTGATGACACAGTTTGGTCAAGAGACCTTGTATGCTAGGGTAGATGGGGTGAGAAGAAAGGATGGCTCATTTCAACTCATGGAATTAGAGTTAATCGAACCCTTTTTGTTTTTATTCACACACACTGACGCCAAGGAAAACTACTGGCAAGCCCTTCAGCAAATTCATTCCTCTCTGACAAAGCAGTAAGTATTCATATTGGTAGATCTTTAAGCTTAGAGACACTATTTGTCTCATATTTCACAGCTTTTGTTCAGAAGCTCATCAAAATGTATAATTTTAGGCTATGAGTCCGATAGCCGATTTTTCTCAGAAGCCTTTTATTATTTATAAATCCTCTGCTGGGTCAGGAAAAACTTATACGCTCACATTAGAGTACCTCAAGCTAGCTTTGCAAGATGTCTATGCCTATAGAAATATTTTGGCGGTGACTTTTACTAATAAGGCTACCCAAGAAATGAAGGAACGCATCATTGAAGTCTTGGAGCGCTTATGTCACAGGGTAGATCCTCAAGAGAAGTTGGATGGGGATTTATTGACTCATCTGGCCATGTCCCCAGAACAACTTAAGGCTAGAGCTTCTTTGGTTTTGACAGAGATTTTGCATCACTATGCGGATTTTTCTGTCAGTACGATTGATAGTTTCTTTCAGCGCGTGGTGAGAGCTTTTGCTAGAGAGATAGACCTGCAGGCCAAGTTTGACATCGAGATGGACAATGAGGCCGTCCTAGATCGCTTGATAGAGCGAGTAGTAGAGAAGGTACAAGTTGATGGCGACTTGCGAAAGTGGTTGGTTGCCTTTGCAGAGTCTCAAATACAAGAAGGTGGTACTTGGGATATTCGAAAAAATATGGCCACATTAGGTAAGCAGCTATTTGAGGAAGATTTCAAGGCATCACAAAGAGAAATCAAGAATTTTCTAGCAGATAGCACGCGCTTAGATGCACTTAAGACACTACTAGATGAGCAGCGGAGATCACTCATTGATCAGTCACTAAATATGAAGCAAAGGGCCAATGAGATCAGGGAAAGATATGGACTTCAGTGGACGGATTTTGCAGGAGGAAGTCGCTCATTTACGCTGAAGTTTGACAAGCTTGGGGATAAAAATGAACCTTACAGTAAGACTTCTCCTACCATGCTGACTGCCATAGATGATACAAGTAAATGGCATAAGAAGTCCGATCCAAATGAGACGGCTATTCTAGCGGCATATACCGATGGTCTCGGTCAAATCTTAGGACAAATACCCGCAGGATTAATGGCATGGAATACCTTGCAAGCAGTTTACAAGAATTTCTATGTCTTTGGGGTGATCAGACATTTGCTCGAAGAGCTGCAAGCACTCAAGGCTGATGAAAATATCGTCATGATTTCTGATGCCAATGAGTTTTTAAAGGAAATCACCAGAGAAAATGAAGCACCATTTGTCTATGAAAAGGTAGGTACACGGTTTAAACATTTTTTGATTGATGAGTTTCAAGATACCTCAGGATTTCAGTGGGAGAGTTTTAGGCCTTTACTGGAAAATTCGCTAGCAGAAGGAAACACCAATCTACTGGTAGGAGATGTGAAACAATCTATCTATCGCTGGAGAGGTGGAGAGATGAAGCTTTTACTAGAAGGTGTAGAAGAGCAAATGGGCTCAGCTTATATTGAGAATAAAAATCTTGATACAAATTTCAGAAGTTTACCCAATGTAGTGCATTTTAATAATGCGTTGTTTGAGCTCCTACCTAGTGTGATGGAGGATGGTGTCAGAAGTAAAATAGGAGTAGAACTGGATACCTCTATGCTATCTCGAGCTTATGAAGCTGTCCATCAAAAAGTCTCTTCAAGAAAGCAAGCGGCTACTTTTCAAGGAATGGTCAAGCTAGAGTTTGTCCAAAAGTCAGCGGAGGCAGCTGATAAAAATGAAGAGATTCTGGAACGCATCCCAGCCATGTTGCGCAGCTTGCAAGATCATGGTTATGCGCTTAGAGACATTGCTATCTTGGTTAGAAAAAAGTCAGAAGGCCAACTCATAGCAGATGCGCTGATGAAGTACGCAGCAGAGCATGTAGCTGATGGGTATCAATATGATGTGCTTTCTGATGAAGCGATGAGCCTGAGCAAGGCTGCTGTAGTAAAGTGTCTCCTTGCAGCCATGAAGTACCTCTGGAATCAGGCTGATCAAGTACAAATGAAGACTATGTGGTACTATCGTGAGCTGATCAAAGGTGCTGAGCCTGCTCATGAGCTTTTTGATATAGAGTCTATTCCTGTAAGACTTTTATCAGAAATGGAACATTTCGATAAGATGACAGACGCTTGGAGACAGCTTCCATTATTAGAATTGGTAGAGGTATTGACAGAAACCTTGGATTTACAAGATGAGCCTAAAGAGCGTGCCTATCTTTCTGGCTTCAAAGAAGCTATTTATGATTTTGTGGGTAAGCAGCGTTCTGATCTTGGTGAATTTTTGATCTGGTGGGAAGACAATAGTGACAAGCGTACTGTGAAGATCCCTGAAGGACATGATGCACTCCGTATTTTGACTATTCATAAGTCTAAGGGCTTACAGTTTAAAGCGGTCTTGATGCCATTTATGACATGGGAAATCGTCAATTTGAAAAATAGCGTCACATGGGCTCCTTATCCCTGTGGTTTGGAACCGATGCCTGTAGTACCGATCAGTTTGACTACTTCATTACTCGAATCTCACTTTTCAGATTACTATGTAAATGAAGTCTTGCTCAACTATCTTGATTCTTTGAATATGATCTATGTTGCACTCACGAGGGCTGAGGAGATCTTTTGGGGACTGATACCTGATGGAGAGAAAAACACAAACTCTATAGTCAGGTTAGAGGATGTTTTCAAAAGACTGCTATCAAGTCAACATGTTTCAATTGATAATTTAAATCTGAGCGAAGGCTTTGATGCAAGTACAGGGATTTATCAATTGGGTGAATGGCCAAATCAAGAAAGAAGTTTGAGCAATCCACTTCCTCCAGTTTCACTCCAGTGGAGATATAGACATTGGACATCTTTGTTAGAAGTCAAAACCTATGCAGTAGATTTTTCTGCTGAGGGGCTTGAGCAGCGGAATAAGCGTAATTATGGTCTTTTGATCCATGAATTGCTAGAAAAGGCGCGTTATCGAGAGGACATCAAAGGGATTTTACAGTCTTATTTCTTTGATGGAAAAATCAATACTGAGGAAATGGAAAATGTGGAGCAACAATTAGATCAGTTATTCAAGAATCCGCTATTCGCTTCATGGTTTGATACGAGGTCTGAAGTGATGACTGAGCAAGGGATTTTGCTCCCAGATGGAAAGCAAAAGCGTCCAGATAGGGTGATTGTCCAGCCTAGTGGTGCAACAGTCGTTGATTTTAAAACAGGAGGGGAAAAAGCAGCTTACAATGATCAAGTAAAAGAATATATGCAGCTCATTAAGGAGCTTTTAGAAGTTCCTGTTAAAGGTTACTTGTGCTATCTAGAGACGGGGACAATTAAAGAAGTGAATTGATATGGAGACCTTTTTATCAGCAACTGCCAGCCAAATCTACCATAAGCATGAAGATCTCAGAAAGATCCGAATAGTTTTACCTAATAGGAGGGCTGGATTATTTTTCACTAAGAGTCTTGCGAGTCTAGTGACTAAGGCAACTTGGATGCCTGAGATATTGACGATAGAGGATGTTTTTTACAGCCATGCAGGGAGGAGACCTTCAGATCAGTTGACACTTTTATTTGAACTGTATAAAGTCTATCAAAATATCCATCCTCAGCCAGAGAGTTTTGATCGATTTTACTATTGGGGGGAGTTGATCCTCAGGGATTTCAATGATATTGATCATTTTCTAGTAGATGCTAAAAAGCTGTATGTCTATTTGAAAGATATCAAGGAGATGAGTTCAGACTATAGTTTTTTGACTCCAGAGCAGATTGAGTTAATCGCAGCCTTTTGGAAGGATTTCAAAGTTAGAGAAAAAGATCATCAAGATAAATTCCTTCGTTTTTGGGAGCTATTAGGCCCACTATATGAAGCATATAAGTCTTCTCTCCAAGTATCAGGACTGGCTTATGGTGGGATGCTCTACAGGCAAGTCGCTGAGAGCATTCAAGACATAGCACCGCCAACGCACCATTACATTTATGTCGGTTTCAATGCCTTCACGCTTACAGAAGAGATTTTGATCAAGCATTATGTGAGTGTCTTTGGCTCTGAGATTTTTTGGGATATTGATCAATATTATATAGCCAATAAAGCACAAGAAGCAGGACTTTTCTTTAGAGACTATATCAAAGACCCCATACTCGGACCTACTTTTCCCGCAGAGGTTCCCGCACATATTCAGTCTGCTAAGGCAGAGATTCAAGTCCATGCGATACCACTTCGAGTCAATCAGGCCAATTTGGTAGCCTCTTTACTCAAAGAAATTCAACCATCTGAGCCGCTGGAAGAGACAGTTGTCATCATGCCTGATGAGAATATGCTCTTTCCGATCATGCATCACTTGCCTGATAATATCAATCAAGTCAATGTGACGATGGGTTATCCTGTCCGAAATGCACCAGTTTATTCCTTTCTAGAATCTCTACTGAGCTTACAAAAGTACGCAGTAATGAAAGAGGATAGGTGGTATTTCTATCACAAGCCAGTGAAAGCTCTTTTGGGTTCTGTTTATCTCAGGATGGCCAATAAAGCTTTTTCTGAAGACTTGATCCAACAAATTGAAAGTCAAAACAAGGTTTATATTGGAGCGCATGAGTTAGCTGCTGGAGGAGATTTTTTTGCTTTAGTGTTCAAGTCACTGAGGGCTGATGATCTATTTGACTATTTAGAGGCAGTTATATTGGCACTTGGGGAATTGATCTCAAAGGATAAGCTACAGCGCACTTATCTCTTTCAATGTTTCAAACAGCTCAACAGACTCAAGGATCTCTTTGCTAAACAGCATGAACTGAAAGTCAATATGGATTTCTTTATCCGATTGTTTAGACAAGTTTTTAAGGAGGTGAGATTGCCTTTTGAAGGCGAGCCTTTGCATGGACTACAGTTGATGGGGGTGCTTGAGTCTAGAAATTTGGACTTCAAGCGAGTTATCATCTGTCAGATGAATGAGGCTAGTTTTCCTCCTAGTGTTTCGCTATCTTCCATGATACCTTTTAACCTAAGAAAGGCTTTTGGACTGCCAGTACAGGAGCAAAATGACTCTATCTATGCCTATACATTTTACAGATTGTTGCATAGAGCTAAGGAGATTCATCTCATCTATACGACTGAAGCAGAGCAAGGCAAAGCAGGTGAAAAGAGCCGATACATTCAGCAACTTCAACTAGAAAGTGGCTTACCGATTACAGAGCAAGTGATTCATGTGCCAGTTTCACTAGAAAGTACTCCTGAAATCACAATTGCAAAATCTCCAGATGTCTTAGCTCGCATGCAGAAATGGCTCAAAAGTGATGGAAAGGTGGTGAAGCAACTTTCTCCCTCTGCCCTAAATGTATATTTAGACTGTAGACTCAAGTTTTACTTTCAGTATGTGGCTGAAATCAAGGAAAAAGAAGAGGTACAAGAAGATATCGATGCAGCTGTCTTTGGCAACCTAGCGCACTACAGCTTGGAGTTTTTGTACAATGGTTTCATGAAACGCAAAGGTAGAAGTCATGTCACTAAAGAGGACATCGCAGGGCTCAAAGATTGGGTAGATCCAAGTGTAGAGCTAGCAATCAGGGCACACTATCAGTTGGCAGAAGAGGATAAGGTTCAAGAAAGTGGTTTGCTTAGTATCGTTAGAGATATTCTGCGAAAGTATATCAATCGACTGCTAGAGGTAGACGCGTCCACAGCCCCTTTTGACATTATATCTCTAGAAAGAGCAGAGCGATATCTGGCTGATTTGAGTACTGAGATAGGAGAAGTCGGTTTTACTGGGATCATTGATCGAGTAGATCGCGTAGGAGAGGTAGTGAGATTGATAGATTACAAATCTGGAAAGGACACCAAGAAATTTAAGTCTATTGAGAGTCTATTTGATAGAACCATCAAAGACAGGAATAAGGCAGCTATGCAAACGATGCTTTATGGCTGGTTGTATCAAAGTAAATTTCCTGACAATCAGTTAGCATTAAAGCCAGCAATCTTTAACCTAAAAGAGATTTTTGAGGAAGATTTTAATCCTTATTTGGAGATGAAGGAGGATAAAATTTCAGAGGAGGTCGATGCTTACCAAGACTATCAAGCAAACTTTGAACAACATTTTAGAGGGTTAGTGGAGGAGATGTTTGGATCAGAGCAAGCTTTTGATCAGACAGACGATGTCAATAAGTGTAGTTATTGTCCCTACAAAGAGATATGTGGCAGATAGCGTTTAGTTGAATGATGTTTAACAAGATAGCTTGAGAAGAGTTTGATAGTTAAACTTCTAATAAATATGCCACTCATCAAGCCTGAAGATTCACTAGAGACTATTTTTAATACGATTAAGCATGAGCTTCATAGAGCCTATCTAGATAAAAAGCACCCTTTTAGGTATGTTAATTTAGCCACTGTAGGTGTTGATGGTGTTCATCAGCGATTAGTAGTTTTTCGAGAGTTGAGTGAAGACCTGAAACTAACAATATACACGGATATCAGGTCTGAAAAAGTGGTAGATATCAACTTTAATCCTCGCGTATCTCTATTACTCTATCACCCGCAAAAACAAGTTCAGATAAGGATGGAAGGGCATGCAGGTATTCATCATAGAGATGAATTGACACACGATAGGTGGCAAAGAGTCCAAGGAGATGCTCGCAAATCATATGGAACTATATTGGCTCCTGGCACTGGTATCAAACAATCCACCTATGACGATTATCTAACTGAGAATGAAGGGCAATACTTTGCCGTGATATCAATCCAAATCTCCACCGTAGAGTTACTTCAACTAAACAGAGGAGAACACATCAGGGTGAAGTATGAAAAGAGTGCCACTAATTGGGTAGGTCAGTGGCTTGTTCCTTAAGCCTTCTTTTTGCGAAGCTTTCTTACCAATAAGAATATAAGGCCACCTACCAGATAAAAAGGCCATAGTCCAATCAGCACCAACATAAATCTGGTAAAGACAAACCATCCAGTATCTAGTGCTTCTTTGATGTTATCTAGAAGATTATCGCCTTTTTGACTGCCTTTGTATGGAAGCTCCTCATAGAAATTAAGCTGGATGGTGCTATACTGCACTTGCTTACTGAGATAATCCAGCTGTTTGGTGAAGTTATCTATATCAGTTCTAACTGCATTTAGACTTCTTTCTATTTCTAAGATTTCATTGATATTTTTTGCTTGCTTTAGTAGCTCCTCATAGCGTTGTTCTAGTACTTTTTTATTTTCAATATTGGTCTTTAGATCTAGGTATTGTTCGGTGACATCTTCTACATTCATAGAGCGACTTTCTAGTCTGTCAGCGATCAAAACTATCTGCTGAGACAAGCTGTCAAATTGATCTTTTGGCACCCGGATTTCAATTTGGAAAGAGATCCTGTAGTCATCTGTATATTCCTGTTCTGATGAGATATAGGCCTGATGTTGCTTGAGAATTGATAGGAGAGACTGATAAGCAGTCTGGATATTTTTGACCCTAAAACTCATATTGCCTCTCTTGATGAGTTGTCTTTCATCTAGGGTTACATTATTTTGGATATCGCCATTAGAGGCTTCTTGACTGCTTTTGACCGATGCGGCATCCATGTCAGCCATTTCATAGGCAGCGGTATTGAGCGAATTTGACTCATTAGTACTACAGCCTAGAGCGCTAAGAGAGATCCAAAGCGTAGCAAGCAATACATTCCTCATCAGGCGCATAGAGTGGTTAATTAAGTTTACTTTTTAGATTAAGATCAAAGACTTCTTCTCGATAGCTACCGTCTTTTTGTTTGAAAGCGACAAATATGAGGAGTTCATCTTCACTAGGTCTAATGTAGCTAATTCCGCTAAAATACAGTGCGTTTTTCTCTGCTTTGATCAGTCTAAAAGTTTCTGATTTATCTCGATCTTCCCAGCCTTCAAAGTCTTTGGAAAAGTGCTTAATCTTTAGCATCCAACCTATGCTGTCTTGGACCAAAGACATGTACTCTGTAAAAATGATTTGCCCATTGTTTTCCAATCTAAAAACCCCTTGAAGTTGCCCTTGGCGTGCAGGCATCCATAGTTCATCTACTTCTCCACCTAGTCCAGAACCTATCCAATGCCCAGTGATCATTTCAAAATCAGAAAGGACTATTTTGGGACAGGGCTGATTTTTATCTTCTAAAAAGACATGTGCAGTAGCTTTCTTTTGAGCATATACTTGGATACTCAGTAGCAAAAGTAAAAGTGATAAAGTTTGCTTTGGCATAGCTGTAATAACTTTCATACAAGTTAATTATTTTGAAATTAATAATTAACTATTTATAAAAATGTTGCAAAAGCAATTTTATTCAAAATATACTTAAATATTAAGTTGTGAAAACAAACTTAGCTAAGCCATGAATGAAACCATCTCTAGGACTTTTTGGCCGAGCTTTTCATCTCCACTGAGGCTTATCTGATCTTGAATAGCCTCTGATCTAAGACTCTTTGAAAACAGTTTCCAGGCTGATTTACCAGCTATGATGACTTTATTTTCTGTTTGTTGAGTAGAGTGGGATAATACTTCCCAGCCACTTTCATTTTTGGTCAAGCTCCATGTCATCAGCTGATCGATAGTAGGGATTTCTATTTCAATGCTTGTGCCTACAGGTGATTCTACAGCTCGAAATGTATGAGGCAATGCCAGCATCAAAGTGTCTAAAAAGGGATGATAAAATATTGCCTGAAGTAAATAGTCATCATCAATAGCAGCTCTAATTTGCTGCTGATGAAGCCACCGTTCAGTATACTCTCGTGCGACATGCTTCCAGTTGAGACTAGTGCTTTCTCCTGCCCAAGCCACACTAAAGATTGCTTCTTCTGCTAAGTCGAGACTTTGATAATGTGATTCGCAGAGTGGATTAGTTACTTCGAGCAATAATATCAATACTTCTGGGCTTAGTCTCTTACTTGCTTGTACCCAGTCAGCATTAAGTTGGTTGAGCCATGACACGAGTTCTGAATAAGTGGGATTAGAAGGAGGCTTTTCGCCAAAGTAGCGATCTCTTTGAATGGAGAGCGTTCTTAGATTGCCGTCAAGTAGATGTGCTGCCACATCTTTTACTTTCCACTTTTTGGCAACAGTTTGTCTGTCCCAATCATTAGTCTCCAAGGATTTAAGTAGGGTAATAAGGCTTTGATTTACTTGTATGATGAGTGGGTTTAGGTCTTTCATCCGCTTTGTTTATCAAGTGATTTTCTTAAAAGTTACAAATCTTTTGGCTTAACTGGATGTACTAATAGTGTGTCCTCTTTTTCTACTCTGACAGCACCTGCGGGAGTACCCTTTACTTTTCTCACAAACTTGGCTGGAGTGACGATGACAGTAGCTAGACTTTCATGTTTTAGCTTGGAATAATAGGCAGCTAGACCAGCTGCTTTTTCAATCACTGGCTTAGGGAAATTCTTTCCTGCTTGCTGCTTGATCACCACGTGAGAGCCAGAAACGTCCTTGGCATGCAGCCATAGATCTTCCTTTTTGGCATGTTTAAGCGTAAGTATATCATTAGACTTGGCATTTTTACCAACCCACACTTGAAAGCCTTCTACCACAAATGCGCGATAAGGTAATATATCAGCCTCCTCTGTCTGGGTGCGCTGCAAGCCAGATTCTTTTAGCCACGATTTGAGGGCTTTCGCATCGGAGATTTGTTCCAAAGCATCAAGCTGCTCTTTCCAATTTTCTGCTTGAGTTAGCTTTTGTAAGATGCTCTGCTCTAAAGTGTTGATTTCGATCTTTTTATTTTTCTCCTTTCGATAGTACTGCTCAGCAGATTTTTGTGGACTTAGCTCTTTTTTGAGTTTGATAGTGATCTCTCGATCATGATAAAAATCAAATAACTCAACCTCGGAGACTCCCGCTGGTATTTGATGCAAATTAGCCATGATGATATCAGCTATTTGACCAGGCTGTACGCCTTCTTGAATTTCACTTAGTTTGACCGTATTTTTATCTATGTAGGATGCAGCTTTTTTTAACTGCGTCTCTAGGTATTTTTTCCATTGATGCTTCTCACCTTCAAAACCTAAGCCCCTCATTTTATGAGAAAAGAATGCATTGGCTGCAGCTATAGGGTCTTCATATTGTGCGATCTCTTCTCCTATTGGAAGTAGGCTAAGGACTATTTCTTCTTGATATCTGCGGATGTATACTATCCCTAGTTCTATTTGTTTAAGCATATCAGAGATAGCAGCCCAACTGTCATCTCCATTTTCTTTTATATAGGCATAAGGTATTTTCCCTAGTGTAGGCAGCCACTTTTTCAGGTTTCGATCAAGTGCTTCATAGCGAGCCTCTGTCAATTCATAGTTTCGGGCTAGTTGATCGGCCTCTATGATAGTTTCTTCTGCGATGTCATGTCTAAAGCGCTTGAGTATTTGTCGATCTCGTATGAGTAGTAGATTGGAGCGATTGCCATGCATCTTGAAGAGCAGGTTATCACCGCCAGAAAAGTGAATATAGAAAGCCCTTTCAAATGGGATCAATGAGATCTTTTCAACGGTTTGATCGATGAGTTCTTCAAAAAGATCCACACTGTTTTTACGAGAGCGAGCATAGTCTTCTGGAAAAGACAGGTGGGTGAATTGAGGAGCACAATTGACTCTGATGTAAAATGAAGATTCAGAGGACGAAAATCCTAAAATAAGCTCATCCTTGTTTTGAGAAAAACAGGTACTTAAACTCAGTCCAATGAGTTTTTCGGATACTTTGGGAAGGAGAATTTTGAAAAAGTGATAATTGATATGCATAGATCAAAGCTCCAAAGAAAGCCCATCGTATGCAAGAAAAATATTGGTTGGAAGTGTCTTTTGTACTGCATGGTGCAAGCCCATTCGGTGGCTGATATGGGTGAAATACGTCTGTTCTGCTTTCATTTCTTGCGCAAATTCAACAGCTTCTTCAAGAGTGAAGTGTGAAATATGAGGATCTTGCTGCAGGGCATTGATGACAAGTATTTTACTGCCTCTGATTTTTGCTTTAGACTCATCAGGTATGGCATTGGCATCTGTAATATAAGTGAAATCACCCACTCTAAAGCCAAAAACAGGAAGCTTATGATGCATGACCTTAATAGGAGTGATGGATATACCCTCAACCTCAAAAGGCGTCTCGTCTATCTCTCTCAATAAGACCCTAGGTATGCCAGGGTATTTTTGCGGAGCAAAGATGTAAGCAAATTCTTGTTGTAGCTGTTGGAGCACTTGCTTTCTTCCATAGACAGGAATGTCTCTATTGTGCATGAAGTTAAAAGGACGGATATCGTCTAGTCCAGCAGTATGGTCCTTATGCTCATGGGTGTAGAGTACTGCATGGAGGTCGCTGATGCCAGATCGGAGCATCTGCTGCCTAAAGTCTGGCCCTGTATCGATGACGATACTTTTTTGATCTATTTGGAGGTGTATAGCACATCTGAGTCTTTTATCTTTGAAATCTATAGATCTACAAACGGCACAGTCACAGCCGATGACAGGGACGCCTTGAGAAGTGCCGGTACCGAGAAATGTGACTTTCAAATCTTCAAACTTGTTTGATGAAGCTCTAAGATGAGTTCTTGATTCTTTTTACTAAAGTGCTCAGGAGAGAGGTTAAGCTCCTTGAGGATGTCGATCAGGGTATTGATCTTACCCTCAAGGGTGTAGTATTTATTGACAATCACTATCCGAGTATCTTTCAAGATGCAGTATCCAGACTTGAAGTTTCCTTTTTCATATCTGAGGATATATTCAGACTCAGCAAAAAGGTTTTCTAATTTGTCCAAATAGTGATTGGTATACTTAATGGGCATTTACACGTACTTTTTGATAGTCGTTACGAGTAGGTCGTAGTCAAGTGGTTTTTGTAAATATTCGTTGATACCAGCTTTGTGAAACTCATCTAACGTGTAGTTTTTATAGTTTCCAGTAATGGCAATGATAGGAAGCTTAGAGATAGTCGCATTGCTATTAGCTCTGATAAGTTTGCTACATTCCATCCCGTCCATTCCTGGGAGATTGATATCCATCAGCACGAGGACTACCTCATTTTTCTCCAATGTTTTCAAAACATCGTTTCCGTTTCTTACAGGGATGATATCGAAGTTCTCAAATTGAAGAATGTTTTTAGTCAAGTTGATGATGACAGAGCTATCTTCAGCGACTAATATCTTTTTCTTATCACTCATTTTTAAAAATACTATGGTTAGACATATAAGACCTAAAGTAATTGAATTTTTCTAACAAATCTAGGAGATATTGACGAATATCTTTTTCAATCTCTTTTTTTACTTGAAATTCAAATTTTTCAGCACTTTCCATGAGTTGCATGGCTCCGATAGTGCCCGCATTTCCTTTGATGATATGGAGTTTTTCTCCGATTTTAGAAAGGTCCAGCTTATGTGTTAGTTCCTCTATCTCAGAGATCAGTTGCGCTGTCTCTTCTATAAATTCCTCATAGACCTGCTTGATCATGGTGATTTGGCCATATTTGGAGAGCTGATTGACTATTTGCTCATCTAAAACGCTGGCTTTATTCTCGGCAGATTTAGCTGATGTAGTTTCAGAAGGATGCTTACCTTCAAGCCAGATCGTTACTTTCTCTATCAAATTTTTCGGTCTAAAAGGCTTAGTAACCAAATCGCAAAATCCGATCGCTAAAAAATAGTCTCGATCATCATCAGAAGAATATGCCGTGATCGCCATGATAGGTGCATCACTTAATTGCTCTTCTCTGATCTGTCTCAATGCTGAGATCCCATCAAGTTCTGGCATTTGGATATCCATCAAGATGAGTTGATATATATCCTTTTGGATAGCCTCTATCGCTTCTAGGCCATTAGTAGCGGTTTCAAGTTGATAGCGATTGTTGAGAATATTCTGAATGATATTCCTATTCAATGCATTATCATCTACGATCAATATTTTCTTTGCTTCGACTGTCAATTGACAAGGGCTTTTAGTAAACTTGAAATCTCAATCGAGACCTTGATGCGCTAAAATACGGATATTGGTTTATGAATAAAAGGTGATGAAAAAGAAATATCTGTTAGTTGTCGTGGGACCCACGGCTGTAGGAAAGACAGATCTTTGTCTGGATTTGGCTACATACTTTCATACTGAGATCATTTCAGCAGATGCTAGGCAGTTTTATCAAGAGATGGTCTTGGGCACAGCTAAGCCTAGTGAGGAAGAATTGTCGAGAGTGAAGCATCACTTGATCAATAACCTTTCGATTCATCAAAACTATAACATCGCTCAGTTTGAGAAAGATGTCTTGCAAATATTAGATCAAGCCTTTCAAAGTCATGATATCATGATCCTCACTGGTGGATCTGGCCTCTATGTACAGGCTGTCTGTGAAGGTATCGATGAGATGCCGAGCATTCCTAGCGCACTTCGAGCATCTCTCAATCTCCAATATCAAGAGAAAGGTTTGGTATGGCTACAAGAAGAAGTCAAAAAGCTAGACCCAGTCTATTACGAGCAAGTAGATAGGCAAAATCCCCAAAGGTTAATCAGAGCTTTGGAAGTTTGCCTGCACACAAGTAAGCCGTTTTCTGATTTTAGGGTGAAGGATAAGGTAGAGAGACCATTTGAGATCATCAAGATAGGACTTACTCGACCTAGGGAAGAGCTCTATGAGAGAATAGACCATCGCATGGATTTGATGATAGAAGCGGGGCTCTTTGAGGAGGCTAAAAGTCTCTATGAGCATAGAGCACTCAATGCCTTACAAACAGTGGGGTATCAGGAGATATTTGCACACCTAGAAGGGAAGTATGATAGGGAAGAAGCTATCAGACTACTCAAACGCAACTCAAGACGCTATGCCAAAAGACAATTGACTTGGTTTGGCAAGGATGAATCAATCCATTGGTTTCATCCAGATCAGCGTCAAGAGATCATTCAATGGGTGAAAGAAGAAATGGAGCAAACTTAATCGAAAGTACGATGTCCTAAGAGCTTCCCCACCATTTTGGAAGGATTACTATTGAGATTTTTATGATAATCTCTTCTTAGACCTTTGAGACTCTTGAGCGTATTTTGGATATCTACAGTGGGAGAAGTAGCTTCTATTTCTTGGATAAATGCACTAAGTGGCATTTGCTCATAATTCTTATCTAGGGTCAAAAGCTTATTATCTTTTGCTAGCTCGATTACTTTATTTTTCAAACTTAAAATACCCTTTCTTTGGCTTTTAAGTGCATTTCCAGTCAAGATAGTGTAGAGCAAACTAAAACCTAGTATGCCCACAAACATTGGTATAAATCCCATATTAGATACTTAAAATATTCATCATTTTTAGATAGTCCTGATTGATAGGTTTAGACTTACTGATGCAGTCATCAAAAGGTGTATAGACTATTTGGTCGTTCATCACACCTGCCATACAGTTTCGCTGGCCTGCCATGAGTCCTTCTACAGCTGCGATTCCACATCTGCTCCCCAGTATGCGATCAGTTGCTGTTGGATTTCCACCTCTTTGGATATGCCCTAGTGTGGTGACCTTATACTCATTTTTTGGATTTTCTGCTTTGACTTTCGCCATCACTTCTGCAGCATTGCCTTCCTCATCTCCCTCAGCTACTACTACGATAGAGGAAGTTTTGGTTTTGCGAAGACCAGTGTCTAGTTTTTTGATGACATCTGCGATGGTCGTTTCGGTCTCAGGTACCATCACTATTTCAGCACCACCACCTATGCCACACTGAATGGCGATATAGCCACTGTCTCTACCCATCACCTCAACAAAGAATATACGATCATGAGATGCTGCGGTATCTCTGATCTTATCGATAGACTCTAAGGCAGTGTTTACCGCAGTATCAAACCCTATCGTGAAATCAGTACCGTAAATATCATTATCTATCGTGCCAGGACAGCCGATCACAGGAATGTCAAATTCTTCAGAAAAGATCTTTGCTCCAGTAAATGTACCATCTCCACCGATAGCGACAAGCCCCTCTATCCCATGTTTTTTGAGCTGGTCATAGGCTTTTTGACGTCCTTCTTTAGTCCTAAACTCTGTGCTTCTAGCTGACTTCAAGATAGTGCCACCGCGCTGTACGATATTGCTGACTGAGTGAGATTGCATTTTGATGATTTCTCCCTTGATCATGCCATCATAGCCATACTTAATTCCATAGACTTCTAGTCCATGATAGATACAAGCTCTCACTACTGCTCTGATACAGGCATTCATGCCAGGAGAATCTCCACCAGAAGTAAAAACACCGATTTTTTTCATTGCTTTCCGCTTAATAGGTTAATGCATCAAGTATAGCGAAAAAATGCCTGCCTTGAAATCATTTGGACGTATAAGCTTTATATTTGTTTGACATGTCTTATAGAAAAGTTCTCATCATCACCTATTATTGGCCGCCAAGCGGAGGATCTGGGGTGCAGCGCTGGCTCAAGATGTCTAAGTATCTGCCTGAGTTTGGCTGGGAGCCAGTGATTTTTACTCCAGAAAATCCAGACTTTGATCTCAAAGATGAATCACTATTGAAGGAGGTCAATCCACACATGGAGGTGATCAAGTATCCTATCTGGGAGCCTTATCAACTTTTCAGAAAACTGAAAGGGGATAAGAAGGCTGATCAAAAGGTACTGGAAAACAAGCAGCTAGGACTACTGGATCAATTAGCACTTTGGCTGAGAGGCAATCTGCTCATTCCTGATCCTAGACGCTTTTGGGTCAAGCCAGCCAGCCAATTCTTACAAGATATCTTGGTGAGCAATGAGATCGATATAATCATCACCACAGGTCCACCCCACAGCATGCACTTGATAGGAGCTTCTTTACATCAAAAAAGTGGCATACCATGGATTGCAGACTTTAGAGATCCGTGGACTGATTGGGATTTTTTAGATACTTTGAAGCTTAGTCGATGGGCGAGAGCTAAACATGATAAACTGGAGCAAAAAGTGCTACAATCGGCTTCTCATATATTGACAATAAGCCCTACGTTTGCGGAGCAGTTGCGTGTGAAAGGAGGAAAGGCTGCTATCAGTGTTTTGACCAATGGCTATGATACAGCTGATGTACCAGTACTTCCTGAGATTGATCCGGCAACAAGTCAGCTAAACATCGTCTACGCTGGAGTGATAGATGCTATCAGAGATCCTCGACCCTTATTTAAGGCATGTAAATCACTACCTGAGGAACTACAGTCTAAATGGCAGATTGATTTTGTAGGGAAGGTAAGTGAAAAGATAAAAGAGGAAGTGGGCAACGATCCTCAGCTAAAAGATCATGTGTTCTTTAGAGGGTATGTAAGTCATCAAGAGGTTTTTGACTATTATGAAAAAGCTGATTTGCTTTTGCTCGTACTGACCAATACGAAGAATGCTAAGGGCAATATCCCTGGAAAAATATTTGAATATGCAGCGTCAGGAAGGTTTATCTTAGCTTTGGGAGATCCAGAGGGAGATGCCGCGCAGATCATACATCAATATCGGATAGGTAAAGTTTTCGCGCATGATCAGATAGAAGCTTTGAGAGATTTTCTGCTCACTGTGATTAATGACAAGTCTTCGTTACGTGTCAAGTCTGATCAAGTAATGGCCTATGAAAGAAAAAATCTTACCCATCAACTCGCTAAAATACTAGACCAATATGTCAAAGATCCCCTTTCATGATTTGAGTCGGGCATTGAAAGAGATGCAGCCCCAGTATTTAGAGGTGATGAGCCAAGTGCT
The DNA here is from genome assembly GCF_016464625.1 of Penaeicola halotolerans. Lineage (GTDB taxonomy): Bacteria > Bacteroidota > Bacteroidia > Cytophagales > Cyclobacteriaceae > Penaeicola > Penaeicola halotolerans. The sequence continues at coordinate 317,724 of NZ_JAEAGO010000001.1, forward strand.
CAGCGGAGATTCTTTGATACATGGGAAACAGGTGTCTACATTAGAGCAAAAGCTATCTGAGCATTTGGGAAGGAGTGTAGTGACCTGCGCCAATGGCTCGGATGCGCTAGAGATCATCTTAGAGGTTTATGAAATTGGAGTAGGAGATGAGGTGATCTTATCACCACTAACTTGGGTGTCTAATGCAGAAGCAGTGATCAGAGCTGGAGCAATACCAGTTCTAGCACCACTCGATGAGCGGACAGGACTGATAGATTCTACTCGACTTTCTTCTTTGATCACCAAGCGTACCAAGGCGATCATACCCGTACATCTTTACGGTCAGATGGTACCAATGCAACCCATCCTAGACTTGGCAGAGGAGCATCAGCTCATTATCATTGAAGATTGTGCGCAAGCTTTTGGCGCAAAGCAAAAGGGTGAATTAGCTGGGACTTGTGGACACGCTGCGGCTTACAGCTTTTATCCAACCAAAAATCTTGGAGCATTGGGAGATGGGGGTGCTATGGCTTTTGCTGATCCGCTAAAGGCGCAAATAGCCAAAGAGATAGCCAATCATGGACAATCAAAGCGAGATGTGCACCAAAGGCTGGGGAGAAACTCCAGACTGGATACCTTACAAGCAGCGTTCTTACTAGAAAATTTAAAGCACTTTGACGACTGGCAAGCAAAGAGAAAATCACTTTCTGATCGATACAGAAAGCTGTTAGCGAATATTTCAACACTTACTTTGCCCTATATACATCTGAATAATGAGTCCAATCACCACCTTTTTGTCATTCAGACAGCACATCGAGATGCTTTGAAGCTATATTTGAATGATCTGGGTATTCAAACTGCCATACATTATCCGAAGACTTTAGATCAAATGCCTCACTTAAAGCAAACTACCAGAGATCTGACAGGTGGGTCATCTATTTGTGACAGGATACTATCTTTACCACTTTATCCATATTTGAAAGAAGCGGAGGTAGATCAAGTTTATGAGGCTATTAGGGCTTTTTTTGATTCTTCCAGCGTTAGATAACTGGTTATTTGTGAATAACTCAGGAGATGACTATGAGGTGATTGCTGAAGGAGCAGGTGAGAGTATTAATATTAGTAATTTAGAAAAATGGGAGATGTTAAAATCTAAATATTATGGAAAGTAAAGAGAAATTAAAAGAAGAGCGCGATAAGATTGTAAAAGGGCTAGAAGAAACGTATAAAAAATTAGTAGAGTATAAAAAGCAAAGGAATAGTCCTATGATAGTGCTTAGAGATGGAAAAGTTGAAGCTGTAGACGCTAATGAAATGAAGTCCACTATAGTATACAAGCGTAAAAAATAGTAGTCCATTATTTTATTTTATAAATCATCTCAAAACCCTTTTTCCAGATGATCATAAAATCATCAGACCACTTGGTCCATCTAAAGAGACCAATATAGGTCAAGGTGATCACCAATGATCTTAGTAAGATATCTAATATCCCATTGTTCAGTTTAGGCATGAAATATCCCACAGCATAGCTGATCGCTCCGAGGAGGGTAATGAAGAGTAGCTGTTTGTCCCAAGGACTGATCTTCAAGACGCTTTTGATATAGATAAATTTCACAAGGTTATAAAGCAGGATGGCTAAAAAGGAAGCCAAAGCCGCACCCTCCAAGCCATATAGTGGAATCAATAGGTAATTAAATCCAATAGTAGCGACAGCCATGATGGCAGTAGCGATGATATTAAACCTATAAAACCTACTCATGACGATGATCTCTCCATTGACACTTGAGATGACATCTATTAGCTTGGCTAAACCTATAATAAAAACTACCCAGAGACCTTTTACATAGATGTCCGACTTGGGGATCAGCGTGTAGAGCGTTTCTATATTTGCCCAGATTCCGATAAAGATCAGTAAACAGACGAGGTATTGACTTGTCGCTATACGCTTGTAGATGCGACCAACTTCACTGATGTTTTGCTCACTTAGTTCTTTACTCAGGATAGGAAGGATCGTCTGAGAAACTGCTCTGCGAGGCATCTCGATCACCACTGCGATAAAGAAAGCAGTAGTATAAATAGCAGTAGCCTCTTGACCCATTAGTCCAGTGACCATGACTGTATCTATCTTCATGACTAGCACAGATCCTGCAGTAGCTGCCAAGGTGATCAGGCAGTAGTTTACGATTTGTGAGACCAATTTTTTATCTATCAAGTTTAGCTTGAGTGTCAAGGCAAATTCTTTTTCTCTCAATAAGTATAGCCACATGATCAAAAGACCTGATACATATACCAAGATAAATCCATAAATCAAACCACTGATCTCTAAGTACCCTAGAAAATAAGCGGTAACAAGTAATGCAGTAAAAAGTCTGATCAGCACTTCTCTAATAAAAGCAGGAAAAGCAACTTTGAGTAAAGAACGTGCATAAGCATCTAAGATCGAATTGAGCACCATCAATAGCGTTACGACAAGTACCACATTGAGATACTGTGTAACTTGAGGGGCATTTGGGGTAAAAAAGTCTAAGATCAATGGCTTAGTCAAAAAGAAGAGCAAACCAAAAGCGAGAAAACCTAGTAGCGATGCCAGTAGCATAAAACTAAGCAACTGCTGTCTATGATGCTTACTCGCACTAAATAAGGGGAAGAACTTCTGCATCCCATGACCTAGACCAATCTGAGCAAAGGGTGTCAACAGAATCGCCAAGTCCTGAACGACACGAAAAAGCCCTAAATCACTAGGCTGTAAAACATAAGGAATCAGGAAAAGCGTATTGAAAAAGCCAATCAGTACACCTATGTATGAATAGATTGAGGTCAATATGCTTTGCTTGAGCACCTTTCCCATATCATGCAAATAGGTTGATCAAAGCTTCTTGGCGGGCATGATATGGATAGTTCTCAGCTATCTGTTTCCTAGCTTTTTGTGATAGCATCGGGCGATCAGCTTCTACAGCTTTGCCGAAGATCTCATTGAGTTGCATGACATCTTTTTCCTTCAACACAAAGCCGCTATCACCGATGATTTGTCTGATTGCTCCCACATCAGAGCCGATCGGAATACAACCACATAGCATCGCTTCACACAGTGCATTAGGAAATCCCTCAGACATGGAGAGCTGTAAATAAAACTCATGTGTGGAATAAAAACGAATCAACTCAGGCGCACTGCGGTGTCCGAGTATTCTGACATTTGGCAGCCATGATTTGTAGTTTTCGGTACCCAAGATGGTAAAGTCATACTCAGGGAACTGTTCGGCTATCTGAAATACTAAGTCAATGCCTTTGGTCATGAAGCGACTCTTCTTATTGATGCCTGTGGCAACGGTGATGAAGGAGTTGGCTTTTCTTCTGCGACCGTTGTATTGCCAAAAGTCTGCATCATAGGCATTGTATAGGACTTCAATAGGAGTTTTGAGGTCGGGGATAAAAGCTTTGATGCCTTGCTTATTGGGTGCTTCAGATACAAAATGGTAGTCTGTCTCTATGAGGCTTTCTGCTACAGGAAGGATTTTAGTCGCATTTTTAAAGCTATAGACAGTAAACCATTTCAAGTATTTGAGTCTAAAGTTGCCATAGTCGATATTAGGAAAGTGTACACAATCCGTTCCTCCTGCGATGATGTAGGTAGGCTTGCCAAAAATCTTACCCAAAAACACTGGCCAAAAGGCATGATAACCTGAAAAGCAGACTACCGTTCCTTTGCTGCTCGGTAAGTGCCATAGCATGAGGAAAAAGTGCTTGATAAAAGTGCTGATCAGTTTGCTAGGCTTATCTGTAAATCCAAAAGATTTTACTTGGTAAGCAGCACTCAGCATCTTGATATCCTTTTCGATGAAGGAACTCAAAATAGGATAAGTGTAGAGCACTTTATTTTTAGCCATTATTTGAAAAACTTACGTTTTTGAATATCCAAAAATACATCAATTTTAGGGCGATGTGTGGTTTTAGATAGTTTTTTGTTGGGTCGGAAAATGAAAAACTGATAGTCTCCTTCTTGATAGAAAATAGGGTAAGTTTCCATCTTGTCTAGGTAGAAACCACTGGCTTGCCAGTCACCTACCAAGCGTGCAGTATCCAAGGGTTGGTCGATGATTTGGAGTTTTTCAGGCTCATTGGCGATCATCCATTCGAGAAATCTAGGCGCAGGGATATTGATACAAACGACCGAGTTTTCATGGGTATGTGCTTTGATCTTAGCAAATAGTGCCGCATGGTCCGCGACAGGAATGTGTTCTAGCACATCAGGGAAAACCACCACATCAAAGACTTGATCATACTGGAAGTCGCTCATGTCTGAGACCATAAACTTCGCTTGCTTGAGGTCTTTGTTGAACTGCTGAGCTTCAGCGATGCTCTTAGGACTGATGTCTACCCCGAGAAGGCTTCCTTTTGAGACACGCTGTGCCAAAAGGCGACTCACCGTACCGATACCACAACCCACCTCTAAGACTTTAGACGACTTAGTCAGGCCAGCAGCGATGCATCTACTGAGGATTTCCCTGTGGCGTAAGTTGATGCCTCTATGCTTCTGATGAGTAACGAATTCATCGTAAAAGCCTTCTACTTCGGATTGTTTATCACTCATTTTTTTCGAATCGTTATCCATAAACTAGCCCCCAAAAGGATCAAAAGTAATACCTGAGCAATGGCCATAAGTTTGCTACCAATCAAGTAGGAGCTTGGCGCAAAGGTAAATTTGATCTCATGATTTCCTGCAGGTATTTCTAAGGCTCTCAACAAATAATTGGCGCGCAGGATATCTACTGGCTCGCCATCGATAGTGGCTGTCCATCCCTCAGGATAGTAGATCTCAGAGAATACACCCAAGGCATCTCCTGACGAAGTACTTTCATAAGTCAGCTCATTGGGTGTTTTAGCAGTCAATTTTATACTCCCTTGTCCAGTATAGTTCTTTTGACCTAGTGCGAATTTGCTTTCATCTATGATCGCCACTTCAGCAAGTGCTACGGTACTCAATGCTGCCAATTCTTCATCAGGACTATTGACTGAATAGATGTCATTAACCAGCCAAGCATTGCCCAGCGCATTTTGATTTTCAATGACAGCATTGCGGCTGCTACCTGCCAAGATATACTTGGCATTGAGCATGTTGACTACTTTCAGCGCAGAGAGATCGATTTCACCTTCCTGTAGCGGTGCCACGAAGTTTTCATACTCTACTGTCAGGTGTTGGTCGATGACATCCTGGTAGCGTCTCATTTTAGCGCCATGATAGCCTCCTAGTGACTGGTGATAGTAGGCAGTTCGCGCCTCATTAAATGGATTTTGTAGATTGAAAACTCTAAAGTCTGCTTTATCAGCCAATATCAATTGATCGGCTTCTGTAGGTTGAAAATAAGCCCTTGAAGGATTTTTGATGAAATTATCCTCATTCAAATAACGCTTACCAACTGACCAAAAATCTAAGGTGATCAAAGCCAGAAGTATAAAGGGTGTAACTGCCGCTGACACTTTCTTTTTATGATACAGGAACAATGTCAATGCTGATAAAGCGATCCAAAGAAAGCTGCGCATAGCATCCGATTGGAATAGGTTCTTTCGGTCATTTTGAAGTGCTTCCAAAAATGGCTCAGGCAATCCCATCATGGCATCGTTTGGAGCGGAGAAGCTAAACATGCCTGCAAAAACATAAAAGAGTAGTGATAGACCACCTGTAAGTCCAAGAGCAATGCCTCCTTTTTTCAGGATATCTTTATTCCAGCTTTCTGAGAGTAGCTTCTCTGCTGTAAGTGTGGCTAGCCATGGCATAGCAAGTAGCGCTATGCAGATCGCCATAGAGACCGATCTAAACTTATTGTACCCAGGTAGGTAGTCAAAGAGGAAGTAATTGACAAACTCTAAATTTTTCCCCCAAGACAAAATCAAAGAAAGTAAAGCGATGGTCAAGAGGAAATAGGCCATTCGGCTTTTAAATAAAAGCAAGCCTAATACAAATAGGAAACAAATAATCGCCCCACCATAGATAGGGCCAGCGGTAAACGGCTGATTACCCCAATAGGTACGGGCGTTTTGAGTGAACTCTCTGATCTGCTGTGGAGGGATGCCATTTTGTCTGAGGACTGTTCCTATCTCAGAGTCTGTGCCGATGTCCTGCACACTGGCACCTCCATAGAAATTGGGGATGAGCAGCGTGAAGCTTTCCATTTTGCCACTACTCCAGTTGAAAGCATAGTCTCTATCCAAGCCAGACCCGCTGTCCGTTTGAGTAAGTTCGGATTTACCTCTGATAGAGTATTGACCATATTCATACACAGTCCAGATCCTACCCAGATTTGATCCTAAAGCGATAAATACAGCGATAAAGAGGAGGGCAATGGATTTGCTAAAGGCAGGGACTTGTTTCGCTTTGTAAGCATCATACAACTGAAATGCGCCATAGATCAATACGACTAAAAGCGTGTAATAAGTGATCTGGAGATGATTAAAATAAAGCTGTAAAGTAAGTCCTAAAGCAGTGATAGCGATACCTAGCCATCTGTGGCGGTGCAAGCTAGTGTGGATTCCTGCTAAGATCAATGGCATGAGGCAGATCGCCCATACTTTGGCATTGTGGCCAGCTTCTATACTGATGAGGTTAAAGGTACTCAGTGCAAATGCCACGCTTCCCACCATAGCGATGCTAGGACGTACTTTGAAACTAAGCATGAGGATATAAAAACCGACCAAACCCGCAAAAAGCGAGTTGGCAGGATGGGCGATACCCAGCGTCAATACTTTGATCAATACACCTATGAAGTCCCCCGGATAGCTCATGTGTACCAAGTAAGCAGGCATCCCGCTAAACATAGAGTTGGCCCAGAGGCCTGTTTCTCCTGTCTCAGCTTGATAGTCCATCAGCGTTTTGGCACTGCCTTCCCACTGTAGGATGTCATTTTGTGAAAGAACTTTGTCTCCAAATATCATCGGCTGGAAGTAGATCACCGTGAGTAAATAAAAGACGATGACAGCGATCAGGTGAGGTAAAAAATCTTTCTTGAAATCAATTTTGGACATGGTGTAAGTCTAGTTTTGAAAATAACCCTCGCAAAATAAATATTATTGTTTGAAATAGGTAGCCTAGCAGAGATAAGTGCGAGAAGAAATGTAGATATGCGGAAAGCTTCTCTGGTGAAGCCTTCAAAAAATCGTTATTTTCATTATTTTTGCGTACCAAATAGCGAAAAGACATGTTTGATAATTTAAGTAATAAACTAGAGTTTGCTTTCAAAACCCTCAAAGGGCAGGGTCAGATCACGGAGATCAACGTGGCCAGTACGGTCAAGGAGATCAGAAGAGCACTGATCGATGCAGACGTCAACTATAAAGTAGCCAAAGAAGTCACTGATAAGATCAAGGAAGAGGCACTCGGTAGAGATGTGTTGATCTCTGTTTCCCCAGGACAACTCTTGGTAAAGATTGTATCTGAGGAGCTAACCAAGTTGATGGGAGGTACCAAGGCAGATATCAATATCAAAGGTGATCCTGCGGTGATTTTGATCTCAGGTCTTCAGGGTTCTGGTAAGACGACTTTTTCTGGTAAACTTGCCAGTTTGCTCAAAAAGCAAGGCAGACAAGTGATGCTAGCAGCATGCGATATCTACCGTCCTGCTGCGATTGACCAATTGAAAGTGCTAGGAGGACAGATCGGTGTAGATGTCTACGCTGAGCCTGAAAATAAAGATGCTGTCAAGATCGCCAAAGCAGCCATAGAGCAAGCTAAGAAGACTGGTAAAAAGATCGTGATAGTCGATACTGCTGGTCGTCTAGCCGTAGATGGTCAGATGATGGATGAGATAGCAGCGCTTAAAGCAGCTCTTAAGCCATCGGAAACACTTTTTGTAGTAGACTCTATGACGGGTCAAGATGCAGTCAATACAGCCAAGACCTTTGATGAGCGCTTAGACTTTGATGGGGTAGTTCTCACCAAGCTTGATGGTGACACCCGAGGTGGTGCCGCCCTCTCGATCCGCAGTGTGGTCAACAAGCCCATCAAGTACATTTCTACAGGGGAAAAGATGGAGGCCATAGACCTCTTCTATCCAGATCGTATGGCACAGCGTATCCTCGGCATGGGAGACGTAGTCTCTCTCGTAGAGCGTGCGCAGCAGACCTTTGATGAGGATGAAGCGAAGCGTATCAACTCTAAAATTCGCAAGAATCAGTTCAACTTTGATGACTTCCTGTCTCAACTAGAGCAAATCAAGAAGATGGGTAATATCAAAGATCTCATGGGCATGATCCCAGGCATGGGTAAGGCGCTCAAGGGTGTGGATATCGATGATGATTCATTCAAACCGATAGAGGCAATCATCAAGAGTATGACTTTGGAAGAAAGAGAAAATCCAGACTTGATCAATGGTAGTCGCAGAAACCGTATTGCCAAAGGGAGTGGACGCTCTATCCAAGAGGTGAACAACCTGATGAAGCAGTTTGGTGACATGCGCAAGATGATGAAGACCATGAATAAAATGGGTGGTGCTAAAAATGCCCTCGCTGGTCTCAATCCATTTGGTAAGCGATAGACATCAATTCATGATAAGTATATAAAAGCTGCTCTTAGGGCAGCTTTTTTTGTTCATGAGGTAGTGGTCATATTTTTTAATAGATGCCATTTCCATGAGATAGTTGAACCTACTTCTTCCATGGAGATATTATGCTACAGCCACGACTGCACGAATATTCGTAGAGACGTCTATTGATGAAAGAATACCTGACCCCGAAGCGGGTCGCATAAATAATTCATGTTGACCTAACTGGATTGCTTCGGGTCAAGCCCTCGCAAAGACGTACCCCGTCTGCATTGTCACCCTACCAGAGGTAGGCAAGCCTGAGGCACGAAGGCCTGCCTCCTGAAGGGAGGGGTCTCGGAGTAGCGCGTTTATGCACGGATAGGACTAGCTGGGCGCAGGGTATAATAGTTTATAGCATTAAATTGTCTCAACTGATATCTTCTACGACCAGCTAGTAGCGGTAGGACAGTAGCCTTGGTAGTACAAGACCCTTCCTTCGTCAGGCCTGCCTTCTGTAGGGAGGGTGACAAAAAGGGCATTTTACATCAAACCAGCATTTCAGTAATTGTTAACGGTATGAAGTATCTGTATTGAAATGTAGCATGCTTGCATTGTCATCCCGAGGAACGAGGGATCTCGGGTCAGCGCGTTTATGCACGGATTGCGCTAGCTGGTCGCTAGATGCTTCTGAACAAACGAGATCATGACCCCGCCTGCCTCCTGCAGGAAGATATTTGTAGCACGGGAATAAAACCCCGTGCTCATAATATCATATTCCCTTATGCTTGTTGTAAAGCAATTGACATACTTTATCCATTGCCTTAAAAGTTGAGGTATCAAAATGTTCTGGACTAGTCAGCATAGTCAATAAGGCTACCGCTTCATAAAGTGGTTTATTATCTTGAAGCGCTATTCGTTCTACAAAATTGACCTTTTTACTTCCTTTAGGAGATTCAGACACGATGACTTCCTGGGTTTCTCGATCTATTGCAAATAGCATAAAAGTGAAATTTAAGATAGTTGAGGTATTTTTCTTAGTGCAAATAACACCTTCTATTGGCATTGGTTGTCCTGTTTTTACAGCGAGCACCTTTTTTAGTCGTTCCAGTGCACTGACTTGCGGTACTAGTCTTTTGGGTTGTAGAAGCTGGTTTTGATGATTCTTTGACAGTAGGATTTCCTTGACAACAGTCTTTCCCAACTGTTTTATTATGGATTTTACAGATGCAACTGTTTGACTTACTTCGGTTACACTTCATACAGAGCAACTGTATATTAGAGGCATCATTACTTCCACCACATGAGAATGGGACGATATGATCGTACTCTAAGTCAACAACACTCTCGCAGCATTGACACTTACCACCATCTCTGGTGTAGACCACTTTTTTGGTCGTTTCAGAGACATACCTGCTTTGTGTAAAGCCACAAAAGCTAAGCAAAATCAGACTGAGTAATAAGAGAATTTTTTTCATAGAAGTGGTGGTTTAGTGGGGTAAAGTTTTTTGTTTGAATAGATAGGTTAATATTATAGCTATCAACCACTTAGCTTAAGATCGTCTACTTGATTGATACGCTGTTTTTTATTCCTTTTAGTAATTCTTCTTCATTAATAATCAGTCCGCTAAATTTGCAATATAGAGTCAATTTAGCATCGGAATATTTTTGATGTTCTTTACTTATCAACCAAGTTAAGATATTATCCCTTCCGTCATATACAAATTTATGAATTCTTCCTTTTATCCTATAAGCAAGTACTCCATTACCAAAACAATAATGTAAGTAATGAAACTCAATTAATTCGAACTCAGCGTTTGAATTAAGATTCGATTCTAAGTCAGCTCTAAAATTCTCAAAATTCATTTTCTAATCCCCATTTCGTTCTAGGCATGTCTTTCGCAATAGACAAGTCCTTGCAGTGTCAATTTATAGCACCCATTCCAAATACATTTTTTGTCTGAAACCCCTCTTGTTTTAAGCAATAAATCAATTCGTAATTCTTTGTCATCAAATTCTATCCAATTATCTGAATTATCAAGACGAACAAAAAACTGCTCATGATATTTATCATATTTATCAAGTCGCCAAAAAGTCTTATCAATCTTGTGTTGATATAGTTGATACCAGCTTTTATCCTCAATCAAGTCAAAGTCTGTTTTGATTGAGTCAAGAATCACTTTATCAACATAATATATTCTTTCTGTCATCGATGGTCATTTTGTTAAAATAGCGCACAACGTTCTCGTGCTTATTGCAGTGGCGGATTTCGGAGTCCCGCACATGCGGGATCAACCACCACAGAACTTGAATAGATACACAAAGCTCCAAGTTTGCACTTCAGCCCGCCTGACGCAAGTGTTATGAATCTATGCTTTCCTATTACCTTAAAACGAAACCTACAATTCAATGAACCGCTGTATACGAGACCCGTACGTACAGTGGTGTGAGAGGCTCTCCCCGTCAGTATCTACTGGCGGAGCAGTCTACTCGATTGTAGCCAGTTACTTTATTCGTACCAATTCTACCCGTCTATTCTTAGCCATATTTTCTTCACTATCATTTTCAACAAAAGGTTTAGATTGTCCAAAACCTGTACTTTTTAATCTGCTTTCTGCTATGCCCTTAGCAACAAGTTCGTTTTTAACTGATTTAGCTCTTTCTTCTGATAATCTTTGGTTATGTGCTATATCACCAGTACTATCAGTATGTCCTTCAATTGAAATATTGAGTGAATTATTATTATTGAGCGCATTAACTATTTGATTCACGACTTGTAATCCCTCATTAGTTAAATGAGACTTATTAGTTTCAAAATTGATATATAAAATAGATTTGCCATTATTCAACAATTCACTTTCAATTTCTTCAGCTGTTTTTAACGATGCTGATATTTGAAGGTTTTTAGTCTGTAAAACCCCAATGCAAACACTTGCATCATCATCTGATTCTGTTATTTGTATCCAAGTTTCTTTATCCTCATTTCTAATTAGATAGGAAAATGTTTTAGCATAACCAAGAAAGCCGTACCCATCATAATTGTATAATTTTACTTTTTCATTAATTTTCTCTACTGATTCCCTAGACACCATACCTTCAAATATCTTTTGACCTGCAGAACTTTCTATAACATTTTCAATATTTCTCAAAAGCTCTATAAGAGAAAATTTTTTGTTCCAATCAATCGTTGAGATTCTACTTTGAAAAAGTTTACCTTCTTTAAAAAGATAAGTTTCTTTGTCTACAAAAAAAGCAAATTGGTCATAGTCGATAATGTTTTTTGGGTTGTCAAATTTGTATCCATTGGGTAAATTAAAAAAAACCAAATCTGAAATATTGGTTTTTGAAATTGGTATTGCACTAATGTCAAAACCGGAACTTGTTGAAATGGATTCTGTTTTGGGATTTTCCATTTCTGAAGACATTTCCTTTGTATTGGATTCGTTGTTCTCAGGACTTTCCTTTTTTTGGTCACAAGAAAATAGAGAAATAAATGATAATAGTAAGATTAGTTTTTTCATATTATAATTGTTAGTTTCTGCTTTTCTAATTGGCTACAACAATTCGCTAAATACACCATAAGGTGCATTTAGCTACTATAAGGTAACTAAGACTGATTTTCAGTCAGTGATATTTTTTATTGTTGAATCAATATAGCGCAATCCAAGTCAATTCCCTACAAACTGGATGAAATTTTGACGATTGGTGTCTGAGAAAATGCGTAATGATTCAAGGGATCTTATCATTTCTTTTAGATAAAAGAGAGAATTCGTGGTATTATTTTAGAAGAGTACTACTGTTTTATAGGGGTTTCCTCGGGGTTATCCCCGTATGATCCTCGACCTAAAGGAGGGTTATAGTCGCTTAGAGGGTCAAAATACCCCTATATAACGCGACATATGCGCCATATACGCCAATCGCGCCAAATGCGCCAAACACGCCATCTCATTTGCGTCCTATTTTGAGATTTTTGATCTTGCTTTTCAGTTGATCGATTGTGCGTTCTTTGAGGTGTTGGTTTTTTATGTTGGGTGATATTGATGAAAGGATTGAAACGATTGGTAGGGGTGAGGTGGTCATCATTCCCACGGTTTAAACCGTGGCTATGGTGGTGTCGTTGATAATGTGGTTGCTTTTTTCACGAGGTTGAAACCCCGTGCTACAAATATGTGACCCACTTCGGGGTCTAGAGATACCCGTGTCATGAACCCATGCCCGTTTTGTCACCCTCCCTACAGGAGGCAGGCCTGACGAAGGAAGGGTCTCGAAGCAGAAAGGTCACTGTTCTACAGAAACTTGCTGGTCGCAGGATGCATCGAATGAGACTCTTTTTTTAAACTTTTATCTGTAGGTTCCTGCGACCAGCTGGTCTTATCCGCGCAGAAACAGGCTGCTCCGAGATCCCTCGTTCCTCGGGATGACAATGCTTGAGGGGTACGTCATCCTCCCTCTGGAAGGCAGGTGCGAGGGCTTGACCCGAAGCCATCCAGATGATCATCACTCTATTATTTATTCAACCATCTTCATCGCTATTCATATTCGTGCATTCGTGGCTTTAAAAAAATATCTCCACTTAGGAGAAAGGCGGGGTCTTGAATGGCTGTTTCAGCCAGCATATGGTAGCCCACCCAAGTCAAATCTCAGTGAAATTACCTCCCCTAAAAGTACAATCGCTATTTTCAAGCCTTATTTTTGGCAAAAGTTTCACTATTGCTAGAATCTATGGTATTTACTTGATGTTTATCCGACTTTACCTAGACTTTCCCCGGGGTTATCCTCGACTCTTCCCCGACTATACTTCGACATTATTTTTTTCGAGACCCTAAGTAGCTTCTCAGAAATGCCCTTTTTTCTAATCTTAAGAATACAATAGATTCTTAGAAATGGATAAAAAATAACTGTTTTGAGGAGATTGCCATCCTCGATGAAAATATCCCACTTTACAAGTTTCCCCAACTCAATCAGATCATCTTTTCCAAGCCTCCTTTTTACGCTAGCTTCTATACATCTTCTTGGGGGCTGAGCTTTCGATCTCACGGCATTTATGCCTATCTTTGTGCCCTATGACGAAGCAAGATTTTAAAAGATATACCATCACCGCAGCGCTACCTTATGCCAATGGGCCTTTGCACATCGGACACTTGGCAGGCTGCTATATACCCTCTGATATCTACGTGCGCTACCTGCGTGCCAAGCACCGAGAGGTGGCCTACATCTGTGGTTCTGACGAGCATGGGGTGGCCATCACCATCAAGGCACGTAAGGAAGGTAAGACGCCTCAAGAGATCGTAGACCGCTATGATGCCCTGATGAAACAGAGTTTTCAGGAGTTTGGGATCAGTTTTGACCATTACTCTAGGACTTCTGCTAAGATACACCATGAGACAGCAGGGGAGTTTTTCAAGCATTTGTATGACAAAGGAGAATTTATCGAGCAAGAGACGGAACAGTACTATGACCAAGAAGTAGGTCAGTTTCTAGCCGATCGATACATCGAGGGAACTTGCCCTAAGTGTAGTTTCGAACATGCCTATGGCGATCAGTGTGAGAAGTGCGGTTCATCCCTCAGTCCACTAGACCTGATCAATCCTAAGTCAAAGCTCTCAGGCAGCGCGCCTGTATTGAAGCCTACCAAGCATTGGTTTTTAGCATTGGATCGTTACACCAAGTTCCTTCAGAAGTGGATCTTGGTAGACCACAAAGAAGACTGGAAAAACAATGTGCTCGGACAGTGTCGCTCATGGTTGGAAGCAGGAGAGGGACTACAGCCACGTTCGATGACCAGAGACATGGACTGGGGTGTACCAGTGCCTGTGCCAGGTGCCGAAGGTAAAGTGCTTTACGTATGGTTTGATGCGCCTATTGGCTATATCTCAGCGACCAAAGAGTGGGCAGCTCAGACTGGCAAGGATTGGAAGCCTTACTGGCAGGATCAGGATACCAAGCTGGTGCATTTCATCGGGAAAGACAACATCGTTTTTCACTGTATCATCTTCCCTGCGATCCTCAAGACGCATGGAGACTATATCTTGCCAGATAATGTCCCTGCCAATGAATTCCTCAACCTAGAAGGAGATAAGATATCTACCTCTCGCAACTGGGCGGTATGGTTGCATGAATACCTGCAAGACTTCCCTGGTAAGCAGGATGTCTTACGCTATGTGCTGACAGCCAATGCACCTGAGACCAAGGACAATGACTTCACTTGGAAGGATTTTCAGACGAGGAATAACTCTGAGTTGGTGGCCATCTTTGGTAACTTCATCAACAGAGCTGCTGTCCTTACGCATAAATACTATCAGGGAGTGATCCCTACACAAGGGAAGCTTTATCAGATCGATGAGGAGGTCTTAGAAGCCCTCAAAACGTATCCTGATAAGATCGCAGGAGCTATAGAGAAGTATCGCTTCAGAGAGGCGCTGAGCTTCGTGATGGATCTAGCACGTGTGGGCAATAAGTATCTGGCAGATACCGAACCTTGGAAACTGATCAAAACAGATGAAGAAAGGGTGAAGACCATCATGAATGTGTCCCTACAGTTGGCCGCTAATCTAGCCATTGTAGCCGCACCATTCTTGCCCTTTACAGCTGACAAACTCAAAGCGATGATGGGTCTAGAAGACCTTTCTTGGCAGCTGGCAGGGAAGCCTGACCTATTGCCAGTAGGGCATACCCTCAGCACAGCAGAGTTGCTATTTGAAAAGATAGAAGATGAGACTGTAGCAGCACAAGTGAATAAATTGCTTGCTACGAAAAAGGAAAATGAATTAGCTACTAAAACAGTTGCCCCAGTGAAAGACACGATTGCATTTGATGATTTTATGAAGATGGACCTGCGTGTAGTGACCGTGCTAGAGGCAGAGAAACTCAAAAAGTCTAAGAAGTTGCTCAAGCTATTGGTAGATACAGGCGTAGATAAGCGCACAGTATTGAGTGGGGTAGCAGAGCATTTTGAGCCAGAATTCTTGGTAGGGAAGCAAGTCACCATGCTGATCAATCTGGCGCCAAGACCGATCATGGGCATCGAATCCCAAGGCATGATTTTGATGGCAGAAGACAAAGATGGCGCGTTGAGGTTGCTACAACCCAATGAACCTACCGCCCCAGGATCCACAATCAGTTAAAGACTATTCCAGCCCACGGTTTTAAACTGTGGGATTTTTTCATCTCAGGGACTATCTATTAACCAAGTTCTTGGTAGAGTTCCTGTAATTTTTTGGTTTCTTGGACAGTCTTGTTTAATACCTTGTCTATGATGAAGCTATAAGTGATCCAAACGAGTATAGCAAAGATAAAT
Source organism: Penaeicola halotolerans (assembly GCF_016464625.1). Lineage (GTDB taxonomy): Bacteria > Bacteroidota > Bacteroidia > Cytophagales > Cyclobacteriaceae > Penaeicola > Penaeicola halotolerans. The sequence continues at coordinate 333,510 of NZ_JAEAGO010000001.1, forward strand.
ATGCTACCTAGCCAATGGTCTAAAGCCACGGGATTTTTCTTTTCTATGTAATTCATGGCATGAATATAAAATTGTAGAAATGGCGCTGTTCCTACTAATGAAATGCTGCTGATTTGATAGGAGCGATATTTCCTCAAATCTTTTTGCTTGAAGTGATATTTAATAAAAAAGTAGATCAACTTAGCTACAGTAAATAATACCAAGCTTGTGAGAAAGACCAACCAAAAATCAACTCTATCGCGTAGTAAATTAGCTAGGAGGTATATTATTGTAAAAAGACCTAAAGGATAAAGTATCTGAATACTACTAAATAGTGCTTTCGCTTCTGACTTGATATTGCTCCAAACCCTCTTTTGAATCAATGCCATATAGCTGTCCTCTAACACACTAAAGCCTAAGGGGCCAAAACTTGCATGTACTTGTTTGAAAGCCTCTTCAATAGAGATATTTGGGTTTTCCTCTCTAAGCGCTTCGATTTTGCAAGCGACATGGTCTAAGATTTCGTATTGCACATCTACATGAGTAAACCCTCTCTTTGCAATGAGTGATTTGATGATTTGAATGTCCTCTTTACTCAATTTCATGCCATGCTTAGTTTAGCCTGATTGATCACGCATTGGTATCCTATGATGATGTGTGTGATAGATAATGTAATCAAGGAAATGACCAAGGCAGGTGCAGAGGTGAAGACACTGATGAAGCCTATCAACGTACTGATCAGTACCAAAGACAACCAAAAGGTATTACCTATCGAAACTACCTTAGATCGTTTGAGATAATCCCTTTTAAAGAGACTTACAGTGAGCAGTGGTAATATGATAGCCAACAAACCTGTTCTAAGGAGCTTGATCATATCATCTACTGGTACGAACGATTGCTGATAAGTCATATACACCAAAGCTCCTATAGCTAATATGTAGATCACTCGATAGCTAGTCAATAACTTTTTCCAAGCAGTGGACAACTGTATCAAAGCACCTAAATGGCTATTGAGTAAGGCCCTCATTTGGAAGTTTGAAGGTTGAATCAAATCAACAGCTTCATTGAGTAGTACATCAAAATTATCTTCATTCAGGCGTGGATCATGTGTCAATTGCTCTGCTATATGATCCGTGAGTTCCTCTACTAGATCTGTATAGTAAAGAGGTGTTTTACGTACCCTTTCTCTAATGATGTCTATTTGTAATCGACTTAGCTCCATAGTAGTTTAGCATCTAGTTTGGTGCGAAATACCTTAAGTGAGGCATAGGTATGTGCGATGATGATGGCATAGATCACTACAATATAGACTGCATACTGAGGGATAAAGAAGTTAAAGTCCTCCTCAAAAAAGATTCTAGGCATTAAAATAGTCAATTGCATGATCGTAATGCCAAGGTTAGCATTTTGACCTACCTGCTCGATCTGTGCATAGCGCGCTTTGTGTTCTTTAAACTGGATATTTTCCGTTTTTCTCAAGCGGTATCTTTTGTAGGATACCCAGAAAAATAATACTACGGGTACAGCTGCTATAGATAGCATTGATATGGCTAAGGCTATTCCAAAACCAGCATCTAAGAGCATGGGTACAGCAATGTACAAGAGCAGCATCATGGCTAGGCTGGTCATCACATAGGGCCATCTAAAGACCGATATGAAATTTTTCCAGTGTAGTCTTCTGACTTCCTTATTAAGTGCTTGGTAAAATTTGGCTTCAGTAGCCGCCACTCTTCCAGCCGTCCAGATCTCATCTTGCTGAGAGATGATGGTATCTAAATCTTCAGTACCCGCTTCATAAGCAGCAGCATAGTGGTCTAAGATTTCTCTATAGAATTCAATGTACTTAAAAGGCTTTTGACTAAGATGGTCAGCCAGTTTTTGCTGTTGTGAGTCAGTTAACTTTCTCATGAATCTAGGGCAGTTTTAGGTAAGAGGATCTTATCTAGGGTATCTAAAAAGGCTTTCATTTCTGCTATTTTGGTGCTCACCTCTTTTTGGCCTGATTTAGTAAGACTATAATATTTGCGTACACGGTTATCCACCATTTGCGTTTCAGTGGTGAGGAGTCCTTCTGCTTCTAGTTTGTGTAGGGCAGGGTAGAGAGCACCTTCTGTGATCTTGATTTCTCCCGAAGTGAGTTCTTTTACCTTTTGCGTGATCTCATAGCCATACATTTTATCATGACTCTCCATGAGTTTGAGGATGATCGTTTGTAGGCTTCCTTTGATGAGTTGGCTATTGGACATATCGTCTTTAATTAATACTCCAAATATATAAGAAAATTATATACATTAGAATCTTATGTATATATTTAACTCGAAAAAAAGAGACCCTGATATAGGTCTCTCTTGATAAATGGTTTAAACAATGCCATGTGTCTTATTGATTTGAGCCTTTGGCTGTTCTATAATTTATGCTTAAACCTACATCAATGTGCGAATTTGGCTGTTTTCTCTCCCATCGAGACGTCCCCACCATTTCTGATGTGCATTCTGTAGTAGACGAGTACTTCATCTGCTCCTGCATTGAGGACTGCCTGCTGTGCTTCTAGTGCGATCTGCATGAGTTGTTCTTGTGGGCCTTCCATGACTGTCTCAAAGGGTGTCACTTCATAGGGTACGCCTGACTGTTGGATCACCGCGATGGCTTGGTCTACGAGTAAGTAGGTGTCAAGTGTTTTACTTTTTGGGACAATTTGTATGCCTAGATTGATGTGATGCATGATGGTATATTTAGTCGTTAAATTGAGTCATGGTCATGTTGATGCCGATGGTAGAGAAAGCATAGATCATCTCGATAGCTTTGTCCATAAAGATCGGTAGCTCATCGATCTCTTGCTGTGTCCAGCGACCGAGCACGTAGTCTACTTGACGTCCTTTGGGGAAATCATCTCCAATCCCAAACTTGAGTCGAGGATAGTCTTGCCCTCCTGTGAGCGCTTCGATATTTTTGAGACCATTGTGTCCAGCACTGGAGCCTTTGCCTCTCATCCGCAGCTTCCCAAATGGGAGCGCCACATCATCCACGATTACGAGGATGTTTTCTTTGGGTATCTTGAGCTCATTCATCCAGTAGTTGACTGCTTTTCCACTGAGATTCATATAAGTCGTAGGCTTGATCAGGTGTAGCTGTCGGCCTTTGTACTTGATCTCCGTGCTAAAAGCTAGTCGGCTGCTTTGCCAAGTTGCGCCTGCCTTGTCAGCCAGTCGGTCTAAGGTCAGAAAGCCTACATTGTGTCGAGTGAGTTCATATTCAGGGCCGATATTGCCCAATCCTATGATGAGGTATTTCATGGAGATCGTGTGTATCTTTTGTGATGTGGTACAAAAATAAAAAATCCTGCCTTTTTGGGGCAGGATTCTCTGATAAATGCTTGTTGAATATTATTCAGCAGCTTGCTTACCTCTAAGTGCTCTAGGAATTTCGATAGAAGCGATAGAGACATTAGGGCTGTTGAGTACTTCAAGACCTTCTCCAAGTTGTACTTCACCTACTTTCACTGACTTACCTAGGTCAAGTGAAGAGATATCCACAGGAATAGAATCTGGCATATCCTTAGGGAATGCTTTGATCTTAAGTGTTCTCAATTTAAGAGAAAGTTTACCCCCTTTTTGGATACCGATAGAAGAACCTGTGATTTCTACAGGGATTTCCATTTTCACTGGCTTAGTATCGTCTACTGCCAAGAAATCTGCGTGAAGCAAAGCATCACTTACTGGGTGGTACTGGCTATCTTGAATAATGGCTTTGATGATCTGACCTTCAATGTTCAGCTCAACCATGTAAACGTTTGGTGAATAAAGCAATGGTCTGAACTGAATCGCTGGAGCGTAAAAGTGAACTTGCTCACCTTTTCCGTAAACTACGCAAGGGATGTTACCCTCAAGTCTGTTTGCTACAGCATCTTTCTTACCGAGATTTGCTCTTTTAAACCCTATAATCTCTAAACTTTTCATTTGTGTGTGTTTTATGTAAATTAAATTGTTTCTATTAAATAAACAGTGAACTGATCGAATCGTGGTCTGTCACTGCTTTGATCGCTTTGGCAAATAGATCCGCTACGGTCAATACTTTTATCTTTTCAGACGGCCTTTTGAGAGGGATAGTGTCTGTGACTACCAATTCCTCTAAGACCGAGTTTTCAATGTTTTCATAGGCATTGCCAGAGAGCACTGCATGTGTGGCGATGGCTCTAACTGATCTAGCGCCTTTTTCTTTGATGATCGCGGCAGCTTTACAGATCGTACCTGCAGTGTCAATCATATCATCTACTAGGATGATATCTTTACCTTCTACATCACCGATCACTTGCATAGAAGCGATCTCATTGGCTCTTTTGCGGTGCTTGTCACACACGACCATTTCTACCTCGAAGTGCTTAGCGTAGCTTCTCGCTCTTCCTACGCCTCCCACATCAGGAGCAGCAAAGGTCAATTCTGAAAGCTGTAAACTCTGTAGATAAGGCACAAAGATGGCAGAACCGTTGAGGTGATCAAGTGGGATGTCAAAGAATCCTTGGATCTGACCTGCATGCAAGTCACAAGTGATCACTCTGTCAGCACCTGCTGATGTCAATATGTTAGCAATCAATTTGGCTGCAATAGACACTCTAGGCTTATCCTTTCGGTCTTGTCTGGCATATCCATAATATGGAATCACTGCTACTACCTTACTCGCACTGGCTCTTTTCGCGGCATCTATCATGAGCATGAGCTCTAAGATATTGTCTGCTGAGGGGTTGGTCGACTGAATCAAGAAAACATCACATCCACGCACACTTTCATTGAAGCTAGGAGAGATTTCTCCATCACTAAACTTCGATATTGTCAATGCGCCTAGTGGCTTGCCATAGCTTTTGGCTATTTTCTCAGCCAAATAGTTAGAGTTGGTTCCTGAGAATAGCTTGATTTCTGATGACATCAGTCTGGGAGTTTTGGGTTAGTAGTGATACTGCCTTTTACAAGGTGCAAAGGTAAATAATTTTGAGTGTCTTCCTACAGCAGTATATAAATTATTTTAGACTCAAAAGTGGCTGCAACTATATATAATCCAAGAAACTCTTCATTTTAGAATCTGGATCTTCTACATAGTCATCATAAAGCTCTAATTTATCTATCGCTTCATAGAATTTTTTCACATCCACTAAGTAAGAAATCTTCAAGTACACATTTTTGTAAATGGCGATTTGTTTGCCCTTAGTGCCAGTGATCACGATCGTCTTTTGCTCTGATTGGGACAAAAATTCTGACTCAGAGATCACTTCATTGGTCACGTACTTGTGGTGTATAGCCTTGAGAATCAGTGGTGAGCTCTCTATGTCATCAAACTCATTCATCACCATGCAGAGGTTATCATCCATGAGGAAAAAATACAGTCTGATGCGTGACTTACCTACTCTCCTCGAATATTTGATACTTGTGATATCTTGGCCTTTGATGGTAGATTGCACTTTGAGTGCAGGCTTTCCATACAAGTCAAATATGGCTTTTTCAGAACTGATGTCATCAAAGTTGAGAAGAGAGCTTAGGTCTTTAGTCGTATTAAACTTGAGCAGTTGACTTTCGTCTTTGAGATAAAAAAAGGTACTATTGAAAAAGGAGAGGGGTTCGAATATTCTCGTTTCACGGAAAAAGAAGAACTTGTGAGTTTCGTTTTTGTACTTTTTCTCAACGATACTCACACCAGTAACAACTTCTTTTACTTTTTTAAGATATGAAACGAGGCCCATCTAACGGTGTTGAATAATAATATGTCTGACAAATTAAGCAGAAGCTATGGTAATTAAAAGATTCTCTGCTGAATAATTTAACTAGCCATATCAAGGCAAATATGACACCATAAAAAAAAGGGGAGTGTAAAGCTCCCCTCTTGTTGACCGACTAGGGCTCGAACCTAGACTCTTCTGAACCAAAATCAGACGTGTTGCCAGTTACACCATCGGTCATTGTTTTAACGTCTGCAAAAGTAGTAAGCTTTGATTATTACACAAAACTTTGAAAGAGAATTTTTAAGACTAAAGTTTAAATGATTAAAAATCAGTCAGAAATTTTTCAGCCTAACTGAGAATCTACCCACTTTCTTGCATTGACGAATGCTTCTATCCATGGAGACACTTCATCCGTGTTGCGATCTTCTGGATAATGCGCCCAGTTCCAAGGGAAGAGTGAGCGCTCGATGTGTGGCATCATAGCCAAGTGGCGACCATCCTCACTATAGATACCTGCTGTAGCATGATCTGATCCATTTGGATTGCCAGGGTATGCTTCATAGGCATATTGCATGGCGTAGTGGTATTGATCCTTAGCCAATGGGAGATGGAATTTACCTTCCCCATGTGCTACCCAAACACCTAAACGCTGTCCACTGAGTGAACCAAGCATGATTGATTGATTCTCTGGTACGATTACATTGAGGAAGTTAGACTCAAACTTATGGCTCGCATTGTGGAGCATCTTAGGCTTTTGGGCGTGATCTGGTGTGATCAAACCTAGCTCGATCATGAGTTGGCAACCATTGCAAACACCTAAACTTAGGGTGTCTTTTCTAGCGTAGAAGTTGTCAAGCGCTTTTTTCGCTTTCTCATTGTAAAGGAAGGCTCCTGCCCATCCTTTGGCTGAACCAAGCACATCTGAGTTGGAGAATCCTCCCACAAATACGATCATCTGCACATCACTGAGGTCTTCCGCTCCAGAGATAAGGTCTGTCATGTGGATGTCTTTCACTTCAAAGCCCGCTAGGTATAGTGCATAAGCCATCTCACGGTCACCATTGACTCCTTTTTCACGGATAATGGCCGCTTTGGCTTTGCCTGTAGTCTGACGATGAGGATCTAAGCCTAGACTAGCGTATGTTCCTTCAAAGTTTCTATCAAACTCAAATGACAGGACTTGTTGCTTATAATTTTCAAATCTGGCTGTAGCAAATGATTCACCACTTTGCTTTTTGTCTAACTGATAAGAAGACTGGTACCAAGTGTCTCTCATCTCAGCCACTGATAAGTTGAGTCCAATGTCTGAAATCCTTACTTCTGGCTGTTGGATGACCTCTGCCAATGAGATGTATTCGATGCTGAGATTGTCCAATACAGCTCTCACATAATCTTCGTCTTCGATCTGAATGAGGATGCCAGGGTTTTCATTGAAGAGTGCTTTGATCAAGTCTTTTTCTCTCAATCGATCAAGCTTGACTTGAAGTCCTAGTCCAGGACTAGGGAAGCACATTTCTAGTAAAGCGGTAATCAATCCACCTGAAGAGATGTCATGACCTGCTGCTATTTTACCGTTTTTGATTAATGACTGAGTCGCCATGAAAGCTTTAGCAAAATAGCTCGCATCAGCCACATCTGGTGCTTGAGTACCTAGCTGGTTACAAACTTGTGCAAAACTACTTCCTCCTAGTTCAAAAGCGCTTTTTGAAAGGTTGAGATAGTAAATTTTTGAGCCTATTTTATTTTTTAATGCTGGACTGACGATCTGTTTTACATCAGCACATTCACCTACAGAAGAGATGATCACCGTACCTGGTGAATAGACAGTTTGTCCGTCAGGGTACTTCTGGGTCATGGAGAGAGAGTCCTTGCCAGTTGGTACGTTGATACCTAGTGCGATAGAGAAGTCACTGACTGCTTGTACCGCCTCATAAAGTCTTGCGTTTTCACCTTCATTTTTAGCTGGCCACATCCAGTTGGCACTAAGGGAAACACCCTGTAATCCGTGCGTCAAAGGAGCCCAGACCAAGTTAGTCAAAGCCTCTGCAATGGCCAATCTCGAGCCGGCCGCTGGACTGATCAGAGCGGCAACTGGTGCATGCCCTATGGCAGTAGCGATCCCTTTTTCTCCGAGATAGTCGATGGACATAGCGGCTACGTTATTAAGAGGGAGTTGTAAAGCACCTACTGTTTGTTGTTTAGCCACTCGGCCTGTTACCGAGCGGTCTACCTTGTTGGTTAACCAATCTTTACAAGCGACTGCTTCTAGTTGAAGTATCTGTGTGATATAGTTTTTGATCTCAGCAGCATCATAAGTGATCGGAGCAAAGTTAGCAGTCCTTGTTTTATCCTCTAGTATGGTCACTGGTGAAGAGCCAAACATGTGCTTGAGTTCCCATTTGACTGGACTCTCAGCAGCATTTTTACCTAAAAATGTAAAAGACATATCGCCTGTAGTCTCACCGACAACATAGAAGGGTGCACGCTCTCTTTTAGCTATTTTCTCTAGTTGTGCTAGGTCTTGCTTTTTCACCACAAGCCCCATTCTTTCTTGAGACTCATTGCCTATGATTTCTTTATCAGATAGGGTAGGATCACCTACAGGTAGTTTTTTGATATCGATGGTGCCACCTGTGTTTTCTACGAGTTCAGAGAGGCAGTTAAGGTGACCACCTGCTCCATGGTCGTGGATAGAGATGATCGGGTTTTCTTTGTTTTCCGCCATAGCACGGATCACATTGGCTACGCGCTTTTGCATCTCAGGATTGGATCTTTGGATGGCATTGAGTTCGATGGCGTTAGAGAATACGCCTGTATTCACCGAAGAAACAGCACTACCTCCCATACCGATGCGGTAGTTATCTCCACCCATCACTACGATCTGATCACCTTTGGCAGGTTCTTTTTTCTTGCTGTAAGATTTACGCGTGAAGCCTACACCACCAGCCAGCATGATGACTTTATCAAAGCCATATTGCTTTTGGTTTTCAGCATGCTCAAATGTCAAGACAGAGCCGCAGATGAGTGGCTGTCCAAACTTATTCCCGAAATCACTAGCACCATTGGAGGCTTTGATCAGGATGTCCATGGGTGTTTGATACAACCAAGGACGCTCTTTGTAGTTTTTCTCCCAAGTACGTGCGCCTCCAGATCTAGGGTATGATGTCATATACACTGCTGTCCCAGCAAGTGGAATAGAGGCAGTACCTCCAGCAAGCCTGTCTCTGATCTCTCCTCCCGAACCTGTAGCAGCACCATTAAATGGTTCTACAGTAGTAGGGAAGTTGTGCGTTTCTGCTTTCAAAGAAAGGACTGTATCTATAGTTTCGGGTTTGAAGAAATCTGCCCTGTCTTGAGAGATTGGTGCAAACTGCTGCGCAGTAGGACCTTCTATGAAGGCAACGTTATCTTTATAAGCAGATACGATCTTATTAGGATGCGTTTTAGCGGTCTTTTTGATCAGTTGAAAAAGCGTGTCTTGCTTAGTTTCTCCATCTATAATGAAAGTACCGTTGAAGATCTTGTGTCGGCAGTGCTCAGAATTGACTTGCGAGAAGCCAAACACTTCACTATCAGTCAAAGGTCTTCCAAGTTCTTTACTCACGCCATTGAGGTAGTCGACTTCTTCTTGGCTTAGCGCTAATCCTTCCTCCTGATTGTAGCTAGCGATATCTGTGACGTGCTTGATAGGCTCAGGCTGTCTAGAGATGCTAAAGATCTCTTGGTCTAGGCTAGTGTAAAGCTGCTCTAGCATAGGATCATACTGTGCTTCACCACTTACTTCAAAAAACTCTTCAATTCGCTCTATCCCAGTGATTCCCATATTTTGGGTGATCTCTACAGCATTGGTACTCCATGGAGTGATCATTTCTTTTCTTGGCCCGATATAGGTTTTGGAGATGCTGTCTTGATTTACGAGAGTCGCTTCACCAAATAACCACACCAATTTATCGATGTCTGCACTTTGTAGAGGAGTAGTCGTACCCACTGCAAAGACCTTGTTTTGGGGAGCTGAAAAGAATAAAATCATAGCGGAGAAGAGATTGTAATGGTTTTGATAATGATGCGACAAAGGTAGTAAAATCAAAAAAATATCAGCGGTTTACTCTGAAATTTGATCTTAAGCTTTTTTCAGGTGTTTAGCGAGTGCTGAAAGTAGATTATTATGCCCGCAGTCTAGGATATGAAGCTGGTATTGATGCAATTTAGATAGCAATCTGTCCATATTTTTTTCAGAGATGATTTGATCATATTTGCCCAGATACATGGTCAAGTCGATATGCTTAGAGTTGATCAATTGTGCGATATGTGCCATATCAAAGGAAAGCAACCTAAAACTAACCCAAGTATCATACACCTGCTGACGCTTACGTGGCGTGTCCATTTGAAATTTAGCAAATTTCAAGAGGCTTTTGTCCATCAGTCGTAAGCTTCTTAAGGTCTTTAGTAGTGCATAGTATGGCTTAGGTTGATGAATGATATTTTCAAATATTTTTCTAAAAAATAGCGGGTAAGTAGCCAAACTGTACCAAAAACTCGTCTTGATACCGTCAGGAGCAATCAGGGTAATCTCATTGACATGATCTGCGAAATTTTCTAAAGTGGCTAAGACAAATTTTCCTCCCATACTAAATCCTACGAGGCTAAATCTCGTAATGTCTTCTTGGATCACAAAGGCTTTGATGATGGCTTGCCAATCAGCTTTAGTGAGCGGTCGTTCTTTGCCATTTGGCCAAAAACTCTCACCATGAAAGTAGATATCAAAGGTATAAATGGTATAATTATCCGACCAGATTTTGATGAGTTCATCGAAGTATGATTTGTTTTGACCAAAGCCATGGAAGGCTAAAAGTACTTGGCTGCCAGTGCCTGATTTTTCATAGTGAAGTTTTGAGTCTTGGTAGTACAAGATGCCTTCATTCATGAGAATAGATTTTTATATGGTTTAAAACCTAAACACAAAATAATCATGTGTTTTAATAAATTAGCATTAGGATTTTTCGCTATGAACCTTTCATTTACTCAATATTAAAATTTTATTTTGAATATTAATAATTAAAAAACTTTGAAAACTTTTGAACAATAAAAAGTTTCCATAGTTTTGTGTGTCAAAATAGCATTGCATTTGGATACAAGAAAAAAGATACAAGAAACGGCCACTGAGCTCTTTATGACCTATGGCATCCGAACTGTCACAATGGATGAAATAGCAAAAAGACTTTCTGTCTCTAAGAAAACCATTTATCAGGAATTTAAAGATAAAGATGAGCTAGTCAGTGAAGTGACCAAAGAAATGTTAGAAGAGGATATCTGTGTATTTCATCAACTAGAAGGTGAGGCGGAAAATATCTTAGAGCATTTCTATAAGGTTTCAAAATATATGAGGACGCGCTTTAATAAAGTGAATCCTTCCGTACTTTTTGATTTGGAGCGTTATCATCCTAAGGCGTATCAGCTTTTTAAGGATTTTAAGGAAAAGCACCTCAAAGACACCATCAGAAAGACCCTAGAGAAGGGAATCGAACTTGGATACTTTAGAGACGATATCAATCCCGAGATACTTTCAGTGCTGAGAGTCGATCAGATGCAGTTGGCGTTTAACATCAGCAACTTCCCCATGGAGAAATTCAACTTTGGTGAGGTGCAGGGTCAGATATTTGACCACTTTGTGCATGGGATTTTGACAGACAATGGAAGAAAAATTTATGAACAATATATCAAACAAAGCTAATATGTTTTCTATCAAAAGCAGATGGGTGCTAGGCGCCTTACTATTTTTTGCTGTGGCTGGTGTACAAGCCCAACAAAAGCCAATGACGCTGGAGGAATGTGTGACTTACGCACTTTCCAACAATATCAATGTACAAAACGCACAATTGGAGACACTAGCCTCCAAGGCTACGGTGGGTGAGACGAGAGCGCAAGGCTTGCCTCAAATCTCAGCTACTATCGATTTTACTAGGAACTTACTCATACCAAGAGTCTTCTTACCAGCAAACATCTTTGACCCTTCTGCTCCAGAAGGGGAGACTGCTGCTGCTAAGTTTGGGGTGGACTATCAGGGAAATATGGTAGTAAGCGTTAGTCAACTGATTTTTGATGGATCTTATTTTGTAGGACTGAGAGCAGCGGCTACTTATAGAGAGTTGGCTGATTGGGATAAAGTTCGCACCGAGATAGAAACGATCGAAACCGTAAGAAAGGCTTACTACAGTGTTTTAGTAAATGAAGAAAGATTAGAATTACTCAATAAAAATGTCTCTAGACTAGACACGCTTCTTAAGGAAACCAAGGCTATGTATGCCAATGGCTTTGCAGAGAAAATCGATGTCAGCAGAATTCAAGTACAATACAATAATATCAAAGTAGAAAGAGACAATGTAGCAGAGCTTCAAGGGATCAGTATTCAGCTTTTGAAATTGCAAATGGGTATGCCACTAGTGGAAGAGATTCAGTTAGTGGGTAGTTTGTCTGACTTCATAGGTGAGATTGACTATGCGATAGACGCTACAGCTGAAGTCAACTACAATGATCGTGTAGAATATAAACTCAATGCTACCAATTTAGAGTTGGCAGACTTGGATTTGAAAAATAATCAGGTACAATACATGCCAAAACTCAATGCCTTTGGTAACTGGGGTAGAAATACTGGTACGGATGATTTTTCTAGACTATGGCAAAACGACTCTTGGTTTAGCAACTCAGCAGTAGGGCTTTCATTAAACATCCCCATTTTTGATGGATTGGCTAAAAGCTATAGAGTGCAGAAGAACAGGATACAGATCAATCAGCTAGAGAATCAAAGGAGATTTTTGGAAGATAATATCCAGCTAGAAATCAGACAAGCGAGACAAAGTCTGAAAAATAGTCTTGCTAAGTTAGAAGCTCAGAAAGAAAATAGAGATCTGGCCAATGAGGTCTTTAGAGTCACTAAAGCCAAGTATCAGCAAGGCGTAGGATCAAACTTTGAGTTAGTCGAGGCGGAGACTTCTCTCAAAGAGGCAGAGACGAATTATTTCGCAGCGATCTACGATGCACTTATAGCGCAAGTAGAATTAGAAAAAGCACTAGGAACATTAAATCAATAAAAACACCATCTCACAAACCATGAAACGAATCAATATCGCACTCAGCGTAATCGGTACTTTTTTACTTTTCAACTGTGGTGGAAACGACAGCATAGAAGCTAAGAAAGAGGCTCTCAAGGAGCTGAAAAAAGAAATAGCAGCTAAAAATGCCGAGGTAAGGGCATTGGAAACTGAATTAGCAGAAATAGATCCTGAATTTGCTAGTGATAACAGAAAAGCCACACTAGTAACCACAAAGCCAGTGCAAAAGAAGGTTTTTTCACACTATGTAGATGTGACTGGTTCTGTAGCGTCCAAACAAAATGTGGCTTTAGGAGCTGAAAATGGCGGTCGTGTCGTAGAAGTCAATGTGACTGAAGGACAGCAAGTACAAAAAGGACAAGTCCTCGTACGCATGGATGCTGAATCTGTACAGCGCAATATCGATGAAGTGAAAACTGCCCTAGAACTAGCTACTACGATCTACGAAAAACAAAAAAATCTTTGGGATCAAGAAATCGGAACAGAAGTACAGTTCTTAGAAGCTAAAAATAGAAAAGAATCCCTTGAGAGGCAGCTTGCTTCATTACAAACACAGTTGTCTAAATCTGTCATCAGAGCACCTTTCTCTGGGATAGTGGAGATGGTGTATGCAAAGCTAGGAGAGACATTACAGCCTACTATGACAGTGGTACAACTAGTGGGGAGTACTAATATGTATCTTGAGGGAGATGTATCGGAGCGATTCATCGGGACACTTCAAAAAGGAGATTCAGTAGAGGTTAATTTCCCTTCACTCAATAAGAATTTGATCACACGCATCAGTGCGCTTGGTGCTGTCATCAATGAAAACAATAGAACTTTCAGAGTGGAGGCGGCACTTCCTGATGATATCAACTTGCTGAAGCCAAACCTGATCGCAGTGATGAAGATCAAAGATTATGAAAATAAAAATGCGATCACTGTCCCTACTAATTTGATCCAAAGAGATAATAGAGGGGATTATATCTATATCATCAAAGAAGAAAAAGCCAATAAGGTATACCTTAAAAGAGGAAAAACTTATCAAGCTGAGACGGAGATCCTAGAGGGACTTCAAGGTGATGAGACGATCATAGACAAAGGCTTCCGAGAGGTAGGAAATGGATTTACAGTTGAAGTTGTTAAATAATTTAGCTCATTTTTCAAATGTCAGAACAACAAGATAAAAAACAATCATTTAGAGAGTTTGGGCTGAGCTCCTTGTCTGTGGACAATAAGACCTCGGTCATCATCCTCTCTTTGATTATCACATTTTTGGGGATTGGAGCTTATGTCTCTATGCCAAAGGAGAGTTTTCCGGAGATTGTCATTCCTCAGGTATATATCGGTACTTCCTATCCTGGCAACTCGCCAGTCGATATGGAGAACCTGATCACGAGGCCTATAGAAAAAGAACTCAAAAGTCTAAAAGATGTAAAGGACATCACGTCTACTTCGATACAAGATTACTCTACGATTTTGATCGAGTTTAATCCTAATGTGGATGTAGCCAAGGCGCTTCAGGACACAAAAGATGCAGTAGACAAAGCGAAAAGTGAGTTGCCTTCTGATTTAGATCAGGAGCCAAATGTCTTTGAGGTGAACCTTTCGGATATTCCGATCATGTTTATCAACCTTTCAGGAGATTATGCCCTTGAAGAGCTGAAAGAGTATGCGGAGTATTTACAAGATGAAATCGAAAAGCTCCCAGAGATCTCGGATGCTGAGATCAAAGGTGCTCCAGAGCGCGAGATTAGAATTGATGTTGATCTCTATAAGATGGAGGCTATGGGAGTGTCTTTTTCAGATATCTCTGATGCCATCGCTGCTGAAAACAGGACTATCTCAGGTGGTAATATCCTAGCTGGAGACTACAGAAGGTCTTTGAGAATTACGGGTGAATTTACAGAGCCTAGACAGATCGAAGACGTCATCATCAAGAATGAGAACAGCAAAATAGTCTATGTTAGAGATGTCGCTACAGTACGCGATACCTTTGAAGAAAGAGAAAGCTACTCACGTGACAGCAAGCTCCCAGTAGTGACAGTCAATGTAGTCAAAAGAAGTGGTGAAAACCTCCTCTATGCAGCGGATCAGATCAATGATATCATCGCAAAAGCGAAGATGAGTAGGTTTCCTGAGGATCTCAAAGTATCGATCACCAATGATCAGTCTCGTGATACTAGAAACCAAGTAAATAACCTGGAGAATAGCATCATCTCAGGGGTAATCCTTGTAGTAGTAGTGTTGATGTTCTTCCTCGGATTTAGAAATGCGCTCTTTGTAGGGGTAGCTATACCGCTAAGTATGTTCATCTCATTTATGGTGTTGAATGCCTTTGGTGTGACGCTCAACTTGATGGTGCTTTTCTCACTCATACTTGCACTTGGTATGCTCGTAGATAATGGTATCGTGGTAGTAGAAAACGTCTACAGACTCATGCAGGAGGGTAAATCTGCTGTGGTAGCAGCTAAGCAGGGTGTAGGTGAAGTAGCTTGGCCTATCATTACCTCTACTGCAACTACACTTGCGGCCTTTTTACCTTTGGCTTTTTGGCAAGATATCATTGGAGAGTTCATGAAGTTCTTACCGATCACACTGATCATTGTATTGTCTTCTTCTCTATTTGTTGCCTTGGTAATCAACCCTGTGTTGACGGCTATGTATATGAAAGTAGTAGACCCGAATAAGGTAAAGGGAAAGAAAAAGCCATTGATCACTGCTGGCGCATTTGCCATTTTTGCTATCATATTTTATGTCATGGGAAGTTTGACCATGGGAAATTTACTGATGCTCGTAGCGATCCTGACAGTATTTAATACTTTCGTCTTGATCAAAGCACTCAAGTGGTTTCAAAATGTATTTTTGGTCAATCTTGAAAATAGATATTCTCAATTGCTGACTTGGTCTCTTGATAAAAAGAAACCGTATTATGTATTCTTCGGTACAGTATTGCTATTGTTTCTTTCTTTAGTATTGCTAGTGGTGAGAGCTCCAAAAGTGCTTTTCTTTCCAGATAATGAGCCAAACTATGTCAATATATTTATCCAAAAGCCCATCGGTACTGATATAGAGGCGACTAATGACTTCACTATGGAGGTGGAGACTGAGATGATAGAGATGATGAAGCCTTATGACTTCATGGTAGATGCCATCATCGCGCAAGTAGGGGAAGGGACAGCAGATCCTTCAGAGGGACCTAGCCAAGGAGCCACTCCTCATAAGTCTAAGATCACGATTAGCTTCGTGGAGTATGAGAAAAGACAGGGTGTAAGTACTGGCAAGATACTAGAAGATATCAGACAGGCTACTGATAAGTATCCTGGTGTACAGATCACCGCTGAAAAGGAGAGAAACGGTCCTCCTGTAGGTAAGCCGATCAACATAGAAGTGAGTGGTGAGGATTATGAGCAGTTGATTACCTTAACAGATCAAATCAGAAACTTGATCAATGAAGAAAATATCCCTGGGATAGAAGAATTGAAGACAGATCTAGAAACAGGTAAGCCAGAGTTGGTAGTTAATATTGATCGTGAAAATGCCAGAAGATTTGGGCTTTCTACTGGGCAGATTGCTACTGAACTCAGAACAGCCCTATTTGGACAAGAAGTCTCTAAATACAAAGAAGGAGAGGATGAATATCCTATCCAGCTACGATTGGCAGATGAGTATCGATATGATGTAGAGTCATTGATCAATAAAAAGATAGCTTTTAGAGATAAGCTAGGTAATAAAAAAGATATTCCGATATCTTCCGTAGCTACAGTGGATTACTCCAGTTCGTATGGATCTGTCAAAAGAAAGGATTTGGATAGAGTCATCACGATATATTCTAACGTGAAGGAAGGTTTCAATGCCACTGAGATCAACGATCAGATCAAGACACTTATAGCAGACTTTGATGTTCCTACAGGCTTCTCGGTCAAGTTTACAGGAGAGCAAGAGGAACAGGCTAAATCTATGGCTTTCTTGGTAAATGCTTTGATTATTGCTGTAGCCATGATATTCTTGATTATAGTCACACAGTTTAACTCTGTTGTGACGCCATTTATCATCATAGCTTCAGTAGTCTTGAGTACTATTGGCGTATTTCTCGGCTTGGTGATTTTCAATATGGAATTTGTGGTGATCATGACGGGTATAGGTATTATTTCTTTAGCGGGTGTGGTGGTCAATAATGCCATCGTTTTGATCGATTATACCAATTTGGTAAGAGAAAGAAAACGTCAGGAACTAAATACCCCTGAGGATGAGTTACTACCTTATGATGAGATACTTGGTAGTATCATCGAAAGTGGAAGGACGAGATTAAGACCAGTTCTTTTGACAGCGATCACGACAGTTTTGGGATTGATCCCTCTAGCGATTGGTATGAATATTAATTTCTTTACTTTATTCTCAGATTTTGACCCTCAGTTTTACGTAGGAGGGGATAATGCTAACTTCTGGGGACCGATGGCGTGGACTGTAATATTTGGTCTAACCTTTGCAACGTTTTTGACGTTAATAGTTGTACCAGTTATGTATTTGATAGCTGATAAAATAAAATATAAAACAAAAAGCCTAGTAAAGGCTGTTTAAGATAAAGGTTGGTGGTTTAAGTGTTTGGACATCCGTTGAGTTATGCTCTTCGGATGTTTTTTTATGCCTTTTCAAATGGGATGACACGCTTTTCAGCAGCACTTTGGTAGGCTAGTTCGATAATTTTGATCTGCTGCAAGACATCAAGTGGCTTAATAGCTAGTGTATTTTTTGCTTGGATAGATTGGACTACATTTTCATAAAACAATCCGTAGTTTCCCATTTCACTTTTGATTTTTCGTGTATGATCTTTTTCTTCAACTAGTGTTGATAGTGTTCCCAAGTTTTCCTCATTTTCTATACCCCAGTTTTTGGTGAGGTGAGGTAGTAGTCCTTGTTTTAGCGCATTTTCTTGTGGGTCCATACCATATTTTACAAATCCGCCCTGATCTCCCAAAACAGCAAATCGAGGGAGCTGTACTTTGACTAGCATACTGGCTTTAAGTGAAACTTGGAGCCCTTCGTAATAAAGGTTGAGATTGAAATAATCTACGATAGAGGCATTTGCTCTTTGCGTACCGAGATCAGCATATATGGCATCAGGCAAACCAAATAACACAATGGCCTGATCGATCAAATGAGAACCTAGATCATAGAGTGCTCCTGAACCTGGTGTGGCCACTTCCTTCCAAGTATTAGGTCTGAGCTCATTTCTAAAACGGTCAAATCTGCTCTCAAAAGATACAACTCTTCCTAAAACGCCACTTTCTAGGATTTTTTTAACCGTCAAAAAGTCACTATCATATCTTCTATTTTGAAAAATAGCTAAGATCAAACCTCGCTGATGCGCTAATCTGATCAGTTCATCTGCTTCGCTCACTGTTATGGTAAAAGGCTTATCTACTACTACATGTTTGCCTGCTAGCAGTGCTTCTTTAGCAAGTTTATAGTGGGTGCTGTTTGGTGTAGCGATCACTACCAGATCGATCATAGGATCAGATATGATATCTACAGCTTCGGCTACGATTTGTGCTTTGGGGTATCTCGTTTGAGCAATCTGTATGTTTGCTGGATTTTGTGTAGCGATTTTGTGGAGGTGTAGTCCATTTGTACAAAATATAAAAGGTGCATGAAAGACCTGTCCAGCCATACCGTACCCAATGAGTCCTACTTGAAGGGTGTTTTCCATAAGTTTGATTTCTATCTTGAAGTTAGTCTATCGTAGCGGATATGAAAACAGAAAGCATAAAAAAACCGTGAGGCTCTCGCTCCACGGTTTAGATTTATTCAAGCTAGGCTTATTTCATATAAAGTTTTAAATCTGAGGATAGTTCAAAGCTATTGTTTGACCTATCTACATCAGCCATTCTGCCACTAGGATCGATCTCTACAGATTTGATTTGTCCAGCGCCTTTAGGAATGCTCAATTCATAGTATGGGTGTGTCCAAGACCATCTTTTTGCATCAACTCTCTTGATATTAGACTCTGTTGGCTTACTGCCTCTCATGATTTCAAGAGGGATATAGTATAGCTCTTGCGTACCATCTGCATAAGTAACGACTACATCAAGTGGCATAGGCATGTCTCCTACACGCTCCAATATTAGTTTGGTCTCAGAATCAGTGGCGCGAACTTCCTTGATACCATAATCAATTGTTTTGGTAGTAAATACAAAGTATTCCTTGTACCAATCCAGTTCTATTCCTGACGTTTTTTCCATCACTCTGATGAGGTCATTGACATTTGGATGCTTAAACTTCCAAGTCTCGAAGTATCTTAACATACCTTTATCTCTATTTTCAGCACCGATGATATATCCCAATTGTTCTAGGAAAACAGCTCCCTTAGAATAAGCTGCGGATCCATAGGCTCTGTTGGTATTGTAGTGATCAGCATGAGTAGACATCGGCTCTTCCAATCCAGACCTAACGAGACCATAGTAACCGCCATATGAGCCTCTGTGTGGATCGTTACTTTGTGTGTTGAAAAGATCTCTCATAGCTAGGCTGGAAGCATATGAAGTGAATCCTTCGTCCATCCAAGGATATAGACTTTCATTTGACGCTAGGACACCGTGAAACCAGCTGTGTGCTAGTTCATGTACCATGACACCTACTAGGCTTCCAAGATTTCTCTCACCAGTGATGAGCGTGGACATAGGATACTCCATACCTCCATCTCCACCTTGTATAACAGAAAACTGCTTGTATGGATACTGTCCAAAGTTTTTACTCAAGAAGTCAATAGCTTTTGGTGTGTATTCTTTCAGCTTTTCCCAGTTTTCAGCTGTCTTACTATTCTTTTGGTACAAGTGGTGTACAGTGATGCCATTTGGCATTTCTACTACGTCATGTGTGTAGTCAGGATCTGCTGCCCACATGAAGTCATGCACCATAGGTGCTTTGAAGTGCCAGGTGAGCGTTTGACCACTTGGTCTGTTGACTGTAGAGCCTGGTTTTTCATAGCCATAGCCTATTTGCTGCGGATTTTGTAGGTAGCCAGTTCCTCCTAGGATGAAGCTTTTGTCTATCGTGATTTTCACATCAAAATCACCCCAAATACCATAGAATTCTCTACCGATGTAGGGATTTGCATGCCATCCTTGATAGTCATAGTTGGCCATTTTAGGATACCACTGAGACATAGAATAAGCGATGCCTTCATCACTATCTCTACCAGATCTGCGTACTTGAAGAGGGACCTGACCTTTGAAGTCTAGCTCAAAAGTAGCCGATGATTTTGGCATGATAGGCTTATCCAAAGTGACTTCTAGTATAGTACCAACATGCTCATATTGAGAGATGGCCTTACCGTTCATTTTCAAGTTAGATACTTGAAGAAATCCAATCTCTGAATCATCAAGTTTAGAGATGCGATCTCTAACTCTAGCATCTGGATCTGATATCGTTCTAGACCTTACATCCATTGCCGAGTTTGGTTGGAATGCATTGTAATAGAGATGATAAAATACTTTGTGTAAAGTATCAGGAGAGTTATTTGTGAAAACAAGTTTTTGAGTACCTGTGTATTGGTGATTTTGGGTGTTAAGACTTACCTCCATTTGGTAATTTACCTTTTGCTGCCATCTTTCTGGCTGAGCATGAGCCACTAGTGAGGCGATGCTTAGCACTAGACTAAATGCAAAAGTCATATACATCTTTCTCTTCATATTTTTGGTGCTTGATTGAAATCACAATTTATCCTTTAGGGGCATAAATGAAAAACCTTTGATCAAAAATATGCGTGTTTTCTGGCGAAATAAAAGGCCGATCACTCCTAGCGATCGGCCTCTTCAGTTAGTGGTCTAAGTGATTTCATGTCTTTAGATAATGAAATCTATAACATAAAATTAATAGAACACTTATCAATTTGAAATACCCAGATGTGGGTATTTTGCTTTTTTAGTCAATAGTAGCAGATACGGAGCCACATCTGAGCATCTTATCCCCAAAGTACGGGTTGGCGATTTGCTCTTCTTTTGCGATCCAATAGGCACCTGCATCATCAAATGCCATCGGGCAATACTGTAAATAAAGTGTAGCTTCGCTGACATCATAGGCTTTGGTTAGCTGAAATACCTCATCAGATAATTCATGAAAAGTGGTTCGCTGAGCTTCTACATCTGTTTCATTAGCGATTACAAGTGCATTAGATTTGATTGAAGTAAAAGCTTCTTCACTTTCTGTGATGGCATCAGCCAGTTTCTTCGCTGCAGCTTGTGCGCTGGTAGCGTCTGTTTGTACCAAGGCATCCTTGAGGTCAAAATATAGATTTACGATAGTAGCAGCTTGCTCATTCGCTACTTTTGGATCACCATCTGTCAGTTCTGGCATGACGCGGTGCTCGTGACCATGTGTATTTTCAGCAGTATCATTAGTCTGTTCTGTATTACCACCACAAGCTACTATAGCCGAGATGATAAGGAATGAAAAAAAGATGTTCAGTTGATTTTTCATGATAGATTGATTTAAGAGATTACAAATTTTTAAAGTTAAAGTCGAAACTAATATCACTCCACTTGAAAGTGATCTGTCCCTCATTTTCATTGATGGCTTTAACTTCAAATGTCAGCTGTTCTACATTCTCAGTTAGTTTAGTCGGAGTGACTTGCCATCTGATGACATCATCTTTAGGGTCATATTCATCTGCTAAGTGCTGATCCCAGTTTCTATTGATGATGATAGTCCATTTGTCTTGTCCCGGTATGGTGAAAAGCGCGTATTTACCAGCTTTTATATTTGTTCCTTCGATGATGACGTCTTTGTCAAAATTAATATTGGTAGCATTATGTGCTCCTGTAGCCCAGACTTCCCCAAATGCTACTAGACCACCAAAGATGAGTCTACCTCTCACACTTGGCGCGCTGTAGGAAATATGCACGTGATTATCACCTACGTTGGCCATAGCAGCTGTTAAAGGGCTTTTCGCTTTGGCTTGTGTAGTATCTGTCATAGGCATTTCATGTTGATGCTCCACTGGAGTTTCAGTATTTTTGGTTTGACAAGCAAAAGTCATTACCGATACTAGCGTCAGGATGATTAGTTTTTTAGTCATGGTTTTAGTGTTGGTGTGTGGTTGATTGGTTAGATTGATTTGTGGTACTTCCATAAGTAGTTTGTCCTTTTTTATAAGTTTTCTTGATCTCACCGCAGGTAAGCATCTGATCCCCAAAATATGGGTTTAAAACCTCTTTTTCCTTTGTAAGCCAATAAGCTCCTTTGTTGTCAAAAGCCATCGGGCAATAGACACTATAAACCTCAGGTAACATGATGCCAAAGGTTCCTACAAGCTCTATAAATTGCTCGGAAATAATTTCAAATGGCACTCTTTGATCTGAAATATTTTTAGCTTCTATGACTTTATTGAGCTGTTGTTTTAGGGTCATTTCTATGGACATCCATTGGTCGTGAGCCTCACCTTCCACAGCTTTCATAGGCACTTTTGAAAGTTCAGAGAGGGTAGCAGTCGCTGATTTTTGTGCTGCTGATACATCTGATGCGACAAGATTTTTTTGTAAGTCAAAGTATTTTTCGGTCAGGCTCGTCAAAGACTTTTTGAATGTATCACTAACCTCTATAGTTTTGACAGCAGGCTTGTTCATCATGCTATAATGACCGTTGAGCTGGGCTGCTGCATCTATGGCAAAAGTACCATTGCTGACGATTTCCTCACCAGCCTCTAGTCCTTCTATCACCTGATAGTAGTTACCAGATAGCGGGCCTATAGTGATTTCTCTCCATTGAAAAGTTGGAGTTTCTGCATCTTGCTTTACATATACGATAGACTGCTTACCTGTCCAAAGTACTGCTGATTTTGGTATTTGCAGTTGCTTTTGTTGAGTATTGGCACTAGTACTGATTTCTCCTTCTAGAAACATTTCAGGTTTGAGTAGCTCTTCTGTATTATCAATACTTGCTCTTACGGCTACCGTTCTGGTATTTGGGTTTACCAAAGGATCTACAAAAGTGATCACACCGGTAAATGAACGACCAGGAACAGCTGGAGTCGTGAATGAGATTTTTGAGCCTTTTTTGATCATAGGCAAGTCTGTCTCGTAGGCATCAAATATCACCCAAAGTCGCTTAAGATTGGCCACTTCATAGAGAGGAGTGCCTGTGTTGACATAGTCTCCTTCTGAAACTAGTCTGTTGATCACGACCCCTGATCGAGTAGCTAGGATAGAAAACTGAGTACGAATCTCACCCGTCTGTATGATTTCATTGATTTGATTTTCGCTGATTTTCCATCTTCTCAATTTTTCTTTACTGGCTTCAAAAATCCCAGGGATTTGTTCATTGCTTTTTTGGGCTTCTAGCAATTCCTTTTGTGCAGTCACGAGCTCTGGAGAGTAAATGCTGCCTAGAACATTTCCTGTACGAACAGTCTCACCTGTGAAGTTGATCAATAGTCTATCAATTCTGCCAGGGAAATTGGCAGTAATCGTTTGTCTACTGGTTTCATCGATTTGAACTTTACCAGATAGCTGTATACTCATTGCTTGTTCACCAAGTCCGACTTTGGTTGTCTGTACATTAGCTAATGCTACAGCTTCTGCGGTCATCTCTGTGATAAATGGATCGAAGCTTGCTGTCTGACTGCCTGCTTTGGTGAGCTCCATTCCGCATAGAGGACAGAGTCCAGGCTCATTTTGTCTGATCTGAGGGTGCATGGAGCAAGTATAAGTAGCACCTTCTTCATGCGCATGTTCAGTATGCTCGCTCATGTTTTCAGAAGAGCTGCTAAACATCCATTTGCCAAGCAATAGTCCAATCGCTAGCAAGCCAATATATATTATCCAATTTTTATTTTTCATGGTCGTATGATTAAAGATCTATTTCGTTTGCAAGCAACATCTCTAGGGCTGACTTGATCTGCCAATGTTGTGTGACTGTAGTATTTTGTTTGATTTGATAATCTAAAAGCTCTCTTTGGATCTCTAGTATTTCATCGAATCCAACACCTTCACTGATGTAGCTGCTGAGCATGACTTCATAAGTCTTTTCAGCCAGTTTGTATTGAGCATTGTACAGTTCGTGGTCTCTTTCTAAATTATTTAATTCAGTACTGTATTGTTGCCACTGTACCTCGAGTAGTCCTTTCGTATTATTGATGTCTTGTTCTATAGCTTGTTGTTTATACTTAGCTTGATTGGACATGGCTTTGTATTTTCCTCTAAATATGGGAAGAGAGAGGGTTGCCATTGGCATGATCATGTTTTCACCACCCATTTCCATATTGTTTTCCATTCTAGGACTTAAGATCATGTAGTTGAGACCTAATCCAAACATAGGTCTACCAGCATATTTTGCCATTTCTTCTTGTTTCAAGGTGGCTTCTTGCTCAGCTTCAAGCATGTTGATCATAGGGTTGTTTGACCAATCTACTTCAGAAGCAAATAGTGGACTGATTGATAAGTCATCTGTCAAATCAATAGGTGTAGACAAAGGTCTATCCATGAGTTGGTTAAGCTTTGCCACAGAAGGACTACGTTCAGCCTTGAGTTTATCTATGGTGTTTTGAATGCGCATCTTTTCTATGTTGATTCTATAGATTTCTGCTAAGCCTTTTTGAGCCATGCCAGTAGAGGACATAGAGGATTCGGACATTTGATTAGAAGTAGTAGCTTTTTGATCAGTGCCCCCCCATATTAGACATGCTTCCACCAGATTTTTTAGAGTCTTGATTCATGTTGGAAGCTCTTTTTTGGGTAACGGCACTGCCACTTTCACCTTCGTATTTGGTGACAGCCACTCTTTCTATAGTCTCAAGTAATGCGAGATTTTTTTCATTGAATGAGATCTCTTTCTCTATCCTGTAGAGTTCGTAGTAAGCTGTTTTAACTTGAAAGTAAAGCTCATTTTTGTTATTTCTAAAGGCTTCATAATTAGCTCTAGCCATAGCTGCCGCTTCACTTTTTTGTGTTTTGAGCATACCAAACCAAGGGAACATCTGCATGATGGACACTTGTCCTCGCTGATTGCCCATGAGTATCTCCATTGGTTGTATGAAATAGCCAAAGGTGAGCTCTGGATCTGGCAGGGCTCCCACTTGAGGCACTTGCTCTAAGCTAGCCATGTATCTATCAAAACTAGCTTTTAGTTGTGGGTTGTTTTCGGCAGTCTGCTTTAGATAGTCTTGTAACTTACTGTCTTGAGCATAAGCTGACAGCATTCCCACGCCTATACAAATGATTAATAAAATGTGTTTTTTCATGACTTTATGATTGTGTAAACACTTGATCGTCTTGACGTACTTTTCTCTCTGCCCATAACGAATAGAGCACAGGTACTATGAATAGTGATATCAATGCTACAGCCATACCTCCAAAAGTCGGTATCGCCATAGGGATCATGATATCTGAGCCTCTACCAGAAGATGTTAGTACAGGAAGTAGTGCTAGTAAGGTAGTCGCAGTAGTCATCAGACATGGTCTGATACGCTTCATCCCCGCTTCTAGTACAGCTTTTCGAACTTCTTTTCTACTTGTAGGCTCGAATTTTTCAAAGCTTTGCTTCAGATAAGTTCCCATCACGACTCCATCATCCGTAGCGATGCCAAAAAGTGCTATGAAGCCTACCCAGACTGCCACACTGAGATTTACGGTGCCGATTTGAAAGAGAGACTGCATATCTGTACCGAGTATGGAAAAGTTTAGAAACCATGACTGATCATATAGCCAGAGCATCAAAAATCCCCCCGAAAATGCCATGGCAATCGCAGTGAAAATCATCAAAGCTGTAGAGACAGATTTGAACTGGAAGTATAAGATCAAAAAGATCACAATCAAGCAAATAGGAATCACAAAAGCCAATCTAGCTTCTGCTCTTACTTGATTTTCATAACTTCCTGAAAACTGATAGCTGACACCATTCGGAATCTTTAGTTCTCCATTTTCTATTTTCTCATCGAGATATCTTTTTGCAGACTCTACTACAGCTACTTCCGATTCACCCACTTTCTTGTCAAAGAGCACATAGCCTACCAAGAATGTGTTTTCTCCACGGATCATCGCTGGACCAGGCGTAAAGTTGATTTCAGCTAGCTGACCCAATGGAATTTGAGTTCCATATGGAGTGCTTACAAGCATTTCTCTGATAGTATTAGGATCTTCGCGATATGCTCTAGCGTATCTAGCTCTGATCGGGAATCGCTCTCTACCTTCTACAGTTGTACTGAGCGTCATACCACCCAATGCCATTTCTAGATATTCTTGAACTTCTTTGATACTCAATCCATGTCTTGCGAGCTGTCTACGATCCCACTCGATCTCTAGATAGGGTTTACCAAGTGATCTATCGGCAAATACTGCTTCGGCTTTGACGCTTGGAACCTCTTTGAGCACTTTCTCTAATGCTAAGCTGAAGGATTCGATACTTTCTAAGTCAGCTCCAAATACTTTGATACCCATAGGAGCACGCATGCCAGTTTGGAGCATCACCAATCGAGTTTCTATAGGTTGTAGTTTCGGAGCAGAAGTGACACCAGGTATATTGGTATTCGTAACTATTTCATTCCAAATGTCATCTGGCGATTTGATATGTTCTCTCCATTGTCTGAAGTATTCTCCATTAGGATCCGGTATGAGTTCCCCATTTTCATCTTTACTAAAGTCCCCATTTTCATCTGTGGCGAATCGGAGTTTCTTTCCATTTTCATCTGTGATGTATTCAGACTTGTAATTGATGATATTCTCGTACATGGACATAGGAGCCGGGTCCAGTGCGGTCTCAGCTCTGCCAGCTTTTCCAACTACCATATCTACTTCAGGGATAGCTGTGACAGCCATATCTAATCTTTTCACAGTTTCCATATTGGCTTCTACCCCTGCGTGAGGCATGGAGGTAGGCATGAGGAGAAATGAACCTTCATCTAGGGCTGGCATGAATTCCTCTCCAAGACCCGGAAATGTATGTGTAAGATTGCTCCAGAGAGCATTTGTTCTGACATTGATTCCCAAGTAGTCAAAGCCAGTCGCGATAAAACCGAAAACCTGACCAAAGCCTAGCCAGATATTCAATCCGAGCAATATAATGACCGCTGGCAAGAGCAAAAACTTCTTTTTGTTATCTAAGCACCAAGTGAGAAGCGTAGGGTATAGCTTGATGAATCCTTGAAAGAGTAGGAGCGTCCCACCTACGATCAGCGCGATGAATAGAAAATTGATCACAAGACTATTGCTCACACCCAATGGTCTCCACACTTCAGCTAAGAGCCAGCTGATGGAGGCTGAGGCGATAAGGACTAGTGCTAATGAATGGTATCTATTCCAGTTTTTGACTTCATAAATCTGTAATAAATTATTGGAAGCTAGTGCTAATAAGACGATTCCAGCGAGCCATTGACTAAAGATAAGCGCAATCAAACCCAGTGCAACAAGGCCGAAATTGATCCACTTTCGCTGATTTTCACTGGCTTTCTTTTGTCCTAAAACCCAATGGGCAAAAGCAGGCATGATCAATAATGTAAAGATCAAAGCGGCAATCAAAGCAAAGGTTTTAGTATATGCTAATGGACCAAAGAGTTTGCCTTCTGCCGCTTGCAAAGTAAATACAGGTAAGAAACTGATGATAGTCGTACTCACCGCTGTGATGATCGCACCAGCTACTTCAGTAGTAGCCTCATAGATTACCTGCAACTTTGGCTTTTGTTCATCAGCTGATTCCAAGTGTTGCAAGATGTTTTCATTGAGGATGATCCCCAGATCCACCATAGTACCTATGGCGATTGCTATGCCTGAGAGCGCTACGATATTAGCATCTACATCAAAATATTTCATAAAGATGAAACACATGATCACAGCAATCGGCAACAGAGCTGAGATGAGTAAAGATGCCCTCAGGTTATATACCATCACGATGATCACGATGATGGTAATGAGAATCTGTAGATTGATCGCTTCTGCTAGAGTACCGAGTGTCTCATAGATCAAACCAGTCCTGTCATAGAATGGTACAATGGTCACTTTAGATTCACGACCATCTGCCAGAGTTTTGCTAGGCAATCCCTGAGAGATCTCTTCTATTTTGGCTTTGACATTATTGATTACCTCTAGAGGATTGTCTCCATATCTTGCGATCACCACACCTCCGACAGCTTCTGCACCATCTTTGTCCAATATAGCTCGCTCTGCACGGCTGGCAGGACCATAGGTGACACGGGCGATATCCTTGATTTTTAATGGGACATTATCCGCCATATACACTACGGCTTCTTCTATGTCACTCAGTTTATCTACATAGCCTAGACCTCTGATGAGATATTCCACTTTATTGATTTCTAAAGTATTGGCTCCCACATCTAAATTGCTGTTTTTAATCGCTTCCATGACTTGCATGAGCGATATGTTGTGAGCTTTTAGTTTGATGGGATCTAAGTCTACTTGGTATTCTTTGACATGGCCACCTATCGTAGCTACTTCTGCTACGCCCTCTGCGCTAGTTAGACCATATTTTACATAGAAGTCTTGGATAGTTCTTAGTTCATAAAGATCCCATCCGCCAGCTGGTTTACCATCTTTGTCTCTACCTTCTAGAGTATAAAAATATACTTGCCCAAGCGCAGTGGCATCAGGGCCAAGTTTAGGTTGTACACCTTCAGGAAGCAAATTTTGAGGAAGTGCATTGAGTTTTTCTACTATACGGGATCGAGTCCAGTAGTATTCTGCGTCATCATTAAATATGACGTATATACTCGAAAAGCCAAACATGGAGGTACTACGAATAGTCTTGACCTCGGGTAGACCCAGAAGAGCAGTTGTCAGAGGATAAGTGATCTGATCTTCAACATCCTGTGGGGATTTGCCCATCCACTCAGTGAAGACGATTTGCTGATTTTCACCGATATCAGGGATAGCATCCACAGGGACAGGATCTCTTGGTAAAAAGGATATGTTCCAATTAAATGGGGCTGTGATCACTCCCCATACCAAGATGAGTAAGAGTACTAAAACTGTTACTAGCTTATTTTCAAGGAAGAATTTGATGATACGATTAAGCATACTCGATTTGAGATAAGTAAATAATAAACCTACCGCTAGAGGCAAAATGCTCTAACGTGAATTATTAAAATCTCAAATCAAATTAAGAATGACTGTATAAAGACAGGAATGTCTTTTTCTATCAGTGGGGAGTGTATAGTCTTGTAATCAGCAGCTATGATAACTTCTGAAGCATAGCTGTAAGCATAAGTAGCTACATAAGCTAAAATAAAAGACAGCTGCGCTTGATCAAAATCAATGTGCTTTTCTGCAAGGGTTGTCTCTAGGTTGATACCATCTATTTGACCTTCTTGTTGATCACAACAGTTATCTTCGGTGTCTTGCGCATGGAAAGGACAATCTATGGGCATTTTCTGTTCCATAGGACAGTCCTCAGCTTCAGTGAAAAAAGCAAAGTCCTTTAGAATTTCTCCACAATAGTGCGCACTAAAGCTGATCGTCATCGAACTGATGACTACCATAAGTGACAATATGATTGTAGAGATAGATTTCATACTAAGCCTATTACGATTTAAAGTTAAGAAGGTTTATGAGAATATAAAAAAATACTTATCGGAATAGATAATATCTCAATTGTAAGTGGCTGTCCGTAAGCGTATTGCCTTCTATGGTCTGAAGTCCCGAGCCGATGACATTACGGTCTGTATACCTTGTCTGTGCTATACGACCGTATAAAGTCAAGCTACTGTTTACTTGATATTGAAGGAGTAAGTAGGTTCTCACTCCTTGACCAAAGTATGCAGGAATAGAGAAAGCATAGAGTACATTTTTCTCATAGACATACTGCCTATTATCAAAATCACCCGCATCAAAAAGTGCAAATCTAGTGCTTAGTTTTAATCGATTACCAGCTTGAAAATTAACATCTTGAAGTATGACAAAACCATTCGTTTGTTGTCCATTGAAGTCAAAAGTGCTAAACTGAATCCGTGATTTGAAGCTGAAACGTAGGCTTGAGTTTACATCTAGATTGAGTACAAAGTTTCTCCGGATCCCTTGGTCTAATTGGAAGGCATTATTGCTCTGTTCCGAGATGTTTCTTGCTTTGCTTTCTTCTCTGACTTGTGCAAATAGGCGGATATCTCTGCTTGGGCTGTAGTCTAGTCTGATGAGATATTCATGACCTTCTGATGGGGCATAAGCTCTAAATCTCATCCACGGGAATCTGAACCGGTCATAATAGGCATTGATGCCAAACTTCCGACTTGGTCTGTATTTGATCCCCCAATAGATACCTCTTTCATTGGCATTTCTAGTGTTTTCTCCGAATCCATTGCCATAAAAGCTATGAAAATCTCGGTCATAATCTCTCCAGACGATAGCCAAATCTACATTGTAAGACAGACTAGCCATCAATCCTGCGATGGCACCTCTGCCCCCGCTTTTGGATTGTGCCACTTCGCTAAAGAGAAAGAAATTTTGTAAATTATAATTGACGAAGGCGCCAGCATTATAGTTTTCATTACCTCTAAAGTCAAATTGATTATAATTTCTCAGTGGTCTGTCAAAAAAGGCGCTATAGCTGGTTTGTAGAAAGTTAGTTCCAATCTGAAGATTCTTGTCAGTGGATTTGTAGGTGATATTAGCTCCGATATTTTGCTCAGTTACTTGATTTTTGTTAGCGAGCTCAGTAGGCGTTCGATGAAAACCAGAGAGTTGGAGGGAGGTCGTCACGTCACTTACATTGTCTAGCGTATCAAGCGCGGCTTGCAAGCTACCATCTCGCTCCGCAAGTGAGTACAGTCCTGTGATTTCTACAGTTGGACTCAACTGATATGTGGCAGCAGCTCCACGCATAAAATTGACTTCTAAAACAGAAGTATAAGGTCTAAGTCCCAGATTACTCCTTCTCACTGTTGCGATCGTTTCACTACCTTTTCCTACACCAAATCCAGCTCCAAAGATGAGACCTTGTCCAAACTGCACTTGATAATCTCCGATAGCCAGAGACTTGAGTTTACCTCTATTTTGTAAATAAAAGTGCCCAGAGTAGAAGTCAAAGCCATATCGAGAGGTACTAGGTTCCCAAATAAATTGCTCCCCTGGATCTTTTTCTACAGTGAAACCGAGGCTGTAATCTTTGGGATGTGAGATCCTCAGCCTTGCAAATACTTGATCTGGAGATCCTAGATATCGACTACTTAACCTTCCACCCGAGAGCGTATCTGGAGGAGTATAGCCCCTTCGTGTCTCCCATGTTCTGGCATGTCTAAGCATGAAGTAAGCACTTTTTTCAGTTTGTATTTTTTTCCAGAGTGGTCGATTGTCCCCAATATTATCCGTCACAGTCACGAATGGGAGCAGTCTATAGATCGTATTGATATCAAAGTTTGGAATCGCTTGTAGTTCATAAATGCTGAGCAGCTTCCCTTTCGTTTGGATATGCTCTAAGAGACTATTGATCTGGAGTGGAGAAAGGATATAGATCGACTTAAGCTCATCAGCAGTAGTGTTATTTAGGTTGATAGGATTAGCATATAGGAGAAGTAAGTTTTCATAAAGATCCTCATAGTTGAGCTCTTCATCTTGAAGTGCAAAGAATTCTTCTACGAAAGCTTCTATATCAATATCTTTTTTAGGATATGTCTGAGCATGTATGGACTGATATCCTAGCAGAAGCAGTATGATTAGCCATATCGTTTGAATCCGCTTCATTGCTTTGACAATAGATAGCTCATAGAGACATGATGAGTGAAACCTAGTTGTGCATTATTGCCTAGTGCGTAGTCAATCTTAAATTTCTTTGGGGTAAAGGATAAGCCAAAGGCAGCATTTGCTGGACTAGTGTTGACTCCTGTTCTGAGCCATATTTTTTCTAAAAAGTTGTATTCTAAGCCTATCTTGACTTGAGGATCATTTTCTATTTCCTTTTGTGCCTCTACGTTGAACATCAAACGATCATTTGGACGAAAGGAGATACCTGTTTTCACAACTGATGGCAGCCGTTCTTCTGTCATTTGGCTTAGTTTAGCTTGGTTGAGGTTGTAGATGTGTGCACCAAAAAAGAGCTTAGGACTTAGTTCTGCGACACCACCAAACTCTAGCACAGCTGCTCCATTTCTACCAAAACCTTCTATGTTGGTTTGCAGATAATTGACTTTGACTCCAAAAGATACGATACCTAGCGTATTGCTAAAACCTAGCCCTACCGCCTGTTGGTTGAAAAAATCATCTCCAAATCTGAAGACACTAGCTCCGATGAATCCATTTCCCAAATGAAAACTAGTACCTAAAGCCAAGGTGCTAAGTTCTTGAAGTCCAAAGCGCTGGTCAAAGCCTACAAAAACGGCATCATGATCCATCCTGCCTAATGCTCCAATATTGTTGAACACTGCCCATTCATCTGCTAGGGTAACATTGGCATTACCTATTCCTACACTTCTAGCACCCTTTGGATAGATCTCATCTGAACTGGTTTGAGCTAAAAGTTGGAAACCTAAAAAGAGAAATAAAAAATGACAATAAACGTGTTTCAATACTAGTTTTATTGATTAACAAAACTAATATAATGAAAAAATTATATAGCCGAACGAAAATTAAGGAATAAGCCTCCTGTTCCAATTTTGTTTCTGCTATACTCAAGCCTAATGACTGTATCGTAAATAGTCCTCAGCTCAAGCCCTAATCCGTAGCCATAAATATATTGATTGGCGAGTAGTCTATTGCTTACATTTCTGGTACGATCATCTGCCCAACCTGAGTCAAAGTTGGCACTCAGATAAAGCTCAACGGGGATTTCATTGAACTCATCTAGTGGAGAGTATTTATCTACATTCCACTTCCAGTTGATCAGTCTTTTTTTGATACTTCCTCTTTGCAGTAAATAAGTTTGGCCCTCAACTACATACCGCTCATATCCTCTGACAAAGTCGGGCTGATAGCCTAATCCCACTATTTGACTATACGGGGTAGTTTTGTTAAAGAGGTGATAACCAGTCAAACTGCCAGCTACAAAGAAATCTTTACCCAGTGGCTGATATCCTGCGGCATAGAATTTTAGCTCTGTTTGATTAAGCTCATTGGCTCTAAGTATCCCAGAATGTGCGATCGATGCACCTAGATAAGTGCCAGAAAGTGGATAGGCATTATTGTCGCGATTATCATATCTGAAATTATAGCTTGTAACCAGATAGCTTTGGTTAAGATCTCCAGTACCAAAGTAATCAGGTCTTCTATCAAGCAGCTCTTGGCTGATTTCTTGTTTGCGATAGCCTACTGACAAGCCGTGATAGTAATAAAATGATGGTCTATAAGTGTATGTAGCTGTAGCTCCATAATAATTTCTAAGGGTATTATCACTTCTCAAAAACACTTGTCGATTGTTTTCGCTGGCTACCGCGACTGTTTTGTTGTCAAAGTAATAGCCTAAAAATGACAGTCCTTGCTTTCGTGACTTATCAAAATAAGGAATGCTATAGCCGAGCTCAAATAACTTGGTAAAACCGAATTGAGCGATGACTCTTAGTCGCTCATTTCTACCAAACATGTTAAAGTGAAGCAGTCTCGCTCCATAATTGACGCGATCGAGGTCACGATCCTGATTGACCCACCACTCTGTGAAGTTTCTATCAGCTAACTTAAATATGATGCCAGGCCAGATGTACCAGCGTTCCGAAACTCGAACTAGGATATTGGTTTCAGCGGTATTGGTGCGCAGTGCTGTGACTTCTACGTTGGTAAATAGGAGCGTATTGTAAATCCTCTGCTGATCCTTTAGAAAAATCTTCTCAAGTTCTGAGGCTTTTACGGTATCTCCTTTTTGTAGTTGTAGTTCTCTTTTTATGATATAATCTTGGGTTTTATCATTGCCCAAGATGTATATTTCTGCTATGATCAAAGTGTCATCTTCAGTTACTTCTTGAGCTTCCAGTCTGCAAAAGACAGCGACTTGCAAGAGTAAAAAAATAAAACTGAACTTTTTGATCATCATGAACCTATGATAAATATGAAGACATTTCTGAGGAAGCTGTTTATTCTTCCAGTACTATTTTATCAATATGCTATATCGCCCCTTTTTCCGGCTAGCTGCAGGTATCATCCTACTTGTTCACAATATACGAAGGAAGCTATCCTCAAGCATGGCCCTATCAAAGGTGGCTGGCTTGGAATCAAAAGAATTCTTAAGTGCCACCCTTGGGGCGGGAGTGGTTATGATCCTGTTCCCTGACGTTTTTGTTTTTTGAGTGAATAGATAAAGATCACTATACCTGCTAGAACCAGCGGGATACTCAAGATCTGTCCCATATTGAGTGCTAGACTATCTTCGAAATCCACTTGATTAGTTTTGAAGTATTCCCAAACGAATCTAGCTCCGAATAAAAGCACTAAGAATATCCCAAATAGGTAGCCTTCAGGCACTTGACTTTTCTTACGAACCCATATCCCAAACAGTAGGATGAAAATAGCCAAGTAGCTCAATGCTTCATAGATCTGAGTAGGATGCTTAGCAATCCCCCAAGTATATACAGTAGCTACATATTGCCCTTTATCCATCTTCAAATCATAATTGAGAGGTGTATCTTTAGGTTCAGCGATATCCCGTCTCACATAAGGATAATCAGTCAACATGGATTTGACATTGCTATCTATGGTTGATTTTATTTGATCTTCTGTATAATTGCCCTTGAGAAAGGTGAATTGAAAAGCTATTGGAACTAGCCCATCTTTTGGACTTTCCCAGTCACTTTTCATAGCTTCTATATTTTCTAAAGGCATTTTGCTAGACATCATGAAATCTTCCGCATCTCTCGCGAAGACAAACCCATAATCGCTCTCTGTAGGTTTCCCACCAATTTCAGAGTTCATGAGATTTCCCAATCTGATCAGCACGGCAGTGATGGCTACTACGATGACGATACGGTCAACTATCCATAAGAAGCTCTGTCCAGCGGTCTTTTTGGTATAGAGATAGAGCGCTATGAGGATACCGATAGCTGCACCATGACTGGCCAATCCTCCCTCATATATTTTCAATATGTCGATAGGATTGCTCAAATACTTATCAGGCTCATAAAAAAGTACATGACCAAGACGCGCTCCCAATATGGTCGCGATGACCATGTAAATAGTCAAGCGATCTACGTCTGATTCCTTTTTGCCTTCTTTTTTAAACATATACACCATGATCTGCTGGCTGATGATGAAGCCTAGTGCAAAAAGTAAACTGTACCATCTAGGAATAGACCAACCAGAGATGACTTCAGGAATAGGATCCCATACGATATAGCTAAGAAATGACATGTTTAAAGTATTTTTTGTTGAAATAAAGGATAAAATATGTGCTTTCCAAAAGCTCTGTTTTTAAAGATGATTTAGTGCGTCAAGTTCTTCTTCAAAACTAGCACTGACAATCGGGAAACGATACCATGTTTTAGGATCGACATTAAATTCATCTAGATGAAAAGAAGGAGCTAAGCGTTCCCTTTTCCATTGATTTCTTGACCATAGCTTGAAAAACTTAATGATATAACCTTTTAATATCTCATCAGCGATTTTACCTTCTTCTTGCATGATGTGGTATATGGAAACTGGATCTCTGCCATCTCTGATCGCATGGCGTTCTATCTCCACTATGACGCTGTATGGCATCAAGTCTTGCTCATCGGTCTGAGATTGCTCACTAGGTCTAAGTTCTGCGCTAGGTTGTAGCGCATTAACTTTATTGAGTCCAGGATACGTAAGCGCTTTTTCGGCCCATTTCAACCATTGAAGGATGAAATATTTATCCACGCCAGCGATTGGGGCGATGCTACCACTGGTATCACCATCCATCGTGGTGTAGCCAACATCTCCTTCACTTCTATTGCTAGTAGTGAGTAGAAGTGCATTTTTGAGATTAGCCAATAGCCAAATAATAGGAGATCTAGATCTCGCTTGGATATTTTGCAGTGCGATATCGTCTTTCTCCCAATTGAGAGTCCTTCCGATGGCTTTTTCTATTTTGCTAGTGTAAGAGTCTACCTCTGAGGCGATTTCCCATTGATAGAAGCTAGCGCCTAATGAGGTTGCCAAATATTGTGCACTTTCTAAAGTGTCTTTTGAAGAGTTGTTAGAGCTTTGATAGGCTGTATGCAAGATATGAGCAAGGATATCTTTTTCTAAATAGGCAGAGCTAAGATCAAAGACGTCCTTAAAACCAAGTTTATTTAGAAAACGCTCAGGACCAAGCTGTGCGATCCCTCTTCTAACCATCTGTGCCACAAGTACAGCACAAGCTGCTGAATCAGCACCGCCACTAAGTGATAGCACGAAGCCTTGGCTTTTGACTTTTCGCATGTAGTCAAATAGTGCCAGAGAGGTAGCATCTGCAAACTCTACATTTTTATCGTAATGGTGTAGGTAAGGAGTATACTGGTTATTTGAATCGTCTTGGAAATCAACTGTGGCGATGGTTAAGTTGAAATCTTCAAATGATAATAACGGATTCTTTGCAATGATTTTACCAGATTTAGCGATGATGGTCTCACCATCATAGATCATTCTTCCAGCTTCGTTGCCTAGTAGATTGCAGAATAGATAAGTGCAGTTAAACTTCAGTGTGCTTTCTGTGACTAGATCTTCTCGGATTTTAGATTTAGCCATGGCAAAGTGACTGGCACTTGGATTCATGATTAGGTCTACCTTTCTATCGCAAAGTCGGTATCCAGGTCGCGCATCACCGCGCCAAGCATCTTCACAGATCTCAAATCCTATCTTGATGCCATGTAGATCGTAAGTAATGTCACCGAAAGGATACATTTTACCATCAAACTCAAGAGATGTCACTTCATTGGCTGGCCAAGGATCAAACCATCTAGGCTCATAGTGCACACCGTCTCTAGCGAGAAATTGCTTGGCAGTGAAACCTAAGATTTCTCCATCTTTGATCATACAGACGCAGTTATAGAGCAGGGTATTTAGCCTTACAGGCAAGCCTACTGCAACGGTGATTCCGTCAGTATGTGGAATGATGACTTTGAGTTGATCAGAAGCCTTTTTGGGAAGCCAATAAGTCAAGAAAAGGTCTTCACAGTTGTATGAGGTGATAGCGAGTTCTGGAAAGCAAAGTATTTGCACACCATTGGTTTTAGCTTCTGCTATTGCATCTAATATATGGGCAAGGTTGCTTTTCCAGTCAAGAGGTGTTTGGTTGACAGTAGCTCCTGCTATTTTGATTTGAGACATGAATCGCTTTATCTTATAAATACAAGAATCTCAGACAATGTTTAATTTCTCGCAAGCGATTTTAGCAGCTTCTTGCTCAGCCTTTTTCTTGTTAGGCCCTTTGCCTTCTGAGATAAACACATCATCTAAAAGTAGCTGTGCTTTAAACTCTTTAGTATGTTTAAAATATACCACATCTACTATCTCAAAGTTAGCTCTTTGATTTTCTTTTTGAGCCCACTCAATGATTTTACTTTTATAGTTGACGGTGGTATTGACTATTTCGTGTAAGTCAAAATGATTAGAAAGGAGTCGGTTGATGATAAACTTTTTACAGAAAGAAAAGCCTCTATCAATGTATACCGCGCCAATCAATGCTTCTAAAGTATCTCCATGAATAGATTTGTGGCCGTAGTTTCCACGACTATTGCTATCATAAGAGAGGATTTTACTAAGACCGATCTTGATGCCTACTTGATTAAGCGACTCTCTATTGACGATTCTAGAGCGGGTTTCTGTGAGAAAGCCTTCATCTTTGAAGGGGTATTTTTTGAAAAGATATTCTGCCACTACTGCTCCCAATACGGCATCTCCTAGGTATTCAAGTCTTTCATTGGAGTCTTTTACTCCATTGCTAAACTCCTTGGCTACGGAAGCATGCTGCATGGCTAGTCGGTATGGAGCCAAGTTAAAAGGCCTGCCACCCACGATCCTTTTGATCGAAGTAGCAAGCCTTCTGTCTTCTTTGCTATAAAATAAACTTTGAAATCTAATGCTACGGAGTAACCGCACGTATTATATCTTTTTGAGGATTATAGAGCAGTTATGTCCACCAAAACCAAACGTATTACTTAAAATTGCATTGACTGCCCTCTTTTGAGGCTTATTGAAAGTAAAGTTCAATTTATTGTCAAACTCCTCATCATCAGTAAAGTGATTGATAGTAGGAGGGACTTCTTGGTGTTTGATGGCTAGTATACCAGCGATCGCTTCTATGGCTCCTGCTGCTCCGAGCAAGTGACCAGTCATCGATTTGGTCGAACTGATATTTAGCTTGTAGGCATGATCGCCAAAGACTTTTTGGATAGCCTTGACCTCACTGATATCACCTAGAGGCGTTGAAGTTCCGTGCACATTGATATAATCAATGTCTTCAGGCTTCATATTGGCATCTTCTAAGGCTGATTTCATCACATTGGTAGCACCTTCTCCTTCAGGATGTGGGGCTGTGATATGGTGTGCGTCAGCTGACATACCACCACCTACGACTTCTGCGTAGATTTTAGCACCTCTAGCCTTAGCATGCTCGTATTCTTCTAGTATAAGGGCTCCTGCACCTTCACCTAAGACGAAGCCTTCACGGTCTTTATCAAATGGTCTCGAAGCTGTTTCAGGAGAGTCATTTCTTTGTGAGAGTGCTTTCATTGCATTGAATCCACCGATACCCGCTTGGGTCACAGCAGCTTCAGAGCCACCACAGATAGTCACGTCCATTTTACCAAGACGTATGTAGTTGAAAGCATCAATGATAGCATTGGTGCCAGAGGCACAGGCAGATACAGTCACGAAGTTAGGGCCTTTGAAGCCATACTTAATAGAAATATACCCAGTGCTGATATCAGCGATCATTTTTGGTATAAAGAAGGGGTTGAAACGTGGTGTTCCATCACCCTGAGCGAAGTACATGACTTCATCTTGGAATGTCTTGAGGCCTCCGATACCAGAGCCCCAGATCACCCCAGCTCTATTGAGGTTGATTTTTTCTAAATCCAAACCCGAATCTAACATGGCTTCATCCGTAGCGATCATCGCATACTGAGTGAAAGGATCCATTTTTCGGGCTTCTTTTTTATCGATGTGAGATTCTATATCGAAATTTTTCAATTCACAAGCGAACTGCGTCTTGAAGAGTGATGCGTCAAACTTAGTAATAGGTGCAGCACCACTCACACCATTTGTCAAACCCTGCCAATATTCTTCGACATTGTTACCAATCGGTGTGAGTGCGCCTATACCTGTTACTACAACTCTTTTCAAATTCATAAATGAATTTTAAGTGAGTAAGAATTTATTTTACGTTGGCTTCTAGATAAGAGATAGCCTGACCTACTGTTCCGATTTGTTCAGCTTGGTCGTCTGGGATAGAGATATTGAATTCTTTTTCGAATTCCATGATCAATTCCACTGTGTCAAGTGAGTCAGCTCCTAGATCATTTGTGAAGCTCGCTTCTGCTACTACTTCAGACTCCTCAACGCCAAGTTTGTCAACGATGATAGCTTTTACTCTTTGTGCGATATCAGACATTTTATAAAGGTTTTAGATTAAACACTCCGCAAAGAAATACATTTCGATCAATAATGTCAAACAATTTTTTGAAACTTGATAAGAGAATCTTCACTAACGAAGGCTTTGATCAAATAAATTTTTTACATTTGAATTTGATTTTAATTCTTCCTACATGAAGAAGAATAAGCTTCTCATCGAGTATGAGTACAACTTTGACTTGATTGGAATCATCTCGCCTGCAAGAGAATATAAATTAGCGTGGTCTCTCAATCAGGTGCTTAAAAGTGGTCTAGTGAAACAAAAAGATATTATCCTTGAACTCACTGACAACAGAAGTTTGATCATTTCAAATTTTATCGAACGCAAGCATTATGGTTTTATTCAATTGCTAAAAAATAGATCCTTTGCTCCAGATAGTAGAGTAGATTATTTGCTACCTGAGCTGAGGCAGTTTGACTTTTTCCTATTGATACAGGATGAGACGGAGACTATAGATATCGCGGAGATTGTTCAAATTTTAGCTTCAAACAATGAAATACAAAGTGTCGTCAAAATAGATATTGACAAAGTAAAGTCTAAAGAAAACCTATTAACTTATTAAACCTAATTATGAGTTTTATTGACAAAAGAACCAAAATAGTGGCCACGGTAGGCCCTGCATGTAACAACAAGGAAATGCTTAGTAAGCTAATTCATGCAGGAGCAGATGTGTTCAGACTTAATTTTTCACATGGAAGTCATGATGGTCACGCACAAGTGATCAAATATATCAGAGAGCTAAATGAAGAGCTCGGTACGAGTGTGAGTATTCTCCAAGATCTCCAAGGACCAAAGATCAGAATCGGTGAAGTAGAAAATAATGGCGTAGAGATACATGATGGAGATCAGATCATCATCACTTCTGAAACTATGATAGGCAATGCTAAGAAAGTAAGTACTGTCTATGAAGGTTTGCCAAAAGATGTGGTCAAAGGCGATAGAATCCTCATCGATGATGGTAAACTAGAGTTGATCGTAGATCATGTACAGGGTGTGGAAGTAACTTGTACGATCAAGCATGGGGGTATTTTGAAATCTAAAAAAGGCATCAACCTGCCAACAGCGAATGTATCTGCACCGTCTCTGACAGATAAGGATATTGAAGATTTAGCTTTTGGTCTAGAACAAGAAGTAGACTGGATAGCGCTCTCTTTTGTAAGAAGAGCTGAAGATATCACTGATCTCCGTGAGCGAATCAAACGATCTGGAAAGGACTGTAGAATCATAGCTAAGATAGAAAAGCCTGAAGCAATCAGAAATATAGATAGCATCATCGAAGCTACAGACGCGATCATGGTAGCTAGAGGAGACTTAGGGGTAGAAGTGCCTATGGAGCAAGTGCCGCTTCTCCAGAAGATGATGGTGCAGAAGTGTATAGAGGCAGCTAAGCCAGTGATCATCGCTACTCAAATGATGGAGAGCATGATCGAAAATGCCAGACCGACTAGAGCAGAAACGAATGATGTCGGCAACTCTGTGCTAGATGGTGCTGATGCTGTGATGCTTAGTGCTGAGACAGCTGCTGGTAAGTTTCCTGTAGAGACTGTACAAAGCATGGTCAAGATCATCCAATACATAGAGGCCAATGCAGATATTTACTATAAGCATAGAGATATGGATCCTACGCATCCTACATTCCTCAATAATTCAGTGGTTCAGTCAGCTTGTCGTTTGACGAGAACTACTAATGCAAAAGCTATTGTAGGAAATACCATGTCTGGGTTTACAGCATTTAGAATCGCCTCGCATAGACCGAAGTGTAAAATATTTATTTTCACACCAAGCAAGCGTTTGTTGAATAAGTTGAATTTGGTATGGGGTGTCAAAGGGGTGTATTATGATAAAATGTCATCCACTGATCATACCTTCCAAGATATACAAGACACACTCAAAGTAAATCACGAAGTCAAAAAGGGCGATGTGATCATCAATACAGCGAGTATGCCTATAGAAGCTAAAAAGCGAACTAATATGTTAAAGGTACATATAGTAGATTAAAAAAATAGCTAAAGGGGAGTCGATGAGACTCCTCTTTTTTTGGAATAGATTTTATCCAAATATTATTTATCAGCTCTAATTACTTTTGATACTTAATATTTTGTACTTTGTGATCATTCAGGAGAATATCTGGCAAAGTTGAATAATGAGTAATGGATAGATTTCAGCAAGAGCCAATTTTCAGAAATAGGTTTTTTAATAAACCTTCGCAGTATGGCTTTCTAGTTTTTCTGGTGGTTCTTGGCTCTGGAGTGTTTTTGACACTTTTGAGTTATCAACTTTTGTCTAAAAATGAAGAGGAAGACTTAGAAAACCTCATGACTGTCGTCACCCAAAACATCAGACAGTCACTTGACTATAGTCAATCAGCGGCTTTTACTTTAGCCATGGGGGTCTCTTCTGACGGAATCTCTCCCAATATAGATGAGTATGCAGCGCAGATTATTGATAATAATACCTACCTCGATGCTGTCCAACTAGTGCCTGATGGGGTCATACAGTACGTTTATCCATTAGCAGGTAATGAACCAATCATAGGATATGATATCCTATCTGATACGCTCAGAAATAGAGAAGCAT
Organism: Penaeicola halotolerans; assembly: GCF_016464625.1. Lineage (GTDB taxonomy): Bacteria > Bacteroidota > Bacteroidia > Cytophagales > Cyclobacteriaceae > Penaeicola > Penaeicola halotolerans. The sequence continues at coordinate 375,348 of NZ_JAEAGO010000001.1, forward strand.
ACGAGGCAATAGAGAAAAGGCAAATCGTCTTTTCTGGTCCATACGAACTCAAGCAAGGAGGTACCGGCATAGTGGGTAGAATTCCTATATTTATTGATGCAGAGTTTTGGGGATTTTCGGCTGTGGTCATTAGACTAGAGACACTCGTTAGGCTTTCAGGGATGGATATTTCTACAGAGTCTCCTTATTACTACCAGTTTTCTAAGGTTAATCCAAACACTGGTGAACTAGAGTATTTTTTACCCCAGAGATCAGAGTATGAAAAAAATGTCTCAAGAACTACTTTTTTTCCAGAGGGGAGTTGGAATCTGACCATCTATAAATCTAAAATGAGTAATGCTATTTTTGGTGTTTACTTTCTTGGCTTGATGAGTCTCATTCTCTCAGTGGTCTCTGGTATTTCCGTTACCAATGTGCTCAAAAAGCCATATGAACTGGAAAAGATGGTTAAATCTCAGGCTAAGGAAATCTCTAAGACCAATCAAAAAAATGCAGCCATCCTCAAGGCACTTCCTGATTTACTTTTTATTCTTGATAAAAATGGCGTTTTCCTAGATTATCATAAACCTCAAGGAATGAGTACACTTAGAAAGCCTGAGGAATTTTTAGGAAAGAAAATTGAGGATGTCATGCCGGATACTTATATGCAAGAAGTTCAAGGTAAATTAGAAGAAGCACTCAAAGGCTCTCAGTTGGTAGAGCATGAATATTCTTTGGATTATCCTACAGGCAAGCGAGATTTTGAGGCTAGATATGTCAAATGTGGATTAGAGGAAGTTCTAGTCATCGTAAGGGATGTCACACAAGAAAAGCAAGCCTCTGATCAATTGAAGCAAAGCGAATTGCGCTACAGAGAACTGGTAGAGCAGGCTTCAGATGGTATATTTCTAATTGATGATCAGGGGATCATACTTGATATAAATGCGAGTGGTTTGGAGATGTCGGGCTATGATAAGTCAGATGTAATAGGTAAATCAATAGACGAATTTTTTATCAAAGAAGATGATGCTATGGAGCAGCAGCCTTTTCAAAGTTTAAAACAGGGCGAGCAGATCATCAGTACAAGAAAAATAAAAGCAAAGTCTGGTGAGGTGCTTACTTTAGAGATCAGTGCCAAAGTACTCAAAGATAATCAAATACAAGGAATAGCGCGAAATGTGACAGAGCGCATACGCTACATCCAAGCGATAGAAGAGCAAAATACCAAACTCAAAGAAATAGCTTGGATGCAATCTCATGCTGTTAGAGCTCCTTTAGCGAGGATTCTAGGGTTGGCTGATTACATCAAGTTTCATGCGAGTGCAGAAGAACGAGAAGAGATGCTACTTCATCTGATACAATCTAGTAAAGAACTAGACAATGTCATCAAAGAGATCGTTAAAAAGAGCTCACAAATCAATGAAGACAGTCTCAGCTAAAAGACCTTTTTTAGAGTAGCCCAAAGAGATTTTTTATAAGCAACATTTTGCTCTAGTTCATCAAAGCTATGAGAAAGAATGTAAGTTTTACCTTCAAAATAATACTCTTCATCATATTTAGATTTATCAGAGCCAAGCGCCCTTTCTTTGATGCCAAAGATCAACATCTTCTCATGTGGCAGTTCTAAAATCTGCTCCCAGAGATTAGGGATGTGCCTCTGAGCACCAATATTGATAAATGCAGCATCTTCCATTAGAGAATAATTAATGGCCTTGAGGATGTTTAACATCAAGTCTGCTTGAGCTTTTGGTAGTTTTTGCCCTTGGGGTGTCTCAAATACTACTAATAGACCTCTTTGATTTTGCCCTTTGTAACTGAGTGATGGATATGGACTAGGAGTAGTTTTTTCTTTAGCAAGTGGAGCAGCCTCAGCAATTGGAGTACTCTCTTTTTCAATAGCTTTTTGAGTTGGCTTAGACTCTATCCTAGGTTCAGGTTGAGTGTCAGATACGGGATCTAGGTAGATCGGTGTATCTATAAAGTTAGCCAAAAAGAGTGCTTGCTCTAGCGCATTTTCATCCATGATCAAAAATACATTTTTGGCAATACATAGGCAAGAAAAAACGACTAGGGTAGATGATATTACCAAGCTAGTCGTCATTCATTGGAAAGGTATAAAAGATTTAAGCCTTTTCGTCTAATTTGAATATGGATTTTAGTTCTTTGGCGTCTTCAGGTTTCATACGTTGAGCTAATACTAATCTTAGTTGTCTTCTTCTTAGCGCACTTTCATAGAGTTCTTTCTCATCTGCGGTCTCTGGTTTGAGTTCAGGCACCTCTATTGGTCTACCATTCTGATCTACAGCTACGAAAGTGAAAAATGCACGGTGAGTTTTCGCTTTTTTATTAGCAGGGATATCTTCAGCCCATACCTCTATGTAAACTTCCATGCTAGAGTTGAAAGATCGCGTTACTTGAGCTTCGAGTGTCACTACATTTCCTAATGAAATGGGATGATTAAATGAAATGCTGTCTGCAGAGGCAGTGACTACGATGCGATTAGAGTGACGCTGAGCAGCGATAGCTGCTACTACATCCATCCAGTGCATAAGTCTTCCTCCCATGAGGTTGTTTAGTGGGTTAGTGTCATTGGGTAACACTAGCTCTGTCATGACGACTTTCGACTCTTTTGGGGTTTTGATCTTAGCTGGCATAAAATTTCGTTTGATTCAAATATAAAAATTTATTCAGATAAAAATATAAACTATTTTTAAATATATCAAATTATATTTTGATTACTTCCAACCATCAGTTCCAAGGAGAGGTACAAAAGCAAAGTTATCGAAGACCTCTTTTTCGATGGTTTTTTCTGTTTTCTTAGTGAGTCTTAGCATCTGTTGTTTCTTTTTATCCCCAACTGGGATGACCAATATTCCGCCAACTTTAAGCTGTTGCAAAAGTGCCTTAGGAACTACTGGTGCACCAGCGGTGACGATGATTTTGTCATATGGGGCATACTTAGCCAAACCCAAGGAACCATCACCTTGGAAGAAATTAGCTTTGAAGCCTAGGCTAGGTAGAAATTTCCGCGTTCGCTCAAAAAGTACTTTCTGATATTCTATGGTATAAACTTGAGCGCCCAGTAACATCAATATAGCAGCTTGATAGCCAGATCCAGTGCCGATTTCTAGTATTTTGTCTCCTGGCTTGACTTGCAGGAGTTGTGACTGAAATGCCACGGTATATGGTTGTGAGATCGTCTGACCTTCTCCGATGGGAAAAGCTTTGTCCTCATAAGCATGTTCCAATAGTGCGCTTTCAAAAAAGAAATGTCTTGGCAGGGTATCGATAGCTTTGAGCACTTCAGTGCTTTGAATGCCTTTTTCCGAAAGTAAGCGGACAAGTGCTTTGCGCATGCCTTTGTGTCTATATGAATCAGTGAGTGCCATGGAAATTTAATCTGAAAGCGAATATAAAGGAATAAGGTAGGGGACTCAATCAATGAATGAAAAATATGTGCAGACTTGAAGCTATTTTTCCTTTAATTTGGTTGCTTAATAAAAGGAACCATTCAAGTCATGTTTACAGGAATCATAGAAACCTTAGGGGAAGTCAAAGCAATAAAAAGGGAAGGCACTAATGTGCATTTTACCATAAAGTCATCTATTACCCATGAGTTAAAAATAGATCAATCAGTGGCACATAATGGCGTCTGTTTGACAGTAGTACAGATCAATGGTGATGAATATGTCGTGACAGCTATCGATGAGACTTTGCAGAAGACAAGTCTAGGGTCTTGGCTGGTGGGTTCCAAAGTCAATATAGAGCGTTGCATGCCAGCTAATGGGAGATTTGATGGGCACATTGTCCAAGGCCATGTAGATCAAACGGGAACAGTCACCAATATTCAAGAGCAAGATGGTAGCTGGTTATTTGATTTTAGCTATGATCCTGATAAAGGAAATATCACTGTAGAGAAAGGATCGATCACCATCAATGGTACGAGTCTGACTTGCTTTGCTTCTAAAAAGGGTGCTTTCAGAGTAGCGATCATTCCCTATACTTATGAACATACCAACTTTCATCAATTGAAAATAGGAGATATCGTAAACTTAGAGTTTGATATTATAGGCAAGTATATCCAGCGAATCACGCGTGGCTACAGTGAGTAGGCCTAAAAGTTGAGGTTCTTTTTAAGCATGAGCTTCCTAGTCACCAAGTAGCCTATATATCCTGCAATCACTCCAATGAGTGCTCCTACGATGATGTCTGCAGGGAAGTGTACTCCTAGGTATATCCTGCTATAAGAGACGATGGCCGCCCAAAGAAACATCCATTTGGCCCATTTTTTTTCTCGAAACATCAAAAAGATAAAGGTCGCTAAGCCAAAGGTATTGGAGGCATGTGATGAGGCGAAGCCATATTTACCTCCGCATCTTTTGTAAGTATGTACGAGGTGGCTGATATCAGGGTCTTGACAAGGTCTGAAGCGCTCAAAGTATGGCTTCATGATGCCACTCGCTGTCTGATCCGCTATCAATATCACTACTCCTACTCCCACTAAGAGCCACAATGTATTTTTGCCAAACTGACGATACATCAAGTAGATGAGGAGAAGGTAAAAAGGTACCCACTCTATACGTCCGCTGATCACAGACATGATTGGATCTAGCCAATCAGCATGTTTGCCATTGAGCCAAAGAAAAAGTGCTACATCCCATTCTATTAACTGCTCTATCATGCCAACCAGTTGATGTCTTTTTTCAATAAGGAAAGTGTTTTAGCTTCTGGACTGTTATCTTTTACTTGATGGGCATAAGTCCAGTGAGCTTGAGGAGGTAGACTCATCAGGATAGACTCCGTACGGCCATCCGTATCCAACCCAAATTTAGTGCCTTTGTCCCAGACTAGATTAAACTCCACATAGCGTCCTCTGCGATGATACTGCCAGCTTTTTTCATTTTCACCATAGGGGATCTTACTGTTTTTGTTCATAAAGTAGCGATAGGTAGGAGCGAAGAGCATGCCTACGTCTTTTACAAAAGCAAAGATTTGATCAAAACTCATTTCATCGCTTTCCATTAGTCTATCAAAGAAGATACCACCTACGCCTCTAGTTTCTTTGCGGTGTTTGAGGTAAAAGTAGTCATCCGCCCAAGTTTTGAATTTCGGATAGTAGTCCGCATGGTGCTTGTCGCAGACATTTTTGACCTGCTGGTGAAAGTGTCTCGCATCGGCTTCATCGATATAGTGTGGGGTAAGGTCTATCCCTCCACCAAACCAATATGTGCCATTGCTCATCTCAAAATAGCGGATATTCATATGGATGATCGGTACCATTGGACTTTGAGGATGCATCACTATAGATACTCCAGTAGCATAAAAGTCCGCCTGCTCCAACTTAAGTGCTCTCAAAATATTTTCTGGAGTGGGGCCATATACAGCTGAGAAGTTGACACCACCTTTCTCTATTATTTTACCATTTTCTATGACGCGTGTTCTTCCACCTCCGCCACCAGGTCTTTGCCAAGCATCTTCTTGAAACTTAGCTATAGAATCTTCTGCCTCCAACTCTCGACAGATATGGTCTTGTATGGCTTTAAACTGTTCTGCTATTTCCTCTTTAGTCAATCTACTCATGATAAATTATTATATATCGCTATGTTAAAATGGATATCCAATACCGAAATTGAGAATCGTCTGACCAGATCGGCCAAATGGCCTTCTCCATGAAATCTGATCAATCACCCAACGCTCTCCCTCAGGTAGTCCTGGCTCGTGTAGCTTAATCCCAGCATCCAGTCGGATGATGAGAAAGTCAAAGTCTAGCCTAAGTCCAAGTCCCGATCCTAGAGCGATCTCTTTATAGAACCTATTGGCTTCAAAATTAGCTCCCGGCCGCTGTGTATCTTCGCTGATCGTCCAGACATTACCTGCATCAAAGAATAGCGCTCCATCGATGAAACCTACTATTTTTCTTCTAATCTCTAAAGTAGCTTCCATCAAGATCTCTCCTGGTTGCTCAAAGGCATAGTTGACCGTACCGTCATCATTGAGTCTGGAGTATGATCCAGGGCCTAATCTCCTAGGTTGCCATGCCCTGATACTCGAACTACCTCCCGTGAAGAAATATTTTTCATAGGGAAGAGCATTGACATCACCATAGGGGCTAGCTACACCTAGATTTAGTCTAAAGGCCAGCTTATGATACTTATCTATTGGCAAAAAGTGTCTAAAGTCTGTTTGAAACTTTAAAAACCTGAAGTAGGTCAGATTTGTATTCGGAAAAATATCGTTAGGGTCCACTAAGTTTTGTGTGGTACCTCCACTCTCTGCGAGTAGTCGTAGCATAGAGGACTGCTTTTGTAGGGTACTATACCCATTGAAATCTATGATAGCCTGTCCTGATACCGAGCTTACAAAAGACGGTGTGAAAGATAAAAAGAGGTTATTGCCACCTTGTGCCAATTCATCTAATGTGTTTTGAAATGCCTCTGATGTGATCCTAGAGTCGATGACGTTTAGATCTACAGCATTGACAGTAAAGGCAATTTTATTATCTGGAGTATTCCAATTATAGGCAAGAAGTCCATTAACACCTTGACGGATGTATTCTGGTCTATTGACATAGTTGACCCCAAAACTCAGCCTAGTTCTAGGGTTATATCTACCAAAGTTTTCATTTTTGAAGGGCACCAAAAATTGAGGGAAAATCAAGGCCGCATTTGTGGAGATCTCTTGGCTACGATAGACTCCACCCAGTTCGGTCACAGCAGCTACTCCTTCAAAACCAAATCTAAAGTTGAATTCAAATATCTCTAAGCCTTTGAAGATGTTTCTATTTCTCAGTGACAAACTGTAAAATGGTCCTGGTAGACCTTCTGTGATATTGACCCCACCTTCATTAGATAGTGAGTACTTATCTAGTGGTCTCGTGAAAATATTGGTAATCAACTGATCTCCATCTCGCTCATACTGGATATTAACAAAGCGAAACATGTCCATATTGGCAAGTTGCCGCTGTGTCTGCAGGCGATCTTCTTGGTTATAGAGATCGTTTTTCTTGATGAATATCCTAGAGTCAAGTACTTTGGTAGAGTAGCTGTCCTTGTACAGAGAGTAATTGGTTTTATTATAGACTTTATTGACCCGATTGTAAGGGACATTTTCTAATGCTGGTTCGATGAAGAAATTAATTGAATCAATTCGGTAAAGGATGTGATTTTCAGTATCAGCAGGTTTTTTGATCAACATTTCAACATCCATACTTTTCTGCACTGAATCAAAAAAGACTGTATACTCTATGTACTGTTTGCTAAAATCAAAATAGCCATTATTGAGTAAAAGTTCTTCTACACGATTGCGCTCCTGAGAGAGTCGATCTTGACTATACCTAGCTCCTTGGATGATGAGTCTATCTGATTCGTTTTCTTCCAGTAGTTTATATATTTTTTCATCATCACTTTTGACAAAGAAAGTATCTATGACATAGAGCGGCCCTTCTGAAACTTCGTAAGTAAGAAAAATTTTCTTTTTGTCTCGTGATGTTTCAAAGTCCACTTTACTTTCAAAAAAGCCATTATTGTAGAGATAGACCTCCATCTGCTGTGCGGTCTGCTGGGTGATCAGACTGTCATAAATAGTCAGTGGACGCCCCCATCGCATAAACTGATTGCCTCGCTCGATCTTTTTATTGAGTTGATTGAGCTTGAGTGTTCTTCTACCTTCTAGCTTTTCCTTTTTGCGACTCTTCTCTGCTTCGGCTACTTTTTCATCAAATTTTTCATTGATGCTTACTTTCTTTTTTTCTAATGCCACACTATCGTATAGTGATTCTCCGAAGTTGTAGAGTTTGACATAAGGATAAAAATTAATGAGGGGAAATTTGGTGTTAGGCTCTTGTTGTAGAAGCTCCTCAAGTTCATACTTCTTAGTCTTTTCTAGGCCTTCAATATTGACTTCGTCTAGTTGATATTGCCCATCTTTTAGTTGTCTCGTCACAGAGCAACTGCATAGCAGAAAAAGTAAAACTAAAGACTTATGTATATATTTGGATTTGAACACAGACGCCTTGAAATAAATGTTAAGCAAAAATACAGTTAAGTTTATAAAATCCCTGCATTTAAAGAAATACCGTAGGCAAGAAAAAGCTTTTTTAGTAGAAGGAGCGAAGAGCTTGCAGGAATTACTCAAATCTCAGTATGACATTCGCTTCATGGTGCTAACGCAAAGTCAAGCTGACTTATTAGCCAATGAGCTAAAAAGTAGGCGAGTGGAAGTGATCATTGCTACTGCCAATCAACTAGAGCAGATATCTACTTTCAAATCCAATGATGCTGGACTAGCAGTGGTGACACTTCCAGAGGAAAGATCTCCAAAACCTGCAAGTAAAGGACTCACGCTTTGCCTAGATGATGTAAGAGATCCAGGCAATCTAGGGACGATCATCCGCATTGCGGATTGGTATGGTGTCCGAGAGATAGTTTGTTCTGAAGAGACAGCGGAGTTTTACAACCCTAAAGTGATCAGTGCTACTATGGGCTCTTTTTGTAGAGTAGGGGTGAGCTATACTTCGTTGACCGAATATCTTTCAGAGATCAAGCTTCCTGTTTATGGAGCCTTTTTGGCAGGGGATAATATCTACAAATCTGAGTTGCCATCAGATGCGGTGATTGTCATGGGCAATGAGTCAAATGGAATCAGTGATGAAGTAGCCGCTTTGATTTCTCACCGACTTACGATACCTAGCTTTGGAGCTGCTGAATCACTCAATGTAGCCATCGCTACAGCTGTTATTTGTGATAACTTTCGTAGAGGAGCATAAAAAAACCTCCGTCTGATCCAAACGAAGGTCTTGTAGGTTGTACTGGATTCGAACCAGCGACCTCTGCCCTGTCAAGGCAGCGCTCTAAACCAGCTGAGCTAACAACCTATTTGAGCTCGAATATCTTTGATTTTATTCATATTCACAAGCATTCAGAGATACTGCCATTCAACTCTTTTTTAGTGAATTGTAAATGAGTCGCTTAATTTAATTCCTGAATGCTTTTTCCACCTGAGGAAGTACATCCACCCCTTCATGAGGATTGATCGCGCCTTTGCCTAGTATATGCCAGACACCATCTCCTAGACTGATATACTTTCCTGCCTTGCTAGGATCAGCTTCTATTGCTTGCTCATAGTCATAGTCAGGAATGAAGATAGTTTTTAACTTAGATTTGAGCTCTTTCCAGTCTATTGTACGCTCTGAGGTTTTACCATCTTCCGTATAGCGCATCAGGGCTGTTCTTGTGCTAAAATAGACCTTGATCTCTGACTGATAGCGAGACTTGTCGGCAGAAATATCCAAAAAGGTCAAGTGCATAGGAGCTTCCTTTTTACTGACTTCATAGATCGCTTGGATTAGTTCTTGGAGTAAGTATTCCCATTCCTCCTTATTGGCAGGGACAGCGCGATAGGTTTTATCATGCTTATCTTTAGCCATGATTTTTAAAAATGGCTCCTCAGATTCTGCTTTAGTTTGGTTATTTGGCCAATTAGTCTTCCCGTAGATTTTTCTAAGCTCTTGTTCCCAAATCAGTGGGAGCTCTCCAGTCCATTTGAAATCATCCTCTAGCGTAAATCCCTCATCAAGGATCTCTTCCTCAGTCAATTCCTCTCTATCAGTATAGGTCATGTCGAAGCTGACATTGACAAATTTCTTTTCAAATACCAAGCGAAGCTTATACCCAAAAGCATAAGGTGGAGGGATACTACCAGTGGAATAGTCCACATCTATTCTGATGATTTCGTCTGTTCGTAGATGCATATTTGATCTTTAAGCATGCAATTTAGGTATTTTATCGCTAAGGCACTGAAGACAATTAGGATAAATAAAGGTGAAGCAAATGAGTCAGTAAAGCTGATTTTGCGTTTAACTTTGTGTAGGTGAATATTATGGAAGAGAAATTTGAAGAAATTATAAATCAGCTGTTGGATAGAGGTTGGGCAGAGATGCCGGACTTTTTGGATGATGAATTCAGAAAGGCGCTCAGAGCTGAGCAGTTGGCGTTGATAGCAGAGGGAGAGTTTAGGCAAGCTGGAATCGGACGAGGCACTAGCTTTCAAGTAAGACCTGAGATCAGAAGTGATCAAGTGCTCTGGCTAGAGCCAGGTGATCTATCTCCACTGCAGCAACAGTACTGGCAATTATTGGATGAGCTAAGGCTACATATCAACAGGAGCTGTTACCTCGGTTTACGGTCTTTTGAAGGGCATTTTGCACGCTATCCACAGGGCTCTTTTTACAAAAGACACTTAGATCAATTCAGTCAAGTGAGCTATCGGATCGTATCGGCCATCACTTATCTCAATGAGAACTGGCAACCAGGGGATGGTGGAGAACTGCGTATATATGAAAGTGCCGCAGATGATGCGTCTTATGTGGATATAGCGCCTACAGGAGGAAAGTTGGTTTGTTTTCTCTCAGGAGAGATTTTTCATGAGGTACTTCCTGCACACAAGGAGCGATATAGTCTGACAGGCTGGTTTAGAAATATCGACTAGTAGTTCATTTTGATCCTTAGTGAGGCGGTTTTAGTATGCTTATATTTAGCTTTTTCAAAATCAGGAGGACCAAAAGTGCCTTTGACGTCATTTGAAAAACCATAACCCTCCTTAGGTATTCCGACCATATTGGTGTCTAGTTTTCCATTGTTGTTTTCATCATGAACTACTGCAAACACATAATCACCATGAGGCAAATCTTCCAGGGAAAGTGAAGCAGTTTTATGACTTGTCACGTTGACTTGCTTAGAGATGAGAGCCTTCGATGGATCGTCTGGATAGCCATCCTTTTTGTCAAAAACTAAGATCAATATTTGACCTTTAGCACTTCTGAGCGCATCAAATTTGAGTGTAAGGGTAGAGGAAGCTTGCTGATAAATGATGCTAGTAAGGATCGCTAAAATGAGTACTAAAAATTTCATTTCTTTTCAATTTTATAGTTCAAATGATTGCTTCCGTTGGATCTTTCCTGTGGCAGTCATCACGAATGAGGGCCTGTAAAGGATTTCCTTAGGAGCATGATAGGGCGGAAGCTTTTCTTTAGCTAATGAAAGCAATTTCCCTTCCAAGTTTGCATCTAGCGGATCACGTTCCAATATCAACACTACTTTTTGGCCAAATTGAGGATCATCTTTTGCCCAGATAAAGTACCGATTTTTGATTTGAAGACTTGTGAGTACTTTACTGATTTCTTTTTCTACTTGCTCTGGTTGGATTTTTACGCCTCCAGAATTGATCACAAAATCCGCTCGACCAAGCCAGTGAAATCTACGCGAATCTAGGAGTTCCACTAGGTCATTGGTCACTAAAAGCTCATGATCTGTCAATGCAGATGAGATAGTGAGGCAACCTCTATCATCAGTACCGATTTTGATTTCATCAAACACCTCAAAAGCACTACTAGCTTTTGGTCCGTTGAGTCTTCGAAGGGCAATGTGAGAGACAGTTTCAGTCATCCCATAGGTAAGATAGATCGGTGTGTTGATCGATTGAAGTTTATCTTCGGTGTCTTGATCCAATGGTGCTCCACCGATCAGTACTGCCTTCATGTCTTCTAGCTTAGCTAGTGTGCGTGGCTTCTGAATGATCGCTTGTAACTGCATAGGTACCAGTGCAGTGAAGTCATATTGGTGGTCATCAGCAATCAGGTCAAATGGATTGATACCTGGCTCTATGATGTGCAACTCCATATCCCACTCAAATGCTCGAACCATCATCATTTTACCAGCGATATAGGCAGTGTTGAGGCAGTTGAGCACCTTCCAAGAAGGATCAAATCCCAAAGCTTGACCTGTCAGCTGAGCACTAAGCGCCATCTGAGTCCTGCTTGCTTCGAAGTGCTTGGGACTTCCTGTAGAGCCCGAAGTTTGAAGGTTGAAAACTTGCTTGCCAGAAAGCCAATCATGTGCAAAACCTAATGCATGTAACTCAAAGTCATTGAGTCCAGGCTGTAGGTACTTTTGCTCTAATATATCCTTAAAAGTATAGGTGCGTTGATTGAGGTGGAGTTGAGTTTGCTTCATATCGACAATTTACACAAAAGGGAAGACATCTAGATAGACATCTTCCCTTTGGATATTTTTTGCGGGTATATTTTATGGGAACTTCGGAAACTGTTCAAAGTTAGGGTCACGCTTTTCTAAGAAAGCATTTTTACCTTCTTGTGCTTCTTCCATGAGATAAAACATCAAAGTAGCGTCACCTGCAAACTCCATCAATCCAGCTTGTCCATCAAGTTCTGCATTGAGGCCACGCTTGATCATACGAAGTGCCATAGGGCTACGCTTCATGATCGTCCTGCACCACTCGACAGTGGTATCTTCTAGATTTTCTAAAGGAACAACCTTATTGACCAAGCCCATCTTTTCGGCTTCATCTGCTGAATATTGATTGCATAGGAACCAAATCTCACGAGCTTTTTTCTGACCTACGTGTCTTGCTAAGTAAGAAGATCCAAATCCTGCATCGAAGCTACCAACCTTAGGGCCAGTTTGTCCAAAGATGGCATTTTCAGAAGCGATCGTTAAGTCACAAACTACGTGTAGTACGTGTCCACCACCGATTGCATATCCATTGACCATAGCGATCACAGGCTTAGGAAGTGAACGGATCTTCTTGTGGAGGTCAAGTACATTGAGTCTTGGTACGCCATTTTCACTGATGTATCCGCCTACACCTTTTACATTTTGATCTCCACCAGAACAAAAAGCTTTGTCTCCCTCACCAGTCAAAACCACCACGTTGATATCTGTACGCTCTCTACAAATATCCATAGCTTCGATCATTTGCATATTGGTCTCAGGACGAAATGCATTGTACACTTGAGGTCTATTGATCGTGATTTTGGCGATGCCTTCAAAAAACTCAAACTTGATATCTGAGTATTCTTTGATGGTCTGCCATGCGTAGTTAGATTTCATATGCAGTTTTTATTTGTTGTTTAAATGCTTTCAAAATGTTTGTATTCGTTTCACTAGTAGAGAAAACCTCTATCAACTTAGCTGTTTGGCTAGGTTGATAAAAGTTCTCTAAAGCTGTTTCTAATCCTTTTGTATCATTGACTCCATGATAGTCAAACCCAAACTCATCGGCTAAGTTTTGAGCTTTGAGCAGTTGCCTTGTTTCAAAATACTCTACTAACTCGGGTTGTGCAGCTGGTCCATCGATCATTCTAAAGATACCACCAGCTTGATTATTGAGCACAATGATACGTAGGTTTGCTAGAGGATAGTTGTGCCAAAAGGCATTGCGATCATAGAAAAAGGCCATATCGCCAGTGATCAGAGTAACAAAGGCATCTGTGTTCAAGGAAGCGCCAACGGCTGTACTATTACTGCCATCGATACCGCTAGTACCTCTATTAGCCATCACTTCAACGGATCTTGGAAGCGATTGGAGCATATTAGCATAACGGACAGTCATGCTATTAGCTAGATGCAGGTAACTGTTTGCAGGTATTTTTTGCTGCACCATGGCGTATGCTTTCAGTTCTCCAAAGGCAAGCTTTGGCCAAGTGTCGACCAATATTTCATTTATTTTAGACTCTTCTGAAATCCAAAATGCATGATATTCCGCATTTGCCTGAGCATGTGTGTCAAAGGCTTCTAAAAATGCTAGTGGCTCAGCAGTCCATACCTGAGTCAATTTTTTAAAAGTATCTGCGGTAGCCCCATCATGAGCTTGTATATGCCAGTGTGCTGCCCGGCTTACTTCGTTTCTTAGAAACAGTTTGAGATTTTTAGAGATGATGGATAGGCCAAAAGTAATGATCAAATCAGGCGTATAATCTTTGACGACATCTTTGATCAAAGGCAAAAAGAAATCATGATGTTGTAAAGATCCTGGAAAAGCTTGATTGGCGATCACATCGGTGACGACTACAGCTTTACCCGATTGGTGTATTTGTTGTAAAAGATTATTGATGTTCTCATCAGGAACCTGCTGACCCACTACGATCATTGGTCTTTTATATGACTGGAGTGATTTGTTTAGATTATTGATTTGACTAGGAGACAATTTAAGGTCGGCACCTAATTTTTTGATGATTTTGAGGTCTTTACGAAAGCTGATTTGCTCCTCTGCCTTAGGATAAAAAGGCTCTCTCAGCGGAATATTGATGTGCACAGGTCCCAGTGGAAGACTCTGGCTGAGATTGATTGCCTCATTGATCATGCGTTGGATATGCCAAAGTGTATCAGGATGCTCATCTAAAATAGGCAGTTGAAAGGATCCTTTGACATGATTGCCATAAATGCCTATTTGGCGTATCGTCTGTCCATCTAGCTGATCGATCCACTCACTAGGTCTATCAGCCGTGATGACTAGAAGAGGGATCTGCTGAAAAAATGCTTCAGCTATTGCGGGAGCATAGTTATAAGCTGCGGAGCCAGATGTACATACAAGTCCTACGGTTTTTCTACTTTGCTGGGCAATACCAAGCCCTATAAAAGCTGCACTTCTCTCATCAGATACAGTTCTAGTCCTGATCTCTGGATGGCGTGTCATCGCTAGCGTGATCGGTGCACAGCGTGACCCAGGAGATATGATAAATTGATTGACACCCTTCTGGGCGCATATCTGAGCGAGATCAAGTATGTGAACTGGTATCAACGGATCGAGTTTAGATAGAGGTTGGATTTAAGACAGCTTGCATGATTTTACATTTCATTTCCGTTTCTATCCATTCTTTTTCTGGATCAGAGTCTTCGGTTACACCTGCACCAGCGTAGAGGATAGCTTCTTCATCAAGGAGTTGCGCACAACGCAGATTGACAAAGAGCTGAGTTTCCTCTTGGATATTGACTGGCCCAAGAAAACCACTGAAAAATGAGCGGCTAAAGGATTCATGAGCAGCTAGAAAATCCATAGCGGGCTGCTTAGGCATGCCACAAATAGCGGAGGTAGGGTGCAAAAGAGAAAGCATGACTGTTCCCAGTTGCGGAAAATTAGTTGCTTTCATATTGACACGATAGTCCGTTCTCAAGTGCATCAGATGACCAGCTATGATGGTCTTTGGCCCCACTTCTTCATATTCTCTAAGTCTAATCTGCTTGAAGCAATTGATGATATAGCGACTGACGAGTGCCTGCTCTTCGATCTCTTTTTGTGTCCAAGCTACTTCTTTTAATGGATTTTCTCCTTGTACGACTTGTGTCCCCGCAAGTGCCATGGTGTGAAAATAATCATCCTTATCTACTCTGATCAATACTTCAGGACTAGCA
The DNA here is from genome assembly GCF_016464625.1 of Penaeicola halotolerans. Classification (GTDB taxonomy): domain Bacteria; phylum Bacteroidota; class Bacteroidia; order Cytophagales; family Cyclobacteriaceae; genus Penaeicola; species Penaeicola halotolerans. The sequence continues at coordinate 390,533 of NZ_JAEAGO010000001.1, forward strand.
CCAAGCCATGTGCCTATTCCAGGAAGACTTACGAGAGAGACGAAAGCATTGGGATATTTTTCGCAGAGTGTCAAATATGCCTTCACTAAATTGAATGATTCACTCAGTGGGATACGCTTCGTTCTAGCAGGCACCACTTTATAAAACTCACCTGCTTGGATGGCTTGTACAGCTTTTGATACAGTCTGTTTGAAGCTTTCTGGTGTGGTGCTTTTAAAATCTAATGTATTATCAGCAGTATAGTAAGACTGGTTAGTCTTTGTTTTTAGTTTGGTTTGCAAAAGTGCTTCCCAAACTTCTTGAGCCTTATAGCCTTGCAGATTTGGTTCAGGACTTTCTTTTTCACCTTTACCTAATGTGAAATAGATGTCTGACTGAAGGTAAATGGCTTCTTTGGTATCATCTTGCTGATAAGGTGAAAATACAAAACCACTCTTGAGCTCTTCAAGATCTACTTTGCGATGTTTGATAGTACCAGTAAGATCAAGCAAAACATTCGTCTCGTGTGATTTAGGCAGTTTCCAGCAAGCTATTTGGAAATTATGCTCAAAACTGAGTTGAGAGATACGCTGTAGCCACTCGTCTTGTGGAAGACTAGTTGGATGAGAGGTTTGTATGACTGATTCGGTATTTGTACGCATATTATTTACGATCCAATACGGCTAAAGTGATCCTGCTGATACAAGTCAATTGCTCTTCTGAGTCATAGACTTTGATCTCCCATACTTGTGTTTTCTTACCCATATGAATGGGTTTAGCGACCCCTTTCACCCTGCCGTCTTTGACACTTTTGAGGTGATTCGCATTGATCTCTAATCCTACGCAGTATTGTTTTTGAAGATCTAGTGTATAGGTGGCGGCAACACTGCCTAGCGTCTCTGCTAGAACCACATTTGCTCCTCCATGTAACAGTCCGAGAGGTTGTTTGGTTCTGTGATCTACAGGCATGGTAGCTACTAAATAATCAGTTCCAATCTCCGTAAATTGAATATCCAAATAGGACACCATTGTACCCTCACTTTGATTATTTAATTGCGCTAGTGTTAAGTTTTTTGGAAAAATCATAAACAGTTGTCGGTCATTTATGCCTAATTTGCCCATAAATCGAACAAAAATACCAAAAATTGGCTATCAAAAAAATTTACCTCGTCAGACACGGACAGACTGACTACAATAAAAGGGGCATCGTACAAGGCAGTGGAATAGATGCACCGCTAAATGAAACTGGAAAAGCACAAGCGCATGCTTTTTTTGAAGCTTATAAATCTGTGGCATTCGATAAGATCTATGTATCAAGTCTACAGCGAACGAGGCAATCTGTACAGGGTTTTATCGACTCAGGTATTCCTTATGAACCATTAGCAGACCTCAATGAAATCAGCTGGGGAGACTATGAGGGCGTGCCCATGACGCCTGACGAAAATGTCTATTATCAAAAAATGCTCACAACTTGGCAGTCTGGGCAACTAGATTATGCGATCAGAGGAGGGGAGAGTCCACTGCAGGTTCAAGCTCGCTTGCAAGTCGCCCTAGATTACATCTTATCTCAAAAGGAAGAGACAATCCTGATTTGCATGCATGGTCGTGCTATCAGGATTTTACTGGCCACCTTGTTGAAATATCATCTGAGTACAATGGATGTATTTACGCATGCCAATCTGTGTCTATATGAATTGACCTATCTGGGACAAAGCTTCAGAATCGATCGGTTTGATGAGCGAGGACATTTGAATTAAGTTCTATTTGAATAAGTAGTTGGATTCCATTAACTTGAGATTGATAATTAAGGTAAATGAAGTGTTTTATGAAGAAGCTTATTTTTACTATCGTGACATTTAGTCTAATGTTAAGTTGCAAAACTCATCAAGATATGGAAGCTCAACAAAAAACTATGGTAGAAAGCTATATTGATGCTTATAATAGCTTTGATGTAGAAGGAATGACGCAGCATTTAGATGATGCACTAATCTTTGAAAATATCGCTGGAGATGAAGTGAATCTACATATAGAAGGGCTTGATGCATTCAAAAAGCAAGCAAAGGAAGCCACACAATATTTCAGTGAGCGAAAGCAGACAGTCGAGTCTTGGACTTTTGGCGAGGAAAAAGTGCAAATCAAAATCTCCTACTTTGCTGTAGTGGCTGTAGATCTTCCAAATGGGCTTAAAAAAGGGGATACGCTTCAGCTAGAAGGAGAATCGATCTTCAAATTCAAGGGAGATAAAATTGTGAAAATAACAGACAAGAGCTGAGTTTATTTTCTACATTATTTAAAGAGGATTAATTTGATTCAAGAAGTAATTTAACCAAATTAGGTTAGAAATCGAATTAGTCTAGCTATGAAAGTATTTTTTAAAGAATTGTTTAATTACAATAAGCATGTCAACCTTCAACTCATCGACTTATTGAGTCAGCATGAGGCAGAGCTTTCAGAGAATGCCAAACTTTTGATGAGTCACATACTAAATGCGCACCATATCTGGAATCACCGTATGCTAAATAGATCAGCTAGATTTAGTGTTTGGCAATTGCATCTAGTATCAGATTTTCATAAGATACATGAGACCAATCTAAACATGACCTTGGAGATTATAGATAATTTAGATTTAGATAATGCCATCACTTATTCGAATAGCAAAGGGCAAGTCTTTCAGAATACAGTACAGGAGGTGCTTTTTCATATCATAAATCATTCAACTTATCATAGAGGGCAAATCGCCACTTCAGTCAAATCATCAGGTATAGCTCCTTTAGCGACAGACTATATATTCTATAAACGTTAAGTCTATATAACTCAAACGCTCTAAAAAATGACATCAACGATCAAAACCAAACAAACGAATGCCAGTGTGCTCGATTTCATAAAGGCAGCTGCAGACACACCCCAAAAGCTAACTGATAGCTTGACCATACTCAAGTTAATGGAAGAGGTGACGGGCTACCCAGCAAAAATGTGGGGAGAATCCATCATCGGTTTTGGTCAGTATCACTATAAGTCTGATCGCAGTAGGCAGGAGGGAGACTGGCCATTGGTGGGTTTTTCACCTCGCAAAGCTGCCATTTCATTGTATGTGTATAGCGGATGTGCAGGTCAGGAAGACTTGCTAGCTAAGCTAGGTAAGTATAAAATGGGTAAGTCTTGTATCTATGTCAAAAGACTCTCAGATATCGATCAGAAAGTTTTAGTCAATATAATTCAAACAACGATTAGTTTTTTGAGAAACAAATATCCTGATTGATCTAATAAAAGCAATATTTTAAAAATAATTATTCATATATTTTTGTAGAAGTTATTGTTTTGAATAGTTTTATTGAAAACTTAAAAACTATGAAAAAACTTATACTCATTTTACTGCTACTGCCTACATTGACTTTTGGACAGTTTTCTAAGGGAACTAAGATGATCGGTACAGACTTTAGCGTATCTTCTTATACTACTTCAGTCAATAATGAACCTCCCATTACTACAATAACAGGAAACTTTCATTTTGGATTTTTCACATCAGAATCATTTGCTGTTGGTCCAATATTAAATGTTTTGTATAACAGGAATTATAATATTAATCCTGTAACAAACACTTTTGATGAAATTAGTATTACTGGACTAAGCGGTGGTTTATTTGCCCGCAAATTCTTCAAAATATCTGATAAGTTCTTCTTCAGCTTAGAAGGAAGAGGGCTTATTGGTTATGCTCAAAGAAGCAATGACTCAAGATTGAATTTTGCCTTTCAAAGTGACGATAGAGTCACTAGGTTTGACATTTCAATCCTTCCCGCTTTTACATTTTTTCCAAGCGAAAGATGGGGGATTGATGCAAGGCTTGGGCAGATCTATTATGGTTCAAATGCCGCTAACTATTTTCAAGATTTCAAAGAGTTCAGATTTAACCTTGGCAGAGTTTCCCTTGGTTTCAACTATTACTTTGGGATAAAAGGAACAGAATAACTTCTTCTCAAATATCCTGAAACGAAAAAAGGCTGCGAATTTCGCAGCCTTTTCAGTTTATATAGAGAACTAGATTTATGATCTTGTTCTTCTTGTCTTTTTATCTTGATCCTCTTCTGGAGTGTCATCGACATCCGCCATGACTCTACCACAGTGTTCACATACGATAAGCTTCTTCTTCTCTCTGATATCAGCTTGTCTCTGTGGAGGCACGATGTTGAAACAACCTCCGCAAGCACCTCTTTTGACGAGGACAACGGCTAGGCCGTTTTTAGCGTTTTCTCTGATCTTCTCGTAAGACTTGTAGAGTCTTTCCTCGATCTTTGTGACAGCTTTTTCTCTTTCTTTTCTAAGCTTCTGCTCATCTGTTTCACTCTCAGCGATGATTGTGTTCAGTTCAGCTTTTTTGTTTTCAAGATCCTTAGTTCTGTCATCTAAGGTTTCCTTCAATATCGTCACTTCAGCTTTCTTGTTATCGATTTTGAAGTGATCTTCTTTTATTTTTTTCTCGGCAATTTGAATCTCGAGACCTTGTAGTTCAACTTCCTTAGTGATCGCATCATATTCTCTGTTATTTCTAACATTCATCTGCTGCTCCTCATACTTTTTGATCAGCTTTTCTGATTCTTTGATGGCTTCCTTGTGGGCTTTGATGCCAGCTTCTAAGCTTTGGATGTCGCTATCGTATTTGTCAAGTCTTGTTTGGTATCCTGCGATCTCATCTTCTAAGTCTTGAACTTCCTCAGGGAGTGCTCCTCTGATTTTTAGAATAGAATCTAGCTTAGAATCTAGGTTTTGAAGATGAAGAAGGTTTTCTAGTTTTTGTGCTACGGTACTTTCCATGTATTAAGTTAGGTAAGTAATTGGGTTAGTAACTACTTCGGTCAAATAGAGTGCAATATTAGTGAATTTTTTCTTCAAAAACTCGAATAATAAATCTTTTGTATAAACTTCACTCTCATAATGTCCAATATCTGCTAAAATCAATTGTCCATCCGCGTCAAAGTACTCATGGTACTTTACATCTGCGGTGATGAAGATATCTGCTTGGGCTGATTTAGCCGCTCCAAGTAGGAAGATACCCGCTCCACCGCAGACAGCAACAGTCTTTATTTTATCATTGCAAATAGAAGTATGCTTGATCACAGAGAGCTGCATGCTTGACTTGAGATGTTGCAAAAATTCTCCTGTTGGCATGGCTTCTTGGAGTTCACCGATCATGCCAGAACCCACTTCCTGGTAGGCATTTTCTAATGTCTGTAAATAGTAGGCAACTTCTTCGTAAGGGTGTGCCTTTTTGAGCGCGTTCAAGACCTTACCAGAGAGGTGACTTGGCAAGATTACTTCTACACGTCTCTCTTTTTCTATAGCTTGTTGGCCTACAGTACCAGTATGTGGATGGGTACCCTCAGTAGGGAGAAAAGTCCCCTCACCAGAGACGCTGAAGCTGCAATTTTTATATTCACCAATCTGTCCTGCACCTGCTGCATAGAGTGCCTGAGTCACTTCGGTCACTTGATCCTCAGGAATGAAAGTCGTCAACTTACTCAGCAGATCCGTTTTAGGAGACAATATCCTCGTGTTGATCAGCCCTAGTCGATCGCAGATACGTTTGTTTACTCCAGTATGGACATTATCTAAATTCGTATGGATGGCATAGATAGCGATATCATGCTTGATAGCCTTGATGATAGTTCGTTCGATGTAGTTTTTGCCAGTGAGTGATTTGAGTCCTTTAAAAATGATCGGATGGTGCGCGATGATCACATTACAATTTTTAGCAATCGCTTCATCTACCACAGCTTCTGTACTATCAAGCGCGATAAGTATACCACTCACTTCCCAGTGAGGATCTCCGGTCAGCAGCCCTGCATTGTCATAGCTTTCTTGGTACTGTTTGGGAGCAATAGTCTCTAAAAATTGGGTAAGCTGTTTTATATTTATCATTTTTGAGGAAATTTGCTGCTCAAATATAAAAATTAATCAATAGCTCCTCAGATGTCTTTTCTGAAAATCCTCTTGTGGCCTTTTGCTTTACTCTATGATCTAGTGACGCGCAGTCGCAACTATCTTTTTGATATTGGGTACAAAAAGTCCATTCGTTTCACCGTTCCTACCATCGTGGTGGGAAATCTTAGCGTAGGTGGTACAGGCAAGACTCCGATGGTAGAGTATATGATAAAGCTGCTTAGGCAAACAGAGCGATTGGCTGTGCTGTCTCGAGGATATGGACGAAAGACACGAGGATTTATTGCGGCAGATGCTAGTGCCAGTGCTGTAGCTATTGGAGACGAGCCTTTCCAGATTTATCAAAAGTTTGAGGGAGAGATACCCGTTTTTGTGGGAGAGGATCGTGTCTTAGCGGTTCCAAATATCTTAGTAGCAGCACCAGAGACAAGCTTACTATTATTAGATGATGCCTTTCAGCATCGCTATGTCGATGCACATTTAAATATCTTGTTGTCAGATTATCAACAACCATTTTACGAGGATTATCTCTTGCCTCTTGGCAGGCTAAGGGAAGCTAGGAAAGGCGCTCAAAGAGCTAATGCTATCGTCATTACCAAGTGCCCTCAAAACCTCACGTCATCAGAAAAAGTGCACATTACTCAAAAGGTAGCACAGTACACGAGTGCAAATGTTCCTGTTTTCTTTGCATACATCGCTTATGACGAGCCAGTATTCAAAAGTGGTGCAAAGATAGCTACCTCAGATTATTACCTCTTTGCAGGGATCGCTAAAAGCAAAATCTTTGATGACTACAGTAGAAAGGAATTTAACGTGCTTGGGTCAAAGTATTTCGCGGATCATCACCGTTATATGGAGGCAGAAGTAGAAGCCTTGGTGGAAGCGGCCAAAACCTCAGGAGCAAAAGCACTCTTGACCACAGAAAAAGATGCCGTTAAATTTGAGGCATTGACATTAAAGCAGGCACTTTCTGACTTCCCGCTCTATTATTTGCCAATAAAAACAGCTTTCTTTGAATCAGATTTTGATCAGTGGATCAAAGACAAAACAGCAGCGCTTCGTGATCAGTAGATTTCTATACTTTATTTGTTGCTTCTTAGTGGTCGGCTCCCTATCAGCTCAAGTGAGACTGGTAGAGGAGGAGGGTGATAGCACAGCCAATGTCACGCGTAAACGCACCCTGCTCAATGACTCAAGTGAATCTGTCTATGGGCCTAAGACCACACTATTTTTTACAGAAGCTAGTCTCCGCTACAACAGGGAGAAATTTTATGAGGTAGATACTGCATTGCACAGTTTTCATAGGTTCGATCCGATGGGGAAGGCCAACTTTCTCTATCAAGATCTAGGCAATATCGGAAGTGCATCACAGCCTATATTTTATCAAACGCCAGAGGTGATAGGAAGACAGTCAGGCTTCCATGTCTATGACTTGTATTTCAAAGACCCAAGCAAATTCAAATACTACGATACCAAATCTCCTCATACCAATCTAAATGCAAACTTTGGAGGAGGCGGGCGTAATATGCTGGATGTCTTCTACACCAGAAATATCAATCCTAATTGGAATGTGGCTTTTAATTTCTCGACTATCAGAGCGGCCAAACAGCTCAACCTAACAGGAAGAGATGACCGCATGGTGACCCAGGATGCTTACAGTATTCAGACCAACTATCAATCAGAGGATAAGCGCTACAAAGCACTGGCGCATTTCTCTAGAATGAATCATGTGGTCAATGAGTCAGGAGGGATCATTCCTCCAGCGTTAGACTCTACCTCAGAGCTTTTTGAGTACAGGGATGCCAAGGTATTTTTGCAAGAAGCAGTGGCGCAAGACCTAAGACAGTCTTACCATTTATATCATCAGTATGAGCTGCGCAAAGGCTTAGAAGTGTACCATGTGATGAATAAGCTCAATCACTTTGTACGCTATAGCGATCAGCTGGAGGGCATAGATTCACTCTACTATCCAAGATACATTTTTAGTACAGACAGTACGAGGGAGTCATTTAGGTTTAGTGAGTTTTCCAATGAGGTGGGTTTCAAAGGACTACTTTCTGATGTAGTCTATTACAATGCCTTTCTCAAGAGTAGAGAACTGAGCTTTCGCAATAGTAAAATCGTAGGTTTTGATCGGATCAGTGAAGTGTCCATAGGTGGTAACCTCCGTGGACAGATTGATGATAAATGGCAGTTTGAGGCTTTCTTGGAGTATTTGATTACCGATGCGTATCAGTTTGGGGGAAAACTCATCGCTCCTTGGATTGACATTAGCTATACCAAATCTCTCGTCAGACCCAACTTCGTGCAGCTACGCATGCGAGCCAATCATGGTGACTGGACCAACAACTTTTCAAATATAGGCTCTGATGTACTCGGTGGGGTACTCAAAGTAGACACTAAAAATGTCAAGTTTAGGCCAGGACTAGAGTTAGCAAGAGTCAACAATCATATTTTCTTCGATCAAAGTCAGGTGCCAGCCCAAGCAAATGGTGAGGCTTTTATTTTACAGCCTAAGTTTGATCTAAGCATCTCATGGGGTAAGTTGCGCTGGCTGACCTCAGCTAGGTACACTTCCCTATCTGGTGCCGCGGCAGATGTATTCAGAGTGCCAGAGTTATTTGCCAACTCTCAGTTGTACATTGATACCCCATTATTTGACGAAAAACTATTCATACAAGTAGGGTTAGATGTGCGCTGGATGTCAGATTACTTTGCAGATGCATACAGTGCAGGCTTGCAGCAGTTTCACCTACAGGATGATTTCTTAGTGTACAATTATCCAGTGGCGGATGTATTTCTCAACTTGAGGCTTAACCGTACCCGCGTTTTCTTCAAGTTTAGCCACCTCAATGCAGGTCTCATGGAGCAAGAGGGATACTTCACGACACCTTATTATACTGGAGTGCCAAGAGTCCTAGATGTGGGGATCAACTGGTCATTTTTTGATTAATTGCCCAGTCATTTTAATTTTGCGTCATGAAGGAAGAGACGAGCACCGCGGATAAAATGCTACATTTGAAATTGCCTACAGATCCTCGCTGGGTAGATATCGCCTCTATGCATATCAAAGATATCCTCGTGGATCATGCTTATTGTGAGCAAAAAGCAGCTTCTTCCTGCATCTCTTTGATCGTAGGATTTCCTGAGAAAACCGAACTCGTGGACATGCTCACAGCGGTAGTAGCTGAGGAGTGGGGACATTTTGAACGAGTGCTAGAAATGCTCAAAAAGCGTGGATACAGTCTAGGACCTCAGCGAAAAGACGAATATGTGCTAGCCTTGGTAGCTTTTGTAATCAAAGGAGGCTCCAGAGATCAGCGATTGGTAGATCAACTATTGATGAATGCACTGATAGAAGCGAGAAGTTGTGAGCGATTCAAATTGCTCTGGAAAAATATTCAAGACGAAGAGTTGAGTAAGTTTTATTATGAACTCATGGTGTCAGAAGCAGCACATTATGTCAATTTCATTACTTTAGCCAAGCTATACATGCCAGATGACTACGTGAAAAGGCGCTGGCAAGAGTGGCTAGAAGAAGAGGCTAGGATATTAAAGCAACTTGAAATCAGAAAGGATCGTATGCATTGATGTCCGATCGTATAAAAATCAGCTATCTTGCATAAAAGATCGCGATCAACCATAATTTTTATTTACATTAGGGAAATATTTTTTCATTTATGAATCTAGTAGAAAACATCAAAGAGGGCTTACGCTCTATCAAAGCAAATCTTCTCAGAACAGTACTGACAGGTTTAATCATCGCCATAGGGATTACCTCTCTGGTAGGAATGCTCACTGCGATCGATGGGATCAAGTATCAGATCGAAAACAGTCTATCTAGCTTAGGTGCGAATAATTTTGACATTCGATCCAAAGGCTTCTCCGGCAGACGTAGCAATGTAGGAGGCGTAGAGGAGAAAGTTTATCCGCCTATAGACTACAAAGAAGCTACACGCTTTAAGGAAATTTATGATGAGCCTGCCAATGTAACCATTTTTGCTTCAGTGTCCTTTGCTACAGAGGTGAAGCGTGGCTCTAAAAAGACAAATCCTAACATCCGTGTTACTGGAGGAGATGAAAACTATTTTAGAATCAAAGGCTCTATCATCGAAAAGGGAAGAAACTTCTCTAACGTAGAAACACAATATGGTGCCAATGTGGCCATCGTAGGAACAGAGTTGGTCAAAGCACTTTTCAATGAAAATGAAGATCCATTAGGGCAGCAGATTGCCTTTTTTGGAAGGAAATATACAATAGTGGGCGTCTTAGAAGCCCAAGGAGGCCTCGGTGGAGACAATGCGCCAGATCGCGCTATCATCATCCCACTGATCAATGCCAATACTCTCGCTAGAAGTGGTGGCTTGCGCTATATCATCACTGTAGCAGGAGAAAACCCAGCGGTCATGGAGCGAGAAATGGGAGAGGCTACAGGCCTGATGCGCAAGGTAAGAGGAGATGAAGTCATTCAAGAAAATTCTTTTGAGGTAAGCAAAAGTCAATCACTCAGTGATAGTTTAGAAGAAGTGACAGGCTATCTGCGTATTGGCGGTTTTGGTATTGGATTTATCACTTTGCTAGGAGCCGCGGTAGGACTGATGAATATCATGATGGTCTCGGTGACAGAGCGTACCAGAGAGATCGGAGTGAGAAAAGCCCTTGGTGCTACTCCACTCAGAATTAGACAGCAGTTTTTGATAGAAGCGATTGTGATCTGCCAGCTAGGTGGGATCTTAGGAGCCTTTTTAGGAATTTTGATAGGCAATGTGGTCGCCAGCTTTATCGGAAGTGGAGGCTTTATCATCCCTTGGTTCTGGATCATGGTAGCCTTTATCATTTGTGCCGTAGTAGGTTTGTCTTCAGGATTCTACCCTGCATACAAGGCCTCTAAGCTAGATCCGATAGATGCCCTGAGATTTGAGTAGTGCATAAGAAATGAGTATATAAGACAAAAGCCAGTTTTCGAGCTGGCTTTTGCTATTCATAGTGTTTCTCGCTGTCCATCAAACCCTGAGGCGCATAAGTCCTCCAGCGACCGATCCTGCGGTCATACTCATAGTATCCCTCTTCTCGAAGTACCCCCGTTGGATGAAAGCGCTGCCATTCTCCTACTTTATGGTCTTGATCATAGAAGCCGATTTGTTTGCGCTTGCCTTTGGCAGTGTACCACTTCCATTCGCCTTGTTTCTTGTCATTGAGATAGTGACCTGTAGCTTTGATACGACCATTTTGGAAATAATAAGTCCATAAGCCAGTCTTTTGACCTTGAAGGTATTGACCTTCTTCGGAAGTCTGGCCATTAGTGTAAGTAGCAGTATGTGAAGTGATTTTTTGTGTCATGCTGTTTTTATTCAAATGAATTCGTAGCCTTTTAAAACTTGGATGCCAAATATACCCGTTTCGATCTGAAGTGTGACTTGCTGATGTCCATAAGTTTCTTCCACCGAGGGGAAGATACGTAGGGCAGGGTAGGCACCATAGGCATCATTTTCAAAGATTAGAAAGGAAGTAGGCTTACGGCCAGTACTCGATCTTTCATAGTGATAAGTAAAACCATAAGTTTCCTTGATCGGATCTTGACTAGTCCAATAATTGATCATCAAAAGACCATGAAATAGTCCTATGATAATTGAAGTGGTCAGAAGATACTGTGAGAATTTGAATTGAGGCACTTTTTTAATGAAATAGCCCCCTACAGAGACTAAAATCATAGCATAAACCAAAGCAAATAGCCATGTAGGTAAAAGTGTGTTGAAAACGATCGTCAGGACTAAGATCAAATTGACTACACTCATTAAAATACCCTGAAATAGCCGTACTTGAAGGATACACCAAATCGCTCTCCAAAGATCAGCTATATCATAGTAAACAAGGATCCGAAAAAGTGGTCGCCATTTAGGAAAAGTCAAAGCTAATAAAAGGATCACTGGAATAGGGGCTAATATTCCACCAGCTTTGATCAGTAAGAAGCAGATAAAAGTCAAGAAGAGACAAGCTAACAAAAAGCCTGTAAAGTCAACCAGCATTTTGAGCGACTGATAGATGCTGAAATACTCTGATTGTACAAACTCCTCATACCTCATCTTAGCATAGGCTCTTGCTTTTTGTCTCGCTTCATATTGTAGGCGTGCTGCCTTTTCTTGAGGGGTCTCGTAAGTCTGATAAGCTTTCTCTTGAGGAGCTTCTAGCTTATTTTTGAAATATTCGTAAGCTTCTGTAAGTAGGATAAATTCTGACTGAGCATTGGCGCTGGCATTGCGATCAGGGTGAAGACGCTTGGCCTGCTCACGATAGGCACGTTTGAGTTGATCCAAGGAGCTGGCTTGATCGATAGCCAGTATTTTTAAATATTGCTCCTCCATAAGATCTCTATCAGCTATTTGGTTGCTATCAAATATACTAGATATCCGCAAAAGCCATAGCGATGGTCAAAATAAAAGCTCCTTTTGGGAGCTTTTAGGTATCTTAATGTTTCTCGTAGACGAGTTCGGGTTCGGAAACTTCCACATTACCCTTTTCATTGATTTGGACGAGGGTCACTTCTTTGGTTTCATTCACAAGTAGAGGATCATACTTGGCTGCTACGCGGATGTAGTTTTCTGTGAAACCATGCATTTGTCCATCTTCTATATCTTCTTCAAAAAGCACCGTGTAGGTATTGCCCAAGTTTTCCGTGTAGAACTTCCTGCGCTTTTTCTCAGATAAGATGCGGAGCATTTTAGAACGCTCGTTACGTTTTTTCATAGGCACTACCTCCTCCATCTCTGCAGCACGTGTATTGGCACGCTCAGAATAAGTGAAGACGTGGAGGTAAGAGATGTCTAGCTCATTGAGGAAATTATACGTATCGAGGAAGTCTTCATCCGTCTCTCCAGGGAATCCCACGATCACATCCACTCCGATACAACAGTGCGGCATGAGGGTTTTGATCTTGGTGACACGGTCTACATAAAGTTCTCTCAGATACCTTCTGCCCATACTGCGAAGGATCTTATTGCTTCCTGATTGAAGGGGTATATGAAAGTGCGGTACAAAACGCTTCGACTGCGCCACAAATTCAATGGCCTCATTGGTCAAAAGGTTGGGTTCTATAGAAGAGATTCTAAAGCGGTTGATGCCCTCTACCTCATCCAATGCTTGGATCAGGTCTACAAATTTCTCTACCCTACGACCATCTTGGATACCAAAGTCTCCGATATTGACTCCAGTAAGTACTACTTCTTTGACATCTGTTTGAGCGATCTCTCTCGCAGCATCCAAGATATTAGCGATACTATCACTGCGGCTTTTGCCCCGTGCCAGTGGGATGGTACAGAAGGCACAGCCATAGTTGCAGCCATCCTGTACCTTTAAGAAAGTACGGGTACGGTCATGGATTGAGTAGGCATTATTGAAATTAGTGGCTTCTTTGATCTCAGAGGCTAAAATTTTAGGCTGTTTTTCCTTGACAAAGCCATCCAATAGCTCAATGAGCCTAAATTTTTCAGCAGCACCCAATACCGCATCTACACCTGGGATGGTAGAGATCTCCTCAGGCTTTAGCTGTGCGTAACAGCCTATGATAGTCACGTAGGAGTCAGGAGAAAGCTTTTTGGCTTCTTTGACGATCTTTTTACACTTCTTATCTGCATTTTCAGTCACCGAGCAGGTATTGATGATATAGATATCAGCTTCCTCCTCGAAATTGACTTTTTGGTAGCCCTTGTCCTCAAACATCCTACTGATCGTAGAAGTCTCTGAGTAGTTGAGCTTACAGCCTAAGGTATAAAATGCTACTTTTTTCACGTGCAAAAGCGGTCTTTGATGATAATACTCTGTCTTAACTCACAAAGTTAGTGAATAATTTCACGCAAGCGGATCAAATATCATTTTTCCAAATCTTCTATGGTATGATGGGTTTGGATTTTCAAAACAGCTTGGATTTAAAATGAAGGCACTTTTGACTAATTTGTTGAAAAATATCTTAGAGTAGGTCTGATTTTTAAGCTGATTTTCTTGAAAGTGATAAAATATTTTTAATTTTGGGTATAAATTTTAACCAAACTCAAAAAACATGGCAAGTATCAGACACAAAGCACTAGAACTCGTACAGTCCAGAACAAGAGTACCCGTAGTCCCACCAGCCAATAAGATCTCCGATTATTATGGTACAAGCTGTTTCGGCTTAGAGCAGATGAAAGAGTCTTTGGCTCCTTCAGTATTTAAGAAAGTCAGTCAAGCGATCGAAACAGGAGGGAAGATAGATGCCTCTACTGCGGATGAGGTAGCTGCTGCGGTCAAGACTTGGGCCATTTCTAAAGGTTGCACACACTACACGCACTGGTTTCAGCCATTGACAGGTTCTACTGCAGAGAAACATGATTCATTTTTTGATGCACATGCAGGTATAGAGAAGTTCAAAGGAACAGCCCTTGTACAGCAAGAGCCAGATGCTTCTTCTTTTCCAAATGGCGGTATCCGCTCTACATTTGAGGCAAGAGGCTATACGGCTTGGGATCCTACTTCGCCTATTTTCATTTTTGACTCCACCTTATGTATTCCTACAGTGTTTGTATCCTTCACAGGTGAGGCACTAGACTTCAAGACTCCTTTGCTCAAAGCACTAGATGCGGTAGATAAAGCAGCCACTGAAGTCATCAAAAATAACTTTGACCGCAATGTGAAGCGCGTTACAGCTTCTTTGGGTATCGAGCAAGAGTACTTTGTCATCGACCGTGCCCTCTATGCCGCTAGACCTGATTTGGTCATGGGTGGTCGTACAGTATTTGGGCACAATCCAGCCAGAGGACAGCAATTAGAAGACCACTACTTCGGTTCTATCCCTTCCCGCGTGAAGGATTTTATGAAAGAGTTTGAAGTAGAGTGTCTCAAACTTGGTATACCAGTGTCTACGCGTCACAATGAGGTAGCACCTGGACAGTTTGAAGTAGCTCCACTCTTCGAAGAAATCAATAAGGCCACAGACCACAACCTGCTCTTGATGGATGTGATGGATAAAGTAGCCGAAAAGCATAATTTAAAAGTCTTATTCCATGAGAAGCCATTCTCAGGACTCAATGGTAGCGGTAAGCACAACAACTGGTCGCTGATCACAGATACTGGGGTGAACCTATTCCAGCCAAGCAGCAGTGCTAAAGAAAATTTACAGTTCCTAACTTTCTTTGTCTGTACGATCAAAGCAGTACATGACTATGCAGACCTTTTGAGAGCCAGCATCGCTTCTGCGGGTAATGACTTCCGTCTGGGAGCCAATGAAGCCCCTCCAGCAATCATTTCTACCTTTATCGGATCTACCCTCAGCGCAGTATTAGATGAGCTAGAGAAAAATGGTAATGTGAAAGTAGAGAAGGGTGATAACATGTACATGAAGCTTGGTATCAGCAAGATCCCAGAGATCATCCTAGACAACACTGACCGTAACAGAACTTCTCCGTTTGCCTTTACAGGAAATAAGTTTGAATTTAGAGCGGTAGGTTCTCATGCCAACTCAGCTGGTCCGATGACCGCCCTCAACTTGATCGTGGCAGATGTACTACAAGAGTTTAACAAGGCAGTCAATGCTGAAGTGAAAAAAGGTACTGAGCGTAAACTAGCGATCGTCAATGTGCTCAGAAAATACATCAAAGACTCTAAAAACATCCGTTTTGAAGGAGATGGCTACTCAGAGGAGTGGGAAAAAGAGGCAGCAAAGAGAGGGCTTAGCAACCGTAAAAATACCCCTGATGCGCTGGATATCTACACAGATAAGCGCATACTAGAGCTATTTGATAAGCATAAAGTGCTCAACCATATTGAGGTAGAAGCCAGACATGAGATCATGCTCGAAAACTATATCCTCAAGGTACAGATCGAATCTAGGGTGATGGGAGACCTAGCGCTCAACCATATCATCCCTACAGCAGTAGCCTATCAAAATAAGCTCATCGAAAATGCCAATGGACTCAAAGGACTAGGCCTTGATGCTAAATCAGTGATCGAGACGATCCAAGAGATCAGCAAGCACATCGATCAGATCAAGGTCAATGTAGATGCGATGGTCGCTGCCCGTAGAAAGCTCAACTTGGAGCAAGACAGTGTGAAGCGTGCTAAGGGCTACTTCAAAGATGTCAAGGATAAGTATTTTGAAAAGATCCGATATTCTGTAGATAAGCTAGAACTCCTCGTAGATGATGAGTACTGGCCACTAGTAAAATACAGAGAGATGCTATTCTTGAAGTAATTCAATTTGAAAATCATAAAACCCGCCTCGTTGCGGGTTTTTTTATGACCACAAATGATCGTAGAGACGCGATTCATCGCGTCTCTTTTTACAAACAATCGTCTTTTGTCTGTACCACCTTCGTAGAGACGACCTATCAGGGCGTCTCTTTTGACCAGATTGGGTCATACCTGCCTACCCTAGGTATGGTTTACCTCCCATGGGGACGGCCTACCTCCTGTAGGGAAGGGAATTCCTTTAACAGCATCCTGTCTGAGTATCGTCATGGCGAGCCATAAGCGAAGCCATCCAGAAAGATGATTACGGACAAACTAGATTGCTTCGGGACAAGCCTTCGCATTTACCTCCCAAAGGGATGGTTTACCTCCCTTAGGGACGGCCTGCCTCTAGTGGGGATGGTTTACCTCCCGTAGAGATGACCTGTATCTCGAAGGATGAAGGACGTTAAAAACGTCAACCTCAAAAACTCTCTTTGCAAAAGAGGGCTAGAGACAAGCAATAAATAATTTATTAAAATTTTGATACTCTCAAGATTCGAGTAAATTTGTTACTCACTTTTGATGTGATCAACTCGTGCAAACCACTGAACCAATATCGGCTCCCAATACACCAAAAACACATTTTCCTTTGTGCAAAAGGGTAGGGCGGTACAGAGAAGTCGCGATAACTGGTCCACACAAACGCATCATCCCTATCCATCTCAAAGCTTTCATAAAATACCCACTCCACAGTATTGCTTCTGAGGCAGTGAATGCTTAATTATGAATTTGGATAGGAGAGCCCGTAGGTCACAATATGTGACTGACCGGGCGAAGCTGTGCATTACCGCATAGTTCTTTTATCTAAAAAATAAGACGCTAACAATGGAGACGCCCTGTAAGTCGTCTCTATGATGATGCTACTAACGATACAGCCCTGCTGGCAGGAAGCGATATTATTAAAACAACCACCTTATCACCGACCAAATAATACTCATACAACCATTAACCATGTATAAAGATAAAACCATCCTCATCACTGGGGGAACTGGCTCTCTGGGAAAGGCACTTACTGCACATATATTGAGCAAACACCCAGAGATCAAGAAACTCATCATTTTTTCAAGGGATGAACAAAAGCAGTTTCAGATGGCACTCGAATACCCAAGTGATCAATATCCCAAGATCAGGTTTTTTATTGGAGATGTCAGGGATAGAGAAAGACTCAAAAGAGCTTTCAAAAATGTAGATTACGTCATTCATGCAGCAGCGATGAAGCATGTACATTTGGCAGAATACAATCCTGATGAATGTGTGAAGACTAACATCCATGGAGCCCAAAATGTCATAGATGCTTGCTTAGACACCAATGTAGAGCGTGTCGTAGCTCTCTCAACAGACAAAGCCTGTGCGCCTATAAACCTTTACGGAGCGACTAAACTAGCCTCCGACAAGCTATTCATAGCAGCCAATAACATCACTGGTTGGAATCCTATCAAATTTTCGGTAGTCAGGTATGGAAATGTCATGGGCTCTAATGGTTCTGTCATTCCCTTCTTTTTAAATAAAAAGCAAACAGGAATTTTACCTATCACAGACCCTACCATGACGCGTTTCAATATCTCCTTACAGGGAGGCGTAGACATGGTGATGCATGCCTTAGAACATGCTTGGGGGGGAGAGATCTTTATTCCTAAGATACCTTCATATAAGATCACAGATGTGGCAGAAGCCATTGGTCCAGAGTGTACTAAACCAGTAGTAGGCATTCGTCCTGGAGAGAAGATTCATGAAGAGATGATCACGGAGTCTGACTCTTATTATACTTATGACCTAGGTAAATATTACACTATCCTCCCAGCTACCCACAAATGGAAGTTAGCGGAATACATTGCCCATTTTAAAGCAACGAAAGTACCTGTAGGTTTCAAATACAATTCTGGAGAAAATACAGCGTGGGAAACTGTAGATAGCCTTAGAAAACTTATCAAACAACACGTAGACCCTAGCTTCGTCCACTAATCCACACAAATTTTTACGCAAATGGACACTAATGATTTTTTGCTCAAAGAGGAATGTTACCAAGTAATAGGTTGTGCGATGAAAGTGCATTCAGAATTAGGTAATGGATTTTTGGAAGCAGTTTATCAAGAGGCTTTAATGATTGAGTTTTCAGAAAGCCGAGTACCATTTGAGAAGGAAAAGCCATTAGTGATTAACTACAAAGGATCTACTTTAAATAAGCGATATTATGCTGATTTCATTTGCTATGATGAATTGATAGTAGAAGTGAAAGCAACAGATGGTTTACATACTGAGCATACTGCTCAGGTTTTAAATTATCTTAAAGCAACAGGTCATCATGTTGGTTTATTATTAAATTTTGGGACTACTAAGCTTCAATACAAAAGAGTTATTTTATAATATCAGTGTCAATTTGTGATCTAACATTTGAGTCAATTTGTGGATAAACCAATGAACAAAATAATCCCTTACGGCAAGCAGCACATCACCGAGGAGGACATCCAAGCAGTGGTCTCTGCCCTTCAGTCTGACTACCTCACGCAAGGTCCTCAGATCAAAGCATTTGAAGAAGCTTTCGCTCAGTATGTAGGGGCAAGATATGCTGTAGCCGTGGCAAATGGCACTGCAGCACTCCACCTCAATTGCCTAGCCTTAGGTGTCAAAGAAGGACATAAAGTGATCACTTCACCCATCACTTTTGCAGCTTCAGCCAACTGTGTCCGCTACTGTGGAGGAGAGGTAGTTTTTGCAGACATTGATCCTGATACTTATTTATTAGATATCAAGCAGGTGCGACAACTACTCGAAAGTGCTCCCAAAGGAACTTACCAAGGGATTATCCCAGTGGACTTTGCGGGAAGAGCAGTAGATCTAGAAGCCTTCAGAAAATTAGCAGATGAATATGGTCTATGGATCATCGAAGATGCTTGTCATGCTCCTGGTGGCTATTTCGTAGATAGTAAAGGACAGTCACAACACTGTGGCAATGGCCAATTTGCAGACCTCGCCATCTTCTCCTTTCATCCTGTCAAACACATAGCCAGCGGAGAAGGTGGGATGATCACAACCAATGACCCAGCCCTCTACGAAAAACTCCTCATGCTACGCACACATGGTATCACCAGAGAGACAGATCGCTTTACCAATGATCCCGCTTGGGCCAGCGGCCAATCGCCAACAGCTAACCGCCAACCGCCAACAGCTAACCGCCAATATCCAGCCTGGTACATGGAAATGCAGACACTCGGATTCAACTACCGACTCACTGACTTTCAAGCAGCACTAGGTATCAGCCAACTCAAACGAGCAGAAGAGGGGATTCAAAAAAGAAGAGCCATCGCAAGTACATATTACGAAGCTTTTAAAAATATCCCCCAGATCACTGACCGAAACTACGAAGCGGCCAACAGCGAACAGCCAATAGCCAACAGCCAACCGCCAACAGCCAACCGCCAATCGCCAACCGCCAATCGCCAACAGCCAACCACCAACGGCCACGCTTACCACCTCTATGTACTAGAAGTAGCCGACAGATTGGGATTATACAATTACCTTCGCGAACACAATATTTTTGCACAGATACATTATATCCCCACGCACTTGATGCCTTACTATAGAGCATTCGGCTGGAAAGAAGGAGACATGCCACAGGCAGAGACATATTACCAATACTGCATCAGCTTACCGATGTATCCAACACTCACTGAGGAAGAACAGGCTTTTGTGATTGAAAAGATTAAGGACTTTTATAAATCATAATTCATCAACAGCCAACCGCCAATAGCCAACCGCCAATCATCAGTGAATAGAAATTTGTGCATCATACCCGCCAGAGGCGGGAGCAAACGCATCCCCAGAAAGAATATCAAAGACTTTTTAGGAAAGCCTATCATTGCCTATAGCATAAAAGTAGCACTGGACAGTGGCCTATTTGATGAAGTCATGGTCTCTACTGATGACGCAGAGATCGCAGAAGTAGCACTTCTGTGTGGAGCCAAAGTACCTTTCTTAAGGAGCGAAGCCAATGCCAATGACTTCGCCACTACAGCAGATGTACTCAAAGAAGTATTACAGCAATATGCAGCCTTAGGGCAACACTTTGACCTAGCCTGTTGCATCTATGCCACAGCACCTTTAATTAAGGGGAGTAGACTAATAGAAGGGCATCGACTCCTAGTAGATAAAAGCGCAGACACGGTCTTTCCAGTCACTAAGTTCAGCTTTCCGATTACTAGAGCCCTTAAACTAGAGAATCAGAAATTAGCCATGATGTGGCCAGAAAATCTCAACAAAAGATCCCAAGATCTTCCCACTGCTTATCATGACGCGGGGCAATGGTATTGGTTCAAGACTGAGCAACTACTACAGTCAGGTAAGCTATTGACAGATAATACCTTTGGATTAGAGTTGCCTGAGATAGAAGTGCAAGACATTGACAACCATAGCGATTGGAAGCTAGCAGAATTTAAATATGCCTACTTACAAAGCCTTACATAAGCAGACCTTTGAACAAGGCAAGTATGCCCTAGTACCCATCCGCATGGAGGATCGCTACCAGATCATGCAGTGGCGCAATGAACAGCTCTACCACCTCAGACAAGTCAAGCCGCTCACTCCTGCAGATCAAGATACTTACTTTGAGCAAGTAGTCGCCAAACTTTTTGACCAAGAGCAACCCAGTCAATTACTCTTTTCATTTCTAGAGGAAGGCAAGTGCATCGGCTATGGTGGACTAGTCCATATCAATTGGATAGATAGAAATGCTGAGATATCCTTTATCATGGATACTCATTTAGAAAATGAGCATTTCAATCATTATTGGCTAAGCTATATGAGCCTTTTGGAAGATATAGCATTTAGAGACCTTAACTTACACAAGATATACACCTATGCCTTTGATTTAAGACCTCATCTTTATGCTATATTCGAATCCCTTAACTACCAAAAAGAGGCACACTTTAAAGAACATTACTTGTTTAATGGGAAATTCATAGATGTGATTATCCATGCCAAAACCAACCCTTTTTGAGATGAAAATAGAATCTGAAAGATTAGAAATGATCCCTTTTTCTGAAGAATTATTGACAGACAGGATCATGTCTTGGTTTGACAACGAAGATTTAATGAGATACTACACCAACTCCAAGAAAAAAATTACAAGAGAAGAATTACTTGGATCGATTGAAGCTGGTATCAATTCAGGAACGGCTTTTACTTATTTTATTAAGTCAAAAGAAACAGGTCAGATCATTGGAACGACTAAAGTAGGTCCTATTAACCTTGCCCACAAAATTTCTGACATCCCAGTACTCATAGGAGATAAGACAGGTCTGGGAAAAGGAATTGGGTCTGAGGCGATAGTGTTGGGTAATAAATTGGCATTCGAACACTATGATATCAGAAAACTCTTTGGGGGGATTTACGCCAGTAATATAGCTTCGATTAAAGCATTTATCCGTTCAGGATGGGTGGTAGAAGGAGTACTTAAAGGCCATTATTGGAATAATGGCAAAAACGAAGATAGGATTTTAGTAGGATGCTTCAATCCTAAATACTTTACACCAGAAGAAATAGCTGCTGCGAGATATGAAGATTGGTACAAAAATAATAGCTAAGGACGCTCCCGTATTTATCATAGCAGAACTCTCTGCCAATCACAATGGCAGTCTGGAGACTGCCTTAGAGACCATCAGAGCAGCCAAAAGAGCTGGGGCTGATGCCATCAAGCTACAGACCTATACAGCAGATACCATCACCCTAGATTCTGACAAAGAGGATTTTCAGATCAAAGGGACTATCTGGGAAGGCAAAAACCTGTACCAGCTTTACCAAGAAGCCTATACCCCTTGGGACTGGCATCCTGCTTTATTTGAGGAGGCCAAAAAGCAAGGCTTAATCTGCTTTTCTTCTCCATTTGATCCTACTGCGGTGGATTTTCTAGAAAGTTTAGATGCCCCAGCCTACAAGATAGCCTCTTTTGAGATTACAGACATACCTTTGATCGAATACGTAGCGGCAAAGGGCAAGCCCATCATCATCTCTACAGGCATAGCAGAGTTAGCAGACATAGCGTTGGCATTAGATGCTTGCAAGCGCATGGGAAATCATGACATAGCCTTACTCAAGTGTACTTCAAGCTATCCAGCCCCGATAGAAGAAGCCAATATGGCGATGATCAAAGACTTTACAGAACGCTTTGGAGTCATCTCAGGACTATCAGACCACACTATGGGCAGTACAGTACCGATAGTGGCCACAGCCCTTGGCGCCAAGATCATCGAAAAGCATTTCATCCTTGATAGAACTATAGGAGGTCCAGATGCTTCATTTTCGATGGATGAAGCTGAGTTTACCCAAATGGTTCGAGCAGTCAGAGAAGCAGAGAAAGCAGTAGGCGTGGTAGATTACACCTTGACAGATAAACAGCGCAAAGGCAAAGACTTTAGCAGATCGCTCTACGTGGTCAAAGACATCAAAGCGGGGGAGACCATTACCGAAGCACATATCAAAAGTATCCGCCCTGGTTTTGGCATGCACCCTAAGCACTACCACGAAGTGATCGGCTCTGTAGCCAGTCGAGATATGGAAAGAGGAGAGCGGTTTTTAAAACAATAAGATATTGATCTTTAATTCCCTAGAATTTGCGATCTTCTTACCTTTAGTCTTTCTAGCCTATTGGTTTATCTTCAACAGAAGTATCCAAGCGCGCAATGTCTTCCTTTTGGTCATCAGCTATATCTTCTATGGCTGGTGGGACTGGCGCTTCCTAGGGCTCATCGCCTTTTCTTCGGTAGTGGATTACTGGGCGGGTATCCGCATTGCGAGTACCACTACGCTCAAGACCAAAAAAGCTTTCCTTTGGCTCAGCCTTGGGGTCAACTTAGGACTATTAGGCCTTTTTAAATATTTTAACTTCTTCATGACTTCTCTAGCAGAGGGACTATCGCAGCTAGGTATCCATGCAGACCCCTTTACGCTCAATGTCATCCTGCCAGTAGGCATCAGTTTCTACACTTTTCAGACCATGAGCTATAGCATCGATGTGTACAGAGGGCAACTCACACCTACCAAAGATCCTATTGCTTTCTTTGCCTATGTGAGCTTCTTCCCACAGCTGGTAGCTGGACCGATTGAGCGGGCGGTCAACTTGCTCCCACAGTTTGCAGTCAAGCATCGCTTCAGCTACGAACAGGGAGCCGCTGGCATGCGCCTCATCCTTTGGGGACTCTTTAAAAAGGTAGTGATCGCAGACAACTGTGCTATCTATGTCAACCAGATTTTTGACAACTACCAAACAGCCTCTAGCTTAGAACTGATCCTGGGTGCTGTGTTATTCGCATTTCAGATATATGGAGACTTCTCAGGCTATAGTGACATTGCCATCGGTACAGCCAAACTTTTTGGCTTTGACTTGATGGTCAACTTCCGCACACCTTATTTCTCTCGGGACATTGCCGAGTTTTGGAGGCGCTGGCACATCTCCCTGTCCACTTGGTTTAGAGACTATGTGTATATCCCGCTAGGAGGGAGTCGGGTGAGCAAAGGCCGTGCGATCTTCAATACCTTTGTGATCTTTATCGTCAGTGGCTTTTGGCATGGTGCCAACTGGACATTTATCGTTTGGGGGGCACTCAATGCCCTTTATTTCCTACCCTTACTGCTAAGAGGCAAGAATAGAAATAACCTAGACACAGTAGCAGAGGGTAGGTACTTACCCAACCTGAAAGAATTCTTGCAACTCAGCCTTACCTTTGCCTTGACCTGTATCGCATGGGTATTCTTCCGCGCAGAAAATGTCAGTGCCGCTTGGGGGTATTTGGGAGGGATGTTTCAAAATGATTTCACTTTGACTTTAGTTAATAGAAATTTCCACTTTGTGATGCTCATGATTGGAGCTTGGATAGTTTTAGAATGGATTACTAGAGTATGTAACATCCCTTTTCAAAATCAAAGGGGATTGCTCAGAAGGGCTTTTGATTTTGTGCTACTCCTTGCAGTATTGACAATGGGACCTTCAGGTCAAAATTTAGAGTTTATCTATTTCCAATTCTGATGAAAAGATTTATTCTCTACGTTTTGAGTACTATGATTGGTCTATTGATAGTAAACTTTATTGTTTTTTATACTTTAGAGTATCCAAGAAAACAGTACTTCAACACCTTACTTAAGGTAAAACCTAGTGAGAGATCGTATTATTTTTTCTTTGGAGACTCCCATGTTTGGGACTTCATGAATGCGATTGATAATCCAAAGTATCTAAATTTTGCTCATCCCTCTGATAACAGCAAGGATATTTCATCAAAGCTTGGCTATCTTTTAGATCAAGGTATTTTATCTTCTGAAGACACGGTATTTATCCAGTTTGATGCGAATAATTTTACGGCAGTAAAAGAGCAAAGCAATAACAATGATCTGACGGATGATATGAACGATCTAAAGATGAATGCTTGGCATTACCTTCCGCTGCTGAGTAATGATAAGGTGGTGTCTTTTGAGTCTATGTTATCGGTTTATCGATGGTTGAGTGATTATAAACAGCAAGATTATCAATTTGACTCTGCGAAAAGTGTTCGTAGATTAAAGCAGCAATTCGGAGATTTTTCTTATAGTGAATCCGCTAGAGAAAACTATGAAAGCATGATCAATTTGCTTCAAAATCAAGGTGTCAAAACATACTTACTCAAAATGCCCATTTATAAACAATACCTTGAGATAATAAATAAAAATTTCACTTATCCAGATATTGAAGGAGTGAAAATCATTGATTTTTCGAGGGAAAATTTACAAGAGTCAGATTTTACGGATCAGGATCATTTGAATGAAAATGGAGCTAAGAAGATCTATTTGAAACTGAAATCAAATGATCTTTAATTCCCTAGAATTTGCGATCTTCTTACCTTTAGTCTTTCTAGCCTATTGGTTTATCTTCAACAGAAGCATTCAAGCGCGCAATGTCTTCCTTTTGGTCATCAGCTATATCTTCTATGGCTGGTGGGACTGGCGCTTCCTAGGGCTCATCGTCTTTTCTTCGGTAGTGGATTACTGGGCGGGTATCCGCATTGCGAGTACCACTACGCTCAAGACCAAAAAAGCTTTCCTTTGGCTCAGCCTTGGGGTCAACTTAGGACTATTAGGCCTTTTTAAATACTTCAACTTCTTCATGACTTCTCTAGCAGAGGGACTATCGCAGTTGGGTATTCATGCAGACCCCTTTACGCTCAATGTCATCCTGCCAGTAGGCATCAGTTTCTACACTTTCCAGACGATGAGCTATAGCATTGATGTGTACAGAGGACAACTAGCACCTACTAAAGATCCCATCGCCTTCTTTGCCTATGTGAGCTTTTTTCCACAGCTCGTAGCAGGACCGATAGAGCGGGCAGTCAACCTTCTTCCACAGTTTGCAGTGAAGCATCGCTTCAGCTACGAACAGGGAGCCGCTGGCATGCGCCTCATCCTTTGGGGACTCTTTAAAAAGGTAGTGATCGCAGACAACTGTGCCATTTATGTCAACCAGATCTTTGACAACTATCAAACAGCCTCTAGTCTAGAACTGATCCTAGGCGCAGTATTATTTGCCTTTCAGATATATGGAGACTTCTCAGGCTATAGTGACATTGCCATCGGTACAGCCAAACTTTTTGGCTTTGACTTGATGGTCAACTTCCGCACGCCTTATTTCTCTCGGGATATTGCCGAGTTTTGGAGGCGCTGGCACATCTCCTTGTCCACTTGGTTTAGAGACTATGTGTATATCCCGCTAGGAGGGAGTCGGGTGAGCAAAGGCCGCGCGATCTTCAATACCTTTGTGATCTTTATCGTCAGTGGCTTTTGGCATGGGGCCAACTGGACATTCATCGTTTGGGGGGCACTCAATGCTATCTATTTCCTACCCTTACTACTAAGAGGCAAGAATAGAAACAACCTAGACACGGTAGCAGAGGGAAAGTACTTACCTAATCTCAAAGAACTCTTCCAACTCAGCCTCACCTTTGCCTTGACTTGCATTGCTTGGGTATTCTTCCGAGCAGAAAATGTCAGTGCCGCTTGGGGGTATTTGGGAGGGTTGTTCGAAGGTACTGTATACCTATCACAAATCAACTTAGGCAGAAGCATTCTATTTCTAGGATTTATGCTACCTGTCTGGATGGTTTTAGAATGGATCAATAGAAATGATACTTTATTTTCTTGGGTTCAACAGTCTATTATCGTAAGAGGAGTTTATTATATCTTTCTTATTATGTGTATGATCTTATTTTATAGTAAGCCTGTTGGCTTTATTTATTTCCAATTTTGATGAAGCTGTTTTTAAGAAACTTACTTTTCGGAAGCTTAATTATCTTTTTCATGCTACATCTCTTACAAGCTGTAGCGGATTACGGTTTAAGAAGGACTACAGCTTTAGAATGGGGAGACTGGAACAAGCTTTACGCAGGTGAGATCAACGCAGAAGTCTTGATCATGGGTTCGTCTACAGCATTTGTTCAGATAGATCCAACTATTATTGAGGAAGGTTTAGGAATGCCTACTTATAACCTTGCAATGAATGGTCATCGATTTGACTTTCAATATTTCAAGCTAAAAGAGTACTTAAAGTATAATCAAAGGCCCAAGATGATTATACAAGTAGTGGATTATGCTACTATGGATAGTACAGAAAGTTTCTTCGCTCCTCAATTTATACCCTACCTTGATAAAAGAGCAGTAAAAGAAAAGCTAAGTGCTTATGATAAAGATTATCAGTGGTTGAATTTTATTCCTTTGATGAAATACAAAGGTAGGTCTAGAGAATTTTTAAATGGATTTATTTCCATTTTCAATGATAATGGAATATGGGGTAGTTATAAAAAAGGATATTTACCAAGAGAAAATAAATGGAATGAGATTGAGTTTACAAAATATTTGGAACAGAATCCTAATGGACCACCCATAAAATTTTCAAAATATATTATGAATGATTTCACAAGATTTGTAAGGTATTGTAATACTAATGAAATTGATCTTGTATTTATTAAGTTTCCAAGATATCATCAGTTAGATGAGATTACTGATTTTAGTCAGTTTAATTCGTTCTATGATCAATTATCAACGATGCACACAGTAAAAAACTTTGATTTTCAAAGTCAAAGTTTTATTTATAAAAAGAAATATTTTTATAATTCTACCCACTTAAACAAAACAGGAGCAAATATATTTTCAAAAGAAATAGTTGATTTAATTAAAAATCATGACTAAATATTTTAAAGATTTTAAATATTTCTATTCATTTTTAAAATGGAGGTTAGTGATTACGCTACTCCTGAGTATAGTTGTTGGTTTTTTAGATGGTCTAGGGCTTGCTATGTTTCTTCCATTATTAGAGATGATTGGTGGAGAAAGGTCCGTGGATCCAGCAGAGCTGGGTAATATGGCGGTATTGCTTGATTTTTTTGCTTTTTTACATATTGAGATTAATTTATTCAATACCCTGTTGATTATTTTATTCTTTTTTTCAATGAAAGGGGTATTCAAATTCATTGAAACTTATCAGAGAGTGTTGACACAGCAGTATTATATCAGACATATCAGATTGGCAGGAATTGATGGGTTGAAAAATCTATCTTTTTTAGCCTTTATCCAAAATGATGCTGGTCGCATTCAAAATACACTCAGTGGCGAAACAGAGCGTGTAGTAGTTGCCTATCGCTCATACATGCAATCCCTTCAGACTTTGACCATGATCTTGATTTACGCAAGTTTAGCACTATTTGCAAATCCAGGTTTTTCAATTTTAGTGATTGTGCTTGGGGTTATCTCAAACCTATTTTATAGAAGACTTTTTACAAAGACTAAACAAGTATCTAGAGAGATAACAAAGATGTCTAATAGCTATCAAGGACTTTTAATGCAAAATGTTACTTTTTTCAAATACCTCAGTGCAACCAATACCTTAAATAAGATCACTCATAGACTGGAGTGGAACATAGATAAAGTAGAGGGCTTGAATAAGAAGATTGGTTTATACAGTTCTATCATTCAGGCTGTTAGGGAACCAGTTTCTATTTTGATTATTATATCATTGATTTTTGTCCAAGTATATTATTTGGAGGAAAATATTGGGGTGATCATTCTTTCACTTTTGTTTTTCTATAGGTCTTTGACTTATCTGATGGCAGTTCAGAATAGTTGGAATATATTTTTAAGTGTTCATGGCTCTCTTGAAAATATAAAGGCCTTTTTATTAGAACTGAACGAAGGGAAAAAGTCTAATGGTGCAGTAAAAATCAAATATTTAAATACTAAAATAACCTTAGATTATGTCTCTGTAAACTTAGGGGATAAAAAGGTGTTGAATAATGTTGTGCTGACTTTGTTGAAAAATCACACTTACGCCTTTATTGGCAAGTCTGGTGCGGGTAAGACTACTCTGATCAATTTGATTGCAGGACTCATTCCACCTACCAAAGGAAGTATCAGTATAGATGAAATTCCTTTCGAAACCTTAGACAAATCAGCCTATCAAGATAGAATTGGTTATATCACCCAAGAATCTGTCATCTTCAATGATACGCTATTCAATAATGTGACGCTTTGGGCAGAAAAGACAACTGATAACTTAGCTAGATTTGAAAAAGTATTGTCAGAAGCTTCTATTATTGATTTTTATGATGACTTAGAGGACAAAGAAGAGACTATGTTAGGTAATGGAGGTATCAATCTGTCAGGTGGACAGAGACAGCGCATATCCATAGCCAGAGAACTCTATAAAGACATTGATATATTAATCATGGACGAGGCAACTTCTGCCTTAGACATAGAAACTGAGAAAGCCATACAAGCCAATGTCCAAGCCTTAAAAGGAAAGTACACCATCTTGATCATCGCACATCGTTTCTCTAGTATACAAGCGGCTGATTTTTTAGTGATGTTGGATAATGGGCAAATTAGAGATGTTGGAACATATCAAGAAGTTGCTGCAAGATCTGAATACTTTGAAGACTTTAAAAAAGAATTTATATAGCCTATGTCTGATAGCTTAAAGGATTTTTGCAAAAAATATGACAAATCCATTGCGCAAATAGATATAGAACGCTATGGCTTTGGAAAGGAACTTAGAAGATTTGCCAAAATCCCCTCCTTCTTTCCTCTAAGAATTAATGCACATCATGGTATTTATATGTGGGATAAACCACATCCTCGCGAGTATACAAATTCACACCTAGCTATGTTAGTGTTTTCTGAGTCCTATAAAGAACAATGGGATAAATTAAGTAATAAACCATGCTATGTCATCAAACACCCCTTCTTACTGTATAAGAAACGAAACAAAATAAAATATGAGGGGGAAGAAAATAAAGGGTCTGTATTTTTCTTGGTCCATTCATCTACAGATATAGATGCATCTTATGATCCTTATGAGATCATAGAAAAGCTTAAGAGCCTTCCTGATGAGTTTAAACCTGTAACTATTTGTTTGTATTACATGGATATCTTAAAGGATCGTCATTTACCTTTTATAGACAATGGCTTTACATGTGTTACAGCTGGGCACATGTACAATACAGAGTTTATTGATAATTTTTATCAAATTTTAACTAATCACAAATATGCCTTATCAAATCAAATAGGATCTCATACCTTTTATACTTTAGACTTGGGAGTGCCTTTTTCACTCATCGGAGAGGAGCCAAATCATACTATGCCTGATACTTTGACTGAGTATAATGAAAGAGAAAATAGAAAGATCATCCATGTCGATCTATTAAAAGAATTAATAGGAAATAAGCTTAATAAAGAAAATAGGAAAGAGATTGTCGTGTATGCAAGAAATTTTATGGGATATAATTCAAAAATATCAAATAAGAAGATCAAATTTATTTTAATTACAACTACTATTAAATATTATTTTAAAAAAATAATAAAATTTTGAAATTATTACTAGTAAATAATTCTTTTAAGGGATCTTACGAAACGTTTGTAAAGGATCATTTATATTTAATAAAAAATAAATATATTATAACATGTTTAGGACATTCAACTAACGGAGATTATCATGATTATATATTTTCAGGAGTTTATAAATCTTTTTTTAAAAGATTTATTTTTTTTATAAAAAAAATAAATTTAAAAATTTTATATAAATTAAAGTTATCAAGAAATTATTATAATCTATCACTTCCTAACTTAGCCTTTTCTTTGAAGAATGATTTTGATATAATTCATTGCCATTTTGGTAATAATGGGCTGCTTTTTGCAGAATTAAAAAAGAGTGGTTTAGTTACAGCAAAGCTTATTACTCATTTTCATGGGTTAGATTTTACATCTCCTAAATATGATAAATCTTATTATGAAGATCTAGTTAAATATGGAGATATTAATGTTGTAGTCACAAATTATTCAAAACAAAAATTATTAAGATTAGGATTTTCAGATAATAAAATTAAAATTATACCGGTTGGAATTAGAGATGATCAATTTAAATTTAGAATTCCAAACCCTTCAAGTAAGTTAAAATTAATTTTCGTTGGTAGATTTATTGAGCTCAAAGGAATTCATTTATTTGATAAAATTTTATCTACTATTTTGACTAAATATGATTTTGAGTTTGTCTTGACTATTGTTGGCAATGGACCCCTACAACCTATAATTGATGATTTAGTGATAACGTATCCCAATAATATCAGAACAACAGGTAAACTAAATAGAGCTGAACTAATTGAAGAGTTAAGTAATTCTGATATTTTAATATATCCAGGGGTTAGAGATACAGATGGTAGAGAGGAAAATCAATGTGTCTCTATTCAAGAAGCCGGAATGGTAGGATTGCCAGTTGTAGCCTTTAATGTTGGCGGTGTAGCTGAGTCTATTATAAATAGAGAAACAGGTTTTGTTATTGATAATCAAGATATCAACGAATTTTGTGATATGATTAGTCTTTTGAGTATGAATAAGATTAATATAATAGAGATGGGTGTTGCTGCCCGTAAGTTTGTTTCTAAAAAATATTCTTTTGATAATTACTCAAGGTCTTTGAACAATTTATATCAGATATAATGAAAGTCATTAGACTTACCAATTTTTTAGACTTTGGAGGTATTGAGCGAAGACTAGTCAATCTTTCTCATTATCAAGGAACGGAGGTTGAAATTATTTTTATCGCGATTGGTAAGGGAGGAGAGGCTGCAAAATTGATTATTGCTCAAAATAAAGTAGTTAAGATATTAAATTTACCTCATCGAATTCCTTCATGGCAAACAATCAAAGCCCTTAAAATACTTTTTTTGCACTTGAAGCCAGATGTTGTGCATACCTCTGGAGCGGAGGCAAACTTTCATGGAATCTTAGCAGCTACATGGGCTAGCGTCCCAGTTAGGGTTGCTGAGGAGATAGGTGTGCCTCAACAGGGGAAGATAGCCAAACTTATTATTTCTATAATTTACAAACTGTCTAATGTTGTCATAGGTAATGCACAGCCCGTAGTCAACTTCCTGAAAACAAATTATAATCTTCCATCAGATAAGATAAAGCAAGTAGCCAATCCCTTATTATTTCCTGATTTACCACCAAGATCCTTATCTCCAAATCACTTTGAGATCATATCGGTTTCTAGATTGGATCCTATCAAAAATATTCCATTTTTCATTAAAGGTATGGCGAGTATTCATAAACAAATAGTCCAGAAAAATATCCGATATACCGTAATTGGTGAAGGTCCCCAGCGAAATGCATTAGAGGCATTAGTGGATGAATTAAACATCAAAGAGCAAGTAAATTTTATTGGCTTTCAGGAACAGCCACTAGTCTTCCTTAGAAAGTCAAATTTATTTGTTCTCACTTCCTTTACAGAGGGCTTTTCCAATGCATTGGTAGAGGCCATGTATGCAGAAGTTCCTGTATTAGCGACTGCTGTAGGGGCAGCGCCTGAGATCATACAAGATGGTGTAAATGGATTTCTTATACCCAGCGATGATGAGAAAGCATTAGAATTGAAATTATTGGAAATCTTAAGTTTACCCCTAGAGCATTTGGAAGCCATTGGCAAAGCAGGTCATGAGAAGGTCAAAGCACAATTCAGCTTAGAAAACCACATGAAAACTCTAAAGCAGATTTATAGCCTTGGGAAAGATTAGAGTACTCCATGTCATCGAGACCATCAAGTCGGGTGGGGTTGAACGCAGGAGGCTTTCTTTGGCCAAATACCTAGACAAAGAGCGTTTCGAATTGATGCTCATAGGTACCCAAGCCATTGGACCTCTAGTAGAAGAGATCAAAGCTCAAGGTATCAAAGTACACTTAATCGGTAAAGTCAAACATCCCCTGCATTGGGCTAGGATACAGGCTGTCCGAAAGGTGATTCGAGGCTTTCAGCCACACATCATCCATGGAGCAGTCTTTGAAGGTGTTTCCATGGCCTTGATCAGTGGGACGCTTTCACGTGTGCCGATCATCATTGGAGAAGAAACCTCTGACCCCCAAAACAGGTCTAGAAAAGCGGATTACTTATTACAAATTTTAGCCCTAGCCGCAGACCGCATGGTAGCCATATCACCAGATGTAGCCAATTATTTAAAGCTCAGGGCAGGAATACCCACCAAGAAAGTGGTGACTATATCAAATGGGATAGAAAGTCCCAGAAAAGTAGCTGATCAAGAAATCAACCAATGGAAAAAGCAATTCGGGATCGAAGCGACTGATTGTATCATAGGCAGCGTAGGGAGATTAAGAAATCCTCACAAGCGCTTTACGGATATCATTTCTGCATTAGCCATCTTGGATAATTCTCAACTCAAATTATTGATTGTGGGGGAAGGGGTGGACAAAGAATTAATCCAGCAACATGCCCACGATTTGGGGGTGGCTGATCAATTAATTTGGGCAGGATTTCATACAGATACAGCTCCCTTTTATTGCTTGATGGATATTTTTTGCATAGCCTCTAGTCGAGAGGGCTTTGGCCTAGTAGCAGCAGAAGCTATGTGCCATGGACTCCCTGTGGTAGCCACTGCAGTAGGAGGACTCAAAGAGATCATAGTAGATGGGCACACAGGATTGCTCGTGCCTCTATTAGATCCTCCTGCTTTGGCATCTGCCCTAGCAAAATTAATCGATAACCCCAGCCTGCGCCAACACATGGGTCAGCAGGGACGCATCCGAGCCAAGCAGGACTACAGCGCAGAGCGCTATGTCCGAGAGGTGGCTGAGTTATATGAGGATTTGGTGGCTCAGAAAGGAGTAAGTATTTGAATCATACCCTACTATTTGTCGCTTGGGACGGTGCCAGCCTCCAATACATACAAGGCCTATTCCTGCCGATTTTAAGAGGATTACAGCCTCATGGCTATAAGATCAAAGTGCTGCATGCTTCTTGGGCAAATAAGCATGTAGTACAAAGATTACAAGCAGATTTGGCTAAAGAGGGGATAGGGTATGTACCTATTCAGATCAAGCGACAATTTTCGATCATCGGAACGCTTTACAGTCTGTGGCTAATGGAGCGGACTTTAAAGCACATGCTGCAAGCTGGGGACATCACCCACCTCATGCCCCGCAGTACTTTGCCAGGACTCATCACATGGAGACTGCGAAGGCTAATTAAAAAACAGGATATCCAATTGATCTTTGATGCTGATGGACTGCCCCTAGAGGAGCGACTAGACTTTGCAGGCTTATCCCCTCAGAGCAGACAATACCGATTCCTCAAGCGCAAAGAAGGGCAAGTCATCCAACTGACAGATAAGGTACTGACCCGCTCTCAGAAGGCGATTGAGCATCATGCAGCGATTTTAGGTGAGGGGATCAAAACCAAATGCTTCGTAGTCAGCAATGGCAGAGATACCAATGTCTTTCATTACAGTGAGTCAGCAAGAGTGATGATCAGAAAGGATTTAGGGATCAGTGCTGATACTTTACTATTTATTTATGTAGGTTCACTAGGGCCTCAATACGGCTGGGAAGAGATGGTGCAAATCGTCCAAGCTACTCAAAAAAAACAAGCCTGTGCTTGGCTAATCTTAACTGCCCAGCAAGATTATGCCTTGTCTAGACTCTCTGCTGATTTACAAGCCATCACCCAAGTAATGACGGTAGCGCCAGATGCAGTTCCTGATTACCTATCAGCCGCAGACATCGCTTTTGCCATCAGAGACCCTAAGCCGAGCATGATAGGGGTAGCGCCTATCAAACTTGGGGAGTATCTCCTCTTGGGTTTGCCAACCATAGCTTCTAATGGGATAGGAGATACGGAAGTATTATTAAAAGACTTTGATCAAGTCCACCTATTTAATCACAAGCAAACTGATAGGATTGAGCATGTCATTACATTTGTACAAAATATAAAATTATCGGCTGCTGAGAGAATGAGGATCAGTCAAAAGGCTGCACCAGTCTTTAGTTTAGCAGCAAGTATCAACGCCTATTTAAAGGCTTTAAATTAATTATATAATGTCAAAACGTATCTTAATTACAGGGGGCGCGGGATTCATAGGAAGTAATTTATCTCTAGCTTTGATCAAACATGGTTATGAAATTACAGTATTAGATAACCTCTCTCCACAGATACATGGTACGCATCAGGATTCACCCCTTTACTTATCTATCAAGGATCAGGTAAATTTCATACTAGGTGACGTCTGTGATAAAGCTGTATGGGAGAGCACCCTAGCAGGTCAAGACATTGTAGTACACCTGGCGGCTGAAACAGGTACTGGACAGTCACAATATCAATTGGAAAAATATGTGGCAGTTAATAGCATGGGGACAGCTAATTTGTTAGATCATCTAGTGAATAAAAAGCACCAAGTAAAGCGATTGGTGATAGCCTCTTCTCGTGCGATATATGGAGAGGGCAAATACCATTGTTTAGAGCACGGTGACGTCTACCCTTTAGCTAGATCACAAAAGCAAATGGATTTAGGTCAGTTTGAACCTACTTGTCCCATCTGTCAAGGGGCTTTACAGTTAAAGCCGACAGATGAAAATGCGAAAATTCATCCTGCGTCTATTTATGGGATTACCAAGCAAAACCAAGAACAAATGATTTTGAATATTGGGGAAAGCCTAGGGATTTCAGCCATAGCCTTTCGTTACCAAAATGTCTATGGCCCTGGACAGTCTCTTAAAAATCCATATACAGGTATCTTATCCATTTTTAGCACACAAATGCTCAATGGTAATGACCTCAACATCTTTGAAGATGGCTTAGAGAGCAGGGACTTTGTATATATAGATGATGTGGTGAAAGCAACAGTCTTAGGAGTAACTGCCAAGCCTGAGATCAGTGGAATCTACAATGTAGGAGCAGGGATCAATACCTCGGTCATTACAGTAGCCAAGAGTCTTCAAAAGCTCTATGGAACTGAGGTAGCGATCAAAGTAAGTGGTAATTACAGATTAGGTGATATCAGACATAATTATGCTGATCTCAGTAAGATCAAAAAGGAATTAGGTTTTGAGCCAACAGTAAGTTTTGAAGAAGGACTAACTAAATTTGCAGAATGGGTGAAAACACAGCCTCTTCAAGAAGATCTCTACAAGAAATCAATAACAGAGTTGAAGGAGAAAGGACTTTACAAGTGATCACTCCCATATTTGTCTTGGCAGTCAATGAATTCAAACAGGATTCTGGAGGTACTATCCGGATAATAGGGCTTTTACAGCAATTAGTAAACCTGGATAGACCTATCTACCTATTGTCAAATGCAAGTGGAGAACAGTTACTCAGATTCCCTAAGGAAATTCAGCACATACACATCAACCATATTTTTGGAAGAGAGGAGAAGAGAAAGTTTCAAGGAAGACTAGGTGTATTTCCCAATTTTCTCATGAAGAGATGGTATAATGATTTTCTGATGAAGTTTAAAACCATCTCTAAGACTTTTGCATTAGAAACACATGATATATTGACTTGTGAATATTTAGACAATTCACTTGGATACTTCCTCAAATCCAATGGCTTGATCAAGGGTTATGTAAACGATCTACATGGAGTAGCCACATTAGAATTCAAATTTCAAGCACAGTTTGAAAAAAAACTTGTTAGAAAGACGAGCTTTTGGTTGAAATATCTTGTCTCTGATCTCTTAGATGCCAAAGTATGTAATCATGCTAAGGGCATGATTTATGCGAGTGAGTCCATGAAATCATTCTTTCAAAAAACCTATCCTACCTTAGAGAATACTCCTAGCGTCATTTTGCCTTATTTATTAAGTGATGGATTCGATCAAGTAGCTATTGACAAAGAGTTACTGGCTAATCTTGGAGAGAAATTTGAAATAGGGCAAGAAGACAAGGTAATCTTGTTTGCAGGCGGCTTCAAGCAAACAGGCGGCATTCAAGATTTAGTGACTGCATTTGAAAATGTTTACCTTTCGAACAAGGATATCAAATTGATTCTTATTGGGGATGGACCTACTTTCAAAGCAGTACAAGAACAAGTCGAAAATTCCCCAGCGAAGAATAATATTTATTTGGTGGGTAGAACTCCCTATCATCATTTACGAACTTATCAAGAATTAGCTGATATCTTAGTTTGCCCAGACAGACAAAATGTATATTCTGAACTCATCATCCATGTGAAATATTTAGATGCCTTAGCATCAGGTAAACTGGTCATCAATGGGAGTTTTGCCAGTGTGATGGAAATCAATCAAGAGGAAAAATTATCCTTGACTTTTAAGCCCTCAAATATTGATAGTTTAACCTCTGCTTTGACCAAGGCACTCCACTATCAAGAGACCTTATCAAAGAAATATGAAGGGAATTTGAATTATGTACGACAACACTTAACTTATGCTTCTCAAACAAAATCATTTCAATCCCTGTCCAATTTGTTAGCATAAAATGCTAGATATCATCATCCTTTTTTTCTGTTTATTACTTCTGGTTAGTACCAATCGTAAGCTAGCTTTCAAATATAGATTGAGTGCAAAAGCCAGTAGGCATTTAGATTACTTACTAGCCTACCATATATTATTTAGCCTTATCTTTACTTATTATATTTTAACTTTTGGAGGAGATTCTACTGGGTATTGGAGGTTAAACTTACAACAAGTTTATGTTTCAAACCCCTCTCTGTTTGCATATTATGGAGTAAGTACTAAGTTTCCTTTATTCCTAAACTATATTCCGTCTAAGTTATTAGGATTAGATTACATCACTGGAAATTTGCTTTACAGTTTTTTAGGCTTTATAGGGATTCGATTTTTATACTTAATGTATGCACGTTATTACCCACAAGACATCAAGGTTTATGGTATCCGTTTATTTCCATGGTTGTTTTACCTACCCAATATCCACTTTTGGTCTGCTGGGGTAGGGAAGGACACCCTCTGCTTTTGGGGCATTGCTTGGTTTGCTTATGCCATGCAAAATTACAAAAGGAATTTACCTCAACTCATCATAGCTTTCCTCTTTGTGTACCATGCCCGTCCTCACATGGGCTTTATTTTACTAGGCGCAGCGGCAATTGCTGTATTAATTGGCTCAGAAGTAGGAACGGGTAGTAAGTTTATGTTGATCGTTTTAAGTGCTTTTATATTCTTTCTAATTTCAGATCAAGTGTTAATTTTTCTCCAAATAGAAGATTTTTCTTTTGAGTCCTTAGAAGACTTGTCAAGGTCACAGCAAGCTTTTTTAAACAGAGCTAGCGTGGGGTCAGGCATTGATATCTCAGGCTATCCACTACCTATAAAAATACTGACCTATCTGTACAGGCCATTATTTATTG
This sequence comes from Penaeicola halotolerans, assembly GCF_016464625.1. Classification (GTDB taxonomy): domain Bacteria; phylum Bacteroidota; class Bacteroidia; order Cytophagales; family Cyclobacteriaceae; genus Penaeicola; species Penaeicola halotolerans. The sequence goes on from NZ_JAEAGO010000001.1 coordinate 428,370, forward strand.
ATGCGCATAATATTGTCGCCTTGATCAGTTCGGTAGAGAATTTCATTTACCTACTCTTGACTTTTAAGCTTTTTAGAAATTTTTCCATACAGTCCTTTAAAGATGCACCACTATTTTTAAAGGTGGGTTTGATCACCTTTGTACCCGTGACTGTGGCTTTTGCCAATAGCCTCAGTAACCTAGGGATCACCATGCGTATGAAGAACATGACCATGATTTACCTCTTATTATTCATCGCCTGGGCCATCCACCACACCCGCCAGCAGAAGCTCATCAAAGCCTACAAGCACCGCCTACAGATAGAGAAATTACGCAAACGCGCAGCTGCATAATTATTTATTACTGTAATGTATACGTATCATAACATTAAATGAACAGACTTCACAACCTAGATTACCTAAGAGGAATAGCAGCATTTAGTATCATGATATATCATTACCTTTCATGGTCTTATGGTAACTTTTCATCAGAACATTTTATGGGTAGGGTGGGAATTTATGGAGTTTCTGTATTCTATATATTAAGCGGTTTGACCTTAAGTCACGTCTATGCAGAAAAATTAAATTTATCTTCAGAGGGAATATCTATCTTTTTTAAGAAAAGGATATTTAGAATTTTTCCATTATTATGGTTAGCGTCTATTGCAGCTATTATTTTAAAACAAAAATCACCCGAACTTATTGATGTCTTTTTGACACTTACGGGTCTTTTTGGCTTTTTTACTTGGGATACCTATTATGCTACAGGAGCTTGGTCTATTGGTAATGAGTTAGTATTTTATGTATTCTTTCCTTTCTTTATATACATTCTTAGGCGAGGTACACCACTTATTTTTGCTTTAATAATTTTATTTTTCTGTTTACATACCTACTTTGCCTACGTTATTTTAGATGAAAATAATTCCTTATCATCTCAATGGAGAGATTATGTCAATCCTTTGAATCAGATATTTTTATTTTTGGGAGGGATGTGTATCAAATCGATTTTTGATAAGTTAGATTTAAAAAATATTTATGCTTTCATCCTTATTGTGATAGCATTACTTGGGTTTGTCTGCTATCCAGTTTCAGGTGATACAATTCATTTAATTACAGATGTGAACAGATTGTTTTTTACAGGTATTTGCTTTACTCTCTGTATTGGTTTTTATAAGCTTACCTACACTGCTCCTGTTTGGCTTCACAAACCTCTGGCAATACTAGGAGAATCAAGTTACTCTTTATACTTATTGCATGCGATAGTTTTTAGTGTTATATCTTTCATATTAAATAGATTAGACATAAATAATAACTTTTTTGACAGATATTTGGAGATTAGAATAGCATTGTCTGTAATAGTTTCCTTGTTTGTAAGTTTTCTCTCTTACAATTATTTTGAAAAGTATTTCATGAGGTTAGCAAGTCGTAAGGGTTAATTCATAAAAGCATATTTATTTTTTAGAGACGCGATTCATCGCGTCTCTTTTTATTTCCATCATATCGTAGAGACGCCCTAAATGGGCGTCTTTTTTTATTTTAGGAAATTAGATCACTTTTGTATCAGACCGTTTCATGAACCCATGCCCTTTTTGTTACCCTCCCATGGGTGATAGGCCATCCCTATAGGAGGTAAATGCGACCCGCTTCCTCCCTTCAGGAGGGAGGCCGTCCCTTTGGGAGATAAATATGACCCATTATGGGTCTAGAATGGCAGTGTAAACTAGCATATTGTTGCCAATCCAAGCAAAATCTCAGTGAAATTACCTCCCGAAAAAGTACAAATGATATTTTACATTTTTAAAAGGCTCAAAACTTTAACTATTGGTAGAATCTGTGGTATTTACTTGATGATTCTCCGACTCATCCTAGACTTTCCCCAGGGTTATCCTCGACTCTTCCTCGACTCTTCCTCGAGTATACTTCGACATTATTTTTTCAGAGACCCTTTGCGGTACCTCTAAAATGGCGTTTTTGGGGAATTCATAGAATACCATGAATTCTTAAAAAAAGGATAAAAATATAAGATTTTGAGAGGTTTTTCAGTATCGTTAAATTGATGCTATTTATGGCGTCTCTAAAAAAGGACAATAAACATCTAATCCTACACTGTCTGCGACCAGCTAACCTCGTTCGTACATAAGCGCGCTACTTCGAGACCCTTCGTACCTCAGGGTGACAATGCAGACGGGGTGCCATTTAATGAAAATACTTAATGTTATTAACTATTCTTGAAATGCTGATTTGTTGGAAAATGCCACTTTTGTCATGCCGCACATGAGGCATCTCGGACTACTGTGGCTACTGACCTACTACCACCAGCTGGTCGCACCTGCCTCCCTTAGGGAGGAAATGCATCGGATGAAACGATAAAGGCCTGAAAGGTCGAAATAAAATAGCATAGGGTGAAGCCCTATGTATATGTGATTTCGTTACAAACACTAGCCCTGTAAGGGTGTAACAACTACTTGCCGTAATATGCATCGGATCATACGATTTGTTTTGTTTCGCACTTTCAGCGCTTGAAATAAACTGTACCTTAATTATATCACAGGGCTTCACCCTGTGCTGATTTGTCTTGCGCCTTCAGCGCTGTATCGTTTGCAACGTCATCCTCCCTTAAGGAGGCAGGGGCGAGGGCTTGACCCGAAGCCATCTAGGTGATCATCAACTCATCACCCATAACCCATCACTCATAACTTATCACCCATCACCCCTCACTCTCTGACATTTCTACGCAAAAAAAGAGACAGTCCGTATACAGACTGCCTCTCAAAAAATAAGTGGTGTAAAAAATTAGGGGATTTTTACCACATTAGCATCCAAGATGACTGCTGTTTGAGCCAAAGCTCTGCCATCTAGGCCGGCACCAGTTTCTAGAGTGATACCTGTTTTAGAGAGTATCACGCCCTTCATCTGGGCAGTAGTTCTGATCGTTACTTCACCAGCTACTTGCCAAAATATATTTTCTACATTAGCCCCACCACTCAAAGTGATGCTAGTAGCAGCACTCATCGTCAGGTTACCAGCTATTTGGAAGATCCAAACATCAGTAGCACTACCTGAAAGCGTCATATTGGTAGGGATGATCACATTATTGGTCCATTTGTACACACCTGGTACGAGTGTTTTACCACCTAGGTCTCCCGCATGGATCTCTACAAAATCAGGTGATGTACGATCCGCAGCATTGTTATAGGCCGTATTCATATTATCAACAGCTGTCGTTAGATTAGATGGAGTAGGAGTAGACATATCTGCTGCATAGACTCTACCTACCACCTGTGATGAAGTAGCAAAGCTGATATCATCTACTAAGTCAAAGCCTGTGATGTATGAAGTAGCTGCAGGACTGAGGGCTACATTGCCAGTGATAGCGGAAGTAGGGCTATTGGTAATAGCAGTCTTTGCTAGGATCACATAGTTACCAGAGGTACCCAGATCTACAGGTTGTATAGCGGCAGCATTACCTCCAGTAGTGAATGTCCACGAGTAACTTTCAGCCAATGGCACACCTGCGATATTTTTTGCAGAGACATTGACCGTAGCAGTATATAGCGCTGCGGCAGCTAGACTTTGTGTAGGGGTAAAAGTAGCCGTTCTGTCTTCATAGACTAAAGTACCTGCCACATTAGTATTGCCCTGTCTTAGGGTAAAAGTATTGCCAGCTAGGGTAGAAGCGGCCATGTCTTCATCAAATGTAAAAGAGATCGTTGCGTTTCTCTCCACATTGGTGTCATTGCTATCTGGTGTAGTAGAAGCTACATTAGGAGCATTGGTATCATTATCTTCATCATCTTTACATGCTGTAAAGAGCATACTGGTAGACAAAACTAACAGCATCATGATTTTGGTGAATTGCGTCTTCATTTTTTCTTTGTTTAGTTGCCCGTTACTGGCGGACTATCGAGTATTCACTAGCAAAATATAAGTGGGTGCTCGGTCTAACAAAGGTGAGGAGGAAGCTTGCCTGATGTATTACACAATGAATAGCATTTGTTACATAAATCACAGATTTTCCAAACTTCCTTTCCTTTTCTCTTTGAGTTGCTTGTAATAGGAGGGAGAAAGCCCTGTGATTTTTTTGAATTGATTAGAAAGATGGGCTACACTACTGTAATGCATTTTAAAGGCGATTTCTGAAAGATTCAGTTCATTATAGAGTAGCAGCTCTTTGACGCGTTCGATCTTATGGAGGATGATATACTGCTGTAATGTCATGCCTTTGACTTCTGAGAAAATATTGGCTAGATAAGTATAGTCATACTGTAGCTTTTCGCTGATGTAAGTAGAGTAATTCGTCTTAGGGAGTTCCTCAGAGTGATGGATGATATCGATCACCGTATTTTTGATCTTTTCTACCAGTATATTCTTTTTGTCTTCCATGAGCTCTAGGCCTGATTGTGAGAGGATGGTAGCGAGTTGATTGATTTGCTCAGTATTGATCTCTTGTGGGATTTCTATAGTGCCTAGGTCTACGAGGGCATGATCTATATTCATGCGTTTTAGTGCTTCGCTGACAACAATTTTGCAGCGTTGACTCACCATATATTTGATGTATAATTTCAATTGAAGCACAGTTTAATGAAAAAAAATAAGGCCAACTAGCTCTAAAAAGAGTATAATTAGATGGCTTCTTTGAAACGCTTTTTGCGCAAAACCTTATAAAAGGTAGGACTCAAACCAGTAACTTTTTTGAACTGGTAAGCTAAAGTAGACCTGTTCTTAAAACCAAGCTTTACGGCTAAGGCACTTAAGTTGAGGTCTTCATATATTAACTTTTCTTTGACCACTTCTATCCGACTGATGAGGACGTAGTGATCCATAGAGATGCCCTTCACCTCTGCTATCAAATGCGTGAGTTTTTGATAAGATTCGTTGACTTGTTTTTCGATCAACTGGGGGATGATGTCTGGGGACGGTGCTACCGTCTTATGCAGCAGCTCATCTAAGGTAAGGTCTATGGCTTCGAATAATTGACTTTTCTCTTTATCGAGCAGGACCATCCCTGATTTTTTAAGTAAGGAGGTGAGTGTTTTACGGTCTGCAGCCTTTAGGTCCTTTGCTAGCTGTATCTGTCCTTTGCCAGAGACGGCATTTGGATAGCCTAGATCTGCTAGTGCCTTTTTAGCAATAGAAGTACAGCGCATACTGACCATATATTTGATGTAAAGTTTCATGTGTGGCTTAAAAAATCCCTAGGCTGGACGAATAGTGGAAAGGTGAATGCCTATGTGCTGTCAAAATTAGACAGAAGTAAGGGGAATTCAAGCTATTATCTCATTTATTATTGATTTTCAGTGTTTTAAAGGTCTTTCTCAAAGAAAATTTCAAGGTTTAAATAGCTATTTGTAGGTGAGCTAATGAAATGGTGGAGACCATAAGATGTTGGTAGGCATCTTATAGCCCATGGTTTAAACCGTGGACTATGTAGACATCTGATCCTAACTGTTTCAACGGTTTTAATAGATGGATATTCGACCCGCTTTCTTCCCTACGGGAGACAGGCCTTCGTCTCAGGCTTGCCTACCTCTTTTGGTGGGGTGACAAGGCTTGCTGGGTACGTCATCCTCCCTCTGGAAGGTAAACCATCCCTTCGGGAGGCAGGGGTGAGGGCTTGTCCCGTAGAGACGGCCATTTATGGCGTCTCTTTCTAATATACAATCGTAGAGACGACCTACAGGGCGTCACCGTTGATGGTCATCATCCTATCATTCATGTATTCGTGGCTAAGCATTCTGCTACAAATGAATATTTCTCCCTATTAATTAGATGAACCCAAATCTTTGGGATAGTATCTCTTGCCTTAACAGATCCTTTTGCGATAGAGGAATTTTTTAAACAAGCAGCATTGACGCTCAGTGCCATTTGCTTGACCGTCACTGTAAAAGACCGCATCTCTTTCTCTCCATTTCCATGAAAATATCCCAAAATAGCTTAAATTCGCAAGCGGAATGATGGTGCATATACTTGTGCCAAATCGCCTTTTGTTCAAAAAACCCAAATATATGTCAACTGTCAGTACGGAAGTTTACAAACCCAAAAATCACATCAGAATAGTCACTGCGGCCTCCCTTTTTGATGGGCATGACGCTGCGATCAATATCATGAGAAGGATCATTCAAGCCACTGGCTGTGAGGTGATTCACTTGGGTCACAATCGCTCTGCTCAGGAGATCGTAGCCTGTGCTATCCAAGAAGATGCCCAAGCAATTGCGATCACTTCTTATCAGGGTGGTCACGTAGAGTTTTTTAAATACATCCATGATCTACTAGCAGAGAAAGGTTGCGGTCACGTCAAGATATTTGGCGGTGGAGGCGGTACCATCCTTCCCGAAGAGATCAAAGAACTACATGCTTATGGCATCACCCGCATCTACTCGCCAGATGATGGACGCGCTATGGGTCTCCAAGGCATGATCAATGACCTCATCGAAAAATGTGACTTCCCCGTGGGTGAAAAACTCAATGGAGAGATCAAGCACCTGACAGAAAAAGAACAAAAATCTATCGCTAGGATCATCTCTGCTGCAGAAAACTTCCCTGAACTCTCTAAGCCAGTCCTCACAGAAGTTAGAGAAATGGCTACGAAAGTGAAAACTCCTGTGCTCGGTATCACAGGTACGGGTGGGGCGGGTAAGTCCTCTTTAGTAGATGAGTTGGTTAGAAGATTTTTAATTGACTTTAAAGATAAAAACATTGCCATCATCTCAGTAGACCCATCCAAGCGTAAGACGGGTGGTGCACTCCTAGGAGATAGGATCCGCATGAATGCCATCAACAATGAGCGCGTGTACATGCGTTCTTTGGCTACGAGACAGTCCAACTTGGCCCTTTCTCGCTATGTGCAAGATGCCGTGGAGATCGTCAAGGCAGCCAATTTTGACCTGATCATTCTAGAGACTTCAGGGATCGGCCAGTCTGATACAGAGATCATCGAACACTCTGACATGTCCCTCTATGTGATGACGCCAGAATATGGGGCGGCCACACAGCTAGAGAAGATCGACATGCTGGACTTTGCTGATGTCATTGCTCTCAATAAGTTTGACAAAAGAGGCGCCTTAGATGCCCTAAGAGATGTGAAGAAGCAGTACAAGCGTAACCACAACCTCTGGGAGATAGCAGATGAAGACATTCCTGTCTTCGGTACCATCGCTTCACAGTTCAACGATCCAGGGATGAACCGCCTCTACAAGGCTATCATGGATACCTTAGTAGCCAAGACAGGTGCAGACTTGAAATCTAACTTTACCATCTCTAATGAGATGTCGGAAAAGGTCTACATCATCCCCCCAAATAGAACGAGATACCTCTCTGAGATCACAGAGAACAATAGAAATTATGATAAGTGGGTTCAAGAGCAAGCGCAAATCGCCCAGAAGCTCTACAGTATCCAACAGGCCAAAGAGGCCATCAAAGGCACTAAAGTAGCCGATGCAGACAGGCTGATCAAAGAACTGGAGGAAGTCTATGAGCAAGTGGCTTTGGACTTAGATCCTCGCAACATGAAGCTACTCGAAGAATGGCCAAGCAAAGTGCAACGCTACAAGGATGAATACTTTGTCTTCCAAGTGCGTGGCAAAGAGATCAAAGTCAAGACTTTCCACGAATCGCTTTCACATAGCAAGATTCCAAAGGTCAGCTTACCAACTTATGAGGCTTGGGGTGATTTATTGAAATGGTCTTTAAAAGAAAACGTACCAGGTGAATTCCCTTATACAGCTGGGGTATTTCCATTCAAGCGTGAAGGAGAAGATCCTACCCGTATGTTTGCGGGAGAGGGTGGTCCTGAGCGTACCAACAAGCGTTTTCACTATGTTTCTAAGGAATTACCAGCCAAGCGTCTTTCTACGGCCTTTGACTCAGTGACGCTCTATGGAGAAGATCCTGATTACAGACCAGATATCTATGGTAAAATCGGTAACTCAGGCGTGAGCATTTGTTGCTTAGATGATGCTAAGAAGCTTTACTCTGGCTTTAATCTAGCCGATCCTTTGACGTCCGTATCCATGACGATCAACGGACCTGCTGCCACTATAGCGGCCTATTTCATGAATGCTGCTATCGACCAACAGTGTGAGTTGTATATCAAAGAAAATGGCTTAGAGAAAGAAGTAGAGGCTAAAATAGCTAAGATTTATAAAGAAAAAGGGGTGCCACGTCCAGTTTACAATGGGACTTTGCCAGAAGGCAATGACGGACTGGGACTGATGCTTCTCGGAGTGACAGGTGATCAGGTATTGCCTCAGGATGTCTATGAGCAGATCAAGGCGAATACTTTGACCAAAGTCAGAGGAACGGTACAGGCAGATATCTTGAAAGAAGACCAAGCACAGAACACTTGTATCTTCTCTACGGAGTTTTCTCTTCGTGTGATGGGAGACGTGCAGCAGTACTTCATCGACCACAAGGTGCGTAACTTCTACTCGGTATCCATCTCTGGCTATCACATCGCAGAGGCAGGTGCCAATCCGATCACACAGCTGGCCTTGACTCTGTCTAATGGCTTTACATTCGTAGAGTACTACGTGTCTAGAGGCATGCACATAGACCAGTTTGCACCTAACCTATCCTTCTTCTTCTCCAATGGAGTAGATCCTGAATATGCAGTGATTGGACGTGTAGCGAGAAGAATCTGGGCCAAGGCCATGAAGCTAAAGTATGGGGCGAATGAGCGCTCTCAAATGCTCAAGTACCACATCCAAACATCTGGTAGGTCACTACACGCACAGGAGATCGACTTCAACGATATCCGTACGACATTACAGGCGCTTTATGCCATCTATGACAACTGTAACTCACTGCATACCAATGCTTATGATGAGGCAATCACTACGCCTACTGAGGAGTCGGTGAGACGTGCCATGGCCATTCAGTTGATTATCAATAAGGAGCTAGGTTTGACCAAAAATGAAAACCCGATCCAAGGGGCTTTCATCATAGAGGAATTGACTGACTTGGTGGAGGAAGCTGTTTACGAGGAGTTTGATCGCTTGACAGAGCGTGGAGGCGTACTCGGTGCGATGGAGACCATGTATCAGCGTGGCAAGATCCAGGAAGAAAGCTTGCACTATGAGATGCTCAAGCATACAGGAGAGTTTCCGATCATTGGGGTCAACACTTTCCTATCTTCCAAAGGTTCACCTACTGTCACGCCAGGGGAGGTCATCCGTGCGACTCAAGAAGAGAAAGAGCAGCAAATCCAAACAGTACAAAACCTGCACAAAGGAAATGCGCAAATGGCGGAAGAGTGGTTGCGCACTTTGCAGCAGCGAGCGATTCAGAATCAAAACATCTTTGAAGCATTGATGGAAGCCGCTAAGTACTGTTCATTAGGACAGATCACCAATGCCCTCTTTGAGGTAGGTGGTCAGTACCGTAGAAATATGTAATCAACAACCGCATCTCTTCAGTCTATGAGGAGATGCTTCTTATATCCATACCATGATCCAAAAGAAGGTAAACGTTCGCATGAAGGCCGACTATGAATGGGAGGCTATCAATGAAACTGGCAATGCTGTATCCATAGATATGTATGCAGGTGCAGAGAAGAAGGCGCAGTCACCCATGGAGCTTTTGCTATCGGCTGTCTCAGCCTGTGCCGCAGTAGATATGGTACAGATGATGAAGAAAAAGCGTAGGACGGTGCAAGACCTTCAGATAGAGACGGTGGGCAATCGTCAGGAAGACTATCCGCAGTATTACCAATCAATTCACATGCATTTTGTACTCTTTTCACCTGATGCTACTGCTGAGGAGTTTGAGAAAGTTGTCAAACTATCAGTGGAGAAATATTGCTCTGTATCGGCTTCTTTGCGTTCAGAGATCACTTTTAGCTGTGAGGTAAAGGCATGAGAGTCGTCAGAGAGTTGAGCAAAGAGGATATCAAAATCACTATTTTCAATTGGAATAGTAAGTACCTCCTCAAGTTTGAACAGGGGATGATCGAGCAGACGTATAAGGTCAGTGAGTTTGATGTGATCTCGGATGAAGATTTGGATGCAGTCATTCAGGATTCGGATTTTTGGGAGGGGGTCAAAAAGCGTTTTGATCAAATGCACCAAGATTTGAGAAATGTCATGATCAAAATTTAGTATTTGGTATTTTTCAGCACTTTTATTACATTTCTGCTATACAAGGTAGATATGCGTAAACTTTTCTTTTTTGCAGGGGCTTTTCTATTCTTTTCTTGTGGTGAAAACCTTGACAATGAATCGCTTATAGCGGAGCAATCCCTTCGTGTCGCCCAACTGTCTGAGGATATCTCTAAAGATTTTCTCGCCATGGAATCCCTCATGCAGCAGTTTCAGACAGCAGTATCTTACTGCTATGAAAATCAAAATGATATCTTAACACAAGTGGATGCTTCAAGCTACAAATTATCCGACTCCGGTATCATGTATAAAGATAGTATCGCTGACAATGAGGCTGCGCTTTATGTCAGTGGGGTGGTGCCCATCACGCCAGCAGTCAAGCGTGCAGTATATTTTACAGAAGCTTTGGATAGTACCATTGTCCGTTTGGTCAATAGCAGTCCAGTAATCGTGCAGGCTTACTACAATGACGCCAACTCTCTCAATAGAATCTATCCGCCTTTTGATGTGCTCTCTCAGTATGAGCCTAAAATGGATATCCCCTCATACAATTTTTATTATTTGGCAGATGAGACTAATAATCCAGAGCGTAAGATCGTTTGGGTTTCCGAGCCATACATCGATCCAGCAGGAAGAGGATGGATGGTTTCCTGTATAGGGCCTGTCTATCATGAAGACAAAATGGTGGGCGTGCCAGGACTAGACCTGACGGTAAATGCGATAGTAGATAAATACCTCAAAGCGGCAACTGACGTAATCATATTAGATCAAACAGGTACTGTAGTAGCGGCATCAGAAAAAGCCCTCAATCTATTCTCTTTACCACCGCTCATCAATCATCGCTACTCAGAGACGATCAAAAGTGATAGCTTTAGAAAGGATGACTTTAATCTGAAGAATAGTAAAAGTAGGGAGATCAGAAATGTGTTTGATCAAATGCAAGATGGGCAGGAAAGTGGGCGTTTTACGGAGAATAATAAAGCTTATGCCTACGTCATGAGTAAGATATCTCTCTTAGGCTGGTATGTAGTCGGTGTGCAAGAACTCAAATAATCATTGAAAAAGGCTAGAGAAGTATTTAGGCGTTATTGGCTACTGTTTTCGGTGGTGCTATTGCTCTTGGTTGGCATGATAGGGCTATCTATTTATTTTTTCCGAACCCTTGAAGATAATCTTGTAAAGTCTAGCACGAGTTTTTTGACCAATCAATCTCAGATCTGTGCAGATGCTTCGGCAAGGCAGTTTGATTTGTTTCTAGATGAGCTCCAGTTTATAGCCAACGACTTTTCTCCATCTAATAGTAAACTAATTCAGGAAGACGAGTTGAGGCTCAAGCGTCTGATGAAGCGCTACCTGAGCTTAATCGACTCTGTAGTGGTATTACAATCACAGAATTTTAGTGCTTACGGGATCAATTCTACCAATTATATCTCGGAGAAATTTGGTGCTACTACCTCGAGCGTGGAGGAGATCAAAGCTTCCTTAAAGGCCCGAGACCCACAAAACTTCATTTTGACCCGTGTCATTACCGATGAGGCAAAGCGTTTTGAGGGGGTGATGCTGTTGAGTTTGAATCCTGTAAATTTCTTGCAGGAAGAGTTTAACAAATACTATATCGGAGAGCGAAGCAGTAAAATCATCTGTAATCCCAATGTTTCAGATGAGGAAGCTTCTTTTATGATTACTAATCAGTTGACAGATTACCGACCATCTGAAGAGCTTCGTGAGCTCATCAAAACAGATATTTTAAATGGACTAAAGGGGCTCAATAAAGGTAGTTTTGATTATCAAGGAAAGAAAGTGACCGGTTATGCTGCCCATTTTCCGGTTACCTTTTATGAGGTAGGAGCACGTTATGGGGTGGTGTTTATTTATGATGAAAAGGGCATCCTAGACACTGTCAATGAGAGTTTCTACAGTATCATCATCATGGTGAGTGTGATCATATCTCTCATTCTATCTTTATTTATCTACTTTTTTTTAAGAATCAGTCGCGCCAATGAGCAACTGACCCAAAAGACCAATGACCTAGATGACCTAGTGCGCAATCAGCGTCTCCTTTTGCAGCATTCCAATGGATTCATCTTCCGCCATGACCAAGACGGTAACATGCTTTTTGTGTCCGATGACTTGAAAAATATCTTGGGCTATGAGCCAGCGGACTATCTGGTCAATGATAAAAAGTACCTCACCGATCATCCGATCAATAGGATCATCTTTGACGAGGAAATGCAGACTGGCTTTAAGAAGGGGCAAGAGTTCATGGGTTATATGGTCGAGATGCGCCACCGAGATGGTCATCCAGTGATGCTAGAAGTCTTAGCCAGACGAATGGGCGATCTGACTAGAAAGCAGTATCAAGTCTTAGGTGTCGCCAAGAATATTACCGAAAAGTACCGAGCTGAGCAAGATCTCATCGCTAGTGAGTCACGCTATAAAAATATCCTCAATAGCTTACCTGATATTATTTTCCTCAATGACAAAGAGGGGAGGTACATTGACTTCCACGTGCCAGAGGGTTTTGATCTGTATGAAAAGCCAGAAGAGTCTATAGGTAAGACCCTGCTCGATGTGCTCCCATTTCCGATCAATGTCAAATTAAATGAGGCATTCATCAAAGCTTATGATACTGGTAAACTACAAACAATAGACTTTAGCTTACCGATCAAGGGTGTCAATCGCTACTTTGAGGCGCGCTTTATGAAATTGGATGATGATCGTGTGATCACTATCTCTAGGGATATCACGGCTAAAAAGCTTTGGGAAAATGGACTCAAAGAAGCTAAAGAAGCTGCTGAAGCTGCCACTAAAGCCAAGTCCGAATTCCTAGCTACCATGAGTCACGAGATACGTACCCCAATGAATGGACTCATCGGGATGATCAGCTTACTTGAGGAAACGCGTTTGGATAAGATCCAAAGGGACTTTGTGGATACTATGCGACTGAGCGGGGAGTCATTACTCAACATCATCAATGACATCTTGGACTTCTCTAAAATAGAAGCTGGTAAACTACATTTTGATGAGAAAACTATCCTGATACATAAGTTTCTAGAGGAGAGTGTGCAGATCATCAAGGTACAAGCTGATAAGAAAGGCATCGAGATGAGCTTAGAAATGGATCCTCAGGTGCCTTATGTGATCAAAACTGACCCTACAAAGTTGCGTCAGATCCTTATCAACTTACTGGGTAATGCGGTGAAGTTCACAGACAAAGGATCAGTCAGACTCAAAGTATCTCTTGATTCAAAAATAGAGGATAACCTCATCTTACTTTTTGAAGTGATTGATACAGGGATTGGTATTCCAGAAGATAAGTTGGATAGACTCTTCAAAGCCTTCTCTCAAGTGGATTCATCCACCACTAGAAACTACGGAGGAACTGGGCTAGGTCTAGCGATATCGGCTAAGCTGGCGGAGTTTTTAGGAGGGGGCTTCCAAGTCAAAAGTACACCTGGAGAGGGAAGTGTTTTCTCTTTTAGTATCATAGGTACTGCTGTATCAGAGAGTGAATGGGAGCAAGAGCAGCCTGTAGAATTGGCCACAGAAGAGGGGATGTTCTCTGATAAATATCCATTCAAGATACTTTTGGTAGAGGACAATGCTATCAATCAAAAGCTCATGGTTACCATGTTTCAGCACTTAGGCTATCAAGTAGACTTGGCTGAAAATGGTAAAGTAGCTACTGAGAAAATGCAACAGTCATTGTATGACCTTGTCTTTATGGACTTCCAAATGCCTGTCATGGATGGTATAGAAGCTACTGAGTTTATTCGTAAATCATTGAAGCTAGATACTTTTATAGTGGGCTTGTCAGCTAATATATTTAGAGAAGAGATAGACAAGGCCAAAGAGGCAGGCATCAATGACTACATAGCCAAGCCTATCAAGATTCAAACCCTTAGAGATAAGCTTATTCAGTATATGAAGCTGTTAGGTCAACAGTCATAAAAAAAAGCTATCAGATTTCTCCGATAGCTCTATTTCTATTTTTTTAGATATTGATTACAGTGGTGTATTGATATCAAATGCCTCTAGATAATCGGCTACTCTTCTGACAAACATGCCACCCAAAGAGCCATCTACTACTCTGTGATCATAAGAGTGAGAAAGGAACATCTTGTGTCTCACTGCGATGACATCCCCTGTTTCCGTTTCGATAACCGCTGGTTTCTTCACGATAGCGCCTACTGCCATGATTGCGACTTGTGGTTGCATGATGATCGGTGTACCCATCACATTACCAAATGAACCTACGTTTGAGACAGTGTATGTGCCTCCGCTGAGATCATCTGCTGTGAGTTTATTGATTCTAGCACGGTTGGCTAGGTCATTGACTTGTTTAGAGATGCCCTTCAAGTTGAGTTGATCCGCATTTTTGATTACAGGCACGATGAGGTTTCCAGATGGAAGGGCTACTGCCATACCCACATTGATTTGCTTTCTCTTGATGATCTTATCTCCATCCACAGAGATATTGATCATTGGGAAATCCTTGATCGCCTTAGCAATGGCTTCGATGAAGAAAGGTGTGAAGGTGATCGGTTCGCCCTCTTTTTTCTTATACTCATCTTTGACTTTGTTTCTCCATAGTACAATATTGGTCACATCAGCCTCTACGAATGAGGTCACGTGTGGAGAGATACGCTTAGAGTCCACCATTCGCTCAGCGATCATCTTGCGCATACGATCCATTTCCATGATTTCGTCACCTGCATTGATCGATACACTTACTTTAGGCGCAGGTGCCGCTGGAGCTGCTGTACTTGTAGTTGTAGGTGCTTTTGTGCTTGTAGCGTTTCCTCTGTTTTTGAGGTAAGCGATGATATCATTTTTAGTGACTCTATTATCCTTGCCAGTGCCAGGGATAGTCTCGAGTTCAGACATGCTGATGTTTTCCTCTTTAGCGATGCTCATGACTAGAGGAGAGTAGAATCTAGCGCCTTTTTCATTTCTAGGAGCATCTTCTTGCATCACTGCAGCGGTGAGACTTGGATTGACAGAAGCAGCGACTACTTCTTCTTTAGGACTAGGCTTTTCACTTGTGGCCTGAGGAGCTGCTGTGCTAGCGGCAGCATCAGTCTCTATTATCGCGATAGGAGCGCCTACTGCGACTACATCTCCTTCATTTGCAAGAATTTCTTTGAGTACGCCTGAATGTAGGGCAGGTACTTCTGTATCTACCTTATCAGTAGCTACTTCTAGTACAGACTCATCTTGTTCGATCGTATCACCTACTTTCTTCAACCAAGTGAGTACAGTGCCTTCCATGATGCTTTCACCCATCTTCGGCATCAACATTTCTACTAGTGCCATATCTTATAGATTATTTCTAATTATGCTAAATGGAGAAATTTAATTCTAAATCTCACCATAAAAATATGTGTATTTAAAATTTAATGCAAGTTGTTGTTCAATCTTTGTCTCAATAAATTTAAGACAGACACTCCAGTGAGCTGTATATTGAGCATTCTGTCTTTTGTGAGCATTAATTTTTTGGCAAACGTTTGCGTACCATCGGCTACTGCTATCCAGACGGTTCCGACAGGTTTTTCTGCGGTACCACCATCAGGACCAGCGATACCACTGGTAGCTATACCATAGGTAGTACCAAATAGTTCTCTGACACGGGCGGCCATCTCTGATACGGTCTCTTCACTTACTGCCCCATGCGCTGCTATGGTAGATTCTGCTACTTTGAGTTGATTAATCTTGTGCTCGTTGTGGTAGGGGAGTATGCTGCCTCTAAAATAGGCTGAACTACCAGGAACTGAGGTGATCATGTGGCTCACATAGCCTCCAGAGCAGCTTTCAGCAATAGCCAAGGTTTCTTGATTGGCCATAAGCCTCTGGCCAATATGCTGCTCTAAAGTCTCCAAATCAAAGCCATAGGCATATTTGCTGATCAGTGGCCATACTTTGTCTATTTGCGCTTGAACGTCCTTAGATAAAAGCTTTTCATCAGTGCCTTGAGCTGTCAGTCGCATCCTGACTAGTCCGGGACTTGGTAGATAAGCTAGTTTGATGTGCTGTGGCAGCGCATCTTCCCAATCTGAAATGAGATCTGCTAGAAATGATTCTCCTATACCTACGGTTTTGATGGTCTTGTGATAAATGACAGGTGTATCAAATGTCTCCTTGATCATCGGGATCACATAGTCTGTCATGAGGGCTTTCATTTCATAAGGTACCCCGGGCATTGACATCCAAGCTTTGCCATTTTCATAAAACCACATGCCAGGAGCAGTACCCATTTTATTGGGGATATAGGTGCATTTGGTAGGGAGAACTGCTTGCTGTCTATTCAATTCGGTGAGCTCTCTGCCTCTTTTTTCGAAGTATTGTCTGACTTCTTCAAGTGCCTCAGGCACCATTTCCATTCCACAGTTAAAGTATTGGGCCAGTAGGGGCTTGGTGAGATCATCTTTAGTAGGACCGAGGCCTCCTGTGATCAGGATGATGTCTGCGCGTGACTCTGCTTCCTTGAATGCCGTGAGCATATCTTCTGCGATATCCCCTACAGTGGTTCTCCTGACTACTCGCACCCCGATCTTGTCGAGCTCGGCACTCATCCACTGTGAGTTGGTATCTAGTATCTGGCCATAAAGCAATTCATCTCCAACGGTGATGATTTCAGCTTTGATTGTGCGCATCATTGGGTTTATTTGGGT
This sequence comes from Penaeicola halotolerans, assembly GCF_016464625.1. Taxonomy (GTDB): domain Bacteria; phylum Bacteroidota; class Bacteroidia; order Cytophagales; family Cyclobacteriaceae; genus Penaeicola; species Penaeicola halotolerans. The sequence continues at coordinate 445,113 of NZ_JAEAGO010000001.1, forward strand.
CTATAAAATCTGTCGCTAATATAGTGATCTTTGTGCTGAAGCTACTTGTTTGCTTAAGTGACTTTCATTTTTCTCAGGATTTTGGAGAAAAGTGTAGGCACCCACCTTTTGAGGTAAACGCCCATGATCTCTTTACCACCGATATAGACTTCTTCTTTGTTTTTAGCGATGGCAGATAGGATATGTTTGGCACAGGTCTCAGGGCTCATGCCATTGGCTTGGGCTTGATCCATAGTGTTTTGCTTTTCTCCCTTTGCCGTAAGGGCATTGACAGAGACGTTGGTTTTGATGAAGCCTGGGCAGATCATCGTTACTTTCAGACCATCTGCATAATGTTCGGCTCTGTAAGCATCAAAGAAGCCATGGAGTGCATGCTTGGAGGCGGAGTAAGCAGACCTCAATGGTGTACCAAACTTACCTACTAGGCTCGTGATGGTAGCGACATGACCACTTTTTCGCTCGATAAAGTGTGGTAGCAATGCTTTGGTCAGGGCTATGGTGCCAAAGTAATTGATTTCCATGATCTGTCTATCTACACTGGCTAGCGTTTCTTTGATGAGAGATCTTTGACTGATGCCTCCGTTATTGATCAGGATGTCTACATGACCAAAAGCTGCAATGGCTTCAGCTGTTTTATCAGGCATGTTTTCTTGCTTTGCTAGGTCAAGTGGGAGAATATATACTTTCTCTTGATGGTCACAAGTAGCTTGTACGCGGGCTAACTCATCGGCTCTTCTGGCCGATATGATGATATGGGCGCCTGCTGCACTACAGGCTTGTGCAATAGCTTCTCCGATCCCTGAGGAGGCTCCAGTGATCCAGATGACACTGTCTTTGATAGCGGTCATAGTCAAACTATTTTTTGGTAGTAAACAAAGTACATGTCATGAGGATTTTTATCATCCTTGGGGTGAAAAGTCCTACTGACTTCTTTCCACTCTTGTCGATCTATCTTGGGGAAGTAAGCATCTCCTTCGAAGCTTTCCTTTACTTCAGTGATGATGAGTTCATCCACTAGAGGAAGTGCCATTTTGTAGATTTCCGCGCCACCGAGTACAAAGACTTTCTCTAAGTCTTTCTGCTCACAAAGTGAGAAAGCTTCCTCCAAACTGTGCACTACATGGTGTCCCTCTGGTACAGTATAATCTTTTTGTCTAGTGATCACCACAGAGGTTCTATTGGGTAGAGGCTTACCCATCGACTCAAAGGTCTTCCTACCCATGATGATATGATGACCTGAGGTGGTTTCTTTGAAATGCTTAAGATCTTTGGGTAGTTTCCAAATCAAGTCATTGTCTTTCCCGATCACTTGATTGTCTGCTACTGCGACTACGATTGATTTTTTCAAGAGGCTTGTTCGTTTTCTCTCAAAGATAAGAAAAGCAAACAAATGGCCTTGGTAAATCTCGTAGAATTGAAATGCTATCAGGCCTTTTTTAGGGTGATGACCGTGATCTCAGGCCAAATACCTACTCGTCCTGAGAAGCCTAGAAAGCCAAAGCCTCTGTTGACATAGAGGTATCGATCAGCATGTTTGGCCAAGCCAGCCCAGTTGGGATATCGGTACTTAGAAGGACTCCACCTAAAGCCAGGTATCTCTATACCAAACTGCATCCCATGTGTATGACCTGACAGTGTGAGGTGAATTGGATTTGGATTGTTCTTGACTTGTTCATCCCAGTGGCTAGGATCATGGGAGAGGAGCACCTTGAAGTCTGTATGGCTCGTATCAGCTAGTGCTTTGTGTAATTTGCCTCTTTCACCGAAACCTTTACCCCAGTTTTCTACTCCGAGCAATTGTATGTGTTGGCCGTCTTTTTCTATTTTGATGTTTTCATCTAATAGCAGACGAAAATCCATTTTAGCATGATTAGACTTGAGTCGATCTAAGTTGGCTTTCTTTTCAGCCTCACTATTCCAAGCGACATAGTCTCCATAGTCATGATTTCCCAAAATGGAAAATTGGCCATAAGGTGCTTTGATCTCTGAAAAAGCATCTATGTATGGTTCGATTTCAGTAGCTACATTATTGACGATGTCTCCTGTGAATACAAAGAGGTCTGAGTTAGCTTCTTTGATTAGGTTGATGCCTCTTTTGACTTCCTCAGGATCATCAAAGCTTCCGCTATGGACATCAGAGATTTGAGTGATCGTAAAGCCATCGAAGGCCTCAGGCAAATCTTTGAAACTGATTGTCTCTCGGATGACTTTGTAGTTATACTTGCCCTTAGTGACACCATAGAGAAAGGAAGAAAAAGGAATCGCAGCCAATGCCAAACCTACTTGTGAGACGAATTTCCTCCTTTCAGGCATCCAATTATCAGCTTTGGGTTTTTGGTAACTGTTCCATGCCGTCTCTACTAGACGAAACATATCTTCACCAAATAGGACAAGGATAAAGACCAACTTGGTCACTACAAGTGTTAAGAAGGTGTTGAATGCCCACTTAGAAAATGTAGAAAACTGTCTATCTGGCCCGATACTCAGGAATGCATAGATGACTGCTGCCAAGAGAATAAAGTATCCTAGCCAGTGTCCTACGTGGATGACATTTCGTGCGAAGGGATTGAGTGTACTTGTCAGCGTCTTGATTCCCTGAAAGACATAGTAGTCGATAAGAAAAAGAAAGACTGCCAAGATAAAAAATGGAAGAAGATTCACGTTTAAGCGCATTTTAAAGTCGAGTAATTAGATACTTAAACTCAAAATCGGCTTAAAAGGATTCCTATAGTCTGTATTTAATTATTGACAATAAGTGGCTAAGTAATTAGCTGCTTCTGGGTGATTGAGTTGCAAGGCTCTATTGAGGTCAGCACAGCCTAGTTCTGGTTCGCTGAGTTTCGCATAGGTTATCCCTCTTCTAACGATGGCATCTACATGATTTGGATCTTGTTTGATCACATGATTGAGGTCTGTCAATGCCCAGTTAAACCAGTTTTTATTCATGAAACAAACAGCTCTATTGTAGTATGCACTGATGACATTTGGTCTTTTTTGGATAAAGACATTAAAGTCACCGATGGCATTGGGATCACCATGCTTAGCTCTGCTGAGTCCGCGATAGTAGTAGACCAAATCATGCTCGGAATTGATCTCCATGGCTAGGGAAAACATTTCTGTGGCAGTCTTAAAGTCATCTCTTTTGAGCGCTGCTCTACCTAGCATATAGTATCCATCAAAGCCTGTTTGGTCAAATCGGATGGCATTGAGAAAGTCACGCTCTGCTTTTTCCCAAGATTCGAGCTTCCAGTGCGTGTTTCCTCTGCCCATGTAGGCTTTGCCATGACGGGCGTCAAGTGATATGATCCTATTATAATCTTCAAGTGCTTCTTTGAGCTCTCCAAGTTCTTCATGTGCTCGTGCTCTGTAATAAAGCGCATTGATATCATCAGGGATCACAAAGAGCACTTTGGAAAAAAGTGAAATAGCTTCTTCGTATTTCCCCTCGAAAAAATACTTCTCCGCCTGATCTTTCTGAGACTGACAGGCAGAGAAGCTTAACAACCATAAACCAAAAACAACTAAACGAATTGACTTCATGTCTTATAACTTTTCACTAAACTATCTATTTAGTTTTAAGTATCCAACTAAACTATAAATTATTTAATGAAAATTTTAATTTTCTTCCTCTCCAAAAAGTGTGGTGAGTTCTACTGCATCCAGACCTTGTTCTCTGAGGTATCTTCCAAAAGAAGCAGTACTTCCATGAGTGAGATACACACGATCAGCTGCTGTTGCTTTGATGGCGGTATTGAGTCCAGGCCAGTCTGCGTGGTCAGATAGGACAAAGCCTATATCAGCAGACTGACGTCTCTTAGCACCTCGTATGCTCATCCAGCCTGAGCAGACTGCTGTTCTGTAGTTGCCAAACTTCTTCATCCAAGAAGTGCCCATAGCATTGGGTTGCGCTATGATGATACTGCCTTTGTAGTCATTTTTATCTACCTCTTGACCTGCTTTCTCGAAGTCGGGTAGGATCAAGCCATCTGTTTTGAGGGCTTCATTTGTAGCAGCGATTGTAGGGTGAACGAAGATTTTTCCTTGCTCAGGATTGAGTCCATGAAGTATCCTTTGTGCTTTGCCTAGTGAGTAGCCAAATATCACAGAGGCTCTATTTTCTTCTTGATTTTTGGCCCACCAGCGATGGATGTCAGCAAATACTTTCTCCTGAGGTTCCCACTGATAGATAGGAAGTCCAAAGGTGCACTCAGATACGAAATGGTGGCACTTGACGGGTTCAAACGGTGTGCTCAATCCATCATCATAGGTTTTGTAGTCTCCAGAGATCACCCATACTTCACCAGCATATTCTAGTCTTACTTGGGCAGAGCCAGGGATATGTCCTGCTGGGTGTAAGCTGATCTTTACGCCATTGATGTGTATAGGTTGATCATAGGCCAAGCTTTCTACGCTGATATCCTTTCCCAATCGGAGTTTGAGGACTGATTCGGATGCTTGATGTGCCAGATAGGCTTGACTGCCCCAGCGTGCATGATCTGCATGGGCATGTGTGACGATGGCTTTGTCCACACCTCTCCACGGATCGATATAGACATCAGCTTGTTGACAAAAAAGTCCTTTTTGGGTGAGTTCTATTAGTGCCATGAAATTATTAAGTGTGAATGCATAAAATTGTTCGTATTTTAGGAGTTATTCTAAGGAATAAAATAATGAAAATTATTAAGCTTTTGCTTTGTTCAGTCAAGGTAGCCTGTTAATTTTCGTTTTCGTTCACCGACCAGCCGAATAGCCCGTATAATGAATAGAATTTTATCAGGATTATTATTTAGTCTGCTTTTGTTTACTTCCTGTGTTTCTAATGATCGCTTGATCTACTTGCAGAATTTACCGGGCAAAGAACCTATTCCTCTTGATTCTTTGATCACCTATCAGCCAGCTGAGTATAGACTCCAGGTCAATGATATCATTGATGTCAAAATCAATACGGCTAAGGAAGAATATCAAAATTTATTTAATATCAATGATGCTGGTGCTGCTGCTAGAGCAGGTCAAGGGGGTGGTGGAGATATTTACTACCTCACAGGCTATACGGTAGATAAGCGTGGAGATATAGAGCTGCCGGAGATAGGTAAAGTCAATGTAGTAGGTCTGACGCTTGAAGAGACTAAATTGAAAATAGAGGAGTTGGTAGGAGAGTTTGTGACTAAAAACACTTTCGTTTCAGTTAGATTAGGTGGGATCAGGTTTAGTGCTTTTGGAGAGTTTAATTCTCCTGGTCAGTACGTAGCGCTTCAAAATAGAGTTACCATCTTTGAGGCAGTAGCAAGGGCGGGTGAGTTGTCTATCGTGGCTAAGCGTAACAAGCTCATCGTGATCAGACAGTATCCTGAAGGTTCTCGTATCCATGAGGTGAATTTATTGGATAGGAATATCGTCAATACGCCTTTTTACTTTGTGCAGCCTGGTGATCAGCTGTATGCAGAACCTATGAAGGTAAGGGAGATTGGTTCGGGTATCACAGGCTTGCAGACTTTGCAGCTGACGGTGACTACCATTTCAGCGGTTTTGTTGATCTTGAATTTGGTTAGAAATTAATTATGAGTAATAAAGAATATACATATCCGCAGGTACCCTATCCAATGCCGAATGATGTCATGCCTCCCGAAGAGGAGTCTATTGATATCAAAGGGATCATTTTTAGGTTTTTAAAGTACTGGCCATTTTTCTTGCTCAGCATTGTGGCTTCTCTAGCGATTGTGTGGTTTTATCATAGATATACAGCCCCTAAGTACACGGTATCGGGCACACTGATGATCAAAGAGGAATTTGCCAATGGTGGTATCGCCTCTGGATTTATCGAGGGTACGGAGCTTTTTAATAATACGCGTAATATTGAAAACGAAATCTTCATCATTCGTTCTAAGAGCTTAGCGGCTCAGGCATTGGATAAAGTCGATTTTGATGTTACTTATTTTTCAGAGGGGACTATCAAAAGAAATGAGCTCTATCAAGATGCTCCCTTTGAAGTGGAGGTAGACTGGACACATGCGCAGTTGACAAGAGGGGAATTTAGGATCGAACCGATCAATGACAATCAGTTTAGACTCAGAGAGGGTGAAAAAAGCTTTAGTAATTACGGAGGATTAGATAGTGTCAATCAACTTTCACCCACCAACGTAAATCTTTATGAGACTACATTCAATTATGGTGAGTGGATTGAAAATAGACAAGTTAGGTTTAGGATCACTAAAAGGGGGAATATTGAAGATGACCGTTTTTTATTTACATTAAATGATAGAGAAAGTCTCATTGAGCTCTACAGCAGGTCTGTAGGAGTGAAGCAAGTAGGTACTTCAGGTTCTATCCTAGAGTTGAGTATAGAGACGAGTGTGATTCCTAAAGGAAGAGACTATCTCAATACGCTAATGGAGACTTACATTCAGAATGAATTGAATGATAAAAACCAAGTAGCGGCCAACACCATTCGGTTCATAGATTCACAGCTAGGAGGTATCACTGACTCGCTCACGCGAGTAGAGCAGACACTTGAGGACTTCAGGGTGAATAATAAGACGATTAACCTTAGTTCGGAAGGTCAAGCGATTTTTGGTAGGTTGATTCAGATAGAGGAGCAGCGATTCCAAGAAAAGACAAAGAATGAGTACTATAGAACACTCCTGAAGTACATTCAAAATACAGAGGACTTATCCAAAGTATTTGCCCCATCAGTAGTCAATGTCAATGATGAATTGCTCAATTCTCTAGTGACTAAATTGGTAGAGCTGAATAATGAGCGTATCAATCTGGGCATGAATACTCTGAGAAAAAACTCTGCTATAGAAGAGAAAGAAACTCAGATACAAGCGACTGTTCAGACACTGACAGAAAATCTTAATAATTTGATTACCAACTCTGAGATCGAATTACAAAAGATCGCTCAAAGGATTACAGAAGTAGAAAAGCAATTGCTTAAAGTGCCACCTACCGAGCGTAAGTTGGTCAACATAGAGCGTCAGTTTAACCTCAATGAGGGACTATACTTATATCTTCTGCAAAAAAGAGCTGAAGCGGGGATTGCTCGTGCCTCTAATGTAGCGAGTAATAAGGTGGTCGATTATGCCAAAAATGGTCTTTTAATATTTCCTAAGAAAGAAGTCAATTACCTGATCGCTTTAGCTTTGGGATTGGTGTTACCGATCATTTTGATTTTCCTTAAAGAGTTTTTTAATACCCGAATAGAAGATCAAAAGGAACTGGAAAAATACATACAGATACCGATATTGGGTATCGTAGGACATAGCTCTAAGCGTGGAAATCTAGTAGTACTAGACAATCCAAAATCCTTAGTTGCTGAATCATTTAGATCACTCAGAACTAACCTGAATTATATCTCTGCTGATAAAAAGTCGAAGACAATCCTCGTGACTTCATCAGTCAGTGGTGAGGGTAAGACCTTCACTTCTATCAACTTAGCTTCGATATTTGCTCTGGGAGGGAAGAAGACCATACTTGTAGGTCTAGACCTTAGAAAGCCAAGAATCTTTACAGATTTTGGATTGGAGAACTCTGTAGGTATGACTAATTACTTGATCAATCAGGCTAAAAAGGAGGACATCATCTTGAAGTCTAACTATGATAATCTAGACTTGATCGCTTCTGGTCCAGTGCCACCCAACCCCGCAGAACTTTTGCTTAATGGAAAGCTTGAGGTGCTTTTAGAGGATTTGAAAAATACCTATGATATCATCATCCTAGACACCCCACCGATGGGCTTGGTATCAGAGACATTGGATCTTATGAAGTATTCTGATGTTAACCTATACATGGTAAGGCAGCATTATACCCTTCGTGGACAGCTAGGACTTGTCAACGAACTCTATGAGAAGGGTAGTATCCGTAACATCTATGCGCTTTTCAATGACTACTCACAAAATGCTGGTAGCTATGCTTATAACTATGGTTATGGATACGGCTATAAGTATGGTTACACTTACGGTAGTCAGTATAGTGGAGGTTATTATTCGGATGATGAGGACGCTAAGACCCCTTGGTATAAAAAGATATTTAGAGTTTAAGTAATCAATCTGGAGGAGGATAGGAGCGAATGGAATCTTTAGAATGGTTTATCTTATACACTAGCCCTAGGGCTGAAAAGAAGGTTAGAGATCGAGTCTTGGAGTTGGGAGTGGAGGCATTTTTGCCATTGATCACGGAGTTGAGGCAGTGGAGTGATCGTAAGAAGAAAGTAGAAAGGCCTTTATTTAATGGATATCTTTTTGTGAAAACCCAAAGGTCTGAGCTTTATAAAATCGTCCAAGTGCCTGGAGCGGTGAAGTTTGTGCATTTTGCTGGAGAGCATGCTCATGTGAGAGAGGAAGAGATCAATGCCATCAAACGTGTAGTAGAAACAGGAGTAGCCTATGAATTGTCAGATCAGGAGATCGAGGCTGGAGATCAAGTAGAGATCATGGGAGGAGCTTTACAAGGACTGACTGGAGAATGTGTGGAGAAAGGAAACAAAGATTACTTCATCATCAGAGTAGCTTCTATCGGACAAACTGTCATGGTACAGATTCCTGCCAAATTCCTCAAAGTCCAAAAAGGATCATAGCTATTAATTGAAATTTCAAAGTTTTTTAGCCCTACGGTTAAAATCAGCTTATCTTCGCATTTCTAATATCGATTCTCATGATCGATACCTTTAAAAAGACATGAAAAAAGTATTATTTATAGATAGGGATGGCACCATCATTCAAGAGCCTCCTGTAGATTTTCAAGTAGATAGCCTAGAGAAATTAGCTTTTCTCCCTGGGGTACTCTCAAACTTGAGAAAGATCGCTGAAGAGACAGATTATGAGTTAGTGATGGTCACTAATCAAGATGGATTAGGTACTGAGAGCTTTCCAGAGGATACCTTTTGGCCTGCACACAATAAGATGATGCAGACGCTAGAAGGAGAAAATATCCACTTTGCGAAAGTGCACATTGATCGTTCTTTTGAGCATGAAAATCTACCCACGAGAAAGCCAGGAATAGGTATGCTGAGTGAATATCTTTCGGGTGCGTATGATTTGGCGCATTCTTTTGTCATAGGTGATAGAAAAACAGATATCAAGCTAGCTCAAAACCTTGGTGCAAAAGCGATTTTCATAGGTGCTGAACCACAAGCTGATTCAGCCCTTACCACACTCAGTTGGGATGAGATTTATACATTTTTGAGATTGCCAGCACGTCAAGCACAAGTACAGAGAAAAACTTCCGAGACAGACATTTCTATTACGATTAATTTAGATGGTACTGGCAAATGTGATATCCATACTGGTTTAGGCTTCTTTGATCACATGCTAGAACAACTGGGTAAGCATGGAGGAACTGACTTAAGCATCCAAGTCAAAGGTGATCTGCATATCGATGAGCATCATACGATAGAGGATACTGCATTGGCGCTAGGAGAAGCTTATCTCAAAGCACTTGGAGATAAAAAAGGTATCTATCGTTATGGTTTTCTATTGCCAATGGATGATGTCTTAGCACAGGTGGCTATAGACTTTGGAGGTAGACCATGGATCGTCTGGGAGGCAGATTTCAAAAGAGAGCGCATAGGAGATATGCCTACTGAGATGTTTTACCACTTCTTCAAATCATTTAGCGATACCGCTAAGTGTAATTTAAATATCAAAGTAGAAGGTGACAATGAACACCACAAAATTGAAGCGATATTTAAAGGATTAGCTCGAGCGATCAAGATGGCCGTCAAGCGGGATCTATCAGCTCTGAATCAGCTCCCAAGTACCAAGGGAGTCTTATAATATCAAACGCCTGTCCCAAGAGATGGGCGTTTTTAGTTGAGTCTTCTTTGGTTAGGGTTGATGCGCGTGTAACCGATGATCTGATCATATCTGCCTCCAAAATCCCTGTAGTAGATGATGATGTCATACTCATTTTCTGTTTGGAAAAAGTTTCCCTCTAGACTAGTTCCAGCTTTGACCGCTTCAAAAATGAAATCATACCAGCCTTGTTTCAATAGCAACTCAGTATAGTGTACACCGTCATTGGGATCTGTTTTGAGTGTTGCTTCTGTCATTGAACCCCAGTTGCTGAGTGCTCCAAGTAGTTGATATTGTCCTTTTGGAGCTTCTAGTTCGAAGGTCGTATAGACATATTCACTTTCGAGCTGAGAGTTGCCGCGTTCTCTATTTTGGATTACATATTGCCCGTTGATGTCTAAATTTTCGGCAAAGGCTTGCTGTCCACGAGCTTTACTTCTTGCTACTAGTGCCATGACTTGCTCTTCTTCTATGATGATGTCGGCTACATTGCGACTTTTGAAGTTGACCGTACGCAAGTCCACAAATCTAAACTCATTACCAGCAGGAAAAGTAAGTTCATCCTCAAAGGCTCTAAACTCAAGTAGTTTGCGGTCTTCTCTAGCAAATGTTGGGGAGATTAATTTTTTGGCATTATCCCAGCGTTGGTTTTGTCTGATGCTGATTTTGAGATTTTCTTGCGGATTGATCACTTCAAAATTGGGATAATAAACTTCCACATTGACCTGCTGATGGCTTAGTCTTAGGGAAGTTTTGTTTGGGGCGATGATCTGGGCTTGAGCACTTACTCTAGGTTCGAATATCATAAAACGCTTGGTGAAAAGTACATCTTCAGGATTGCTATTTTGATAAGCTTTGAGGATGTAATTGCCACTTACGAGCAGATTGGGTAGTCTAAAAGTGTAATGCACATAAGGTATTCGCGTGTTGATAGAGTACTCGTATTGATTGATTCGAAATTGATTAAACTCCGTCAAATAATCTGTGGCTTTGAGCTTGGAAACTTCCCAGTCTGCATCACAGTGGATGAGCTCTATTTGATAGTCGGCCGCATCATAGGCGAGGTCATCAAACTTCAAAATCAAAGATTCTCCACCACCCAGTGCTATGATCGGAGGAGGCAGCGGAGCATCTAGAGGTGCATTAGATGGATACATGAGCACCGTCTTGATATGATCCACATAGACACTGTCTGTCCAGCGCTTTTGCGCCCAGATGGTAGTAAAGACCACCGTTAGTAACAGCAAAGTCAGTGTCAGTTTTTTCATTTTTTCTAGTTCAGTTGTGCTTCTAGGTTTTCAATTTCCCCTGCTAGCATCTCCCAAGTTTCATTGGCCTTTGCTAATTCTTGAGTGGCAGCTTGGTGGGCATCTGTTACTTTTTTAGCCTCATCTGCTTGTTCGTATAACGAAGGATCTGCCAATTGTTTTTCTAATAGTGCGATCTTTTCTTCGAGATCCATGATTTTGGCTTCTATCTCCTCTAGTTTTCGTTGCTGTTTTTTGAGGTCATTTTTGAGAAGCTTGGCTTCATTATCAGAGACTTTCGGAGTTGTTTTTTTGACAGCCTCTTTTGGCTGTGCAGTTTTCACTTCAGGTGCTTTATTGGCAGCTATTCTATTTTGCCAGTCGACAAATTCCTGATAAGTACCTGGATATTCTTTGATCTCTTGGTCTTCGATATACCATATCTTATTGGCCACACCAGAGATGAAGTGTCTATCGTGCGATACCGTGACAAAAGTACCTTCATACTGTTGCAATGCTTGTATCAGGATATTTACTGACTGCATGTCTAAGTGGTTGGTAGGCTCATCTAGCAGTAGGAAATTAGCTTCTGAGATAAGCGTTTTGGCAAGGGCTACACGGGATTTTTCACCCCCAGAGAGGACTTTTATTCTTTTGAATACATCATCATTCGAGAATAAGAAGCAGCCAAGCACCCCTCTTAGTTCAGTTTCTGATTTATCACTACCTGCTTGCTTAAGTTCTTGGAGGATTTCGTTTTCTACATCTAGTGCTTCTAGCTGGTGTTGGGCAAAGAATGAAGTGATGACATTATAGCCCTCCGTTCTTTCTCCTTGAAACTTTTCCGTATTGGCAATGATTCGTAGGAGTGTGGACTTTCCCTTTCCATTGGCTCCGATCAGAGCGATCTTATCGCCACGCTCGATCCTTCCAGTGGTATGTGAGAGGATATGCAGGTCTCCGTATGATTTGGAGATATCTTTTAAAGTGATGACATCTCTGCCTGACTTTTGAGAAAACTTGAATTTGAAGTTAACAGCAGCATTTTCATCTACCACATCTTCGATGATGTCCATTCGCTCGAGGGATTTTACTCGTGACTGGACTTGTCGAGCTTTGGTAGCTTTAGATCTGAATCGCTCGATGAATCTTTCCGTTTGCTTGATCGCGGCTTGTTGGTTTTCAAAGGCATTCTTTTGGATCTCGGACCTCATTTCTTTTTCTTCAATATAAAAAGAATAATCCCCAGAGTAGGTGATGAGTTTTGACTGAGTGACTTCTACGATGGTACTGACAGTATTGTCTAAAAACTGTTTATCGTGAGACACTACGATGACAGCTCCTTCATAAGATTTTAGATAATTTTCTACCCATTGGATCGATGGTAAGTCAAGGTGGTTGGTAGGCTCATCTAGCATTAGTAAAGAGGGCTTCTCAAGGAGTAGTTTGGCGAGCATGACACGCATCCTCCAGCCTCCAGAGAAAGTTCTCAGAGGCTTAGCCAGATCAGCAGTATTGAATCCGATACCTTCCAATACTTCCTCTGTTTTAGCCCTGATCGTGTAGCCATCGAGTGCATTGAAGCGGTCTTGAAGTACTCCGAGGCGATTGATCAATTCATCTGTGTAATTAGTCTCTATCTCATGGAGGAGCTTATCAATCTCATCTTGCAGTTTGAGCGTCTCGGTAAATGCCTGCATGGCAACATCTAAAATGCTGTCATCTGACTGATATGAAAGCAAATCCTGATTTAAAAAACCAATGCTACAGTCTTTGGCCTTAAGTATTTCTCCAGAGGAAGGTTGGTTGTCTCCGTTGAGTATTTTGAGTAGTGTGGATTTTCCAGTACCATTGAGTCCTACTAGGCCTATTTTATCTTTTGGCTTGATATGAAGTGAGGCATTTTCATAGAGCGCTCTTCCGCCTAGATAGTAGGATAAATTATTAATTGAAATCATGCTGCAAAATTAACAATCTCAGATTGAGAAATGACCGCTTACGATATTCTTTTATGTGAAAAGTAAAATTGTGTAAATTAGAGGGTTCAAATGTAAGTTCATCAAACCAATATATAAAAATGAGACAAATTAAAATAACAGGTGCGCTCTTAATGCTTGCTATCACAGGATCTTTATGGTCTTGTGGGGGAGCTTCTGAACAAGCCGAAACAGAGACTGCACCAGCAGATTTAGTCATTTTTGCTAAGGAAGAGGTAGATATTACAGGTGAAGGTGCTGATCTTCCTTTGGATAAATTGACGCTGCCTGAGGGGTTCAGCATAGAGGTATTTGCGGGTAACGTTCCTGACGCTAGATCACTTGCACTTGGAGACAAAGGAACAGTATTCGTAGGTAATAGAAGACAGAAAAAAGTATACGCACTAGTCGATAGTGATGGTGACGGCAAGGCAGATAAGCGTTATACGCTTGCCTCTGATCTGAATATGCCTAATGGTGTGGCTTTTAGGGATGGTGATCTCTATGTAGCAGAAGTCAATAGAATTCTAAGATTTCCAGATATCGAGAGCAATCTAGAAAGTCCAGGTTTTGAAATCATTTATGACCAATATCCTACGGAGACACACCACGGATGGAAATTCATCGCTTTTGGTCCTGATGGAAAGCTTTATGTGCCAGTAGGAGCTCCATGTAATATCTGTGAGTCTGAAGATGAAATTTATGCTTCTATCACCACTATCGATGTAGATGCAGATAATCCTACGCCAACGGTTTTTGCCCACGGAGTGAGAAATACAGTAGGTTTTACTTGGCATCCCACTACCAATAAGCTTTGGTTTACAGACAATGGTAGAGATATGATGGGTAATGATACGCCAGAGTGTGAGTTGAACTATGCGCCTGAGGCTGGTATGCACTTTGGTTACCCTTATTGGCACCAAGGTGATGTCAAAGATCCTGAGTTTGGGGATAAGAGACCAAATAGTGAGGATTTTACGGCTCCAGCAGCTAAAATGGGCCCTCACGTAGCGCCACTAGGGTTGAGATTTTACACAGGATCAAAATTCCCTGCAACTTATCAAAATAACCTCTTCATCGCTAAGCATGGCTCTTGGAATAGAGATGAGAAAAGCGGCTATCAAGTGACTACAGTGGCACTAGATGGAACAGATAAAGTAGCTTCTGAAAAAGTATTTATTGAAGGCTGGTTGGATAAAGCTTCACAAGAAAACTGGGGACGACCAGTAGATGTGATGGTCATGCCTGATGGTAGCATGCTGCTGTCTGATGATCAAGCTGGCTGCGTGTATCGCATTACCTACAAAGGTTAATTTTACCTTCAAAATGAAAGCTCAGGGATTATTTCTCTGAGCTTTTTTGTTTATCATTGACACCTGAAATAAACCCAATAATAGATGCAACTGATAGAATGTCCTAGAGATGCTATGCAGGGATTGACTGAGTTTATCCCCACAAATACTAAAATCGCTTACCTTAATCAACTATTGAAAGTAGGATTTCATTCTATTGATTTTGGTAGTTTCGTATCGCCTAAAGCCATCCCACAGTTGAGAGATACCGAAGAGGTTTTAGCGGGCTTAGACTTGTCAGAGACTAAGTCTTCACTTTTGGCGATCGTAGCTAATACTAGGGGGGCAGAACAAGCAGCTACTCATAAGGTCATTCAGTACCTAGGATTTCCGCTTTCTATTTCTGAGACTTTTCAGCAGCGCAATACCAATAAGTCGATTGCAGAGGCTTTTGTCCAACTGGAAGAGATCCAGCATATCTGCTTGAAACATAATAAAACATTAGTGACTTACATCAGTATGGGATTTGGCAATCCGTATGGAGAGCCATTTAGTGCTGAGATAGTAGGGGAGTTTGTCGCTAGTCTAGAAAAGATGGGGGTGAAAATCGTCTCTCTTTCAGATACTATTGGTAGCTCTAACCCTGATTTGATTTCTGCTATTTTCAAAGACAATATAGAAGCTTATCCAAATATCACTTTTGGTGCACACCTGCATAGTACTCCTCATACAATAGCGGAGAAAGTCATCGCTGCTTATGAGGCAGGATGTAGGAGATTTGATGGAGCGATTCGTGGTTTTGGTGGATGTCCAATGGCCAAAGATGACTTAGTAGGTAATATGGCTACAGAAGTGATGGTCGCCACACTAGAGGATCAGTTTGGTTTGTCTTTAGGACTTGACAAAAAAGCTTTAGGTGAGGCAATGTTGCTTTCTAATTCAGTTTTTCCACTGCATTAAAATACCCGGATACCGACTATCTTACTTTCGGGATTGATCTGTGAAAGATCGTTTCTAGCCAAATTTTGCTGATATAGATCAGTGAGATCATTGAAGAGAAACTCGATGTTTTTTAGTTCTGCTACAGAGACTGCGAGGCAGGCATCTTGTTCATAGGGGTGCTGGTCAAATTTATTGACTTCTAACTTCGAATAGGCAGTTTGTAATGCTGAAAGTGAACTTCCTACTTTGATATTTTCACTAGTTTGCCACTTATCAGATAAAATGATGATCTCTGATATCTCGGCTGCTGTAGGGTCTAATTCATAAGATAGGGTTGTCTTTACGAGTAAGTTTTCTTTTCCAAATCTATACACTGTAAACCAAGGAGTGTCTTTGCCAGTCTGATCTTGGAGCGTATCTAGTGTGACTTCCCAGTCATCTCTTCCATATAGATTGGTAGCTTCATCGCCTAATTTCAAATCACCCACTTGTCCCTCTAGGATGAGTTTCAACTGAGCCAGTGTATCGAGTGGCTGTTGCTTATTGTCAGGAAGTGAGCAAAATGTGAAGACTAAAAATGCCATATAGATAAGCCAGATACCTTTTTTCATTTTAGGAGGAGTTTATATTTTTTCCCAGGAAGTGCTTTGACTAAGCCCTGAAATTCTAAGTTAAGTAAAATACTGGCTACTTGGGAGATTGATAGCTGAACTTGCCAACTCAGTGTGTCTATATGTAAATCTGTAGCTGAATCAGAGAGTTGCTGAATGACTTTTTGTTCATTTTCTGAAAAGGCACTAAGATCTAGCGTTGCTTTTTGTGGTCTCGCACTGGTACTATCCTCTAGATCCCAGCCTAATGCTTGTGCTACTTGATGAGCGTCAGTATATATACTCGCTTTCATTTCTTTGATCAGGGCATTGCAGCCTGCTGAGTATTTGCGGTCAAGTCCACCAGGTACTGCAAAGACTTCTTTATTGTAGGAGTGAGCGATATTGGCAGTGATGAGCGCGCCACCCTTTTCAGCTGCTTCTACTACAATCAGGGCATCTGAGAGTCCTGATATGATCCTATTTCGCTGTGGAAACTGCCTAGGATCTAGCTTGCTAAATAGTTGAAATTCAGAAATCAGTCCACCTTTCTCAAGCATTTGTTTGGCGATACTTTTATGCTGGGTAGGATAAATCGTATCTAAGCTATTGGCTAAAACACCAATGGTTGGGAGCTGATGTGCCAGTGCGGCTTTGTGTGCTTGTATGTCTATGCCGTAGGCCAGTCCACTAATGATCGTAGGTTGATAAGACGCTAGGTCTGCGATGATTTGATCAGTGACTTCCTTGCCATAATCTGTCGCTTGGCGAGTACCCACGATAGAGATCATCCTAGGACTATTGAAATCCGCTGCACCACTTGTATACAAGACAGGAGGTGCATCCATTAGTTGGTTTAGTCGCTTAGGATAGTCTTTTTCGAGAAAGGTCAATAATTCGATGCCGAGATCTTCTGCAGCTTTGAGTTCTGCTTCGGCCTCCTTTAGGACATCACCCCTTTCCTTGAAGGCATTGACGAGTTTTTGCCCAACTCCTGGGATTTTAAGCATTTTGCCTGGTGGCATATTCAGTACTGCTTGTGGAGAACCCGCATAGGAGATAAGGGCCTTGAAGCCCACTTTACCTATAAAAGGGATTCTTGAGAGGGCTATATAGTATAGCTTATCATCAGCCTGCATTGGTATCAAGTTGGCCTTTGATCTCAGTCAAAAACGCTCGAATATTTTTAAGGGAGTTGATGATTTCTGATTTATCATCCATACTTCCTTGATCATTTTTGAGGACTTCTTGTGCGCCTTGCAGCGTATAGCCTTTTTCTTTGACCAAGTGATAGATAAAGGTCAGTTTCTTAATGTCTTCTTTAGTGAACTGACGATTTCCTTTTTTATCTTTTTTGGGTTTGATAGCCGTGAATTGACTTTCCCAAAAGCGAATCAATGAGGTAGCTACACCCAGTTTAGTAGCTACCTCACCAATACTATAGTATTTTTTCTCTATCTCTTTTTCCTTGTAAGGCATGAGCTTGAGGAAGGTTAAGAGAGTGACTGGTTTTCTTTACTTGCCAATTCGAGAATTTTCTCAAACTCATCTGGCTGGAGGTCTCTGAAGAAGTAGTTGACAGGATTGACATGCTTGCCGTCTTTCCATACCTCATAGTGTACGTGAGGAGCGGTCGATGAGCCAGTATTGCCTACATATCCTATGCATTCTCCTCTCTTTACTTTTTGTCCCTTTTTTACATTAAACTCATTCATGTGAGCATAGCGTGTCATCAAACCAAATCCATGATCTATTTCTACATACTTGCCATAACCATTGAGCAGCGTCACTACTTTAGTGACTACACCATCTCCAGTAGCATAAATTGGAGTGCCTTTAGGGGCTGAAAAGTCTACACCTGTGTGCATTCTGCGGACTTTGTAGATAGGGTGTAGTCTAATACCATAACCGGAAGCAAGTCTTTTTAGCTCTTGGTTGTTGATAGGTTGGATGGCTGGGATAGATGCCCAATAAACATCTTTATTAGTAGCCATCTCCGCCAGATCATCATATGATACTGATTGGATATAGAGTTTCTTTTTTAGAATATCTACTTTCTGGATAGTATTGAGGATGAGCTTTTCTTGTTTCAAACCTTCTTCACGAAGCTTTTGGTAGCGGTCTGATCCACCAAATCCTGCATTTCTGATGGTAGATGGGATAGGTTCTGTGCCAAAAAGTACCCGATATAAGTTGTCGTCTCTTTCTTGAAGCAAAGCGGTCATTTCAGCCATATTGCTAAGCTCTTTGTCCATCAGCTCATAGTAGTACTTTAGCTCTGCATTTTCCTTCTTGAGCATCAGCTCTTTAGGGCTATCAAAGTAGGTGTTGAATAAGATCAACATCCCAATAGCAAAGACCAATGAAAGAGATAAAAATCCTAGTAGGCGCATCGTAATCTCCCACTTAGTGCGAGTGATTCTTTCGTATTTACAGGTCTTAGAGTCGTAGTAATATTTTATTCTAGGCATTATTGATTAACGGCTAAATCTTCTAATTTTGTGCATGTTTGGCTTTTATAGCCCACATTTGTCAAATAAAACGCTAAGATAACAAATTTTAGCAATTCGAAATTAAGCATAACCCTCTTCACTAGATGAAAGCTAAGGAAATACGCAATCAATATATTGAATTTTTTAAAACTAAAGCACATGCTTATGTGCCATCTTCACCTATCGTAGTTAAAAATGATCCCACGCTGATGTTTACCAATGCTGGTATGAATCAGTTTAAGGATTATTTTCTAGGTAACGATGTTGCCAAGCAAACTCGTGTAGCTAACAGCCAAAAGTGCCTGAGGGTTTCGGGAAAACACAATGATCTGGAGGAAGTGGGTGTGGATACCTATCATCATACGATGTTTGAGATGCTAGGTAATTGGTCATTTGGAGACTATTTCAAAAAGGAAGCTATCGACTGGGCTTGGGAGCTTTTGACGAGTGTTTATAAGTTGCCTAAAGATAGACTTTACGTGACCGTATTTGGTGGAGATGCTGGAGATAGACTGGATAAGGACATGGAGGCGTATGATCTATGGAAAGCACATATATCGGAGGACCGTATTTTATTCGGCTCTAAAAAGGACAATTTTTGGGAGATGGGAGATACAGGGCCTTGTGGACCTTGCTCTGAAATTCATATAGACCTAAGAACTGCTGATGAGATAGCCAAAATCCCTGGAGCAGAACTAGTCAATAATGATGATCCTCAAGTGATTGAGATTTGGAACCTAGTTTTCATGCAGTTTAACCGGATGGCTTCAGGCCAATTGGTCAATCTGCCTGCTAAGCATGTCGACACTGGGATGGGCTTTGAGCGTCTGGTTCGTGCGATTCAAGGAAAGAATTCTAACTACGATACGGATGTTTTTACTCCATTGATCAACTACGTGAGTCAATCGGCTAAGGTCAATTATGGTAAAGATGAGAAAATAGATATCGCTATACGTGTAATCGTAGATCATATCCGTGCCATTTCTTTTACGATAGCTGATGGTCAGCTGCCTTCTAATAATAAGGCAGGATATGTCATCAGGAGGATCTTGAGAAGGGCTGTTCGTTATGGTTATACATTTTTGGGTTTTAGAGAGCCTTTTATGTATCAACTTCTACCGATTTTGGCTGATCAGTTTGGAGAGTTTTTTCCAGAGATCAAATCTCAGCAGGACTTCATCGCTAAAGTAGTACAAGAGGAAGAAAGCTCATTTTTAAGAACACTAGAGAATGGTTTGAAGAAACTTGATCAAATCAAAGAAGAGTTGATTGCCTCTAAGCAAACTACCATCTCAGGAAAAGTGGCTTTTGAGCTTTATGATACTTTTGGATTTCCACTGGACTTGACTTCTCTGATCGCAAGAGAAAACGGCTTTTCTATAGATGAGAAGGGTTTTGATGAAGAAATGGAAATCCAGAAAAACCGCTCCAGACAAGCCGCTTCTCAAGAAACGGGCGACTGGACGATCTTGCGTAAAGACGAAGGAGTCGAGTTTCTAGGATATGATCAGCTTAGCAGCGAGTCGCAGATCATCAAGTATAGAGAGGTCAAGGAGAAAGGAAATACAAAGTATCAAGTAGTGCTTGACAGGACGCCATTTTATGCGGAAAGTGGTGGACAGGTTGGTGATACTGGCTGGCTCGAAGCTGAAGGGCAACGCATAGCGGTGATCGATACTAAGAAGGAAAATGACCTGATCGTACACTTTGTCAATCAGCTACCATCTGATGCTTCTGTGAGTTTTTCTTCTAAAGTCAATGCAGAGCGCAGACACCTAACTGAGAACAATCACAGTGCCACGCATTTACTTCATGCAGCCCTAAGGGAAGTACTTGGAGAGCATGTGCAACAAAAAGGCTCTTTGGTAAATGATAAAATATTGCGATTTGACTTCTCGCATTTTTCAAAAATGACAGATGAGGAAATCTCTCGCGTAGAGCAGATCGTCAATGCCAAGATCAGAGCTAATATACCACTCATCGAGCAGCGAAATGTGCCGATAGAAGAAGCCAAAAAGCTAGGAGCCATGGCGCTTTTCGGAGAGAAATATGGGGATTTTGTGAGGGTGATCACTTTTGACAAAGACTACTCTGTAGAACTTTGTGGTGGGACACATGTGACAGCTACAGGGCAGATTGGTTTATTTAAAATCACTTCTGAAGGATCCGTTTCAGCTGGTGTTCGTAGAATAGAAGCAATCACTGCAGCGGCAGCAGAAGCCTATTTTCAGCAAAAGGTAGATCTCATTAAGTCACTAGAAGAGTTACTTAAACATCCTAAAGATCTTGAGAAAGCCGTAGAAGCGCTCATAGAAGAGAGAAATGGTCTGAAAAAAGAAATTGAAGCTTTGCATTTGAAACTTGCAGGTGACATTAAGTCTGCGCTTTTAGAGCAAGTAGTCGCTCATGGAGATTTTAACCTGCTCATTTCTGAGGTCGTACTTCCAAATGCGGATGCTTTGAAAAAACTCGCTTATGAATTGCGCAATGAAGTGCCTCGACTAGCACTTGTACTAGCAGCTAATGTAGCTGATAAGCCTCAAGTAGCCGTGATGTTAGCAGATGAGTTGACTACCGAAAAATCGCTCCATGCAGGTAATATGGTCAGAGAACTGGCTAAGGAAATCCAGGGAGGTGGCGGAGGTCAGCCTTTCTTCGCGACTGCAGGAGGAAAAGATATTAATGGCTTGAGCAAAGTAGTAGCTAAAGCCAAAGAAATGATCCAATCAATTGTCTAATCAAAACTCCAATAGGAGAATCTAAAATATGTTGAGTCCTGAAATCAGAGATAAATACACCGTAGTCATAGGTTTAGAAGTGCACGCACAGCTTTTGACTAAAAGTAAAATGTATGCTCCTGACTCTACCGAGTATGGCGCTTTGCCCAATACGCACATAAGTCCTATTACGCTAGGTCATCCTGGTACACTTCCAAAAGTGAACAAGCGCGCTGTTGAATTTGCAGTAAAGATGGGCTTAGCCTGTGGGTCTGAGATCACACGCCACAATATTTTTGCGAGAAAAAATTACTTCTATCCAGATCTGCCTAAAGGCTATCAAATCACGCAAGACAAAGGCCCAATCTGCATAGGAGGAGAAGTGCATATCAAAGCTAAAGATGGTCTAGAGCGTTCTGTGAAGCTCACTAGGATTCACATGGAAGAGGATGCAGGAAAGTCCATGCACTTAGCTGGTGAGGTAGATACTTTAGTGGATTTCAATAGAGCTGGTGTGCCTCTGATCGAGATAGTATCAGAGCCAGATATCCGAAGCTCAGAGGAAGCCTATGCTTATCTCGTAGAGATCAAAAAGCTAGTGCGCTACTTAGATATCTGTGATGGTAACATGGAAGAAGGCTCACTCAGATGTGATGCTAACGTATCTGTGATGCTCAATGGCGCGAAGGAATTTGGTAAAAAAGTCGAGGTCAAAAACATGAACTCATTCCGTAATGTACAGCGGGCTATCGAGTTTGAAGTGGAGCGCCAGATCACTGCTATAGAAAATGGTGAGAGTATCGCTTCTGAGACACGTACATTCGATGCGACTACTGGCACTACAGCAAGTATGCGCTCAAAAGAGGATTTGAATGATTACCGTTATTTTCCTGAGCCGGATTTGAGTCCTGTCGTCATTTCAGATGAGTGGTTAGAAGCTATTCGAGCGGAGATGCCTAGCCTTCCGCATGCACTTTATACCAAGTTTACGAAGACTTTTGGTTTGCCTGAGTATGATGCACAAGTTTTGACTGACTCTAAAGAGATCGCACTTTACTTTGAAGAACTGTGTGGCTTGACAGACAATTATAAAGCAGCTTCTAACTGGATGATGGGACCTGTCAAGTCTTATTTGAATGAATTGACACTATCAATTGATGAATTTCCTATTCGTCCAAAAGGTATAGCAGATTTGATTGCTTTGGTAGATGCTGGTAGTGTGAACTTCTCGGTAGCGTCTCAAAAGGTGTATCCTGAGATTTTAAAAAATCCTTCGGCATCACCGCTTAAGGTAGCTGAATCTCTCAACTTGATACAAGAAAGTGATGCTTCCTCACTTCAGCCGATCATCGATCAAGTGCTAGCAGCTCATCCAGATAAAGTAGCCGCTTATAAAGCTGGTAAAACAGGTCTAATGGGAATGTTCATGGGGCAGGTGATGAAAGAAAGTAAAGGGAAAGCAGATCCCAAAGTTGCAACCCAACTGCTCGAAAAAGCGTTAAGCTAATATTGTGAATTGTATAAAGGAGATTCTTCGGAATCTTCTTTTCGTTTAGAGAAATTTTATTCTGTAAAAAACTATACTTTATAATGAAAAAATTAAGTGTTGTCCTTTTGAGTTTAGTTACGGCATTTAGCTGCTCATCAGATCAATCAACAGCGGATGCTTTTGATGGAGAAGTGATCCTCAGTGGTAAAATCGAAAACCCTAGAGAAGGTTTAATCCTGCTAGAAGAGTTTACGGATGAGGGGGTTGTGGTGAGAGATACGATCTCATTGGATGCCCAGTCGAGCTTTGAACTACCTGTAGCTATCAAGGAGCCCACTTTTTTCTCATTTAATCTTTATGGAGAGCGTCAGATCACACTAGCGCTTTTTGCCTCGGATATTAAACTCACTGTGGATGCATCAGAGGGGGGCGACTATACAGTAGAAGGGTCAACAGATACAGAATATGTCAAGCAGATAGACGATGTCATGCAGCGATATCAAGAGACTATCAATGAGCTCAACACTGAATATTATGAGGCGATGTCTCAAAAGGATGAAGAGCAAATGAAAGCTATTCAGGCGAGAGGTTTAGCATCTGATAAGGCTAAAAATGATGAGTTGGTAAAAGTCATCAAAGATATGGATGGCTCTTTTTCAGCTATCTATGCGCTTCAGCATCTTAATACACGTGAGTATTTCGGCTTTTTAGATACTTTATCAGCTGATTTGGTGAAGAATTATCCAAATTCTAAATATACGATCAGGCTTCGGGAGCAGATAGACAATATGCGTGCTTTGAGTTTTGGGCAAGTAGCTCCAGAGATCGCACTTCCAAATCCAGAAGGTGATACGCTAAGACTTTCAGACTACAGAGGATCTTATGTGATGATTGATTTTTGGGCTGCTTGGTGCAGACCATGTAGAGCAGAAAACCCAAATGTGGTGAGACTTTATGAGAAGTATCATGACAAAGGATTTGAGGTGTTTGGTGTGTCACTTGATAGAGGTAAACCTGAGTGGGTGAAAGCCATAGCTGATGATGGATTGACTTGGCCTCAGGTATCAGACCTACAATATTTCAACTCTCAAGCAGCAGCTACTTATAAAGTTGATGCCATTCCAGCGACATTTTTACTAGATCCAGAAGGTAAGATCATCGCTAAAGACCTGAGAGGTCCAGCATTGGAGGCTAAGCTTGCAGAGCTTTTTGGAGAATGATTAGTTGATGAATTTATAGCAAAAGACATGGATGCTAGTCCATGTCTTTTTTGTTTTAGGATTACTTGGTTTGAGCCTTTTCATATAACTCCGTGCATTCATCAAATGAA
This sequence comes from Penaeicola halotolerans, assembly GCF_016464625.1. GTDB lineage: Bacteria > Bacteroidota > Bacteroidia > Cytophagales > Cyclobacteriaceae > Penaeicola > Penaeicola halotolerans. Next base: position 468,976 of record NZ_JAEAGO010000001.1, read on the forward strand.
TTCCCTTCCATATGGATACAAGCACAAAAGTTAATGCAGGCATCTATATTCCCATTTGGATCACAATCAGCAATGCAGTCTTCATAAGTATTTCTAGTTTTTTTCTGATATGACTGCGTGACCATTAGAACTGTTAATATGATCGTAGCGATGACTCCAATGAAAAACTTTACTGGAAATAATTGATTTACAGAGTGTTGAGCCAGCGGTATTATTGGTGGCTTAATGCCTAAAGGAAGCACATACTTGATTTTGTCATAGTCGTAGCAGATCAAGTACAGATTGGCCAACACCATTAAAGGAGAAGTCACGAGTGAGCCATCAAATCCTACAGATAGAGAGAGTATGCAGATATTGAGAATAATCGGGAAATAGATCAGGGCACCCAGTGTAGTCGTACGTGGAATGAGTAGTAGAATAGCCGCCAAAACTTGCATATAGCCGATAAAAGGGTAGTAGTATCCTGTATGAAAGAGTGCTTCGAGATAGTTGCCCATAGGATGCTCATTTGACAACGAAGTGAAGCGTTCTCCAATGATCTTGGTAAGTCCTGAAGGGATAAATCCTGCGGCTAATGCAATACGGTTGAAGATGGCAAAGTAGCGATACCATTTATTAGCTTTGATATCAGCATGGATTTGATCGAGTGTTAGTGATAGTTTCATTAGTGGTGTCAAAAGCAAAAGCCTCTCACAAGGAGTGAGAGGTGTGAAGTTTAGTGATCAGATGGTTAATTCCAAAGTGTACCATTGAGACCAAGGACCGTTCCTACCCATAGTATCACGACATAGCCTACAATACTGACAAATGTAGCTAGGATAGTCATCCATCCACCTTGATATCTGAGAGGATTCATCAGGTTATAAAATAGACCTCCCATAACACCCGCTGTAGGAACTACGAGTAGTGGCTTGATCATCCAGTATTTTCCCCAAGCTGGATCTGGATTTTTGACTCCTGATAAGAAAACAATGATCAATATTAGTGCAATAGCACCACCTAAGATCATACGCTTAGTTGTTGAGCCTTTTTGAATAGGCTTAGTTTGAGTGTTCATGATGTTTTGTCTAAAAGTTCAATGATTATAAAAGTACTTTGTAATTCAAAGTAATGGAGAAATAAAAAACCTTCCAAACAAATGCTCAAATATTTTTTAATCTTTATAAGCTATTGATTAGAAGGATTGGTTTGGTTATTTCTTTTTGACCACAAATGCTATCACCGCGGCAGTCAGTGCTCCCATGAACATAGATCCGATGACACCTTGGATGATGTAACTCTTCAAGTTAAAGTATGCTTCCAACTCTTCCGCTGATCCCTTGTTCTCTGCTATGCCATAGGCTATGGCATTAGTCAAATAATCTGGACTGATATAGCCTAAGCTGATATAGATGGCTAATGGACTGAGGGCTGCTACAAATAAGGAAATGTATAAACCAGCGACAAATCCTTGTAGCCAAGTGATACTGCCGCCAAGTTGGCTGCGTTTTTCTCTTAGGGCAAAATAATAAACGAGAATAGAGGGAATCGCATAATAATTGGTGTAGGAGGCATGCTGTGCAATGAGTTCATCATGCCATCCCATGAGCTTTTCAAAAGTTAGCCAAAGGATTGTCATTAGGCTAAATATGACTGCCCATTTGATTTCAAGGGTAAATTTCTTCATAGTCTGTGTTGGTTTATTTGTTAAACCAATTTACACAGAATTCTAATGATTCAGAATAACGATGAAAATACTTGTGGAGCTTTTGATCTAGGCTTAGTTAGGGTTTATCTTTTTGATCTTAAGTGAGATGTCATCGTCACCTTTTTCTAATCGCACACTGACCATATCACCGATCACTAACTGATCAAACTTAGCCTCTGTGACGCGATAGTGGTGCTCATCATCCAATACCACATAGTATCTAAAGTGAATATTGATATTGGGTTGATAGGATAGCGGTTTCACACTGTCGATAGGCACCATGCTCTTAAATTTATCTGTTACTTTCGCGAGGTTTTCGCCAGCGGGCTCTTCTTCATCTTCTTTGGATACGCTGGAAGCAACTACATCTACAGACTTGATGATTTTTTCGAATTGATTGTGTTTAAAAGTTATTTTATCTGTTGGATAGATGTATTGAGATACATGTTCTGGCTTTACGAGATATTCTTCTCCTGCCACCTTGATGCCTAGGTAGCTATCGACCTCTTGCTTATTTCTATTAGTTACGAGTAGTATTTGGTAAACATCTGCGATATCTGCCTGTCTTGTAAGTTCGAAGCTATTGCGCTTGATGCTTATCCATTCTGTATACTTTTTTATACCAATCAAAAAAGCGATCAAATTAATACTAGCAAATATGCTGAATACGATATGATCGACATCTAGATATAGGATCACAAAAATAGAGGAGATCATCAATGCACCTGCTACATAGGTGAGTACTTGATAGGGAAGAAAGGTATTTTTTATACTGCGCATCTCTTGTGGAGAGATGTCCGTTTTTTTAATGATTTTCAAAACTAGCTTAGGCTGATGTAAATGTCTCGCAAGGTAAAAAGAATATACCTGCTAAAACATCACCTTTTATGGGTATTTTTCTTGCTTGAGTGAAAATAAAAAACCTGCAAATACAAGACTTGCAGGTTTTCGTTTTGATGAAAATGTATAAGATCTAGTTCATTTGTTTTAGAATGAGCTTGACAGCCTCTTCTATTTGAGGATCATTTCCTTTGAGTCGATCTTTAAATGTCTGATCCACTTCTATATCAGGCTGAACACCAGTTAGTTCGAGATCATTTCCCTCCAAATCATAAAGTCCCCAGGCTGGCATTCTATGTGATGAACCATCTACTAGGCCAAATGCAGAAGTGAATATGATCCATCGGTAAGTTTCTTTACCCATAATAGTCCCTAGCTTCAAAGCTTTGAAGCCAGCGGCAGTCACCTCGGCATCACTGAGACTTTGCTCATTGATCAGCAGTACGATAGGTTTATCTGAAGGAGTGAAGTTTGGTTGAGAGGTTGGATTCCCTTCTCTGTATTGCCAGTTGGCATAGGTTTTCTGACTGAGTGTTTGCAGCACTTTATCATGTACATTGCCACCAGTATTATTTCTCAAATCCAAGATGAGTCCATCTTTATACTGTGCTTCATTGGCCATTTCTATGAGAAATCTTTCTAATTCACCACCGCTCATATTTTTCATATGGATGTAGGCGATTTTTTGATTACTCAATTCGTCTACTTTGGCTTGGTTAGCATCCATCCACTCATCATAAAGTAAGTTAGAGTAAGCGCCAGTGCTAATAGGATGTATCTTTACCATTTTACTATTTTTACCATCACTGAATGTCAGTGTAAGTTCAGGCGAGATATCAGCACTGGTGAGGTATTGATACATGTTGACCTTGGAGTCGATCTTTTGTCCATTGATTTCGGTGAGGATGTCTCCCGATTTTATGGTATTGTTTGGGTAATCAAGGGGTCCATTTTTGATGATATAATCTACTGTGTAGGGTTTGTCCGTTTGAAATACTATACCAAGCATCGCAGTTCTTTGACGATAGTAGCTAGATTCTTCTCTTCCTGAGCTATTAAAGCCCATGTGAGAAGCATTGATCTCGCCAAGCATCTGATTGGTCAACACACGAAGGTCAGATCGATTGGTCACCTTAGGTAAGTGTACTTCATAGGTCTTTTTGATGGCTTTCCAGTCTATGCCATGAAAGTCTTTATCATAGAAATTCTCAGCAATATTTGCCCATGTCTCATAGAACATTTGCTCAAATTCAGCTCTGAGGTTCTTCTCAAATCGGTAATCTATACTGATCTTTTCGACTGTGCCAGCATCTACTTTGAGTTGATGGATATCTCCACCCATCAGTCCATAGATATTAGATTTGGCTGCTACTATATTATTGATACTTCCTCTGGTTCCTTTAAACTTTTCTGTTTTATTATTTTCAAAAGGCGCTATTTCTGTTTTCCAAAGCGTAAATCCTGCACCATCTTGATTGGAATTATAGAGCACTGTATGCTTTCCATCTTTGACAATGGTAAAAGGGCTCACCTGAGAGTTGCTAGCTGTAGTCACTTGTTCCCATCGCTTCTCTATATCTTTGAAATCAATGCTTACATTTATTTTATCGCCTTTTTTGTCGAGACCTTCATCCTCGAAGAGTTTTTCAAACTCATCACTTTTAAAAGGCTCCATCAGCTTGACAAGTGGGATACGGTAAATTTTTGGGCTTGTAGCACCAGTAGGATAGGAAGGCTGCGTACGATCTGTAGAAAAGTAGATATACTGTCCATCAGCTGAGAAGTGAGGACTGTTTTCGGAAACCATAGTGTGTGTCAGATTGGTGATCTGCTTGGTTTCTAGATTGACTATGATGATTTCCTTCTCAAAATTTCTAGTGCTATTGAAGGCTAGAAATTTATTGTCTGGAGAGAAGTGTGCTGGATTATTTTGAAATCCCCACAGCTCATCCGATGCAACTGTTTGCACTTTGAGATCGGTAAGATTGATCACTTTGACATCATTTCTCCCACTATAGAAAGCCATTAACTTCCTATCAGCTGACATCACAAGATCACGATCATGCTGCTCTTGAGAGGTGATTTGCTTTGGAATTCCCTTACCATCTGCTGCAGCAGTATAGAGGTTTCTCCAGCCTTTGTTGGTTTGATTGAATATTAAAGTTTTATTGTCCTCAAGCCAATTGACTTCTTGAACTCTTTCATGCAGAGGTGTAGGGATTCTTTGGGTAAACTTTCCTTTGATATCAGTCACAAAGAGGAGTCCTCTAGAAACAAAGGCGATCTTCTTGCCATCTGATGAGATATCATAGTGGCTGATGTTTCCACTCGTGTTAAAAGTTTGACTAGTTTCTAGGGCATTGGCACTACTGATGCTGATGGGTATCTCTTTTGTAGATTTATCAGCAGGGTAGTAGGCAAATAGCTGATAGTCTTTTTCGAACACGACCACTTGTCCATTGGCACTCACTTGTGGATTTCTGATGGCTGTTTTGAAGTTTGTCAAGGCTACTTTTTTACCCTGTTCTAAAGTATAAAGGTTCATTTCCTCATTGACTTCATCAGAAGCAAAGTATAGCTGTCCAGCTTTCGAAAAGCTAGGCCACATGTCCTTGCCTTCATAGTTGGTTAATTGCTCATAGCTATCTTTTTTGATATCATAGGACTTGATATCAGGGTTAAAAGCCCCTTTGTAACGTTTGCGAGAGGCTTGATTGTAGCTCTCCCATGAATCTGTGAAGAAATACTGCTCTTTGTTCAGTGGATTTTCTAGTAAGTCGTGAGGGATATTAAAGTAATGTCCAAAAAGTCGCTTGGGGGTACCACCTGCTAGCGATACTTGATAGGTGGAGACCCTATTGTAGCGATTAGAGGAAAAGTAAAGCTGCTCACTATCCCAGCTCCAAGAACTCATCAAATCCGCGCCATCGTGATAGGTAAGTTGTCTGATATCACCGCCATCGATAGGCATGACATAGATATTTGGATTGCCGTCTTGAGCGCCAGTAAAGGCTAGCCATTTGCCATCTGGAGAAACCCTTGGGTGAGATTCATCTCCAGGCATTGCGGTGACTCTACGCGCTGTACCACCTTTAGTTTCTGTGACCCAAATATCCCCCTGATAGGCAAAGTACACTTGGGTACCGTCAGGGTTTGGGGCAGGATGTGTACTAAAGTAGGCGTTTTGAGCTTTTAGTGAATAGCCAAAAGTCAAGCCTATAGATAACATGAGTATTTTCTTGATCATGATGTATAGCTGCTTAGATTAGTTTGGGTGTTTTACATAGCGTTCAAAGAACTCAATGATGCGATTGAGCCTGTCCATGCGTCTATGGATAGCGCCAGATCTGCTGAGTTCGTGTCCTTCATCTGGATAGCGTACATACTCAGTTTCTTTGCCTAGGATTTTCAAACTTTTGTAGAGTAGCTCAGACTGTCTGACACCTGTGCGGTAGTCTACGCTACCATGTTGAATGAGTAGTGGCGTACGGATGTCTTGCACATAGTTTTGGGGAGAGTTATAGTCTAGGATTTCTTTGACACCGTCTTCCCATGGATAGCCAAAGTGATTAGGGACGAGTCTCCAAGCATTGCCTTCCCCCATGAAGAAAGTAAGTTCATACACGCCACGCTGCGCATAGGCAGCCTTGAATCTGTGGTCATGTCCTACGATCCATGCGGTCAGATAGCCAGCGTAGCTACCACCTGTTAAGACATATTGATTGCGATCTATCCAGCTGTATTGCTCTGTAGCGAGATCGAGTGCTTCGAGTACATCAGCGGCAGGTCCATCTCCCCAGTTGCGATAGTTTCCTCTCTGGAAGTTTTTGCCATAGCCACCACTTCCTCTCGGATTGGCGTATACCACTCCATATCCCCATGCAGCCATGAGTTGAAATTCATGCCACATACTAAACTCGCCAGGTCCCCACATCGCACTTGGTCCACCATGCATCTGGAGTACTGTTGGATACTTAACTCCTTCTTGGCGCTTAGCTGGCTCCATCACCCAATAGTCTATTTCATAGCCTTCTACTGTAGTATACCTGTGGGCGGTAGGCTCTACGATCAGTCTGTTAGCTAGCCAAGACTCATTAAATTTTGTGAGTTGTTTGGTTTCTACTTTTTTTCCTTTGATCTCTCTGAGATAGAGTTCACTTGGATTTGCTACTTTGGTGAGGGTGTAGAGTATTTTATCATTTGCCAAAGCAAAATCTGTCACACCAACTGGTCCAGAGATGGTTTCATTGATCTCTGCAGTTTTGACATTATATTGGTATAAGGTAAATCCTCCTTGGTTGGCAGCTGTGAAGTAAACTGATTGACCATCTGGTGACCAAGTATGGCTCCCAGCGCTTCTATCTAGTTCTTCAGTGATCCATTGGGTATTAGTGCCTTCAGCACTGACTACTCCTAACATACTCTGGTTGTAACTGCTTTCTCTGATGTCTTGACCTCCAAATAGCACGAGTTTTCCATCTGGAGAATAGACTGGGTTACCTACTCGATGATTAGTGATATGAAGAAATAGAGATGCTTTTTTATCACTAAGATTGATTTTATAAATGTCGGTATGCATTGTTCTGTCAGGATGTTCTTCATACTTGACAGAGGTAGCTAGTAGGTGGCTCCCATCTGGTGCCCAAGTAGCACTGTAGTAGTTTTGAAAGCCATCAGTTAGTTGTATTTGTTCGCGATCGCTCAGTCTTATCGAGAATAGATGGCTGAAGTAGAGGTCTGGAGAAAGTGATTTTTCACCTAAAAAATTCAATCTATCAATCACTGTAGGGTCATTTTTGGCTGCATTTTCTGCTAGCCAAGCACGAACTTCTTCAAGTGTGCCATCAGGATTCCCTTTGATAGAAGGTTTTTCTTTTGCTTTGTAGTTAGGTTCATCACCATACTTTCTTCCTGGACGCTCATAAGGCCAAGTTGGTTTTCCTTCGAGATCCCACATAGGGATGGTGCTACTGAAAAGTATCTGAGAGCCATCAGGAGACCAGCTTGGCGCGCTAGCGCCATTAGGATGCTCAGTGAGAGCAAATGCTTCTCCTCCAGCTATCGGTAGTAGCCATATCTGATTCGATCTAACGAAGGCTATGTGTTTGCCATCTGGAGAGATCGCAGGCTGACTATCATTTTTATCCCCATGGGTGAGTTGTTTGAGCTCACCTGTGCTGAGGTCTACCCACCATAGATGACTTTGATAGTTGTACTGATTTTCGCTTTTGTGTTGAATACTATTTTTGACAAAAACGGCCCATTTGCCATCATTTGAGATATCTTGACCACCTGTGGTGACGATCTTAGTCAGGTCGCTAGTTTTGATCAATGTTTTTTCTTGAGCTAGGGCTGATAGGTTTAAAAGGAATAACCCTAGTAAAAGCAGCAAGTGATTTTTTCTTTTTATCATAGGTTGTTTCGATCGTTGGATCATTAAATATAGTTTTCTTTCAGATAAGTACTGCATTTTCAAAGCAGACACTTATTGGTTACTTGGCTTTTTTTTTCGTAAATAGCATTAGGTTTATTCAGTTTGAGTGCATCTTATTTGGGACTTTATCCAAATAAAAAAAGGAAGTATCAAAATGACACAATTGATAAAAACTCAAACGGTAAAGTAAAATAAATGGAGATTAATAGTCCTAGCATCGATTTTAATAAAGATCAGTCACTTTTAAAACTATTGATAGATAGTCAAAGTGATTTGATATGCTATTATGATCCGCAGTATAGATTGCTTTTTTCCAATCAAGCGTATGCTGATTTTTTTGGTTTTAAGACCGAACAAATCAAAGGGTTTAATCTACTTGATCTGGTCGATGAGGATGAAAGAGAAGTGTTTTTAGAAAAACTCCAACATCATAATAAAACGCGTAAGACGGTCAAAGATGAGGCGCTGATCACTGATGCTCAAGGAAAAGCGCATTGGATAGAATGGACAGATATCCCTATCTCTAATGAAGAGGGTGACTTGCTTTTTTGGCAATCGATAGGAAAGAATATCACCACGCTCAAGCTACAGGCAATCAAGCAAGAAGAGGAAAATATTAGGTTCAAACTTGCGCTAGATGGAGCACATGCAGGTACATGGGAGTGGTATGCAACTGAGCAATCACCGCAGATCTGGTCTGAGGGTACGTATAAGTTGCTAGGATTAGCCTATCCACCTGTAGCAGGATTTGCTCCAAACTGGTATAGTCAAGTCTATCACTTAGACAAAAGTAGCTTCGAACAACAGATGGCGATAGGTTGGGAGCAAGAAAAGGAAATACGCATAGAATTTAGACTCAGTAGAAATCCATCCAAATGGCTAAGAATACAAGGGCTTCCAGTATTTGGAGCGAATGGTCAGCTACTAAAATTTACAGGGTTGGTTACAGACATCACTCCTGTCAAAAACTCTATTTTTTTAAAAGATCGGAACATTGATTTCTTCAATTCATTATTGAAAAATAGCTCTGACTTCATAGCGATCATAGGTGAAGATGGGTCGATGCTCTATGAGAGCCCTTCTTTTTACAGTTATTTCGGATTTACAGAAGAGGAAGTGATCGGTCAGCCTGCATTCAACATGGTACATGAAGATGACAGACAGGCGATCAAGGAGTTGTTTTACAAGGAGCGAAACAATTTTGGAAAAACACTTCAAGTAGACTTCAGACATGTGACTAAAGATGGTGGATATGTGCTGCTTGAAGGTATCGCTACGGTGCTCACGCATGATCCTTCTATCAATGGCATCTTGCTCAATTCAAGAGATATCACCGCTTATAAAAAGGCGGAGAAATCACTCAAGAAGCGGTTTGAGTTAGAACATTTGATTAATGAGGTATCTACTTTATTTATCAATGCTACCTCTGCTGATTTTGATCGCTTGACCAAAGAAGCGCTTCAACGGTTAGCCATTTTCGAAAAGGCCGACAGAGCCTATTTGTACATGCTCTCTGAAGGAGCGGATTTTTTCTATTTGCAAGAGGAATGGAACTTACCTGAAGTGACGCCCCTATCGGCTAGTCAGCATATACTCGTAGGAGATTTGGCAGATTGGCTGATGAATAAGTTTGAGGCAGATGAAGTCGTTTTTATCAACGATGTCGATACTGATTTCCGAGTTTCAGCATCATTTCTCGAGAGCATATCCAAGTCTGTCACAAAGTCATTTGTAAGCTTTCCATTGATGTCTGACGGAGTTCTGAAGGGCTTTTATGGTTTTGATACGGTTTTACAAGCCAGAAACTGGCATACAAATGACGAATATGTGCTCAGGCAGTTGGGACATATCATCATGGGTGCGTATAAGCGAAATGAGGTGGAGAAAGCGCTTAAAGCTAATGAGCAGCTACTTTCCCAAACAGAGATCATCTCTAAATCAGGCAGCTGGAAATGGATTGCATCGAGTAATGAGTTGATCTTCTCTGAGGGGCTAGCTGAGATTTATGGTGTCAAACAAGGAACCTTGGAGCATTCATTCAAAGGCCTTTTTGGTCGTGTAAGCAAGCGTGATCGAGCGAGAGTCAAGAGACAGATTAAGAGATTACTTTTTGGAGAGACTGTAGAGCCATTTGAGTTTAGAATTAAAAATGGCCTAGGAGTCAAGAGACACGTGCTTGCGAGTGCACGTCTCAAAGCCAATGAACTAGGAGAACCTATCGAGCTTGTCGGTATCGTTCAGGATATTACAGAGCGGAAAGACGCTGAGTACAATATCGTATTGCAAGCACAAATGCTCTCTCAGATCAATGATCCTGTGATGGCCATTGATGCTGATTTTAGAGTGACATATTGGAATCAGGCCTCAGAGCGAGTTTACAAAATATCAAAAGAGGAGATCCTCGGTAAAAAGATCAAAGAAGCCTTGATCTGGGAGTACTATTCGACAGCAGAAAAAGAGGCGTGCTTTAAGCAAATAAGAGAAGAAGGATCTTGGCGCGGTGAAGTGATTCATCATCTCAAAGACGGTAGAGCCATTCCAGTCGAATCTTCTTTTCAAGTGCTCTTCAATGAGCGGGGAAAGGCAATAGGCTATACCTCTATCATCAGAGAAGTAGAGACCAAGAAACGCTATGAAGAGCTTAGTAGAAAGGCGCGTCTGATCGTAGAGAATAGCCCTGCTGTACTCTTCTTATTAGAAGCAGATGATCGCTTTCCGATACGCTACATGTCTGATAACATCAGCCAGTTTGGCTACAATGCTCAAGACCTCATCAATGATAAAGTGAATTTTCTCGACTTAGTGTACGAAGAGGACATTGCGAATATTTCTAAATACTTTGATACTGTAAAAACCAATAAAGGTTTTAAAGCTTTCAGTGGGGAATATAGGATCAAGTGTAAGAGTGGCGAACTGAGATGGGTAGAAGATAAAACCAATGAGGTCTATGACGAAAAGGGAAATATCATCTCACATCAGGGAGTTTTACTTGATATCACTGAGAGAAAGCTGGCAAGACTGGCCTTGGAGCAGAGTGAAAGTAGGTACAGGGTATTAGCAGCCAATATTCCAGAGACTAATGTGTTTCTTTTTGATCATGAGCAGCGCTATATCATCGCGGAGGGCACTGATCTCAAAGATTGGGGAGTATCTTCAAAGATGTTTGAAGGATTCAAGATCAAGGATGTGAAGATCAAAAGTCAAGAATACATCCAATCCTTGGTCAATACATGCTTTGAGCGAAAAATGACTGTCACGGGTGCTTTTCCTTTCAATGAAGCTTTTTACGAAGTGATCATCCACCCAATATTAGATGAGTACAAAAAGATCACTTATGGTTTGGGTATCGTCAGAAATATCACAGAGCGCACCAAGGCCGAAGAAGCCCTGAGACAAAGTGAAGAAAAGTATCGAACGCTTGTTGAAGAGTCTTCAGAGATCATTTTCTCTATTGATTTGGAGTTGAGATTCTCTTATTTATCACCCAATACGAAGCATTATCTAGGCTATGAACCAAGGCAATTGATTGGTAAATCCTTTCTAGATTTCCTTCATGAAGATGATCGAGGGAAGATTCAAGAAAGTTTTGCTAAGGTAGTTCAAGAGAGAGAAGATGTGCCAAACTTTGAGTATAAAATAAGGACTAATGCTGGTGAGTATAGAGTCTACACGCATGAGGGAAAACTCATCAAAGATGAACATGATAAGCCTCGATACTATGTGGGTATAGCTAGAGATATCACGGAGCTGTCCTTTGCTCAGAGGCAGTTATTAGAGGCTAAAGACAAAGCTGAGCAGGCTGCTGTAGCCAAGACACAGTTTCTCTCTATCATGAGTCATGAGATCAGAACTCCGATGAATGCTGTAATTGGATTGTCACACTTACTCATAGAGGATGATCCTCGTCCAGATCAGTTGGAAAATCTCAAAACACTTCAGTTCTCAGCTGAAAATCTACTTGGCTTGATCAATGACATCCTCGATTACAATAAAATAGAATCGGGGAGGCTTGTGCTAGAGCATATTGACTTTAGTTTTAGAGAGTTGATGCAGCGCATCGTTCACAGCTATTCTTATCAAGCACGTGAAAAGTCCATCCATATAAGCCTCAGCATAGATGATGAGATACCTGAGGAAGTGAGAGGAGACTCTATGCGACTCAGTCAAGTGATCAATAATCTCCTAAGTAATGCTGTGAAGTTTACTGACAAAGGATCTGTGAGCGTCAATGTACAGCTACTTTCTTCGGATGAGAAGGGACATCTGTTGCGATTTGAGATTTCAGATACGGGCATAGGGATTTCTTCTGATAAGTTAGATTCTATTTTTGAAGCTTTCACGCAAGCCAGTACAGATACTACGAGAAAGTACGGAGGTACTGGGCTAGGTTTGGCCATTGTGAAGCGATTACTAACGCTATTTAAATCTGAAGTTACTGTAGAAAGTGAGCTAGGAAGTGGTGCTAAGTTTACATTTGACTTATTATTAGAAAGAGCAGAAAACCCAAAAGCCCTTCAAAAGCAATTAGAAAATACTGATCTCAAAGACCATACAGCAGCGAAAATTCTAGTAGTAGAAGATAATGCAGTCAATCGTCTGATGGTAGAGAAGTTTTTAAGAAAATGGCAGATCAAACACATAGATCATGCGAGCAATGGCGTAGAAGCACTTCGTAAAGTCTATTTAGAAAGATATGACCTGATCTTGATGGATTTACAGATGCCTGTCATGGATGGATTTGAAGCAGCTAAAGCGATTCGCCTCATGAAAGATCCGCACTATCTCCAAGTACCGATCATAGCCCTGTCTGCAAGCTCTTTGATAGAGGTGAAAGACCAATTAGAAAAAAATGGACTAGATGACTACATCTCTAAGCCTTTTAATCCCAATGAATTAAGTACTAAAATCGCCCATTACCTAGAGCGTTTCATTAAGTATTAATACCTGATATTGGGTATTTTTTATGTAAATCTTTTCTCTTGCTACACAGTTTGCTATTTAATTGGTAACTTTCCTAAGAGATCATCTTTACACATATCATGAGAAAAATCACTCTATCATTTGTCGCTTTGTTGTTTAGCTTGTCCCTGTTGGCTGAACCGATCAATTTCAATAAAGGAGATTGGAGCGATGTACTCAAACAGGCTAAGGAATCGAATAAATTAATTTTTGTAGATGCCTATGCGACTTGGTGTGGTCCATGTAAGATGATGGATCAAAATGTCTTTGCTGCTGATGAGGTAGGGGAGTTTTACAACGAGACTTTTGTTAATTTCAAAATTGACATGGAATCTGAAGCAGGTCTGGTATTTGATGAAACGTATCCAGTGACCGCTTATCCTACTATGTTTTTTATTAACCCTGATGGAGAAATCGTCAAAAAGCTGGTAGGTTATAGAGAAGTCGAAAACTTTCTAAATGTTGGAAGATGGGTAAAAGATCCAACATCAGCTCCTTCCTATGAGCTTTCTAAACAGTATGCTACAGGAGATAGGTCTCAAGAGTTTTTGAAATCATACATCGATGCACTCAATGAAGAAGGTGAAGATGTAAGCCACTTGATTGATGCTTACTTCCAGACATTGCCAGGTAGTGCATTAGAAGATGAGGATACCTTTATACTTTTTTATCAAAATGCTACTGATATCAACTATCCTGCGACAGAGTATTTTCTAGTGAATATCAATACTTACTTGAATATATATGGTGATGAATTGATGAATGAAAAGGTGTTTTCAATTATTGATGCTAACATTATTAAAGCAGCAAATAATCAGGATGATGACACATTTGAGAAGCTGCTAGTACTCATTAAGCCAATCTTTTTGGAAGATAAATGGCCAGAGTTTGAAGAGAGACTTAGAGGATATTACGCTGAGATGAAGGAAAGGTAAGTTTAAAAGAATCTAAAGTAAAAGCCATCTCTAACTATAGGGATGGCTTTTGATTTTTATATACTTTTGATCTTTGATAAATTCTCAAAAATCCGAGTCCAAACTTTCATAATCCATATTTCTAGCCTACATTTGAGCTTGCTTATCGAGAAAGACTGAGGGACGGGCCCGTTGACGTCTTAGCAACCTGAAAACAAGGTGCTAATTCCCATTCTAAATGATCTATTTAGATAAAGATGAGCAAACGCTACCTCTTAGCGGTTCTTTCTCGATAGTTGATTAGTAGACTATGAATAGAAAAGAACAACTCCTTAAACTCCTCAAAGAACGTATTCTCATATTGGACGGTGCCATGGGCACGATGATCCAGCGATATAAGCTAGAGGAAAATGATTTTCGCAATACCTCACTCGTGGATCACACGCATCCTCTCAAAGGAAATAATGATCTATTGACACTGACAAGGCCAGATGTCATCAAAGAGATCCATGCTGCCTATTTTGAAGCTGGAGCGGATATAGCAGAGACCAATACTTTTAGCAGTACTAGTATCGCTCAGGCTGATTATGGTTTGGAGCATTTGGCTTATGAACTTAATCTTCAAGGGGCAAAGATAGCTAGAGAAGTTGCTGACGCATTTACAGAGAATAATCCTCACAAACCTAGATTCGTAGCCGGATCTATAGGTCCAACCAATAGGACTGCTTCCATCTCTCCAGATGTCAATGATCCAGGTTTTAGAGCAATTAATTTTGATCAATTGGTGGAGGCTTACACTGAGCAGATCAGAGGTTTGATAGATGGTGGAGCGGACATATTATTGGTAGAGACTGTTTTTGATACGCTCAATGCCAAGGCAGCACTGTATGCGATACAAGATGTCTATGAGGAATATGCTAAGCAATTAAATCAACCTGATTTTGGCCTTCCGATCATGGTTTCGGGTACTATCACAGATGCCAGTGGACGCACACTCTCAGGTCAGACCACTGAAGCCTTTTTGATCTCATTGTCCCATGTGCCTCTTTTAAGCATTGGATTAAACTGTGCCTTAGGTGCTAAAGAGCTTAGACCTTATCTACAAGTCCTAGCCCGTAAAGCTCCGTTTGCAGTGAGCGCCCATCCTAATGCTGGACTACCTAATGAGTTTGGTGCTTACGATCAAACACCAGAGTTGATGGCTGCTCAAGTAGAGGAGTTTTTACAAGAAGGACTGCTCAATATAGTAGGAGGCTGCTGCGGGACAACTCCCCCTCACATTAAAGCCATCGCTGAAGTAGCAGCCAAGTATAGTCCTAGAACAACAGCAGAGGCATTAGCTTAAGATATTTTCCATCATGACACAAACGAGTAAAGATTATACCCTAAGATTATCTGGATTGGAGCCTTTGGTGGTTACTCCCAGCGCTAATTTTATCAATATCGGTGAAAGAACAAATGTAACTGGGTCAAAGAAGTTTGCCAGACTGATCAAGGATGGTAGATTTGATGAAGCTTTAGGAATCGCTTTGGATCAAGTACAAGGTGGCGCTCAAGTACTTGATGTCAATATGGACGAAGGGATGCTTGATGGGGAAGCTGCCATGGTTAAATTCCTCAACCTAATAGCTGCGGAGCCAGATATATCACGCATTCCGATCATGATAGATAGCTCTAAGTGGCACATCATTGAAGCAGGCCTAAAGTGTATTCAAGGTAAGGGTATTGTCAATTCCATTAGTTTAAAAGGTGGTGAAGCAGAGTTTTTAGCCCAAGCAAAAAAGATCAAAAGGTTTGGAGCAGCAGTAGTGATTATGGCCTTTGATGAAGACGGTCAAGCGGATACTTATGAAAGGAGGATAGCCATCTGTGAGCGAAGCTATAATCTCCTAAGAGAACAATTGGACTTTCCTCCTCAGGATATTATTTTCGATCCAAATATATTTCCTGTCGCTACTGGAATGGAGGAGCATGTCAATAATGCCATTGATTTTTTCAGAGCCACCAAGTGGATCAAAGAAAACCTACCAGGAGCTAAAGTAAGTGGAGGCGTAAGTAATGTTTCTTTTTCTTTTAGAGGGAATAATACGGTTAGAGAAGCTATGCATTCGGCTTTTCTATACCATGCGATACAGTATGGTATGGATATGGGCATCGTGAATCCTACGATGCTCGAAGTTTATGATGATATCCCAAAGGATCTCTTAGAGCATGTCGAAGATGTCCTATTGAATAGACGACCTGATGCCACAGAGCGTTTGATGGCCTTTGCAGAGCAGGTGGTAGGTTCAGATAAAAAGGAAAAAGAAGCTGAGCTTTGGCGTAATGATCCCGTAGAAAAGAGGCTCGAACATGCACTGATCAAAGGCATCGTGGAATACATTGATGCTGACACGGAAGAAGCTAGGTTGAAACTAAATGATCCACTGAAAGTGATCGAAGGCCCTCTAATGGATGGAATGAATGTCGTAGGAGACCTTTTTGGCTCTGGCAAAATGTTTCTTCCACAAGTGGTTAAAAGTGCTCGTGTCATGAAGAAAGCTGTAGCTTACTTAGAACCCTTTATCCTTGAAAAAAAACGAGAGATACAAGCAGCAGGAGGCACCCAATCAAGAGGTCCACTCAAAATACTCATGGCTACCGTAAAAGGCGATGTGCATGATATCGGTAAAAATATCGTGAGTGTAGTACTCGCATGCAATAATTATGAAATCATCGATCTAGGAGTGATGGTGCCAGCTGATAAGATCATCGCTGCGGCTATCAAAGAGGAAGTTGATATCATAGGTTTATCTGGACTGATCACCCCTTCACTAGATGAGATGGTCTTTGTCGCGAAGGAGATGGAACGTCAAGGACTCAAGATCCCTCTCCTCATAGGAGGTGCTACTACCTCACGAATACATACCGCTGTAAAGATAGATCCCGTGTATAGTGGAGCTGTTGTGCACGTGCTTGATGCTTCTAAGAGTGTCCCTGTTGCTGGCGAGTTGACGGGAGAGGAGTCTTATGATAAGCTTTTTGGTAAAATCAAAGAAGAGTATGCACAACTTAGAGAGGATCACCTAAGTAGACAAAAGGAGAAAAACTATATCAGTTATCAAGAGGCTAAGGCAAATGCACTTCAGATAGATTGGAATGATTACACACCACCTAAACCAAAGCAGTTAGGTCTTCAGACCTTTAATACCTATGATTTAGCGGAAATTAGAGCTTATATCGATTGGACGCCATTTTTCAGCACATGGATGCTTAGCGGCAAATATCCTAAAATCTTTGAGGATCAAGTAGTAGGTGAAGAAGCTAAAAGACTTTTTGATGATGCTCAAGCCATGCTCGATCAAGTGATCAGTGAAAAATGGCTTCAAGCCAATGCAGTGGTGGGTTTATTTCCAGCTCAGAGAAATGGTGATGATATCAAGGTCTTTGATCCACAGACTGGTGCTGAGATAAAGAGTTTTCACTTTTTACGTCAGCAAGGAAAGAAAGGTAAAGGACTTGCCAATGTCTCTTTAGCGGATTTTGTCAAGGAGCAAGATGATTACCTTGGCTTCTTCGCTGTCACAGCTGGTATAGGTATAGAAGAGCACTTGGAGAGATTCAAACAAGCACACGATGACTATAATAGTATCATGCTAAAAGCCATAGCGGATAGACTTGCAGAAGCTTTTGCAGAGTTGATGCATGAGAAGGTCAGAAAAGAAATTTGGGGATACGCACCAGATGAAAAACTAGAAAATGAGCAGCTGATCAGAGAAAACTATCAAGGAATCAGACCTGCTCCTGGCTATCCTGCATGTCCAGATCATACAGAGAAAGCAGATCTATTTGATTTGCTTCAGGCAGAGAAACTCGCTGGGATCAAACTCACAGAGAGCTTTGCTATGTATCCTGCGGCAGCTGTGAGTGGATTTTATTTTTCACATCCTAAGTCTCGATATTTTGCACTGGGCAAAATAGAGCAAGATCAGGTAATCGACTATGCTCAAAGAAAGCAGAAGTCTCTGGAAGAAATGGAAAAATGGTTAGCGCCTAACTTAGCTTATTAATCAATCGATATGAAAATCACCGAACATATTCAAAACGCAAAGCAAACACTGTTTTCATTTGAGATTTTGCCTCCATTGAAAGGACAAAATATGAATGAAATGATGAATAGCATAGAGCCTTTGATGGAATTTAACCCACCCTTCATCGATGTGACTTATCATAGAGAAGAATATATCTATAAAAAGCATCCTAATGGATTGTTGGAGCGTGTATCTACTCGCAAAAGGCCAGGAACTGTAGGGATCTGTGCAGCGATCATGAATCGATTTAAAGTAGATGCTGTACCGCACTTGCTTTGCGGTGGATTTAATAAAGAAGAAACAGAAAATGCATTGATTGATCTCAACTTCATCGGTGTGGACAATGTGCTAGTACTTAGAGGAGATGCGATCAAATCTGAAGGTCGATTTATGCCAGAAGACAATGGACATGCTTATGCTTCTGAGCTGCTCAAGCAAGTAGTCGATATGAACAATGGTCACTACTTGCACGAAGAAGTGGAAAATAATAATAGTACTAACTTCTGCATAGGTGTGGCAGGATATCCGGAGAAGCACTTTGAATCACCGAGTCTACGTACAGATATGAAGTATCTCAAAGAAAAAGTAAAGGCTGGAGCAGATTATATTGTGACTCAGATGTTTTTTGACAATCAGAAATTTTTTGAATTTGTAGATAAGTGTAGAGCTAATGACATACATGTACCGATCATTCCAGGACTGAAACCCATTACGACACTAAATCAGATCACGATGCTACCAAGTACTTTTCACATTGACATGCCAGATGCTCTGCTAGATGAATTGGAAAAATGTAAAGACAATGCCGCTGTGAGAGAAGTAGGTATTCAATGGGCTATACAGCAGAGTAAAGAACTCGTAGCAGCGGGTGTACCATGTCTTCATTACTATACGATGAGTAAGGCAGAAGCTACTTATCGAATAGCTAAAGCATTGTTTTAATCAAAAAAGTCAGCTTTGCAGCTGACTTTTTTATTGTAGGATATTTAAAATTGATAACTTTATAAAGATCCATTTTATGAAGCGCCTTAAGCCCCAATTAAATTGAAGGCTAGAAGAGTAAAAACCATTTATAATGTTTAAGTTTCAAGATGAAAAGCAGCGATTGATAGCCATTTCGTTTGGTGTAAGTGTCTTATTATTAGTCATTAAGTTTGTTGCTTTTTTTATCACAGGATCAAATGCTATACTGTCTGATGCACTAGAAAGTATCATCAATGTAGTTGCTTCTGGGTTTGCTCTATATAGCATTTATCTGAGTGCGCTTCCCAAAGATGAAAATCATCCCTATGGTCATGGCAAGATTGAGTTTTTTTCATCAGGTTTAGAGGGAGCACTTATAGTGATTGCTGCATTTTTCATTGGTTTCAGGTCAATTGAGGGGCTAATTGACCCTAGCGTTCCACGTAATCTTCCTTTTGGTCTTTTACTCATAGCGCTGAGTACAGGAGTCAACTTTGTGCTTGGACTGACGCTCATCAAGCGAAGTGAAAGGCTCAATTCTATTACGATCAAAGCAGATGGTAAGCATATCCTCACTGATGCTTGGAGTAGCTTGGTGCTTCTGCTTGGTGTAGTCATCGTTTATTTGACTGGCTGGCCATGGTTGGATAGCGCCTTATCATTAGCTTTTGCTTTTTTCATTTTGTATAGCGGGTTTCAAATACTCAAAGAGTCGATCAGCGCACTCATGGATGAGTCTAGTCCCAAGATGATCGGTAAAGTCGTCAAAAGCCTCAATAAAAACAGGCGAGAAAACTGGATCGATGTACACAATCTGAGGGTGCTTCGTTACGGTGGAGATCACCATGTAGATTGTCATTTGACTTTGCCGTACTATTTTACCCTGACAGCGGTACATGATGAGGTTGAAGAGATGGAGCGTATCTTGGAAAAAGAGCTTCCAGGTGTAGTAGAAGTCTTTATCCATGCGGATCCATGTCTACCAGATCTTTGTTGTCAATACTGCAATGTGGCTGATTGTGCTGTGAGAAAGTATTCTAAACGACATGACATCCCTTGGACTTCACAAAACATGGCTAAAAACCAAAAACATTATCACGAAGCAATCGATTAAAATTTCAGGAAGTCTGACAATATGACTTCAAATCAAAATTCAGCATAACCTTTGAATGCATTTACAAAAAATAAGTTTATGAACCCATTATTGATAGATTTTAAAACACCATTTGATACAGCACCTTTTGATAAAATAAAGACTGAAAACTACCTGCCAGCAATAAAAGCAGCTATAGAGGAAGCTAAGTCAGAAATAGCTGCTATTAAAAAGGTAAAGGAGATCCCCACTTTTCAAAATACAATCGAAGCTCTAGAAGTTGCAGGAGCTAGGCTTGATCGTATATCTAGTATTTTTTTCAATCTCAATTCAGCAGAGACCAATGATGAAATCCAGAAGTTGGCAAGGGAGATTTCACCTTTATTGACGACTTATAGCAATGATATCATGCTCGACCAAGAGCTATTTGATCGAGTCAAATCAGTCTATGATCAAATAGATAAGAGTCAGTTAAGTACAGAGCAGCAGACACTACTAGAGAAAACATACAAGGGCTTTGCACGAAATGGCGCACTGCTCGATGAGAAAAAGAAGGAGAGACTAAGAGCCATCGACAATGATCTAGCCCAGCTTAGCCTAAAGTTTGGTGAGAATGTACTGGCGGAAACTAATCGTTATGAACTCATATTAGAGGATGTTTCGGATTTGGATGGTTTGCCACAAGACGAAATAGCCGCAGCTGCAGAACTTGCTTCTGAGAGAGGGCATGAAGGCAAGTGGGCAGTGACGCTCGCATATCCTAGCTATATACCCTTTATGACTTATGCTCAAAATAGAGCACTTAGAGAAAAGCTCTTCATGGCTTATAATACAAAATGCCTCAAAGGAGATGAATTTGACAATACTCAAGTGATCAAAGACATCATCACTTTAAGGGATGAGAGAGCGAAGCTTTTGGGGTATGACTCTTTCGCTGATTTTGTATTAGAAGAACGTATGGCTGAGAAGCCTAAAAAGGTAACAGATTTTTTGTCTGATATGCTAGAAAAGGCTAAGCCTGTAGCTTTAAAAGAAATGCAAGAGCTTCAAGACTTTGCAAGAAAAATGGGAGGTCCTGAAAAATTGCAAAAGTGGGATTTAGCCTTCTATGCAGAAAAACTCAAGAAAGAGAAGTTTGCCATAGATGATGAATTACTAAAGCCATATTTTAAACTGGAAAATGTCATAGAAGGTGTATTCCTAGTAGCAGGTAAGCTATATGATTTGCAGTTTAAAGAGAATAAGGATATACCTGTCTATCATCCTGAAGTCAAGGCATATGAAGTATCAGATAGTCAAGGGAGACATGTTGCTGTTTTCTATGCTGACTTCTTTCCGAGAGCTGGCAAGAGAAACGGTGCATGGATGACTAGCTACAGAGGACAAAACAAGCGTAAAGAGCAAGAGCAAAGACCACACATTTCTATAGTCTGCAATTTCACTAAACCGACTAGCACTAAGCCATCGCTTCTTACTTTTAATGAGGTGACCACGCTTTTTCACGAGTTCGGTCATGCACTGCATGGTATGTTGGCAGATGGTCACTATGAGAGTCTGTCGGGCACCAATGTTTATTGGGATTTCGTAGAGTTACCTTCTCAGATATTTGAGAACTGGTGTTATGAAAAAGAGGCTTTAGATCTTTTTGCGAAGCATTATGAGACTGGAGAGGCGATACCATCGACACTAGTAGAAAAGATCAAAGCCAGTGCAAACTTTCATGCAGGATATCAGACTATCCGTCAGTTGAGTTTTGGGATTCTCGACATGACTTATCATAGCATAGACCCTGCTGAGTTAAAGGATATTTTAGCTTTCGAAGAGTCAACTACTCGTGAAGCCAATGTACTACCCAATGTATCCGGAACGGCTATCAGTCCATCATTTTCACATATATTCCAAGGTGGCTATGCAGCTGGATATTATAGTTACAAATGGGCTGAAGTTTTAGACGCAGATGCTTTTGAGTATTTCTTAGAAGCGGGGATTTTTGATCCTAAAGTATCACAGCTTTTCAAAGAGCATATCTTATCAGCAGGAGGGAGAGAGCATCCTATGACGCTTTATAAGCGCTTTAGAGGGAGAGAGCCTAAGCCTGAAGCTTTGTTGAGAAGAGCGGGGCTTCTAAAAGCAAGCTGACAGGAAGCAAGCGTATAATAATCAAGGTCTTACAAATTATGTAAGACCTTGATTTTTTATGAGGTATAATCATGTCTGATCAGTGTAAAAAAACAATCTGCATCGTATCTGCTTAATATTATAGAACCAAATAGATTTTAAAATGGCATATACAGTTAAAATTCTAGACATTTTTTCATTGACACATGATGTAAAACAGCTCAAAGTCGAAAAGCCAAAAGGTTATGATTTTATTCCTGGTCAAGCGACTGAAGTAGCTATCAATCAATCAGGATGGCGAGATGAAAAGAGACCTTTTACCTTTACTTCTTTGCCTTCTGATGAGCATTTGGAGTTTGTGATCAAATCTTACAGAGATCATGAGGGCGTGACTAAAAAGATAGATGAATTGATCGCTGGTGAAGAGCTTATCCTAGATGACGCTTGGGGAGCTATCCAGTATCATGGTAAAGGTACTTTCATCGCAGGAGGGGCTGGAATCACTCCATTCATCAGTATTTTTAGAGACTTAGCTTCCAAAGGTGAGACTACTGGTAATCGACTTATATTTGCTAATAAGACAGGTAAAGATGTCGTTCTAGAAGGTTATTTTCAAGAATTATTAGGAGACCAGTTTACCTCCATCCTGAGTGATGAGAAGATACCCGGTCATGAGCATGGATTGATCAATATGGAGTTTTTGAAAAAACATATCAGTGATTTCTCTCAGAATTTTTACATCTGCGGTCCGGACAAGATGGTATCCGATTTAAGTGAAAGCTTGAAGTTTTTGGGTGCAGATCCCGATGGAATTACTTTTGAAAAATAATAAAAATGGCCAGCTTGAATCTTCAAGCTGGCCATTTTCAAATAGGGTGGATTATTAATGGTTTGTTTTATTTCTAAAGTAATTGATCACCACGACTAGCATGACTATGGTAGAGCTTATCATAATGAAGTAAAGTAAAGCGAATCTGCTTTGAAAAAGACTTTCTCTAAACAAATCTGTCATAGCGATGACGCTTAGAGAGTTACCAACAAACCATAGCAGCACTACCCAGATGAGGTTGGTAGCAGTTGGCTCGCTGATCCATGCTCCGCGAGAATTATCTGAATGTTCTGAAAACAGCTTTGACACTATAGTTATATTTATTTATCAAATAAATCAATAATTACTAAAGTAGATAATATTTGTTTATATTCAAATTTTTTATCTATAAAAGGTTGAATAAGCCTACGAAAGGTTATAGTTAATGTGACTTAATGTTTATGATCTTTCATTCCCATCCTATTTTGAATGATATAGAATTGACTAGTAAGCCGTATTTATGATTGATTTTTACTTACTGTAAGAACTATTATGTTAATTTTGAAGGCTCATGGAAAAACAGGTCATCTATCAGATACAGCAATCTATCAGAGAACACCAAGTAGCTATTATTCACTGTAAGTCTGGATACTTTATGCTTACTTACAGCTACCTATCAGAAATGGTGGAGAGACTAGCTCAAGACACCTCCTTTAAGTTTGATGATCAACTGATATTGATAGGGGAGATTGGACTGCTCAATGGCCTAGTCAAAGAACCAACACCATTGCTATATGATATCCTAGAGATGACAGAAAAGCCTTTAGAGATGATCTTGCCAGAAGGACAGTTTGTCCCGTCTGCTCTGATGAATTCAGATGGTGACATTCGAATGGCGTTTTGCAAGGTCGACTGGCTCAATCAAGTACTCTATCAGTTAGCTAAATCCGTGGTGGCTATCAAAGTAAAGCAGGTTCCAAATGGCTATGATCATTTGACGGTAGTTCAGATAGATGAACACTTTCCTTATATCAATCCTCAAGTATCCAAGATGCGTTTGGGGAAATATGGTGAGGTTAAAATCTTTAAAAAATAAGCTTTGAATTTAGCAGTTGGGTCACATAATTTTTCAGAGGCATTAGCTCAGAACGAACTGTTTGCACGTGTAGGTAAGTGTGCAGATGAGTTGGGAGTATCAGTGTATGTGATAGGTGGTTTTGTACGAGATTTATTGCTTAAGCGCACTAATAAACAGGATCTGGACTTTGTCTGTATCGGTAGCGGTATCGCTTTAGCACAGAAAGTAGCCGAATCTTTTGAAGAGAAAGT
Source organism: Penaeicola halotolerans (assembly GCF_016464625.1). Lineage (GTDB taxonomy): Bacteria > Bacteroidota > Bacteroidia > Cytophagales > Cyclobacteriaceae > Penaeicola > Penaeicola halotolerans. The sequence continues at coordinate 493,191 of NZ_JAEAGO010000001.1, forward strand.
ACCACTATCAGTATTTAAAAATTTCGGTACGGCCATGATCAAAGTGGGCGATTGGGAGTTGGAGTTTGTCGGTGCGCGTAAAGAAAGCTATCAGCGAGACTCACGGAAGCCTATTGTAGAAGATGGTACGCTCGAAGATGATCTCAATAGGAGAGACTTTACGATCAATGCGATGGCTATTTCTTTGAATCAAGCTACATTTGGACAGTTGATAGATCCATTCGATGGTCAGAAAGATCTCAAGAGAAGACTGATCAAAACACCACTTGATCCAGAGGTTACTTTTTCGGATGATCCTCTTAGAATGCTTCGAGCGGTTAGATTTGCTACACAGTTGGGTTTTGATATCGCACCTGATACTTTTGATTCTATTATGAATAATGCTCAGAGACTGGAAATCATCTCTATGGAGCGAATCATCGATGAAGTCAATAAAATCATCTTGACTCCTAAGCCTTCTTATGGATTCAAACTCCTTTTTGTATCGAAGTTGCTCCATCAGTTCTTTCCAGAGATGGTTGATTTACAAGGAGTAGAAACCGTACAGGATAAATCACATAAAGATAATTTTTATCATACTTTACAAGTCTTAGACAACGTTTGTACCATGTCTGATGACCTTTGGCTACGTTGGGCTGCGATCATGCATGATATCGCTAAGCCAGCCACCAAGCGATTTAATAAAAAAGTGGGTTGGACTTTTCATGGTCATGAGGAAAAAGGAGCTAGAATGGTCCCTACTATCTTTAGAAGATTGAAACTTCCACTCAATGAACACATGAAATATGTGCAAAAATTGGTAAGATTGCATTTAAGACCCATAGCGTTAGTCAAAGATACTGTCACAGATTCAGCAATCAGAAGACTTTTATTTGAGGCAGGAAATGAGGTAGATGATCTGATGACACTTTGTAGAGCGGATATTACTTCTAAGAATGATTTGAAAGTGAAGCGTTTTTTGGAAAACTTTGATAAAGTGGAACAAAAGATGCAAGAGGTCGAGGAGAAAGATAAATTGCGTAATTTTCAACCTCCCGTATCTGGAGAAGATATCATGAATGCTTTCAAGGTTCAGCCTGGAAAAGAGATCGGCATCATCAAAGAGCGTATCAGAGAAGCTATACTAGAGGGAAATATCAAAAATGATAGAAGTGAAGCACTGCAATTAATGTATGAAATTGCAGCGGAATTAGGATTAAAGCGTTGAATTAAACAAAAACAAACATGTTAAAGCAAAAATTTTTTCTGGCTGTATTGACCTTAGCAATGACAGGTGCAGTAGTCGCTAATGCACAAGAGGCTAAGCCAGATAGTACTAAGACAGCAGGCGCACAAGAGTTGAAAGAAGATGAGCGTATCTACGCGCGTGCCCTCAGATACAACGATGTCACAGTAGCGAAAAATGCACTATTTCGCCTGATCGAAAAGTACCCTCAAGATCTCCGCTATATCGAGGCCTTAGCTTCTTTATATTACGAGTACGAGCAGTATAGCTCCAGTGCTTTGGTAGCTCTTGATCTATTGAAAATAGACGATGACAACATTGCCGCATTAGAAATAGCTGCTGTTTCTCTAGAGAATATTGGTGCTATCGAGCGATCAGTATCCTATTATGAGTCACTTTATTTATTGACCAATGATTTATTCACTCTATATAAAGCCGCGTATCTCCAGTATGGTCTAAAAAGATTTACAGAGGCAGATAATTCTATCAAGATGCTGCTAAGCGCTAGAAAAATAGACGAGGTAAAATTGAATTTCCCTAAAAAGGACAATACGCAACAGGAAGTTCCTTTGAGAGCCGCAGTGCTTAATCTAAAAGGCCTTATGGCATTAGAGCAAAATAACAAAGCAGAAGCATTGGTTCAATTCAATGAAGCTTTGAAGATCTTGCCTGATTTTGAATTGGCTCAAGAGAACATAAAAACTGCAAATGCAAAATAATTCGCATTAATGAAGGGTTTTAAACAAAGGCTGAGAGGATAAATCTCAGCCTTTGTTTTTTCAATTGAGTATAGAGATAAATCTAACTCTAAACATGACTATTAGGAGATCTACTGTTAGCTCGTTGAAGCTATAAATAAAATAGCCTTATAAAAAACAAGCACTAATCGATATGATCGATCAGTGCTTGTTTAGTCTTAATGATTAGTTTGTTTAAAAATTATCTATTCTTTATTAGAGTCATTTTTTTCGCTCACTTGCTCTAAGTCCTGTTGCATATCTGCAGATGGCTTAACTTCTTCAGTCGATATGGTATCTACTTTAGGAGTTTCCTTCTTATTAGTGAAAGCTTGATAAGTTGTTTCCTTATCAAAAGGTCTTTGACCAATCAGCTTTTCTAGATCCGCTTGAAATAGAATCTCTTTATCTAGCAGTTCTTTTGCTAAGATTTCAAGTTCAGCCTTTTTGTCAGTGAGTAGTTTCTTTGTTCTTTCATAAGCCTTCGCGATGATTTTATTTACTTCTTCATCGATCAACTGTGCAGTGTGCTCAGAGTATGGTTTATTAAAATTGTACTCACTAGACTTAGAGTCATAGAATGAGATATTACCTAGTTTTTCATTCATACCATAGACTGATACGATGCTGTAGGCCATCTTGGTGATTCTCTCAAGGTCACTAAGTGCTCCTGTAGATATTTTACCAAAGATGATATCTTCTGCGGCTCTACCGCCAAGTGCCATGCACATCTCGTCTAGGAGTTGTTCCGTTTGATACAAAAACTGCTCTTTTGGTAGGTATTGCGCATAACCTAGGGCTGCTATACCTCTAGGAACTATACTTACTTTGACCAATGGATCAGCATGTTCTAAGAACCAACCAGCCACTGCATGTCCAGCTTCATGATATGCAACAATCTTTTTCTCTTCTGGAGAGATGATTTTATTCTTTTTCTCAAGACCACCGATCACGCGATCTACTGCATCTTGGAAATCTTGCATGTCGACTGCTTCTTTATTTCTACGAGCAGCGATAAGTGCAGCTTCATTACATACGTTAGCGATCTCTGCTCCAGCAAATCCAGGAGTCTGAGCTGCTAGTTTTTTAGCATCTACATTAGGGCCGATTTTGATAGGCTCTAGGTGGACTTTGAAGATGGCTTCTCTGCCCACGATATCTGGCTTATCGATACTAATCTGTCTGTCAAATCTACCTGGTCTGAGTAGGGCAGAGTCTAATACATCAGGTCTATTGGTCGCAGCTAGTACAATCACACCTGTATCTGTACCAAAGCCATCCATCTCTACAAGGAGAGAGTTGAGCGTATTTTCTCTTTCGTCATTTGAGCCAGGCATCTGACCTTTTCCTCTTGACCTACCTATGGCATCGATCTCATCTATGAAGATGATACAAGGTGCTTTTTCTTTGGCTTGCTTGAAAAGGTCTCTCACACGGGCAGCACCCACACCTACGAACATCTCTACGAAGTCCGAACCAGAAAGCGTAAAGAATGGCACGCCTGCTTCACCTGCTACAGCTTTAGCCAAGAGGGTTTTACCCGTTCCTGGAGGTCCTACTAGTAGAGCGCCTTTAGGGATCTTACCACCTAGCTTAGTGAATTTTGAAGGGTACTTTAAGAAATCTACAATCTCTTTTACCTCTTCCTTGGCTTCGTCCAATCCAGCTACGTTGTCAAAAGTGATTTTCACTTTGTTTTCCGCATCAAAAAGTGCCGCTTTGGATTTACCGATATTGAAGATTTGACCGCCTGGACCAGCACCGCCAGACATCCTTCTCATCATCAACCAAAATAGGAAGAATATCAGTATGAAAAAGCCAATACTTGTCAAAAAGCTCATATAGTCTTGACGTTCTTCTACAGATAGACCTATTTGATCCGCTTTTGGGATTTTAGCCTCTATCTCTTCAAACTTCTTACTGAAATCATCTACAGAAACTACTTTAAGTATATAGTGAGGGCCTGTTTGATTGAGAAACATGTTTCGCTGTTCAAGCTCATCTTTATACTTACTATTTTCTAATGCACCTTCTTTTAGTGTGATCTCTGCTTGATTTTGGTTACGAATCAAGACTACCTTTTTAACATCTTTTGCTAGCATCATCTCCTCAAATTTCTTTTGAGAAACTTCTACTGTAGCATTAGATTTATTGAAAAGCGTCACCGCAATCAAGATAACCACCGCAGATATGATCAACCAAAGCTGAGTGTTTGGTTTTTGCGGAGGTTTAGGCATTATTTTTTTATTCTTAGGGTTGTTACTCATCAGTTTTGATACTTTTTAAAAACTCAAATCTAAAACGCATTCGATCTAGGAAAGTTCGTGTTTAATTAGCCACATTGGTAAATTTAGCATCGCCCCAGAGTTCTTCTAGCGCAAAAAATTCTCTTTTGTCTTTTTTAAATACATGAGCCACTACATTGGCAAAGTCTATTAAGATCCATTCTTTATTAGCCTTACCTTCTTTATGCCATGGTCTTTCATTGGCTACTTTATATACTTCGTCTTCTATGGAGTCAGCTATAGCATCTATCTGCGAATCTGAATTACCAGAGCATAGTACAAAAAAGTCTGCTACGGCATGTTTTACTTTTCTCAAGTCCATCACTACGATGTCATGTGCTTTTTTTTCTTCCATTCCTTTCACGACAAGATCGCAAAGTTTGTCAGCACTCAATGAGCCTTCAGGTTTTGTTTTCTTCATAAATTTGTATTCCCAATAACCACGCCTATTCGGTGGTTTTTTCTCTATTTGAGATTAAAGATGTAAATTGTGGCTTAAAAATACTAAAATCGGTGCATAATTCACTTGAGCATACCATTTTTCTAGGTAAGCATATCATACACATGTCAGAGTGTCATTCTACTAATGACAAAGCCGCAGAACTCTATAAAACTGGCCAAATTCATGAAGGAAGCATCGTGATCACCGATCATCAAACCAAAGGTAAGGGACAGCGAGGAAATGTATGGCTAAGCGAGCCTAACCAAAACTTGACCTTCAGCATATTATTAAAACCTCAATTTTTAGAGATAGGAGATCAGTTTTATTTACACATGGTAACAGCACTGTCAGTTCAAGAGGCTGTTCAGAATTTATTTGATTTACAGATTCAGATCAAATGGCCTAATGATCTATATATTGAAAACAAAAAACTAGGAGGAATACTCATAGAAAATAGCCTCAAAGGTAAACAAATAGATGTGTCTATAGTGGGGACAGGTATAAATGTCAATCAGCTCAATTTTGGAGCTTTATCAGCCACATCTCTTGCAGCACATTTTGGTCAGTTGATCTCGATAGAGCTTTTTCTTGAGCAATTGGTAAGACATATGGAGAGGCGTTATCTTCAGTTAAAAATGGGACAAAGAACCTTACTAAAGGCTGATTATCTCAAGCACATGTACTGGCTCGGTGAATGGCATGTTTTTGAAGATCAAAATGTGTTTGAAGGCAAGATTGAGGGGATAGATTCTGATGGTAAATTGTTAATTCTTGATAGGTCTGGCAGTATAAGGTCTTATGCTTTTAAAGAAGTTAAGTTTATACGCTAAGCTAAATTTCAGATTCTTAATGGAATTCGCTAATTTTGAAGATTGAAAACGAAAGCATTAGAACATAAATAGTAATAATAATAATCAAATGGTTGAAACGTATATCAAGTACAAAGTAAAAGATATCTCATTAGCTGATTGGGGTAGAAAAGAAATTAGATTGGCAGAAGCTGAAATGCCAGGATTGATGGCATTGAGAGAAGAGTATGGTGCTTCTAAGCCACTTAAAGGAGCTAGAATTGCAGGTTGTCTTCACATGACTATTCAGACGGCTGTCTTGATAGAGACACTAGTAGAACTAGGTGCAGAAGTGACTTGGTCCTCTTGTAATATATTCTCTACACAAGACCATGCAGCAGCGGCCATCGCAGCTGCGGGGATTTCAGTATATGCTTGGAAAGGCATGACAGCAGAGGAGTTTGACTGGTGTATAGAGCAGACTCTTTTCTTTGGAGAAGACAGAAAACCACTCAATATGATCTTGGATGATGGTGGTGACTTGACTAACATGGTCTTAGATAACTACCCTGAGTTAGCTGCTGGCATCAAAGGCCTATCAGAAGAAACTACAACAGGTGTTCATAGGCTATATGAGCGTATGAAGAAAGGAACACTCCCAATGCCTGCTATCAATGTGAACGACTCTGTCACTAAGTCAAAGTTTGATAATAAGTATGGCTGTAAAGAATCACTCGTGGATGCTATCAGAAGAGCTACCGATGTGATGATGGCTGGTAAAGTAGCCGTAGTAGCTGGATATGGAGATGTAGGAAAAGGTTCAGCTGCATCTCTAAGAGGTGCTGGTGCACGAGTGATTGTGACAGAGATAGACCCTATCTGTGCACTTCAGGCAGCTATGGATGGCTTTGCAGTGAAGAAAATGGTAGATGCTGTCAAAGAAGCTGACATTATAGTCACTGCAACTGGTAATAAGGATATCATCGGAGCGCAGCACTTCAAAGCGATGAAAGACAAAGCGATCGTGTGTAACATCGGTCACTTTGATAATGAAATCGATATGGCGTGGTTGAATAAAAACTACGGTCATACAAAAGATGTCATCAAGCCTCAAGTGGATCTATACAATGTAGATGGGAATGATATCATCGTGTTAGCCGAAGGCAGACTAGTTAACCTTGGTTGTGCTACAGGCCATCCATCTTTTGTGATGTCTAACTCATTTACTAATCAGACTTTGGCTCAACTAGAGCTTTGGACTAATACTGATCAGTATGAGAATGCAGTTTATACATTGCCTAAGCATTTAGATGAAAAAGTAGCAGCTCTTCACCTAGCCAAATTAGGCGTAGAGTTGGATGTACTTTCTGTAGATCAAGCCGAATACATCGGAGTGACTCCAGAAGGACCATTCAAGCCAGAGTATTACAGATATTAATCTGCTAGATTAGTTCATACACATAAAAAAAGCTACTTGAAAAAGTAGCTTTTTTTATGGTGTTTAGAAACTAATGATTAATTACCGCCATCCAAGATCTTCAATAGATCATCAAGATTTGGTGTGAGGATGATTTCTGTTCTTCTGTTTTTAGCTCTTCCTTCAGGAGTGGTATTGACTGTTACAGGAGAATATTCACCTCTACCTGTCGCCAATACTTGGTTTTGACTTACGCCATTAGCAGTTAAGATTCTCGTGATAGAAGTTGCTCTAAGCACAGATAGGTCCCAGTTGTCTTTGAGATATTGATTATTTCCTCTGATAGGTACATTATCTGTATGACCTTCTACCATGATAGAGATGTCTGGGTTGTCTTTGATTGCTTGGGCAAGTTGCTTGAGTGCGTTAGCACCTTTAGGATCGACTACAATACTTCCAGAACTAAAGAGTAACTGCTCTGCGAGTGAAACATAGACTTTACCATTTCTGATTTCTACCGATAGGTCTGAATCTTGAAATCCTAAAAGGGCTTGTTTGATTTTATCTCTTAGGGCTTTTACTGCATTTTCTTGATCAGCAAGAATCTTTTCAAGCTCTTGTACACGCTTTTCTCTGGCTAGCAAGTTTTTGCTGAGCTCTTCATTTCTAATACGCGTAGCTTCTAGATCATTTTCAATCGCTTGAAGTCTAGCCTGCTGTTCCGCAAGGTCTTTTCCAAGCTTGCTACTATTGCTCAATACGCCATCATAAAGTTCTTGTAGGTTTTTATAGTCAGCTTTTAGTTTTTCGAGCTCTTGGTTAGCTGAATATAGTTTTTCCTCAAGATTAGTGTTGTCAGTAATGAGTTGTTTTACTTGTCTGTCAAGCCTGTCAGCTCTCTCGCTGGCTATTTTTAGACTTTCTTCCAAAGCTGATTTTTCGCCTTCTAACCTGACTTTATTAGCCATCAAGTCATCGTATTTCTTTTGACTGACACATGATGACATCATGATGATGGCTACTAATGAAAAGAGGATGGATTTTGTTTGGATGTTTTTCAACATAGGGTTTGTTTTAGGATTTGAAGCAAATATGTAGATCATTTTTTGATTTGCAATAAGCAAGTGACAAGCGGTCTAACTTTTTTAGAAAGACTTTTATTCTTGCTAGAAAGCACCTATATTCCAATATCTAAAATCATACCATATAAATAAAAGATGATACATACAGAAGGAATGCTCAAAGACGGTGCCCTCAAAGGCAAAACATATATCGTAACAGGTGGTGGAACTGGTCTTGGAAAGGCTATGGGTACTTACTTTTTAAAGCTTGGAGCCAATCTGGTAATCACTAGTAGAAAGCTTGAAGTCCTCCAGCAAACAGCCTCAGAGATGGAGCGTGAAACTGGGGGGAAAGTACTTGCTGTAGCTTGTGATGTGCGAGACTATGAGCAAGTAGAAGCTGTGATCAAAGCTACTGAGGAGTGTTTTGGTCAGATAGATGGTGTTTTAAATAATGCTGCAGGTAACTTTATCAGTCCTACAGAAAGACTGTCAAATAGGGCATTTGATACTGTAGTAGATATTGTTTTAAAAGGCTCTTATAATTTCACTTTAGCAGCTGGTAAAAACTGGATAGAGAAAAAGCAAAGAGGTGTATTTTTGAATATCGTGACTACTTATGCATGGACTGGCTCTGGCTATGTAGTCCCCTCTGCTGCGGCCAAAGCAGGTGTGCTCGCGATGACGCGTTCACTAGCTGTAGAGTGGGCCAAGTATGGTATTAGATCTAATGCCATTGCTCCTGGGCCGTTTCCTACCGAAGGTGCTTGGAGTAGACTACTGCCTGGAGATTTGGTCAAAAAGTTTGATCCAGCAAAGAAGGTCCCTGTCAAGAGAGTAGGAGAGCATCAAGAATTAGCTAATCTAGCCGCTTATTTAATGTCTGACTTTGCTGCTTATGTCAATGGTGAGGTAGTTACTATAGATGGTGGTGAATGGCTACAGGGTGCTGGAGAGTTTAATAATCTAGATGCTATACCAAATGAAATGTGGGATATGCTGGAGGCATCTCGTGGAAAAAAGCAATGAGCCCTAAACTAGTTTGGGGCTATCTCAAAGCTAAATGGAAAATTAGGAATTTGTAAAGGCCCTAAATGGGTCTTTTCTTTTTTTAATAGAGTTAGGATTACAATTGTTAAGATCTAAATCTGGCTTAGAACTTAAATTAGCGGTGAAATTGTACTCTTAATATATTTTTTTAATTCTAGTTATTGCATAAATAAATTGAATTAGATATAATTGATATACGTTTTATTTAAGGGATTAATCATTATCTAAATGCTGTTCAGGTTATCAAAATATTTATTACTTATAGGTTTCACTAGTGTCTTTTTCTCTACTCAAGCCAACGATTTAGAATCTACAATAAATTCAAAAATCATAGAAAGAGCTCAGACTATCACTTTAAATTCAGACTACTCGATGATAGAAGAAGTTTCTGTCGATATGTTGGTACTGAATAGAGATGGGCTGAAGCATGCTTTGATAGCTATTCAGTACGATGAGCTCATCAGCATTGAGGCATTTGAAGGGGAGATTTCTAATCCGCTTACAGGCAAAACTACTTCTAAGCTTAAGTTAAAAGATTTAAATGATATCTCTATCATTTCTAATTTTTCAATTTTTGAAGATAATAGAGTAAAGTATTTTGAGCCAAATGCAATTACCTTTCCTGTAAGAGTTAAGTATAGTTTTAAGAGAAAATATCTAGGTAATTTATTTGTTCCTGGCTGGATACCTATTCCAAATTATCAACAAAAGGTAGAAAAGACGACTTTCAGGTTACAATTTCCTCAAGATTTGCCACTTAGGTACTTGGAAAAAAATATCCCTGTATCAGCTCAAGAAAGTGTTGAGAATAATATGCGGATAGTATCATGGCAGCTAGCAGATTTAGATGTTCAGGAAGATGATTTTCCTAAGGAGGATGATTTATCTATTAAGGTGGCTCCGACTAGATTTTCAATGCAAGGTTATGAATCAGATTTATCTACTTGGAATGGTCTTGGTCAGTGGATTTTAAAACTCAATAATGGTAGGTCTGAGATATCTGAAAGAGATGCGAAATGGCTTAGGGAAAATATCAAAGAGGATGAGGAGCCCTTTCAAAAGATCAAATTGATCTATGAATACATGCAAAAAAATAACCGGTATGTGAGTATTCAATTAGGCATAGGAGGCTGGCAGCCTATGTCCGCTAAGGAAGTCTCAGATTTGAATTATGGTGACTGTAAGGCACTGACTAATTATATGATGGCTATGCTAAAAGCGGTGAATATTACTTCAAATTATACATTAGTAAAAGCGGGCAGTGATGAAGAGGATATTGACATAGACTTTCCTTCAAATCAGTTTAACCATGCTATTTTATCAGTGCCCATGGAACGGGATACACTTTGGCTAGAGTGTACTTCTAATGTACTCAATACTGGTTTTTTGGGAAGTTTTACAAGTAATAGACACGTGCTTTTAGTCAATGAAACGGGCGGTCATTTAGTGAAAACACCCATTTATGGAGATGATGTATATCATAGCAGGCTTATAGATACTAAAATCGATCTACTGGATAATGGAAATGCTGAAATAGAGCAAGAGAGAAAGTTATTTGGCTTTGCAGCTGAAGATTATTTAGCGATTAAGCTGATGCTCAATGAGGAAGAAACTAAGAAATATATTTATGATGATTTGTCTATCCAGGGTTTATATATCAATGACTTTCAGTTAAATGTCAATAAGGATGGTTTGATACCTGAGGCAAATATCAAGCATAATTCAGTTTTGAATAAATACTATACTTCAACAGGAAAGCGAATTATCATCAAGCCCAAATTTGATAACGATCTGCCTTTTATCACAGATGGTCAATCTATCGAAATAAAGGAAAACTATCAGGTAAGGCTTAATCAAAATGTAAGTCCAGAACAGTTGAAGTCTGAGGTTATATTAGAGGAAGAAGGAATAATTTATAAATATCAAGCGCAGCTTAGTGATGATCTTTTGAGTTGCAAGCGTACAATCAAAATAACAAATACAAATCATAATAAAGAAGCATGGAAAAAGATTGTAGATCGAATCAAAAAGCTAGATGATCAGACTATCATATTTACCAAGAATCAATAATCATGAAAACACTTACCACCAAATTAGTAATGATACTGGTTGCTTTTATAATCAGTATCAATCTCATCAAGGCCCAAGGCTTGAAGTGGGGTAAAATCAGTCAAGAAGAAATAGATTACAAAACAGTTGATTTTGAGCCTGATGCTGGAGCTGTTGTATTAGCAGAACAAGGAGTTACCTCTATTATTTCGGGTAAAGTATTAACTGATTATCATTTTAGAAAAAAAGTGCTCTCTGAGAATGGAAAAGATATAGGTGATGTAGTTATCAGCTACAATTCTGGGTCGAGAAAGATCAATGGTCTAAAAGCCCATATCATCACCTTTGAAGGTGGTAAGGAAAATGTTATAGAATTGAAGAAAAAAGATTTTTTTGAGACAGAAGTAGGTGATGGGTTTAAAGAGATTCGATTTACTTTCCCAAACGTAAATCCAGGAGCCATTATTGAATATACCTACAAGGAAGTTTCTGACAACCTTACTTTTATTAATGGATGGACGTTTCAGAATGACATTCCCACACTAAGATCTACTTATGAGTTTCAACGTGATCAAAATTTAGACTATAGAGTTTCTTTTCAAGGGTACAATCTGGCTGTTTCCGGACAAATGCAAAAAAAAGAAAGTAAGTGGGAACTGACCAACCTGCCTTCAATGAAGCCAGAGCCTTACATGAATAATTTCAGAGATTATTTAGATGTAATTAAGTTCCAATTGGCAGGTTACACCACTGTAGTAGGTGGTAATTCTTACGAATCTCCATTAGAATACAAAAGCTTTATTGCTACATGGGATCAATTAGCCAAAGAGCTTTTATCAATAGATACGTATGATTCATATGTGGGTAATAACAGTGTGACTAGATCTCTTGCAAAAGATCTAGTGTTAGAAGGTGAGAGTACTTATGAAAAAATGAAATTTGCTCACAAGTATGTCTTAGAAAACTTTGAATTCGATGGAGATGAGGGTATCATACCCAGTAGAAGACTAAAGGATGTTTTAGAGGCTAAAAGAGGAAGTCAAGTAGAGCTAAATATGGTCTTGGTTGCCATACTTAAGGCTCACGGTATTACATCAAGTCCTGTCCTTATCAGTAGTAAGGGAAATGGAAGTTCGGTTTTAAGTACCTATCCTTTTATCAATCAATTTGATGCTTTGATTTTGACGGCAGTCCATGATGGTGATTTTATCTTTTTCGATACTACAGATGATGATTTACCCTTTGGAAGTATTCCGTTAAAGTATGCCGTAGAAAAAGGCTTTATCATGAGGGATCAAAATAGCATATTGTTGGATATCAATACGCAAGTAAGGTCAGGTAGAGCATCTATGAATCAAATATCTTTTGAAGATGGTAAAGAGAAACATGATAACCTATTGAGACTTTCTGGATATGATGGCTTTATTGCTATGAAACGTATGAAGAAAGTGACAGATGAAGAACTTCAAAAAGAAGTAATGTCTGAAGAAAACAAAAATACTGCGACTAACTTCATTGCTAGTAAAAATCAAGTGAACGAAAATACTTTTGATCTTAAGTGGAGTTTTAGTAAAGAGTTTGAAGGGGATGATATCGTTTATGTCAATCCTTTTGAGGATGAAAAGTGGGATGAAAATCCATTTAAAAATGATACAAGATTATTTCCTGTAGATTTTAATTATCTGATGTCAGATACTTATACCAGCATTATTAAGATTCCTGATGGGTATGAGTTAGATGATTATCCTGAAAATCAAGCTATTAAAATTGTAGATAATTTAGGTACTTTCTACTATCAGGTAAGTGAATTGGATGGTACAGTAACAGTTTCTGCTAAAGTTATTTTCAATGCTATCATTTTTCCACCTGCTTATTATCCTTATTTGAAGTCATTTCTCGACAATGTCGTATCTAAACTTAAAGAACCTTTAGTGTTTAAAAAGTTGGCAAATCCTTAAAGCAAAAAAACTAAGTATATAAAAAGGCAGCTTCTAAACTTAGAAGCTGCCTTTTTATTAGTTAATTATATACAAGCTTATTGAGCTTCCATAGTTTTTGCCATTCTAGAGCGCTCATTCTCGTCTAGGTAGATTTTTCTCATTCTCATGCTCTTAGGCGTGATCTCTAAGTACTCATCTTTTTGGATGTACTCCATGGCTTCTTCTAGTGAAAACTTCTTGGCAGGAGCGATTCTAGTATTATCATCAGATCCAGAAGCTCTCATGTTAGTGAGTTTCTTTCCTTTGATTACGTTCACTGAGATATCATTTTCTCTATTGTGCTCACCGATCACTTGACCTGCATAGATCTCATCACCTGGCTCAATGAAGAATGTACCTCTGTCTTGCAATTTGTCGATAGAATAAGCTGTAGCAGATCCTGCTTCCATAGAGATGATAGATCCACTATTTCTGCCAGTCATCACGCCTTTATAAGGCTCATAAGCTACAAATCTGTGATTCATGATTGCCTCACCTTGAGTAGCCGTTAAGACATTATTTCTGAGACCGATCAGACCTCTTGATGGTATCTGAAACTCTAAATGCTGAAGGTCTCCTTTTGGCTCCATGATACGTAGCTCACCTTTTTTCTGCGTAGCTAGCTCGATAACTTTTCCTGAGGATTCAGCTGGTACATCTACTACAAGAAGCTCCATAGGTTCACATTTCTGTCCATCGATCTCTTTGAAGATTACCTGAGGCTGACCTACTTGAAGTTCATAACCTTCTCTTCTCATCGTCTCGATCAATACAGAAAGGTGGAGAATGCCTCTACCAAAAACGATAAATTTATCTTCACTGTCAGTTGGCTCTACTCTAAGTGCTAGGTTCTTTTCGATTTCTTTGAAAAGTCTATCTCTTAGGTGTCTTGAAGTGACAAATTTGCCTTCTTTACCAAAAAATGGAGAATTGTTGATCGTGAAGAGCATATTCATCGTAGGCTCATCAATAGCAATTCTTGGTAGTGGCTCTGGATTTTCTACATCAGCTATAGTATCACCGATTTCAAAGTCTTCAATACCAGTGATAGCACAGATCTCTCCTGAAGATACTTCTGTTACTTTATTTTTGCCCAATCCCTCAAAAACATGGATTTCTTTGATTCTATTCTTTTTAGCTGATCCATCAGCTTTGCAAAGTGACACCATAGCGCCTTCTTTGATCGTACCTCTATGCACTCTTCCGATCGCTATTCTACCTACGAAAGACGAGTAGTCCAATGAGGTGATTTGCATCTGAGTGGTACCTTCATTGATTGGTGCAGCAGGAATGTGTTCAATGATAGCATCTAAAAGTGGAATGATGCTATCTGTAGGGTTTTTCCAATCAGGCCCCATCCAACCTTGTTTAGAAGAACCGTACATCGTGACGAAGTCAAGTTGCTCTTCTGTAGCATCTAAGTTAAACATCAAGTCAAAAACAGACTCGTGTACTTCATCTGGACGACAGTTTTCTTTATCGACTTTGTTGATTACTACGATAGGCTTGAGACCTAAGCTTAACGCTTTACCAAGTACAAATCGAGTTTGTGGCATAGGGCCTTCAAAGGCATCTACTAATAGTAGTACACCGTCTGCCATCTTTAGTACGCGCTCTACTTCACCGCCAAAATCAGCGTGACCAGGGGTATCTATGATGTTGATTTTTACATCTTTGTATCTCACAGATACGTTTTTAGACAAGATCGTAATGCCTCTTTCTCTTTCGAGGTCATTGCTATCTAGGATCAAGTCATCAAACTGTTGATTTTCTCTGAAGATTTTAGATGCGTGGATGATTTTGTCAACTAGCGTAGTCTTGCCGTGGTCAACGTGTGCGATGATCGCAATATTCCTAATATTTTGCATGAGTTATTCAATTATGGCGCAAAAATACGAATATTATTTCGCTTTTCGGTTATGCTTGTGTGAATGTTTGACCGCTTTTGAAAATAAAAGTCAAACTTCATTAAAGACTCAAACCTTCCAAATGCTCTATTTTATCCCCTGAAAGTGTCCAATAAGCCTTCATAGCATCAGCAGTCATACAACTATGCACAGGTAAGATGCCTACGACATCACCAATTTGTATTTGATTATAAATGGCATCTGAGACACGTAATATGCCGTGCTCTTGTGATATACTACGTACATAAGCACCTTCTACAGGTGCTGACCATCTATCCTCTGATAGCCAAACCATTTGTCCATAGATGGCGCCTAGTTTATCTTCTAGCTTATCTTTTGCCAGATGTACCCCTCCACCATGAATGACGATTTCTCTCCTCTCTTTATTTTTATCCACTACAGGACAGGCAAGAGCAACAGCAATGTCACCTTTTGAGCAACTACCAATCTGCGCTTGAGTCAAATCATAAAAAATAAAATTGCCTGGGCCTAGTTCGTCTACACCAATGAAATCGTCCATTATAGAGGCTGAAGGAGTATCTCCATATCGGCAGATAAGTTTTGGATAATCGTTTATGTAATGTGCTTTTAGTTGTCTAAGTGCATTCAAGGATGTCTGATGGATCGTTGACAGACCTTTAGCATCTGCATGATAGGTATGTCCAGCATGTATGTAGAAACCTTTAAAGTGCAATATACTCCCTTGAGTTTTATGGAGAATTTGATCTATTTTTTCCAAATCCTTATTGGATACACCTGTCCGATGATATCCAGCATCTATTTCTATGAAAAATTGACAAGTATGCTTTAATGACTCACATAAGTATTTGGCACTTTCCACATTGACGATATGGAAACTAAGGTTTACTTTTTTACTTAGTTCATTGAGTTCTTCTACACCTCTTATATTCACAGGGAAGGCTATATTGATATTTTCCCAACCATGGGAGGCAAAGTATTTAGCCATTTTGATCGAGGACACTGAGATGGCATCTATGCCTACCTGTCTAAACCACTCACCGACCTCAGCTGACTGATGTGTTTTGAAGTGCGGGACAAGCTTCAAGTGATGTTTTTGAGCTTTTGAGACCATTTTTTGCAAATTAGCCTGCGCTATTCGAGTATCAATCATGAGTGTGGGGTGAGCTATTTTCAGAGTCATTTAACTATTATCTTTTAATATTTCCATTAAATTAGAGCGAAAGGAAAGAAAATAACAGTCAAACCACTTAATATTTACTATGAAATTTAACTATGATAGATTGATACCAGTACTTCTGGGGGTATTGGTATTTGCTTGTGGGCCTGCTGATTTTGATCAGACAGGTGCTAGCACTTTTACGAGCGAAGGACTCGAAAGTAGAATTATTAAGCTTTCTTCGGATGAATTTATGGGAAGAAAACCATTCACAGAAGGTGAAGTGAAGACCCTCAACTATCTAGAGGAAGAGTTTAAAAAACTCGGTCTAGAACCAGGAAATGGTGATTCCTATTTTCAAGATGTCCCCTTGATGCAAGTCACTAGCCAAGCTACAGAGTCAATGCTAGTAAAGTCTCCAAAAGGTGATTTTAGCCTGAAGGGGAGAGAAGACTATGTGATCTGGTCGCCATCTATGGATGCTAATATCGATTTAAATAATGAGGAAGTCGTTTTTGCTGGGTTTGGTATAGTAGCTCCTGAATATGGCTGGAATGATTATGAAGGACTTGATGTCAAGGATAAGATCGTATTGGTATTGGTAAATGACCCAGGGTTTGGGACAGACAGTACGGAATTTTTTAAAGGAACTACCATGACTTATTATGGTAGATGGACTTACAAATATGAAGAAGCAGCTAGACAGGGAGCAAAAGGCTGCTTAGTAATCCATAATACGATCCCCGCAGGATATGGCTTCAATGTCGTTCAAAATAGTTGGAATGCAGCTAAACTTTATCTTGATAGAAGAAACTCTGAAGAAAAAGTATGTGATGTAGAAGGTTGGGTCACTTTAGCTACTGCTCGAAAGTTCTTTGAACAGGCTGGTAAGAAAGATAGTGAATTACTAGCCGCTGCGAGGACGCCAGAATTTAAAGGAGAAAGTCTGGGGATAAGACTGACAACAAGCATCACCAATGAAGTGACTTATGATGTCTCTAAAAATGCCATAGCAATGATAAAAGGCAGCGAATCACCTGATGAATATGTGATTTATACGGCACACTGGGATCACTTAGGTGTAGGTACAGCGTATGATGGAGACTCGATTTACAATGGAGCTCTGGACAATGCTAGTGGAACTGCAGCACTGCTAGAGATAGCGGCAGCATTTAAATCCATGAAGAAAAAACCTAAAAGAAGTATAGTGTTTTTAGCAGTGACTGCCGAGGAACAAGGTCTGTTAGGCTCTGCTTATTATGCTGCTAATCCTGTGTTTCCTATAAGTCAGACGATTGCCAATATCAATATGGATGGTATCAATCCATATGGTAAGATGAAAGACATTGTAGTCGTAGGAAATGGACAGTCAGATCTTGAAGATTTACTTGCAGAAGTAGCCAAGACCAAGGATATGTACACTACAGTAGAACCTAGACCGGAGCAAGGGATTTATTTCAGATCTGATCATTTCAATTTTGCTAAAGTGGGTATTCCAGCGCTATACACTGCTACTGGAATCGATCATTTCGAAAAGGGAAAAGAATATGGAAGTGAACTTCAGGCTAACTATACGCAGGAATATTATCACAAACCGTCTGATGAATATGACCCTGAGAGATGGGATTTGGGCGGTGCATTAGACACCATAGGATTGTTGTTTGAAGTAGGTAACAAACTGGCTAATGAAGGTATAGTGCCCGAGTGGAAAGCCAATTCTGAGTTTAAGGATAAAAGATAAGTATCCATAAAAAGAAGCTCCGGGATAATGTCCCGGAGCTTAACTCACTTAAACTAACACTAACTTTATGTATAAAACTTAAAAAATGCGCTTTAATGAATGATTTGATATAATTCTATGACGTATTATTTAAGTACTAAATTAGATGTCCCTCAGCGTATTTCCAAAGCTTTTTTTGAATTTGTACATACATTTTTTTACGTTTTAAAAACGCAATGGTTTGTATAAGTTATTCTTTTACAAAGATTTACAGAATTTATCGGAAAATGATAGTGTAGGTATTATATGTATCAGTATTTAATTTGGCTATTTTTTGATTCTCTGAGATTTGACTTCGAATCATACTTTTGAATAAAAATTAAAAAATCTTCTAGCTAGTATGTATAAGTTTTATGATGTATTAATATTTTTCAGGGACAAAAAATTTACCTGACATAAGATAAAGTCTTTTGATAGAATATGAGTATCCTGGTCTGGTCAAGATGGGATTATTTTCTGCGATATTGATGACTTCTGCTTCATTTTCATGATTCATGATCCAGAGCGTTTCTGGCCTTGTATCAAATCCTCCAGAGAATAATAAACCTCCTTTTTTCTTTTTAAGAGGTCGCATATAGCGTTTGAATTTCCTATTACTACTTCTCTTGGGCTTATTGGTTCCATCGTACAAGTATGAGATTACCCAGTATTCATTTTTATCAGCAGCGCCTCGAGCTATTCCACCAAAATCAACAAGCATAGGGGAGATGACCATCTCAAACTGTCCTATTTGGAGTGCTGGGTCTTCTGTGAATAGGTTTTCAATTTTGCTTTCAGACTTACTATTAAAAACTAGGATGAATTCACTATCTAATTTACCCACTGCAGCTACTTTTCTATTTTCTGCTAATGAATAGATAAGGTCTTGATGTTTTTTCTCGGTCAATTGAAGTGAAGTATGACTGAAGTCAGCTGTAGTTTTGCTCGGCTTGAAATAGACAAATTTCAAACTGCTCATTTGTCCTTGCGCCAAGTTAGAACAAGTTAAACATATCAATAATATGATGAGATGCTTTTTCATGAGTGTAAAAGTAATTAATTTTTATATGAAAATTTAATAATTCCATTCAATGAATTTTTCGTAAGAGATAAAGAAAAATTGTTTCTAAGTTTAGTCTTAAAATAATTCGCTTTTTCTATATTTGAAATAAATAAAAAAATCTTTTAAAAATGAAAAAACTTTTATTTTCTCTCTGCTTTTTTGTCATACTCATGAGCGCTCAAGCGCAAGATCAACCCTTACCAGCGACTCAAGCAGTGTATGTTGAACTTGGAGGTGCGGGACTTTCTTATTCATTTAATTATGATTTTAGATTTGATAAGACCAAGATTGATTCTTGGGGTATGCGTGTAGGAGCGAGCGGTTACAGTTTAGAAGGTACTTCACTCTTCACCTTTCCTATTCAAGTTACCCGTTTATTTGGTAGAGATGGTAGATACTTTGAAATCGGTGGCGGTTTGACTGTGATGGCTTTTGATAATTATTACTACTCTTATGACTGCACGGGAGCGGGGCCTTGTGTAGAAACAAAGGTCAGAACGGATGATTATAACTTCATCCTAGATGTGAATGGAAGTCCAAATGTGATGGGTACACTAAACTTTGGCTATAGGAAAATCCCCACAGACGGTGGCTTCATGTGGAGAGTTAATCTCAATCCTATCTTTAATAGCAACGGTTTCTGGCCGATATTTGCAGGGTTAGGCTTTGGATATGCCTTTTAAGTAAAAAGACACTGCTATGTATAAAATAGCAGTGTCTTAATGATACTTAGTTTTTAATATTTATTTTCTCTCTATAGCTCTAAGCGCAGCAGCTACTATATTTTCAGCACTTAAGCCATATTTCTTCATTAGTTCAGCAGGTGTTCCGCTTTCTCCAAATGAATCTTTCACTGCGACCATTTCTAGCGGCTTTGGATTATTTCTCACCAGCGTATTAGCGATACTTTCTCCAAGTCCTCCATTGATTTGATGCTCTTCTGCTGATACAGCACAGCCTGTTTTAGAGACTGAAACCAAAATAGCTTCTTCATCTAATGGCTTGATCGTATGGATATTGATGATCTCTGCACTGATACCTTTTTCTGCTAGTATAGCTTCAGCTAAGATAGCTTCCCATACAAGATGACCTGTTGCGAAGATAGAGACATCTTTACCATCTACCATTTTCCAAGCTTTACCGATTTCAAACTTCTGATTGGCAGGAGTGAAGATAGGCATAGAAGGACGACCAAATCTCAAGTAGACTGGGCCTTCATGCTCTGCTATAGCGATAGTCGCAGCTTTTGTTTGATTATAGTCACATGGGTTGATCACAGTCATATGTGGGAGCATTTTCATCATCCCGATATCTTCTAATATCTGGTGGGTGGCACCATCTTCTCCCAATGTGAGACCAGCGTGCGAAGCACATATCTTTACATTTTTTCCTGAGTAGGCAACTGATTGTCTGATCTGATCATACACACGACCAGTCGAGAAATTGGCAAATGTACCTGTAAAAGGGATTTTTCCACCGATAGTCATTCCAGCAGCAAGGCCAATCATATTAGCCTCAGCAATTCCTACTTGGAAAAAACGCTCAGGAAATTCCTTTTTGAATGCTCCCATTTTGAGAGATCCTGTGAGATCCGCACAGAGGCCTACTACATTGGGATTTGTTCTGCCAAGCTCTAAAAGGCCATCACCAAAACCTGATCTTGTATCTTTTTTATCTGTATAGGTAAATTTCGTGTTCATGTTTGTTTTGATTTAATGGTTTAGTAGTCGCCTAGAGTTTCTTCCAATTGTCCAAGAGCACGAGCTAGTTGCTCATCATTAGGTGCGATACCGTGCCACTCATGTGTACCTTCCATGAAATCAATTCCACTACCCATAGCAGTTGTCATGATGTGTAGGATTGGCTTGCCTTTACCTGTAAGTGATTTGGCTTTGGTAAGATTAGCTACCAACTGATCCATATCATTGCCATTTGCTGTCGTGATCACTTCCCATCCAAATGCTTCCCACTTAGCTTTGAGATCAATGAGATCCAAAACTTCTGTAAGAGGGCCATCTATCTGTTGACCGTTATAGTCTATCGTTGCGATCACATTGTCTATTTTGTTGTGAGCGGCATACATCGCTGCTTCCCAAACTTGACCTTCTTGCTGCTCTCCATCTCCCATGAGGACATAGACAGTTTTAGGATCTTTATTGAGTTTTTTGACTTGAGCAGCTCCTAGTGCTACAGAAAGTCCTTGGCCTAATGAGCCTGAAGCTACTCTGATTCCTTCTAGACCTTCTTCAGTTGCAGGATGGCCTTGTAGTCTACTGTTGAGCTTTCTGAATGTGCTTAGCTCTTTCACATCAAAGAACCCACTTCTCGCCAGCACACTGTACCAAACGGGTGAAATATGTCCATTTGAGAGGAAGAAAAGATCTTCGTTTTGACCATCCATATTGAATGGTTTCTTGTAATCTAATAAATGGAAGTAAAGTGCTACGAAGAACTCTGTGCATCCTAGAGATCCTCCTGGGTGACCTGATTGTACAGCATGCACCATGCGGACGATATCTCTACGAACTTGTGAACTGATTTTTTTAAGTTCGTTGATTGTTGGTTTTTGATCCATGTTTTGGGGTTTATTTTAGTATTTGAGCAGTGTGTTCTTTCGTCTTCACTTTATCGATGATTTCTGCGATTTGACCATTTTCATCGATGATAAAGGTAGTTCTAGCAGTACCCATGTACTTTCTGCCATACATAGATTTTTCTACCCAAGTGCCAAATTGCTCATGGATCTTCAGATCAGTATCAGCGATCAGAGGGAAAGGAAGGTTTTGTTTTTCGATAAATTTCTGGTGAGATTTCTCATCATCTGAGCTGATGCCGAGTATGACATAGCCAGCTTTTTGGAGTGCAGCATAATTATCTCTCAAGTCACAAGCTTGCGCGGTACAGCCTGGAGTATTGTCTTTTGGATAAAAATAAAGAACGACTTTTTTGCCTTTGAAATCGGTCAATTTGATCGGTTTACCATTTTGATCTCTGCCTTCAAATGAAGGTGCTTTGTCTCCAACTTGTAGTGCCATGATATTTATAGTTTAGTTTGATATATTTTCTCATTTCCAGCATTATCGACCACTTTCAAGACGAGGTCTCCTTTGAGCGGAGGGCTATCATCTTTTTTATCTGACCAGATTAGACTTTGTTTGTAATCATAGTGCATGAGTAGCCATTCACCGTTTACTTTTACTTCATAAGAACTCAAGCCAGATAGCTCATCCTTGATCACAAATCTCACTTGAGTGCTATTGAGCATGATCGGGCGGATAGTAGGAGGTATAGTGTCTTGAGCTAGAGCAAATGTACCAAAATTTCTGATTTGAAATTTAATTTTATCTCCGACCCATGTTCCCCCTATAAATGACTTACTGCCATTTGATCCTATCTTGTAAACATGTGTTTTGTTTTGATTTTCTATTCGTTCAAGTGGTGTGTAAATGACCTCTAGATTACCATTGAGTGGGACGGATTCTTCATGAATAGTGAATTCTTCTTGTCTATTATACTCATTGAACGCTTGCTGTGTCTTGAGATACAGCGTATCATAAAGCGTATTTTTTCTAAAGTTAAGCGTTAGGTTTCGCTCATTGAACTGGTAGATTTCGGTAGAAGGTATAGTAGCCTTGAAATGCAGCACTTCAATTTGATCATCTACTTTCACAGAGTCTGGTAGACCTTTTCTCATATCCCAGAGGTAGGTCGATTTATTAGTTCCCACTATAGCAGGTGCTAACTTTATGATGAGACCGTTACTGTATACTGTTGCAGAGTCTGTGATTTTTCTTGAAGATTTTGAATTAATCACTAGGGTTTTTTCAAGTAAGCTGATCCTCCCATCATAACCACTTGAGTAGTTGGTGGTACCTAAAAGCGTATCCGCTTTTTCTCCTTTTAGAGTAAAACTCAGGCTGCTTTTATTTTTATAGGCATCATGAAACTCGATATCAAAGCGACTAGTTTCGTCTTCCGCTAATTCAATGACCCCTTTATGATTTCCACCAAAAGTATAAAATGGAAGACCATTTCCATTCATTAAATACATTCTAGTATACCTAGGCCCACTTAGAGATACAGGATAGTTTGTATGTAGTAGGAGCATGCGCGTATCTGCAAAGGAAAAGCTATTGATATGGGTTCGGATGAATAAAGCGCTGTCTCTAAGAACTTCTATGTAAGGGACACCATTTTTATTTGCAGCACCATCTAGGCGGTCATAAGCTAGTATTTCAAGTCCTATTTGTCCTTTTACGCTGATATTTCTAGGAATGCTGTACGTATTACCGACTCTAGATACGGGATATTCAAACCTGCCAAAATTACCATTGATTCTGGCATCAGGACTAAGGGTGATCAGCGCTATTTTCTCCACATTTGGGGCAGTCCGATCTTTGATCTCATCAAAACCATAGACTAATGGATCTAGTACATGCTGTCTGCTATCTCTGATCTCAAAATGAAGGTGGGGACCTCCCGAACTACCTGAGTTGCCAGAGTAAGCGATCACATCACCTTTTGAAACTTTGAGTTCATTAGGTTTCGGGAATAATTCTAGTTCAAAACTTTTGGCTGCATATTGTCCAGATTTCATGTATTGCGAGAGTTCTTTATTAAAGCTCTGCAAGTGTGCATAGACCGTAGTGGTGCCATTGAGGTGTGTAATGTAGACTACATTTCCATAACCCCAAGCAGAGGCTTTGATGCGACTCACATAGCCATCTGCTGCGGCATAGATAGGAAGTCCTTGTCTTCCACCTGTTTTGATATCTAAGCCCGCATGAAAGTGGTTTGGACGGAGTTCAGACATATTGCCTGAGAGATAATTGATCTGTCCAGGATTGATTGGAAACTGATAATAGCCTTTCCCAGTGATCCCTTGACTGAAGGCGGAAAAACGAAGAAGAATTAAGATTAGAAAGAGAGGGGTGAACTTATTTAACTTCAAAATCGAGTAGTTTTTGATCTCCGATAAATGCTTCTAGTCTATTTCCTATTTGTACAGGTCCTACACCTGCTGGTGTGCCAGTGTAGATGAGGTCTCCTTTTTTCAAAGTGAAGAATTGAGATAAATAGGATATTATGTAATCAAACGGAAATAGCATCATAGAAGTATTTCCTTTTTGCTTGACTTGACCATCAACAAGCAAATGAAAATCAATATTGTCTAGTGCTCCCAGCTTTTCTTTTGGTAAAAACTCTCCTACAGGAGCAGATCCATTAAAGCCTTTAGCGATTTCCCAAGGAAGCCCTTTTTGCTTACATCTATCTTGTAAGTCTCTGGCTGTAAAGTCTATGCCAATACCCACTTCTTCAAAATATCTATGAGCAAACTTCGGGTCTATATGCTTACCTTCTTTGGATATTTTGAGTACTAGCTCTACTTCATGATGGATATTTTGTGAAAAGTCAGGATAGTAAAAAGGACTATTGTTTTTAAGTAGTGCGGTGTCAGGTTTAAGGAAAACCACAGGTTCAGAGGGTCTTTCATTTTTGAGCTCTTCGATGTGCTCAGCATAGTTTCTTCCAATCGCTAAAATTTTCATAAGCCCCTTATTTCCTAGTTGATTTTACTTATTTTTGAACTTCTTAAGTGATACAAAGTAATCCAATTTTAAACGCTTTTGAAAATCTAAACCTTAAAAAATATTTATGCTTTGGCATGAATTTAGGTTGTTTCCTCATTAAAACTTTAAATAAAATGTATAAGAAAATTATCGTTTTTGCGCTCATAGGAGCATTCGTTTGGGCTTGTGCTACAGTGCCTATTACTGGAAGAAGACAAGCCGCTTTAGTGTCTAATGAAGAGATACTTCCGCTGGTAGATCAAGAATATGAGAAGGTGCTCAAAGAATCTCAGTTAGTAAACAACACGCCTGAAGGTCAAATGGTCATCAGATCAGGTCAGCGTATCCAGAAAGCTGTAGAAGAGTATATGGCTGAAAATGGTCTTTCTGATCAAATCGCTAATTTTGAGTGGGAATATAATTTAGTGAAAAATGACTCCACCATAAATGCTTGGTGTATGCCTGGTGGTAAAGTGGCTTTTTATACTGGTATCATTCCTATCTGTCAAGATGAGACAGGCATAGCTGTGGTGATGGGGCATGAGATCGCTCACGCACTGGCCAATCATGGTCGTGAGCGTATGAGCCAAGGAATGATAGCTAATGGACTTCTAGGAGGTATAGGAGCGGCTATGGGACAAAATCCTACTCTTACTCAACAGATATTTTATCAGGCAATCGGTATGGGTGGTCAGCTTGGTATTTTGAAATTTAGCCGAACGCATGAAAGTGAAGCTGATGAAATCGGCTTGATCATCATGGCTAAAGCTGGATACGACCCTAGAGAGGCACCTAAGTTTTGGGAGCGCATGAGTGCTGGCACTGGTGGTGGCGGAGGACCTGAGTTTCTATCTACTCACCCATCTCCAAAGACTAGGATAGATGACCTCAATGCGCTGATTCCAAAAGCTATGGAGTATTATAAACCTGCACAATAATTTAATATCATCCCTCAAATTCCATTGAGGGATTTTTTTAAATAAGCTATGGAAGAAAAAGCGACTAAATATCCATTAGTGCATCAAGAGGAGAAACTAATTGAGCGCATCACTTTTGGTAAATTTTTAAGAGACGTATTGGCGGTTTTTAATTTAGAAAAAGGGTATCTAGCTACTCTTAAAAACCTGATTATCCAACCAGGAGCATTGATTAGGGCTTATTTTGAAGCTTCTAGATTCAAGCAATTTCATCCATTGAGGCTCTTGTTGATCAATACTACTTTGGCCTTATTGATATGTAATTACTTTGATATTGGTGAAGGTATGGCTAAGTATTCCTTCGGTCAATTAACTAGTGGTGGTGTAAATTCTATAGAGGGGATTGACTTTTCAGAAAGTAGAATCAGTGATTTTTTTTATCGCTGGTATAATTTGATGAATTGGCTTTACATACCAGTGGGCGCATTAGTAGCCTTTCTTGTCTATAGAAAAAAAGGCTTTAATCTGGCTGAACATTTCGTAATCAGCACCTTTATCAATGCCATGATTCAATTTTTTCAAATTGTAGTCATTTTCGTGCCAGTGATATGGGGATTTGAAATTTATAGTTTCGTAGCATTTATTTTAATGCTGACTTACTACACTTGGGTATATAATAGTTTCTTTAAGGAAAAATTAATGGTTAGTTTTTTAAAAACTTTGTTAATAGTTCTTGGATCTTCATTCGCTTATACAATCATTTATTACTTCATCTTGGGTATATATATGACTACTTAAGCTTAATTATATCTAAAGAAAAAGCCTCCAAAAAGTGTCTAGCATTTGGAGGCTTCTTCATTTTAAGGTTTCTTACTTATTAAAACTCCTCAGCTTAATCTGGGTGAGTTTACGCTTGGTATCCAATGGAAATTCACCACGCATCATCCAATCATAATAGGTAGGCTCCATCTTGAGTACCTCATCGACTGAGCGTCCTTTGTGCTTGCCAAAATTGAAGACTTCTACCCCCTGATTATTTAAGACGAATCTGCCCGCTAAGTCAACCATTCGATCTGCTGTAAGTTCATGCAGTACAGCCATATCATTACTGATTTTACCGATTTCTTTTCCAGACATATCGATCATTGCCTGACCATCATATCTGGCTACTTGCGCTTTGATCACTTCATAAGTAGCTAGCGTATCCGCCTCTGCACTATGTGCATCCTTGAGGTCTTTGTTACAATAAAATTTGTAAGCGGCACTGAGCGTTCTTTTTTCCATCATGTGGAAGATTTTCTGAGCATCTATGATTTTTCTATTGGACACATCAAAATCCACTTCGGCTCTCAAAAACTCTTCAACAAGAAGTGGAATGTCATATTTAAGAACATTGAATCCAGCTAGATCAGCTCCTTGCAAGAAAGGGGCTAGTGTGCCAGCGAGCTGTTTAAAAGTAGGTTCATCTTTGACATCCTCGTCATAGATACCGTGCACAGCACTTGCCTCAGCGGGGATTGGTACTGTTGGGTTGACGCGGTATGTTTTAGTGATTTCCTCTCCATTAGGCATGATCTTATGCATAGAGATCTCTACGATACGGTCTGTTGCAGTATTCGTACCAGTAGCCTCTAGATCAAATACGACCAATGGATTTCTTAAATTTAACTTCATGCTTACGCTGTTTTTTGGATTTGAGATTGAATTTTGGTCAGATCCATATGATCATAACTGCCAGATCCCATTAAAAGAAGATTTTGGCCTTTCCAAGTCTTCTGACAAAGGTAATTTTCTAAATCACTTTTGTCGGTGAAAAGCTGAATATCTTTTCTATTGAAGGCAGATTGCAATTCCTGAAGACTGAGCATTTCCAGCTTTTTCAATGCCACAGCTTTTGGATTGATATAGATCAAAAATTCATCTGCAGCTTTTGCAGTGTCTTTATATTGCTGGATAAATTCTTTATTCAAGCTACTGTAAGTATGCAGCTCTTGGACAGCCACAAGTTTTCTCTTAGGATATTGTGTTTTGACAGCTTCTACTGTGGCCTTAAGTTTAGAGGGAGCGTGTGCAAAATCTTTGAAAAAGACAGTTTCATTTAGCTCAAACAGTTTTTCTAAGCGTTTCGATGCTCCTTTAAAGCTTGCAATGGCTTCATAAAACATATCAGTTGTAATACCAAGCCTCAAAAGAACGGACATGGCTCCACTCAAATTTTGGAGGTTATGATCACCAAATACAGAGATGGCAACCTCTCCATTTTTTGTTTTCAAATAAGTTTTGCCATCCTTTACCTTAGCATCTAGTGCTTCGTATGGAGTAAATGTAAAGTCTTCATTCGTATCTTTCTTGAAAAGCTTTGCTAAAGACTTATCTCCAGCATAATAATACACGATACCGCCTTTGTCAGTGATATCTATGAGTTGCTCAAAGGCTTTGATGTATTGTTCATATTGAGGGAAGACATTGAAGTGATCCCACGCTATACCGCTGATCAATGCGATGTGATGATGATAGTGTAGAAACTTAGGCCTAGGATCAGTAGGAGAACTTAGATATTCATCTCCTTCTATGATGATCAGCGGGGCATCCGATAACTTTACCATTAGGTCAAAAGATGCTATTTGAGCTCCTACAGCATAGTCAAAGGACTTGTTCCAGTATTTCAGTACATGCAATATCATGGAAGTGATGGTAGTCTTGCCATGACTCCCAGCGATGACTACGCGCTGCTTCTGTAGAGATTTTTGGTAGATAAACTCAGGAAAGGAGTAGATAGCTAAACCAAGCTCTTGCGCTTTCAGTAGCTCTGGATTATCTTTTCTAGCGTGCATTCCCACAATAACAGCATCGATATCTTTGGTTATTTTATCAGGATACCATCCTAGAGACTTAGGGAGAAGTCCAGCACTAGACAAACGTGAGTAGGACGGCTCATGAATCTCATCATCTGAACCAGTGATTTGATAACCTGATTGTTGAAGTGCCAAGGCGAGATTATGCATGATGCTACCGCCTATCGCTATAAAGTGTATGCTTTGCATTTTAGATTGCGTTTTAGGTCAAAAATAGAAATTTAATCCATAGTCACCAATTTAGTTTGAGACACTAATAGACCAAATCAGCTTTTATTGTGTATAAAATGTGTAAAACAATCTCTACATTCCAATTACATTTGTAGCTATGGCAAATGAAAGAGTGAGCAATTCCAATAGAAGAGTAGGTGCAAGAAAACCAAGTACAGATCAGGTAAGTGGATTAGGTAAACTGCCACCACAAGCAGTTGATCTAGAAGAGGCTGTACTAGGTGCATTGATGCTAGAGAAGGATGCGCTTACAGCCGTCATAGATATCCTAAAGCCTAATAGCTTTTACAAGGATGCTCATAAAGAAATATATGAAGCGATACTTGATTTATTCAATGCGAGTGAGCCTGTAGATATTCTCACAGTTACAAATCAGCTTAGAAAAAGTGGTAAGCTGGAGTTTGTTGGAGGTGCATTTTTTATCACAGACTTGACTACTCGAGTTAGCTCAGCTGCCAATATTGAGTTTCACGCACGTATCATAGCTGAGCAAGCTATCAAGAGAGACTTGATCACTGTCTCATCAGAAATCCAAAAAGAAGCTTTTGAGGACACTACAGATGTCTTTGAACTTTTGGATAAGATGGAGCAGTCACTATTCGAGATCTCTGAATCTAATATTCGTAAAAACTATGCGGATATGCGCTCTATCATGCGAGAGGCATTTACAGAACTAGAAGCCAAGAAGCACCATAAAGACGGACTTACAGGTGTGCCAAGTGGTTTTACTGCACTAGACCGAGTGACCTCAGGGTGGCAGAAGTCTGACTTAGTCATCATCGCTGCTCGTCCTGCTATGGGTAAGACAGCCTTTGTATTGTCAGTTTTGAGAAATGCTGCAGTAGATCATGAAAAGCCAGTAGCAATATTCTCACTGGAGATGTCCTCCATCCAGCTTGTGAATAGATTGATCTCTGCTGAGGCAGAATTAGAATCTGAGAAAATCAAAAAAGGTCAATTGGCCGACTATGAGTGGGAGCAACTTGTCCACAAAACGAATAAGCTGTCTTCAGCACCGATATTCGTAGATGATACCCCTGCACTTTCGATCCTTGAGCTAAGGGCAAAATGCCGTAGACTCAAAGCTCAGCATGATATTCAGATGATTGTTATCGACTATTTACAATTGATGTCAGGAGATAGCAAGTCTAATGCGGGGGGAAATAGGGAACAAGAAATCTCAGCGATCTCTAGAGCATTGAAGAAAATAGCCAAAGAACTTAGTGTGCCAGTCATCGCACTTTCTCAGCTATCTCGTGCAGTAGAGACGAGAGGTGGAGATAAACGTCCTCAACTTTCGGATTTGAGGGAATCTGGAGCGATCGAGCAAGATGCCGATATCGTTATGTTCCTCTACAGACCTGAATATTACGGCATCACACAAGATGAAGAAGGCAATGCTACTCAAGGAGTTGGAGAGGTGATCATCGCTAAGCACAGAAACGGCTCTTTGGATACTGTTAAACTACGATTTATAGGAAAGTATACTAAATTTCAAGACTTGGAAATGTCTCAGATGTATGGAGCAGGCGTGCCTTATGGGAGTTCATTTCCTTCAGGTGCCAAGTCAAACTTCGATGCAGGAAGTATGATCACACTTCAAAGCAAAGCAAATGAAGGAGATATGCCAAACACTTTAGATGACGGAGCGCCTTTTTAATAGAATTGAGATGTCCATGAGGCATCTTTTTTTATAAATGACAGAAATACACTGCATGCATACTATTTTTTACTTATTTTAGCCATCTCTTTTATAAAATGACCAACTAAGTCAGTTGATAAGTGTTATATAGACTATGAAAGCAATTATCCTAACGGATCAAAACGAAGATAAATTAGACTTTGTCACATTGCCGAAACCTAGTCCCGCTACTGGAGAGGTTCTTATCAAAATCAAAGCAGCTGCACTCAATCATAGGGATCAGTGGTGTAGAGAAGGACTTTATCCCAGTATTAAATACGGGACAGTATTAGGCTCAGATGGGGCAGGAGTGGTAGAGGAACTTGGTGATGCTGTTTCAGAAAAGCTACTCGGTCAAGAGGTATTAATCAATCCAAATATTGGCTGGGGAGAGCTTCCTAATGTCCAGCATAAGGATTTTAAGATATTAGGAATGCCAGATCATGGTACTCTTGCTGAATACATAGTTGTCAAAGCAGATAGGGTTCATCTGAAGCCTTCTCACTTGTCATTTGAAGAAGCTGCGGCTTTACCATTAGGGGGATTGACTGCTTACCATGCGTGCTTTTATCATGCTCAAATCAAAGCAGGTGAGAAAGTACTGATCACGGGAGTTGGTGGTGGAGTAGCTCAATTCGCAATGCAGTTTGCAGTAGCAGCTGGAGCAGAAGTATATGTTACTTCAGGGGCTGTAGATAAAATCTCTCAAGCTAAAACTTTTGGAGCCTTAGAAGGCTTTAATTACAAAGAAAGTGAGTGGCAAAAGGCTGCTTTAAAAACTACTGGAGGATTTGACAAGATCATAGATAGCGCAGGTGGGAAAATGCTCAATACCTTGCTAGATATCGTCAAGCCTGGAGGTAAGATTATCTTTTATGGCGCTACCTTAGGAAATGTAGAACAGCTGAATCTTAGAAAGATCTTTTGGAATCAGATCACCTTGCAAGGCTCTACTATGGGGAGTGATCAGGACTTTGAAGATATGATCGCTTTCGTGTCAAAGCACAAAATACACCCTATGATCAGTAGTCTAAGGCCACTGGCTCAAGCTTTAGAAGCGTTTGAAGAAATGAAAGCAGGTAAGCAAACTGGGAAACTTGTACTGTGCCCTTGATCATCATTCATCTATGTCTATGAGATAGTTTTGATAGGCATTTTGAAGTTCACTGAGTGCATGTTGATCCTGTTTTTGCTTTGCTAGATTGATGCCCTTTTCGAAGATATTGATGATTTTCGTTTTGTCTTCGAGTAGGTCTATCAGATAAGATGCAGCATGCAGATAAGTAGGTAAGTAGTCAGGATGATCTTGTAGCAATTTATCAAAATATAATAAGGCTTTTTGATCATTAGTATTTTGATATTCAAGGGCTAAAGCATAGATCACAAATGGATCTTTTGGTTCTTCTTGATGAAACTGTAAGAGCTGTTGAATCCTTTCAGAGTTGGGCATTGCTTGATTTTTGAAATCTATACTTAATCGTTAAATTCACGCAAATTTAAATTAAATAAACACATAAATAACTTATATGAAAATTCTAGTTTGTATCACTCACGTTCCGGATACGACCTCAAAGATCGCTTTCACGGATAACAATACAAAGTTTGATAAAAATGGTGTACAGTTCATCATAGGTCCTTATGATGATTATGCATTGGCCAGAGCAGTAGAGTTGAAAGAGGCATCTGGAGGAACGCTAACAGTACTTAATGTAGGTACAGCGGAGACAGAACCTACGATCAGAAAAGCTTTGGCTATCGGTGCAGATGATGCTATTCGTGTCAATGCTGAGCCTACAGACTCGTTTTTTGTAGCACAGCAGATTGCAGCGATCGCTAAAGAAAATAACTATGATTTGATCTTGATGGGTAGAGAGTCTATCGATTTCAATGGTGGTATGGTACACGGTATGGTAGGTGAGCTTCTAGGCATTCCATCTTTTTCGCCTGTGATGAAGCTAGATATCGAAGGCAATACAGCTAAGATGGCCAGAGAGATCGAAGGTGGTAAAGAATACTTGGAAGTATCTCTTCCTTTTGTAGCTGGATGCCAGGAGCCTATCGCTGAGTGGAAAATCCCTAATATGAGAGGTATCATGTCCGCTAGAACGAAACCTTTGAACGTAGTGGAGCCTAGTGGAACAACTGAGAATACAAAAGTGAGTGAGTTTCAGCTACCTCCCGCGAAAGGTGCGGTGAAGATGTTCACTGTGGATCAAGTAGCAGACTTAGTCAAAGCTTTGAAAAACGAGGCTAAAGTAATTTAATCAATCATTGAGTCAAGATAAATAATAGAGATATGTCAGTATTAGTATTTATAGAAGCAGCCGATGGAGTAGTGAAGAAATCCTCTCTTGAGGCAGTATCATACGGGTTTAAGTTGGCTGGAGCTTCAGTGACAGCGATTGCCATGGGATCTATTTCATCAGATGAATTGGCCAAAGTAGGAGCAGCAGGAGCTGCTAAAGTACTTCATATAGCAGATAGTAGATTGGACAATGGTGTCATCCAAGCGTATGCAAGTGCTTTGACGCAGGCTGTTGATAAAACTGGCGCGGATACATTGGTATTAGCGACTTCCTCACTGGGTAATGCTGTAGCAGCTAGAGTTGCCGTCAGCATGCAAGCTGCCCTAGTATCTAATGTGGTAGATCTACCAGAAACAGGTAGTGGCTTCAAAGTAAAAAGAAGTATCTACACTGGTAAGGCTTTTGCCATGACTGAAGTAACTACTGCGAAGAAAATTTTAGCGATCAAAAAGAATGCAGTCGAGATCAAAGAAGATGGTGCTGCAGCTTCAGTAGAGGCATTAGTAGTGAATCTAACTGATGCAGATTTTGCTGCTAAGATAACTTCAGTGGATAAAGCGGAGGGAGATGTGTTGCTTCCAGAAGCTGATATCGTAGTATCAGGTGGTAGAGGACTCAAAGGTCCGGAAAACTGGGGCATGATTGAAGACCTTGCCAAATCTCTTGGTGCCGCTACAGGCTGTTCTAAGCCAGTTTCTGACATGGATTGGAGACCTCACCATGAACACGTAGGCCAGACTGGTGTGAAAGTTAGTCCATCTTTATATATTGCAGTCGGAATCTCAGGAGCGATACAGCATTTAGCGGGTGTCAACTCTTCCAAATATATCGTAGTGGTCAATAAAGACCCGGAAGCACCATTTTTCAAGGCTGCTGATTACGGTATTGCAGGAGATGCTTTTGAAGTACTTCCGAAACTAACTGAAGCCATCAAAGCAGCCAAATAATAAAGTGAGCAAAATTGAATTAGAAATTCTGGGTCTCTCCTCAAGTCAATCTCAGGCAGGTTCTTTTGCCTTGGTACTTGGAGAGAGCAATGGAAATAGAAGATTGCCTATCATCATCGGGATGTTCGAAGCACAAGCGATTGCGATAGAGATCGAAAAGATCATGCCTAATAGGCCCATGACTCATGACTTGTTCAAGTCATTTGCTTCAGGTTTTGGCTTTTCGATTGATCATATCATGATCTCTAGCCTCAAGGAAGGAGTGTTTTATGCAAAGATCGTGTGTCATAGTGGTACTAAAAAGCTAGAGATAGATGCGCGCCCATCTGATGCCATAGCGATAGCAGTGCGTTTCAATGCACCAATCTTTAGCAATGAGCAAGTATTGTCAGAGGCAGGCATTCTATTTACAGAAGGAGAAGAGGAGGAAGGTATCAAGCCTGAAGCTACTCCAGCCAAAAAATCTAGTTCGGATGCTTCTTACAAAGATTTCTCTTTAGAAAAGCTACATGAGCTACTAGATCAAGCACTTGAGAAAGAAGACTATGAAGTAGCTGCTAAGATTAGAGATGAGATCAATAGGAGAAACTAATAAAGTTCATTAAACAGTATATAATACGAAAAGCCATCTGCAAGGATGGCTTTTCGTATTTAATTGACCTTTTATTCATCTTCTAACTCTAATTCAAATAATTGATTAACAGATACTTCAAACACTTTTGATAATTTTAAAGCAAGTACAGTAGAAGGAACATACCTATTAGCCTCTATAGAATTGATTGTCTGTCTAGATACACCTATTTCTTTAGCTAAATCTTCTTGAGTGAAGTTTTTTATAGCACGATGGATCTTCAGTGTATTTTTCATTAACGAGATTTTTTCAATATGTAATACATGAAGAAATAGACTATATGCATCGATATCAATAAAGCAAATACATCTTTGTATGATGAACTGCTTTCAAAAACTAAATTGATTACAGGCTCTATGATTACGCTTACACTTCCAAATAAAAATGCTGCTGTATATGCTTTAAATCTGAGCTTTATAGTCAGTTCGTCTTCATCCTTATCTTTAGTGATCGCTAGTAAAGTAAGGGATAATAACAGACTCGATATGAAAATTTCTTTTGTCACTGCTTTATCCAAGCCTACTATCCCAGAAATGGATAATACAGTAACTATAATACTAAGGCCTAAAATCGAGTAAGCTAGCTTTTTGAATTTTGCTGGAAGTAGATTTAGATCTTTTTGCTTCGTAGTCATAATACGTTTTTTATGTAAAGTATATTTATCTTTATGACAAATATACTTTACATTTTTATTGTTCCAAATCTGTTAATAGATATTTTTTTAACAAAAAAACACCAACCCTTTCGAGCTGGTGCTTCATCAACCTTATTTTAACCTTGCTTATTTAACTTCTTTAGAGAACTCTACATTGACAGTTTTGCCTTTGATTTGGTTCTTGTTCATGACACGTAGTACATTGTCTACATCAGCCATAGGGACATCTACAAAAGTGTAAGAATCAAAGATATCGATCTCACCGATTCTGTTTCCAGCTAGGCCAGTTTCTCCTGCGATGGCACCTACGATGTCACCAGGTCTGATTTTGCTTGACTTTCCGACATTGATGAAGAGTCTTCCCATCTTCTCAGTATTGATACGTGTTCTGCTCGCTCCACCTCTGTCACCTCTATCTGATCGTCCACCTCTGTCTCTATCTCTTCCACGACCTTCGCTTCTATCAGCTCTAGGACCTCTATCTCTATCGCGCCCACGATCTCCTCGGCCTTCGCGTCCAAATCGATCTCCACGACCTTCGCTACGCTCACGGCCTTCACCTCTCTTGTTTTCAAATGAGATATCCTCAAGTTGCTCACTGCTTTCTCCCACAATCATTTTGAGTAAAGAAGCGGTGATCGTCATATGATCCAAGCCTTCGAAGATCATCTCTTCAATGATTTGCTTGTATTGAACCATATCACCACCTTTCGAGATCGTAGTTTTGATGGTATTGACTACATTTTGTCTCTTGAGATCGATCAGTTCTGCTACTGAAGGAGGAGACTTACGCTCTATTTTTGACTTAGTATATGCTTCTATTTCTCTTAGTCTTCGAGATTCTCTTTGACCAGTGATAAATGAGATGGCTTTACCTGATCTGCCTGCTCTACCAGTTCTACCGATTCTGTGTACATAGTACTCCTCATCTAACGGTAGATCATAGTTGAACACGCCATCTACATTGTCAACATCAATACCTCTGGCCGCTACGTCTGTAGCCACTAGGATGTTAACGTTTCCAGTTCTAAACTTACTCATCACGCGGTTACGCTGTGCTTGGCTCAAGTCACCGTGTAGTGCCTCTGCTCCATAGCCTCTAGAGATCAATGTCTCAGTGACTTCATCTACACCACGTTTCGTGTTACAGAATACAAGCATCAACTTCAAGTTGTGCAAGTCTATGAGTCTAGTCATCAATTCTAGCTTCAAGCTATCTTTGACTTCGTAGTACGTCTGTTCTATGTTAGATACTGTAAGCTCCTTTTTGATCACTTTCACGATCTCAGGATTTTTCTGATACTTTCTAGTCAAGTCCATAATAGGCTTGGCCATAGTCGCAGAGAAAAATACTGTTTGAGGATTTGATTGCATTTTGCTCAAAATCTCCTCGATATCCTCTCTAAAGCCCATGTCGAGCATTTCATCAGCTTCGTCTAATACGATAGCCCTGATCTCATCCATCCAAAGAGTACCCCTGTTGATGTGATCGATCACTCTACCTGGAGTACCTACAACGATCTGAACGCCTCTTTTGAGGGCACGAATTTGTTTGTCGATAGGATCACCACCATAGATAGGAAGTGAATTTACTTTTGGTAAGTATTTAGAAAGTTTTTTGACTTCACCAGAAACTTGGATAGCAAGCTCTCTTGTAGGACACAATACCAACACCTGCGTTTGCTTGATGTTAGGATCGATCGAGTTTAGCATAGGAATGCTAAATGCTGCTGTTTTACCGGTACCTGTTTGTGCTTGACCTATGACATCTCTGCCTTCTAAGAGGTGAGGAATAGCCATAGCTTGGATAGGAGAGGGATGGACATAGCCCATTTCTTCCACTGCCTTAAGAATTTCACTTGAAATCCCAAGGTCTGAGAATTTAATTTCTTCGTTCATTAGTAAATTTTTTCTGTTTGCCTTTTCACCTTCGACTTCCTATACCTGCATAACCCTGTGAAAAGCAATGAAACAGAAAGAAATCTTTGGTGAACACTTCTAGTTCTTAAATAAGATCTTTTGAATTATTTAAAAACTGACGCAAAATTAAGTGTAATATTCTACAAATCCTAATTTGGTAAAATATTATTCGATTGGGGTTGTTTTTAGCTTATTTATTAGCCAGTTTTTCTATCAGTGAAATGTAAGCTTGCATAGCCTCTTCTGCACTTGTCCCAGCTAAGCCAGCCCAGGCATTGTACTTAGCAGCTGCTACAAAATCAAAGCCTCCAGGTCGTTCTGTTTTGTTGTCACCTTCAGTAGCTTGCTTGAATAAGCTGTAGATTTTGAGTAGGTCCTCATTAGATGGTCGCTCAGTGAGTGTTTTAGATTTGGCTACAGCCGCCTCAAATTGTTCTTGAGTAGTCATAGAAACTGAATATTGAATTTTAGTTTCCGAAAGATATTGAGTGATTCATAAATTTAAAAGCGTTGAGAAAGGATTTTATGTAAAAAAAGAAGCGTTTGAACTTCAAACGCTTCTTTTAATCCTAACGTAACAAATAGCTCTTACTTCAATGTTACAAGAACTACTCCATTATTCGCTTGATCTCCAAATTTTCTAACATACTCAGCTGCAGATGATGCTTTGATGATTTCAAAAGATTGGATTTTATTTCCATCTATTGATTTTAAATAAGATTCAGTAACCTTTTTGCCATCAACCAAGAACAATGGCTTAGTCCCATCAACCTGTGATACGGATATATTACCTATTTGCTGAGTATTCACTCTTTTAGGGTTGTCAAACTTTACTTGTCTGATATCAGCCGATCTGAGAGCCTGAAGGACATCTGAGATGGTGCCAGCCTCATGCTGTCCTACAGTTTTGAGAGTAGCGGTCAAAGTTTCATTAGGATATTGCTTCTTTAAGTCAACCAACGTTCGCTCCAGATTTTCCATAAGGACTTCTTGATTGTTGATCATTAGTTTGTCTGAGGCATTGATATTGATAACAATATCCTTTTCCTTTTTCTTTTCGAGTGGTATTTCGATGACTTCTAGAAACTCACCATCTGCAGAAGTTTTTTTCTTAGCCTGAGTTTCTGTGATAGGAATCTCGATCACTTCAGGAAATTCATCTGAGACAGCTCCTTTATTAGCATCTCCACCAAGTTTAAATCTGATAGGGAGTCTCATCATGACATTCACTGGACGTCCTCTTTGGGTACCTGGTTCCCATTTTGGAGCTTCTTTGATGACTCGTATAGCTTCTGCATCTATACTTTTGCTTACACCTTTCATTACTTTAGGGTCAGCAAGCGATCCATCTTTCTGCACGATAAAACTCAAGTAAACAGTTCCTTCTATACCTTCATTTCTAGCGACTTCTGGATATTTGACATTCTTGCTAAGGTAGTCTAGCCAGCCTTCCATACCACCTGCTGGATTGGGAGAATTGTCCACATATTCGAAAACTTCATCGCTATTATACGCTAAGGGCTTGAGGTGATCAGTATGCACTTTGATATTAACGACTTTTCCATCACTAGGTATGTCAAAAGTGAAACGGATACTTTGCTCTGAAGCGATATTTTTACCGTTTTCTTGTGCAGGGTTCCAAGCTGGCATAGAGGATATCAGTCGAATCGCTTCTTCATTACAGCCACCACCTATACCTCTTTTGATAGTAGGATTGACGATCTTGCCATTAGCATCTACTACAAATGCTACCTCTACTGTACCCATGATCCGCTCTCTTCGAGCTTCTAGTGGATAGTTGACGTTTGAACTCAAGTATCGATTGAGGGCTTCTAGTCCATTTGCTGGCTGGGCAGAAACGTAGGTGGTATCTGATACACTTGCCGAAATACTTTCAACAGTAGAAGGGGCTGAGAAGCTATCTAGTACTTCAACAGCCTCAGGCTGTACCGATTTAAAGCTCACTAGGAACATCATGCCTAGTAGTACGGGGATGACCATTAGCAGCTTGCTAACGGGCACATGGTTTTGATTTTTCATCATTTTGACTCTTTTTAGGGTTAAGGACTTTGCGAAATAATTACCAAGTGGTAAGTCCAAACCTTTAAAGGCCATCTTTACGATCAATTTTGTATAGTCTTCACGACTTGCAGCGTGCTTTACGACAGATTCATCTGCCAAGTATTCATGTGTGTCTGCTGCTGCTGTTTTGAGTAGATACACGAGTGGGTTGAACCAAAAGAATATACAGATTAATTCAAAAAAGATCACATCAAAACTGTGTTTTTGCTTGATGTGTTCTAGCTCATGATGAAGTATCTGATTTCTTTCTCGTTCACTTAATTTGGTGTCGTAGTTCCAAAATAAGTAATCCCAAAAGGAGAAAATAGGAGTGTTACCATGAGTAGGGACATCATAGTAATCTTCTTTAAGTATGTATTTGGTTTGATACCAACCTTGTCGAATGAGTTGTTTGAGTTGACAAATTTGATAAGCAAAGCGAATTAATAACAAGCCAGTAATAATGCCATATACTAGTAATATATAATCAAATGCATCCCAAAGCATGGGAAGTCTTTTGCTTTCTACTGTGAACTCAGGTAGTTTATAGTTCTGAGCGATGGTTTCCGCTTGTTGATAATCATAGTTGATCACATCAAATAGGGGAAATACCTCTATACTTGGTTTTTCAAAGGCTACAGGAATTTCCAGTAGGGGTAAAGAAAAAGCAATGATTGGAGCCAATAGAAGATAGCTTCTATTGAAGACCAAGGCTTTTTCCCTTTTCAAAAAACAATAGTAGAAAAGGTAAAGTACCAATAAGCAAAAGGTGCTTTGAAAAATATAGTTACTTAGTAGTGTTATCATCTGGATCTAGGTCTTGGCTGATTTCCTTGACTAATTCTTCAAGTTCTTTTGAATCCAAGTTTTCTTCTTTGGCAAAGAAAGAAGCAAGCTGTGTAAACGATCCGCCAAAATAGCCTTTAATCAGGTTTTTGAGGGAGAAGCTACGATAAGTATCCTTATCTACTATTGGATAGTACTCATGTGTCTTACCATATGCATGATAGCTCACAAAACCCTTACGCTCTAGGATGCGAACGATCGTAGAGACGGTATTGTAAGCTGGCTTAGGCTCTGGCATTTTAGCCAAGATGTCTTTGACAAATCCCTTCTTCAGATCCCAAAGGATTTGCATGACTTGCTCTTCTGCTCTTGTTAATTCTCTCATAGTTTATTACTGTTAATCAGTTTTCAATATAGTGAATTTTATTTGACAACTACATCTTTAAGGGTAAAAATATATTTGTACTTATCACTTAGTAATTATTTCAGTTCTAAGGTATAACTATTGATTTTTATATACAACTATTTTAATAGTTTTGTTATTATTTTCTTAGTTTATATAGAATAGTAAAGGCGGAATATCAAAAAATAGGTGCAGTAGGGCAGGATACTAGCTAAATCTTTTTACTTTAGAGTAGCATTAGGGATGCTTATATAATCTTTTTTCATCAAAAACACTAAACCTATGGCCAGTAAGACAAGCCAATCTATCGATATCCTGATTCAACTAGTTATTGCAGCAGTAGCTGTATTGATCACTTCTTATATTTTACCTGGAGTGGCGGTTGATGGTTTTTTGAGTGCCTTGATCTTAGCAGCGTTCATTGCCTTGATGAATGTTACTATCAAGCCAATATTAGTTATCTTGACGATTCCGATTACAGTTTTCACCTTAGGGTTGTTCCTTTTAGTGATTAATGCTATTATCATCTTGATAGCACATGAGGTGATTCCTGGCTTTGAGGTGGGTGGTTTTTGGTATGCTTTACTTTTTAGTCTAGTACTTTCTTTGATCAATTCGATCTTCGGAGTCAAGTTGGGAAATAGTCACTAAAGCGTGTAGTATTTCTGTTTCTCGTGATCAAACTCCTTAATTTTTCCTTTTTGAAGGAGTTTGATGATACTTCTATTGGCACGCCTTTCACTTACATTGAGT
This sequence comes from Penaeicola halotolerans, assembly GCF_016464625.1. Taxonomy (GTDB): domain Bacteria; phylum Bacteroidota; class Bacteroidia; order Cytophagales; family Cyclobacteriaceae; genus Penaeicola; species Penaeicola halotolerans. The sequence goes on from NZ_JAEAGO010000001.1 coordinate 533,807, forward strand.
TGCTTGCAAAGCTGTTTGGCAGATAGCCTCTCTAGACGTGATAGCTGTTGCAATATTTTTATTTCTAAGTCATCAAATGTGTATTCTTCGGAGGCTTTAGTTTGGGTGAGCATTTTGATCATGCGCTTACCTGCGGGGATACTCTTATCATGAGTTCTGATGTAGACAGTCTTTTCTCCTTTGTCATCGATCGCTTGGTGAGGCTTTAGTAGACTCTCTGGGATGACGACTACCAATATATAAAGACAAGTATCTGTGAGCTCATCTACCACATGTTCGATCAACTCAAACGCTACTGCTACAGGAGGTTCACAGTATTGTGTTGTAGCCAGTTCGACCATGTAGCGTTCTTCTTCAGGATCGATTCCTTGGATTTGCTTATTGTCTTTGATGCCAATAATGATCTTACCTCCTTTGGTATTGGCAAAGGAACAGATGGTTTTTGCTATTTTCGATAAGCTCGTGATAGACTGCTTAAAGTCTTGATTTTCATTTTCTCCCGCTCTTAGGAGGGCTTTTAGATAAGCAGGATTATTCTGTGGCAGGAGCATTTTGTTTTTCGATTTCTTTGGCTATATTAAGGAGAAATTCTATTTGTGTTTACTTTTACGAAGCATTTATACATTATTTATAACAATAAATTTTAACCCTATCCCAATCTTTTATGACCATATATCTCAAAAATGAAGGCTTCGACTCGAAAGAGATCAACAAGCTCAGGGGGGAACTCAAACAGAGTGGTAAACCCTACAAAATCATAGAGAGCGAAGACAACAGTGAAGAGTATGTGAATTTTTACTTCATAGGCATGTATGAGGGAAGAGAAGTGATTTATGACGCAGTGATTTACACATTAAGACTTCATCACAGTAGCGAGCTCTACGAGATAGCCGAGCATAAGGCTGCGCAGAAGTTTCCAAATTATAAAACCATCAATTATAATGAGGATGAAAATGGAAACATGGCACCGCTATCAAACGAAGAAGAGGAAATAGGTCTCTTCATGGCAGAAGTGATAGCGGATTTAGAAGAAGAAGAAACGGTCAAGGTCAGTGAGCACGTTGAGATAGATTTACATCATGACTATGGCATCGGTTTAGACATTGGACTAAATGTAGAAGTGGTAGATGATACGGTTATCCGTAAGTTTATCAAAGAGTACAATGATGACACGCTGAAATTAGACAAAACCCTCTATTCCTTCATGTCCGAGGACGATGAAGACTTTGATGAGGAGGATTAAGACATTCCCAAAACCATTTTCTGAAGCCGTGGGTTAGATAACTTACGGCTTTAATATTGTATGTTAAAAATCGCTTGGTCTGAAAAATACGCGCATGCTCTCCCAGATGGACACCGCTTTCCGATGGAGAAATATACCTTACTCCCAGAGCAATTATTATATGAAGGCACTGTGTCAGAGGTCAACTTTTTTACCCCACAATCCATTGATCCTCAGTATATCGTAAATACGCACAAAGAGACTTATTGGGAAAAGTTAGTGTCGCTTCAACTCAGCAAATCTGAAATTAGAAAAACGGGTTTTCCACTTTCTAGAGAGCTAGTAGAGAGAGAGATGCATATCATGCATGGTTCAGTACAGTGTTGTTTGTATGCATTAGAATATGGTGTGTCGATGAATATAGCAGGTGGAACGCATCATGCATTTACAGATAGAGGAGAGGGCTTTTGTTTGCTAAATGACATCGCTATTTCAGCTAACTATCTATTGGCCCATCAGTTAGCAGAGAGGATTTTAGTAGTTGACCTAGATGTTCATCAAGGCAATGGCACAGCGGAGATTTTCCAGCATGAGTCAAGAGTCTTTACATTTTCTATGCATGGAGCACATAACTATCCTATGCACAAAGAGAAGTCAGATTTAGATGTAGATCTACCAGATCAGACAGATGATGCCACATATTTGAAGCTTTTAGATAGGCATTTAAAAGAAATTTTGGCTAAGTTTCAGCCAGATTTTATCATATTTCAAAGTGGAGTAGATGTGCTAGCTACAGACAAACTCGGTAGAATGGCGCTAAGTATAGAAGGTTGTAAGCAAAGAGATCACTTGGTATTAAGTGTAGCAAAATTAAACCAAATACCATTGATGGCCTGCATGGGAGGAGGATACTCTCAGCGAATCAGTCACATCGTAGAAGCTCATGCCAATACTTTCAGAATAGCACAAGAATTGTATTTCTAATAAATGAATAGCATATGGAGACTAGTCTCAAAAAAAAGTGGTGGATCGCTTCTGTAGTAGGGCTTTTGTTGATAGGAGCAGGTATTTCGATCATCACAGAAGCATCTAACTTGAAATTTGAAAAAGTGTCCACATTGACTTGGTTTGCTTGGGGGACTTGGGGACTCATTACTTTCAATACTGGTATCGCCATATTTGGAAAGGCGATCAGTTACAGGACTCAGCTCGACTGGATCAAAAGAAGGAAAAGACTCAATAGCAGTAAGTAGATTTTTTGCTTTTCCCTTTAACGATTTTTAAATCTTAGTTTTCTTGTAGAATGAATACTTTGTTTATATTTGCCTCGAACAAATAAAAACGAGACAAACGTGAATAAAATGAAGTTTTCTTTTCCCCTTTTGACTATTGCAGCGGCTATGATACTAGTAGTTGGTTGTAAAAATCCTAGTACAGAAACATCTAATGCTGATACATCATCAAGCACTACTACTGGATCTGGTGAGATCGAAGTTCCTACTAATGTAACCATCGCTTATGTATTGACTGACAGTGTGATCAGTGGATATGAATACTACAAAGTAAAAGCTGCCGAACTAACTGAGAAAGGTCGTAAACTAGAGTCTGATCTATCATCTAGAGCTAGAGGATTAGAGCAAGAAGTAGCGAGCTATCAGCAGAATGCTAGAAATTTGACGATGAATCAAGCTAGAGCAAAAGAAGAAGAATTGGTCAATAAAGAGAGAAGTCTTGTTCAGTACAGAGATGGCTTACTTCAGCAAATGTCTAGAGATGAAAATCAACTCTATGCAGACGTATATGATCATATCAGTGCTTTCATGGAGACTTATGCTAAAGAAAACAATATCCAAATGGTGCTTTCTTACACAAGAGGTGGTGCTGTATGGTACGGTGACTCAGCTTATGATATCACAACTGATATTGTAAAAGGCCTAAACGAACAGTATGCAAAAGGCATCACACCTACAAAGTCAAGCGCACCGATGAAAGCTGACTCTACTGCTACGAAATAATCAAAATTTCATATATTTAGAAGCTCAGCCGCAAGGTTGAGCTTTTTTATTTTAATTTTGCGCACAATAAAAATCAAGCGATATGAAAATCACTGAATTCTTAAAACACAACTATAGACACTTTAACGCTGCTGCTCTGATAGACGCGGCAGAAGGATATAAAACGCATCTCAATGAAGGTGGTAAAATGCTCGTAACTTTGGCAGGGGCTATGTCCACTGCTGAGTTGGGGATCTCACTAGCGGAAATGATTCGTCAGGGTAAAGTACATGCGATCAGCTGTACAGGTGCCAACTTGGAAGAAGATGTATTCAACCTGGTGGCTCACGATTATTATGAGCGTATCCCACATTATAGAGATTTGTCTCCTGAGCAAGAGCAAGATTTACTAGATCGCCATATGAATCGTGTGACAGATACTTGTATTCCTGAGATGGAGGCCATGAGAAGAATCGAAAATGTGATTCTCAAGGAATGGATGAAAGCAGATCAGGCAGGTGAATCATATTTTCCTCACGAGTTTTTCTATAAAATATTACTGTCTGGAGATCTAGAAGCTTCTTATCAAATAGACCCCAAAAATAGCTGGCTTCTAGAAGCAGCTAAAAGAAATCTACCGATGGTCGTACCAGGTTGGGAAGACTCTACGTTAGGCAACATGTACGCGGGTCACGTGATCAGTGGAGACATCAAAAATGTTCACACGGTGAAAAGTGGTATCCAGTACATGATTTCTCTTGCAGATTGGTACACAAATAATGCAACTGACGAAAGTACTGTTGGATTTTTCCAAATTGGCGGGGGAATTGCAGGGGATTTCCCGATATGTGTAGTTCCTATGCTGCACCAAGACCTTCAGCGCACCAATGTGCCGCTTTGGGGCTACTTCTGTCAAGTCAGTGACTCGACTACGAGCTATGGCTCATACTCAGGAGCAGTACCAAATGAGAAGATTACTTGGGGCAAACTAGGCATTGACACACCAAAGTTCATTGTAGAGTCTGATGCTACTATCGTAGCGCCACTCATATTTGCTATCGTACTAGATCAATAAAATGAAATTAAACAAGCAAATCATGGGAGCAAGCATAGTCACTATGCTTGCTTCTTTTTTACCAGTACATTTTACACAAGCCCAAGAGCAAGTTGAAAATCTCTCGAGGCTCAACTCGTCTTTTGACGAGCAACATTTGATCATCAGCCCAGATGGAGAAGCTATTTATTTCACCCGTGCACATCATAGAGACAATGCTGGTGGGAATAAAGACAAAGGTGATATTTGGGTAAGTTTCAAAGAAGGGACTGACTGGGCAGAACCAGTAAGACTCACAGGAGATATCAATAACGAGCTGTACAATGCAGCTGTTGGCTTTGTAGATGAGAACACTTTGATGGTCTTTTACCACAACATGAGTAGTGTGGTAGACAGTAAATCCCGACTAGGCTTACATCTTTATAAAAGAAGTGGCAATCAATGGATTTATGACAGCAAAGTCAATATGCCTTCTCTGAGTAATAAATCAACACATCAAAGCGCACGCCTCACAGCAGATGGACAAGTCATGGTGATTGCTATGGAGTCTTATGGGTCTTATGGGAACGAAGATATTTATGTGAGTTTTAGACAGCCTGATGGCGCTTGGTCTGACCCACAAAATTTAGGGCCAGATGTCAATACCTATCAACAGGAAATGACACCATTTTTAGCTTCGGATAAAAAGACGCTTTATTTCTCATCAAATGGCTATGGAGGATTTGGTGGGAGAGATATCTATGTCAGTAAAAGATTAGACGACACTTGGGAGCGTTGGTCTACTCCTGTCAATTTAGGTCCTGAGGTCAATAGTATTGGTGTTGAGTTATCTTTTACCCTAGATCCAGATGACAAAGGTATGGCCTATTTCACAACCACCCAAGATAGCGAAGGCTTTGGTGATGTTGTCCGTATGCGCATAGCCCCAGCAGACGAAGAAGAAGTTATCGAAGAGGAAGTGCCTGAGGTTATTGAAGAAGTGATGATAGAAGAAGTCGAGGAGGTAGTAGAGGAAGTCAAAGAAGAGGTGAAAGAAGAAGTCAAGCAAGTACCACCAGTAATTGAAGCTCCTAAAGTAGCACCAGAACCCGAACGTCCAGAACTGGTTGTACTCAAGGGTCGTGTGCTCAATATCAATACCATGATGCCTGTAAAAGCTGAAATCACCCTGATCAATATGGTCGATAGTAGCAGACAGACTGTTAGCTATGATACGTTAAATGGAGAGTTTTATGAGGCAAAGAACTTAGAACGACAAAGTTATCAAGTAGAAGTAAGGTCTTCAGGCTTCTTAGTGCTAAAGCAAAAGGTGGAAGTGACTACTTCTGGTAATCTACTAGCAAGAGACTTTTTACTGACTCCTATAGAAGTAGGAACCGCTGTAAAGATCGAAAACGTACTTTTCAAAAGAGGAACAGCAACTTTTGCAGATGAGCAAGTGTCTAAAGAACTTGACCAAATCTATCAGTTATTGGTAGACAATCCTCAAATGGAAATTAGGCTGGAAGGACATACAGATAATCTAGGAAATCCAAATCTCAATCAGATCCTGTCTGAGCGTAGGGTAGAAGCGGTCAAGTCTTATCTCGTAGGAAAAGGTATCGCCATCAATCGTATTGCTACTAAAGGATATGGTGGAACTAGGCCAATCGCTAGTAATCAAGAAGAGGCAGGACGTGAGCTCAATCGTAGAGTTGAGTTTGTGATCACTAAATTCTAATTACTTCATTTGATAGAATATGAAAGCACCTTGGAGAAATCTTCAGGGTGCTTTTTTATGCAGCTTTCAGAAATTATATATGCAAGCTTTTTGATAAGTCTCTCGTAGCATGTTTATTTGTATCATCAGTGAGATGATTTATGAAGAAGAGGGGAGAGATCAGGCTCTTAGAACCTCTGGCAACCAGCTTTCCCAAAGAAATGGTGCCAAAACCTGCCCCACAGGGGGATGATAAATTATGGTCTAGCGATCGATTTGCCATTCATTCTTCTATTTCTTTGAGCTGACTTACTTTTAAAATCAGACAAAGATATGAGCTATCAAAATTTTGAAACACAAGCCATCCGATTACATGATGGTACCAAAGACAATCGTGCACACGCTGCACCGCTACACTTGACCTCAAGCTTCACTTTTGACTCTGCAGAAGAAGCTAGGCAGATGTTTGCCGAAGAGATACCTGGAGACATCTACTCTCGATATGCCAATCCCAATACTAGTGATTTGATCCAGAAACTATGTGCTGCAGAGCAAACGGAAGATGGCATCGCTACAGCCTCTGGCATGGCAGCTATGTTTGGAGCTTTAGGAGGACTCTTAAAGCAAGGTGATCACGTATTGGCTGCTCGCTCGCTGTTTGGTTCTACACATCAGATATTGACTAAGATACTGCCTGAGTGGGGAATCACGAGTTCTTATGGTGACATCTCGAATACAAGTGCTTGGGAAGCCTTGATTCAACCAAATACTAGGATGATCTTCATTGAAACACCTTCAAACCCAGGCTTAGAGATCATAGACTTGGAATGGGTAGCTGACCTTTGTAAAAAGCATGGATTACTTTTGGTGGTAGACAACTGCTTTGCAACACCTTATCTCCAACAGCCAGCTAAATGGGGAGCTGATATCGTGACACATAGCGCAACTAAGTACATAGATGGCCAAGGCCGTGTATTAGGAGGTTTGATTTTGGGTAAAAAGACCTTGATTGATAAGATTCGCTTTTTTACGCGTCATACTGGCCCAGCGATGTCTCCATTTAATGCTTGGGTGCTTGATAAAAGTATGGAAACACTGGCCGTCAGAATGGATCGACACTGTGACAATGCCTTACATATCGCTCAACACTTTCAAAACAATGCGCATTTAGAATTTGTCAAATATCCTTTATTAGCGTCTCATCCTCAGTTTGAATTAGCTAAGAAACAAATGCGCAAAGGAGGGGGGATCGTTACCCTTCATTTAAAAGGAGCTTTGGAGCGTACGCAGCGATTCATCGATCATTTACAGATGATCAGTATCACAGCAAACTTGGGCGATACACGCACGATCGTCACACATCCTGCCACTACTACTCATAGTAAATTGACAGAAGCTGAACGAAATAAAGTAGGGATCTATCCTGGTTTGGTAAGGCTTTCTGTTGGCCTAGAACATGTGGATGATATCATTTTAGATATTTCTCAAGCACTAGAAAAGTCTGCTCTTAAATAAAAAATCCCTCACTATTCAAATAGTGAGGGATTTAACTAATAACCTTTAGCAGTATCATCACCTCTTGGGTCAGCACCGCCTTCTAATTTGCCATCAGGCCTGACTAAAATAGCATCTACTCTACCGATTCCATTTCTGCTTTTAAGCGAATGTCCCATGTTTTTGAGTGTATTTTGAAGTGACTGACTCAATGTTCCATTCTCAAAGGCTATCTCATCAGGAAGCCATTGACTATGCACTCTTGGAGCATTTACAGCCGCTTGCATACCCATGCCATGATCGATGACATTGAGGATGGTCTGATAGACAGAGGTGATGATCGTACTACCACCTGGAGTACCTACTACCATAAAGAGTTTACCATCTTTGGCAAGAATAGTAGGTGTCATGGAGCTTAGCATTCTTTTACCAGGAGAGATACTATTGGCTGCTCCACCGACAAGTCCATAGGCATTGGGAGCGCCAGGCTTGATGCTGAAGTCATCCATCTCATTATTGAGTAAAAATCCAGCACCACCTACATAAACTTTTGAACCAAAGCCGCCATTGAGGGTAGTCGTACAAGAGACGGCATTACCCGCTGCATCTACGATCGAAAAGTGGGTAGTTTGCTCAGATTCAACTAGGACAGTACCTGCTGAAATCGCGCTACTAGGGGTTGCTTTTTGTGAATCAAAATCACTCATCCTACCGAGATTGTAAGAAGTCTCAAGGAGATCATTTACAGGAACATCCACAAAGTCCGCATCACCTAGGTACTCTGCTCTATCTGCATATACTCTACGCTCAGCTTCGGTCATCAAGTGTATAGTCTCTTGACTGAAAAAGCCCATTTCTTGAATGGGATAAGCTGCAGTCATTTGTAGTAATTGTAATAGTGCTATTCCTCCACTGGAAGGTGGCGGCATAGAGATGATCTCATAGCCTCGATAATTGCCAATGAGCGGTTCTCTCCATACAGCTTCATAATTGGCTAAATCTTCTGCTGTGATGATTCCACCGCCTCGCTTCATCTCAGCAATGATCAGCTCTGCGGTTTCTCCTTGATAGAAACCTGCATTTTGATTATCGCTGATCCTCTGGAGCGTTTCAGCGAGTTCAGGGATGCGAAGCGTATCAGCAGTCAGCCAATTCGTCTTTGCAGTAAATGCAGGTGGATTGGTGCTGTACTTCAAAAAATAATCGCGCTGTACATTCATTTTTTGAGCCTCTTTCTCAGTGAGTAAAAAGCCATCTCGAGCGAGCCTGATTGCTGGCGCGAGCAGTGTCTCCCATGGTAAACTTCCATAGCGTTCATGGGCTGCTACCATGCCTGCCACCGAACCGGGAACTCCTGAAGCTAGATGTCCTAGCCAGCTTAAGTCTTTGATTACTTCCCCATTTGCGTCTAGATACATGGTTTCAGAAGCCGCTAGCGGTGCTTTTTCTCTAAAATCTAAAGTGGCAGACTCTCCATTGGCTAGACGGATGACCATAAAGCCACCTCCTCCTATGTTACCAGCATCAGGATAAACCACCGCTAAAGCAAACTGGGTGGCAATCGCTGCATCGATGGCATTTCCCCCTTGACGCATGATATCAGCACCCACTTGAGAAGCGATCGGATGGGCAGATACTACCATGGCACTATCTGCTAAAAGACCAATCTCTACATCATTCGCTTGTTGGCAACTAAAACTGCCTAGAGACAAAAAGATTCCGACTGCAATAGCCGGAATCTGAAGTGTTTTGTATGAAAACATTACTTGTTGAGTAAGGTGTTGTTGAAGAGTTTAAGGATGCGCTTGTACTCATCTGTCCAGCTGCTCGGCTCGACAAAGCCATGATCCTCCATAGGATAGACAGCCATTTCCCAATTGTCCTTTTCTAGTTCGATCAATCGCTGAGCTAGTCTGACGACATCTTGGAAGTGTACGTTCGTATCGACCATACCATGTGCTATCAAGAGATCACCTTTAAGTCCTTCTGCAAAGTAGATTGGAGAACTTCTTCTATAAGCGATCGGATCTTCTACAGGGGTGTTGAGGATATTTGAAGTGTAACCATGATTGTAGTGTGCCCAGTCTGTAACGGATCTTAGTGCAGCTCCTGCAGCGAAAGTTTCACTTTCATTAAACATGGCCATCAAGGTAATGAATCCACCATAAGAACCGCCATAGATACCAATCCTACCCGCATCTACACCTTTCTCGTTTACAAGCCATTTGGCACCATCTACATGATCAGAGAGATCTTTTCCTCCCATATGTCTATAGATACCAGTACGGACATCTCTACCGTATCCAGCAGAACCTCTGTAGTCGATGTCTAAAACAGTATAGCCTAAATCAGTGAGTAAGTTGTGGAACATGTATTCTCTGAAATAAGTACTCCACCATTTGTGTGCATTCTGAAGGTAGCCAGCACCGTGGACAAAGATCACGGCAGCACCATTTTTCTTGTCAGCACTTGGTTCATAAAGTCTGGCATAGACATTTTGACCATCTGCAGCTTTGAAAGTTGTCACTTCTGGAGCTCTCCAATTATAAGCTTTGAATTCCTCTGATTGTGAATTCGTCACTTGCTGTGCTTGAGCTCCTGCCTTATTAGGCATCAGGAAAAGCTCCTGAGGCTTATTGCTAAAAGAATAAATCAGTGCAATGTTTTTCTCATCAGGTGAAAGGCTGACCTCATTATTACCTGTAAGTGAAGTGATCTGCTCAGCTTTGCCTCCATAGAGTGGCATTTTGTAAAAGTGTCGCTCACCAGGGTGCACTTGACTAGAAGTGAAATACCATGACTTCTTGTCCTGACTGATGAATGGATCAAACACTTCAAACTCGCCATCTGTCAATTGTTTTTTCTGACCTGTAGTGATATCTAAAAGATATAAATGACTATAGCCAGTAGCCTCAGATTGGAAATAGATGTGCTTGTTATCAGGAAGCCAACCCAATGTACCACCTCCTTGAGAGTAGCCCATACCAGGCCCAGCTATCCATGCTTCATCCCTTTGTCTATCTAGTGGAATGAGCTTACCATTGCTGAGGTCTATCTGCATGATCCAGCGATCTTTATTGTCTTGTGAGCGAATATTGACTATGGCATATTGACCATTATCAGAATAGTAAGGGCTTGAGAAATAGACTTCTCTGTTTTTCTTTTCCCAAGTTTTCTCAGGGTAATCTTTTACGTAGTCAGGAAGATCTGCTATGCCAGGAATGTCCGCAGTACTGACTTCATAGCTTTTGTCATTTCGCACATCATAGACATGCATCGTCATGGTCGCTAGGGGATTGCCTACTTTAGTACGTGCATTGATGTCAGTAGTGTAGCCACTCTCGTCAAGATAGTCAGGTACTATCGTTCTTTTACCTCCTGTAGCTGGCTTGTAGATATTATAGGTGACAAAGTTCCCATCAGGGCTTACTTGGATGCCATTAAAGAAGCCAGTTCCAGCCGAAATACTTTTTCTTCCAGTCGGTTCTGAACGCATCATATTATTATAGGCACGACTAGCTTCCCGCTTAGCATTCCTGTCTTGTAGCACCTGTATGAGTGCTGTATTGTCTTCTTGGAGCCAATCATCTTGATCAGAACTGCTGCCGCTTCCATTTCTATTACTAGACCTGTCTCCACCATTTCCAGGACTAGCAAAGTTGGTGATCTGAGTCAGCGCACTATTTGACCTGTCTAGGATATAGACATTATTGTTAAAGTTGAAGCTGATCTTACTTTCATCTAGCATAAATGCCGCATTGCTAATATTACCGCCTAGATCCAAGATCGTCTGATGCGTATTTTTCTTCATATCTTGAAGCTTGAGCATACCATTTTGAGTATACAACTTCAGTGTCTTTTTGGTATTGAAAGTGCCTCCTCTAGGTAAAAATGCTTTGCGTTCAGCGATGGTTACTTTGCGAATAGTCTCTGGTTTATTCGCTTCCATCACATAAAGGGAATCTGCTGGATCTGCATTGTCTTTATTCCAAGTGAAGTAGAGTTTGCTACCATCTTCACTCCAATAAGGGTTTGAAGGAAAGCTTCCCATCCACTTAGGATCCTTCATGATTTTCTCAACACTTAGAGCAGATGTCTGTGCCCAAGCAGTCTGGCCAAGCCAAAGAAAGGCTATCAAGAGCCAAATTGATTGCTGTAAAAATTTCTTCATGATCATATAGGCTGTATTGTTTATTTACTTTCTCAATTAGCCGAAAAGATGATTAAATACCAAAAGATTTCAGATGAGTGGTAAAAGCATGTTCAAAAATGAACGATAATGTTTGCTCAAAATTAATTTTATGTTCATATTGAATGCCTGATTATTAAAAAAAAGGAAATAAAGCATGGCTAGAGCAAAGGATCATTTATTGATCGTCAGTGATGACCAGCGCTTCATCAAAGTAATGGAGCTGTTGTTTGCAGAAGATTATCATCTTGTAGTACAATCTCCTGCTTGGCAAAAGATGACAAATACTGATGAGTCTGTTATCAAGTTTGTCTTTATAGATATTTATGATCTGGTAGAAGAAACCGCGATTCAATTGATCAAATTAGCTGCTGAAACTATCCCTGATGCGTCTATTGCTATCTTGCAACCATTACAAGCATGCAAAGCAGAACAATTGAAAAATAGGTTTTCTGAAATTGATGAATGCTTTGACAAGCCAGTAGACGCACTAGCCCTCAAACAATACGTAGCTCGATGGGGGCAACGATCGGAGTCTAAATCTAGCTTTAGTTTCTTAAGGTTTTAGAGTTTTTTTATGGCTACTGCCAACTCTTGAACGGCTTGCTGTATCGTTTCCTTGATCAAGTTGTAATCACTCTCAATTTCAGGATAGACCTTCTTTTGTCGCTGATTACGTTCATAGCGAACAACCTCATCTTTAATCATATTGATCCCCATAAAGGCCAAAGTTGGTTTGATCTTGTGCACGATAGCGCCACATTTAGCTTGATCACTTGCTTTATGAGCCGCTTCCAATTCTGAAAGATTACCAGGAGTATTTTTAATAAAAGTCTCAATCATCTGTATTTGCAAGCCAACATCTCCTTCAGAGATTTCTTTTAGGTAGTCTAAATTGATGTATTGATAGTTGATCTCCTCGTTCTGAGTTGCATGGGGTGAGTTGCTCAGTATTTCATGGGAGATTAATCTTACAAGCAAACTACTAAGATCCTCTGGCTTAAATGGTTTACTCACAAAGCCATTCATCTTAAGTGCAGTACATTTAGTGCGACTTTCTACCGTATCATTCGCAGTGAGTGCTATGATGATGGCTTCACTATCTATTGATCTGATGGCTGCCGTAGCCTCAAATCCATCCATGACAGGCATCTGCAGATCCATCAAGATGGCATCAAATAGTGCTGGCTTAAATACATCTACTGCTTCCTCTCCATGATTGGCTAAAGTGACTTCTGCTCCCCATTTTTTCAAGAGGCTCATAACATACATTTGATTGATAGGATTATCTTCGACTACCAGTATGTGTTTTCCGAAAAGTAAATTTGACTGATCGCTCACAAGAGTGGAAAAATAGAGATAGGTAATACTTGCATTATCAAAGGTTTATATGTGGTGGTTAAGCTACTAAACATAAATGTACCTAAATTTAATAAGGTATAATCATATTTCATGTTAAAAATATTTTGTCAATCGAATTAACAAGAGAGTTCTTTCTTTGGTTTGACATATCTTCGATATTTGTTTATGAAAAAATATACCAACCGATTTCGGGAAAGCTTAATTGTTCCGATGAGGTTTACTTTTCTGATCTTATTGAGTTACTTTTTCTTGAGAGCTTTCGGCATCTCTACGAGCTATCTTGGGATTTTACCTAGAGATGTCTTTGGTCTTATAGGAGTGATCACTGCTCCTTTAGCACATGGCAATCTCTCTCACTTGATGTCCAATATTTTCCCTGTCTTTTTACTGACTTCATTGCTGTACTTTTTCTATGATAAAATAGCCGACCAAGTCTTTTTGTACTGCTATTTGGTGACAAACCTGCTCGTGTGGATTATCGGAAGACCGTATATTCATATTGGTGCTAGTGGTTTGGTATATGGCTTGGCTACTTTCATCGTTGCGATGGGGATTTTTCGAGGGAGATTCATCTCCATAGTATTGGCACTTCTGATTGTATTTCTATATGGAGGGATGATCTATGGCATTCTCCCTAGCAATCCCTACATTTCTTGGGAGGCGCATTTCAGTGGTGCTTTGACGGGCTTGCTCGTAGGGCTATGGATGAGTAGGCAGCGCAGGGTTTCAAGCTTATAAAAAAAGCTCGTCTTGAGACGAGCTTGAGTAATTTAGCTGATGACGATCTTTTCGATAAGGTCACCCTGCTTGATCTGATCGATGATGTCTAAGCCATCGACTACTTTGCCGAAGCAAGTGTGATTTCTATCCAAGTGCTGTGTATTCTGTCTGTTGTGGCAGATGAAAAACTGTGATCCGCCTGTATTTCTACCAGCATGTGCCATAGAAAGTACACCTTTGTCATGATACTGATTGTCTCCAGTAAGTTCGCAATCTATCTTGTACCCTGGTCCACCTGTACCATCACCTTTAGGACAGCCGCCCTGAATCACAAAGTTTGGGATCACACGGTGGAAAGTTAGTCCATCATAAAAACCTTTTTCTGATAAGTCGATAAAATTTTTGACAGTGTTAGGAGCATCCTTTTCGAAGAACTCTACTGTCATCACGCCCTTAGAGGTATGTATTGCTGCTTTTTTCATATAAATGTTAAGTTTAATATCTATTCACTACATACGAATAAAGTACTTTGTGAAGATTACTTTGGGTTTTATACTTAATGTTAAATTACCGATCGCAAAATTAAGCCCCTTTGTCTGAATATAACTAATTTTACCAAGAAGAAAATTTGGAGACATGTCAAAAATGAAGCAAACACTCCGAATGATGCGTTGGTGGCCACCGTTTTTAGGGGCAGGGATCAGGGTGATTTCGGTAGATGATCAGGTGAGAAAGGTAGTGGTACGCATGCGACTTTCTTGGTGGAACCGCAATATTGTCAAGGTACATTTTGGTGGTTCGCTATATGCCATGACTGATCCTTTTTATATGTTGATGCTCATTCATAACTTAGGTAAAGACTATGTCATCTGGGATAAAGCGGCAGAGATTAGATTCTTGAAACCAGGTAAGTCAACTGTCTTTGCTGAATTTTTTCTCACAGAGGAACGTCTTAGCGAAATCAAAATGCAAGTAGATGAGTTAGGTAAAAAGGATGTGAGTTTTATAGTCCTTGTAAAGGCTGACACTGGCGAAGTGGTAGCAGAAGTGAAAAAGGTCATTTACATCAGAAGAAAAGATTATCAACCAAAAAGAATCCAAGTCAAGTAGTCAAGATGAGTAAGGGTAAGAAGATATTTCTGGCAGCAGCCATTGTGTTTTTTATCATCATGCTCTATATCGGGTATGATATCTCCACGAGAACCCGTTTTCCAGGTTCAAAGGGCTATCTAAAAGAGTCTGTATTGCCATCTGATGACAGCACAGCGAGTGATTCTACCAATACTGATCAGAAGTAATGAGTAAACCAGGAGGGAAAAAGATTAACGTTGAGCAGATCGATCTGGAACGTATGAAGGAGTTCGTGACCGAAAATCCAGGCATCTTACCTTATGCGCATCAGTCGGGAAGTGCCCTCGTCAAGCCAGAAGATGTGGGCAAAGTAAAAGGTCGTGCAGTAGCTGCCATGCATAGTCAGACTGACATGCAGATGACTCAGATCTATAAGCAGATGGAGCTATTAGCTCAGCAAGCTGCTATGCTCAAAAAACGTGTGGAAGTCTCTGAGCGCATCTATCAAACTCAGATGAGTTTTGAGCCCTTGATCAACCATATCTACTACCTCTATGAGCGCAAAGATGGCCAAGACATGCTCTCCATGGTAGCACCTAATGAATGGGGTCGTAAGCTACCCTTCAATCGCTATGTAGCTAAAGTCAAACTACTGGCTGACCATACTTGGGAAATCCTCGAAGAGGGAAGTACCGAATCAGAAGCATAAAAAATGCCTTGACGAAATCGTCAAGGCGTTTTTGTTTTCAAAAAATAGCGTGAATTGTATTATGACACTAAATTATTAAATACTTTCTGATAAGCAATAACTAAGCTGTATTATTTTGTATTTTTTGATTAATCGTAAATCAATATAAGGCTTATCGGGTTGTATGAATATCAAATTGAAAAGAATTGAAGAAGTCTTGCTAGAAGCCTTTGTAGATCCAGCAACAGTTGTGACGGCATCCCTACATGCAAGCGAGCAGCAACGCTTAAATGCTGATGCTACACTCATAGAGTTGGCAGAGGACTTGGGAGTGAGCCATTTATCTGTGCCAGCATCATTATCATTTGATTTTAAAGCGCGTAGTGTGATGATCCTTTGGGATGATGTCACTACATTTCACCGATACAGAGGCATCAGCCTACGCAATACCCTGTATGAAAACATCAAATACAAGTGGCATGCAGAGCAGCAGCGCTATTGTCGTACTTATGAGTCGCAGTGTCTCAAAGCAGCAGGTACCTTCAGCGAATGGAATGGGGGCACACCAGCTTATCAGCTCTTTGGGCGCTCCTCAGAGCCAGGAGATTTTGGTGGGGCAGGTGCGGCAGGCTGGAAGTATCGGGCTTATGTAGCTTTTTGTCAAGACCTGTACCTGATCAGACAAAATATTCCCATGCTACGAGTGAGTGTCTATGATCCACTCTTAATAGATGGAAAGATGCAGCCCTTAGGATTTCTACTTCAAAATAACTTTGCTCAGCATAAGAGTTACTTGGTAAATTACTTCAAGCGCAAAGTCGAGCAAGCCATGTTTGCATATCTGGCGTAGTGCTTAAGTCAAAGTCTGTGTCGTTTGTTGATTGAAATTTATGATAGGGTATAACTAATCAACCAGTAAAGTAGCGCACTACAAACAGCGGCTAAGGGTAAGGTAAGTATCCAAGAGAGGAGTATGTTTCTGATTACTTTCAAGTCAGCTTTTTTGGTCACAGTACCAATCCCAAATATAGAACCTACCGATACGTGGGTAGTAGATACAGGCAATCCATGAATACTTGCGGTAGTGACCAAGAGGCCCGTTATCAAATTGGCAGTAAATCCTTGCCCACTATTCATTGGAGTGATTTTCTTACTCATCATTTCACCTACCTTTTTAGCATTTAAGAGTCCTCCTAAGGCCATGACTAAAGCAATCGCCAGCATACCCCATTTAATGTCTAAGACCTCAATGATCAGGAGTAAGCCCACTATCTTAGGGGTATCATTTAAGCCCCTAGCAAAGCTGACTACTCCTGCACTTAAAAAGTGAATAGTATCTAAGGCCTTTTGTAAGCTGATACCCAAAAAACTCCCTTGATAAGTCTCTACATAAACTGGTAAAGCCCCTTTTTTGAGAGGTAAAATACTACTTTCTAGCCGTAGCGTTTTTTCTTTAGTCAATCCAAAGAATAAGCTAAGCCTTTTGAAAAGAAGGTATGTGAGGAGGCTTAGCGCAGCAGCTGCCAGTGGACTCACGATCAAAGGCATGAGGAAGGTATTTCCCAATTTGGTGAAATTGAACTCCATCCCCACGGCTACTAATCCACTTCCTAATAAAGCCCCTACTAAACCATGAGTAGTAGAGATCGGCATTCCTACTTTAGTTGCTATAAAAACCGTGATGGCCGCACTTAAAGCGATAGAAATGGCAAACTCAGGTGTTTGAATCAAACTATCCGGTACAAGTCCTTTTCCTGAGAAATTTTTCACTAAAGCACTTGCCAAAAAGATGGCCGCTATAGAGCCTGACAGGGTAGTGATAGTCGCCCAGCCAATCGCCCCCTTATAACTAGTAGTGCCACTACCAAAAAGGGTTGCTACCCCCTTGAAGTTATCATTAGCACCATTGGTAAAGGCAAGAAAACAAGCGGCTATAAAAAGTAATAAAAGGAGACTCATATCGGATTTGTATTTAGCATCTGGTAGTGGTTATTAAAAGGCGTACTTTAATCCTAACTGTCCCTGCCACCTAGAAGCAAGAGGATCTATCTGCCAAGGGGTACCACTGGGATCATTAAACTGGAATGTGGGTTGGTTAGCCACTATTCCTTGAAATTCTAATAGGGAGAAACTGGAGTTTTCCAGATTTGGTACAAAATGCTGTTTGCCCCAGTTGCGATTAATCAGGTTTGTGAAATTGAAGATATCCAGAGAGAGCTCTAGTATATTGTCTTTCTTACCTAGGGTTTTTTGATAAGAAATGTTCAAGTCAACTGAGTGATTCCATGGAGTTCTTGCACCATTCCTCTCAGCGTACTTTCCTCTATTTTTGCTTAAATACTGATCATTTTCGATATAAGCATCAAGCTGTTGCCATTGTTGTTCTGCACTTACCAGTACATTGTTGTCATTGTCTCGGATAGGGACTAAGACGATATCCTCTCTTGATCCGGGGATAAAGACCAAGTCATTTCTAGAAGAGCCATCTCTGTTAATATCCCCGGCATATACAAAGGTAAATGGACTGCCAGATCTGCTATTGATAAAACCACCTAACTTCAAAAGCGAAGTTTTTAATGGAATTTTATAAAAGTGGTAGGAGACTATTTTATGTCGCAGGTCAAAATTGGAAAATGATAAATCTGGGTTATTGGCTACTATAGCTTGGTTCCATTCAAAGTTAGCGGCATGCGAGCTCCTCACGGTACTGCTCACATCCTTACTCACCCCATAGGTATAGGCAAGGTGCCCATCATATCTTTTCTGAGACTTAGTGATACTGGCAGTCAACGAGTAGCGGTATCCTCTGTTAGTGTTGGTAAGCAAGAATACATTCGTGAAATTTTCATTGATTTTAATGCTTTGATTGGAAGTCAGATAATAAGGGCGATTATCCGTACCAGCAAAGTTTCCTATTGAGTCTTTCCGGTTGATAGATTGGAATAGTAATCCTTGAAGTACTTTGCTGTATGTCGCCTCTATAGATATTCGGGTGTTTTTATCTAGCTGCTTGTCGATAGCGATACTGCTCTTCCAGTCTTTGGGGAGGTTAAAGTCATTGTCTATCAGATTGATCTCTGCGATGTTGGAACCGGTGGTAGCGAAGTCGCTCACATCTCGGACTATAGGAGTAGGGGAAGTAGGTCTTACATCTACATTAAAATACCGCGTCCCTGAGATATAATTTGCATAGGCATACCATAGAAAAGGCATGCGGCCATTGAATAGACCTGTACCACCTCTAATCACCAAGGATTTATCTGCCTTCAAGTCATAGGTAAAGCCAAACCTTGGATTTACTTGTGGTCGGGTAGTGATTTGATTAGTGAGGTCTGCAAATTCAGGAGTATCCCTTACTTCTTGACTAAGTGGAAATGTCGTAGTGGTATATTGAATGTCTGTTCTTAAGCCGATGATGACATTTAGCTTTTCTGAAAGCCTGATCTCATCTTGAAGGTATATCCCTCCTAAGAGCACATTGAAATCCGCAGAAGGAGTACGTTTATTCAAATCAAAATCATTGTTTTCAATATTATATACACCTCTGATACGTACAGGTCTATCATTGAATAGATCATCTACGGAGTTGTACTGCCAGCGACCGTTGAAAGCAGTGAGAAATCGATATTCAATGGTATTAAACTCTAGAGAACCACCAAGCATGATAGCATGCTTTCCGCTGTAGTAGGAGAGGTTATTGGTGATCTGAGAGGTATTCAAGCTTGCACCATAGACTGCGGCTTCACGATAAGTTCCTGCAAAGATACGGTTGGTGGTATTGTAACTGATTTCTAAGTGTGGAAACACCTCTCCGTCATAGGTTCGCTCATCCTCTACATTAGTATTGGAGATAATGAGTTTATTATACCACTTGCTAGATAAGGTAGTTTTTAGCTCACTTACGATGCTATAGTTCAAGGTTTTATGGCGGTAGCCTTGATTACCAAAATTGAATGAGTTAGTCGTCCATTCTAAATTATCAGCAAATCCATTGACAAGGTTTCCTCGCACGGTGAGGTTGTTGTTTTTATTGATATTGTAGTCAAAGCGCAAAAAGAACTTAGTACTCTGCATGGCAATGTTGCCGTTTTGAAATATCCCCGGATCATAGTTGTAGCGACTTTTGAGGGTATCACTAATTCCTTGGACAATTTCTAAAGGGATTTCCGAAGTGGATGAACCAGGAGCATTGAGAAGATTTTCGTTTCTGGAGGCAAACTCTACATTAGTAAAAAAGAACAGTTTGTTTTTAATGATAGGACCGCTGAAACTAATACCAGTTTGTATATCAGAAAAGTTGGTCGTCTCCTGTTTCTCTCCTGCAGCATAGCTTCCTATGAGGTTTTTGTCTTTTAAAAACCCATACACTTCTGTCTTAAAGGTATTTGTTCCATTTTTGGTGATCACATTGATACTAGCTCCTGTGAAGTTGCCGATACTGACATCAAAAGGCGTTTGTTTGACAGAAAGGTCTTTGATAGCACCAAAACCAATAGGTTGTGTACCTGCTAAACCACCTGGTGTGCCTGATGCCAGTGCACCTGATGCTCCGCTAGCAGGCTCTTGAAAGCCTAGTACATCATTGGTAGCACTTCCATCGATGCTCAGGTTATTAAACCGGAAACTTGCACCACCAAATGAATTAAGGTTGGCTTCACTCAATACATTGGTGACGTCTTGAAGGCTTCTATTTTTAGTCGGTAAGCTACTGATAAGGTTCTCACTTATGGTCGCTTCATTGCCTATGGATTCACTTTTCTTCAGCAGTTCGTTAGTCCTAGCAGTGATGACTACCTCATCTAATGAAATCTCATCAGGTTGTAAGACAATGGAAAGTGAAGTGGTTTTACCTAAATTAACGGATACATTGGTCAGCCTTTCCGATTTGTATCCGATGAAAGTAACTGTAACTGTGTAATTATTGAAAGGCGGTAGTTGAGGGAGTATGAAATAGCCTGCTTCATTGCTTGTAGTTCTGTAGGAAATGCCTGTTTCCGTGTTGAGTGCGATGACATTGGCAAATGGAATAGTCTCACCAGTAGTTTCTTTGAGATTGCCAGACAGATTTCCTGTAGTCTCTTGAGATAAAGCGCTATGCGTCATCAACAAAGTCAGTATCAAAATGACAAAGTAAAGTTTATTCATTGTATGTTTACGATAAGTGTTGGCGGCTTAATTTTCCGAGCGCTTTATATACGATACAAAAACGTCATTAAATCGGGAATAAAAGCATAGTCTATTATCGCATTTATACAATGGCTAAAATTCAAAAAGACTTATTTTCAAAAAAAGATGTAGAGTATGCAGCGCTGTCCAAGTGCTTAGCTCACCCTGCTAGATTGATGATCTTAGACATTTTGTCTAAACATAAAGACAGGACTTGCAAAGAGTTAGTATTTGACATACCCTTGTCTCAATCTACTGTTTCCAAGCATTTAAATGATTTATTAGCTATTGGCTTGATCTGTCGTAAAGTCAGTGGAGCGCAGTCGCTATACACCCTCGAATGGAATAAGTTAACCCGATTTTTTGAATTGACTAATCGACTTTCTAAAGGTATGATGCCTCATCGTCCTAAGCGTAATTGTTGTTAGCCGCTTAAATATTTTAGGTAAAACAAGCTTTTAAGGCAGCTAATCTCCAGGTCAATTCCTTCTTTATGTGTATCTGAAAAGCATCAAAATTTTGCTAGATTTATCAAAAAAATAATGCGGAAATGGAAAAGCTACAATTCAAAGAAAGCATATATGCACCTGCTCAAAAAGTGTATGAATTGATGCTAGGCCTCAAAGACAAGCGTACTTATGAGTATTGGACAGCTGAGTTTAACCCTACTTCTACCTTTGAAGGGAGTTGGCAAAAGGATAGCAAAATCCACTTTATAGGCACAGATGAATCGGGCAAAAAAGGTGGGATGGTCTCTATGATAGAAGCACATCTACCTGCTGCTTTTGTCTCGATCAAGCATATAGGGTTTTTGGATGGGGATATAGAAGTGACTACGGGTGAGCAAGTAGAAAAATGGGCTGGCGGTCATGAAAACTATTCCTTTGAGGAAAAAGGAGGCATCACTACAGTCACAGTAGACTTAGATACTATAGAAGATTATCTAGCTTACTTTCATGAAACCTACCCTAAAGCCTTGCTAAAGCTTAAAGAGCTTGCGGAGAAATAATGATAGATTAAGTAATATTTTTTTAACTTATCTATTAACACGTACAAACCACCAAATCACCTTATATGAAAGTATTCTTTTTCCTTATTTGCTGTGCGATAAGCTTTAACTCATTTGCGCAGATCAATCCCACAGACTCTACAGTTCAAGTCATTGCTTATTGGGATCTAAATGAACAACAAACCTATGCTGTAACCCTTGATAAAATCAGAATTAAAGACTGTGATACACTTTCTAGTGAAAGAATTTCCTATATGATTGACATGAAAGTCATCGATTCTACAGCAAATAGTTATTTAGTGGAGTGTATTTATCGTGATTTAAAGTCTGATAATAATGACCAATTGTTGAAAGATTTAAGGATGATAGCGGAACAGGTTAGAGTAGTAGTCAAAACAGACGAGCTGGGAATGATAGAAGGAGTTGAGAATTGGAAAGAGGTGAGGGATTTTTTTGGAAAAAGTGTACAAATGATTAAGGAAAAGTATAAAGATGTTCCCAGAGTAGATAAAATTGTCAAACAAACATCTAGTATGTTCATGACTAAAGCGGGAGTAGAAAACGCTTCTATACAAGATATACAGCAAATGCTCACTTTTCATGGAGCTCAGTATAAGCTAGGTGAAATGTTAGAGATATCTCTTTATACTCCCAATAATTATAATCCTAATGAGCCTTTTGACACCGAAGGCATAGTATTATTAGATGAGATAAATTTTGAAGACTATCATTTTGTGATGCGATCAAATCTTGAAGTTGACTCTGAACAGCTAACAAATGCTACGAAGCAATACCTTACGGAAATGGCTAAATCTTTAAAAGTACCCGCACCTAATTTTGATCAGGTAAAGGCACTTACCAATGTGACAAATATTGCTTCTAGGATTCATGAAACTGGATGGATAATGTACAGCATCTTGACTAAAGAGGTGCGTGCAGAAGGTGAGGTCCAAATAGAGGAAAGAATCATTGAGTTGATGTAAGAAAAAACCATTTTGATAAAAATTGAATACTAACCCCAACCTTATAACATGAAACTAATAGATCGCTTTTTAAAGGCCAAACACTGGCAGCTGTTCATACCACTTTTTGGTATACCAATCATATTCCAGTTTTATATGACGTCTATGATATTTGCTAGCATCAATCAAACTCAACCCGATCCTTCTGTAGTGTTTAGTATCATGGGCTTTTTTCCAATAGTGATGCTACTGGTGATGGGAGTGCTTTTTACCTGGATATGGTCTGTAGGCATAGGGCTTCAAGATAAAATCCCCTCTACTGTAAAGATGAAAACGAAAAAGTTTAAAATCTTCTTTTTCATTCCCGTTGGCTACCTTTTAATGTTCATACTAGGTATGACTGTCTTTTTTAGCAACATGCCAAGTCTTTTAGAACATACCGACCCAACTGATTTTAGCTTAATTTTCAGTTTATGGATCATTATATTTCCATTACACTTCTTTGCGATATTTTGTATTTTCTATTGTATGTATTTTGTAGCGAAGACACTTAAGACAGTGGAGCTACAAAGGGCTACTACTTTTTCTGACTTTGTAGGAGAATTTTTCTTGATTTGGTTCTATGCAATAGGTGTTTGGATCCTCCAGCCAAAGATCAATAAGATGGTAGAAAACCAACCTCAGTAAATGTCCAACATTCATTTTGCAAAGGGTAAAATATCTGTTCACGCAATAGGGAAACAGCGTTTTTGGATAGGAATAGCAGTAGGTTTTATATCAGCTATTGCTATTTCTTTATTTTTCAATTACTCTAGAGAGGCTATTAGAGTTCAATCAATTCTCTATGGAGACCTTTTGATTCTAGAAAAGCAAGAGAGACTCTTTTTTGATTATTTCTTCTCATTGCTGGCTTCTGTATTGGGACTTTGTATGACGATCTGGATATGGCTTCAAAGTAAAAAGCATACAAGGAAAAAGGAGAGTCTATTTAAGGGTTTATCTATCACTAATTCAAGCTTAATTTTTTGGGTTATTCTGATGATGGTCTCCCGTTTTGGCTCAATATTTCCTATAATTTTAATGGGTCTTCAAGGGATAGAAAACTATTTAGATGGTTTGAAAGAGTTTTGGATATTGCTGCTGCTACTCCCATTAATGACTTTTCTCCAAAGTTGGCAGACGGTGAGATTGGTTTATCAAACAAGGTGGTGGATAGTTTTATCTTTCATTTGCTGTGTAATTCTCAGTGTAGTACTTCAAAAAATAACCGCTGTCAATCAGGAAAAGGTCAACAAAGTATATTTCCAAAAGTTAGAGAATGAATTTTCTAATATTGATGAGCAAGTGAAGTTTGCCAAAGAAGCATATTACCTTGTTTTTGATCCTCAAACGATCAAGGTCTTAAAAATGCAGAGAACAGTAAGTTCCTTAGATCAAATTGATAAAGTGAAGAAGGCATTTTCAAGTGATAGACTCGTTTCTTTAGATACTATTCTGCTACAAAAGATGATACTTAGAAACTTCAAAGAAGCTAGAAGATATAATCATTGGGAAGAGGACGCAGATGTTTGGATGTATGCTACACCTAAGAACATACGACATCAGCTCAACTTATATAACGAAAATGCGGTTGAAACTAAAGAATTGTTTGCAGTACTTCATGAAATCATTTCTACAGTCAACACTCCCAAGATACCTTGGGATTCCATGAATAGATATTCCGCGCTAGACAAGAGAAGAAGCTATTGGGATTTCAATAGTGATGCGAAAGCCTTGATTCAACAATTGATAGATGTAAGAAAAGAATTAGTGGCAAATAGTAAGTACCATGACTTATCTAAAGATTTAGAAGAGATAAAAGTTCAAGATTAGAAATTATTAAAAACTTGAAACTAAAGTAGATAATATCTTCCTTCTGAATTCGTCTTATTCACCACATCTCTACATACAAGCGGCATTTGATTGGCTATGAAAATTTGTCTCCCCAAAAGGCATCAAAATCTGCTAATATTCTCCTAATTTTGTGAAAATCAATGTTTTAAAAAAGGGGAGATGTTATTGCGGTCATGTATCATAAGCTTTTTACTCTGGGCATTTTTGCCATCCTACTTGGTACATAGCAAGGTGGAAAGTACTGCGATGACCGCTGCTAAAAAGGAAGAGAAGCTAGCAGCATACATGCGCATGGTTTATGACCAACTTGAAGTGCTGAATGACAAACCTGATTTTCTTGTTTTTCAAAAGGCCTTGAGTGGTTTTTTGCAGTTGAGCCACGCTGATCAGATTGAAAACAAGCTGTTAACTATCATTGATTTTTCTTTGCCTTCCACACAAGAGCGTCTTTGGATCATAGACATGACTAGCCAAGCGATCATTTATCAATCATACGTAGCACATGGGCAACAGAGTGGGGGACTTTATGCAGAGCATTTTTCTAATAAGCCCAATTCCCATCAAAGCAGCCTTGGTTTTTATATCACAGGTGAGCCCTATCAAGGCAAGCATGGACTCTCACTGAGACTAGACGGTCTGGAAGCTGGTATCAATGACAAAGCACGCGAAAGAGCCATCGTGATCCATAGTGCAGACTATGTGAGTCAAACTTTCATAGAGCAGCATGGTAGATTAGGTAGAAGTCACGGCTGTCCAGCCATTCCAAAAGAAGCCCATGAAAAGATCATCCAACAGATCGCTGGGAAATCTTGCTTGTACATCTATCATGATTCGCCTGCTTATCACGCTCAGTCGCAAGTGCAGCTATCCAGTCAAGTGCTGAATGCTATGATCATAGAACTCATACCAACTACTGATCTCCCCAATCAACTTAATTAGCCGCTAGATTCGGCCTTTCATAAGCCTGCTTCAAGGCAGCTACCAAGATAGCATCTCGGTCATAGATATCTGGCCTAAAATATACGGTGCCTTCATCATCTGCCCAAGAAGTCAGATAGATCAAGTGTACAGGGATAGCCTGAGTAAATCGAATAGTCTTTGGATTGGGTTGTTTCAACAAGCGATCTATGTCCTCAGCAGCTACACTAGGATGTGTCTCTACGAGTATCTTGGCAAACTCGATGGGTCGATTGATGCGAATACAGCCAGAACTAAATGTGCGCTCAGTTTGGTTGAAAAGATCCCTCGTAGGTGTGTCATGGATATACACATTGTGGCTGTTGGGAAACATAAACTTCACTTGTCCCAAAGCATTGTCTTTTCCTGGCATCTGACGGATCATGTAAGGAAAGTTTCCAGAAGAGGCTTTTTGCCAATCGATCTTAGAGGGATCCACTTCCTTACCCTCTCTGGTGATCACTTTCATGTTCTTTTGCGCGAGGTAGCGGATGTTTTTACGCACAGCGGGGATGATGTCATTGTTGAGAATGGTGGGAGGTACTGTCCAGTCAGGATTGAGCACCATAAAGGTCATCATCGAACTAAATACAGGCGTTCTACGGTAGGTTCTCCCTACGATCGCTTCCGTCTCAAAGACTACCTTCCGATTTTCAATCAGTTGCATATTGAAGTCTGCGATGTTGACCATGATATGCTTGGCTCCCAAAGAGTCATCGATCCATCGCCAGCGCTCCAAGTTAGCTGCGATCGTCTCTATGCGTTGATCAACGGTGATGTTGAGAGCTTCTACAGTTTTAGGCCCTAGCGTACCATCAGGCGTGAGTCCATTTCTTCTTTGAAAGATGAGCAACTGCTGGTGCAGACTTTCATCAAAAAGCGTAGAATCAGAAGTGTCTATCGAGATAAAACCTTGTGTCTTGGCCAAGCGATTTCTCAGTAGAATGACATCTGGATGACTCATACCTTTGACCAATTTAGGCTCTGTTGGATTAAAAGCTGCCCAGCCACCATCAGCTTGAATGCTTCGGTATTTGAGTAAGGCTTTTTGCAGATTGGTATATTGAAAATGATGCGGAACCAATGACTCCAGCGTTTCGGCTATTTTCTCGGCTTGTAAAACTGAATCTACGAAGGTCGGCCAATTGATCTCGAGATCTCTTTTGGCAGCATTCCACTGAGGATCTATTTTGGTAGCATTTGTCTTTCCAGCGGCCAGGTGTGAGGCTAGTAGGAGAAAGCTGTCCGTCAAGAGCAGCTCTAGTTCTGCGACATCCTCTGCAGAAGTAGGGTTGCTATTGGCGATCTTCTCGATCAGATAGTTGATACTCGTGAGGTGATAATCCTCAGGATTGAGGCCATTTTGTGTAGCATTTTCGATAGCGCTGAGTAGTTCTCTGACATTGTTTTCAGCATCCCATTTTTGAGAGAGTAGACCATTACCTTTTTGATACAGCTGATCGATCAAGTCAAGCTGCAAGATCGGTTCACCCACTGTCAGGGTAGAATCAGTAGCGATGGAAGCTATCTTTAGGCTTAGTTGATCAGATACTGCTTGTTTATCAGGTTTATTGGTACATCGAGAAAAACCAAGGGTAAGTATTATCAGGATAAAAAGTAGTATTGAAGGCTTGATACGTTTCATCTTTAGACGAATTAGTTTCTAACTCAATATAAGCTAAAAATGACCCATATCCAAGGTATCTAAGGCGTAAGACTTATATCTGCTGTAAGGATTACCGTAACTCATAGCTTCACCAAATCTCAAAATCTTGCCAAGCTGTTGAAATCTTGAATAGATTTCGATTATATTCATCAGTAGAGATAAAAGGCCCAAAATCAGATAGATATCACCAGATAGGGTAGTCTCAATAATATCAAAACGCGACTCAAAATTTTAGACATTGTATAATGACTACAAAAGAAGTTTTAGACGACTTAGGGCAATTCTCAGACTTTGATAGTGCATTATTTGAAAAATATGCACTAAGGAGAAAGCTGGATAAAAATGAAGTGCTCTTGCATGAAGGCGAGATATGCAAAAGCTTTTTCTTTATTCTGTCGGGGGCATTTTTTCAATTTCAGACTGTTGATACAGACGAGGTGATTATTGATTTGCATTTACAAAATGAGTGGATGTTCAATCAAGAGAGCCTCACCGAACAAGTGCCTTCAAATACTACGATCAAGGCTTTCACCAAATCAGAAATAATTGAGTTGAGTCTTCACAGTTTTCATCACCTTAGTTCACAAGCACCAGCATTTTTACAATTTGGTAGCATTTTAAACCAAACTAAACACAGGACTTCACTTTTTGATAATTCACTAAGTCCTGCTGACAAATACCATTATATCAATTTGATAAAACCAGAGTTAACGAAAGTGTTTCCACTTAAAATGATCTCATCTTACCTAAAAGTAGCCCCTGAAACATTGAGTAGGGTGAGGGCGAGGCGTTGAATTTATTGATTTCAATCAAGTGTCATTTTAAGAACTTATCACAACCTTTGAGAAAAAGATATCATTATGCTAACAGCGATCATCCCAAAAATACCCATGCGTAACAGGGCTTTGACCTACACGTACTATGTGGAAAAATTAGGTTTCAAATACATCGGTAGTGATGACTTTGACCAATATTTAATTGTCGAAAAAGATGGCTTACAAATTCACTTTTTTGAGTTTAAGACACTCGATCCAAAGGAGAATTATGGTCAAATCTACATACGTACTAAGGATGTGGATAAACTGTATCAGGATTTTCTTCAAAATAAAGTAGAGATTCACCCAAACGGACATTTGGCCAATAAGCCTTGGGGTCAAAGGGAGTTTGCTTTACTAGATCCAGATAATAACCTACTCACTTTCGGACAGGATAAAAGCTAAAGGGTTGTATCAAACCTCACAAAAACAGGAGGCAATTGATTGTTTAATTTTCGTAAAAAGTATATCTATCCCAAATTATATTTCAAACTAGGCGTTCTCTAAATGTAGAAGATAATCTAAAAATTTAGATTGCTATATTTAAATACTTAAAGATTTTAAAAAGCTAAAACTCGAGGCTAGATGAGGATTATTCAAGGTATTTCAGTTTTAATATACCTCTTGGCATTTTTTAGTAAAGGTTATTCTCAGAATATATTTCCTTACGAAAGTGAAATAGAAAATAAGGATGACTTCATATATGAGGATATTGATTTTTTTAACATGGAAGCTGATATCCAACTTTCTGGTACTTTGATTAAACCCAAGCAAGCTTTTGAGAAAATAGCGGTAATTGTTCCAGGAAGTGGAAAAGACACGCGATATGCCCATTTTGTACTAACAGAAGAACTTCTGAAAGCGGGTATTGCTGTATATCGATTTGATGAGAGAGGTGTAGGGAGATCTGAAGGTGAATATTCTGAACTTGTTGAGACTTTATCATGGGATATAAGTGCTGCTACTGATAAGATAAAACAGTTATATACAGATAAAAAGATTGGTTTTATAGGGCATAGTCTTGGTGGAGTCGCCTCTTTATTGTCATTTAAAAATCATACTAGTCCAGAATTTCTAATACTGATAGAGACTCCTGTGATCAAAAATGGTGATTTTGTTATCCATCAAATTAGAATGGATTATGAGAATAGTATACCAGAGGTAATGAGACAGGGAAAATCTAAAACAGAAGTGTTAACCTTCTTGGAAGGTTATAAGCAAGTTTTGACTGAGAGCGATAAAACTTCCTTCAAAAAGGATTTAAAGAATTACATCAAAGCGAGTGGATTTCAAAAGAAGTTTATTCGGCTAGCTAAGGATGATTTATTCGTGGAAATGTCAAAGATTGATTTAGAAGCTACTCTAAAAGAAGCTAATATCCCTATCTTATATCTCACAGGAACGAAGGATAATATCATTGACAATGAAAAGGAGGTTAATTTGATTTATTCATTTGAAAATGAGAATATTGAAGTTCATATTTATGAAGGATTGAATCATTATTTAACAGATAGAAATGGAAAGGTAGGCTCATCTCTTTACCAAATGGATGAAGAACCGCTTTCCTTGATTATAGACTGGTTAAGTGAATGAAAGTATTTCCTTTCTATTTGATTTTGTTCCAAATGTGTATTTGTAGAGACGTCCATTTATGGCGTCTCCTTTTTAATCATCGAAATGGTTGAAACCATTTTAAGGAGGTGGTACGAGCATCATAACCCACGGTTTACATCCCGCACATGCGGGACTATAAATATGTCACGCCTGCCTTAAGAGCTGTATCATCTGCACCATCATCGTAGAGACGTCCATTTATGGCGTCTCTATTGCTGACATCACCCTATCATTACCATCCCTTTGGGAGGCAGGTTCGACCCACTTCCTCCGTGTTGGAGGTAGGCGGGGTCGTTAACTATCCACTACCGATTAGCTATAAACATCTCCCTTCAGGAGACAGGTGAGACCCATTCTGGGTCTGGAATGCCCGTTTCTTGATCCCATGCCCGTTTTGTCATCCTGACGATAGAAAGGATCTCGTAGCAGAAAGCCTGCTGACCTACCTCTTCCAGCTGGTCACAATATGCATCGGATGAAACAATAAAGGCCTGAATGGCCGTGACAGACTAGCATAGGGTGAAGCCCTATGTTGGTCAGTTCCGTTACAAACACTAGCCCTGTAAGGGTGTAACTGGGAGAGAGTATACCAAATATGACAGGTCTTTTTGTTGCGCGCCTGCCTGCGGCAGACAGGCCTTCAGAACTTTATCATTCGTGCATTCGTGGCGGTAATAATTAATTCGACCTACTTCCTCCCTGTTGGAGGCAGGCGGGATCTTAGGTGGCTCTTTGAGCTAGTATATTGTAGCCAATCAAAGTCAAATCTCAGTGAAATTACCTCCCGAAAAAGTACAAGGACATTTTTGAAGCTCTACAGCACTTAAAAATTTCACTATTGATAGAATCTGCGGTATTTACTTGATGTTTATCCGACTTTACCTAGGGTTTCCCCAGGGTTATCCTCGACTCTTCCTCGACTCTTCCTCGAGTATACTTCGACATTATTTTTTCAGAGACCCTTTGCGCTACCCCTAAAATGGCACTTTTTGGAAATTCTTAGAATACCATGAATTCTTCAAAATAGATAAAAACAAAGGATTTTGAGCCGATTTACCTCTGCTTACTAAAAAGCCCATTAATCTCCAGATCTACCTTAGATACAATCTCTGAGAAATCTTCCACATGAGTCACAAAGTCTAGGTGATTCACATCAATGATCAGTAGCTTGCCTTTGTCATAATTAGCGATCCACTCCTCATAGTGTTCGTTCAGGTTTTTGAGATAGTCTAAGCGGATCAGGTTCTCATAGCTACGACCACGCTTTTGGATCTGTGAGACGAGTTTAGGGATGTCCGCACGTAGATAGATCAAAAGGTCTGGTGCTTTGACAAACTTCGTCATGCTATTGAATAGCTCAAGGTAGTTGGCATAATCTCTCTCTGAAATCAAGCCCGACTTCTTCAAGTTTGCCGCAAAGATGTGCGCATCCTCATAGATCGTACGGTCTTGAATCACACTCTTTTCGCTTTCACGAATGCGGATGATCTGATTAAATCGACTATTGAGAAAGTACACTTGCAGGTGAAAGGACCAGCGTAGCATATCCTCATAGAAGTCAGCCAAGTAGGGATTATTATCCACCGCCTCAAATTGTGCTTCCCAGCCATAGTGTTTGGCAAGCTTGTCTGTGAGGGTAGTTTTTCCTGAGCCGATATTTCCTGAGATAGCGATATGCATGGTATTTGTTTGAATAGGGGAATGCGAAAATAAATAAAAAGCCTGATTGGCTAAAGGGATTTGAGAGACAAATAAAAATCTCTCAGATACCACATTGTCTCTGAGAGATTTAATTTTTTGAGGCTTAAATGCTTACTTTTTCAAGAAGCGAGGAGCTACCACAAGGTCTTTAGATCCTGGAGTATATTGATAGAACCCTTCTCCTGTTTTTACACCTTTATAGCCAGCTTCCACCATGTTGACTAGGAGAGGGCATGGGGCATATTTAGGATTGCCAAAGCCATCGTGTAGGACATTCAAGATAGACAAGCATACATCTAGTCCGATAAAGTCAGCCAACTGCAATGGTCCCATAGGATGCGCCATACCGAGCTTCATGACAGTATCGATCTCTTCTACACCCGCTACACCTTCAAATAATGTGATGATCGCTTCATTGATCATCGGCATGAGGATCCTGTTGGCTACGAATCCAGGATAGTCATTGACCTCTACAGGGATCTTGCCAAGTGTTTTAGAGAGTGCCATGATCTGCTCCGTCACTGCATCTGAAGTGGCATAGCCTCTGATGACTTCTACCAGTTTCATTACTGGGACTGGATTCATGAAGTGCATGCCGATCACTTGCGCAGGTCTTTTGGTCACTGCAGCGATCTTGGTGATAGAGATAGAGGAAGTATTAGAGGCTAAGATCGTACTAGGCTGGCAAAGGTTGTCCAGTTGCTTAAAAAGGTCTAGTTTGATCGTGAGGTTTTCAGTAGCGGCTTCAATGACAAGGTCTGCTTTTTTGACATTGCTCAGCTCTGTATAAGTAGTCAGATTGCTCAAAGCCTTCTTTTTATCAGCTTCGGTGAGTGTGCCTTTGCTGACTTGGCGATCCATGTTTTTCTCGATAGTCGCCATGGCTCTATTGAGCGCATCTTGATTGATGTCGATAAGGGATACTTCAAAGCCGTTTTGCGCAAATACGTGGGCGATGCCATTGCCCATGGTTCCAGAGCCGATTACTGCTATATTCTTCATATTTGGGTTATTAGTATATGGATGTATGTTAGTATTATGGTATTCAAAACTAAATCTGTCCTGACGTAATTCCAATCTTTCAACTACTTAAATTCCGAATGGTTGGTAGATCTCACGATTTTCCATGTCAAAAAGCCTTACCTTTGAGCCAAATTAAAAGAAACGCATGCAAATCGGTAAATTCAATCAGTTAGAAGTGAGCCACTTGGTGGACTTTGGTTTATATCTCAATTCAGAAAAGGGGCAAATATTGCTTCCTACCAAATACACTACAGGGGAGGAAAAGCCAGGAGATATCCTCAATGTCTTCATCTACACAGACTCTGAAGATAGGCTAATCGCAACTAATCTGATGCCTAAAGCGCAATTGGATGACTTTGCTTGCTTGACAGTAAAGGCAGTACTACCAATAGGTGCTTTTATGGACATGGGCTTGGAAAAAGACCTCTTTGTCCCTAAGCAGGAAATGAGCGAGCCGATGAAGGAAGGAGAGCGCTATGTGATCAAGGTTTGTTTAGACTTCAAAACCAACCGCCTCATTGGCGTGTCAAAGTTAAGGGCATTTCTAAAGCGAGATACAGAGACTCTGAGTGAAGGGCAGCAGGTCAACCTAATGGTATATAAAAAGACAGATCTAGGCTATCTCTGTCTGATCGATGAGACTTATGAAGGTTTGATCTTCGAAAACCAGGTTTTCAAAAAGCTAAAAATAGGAGACAATATTACAGGCTATATCAAACAAGTGCGTGAAGATGGTAAAGTGGACTTGAGTCTGACGCCTATCGGCAAAGCGCGCTTTGGGCAAGGGGCTGATGAGCTCATGATGGTATTAGAAAAGGCAGGAGGATTCCTGCCTTATACGGACCGTACAGATCCTGAAGTGATCAAAGAGAAGTTGGGGATGAGCAAAAAATTATTCAAAGCTTCCCTAGGGAACCTCTATAAAAATAACGTGGTCAAACTACTTCCTGATGGAATTAGTTTGATAGCGGGTGAATAACTATCCCAACTTCAAAATATCATTAGGCGACTTACAGAGCACCGCATGATTGTTTTTGACAGCAATGGGCGCCTTGAGCATGTAAGGATGATTGATCAGAATATTGATCCAATCCTCATCATTAAAGTCATGTCCAGCGATCTTAGCTTGATATTCTGGATGCGCACGGTTGAGAAGGTCTTTAGCCCTAAGTCCTAAAAGATTGAGAAGCGTACGCCAAGCAGTAGAGGTGAGTCTTTCCTTTTGAAAGTTGAACTCATTTACATGGCGCGTGATCGCATAAGCCATCGCGCGTGTTTGTTTGGATCCATTGCTTTCGGGAGCATAATAGAAGAAAAGTTCGTTTGGATGCGTTTTCATAATATGCTAAGTATTTGATGAACAGTTAAATATATGAAATCAAACGCATTAAGTCAAATATTATTTCATATTTAGTGGGTTAGTCAGAATATTGAATATTCAAATGAGTCAGATAGATATTGAAGATTTTGAAAAATTATCTAAGAGCCATTTTTCAAGCAATAAAGATTTTATCAAAAAACTAAAAAAGTCGAAACCAAAGACATTGGATGAGACTTTTGAAAGACACCATGATACAGTCTTTGAGCAGATGGATTGCCTGACTTGTGCCAATTGTTGCAAGACGACCAGTCCGCTTTTTATCCGTACGGATATAGATAGGCTCGCCAAGACTTTTAGGATGTCTTCTGTGACATTTATTGATACGTACTTGAGGGTAGATGAGGAGGGAGACTATGTGCTACAGTCATCACCATGTCCCTTTCTCGGAGAAGATAATAAGTGCCTCGTGTATGAAGATCGCCCTAAAGCATGTCGTGAATACCCACATACCAATCGCAAGAAAATGCACCAAATTCTCAACCTGACATTGACCAATAGTACAATTTGCCCTGCAGTGCTACAAGTTCTTAACAACATGCGCAAAGCAGCTGGACAATAAATCAAGGAGAGATCCTATCGATCACGGCTTCATTGGTGATATTGAGACTATTCATCCTCAAAAAAAACCTCAAAGGAAACTCGTTGGCTGCTGCATCCTCACACTTTTCAGGAGATGGCTCTAGAAAGTAAATGAATATTTTTTGTTCCTGACTGACGAGTTCGATCTCATCTGGTCTTCCCAGTGCCGCAATGATCCCTTTGTTTGTGACGCCTTTGAAGTTTTCTCTGATACGCGTCAATTCTTCTACTTGCTCTAGTCTTAGTCCGTTACAACCGTATTTATCTTGTTGCCAAGCTGCTAAATCAAGATCCGCTGTGTCTAATTTTTCACCACAGGCACTGATGAAAAGGATGAAGAGAATGACTAGGTTACGAAATAAGGCTTTTTGCATGTTGATTGTAAGAGAATATGACTTTGATGAACCAAAGGTAGGAAATGATCCCATAACCGATGACTAAAATGCTGAGATAAGCAGTATCTAATCCACTAATTGGCAGCAATAGATAAAGTAATGCTGCGAAGAGTGCGATGCGAATGCTCTCTAACCAGCGAAACCACGTTTTGCCTTCAAATACCCCGCTGAAATTAACTGTAGTCCACATGATCATCACAGCTGCGGAGAGTTTTTGTAGAGTGCTAAAATCGCTGAGTTTGAATAAAAAGAGTGAAGTGAAAAGCAATACCCACAGGTATTGAAAAAGCACATAGGCATTGGCAGTAGG
Source organism: Penaeicola halotolerans (assembly GCF_016464625.1). GTDB lineage: Bacteria > Bacteroidota > Bacteroidia > Cytophagales > Cyclobacteriaceae > Penaeicola > Penaeicola halotolerans. The sequence continues at coordinate 568,771 of NZ_JAEAGO010000001.1, forward strand.
GCTAGAGGGTGTATCAAACTTTCGTTCATCAGGCCTAGGCTCGTGAGGTGCTCTATAGCCGCCAAGGTAGTCAGGCAGCCATCCTGGTTTCGCAAATACATACCTTAAGCGATCCTTCCAGTGGGGGATCTGCTTGATCTCTGTACCCATTTGCACATAGTGAGAGACATTGGCCCAGAGTGGATTCCAACTACCTAGTTGTTTGGTGATACCGTAGGTTGGCTTTTCTTCTTCTTTTTGGAAAGTGCCAAATAAGCGGTCAAAGATGATGAAGGTACCTCCATGGTTTTTATCGATGTACTTTGGATTACGCGCATGGTGTACTCGGTGATGGGAAGGGGTGTTGAGGATATATTCCAACCAACCCAGTGACTTGATAGACTCCGTATGGATCCAAAACTGATAGAGTAAATTAATTCCTGATACGATAACCAAGCTTACAGGATCAAATCCGATAAAAGCGAGCGGTAAGTAAAAGAAAAATGTCCAGATCACTTGTGTAGAGCTTTGTCTCAAAGCCACACTTAGATTATATTCCTCACTTTGGTGGTGGACACTATGACCACCCCAGAAGAGGTTGACCTCATGACTCATGCGGTGCGCCCAGTAATAGCAGAAATCATAGAGCAAAAAGAGCAAGCTGATCGTCCAGATATTGTTAGGAATTTTAGTGATCGACCAAAACTCATAGAAATAGGTGTAAATCCCGATAGATAATACTTTCAAGAATGCTCCAGATACTTGGGAGACTACGCCACAGTTGATATTGGTAATGGCATCATTGAGCCGATAACTTTCGTGTTTTTGTAGGCGATGTACGACCAATTCTATCCCCATGAGGATAAAATAAATCGGAATCGCGATAACTACTGGACTGAGGTTCATGTTTTTGTGTACTAGGAATCAAATAACTAGATGTGACAAGTTATGTTATTTAGCTTTTCACTAAAACTCTTCCTACGAAAATATTTATATTGCGCTCAAAATACCCACATCTCATGGACAAAATAGCAAAAGCCCTTCATACATTTTCCCTGTTGATTTTCATCGTTTATTTATTGTACAGCTATGCGGGATTGCCTGATCCTGTAGGCTATGATTTTGATACCAATGGACTGCCATTGAGCACCTTGAGCAAGACCGTTTATTTCTACTCAGCACTTGGCATCTTTATCTTATTCAATTTGATTTTCCTTGTTTTAGGCAGAGGAATAGAAGCCAATGTATTCAAGTCACTCAAGCAATACATCGGAGTGGATTATGCCTTTAAGAAAAATTTGATTTCATGGATATACAGTTTCGGGGGGATCTTGAATTTCTTCTTAGCGATCATCCTCTTCTTTTTCTCTTTACTCAATACCACGGAGAGTTTTGATATCAACTACTTCACTTGGCTGATCTATGTCGGTCCTATATTATTTACCGTTTGGATAGTAATGCTTTTTTCTATTTTCTTCAAGAAGGTAAAAAGTATGACAGTTTGAGTCGTAGTTCGATCTATTTCAAAAAAATCCTTTATATTCAATCGACCTTTTGAGCATCGGCTTGAAAGGCTTATTTGAACGCATTTCTATTCAATACCATGGCAGAAGAAAACATACAATATACCGAAGATAGTATACGCTCGCTTGACTGGAGAGAGCATATTCGGCTCCGTCCGGGGATGTATATCGGTAAGTTGGGAGATGGCTCAGCACAAGACGATGGGATCTATGTGTTGGTCAAAGAAATCATCGATAACTCCATAGATGAGTTTGTGATGGGCAATGGCCGCACGATAGAAGTTAAAATTAGTGAGCACAAGGTAGAAATCAGAGATTACGGTAGGGGGATTCCTTTGGGAAAAGTCATTGACTGTGTATCTAAAATCAATACAGGAGGTAAGTACGACTCTAAAGCTTTCCAAAAGTCTGTTGGTCTTAATGGAGTAGGTACCAAAGCTACCAATGCCCTCTCCGATTACTTCAAAGTACAGTCCTTTAGAGATGGTCAGACGAAGATGGCGGAGTTTGAAAAAGGCGTACTCATCAATGACGCTCCGATAGAAGCTAGCTCACAGCGCAATGGTACACTGGTTACTTTCCGTCCAGACAATACCATTTTTAAGAATTATCACTTCATTCCTGAGTATCTAGAGAATCAAATCTGGAACTATGCTTATCTAAATGCTGGTCTCACAATCAACTTTAATGGGCAAAAGTACCACTCTGAAAATGGCTTGCTTGACCTGCTTCGCAGAAAAGTAGATGAGGAGTCTGCACGCTATCCGATCATCCATCTCAAGGGAGAAGATATCGAGATCTCCATGACGCACTCCAATCAATATGGGGAGGAATACTACTCATTTGTCAATGGTCAGTACACTACCCAAGGAGGTACGCACTTGGCAGTCTTCAGGGAAGCGGTAGTGAAGACGATCAGAGATTTTTACAAGAAAGACTTTGATGCCTCTGACATCAGGGCAAGTATCGTAGCAGCGATCTCTGTGAGAGTGCAAGAGCCTGTATTTGAATCACAAACTAAGACGAAACTAGGTTCACAGAGTGTAGGCCCTGATGGTCCAACCATGCGTACTTTCGTCAATGACTTTATCAAAAAAGCACTTGACGACTATCTCCACAAACACCAAGATGCTGCAGATGCCCTGCTCAAGCGTATCCTCCAGTCTGAGCGTGAGCGCAAGGACATCGCAGGGATCAAGAAACTAGCCAATGAGCGTGCTAAGAAAGCTAACCTGCACAACAAGAAGCTGAGAGATTGCCGTGTACACTATGATGATCCAAAGGCGGATGAGGATGCTAAGAATAATACCATGCTCTTCCTCACAGAAGGGGATTCTGCTTCTGGTTCCATCACCAAGTCTAGGGATGTACAGACACAGGCGGTCTTTTCCCTCAGAGGTAAGCCACTCAACTGCTATGGCATGACCAAGAAGGTTGTGTATGAAAATGAAGAATTTAACTTGCTTCAACACGCACTCAATATAGAAGATGGTATAGAGAATCTGCGCTATAGAAAGATCGTAATCGCTACGGATGCCGATGTCGATGGGATGCACATCAGGCTTTTGATCATGACTTATTTCTTGCAGTTTTTCCCTGATCTGGTCAAAAATGGTCACCTGTACATCTTGGAGACACCACTCTTTAGGGTGCGAAATAAAAAGGAGACGATCTATTGCTATACCGATGAGGAGCGTCAGCGGGCGATCCACAAGTTGGGAAGTAAGCCTGAGATCACACGATTCAAAGGACTAGGAGAGATTTCTCCAGGGGAGTTTGCAGACTTCATTGGAGAGAATATTCGCCTAGAACCGATCATTTTGAGAAAGGAAACCAAAATAGCTGATTTGCTCACTTTCTATATGGGTAAGAATACGCCTGACAGACAGAACTTCATCATTGATAACTTAAAGGTAGAAAAGGATGTGGTGCATGATCCTGCTGATAAAATAGTAGCGGAGGATGAAGAGATCGAAGCAGCTTGATTTTTTGACCTAGTAATAAGATATAATCAACATGAGTGAATTAGATAATAACCAACCTGAAGAAGAGAAAAACGACAGTTTACATGATTCACTGCCAGTGACAGGGATGTATGAAAACTGGTTTTTAGACTATGCCTCGTATGTTATTTTGGAGCGTGCTGTTCCTGCGATAGAGGATGGTCTCAAGCCTGTGCAGCGTAGAATTCTGCATGCGATGAAGGAGATGGATGACGGTCGATACAACAAAGTAGCGAACATCATCGGTCAGTCCATGCAATATCACCCACATGGTGATGCTTCTATCGGTGATGCCATGGTCAATATGGGCCAAAAGGAGCTATTGATTGATACGCAAGGTAACTGGGGTGATATCAGAACGGGAGATGGTGCAGCAGCTTCTCGATACATAGAGGCTAGGCTATCTAAATTTGCGCTCGATGTGGTCTTTAACCCTCAGACTACTAAGTGGCAGCTATCTTATGATGGTAGAAAGAAAGAACCTATCACTCTTCCAGTAAAGTTTCCATTGCTACTGGCGCAAGGGGTTGAAGGTATCGCAGTAGGTTTATCTACTAAAGTACTTCCACATAACTTCTGCGAACTGATCCAAGCGTCTATAGATTTACTCAAAGGAAAGCGAGTCAATATTTTCCCAGACTTCCCTACAGGTGGTCAGGCAGACTTTTCGGAATATAATGAAGGCCTAAGAGGTAGTAGAGTAAAGGTGCGTGCTAAGATCGAAGAAGCAGATAATAAGACGCTTCTGATTAAAGACATCCCATTTGGCACGACTACTACAGGTTTGATAGAGTCTATCATCAAGGCCAATGACAAAGGTAAGATCAAGATCAAAAAGGTAGTAGATAATACTGCTAAGGATGTAGAGATCGCTATTCAGTTAGCACCAGGTACGTCTCCTGATATCACGATAGATGCGCTTTATGCCTTCACAGACTGTGAAGTATCCATATCGCCTAATGCCTGCGTGATCATTGACGATAAGCCTGTTTTCATTGGTGTCAATGATATCCTCAAGTACAATACCCAACAAACTGTTAGTCTACTCACACAGGAGCTTGAGATTAGAAAGGGTGAGCTTTTAGAAAAGTTGCTTTTCTCCTCTTTGGAAAAAATATTTATAGAAAATAGAATCTATAGAGACATAGAAGAGTGTGAAACTTGGGAAGCAGTCTTGCAGACTATAGATCAAGGATTGACACCTTACAAGCCACAGTTCTATCGAGAGATCACCCAAGAGGACATCATCAAGTTGACAGAGATCAAGATCAAGCGTATTTCTAAGTTTGATGCTTTCAAGGCTGATGAACTCATGAAGCGCTTGGAAGATGAGCTGGCAGAAGTCAATCATCACCTAGCGAATATCACAGATTATGCTATTGACTACTACAAAGGCCTGCTCACGAAGTATGGTAAAGGTAGAGAACGTAAGACGGAGATCAAGGCATTTGATACCATTGCAGCGAGTGCTGTGGCTGCTAATAATCAAAAACTTTATATCAATAGAGCGGATGGTTTCATTGGCTATGGTCTGAAAAAGGATGAGTTTGTCACTGACTGTTCGGATATCGATGATGTCATCGTCTTTAGAAGAGATGGTGTTTGCCTGGTCACTAAGATTCAAGAAAAGGTCTTTGTTGGTAAGGACATTCTCTATGCTGGTATCTTCCGAAAAGGAGATGAGCGCATGGTGTACAACCTCATCTACCTAGATGGACAGTCTGGCAAGACTATGGTGAAGCGTTTTCAAATCCTTGGTGTCACAAGGGATAAGGAGTATGACCTGACCAAGGGGACTAAAGGCTCTAAAGTCATGTACCTTACCGCCAATCCAAATGGTGAGGCAGAGATTGTCACAGTATTCTTGACCGCAGGTGCTAAGGCACGTATCAAGGTATTTGATTTTGACTTTGCTACCATAGAGATCAAGGGTCGTGGTGCGGGAGGTAATATCCTAACTAAGTATCCTGTGAGAAAGATCCAACTCAAGATGGAAGGTGCTTCTACACTTGGAGGACTTGATATCTACTACGATGAGTCTATCGGCCGACTAAACACAGACCAAAGAGGTAGACATTTGGGCAACTTCTTAGGCAATGATCAGATCATTGTATTCTACAAGAATGGAGAGTATGAAATCACTTCTTACGAATTGACTAACCGATACGAAGCGGAGCAAATCCAGCTGATAGAGAAGTTTGATCCTGAGGCTGTGGTGTCAGCAGTTTATTTCGATGGGGCTAGTAAAAACTATTATGTAAAACGTTTTCTCATTGAGACTTCTACTGCCAATAAGAAGTTTAACTTCATCAGTGAGGCAAGAAACTCTAAACTCATGGTGGTCTCAACAGATAAGCAGGCGCAGATCGAGGTGTCTGTCATAAAGGGTAAAGAGAAAATCAAAGAAACCAATGAGTATGATGTAGACATGCTGATCGATGTCAAAGGTTGGAAAGCAGTAGGAAACAAGCTATCGATCCATGAAGTGAAATCAGTGAAGCTCATACCATCCAAGAAAGAAACTCCTGCACCAAGTCCTAAAACGGGTGGTGCAGATAGTTCGGATAACGCAGGGTTTGGTGTAGGTCAAACGATTAGTTTAGACCTTAGAAAGCCAGATGGGGAAGATAGCCAACCAGAATTGTTTTAATGGATAGACCAGATAAAGTAGATCCTGCGCTGATCGAATACTTGGCGCAATACGTCACTGATCATAAAAAGCAAAAGATAGAAGAGGTACTGGCTCAGCGTAGCCGGTATCTCACAGTAGTGTTGGAGGATATTTACAAACCACACAATGCCAGTGCCGTGTTGAGGACTTGTGACTGTTTTGGTGTACAAGATATTCATATCATAGAAGGCAAAGAAGGCTATAAAGTCAATCCATATGTGACCAGAGGTGCTGCTCAGTGGTTGACACTGCATCAGTATCCTATGAGCGATCAGTCTAATGTCACTACATGTTTTGATAAGTTACGTGCCTCAGGGTATAAGATTTTAGCGACTTCTCCAGTGGCTGATAGTCAACCTTTAGCAGATATTATCCCTGATCAAAAGATCGCTTTAGTTTTTGGTAATGAGCATGCAGGCGTCAGTGAGGAAGTGATCGCTCAGGCTGATGGACTGGTATACGTGCCGATGAGAGGCTTTACAGAGAGTTTTAATATCTCAGTGACTGCTGCGATTTGCCTTTCTGAGCTACAGCGTAAGCTTGACTTGATGCCAGAGATTGATACTTTTTTAACAGAAGAAGAAAAGCAAGCACTCCGCCAAGAGTGGTATTTTGAGATTGTTAAACATGCACCTACACATTTGAAGGCTTTTTACAAGAATCAATTGAAATCAAAAGATTGAGTAAAGTAGATTCTTTGTCCTTAATATTTCGCATTGCAGCGTGATATTTGCATATTTGCGCTATTCTATAGGTCACCTGTTTGTTTAGGTGATTTTTCATTCAAAGATTAAAACATGTTACAAGAAATCATCAAAATCACATTGCCTGATGGTACTGTGAGAGAGTATCCTAAGGGATCCACTAGCTACGAAATCGCTCTTAGTATCAGCGAGGGTTTAGCGAGAAATGTATTAGCTGCCAAAGTAAATGGAGAAGTATGGGACAGTCTACGTCCTATTCATGGTGATGCTACCGTGCAGTTGCTCACTTGGTCGGACAAGGAAGGTAAAGCTACTTTTTGGCATTCATCTGCTCACTTGATGGCTGAAGCGCTTGAGGCGCTTTATCCAGGAATCAAATTTGGCATCGGTCCATCGATTGATACAGGGTTTTACTATGATGTAGACTTTGGCGATATGGACTTTGATGCTAGCCAGTTGGAAAAGATCGAGCAGAAGATGCTTGAGCTAGCTCGTCAAAAGAATGAGTTTATCAGAACTGAAGTAAGTAAAGCTGAGGCACTTCGCTACTTTACAGAAAAAGGGGATGAGTATAAATTAGACCTGATCAAGGACCTCGCTGATGGGACGATCACTTTTTATCAGCAAGGTAACTTTACAGATTTATGCAGAGGGCCGCATATTCCTAATACAGGCTTTATCAAAGCGGCTAAGATCACTAACGTAGCAGGTGCTTACTGGAGAGGAGATGAGAAAAATAAGCAACTGACAAGACTCTACGGGGTCAGCTTCATGAAGCAAAAAGAGCTGACAGAATACCTAGAGATGATCGAAGAGGCTAAGAAGCGTGACCACAGAAAACTGGGTAAAGAGCTTGAGCTATTTGCGTTCTCTGAGAAAGTTGGGATGGGACTTCCTCTTTGGTTGCCAAAGGGTACCATGCTACGTGAGCGTTTGGAGAGTTTCATGCGTAAGGCACAAGTCAAAGCAGGTTATCAGCCGGTAGTGACGCCACATATTGGTAGCAAGGAACTGTATGTGACTTCTGGCCACTATGAAAAGTATGGTGCAGATTCTTTCCAGCCGATTCGCACACCAAATGAAGGAGAGGAGTTTTTCCTCAAGCCGATGAACTGTCCACACCACTGTGAGATCTATAAGACTAAGCCACGTTCGTACAAGGAGCTTCCTATTCGATTTGCGGAGTTTGGTACAGTATACCGCTATGAGCAAAGTGGAGAGTTGCATGGATTGACTCGTGTGAGAGGTTTTACGCAAGATGATGCACATATTTTCTGTCGTCCAGATCAGGTGAAGGAGGAGTTTACTAAGGTAATTGACCTTGTACTCTATGTTTTTTCTGCTTTGGGATTTGAAGATTACACCGCACAGATTTCACTTAGAGATCCAGAAAACAAAGCTAAATATATTGGTGCTGATGAAGCTTGGGAGAAGGCAGAGACTGCGATCATCGAAGCAGCAGCAGAGAAAGGCTTGCGTACTGTCACTGAGTTGGGTGAAGCGGCTTTCTATGGCCCTAAGCTTGACTTCATGGTTAAAGATGCCCTAGGCAGAAGCTGGCAGTTAGGGACTATTCAGGTCGATTATCAATTGCCTGAGCGCTTCAAACTAGAGTACATAGGCGCAGATAATCAAAAGCATCGTCCAGTGATGATCCACCGAGCGCCTTTTGGCTCATTAGAGCGATTTGTAGCGGTATTGATAGAGCATTGCGCGGGTAATTTTCCACTATGGTTGAGCCCAGAGCAGATAGCAGTATTACCGATCTCAGAGAAGTTTACTGACTATGCTGAGAAGGTCTACAATCAACTGCAAGAAGCAGATATCAGAGGAAATATCGATCACAGAGATGAGAAGATTGGTCGTAAGATCCGAGATGCAGAAGTAAAGAAAATCCCTTTTATGTTGATCGTTGGGGAGAAAGAGATGGAAGAAGGCATGGTTTCTGTGAGGAAACATGGTGAGGGAGACATCGGGTCTTTCAAGGTGGGAGATTTCATTCGTTATTTTGAAGAAATTATCCAAAAATCATTGTCTGCGACAGACACTGAGAAATAAATGTTCGTAGGTTTCTTTTTATTGAAGAGAAATTTTTCGGATATTTGCAGACTAATTGTAAAATCAAAGTTAAACGTAAATCAACTAAGTGAGAGGTAGATTCAAGCCGGTCGAAGAACCATACAAGATTAATAACAGAATTAGGGTAAGAGAGGTAAGGCTAGTAGGAGACAATATTCCCGATGGCAACCTAGTGATAGCCACAGACAAAGCCATCAAAATGGCAGAGGAGCAAGGCTTAGACCTAGTAGAGATCTCTCCTAATGCTAGTCCTCCTGTATGTAAGATAATCGACTACTCCAAGTTTAAGTACGAGCAAAAGAAGAAGCAGAAGGAGATCAAAGCCAATGCTGCTAAGACTGTACTGAAGGAGATTAGATTTGGTCCTAACACAGATGATCACGATTTTGATTTTAAATTGAAGCATGCGATCAATTTCTTGAAGGAAGGTGCAAAAGTGAAAGCTTATGTGCATTTCGTGGGTAGAACAATCGTATTTAAGGAAAGAGGAGAGATGTTGTTGTTGAAATTTGCCCAAGCACTAGAAGACTATGGCAAAGTAGAGCAACTACCAAAAATGGAAGGTAAGCGAATGCATATCTTCGTAGCTCCTAAAGCAGCTAAGAAATAATTCAATTTTAATTAAATAAATAAAATGCCTAAAGTTAAAACCAAATCTGGAGCGAAGAAAAGGTTTAAATTGACAGGTACTGGCAAAATCAAAAGAAAGCATGCTTTCAAAAGCCACATCCTGACCAAGAAAACCACCAAAGCGAAAAGAGCTTTGACGCACATGGGTCTTGTAGACAAGACTGACGAAGGAAGAGTAAAAGATATGTTACGTATCTGATCAGTTCCCCTTCTAAAAAAGGTTTATTTAAATGTTTCACCAGATGCTTGGCTTTAAGAGCAAATGAGCCGCCAAGAATCAAAAAATCAACACTATGCCTAGATCGGTAAATGCAGTTGCTTCAAGAGCAAGAAGAAAGAAAATCCTCAAAGCTACGAGAGGTTACTTCGGAAGAGGTAAAAACGTATGGACAGTAGCCAAAAACAAGTATGAAAAAGGTCTTCAGTACGCTTATAGAGATAGAAAAGCGAAGAAGAGAGATTTCAGAAAAATCTGGATCCAAAGAATCAACGCGGGTGTAAGGCAGTTTGGTTTGTCTTATTCTCAGTTCATGGGTTCTTTGAAGAAGTCCAACATCGAATTGAACAGAAAGGTATTGGCTGACTTAGCGATGAATCACCCTGAAGCTTTCAAGGCGATCGTAGACAAAGTAAAGTAAGTCGATCTTATCGATATTTTGAGAATCCCAGTCTTTTGACTGGGATTTTTTTATGCACTATATTTTTTAATCTTTTGATTTGAGCTTCTCAAACTGATTGTGAATCAATAAAATAAATAATCCGAATAGAAGAGAGGAGAATATCAAAACGGTGTTTACCAAGCCACTTGCTGAAAATGAAAGTCTCAGTAATATGGTAGAGATGATAAAGCCTGAGTTTCTGATGACCTTATGGAAACTGTCTGTATAAAAAATGACATCAAGAGTAAAAGCACATCTACGATGATCAGGATATTGAAGAACTCCTCAATGAAGATGTTATTGACTTCTACTTCTCCAGAGGATAAGAGTTTCATATCTGAGGACCAACTGAGTGTTCCTATCCAGTCAGTCAGAGAATAAGCTGCCATGAATACTAGTCCTGGAACTAGCAAAATGGCTAGTAACTTTTTTAGTGTGATGAAAAAATTAAAATTTACTTCTTGCTCAACTGTAAGCTGCGATTGAGGGATATTTTTCTTAAATAAGTAAATGATATAAAACAGTAAAAAAGACAGAATGATGTCATAGGTAAACTGGAGATCACCTTTGATATCTAGCCAGTTAATTGAGAGTTCTAAGTTTGCAAAGTCTTTGAAAGTCTTCTGATGACTATCAGCGTGATGATTTCGTATTGTTTTCTCACATAGGTAGTGACTGACTGAGGGATATAAAATACCAAGAGGTAAACCTCATAGATCAAAATGAAAGAAAATGGGGTGTAAATAGCTGCTATCGGATTTTGAAAAAACTCCTGTTCAACCTCCTCACTAAAGTGTATAAAGTCATGATTCACCAAATAGATCAAGGCCAGATGTCCTAAGAAGCCTATGATAGCGAAAACTAGGAATATGCGCTCAATATGCTCTTTGGTATGAGCGGAAAGTAGTTTATTGAAAATGCGCTGTATAAGTAAGCTACTTTTCATTAGCGAGTATTTTTGGCTCATTTACAGAGGTTTAGTATCGCTAAAGTCTTTGTAAGCTTATATTGTTTGAAGTAAACGCTGATATCTGACTTGGGAAGTGTTGTTAATGAATACTTTAAAAAAGGCGCACCTGATGAAGATGCGCCTTTCGTATTGATATGACTTTAGGTTAATAACTCTGTGAGGATAAGAATGCAGCCCCTATAAACATAAAAAGCAGAATATAAAGACCTATTCCTATAGCCAGCCAGATGAGACTAGCTTTAGCCCATGTTTCTTTGCTAGGGTGTGCATTTCCTCCAAAGGCCCATACAAACAACATGACGAGATTGACTAAAGGGACAAAAGTGATCAGCATCGTGACTACCCAGTCACCTACTGTCATTTGATTGTGTTGATTTGTGGTTATTGTGTTTTCCATAAGTTTGTTTGTTTTGTTACATAATTATAAAAGAAAATTTTTGAAATCAAAAGTATAATGGTTTGAAATGCTTGATAATCATACTGATGTGAAAATAATCATCTAGCTAGATCCAGCGGTTTAGATCGCTTCGTATATAAGGCGTTAACCTAAAATCATTTATATCATGTCTTATAACAATCTAAAAAACAGCCTTCGTTTAGCAGGATTATTAGTGCTCTCAGGAGTGATTTTTTCATGCAACGATGATGACACACCAGCACCCGTAGAGATGCCTGGGATGGCACCTGAAGTGGTGATCACTACCCTCACAGAAGACAATCGAATACTTTGGTACAATGCAGATCAATTAAACAATCCAACTTCCTCAGTAGAAGTAAGTGGCTTAGCTAGTGGTGAAAGCCTTCTAAGTATTGATTATCGCCCAGCTACGGGACAGCTTTATGCACTTGGGTCCTCCAGCAGAGTATATATCATCAATGAGACTTCAGGAGCAGCTACTGCACTTGGTCAGTCATCATTTAGCCCTGCTCTAGCTAGTGAAGTAGCTTCATTGGATTTTAATCCTACAGTAGACCGTATCAGAGTCGTAACTGGCAATGGACAAAATCTGAGATTGCATCCAGAACTAGGTACTGTAGTAGCTATTGACGGCTCAATCAATGGTGGGATGTCGCCTAGCATAAGAGCGGTAGCTTATACAAATAGCGTGGCTGGAGCTAGCAGTACGCAGCTCTATGATATAGACTTTAATGCTGATAAAATTTACTTACAAAATCCACCAAATGATGGAGGTTTACAAGAAGTGGGAGACCTTGGAGTTGATTTTGAAGGAGTTGGAGCATTTGACATCCAATCGGATAATGAAGTTGCCTTGGCAGTAGTGAGAAATGATGTTGATAGCAGACTATACACAATCAATTTAGAATCTGGAGCAGCTGAGTGGGTTGGTACTTTTGGTCAGCCAGTGATTAGCTTAGCGATCAAAACTGAACCTGTAGCCTACGCTAGTACAGCTGACAATCAGTTGCAACGTTTTAATCCTACTACAGCCTCTATGAACCCAATAGCATTTGCAGGTTTGATGGAAGGCGAGACGATTATAGGTCTAGATTTCAGACCTGTCAATGGTCAATTGTATGCTTTGTCTAGTATGAGCCAGTTATATACTGTCAACACAGCTAATGGACAATTGACTGCCGTTGGAGATGGATTAACTCCACAGTTAGAAGGGGAGGCATTTGGCTTTGATTTTAACCCTACAGTAGATAGAATCAGGCTGGTCAGCAATACTGGACAAAACCTAAGATTGCATCCAGACCTTGGTACAGTAGTCGCTACCGATGGAGATCTCAACCCTGGAACACCAAGTGTCACGGCAGCAGCATATACCAATAGTTTTGCAGGCACAACGAGTACAGTGCTCTATGTCATTGATTCAGAAAACGACATGCTTTATAGACAAGACCCACCAAATGATGGGGTACTTGTACCCATAGGCGCACTAGGAATCGATGTCACTTCAGCCAATGGCTTTGACATAGGGGGGCTTTCAAATGAAGGCTATGGATTATTGACAGTGGGTAATACAACAAGTGTTTATCGCATCAATCTAAGTACTGGCGCTGCCACCAAGGTAGCAGATTTCCAATTTGCTGCACAAGCAATGGCGCTTGGATTAGGCTTTTAAGCGAACCGTTTGTGGTTAGACGTGGAGCTTCTCTCTTCGGAGGGGGCTCCTTCGTTTTGTTGAATATACCTACTTATGGGTATTGTAGAGGCATTTTAGGAGTATTAGCTTGCTGTAGTCCAAACGTACGCTTATGAAGATCTACTACATTGATCGCAGACCTGACAAAGAAGGTGTATATCGAATTCATATTCAAGGCTGTCCTGATATTCCACTGGATAGACTTTTCCTTGGGAGATTTGAGGAAACAGCTGCTGCTATATCAGCTGCTAAAGCTAATCGATCTCAAATAAAATGTTGTGAGACTTGTCATACATAGCTTCTCATAAATTGTTGTAGTATTTGATGAGGGTATTTAGCTGCTTGAAGTCTAGTTTACCTTCCGATTCTTTGAGATGTCGGATGATAGCAAGTGATTTATTGAGTCTGCTTTGTGAGTTTTTGACTGATGTGACGATATAGATGAGACTCCTTTGCTTACCCATCGTCAATTGTTTGAATATCTTATAAGCCTCTCCCTCTTGATCGAATAAGACTTGTAGCTCTTCTGGGACTTCATGCCCATATTCTGAGTGATCTTTTTCTAGTAGAACATTGACTTTATCACCTTCGTAAATATTTAGTTTCGTCCTTATCTCCTTATTGACAAGAACATACCAATAGTCTGTAGACTTCATCAAGGCAGTTTGATAGTGAGTTTGTTCATTGAGTCGGCAGATGACACGCTTATTATCTCCTATGATCAAACTCAGGGCTATTTCTTCTGGAATGGGCAAGTGATATTGCCATAGATTGGAGTCAAATTTCTCAAGTATACTTTCGAAAATATGCATCATGACATTTGAAAAATATAAAAAATAAGACTGCCAGTGATGAGCTTGGCAGTCTTATGACATTGATACTTTGATAGCATTGGATTACTGATCAGCTTCTGTCTCTTCGACTTTCTTTTTCAGCTCCTCAACTTCCTTCTTATTCTTTTCCACGATTTCTTTCATTTTCTTCACTTTCTCTTCTGCCTGCTTGATTTTTTCAGATTTAGCAGCTTCTTCTGCGGCTGTGATTTCTCCTTTTTCTTTTTGTTGCTTTACTTTTTCTTTTGCAGCCTGAATTTTCTCCTCATTAGCTTTCACTTGATCTTCTTGAGCTTTTATTTTAGCTTCTGCCATGGCTCTTTTTTCAGTAGCCATTGCTTTGGCTTCTGCCGCTCTAGCTTGACCAAATTCCTTACCTGACATCTCACCTTTGTTTTTACCATAAGCATTGCCTTTAGCTTTTACACTATCTGCAGTTGCCTCAGATAGACTGTCCAAGCTTTGATTTGCTTTTTCTTTCGCTTCATTTTTCTTTGTCTGAGCAGCTTCCTTTTGCTCATTAGCTTTTTCTTTTCCTTTGGTCTGTAAGCTATCAGCAGTTTTTTCTACTTCATCAGTAGCTTTTTTGCCTTTAGCTTGAGCTTTTTCCATTTTCTCTTTTTGAGGGCCTTTACCTTGACCTTGTGCATAAGCACCAAATGCTGTGATGCTTAAAGAGAGGGCTAATACGATGATTTTTTTCATGGTTACAGTATTTAAATGTCGTTTAATAATGAGTCAATATCACTTTGAGTTTGCGACATTTCTGCTTCAGATGACTCGATGGATTGCTCTAGCTGTTCAGTAGATTGCTCGATGACTTCTATTTGTTCGGGAGTAGCTTCCGCTGACTCTTCTGCTTTTTTCTCACCAGTACAAGCAAACATTAACGCAATGACTGGTAGTAGGAGGGCTTTCTTTTTCATTTGTTGAGTTGTTTTGTTAGATTAAGTTGTTGCTATTGAAAGAATAAAATTAAAATAAAAAAGTGTGAGTCACAAAGACTTTAGAATTAAGGATGGATCATTATAAAATATGTGATTAAATATTTTGTGAAACCTGTAATTAAGATATCTTTTCAATAACTATTCCTCCAAAATAAGCTTCATCTGCGTGGCATGCTATGCCATCTATGTAGCATGTATGACTGTTATAAAGCTCACCTGATTCCTGATACTTAGCTAAGAATCCCCCGTGATAGTCGAGATTGCTAAACTTTAGGAACTTTCCATTTTGATCGGTAGCTTTGGTAGCACAGGTTGAGCAGACATAGTTAGGATAGCGGTTATTTGGCTTGACCGCTGTACGGCAAATGGAGCATGATTGATGAGACATATTTTGATGGTAAGTTTAGTCATTATACCTTTTTTCAGGCATTTATTCAAGATTTTCAAGCTTTATTAGCTTATTCAAATCTCACTTCATGGTATGTTCAAAAGCCTGATTTTTCCTACTTTAGGAGTGTTAAGATAAACTAAAGAAACCCATTATGATATTCGGAAAAGTTGATGATCCTGATAATGTTAACTTCAATTTGCCACCAGATCATCTACAGACCAAAGAGGTTTTGAGTCGATATCCATCTGATCAAAATTTGGAAGTGTATGTAGGGTGCGCTAAGTGGAATAAGAAAGATTTAAAGGGATTTTATCCAAAGGGCGTAAAAGATGAGTTAGCCTATTATGCTACTCAATTTAATTCGATCGAGATGAACTCCACTTTTTACAATATGCCTGGTGCTGCACAAGTAGATGTCTGGGCTAATAAAACGCCAGAACACTTTAAGTTTTTTCCAAAGATTACCAATTCTATAAGTCACTTTAGTCGTTTGAAAGATGTGGATCAGGCCGTTGAAATGTACTGTGATGCGATCAGTCATTTTGAAGATAAACTAGGATCTGTCTTTCTTCAACTTCATGATAAATTTTCACCAAATGAATGGCCTAAACTGGAGTATTTTATCAAATCTTTTCCAAAGGGTATTCCACTTGCCGTAGAAGTGAGACATGAAGATTGGTTTAGCAAAGCAGAAATAGCTGATGCGCTGTCTGAAGCACTCATAGCTGCCAATCAAGCAAATATCATCGTAGATACTGCGGGTAGGAGAGATATGCTACACATGCGCCTGACAAATGATGTGGCATTTATCCGCTATGTAGGTGCTAATCACGCTAAAGACTATGATAGACTCGATGAGTGGATAGAGCGTATCAAAGTCTGGAGATCTCAGGGTTTGCAAAAGCTTTATTTCTTTGTACATCAAAATGTAGAGCTCGAATCCCCACTTTTATCAGCACATTTCATTAAGGGATTAAATAAAGCACTTGCGCTAGATATACCTGTGCCTAAGATGGGAAGTGTAGGGTCTCTATTCGATTGATATGATGATTGCGTTTTTTACTTCCTGATTTTATTGGCATTCAATTACTGTACTCTCCCCCAATTGAGATCACCAGTATATTGATGAGATATTTTGCCCTCTTTATCCATAGCGAAGAGAAATATCCATTGATTGTCGCAAAGTGCTTTTACATTTTGATGCTTCTCTAGGATATTATTCATAGCATCTATAGGTGCTTCTATGACTACATTGAGTCTTAGTGGTTCGTGTTGATATTTGATGCCATCATGCACTGACTGCATCGGTAAGCCTATCCTAAGATCACCAGAGAATCCTTCTAAGACTCCCAGACCACCAGTTACATTATGTAGCGTCTTATTGCCAGCACCATATACTTTGTTATCCACTGTAGAGGCGTAATACTGCAAATTAATCCAACTAGTTACCACCATCGGTGCAGTCATGATCAATTCTAATACGCTATAATTAGTGTCTAACTGAGATTCATAAGAGTGAAGAAAGGATTGTCCACCTAAATCCAGATGTTTGGTTCTTTTGCGTGAAGCTACGATGAAATTAGAACATCCAGCCAGTCCCCACTCAGGTCTCACTTGTGACCAATCTCGGCTTCTCATGAATATGTTTTCTGAGACAGGTCCATTTATAGACATTCTGACTGCACGTTCTGTTCTTGTAGCTTCTCCAGCCTTTTGCAGGGAAATTTTGAGTGATTCTAATTCAGTGATTTTTTCATTTGGTACTGCGTACTCATTGAAGATACTGACGATATCCGTAGTAGTATCATGTAGACAAGCTAGAAAAGTAGTAGTTTTTGGAATATCTATTCCTAAGTCTTTCAATCTTGTTCTGACTTCTGCTTCATTCAAAATAGCAGCAGCTACTTTGGCGTTAGGTTCGCCAGAATGACCTCCGCAAGCACCACAATCAAGCCCTGATGCATGTGGATTATTTACAGAAGTAGCACCATGCCCTACGATGAGCACAAAATCTGCAAAATCAGCTGTGAGGGACATGGCTTTCAGGGCGTTATAGGCCATTTGTACTTGCTGATCAATAGACAAGCCCATTTGCTCATGCTGCGTTATTTGGACAGATTTCTCTGCAATTTTCGACTTGCTCATACTCATTTTGTATGGATGAGGAACTGGTCTAGAGAAACCAAAAGAATCAGAAATCAATTTTGGCAGATAGGTGATACCAAGTGGGCTTACAAAGCTAAAACATGTTACTGCTCCTGATTTGAAAGATTTCCAAATCTGCTTGAAACTGCTTCGGAGTACACGTTTTTCTACGATGGTACGATCTACTTCTTCTGAGATGGTCTCCTTTATTTTTGGTCCTGACTTGATCAGTACTGGGCATTGATCGATTCCTTGTGTATGTGCTAAGGGAGTAAAAGAAATAGGGAAAGCAAAAAAACCAGCAAAACCTAAAGTGTCTATTTGATTATCGACTAGTTCTAAATTTCTTCTGTAAACCTCAGACCTGACATCTATACAGAATATAGCTTGTGCTTTGGGTGTGTAAGTCTCTCCTGATACTTGATCGCTTGATTTATTTATTTTGGATATCAGGGATTTCTGTGCTGCTATATCAAAAGCTTCTTGAAGGATCAGCAGATCTGCTAATGTCTCATTTGTTAGCGAGCTATCTTCTAACCTCTTCTTTGCGTCTAGCCATGAGACAAATAGTTTGGCACTTTCTTGACATTGGTAGACTGTGGCTTCCCAGCTGACAAGTATGGCCAAAAATTGTAACGTCTTATCAGATTCTTGCCCATTTAGTCGAGCTTCCCAATCAAGTCGTGCTGCGTGCGCTGCCCAACCACCCATTTTGAGCAAAAGGCTATGGAGATAGCTATCAAGACCCTCTTGAGGAACAAATAAGATGTCTAGTGCTAATTGAGTAGCTTTAATATAATCTTTTGGGAATGACTTTATTGTTTTTCGAAATTCCTTCAAACCTGCGATTTCAGGAGTCAGATCATTTTCTGCTTCCAATCGCCAAGCTTCATAGAGATCGAGATTTGTATCTGCTGCAGACCATTGTGCTTGACCATTATCAAAGTAGGAGGATGCCCAAGCAGATATTCTAGCGATCATTAACCTGTTGTAGTCCTTATTATCCACTCGTGATGCTACATCTAGCATGGTGAGAGTAGTATCAGGTAAAAGAGGCCTTTGTTGACTTTTTACTCTGTTAATAAAGTCTGTTTCCCGCTCGTTGACTAGTGTATGCTTACTGATGGCTTGTTTGATATCCTCTTTTGTGATGATACCTTCGGCTATTTTTTCAAGATAAAAGGAGATAGGCAAAGTCATATTGATACCACCAAGCTGTGATAGCTGCTGGGCAGCAGCACCAAATGACTGATCAGCTATTCCTTGATAGGGATTGACCGCTACAAAGTGTTCTAATGGCCAAACAGGGGCTATTTTTTTACATGCAAGCTCTAGTGTTTCCTTCAATGTCTCAGTATCTATTTTCTTTCTATACAATAGCATCTCTTCTTTCATCAGATTCATTAAGCTTTAGTTGATTTACTATTGTTTAAATCAAGAGCACCGATGAGTTTGTCAAAGAGTGCATTGGCATAAAAACCGTTTCTAAAGTGTATCGCAAAAGCTTTATACTTTGGATTTGATTTTAGTGTAGGTGCTATCATTTGGATGATCACAGCGATTATGGAAAAGAAAAGAATGAATCCAAACAAATAGAGCTTTGCCTGACTTGGTGTCGTCAAAAATGGAATTTGACTTGCTATGATATGATGCATGGCTGATTCTAAAGAGAAAAAGGCTAAGCTGACAACTGACGCAAGGATGATTGCTTGCAGTATCAGCTTTGGATTCCATGCTGTAGAGATAGCATCAGTGAGTATTCGTGTTAGTCCAAGACTGATCACTGCTCCGACTAGCAATAATGATAATTCTTTGTCAAACTCTATTCCCCAGAGTAAAGCAAATCCAGTGTACATAAGTATGGCTAAGCATAAGC
This sequence comes from Penaeicola halotolerans, assembly GCF_016464625.1. Classification (GTDB taxonomy): domain Bacteria; phylum Bacteroidota; class Bacteroidia; order Cytophagales; family Cyclobacteriaceae; genus Penaeicola; species Penaeicola halotolerans. The sequence goes on from NZ_JAEAGO010000001.1 coordinate 588,289, forward strand.
CTAATAAGACTTTCCATAATTTAACTTTTTTAGGAAGCTTGCCCACTCTTGCGATTTTAACACGATCTATGACACTGCCAGTGGATAAGAAAGCATGTGCTTTATAGAAAGAATGCGCAACTAAGTGGAGCATGCCAGCAGCATATACACCCAAACCACCTAGCATTAAACTAAAACCCATGTGGCCTACACTGGAGTAGCCCAGTGCTGTTTTGACGGAAGTTTGTGTCATGTAAGCGATGGAAGCAAAAATAGCTGTGAATCCTCCTAAAAATATCAAGAACAGAGGAGCTACTGTGCTGACATCAAGCACGTATGCCATCCGAATGATAAGAAATGGTCCAGCATTGAGCAGACCAGCGTGGAGTAAAGCTGAAACTGGTGTAGGCGTCTCCATGACTTCTACCAGCCAGCCATGCGTAGGAAATTGAGCTGATTTAAGTACTGCTGCTAAAGCTAGAAAGAGTGCCGCAACTTCGATTTGCCAAGAAATCATAAATGCTCCTGATTGGATCGACTCAAATATCAGTTGAAAGTCTCCACTGCCAAATGCCTTGTAAAGTAATAGTATAGCGATTAAGAGACAGGCATCACCTAATCTAGCCAAGATAAATTTCTTTTTGGCAGCATTTTGAGCGGTAATTCGCTCTGGATAAAAGATCAAAAGTCTGTGCAGTGTCACACTAGCCATCACCCAAGCCAAGAAAAGTAAACCTAAATTACCAGCAGTCACTAATAGGAATACAGTAGCAAATGTAGCTGCAAGACGACCAATAAAAGCTCCATGCTTGGCATCTCCATCTAGGTAATTGATGCTAAACTTGATGATAAAAAAGCTTAGAATGGCAATCATATTCATCATCAAGACGCTTAGTGCATCGAACCGGATGCTTAAACCAAGCTCATTGATACCCAATGTTTCTGAGGTGAAATAACCGTATTGATAAACCCCAAAGGCGCAGATCAAAGCAGCAAGCATACTGATGATAGAGGCTATCTGAGCAAAAAAGATGGTTTTTAGTGGCTTGATACCTGGCTCAAACCATGAGTAAAGGGCTACTAACAAAAAACTAATTGGTGCTGACAAACCAATAAAAACTAAAACATCTTCTGACATGCTATTGGGTTTAATGAAACTGAGATAGTGAGTCCAAAACGTTATATTTTTCTCTCCACAAAATTGCCTCAAAAGATTGATAAGTTTTTATTTATATTAGCTATCTGAATCATAAACTATTTTTATGAATTACACTATTCATCAATTAAAGATCTTCTTGAAAGTCGTACAAACGAGAAGTATCACCAAGGCATCGGAAGAGCTTTTCATGACACAGCCTGCTGTGTCTATACAATTGAAAAATCTTCAAGATCAGTTTGATATCCCATTGACAGAGATCGTAGGCAGGCAGCTTCACATCACGGAGTTTGGAGAGGAGGTAGCCATCATCGCTGAGCGTGTGATCCAAGAATTGGAAAATATCAACTACAAGACCCAAGCTTTTCAGGGGATTTTGACAGGGAAACTCAAAATCTCAGCGGCCTCTACGGGTAAGTATGTGATTCCATACTTTTTGAGTGGGTTCTTAGAAAAGCACACCGGTGTAGACCTTGTGCTAGATGTGACTAATAAAGGGAAAGTCATCGAAAGTCTAAGAAACAATGAGATTGACTTTGCGCTCGTGTCAGTGCTTCCTGAGAAGCTCGCTGTAGAAGAAGAGATCTTAGTAGAAAACAAGCTTTACCTGATGGGCAACGAACCTGATCGGGAAGAGGGCAAGCCACTCATCTATAGAGAAGAGGGATCTGCTACTCGTGTCGTCATGGAAAAGTACTTTATCTCTCAAGAAGGGCAGCATCGCAAGCAAATAGAACTTACTTCCAATGAAGCAGTCAAACAAGCGGTGATCGCAGGGATGGGTCACTCGATCATGCCACTGATCGGTATGAAAAATGAACTCATTAGTCAAGAAATATACATTTATCCTGTAGAAGGTTTGCCGATCAAGACAGACTGGCGCTTGGTATGGCTTAAAGGGAAAAAGCTCTCTCCAGTCAGTCAAGCCTTCCTAAAGCATGTCCAATCAGCCAAAGTGGATATCATCGAGAAATACTTTAGTTGGTACTTGAGGTATTAGATAAATGCTGGCAGACATGTGCTTATGAGAAAATTATTTCTATATTTATTCATATTATTAAAGTGGTACTGTTTAAAATTAAGGTAATTATGAATAGAATAAAGCTTATAAATATAATCTCTGCCATTTTGATGGTCATGATTTTAGTCATCGTATTTATGCTTAAAAACTTTGTATGGGTGATTCCAGTATTTGCAATAGGTCTTGTCTTACAAGTGATGCTTTACCTAGAGCATAAGAAAAATGGAGCACATCAAGCTTACCTAAAAGAAAAAGGCCTAGTAGTCTTATGCTCTATTGGCTTGATTGTTTTCTTGTTCATCAAGCATACTTGGATTGATGGGTAAATCACTCGACTATTCATTTAAATAAAGAAGCCTTCCAGAAAGCATTTAACTTTTAGTAAGGCTTTTATCATTTAAAGAGATTGACCTTTGAATGATAGTGCTTTAAGAATTACTTCCCGATGCAAAATATTTGAAACGCTTTTAACATACTGAAATTCAGCGTGTTGCTAAAAGTGTAGAAACGCATTAGCAACAAAAAACGCTTAGGAATGTCAAACTAAGCGATAATAAAGGAAAAATCGAGAGGTACGGACATAAAAAAACCGCTCCACAAAGGAAGCGGTTTTCAAGGAAAACACCAATCGCTTTACGCAACTGTTACAGAGCCTAAATAAACGCTGTTAGCGACTTTAGTTCCGTCTTCTGATACAAACCCTAAGAAGACTTCAACATCTTCTCCTGAGTACTCAGAAGGCACTGGAATGGTCGCTGATCCGGCAGACCTTGCTGGTCCCGCAGTGGTGAACACTGCTTCCCCTCGGGTAGTGTTCAAAAGAGCAATCAGAGCCTTGTCTGTTGCTTGAGCACTTCCGCTTCCTGAATTGTCTGTCCAGGTTGCTTCTACGTTTCCAGCACTTGGAGAAGTAGCTGCACCGTTGGCCGAACCTGTCAAGTTACCACGAGTAACCAATGCACTTGCATAGTCAATCATGAAGTTTGGATAAGCTCCGGTAACTGCATTGTTCAGGTTGTAAGACATGGCCGCATTGAATTGGGTCATACGGTTTGCATACAACTTGAAACCTACTCTCAGGAAGTCTGTCATTGGTTGCAAGAACCTTAAGACAGTTGAGAATTTCGAACGCTGGTCAACTTGACCTTCTGTTCTTGGGTTCGCTACACTGGAAGGTTTGATGCGCAGGTAATCGATGCCCTTCCAAGTTCCACCGATTACATTCCCTACTTGGCCTGATACGCCACCGAGAATACCTTGATTAATTTTTCCCATCTCTTTACGATTTTTAAGGAGTTAAACATTTGCTTGGACTTGACACGGACTTACCATGGATTTGCCCTTCGCCAACTAAATTACTTCAAGAATTAGGCGGTAGTTCTCTTTTGGGTGCTGTTGCGGTAGAGTGCTTTATTTTGCTTTTGTTGCCCTGTTTTTTTGGCAGGGCAGGAAGTTACCCTGCACCTGTTTCTTTCATCATGTTATAAAATATGGCTTGTCTGGCAGTATCAATCATCTTTAGTGTGACCTTGATTTTTTGCTCGTTGGTATCGAGTAATTGAAGGGCTTGAATTGCCTTTTGAAATGCCTGGGCTTTGCAGCTTGCTTTGGTGGAGCTTTCCCGGATCAGCTTTCGGATTTCATCAATAGTCACAAATGGAATCACGGAGCCTTTCAGGAGATAATGAAATGATTTTGACCTCCATAATCCAAAGCAAAGCCAAAAGAGAAATTCCCTGTCCTCTTGGTTGTCGGTGAGGCAAACAAAGCAATTCGGGCAAGCGTTGTTGAGCGGTTTCCCGCTATTCAATCCTTTATTCAGGATAAAGAAGTGCGGCTGTTGGTAGCTGCTTTCCAGTCGGTGTGTTTTGATACGAAACGATTTCATACAGTGAGCCATTAAAGTTTTGCTCGCTGCGCTTCGCATAGATTTTTTCAAAAGAGAAAAGAAAAAAGGGAAAAAAAGAAAAGAGAAAGCTGACTTTTAGGAGGGTGAGGCTCGGCTGTCAAGGTTTTTGGAAAAAATACTACCCGAAGGGTGGAGATTTTTTTCAAAACCCGTAGGGCTTGACCTTGACTGTCCGAAAGTGCGGTTGGCATGTGCGAGCCCGCCTATCTTTGCTTTTCTCTTTTTAAAATTTTCCCTTAACGAGTAAAAAAAAGAGCCCCCTTAAAAGGAAGCTCTGAAAGGCACAACTCGAACCAAAAAACACGAAGCGTATAATCTGTGATACCACAACGCTGAATGCCTGCATGGAACGGATGGCCTGAGGTGCGAACGCCCGCCAACAACCACCGGCTGCCGAAACGGACTCTGAATAATAACTTAAACATAATGCCCTGTCAATACAGGACGGTGCGATTGCAGCAAGGGCTGTGGGAAAAAAATACTACCCGTAGGGTGGAGATTTTTTTACCAAACAGGCGAAGCGAACCCTTGCAGCTCTCGCATCCGCACGCCTGTAACTTTGCTTTATGTTTGAGTTATTTATTGACCAGAATTAAGGTCGAATTGAAGGATTAGAAAATTGGAATCTGTTGCTATGAAGATGCTATTGCAAGCATGAAACACATAAATCCTATGAAAGCTACTATCAGAATTTTAACCCACAAAGGACTGTCGGTATCTGTCTTGTAAACACCTTCTTCATCCCTGGGAAATATCAGATAATAAAAATCTTCAAATAGATCTTTCATGGTCAACGAATTTACTGAATTGTGCGGTGGGAAAAAAGCGGGAAACGCAGGTAAACCAAGGCGAAGCCATTTCTGCGAGCCGCCTGCGAGCGGAGCAAGGGTGGTGGCTGCAAAAGCCCGAAGAATGAGGGCGGCAGACGCCTACCGTTTACGGCAGGGCTGGCGTGTTTTTTTGCATCAGGGTCGGCAAAGGCAAGGGTAGCGACTGAACGGAACGAAACGATTGTTTGAAAGGAATGGAGCAATAACTGCCTGCAATAGCATTGGTAGGGTTTGTATTTTTTGATTGTAGTACAAACCCATTGGAGAAGGATTGCAGGCAGATTGCGGAATGACGGTGCGTTGGCTCGTGTAGTGAAGTGAAAGAGCTACTCTTGTGAGCGGTGCTGAAAGTGGCTGAGTTGAAGGAATGAGGAACGAATGACTGAAACGAAGCGACTGAAAGCACATTGGGGAAAGCAAAAAACATGACAGCCCGATCAGCCCGCAGCGACCCGCAGGCGAGCAAAAACAATAAGCAGCGGCAGACCCCCAATAAAAAATATTGTGAGTGTAGCGAACACCTTAGAAGGGGTTTGGGGGGATGAAATAGCTGCGAGTGAGGAAGGAGAGAGTGTGTGAAGCAAAACAAGTGAACGGCAGTGAGTGAGCACCCACTGGAGCGCAAACGAACTGGTAAGTGAACGGTATATGCAAGGGTGACCACCGATAAAAATCGGCATAAACTCAGGGAGTGCATTTTACCCTTGCAGATATGTTTTTGCGGAACAAAACGGAACGACTGACGAACACCGCTTTACCTGCGTTGGGGGGTGCGTTGGGAAAAGCAAGTGTGGCACGGTATGGAATGCAGCGTAGCGGAATGGAATAACGGGCTACTCTTGCTGTGCGGTGCTGGAAGTGGGTGAATGAAGAGAGTGAGGCACGAACGAGCGAAATGAACCTACTGGAAGCATTTGGGTGTGGGATGCATTAGTGAATGAGTGATTAATTTAGTCTTTTAATATGGATATTTTAATCTCCTATTCTTCTAAAAGATTAATAATTTCTGAAAGGTTAACCCTTGACTTAGATTCGATTCTTAGGATATTGTCACAATCGTCTAAGTCAAAATTAACTTTATAATGCGGAAATCTTTTGGTCAACGAACGAATGATTTTTAGTGCGAGTTTTTCTGAATCTACGTTGGTTTTGAAGACTTCTACAAAATTGATAACCGGGCTGTTGGATAAATATTTAAAAGTCAATTGTTTAATGGATTTGTCTTATAAAATATTATTGAGAACATTATTTTTCTTCTTGACATTGAATATGGGTACTATTCTTCTTAAATACATAAATACCACATTGCTCTATCAAAAAAGCAATGTGGATATAGGAAAAACCTACAGATTAGTTTTTCTGAACCATCGGCAAATACCTTTGTCGATTCTCTACAATCACCCAAACCAAAATTGCAAACAGGATAACAGGGAAAATAATATTATCGCCCAGTGTAAAGTGTTGAGCAAGTATCCCGACCATGATGGGTGTAATAAATACTGCTCCAAATGGACGAAAACGAGGAATAATAAATAGAAGTCCTCCTATGATTTCTGTGATGCCAAGAAGAGGCATAAGCCATGTGATTTCTTCCATTGCTCTAATCATTCGCATGGTATCTTCTGGCATATTATCAGGAACTGGGATGTAATTAAGGAGTTTGTTAAGACCTGCATTGATAAAGACAATACCCATTAACAGGCATACCACGAATTGAATTTTATTTTTCATTTTGATTGAGTTTTTACGTATTTATATTCAATGGATATAGCTCTATTCTATTGCACCTATTCCTTGTGCGTTTAGTTTGGCAATGCCTTCTTTCATTGCGGTAATCTGCTCTGAAGTGTGACCACTCCAAATCGTTACTTCTCCAACAACCTTTAGAGGATGTTTTGAACGAAAAGACATAGAAGGATTCCCCTCGTATTTTTGATTGGTTAGGTTAGGATCATTTTCTATTGGGCCAGTTGGTTCAACCAAATAAATTCTTTCTTTTCCATCACCAACCGCTAATTCTGCACCCCATACAGCTGGGTCTAATGTTGCAGTGAAATAGATGTATTTTGCATTGTCCTGTTTGCCAAAATTTGAATTGTATCCCACTTCAAGCAAGTCTCCAAGTTTTAAATCTGCTTTAGTACCATGTAAATAAACCTGGGTGAATGGGGTGTGTATAGTTGTCACACCATAAGGTATTTTATTTTTTTGAGTCATATATCTTTCTTTATTTTAGTTTTCCTAACGTGTCATCTGTTAATTGAAGAGCTTTGGTTAGGTATGCTTTAATTGTTTTCCTTTCTTCTGAGGTGAAAGAAGCAATCAGCTTTTCGGTTTCATCTTGAAAAGTTTGGTAGAAAGGCTTCATTAATGCCATGATTTTCTCTCTTTTGGGTACTATGAATACTTTTCGCCTATCCACCGAATCATGTTCACGGTGTACTAAGCTTTTTTTTTCGAAACGGTCTATTAGGGCTGTAACTGACCCTGTTGTTAAACCTGTTAATTCGGCTAATTCACCGGGAGTGAGTTTTCCTTTTTGAAGGAAAAAGCCCAAATACTTGTGGTCTGTACCAGAAAATCCAGCTTTTTTAGCGATGCCTGTATGCATTTCTATGGAGTTATAAGCGTACTTCTGGCTTAGCTTACGGATTTCCAAAACTTGCTCATCTTGTGTCATACTATCTTTGCTATAAAGTATCTTGATTACAAAGATAAATAATTGATTTGAATTTGCAAAGTGCTACTACAAAGATTTAGAATGGGTAGTGAGATTATTTAATTGCAACGAGATACTCGAAAGACCTGAAAACACTGAATAATAAGTATCTAATATGTAGGCTTTTAAATACGCTGGGGTGTACTTTGGGAAAAGCAAGTGTGGCACGGTATGGAATGTAGCGCAGCGGAATGGAATAACGGGCTACTCTTGCTGTGCGGTGCTGGAAGTGGGTGAATGAAGAGAGTGAGGAACGAACGAGCGGAATGAACCTACTGGAAGCACATGGGTGCGTAAGGATTGTGGGCAGGCTTAGTCCGATAATTTTTTATATACTAGTCCTCCGATTAAATAATCATCTCGTTTATCTGCTTCTAATTGAATGAGATACGTTCTACTATTTGAGAGAACTGTAAAAATCAGGACATTATTTTTTGCCTTCCTAATTTCTCCGATTTGAGGATTCTCAAGACTGTTAGAGATTCCTTGAACAAAGCCTTTCAGATCAAATGATTCACGAAAAGATTTGTAAAAAACTTGCTCCATGAATTTATCAGTGACTTTATTTGAAGTAATTGCGTCCATAAAAAGGTTTGCTTTTTTACCAATTTGTGTATCTGGAAAACCCCAATTTGATTCAGTCTTTTCAAATGTATATTGTACCTGAATTTTTCCTTCTATTACCTCTTCTATCCATTGAGTGTATGATGAAACCCTAGTGTAGTACTCAATAACTCCGTATTTGCCTTCCTCTACTCCAATTTGTTCATTCAGTTGGTTAGAGCTGATTCCTGAAAGAAATTGCTTTCCGTTTATTTCAATAAATGCTGGACCTCCACTGTCACCTGAGCCGCTAATTCCTTCCAAATCTGTTGAGTTGGGATTGGAAGGTTCATCAAATCTAAATTTTATCCAATAGGACGAAACACTATCTATTTTATTAGTAGCTATTCTGAATTTAGAGTCATATTGAAGTGGACCCGTTTCACCTGTACCTGAACCACCTCTTCCCATAATGGTTATTAGTTTTCCCAATTCATTTGTGTCACGGTACAATGGAATGGGTTCAATACCAATAATTTTTCTATCTAGTTTTATAAGAGCAATATCATGTTCAAAACCTTCAAAACTTGGATGAGTGATAATTTGAGATATTTGATAAAGGCTATCAAGAATGGATATTGTTTGATTCGCATCTACTGAATTTAAACCATGAGCTGCTGTTACAATCCAATTTGGAGCAATTAGAGTACCTTCCATTTCAACTAATCCCGTTAAGTCACGAAGCCGTAATTGAATAGCGGCTGGGTAATCTGAAGGATTTTTGAGAAATAGATTTTCGTCCTTATCATGCCTAGTTACAATTGGTGGAAAAAAGTATAGAACAATTAATATGGTCGTTAAAAGTTTCATTGGTAATTTGACATTATTTTTGATGAACCTGTTAATGCTTTAGCTATCATAATCCACTGAATAACATTTATGGTAATGGCTACCTTTATAAGCAAATTAAAACCTGAACCCAAACAGAAAAAAAAATAGGAAACAGGAACCAGTGCGATTACCCACATAGTTTGTTTTAAATTAATTTGATTCCATTGGCGTGTTTCTATGTGCTCAATAACGCTACGTTCCTTCACTACATACCAAACAGTTAAAGCAAAGAAGAATAAAAAAGGAATAGTAAGCCAAACAACCGCCATATTAATGCCCCATGCACCAAACGTTATTGTTGAACCGCTATCAATGGAGGAAATGGACGTTCCGAAAAGTAATGCAAAATGCCATATCAGCAGCATTACATAGAACACTCCCCTGGCTCTTCCTCGCCCTTCTAAATAAAATAAGATTATTGAGTAAATAATTACTACAATAGGAAACCAGAAATCACCTGAAAACCCTTTTCCTGAAAACCCAAATACTGCCCATTCTGAAATTTCAGGTTTGTAAAACAAGCGCATTGAGGTTGTCCAAAAAAAGGCCGTTGTTATGATTGTCCAAATCATAACGAAAGACCTTAATTTATTTATGTTTGACTTCATCCCAATTATCAGTTTATAAACAACTCTGCGATTTTAAACACAAAGAATTGGTCGAAATTTGTACTTAAATTACAGGTTATAGCAATGACCAATTCTTGATCTGGATAAATTAGAAGAAAAGAACGGCCACCTATTGAGCTGCCTCCATGATGGACGTATGTTCTTCCTTTATCATCGGTATCGATTCTCCATCCTATTCCGTAGTTAGTCTTATCTCCATTCGAAAGTGTATTTGGAGTCCATAACTTTTGCCGTGTAGCTTCAGAAAGAAAATTATTACCTAATAGGTTTTGTCCTAAAATGGCCAAGTCTAAAGAAGTGGAAAGATAACCTCCTCCTGCCCATTTGTTAGAATTGTCAACATAATATCCGTTTACAATTTCTCCGTTTGATTCGTCATAGAAAGAGGATCTATTTGCTATGATTGGTTTGTTTTCATCTGGGACTGTATTCATCATACCTAAAGGTGTTAGAATGCTATCCTGCATGTACTCTAAATATGGCTTTCCCGTAATGCCTTCAATCACACCACTCAATAACACATAGCCATAGGTTGTGTAGCTAAATTTAGTACCAGGTTTGTATAGGAGTGAATCATTTTTGAACACATTGATGCTTTCTTCAACAGATTTGAAATTCGTTCTACTAAGAAATTCTCCGTTTCTGTAATTGTAATCTCTGATTCCTGCGGTGTGGTATACAAGGTTGCCAATAGAGATTGGCCATTTGTTTTCAGGGAAATAGGAGACGTATCGTTGAATGGGATCATCTAAACTCATACGTTTATTCTCCAAAAGTTTGCTAATTGCTATACCTGTCAAGGTTTTAGATATACTACCAATGCGAAATTTGGTATTCAATTTGATAGGTACTTTTTTTTCCAAATCAGCGTATCCAAAACCTTGCGCCCAAATTATTTCTTCTTTTGTTGCTACCGTAATTGAGAGGCCGGGTATTTTTTTCTGACTCATTAATTCAGCTATGACCTTCTTGCTTTTCTCAATATGAGTAGAATAATCATTTTGAGCAAAGATGGTGTCTGTTTGGTTTATCTGACCAAAAGAATACTGATAGGACAGAAATGCCCATAAAAAAACAATTATTTGATGGCTTATTTTACCCATTGAATACTCTCCTTATCCAGCTTTTTCGTAGGCTATATGTAGCCAATCCAATACTTCTTTATCAACTTCTTCAACACTTGAAATACAAATCTTATGAGTACACATAGCATTGGGTTTTTCTGCCTCTAATTTATCGGAAGCAGCAAAACCTTTCAGATTTAACCCTATTTCAAAACGGGTTTTCGTGGCAGGATTGAGAATTGCAAACTGCTTTTTCCTTCGCAAACTGACATATGAATTTTTAGGAGAAACTTCAATGTCTTTACCAAAGGATTTGATTTTTGACATTAATTCTTGGTAAATGGGTTTGAAATGCTCTTTGCCCTGATATTGTTTTGTTATTAAGTCGCTTGGGCTATCTGCTGAATCAGCATCAGACTCTTTCGCTTTATGAGCAATCAGATTTGCAAATCCATGTGTTAAACCGTGTGTTTTCTTTAAGAAATTAACAGCTTCACCATGTTTTGAAAAGCTTTGAGATCTGACTATTTCTACCCAATCTTCTAAAGATGTGCCTGTATTTTTATACAGGTTTTCAATCATTGTTTGTGTTGCTTGATCCATATCCAATTTTTTTAATTACCTATCTCCAAACACCTAAAATGAGACCCATAACAATAAAACTTATTGTGACATACCCTCCGTGAATCAACATGTATTTAGTTGACTTCCTTTCAAATTGACCTATTACAAATAATGCCATGGCTACCCAACCAAACCCTGCTAGGAATCCTGCAATAGCTCCCCAAGTTATTGTTGTAGCTTCATCATTAAGAAACATTGCCAGGTTAAATGCCATCACTATTGAGAATAAAAAAGTAAGGCCAAATATTTTAGGCATATTACCTTTTTTAAGTGATTCTTCCGTAAAATTATTTTCCTTCATCCATGCCTTTCCAAATAACATTGGTGAATACCATAGTCCTCCAATCAAGAAATTGGAAAATGCAGCTGTAATAACTGCAAGCCAGTTGAGTGTTGATATATCCATCTTTTCAATTTATTGTTCTACAAACTTCTTTAGATTGTTCAAAGTCATTTCATTACCCTGAATGAAAAATTTCAGTAAGTCCAACCAGCGTTGTTCATTTTTATAACCTACACCATAGAGCGTTACTTTGGTTGTACTGTTGCTTATTGCTGAAAACTCAACTATGCTATAAAGGTTCTTTTCTTCGCCTTTCATGAACGCAGGGAAGTTTTCGGCAACCTCTGCTTGCATGGTTATCTGTTTGTTAGGAATGTAATTCAGTATGTGAATCACAATTGTGCCTTTGTCACCAATTTTTGCTTTGGGGTCATAGTGGGATTTTATCGTTCCGTTTATCTTAAAATCCATTTCTACAATAGGAGTTACCCATTCTTTCCAAGATTCAGCAGTAGTATAAGCATTCCAAAGTTTTTCAACCGGAGCGTTAAGAGTAATTTCCTGTTTCAATATCAATTCTCCAGATTGCAATGTATCCACCTGGCTAAAAGCCTTGTCTGATTGAGATGTAGGATACCATTTGTAAGTTCTGTTTGTGAGCCAATTGCCACTTGCATCCATTGTGAATGAAGTAGTAATATGCTCAGTTGGTTTAGTAATGCTTTGGTGCTTTGAACTTTCTGATTGGCCATTGCTATAATGAAAAACTCCTAAACTTTGTTCTATTGAGTCTGAGAGCATTTCTGATTCTGCTATACCGTAGGAACCATTTGGACTGATTTGAAATACAATTGCTTTCCTTTTTACAGCATCCCAGAATGTATTAAAATGCCAAAATTCCACTTTTTCTTCACCTTCTTGAATACCGTATAACTTTCCAGTTAAAGAGTTTCTACCTTCGTCAAACTTCCATTGAAGTTGGTATTGATTATAAGGTTCATTTTGGCTTTTGTATTTAGAATTGTCTGTAGTCCAGATACCCGAACTACTGGTGAGAATTTTCCAATTTTCCATCAATTGAGTTGGTATAGCGGCTTGTTTACTTTGTGCGCTATTAGCGGAATTGGAAATATTAACTTGATTTGTGACTTTAGATAAAATGTATGAAAAGCCCTTTTTGCCTCCATCTGAAACAGTGACTTTTACTTGATTTTGATTTAAAGGTTGGTAAACGATTCTTTTTGGGAAGTCATGAGAAGGATTTTCAAAAACATAGGCGCTATCTGATTTCGTCAGTGAAAATGGAATACCTTTACCTTGATTCTGATTAATAACCGTTGCGGTATAAATTATTTTGTCGGAATTTGAAGAGATTGTAAGGAACTCAGAGACTTTCATTTCTCCATTTTTTAATTGATACGAAAAACCATTAAAGCTTGAATCATCTAATTTGCTCCAATGCTCATAGGTTTCCCGGTTTTCCATTTTCCAAGTTCCTTGAAGGAAATTTGATATGTGGATTTGAGCAAAAAGCGTATTCCCCAATAATGGGAGGAAGAATATGCTAGCTAAAAACAGTTTTCGTTTCATAAAATCTGATGATTAGTGCTTTTAATGACCTACAAGATCCTTGGCACTTAGAGGCTCATGCAGGCTTTTCAAATACTCAAACACTCTAATCCAAAGAGTTCAGAGAGTTGTAAAGGTAGTTAGACCAAAACCTCTTGTATTGTAAAAAATTAACCTTCTGGGTCTAATGGGAAGAAATTGGGAATTGATTCATTATAGCCCATTTTGATGTACTTGGAAGGGTTAAAGCCACTGAACTCCTGAAATTCTTTGATGAAATGAGATTGGTCTGTGTAACCAGTTTCGTAAACAATATCAGTCCATTTAATTTCCTTGCTTTGATTAATGATCTGAAGGATGCTGTTGAACCTGATTATTTTGTGCAGTGCTTTTGGCGAAAGGCCACTGTATTTTTTGAATTGATTAATTAGATGCTTTTGAGTGTTTGGATAATCCTTAATTAATTCACCATGCTTTGAGAAGGGGTTACCTTGCAGCACAGACAACATTTCAAGTAATGATTTTGATGGGGCTAACTTCTCATCAATCAGGCTATGTAACCAATTTTTAATTATCTCAAACTTATCGTTTATCGAATTTTTGGTAAGTAGAGTCTCACGAATATCTAGTATTTGATCACCAAAATAATTCTCCGCTGGCATTATGGATTCACTGAAACTTTCGATTGGGATTTTGAATAAAGGATAAGCACCTAATGTTTTTAGTTGAACCACAAGCATCTCGGAATTTTTATGGGCAGAGATGTTGAGGTATTTTTGGTTTATTCCAGACACCCAAACTTTAGTAAATGTAGCATTTGGTTTAAGATTATGGTCGAATGTGTGCCTTGGGAAATTGTCAAGCTCAAAAAGAATAAAAATGTGCCCGGTAGGAACCACTCTTTCAATACTGTGTTCAGGCATGTAATCTTTATGGTAAAATATGCTCTCTACATATTTTGTCAAGGGTTTTTCTATATTGTAAAATTCAAAAATCATAACTGCTTTATTTTCTGTTTATACCTTCTCTCACAAAAACCAAAGATTGTCTTTACCGTAATCAGGAATCTCGTTGCCTTCAAAGTAGGGGAGCATTTCTGCAACCATTTCAGGGTACTTGATTGTTACGGGTAAATTTTGTTGTCTTACTGATTTCCAGTACATGCGGCTGAATTGATATACCTGGTCGATAAGCTCTTTGACTGTTTTATACTCTTCAACCAACTCTGGCTTTGAGCAAGTTATTTTGAGCTTTACAGGAAATGAAAAACCATCATGGTAATTAAATTCCGAATCAGGGTACCTGGTATTATTGAAAAGCAAAAATCGATTGTAGCCCAATTTGATGAATGTACCGCTTACAGGCATTAAGTCCATCCATCCCATATCAAAAGCAACAATGTCTGAGGATTCAGTTTTGTTGATTGTAACAATAAAGACTGGGATATTTAATTTTAATTCTTTCAATCCTTTTTCAATAGGTTCAACCTCATTCTGACTCATTTCTTTGAAGAAATGGATTATCAAGCGACTTATGTGGGAATTTACACTTACATAATCCTTAACCGCTCTAAGGATTGAACCTGCCAACTCTTTTGTTTGATCTTTCTGAAAGCACTCAAAGCGATTAAATTTTCCTGTATTAGAGAAGCTAAAAGCACTGCCGATATATTGAACGTCAATATCAGTATGTTTGAAAGCACCTACACCTACTACAAGTTCGTTTTTTGGCTTGGTGTTTAATCTCCAAGGAATGCCATTGAGCTTTGCGAGAATCGCAATAGCGATATTTGGAAGGCTGTAATGATACTTGTCGTTGGTAATTACCTTTTCGGGGTCAATAACCTGAGAGGACACGCCTTTTTTTAGAAGAAGTTCTTTCAACTTATAATAAACTAACCGTTGAGATTTGACAGGTACATTCTTGCTTATTGGGCTAATGTATATTGCTAAATGCTGAACGTCCGGGTCAAAGTCTTTATCGTTGATTTGGTCGTAGAGTTCTGGCCAAGGATTTTCCCTGTCATTAAAATAAATTGCAAGGCTTTTGTCTGGATGATATGGTATACTTATGAATTTGGTAAGTCCTTTGAATGTTGAGAAATCACCATTAAGGTAACGATGAATAGTAGCAGCTACTTCTTTGTCGTCTTCATGAAGAATGAAAAAGAAATGGATTTTTACAGTTGGACTAAGCGCAAATGGCCCGTGTTTAGATATTCCGCTGAAAGGGACTACATGAAGATTTTGCTCACCAAAGATTAGTTTATTACTTGCTTTTTCTACGGAACCAATTCTTTTTTCATCTACCTCAATAAATCCATTAGAAGACAATGGAATAATTGCTTTAAATTCTGGGGTATTTAAGAATTGGCGGTTAAATTTATCTATTGCAATTTTAAATTTTTTGTACTTGTTGGTTTTGTCAGGTGCTTCAGTGGACTGGTGGAGTGCATCACGAATGTCAAAATTCCATACTGGATAAACCTGATCGTATTGCCTTCTGGCCTCTTCAGGTAATTCATCATAGTGGTAAAGGCATCTATCAAAAACAACCCAATTGAAAGCCTTCTGGGGTACTTCTTCAAATAAAGCCGATACAGGTGTTTTAAAAATCTTAGACTTGCCTTCAAAGGTCACCAGTAATTCGAGTTCCTTTGATACTGTTTTGAATTGGACTCTAAGCGTAAATTTATCAAAGGTTTTATAGATTCCTTCTTTGTCTTGGGTATCACTTTTTAGCCAAACTTCTGTATCTCTCACAAAATTAGGTTTGACCAAACAGCCCTTAGTTTTGAAATGGTTATGGATTAATGAATTGTAGTAGCGTTTGAGAATAGATGAAGACAATGCCGAATTTGAAACCTGAACGGATTTTTCAGTTCCTTCTTCGGTAGTGATTTTCTCATAGGTGGGTATGGTTGGCTTAGTGACCGGAATGAATCCTTCTTTTTCTTGGCAAAACGAAGTGTAGTAATGCTCCTGCTCCCCATACTTATTAATGACCTCATCAGGAACCAATTCATGGAATATGCGTGTGGTTCCTTCTTCCTCTTTATCCGAAAAATAGAAGGTGAGCGAATTGCTCGGGTGATTGAATGTTAGTATGTTGAAACAGTGCTTAGGCATTATTTAGGTCTGTTTTGAAGATTAGATTGTTGGTTCCAAATCTTGTCGAATACAAAGTCTAAATACTGACGTTTGAAGTCTGGGTCGTCCGTGAATTTTTTATACAAGTCGGTGTATTGGAAAATGACGTCCTGCATCAAATCCTCTACCTTTTTATCAGACGTTATTTTTGCATTCTGTTTGTCGCTGTTCTTTACGGCATTGACAGTAGCTTGATCACGGGCAAAATCTGCAGGCAACTGCTCAAACAGAAAATTCTTTACCTTATCATCATCAGTCCAGTTATCAATACCAAACTTTGTATTAAACTCTTTGAGGATAGCATCCAACTCATTAAAGCCGGGCTCACCTTTTGTTCCTTTCATTACTGGTGGTGTAGGGTCTAATTCTTCATTACCACTTAGTTTGATATTTTCCTGAGTTGTTCGGGTTAGTCTATAACTATCCAAGTCAATTGCTTCCAGAATGCCTTTGGCTAAATCCTCAATTTCATCTGGTTTGATTTTTGGAATCAGGAATTTTAGAAACCAATACAACCTTTCCCAATAGGAATTATTGAAGGAAAGCAGCTTAGAAAGGAAGGCATACATTCTGAAAAAGGATTTCGCCTTTACATAGAAGTCAATCTGGGCATCTTCATTCAATTCATTTTTATACTCTGCAACGCACTTATCAATGATTGGGTCTAATTCCTGTCTTTCCGCTTCTTTGAAATACAATTCGGTGAAGTTTACCACATCATCCTGTGAATAGACCTGAGCTTTGTCCAAAGCATCCTGTAGGTCATTTAGTTTGTTTGCATCTGTTTCCTCACTAAGGATAGTGGTAGTATAGAATGGCTCAAATGCCTTTTTAATATCTTCTGTGGTATTAAAGAAATCCATTACAAATGTGTCTTCTTTGTAAGGTTTGTATGCTCTATTGAGTCTTGATAAGGTTTGTACAGCCTGAACATCCGCTAATTTTTTATCTACATACATGGTATGCAAGAGCGGTTGGTCGAATCCTGTTTGAAACTTATTGGCTACTATCAGAAAGCGGTATTCTTTTTTCTTAAACTCGGTTGGAATGTCATTGCTCGGGAAACCGTTTAATCTGGCCTCATCCCAATCTTCTCCGTCTATTTCTTTTGTGCCTGAAAAAGCAACAATGGCTTTGTAAGGTGAGTTTATTTCTTTCATGTATTCTTTGAAAGCCTGATAGTAAAGAATGGCGTTTTTAATGCTTTTGCAAACAACCATCGCTTTTGCCTGACCATTGATGAGCTTTCTAATATCCGCATGGAAATGGTCTAACATGATTTTAGATTTTTCCATGATGGAGAAAGGATGGCTTTCTACATAAGCACGTAGTTTCTTGTTGGCTTGGCGAGTTTCAAACTCGGGGTTATCTTCAACCGCTTTATCTAATTTGTAATAGGATTGATAAGTGGTGTAATTCTTCAGTACATCAAGAATAAATTCTTCCTCGATGGCTTGCTTCATGGTATAATTATCAAAAGCAATGAATTTACCTTCGGCTGTCTTTTCACCGAAGGTTTCTAGAGTCTTGTTTTTTGGGGTGGCCGTAAATGCAAAGTAGCTACCGTTTTTAAGCATTTTACGGTTCTCAATCAATTCATTGATAATATCTTCAGATGTAGGGGGCTCTTTTTCTTCACCGTAGGCCTCTTCTTTATCGGAAAGGACCCAATTCATTTTGCTGGCCGTTTCACCACTTTGGCTACTGTGGGCTTCATCAATGATGATTGCAAACTTCTTTGCCTGTAATGTTCCAATTTCATCTATTATGAATGGGAATTTTTGCACTGTGGTTACAATAATTTTCTTTCCATCTTCAAGGGCTTGCTTTAATTGACTGCTACCTTTATCTATGGCTTCAACCACGCTGCTGACCTGAGCAAATTGTTTGATATTATCTCTAATCTGCTTATCTAAAACACGCCTGTCTGTCACCACAATAACACTATCAAAAACGGTCTCAGTATTTTCGCTATCATGTAAACTCACCAGCTGGTGTGCTAACCAGGTAATTGAATTTGATTTGCCTGAACCAGCTGAATGCTGAATAAGGTATTTTTGGCCAACACCGTTTTCTTTGGAATGGCGCAGTAGCTTTTTTACTGCTCTGAGTTGGTGGTATCTTGGAAAAATGAGTTTGCGTTTGATTTTCCCTGTGTCTTCATCCTTTTCTTCAACAATTTGAGCAAAGTTCTCTACTATGTTGCTCAGGCTTTCCTTGGTTAAAATATCCTTCCATAGGTAATCAGTTTTTAAACCTTCGGGGTTAACAGGATTGCCAGCACCATCATTGTTGCCTTTGTTAAAGGGTAGGAAAAAGGTCTTTGAACTATTGAGATGTGTGGTCATGTAAACCAAATCTGCATCTACGGCAAAGTGAACCATACATCTACCAAAGGCAAACAAGGGTTCTTTCGGATCTCGGTCTGTTTGGTATTGGCGAATGGCGTGTTTTACATTCTGACCCGTCCATTGGTTCTTTAATTCAAAAGTGCTCAACGGCAAACCATTAATAAATAACACCATGTCTAAAGAGTTGCTATTCTCCAGACTGTAGTACAACTGGCGAGTAACAGAAAAAATATTGCTGCTGTATTGCTTTTGGGCTTTATCGTTAAGGAGTGAGGTTGGCTTTTTAAAGTAGAGCTGTACTCTTAAATCCAAATCTTTGACTCCATTGCGCAAAATTTCAATAATTCCTTTCTGACGAATTTGGTCAGAAAGGCGTTTCAAGAATTTGTCTTTGCCTCTTTTGATTATTGTATCATGGGCATTAGGTTGCGTTGCTGCCAAAAACTCGAACAACAGCTTTTCATTAATGCAGAGGTCACGGTCATAGTCGGCACTATAGCTTGCAATAAAGCCATTGTGATTGATTAAATGCTTTTCTATGATCGTTTCTAAGCCCTTTTCTGATGTATCTGTTGTATGCATAATTCTACACTAAAACTTTCTTGATTGTTGCGAATATTTGTTTGCAAACATCATTAGCTAAAATCTTTTCTTGATTTAAGTAGTCAGTTTGGGCAATACAAACTGTATTGGTCATTCCCGATTTCTGTAACTGTCCTACAGTTCCTACTAATGATTTTTTATGACTGTATTTGACTTTGTTTACTTTAAGTAATACAGTGCCACTTTCATCATAAGTTAGCTTCTCTTTGAATAGATTGCAGGATGTATGAATACTTAGGAATTTTTCTGCTTCACCGAAAATATCATCATTATCTTGACGCATTAATGGAATGATAACATCTTCTAAATTCCCACAGTCTGTTTCACCTTCTTGAAACACATACAGGCCAATCTTGATGTCCTCCAATACGGGGAATTGACTAAAGTCTGGTATAGGGTCGAAAGAAGCTTTTTTGAAAACCTCTTGACATTCGTCAAGTACTTCTTTCGCTCTCCGGCCATATCCTTTATCATCTGCATCTAAACAATAAAGCACTGAAATGGTGGTATCAGGTAACGCTTGAATTTGATCTTCATCAGGCTCATTCAAGTCATTTAATCGTTGAAGCAATTCCTTTCGTTTTAATGATGTATCTCCGCCAACTGTATAGATTATGACATAGTTGGAGTCCTTAACCATGACATATTGTGGCATAAAACGAGAACGAGCTTCTTGTATGTTAATCGAATCAACATCACTTAGGCTTAAATCTTTTAGAAAGAAATTAGCCAAGTAATTCGGGTACTCATTGATTTTCTTTTCTTCTCTTTTGAGACCGTTCGCTTTTAATATGCGGTACAAAAATGCTGCATCATGGGAGCCTTCCGTTAATATGTACAATAAATTCTGAGCCATTATCTTATATCAAAATTTATTGAATCAATTAATCTTTCTAAACGGCCTCCTTCAATGTACTTGCAAGCTATTTCGCCATCTACTTCCGAAAGGGCATAAGCTCTTATGAAATCATTGTGGTAATCATTCTTTACAAAGGCGTCAATACATTCTTTGCTGTGGGTAGAAAGAAAAACCTGAACATTGAATTGCTCTGCTGTTTGCTGGATGAACTTGGTAAACTCTATCAATAAGGACTTGTGAATGGCACTGTCCACCTCATCAATACATATCACCCCATCCTTGCTGTAAACCATTAACAAGGCTATCTCGAAAACCCTTTGTAAGCCTTCTCCATATTTGGTAATATCCACTACCTCATTAATGCGAGAGGAAGAAACCATAAATCTGCTTTCACCCTCATCACTAATCATCTCAATCTTTTCAATGCTTGGGTCTAAATTGACTTGTATGAACTCTATCACCTGGTCAAAGTATTTTTCTTTTACCGCATTGGCGTGGGCTTTTTTGAGCAATTCAGTGTTGTATCTGAAAGGACTTGTAAAAGTGGCTGGACACAATACCTGAGACTTTGTGAAATGAAGTTCCGGGGCTTTATTGGTGTATAGATGAATAGAACTCTCTAAAGTAAGGTCGTTTACTTTGCCTTCTGATTCTATGGTAGATAGGTATCCAGACTTTTCTATATTCTCCTCGGTTTCTGTTTTTGAAAGGAACAGACTGGTTTCAGCTCCATTAAATGAGCCTTCTAATTCAATATCTGAAAGAAAGTTTTTATGAATCCACTTTGAATGAAAATCAGAATAGAACTTACCTCTGTATTTTTCTAAGTCCAGAAACGCATTTATGTCATTCAATTGGCTCAATAGGTAAAAGCATTCCAGTATGGATGTCTTTCCTAAATTATTGCCACCTACAAATATGTTGACCTTAGACAGGTTCTTAACTCTTATTTTACGGAGCTTTCTGTAACTGTGGACGAATATTTCACTGAAGTGATTTTCAACGGAAGTAAAGTAGCTTGCCAATCGTTTATCGTTGATAGCGACAATTGCTTTACTTGAAGGTATCAATCGGTCTAACTTATCTTTTAGACGCTGTATTTCTCCATAATCAGGTTCTGTTAAATGCTCACTAAAATTGAAAGCGACTTGTACCTCTTTGCGAAGGGTATCTAAAGCATTTCTTAGTCTATTCTCGCCAATTACATCACTGTAGGAATAAGCCTCAGCTATGCTGCGGCTTTCTTCCATAAGTTCTATTGCTCTAGGGTCGTTAATAAACTTTGCAATCTCCTTGATTTGTCTGTATTGGCTGATAATGGCCTCTTTGGTTGAGATACGTTCATTACCATCTTCATCAATTTCAATATCTTCGCTTTGAGATATCCAGCTAAACAGTCTTTCTAGGTTTACTGCATTATGAGCGGTCATATCTTCATTGCTCCATTCAATCCAGCTTCGCATTTCAGGTGTAGAAATAACTGTCTCAAAAATGGTGTACATGGGCGATTCAAATTGATCACCATAGTCACTCTGCTTGTATTGTTGGATGAGGCTAAGTGTTCTTAGACCTCTACGCAGTTTTACTGTAGATATACCAAGCGCATCACAGACCTCTTGTTCTGTTTTGTTATGGTTACTGATGAGGTCACTAACTAATTGAGATTCGTTTACGGCATTCCATCTCTTTTTACCACTAATGTGGTGAAGCCCCATTGAGATTAAATGCTGAATTGGCTCTTCGTCTTCTATCGATACAAGGTTGACACTTTTAAAGTCTGATTCTGAAAGACGACCGACATCATTTCCTTTTTTAAATTCGTCATATAGATACTTTAAGGTGGCAATTCGTCTGTTTCCCTCAAGTACCAAGAAATTTTCACCAACTTCTGTTACTTGTATTTGGTCAATATCTAAAAAGCCATTGGTAGTGAAGCTGCTTATCAGGTCCTTTACATTACTGTTGTTTTTGCCAAGGATAAAATTTAGCGTCCTCTGTTGTACACGAGGGTCTGCAACATTTTCCAGTTCCACAGGTCTGTATTCTGGTCTGTCTTTGAACCTATAGTTGTTAGGATCAAGTATGAGACGGTCGATATGTCTGGTTATCCGTTTACTTGGCATGTTCCATTTCTTTTTTAGTGTGAACCTTTAATTCTCGTTTTCTCAGCATTTCTTCTGGAAATTATTAATCATCTTTTGATTTCTTCCCTTTCTTCAATCCCTTCACCATTTTATCAAAATCAGATTCTATTTTTTGGGTTTTGTTAAACTTGTCGTATTCGGAGTGGGCTTTATTCTCGGCCTGCTTTTTAGATTTCTTACCCGATCCTTCTAATACCTTATATTCGTTAAATTCTAAAAACTTGTTGACGCTCAATGCCAATTGCTCCATGGTAAAGGTGTTTTCTCTTTCTATCAGTCCTTCTATGTAATCAAAGTAGCCGGTTACGGTGCGTTCCAATTGTTTGATTTCTTTTTCCTGCAAGTAGTTTTTGGCAATGCTGGTATCCGATTTCAGGATTCTGCCTTCAGGAGCATTTTTCCAGGTGGTTAAGCCCATGTTTTCTTTTTTGCTATCGGCTTTTAGGAAAATGATTTCGGCTGCTGTTTTGCCTGTGATGGCATAATGAAATTTGTTTTGAACCGTAGCATAAAATTCTTTTGTAATGGGCGATTGGGGGTCGTAATCGATGCTACACTCGGCAAAGATGTCGGTCACTTGTTGGTAAATTCTTCGCTCACTGGCTCGGATAGAGCGTACCCGCTCCAATAACTCTTTGAAATAGTCCTTGCCAAACAGGGTTTTACCTTGTTTCAGGCGTTCATCATCGAGGGTGAACCCTTTGATGATGTATTCTTTCAGGGTTTTGGTAGCCCATATACGGAATTGGGTTGCCTTGGCAGAGTTTACCCGGTAACCTACCGAAATGATAGCGTCTAAGTTGTAATACTCTAAGTTTCGGGCAACCTCTCTGCCGCCTTCCGTTTGAACTGTTCGGAATTTCCGAACAGTTGCTTCTTTTTCCAACTCTCCGCTCTCATAGACATTGCTAAGATGCTCACTGATAGTAGATTTGGCTACCCCAAAGAGGTCGGCTATTTTTTGCTGTGTAAGCCAAACGGTTTCGTTTTGCACATAAATCTCCACCTTCACTTCACCCGAAGGGGCGGTGTATAAAATAAACTCGCTCAGTTCATTAGTTGGTTTTACAGGCTTGTCGTTTGACATACTTCCGGCTTTATTATTTTATGATGTAATTTCCCCAACACCGCTTCGGCTATCATGGCTTCCCGATACTCTTTGATGAGTTCTATTTCTTTCTCTGCTTTCGCAATGGCTTGGTCTATTTTGGCGGTTTCGGTTTTGATCTCTGTGATTAACTCCATTTGGCGTTCAATTGAAGGAGTGTAGATATAGTAGTTTTTTAAAGTACTATTCGTTAAACCTTCTCTGGAAGCTCCTTCAATAGTTTTTATCTGATTTTGAATCACATCAGATTGCAATTGAAGCATCAAGAATTTTGGTAAGATTTTATCCTTGATTGGTCTCAAAATGCAAACGTGTTGATTGACGTTTGCTTCTTCGTCTAATTCAAATACATAAGTTCTTCCAATTGAAGCACCAGTGATATTTATCAAAACATCATCTTTTTTGACCTGGGAGCCATTCATACTATTGTGAATGTCTTCTGTGATAAAAGCAACATCATCAAGTCTCAAGCCATCATTATGAATATTTTGGCTTCTTAAAAAGATGACACCACTGTTCTTGTACACTGTAGCTCCACCCGTAGGAGTTACGCCAGCTCCAATCTTTGTAACGCAGTACTTGATTTTTACCTTTCGATCTTCAATAATTAACTTATGGTTTATTACCGCCTGACGTTGCTCTTTCAGCAACTCAATAAAGGCTTGCTTTTTCTGGATGAAGTGTTTTATTTTTTTGGATTGCTTGTCTAAGTAGTTGGCAATTGAGATTTGTTCATCTAATGGAGGACAAGGAACTTTTATGTATTTCATATCGAAATACTTGGTGCTCCACATATCATCAACTATGCCTTTTCCAAACTTGTAGAACTCCTCTTGGAAGAGAACATTTGTAAGTAGATAATTGGTGTACCTATTGTCGTATTTTTTATTCGGTTTCAATACCGTGTTAATCAAGGAAACTGAACCATCATACTTTGACATACCGCCACTGCCTTTTCTATCACTTCTGCTATTGATAACAAAATCGTTTATACAAACTCGCTTTCGATTTTCACCATTTGTTGTTTTCGCAACATTTTCTAATTGAGGCACAACACCCTTCATTGTTACAGAAAGAGGGGCATAGTCTTCATCACTCACTTTTTCTGTACGTTCAACAAAAACGCTCCCAATTCTAAATGAGTCCCAATGAGCAGGTAAGTGCTTTGTTAATATTGATATGTAATTACTTTCTACTATCATAACTACGCTTCAACTATTTCTTTTAATAGATGCTCGGTTTCTTCCTCAATCTTGAAAATATCGGCAGATATTTCCTCTAAGCTCCTTGGGGCTTTGTGCTGGTAGAAGTACTTGGCAAAGTTTATTTCATAGCCAATTTTGGTTTCGCTCTTTTTATACCAGGCATCCGGCACAAAAGGGGTAACCTCCTTGGCAAAAAAGGCATCAATATCGTCCTTTAAAGGAATGTTTTCTTTGTCTTTAAGGGCATTGTCGCTCTTGGGTTTGCCTTTGGCATCTTTGATGATATTGCCTTGTTCATCACGCTGTGGGCGGTGTACGGTTATCTGGCTGTAGCCAAAATCCTCGTTATCCAGAATGATGCTATGCTCATTGTTCTCAAAATTCAAAAACAGGTCGGTAATCTTGCGAATATGGTCTTTGCTAAACTCTACCCGCTTTTTACCCAAAGGCTTGCGCATTTTGCTGTAAAACTGCTCCGAGGTAACATTGATGAGTTGTAGTTTTCCCTTTCGCTTTTCTTCCTTTTTGTTGTTAAGGATAAAAATGTACGTGGGAATGCCCGTGTTGTAAAACAAATCATTTGGTAGCGCAATTACCGCTTCCAGCAAATCATTCTCAAAAAGGTACTTGCGTATTTCTGTTTCTCCTTGACCTGCATCACCAGTGAACAATGCGGAACCATTATGGATGGTGGCTGCTCTACTGCCCAAATCACTATTGGTTTTCAGCTTAGAGACAATGTTCATTACAAACAGCAGTTGCCCGTCATTTACTCGGGGGACACCTACTGTAAAGCGAGGATCTATGATGTCTTTTTTATCAAGAATGGCATCTGCATCTACTTTCCATGTTTTCCCATAAGGTGGGTTACTTATCATGAAATCAAATTGCAGGTTTGGAAAACCATCTTTACTCAATGTAGAGCCAAAAGCAATCTTTTCCGGGTCTTCATCTTTTATCAGCATATCTGCTTTACAGATGGCATAGGTCTCTGGGTTTACTTCCTGACCGTACAAGTGGAAAGTAGCTTTGGGGTTGAGTTTCTTGGCGAAGTGTTCCGCTTCGGTAAGCATGCCACCACTACCACACGCAGGGTCGTAAATCAAATACGTACCGTCCTTAATCTTTCCTTTGAGCGGTTCAAAAATAAGGTGGGTCATTAAGCGAATGATTTCCCTTGGGGTAAAGTGTTCTCCGGCTTCTTCGTTATTCTCTTCGTTAAACTTGCGTATCAGTTCTTCAAACACATAGCCCATCCCTAAATTGGTCAAGCCTTCCATGACTACATTGCCGTCTTTATCTGTGATAGGCATTGGGCTCAGGTTAATAGTGCTTGAGCAAAACTTTTCAATCAGTGGAAAGGTAATGTTGCCTTCTTCCAAGGTCTCCAATTGGTTTCTTAACTTGAACTTACTGATGATGTCCTGCACATTGCTACTAAAGCCATCTAGGTAAGTTTCTAAGTTTTGACGAATATTGCCCGGTTCGTTTAATAACCTTTTGAAGGTGTATTTTGAAGTATTGTAAAAGACATAACCAGAGGTTTTACGCAATTGAGCAGATTGGTTATCAATCTTCATTTCGTTTAGTTTTTGATGCATTTCCAAGACTGTGTCTTTGGAGGGTTCCAAAATGGCATCTAATCTGCGAAGCACGGTAAAGGGCAAGATTATATCTCTGTATTTTCCTCGTGTATAGACATCACGTAACACATCATCAGCAATACTCCAGATGAAATTAACGATAGCGTTATGTTGTACTTGGTTCATTCTTATTTGGTGTTTGCTTGGTTTATATCCTTTTGAGCGATTTTCAATGCTTGTAATGCCTGATCTTCGTCTATTACAATTTCCTTGATTTGGTCTGCTAACCACAAAGCCAATAATTCCTGTTCGCTTGCTTTGAGGATTTCGGCAATTTTCAGTACCTGTTCCCGTTTGGCTTTGCGTTCGCCACGTTCAATTTTACTAAACATGGGGGTGTCTATTTCAAGGTTTGCCGCTAACTGTCGTTGTAACAATCCCTGGCTTTCTCGCAGCTCTCTTATCCTTTCACCAAAGTGCATGACCTGTTAATTTATGACTTGTCAAATTTAGGACAATATAGGAAAAGAAAAAGATAGTAAGAGAAGAAAGAGTCCTTTTTTTGATTTCAGGATTTTGAGGAAATGGAGGAAACTAAGGATTATTCGTCCTTAGTTTGATCAAAGGTGTTTGATTTCAATGGTCTGGTCGAATCTTCGGAAGAAAAGCCCAACGGGCTTATTCTTCCTTGGTTTCCTTAGAATCCTGAGATTCCTTAACCCTGTTCCAGTAGCGGATTGATTTAAGAATTGCTATCATACCTTGTAGTTGTTCATGATCTGCTGCAGGTCTTCCGGTATTTCCATTGGCAAAAGGGGTGGTACATTGGCTCCTCCTGTATTACCGACAGGAACCTTTCCTACGAAAGATTTTACACCTCCTACAAAGAGCCGGAGCAACTGCCCCCGAATTTCTTTCCAGTCTTTGATTTTAATACCAAACCGGAGCATCAACCAATGCGCTTCGGAATGTTCGTAAGGATAGGGCTGACCAAGTATGTGTGCCCGCTCCAAATGATGCCAGGCTTCCTGGAAGTAACCTTTATTCAGCTTTTTGCGGTAAGCGTCCAGTTCCTTATGATAATGTGGTTTTAAGCCTTTCGGCATGGTGGTATTGAATCTCATAAAATCCATTTTATTAGGGCTTATACGCCAATAATCTCAACGCATTAAATACAACCAACAGGGTAGACCCCTCGTGTATCAACACGGCCGGGCCTATGGTAGCAATGCCTGAAATGGTGAGGGGAATGAGCAAAGCTACAATGCCCAGGCTCACCCATAGGTTTTGCTTGATAATAGTCTTGGCCTTTCTGCTCAGTCCAATGGCAAATGGTAAAGTTTCCAGCTTATCGGCCATCAGTGCAATGTCGGCTGTTTCCAGTGCCACGTCACTGCCGGCCGCACCCATAGCGATACCTACCGTACTGTTGGCCATAGCCGGGGCGTCATTCACGCCATCACCTACCATGGCTACTTTGGATTCCTTTTGCAGCAGCTTCTGGATGGCTTCTACTTTTTCTTCGGGGAGTAAACTGCCCCAGGCGTCTGTAAGTCCTATTTCTTGAGCTACTGCATCGGCTACTTTCTGGTTATCACCCGTGAGCATGATCATACGCTTAATGCCGATCTTTTTGAGTTGCTTCAATGTATTTTTAGCTTCAGGCCTGGGCGTATCCATCAGGGCTATGATACCGATGTATTCGGTATTTCTACGGATCAACATGGTGGTGTTTCCGCCTGCCTCCAATGATTTTACTTTTTCTTCTGTATTTTTTTCAGGCTTTTTATCATCCAATGATTCAAACAAGTCCAGGTTGCCTATGTATATTTTGTTGTTGTCCAGTGAGGTTTTGATCCCTTTTCCAAGCACCGCTTCCAGGTCTTTTGCCTCGGGTACCTGAACACCTTTCAATCGCTCTTTTCCATCTCGTACCACGGCTTTGGCCAGGGGATGGTCGCTGAGATTTTCTACGGCTACTGCTATTTTTAACAGTTCTTCCTCGGTTACACCATCTAAAGCAACCACCTCAGTCAGCTTGGGCTTACCTTCGGTGAGTGTGCCTGTTTTGTCGAATGCCAATGCTGTAAGTACACCCAGGTCTTCCAAAGGACGACCACCTTTGATAAGTACCCCGCTTTTGGCTGCCCGTGCTACTCCGCTGAGTACGGCACTGGGTGTGGAGATAGCCAAAGCGCATGGACTGGCCGCTACCAATACGGCCATGGCACGATAAAAACTCTCGCTGAACGATTCGTCTATAACCAAAAAAGCGAAGTTGAGTATAACCACCAATCCCAATACAGCCGGAACAAAGTATTTCTCAAACTTATCGGTAAACCGCTGGGTGGGCGATTTCTGTGTTTGGGCTTCATTGACCAACTTGACAAGTCGCGAAAGCGTGGAGTCTTTGGCTTCTTTGATCACTTTGATCTCCAATGTATTGTTGCCGTTGATGGTACCGGAGAATACCCTGTTTTCGTCTTTGATGTCGTCTTCCTGCGACCAGTCCTCTTCGGGATTTTCTACTGCTACTTTATCCACGGGTACGCTTTCTCCTGTAATTGGAGCCTGGTTGACAGTGCTTTTGCCATTTACCACGATGCCATCGGCTGCTATTTTGCTATTGGGTTTTACAACAATGGTGTCGCCAATAGAGAGTGCTGAAATATCCACCTCCTCGGTTTTGCCATTTTTCTTGAGCAATGCCGTCTTAGGTGCCAGTTCTGCCAGTGCCGCTATGGATTTTCGGGCTTTATTCATGGCGAAATGTTCCAGTGCGTGGCCAATACTGAACAAGAACAGTAAGAGTGCACCTTCGGCCCATTCGCCTAAAATGGCTGCTCCAATGGCTGCCACCAGCATAAGAAAATCTATCTCGAAACCTCCTTTTATCACCGTTTCTATCGCTTCTTTAGCTGTAAAAAAACCACCAAAGAAATATGCTCCGATGTAGAGTGCCAGGCTTACCCATGAGGGGACAGCTTCTACGAATGACAGGCCAAAACCCAGCCCCAATAGAGCCCCGCAAATCAGGGAGAAGTAGAGTTCGGTATTTTTACCCAAAAGCCCTTCATGAGCGTGGGCATGTTCGGCAGTTTTTTCTTCTGAAACACCTTTACGATCTGTTGTTTTCTGGAGATAGCGGTCTACCGCTACTTCAGTGGCCAGGATAGTAAGCCCTTCTTTCCGCAGGAATTCCCGGATTTGCACTTCGCCTATTTTTGCCGTTTCATATTCCAGGCCAATCATCCCTGATGCAGAAACGGCTGCTTGTAAAATTCCATTGAGATGGTTGAGCGATTGCTCTATTTGCCGTGCGTGTCGGGTATGGCGTATGCCCTCTACCTCAATCAGCTTATGCCCGTATTTTTCAATTATGTCAGCACCTGTTTGCTCGGCCAATGCCCGAACATGTTGTAGAGAAATCACATCAGGGTCATAATGAAAACATAGCTGCGGTACACCACTATCAGGTTTATCGACTATATGTACTTCCTCAAGGCCTTTTTCATTTTGAAGTCGGCTGATCAGCCGCTTCACACATTGGTCTTTTTCGTCTGCCACTTCGGGCAGTATTAAGGGTATATCAATCTGTATTTTTTTCATTGTATCTGCATTTTAAAATGAACTCCAAAGCATTTGCAGCCCGGAAATAACGAGCAAGACTTCCACAATAAGTAGGAAGTGTTCCCGCCTTATTCGTGTGATAACCTGCTTACCTGTCCAGCTCCCTGCTATCATCGCCATGCCTAAAATAGCCCCCCGGATAAAGCCATCCAGATTGATGAGGCTATACTTATTGTAAATCACCGTTTTGGTAAGGTGGGTCACCACAGCGGTGAATGCTTCACTGGCCACATACGCCCCCGCTGGCAACTGAAAGCTGAAAAAGAATGTGGCAGCTACAGGGCCGCCCACGCCTGTAATACCGGAGAGGAATCCGCTTAAAGCTCCACCAAGTCCCAGTAATCTGAGCGGTATGGGCGGAAGATCTTTTTTGATCCTCCGCCAAAGCACAAGTCCGATCAGCAGGACTCCAACTATTCTTGAGATGTGTACTGCCGGCATGATGCTCATTACATAACTACCCAACCATGCTGCCGGTATGGCTCCTAAGATGAAAACGCCTACGGCCTTCCATTGAATCTCTCCCCAGCCAAAACCTGCCCTGGAAAGATTCCCAAATATTTGAGCTACGGTAAGTACAGGTATGGCGGCCTTAATGCCTATGAAATAGGTCAGCACCGGAAGCAAAATGAGTGACCCTCCAAATCCTGCAATACCGGAAATGGTGGAGGCAATAAGACTAACGATGATGAGGATTAACCATTCCATAGTTATTACCTTACTTAATGCCCATGTCCTCCGCCTTCTTCTTCGGTGTTTTTGGCTTTCGCCAAAAGTGTGAAAGCACCTTTGGTTACCAATTTCAGGCTGTTGATATCCAATGAACTATCTGCCGGACTGATTTGTGTATAACCGTCCTCCGTATATCCTTTTTGTACTTCTACCATTTCAAAGTCATGCACCTGTTGGCCGTTCTCTGACTTTTCGCCTGAATAGGCAAAGACGTAATGCTTGCCGCCAAATCTCACGATGGACTCTTCCGGTGCCGTCCAGGTTTCATTGCTGTCGGTCTCGACCTTAGCTGCCACATACATGCCCGGTTTTAGATCCTCATACATCTGCTTCAGGTGGCCGTGTACGGTAACAGAGCGGTCTTCTCTGACCCCACTGCCTATCAGGAATACTTCGGCCTCACGCCACTCATCGGGTGAATTTGCCAGGGCAAAGCGGATGCGCTGACCTTCCTTGACCCGTGGAACATCGTTCTCATAAACGGTGAGTTCCACATGCAGGTCTTCCGAGTTGGTTATGTCCATGATGACGTCCTGTGGGTTGATGTATTTGCCCACGTTGGTGTACACCTCACGAACAGCGCCTGTTACCGGTGAATAAATGTTGACGGACGCAGAAACGTTACCCTCTTTGATCTTGGGGATGCTGAAACCGATTAATTTCAGCCTTTCCTCCATGCTTTTAATACGGGCTTCATTGGCAAGGTAGTCGCTTTTTGCCTGTTGAAAGGCTTTGCCGGAGGCCACCTTTTCATCAAACAACTTCTTTTGACGGTCATATTCTGCTTTGAGAAATTCCTGGTTGGCTAAGCCTTCCAGGTAATCTTGTTGAAATTGAATGAACTCCGGATTTTCAATCACCACCAATAGCTGGCCTTTTTTTACTTTGCTACCGGGCAACATCTCGGTGTATTTCACAAACCCGCCATAGGGCATGTTGATGGAAACATTGCTTTGCGGAGGCACGTCAATCACTCCGTTGACCCGAAGTTCTGAGCCAATAACCCGCTGTTCCACGTTTCCTATTTTGATACCCGCCTGCTCAAATTGTGCCTGCGAAAGTTCCACTGTATTTTCACCTTCTTCGTGGTGCTCTTCTGTTGTTCCTTCGTTTTTTGAACCACAGGAAGCAATGGTCAATCCCAGGAGAAAAACCATTGAGATGCTTTTGATGTATTTGAATGTATTTTTCATTGTTGATTTCTTTTTTATTGAATGCCTGAGATGAACTCGATCTGAATGATGGTTTGGTTGTATTGGTTGAGGATGTCCAGGTAGTTGAACCGGACGGTTAAAGCCCGGTTGAGTCCCTGTATGTATTCCACGTAACCAATTTCCCCGCTTTCAAAACCTCTTTGAGCTTGTTTGAGAATTAGCTCTGCCTGAGGCAGGGCGTTTTGCTCATAATAATCGAGACTGGTTTGAAATTTTTGGTACTGCTGAACGAGCGACCTGAATCTGCCTTGCAGTTCATTTGTTATTGCTTGCAGCCGTGCTTCACTTTCCTGTTTCCTGAGTTCAGCAGCTTTGATTACCGACCCTTGTGCTTTTGCTCCAAAAAGGGGAATGGCCACACCCACCTGAAAACCTGTAAAACGGTCGCTGGAAGTGAAAGTGATAGGATTGCCATCAATATCCTGGTTAGGGCCGTTCAACGATTGGTTAAAATAACCCACTGTCAGGTCTGGCAGTAGTCGAGATTTCTCCACTGATTTTTCCCTTTCGGCCACTTCCATTTGTTGGCGGAACCATGCCAAGGTAGGGTTGTTGGCAATACTTGTGGTATCAAGAAGGACAGTGCTTTCCCGTACTTCGAGCTTGCCCACCGTGATGTCCACCGGACTTTCTACATTGAGTAGGGTTTGTAACTGCGTCTGATAAATCTCGATATCCGACAAGCTTTGTTGCAGCATGGCCTTGATCTCAGCGACCTGCGATTCGGCTGTGGCCTTTTCAAGCAGGTTGCTTTCCCCTGTTTCGTAGCGAAGGTTGGCAGCCCTCACGAAGCGTTGGTAAATGCTGTCCTGCTCCAGCAACAATTGTCTTTTGCTTTTCTCCAGCCAGAGGAAATACCAGGTTGTTTTTACTTGCTGCACCAGTTCATTTTGGGTGGCGTTTTTTCGCCACTCGCTGGCTTCCATTCTCGCTTTGGCCAACTTGCTTTGGTTGGCATAAAAAGAGGGAAAAGCAAAACTTTGGCTAATGAACAGCCTACTGTCATTATTATATATGCTGTTGGTCTGCCCATATTCCATTCCTAAATCAGTTTTGGGCAAATTCCAACTTGCCCCTTTTAATGCTCGTTCCTGCTGTGTTTGCAGGTCTGCAGCTTTCAGGTTAGGGTTATTTTGAATTGCTACCTGAACTGCCTCTTCCAGCGATTGATAGTTGACCGGTGATTCCTGCGCCTTTACTTCCGTAAACTGGAAGAAAAACAGACCGATGATCAACAAAGGTGCTACGGCTCCCGGTTTTACTTTTATTCCTCTTTCAAAATAGTAGTAAAGGATGGGCAGCACCACAAGCGTTAAGAAGGTGGCTGTAATTAAGCCGCCAATGACCACTGTGGCTAAAGGGCGCTGAACTTCCGCACCCCCTGATTGGGAAAGCGCCATAGGCAAAAAGCCCAGAGAAGCTACGGAAGCTGTCATGATCACTGGTCGCAGACGTATGCTTGTGCCTTTGTAAATCCGCTCGAAAATATCTGTGACCCCTTCTTTTTTCAGGTGGTTGAACTCGCTGATCAGTACGATTCCATTCAGTACGGCCACCCCAAATAAGGCAATGAAGCCAACGCCTGCCGATATACTAAAAGGCATATCCCTTAGCCATAAGGCGAAGATGCCCCCGATGGCAGAAAGCGGGATGGCTGTAAAAATGAGTATGCCTTGCTTGATGGAACCAAAGGTGAAATAGAGCAAAACGAAAATCAGTAACAAGGCCAGAGGCACGGCAAAAGCAAGGCGTTCACGTGCTTCCACGAGGTTTTCAAACTGGCCACCATAGGTAACTGAATAACCTGGTGCGAATACGACTGATTCGTCAATTTTATTCCTGAGCTCATCCACCACGCTTTCCACGTCCCGGTTGCGCACATTAAAAGCTACAATGATTCTTCTCCGGGTGTCGTCCCGCTGGATCTGGTAGGGGCCTTCCTTGATCTCCACATCAGCTACCTGGTACAGCGGTATCTGATGGCCATCTTTTCGGGCAATGTATAAGTTTCGGACAGACTCCACATCCTCCCGATTGGTTTTGTCCAGTCTGACTACAAGGTCAAAACGTCTTTCGTTTTCATACACCAATCCTGCGGAAGCCCCGGCAAAGGCTGCCTGTACCGAGCGGTTTACATCCCGGATACTGAGCCCATATTTTGAGAGTTGGTCTCTCTTATAGTTGATAACGATTTGCGGAATACCCGTTACCTCCTCTATGTACAGGTCTACTGCGCCTTCTACAGACGAAGCAAGCTGACCAATCTGTTGGGCATATTCAGAAAGCTCGTTGAGGTCTTCTCCGTAAATTTTCACAGCCACATCCTGACGAACCCCGGTCATCAGCTCATTAAAGCGCATTTGGATAGGCTGTTGGAAGCCAAAGGTTACCCCAGGTATTACTTCCAGAGCTTCAGCCATTTTATTGGCCAGTTCTTCCCGATTGGAGGCCGTGACCCATTCGCTCTTATTCTTTAAAATGATCATCAAATCTGCCGCTTCTACGGGCATAGGATCAGTGGGTATTTCACCTGCTCCGATTTTTGAAACCACTTGTGTAACCTCAGGAAATTGTTCCAATAAGATTTTTTCTGCCTGAGTTGTAGCATTGATTGTGTTTTGCAATGAACTACCTGTCATTACCCGGGTCTCCACAGCAAAGTCGCCTTCTTCCAGAGTAGGTACAAATTCACCACCCATATTTGAAAATACCCAAAGCGATACCCCAAATAATCCCAATGCAATGCCTAACATCAATGGTCGTTTATGCATAGCCCAACGAATGGCCGGATCATACAAGCGGTGGAAGAAGCCCATGATCTTGTCTGAAATATTGGGCTTGTATTCCGTCTTTTTGCTCAGTACAAGTGCCGACATCATGGGCACATAAGTGAGTGAAAGAATAAATGCCCCAAGAATGGCAAAGCTCACCGTTTGTGCCATTGGGCCAAACATTTTTCCCTCTACACCCACGAGTGCCAGAATAGGCAGGTACACAATAAGGATGATGATCTCCCCAAAAGCGGCTGAATTCCTGATCTTACTGGCAGATTGATACACTTCCTCGTCCATTTCCTTCTGGGTAAGTTTCCTGCCCAGTTTTAACAAGCCCAGATGGTGCAAGGTGGCCTCCACAATGATTACCGCTCCATCTACGATTAGCCCAAAGTCAATAGCTCCCAGGCTCATGAGGTTACCCGAAACACCAAAGAGGTTCATCATGCCAAAGGCGAAGATGAGCGCAAGGGGAATTACCGATGCTACGATCAGGCCAGCCCGAAGATTTCCCAGCAACAGTAAGAGGACAAAGATGACGATCAGCGCGCCTTCTGCCAGGTTTTTGGAAACTGTGCCAATGGCGGTATCGACTAGTTTGGTGCGGTCCAGAAAGGGTTCGATGGTCACGCCTTCAGGTAATGTTTTGCGGATTTCGGCAATGCGGCTTTTTACATTTTCAATGACTTCCGCTGAATTTTCTCCCTTTAGCATCATCACGATGGCACTAACCACCTCGCCTTCACCATCTCGGGTAGTGGCACCATACCGTACAGCACTCCCCAATTGCACCTTGGCGACATCATTTATAAGGACAGGAATCCCATTCTCGTTGTTCTTGATCAGCATGTTGCGGATGTCGTCCAGGTCACCGACCAATCCCTCGCTTCGAATGAAATAGGCATTTAGGTTTTTCTCGATGTACGCCCCTCCTGTGTTTTCATTGTTCTCTTCCAGTGCTTGAAAAATATCGGCAATGGAAACGTTCATGGCCTTGAGCCTGTCGGGATCAATGGCAATCTCATATTGTTTGAGGTAGCCTCCAAAACTACTTACATCGGCTACTCCCGGAGTGCCGAGCAACTGTCTGCGCACAATCCAGTCCTGAATTGTCCGCAGTTCACGGGCGTCATATTGGTCTTCATAGCCGGGTTCGGTGCCGACTACATATTGATAGATTTCTCCAAGTCCGGTAGTGATGGGAGCCATGCCCGGCTGACCTACCCCCGGTGGGATTTGGGCTTGCACATCGCCAAGGCGTTCGTTTACCTGCTGCCGGGCCCAATACACGTCCACATCTTCTTTAAACACTATGGTCACTACTGACAGTCCAAAGCGGGAGAATGAACGGATCTCGTCCAACTCTGGGATGGTGGCCATCGTAATCTCGATGGGGAAAGTGATTAAACGTTCTACCTCCTCGGCAGCCAGTGAGGGAGAAGTAGTGATGACCTGCACCTGGTTATTGGTAATATCCGGCACGGCATCAATGGGAAGCCTCGTCAGTGAGTAGCCTCCCCAAATGATCAGGCCTAGCGTAAGCAGGCCAATGATCAGTTTGTTCTTGACTGAAAATTGAATGATTTTATCCAGCATTTATTTTGCATTTTATATCCTGATTTAATGAATTGATTGGGGCGAAAATGCCCGTCAGAGGGATGCCGGACTGCAATAGAAAAAACAATACCTTACTTCATTGCGCAGTGCGATGAAATAAAGACTGATTTTAAAGTGTCCGGTAAATCAGGCCTTGGGGGGCTGGAAAGGGGATTCTGAGTACTCAGAACAAAGAGAAAAATTGTATAGACTACCCTTTGTTTGGGTAGAAAAGTGTAAAGTGGCTATTTCTGGTTGACCCAGTAAAGGGGTCATGAAAATGTGGACGTGACAGCACTGGTGCTGACCATGAAAGGGCAGGTTTTCGTCATGCTCATCGTCATGGTGGTGGTCTTCCGCATCCTGTCCATCACCATAATGAAGGTCTAAAAATGAAATAAATGATAGCCCGTCATGCTCAGCGAATTCTTCGTAGTGCTCAAATAAATTAGGCAGTTTAGGTAACTCGCAGCATAAATCCATACCAGGCGCCAGTCCCTGTATAAGGAACAGAAAACTGAACGATATGGATAAGATAGAATTCATTTGCCCGCAAAGGTACAAAAAATTAATGTGCAAGGGTATTGCAAATTTAATTTTTTAATTTGATTCCTCAAGTGAGGTGTTTATGTACTGGTCGTGTGCCTCACGATGGATAAGACCTGATTTCACAAAGTTGGCAATGTAGCCTTCGGCTGTCTTTGCAGGAATGCTCATTACTTTTGCTACTTCGAGGTACTTCTGACGGTTGAAGGTACGTGGCAAGGCATACAGAAACTTCTCCTTCTTATTCATGCGAGTTGGCTTAGGCTCTTCTTGTGGAAGTTCTCCAAACACTTTGCTTGAATGCTTAACCAGTACTTTGACCATTGAAAGCGAAGCTTGAAAATCCCTTTCCTCACAAATCAGTTTATGGGAAGTGTCGCCTGTTTGACAGCTATTGGATAATATTTCTCCAGTGGTGCTGTCGAATGCGCCAATATTTTTATCGTGTATAATGTGGCGCATTTCCATGATCCGCAAAGCGGAAAATATCATGCAGATGCGGTAGGCAATCAAACCTAACCTTCTGATAGTAGCCATGTAGTCCAACCCTTGAAGGTTCATGTATTTCTCCTGTATTTGTCCGAAGAACTGGTTGAATTGTTCCTGCTGGTCTGCCGTAAGGTAGAACTGACGGGATTCATCCTCCATGATTACTTTATAGAGTTCATAGAACTTATTGCCCAGGGCTTCAAAGTAATCGTCTAATCCGTTATCGGTCTGGCTTGCAAAAACATTTTTCCATACCGGGCGAACGTTCATGAAATAGAAGATGAAACGGCTGAATAAGCCGTTTTCAGCGTTGGGTATTAAAGCCGAAACTTGTTTTGGCGTTCCTGAAAGGACAGTAGAAAGACAAGGGCTTTCTATGTCCACAAACTCACGGTCGGTTCTGCGATAGTAGGAAATGGTTTCATGGTGAAAGGCTTTTCTAAAGCCATCACTGTAGTTTCCGTAATCGCTCTTGAAGGCATGGGCTAAGGTATCACCTTCGGTCTCGAATATCAGACCTCTGCCATCACTATCACCCAAAAGCTGATAAGCTCCCGTTGAACTATTGTTGGCCGGAATGAACAGCATTTTTTCAGGTGGTTTGGCTGGCTTCTCGATACCGTCTTCCTTTCCCTTCTTGGAGTTGTATTCTGCCATTTCCAATTCATAGTGCTGTTTATGGAGTTTGGCTTGTTCCCTCAATTCTTTGTGAATGGGGTTGACTAACTGACGACAATGCACCAAGCGGCCTTTACCTGCGGATGCCTGGGCTGTAATGAATAGGAATAGATTGGGGTATACTCGTTTGCCATCATAGATGCCCGATACTTTGGGCAAACATGCGCTGATAGCACCGAGGGAACCGAGGAGAAGAATATCTCTTTCCTCATTGGAAGTGGCAACCGCCACAACCTTTTGCAGAAATTCAGGAAGTTCAGGAAACAAGGAATCTGGAAAGGTTGGCATTTGATAGCTATCCTCTGTTTGCTTTTCAGCGGTGCTATCGAATGCGCCATTTTCTTTATTTAAATTATGGTCGCGCATTTCTTCCGGTTCCTGATTTTCGAGCTGGTGGTATTCAGATTGACTACCATTCAGCTTTTCACTTTTGAAGGTTCGCTGATCCTGTTTTTCTGTCCGTGGAGGTGCGATGTCAATTCCTGCATCCTTGGCGAGGTAGAAAAAGGTCTTTAGTGAAACGCCATGACCCTTTGATTTCAAGCAATTGTCAAATTGCTTGTCGCACTCCGGGGCGGAATAGCCTGGATAAAACTGGCTCACCCTATGAAATAGGGTACGTCCATTTTCTCCAAACTCATCTGAGAAAGCAAATCCGATATTTACCCAATCGCTATAAGTGGACGTAACATCTGTTCGGTTGGCTTCAATGCTTTGGATGATGCGCTCTACTTCGTCTGATTGGGAATCTGTATTGAAAGTTGGTTGCTCTGTAACTTTCGGTTGCGGGGTTGGCTGATTAAGCCAATCCTGCGGATTGAATGTTTTTCTCATGTCACTTTTATTTTTTATGGCATTCGAGAACCCAAATCACTTTTATTGAATTGCTTCGCATTAAGGGTGTGATTTAGGTTTCTTTCCATGTCCTACAAGTATTTAGGATTGATGAATATTTCTGAATCATGCGGAAGAAAACAGGCTCTTGAAATGTCCTTCCCTGATTGGTCTATTTCGAGTTGGTAGGTGTGGGAAACGTAGTTTGCTACTGCCTTGAAATAGTCCTGGTGTTTTGCCTGCGTCAAGTCAATTGGGATTACCCATTTTAAGCCATCACCTGAAGGAGATACAAACAGTAGCTCCGTTTCAAAGTAATGGTCGTTGAGTAGTGCCGTCTTGAGTGTAGGAATGTCCTGAATGTGGTCAAAATCGATTGTGAGCAAGCTTGAATGTTTTTGAAGGTTTCCATCATTTCTCTTTGAGAAAGTGCCTGAAAAGGTCACATAATCGAAATTTTGAGCCTTGTACCTTCTGGCTTCCTTCTGATCGGGAATGTTGCGGAGTGTACTCGTACACGAAGCAAATTCATTGCCTTTGATAAGGTGGTACACCTCAACCAAAGAGGCTTGCCGACTTGGTGTTACGTTGGTGACAGGCTTATTGAAATAGCTGAAAACTGGCGCAGCCGGTTTGACTATTTCAGGAAGAGCAACCGCAGGTTGCGATTCGGTCTGAGCGTAAAAACCCTGTTGCTTTCCGATACGCAAATGCAGTTCTTCATTCAGCTTATCGAGAAGGGCTTGCCCTTCGAGGCTGAAATGCAGAGCTGCAAAATCAAAGACATTGCCTTGTGCAATGGCTTCTTCTGAATCGGTGTGCGTAGCACAACCCTCAACAACCTTTACCAACAATGTAGGCTTGTCCGCATTGAATGGGTTTTTCGCAGGTTTGCAGTCCCTTCCCGAAAGGGAAAGGACTGTTTGAGCACCTTTTGATTTATCTTTATTCGGTGTGCTCGAATCTTCTGAGTCGATTTCACCCGGATAGTACTGTCGTAGCACATAGGAGTAGATATTCAAGCCGTAGTGCGTTTTGTCGAGAATGGCTTTTCTACTTACCTCCATAGTGCTTTGATTTTGAAGGTGAGTAATTGGATTCCAGCAAGGCTTCTATATCAGAAACCTTGTAGTAGAATTTGCCATTGATTCGGCTGTAGGGAAGAACCCCGCTATCCCGAAGGGATTGGAGGGTTCTTTTGCTGATGTGAAGCGTTTGCATCACTACCTGTCCATCAATCCATTCTTCGCTGAATTGCTCCAAGCGTGATTTATGGAAGTTGAGGAGGTAGGCTTTGACTGTTTTTATGTCTTGAGTTAGCGTCAAGATCATATCCATTATCTCGTTCATAGCTTCACCCTCCCTTTCTTGATTAGGTAATCCGCAGCTCTTTGGTCTATTTCTTCCTGAGTGGAATTGCGGTTGCGTAGTAACCAGCTTTCCAACTCGCTTCTTTTGAAATAGAGCTTCTTTCCATTGGGCTTGTAGTGCGGAATGCTCCCTGCACTTGTCAACTTGTACAAGTGAGATTGGGAAAGCTCCAGATACTGGCAAGCTTCATTGAAGTTTAAAACTTCCTTTGTGTAAATCCCCTGGCTCTCAATTAGGCGTTGGAGATTTTCAAGACGTTCAATTATTTCGTCCATGACTTAATCAATTATGAATTAGGAAATGGACATCTGGCCAAATGTCATATTCGATTGTCGAATACAGGGCTAAATTAGAATGGCTAACAGGGCGTTATGAGTGCAGAAAGGAAGGTGCAGTGCAGAGTGCAGAGTGCAGAGTGGGGCATGAAAAATAAAAGCCCCCTTTTTGAGCAAAAGAGGGCTAAACAAAAACAGAAAAAAGATAGAAGGTGTAAAGTGCAGAGTACCTTATTTCAGGTTGGAAACAGACTTTTCAATTTTGTGGGCTGTTAGTTTCGGCTTCTTCTGCGACCTAAATTTTGTTCTTTCAAACGGTTTTCCAGTTTCATCAACAAAGCATAGGCAAGTAACTTCCCATTGCTTCTGCTTCAAGTTTTCAACCAATTGGAGGTCGTTATGTATGAGTTTGATGAAGTAGAACAATTCGCTGATTGTGCCTGTCCAGACTATAGGATTTTTGATTTCAGCATTAGAAAATACTCGCTTTAAATTTGGAACGGTTGTGTCTTGGCTTATCAGGTTGTTGAACTTTAAGCTGCTGCACAAATCGGAAATCTTCTCTTGAGCGGTATTGAGTTGCTTGTAGGTAAATGAATTGAATGGAATGTCCTTTGGTTTGGGTTCCGGCTTTTTAACTTGTTTCTCCGTTGCTTCAACCTCAATGATTTGAATCTCGGTCAATAATGGTTTCTGCGGTATTGGTTCATGTAGTAGCTGAGTGTAAAAATCCTCTATCACCAAATTGTCATCAATCCAAGTGCTGAAAGCATCTTGGATTTCAAGATAAAGCTGCATGTATGCAAGCTTTAGCAATTGGATGATATAGGTGTTGGCTTTGTGTGCCTGGTCAAACTCAATGGAAGCTTTCTTGGGATCTATGTATGTCAAATCAAAGTCCTTCTCTTTAATCAGCTTTCCAATGTCTTTTAAGCGGGTCTTTAAACGCTTGTTGAGGGTGTCGTCCAGCCAATAGCGGATTAGGTTTTCAGTATCATCTTCACTGATGAGGTTGTAGAGCCTTTCAACGTCCGTTTTGAGGGTGTTTAGAATCAGCTTTGAGTAGTACTTGGTTTTGTTGTCAAATGGCCTTTCAAATTTGATTTCATACCGGAATTGATAATCAGTGGAGGCTTCTTTCAGGGCACGGAACTTTGGAGCAAACTTTTCGTCCACGCTGTTTTTCTCTGACCAAGGGCGAAGCCCCTGGTAGAGAATGTCGTCAAGTATTTTTGTTTGATTGCTCATAGGTCAAGTTTGATTTTACTGGCGGCCTCTTTTTTCTTGTCGTCTATGATTTTCGCATAGACTTGGGTTGTTTTCAGCTCCCTATGGCCTAAGAGCTTTGAAACCGTGTAAATGTCGGTTCCCATTGTAAGCTGCAATGTGGCGTAGGTATGACGGGCGCAATGGAAAGTGATTGTTTTGGAGATTCCGGCTTTCATCATCCATTGTTGCAATTTCAGGTTGTGCCATGCAGAATACTTCAAACCTTTGAAAACTCTTTCTTCTCTTTCCTCACGTTCTCCAAGCAAGCCGAAGGCTTGTTCTGAAATGGGTAGGGTTTCCGCTCCTTTGGTTTTCTTCTGTCTGAATCGGATGTAGTAGCCCATTTCATTTGAGTGCTGCACCTCCGACCAAAGGAGCTTATTTATATCTGACCAGCGAAGCCCTGTAAGGCATGAAAAAATGAATGCCGTTTTCAGGATGGGAATTTCACATTCTGCCTTTACTGCCGCTTGCAGCTCTTCCAGTGTCAAAAACTCTCTTTCCGGTTCTCCTTGCTTGAAAGCTTCTACACCTTCAGAAGGATTTGTTGGAATGATGCCATCTTTCACGGCCTGTTTTAGTGCTGCCCTAAGCTTGTTGAAATAGGAGTATTTGGAGTTTTGGGATAGCTTCTGATTTCCATGGGCTATGGCCTTCTTATCAAGGTACTGTTTGAAGTCCTGGACAAATTGCCTGTCCACTTCCGTGAAAGATAAATCATAGGTGCAAAAGGCTTTCAGGTGCTTAATCATGCTGGTCCAATTGCCATGATTGCCGGGGCTGTCATCCCTTTGCTGTGCAAGCAATTCAATGTAGGAAAGGAAGCTGCCTTTTTGTTTCTCCTGATCCCTAAAGCCATAAACACCGTTTTGGATTTCGATTTGCCTTTGCGCCCGAATGGTTTCGGCTAATTGCATGGTCTTTTTATTGACCTCTTTTTCCTCCTTTGTCTTTGCATTGGGGTTGAGGTACAATTTCAGGTATTCGGTTTTCCGCTTGCCCTTATGGTAGTAGTCGAGGTACAAGCTGGTTTGACCGCCCTGGTTGCGTTGTCTAAGTGTTACCTTCATATCTGAAACAGTTTATCGATTTCGGTTCTCTTGATGATTGTGCGACTGCCTATTTTGGTTGCCTGGATCTTTCCGTTCTTGATTTGTCTGTATAAGGTCATTCTACTTGCGCCAAGGAGTTTGCAAGTTTCAGCGATGCTGAGAAAATCTTTGTCCTTCAATTGTTCCTGATTGTATTCAATTCTCTGTACCACGATAGGGGCAACCTCCTCAACCTTTTCTTCTCGCTTACGCTTCTTGTAGTTTCGGGAGGCGCACTTGTGGCTGCAAAATTTGGTTACGGTTGTCTTTGCGATGAAAGACTTTCCGCAGTCCTGACAAATTTTTGGAACTTCTATACTGCTGCTCATGGTGTTTCCTTATTTGGCTTAAAAATGTATCAGAGCATATCCCTTTGTATCGGGTTGTATCTCTATGTAACATCATTTCGCCTGTTGCTCTGAATCTTGTTGCTACCAACAAACTTGTTGTTGTTAGTAACAGATTAGAAACAAATATAAGCAAAAAATAGGAAAATTAGCAACAAGTAAAGGAAGTAAAAACCGCCTAAAAGCAAGAAAAAGAATGGTTTAGAGTAGTAAAGGAAATTTAATTACTTCCCGATACAAAACTTGCTAAAAATATTTGCTAGCAGGTCATCTGTCGTGATTTCTCCAGTGATTTCACCTAAGTGATGTAGAGATTGGCGTATATCCATTGCTAGGAAGTCATTGGTTACTTCCATATCTAAACCATTGATGACATCATTTAAGG
The DNA here is from genome assembly GCF_016464625.1 of Penaeicola halotolerans. Classification (GTDB taxonomy): domain Bacteria; phylum Bacteroidota; class Bacteroidia; order Cytophagales; family Cyclobacteriaceae; genus Penaeicola; species Penaeicola halotolerans. The sequence continues at coordinate 631,739 of NZ_JAEAGO010000001.1, forward strand.
CATTTTTGGTACTGATCAAACTTTGGTAGTGTCGGATATTGGTCACTACTGTACTACCTGTTTTGAATTTATCTAAGTTGACCAGTTCCATGATGCGCTCTTTCAGATCATCTAGGTTTTCTTTTTTCCCAGCAGAGATAAAAAGCATGTCTTTATGTTGAGATTTGAGTGTATCGATAAGTGAGGCTTCTGCCTTATCGATTTTATTGGCCACTTTGACAAAAGGTATTCCTAAGTTTTCTAGTTTGTTGATGTCTTGATTGATCTCTTGGATACTTGTGTCTGTCAAGTCAAACAGATATAGGATGAGCGATGCTTGCTTCATCTTCTCTCTAGTACGTGACACACCGATGGCTTCTACCACATCTGTAGTGTCTCTCAGTCCAGCTGTATCTATGAATCTAAAGATGACGCCATTGATATTGATTTCATCTTCGATAAAGTCTCTTGTTGTACCAGCTATTTCTGACACGATGGCTTTTTCCTCATTGAGCAGTGCATTGAGTAGGGTGGACTTTCCTGCATTGGGCTTACCAGCTATGACCGTAGGCACACCGTTTTTAATTACATTGCCTAGATCAAAACTCACGATCAGCTTTTCGATGACTTGGAGTAGTTTGTCGATTAGCTTTCTCAAGTCATCTCGACTGGCAAACTCCACATCTTCTTCTACAAAGTCCAGTTCTAATTCAATCATTGAGGCGAAGTGAATCAATTCTTCTCTAAGTTGATGAATCTCTTGTGAAAATCCCCCACGCATCTGATTCATAGCTGCGCTGTGAGCCGCTTCACTATCAGCACTAATGAGATCTGCTACTGCTTCCGCTTGGGCAAGATCAAATTGACCATTGAGAAAGGCTCTTTTGGTAAATTCTCCTGGTTTTGCAAGTCTCGCTCCATGCTTGAGTAGTACATTGATGACTTGCTTGATGATAAAATTAGATCCATGCGTAGAGATCTCTACTACGTTTTCCTTAGTAAATGACTTAGGTGCTTTGAAGAGGGATATGAGTACTTCGTCTATGATCTTACCCTCATCTCTTATCGTCCCAAAGTGAATCGTATGAGACTCTTGCGCTTCTAAGTTTTTTCCTTTGAATACTTTATTGGCTATAGTGATGGCATCCGCACCAGAAAGTCTGATAACTGCGATGGCACCTATGCCTTGCGGTGTAGCTAGGGCGACTATGGTATCTTGAAGGTGCTGATAGGCTAAACTCACTCTGTCGTTTGATTTTCGTGTACTTGTTTTAATAATAAGAGGAAAGTGTTCTTGTCCCTATATCCAGGTGCATGAAAGATGTTTTCCAAGGCGGCATCTATAAATACAATAGTAGGATAGGAGCTGACCATCATGGTTTGCGCCATTTTCTGCTCTGTATAAGTCTCTCCTTTGAAGATAAAGGGTCTTTTGCTTTCTGCATTGAGCTTGACAGCATAGAATCTGCCATTAACAAAGTCACCTACTTCAGTGTCACTAAAGGTCTCTTTGTCCATTTTTTTGCACCATGAGCACCAGTCCGCATAGACATCTACGATGACCCCTCGCTGTTCTACTTTTTGTAGGCTATCCAAATCTTCAAAGTTGACCCACTTGATCTGAGCTTGTGATACCAGAGGAGGTAGCATGCCCAAAAGAAGTATGGTAATTAGCTTTTTCATGTAAGACTTTTCTTGCTGTAAGATTTTGCGAAGATACGCTTTGTCCATTGAACGAAAAAAACAAAGGAAAAGATCACTCCAGCTACTGTGGCCATAGCTCCAGCAATAGAACCCTCTATTTGCCAAGCGAGTGCATAACCCAAAATCGCAGTTAGTAAGCCAAATAATAAACTTAGGAGAAGCATATTTTTAAGTGACTTACTTAATAAATAAGCCGTAGCTGGAGGTGCTACAAGTAGGGCTACTACCAAAATAGCACCTACTGCCTCGAAAGAACTCACTGTCGTGTAGGACACCATTCCCATCAGCAGATAGTTCCAAGTAGTGGCACTGATACCAACGATCCCAGCGAACTGTGGATCAAAAGTCGTCAGTTTTAATTCTTTGAAACCCAAAATGATAAAGATGATGACTAAAAGTAAATTGATGGCTGCAATGTAAAGTACGCGAGGGCCCATATTGATCCCCGAATCTGTAATCCAAAGATCTATAGGGACATAAGCGATTTCTCCATATAGTACGCAATCTTGGTCCAGATCAACTTGCCCTGCAAAAACAGAAATTAAGATCACCCCCAAAGCAAATAACCATGTAAAAGTCACACCAATAGAGGCATCTGCTTGAAGTCTTCCTTTCTTGTGCAAAAACTCAATCAAAAGCGTAGTCAATACACCCAATAGTCCCGCACCTAAAACCATAGAGATAGAATCTCGGCTTCCAGAAAATAGAAAAGCCAAGACAATGCCAGGGAGTACCGCATGAGATATGGCGTCTCCAACCATAGCCATTTTGCGGAGGACTAGGAATACTCCCAGTAAGCCACAAGAAGCCGCAACCAAACTAGCGGTGATGATGATCAATAGGTCATTCATTATCTAGGTATTTTAGCGTCATGAGGATCTTTGTCAGGATAGTTGAGCTTCTCTTCCAGTCTGGCTTCTAACTCTGGAGTCAAGATATGCTCTATCTTGTCCGCAGTATCATGTACATGGTCAGGCGCGAGCTTGACGATCTCTGTCAGATAGAGTTCAAATAAGCGATGTAGCTTGACGATTCTTTGTCCTTTTTCACTTCCTGCTGCTGTGAGATATACTTGCTCATTTTTACATTGGACAAAGCCCTTATTTTTAGCCTTTTGCAGGGTGTGTTGAAGCTGTTTGTCTGTAAAGAATCGTTTTCGGATGATTTCTTCAAAACTAAACCACTTATCTGTTCTAGCTTCCTTTTCGGTGAGTTGATAGAGCGTTTTGAGCAAATTGTCTAAGGCAATAGCATGTCTATATTTCCTAATCTGCCACCACCTTGAAATGATGCCTTTTTGAGGTGAAAAGAAAAAGGAGAAAAAAGCTATTAGAGAGATCACCATGACGATCCAAGGACCAGTTGGCATACGAGGCAGGGTGTATGAGATGTATGCGCCTGAGAGTCCTGAAAATGCCGCAAAACAAGCTGCTAATACTAGCATAATAGGCAGTCGATCAGTCCAATACCTCGCGGCAGCTGCGGGAGTAATCAGTATGGCAGCCATAAGCACTACTCCAACAGCTTGTATGCCGGTGACTACGGCCATTACCGACAAGCTAGTTAGCAGTAATTCTAGCAAGTTCACTTTTAAGCCAATACTTCGTGCAAAATCAGGATCAAAAGCCAAAAGCTTGAGTTCTTTGTAAAATAGAAAGACGACAACCAATAGAATGACCGCAATCGTAGCAAAGTTGTAGAGGTCACTTCCAACCAATGCGGCAGCTTTGCCAAAGAGGAATTGATCTAGACCTGATTGAGAAGCATTGCCAGATTTTTGAATGTAAGTCAACAGTAAGATGCCAAAGCCAAAGAAAGTGGATAGGGTTAAAGCAATGGCTGTATCCTCTTTGATTTTGCTTTTACGCACGACTAAATCAATGAATATAGTAGAAATAAAGCCTGTGATGAATGCTCCTATCATAATCCATAGGGGATCTTTTTCTCCTTGAAGTAAAAAAGCCAAGCAAACTCCAGGAAGTACAGCATGCGCTATGGCATCTCCAAGCAACGACTTCTTTTTCAGAAAAGTAAAGGTGCCTACAATGGATGCGCTACTCATCAGCAAGATCGTTCCCAGTACTACGAAGCGTACATTGGCATCTCTTAGGCTTAAAAATTCCAATAGATCAGTCATAGACTAGCGGATATCTTTTGGTAGATTCGTTTTACGCATTTGCTCACCGATCTCTGAAAGCAAGGTGAGTTTTCCTCCATAGGTCTTTTCGAGTAGAGATTCTGTCAGGGCATCTTTGGTAGGACCAGAAGCGACTAAGTGCATATTGAGTAAGACTACCCAGTCAAAGTAGTGTTGAGCGGATTGAAGGTCGTGGTGAACGACTATGATGGTTTTTCCCGCTGTGGACATTTCTCTTAGAAGAGAGATCACTGCACGCTCTGTAGCCGCATCTACACCTGCAAATGGCTCGTCCATGAAGTAAAGATCTGCTTCCTGCGCCAATGCCCTTGCTAAGAAGGCACGCTGCTGCTGTCCTCCAGAGAGTTGAGAGATTTGACGATGGATGTAGTCAGACATCCCTACTTGTTCGATACACTGAAGTGCTACTTCCTTATCATGTTTACTAGGCCTTTTAAATAGTCCTAGCTTACCATATCTACCCATCATCACTACATCTAGTACTGTAGTAGGGAAGTCCCAGTCTACAGATTCCTTTTGCGGTACATAGCTGATGCGCTGACGAATAGTATCAAGAGGCTGCTCAAATAACTTCACATAACCACTGCTTAGGGGGAGTAAACCCATGATCGCCTTGATCAATGTAGATTTACCTGCACCGTTTGGTCCCATGATGCCTACCAGAGCTCCTTCAGGAATGGTCAAATCTACATTCCATAAGACAGGCTTGCTGTCATAGCTGACCGTTAGGTCATGCACTTCAAGTATTGGATTTTCGACTTGCTGGATCATTTGATGCTATTGATAAATGTTCGTACATTATAATTCACCACGCCTATGTAGGTTCCTTCGGGCGTTCCTTTAGCGCCTAGCGCATCTGAGTACAGACTGCCTCCGATGACTACCTGATGACCTTTTTCTCGACATCCAGTAAGTACCGCTTCTATAGCCTTTGGTGATACAGAGCTTTCTACGAAGATAGCTTTTACGTCATTAGATATGATGTAGTCTACTAGACTAGTGATGTCTTTAAGTCCAAATTCCGATAGGGTAGAGATACCTTGTAGTCCTTTGACTTCTAATTGGTAGGACTTTCCAAAGTATGAAAAGGCATCATGAGCAGTGACAAGGATGCGCTTTTCTTTTGGAACAGTATTGATATAGATCCTAATGGCACTGTCTAGAGAGTCAAGTTTGCTTATATAGATGGTGGTATTTGCTTCAATGTAATCTTTGAGCGCTGGCTCTTGAGAGATCAAAGATTTGGCCATACCATCTACTACTTGCTTCCAAAGCTTCACGTCAAACCATACATGTGGATCCTGTGCACTCTCATAATCAGTATTGTTAATCAAGCCTTCTGCAGGAATACTCGCAGCTACTGGAATCGTGGGTTTGATACGATCATATTTTTCCAATACTTCTGTCATTTTACCTTCTAGGTGTAGACCATTGTAATAGATGACATCTGCTGATGAAAGTTTTTCTAGGTCGCTTTGAGTAGCCTTATACAAGTGAGGATCTACACCAGGACCCATCAAGCTTTGAACTTCAGCAGAGTCTCCAACTATATTGATCAGTGCGTCAGCAATCAAACCAGTAGTTGCTACGATCTTGAGTTTTCCTGATCTTTCTTGCGGTTTTGTTTGACAGGAAAAAGTTAAAGCAACACTTATTATAAATAATATTAAATGATTGTATTTCATATATTTGTAATCAATATATTTTTAGACACATCTTTAGATACGAAGAGGTTCTTTTTATTATCCACTAAGATTTCTAATGAGCCATCAAACTCCACTTTATCAATCACTCGAATCTTAGCCCCGATATAAGCCCCTACTTTGTCTAAGTATTGTAGGAATGCAGCACTAGAGTCTTTCACAGCGATGATCTGTCCGCTATCACCAACTTGCAGCTCGTTGAGCGGAGTTTTAGGCTTGAGTTTGTAAGTGCCAGTCTCATCGGGAATAGGATCTCCATGTGGATCATATTTTGGGTAGCCCAAAAACTCATCTAATCGCTGAATGAGTAGGGGTGATTGTATATGCTCTAGTTCTTCTGCGACTTCGTGGACTTCATCCCAGTTGAAGTTCAGCTTGTTGACTAGAAAGACCTCCCAAAGTCGATGCTTTCTGACTATCTGAAGGGCAGCCTCGATACCTGAAGTGGTTATACGAACACCTTGATATTTTTTATGATTGATAACACCTTTGACAGCTAGTTTTTTGATCATATCGCTAACCGAAGCAGGCTTAGTTTTAAGTTCATCTGAGATGCTATTGGTAGATACTTCCTTTTTGCCTTCTTCAGATAGGTGATAGATAGCTTTCAGATAGTTTTCCTCAGCATAAGTAAGACTTTTCATGAGTGTTTAGCTTTGTCTAAAAATATTCCATAAAGATAACTAAAAATTATAGAGATGCGTTCGAACTATATTAAAATAAATTAGAGTACTCATGTACTTAAATTTATGCATATCTAAAAATGAATACAAGTAATTGTTTATTAGGTATTTATGTCAATTTCTCTAGAAGGGTTTTTAATTTTTCTCCTTCGCTTTCCCAGAGTATTTCTGATCCAGGTTTATTCGGATAAAACTTCTTGGCTTGTAGATCTTGTATAAATGAGGCTACATTTTGTGGCGAATTGGGGACTTTTGTCCCAGCTTCATATTGTCTGATGATGCTTTCCCAGAGGCTATTTTCTCTGTATAGGATAGGGATTCCATTTGCGAGATATTCATATAATTTCGTAGGGATACAGTGAGCAGTACTCTCATTGTTTTGATAGAATAAAAGGGCGTAATCTGATGCCCGTATAGCAGAAATAATTTGTTCATGAGGGACAAATGAATCTATCCCTATCAGTTTGATAAAGCTATATTTAGCCCTTAAATCATTGATTTTCAGTTGATCATTGACATTAGGGGCATAGCCTATGATAGTTAGTTTAGTTATGGGATACTGATCATGAATACTTGAAATGAAGTCTATGGCATCATACACACCATAGCTTTCGGATAAGGTTCCTGTAAAAATAAAATGAAGCCCTTTATGCGGTTTTGATTCGCTTTGTATAGTTCCTAAGTATTTGTTCTCGATAAGCGTAGCTCTTTTAGCGAGGTAAGGCATTTCATGGAGATACGTTCGCTCAGCTACGATGAGTTCATCAAAAAAAGGGATGACTAACCTTTCTTTTAGCCGAACGGCTAGTGCTATGAGGTGTGCGATAGGTTTAGGAAAAGTCTTGCTATGATGAATGTTAAGCGCATAGTTTTCTCTCAAATCATAGACTATTCGTGTACCAAATAAAATTTTGAACCATAAGCTAACTATCAGTAATTCAAAGGTATTGACTATGATTACTTTAGGCTTTACTTTAAGTGCCTTTGAAAAAAAAGTAAAAGACGCTAGGACTCTTTTGAGGCTAAGTCTGTTAAAGTCATAGATAGGGTGAAAGTGAATACCATCTACTGCAGTGGTATTTTTTGACGAAAATCCTATGATGTTTAAATTGTATTTATTTGTTTGGCGCAGTGTTTGACCAAATTTGAGGTACATCCTCGGATCATTTACTGGCTTTAGCACCGAAGCAATTACAACAGTAATCTTTTCATTTATCATCAAAAGCAAAATACAAAAACTAATTATTTATTTATGGAATTGAAGCAATTAATAGAGAAAGCTTGGGATAACCGTGAACTTCTCAAAGAAAAAGAAACGGAAATCGCAATAAAGACAATCATAGACGACCTAGACAAAGGCACTATCCGAGTGGCAGAGCCAACTGCGGACGGACAGTGGCAGGTAAACGAATGGGTCAAAAAGGCTGTCATTCTCTATTTTCCTATACAGAAAATGCGCACGATCGAGATTGGTCCTTTTGAGTTTCATGATAAGATGATGCTCAAAAAGGGTTATGAGAAAATGGGTGTGAGAGTAGTTCCTCATGCAGTAGCGAGATATGGTGCCTTTTTAAATCAAGGTGTAATCATGATGCCTAGCTATGTTAATATCGGTGCGTATGTAGATAGTGGTACTATGGTCGATACTTGGGCTACAGTAGGTTCATGTGCGCAGATAGGCAAGAATGTTCACCTATCAGGTGGAGTAGGCATAGGGGGTGTATTAGAGCCAGTACAAGCCGCGCCAGTGATCATCGAAGACAACGCCTTTATTGGTTCACGAGCGATCATCGTTGAAGGGGTGAGAGTAGGTAAAGAAGCTGTAATCGGAGCTGGTGTGACGCTTACAGCAAGTTCTAAAATCATCGATGTCACAGGAAGTGAGCCTGTAGAGTATAAAGGATATGTGCCAGAGCGCTCTGTGGTCATTCCAGGATCGTTGACTAAAAAATTTCCAGCTGGAGAGTTTCAAGTACCATGTGCGCTTATCATCGGCAAGCGTAAGCCAAGTACAGATCTCAAGACATCTCTAAATGATGCGCTGAGAGAGAATAATGTAGCTGTCTAACCTTTAATTTGGAGATAATGAGTTTAGTTAAAAATACTTTCATTTTTGTTTTACTGAGTCTCACCATGATAGCTTGTGGGGGAGATTCGAGTGACTCGAATAATGGTGACCGCCTTTTCAATCAAGGAAAATTCGAGGAGGCAGCAACAGTGTATGAAGCCTCACTTACCAATAATCCGAGAAATGTAAAAACTATCTACAATCTCGGTAGAACATATGAGGAGCTGGGAAGAAATGAGGATGCTATAGCTACTTATGAGAGAGTATTGAAGGAGGATGATAAAAATGCCAATGCTCTTTTGAGTTTATCAAACTTGAATCAAAAACTAGGAAATAATGAACGTGCTTTGCTCTATGCAGAGCGTGCAGTGCAGCTTCCTAATCCTAGTGCGGAGGCTTACTTATTTCAGGGTAGAGCGCTGCATCAATTGGGTAACTCTGATGATGCTATGGAAGCCTATACTAATGCGATCAGCACTAATAGAGAATATGCACAGGCTTACTACTACAGAGGTGCGCTTAAAATTGCTATCAAGAAGCAAAGCAGTGCATGTACTGATTTGAAAAAAGCTGTTGCGCTAGGATATGAATCAGCGACTCCTTTAGTCGAGAAATTCTGTCAATAGACGAATTTTTATAAATCTTTAGTAAACCTCAGTAGTTAAGTCTGCTGAGGTTTTTTACTTGATTAAAACCTTATTTGATGATTTATGAGTAATTTGTCAGAATGGAGATGATTTTTGATAGTCCTATTGGTCACATAAGAATCGCACGTGAAAAAGAGGGGATAAGTCTTTTACAGTTCACTAAGCTAGATACAGTCTCTTCAGACGATCCATTGTTACTGGATTGTCAAAAGCAAGTCTTAGCTTATATGAGAGGTGACCTCCATGTGTTTGATTTACCAGTTGTACTAAAAGGAACAGATTTTCAATATCAAGTATGGAAAGAGGTCAATAAAGTATCTTATGGAGCTCGCCAGACATATCAGAAAATAGCCAATCAACTCGGTGGACCCAAAATGTCACGAGCAATAGGAACAGCAGTTGGGAAGAATCCTGTCTTACTTTTGATCCCATGCCATAGGATAGTAGGGGCAAATGGAGCATTGACTGGCTATGCTGGAGGACTTGACAAAAAGAAAGAGCTCCTAAGGATAGAAGCTCTTCATAGTGGTCAGCAATTTTTATTTTAAGATTTACTTTTAATACCTGAGAGTAAAGTGAAAAGGCCAATCACTGCGATGACGCCTCCAGCTATTGGTGGCCAGTTTAGTTCGTTTTCTTTTTCACGATTGATTTCAATAGGACCTACATCTATTACATTTTCACTCGTGGTAAACGACATTCCAGTGAAAAAAAATGCACCGACTCCAACAAGGATTAAAACAATACCAATGATCTTTTTCATAAGTTTTTCTTATTTGGTTGATTTCAAGTTAGTCAAAAATTATGCTTAATGCTACTTGTTCGAAGAGTAATAGTAAATCTACCAAAAGAGAAGTGTCTGCGAATTGTGCAGATTTCAGCAAATTATTATCCTATTTATATCTTTGAAATAAAATAATTTGTAGTTTTACGTCATTATTAAGGTTTTCATGACTTTAATGGTTTGGTTAACTAGGGGCGGCTTTTTGTCGCCTCTTTAGTTTGAGGCATTTGACATCCTTCTAAAAATATAATTCACATTCTGGTAATTTTAAATTAACAATTTAATAACTATATTCGAGTCCTGATGGCGGGAGACTGTCATTTAGGTTAAATGGTTAATTAGTTAAAAGCAGGGCTTTCGCCCTGCTTTTTCTGTTTTAAGTCTAAGAAAAATGATTTTTTGACTTACAACCATGATGGTTCGTACCATAAAAAATAATCCCTGTCACCAAAGCGGCAAAAAATGAAAGCGTCTTCAGGGGAGGCGCATTAAAAAATTGACTAGTTTGGAGAAGTGGGCCTAAAAAAATATCATGCATGAGATAGACCAAGGTCACTAATACTATGATGAGTAAGGCTATTTGATAAAAAATCTTCATCCTTTAATATCTTTGATAATCCTTTTGCCAAAAGAATGCCTGAATTAAAATCACGTTTTAGTATGATTTAAGGCATGTTTAAAGAAAATAGATGTTCGAAATGGATCAAAATATGTACGCAATCGCACAAATAGTAAGGAGGATAGTTTTTCTTTTGAGTGTATTTTCAGGGGGTATTCTATCTAGTTGTCAGTCTCAAGAAGTGTCACTGCGTTATGATCTGCTTGGAGGGATAGATTGGGAATATTCAGGGGAGATTATTTTTACTGAAAAGCCTGATGGGCTCATAGTGAATGTCAACTTAGCTGGACCAAAAGGAGATGTAATGCATCCGATTCATCTACACTACGGAGCCATATCAGAAGATGGAGAAATTGCACAGGTCTTAGGCTACCTTGAAGGGAGTAGTGGTGAAGGTGTGTTTGATTTAGATACTTTAGCAGATGGTAGGAAGGCAAGTTTAGAATTGATCAAATCTCAGAATCTTAACGTTAGGGTGCATTTCGATAATGGCCGCTATAGCAAAGAAATCATCGCTTATACTAATATCGGGCAGAGTTTTTTAAAGTTTGGTCCTGGTACTGCTGCTGATGTAGCTGTTTGCACATCTTTTTAATTAAAATTTCTAAACCTTTCAGATAACATACTGTTTTAAAACCAATAAGTTTGTTTTGGTTTAGATTTGTAGAAGAGAAGCAGGCCTATAGCCTGCTTTTCTTTATTTATAGAGGTGTATTTTTTCTTTGATATCGCTCAGTATTTTTTGGCTATGTTCTATGGAGTTTTCTATGAAGTATGATCTTGTATTAAGTCCTCCGCAAACTACTCCAGCTAAATACATTCCTTTTCTATTGGTTTCGTGATTTTGCTGATCAAAGCACGGAATTTGATTTTCATCTATTAAGTCTATTTCAAATTTTTTCAACAGGGGGTAATTTGGCTTATAACCTGTCATAGCCAATACGAAGTCATTCTCGATTTCAAAGTCTCCTGATTCATTTTCTAATAAAAGACTTTTAGGATGGATCTCCTTCACTTTAGTGTTGAAGAGAGCTTTGATAGAGCCTTCTTTGATACGATTTTCGATATCTGGCAATACCCAGTATTTGACATTTCTATCTATGGCTTCGTGTTGGATGATCATGGTGACATCTGCACCTTTTCTCCAGCATTCGAGTGCTGCATCTACTGCAGAGTTGCCAGCACCTATGACGACTACTTTCTGACCTACGTAAGGCCATGGTTCCTTGTAATAGTGTGCTACTTTGCTGAGTTCTTCTCCTGGAACATTCAGATAGTTTGGTACATCGTAAAATCCTGTAGCTACGATAACGAACTTAGTATGGTAAGTAGCCTTAGAAGTAGTGACTGTGAATTCTCCAGCTTTTCCAGTTACAGTGGTGGCTTCTTCGTAGTAGTTGATGGGTAGACCATAGGCTTGACTGACCCTTCTATAATACTCTAATGCCTCTGTTCTCCGTGGTTTATTTTCTATAGACATGAAGGGAATATCACCCATCTCGAGTTTTTGTGAAGTCGAGAAGAAGGTCATGTTCACAGGATAGTTGTAGATCGAGTTGGCGAGTGTACCTTTTTCTATGATTAAAAAATCTAAACCAGCTTTTCGTGCTTCTATGCCACATGCTAAACCAATAGGGCCTGCACCTATGATGATCAAGTCGTGTTTTTTCATATCTAAAAAACACGAAAAGCTAGCTAAGGTTCCTACAAAAATGTCTTCTTGTATAGATCGATACTTTCAAGCACAATACGCTGTGCATCTTCTTTACCTAAAAAGTCCTCTACTTTGACCTCTTTATTTTCTAGTTTCTTGTAGTCTTCAAAGAATCGTCTCATCTCAATAGTTGTATGAGGAGGGAGCTCTTCGATATTTTTGATGTGATTCACACTCATATCATTCTTAGCGACTGCGATGATCTTATCATCAGCCTCTCCCTGATCTATCATACGCATCACACCGATGACAGTAGCCTCTATCAGACACATAGGAGGCAGCTCTATCGATGAGATAACCATGATATCTAACGGATCATTATCATCACAGTAGGTCTGGGGAATAAATCCATAGTTGGCAGGGTAGTGTACGGAAGAAAATAGTACGCGATCCAACATGATCAATCCACTATCTTTGTCCAATTCAAATTTGCCTTTTGATCCTTTAGGTATTTCGATGATGGCTTTGACTACTTGAGGAGCATTATCTCCAAAGTGTACCGCATGCCAGGGGTTCGTACTTATCTTCATGATTCTTATATTAGCTCACAAAATTAGGTATAAATGACCAAAGCGCCCAGAGAATGTATCTCTGACTTATCATTACCACTCATTTAATTAATTGATAAAATTCAATCAGTATTCCTTATTTTAGTTTGTCAAAAGATTAAGTTTGTGTTTTTTGAAGGAAGATATTTTCACAAAAGCCAAATCCATATTTAGATGAAGCGTTTTTTTAGAATGTTTGATGAGATGGTCGATAGCCAAACTCAGCAAACGAATCTTCTGGAAAGTTCTCGAAAGCAAATGATATTTTTTGCTTCGATTTTAGCTTTATTGATTTGTCTGTTTCCTCTTAAGGCCATGTATGAATTGGGTCTTTTCATACATTTTTTCAGGGTAATTATCTTGTTACTGGTTTCCACATTTAGTCTTTATTGGATCATCAAGACAGGTCGATATAGGTTACAAGCTCATTTGCTTTTGAGCTATGCGACCTTGTATCTCATATCCAATATGATCGTGGTAGATTCAGATTATCTATTGGTAGGCACCCCTTTGTTGGGCTTATTGGTGATATCCTCGTTTTTTGTTTTGGGGCTAAAGTGGGGGTTATTTTACACCATCATCAATGTAATTCCAGCTATTATTAATAATTATCTGTTATGGAATGATCTCAAGCCAACATTCTCATTTGCTGAAAAACCAATATTAGAAGTCGAAATATTCATTTCTATTGCAGTGTTTGCTGTTTTGATCATCTGTTTAAATCTTTTGCAGAGGGCTTTCTTCAAAACCAATCTGCAGCTGAATGAAGCACTAGAAAATCAAAAGTTGCAAAACAAACTTCTCATTGATGCTAAGAAAAATGCTGAAGCATTGGCAGCTGCTAAGACAAATTTCTTGTCAGTAATGAGTCATGAGATCAGAACTCCACTGAATGCCGTGGTGGGGCTTTCTGGGATACTCCTTGAAAATAGTCAGTCAGAAGAGCAAAAAGAAGACTTAACGATGTTAAAGTTTTCAGCAGAGAATTTACTCTTATTGATCAATAACATTCTGGATTTTAATAAACTAGAGTCTGGAGGATACCATCAGAAACTGAGGTATTTCGACTTGGTCGAAATGGTTAAATCTTTGATTTCTACTCAGGATATCATCAATGAGAAATCTCTAAAGATTAAGCTAGAGGTAGACCCTGAGATCACATATGAGATCTACACAGATCCTATTTTACTCTTGCAAGTCATTCATAATTTGTTGAATAATGCTATTAAGTTCACTGATAATGGTCATGTCAAAGTCATCATCAAAGAAAATTTAAGGAATGAAGAGTCAACCAATCTCTTTATCATGATAGAAGACACTGGCATTGGGATACCAGCTGATAAGATTGAATTGCTTTTTAAAGATTATGCTCAAGTCTATGAAAAGGAAAAACTGCATAAATATGGAGGAACAGGTTTGGGGCTGGCCATAGTTAAAAAGATATTAGATATACTGGGAACAAATATCTATGTCAAAAGTGAAGAGGGGAAAGGCACTATGTTTTTCTTTGAAATGAGCATGCCATATAGATTCCCAGTAGAAAATAAGGAATTGATCAGTGATCAAGTAATCGAAAAGCCCTTGCACGTTTTGATCGCTGAGGATAATCAAATTAATGTTTTAGTTATTAAGAAACATTTAAAATCAATAGAGGCGACTTTTGACATAGCTGAAAATGGCCTAGAGGCACTTGAAATGTCTCAGCGCAAAATCTATGATGTAATACTCATGGATATTCAAATGCCAGAAATGGATGGAATTGAAGCATCTACAATGATCAGAAAAGATCCGCAAAACCCTAACCAAGCTACTCCGATCATCGCCCTAACAGCAGTGATTCTTGATGATCACAGAGATCAGATGTTTGCTGCTGGTATTACAGATATGATGACTAAGCCTTTTAATTTTATAGATCTAAAGAATATGATCTATAAATCACTTAGAGCTTAAGATTTGACTGAATGATGGATATGATCTGCTTTTTTTGCGATTTCATGGATGATTTCATCCATTTCTTTTCCTGATGATTTGATTAGTTGAAGGAGTTCTTTGATAGTATACTCTTCTATTTCGCCTACTTCATCGATCATGTTGATCAAGCCCATGATCCTAGCTAGTGGTGCGCGTACTTTGTGTGACTGTATCCAAGCGATTTCTTGCATTTTGGTGTTCTGAGTTTCGATAGCTCTGATATAATTACGTCTTTCAGTAATGTCATTGGCGAGCACCAGTTCTGCGGGGATGCCGTCAAAGTCTATTTGTGAAGCATGGATACTAACATAGATGATCTCTCCATTTTTCTTTTTATGACGGTAGACGTTTTTAGTTACTTCGTCTTGTATACTGAGGAAGTTTATTCCCCCCTTTGATGGTATGATGTCTTCTTTAGGTCGTATATCTAGGATGGTCATAGAGAGGAACTCTTCATAAGAGTACCCATAATGCTTGATAGCAGCATTATTTACATCTAGAAACTTAAAAGTGCCAATTTCATATACCCACTTAGGAATTGGGCTCAATTGAAAGAGATCTCTGTAGCGCTTTTCTGAATGCTTTACTTGCTTATTGATCCGGGCTCTTTCAAGGTTATAAAGAATACTTTTGGTGAGATAGGAGGGTGTAAGTTCATCTTTGAGCAAGTAGTCAGATACTCCAAGGGATAGTGATTTGATACCAAACTCTTTATCTCCAAAACCCGTCAATACGATCAGAATTGTGTTTTCATTTTTGATATTGAGTACACGAGTGATCATGCTTTCTCCCTGCCCATCTGGGAGACTCAAGTCTAGTAAAATGACATCTATCTTGTTTTTGGCTGTCAGAAATGCTTCGGCTTCTCTCAGACATCTTTGATTATATAACTCATATTGAAAAGAAGACTCCTTTAGATATTCTTCTATGATGACGAAGTCTCCTAAGTTATCTTCTATGACTAGTATAGAAAGCTTGTCTTTTGTACTCATGTTACTAAACTTGGGACGGTAATTTGACTAAAGAAACCCAGAAGTTTTCGATGGAAGTCACTACATCCATGAAGTCCTGTACTTCAATAGGTTTGCTAATATAGCAATTAGCGTAATTTTCATAAGATTTGATGATGTCACTTTCAGAAGATGAGGTGGTCAGCATGATCACAGGGATCGTCTTCAATTTGTCATCTGTTTTGATAGCTTTTAGCACTTCATGACCATTGAGTTTGGGCAGATTGACATCTAAAAGTATCAAATCTGGGAGTGAGGCGTCATTATATTCTGCTTCTTTTTTAAGAAAGCGCAAAGCCTCAGAGCCATCTCTGACGATACTTATCTGATTGGTAATCTTCCCTTCGTTGAGTGCTTCTGTAGTCAAAAGCAGGTCTCCTTCATTATCTTCTACCAGTAGTATGTGTATCGGTTTCATGTATCGACTTTAAAATCACATTAAGGTAGTATAAAATTAAATTCTTTGGAAATAGAATCGTCAACTTAATTCTTTCACATGTGAATTAAATAAATAGAAAATCTATGGGTGAAGTCCAGTATAGAAGTAGACCTTGGTATGGGAGTGAGGTAAAAAAAATAGTCTTTCATAAAGTATGAAAGACTACTGGTGCACTCGGAAGGATTCGAACCCTCAACCCTCGGAGCCGAAATCCGATATTCTATCCAGTTGAACTACGAGTGCTAACAAAAGCAGCGTTATCAAGACGCTGCTTTTTTAATATCAGAAAGAAAAGAAACTTAAGCCTGAGCAGCTAATACTTCTTGTACTTTAAGCGCTGCATCTTTAAGGACTACTGCAGAGAACACCTTGAGACCAGACTCATCGATGATTCTAGCACCTTCTTCCGCATTGGTACCTTGTAGACGAACGATGATAGGAACTTTGATATCACCGATCTTCTTATAAGCTTCTACTACACCATTGGCTATTCTATCGCATCTTACGATACCACCAAATACATTGATAAGGATCGCTTTTACGTTAGGGTCTTTTAAGATAATTCTAAATCCAGCCTCTACAGTCTGAGCATTGGCTCCTCCACCTACGTCAAGGAAGTTGGCAGGTTCACCACCAGAAAGTTTGATGATATCCATCGTAGCCATCGCAAGACCCGCACCATTGACCATGCAGCCTACGTTACCATCTAGTTTTACATAGTTGAGTCCACTTTCACCAGCTTCTACTTCCAATGGATCCTCTTCAGAAAGATCTCTCAGCGCAGCTAGGTCTTTATGTCTATAAAGCGCATTGTCATCAAGATTCACTTTAGCATCTACTGCAAGGATCTTATTATCAGATGTCTTCAATACTGGGTTGATCTCAAACATTGAAGAGTCTGTACCCAAGTATGCATTATAAAGGGCTGTGATGAATTTCACCATTTCTTTAAATGCGTCACCTTCTAGACCTAGTTTGAAAGCTACTTTTCTAGCTTGAAAACCTTGAAGACCTACTTTAGGATCGATCCACTCTTTGAAGATTTTATCTGGCGTATGCTCAGCTACTTCTTCTATATCCATACCACCTTCTGTAGAAGCCATGATGACATTGCATCCTTTAGCTCTGTCTAGTAGGATAGATACATAGTACTCTTTAGGATCTGACTCTCCAGGATAGTACACATCCTGAGCGATCAATACTTTATTCACTTTTTTGCCTTCAGCTCCTGTCTGATGTGTCACCAATGTGCCACCTAGGATGTTGCCAGCTTTAGTAGGTACTTCGTCTAGACTTTTTGCTAGTACGACACCGTTTGAGCCAGTTTCATTGATTTTACCTTTGCCTCGACCACCAGCATGGATTTGAGCTTTGATCACAAACCATGACGTGCCTGTTTCAGCATTCAATTTTTTAGCGGCAGCTGCAGCGGCCTCAGGTGTATCAGCTACGATACCCTCCTGAATCCTCACTCCATAGCCTTTCAGAATCTCTTTAGCTTGGTATTCGTGTATGTTCATCCTATTGAAATTTTTGCCCGAATCTACTGCGGAAAGCCCGAAGTTTCAAGGATTGTCTAGAGCTTTTTTGAAAATACTGATAATTACATGAAATTGAGCTCTTGGTTAGTCTGATTGTCTATATTTACTTTTTGTAAGTCTTAAAACTGAGAGTAGAAGTGCTTAAAACAGAGAATATCCATAAAAATTACGGTGAACTTCACGTATTGAAGGGAATCGATCTGATGATCAAACAAGCAGAAGTAGTTTCTATCGTGGGAGCTTCAGGTGCTGGTAAGAGTACCTTACTTCATATACTAGGAACACTCGACAAGCCTGATGAGGGAAGTGTGTGGCTCCATGATACGGATATCAGCAAGCTTAAAGGAGATAAACTGGCCAAGTATCGAAATGAGCACATGGGTTTTGTATTCCAGTTTCACAACTTACTTCCTGAGTTTACCGCTCAAGAAAATGTGATGATTCCTGGTTTGATCGGTAAGAAAAATGAGAAGGAGCTGTTGAAAAAATCAAAGGAGATGTTTGAGCTTTTGGGAATTAGTGATCGACTGACTCACAAGCCTGCTGAGCTTTCAGGAGGAGAACAACAAAGAGTAGCGGTCGCTCGAGCCTTGATCAATGATCCTGCTATAGTATTTGCCGATGAGCCATCTGGAAATTTAGATTCCAAAAATGCGCAGGAACTGCATCAGCTATTTTTCAAACTCAGAGATGAACTTAAGCAGACTTTTGTGATCGTGACGCACAATCCTGAGTTAGCCGATATGGCTGATCGTAAGCTAACGATCGTAGACGGAAGAGTGCTTTAAGGTTTTAAAAACTCAGGCTCCTTATAAGCTGGTTTTGGATATCTATAGAAGCCTTCTCCTGATTTCTCTCCTAGTTTACCTTGTTCGATGTAAGTTTGGAGCAATTCAGCGAATTTTTGAGATGCAGGATCTTTTTTGTGGCTGACTACATGCCAAGCAGTATCTAATCCTATGCTATCAAGTATGGCAAAAGGGCCCATCGGCATATGAAAGTTTCCCATCCAAGAGCGATCGATGTCTTCGACTGTAGCAATACCACTAGAGAGGAGTTTGCCAGCAGCTCCTAGAAAAGCTAAAAGCATGAAGTTGAATACATAACCTGGAGACTCTCTTTCCATCACGATAGGAATTTGTTCTAGTGTCCGCCCGAAATCAGCCAAAAGAGGGATGATCTTTGGGTCGGTCAAAGGATGCGGCATGACATCGACTACCTTGGCATAAAAGACATCATGAAAATGCAATGCACAGAACTTATCTGGCCTGCCTGTCGCTTCTGCCATCATAGAGGGAAGGAGATAGGAAGTGTTGGTAGTGAATATCGTGTGTTTTGGTGCCAAAGTGCTCATAGATTTCCAGACCTTGAGCTTAATATCCAAATCCTCGGTCACAGATTCACTAATTAGATCCACTTGAGCTACTTCATTGATGTCATTCGTAAAGTGTAATCGGTTTAGTGCCTTATCAGCCGAGTCTTGGGTAATACTTTTAGCCTTTATAAGTTGCTTTAAGATCTTCTCATGCCACTTTTTGGCAGAGTCGATAGCTGTAGGGTTGATTTCGTAGATGATCGTTTCGTATCCGCTAATAGCAGATTGTAATCCTACTCTGAGACCAAGGGTACCTGCACCGAGTATGCCTATTTTTTTGATGTCTACCAGTTGCATCATGATTTATTCAATTGAGAAATTCTGTTGAGTTTGATAGCTTTTGAGGCATTATGGCCACAAGCTTTTACCACATGAATTAAGTCAGCAAAGCGCTTATCTTGTGTTAAACCCATTTTATATCGTGCATAGATTTGTTGGGCGATCACAGCTACTTTAAATGTGCCAAAGACGTAGTAAAAGACAATATTGTCTAACTTGATATTGCTCTTGGTTTGATACCTATCTACTACTTGTTCCCTATTAAGATTGCCAGGGAGCCATGTCAGATTAAAAGGTTTCAGTGCAGGGTGGTCTTCTGTCTCTGCCCAATAGGCTAGGGAAGTACCAAGATCCATCAATGGATCACCTATTGTACACATTTCCCAGTCCAGTACTGCCATGATATCATCAATTTGCTTAGGATTAAGCACCAAATTATCATACTTGTAGTCATTGTGAATAAGTGCAATACCTGTTTCACTTACTATTTGAGATTTCATCCAGTCCATCACCATATTTAATGAATTGATATCATCCGTAGCTGCTTTTTCATATCTTCCAATCCAACCGCTTACTTGTCTAGAGACATAACCTTCAGGTTTGCCGATAGACGCTAAAGGAGTATCTATAACTTGAATTTGATGTAGAGCAGAGAGATTATCTATGCAACTGATTGATAAAGCTTTCAGATCACCTTGATTCAATGCTAATCCGTCTGGTATTTTATTTCTTAAAATAACCCCTTCTACTCTTTGCATGAGGTAAAACTCAGCACCAATGATGGAAGTATCAGCACAATAATGAATGGGTTTGGGAGCTTTTGGATAGACATCATGTAGAAGTTGTAGTATGTCAAACTCCCTCTTCATATCATGAGCAGACTTGATATTGGCTCCTATTGGAGGTCTTCTGAGCACAAAAGAGTCAGTCAGCGTGTTGACTTGATAAGTAAGGTTAGAAAAGCCACCAGGATACTGTAAGATCTCAAGTTGACGCACATCTATCTCCGTATTTTCTGTCAAATACTTTCTTAGCTTATCCTCAGAGATATGCTCACCTTCTCGCACTTTTGTAGCTTGATCGATATTTCCTTGCATTTACTTTTCTTTTGAGATGTATGACTTCAATATCTTTCTTGCCAAAACTGATTTGTGCACCTCATCTGGCCCATCATAGATCCTAGCTCCACGCTCATGTCTGTACCAAAAGGATAGGACGGTATCATCAGTGATACCAAGCGCTCCATGTACTTGTATCGCACGATCTAGTACTTTCATCAAGATATCTGCGACATAGAATTTGATGGTTGAAATTTGCTCTCTAACTGCCTTTGCGCCTTTATCTTGCATATCTTGAGCGGTGTGCAGTACCATGAAGCGAGCAGCATTGATTTCTGCGCGACTTTCTGCGATCCAGTTTTGAATAGTTTGTTGATTAGCGAGTGGCTGTCCAGGCTGCAACATTCTAGTAGCCGCTCTTTGGCACATGAGGTCAAATGCACGCTCGCATATACCTATCCATCGCATGCAGTGATGGATACGCCCAGGACCTAGTCGTTCTTGCGCCAGTGCAAAACCTTCTCCTTCTCTACCAATTAGATTATTTTTCGGAACTCTACAATTTTCATACTTTACTTCTGCATGGCTCATATAATCAGCCCCTTCTTCTCCCATGATAGAGATGTTTCTTACTAGTTTGAAGCCCGGATTATCGGTAGGTACGAGGAGCATACTGGCCTTTTCATAAGGGTTGTCTGCATCAGGGTTGGTGATAGCCATGACTATAGCAAAGGCTGAACCGTCAGCGGATGAGGTGAACCATTTATGACCATTGATGAGATAGTCATCTCCCTCTTTGACAGCTTTAGTAGCCATGAATACAGGATTTGAACCTGCAAAATCAGGCTCTGTCATAGAGAAGCAAGATCTGATGTCTCCTTGCATCAGTGGTTTTAAGTACATTGATTTGATCTCTTCAGAAGCAAATTGATGCAAAAGCTCCATATTGCCTATATCAGGTGCTTGACAGTTGAAAATATAGTGGCCAATAGGAGAGGTGCCTAGCACTTCACTTATCTGAGCGAACTCTACTAGGCTAAGTCCAAGGCCTCCATCCACTTTCTCTAGATGTGGTGCCCATAAGTTTTGAGACTTGACTTCATTTCTAAGCTTGGATAAAAGTGGTAGAGATTTCTTAAAATCCTTCAAAACTTCAAGCTCTATAGGATAGATTTTTTGAATTAAAAATCGCCTATATTGTTCTTTAAGTGACTTGATATGAGGGGTTTCAAACATTATTTTAGAATTATAGTCAAGTAATTTAACTTTTGTTTAATCAAATGGTAAATCCACCATCAGCAGTGAATACTGCACCTGTGCTATAGGCAGAAGCATCAGCTGCTAAGTAAAGACAAAGTGCTGCAACTTCCTCTGGAGTACCGATTCGTTTGATAGGAAGTGCCTTCATCATCATTTGCATTACTTTGTCGTTGGTCCAAAGTGCTTCACTAAATTTCGTTTTGATCAAACCGGGACAGATCGTATTGACGCGAATATTATCATCTCCCCATTCTTTGGCTAGCACTTTGGAAAGTGAGATCAGGGCTGCTTTACTCATGGAGTATATTCCCAAACCATGCTCTGGACTGATCCCACCTACAGAACTGATATTGATAATCGAACCTGACTTTTTAGCTTTTAGTGTAGGATAGGCGGCCTTGGCTATTTCAAATGGACCCTTGACATTGACCGCCATGATTTTATCAAATGCTTCTTCAGATGTGTCGTGGACTGGCCCAAAGACTGGATTTGTAGCGGCATTATTGATGATGATGTCTATCGTACCAAAGTGTGCAATCGTATCAGAGACTAGCTTTCTGGCATCTTCCATATCGCCTACATTACAAGCGATGGCGTATGCCTCTCCACCTGATTGGTTGATTTTTTCGGCTACGGCTTTTACAGCATCGATCTTACGGCTAGACACAACTACTTTGGCGCCAGCTTGTGCTAAAAATAAGGCAGCAGCTTCTCCTATGCCCTTTGATGCTCCTGTGATGAGTGCAACTTTTCCTTTGAGGTCAAATAGTGTCTGAAAATTCATATTGTTTGTTTTTTGATTAAAATAAAGTCGCTTGAAACGCTTGCTGCATTGATTTTTCATTCTTTAGAATAGCCTGAGCAAGTGATAGGATACTATTTTTCCAGTCTTCTATTTTTATTTTATAGAGCGTTTCATTGTTTTGAGGATCGCCAAAGGTGCTCAATTTGTCAAATCCAATAACTAATGCCCATAAAGTAAAATAGGCCATTTCCGGTTCGATACTTTTGTGTATGCTACCGTCTCTTATTCCTTGACTGATCATACTAATGCCCAGCTTAGTAGGTTCATGCTGTAGTTCAAGTACTTTTTGAAAATAGGGACTTTCAAGTATCAATGGGTCGATTCCTTCTTTAGTTTTGGGGTTATTATGTGCTTTCATCAGTCCCAGAAAATGGAATATGGCATCCCTGTAGAGATGGTTCTTCGCATTAAAATCCATGAATACTGAAAGGAAGTCTATGACTATATCAATTCCTTTTTTAGCCTTATTCTTTTGAATACTTTTTTGATAGAGAGAGATGATCTCTTCAAAGGCTTTTTGTGTAATGGCCATGTAGAGATCTTCCTTATTTTTAAAATAAAAATAGATAAGGCCCTTACTCATGTTTGCTCGTTTCGCTACATCATCCATTTTGGTGAGATAGAAGCCCTTTTTGCTAAAGAGTTCTTGAGCTGCTTCCAAGATCTCTTTTTCTTTGATTTGTCTTTCGTAAACTCCCATAACCTTGTTTCTTATTTACAATTTTACTTATATTTGACTAGAGTTCAAAATTATTGTACTGAGTTTAATAGAAATACGTTGTACTGATTACCGACTATATCTATTTGTCTCATATTGAACTTACGCATAGAGTCAATAGATTAGTTTTGAGCGAATTCCATCTAGAAAATATAATATATATGAAGAGTGTCATTTTTGAAAAAGTAGGTAAACCAGAGGAGGTTTTAGAGGTAAAAACATTGAACAAACCAACACCAGCAGCTGGAGAGGTTTGTATCAAAGTCACGGCTTGCAATATTAATCCTTCAGATATCATGTTTGTGCAGGGGATGTATGGTATCACTCCAAAGCTGCCAAGTTCTGCAGGGTTTGAAGGCGCAGGAATCATTGAGAGTTGTGGAGAGGGAGTTTCTATAGAAATAGGGACAAGGGTCATTTTTACTACCGTAGGAGCGTGGCAGGAGTATGTAATCGTGCCTGCTAAAACAGTCATTCCTACACCGCCTCAAATGACTGATGAGGTAGCTTGTCAGGCTTTTGTCAATCCATTTACTGCTTATGGGATGCTCATGCAAGCAGATGTCAAAACTGGAGAGTGGGTGATGCTCACAGCGGGTGCTTCTGCATATGGTAAGCTGGTCATCCAACTAGCCAAGCAAAGAGGCATCAAAACGCTATGTACCGTAAGAAGAGATGAGCAAGTAGAGGAATTGTTAGCACTAGGAGCTACAGCGGTCATCCAGACAGAAAAAGAGAAACTGATCAAGAGAGCCCTAGAAATTACGGATGGTGTGGGCGTCAATTACGTTTTTGATGCTGTAGGAGGTACACTTGGTGCAAAAGCGCTGAGCTGTCTAGCAGTCAATGGTAAAATGCTTGTTTTTGGATTGTTAAGTTTAGAATCAATTCCACTGAATAGCGGTTTGCTGATTTTTAAGAATCTAAAAGTTGAAGGATTTTGGTTGACCACGTGGTTGGAGAGCTTAAGCAAAGAGCAAAAGCAGGTGGTGTTCAGGGATGTGCTAGGTGGATTGGCTACTCAAAGTATGAAAGTAGATGTAGCGGATAAATTTAGATTAGATCAGATAAAAGAGGCCATACGAGCTTATGAAAAACCTGGCAGAACTGGCAAGATTATCCTTATTCCCTAATTTTTAATTTCAAAATTGCTTATTTTTAAAAAGTTGAATTAAAACCATTTTAATCATGAAAAAAATACTTTTACTATGTGCACTGAGCTTTTGCTTAGCAGGTGTGGTGCAAGCGCAGATTTCAGTCGGTGCCAAAGGTGGTCTCAATGTGGCTAAACTTGGTGGCCCTGATGTAGTTAGTGACAATACTACAGGCTGGCATGCAGGACTTTATGCTAAGTTTAAATTGCTCGGCTTAGGTTTACAACCAGAGCTACTCTACAGCCAAGTAGGTGGTGAAAACTTTAATAATAGCGGTACAGATATAGACCTTTCATATATTACGGCTCCGATTCTTTTGGTCTTTAGTCCTATACCAGGTGGATTTGTAGATTTTCAGTTAGGACCTCAATTTGGATATTTAGTTGGAGATCAAGAAAACTTAGGATTGACAAACCTAGAAGATAATTTTAGAAACGGTGAAGTATCAGGTGTAGTGGGTGTCCAAGCTAATCTGAGAGGGATCAATGCTGGTGTGCGTTATGTACACGGTTTCACAGCCGCAAATAGTGAAGCAGATTTTAAAAATAGACTCTTTCAGTTTTATGTAGGTTTTAGACTTTTTGGAAATTAAACTTAATATGCACTAAACAAAGAAAGACTGCTAATTAGGCAGTCTTTCTTTGTTTTAAACAATCTTGAGTAAGAAGTAATTCTTTTTCCCTTTTTGTACCAGTAGGTATTTGCCTTGAAGTAGAGGGTATTGAGCTGCTTCATTTACATCGGCTACCTTTTGCTTGTTGATGCTCACACCGCCACCTTGAATCATCTTGCGTGCTTCACCTTTAGAGCTAAATACTACACCCTGTGCATGCTCGCCCAGTAGGTCTACTACATTTTCTGTAGCCTCATAGACAGCTTTTGAGATTTCTACCTGTGGTACTCCATCAAATACCTCCAGCAGCGTTCTTTCATTTAGAGAAGCTAGATCTTCTGTTGTAGACTTGCCAAATAGTATCTCAGAGGCTTTGACAGCTGCTTCATAGTCTGCTTCTGAGTGTACTCTGATGGTAACCTCTTTCGCTATAGCCTTCTGTAATGCTCTCAAATGTGGTGCTTCTGCATGTTCTTTTTCTAAAGCTTCTACTTGCTCCTTTTCCATCAGTGTGAAGATTCTGATGTATTTACTAGCATCTTCATCCGCGACATTTAGCCAAAACTGATAGAAATGATAAGGAGAAGTTTTTTCTGGATCTAGCCATACACTTCCACCTTCTGTCTTACCAAATTTGGTCCCATCAGATTTAGTAATGAGGGGAACGGTAACCGCATAAGCAGTACCACCTCCCATACGTCTCACGAGTTCTGTTCCTGTGACGATATTGCCCCATTGGTCTGATCCTCCAAGCTGTATACTGCAATTGTTGTTTTTCCAAAGATGGTAAAAATCATAACCTTGGATAAGCTGATAGCTAAACTCCGTAAAAGACATACCTGTACCGCCTTCTAGTCGTTTTTTGACAGAGTCTTTAGACATCATATAGTTGACAGTGATGTGCTTCCCTACCTCACGAATGAACTCTATGAAGGAAAAGTCTTTCATCCAGTCATAGTTATTGACTAGTTCTGCGGCATTATCTGATTTTGCATCAAAATCCAAGAACTTGGCTAGCTGTTTCTGAATGCCCGCTATATTATGATTGATTGTATCTGCATCTAGGAGATTTCTTTCAGCTGATTTGAATGATGGGTCCCCGATCATTCCTGTAGCTCCACCCACGAGGGCAATAGGCTTGTGACCAGCTCTCTGAAAGTGCAAAAGTGTCATCACACCGACCAAATGTCCAATATGCAAGGAATCAGCCGTAGGGTCAAAGCCTAAATAGGCAGATGAAATCCCTTTTTTGAGTTGCTCCTCTATACCTGGCATCATGTCGTGAAGCATGCCTCTCCACTGAAGTTCTGCTATGAAATCTTTCATTGATTATGTTTTTTTGAAAGCAGCAAATATAATAGAAAAAGGGGCTTTTGAGCCCCTTCCTATATGAAATCTAATGTGGAATATTACCAGACCATGACAGCCGTCTCTGCTGAAACAACAGACTCAGCACCCTCATTGATAGGTTTCGTTTCAACTGCAGCCTTTTTAGGCTTCAGTTCCTCTTGGGTATTGATCATCGTGATGATCTCCTCTGGATCGCTGATATCCTCTGAGAATGTATTTAATCTTCCATCCAATGAAGCACCGTTTTCGACAGTGATCAACTTGGTAAAAATACTACCTTGAAACTTGCTAGTATTTTTAAGGACTAGTTCAGAAAGCGCGATTACTTGACCTTTTACATTGCCATGAATGAAGATTTCTTTGGCAGTGAGGTCTCCATTTATCTGAGCATTTTCTCCGATGACTATACGGCCAGTAGTAGTAACTTTTCCATTAATCTGGCCTTCGATTCTTATGTCATTTTCAGAAACAATATCACCAGTCAATACAAATGCATGCTGTAAAATGGTGAAATTAGTAGCAGGATCAAGTCTTTTTGCTTTCTTAAACATTCTTAGTGGTTTGGTTTACTTCTATTATTATACGTAGCTTTCTTTTTCAAAAGTAGCTAGTACAGTATTGGAGTTTCCGATATCTATACCAACTGCTTTACTTTTATCTCCACCGTTGACTAAGTAGCTATTATGACAATAGCCTCTAGCCGCTAGCGATGCAGGATCTTCAGGAACGATCACTTCTACGATTCCTTCAAACTCTTGCTTAAACAATTCAACTAACTCAGGATACATAGCACCGCCTCCAGCTAGGAATAGTTTATTTGATCTACCAAAATCAGCATCTGTGAAAGCTTTTCTCAAAGAAGGAGAGACTACATCATCATAATACTGCTTGATGACCATTTTTTTAAGTTCTGTCAAGTCAATACGCTTTCTATTAAGGAATATAAATCCTTTGCTGAAAGCAACATCTATCTGGTGTTCTGTCTTCAAATCAAGGTAGTGAGTCTTAGAAAGTTCTCTCGTGAGTAGGTTGACGGCATATCTGATGCCGTAAGTGGACACAGCAGAACGCTGAACGATACCACCTTCTGTACTTAGTATAGCCTCAAATGTACCGTAGCCTAAGCTAAGCATGAAGAAATTTCCAGTCTGCTTCTGTTCTGCATGTCTTAGACCAAGTGCACAGCCAACGACTTCTGGCATGACATATACATTATCTACTTCTACAACTACTTTTTTGCGCGATCCACCACCAAATGTACCAGCGTCAAACTCAACTTCGTGCTCACCAGTGATGAGATTTTTAGAGGCATCTCTATACAACTGGAAAGTAGAAAAAGGGAAGCCAGTAGTCACAGTGATAGGATTTCCTAACTTTTGATTAGCGATGAGCAAACTAGATTTTAACAGCAATCTATAGTCTACATCATCAGGTGCACTATTGATGTTTTTGTGTGGAGATACACCCTCAGATAGGGCTAAGTTACCTATGATATATCCTTGGCCTTCGTGGAATATCTTTAAGCCTGTAGATAAGTCCTGAGCTACATTTTTCAGGTCTACATTATTACTTTCTATTACACTCGGGAATTGTACGATTTCTTGCATAGTCAGGGCGGTTAAGTTATTTCTTGTTTTAGGTTCAGTGTTTATTTGTTTTTGGAAACAGTAAAAGCTAAGTTTTTTTTCTTTTCATCTACAGCTATTCTGGTGATGATGGCTGTATTGTCAGTAAATTCGTAACAAATCTCCCAATTACCATCATTCTCAGCGAAGTTTCTACTATAGATCACATTGCCTCTAGCCATCAAGGCTATATTTTCATCTATAAAGTAAAAATCTCTACTTCCTGGAAGTGCTTTCCCTATAGTTTTTTTTACTGGACGCTTAGGGTCAGCTATATTTACCCCACAGATAACAGATTCGTTACCAACTTGTTTACTGTAGCGAATCTCTGTTGTACTACCTTTTACTTTTTGTATTGTTCTGCCGATTTGCTCATCTAGCGTCACGACTTCATCTAAACTATACGCATATTGTAAGGTATTTGGATTGCCTAATATAAATCCAACGACCTTATTATCATACCAATCATAGTAGCCAATGGGCTCAAATCTATGCAATAAAAGATCAGGCTCTCCAAGAGAAAATGGATAGAGCCAAAGTCGCTGCTTCCCATCTTCTTCCACTGTCACTGCAGATACATATTGTTCACAGTCAGTAAGCTTAGGGGAATACTCACTAGTAGGGGTATTAGTGATATTAAAATATGACTTTTCTTTTAGATCATAAATCAAAATATCATTTTGTCCATCGATTTCAGCAGAATAAGCCAACTTATTTTTTCCTACAAAATAGGGTTGATCATTGTATCCAACCTGCTCATTAATTTTTTGCGGCTCATTATTTGGATTGACCTTAATACTATTTTTCGTGCTTTTTATAGCTATTAGATAGATATCTGAATCACTTTGCGCCCACAGAAAACTTGGGAATATGATGAATAGACAAATAAAAATTCCAATAATGTTCTTCATTTCTAGCATAACGTTCCAAAGTACAAAATTAATGTTTAGGTTTTAAAATACTATCACGAAACAGAAAATACTAACTGAGAGTTAGCATAATATGCAAGAAACCTCATTTGCTTCGCTTCAAGATACATTGGCTTTGGCTAGAAAAGTAGGAGATCCACTCGCTGATGAGGCGCTTATGGCTCTAATGGACTCATCAGATAGACAAAGCGTACTAGAATCGATTAATAAAACGGACTTTAATGAGGCTTTTCTAGCATTATCACTGCCTTCAAAGCTTTCTCAAGTCCGAAATCATATCATAAATACGATAGAAAAAGCGGATTCAGATCTCTTGTCAAAAGGTCAAACTTTTTTTTCTCAGTACAGTGGTCAGCTATTGAGTTTATTAGGGCTTTATAGTTTGCCATACTGCTATGCAGGTGCAGATGGTGCTCAGGTACTTTGGCGATCTGAAAAAATCAAGAATATGCCTGGAAAGCGTCTTTTTGAAACTGCCTCCTTTGTGCTGGACATCATGTCTCCTGATGCATTTGAACCTCAAGGAAGTGGTTATTTGGCTTTATTTAAGACGAGACTTATGCATGCTTTTGCTAGGTATTTTTGCTTAAAGTCCAACTGGGATATGAAGCTAGGATTTCCTGTAAATCAGGAGGATATGGCAGGAACAAACCTGGCTTTTAGCTATATCTGCCTGAAGGGTTTGAAAAAGTCCTCTGTAAATTACGATATATCTGATGGAGATGCCTATATGTACTTTTGGCAACAGATTGGTTTGACGTTGGGCGTATCAGAGTCCCTAGTTTGCTCTCATATCAAAGAGGCTATCTATCTAGATAAAGCTATCAGATTACGGAATTTTAGAACAAGCGAAGCAGGGGAAAAATTAACTGATTCTTTGATCACTTACTTCAAACAAACGGCACCTGATGAGACACAGTCAAGAATAGTGGTTTCACTGATGAATTATTTTTTGGGGCAGGAAATAGGGGCATATCTAGGACTAGCTCAATCTAAGCTAGACCAGCAAGTAGCCAAGGCCCTGTATATTTTTAATAATCACCCAGCAAGTCCTAGTGCTAACCGATCTGGATATGCACAAGCCAAGAAGACATTTGAGCAACAGGTTCAGATTTATTTTCCAAATCAACAGATCAGCATTCAACTTCCTGTCTATTAATAAAACTAGGCTTTGACTAAGCTTTGACTAGGAGATAAGTAGAGGATAACTAGGGGATAAGTCAATTTGAAATAGACGGTCATTTAAGATAAACCTAGTTTCAATCGTCAGTTTCATTTCATAGTTATTTTGACCGAAAACGAACACTTTTTAACCTATTTTCGCACATATCTTTTTCATAAACCCTCATTTTTGACCAATTAAAGCACATTTTGGCCACTGGCATGTTAATTGGCTTTTATCCATCAAATGGAGAAATCAGTTGACCAACTTAATCGAAAAGTGTTTCCACTAGAAGCCGTATTTTGGACGATAGCCTTGATAAGCTTGGCGCTTTTTACACCTAGTGAAGCGAGCCACTTTTCACTTTGTCCGATTGACAGACTTGGATTTGATTTTTGTCCAGGATGTGGCTTAGGAAGATCTATGGCTTGGGCATTCAAAGGCGAATTTGCCCGTTCATTTTCACAGCATTGGTTAGGGATCCCAGCTATTTTGCTATTGATTTATCGCATTTTTCAACTTATTGTAAACTATTTAAAAAAGTAAAATTATGGCAAGTGTATTAAAATATCTACCTGAGCTTGAAGGTATGGAAATGATGAATGTATCGAACATTCTCAATGATATGAATGAAGATCAAGCACAGCTTTTTGCTACAGTCTATCGTGCTAGACGAAAAGACAATCAGTTGATTCTGTTGTTGGCGCTTCTAGGTTTTGTTGGGTTTGCTGGTATACACAGGTTTATATTAGGACATATTGGGCTAGGTATCTTATACTTATTGACTGCAGGTCTATGTTTTATCGGAACGATAGTGGATCTAGTCAACTTCAAGAGCTTAGCTGCTGAGTATAACTATAAAATAGCTGTAGAAGTACGTGGCTTGGTGATATCGACTACTAACAGCACAAACGGTGGATCAAATGTATAAGTCAATAAAATTAATCATCGGGACGGTGTTTGCACTTGTCCTGATGATCCACACAGTATCTGCTCAGTCACTTTTAGAAGAGGCTTC
Source organism: Penaeicola halotolerans (assembly GCF_016464625.1). GTDB lineage: Bacteria > Bacteroidota > Bacteroidia > Cytophagales > Cyclobacteriaceae > Penaeicola > Penaeicola halotolerans. The sequence goes on from NZ_JAEAGO010000001.1 coordinate 662,653, forward strand.
TTTTAGAGAAAGTGGCATCAAGCGATTAGAAATCAATAGTAGCTTCATTGAGGTAGATTATCAAGGAGGCATGGGAGAGGAGTTGACCTTTGCTGGTAAGATTTTCGGAAAATCAAAAGATCAAAATCCGTACAAAATACGCTATGAGCGATTAGGGGAAACTATGAAGGTCTGGATCGAGGTATTAGAAAATAATAAATCATGGTTTATGAATAATGCATTAGAAGGAGCCTTCATCTTTACAGGTCCTTCTGATCTTGCGATTGATCTCAAGATATCTAGTGGTAATGCTTTTGTCAGAAATGTAAATCATGATTCACTGAGTTTTAGAGCATCATCAGGATCTATTTCACTTCAGGATGTCCAAGGTCACATTTATGCCGCTACTACTTCAGGAATGCTAAAGCTTCAAAATATAAAAGGAGATATTTCAGGCAAAGTAACTTCAGGAAGTCTCAAAATGAACAATATAACTGGAAATCAAATGGATATCTCTAGTAGTTCTGGAAGTATTGAACTAGTAGAGATCAATATGCAAAGTGTATCACTTTCAACAACTTCCGGTAGTATATCTATGACTGATGTAGCTGGTCTCTCACGTGCAAAAAGCTCTAGTGGTTCTATAAAAGGCAAGAATGTGCTGGCTAGTGAGACGCTCAACTTAAATACTTCGTCAGGATCTATAGCCATAGATTTTAACAATAAACTCAATGAGGGGAAAGTATCCTTAGCAGCCAGCAGTGGTTCACTTTCTATCAACGGAAATAAGTCTTCCAAAAAGCTTGAGATGGGACAGGGGAATAGCTTTCGCATCAATGGAAGAAGCTCTTCAGGAAGTCAGAAATTGACTTTTAGGTAATAAAGATAACTCTCAATTTTTTTAACTACCACCACCTTGATTCACGTCAAGGTGGTTTTTAATTACTTCACAGGCATTTCATTAGCCTCTTTGCCATCTTGGATGTCAAGTACCTCTGTTACCACATAGGTAGAAGCGCCTCTCCAAGGTACTGGAGCGAAGTATTCTTTATATCTAAGCTCTACAAAGCGACCGCTAGCTCGCTCCAATTTGGATGCGATTTCATCACTTTCTACACTAAATCTAAATTCATTGCTCTGTAATCCTCCTGGGGTAGGACTCTGAAACCCGGCTTGGACTAGTCTACCTTCATAGGTTTTAAATACAAAACCTTTCTTCTCAAAATAGTTTAGATCTCCCGCTTTGACACCTTCACTGAATACAAAAAAGTACCGCCACCAAATGATGATAGCAAGCACAACAAGTCCAATAGGTATGGCAATTTTTAAGAATTTTTTCATAGTGTTGTTAGTTGACTATACAAATTACAAAACATAGGCAAGATAAGTTAAAATCAAGATTATTTTAACAATGCTGCCTGCATCTTAGCTATGCGATCTTCTAGCTTTTCAGAGCTTAGCTTAGCACGTAGCCGATCGACCATGATAGGAAAAGCAAAAGGAGTAGGTCTAGCGCATCTTTGTAAATGTATTTTTTGTTGATTGATACGCTGCATGGCTTTGATCAATCGTTCCTTTTCAAGTTGCACGGTCAACACTTCTTCTTTGGCTTGGTATAAAAGTAAATTCTCAGGATCGTATTGTTCAAAGACGCCATAGAGAATTCCCGAAGAAGCTTGTAAGTGTTTTTGAGTGATGCCTTTCCCTGGGAATCCTTGAAAGATCAAACCCGCTATGCTGGCAATATCTCTAAACTTTCTTTTGGCCATTTCTGCTTGGTTGATACTTGCATAGATATCACTCAGTAGATTATTCATCGAAAATAAATCAGTGGATAGCGCTTCTTCTATCGGTATAGGCTCATCAGAAAGAAGTTCAAACCCGTAATCATTCATGGCTATGCTAAAGGATATTGGAGTATCTAAACTGATTCTATAAGCGATCAATGAAGAGAGTACTTCATGTACAAAACGCCCCTCAAATGGATAAATGAATAGATGATGTCCTTCTTTGGTCTCTACATATTCTATCAAAAGTGTATTCAGATCAGGAATGATAGAAAGTCTCTGTTGCGTTTCTAAGATTGGTTGGATAGTCTGTAGCTCTATACTTTCATACCGCCCTAAAGCCGCTTGATGAAGTTCTTCTCTGATCATATTGGAGAGTTGTGAAGAGAGCGGCATCCGACCGCCCATCCAGCGAGGTACGATTCCTGTTTTACGATTGGATCTACGGACGAGTACTTGCATCTCTTTAATCTGGATAAATTCGAGACTTCTTCCAGCAAAGAAAAACACATCTCCTTTTTTGATTTTACTGATAAAACTTTCTTCTACCTGTCCGATATAGCCTCCAGTCATGTACTTCACTTTCAGCATAGGATCACTCACGATCGTACCAATGGATAGTCGATGTCTCAGTGCTATTTTCTTATTTTCAACCTTATATTTCCCATCTATGAGTGATACTTTAGCATATTCATCATAGCCACTTAGACTTTCTCCTCCATCAGTGATGAATTTTAAGACCCATTGCCATTCTTCATCAGTGATCTCTTTAAAGCAAAAGGTGGTTTTGATCTGATCAAGTATTTTGTTTGGCTCAAATCCCTCCCCGACAGCTAAGGTCACCAAGTATTGTATCAGTGTATCGAAACTTTTCTCCAAGGGGATTCTGTCTTCAAAGCGCTTGTTTTTGATGGCCTTTTGTAGTGCAATGCTCTCTATGAGTTCTAGAGAGTTGGTAGGAAGGAAGTATATCATACTTTGAGCTCCTGGTTGATGTCCACTACGACCTGCTCTTTGTGCAAATCTGGCTACACCTTTAGGACCGCCTACTTGTATGACAGTCTCTACAGGTCTAAAATCGACTCCCAGATCTAGACTTGATGTGCAGACTACTAACTTCAGTTTTCCTTGATGTAGCGCTTCCTCTACCCATGCTCTGACGTCATTGTCAAGTGACCCATGGTGCATCGCTATCAGACCAGAGAGTTCTGGAGCAAACTCCAGAATCTTTTGATACCACATCTCTGTCTGAGATCTGGTATTGGTGAATAGGAGTGTGGTCTTACTTTTTTCAATGATGGGCAAGATTTCAGGAAGCATCTTGATACCCAAGTGTCCACCCCAGGGATATTGTTCTACCTTAGGTGGCAAGATTGACTTTACGACTATTTTCTTGTTGATATCAGCGATGACACTTACGCTTTCTGGATAGTTTGAGCCTAGTAAAACCTCCTTAGCTTGCTCTAAATTGCCTATGGTGGCAGATATCCCCCAAATCTTCAGAGGCTTATCAGTTAAAGACTTGATTTTAGACAGTGCTAGCTCTATCTGTACCCCTCGTTTATTGCCCAGTAACTCGTGCCATTCATCTACGACTACTGATTTGAGTGTCGAAAATAGTTTATGAGAGTCTTTTTGACTTAGTAGCAGGTGCAAACTTTCTGGTGTAGTAATGAGACACTCTGGCATATTTCGTTTTTGTTTCTGCCGCTCTGCCGATGTTGTATCTCCGCTTCTTACCGCTACCTGCCATGGGAGTTCAAGAGCCTCACAGACCTGTTCCATAGCCAATTTGATATCCTGTGCGAGCGCTCTCAACGGAGTGATCCAAATGATCTGTAGTCCATTTTTCTTTGGTTTAAGATAGTCTGGATTTTGCTGAATATACTCCATGAGTACAGGTAGCCAAAGGGAATAAGTCTTGCCACTACCAGTAGGTGCGTTGAGTAAGCCACTCTTACCCTCTAGATAAGCTCGCCATACTTCCTCTTGAAATGGAAACGGCTTCCAGCCTTTTTGAGCAAAAAATGTATGACCTATTGAAATATCAGCCATATATGGAAAGTAGCTTTTTGAGATCAGCAAGTGTATTAGCTTCTTTGGCTGTTTTATCTTTTCTCCATCTGAGTATTCTAGGAAATCTCAATGCTATGCCTGACTTGTGTCTTGGGCTTTTTTGGATACCCTCGAAAGCTATTTCAAATACTAATTCTGGAACAACCGTTCTCACGGGGCCAAACTTTTCTTTTGTGTTCTTCTTTACGAAGGCATCTATTTCCTTTAACTCAGCATCTGTCAGACCTGAGTAGGCTTTGGCAAAAGGAACTAAGAGATCTCCGTCCCATACGGCCAAAGTGTAATCTGTAAATAAATCTGCTCGCCTTCCATGACCTTTTTGAGCATAGAGCATCACACCATCTATCGTGAGTGGATCTATCTTCCACTTCCACCAAGAGCCTCGTTTTCGCCCTACTTCGTAAGCAGCATCTTTATGCTTGATCATCATACCTTCAGCGAGCATCTCTCTTGACTTTTCTCTCAGTTGAGTCAAATGATCCCAACTGTCTGCAGAGATTAGAGGAGATAATATAAAAGTTGGGATAGTCGTAAAGCACTCATGCAGTTCCTCCAAAAGTGATCTTCGAACTTCTTGTGGGCTTTCTCTGATATCGCTGCCTTTCCATTCGAGAAGGTCATACGCAATAAATGATATAGGAGCCTCTTGTAAGATCTTTTTGGACAGGACTTTTCGGCCTATTCTTGTTTGAAGCAATGCAAATGATAAAGGTTGTCCATCGGCATAGGGAATGATCTCACCATCTAATACAGTCCCATCAGGCAGTGATTTAAAAGCATGTAGCTCTGGAAATTTGTCTGTTACTAACTCTTCTCCTCTCGACCAGATATACACTTCCCCACCTCTGATGATGATTTGTCCTCTAATGCCATCCCATTTCCATTCTATCTGCCACTGCTTGATAGACCCTAATTCCTTTGGATGATCCTCTATTGGATGGGCTAGGTAAAAAGGGTAAGGTTTAGAGTGATCATCTTGATGTCTTTCCTCCAAGATGAGTTTTTGGAAGCTAATCCTATCAGGATGCCAGTCACCCATTAGTCTATGCGCTATCACAGACTTGTCTATGTCAAATGCCTCTGCAATGGCTCTAGTTACCAGATTTTGAGAAACACCAATTCTAAAACCACCAGTAATGAGCTTGGTAAAAACAAACCGCTCTTTTTGATCTAAACTCTGCCAAGCATTTATTATACGAGCCTTCTTTTCTGACTCTTCTAAATCTTTAAGGTCTTGCAAATAGTTGATCCACCAAGTCAAGCTATGTGATGTATTATTTTCAGTGATAGGAAGTAGGAGGGAGATAGTCTCTGCTAGATCACCCACAGTATGGTAGCTCTCTTCAAAAAGCCAATCTGGAATACCAGCATAGTCAGCTGTCCAGATTCGAAGTAATGTAGTGTTGATTTGCCTTTTTGGTCTTCTATGGGTAAAAAGCGCTAATGCCCAGAGCTTATCCTCATCAGGGGCATCTAAAAAGTAAGTTTTCAGAATCTGAACCTTGTCATTAGTCTTATTGGTCTGGTCCAGTTCTTCAAAGAGTCTTGCAAAGCGCTTCATATATTACTCCTATGGCATTGTGAATTTAACAGTTAACAAGAGTAATTGTTAGTTGCCTGACAGATTATGTCACTAATATTAAATAAAAAATCCTGCCTCTTTAGGAAGCAGGATTTCTCTGATTGATGTAGGATTAACGCTTATTCATTTCTACGTATGGTCTTTGCGTATATCCAGTGTATACTTGTCTTGGTCTACCAATCGGCTCACCATTTTCTCTCATTTCTTTCCACTGCGCTATCCAGCCTGGAAGTCTACCAAGGGCAAACATCACAGTGAACATATCAGTAGGAATACCTAGTGCTCTGTAGATGATACCTGAGTAGAAATCTACGTTTGGATAAAGCTTTCTTTCGATAAAGTACTCATCATTAAGCGCAGCTTCTTCAAGCTTTTTAGCAATCTCTAAGATAGGATCGTTAACTCCCAACTTGCTTAATACATCATCTGCAGCCTTTTTGATGATTCTAGCTCTTGGATCAAAGTTCTTATAAACTCTGTGACCAAAGCCCATCAGTCTGAAAGGATCATTTTTATCTTTTGCTTTGGCTAAGTACTTATCAGCATCTCCACCATCTGCTTTGATCGCTTCAAGCATCTCTATCACTGACTGATTAGCACCTCCGTGAAGTGGTCCCCAAAGGGCATTGATACCAGCAGAAATAGAAGCATATATACTTGCCTGAGAAGATCCTACGATCCTTACTGTAGAAGTAGAGCAGTTTTGCTCGTGATCTGCATGAAGAATGAGCAATTTATCAAGAGCATTAGCTACTACTGGATCTACTTCGTACTTTTCAGCAGGAAGCGCAAACATCATTTTCAAGAAGTTTGAACAGTAGTCTAAGCTATTGTCTGGATAGTTTACCGGGTGACCTACTTTATTCTTGTAAGACCAAGAAGCAAAAGTAGGAAGCTTAGCAAGTAATCTAATAATACTCAAATTGACCTCCTCAGCAGATCTATTGGGATCTAATGACTGAGGATAAAAAGCTGTCAAAGAACAAACCAAAGAAGATAATACGCCCATTGGATGCGCGTTAGAAGGGAAGCCTTCTAGGATCTTTTTGATGTCTTCGTGTACGAGTGTATGTGTAGTGATTTCATTTGAGAACTTAGCATATTGCTCAGCTGTAGGTAGCTCACCATATATGAGTAGATAAGAAACCTCTAAAAAGTTAGACTTATCAGCTAAGTCTTCGATGTTATAACCTCTGTATCTTAAAATACCATTTTCACCATCAAGATAAGTAATAGCACTCGTTGTAGCGCCTGTGTTTTTGTATCCTGGGTCTATGGTGATCAAGCCTGAAGCACCTCTAAGTTTGGCGATATCAATGGCTTTCTCTTGCTCAGTACCTTCTATGACAGGCAGCTCATATTCTTGGCCGTCATACGAAAGTTTTGCTATTTCTGACATATATGTTGGGTTTTTATATAATTGAAATATTAAAATTCACGCCCTAAGATAACTAAAAAGACTTTCATTCTTGGTATCCAATTTAAAAATGAAAAGTACTTCTATCCTTTTGTAAACAAAATGGTATTGTGACTACTCAAGCTTTCACTTTACTGCGAAAACTTAATTTGATGAGACCCGCGGCATAACTCACATAAAAGCTCATCACGGTCATAGTCGTCATCAAAAGTAGTGCTTTAGGAAAATTTGGAATGCCAATATGTATTCCAAATGGCATCATCACTAACCAAACTAGGGTAAGTACAGATCCAAAAACCATAAAAGCCATCAAAGCTGATCCTAAAGCTAAAAATAAAGTTTGAACACCCTTCACATCGACACTTCTCACCCCGTAATAAAATCCAGAAATGATGAAAAATGCTAGTCCCATCATTATTTCTAGTGTCCAATCTATTGTTATCATTTGATTCATGTTTATACATGTATATAATCGTAAACAAATAAAATTTGTTCGGTTCAGATCAAAAAAATAAGGGAAAACTTAGTGCTTTCCCTTAACTATTTTGAATGTCTGTTTCTCTTAGTCACAAAACTCTGCGAAAACATCCACTAAATGGTCACCGATCATCTGTGCGGTACGACCTTCGATATGATGTCTTTCGATGAAATGTACTAGCTCACCGTCCTTGAATAAAGCTACTGCTGGAGAAGATGGTGGATAAGGCGCTGTTAACTGTCTCAGTCTGTCTACAGCTTCTTTATCAACACCTGCAAATACCGTAGCAAGCACGTCTGGCTTTTTAGGTGATTTAGCAATACCGTATTTCACGCCTGGTCTGGCAGCACCCGCAGCACAGCCACACACAGAATTGATAACGATAAGAGAAGTCCCTTTATGATTTGTCAGATGGTTGTCCACATCCGCTTGAGTTTTGAACTCTACGAAACCTGCTTCTGTCAGGTCTGCTCTCATGGGAGCTACAAGTTGTTCTGGATACATATGCTTTACTTTTTATAAAAACCCTAATTCTAATTTAGCTGCTTCAGACATCATATCTTGCGTATAAGGTGGATCAAATGTGATTTCCACTTCTACTTCATTGATGCCTTCGATTTCACTGACTGCTTTTTTGACCTCTCCAGGTATATGCTCAGCTGCTGGGCAAGATGGAGAAGTCAGTGTCATTAAGATGAATACATTATTAACAGGATAGAGATTGATCTCATAGATTAATCCTAGCTCGTAGATATCTACAGGAATCTCAGGATCATATACCGTCTTGAGCGCAGCGACTACGCGCTCTTTCATTTCTTCCTTGTTGATTACACCTTCTTCACTCATAATTATTTCTGCATTTGCAATTTTGCTTGGCAGGCCAAAGCGTACATTTTCATTTGTTTGATCATCGCTGCTAGACCATTAGATCTTTGCGACCCTATGATTGAGCCCATTCCTATTTTTTCTATAAAATATAGGTCAGCTGATAGTATATCTTCAGGCTTTTGCTGATTGAGCACTCGGATCAAGAGACTAATGAGTCCTTTTGTGATATCTGTATTACTATCTGCATTGAAAGAAACTTTGTCAGCATCGGTATCAGCTGTCAACCAGACTTTAGATTGGCATCCTTTGATGATGTTATCTTCTGTCTTGTCACTTTCAGCCATTGCTGGAAGTTTAGCTCCTAGCTCCATGATGTAGAAGATAGTACTCTCTCTGTCATTACCTAAGATAGCAAATTCATCTATGATTTGATCTTGTATGCTATTGATGGTCATACGCTTTGCTTCATTTTGGCTAGTTTAGCTACGCCTTCTAATAGCGTATCAATTTCATTCTTGGTATTGTAAACAGCAAAGGACGCTCTCACAGTTCCTTCAATATTGAATAGCTTCATCAATGGTTGTGTACAGTGGTGCCCAGTTCTAACGGCTATTCCTCTAGCATCAAGCATCATCCCCACATCAAAGGGATGCATACCTTCTATAAGAAAGGAGAGAACACTTACTTTTTTAGCTGCTGTACCAATTAGCCTGACGCCTGGTATAGATTCCATCCCCTCAGTAGCATAGGCTAAGAGCTCATTTTCATGTGACATGATGGCATCTTTACCTAGCTCATTGATAAATTGAATCGCTTCATTGAAAGCTATCACATCGCCAATATTAGGCGTTCCTGCCTCAAATTTAAAAGGGATCGTATTGTAAGTAGTGCCAGCAAAGTCAACTTCTTTGATCATTTCACCACCACCTTGATATGGAGGCATTTCTTCGAGAAGTTCTCTTTTTCCGTAAAGAAAACCTACACCTGTAGGTCCGTACAGCTTGTGAGCAGAGCAAACATAAAAGTCACAGTCTAAGGCATGGACATCTACAAGTAGGTGAGAGGCTGACTGCGCACCGTCTAATAAGACTTTAGCGCCTATTTGATGGGCTTTTTGAATAATCTCCTCTACTGGATTGATCGTTCCTAGTGCATTTGAAGCATGGACAATAGAAACAAGTTTGACAGACTTGTCTAACAACTCATCAAATGAGTTCATATCTAGCTCGCCAGACGCTGTCACTTTGATGACTTTCAATGTAGCACCCGTAGCTTCGCAGAGCATTTGCCAAGGCACTATATTAGAATGGTGCTCCATGTGAGAGATGATGATACTATCACCCTTCTTTATGTTTGCACGACCAAAAGTTGCTGCTACTAGATTAATACCATCAGTAGTTCCTTTAGTAAAAATGATTTGGTCTTCACTAGGGGAGTTGATAAACTGACAAATACTAGCCCTTGTATGCTCAAAATAGCGAGTAGATCTATCTGCCAATGCATGTGCGCCTCTGTGGATATTGGCATTATCTACTTCATAGTACTTATTTAAAGCCTCTATTACTCGCTTTGGCTTTTGAGTGGTTGCAGCATTATCAAAGTACACCAAATCTTTTCCATTGACTTCTTGGTGAAGTATGGGGAATTGATCTCTGATAAGTTTGAGATCAAAAGATGATTTGATGTTTGCGTTTTGTATCATTAATAATGTGCTCCTAATCTTTCTTTGATATTATCGATCATATAGTTTCTGAGACTATCTATACTGACGTTGGCAATGACATCTGCTGCAAATGCTTCTAAAAGCATCGCACGTGCTGATACTTTGCCTACACCGCGCGCTTGTAAGTAAAACAAGGCTTCTTCATCTAATTGGCCAGTCGTACAACCATGTGAACACTTCACATCATCCGCCCAAATTTCCAATTGAGGCTTAGTATTGATGGTAGCATCTTCAGACAGTAGGATATTGTTGTTCTGCTGAAAAGCATTTGTCTTTTGAGCGATCCTTCTTACGTAAATCTTGCCATTGAAAACTCCTCTTGAGCTATCATCTAAGACGCCTTTATAGAGTTCATTAGAATTGCAATGTGGCTCTCTATGATCTACAGATGTATGATTATCTACATGAGATTGACCATTGAGCAAATACAGTCCATTCATATTAGCTTCTCCACCACTACCATTAAGCGTGATATTGAGATTGTTTCTCAGCATACCACCTTGGAGTGAAAGCAGATAGGAGGAAAAAGTAGATGATTTCTCTTGAAAAACTTCAAGCGTATTAACTTCTATCGCTTCTTTACTTTGCTTTTGTACTTTATGGTATTGCAAGTGGGTATTTTCAGCACAATAGATTTCAGTCAAGCCATTGATAAAATATCCGCTTCCTTCTTCTGAGATGATCTGTTCTATAAATGCACCTTCGGCAAATTCCTCTGAAGTGATCAAGACTCTAGGGTAGGAAGTTTCTTGATTGTTTGACTGATAATATCTAAATATAACAGGTTTAGTAAGGACTTCTTTCTTAGCTAGATGAATGTGAACAACCTCTTTTGCATAGACGGTATTGAGCGCTATGAAGGCATCCTTATCAGCTTTAGCGTAAGATCCAAAGTGTTTTTTAAATGATGCTGTCTCAGTAGAACCATCTTCAACATTTACGTTTAGGCTAGGAGAGTAGCTTGATAGATTAGCGTCATATACTCCATTATTAAAAGCAATGATATCAGCATCGAGGTCAGCTATCACTTCTTTTCGAGTCAAAGAAGCACTTATATCAAACTTTTCTGCAGGAAGTAAAGATACTTTTGCTTTGTCCAGCGTTTTAGTGATTGCTGTGAACTTATATTCTTCTTCTTTGAGTTTTGGCAATCCATTTTTTATCAAAGCTTCTTTCGCCTGATTAAAAATATCAAGTCTATTTTGAGCTAGCTTATTAGGATTGAGCCTCTTAAAGAATTCCGCTGTCTGCGCCTGTTGTGTTAATTCCATGATGATTAAATTAAAAGGTGAATCAAAAATCAAACGGTAGCTCCGTCTACTTCTTCCTTGATCCAGTCGTATCCTTTTTCTTCTAATTCTAATGCAAGTTCTTTAGTACCTGACTTGACGATTCGGCCTTTGTAGAGCACGTGAACGTAATCTGGCACGATATAATCTAAGAGTCTTTGATAGTGAGTCACTACAATGGTCGCATTGTCTGCTGATTTCAGTTTATTGACACCATTGGCTACGATGCGGAGTGCATCGATATCAAGACCAGAGTCAGTTTCATCAAGAATGGCAAGTTTCGGCTCTAGCATGGCCATTTGGAAAATTTCATTTCTTTTTTTCTCACCACCAGAAAAACCTTCGTTTAATGATCTGCTGAGTAATTTTTGATCTATCTCTACCAAGCCCATTTTGCTCTTCATCAATGAAAGAAATGAAACAGCATCAAGTGGTTCCTGACCTCTATATTCTCTTACTTGATTGACAGCAGTCTTTAAGAAATTAGTTGAACTAACCCCCGGGATTTCTACAGGATATTGAAAAGCTAAAAAGATACCTTCTCTCGCTCTGTCTTCTGGTGATAAGTCAAGTAAGTCTTTGCCTAGAAAAGAAACTTCTCCTTCAGAAACTTCATACTCTTCTCTACCAGCTAGAACAGAGGCTAAAGTGCTTTTTCCTGAACCATTAGGTCCCATGATCGCGTGAACTTCCCCTGGCTTTACTTCAAGATTGATTCCTCTAAGGATTTCTGTTCCCTCGATGTTAGCATGTAAATTTTTTATAGATAGCATTGTCTTTGTCGATTTTTGGCTTTGTTCTTTATTCTAATTATCCTACTGATCCTTCAAGTGTCAGAGCAAGTAGTTTCTGTGCTTCCACAGCAAACTCCATTGGAAGCTGGTTGAGGACTTCCTTAGCGTATCCATTTACAATCAGTGCCACTGCATCTTCTGTACTGATTCCTCTCTGATTACAATAGAAGATTTGATCTTCTCCGATTTTTGAAGTGGTTGCTTCATGCTCTACTTGAGCAGTGCTGTTATTAATATCTATATAAGGGAATGTATGGGCACCGCAATTGTTTCCCATAAGCAATGAATCACATTGAGAGAAATTTCGAGCATTGGTTGCTCGCTTCATCACTTGTACTTGACCTCTGTAAGAGTTTTGGGACTTTCCAGCAGAGATGCCCTTAGATACAATTCTTGATTTGGTATTTTTACCGATATGGATCATTTTAGTTCCAGTATCTGCTTGCTGATAGTTATTAGTGACAGCTACAGAGTAAAACTCACCAATAGAATAGTCGCCTTTCAATATACAAGAAGGATACTTCCAAGTGACCGCTGATCCTGTTTCTACTTGAGTCCAAGAGATTTTAGCATGGTCACCAGCACAAATTCCTCTTTTGGTTACAAAATTGTAAATACCACCTTTACCATTTTTGTCTCCCGGATACCAGTTTTGTACGGTAGAGTATTTAACTTCAGCTTTGGCGCCTGCATAGATCTCCACTACTGCTGCATGAAGTTGATTTTCATCTCTCATTGGGGCTGTGCATCCTTCTAGGTAACTCACATACGCTCCATCTTCCGCTACGATCAATGTTCTCTCAAACTGTCCTGTATTGGCTGCATTGATACGGAAATAGGTGGAAAGCTCCATAGGGCATCTCACACCTTTTGGGATGTAACAAAATGATCCATCTGAAAAAACAGCCGAGTTTAGCGCAGCATAATAGTTATCTGTAGCAGGAACTACGGATCCCATATACTTTTTGATCAGCTCAGGATGATTATGAACTGCTTCACTAAATGAACAGAAGATAATACCCAGTTCTCCTAACTTTTCTTTATAGGTAGTCGCCACTGATACGGAGTCTATGACAGCATCTACCGCCACTCCAGTCAATCTTTTTTGTTCATTGAGAGAAATACCCAATTTCTCAAAAGTTTTGAGCAATTCAGGATCTACTTCATCAAGATTTTTCGGATTGACTTTTTTCTTTGGAGCAGAATAGTATTTGAGGTCTTGAAAATCAACTTTTGGATAGTTGACATTAGCCCATTCTGGTTCTTCCATTTTAAGCCAAGCACGATAAGCCTTAAGACGCCATTCTAGCATCCACTCTGGCTCTTCTTTTTTGGCTGAGATAAATCTAATGATGTCTTCATTGAGACCTTTTGGAGCTTCATCAGCTTCAAAATCTACGGTCCAACCGTGCTCATATTCACGTGAAGTAAAGTCCTCTAATATTTGGTCGTCTTTGCTCATATTTAGTTATTTAGACTAATTATATTTAGCTACGCAAATATACAACATTTATCTGAAAAGTATTGTTTCAGGCCTTGTTTAAAATAGGGGAGTGAAATCAGAAATTGGCTAAAATGAGCTGAATAATAGCTTTTTAAGCCTCATAGTAAAATATGATTTTTTTATATAAACAATAGACAAGCTCTATAATAATGTGTTTAAAATTATTTAGATTTAATCTTAATAATTTTCATGACTCAAAAAGTGAATAAAAAAAGCCTCTAACATTGGAGAGGCTTAGCTTTATTTTTTGATTTCTTCTAGAAGCTGTATGGGTCTATTGATGCTTTCTTCAAGAGAGATAAATGTCTCTGTGCGATCTATGCCTTCCACCTTTTGAATTTTATCATGAAGTACTGTTCTTAGATGATTGGTGTCTTTACAGATGATCTTTGCAAAAATGCTATAATTACCAGTAGTATAGTATGCGCTGACTATTTCAGGGATGGCTTTGAGTTGCTGTACTACACTTTCATATAAAGAGCTTTTTTCTAGATATATTCCCAAGTATGCCGAGATATCATAACCCAGTTTGGCATAATCGATATTGAGTGATGCACCTTTTACTACACCCATTTCTTCAAGTTTGCGCATGCGCACATGGATAGTACCACTAGAAACGAAGACTTTTTTGGCTATTTCAGTGTAGGGAGTTTTCGCATCCTCATTCAAAAGTGATATTATTTTGAGGTCTATGTTGTCGATTTCGTAATTTTTATCCATGATTTTTTAGCTTTCTTAATGGAAAGATAATCAAAATATCGCTTTTATAAAAAATGTATAAAAAAATTGCTCTATAGGAAATATCCTTTTTATTCATCAAAATTGTTTTTTAGTTTTGAAACTACAATGTTATTTTACTTATTGTCAAAATGTAAGTAGAATCAACTGTTGATTGGATAAGTGATGTTGTTAAATTTCGGTTTGAGCTTTTTTCAAACGTTTGAATGAGCACTCTATATCTATGTTATATTTGGGTTTATTTTCCGGTAAAGATCCCGCCAGCGAGCGGGATTTTTCTTTTTAGTAAATTTCATCATGAAAAAGATTAGAGTTGTCTGTGCAGTTATACAAGATAGAAAGCGATTGCTGACATTTCGAAGAGGTAGTCAAAGCGCTCATGCTGGACTTTGGGAGTTTCCAGGTGGCAAAGTGAAACTTGGCGAGACTTTAGATGAAGCCTTACATCGCGAGATTTGGGAGGAACTCATGATCAAAATTAAAATCTCAAAGCAGCTTCCACCAGTCGTGCATCAATATGACACATTTAGGATTCATCTGTTTCCTTTTTTATGTAGTATAGAAAAAGGTGTTATTCATTTAACAGAACATGACGCGTATCAGTGGGTTGATCTTCAAGAGGCTCAGATGCTTGATTGGTCTGCAGCTGATGTAGCCATCTGGAAAGCATATTTCAAGTCGACTTTTTAACACTTTAGTCTTTGAGCTGGTTATGGGAGAAAACCAATCATACTATGAAAAAATATAGCTTTCTACTTTTACTTCTTCTAGCTGTCACTATATCAGTGGCACAAGATAAGATATCATCTTCTGTAGGTGAAATCACGATCAATCCAGTTACTCATGGTTCATTTGCCATGCAGTGGGATGACCAAAGTATCTTTGTAGATCCTTATGGAGGTCCTGAAGGTTTTGCGAAATTTGGTGCTCCTGCACTTGTCATGATCACAGATATTCACGGAGATCACTTGGATAAGAAAACCCTAGCAGGTATTGATCTTAGCAAAGCTACGCTGGTAGCTCCACAAGCTGTCGTAGATCAACTGGGAGACATTAAATTTTCGCAAATTATCACACTTAATAATGGAGAATCTAAGATGTGGGATAAGTTAGAAGTAGCTGCTATCCCAATGTATAATCTTCCAGAAACAGAAGATTCAAGACATCCAAAAGGTAGGGGCAATGGCTATGTGATCACTTTTGGAGACAAGAAATTCTATATCTCAGGTGACACAGAAGATATCGCTGAGATGCGTGCTTTGAGAGATATCGATGTGGCATTTGTTTGTATGAATGAGCCTTATACTATGAATGTAGATCAAGCAGCAGATGCTGTTATTGATTTTAAACCTAAGGTAGTATATCCTTATCACTACAGAGGATCTGGAGGGTTAAGTGATGTAGATAAGTTTAAATCTTTAGTAGAGGCTGGTGCTACCAATGTTGAAGTAAGATTGAGAAAGTGGTATTAATCTAGACATCAAATTGTAATTCATAAAAAGCTCTTCTTTGCGGAAGGGCTTTTTTTATGCTTTGATAGGTAGTTTCAAAGATTTTTTAAACCTGATAAATTAAATCAATTACTACTTAATTGGATTTAATCTAAATAGCGATTATGTTTGCATCATATTTATATTCAATCTAAATAAAGATGAGAGCAATATCCTATTTATTCTTACTGATACTAGTCATAGCATCCTGTAATAGCAGGCAATCTGATAAAGTTGAGAAGCTTTCGACAGTAGAAACTGATGATAGAATAGTTATCGTAGGGGGAACTACAGCCGAAATAGTATCCGCAGTAGGACTAGAATCTCAGATAGTAGGTGTAGATCGTACAAGTACATATCCAGAGAGACTTCAAGCATTACCATCTGTAGGCTATAGAAATAGCATCAAAGCAGAAGGTATACTTTCCCTTAATCCTACACTCATCTTATTAGAAAATGAGTATGTAGACCAAGTAGTACTGGAACAGCTTAAAAGTAGCGGCATAGAAACAGTCGTACTAGATAAGCCTAATACTACTAAAGAGGCAATAAGCTACATAGAGAAACTAGGCGCACTACTTGACAAGAAAGTTGAGGCCAATCAGCTCATAGAAAAGCTTCAAAGTGATTTGGCAGCAGCTCAAGAGAGCTTAGAAACCTACCAAAATGATTCACTAAGTGCAGCATTTGTGATGGCACGAGGAAAGGACATGATCTTCCTAGCGGGTCAACAGACCTTTGTAGATGAAATGTTCGCACTTGCAGGACTTCAAAAAACTGAGGTAGAATTTCAAGATTTTAAACCTTTAACGCCTGAGGCACTTATCAAGCTCAATCCCGATTATGTAGTTTTCTTCGAAAGCGGCTTACAATCTATCGGAGGAATGGAAGGAGCACTGCAAATAAAAGGCATCTCTGAAACGACTGCTGGCAAAAGAAAGCAGATCATTGCCATAGATGGTCTTAAACTTTCTGGATTTGGCCCCAGAACAGGCGAAGCTATTCTCGAACTTATCCAAGCAACCTATGCTGATTCGAAGTAGTCATAGGATGTCATTGATAGGAGCGATGCTATTGATACTTATAGCTGCCATGATGCTATCTGCTGTAGTAGGTGCCTATCAACTTTCTTTAAATGACATCTTTCATGTGATTTCTTATCAATTGGGTTTCACTAAGGATCAACCAAAACCAGAGCTATTAGCAGTGTTTTGGAACATCAGACTACCGAGGATATTGCTTGGTGCGATGGTTGGTGCTGCATTGGCTATAGCTGGTGCAGCCCTTCAGGGATTATTTAGAAATCCACTAGTAGAGTCCGGTCTCATAGGGGTGAGTAGTGGCGGGGCATTGATGGTGGTTATTTTGATCGTTTTTTCCAACATCATCTCTTTAGAGATTGCACCTATTTTTATACAGCTACTACAGCCTTTGGTGGCTTTTATTGGAGGATTACTTTTGACCATAGCGGCTTATAAATTGAGTAAAGTAGGGTCAAAAGCTGATATCAGTTTACTGATACTATCTGGGGTAGCCATCAATGCACTAGCTGGAGCTTTGATAGGCCTTACATTATATTTTGCGGATGATGCCGCGATTAGAAATTTCACATTTTGGAGTCTGGGGGATTTAGGCGGTGCTAATTGGCTCAAGATCGGCATCTCTGCACCATTGATCTTAGGCTCAATAGGTTATCTGCTGAATACTGCCAAGCCGCTCAATCTTTTATCCCTAGGAGAATCTGAAGCATTTCATATGGGGCTTTCTGTGGAGAAGGTTAAGACAGGTATCATATTAGCTGTAGCGATGGCAGTAGGTGTCAGTGTGGCATTTACGGGTATTATTGGATTTGTCGGGTTGGTGATTCCACACATCATCCGTCTCCTCATCGGTGCGGATCATAAGCTTGTTTTGCCCTTATCAGTTCTTTTAGGAGCTTCCTTTTTAGTACTAGCAGACCTAGCTTCTCGTGTGGTAGTTTCACCTTCTGAGTTACCGATTGGGATTATTACTTCTTTAGCAGGAGCACCATTTTTCATTTGGTTATTGATCAATTTCAAAAAGAAAAGTAGGGTATGATAGAAGTGAGAAATATACACCACTGTCTCAGTGGCAAAATGATCATTGATGAACTCAGCTTTGAGTTAAATACCGGGGAGCTATTGTGTGTCCTAGGTCCAAATGGCGCAGGAAAGTCCACTTTGCTTAAGTTGCTATCAGGCGAGAGCCACTGTAAAAGTGGTCAGGTATTGTACAATAAGCAAGCAATCCATGAACTGAACCCTAAGCAGCTTAGCAAAATACGTGCTGTCATGCCTCAGCACAGTACCGTGAGTTTTCCTTTTTCTGCCAAGGAAATCATCATGATAGGTTCGGATTTAAATAAAAATGAATTAGCCAAAACTTTAGCAGAAGTAACTAAACTCACCAAGGTAGATCAACTTCTGGACAGACCATATCAGCAACTATCCGGGGGAGAGAAGCAGCGTGTCCAACTAGCTCGCGTACTGATGCAGATATGGAAGGACGCTCCCTATCCTAGATTCTTGTTTTTGGATGAGCCTACATCAAGTTTGGATATCGCCCAGCAGTATCAAGTTTTTGAAATCGTCAAATCTCTTAAAAGCAAAAATATTGGCATTCTAGCGGTTGTTCACGACATCAATCTAGCCGCTCAAAGTGCGGACAAGGTACTCCTCCTAAAGTCGGGGAGAGCCATGGCTTTTGGAACCACTGATGAGATCATTACCAAGGAAAATATCTCTAGGACTTTTGACCATCAGGTATTGATACAAGCTCACCCGATCACGCAAAAGCCATTAATCATTAGCAACATTAATCAAAACTATCATGCAAAAACATATGGAAACATCTCTTATGCTAACTGAAGAATTGAAGCAACTAAAATCGACTTGGGAGCAACTGATCAAGGAAAGTCCTCAATTGAGAATACGTGATGCTGCCCAGAAGTTAGGTGTCTCAGAACTTTCTCTATTAATGACTGACATCGGAAATGGGGTCACAAGATTAGAGGGAAATTTGCAAGAGCTATTTAAGGAACTGCCTAAATTGGGTAAAGTGATGGCACTCACTAGAAGTGATGCTTGCGTACTAGAACATAAAGGTAATTTTCAGAAGATAGAAATCAATGGAGAGTTTCCAAATGGTATTGGTACTGTGATAGGCCCCATAGAACAAAGGGTGTTCTTTAGTGCATGGAGGTATGGGTTGGTGGTAGAGAAAGAGACGCCTAGAGGCCCTAGTCGCTCGTTTCAGTTTTTTGATAAGCAAGGTGATGCTATCTTAAAAGTATTTGCACAAAATGATACAGATATGGAAGCTTTTTATCAGATCAAGTCTTTATATGAAGCTGCCTACCAAGATCCATATGTCGCTCTAGAATCATTCGAAACGCCTGAATATGAGACAAATATTGATATAAAAGCTTTTGCCTCCGACTGGGCTAACATGAAAGATACGCATGAGTTTTTTGGAATGATCAGAAAGTACAAACTCCATAGACAAGAAGCACTCAGGCTAATAGGGAAGGAGTATGCCTATCAGATTGCTATTGATAATCTCGAGAAGGTACTCAATCATGCTTCTGAGACTCAAGTTCCTATCATGATATTTGCTGGCAATAGAGGCAATATTCAAATCCATCAGGGTAAGGTAAAAGTCATCAGAATGATGGGCGATTGGCTCAATGTCCTTGACCCTAGGTTTAATATGCATTTGGACCTCGCTCAAATCAAACATGCTTGGGTTGTGAAAAAACCTACTGAAGATGGTATTGTCACTTCTATAGAATTATTTGATCACAATGCACAGCTTGCTGCTCAGTTTTTTGGTTTGAGAAAGCCTGGTTTAAGGGAAAATCAAGATTGGGCTGCTCTAGTCAACTCCTTTGAAAGTATCGTTTAAAATATCAATTAAATGTAGATGATGGTTTTTTTTAAATCATTACTTAGAATTAATCTTAATAAAATAGGGTTCATTCTCTATTTGAGTTTAGTATCTCTTACTGCTCAGGCAGAAGATATCCAACTGATGATCCTCAATCAGGACTCTCTACCCGTACCATATGCACAAGTAAGGCTTGAAAATGGATCAGGTCTAGTGGCGGATATACAAGGTAGAGTGGCTTTACCCCATTCTTTCAAGGAGCAAGTGGTCACTGTTAAAGCTATTGGCTACACTATCACTCAAATCAGATTAGAAAGTAGTCCACAGCAGCGGATCATCTTAAAAGAAGATCCAAAACAACTAGATGAAGTAGTCATCTCTGCTACGAGAACTTCCCGCTTCATCGATGATATCCCTATGCCTGTGACGATCATCAACCAAGAGATGATCAGACAATCTGGAGCTTTGAGACTATCTGATGTACTAAGGGAACAAGCGAGTCTCCAATTGACAGGTGATCACGGAGTTAGTGTACAGATGCAAGGTTTATCCAGTGACTATGTGCTTATCTTGCTGGACGGTGAGCCATTAATAGGAAGGACTGCAGGTACATTTGATCTTGAGAGGATCGCAGTAGCAAATATTGAAAGAATTGAGATCATCAAAGGGCCTTCAAGTTCACTTTATGGAAGCGAGGCCATGGCTGGTGTGATCAATATCATCACTAAAGATCAAAAAGGAAAGCAAATTGGTATTCAATCAAGGTATCGCTCTTTCAATACCTTAGATTTAGGAGCTACTGTTGATCTAAACGGGGAGAAAACTGATCTAAGTGTCTTTCTCAATAGATACAGAACAGATGGTTTTGATCTAAATCCTTCTCTTCCTGGTCAAACAGCTGCTGCTTATAAAGCTTATACTCTACAGACTAAATTTGGTTATAAGTTCTCTGATAAGCTAAGGTTTACTCTAGCACTCCGAGGCTACCAAGAGCGACAGCAAAACGAATTAGCCTCTATCGTCAATGGAGAGGTGATAGGGCTCAGGACTACTGGTAGGCAGACTGATTTTAATATCAATCCTGTCGTGAGTTTCACTCCTTCTTCTGATCTGACGATTACTTACAGAAATTATCTCACCGGTTATGAAACTTTGGTGAAAACTTGGGATGAATTTGACAATGTTTCCTCGGATCCCTTCAATCAGACTTTGAATAGAAATGAAATCCAAACTGATTGGCAGTGGCAAAAAAATCACCTGTCAAGTATTGGTATAGGTTATTTATCAGAATCAGTGGATGCGCTGCGATATGAGGGATTGACTCGATTTGATGCATTTTACTTATTTGGTCAGCATCAGTGGACTCAAGATAGGTCAAGCTTGGTGCTAGGATTTAGGTGGGATCAGCATAGTCAATATGGCCAAAGATTGAGCCCTAAAGCCTCTTATCAGTACAATATCAGCAAAAATCTCAACTACAAAGTATCTATAGGTGGTGGATTTAAAGCACCAGATTTCAGGCAGCTATTGCTCAACTTTAATAATGCAGCTGTAGGATACTATGTATTTGGAAATCAAAGACTACAAGAAGGTGTAGAGATGCTTCAAGATCGAGGATTGATTAGTCAAATATTGATTGATCCGAGCACTTTTGGTCAGCTTGAAGCTGAATCATCTTTGAGTTTGAATACTGGATTTACTTGGCAAAAAGAGAGATTCAAGGTCAGTACAAACTTCTTTTATAATGACATCAATAACTTGATTGAGACACTGCCATTTGCTACGCTTAATAACAGACAGCAAGCGTTTACTTACCGCAATGTATCAAGTGTGTTTACTACAGGGTTGGAGCTTGAAAGTAGCTATCAATGGAGGGCATTTAACTTCAATCTAGGCTACATGTACTTAGAAGCGAAAGATAGAGAAGTACTAAACGCAGTGAGAGAAGGTCAATATTTTAGGGTCAATACCTCTAACTATGGAGGATTATTCAATAGGAGTCGACACAATGCCAATCTGAAAATCTCATATCTGAATAATGCTCATGACTTTGACATTAGTCTGAGAGGATTGTATAGAGGCAGGTTCGGTTTTGCAGATTTGAATGGCAACCTGATTCTAGATATGGATCAAGAGTACGCTCCTGGCTTATTTTCTCTCAATGCGAGTGCCTCAAAAACTTTCAATGATAATCTGAGACTCGAAATAGGGGCTAATAACCTACTCAATCAAGTCATCAGACAAGATCCTACCAATCCCGGTAGATTACTTTATGTTGGAATTTCTTATCAATTAACTAAATAAATCAAACCATTATGAGAAGTATTAAATCAATTTTCTTTTGCTTAGTCATTATGTCCTTTATAGCCTGTTCGGAGGATGAAGCTATCCCATCACAATTAGGAGACGAAGTATTGATCGAGGATATGCATGCGCCAAATGACGTGATCGATAGACAAACAGGAGAAGTGACGGAAGAAAGACCATTTGTTTACTTTAATTTTCAGCTAGGAGAAGTGGTATCCGAAAGTGAAACTTGGGATCTAGCCTTCAAAGGAACTACGATTATATCTAACGGTGGTGTGTCTGGTACTGCTGATGTAGCTGTAGCGATGCTAGAAAATACAGAATTTGAGTCTCTGAATAACATTCCAAGTGAAGCGACTTTTCGAGCTGATACTGAAGAGCGCTTAGCTATCGCAAGTGGTAGTGGCAACGGTTGGTATAACTATAATAGTCAGACAAATTTGATCTCGCCTATTCCAGGACGTGTTTTCATTGTAAGAACGACCTCTGGGGACTTGGTAAAAGTTGAGTTTTTAAGCTACTACCAAGGCAATCCACCGCTAAACGAGGTAAATCCATTTGCTACTCCTAGTGCATATTATACATTCCGATACGTTTCAGGCTTATAAATCAAAAAAGGGGAGTTGTTAGCTCCCCTTTTCATTACCATTCTATATCACATCCTATCCATTGATCTTCCGTCTGGCCGATAGGAGCACCTGGAGGTGTCTCCTGCGTTCTACTTGGACTGATCACTTGAAAATTCGTGTCAAGCGCTGAGTAAATCTGATCTAAAGTATTTTGATGCGCTCTTCCTAGAGCATCAGTGTATCGTAAACTACCCGAAACAATACCTTTCATAGTCTTTGCTTCATCAGCAGCCATTCCTCTTACCGTGAGAGAGGCATTAGGATTTTTAGCTAAATTGATAAGCTCAGTGAAATAAATTTTCTGAACTTGGAGTAATATTAGTCCCCTTAGATTTTCCTCATATCTACTGCTTCTGACTAATTCATCCGTCATTTTATTCAATACATCATCAAATCCAAGATAACTTTTGCCATAGATTGCCTTTTGTTGAATCAGTCTATTGGCACGCTCAGGATGGAGCATCAACTGAATAAAAGGTCTAGAGGCAGATTCTGCTATCGCCACTGGATCTATGGTGATACCGTTTTGGGTAGGAAAAGTTTCTCGTCCTCTACCATATCCTATGGGTCTAGGTGGGATGGTAGACAGGATATTTTCTGGTAAAATCAAAGTATTTGGATCAATCACACGCATCATTGCAGCTAATGAATTATTTTGAAGCTTTGGATCTAGCACGCGCATTTCTGGCTGATTGTCACCTTTGAGTTTGTATCTATAGTCCAAACCTCCGATGAGCTTTACTGCTGCTTCTGCTTGATATCTGTGCATAAGGTATAGTGGCACTAGATATTCCTCCATAGTAGCAAGTGGTTCACCTGACTTGATGACCGAAGGTGAAAATTCAGCCAATTTTTTACTTCTAATATCCATCAGACGATGAAGTTCAGCAACTGGATCTGGACCATTGTCCCACAGGTGTGCACTTGGATGTCCACCACCTGCAGCACGTGAGTCAGCATCTGAGATGAAGTATAACCCTTGCTTTTCTGCTTCTTCTAGGATCTTATTCAAAGCTGCTTTTTCATCTTCTTCTGGACCAAATTCACGGTAGCCGTAGTTGATGGCGACCTTATCCCAAGCCGCTATTTTGTCATCATAACTATTAGAAAAGTCAAGGTTTCCATCCTTATCCATGACGTATTTAGGATGAGGATAGTCCATGACCGAGGCATCATTGGCAGTACTTGCAGCATAATTATGTGCCAGCCCTAGTGTATGTCCGATCTCATGAGCAGAGAGTTGCTTAAGTCTTGCGATAGCCATTTGCTCCATGCGAGGGTCTGCTTTCTCACCTTTGGCATAAGGCATCAAAAGCCCCTGCGCGATAAGAATATCTTGTCTTACTCTCAATGAGCCAAGGGAGACATGGCCTTTGATGATCTCACCAGTTCGTGGATCTACGACTGATGCTCCATATGACCAACCCCTAGTAGAACGGTGTACCCATTGGATGAGATTATACCTGACATCCATTGGATCTGCTCCTTCAGGCAAGAGTTCTACTCTAAAAGCATTGCTAAAACCTGCCGCTTCGAAGGCATCCTTCCACCAATTGCCACCATCTAAGAGCGCAGATCGTACAGGCTCTGGAGCTCCTCTGTCTAAATAGTATACTATTGGTTCTACTGGGTCTGAGATAGCAGCATTTGGATTCTTTTTCTTGAGTCTATGTCTAACGATCATGCGCTTGACAATCGGCTCACCGATAGGTGTAGCATAATCCATGTAGCTTCTACTAAAATATCCCGCACGTGGATCAAAAGCTCTTGTCTCAAATCCAGTATCTGGTAGCTTGACAAATGAGTGGTGCATACGTACACTTACGGCATCAGGACTTGGAGTAACAGATCTAAGGTTGCCACCAGCACCGGTTCCAGTGAATGTGATCGTAGCTTCAAACTCGGTATTTTCTGGAAAATTTTTAGTTTGTGGTAGATAAATGGCAGATCGAGAGGCTTCTACACGATAAGTTCCTTGATTACTTCTTCTCAAAGTCTCCGCTACACCATGTGCATCTTGTAAGAAAAAGTTGGTAGCATCTACTGCATAGCCATCGCCTACTTTTTCAGCTACTTCAAATCCCCAAAGTACTGATTCTGCAAATGCTTCTTTGACTGCACGGATCTCATCTGGATTATCAGAGACGGCTCTGTAGTCTAAGTTAGGCTGTACCAAAAGGATTTTTGAGCCAGACTTACGAAATTCGACCACGCGTGTATCACCCAGCTGTCCACGATCTAGTCCGATATCATTAGATCCGAGACCAGCTGATAAGGAATTTACGTACAAAAATTGCTCGTCTAGTTTATCTATGATGAGCCATATCTTCCCTTTATCATCATCCCAGTAAAAGTTAAAATAACCTTCGTATCTAGTCATTTTGTCCCATTTCTGCTCATTGGATGATTTCTCATTTTGAGCGTGAGTGGTGACTATAGAAGTGATAAATAAAAGAGATAGTAATACTTTAAAACAAAATTGCTTCATGAAAATCGATTTTGGTTGATAGACGAATACAGCCATTAATATAATATTTATAGGGCTATCAATCCTAGTTTTTATATTGTAGGTCGAAATCAGGTGTAAAACTAAATTCAAATCAATGAGCAAACGAATACTAATACTCTGTGCAAGTATGCTTTTGGTAAGCTTTATGGGCTTAGCACAAAAGCGAGCATTGACACATGCAGACTATGATGGATGGAAATCCCTTGGAGGTCAGACTTTGACCAAAGATGGTAATTACCTCATGTATATGATCAGCCCTCAAGAGGGAGACAATATGGTCACCGTGATGCACACTAGCAAAGATCAAAAATGGGCTTACCCAAGACTAAGTCGTGCGAGCTTTACTTTTGATGACAAATGGCTAGTAGCTACGATCAAGCCAGAAGCAGATACTGTGAGAATGCTTAAGTTAAAGAAAACAAAAGCAGATGGTATGCCTAAGGATTCTCTTTTGATATTGAACTTGGCTAACTGGGAAGCTCAGAAAATAGCGCGTGTAAAGTCTTTCAAAACACCTGAGAAGGGTGGGGACTGGTTAGCTTATCTTTTAGAAAAACCAGTGCCTGAGAAAAAGAAAAAAGATGAGGCAGATTCTACGAAAAAGGAAGAAGCTAAACCAGTAAAAACAGATGGTTCGCAACTAGTGCTTAAAAACCTCAACACGGGTGTTGAGCATAAATTTGAAAGTGTATCAGATTACTATTTTTCTGAGAAAGGAAACATGCTTTACTATGTGAAGGCGACAGAAAATACACTTAAAAATGCGGCAATCATAGCATTTGATACAAAGGCGGGCAAAGCTACTACAGTAGATCAAGGAAAGACAGAATACAAAAGACTAGCAATGAATGAGGCTGGAAATCAATTGGCTTTCTTAGCTACGGCTGATTCTGCTAAAGCTAAAAAGAAATACTATAGCCTACATCACTTCGATGCTAAGTCTGGAAAGACGAATGAGCTGGCTGCTATGAAAACAGCGGGAATTCCTGAGGGATGGATGGTTTCAGACAATGCATCTCCAAGATTTGCCAAAAATGACAATAGAATCTTCTTTGGTACTGCTCCAGACTACAAGACTTATGCTTATGAAGATGACACGACTATTCTCAATGAAGAGCGCGTAAGCTTAGATATCTGGGGATGGAAAGACACAGACATACAACCAATGCAGTTGAGAAATAAAAATAGAGAACTCAACAAGTCTTGGATGGCTGTTTATGATATCAAGAATAAAAAAGTGATTCAAATAGCAGATGAAAAAGTAGAAAACATCAACCTGGATAGAGATGCTGCTTTTGATTTTGCGATAGGATCTGATGACTCTAAATATAGATGGGAGTATAGCTGGAATATCCAAACTGGTGCAGACTACTACATGGTAGATCTCAATACAGGCGCTAAATCTATGATCTTTGAAAATCTCAAAGGTAGACCAGCACTTTCACCTGCAGGTAAGTACCTCTATTGGTT
Source organism: Penaeicola halotolerans (assembly GCF_016464625.1). Taxonomy (GTDB): domain Bacteria; phylum Bacteroidota; class Bacteroidia; order Cytophagales; family Cyclobacteriaceae; genus Penaeicola; species Penaeicola halotolerans. The sequence goes on from NZ_JAEAGO010000001.1 coordinate 689,159, forward strand.
TGATCCTATGGATAGTGCTTGGCATGCTTATGATATCGCTGCTAAGATCAAGCTAAACTTGACCAAAGGGATCGATGCCAACTTCTATCAAGAACTACACGACAGCCCATCATATCCAGGTAGCTATGGCATCACTGGCTGGACTGAAAACGATGAAGCTATCTTGATCAACGACAACTTTGATATTTGGAAAGTAGAGTTGCGCAAGAAAATGGCACCAGTCAATCTAACAAATGGCTTTGGTAGAAAAAATGACATCCGTTTCAGAAGAGTCAATCTTGATAGAGAAGAGCGATTTGTAAGCTTGAAAGACCCTATGTATCTATCTGCTTTTCATCTCTACACCAAGCAAGATGGTTTTTATACCTTAGCCAATGGTCAGCTCAATAAACTGGTCATGGATGATGCTTCTTTCAGCAGTTTGGCTAAAGCTGAAAATGCGGATAAGTGGATCGTAAGAAAGAGTACTTACCAAGACAATGAGCTTTATATGACAGATGCTAAGCTATCTTCTATGAAGAAACTCACAGAGACTAATCCACAACAAAAGGATGTCAATTGGGGTACAGTCGAGCTAGTAGAGTGGGAAGCAATGGACGGCACACCACTTCAAGGTTTACTTTTCAAACCAGAAAACTTTGATCCAAATAAGAAATATCCAATGATGGTTTACTTCTATGAAAGGCTATCTGATGGACTTCATAGCTATCGATCACCAGCACCTAGTGCCTCTACGATCAACATACCATACTTTGTGAGTAACGAATACTTGGTATTTGTACCAGATATCAAATATGAGATTGGTTTTGCTGGTAAAAGTGCCTACGACTGCATCGTGCCAGGCGTGCTGAGCTTGACGAAGCGTCCATATGTAGACAAGGAAAATATGGCTATCCAAGGACAAAGCTGGGGTGGATATCAAGTAGCTTATCTAGTAACTAAGACTAATCTATTCAAAGCAGCTGGAGCAGGCGCACCTGTAGCCAATATGACTTCTGCTTATGGTGGTATTCGTTGGGGAACAGGTATGAGCCGTATGTTCCAGTATGAGCAGACGCAGTCTAGAGTAGGTGGTACACTTTGGGAAAAACCAATGCACTACATCGAAAATTCGCCTTTGTTCTTTATAGATAATGTGACTACTCCTGTACTTATCATGCACAATGACGAAGATGGCGCTGTGCCTTGGTATCAAGGTATCGAGTTTTACATGGCGCTGAGAAGAAATGCTGTGCCTTCTTGGTTGCTAGTTTACAATGGCGAAGATCATAACCTCGTACAGCGTAAAAACAGAAAAGACCTTTCTATTCGTTTGTCACAGTTCTTTGATTACTACCTCAAAGGCGCACCAGCACCTAAGTGGATGATGGAAGGACTTCCAGCAGTAGAAAAGGGCAGAACGCTAAAATATGAATTGATGGAAGAGTAGATGCTCTTGATTTCTAATATAAAAAGCCTTGCTCAGATACATTTGAGCAAGGCTTTTTTTTAAGTCTTATATCTCATTAATCTACTTTTTCCTCTAACTCTCTCAAATCTACTGGTACTACTCTCGAAACACCCTGCTCAATCATAGTGATCCCATAAATGATGTCCGTGCTGGCCATTGTACGTTTATTGTGCGTCACGATGATGAACTGAGACTCATCAGCAAACTTCTGAATGATCTGGTTGAATTTGTCAATGTTAGCATCATCCAAAGGTGCATCTACCTCATCGAATATACAGAATGGGGCTGGTTTGAGTAGATAGATCGCAAAGAGGAGTGAAGTCGCAGTGAGTGTTTTCTCGCCTCCCGATAGTTGATTGATTGTCAAAGGTCTCTTACCCTTTGGCTTAGCGATAATCTCTATGCTCGAGTCAAGTGGCTGACTAGGATCTGTTAGTCTCAAGTCGCAATCATCTTCCTCAGTAAAGAGCGAACGAAACACACGGATGAAGTTTTGTTTGATATTATCAAAAGCTTCTAAGAAAGTAGTTTTTGCTACTTCATCGATCTCAGAGATGGTATTCATCAGAGAGTTTTTGGCTGAGATCAGGTCATCTCGCTGCTGAGAGATGAAGTCATGCCTTTCTTTGATCTCCTCATATGCTTCCATCGCCATAGGGTTGATAGGACCGATTTTTTCGATCTTATCACGCATACTGAGGACTTCCTGCTTGAGGGACTCTTCACTCTCCGTACTATCATCGGCTGCTTGTGCCGGATCATCCATGAGGGCCTCCAGATCTATATTAAACTCAACTGATAGGCGCTCTTTCACAGCACTCAGGTTGAGCTTGGCTTCATTGAGCTTATTTTGCAGTTCCATGATGATCGCATCGATGCCTTCCTTACTCTTTTGGAATTCACGGATTTGTTTTTCTAAAATGTCAATCTCTCCACGAGCGGCATAGTAGTCTTTTTCCACTTCATTTACACCGGCTTCTATGCTTTCCTTTTCATCATAAAGCGCGATCAGCTCATCGTCTTTGACTTCATTATTATCAATGAGGTGCTTAATTTCACTATCCGTCTGCTGTAGTTCAAGTTGAGATTTTTCTATGCGTTCTTTGCTACTTTCGTAAGCACTTTGTTTGTAGGAGATCTCTTGCGTTAGGCTATTGACCTTATTGAGGTGCTGGTGGTATTTGATGTTTTCTTGGTTGAAAGCATTAGACTTCACCGTGAGTTTGTCGCTTTCTTCTTGAAGTCTTTCATTTTGCTCGAACATCTGCTCTTCGAGAGCAGCATATTCCGCTTGCTCATTGGCCAGTCTAGGTTGTAATTCTTCCAACGCTGCAGTGAGCTCCTCGATACGAGTGAGCATATCTTCTCTCTTGTTGGCATTGGAAGTTAGCATATGTGCAAGCTGTTCCTTCTTGGTTTTGACTGACACATAGTCTTGGTTGATCATATTGATCTCTTCCTGAAGCGACTCTATAGCAGGGCGGAAGTTATTTTCTTTGAGCTTAGAAAGTTCAGCTTGTTTTTCCTCTAAGCTAGTTTTGATTTGAGAGATACGTTTATTCAGTTCCTTGATCTCTTTTTCAAGCTTTTCTAGATTTTTAGCGCGGCCGATTCTTTTTCCTTCAAAAAGCCCAACAGATCCACCTGATAAACTAAATTGACGTTTAGTAAACTTACCACTTTGAGTAATAAAGATGCTCTCAGAATCATTAGGGATATCCTTAAAATCCCCAGATACGATGTAAACTTTATCTAAAATAAAGCTGATAAGCTTAGTGTATTTTGATTCAAACTCTATGATCTCGGTAGCTGGGATAGCCTGTTCATACAGTTTAGATGGGCTAGGGTGGAAGCTTTCAAACTTATCTAGGATAAAGAAATTAGCTTTCCCTCTAGCAGCATCACTAAGTAAGTTGACTGCCGTGTAAGCTTGTTCCTGAGTGTCCACTACATAGTAGTTCATGTATGGCTCTAGGAAGTTTTCTACAGTGACACGATACTTCTCCTCAGTAGTGAGGATATCCGAAAGCAAAGGAGCATTCTTAGCCCAATCAGAGTTCTTTTTGAGAAATTTGATTGCCTCAGGAAAGCCTTCGAGGTTTTCCACCAATGACTTAGTGAGGCTAAACTCATTTTGCTTAGCATCAAGTTTACGACTGCTTTGCGTGAGTTCTTCCTTGATGAGATCTATGGTACGATTGACTTCTTCGGTTCTTTGAAGGAGGACAGCCTCTTTTGATTTAAGCTGTTGCAGCGCATCTTCTTTTTCAGCTAGCTGGGCACCTACTTCCTGCATTTTGTCTTCAAATCCCGCCAGGGTCGCTGTCTGCTCACTGTCATCAGAGGTAGTTTTTTCCAACTCCTGCTTGAATGTAGACAATTGAATCTGCTTGATCTCAATGTCTTTTTTGAGTTGATAGACAGTATCTTTTAATCGGTTATAATCTCTATTATTGATATTCACACGCTCTTGAAGGCTCGCATGTTGTTGCTTTTGCTCTTCATATTCAGCTTTTAGCTGGTCGACTAGTGCTTCATTTTCTAAGAGTTGTTTTTCAGCGCTTGCTTTCTCTTGCTCAAGGCTAGAAATACTAAAAGCCGCACGTTCATTACTTTTCTTATCTAGGTCTATTTGTTCTCTGAGTTTAGCAGAGCGATCTTCTAAGAAGCGAAGTCTTTCATTTTTGATCTTCTTTTCACTCTCAAAAGTTCGAATTTTATGTACATGCTCATTGAGCGTTTTCTGTCTGGAGGATAGCAGTTTTTCTTGATTGATCAGTCCAGCCTTAGCTTCTTCAAGTCGCGCCTCAGCATTATCTATTTGGGTAGAAAGCCCTATTTTCTTATCGCTTTCAGCAGTGATCTGTTCATTCAGCGTCAAAAATGAAGCTGTATGTTTTTTGACAGTTTTCTTTGCCAGCGCGATGCTGAGAACTTTATATTGCTCCTTTAGCTGAAAATACTTCTCTGTTTGCTTGGCTTGGCGCTCGAGCGTTTTGAGATTTTTCTCTATCTCAAAAAGAAGGTCTTCCACACGGTCTAAATCCGCATCAGTATCCTCTAGTTTTTTGAGTGTTTCTTTTTTACGTTTTTTAAACTTAGAAATACCTGCCGCTTCTTCGAATAGATCCCTTCTAGAGCCTTCTTTGTCATTGAGCAGCTCATCGATCATCTTGAGCTCTATGATAGCATAGCTATTTGAGGCTATACCTGTATCCATGAAGAGATTGGTGATATCTTTGAGTCTACAAGTGATGCCATTGAGCAAATACTCACTATCTCCAGAGCGGTAGTAGCGTCTAGTGATCGTCACAGTGGTGTATTCTGTAGGAAGGAGATTTTTAGTATTCTCAAAGGTTAAAGAGACCTCTGCAAGATTAGTAGGTTTACGGGTTTTAGTGCCATTGAAGATGATGTTTTCCATCTTCTCCGATCGCAGTGCTCTTGTTTTTTGCTCACCGAGTACCCAGCGGATAGCATCTACTACATTTGACTTACCGCAGCCATTGGGACCTACTATCCCAGTGATGCCCTTGTCAAAGTTGATTACTACTTTGTCTCCAAAGCTTTTAAAACCTTTTATCTCAAGTTTGGTCAGTTGCATGGTACTTCTTTCATCAAAACTATTCTAGCAAAATTAAAATTAATTATTAGATTTGCTAGAGTAGGATTTGGCATTTTGCTCAAGCGAATTTTAAGACACGACTATGGATTTTAACCCAGGAACGATCATTTACATTCTAGCTATGCTAGTGTACTTTATTGTGTCTGCTAATCGCAAAAAGAAAAAGCAACAAGCCAATCAATCTCCAAGATCCCAAGGTCAGCCACAGACCAGTTCTAGAAAGCCTACTTTTGAGGAATTATTAGAAGAAATCACAGGACAGAAATTTCAAAAAGAAGAGGAAGTTTATAAACCAGTCTCACAAAAAGAAGAACCTCCTGTTTTTTCATATGAAGATGAAGTAGATGAAGCGCCTGCTGAGAAATCTTACTTTACTTTTGAAGATCAGTCCTCAGACAAATTTAAGACCCTCGATGAACAAATAGTGATAGACGAGGTCAAAACGACTTCTGATCTATCCGTTAAAAAAACAGGCTTGGATATGGAAGAAGAAAATCACTACGGCAAGCTACTCAACAATCCAGGTTCTCTAAGAGATGCTATCATCCTAAAAGAGATTCTTGACCGCAAACACTTCTAGTCAGTAATCTATTTGATCTAGATTCCTCGTATCTGTATTCAGTTGCGATAATAGATTTTTATCAAAGTTTTAAACTCACTGATAAACAATCTGTTTACGCTTTATCTCCAAACTCAGATCCGATGGAAAATAACAAAACACGCAGGGAATTTCTTCAAAAAGCAGGCTCAACAGCCCTTTTTGCTGCACTAGGTATCAGCTTTTTATCATCTTGTGGAAGCAGCATAGATGATGATGCTACTATGCCAGGTGGCATGCCGAATAATACAACAGGCATCAGAGTAGAAGGAAATATCACCAACCTAGACCTCACTCAGGCTAATCTCTCTAACCTCAAAAATCAAGGTGGCTGGCTACTCATCAGACAATCACAACTGCTAGTTGTCAATGTAGATGGCCAGACGATTCGTGCCTTTACAAGTGTTTGTACGCACAGCGGATGTGACAATGCTTGGGCATATTCTAATAGCCAATTCATCTGCAATTGCCATGGGTCTGTTTTCAGCAATGGCGGTCAGAGACTAAGTGGCCCAGCCAATAGGGATTTACAGGAATTTTCAGTTCAAAGAAACGGAGACAATGTTGTCATTACAAAATAGAATACTCGCCACAGCTCTCTTGATCATCTCCATACTAAGTGTGGATACAGCGAGTGCGCAAAAATATCAAGGAGAAAAAGGTAGCGCGAAGTTCATCTCTGAAGCAGCCCTTAATTCATTTGAAGGGGTGTCTTCTGACCTCAATGGCTTAGTGGATTTGAAATCAAATTTCATAGACTTTTACTTAGATCTTAACACGCTAGAAACTGGTATTTCCCTGAGAGATAAACATATGCGTAAAAACTATCTGGAAACAGATAAATATCCCTTTGCAGAGTTTACAGGAAAATTTCAAACATTAAAGACACCAAGTAATACATGGCAAGAGGTGTTGGTAGTGGGGGAGTTTAAAGTCCATGGAGTGACCAAGCAGCTCAGTATCAAGGGTAGAATGAAGCAGGAGGGACAGGATTTGATTATTGAGGCTGCTTGGAAACTCAAATTGTCAGATTACAATATCGAGATTCCTAGTGTAGTCTTTTATGAACTCAATGATGAGCAAAAGATTGAATTGAAAATGACCCTTAAACCAGCCAAATAATGAGAAAATATTTATTATTGATAGCTATATTGAGTTTACCAATGCTTCTGATGGCGCAACTCGAAAGAAAGAAAGCAAATCCAGATGAAAAGGTGGAGCTCACTTTTGAAGCACCTAGACTGATCAATATTTTCACCGTAGAGCCTTTAGAGAAAAAGGGATTTCATTATTCGATCATGCATACATTTGGCGAGGTCAATGGTGGTTTTCAAACGCTCTTTGGTTTGGATAATGGTGCCAATGTGAGATTTAGTTTCGAATATGGTATCTTAGATAATTGGTCAATTTTTGCTGGTAGATCGAGTTTAGATAGAGTAGTAGACTTAGGTACTAGATACCATCTGATTAGACAAACAGTAGATGGGAGAGTGCCATTGTCAGTTTCTTTTGCAGGTAGTATTGGAGCCAATACCTCCGATTATGATTTTGTGACAGAGGGACCTTATACCTTCACTGATAGATTGAGTTATTCTGCGCAAATGATGATCGCTCGTAAGTTTTCGGATAAACTCAGCTTACAAGTCACTCCTATGTATGCGATATTCAATAGAGTAGGGGCTGAAACACGCATTGCTTCAAATGAGACATTTTACTTCTCAACTGCTGTCATGGGTAGATACAAACTGACACCACGAACGGCACTGACTACACAGTATGTACCAAGTTTCAATGAAGATATCCAATCAAACTTTGCCATAGGCGTAGATTTGGAAACAGGCGGGCACGTATTTCAGTTATACTTCACTACCTCTGAAGCGCTCAATGAACCTTATCTCTTAGCAACTCAAAATGGTGATTTTTTCGCACGTGAGTACAGATTCGGATTCAATATCAATAGGATCTTTTCCTTTGACAGGAAAGCGAAAAGAGCAGCAAAACAGTAAAGTAGAAATAACGAAAAAGGTCTCCATTTGGAGACCTTTTGTCATTTATAGGATCAGCATCGCGTCACCGTAGCAGTAGAAGCGATATTTTTCTTTGATGGCTTCTTTGTAAGCTTTCATCAGTAAATCATGTCCTGCAAATGCCGCTGCCATGACCAAAGGTGTGGAGTTTGGCAAATGGAAATTGGTAATCAATGAATTACTGATTTTAAACTGATGCGGTGGAATAAAGAACTTATCTGTCCAGCCTTCACCAGCTTTAAGCATGTTGTTAGCGGTAATAGAAGTCTCTAGCGTTTTCAAGGTAGAAAGTCCCACAGCGCATACTTTCTTTTTCTCAAGTTTAGAAGCATTGACTTGATCTACCACTTTCTGCTCAATGATGTAAGCTTCAGACTCCATTTTATGCTTACTGAGATCCTCGACTTCGATATCTTTGAAAGTAGCTAAGCCTGTATGGCAAGTCACTTCTCCGATTTGAACACCTACAAGCTCTAACCTTTTCAGCAGGATTTTAGTGAAATGAAGTCCAGCAGAAGGGGCTGCCACAGCACCGACATGTTTTGAGTATACTGTTTGATAGCGCTCTCTGTCAGTCTCAGTAGAAGCTCTGTCTAGATACTCTGGTATGGGCGCATGTCCCAAGTGCTCAAGGGTATTATACAGCTCTTCAAGTGTTCCATCATGGATAAATTTGATCGTTCTACCTCTAGTAGTGGTATTATCTTGAACCTCGGCTACAAGCTCTCCATTACCAAAGTAGAGCTTATTACTCACTCTGATTTTACGTGCTTGAGCAGTGACGATTTCCCAGATTTTATCTTCCGCACGCAACTCTCTGACCAGAAGTACCTCTACATCTTGAGAGTCACCCGTCTTTCTAGCGATCAGACGAGCAGGTCTTACTTTGGTATTGTTTAGTACCAAAGTATCCATATCTGTAAAGATGTCTGGAAGGTCTTTGAACTGCCTATGCTCAATCTCTCCAGTAGCTCTATGAAGTACCATCAGTCTAGCATCATCTCTAGAGGGAAGTGGATCTTTGGCAATTAGTTTTTGAGGAAGGTCAAACTTAAAGTCAGATAGTTTCATTTGTGTTTTTAAAACGGAGAAAAATTTATTTTGCTAAAATAGTGTTTTGAAATAGCCTTTGTCAACTACTATTATTTAATGCACTCTATATCAATCAATTAAATTAGTATTCATCACCAAATCGCTAAAATAGCCAAGGTGATAGCCGCTAAAGCATAGCCCAACTTGAGCATCGTGCCTGTCAAAAATCCTAGAAATGCCCCCAAAGCAGATGGCCAAGCTTGCTCTAAATTTTTTCCACTCATGAGCTCACCGATAAGGGCTCCTATGACTGGTCCAAATATAAATCCAATCGGACCAAAGAATAGACCGACCAATAAGCCTAAAGCACAGCCATAAGTTCCCCAACGACTACCATTCATCTTTCTACTGATTTGTATCGGTAGGGTATAGTCTAAGATTGTCAAAAGCAACATGATGATTCCCATGATCCACAGCGTGGACTCACTTAAATCGTAACGCTCTGTAAAATAAAGCAGTACAAGCGCCAAAAAACTCAAAGGAGGTCCTGGAATCAGTGGGAGCAAAGCCCCCAAAAAACCAATGACTAATAATAGCCATGCACTTACGATAAAAAAATACTCCATGCCGGATCTTTAGATTTTGAGATAAAGGTATCAGAAAATTTAAAATGGAGACAAATTTTAATGGCTTCTTTTCGCCACTTATCAGGGTTTATATGCAATCATCACAAAAGATCACATCATCTCATAAAATAGTGTCGATAGACTTAAACCTTCAGTGACATTTGCAGTCTAAGATGGAGTTTAACAAAAATAAAATCGTGAAAAGAAATCTACTCATTGCAGTTTTTTGGTTGTTTGGTTTAGGGATAGCTACAACAACCGCTCAAAGTCAAACAATCACTGGTACGATCTACGACCAGGGCTCGAAGGAATCACTAGTGGGTGCCAACGTGGCCTTTAGAAATGTCGGAGATAGCTCACTTATCGAGGCTATTTCTACAGATATTGAAGGTAAGTTCAGATTAAAAAAGCCTAGCCAAGGACGTTTCATCTTGGTAGTTACTTTTATAGGTTATACGAAGTATACCAAACTCATAGAAAATACACCTTCGCTAACTACGCTAGGAGATATCTTTATTTCAGAGGATAGCAAACTTCTAGGTGAAGTTCAAGTATCAGCTACTGCGCTTACTGCAGAAGTGAAAGGAGATACTGTAGCATTCAATGCTTCAGCTTTCAAGACAAGACCAGACGCAGATGCAGAGGATCTAGTCAAAAAACTCCCAGGTGTGACTGTAGAAAATGGTCAAGTACAAGCGCGTGGTGAACAAGTCAGACAAGTATTGGTAGATGGTAAGCGTTTCTTTGGAGATGATGCCGCTGCGGCACTTAGAAACTTACCTGCGGATGCCGTGGATCGCGTAGAGATATTTGATCAGCAAAACGATCAATCAAGACTGACTGGTGTAGATGATGGTAACTACAACAGAACCATCAATATCATCACGAGATCAGGGGTGAGCAAGGGTGTATTTGGTAAAGTAGCTGCTGGATATGGTACAGATGACAGATACCAAGCAGGAGCTAGCTTAAACTTCTTCAATGGTGATAAAAGATTGACAGTAACAGGTCTTTCTAACAATATCAACCAATCAAGCTTCTCAGCAGATGATCCACTGCAAAACCAAGGTGGTGGTAGAGGTGGTCGATTCTTCGGTCGTCCAGGTGGCGTACCGCAATCAAACGGTATCACTAGTACCAATTCGATTGGGTTTAACTTTTCTAATATCCTAAGCTCAAAAGCTGATAAAGGCGATATTTCTGGTAGCTACTTTTTTACAAATAGAGAGACAGCTTTGACTAATATCTTAAATAGAGAGACAATTCTTTCTGCCGACAGAAGTCAGCTTTATGATGAAAACTCTATCAATACGAGAGAAAACTTTGAGCATAGATTTGACTTGAGACTAGAGTATAAGATCAATGATAGAAACACATTGATCTGGAGACCAAATGTCAGCATCGGGGATAATGGCTCATTCAGTGATATCTTTAGCCAAAACTCATTGCCAAATGGAGATCTACTGAGTTCATCTGCTAATACAACTGATGCATCTGATAATGACTACAATATCAGAAACAACGTGATCTTTACGCATAGATTTGTAAAGCAAGGAAGAACGATCACAGCGAACATCAATACTACACTTTCTAATACAGAAAGCTTGAGTCAATTGGATGCGTTTAACATCAACTTTACAAACAATTCTCAAGATAGTTTGATCCAGAGAACTACACGTGTGAATGATTTCATGAATTACAATATTGGGTTGAACTACACAGAGCCATTGAGTGAAAAGTCAGTGCTTCAGTTAAACTATGAGTATGGTAATAACCTGACAGATTCAGATCAACTCGTATTTGTAAGAGAAAGTCAAGAAATCGAAGAGACGCTAAATCCAGCTTTGAGTAATACTTTTCAAAGTGCATACTTGACGCAAAGAATGGGTGCTGGCTATAGGTATAACAACGGTAAGTTAAATATCTTCACTAACCTCAACTATCAGTATGCACAGTTGGATAATGAGGCTATTTTCCCTTTTGAAACTGAAAACAACCTCACTTTCAACAACCTGCTACCTAATATCAATGCGCAGTATAAGTTGTCTCAGTTCTCAAACTTGAGATTTAACTACAGAACAAATACTAATCAGCCTTCTGTGACGCAATTACAAAATGTGATTGACAACAGCAACCCACTGAGAATATCTTCTGGTAATCCAAACTTGCAGCAGAGTTACACGCACAGAGTGTTTACAAACATCTCGAACTTCAACATGGCAGAGTCTAGAACAATGTTTGCTTTCTTGACAGGTTCGATCACGAAAAATACGATTGGTAATGCCAGCTATATCGCTCAAGCAGATACCCTGATCAATGGTGAAGTAGAGCTACCTGCTGGTGGTCAGTACACTAGAGCTGAGAATATCGGTGATAGCTACAATGTCAGTGCATTCTTCACTTATGGTAAGCCGATTAAAGGTTTGAAAACTAATATCAACTGGAACTCAAGAATAAGCTACAGTGTGACTCCAGGTCGTATCAATAATATCTTGAATAACAACAAGAATACGACTTTGAGCCAAGGGATATCTTTCACCAGTAATATCTCTGAGCGTCTAGACTTCAACATCGGTACTAATGCCAATTACAATATCGTAAGAAGTTCAGTACAGCAGACGCTCAATGGAAATTTCTACACACAGATCACTACAGGTAGAATCTTCTGGAGCTTCACAGAGAAGTGGTTTATCGGTACTACATTTAGTAATTCACTTTACACTGGTCTAGGAGAAGAGTTTAACCAGTCTATCTGGTTGGTTAATGCTGAATTTGGACGTAAACTCTTCAAAAACAACAGAGGCGAGATCAAAGTATCTGGATTCGATATCTTCAAGCAAAACAATGCGATCAGCAGAACGATCACGGATATCGCGATTGAAGACTCATTCACGACTACACTTCAGCAGTACTTCATGATGACTTTCACTTACAACTTGAGAAGCTTCACAGGCAAAGCTCCTGAGCCAAGAGGTGATGACAGAGGTGGTATGATGTGGAGAAGAGATTAATTTTTGTGTAAACTAAACTAAAGAAGCTGGTGAGAAATCATCAGCTTTTTTTCGTTTTAAGCGGGTTTAGAAGATACTCTAAGCCATTTAATCGGATCTCATACATGGTGTGAAGCCACATGCCAAGCTTACCTTCTGGGAAACCTTTTTGATGATACCAAACTAGATAATACTCAGGAATCTCACAGATTAATTTCCCTTTGTACTTACCAAAAGGCATGCGCTGAGACACTAAGTCTTGTAATATTTGTGCATTCACGGGCTTTAATTTTTATGCTTAAGATATTTTGGGAAATATATTTTTCTCCTAATCATCAACTGATTTTTTAACAAATAGCTGTCTATACATCTATTGTTTCCATTTCAATTCAAAATCTGGCTTAGTATAGTTTTAAATTATATTGAAACGAATTTAACTTTTTTAGTACTAAATCAGTTTATGGACATATAAACATATAAAAAGATGGGCAAGCTTGTCAAGCTGATCACTTTATTTAGTACTTTATTTTTGACTGCCTGTGGATTGTTCGAATACCATCCTAATGAAATTCGCTTTGATGAATCACAAAGAAACCTCAATGCAAAGGCATTTGAAGAAATCAGCGCAACAGACGGAGGCAAGGATACGGTGAGATTTATCCTCATGGGTGATACGCAGCGATTTTATGATCAGCTGGAGGATTTTGTACTTAGTGCTAATCAACAAGAGAATATTGATTTTACAGCCATTGCAGGAGACATTACAGACTTTGGATTGGGCAAAGAGTTCATTTGGATCAATGACATACTGACCAGATTAGACAAACCTTATTTTGCAGTTGTAGGAAATCATGACCTGACAGGCAACGGAAGCAGGGCTTTTAGAGAAATGTTTGGGCCATTGGATGATAGCTTTGTTTTTCGCAACAAGCAATTTGTCATGGTTAATACAAATTCTCGGGAGTACGGATTTGAAGGCATGGTGCCAGACCTTAATTGGCTAGAGGAGAGATTGTCTCTGACGGAAGTAGATCAATCAATCGTTATTTCTCATGTGGCGCCTTTCACAGGTGATTTTGACAGAGAACTAGAGATTCCATATGCCCAAACTTTGGCTGAAAGCAATAAGGTGAGACTATCTCTTCATGGACATTCTCACAATTTTCGTAGCGTAAGTCCCTATGAAGATGATGTGCAATACATCGTAACGAGTACTGTAGGAAAGCGTCAGTATTTAGTGTTTACAGTTTGGGGAGACGATTATTCATTTGAACAAGTTGAATTTTGATGAAAACGCTACTCACTATCATTTTTTCTTTGGTTACTGCTCTAGGACTACAAGCCCAACAAGAAGTCGATTCTGTAATTCGTCTGCCTAGACCTTGGATGCTTCCATCACACTTTAAGGTACAGTTTGCCGGGAGTATGGGATTGATCTCTTCAGGAATAGGCTATGAGATTTTAAAAAACAAAGCAGAGCTAGATATCTATGCGGGTTATACACCTGAGTCTGTAGGTGGAGATTACTTTTTCACATTTACGCCTAAGTTTACTTATAAGCCTTGGCATATAACGCTTAAAAATAATTGGTCAGTTACACCTTTGACTACGGGTGCATTTTTTGTCTTTACCACTGGAAGTGAGTTTAAAACCTACCGACCTGACTACTATCCAAGAGGCTACTACTGGTGGAGTGATGGCATGAGACCAAATATCTTCATAGGAGGGATGCTCCATAAAAAAAGTAAGCGTGAAACTGCCGCTTTTTCTAATATGACTTTATACTACGAATTGGGGTCTAATGACCTGAAAATGACTAGCTATATCCTCAATACACAGTATTTTTCTATCCTAGATGTGCTGCATTTAGGTATAGGCCTCAAATTCAACTTTGAGTGATTGCTTAGCATTATTAAGCTAATTTTGCTTAATTTCAATTTGATCGAAAAGCAAATACTTGCACTAGATCATCTGAATACTATCTATGAAGAATATACTTGAAAAAATAGCTTCTCAGACAGATAAGTTTTTTGTCTCCGATCTTGAGCGTTTGGTCAGTGAGATCAGACCCAAGAGATCCCAAGATATCCAACATGCTGTCAATCAATTGATCAATCTGACAGAATTGCTTAAAAGTAATCCTGATTTGAACCAGAGCTTCAAGCATTTTTTACTGGGATTGGCTCAAGGAAAAAATACCAAAAGGCTCTTCACAGATGCTGGTATTCTTTCCAACGAAGGGTTTTTCAAAGAGACGAGCAATAAAATTTCTCAAGCGATTCTGCCATCGGTCTATCATGACAATGATTTTACGATCATTTTCAATAGAGCTTTTAGCAAGCGATCAGATTATGTTTGGGCTGCGCAGGTGCCTATAGAGATTTGGTCAAATCTCCTACAAGCGATTGGACTGATAGAAACATACCAGTTACCTAGTGATAATAAGTCTTTACTTCAAATTCTCAATAGTATGTTGGTCATCTCGCAGCGCATCACAGCGATGGGACTGGAGCCAGAGATGATCGAGAAGCTACCTGAATTGGAGGAAATGGAGTCGCCTTTTCTCTCCCAAAACCGTGAGATCATAGACTATGTAGAGCATATCACCAAAAATGAGATAGATAGAACTTCGGATCATGCGGACTACAAGCATATTTTGGTCATGCTCACGCAGTGTGAAGAGTACATTCAACATATCAGGAAGAATAGAAATAAGTTTGGCGCCAGTCTCGCACTGACCTACCTGCTACAGCGACTCAATCAAAACATCGTCCGTCTAAGAAGACTGATGGAATTGGTAGTAGACACCAAAGATGAAGTGCCCTTTACCAAAGAGATTGAGTTCTTTCAGATCTTGCTTAGGGCTGAGTGTAAAAAGAATAGTCTCAAAGAACACTTCGAAAGTAACATCAGCTTATTGGCTTTTCAGATCACGGAGCATGCAGGTAAAACTGGCGAACACTACATCACTCGTACACCTAAGGAGTACTTCAGAATGCTACTCTCAGCAATGGGTGGTGGAATGATTGTGGGCTTTCTAACCATCATCAAAGTGATGATCTACTACATGAAGCTAGCGCCATTTGGTGAGGCCTTTCTGTACAGTATGAACTACTCTTTGGGCTTTATAGGGATACACGTATCGCACTCTACATTGGCCACTAAGCAACCTGCCATGACAGCTTCCAAGCTAGCAGGAGCCTTAGATGTCAAAGGGTCTAGAGATCATGATATTTCAAATTTAGCGGACTTTATTGTGAGATTATCGAGGTCTCAGTTTATCGCTTTTGTGGGGAACGTCCTAGTAGCATTCCCAGTAGCTTACTTCATGTCACTCTTGTATTTTTATTTTACAGGTGAGCCTGTAGCAGGGTCAGATAAAGCTTACAAGCTGATCGCTGAATTACATCCTACAGAAAGCTATGCGGTATTTCATGCTGGGATTGCGGGTGTTTATTTATTCTTATCAGGACTCATTTCAGGCTATTATGACAATAAGAGTGTTTACAATAAAATCCCTCAGCGTATCAATAAGCATCCCTTTCTTAGAAGAGTATTTGGAGAAAAAGCGACTAAGCGATTTGGGACTTATATAGAAAACAATCTAGGTAGCCTGGCAGGGAATTTCTTCTTGGGGATTTTCTTGGGTACAACAGGGACTATTGGATTTATTCTAGGCCTTCCGCTAGATATCAGACACATTACATTCTCGAGTGGTAACTTTGGTATTGCCATGGCTTCACTAGGCAGTGCAGTACACTTGTATGACATCATCTCTGCTGTGTTAGGGATCATTGCCATTGGCATTATGAATTTTACAGTGAGCTTTAGCTTGGCTACATTTGTGGCGATCAGGTCACGCAATGTCAACTTTAAAGAAACTAGACAACTTCTCACGCGATTATCCTTCTTGTTTTTCCTCAATCCAGCGCCTTTCTTTTTCCCTCCTAGAGAAAAAGTAGCCGTTGATGTAGAAGGTGAAGGGAAAGTGTAAACCAAAACTTATATTCGTTGTAATATAATCGCGGCCCCGTAGTTCAATGGATAGAATAGAAGTTTCCTAAACTTTTGATACAGGTTCGATTCCTGTCGGGGCTACTACCAACCCGCTAGATCATTTGATTTAGCGGGTTTTTGTTTCAAAGGGATTAATAATAAGTAGGAAATGATGGTTTGATTGAATTAATTTTTATGCTTTACGAAAAATATTTATTGTTTATCAATAAATATTTACTGTTATTTGTGTCATCACTAATCATCAAAACCATGAACAACAAGACATTACTTCAAATCATGAATGTGATCTTTTGGATCATATTTATTGGGCTTTGCATAGAAGCTGGGGCTGGACTTTTCGCCCTTATAGTACACCTTGTAAAGGACGTACAAGAGGCCTCTCAACTTAGCGGTGTTGACTTAAACAGTTCCTTTACAGCGGAGAGGTACGGATACCTTTTTATTGATAGTTTTCAGATCATCATCACAAGTATCAAAGCTTACATTGCTTACTTGGTGATAGAGATCTTTAAACAGTTTAATCTAGAAAAGCCATTTTCGGAGCGATTGACCAAGTTGATTACTAAAATCAGTAGAGAAGCTCTAGTAGCGGGTATTTTGGCCCTGATAGCAGCATCATACAGCAAATACCTCCTCAAGCTAGGAGTAGAGGCACCTTCAAATTGGGGAGCAGCAGAAATCCTTTTCTTCGCTGGGGTGATTTATATCATTGCTTTGGTATTCAAGCGTGGCTCTGAGCTTCAAGCTGAAAATGACTTAACCGTATAGCCATGGCAATCATAGTAAACTTAGATGTGATGATGGCCAAGCGAAAAATGTCCCTGAATGAATTGTCTGAAAAAGTTGATTTGACACTTTCCAATCTTTCTATTCTCAAGACGGGAAAGGCAAAAGCCATTAGATTCAGTACCTTAGAGGCACTCTGCAAAGCTTTAGACTGCCAGCCTGGAGATATATTGGCCTTTGAGGAAGAATAGTCATTGAAATCAGGATAAGTTTGGATCTTAAAGTCCAAACTTCTCCTGATTTCGCTCAAACAAGACGGTCATCAAGCCATCCTTTAAGCCTACATCTGGCACTAGCATACGCTTAGCTTTAGCTGCCTTCATCGCTGTGAGATAAATATTCGAAGCTGGGATGATCACATCAGCACGATCGGGATTGAGCTGCAGGAGATTGATGCGCTCTTCTAGTGAGTATTGAGAAATATGGTCAATGACTTTTTCGATTTTTTCGATGGAGATCACACGTTTACTTTTCTTAGTTGCTCCCATGTCAAAGATCTTATTGATATTACCACCTGTACCGATTGCAGAGATCAAGCCGAGCTTTTTCAACTTCATATTGGTCTGAATCCACTCTTGCATTTTGCCCCAGACCTGTGCATTATTATTTTGAGTAGTCTGTAGCGTCCTCACAGAACCTATTTTGAAAGATTTGCTGGCGATCTTCTCCTTATTGACATACAGGTTGAGCTCCGTACTACCACCACCCACATCGATGTGCAGATAAGTCTTATCATCAATATAGCTCCAGAGAGCCTTATTGATGATAAAAGCTTCCTTTTCCCCGTCTATGATATTGATTTTGAGACCATGCTGAGCGAGCACTTTAGCAGCGATATCACGGCCATTTTTGGATTCTCGCATGGCAGAAGTAGCACAGACCATATAGTCATCCACTTCATAGAGATCGATCATCAGTTTGAAAGCCTGCATCAGTTTGATAAACTTAGCCTCATTGGCTGGACTGATCATTTTATGGTTAAATACATCGTTTCCAAGTCGGAGGGGAAAACGTACATACTCGACACGTTTGAAGTTTATTTGTCCATTAAACTTGGTTACATTGGTGATTTGCAACCTGATAGCGTTTGATCCAATGTCTACTGCGGCTAATTTCAAATTTCTTAGAGTTGATGAATACTGGGTACTATGATCAAAAATAGCAAATTATATGGCTTGATCAAGCTTTTTGTACTTCTTCGATCATCTGCATGATGTGTTTTCTCGCCCCAAATAGATCATCATAGATCGCCTTTATCTGATGATTGGCATCTAGTAGATAAGTGACTCTTTTAGGGACTTTGAGGATCGGAATCAAAGCCTTATAAGCAGCGCAAACATCTCCTGATTTGTCAGAAAGAAGATCAAAAGGAAGTTGATTCGCAGCTTTAAATTCTTCATGAGTCTTGATCGTATCTCTGCTGATGCCCACTATCGGAATATCAAGATTTTTGAAGAAACTAAAGTTGTCTCTAAAATCGCAAGCCTCTTGTGTACAGCCAGGTGTGAAGTCTTTTGGATAAAAATAAATGATACATGCCTGTCCTTTGAAATCTTTCTCTAGTTCAAACTGTTTATTGCCCGTGGCGGGTAATTTAAAATTGGGTGCTTGGGTGCCTATTTTTAATGCCATTTTTTGTTTGTTTAGCTAATGATGAACAAGTAATACATACCTTTGTTTGAATAAATATAAGACGACCTGATGAATCGAAAGAGTATTCAATACATGCTCCTTGCTTCGGTATTTTTTGCATTGATGAACGTTTCGGTCAAATATGTCTCGCACCTGCCAGCAGTTCAGATCATCTTTTTTAGGTCGATCATTACCTTTATCCTGAGCTTGTCATATCTCAAGGCAGCGAAGATCAATCCTCTAGGCAATAATAAGAAATTACTCTTACTCAGAGGTGGAGCGGGGGCAGTTTCGCTGACTTTATATTTCATTACACTACAGGAGATTCCGTTAGCTACCGCAGTGACCATACAGTACCTTTCACCGATCTTCACGACTATCTTGGGGATCTTCATTGTCAAAGAAAAAGTCAAACCGATCCAATGGCTCTTTTTTGCCATGGCATTTGGGGGCGTACTCATCATCGAGGGTTTTGATCC
Source organism: Penaeicola halotolerans (assembly GCF_016464625.1). GTDB lineage: Bacteria > Bacteroidota > Bacteroidia > Cytophagales > Cyclobacteriaceae > Penaeicola > Penaeicola halotolerans. Next base: position 708,421 of record NZ_JAEAGO010000001.1, read on the forward strand.
AAGGATGTCGCTTTTCTACCTGTTTTTAGGGATTACCTCAGCATTATTTTCAGGTATTGCTTATAATGTCATCCGAAAGCTAAATACCACAGAAAATCCAATGGTAATTGTCTTTTACTTTCCTTTGGTCACTACACCTTTTGCTTTGATCTATTGTTTGTTTAATTGGGTGCAGCCTGTTGGTTGGGATTGGCTAGTTTTACTATTTGTTGGGGTGATGACGCAATTCGCACAGTTCTTTATGACTAAAGCCTATCAATCGGCTAACTTGTCCAAAATCTCTACAATTAACTATATTGGGATCATCTATGCCCTAGGATTTGGCTTTTTCCTTTTTGGAGAAAGCTTCAATTTCATGACTTACATCGGGATGGCACTCGTGCTCACTGGTGTAGTGCTAAATGTCATTAAAAAATAAAACATGAAAATCACAAAAGACCTCTATCAAGGTTCACTAGCACTACTGACGGACTATTATCAACTGACCATGGCATATGGCTATTGGAAGTCTGGTGCTGCCGAAAAGGAAGGTGTTTTTAACCTTTTCTTTAGAAAAAATCCATTTCAAGGAGGTTATAGTATCGCTGCAGGTCTGGAGTATGTGGTAGATTATCTCAATAATTTCAAGTTTGAGGAAGCTGATCTAGCTTATCTCAGGTCAATCAAAGACAGTTTGGGTAAGCAGCAGTTTGAGGAGGGCTTTTTAGCTTATCTAGCCCAAATGAAATTTAGCTGTGACATTGATGCCATTCCTGAAGGCTCATTGGTTTTCCCTCAGCAGCCAATCCTTCGCGTCAAAGGCTCTTTGATACAATGTCAACTCCTAGAGACACCCTTATTGAATATCATTAATTTCCAGACACTCATCGCTACCAAGGCCTCTAGGATTGCTTTAGCGGCTAAAGGTGATAAAGTTCTAGAGTTTGGGCTACGAAGAGCTCAAGGAATCGATGGTGCCTTAGCAGCGAGCCGTGCAGCTTATATCGGAGGGGTCAATTCTACGAGTAATGTCATGGCAGGCAAACTCTTTGGCATTCCTGTCTCTGGTACGCACGCACATAGTTGGATCATGTCATTCGATACTGAATTGGAAGCATTTGAAGCTTATGCCGCTGCAATGCCTGACAACTGCCTTTTCTTAGTAGATACCTATGATACGATAGAAGGAATCAAAAATGCGATCAAAGTAGGTGAACAGTTACGAGCTAAAGGCAAAGAAATGATTGGCATCCGAATCGATTCTGGGGACTTAGCTTATTTCAGTAATATAGCGAGGACAATGCTCGATCAAGCTGGCTTTACCAATGCCAAGATAGTAGCGAGTAATGACCTAGATGAGCATATCATCACTTCCCTTAAGCTACAAGAGGCCAATATCGATGTCTGGGGTGTAGGCACTAAGCTCGTTACTGCCTATGACCAACCGGCATTAGGAGCTGTGTACAAATTGGCAGCAGTGAAAAAGGCAGATGGCTCTTGGGAGCCACGTGTCAAAGTATCTCAGCAAACGATCAAAGTGAATAATCCAGGCATCCAACAAGTCAGACGCTTTGAAAAGGACGGTAAATATATCGCTGATATGATTTATCAAGAAACAGATCCATTAGCAGAAGAGGTGATGCTCATAGATCCCATGGATCCGCTAAGAAGAAAACAAGTTACGATGAGTGAAGTACAGTTTAAAGACTTGCTAAAGCCTATTTTCAGACAGGGAAAACAAGTGTATGAACTCCCTGATATACAAACGATCAAGAGTCAAACAAGTGCAGAAATAGCCAAACTTGACAAAACGATCAAAAGATTAGTCAATCCGCATATCTATCCTGTAGGTCTAGAGAAATCACTCTATGAATTAAGAACAGAACTTGTACTTAAAATGAAGAAATCAAATGGTATCAAATAAGCCAAAACTCATCTTTAGTACATCTTCCTATGAGTATTTATTGGATGAAGTCGCGCAAACCAATGAGTTCGAAAAGGGGGCACTCGAAATCAAATTCTTTCCCGATGGGGAACGATATCAGCGTATCTTAAGCGATGTTCTTAGCAGAGATGTAGTGGTGATCGGAGGGACGATCAGCGATGAGGCTACTTTAGAACTCTATGATCTAGCTTATGCACTGATCAAGTATGGAGCACAGTCTATCACCATCGTGATGCCATACTTTGGCTACTCTACCATGGAGCGAGCAGTCAAAAGTGGCGAAATCGTAACTGCCAAGTCACGCGCAGGCATGTTCTCAGCTTTGCCCCGAACGAGCTTAGGCAATCACTTTGTTTTCTTTGACCTACATTCTGAAGGATTGCCACACTATTTTGAGGGAGCTGTGCTGACAAGTCATATTTATTGCAAGCCGATCATCATAGCTGCCGCTACAGAGGTGGCTGGAGACAATTTGGTCATGGCTTGTACCGATGCAGGCAGAGCCAAATGGGTGGAGTCCCTTGCTAACGACATGGGAGTCAATGCCGCCTTTGTTTTTAAAAGAAGAATCAGCGGAGAGGAAACTGCAGTAACTTCGATCTCAGCGGATGTAGTAGGTAAGAATGTCGTGATCTATGATGATATGATCCGTACTGGAGGCTCACTCATCGGAGCAGCCAAAGCCTACAAAGAAGCTGGAGCCAAAGATATCTTTACCATTACTACGCATGGACTTTTCAGTAGTGATGGCTGGAGAAAAATCAAAGAGGCTGGTGTGATCTCAAGAATCATCACGACCAACTCTCATCCAAATGCCGCCAAGGCAGCATCAGATTCCGATGGCTTCGTCCAGGTGAGGTCAATAGCGAGTCTTATCAAAGAAAAACTTAAACAGATCTAGTATGAAAGCATTGATCATCGTAGATGTGCAGCATGATTTTCTCCCAGGAGGAGCTTTAGCTGTTCCTAAGGGAGATGAAGTGATCGCTGTTATCAATGAATTACAAGCGCATTTTGACTACATCATCGCTACGCAAGACTGGCATCCAGCTGATCATGGGAGCTTTGCAGCCAATCATGAAGGAAAAAAGCCAGGAGAAATCATTGATTTAGCTGGTACGCAACAAATTCTATGGCCCGTCCACTGTGTGCAAGGAAGCCAAGGAGCAGACTTTGCTGATACACTAGATAAATCTAAATGGCAAAAGGTATTTAGAAAAGGACAAGATCCAAAGATTGATTCCTATAGTGGCTTTTTTGACAATGGAAGAGGACATGATACTGGCTTAGGAGATTACTTAAAATCCATCGGTATCACAGATGTCTTTATCACAGGACTTGCTGCTGACTACTGTGTGAAGTTCACCGCACTAGATGCTCAGTCACTAGGTTTTGAAACCACACTCTTTAGAGACGCTACGCGAGCTGTAAATCTACAGCCTGATGACTTTGAAAAGGCTTTAGCAGATATGAAAGCTGCAGGAATAAACATTATAACCAAAGAAGATTATTTACACTGATATGAAATTTTTCCAAGTTGACGCATTTACAGACAAATCGCTTTCAGGCAATCCTGCTGCGGTTTGTTTTCCAGAAGAAGTCTTTTCTGATGAGATGTTATTAAGGATTGCTCAAGAAAATAACCTATCGGAAACGGCTTTTCTAAAGAAAATAACAGATGACAATTACGAACTCAGATGGTTTACACCTGGAGCAGAGGTTGATCTCTGTGGGCACGCTACTTTAGCTGCTGCACATGTACTCTTCACGCAGATGGACTTATCAGAAGACATCAAAAAGCTAAAGTTTCAAACCAAAAGCGGTGAGCTAACAGTAGAAGTAGAAGGGGACTATTTAAGCATGAATTTCCCCGCGTTGCCTTCGGAGAAAGTAGAAGAATCACCATTCTATTATCACTGGGAGGGAGTCAAGGAAGTACGCCACCTAGGTACAAAAAATACCTTTGTTGTGCTAGATAGTCCAGAGCGTTTACGAACGCTCAAACCTGATAGAGACTTTATCGCCAAACATACTGGTGAGGGCGTGATCGTGACAGCTCAAGACAAAAGCTATGATTTCATCTCAAGGTATTTTGCCCCAAATTTAGACATCCTAGAAGATCCAGTAACAGGCTTTGCACATTGCGCATTGACTTGGTATTGGGCACAGACTTTAGGCAAAAATGACTTCAAAGCTTATCAAGCATCCGCTAGAGGTGGTGAGGTCTTCACTAAACTGGAAGGTGATCGCGTCTGGCTCAAAGGAAAAGCCAAACTGATGATCAAAGGAGAGATGTTTATATAAATTGAAAGAGCACTTGTCACCGCAAGTGCTTTTTCTTTGAATAGCTTTAGGATGTTTTTCTCCTCAAAAAATCCAAAGCTGTTAATTTTCACTATCTTAAGCTTACGAACCTATATTAAACTGTTTCCAAATGAAAAAAGCCCTCGCCCTTATTGAAGATGATCCTTGGTTAGCTCCTTATGAAGCGGATATTAGTCAGCGACTGGTTTATTTTCAACAAGCCTTGCAAGATATCAAAGCAACCCATCAGTCACTGCTTAATTTTGCTCAAGGTGACAAATACTTAGGATTCAACTATGACAAGAAGGCCTCTGGTTGGTGGTACAGAGAATGGGCACCTGCTGCACTTGATTTAAAGCTCGTAGGCGATTTCAACCAGTGGTCTGAAAGTCATGCCATGGAACGATTAGAATCTGGTATATGGGAGATCTTTATCCCTGACTCAGATGGCCTCGCACACGAATCTAAAGTCAAGGTACGTGTCACCACTACAAAAGGTACCAGCGATCGAATCCCAGCCTATATCAAACGAGCAGTTCAAGATGAAACCACCTATGACTTCTCAGGCCAAATATGGCAGCCTACCAAAGCTTACCAATGGCAAGATCAGGATTTTGATCTGGCGGCTATACAGCAACCAATCATTTATGAATGTCATATAGGAATGGCGCAAGAAGCCGAGAAAGTGGGGACTTTTAGAGAGTTTGCAGAACACGTACTTCCTAGGATCAAGTCGCTAGGGTACAACTGTATCCAGCTCATGGCGATCAAAGAACATCCCTATTATGGCTCATTCGGCTATCATGTGGCCAATTTCTTTGCAGTATCTAGTCGATTTGGTACACCTGAAGATCTCAAGTACTTGATCGATCAAGCACACCAAATGGACATAGCCGTCATCATGGACATGGTACACTCGCACGCAGTCAAAAATCTAGCAGAAGGACTGGCAGACTTTGATGGATCTGGTCATCAGTATTTCCACGCTGGGGGTCGAGGCTATCATACGGGGTGGGATTCCATGCTTTTCGACTATGGTAAAAAGGAGGTTCAACAGTTTCTATTATCAAACATTAGATTTTGGTTAGAGGAATACCATTTTGATGGATTCAGGTTTGATGGGGTGACTTCTATGCTTTACCTACATCATGGTGATCATGTGAGTTTTGACCACTATGACAAATACTTCAAAGAGGGGGTGGATAATGAGGCAGTAAGATACCTTCAACTCGCCAATACGCTTATCCACGACATAAAGCTCCATGCCATATCCATAGCAGAAGATATGAGCGGAATGCCAGGTATTTGTAGACTTGTATCCGAAGGGGGAGTAGGGTTTGACTATCGCCTCGGCATGGGTATCCCTGACTATTGGATCAAGCTACTCAAGCATAGCCGTGATGAAGACTGGTCTATGAATGAACTATGGCAGGTAATGAGCAACAGACGCTGGAAAGAAAAGACCATCGCTTACGCAGAGTCGCATGACCAAGCTATGGTAGGAGATAAGACGCTTGCCTTTTGGCTGATGGATAAAGAAATGTACTGGCACATGCAACGAGGAGATGATAACCTGATCATCGCAAGAGGTATAGCTTTACATAAGATGATTCGACTGCTTACAGCTAGTGCTGGAGGAGAAGGTTATCTCAATTTCATAGGGAACGAATTTGGACATCCGGAGTGGTTAGATTTTCCTAGAGAAGGAAATAACTGGAGCTATCAATATGCCCGCAGACAGTGGTCATTAGTAGATAATCCTGAGCTAAAGTATCGCTACCTCAACGACTTCGATCAAGCTATGATTCAGCTACTTAAAGATCATCAAGTTATACAATCACTTCCTGGACAAGTCCTCAATATAGACGAAGTAAATAAGACCCTGATCTTTGAGCGAAATCACCTGATTTTCGTATTTAATTTTCATCCAGAGGCCTCTATTTTTGATTATAAATTTCCTGTCAAATTGGGAGGAGATTACAATTTGATTTTAAGCTCTGATGAGTCTCGGTTTGGAGGATATGATCGCGTAGATATGAAGTACAGCTATCCAGCCACTAAGCTTCAAACAGGCTTTCAATTGAGTATTTACAATACTTGTAGAACCGCCATGGTCTTTAAGCCAAAGGTAGTTTCAAAAGACTGATTTCAATATCTGTCAAGATATTCATCAAGTACAGGTACAACTCATAAGGAGCTTCATGTGATCCTTTTTGCAGCTGTACAAAATGCGAAAAAGCAGTCAAGCGAGAAAGTATCAGTTGTGTCATTTCATTTTCTGACCTAAGAAGTCTTTCTTCTAAATACTTGATCTTGAAGATGATCTCTCGCTGCATTGGATTTTCAGTATATGAAACCAAATCTTGTCCTTTATAAGGTAAACCAATAGCTTGAGGAACTCGGTAAAATTCACTAGCCGTCCTGAAACTCAAAACTTCACTCAAGAGCCATGGACTTGATATAGCAGACTGAATCTTCTCCCATGGGATCTCTTCCGATGTATGATAAAGCTGTAATTCAAAACTTGGCTCATCCACTTGATGAAACGTCTCATGAGGCAAGAGCAATAGTTTGAAATTTTTATTAATAGACAAGAATACTTGATCGGTAGTCCTCCCAGCTAAATGCCAATTCAATCCTGCAGTGATCGCTGCATCAAAACCTAGATGGCTCAAAATGCTCACATCGGTATCCTTGTACAAACCATAGGTATTCAGGAAAATAGTGGGTTTGATACCCCATAGACTGATGAGGAGATCCTTGTGACGCTTGACCTCTAACGTGAATAATGCCTCTGAAAACAAGCCAGCTAAGCTAAAATGATAGGTGCCTCCTAGAAGGAGTAACTGCTTTTTCTTCACATAAAGTCCGATCTCAGTGATGGTTTCCGGTGATATTTGAGCCAACCTCTCCAGATAATTACCTGAGATATAAAGAGCTGCTTTGAAATTATGCTGCGATAAAAGAAGGAAAAGAGACTGCCAAGTGTGTTGATCTCTATCTTGATACTGAGTCTCAAACTTCTTAGCTTGAGCAACCTCATCCCAGTAGGGTTGTTGTTTACCGATATCAAAGAATGAAAAGGCAGTGACCGATTCCTCCAAATGAAAGCAAAAAAGATAGACACTTTTCATCATTGACTTTTAGATAACGACCTTAAAGAGTGACGCAATCTCCTGCGCTACCTTGCCCCACGTGCGCTCAGCGAGAGCTGTTTTATTTTTTTCCACCATAGAAGTACATGCCTTAGGATCATCTAGTAGCTTGATGATCTTCTTAGCAAAAGCTTCAATATCCCAATGATTAGCGGTTTTAGCTGCGGTCAGGATCTCCGATGCGCCAGATTGCTTGGATAGCACTACTGGCAAATCAAAAGCTGCCGCCTCTACTGCCGTCAGACCAAATGGCTCGGATACTGAAGGCATACAGTAAAGATCTGACATTTGATATAGCTGAAATAGCTTATCTTGATCCAACTGACCTGTGAAATGAAACTTTCCTGAAAGTTGACTATTGGCACCACTTTCTATCAGTTGCTTCAGTAGTTCGCCAGATCCCGCCATCACAAATCGTGTATTTGGGCGCTCAGCTAGGATCATAGCAGCTATTTCTAAGAAGATAGCAGGACCCTTTTGACCAGTTAGTCTGCCAGCAAAGAGTACCAAATCTTCTGGAAAAACTTTCTCCTTCTTGACCTTAGGTAAGTCCCCAACTCCATGATGAATGACTACGATTTTATTAGAATCTATGCCGTAGTGCTTACGCATGACTTCCGCATGATAGTGACTTACGGCTATGACTTTTTCGGCCAGTTGCATGCCTTCTCTTTCCAACTCAAATATCCAAGAATGGGAAAGGGTAGTAGTCCGATCGAAATCTAAAGAGTGAATGTGCAAAATGTAAGGCTTGTTAAATTCTTTTTTGAGCGCTATCGCAGTCAAAATAGTAGTCCAGTCATGTGCATAGACTAAATCAAACGCTAGTGGGTGAGCTGCATGAAGCATTTGTACGGTAAAATCCTCCAAAGATTTTTTGACCGTGCTGTCTACTGCTACTACAGCCTTTTGATCACTTAGATTAGCATAAAAGTAGGCAGGGATATTGGTCTTGATATCGATGATTGTCAGGTCTTGTTGCACGCTGATCTCATCAAATACATGCTTACTTTTCTTAAATGCAATGGTACTTGATTCGGATACTGACGATTCGGTTGTAGCTGCTTGAATGATCTGTAGTTCCACAGATTTAGACAACTCTTGGCTGATTTGATCTACCGCTACTCCTAGTCCACTATTGAAAATGGAAGGCTCACCTGGGCCTAGCATTAATACTTTCATATGCTTGATAGTTTAAAAATGGAGGTAAAAGTATTCCGAAGGTGATCTCTATTAGCGTGACCAATAAACCTTCGGGAAATTATTGCGGGTTTATGTTAATTCAATCTTCGATAAGTTACCTAAATCTGTGATAATTAAAAATTTATCTCTCTAAAATACTTATCAACACGGATTGAAAGCTGTCGGTCTCGATTTTTTGAAACCGCTACTTGTTCACCATCTACTACCACATGCTGTAAAGTCAAAGGAAAGCCATGCAAGATCAGTTCATACTGCTGATAGCAAGTCTCAAAATCTCCTTGAGCCAGTTGCTTTAGTGATGCTTTGTCTTGGACAAAGGTTTTTATACACTGAGCACCCGTCTGATAGTCTAGCGTCTTTCCATCATCTTCATATAGAAATGATTTTACAGTATCTGCTCCATGATACACGTGAAGGGTCAGGGTGTCAAAGGCAAACTCATCTGTATACTGCATCACAGGCTGCATCGGGATGACCGCACCAGCACGTACAAAAAGCGGTATCTCATGCAAAGGAGTAGGAACAGTATGCTCTTGTTTGCCAGCAAATACCTTATCTGACCAGAAGTGATACCAAGTACCTTTCGTGAAGTACATCTGTCTTTCTGAGATACCTTCTGTAGAGACTGGACATACAAGCAGGTGATCTCCCATCATAAATTCCTCCTCACGATAGTAGGTTTCCTCATCACTTTGGTCTTCCATATGAAGTGATCTCAACATAGGCGTCCCGATAGTGGCATGCTGCCAGAAGCTCGTATAGATATAAGGCAGAAGCTCATATCTAAACTCTATAAATCTCTTAATATTGGCCAAATAGGTCTTTTCAAATACCCACGGCTCCTTGTCACCATGATCTCCCGAAGAGTGTGTTCTAAAGAATGGATGAAAGACAGCCATCTGTATCCATCTCGTGTAGAGTTCTCCACTTGGCGAACCGATAAAGCCTCCCACATCAGAACCTACAAATGAGACTCCCGAAGCAGCTAAGCGCTGACATTGTACATTAGCAATCTGTAGGTGTTCCCACGTGGCCATATTGTCCCCAGTCCATGCCGAACTGTAGCGCTGTATACCAGCATAGGCAGATCGGGTAATGGTAAAAGCACGTTCATTACCTTTGAAATGCTGCTGCCCTTCATGCGTAGCACGTGCCATTTGCATCCCATAGACATTGTGTCCTTTACGGTGACTACAAGGATGCCCATCATAGTTGTGGCGAATATCTCTAGGAAAAGTCCCTGTCTCGAATACCGCAGGCTCATTCATGTCATTCCATACACCAGCGACACCATCTTTCATCAAGCCTTCGAACAAACCTGCCCACCATTTTCTAGCATTAGGATTAGTGAAGTCAGGAAAGTGACATGGTCCTGGCCACACACTACCGACAAATTTCGCACCGTCCATGCGCTTGCAGAAGTAGTCATAGTGCATGCCCTGCTGATAGACTTTATAGTGCTTGTCGATCTTGATCCCTGGATCGATGATCACGATAGACTTGAAGCCGTCTGCTTTCAGATCACTAATCATTTTCTGTGGATCAGGAAATCTCGTATGATCCCAAGTAAAGCAGCGATAGCCATCCATATAGTCAATGTCCAAATGGATCACATCACAAGGGATTTTCAAGTCTCTAAAGGTCTTAGCCAGTTTGCGTACATTAGACTCAGGATAATAACTCCACTTACTCTGATGGTAGCCTAGCGACCACTTAGGAGGGAGTTGAGGCTTGCCTGTTAGCATCGCATACTGCTGCGTGACACTGAGTAACTCTGGACCATAGATGAAGTAGTAGCGCATCTCACCACCTTGAGCCCAGTAACTCACAGCCTCTGGACGCTCATGACCAAAGTCAAAAAAGGTCCTAAAACTATTGTCTAGAAAGATCCCAAAGCCTACTTGCTTCCTCAGAGAAAGAAAAAATGGAATGTTTTTATAGACTGGATCTGTGTCATTACCATAGCCATAACAGTCAGTACCCCAAAGTTCTCTGCGCGAACCTTTGAGATTAAGCCTTCCCGTTTTATCTCCAAGACCAAAATACTGTGCATCCTCATCTGATTTGATGGTCGAGATGACCACATTCCCTCCAAAGCGATTTTCATTTTTCCAATGATAGCCTTTTTCATCCTCCATGATGACCCCACCGTGCAGGTTAGTGATCTTGATACCAAAGTCTGCTTTGCTGATAAAACACTTCAAAACAGCAGTGCTGATACACACGCTATCCTCTAACTCGCTCAATTCCCAAAGTGTAGGGGCAGGATCAAAGGCGGGATCTATGGCATAGGAAAAATCATCTTCAAAATAGCCATCATTGGCATATCTGAATTTTAAGATAGTTGGCGTGATGATGCTGATTTCCAACACACTGTTGGCTGCATAGAGAATAACATGCTTAAATTTTCGCTCCCAAGAGATCAGCTGACCTGGATAAAACTCCTCTTCCTGATGCCCCTGAAACTTTTCTATATAATTACCCTCGAAAGTATTGTCTTTACCTTCTAAGTTTTCTTTTACTTCTTCCATAAGTGTTTAAAGGTTTGAATGCGTAGCCAAAAATAAGCGAATAGCCTTTTGGAACAAATGGTAAATTAAGTGGTATTTATGAGAGGAGTGCTTTTTATCCCAATTTATTTTTGTGGAGCACCTGCTGTACCAAGCATTTTATCAGCCGTTGACAAGATTTTGAATTTTTAACATAAAATTTAAAAGGATTACTTAAATTGAAACATCCCAAATAACGAAACGAACTCAAACCTATGAAGCAAGCGACCAATGAGATGACCTCACAAACGATCCTGACAGAAGTAGCTTGGGAAGTTTGTAATCAAGTAGGAGGTATCTACACTGTCATCCGATCTAAAGTGCCTGTAATGGTCAACAAATGGACTAATAACTATCTCCTCTTAGGTCCTTACTTCCAACAAGAAGCAGCTACTGATTTTGAGGAAGATGATCTGAACTCACCTGTTATACAAAAAGCCATAGAGGCCTGTCGTGCTAAAGGCTTAGACATCAAAAGTGGTTATTGGCTCGTATCTGGACGACCGCAGACAATCCTTTTCAACCACAAAGCCGCCATGCATGAGCTAGGCAATATCAAGTATTTCTACTGGCAAAATCATGGCATAGATTTCAAAAAACATGATCCACTCATGGATGAGGTCTTGTCCTTTGGCTATATGGTCTATCAGTTCATCAGTGAACTGACGCGCTATGCCCTAGAACAGGATCTACACACGCTAGCGCACTTTCATGAATGGATGGCAGGTACAGCTATCCCTGACATCCGCAAGCACCAGATACCTGTCAAGACAGTCTTTACCACTCATGCCACTTTGCTAGGTCGATACTTAGCCATGAATGACCCGAATTTCTACAATAACCTACCTTTTTACAACTGGGAAAAAGAAGCCCAAAACTTCAATATCGAAGCCAATGTCAAGCTAGAGAGAGCCTGTGTCCATGGCTCCCATGTCTTTACGACCGTCAGTGAGGTCACAGGGAGAGAATGTACACATTTGCTTGGGAGAAGCGCAGACAAAATTTTACCAAATGGCTTGAATATCGAGCGTTTTGCAGTCATCCATGAAGTCCAAAACCTACACCATAAGTACAAAAATATGGTAGAGCAGTTTGTGATGGGACACTTCTTTCACAGCTATTCTTTTGACCTGAACAACACACTTTACTTCTTCACTTCAGGACGCTTTGAATTTCTCAACAAAGGCTATGATGTCACGCTAGAAGCCCTAGCTAGACTCAACCATCGCCTCAAAGAAGCCAATTCGCCCTTGACTATCGTGATGTTTTTCATCACTAAGCAACCTACGCATTCGATCAATCCACAAGTGCTGAACTCAAGAGCTATGCTAGGTAAGATCCAAACTAATGTAGATGCGATGGTAGAGCAGATCAAAAAGCGACTCTTTAGGCATGCGGCCTCTAATGTCAACAAGCCTAAAGTCCCAGATCTCAATGAAATGATCGATGACTACTGGAGACTGCGCCACCGCAGGACAGTACAGTCATGGAAGTCTGACCAACTACCCGCTGTCGTGACACACAATCTGGTAGATGATCAAAACGATCCCGTACTCAATTTCCTCCGAAAGGCCAACCTTGTCAATCACAAAGAGGATCGTGTAAAAATTGTCTATCATCCAGACTTTATCTCTTCGACCAACCCGCTCTTTGGGATGGAGTATGATGATTTCGTGAGGGCATGTCACTTGGGCGTATTTCCGAGCTACTATGAGCCATGGGGCTATACACCGATCGAGTGCCTAGCGCGTGGGGTGGCAGCAGTGACTTCTGACCTTTCAGGCTTTGGTGCTTACATGAAAAATGTACCTATAGGAGATGAAGAACATGGTATCTACGTACTCAATCGCGCCAACAAAACATTTGATGAGGCGGCCGAGGCACTGACCAATACCATGATGAGCTTCTTACAGCGTACAAGTAGGATGCGCATAGACATGAGAAATAAATCAGAAGACCTCTCTGAGGAGTTTGATTGGAAAAATCTCTACAGCGCTTATGAAGGAGCCTATATCGCTGCCTTAGAGCCATTGGGTATATTTTCTAAAGCTTAATTGACCAAGACCATGACACTGACCCCAAAGCATCGAGATAAAATCCAAGCTGCCGGTAAAAACTTGGCGCTTATCGAGCAACAAATCCAGCATTTTATCTCGGATTTCCCTCCTATGAACATCCTCAAGCCTGCACGCATTGGGGAAGGTATCTTCAAGACGACCGAAGCAGGAGAGGAGACACTGATTAGCTATTATGACAGCCAATCAAAGAGCAAGGACATCGTCAAGTTCGTTCCAGCAAGTGGAGCCGCCAGCAGGATGTTTAAGGACCTTTTTGCCTTTTTGGAAGAAGAAAATGGCACACTAGACAAGCATCCTGCTGTGTCTAAATTCATACAGCAGATCAAAAACTTCGCTTTTTACGAAGCATTAGACCAAGTCTTGAATCAAAAAGGAATGAGCCTTCAAGCGGCCCTCGAGCAAAAGAATTACAAAGGCATCTTATCAGCGCTTCTGCTACAGGATGGTTTAAATTATGGTGCACTCCCAAAAGCACTTTTGGCCTTTCATCAACAAGGATCGGATGTTTATACGCCTATTCATGAGCATTTTAGTGAAGGAATGGCCTATGCAGTGGGTAAAGACAACCGTGTGAAAATACACTTCACTGTGACACCAGAGCATCAAGCGCTTTTCGAAAAGCTAGTAAATCAACTGATAGATACCTATAAAAAGAATAGTGTCCATCACTTTGAGGTGAGCTTTTCCCAGCAAAAGCCCGAAACAGATACCATAGCCGTCAATGCGGACAATACACCCTTTATCGAAGCTGATGGAAGTCTGCTCTTCAGACCTGCGGGACATGGCGCTTTACTAGAAAACCTCAATGACATAGAGGCAGATATCATCTTCATCAAAAACATAGACAATGTCGTCCCCGAGAGGATAAGAGCAGCTACCACACGCTACAAGAAAATCATCGGTGCAGTGCTCCTACAAGTACAAGAAAGGGTTTTTAGCTACCTACAGCAACTCACGACTGAACTGTCTGATACGGCATTCGCAGACATCACGCTGTACGCTGAGAAGGAACTCAATATCAGATTTCCTGAGCACTATGCGACTATGGACAAAAAGGCCAAGCAAGCATGGCTCTATGAGCAACTCAATAGGCCCATTCGTGTCTGTGGCATGGTGCCAAATACTGGGGAGCCGGGTGGGGGACCTTTTTGGGTGAAGGATGAGTCAGGAAATGTATCCCTACAGATCGTAGAGACTTCCCAGATGGATCTCCAAGAACCCATCACCAAACAAGCAGTAGCAGCTTGCACGCATTTCAATCCCGTGGATTTGGTCTGTGGGGTAAAGGACTATCAAGGAAATAAATTTGATTTGCGGAAGTATAGAGATCCCAATACAGGCTTTATCACCGAAAAGTCAAAAAATGGCAAGGTCCTGAAAGCACAGGAACTACCAGGACTATGGAATGGCGCCATGGCACATTGGATTACCCTTTTTGTAGAAGTGCCGCTGATAACCTTCAATCCCGTCAAAACAGTCAATGACCTACTCCGAGAAGAGCATCAAGGATAAATGAAAAAAGCCGAAATTGATTTCGGCTTTTACTTTTAGATAATATCTGTTTTTCGTGGATCTGGACCATATTCATTAGGGCCATCTTGACCTTTCTTATAGGCCAACCATATAAATCCAATAAAATTTAGGGGCGGTGGGATCAGTAAGTAAAGGGCATAGCGCCAATCCAATCCAATATCATGAAAACGCTTGATCGCTTGGATAAGCAAGATGACGATCGAAGCAATCAATATGGTGCCAAAAGAGTAAAAGATCGCCCATTCATCATGCGTGTAAGCTTGCCACATCAGCATCAAGCTCAAAACATTTGTAAAATAAAAGAACAGAAATAAGACGAGATATCTCCTTCTGGTAATTCTTCCTTCTGGTTTAAATATCTGATACATGTTTTATAAACCCACCCAAACAGCAAAATGTTTGAAATTCAAGGAATTTGAGGGCTTTTATCCACTCACCAAAGTCGTGAGAACGAGGTGATTTTAATATAAAAGACAAATGCCCAAGTGCTAGTCAAACTAGTCCTTGAGCAGATGCTGGTTTGGTTAAACTTATTTATTAAAAGTAGTCCTTGAGATCTCTACAACCGCAGGGTAGGTGAGTCCGGGCTGATTTTCAGCAGTGATGAATATTTCCCTACCATTGAAAGCAGTAGTCGTATTAAGTGATGCCCTTCTACCATTTTTGAAAGACAACTGTCCGATGTTTTTTGTTTCACCTTGCTCAGTTACGATCCACACACTGTAGTTATTCTTAGGAGGGTTCAGTCGCGAAGCCTCCGCAAGGTTATCTACCGTCACCTTGATATCATAATTATTGTTTTTAGTCAGTTTTTTCTCCGCGCTGATCTCAGCCGCTGGAGCGATGGTAGATACGGGAAATTTTGCCCGTGAAGTACAAGAAGAAAACAGAACAAATGCCCAAAAACTTAAAAAGGCGAAACTTTTGATAGTGCTCATGTCAGTTACTTTAACTTGTGAAGAAGTTTTCACCACACAAAGCTCATACATTATCCAGCCTGTCTCTTACACAAGTCTAGCGAATGCTTACACATATCACAGTTTCAATGCGCTTATGATCAGTTGGTTGAAAGTTATTGGGGATGTGGGTGAGAGGGGTAGGACGTTTTAAAGCTTAACGTTCGAGTAAATGTCTAAGCAGAAACTTTGATAGAAGCACTGCACTTGATTTAACCACGTCAGTCCCCATTGCGGCAAACGGCTGTTGGTGGCTGGTGTTTTATTATCTTATAGTGTTAAGTTCTTCATTTTGTTTCTTTTTGTACTTCACTTCAACATTTGGGTTTAGTCCTTTAATGTCATTGATAAATTCAGACTTTTGTTTTGGTGAAATTATTGCTGAGTCAAATTTTCCATAATTAATTTCAAGCCGATCAAGCGAGGTTGCAGGGGAACTAAGTGGATTGTTTGTTTCCGTAATCTTTTTTATTGATTTAATGTCAATAATTTTATTGTAAAGAAAACCACACTTTACTGTTAGTTTGTCGCCATCTATTGTATATTTTGTTGTCATAAACATATGCAAAACAAAAAAAATTACAGGCAAAAGAATTACGATTCCTATCCAACTTGGTTCTTCATTCAAAGTCAAAAATAAAACTGTCCCGAATATTAGCACAAGTGGCATTACTAATTCAATTCCGATTTTTGATTTATATATTTTCTTCATTTTCGTATGTTATTTTTTGTTTATAGGTTAGTCTTTCTTCTAGGTTATTTTATAATCAATGTCCTGTTTCTCTTCATTTGTATCTTATTACCAATACTTCCTTTGAGGGATCGTCTGTTACACTTGCCACCAACGTTTTCGGGGTTGGCGAAGGTGGCGATTTTAACCACAAATGTTGATGCGGAGAACCAAACTTTGATTAACCACAAATGTGTCTGCGGAGCACTGAACCCGCTTTTTTGCCAAACGCCTGTTATGCACCGTTTTTTGTTTCACCATATTTTCCAACAAGGTTTAGCATTTTTAATGTCGTATTTGTGATAGCTGCCACCTGTCAAAGACCGTGTGTCAAGGTCATAAGTAAATTGAACCCACTCGTCAGCATCGTGCATTGGGTCATAAGAAAGTCCTGATACCAAATTATCCTCAACTTTAATTTCAGCTAATCCGTCCCACGAAATTCTTTCTGTATCCCAATGTGTTCCGTCAGGTTCAATAATTGACAGGTCGGTTTGGTCTTGCAAAATAATTCTGTCTTTGCTCGCTTTAAAAATGCCTGAATAGCCAACTCCAAAAACTTTAATAGGCTTTGTGTCATCTGGGTTCATTATGTAACAAGTCCCGCATGCTATAACCAACAAGTTCGGAGTTTTGTCAAACTCTATTATTTTTTTTAAGTCTGTCCAACCCGGTTGAAAGTTTGCAACCCATTCAGTTCCGTCTGTTTTGTAAAAGCGAACAGGAAATCCTTCGGAATAGAAGGGTTCTCCATTCTCGGTTACAGGAACATACATCGGCCCATAAGTTGGCAAAGCGTTTAATATTTCGTGTCGTTTTTCTGTCGTCACTTTGTCTTGAATTGGGTTGTCCTAAAATGGTGCCTAACGTTTTGCGGCTTGGCGAAGGTGGCGATTTAACCACAAATGTTCATACGAAGCACACACTTCAAATTTACGAAAAACTGTCATACGAAGCACTGAACCGCCACTTTTGCCAAACCGCTGTTAGTGGCTGGGCTTCTTTGTTTTCCGTCTGTCAGCAACATTTTTTGTCCTGCTGAATTGGTGGACAAGCAACACTTCCGTAGCTACAATAAACACAGCAGTCGCCTTGTTTTGGTTTTAGAACTTGTTTGCATTTTTCACATTCGTAAAAATATTGGCAAGCGTCTGTCGGCATAGTTTCTTCTTTCTTATGTCCACATTCAGGGCAAGTGATAGTTGATTGCAGGATTATGTTCATTTTATTTCTTTTTTGTCGGTTACGGAATAGCCTGTTTTAGTTATGGCTTTTTCTATCTCTTGAATGTCGGTTTGAGTTCTATCAAATTCTATGATTGCGTTGCCGTTGTCGTAAGAAACATTCGTCTTAATTATTCCTGTCAGTTTATTTACTTCGTGATTTACGTTTTCTTCACAACCTGCACAAGTCATTCCGTTAATTGTAAATTCTGCTGTTTTAATGTTTGATTGGTCGGTTATGATTGTTTGACTTTCTGTCTTTGGAAAGAATATGTGGACATAACTTGGAAACGCAAGCATCAGTCCTGCAAAAACTGTTACGAAACCCAAAAACTTTTTTGTCTGAATAAAGGGTGTTTTTTCAGTTGTGTCGCAGCAGTCAATTTGTTTTTGAGGTTTCAGTTTTTGATACCAAGCAAACGCAAGAACCAAAACTGTCAAGCCAATTAAATATGGTCTGAATGGGTCAAGCCAAGAGAAAGTAGAAGCAAGTCCACTTGTTCCAGCCAACAGAGCCAAAACAGGTGTAATGCAGCATAGTGATGCCGAAATTGCTGTCAAAAGTCCAAGTCCTGCAAGTTTATTATCTGATTTCATTTTCTTACTGTCAATGTCGTTGGTTGTTGTCTTTTAAGCTGCCGCATAACGTTTTGCAGCTAAGAAACGTGAGGCATTTCGGAGCGATTACTTGTCTGTTAGAACAATAGTTAGTTCGAGGAACAAACCTTTCTTTTACGGCATGGCGCCCCATGTTTTCTTAGGTGCTGTTACCAGCGGGTTTTATTTTATTTCTACCTTTTGACTTGTTTTTGTGACCAATTCATTTGTAAAAATCAAATCTTCTACTCCGACTGATATTTTCATTTCTAAATCAGTACCGTAATCTTTCACAAAGTTGAACTTGGTA
This sequence comes from Penaeicola halotolerans, assembly GCF_016464625.1. Lineage (GTDB taxonomy): Bacteria > Bacteroidota > Bacteroidia > Cytophagales > Cyclobacteriaceae > Penaeicola > Penaeicola halotolerans. Next base: position 726,983 of record NZ_JAEAGO010000001.1, read on the forward strand.
TTATAAATGGCTTTTCCAGTTCCTTTTCCGTCTGCTGTAATTTCTGCTGATTCTTGATCCATATTTAGTTTAATTTCCTGATATAGGTTAAAATAAGCAAAATCATTATTTATTTCTTCTAAAGTATAAGTAGTCGAAATTATTACATTAACGCTTGCTAAATCTGCCACAGGAATTGTCATAGGTATAACCTGATTGAATGAGTCGCCAATTTTCATTGGCTCTTCTGGAAAAGGAATACTTTGCGTGACTGTTTCTAGAGAGGATTTAATTATGTTTTTTGTAGCATCATTTACTTTATCACTTATTATATTCAAAACTTCAACTTGGCCACCTGATTTGTATTTTCCTTCCACAACCAACCCTGTCATTGGGTTTTCTTTTTCTTCTTTTTTTCCATTTTGTATAGTTGTTGTATTTATGGACTTATAAAGCATTGTATATAAAAAGCTTTCATCATCTTGTTTCTCCCCGTTTTTCATTTCGGTTTGAATTTGAGTTTGAGTAATGCTTTCAATAGGAAAAACAAACCCATTTTCCTTCATTTTCAATATTCTTTCTTCGGGACCTGATACATTCAGGATGTTTTTTGAATCAGTCGAGCTTGATGTAAAATACTCTTTTTCAGGTAAAAACCTTGACTTAAAAATGACTTCCTGACCTTGAGTGCAGGATGTAATTGCCACTAATAGCAAAAGGGAAATAATTTTCTTCATACGTGGTTTTTTAACTCGCTGGTAACTTGTAGATACCCCTGACACTTATCAGACTTAGCCAGCTACTGTAGGAGGGATAAGCCTGATTTTCTGTCAGTGTTATTTTTTATTGATGAATCAATATAAATCAAACTAACACAATTTTCTAACAACTCAGTGAAATTTTTAGGAGTGAGGGATGCCCCACTTGGCTTTAGTCAAGCTTGCCAATCTGACTCTTCATGATGATAGGATTGCTAGCTTCTTGGATATCATCCCACAGATCCATAAACTCACTTCAACCAAAGTATAAAATAGTTTTCCTCAAACCCTTTCTCCAATTGTCTAGTGTAAGCTGATAAGGCCTTACTCGCAAATGTCTCTCCATCCATGCCAAAGACCAGTTGCCCGTCCTTGGAAGAGCTGATCTCATGCAGATCGATGCCTGTTTTCAAGTCATCCTTTAGACTGCGATAAGTAACCAATCGGTTCTTTTCAGGATTCCAAAGTCCCCAATCACGCTGTCCTGATATGCGAAGACTAAGCAAAACTTGAGTGGGACGAATAGCATGAATTTCCCCTTGTAGATATGCATAGTCAGGTTCGGAGAGAATATGCCTCATGCCAAGTGCATCTTCGATCTGTCTAAACTCCTCCTGAGGAATAGCACGACTTCCAAAATCCACCAAAGCCATCCGTTTCAGACCTTCAGTTTTATTAAATCGATACAGCGTATCATCAAATATCTTAGACACGAGCACTTGATCTTGCCAAGCAGTGATCGAAGTACGAGCCTCGTAGATAAACCTGTAAGCCTTAAGATTTAGCGGCATGCCTTGATGATAGATACCAGAGCTATGAGCTGCTACGAAATCATAAGATAAAGTATCATCAGGCAAGGTGATCATAGAAAGATAATCTTCACCATAGGGATAGTGATACATACTCTTTACAGCCAAGGATTCCTTGCCTATGGGCTGTAGCAAATCATTAAACCAAGTAATCCGATCAGACATACTGACGATGCCTAGACTATCACCTTTGACCAGGAGATGATTGATTCCACGGATGTTCAGATCATCATCAAAACCTAATTCATATTGACGCAGTACTTGACCTTTGTGATCCAACTGATAAAGCATCATGCTGACAGTAGCATCCATCAAGTAAATAAACCGATCTGATAAGACGATCTGAGGCTGAGCACCGATAGGATAGGAGGTCTTCACTTCCAATACCTCCAAATCATCTCCCAACTCAGAAAGTCTAAGAAACTTATTGGTCACCTCAGGCTTCAAAGTCACCAAACCACCAACACCCCCCGAAGACCCACAGGCACTCATGATGATAGCTAGGAATAGGTAGATGAGGGATTTTATTTTTTGAATTTTCATTCAAGTATTTCGATGGTTTAAACATTCTCTGAAAACTTAGCAATCAGTATATCCTAAAGCTTCTTCAAACAATATAAACTAAACTCTTAAGTAACCCTACAAAGTCAATAAAAATCTTTCAAATTTATGAGAGAAGATGAGTCATTTTAGATTGTTTCTGAAAAATTTATTTTAAACAAAACAGATAAATCATTGTATTTTTCTAGATATGCCTTCCCGTTATATAGGGGTTTCCTCGGGGTTATCCCCGTATTATCCCCGACCTAAAGGAGGGTTATAGTCGCTTAGAGGGTCAAAACACCCCTATATAAGGCGACATATACGCCATATGCGACAAAAGTGTCGATTTGCGACATATGCGCCAAATACGCCAAATGCGTCATTTCGCGCCATACCCTTTGCATGATCAAATCACAATTCTCATCTTGCTTCTCCATCGGCCAATTACCCGTTCTTTGATGTGTTGGACTTTTTAAAAAATTAAAGATGAATTTCAATAGATCTGCTTGCCTATTGTAGATATCATGCTTAGCAGAAAATGCCTCTTTTGTCATTCTGACGATAGGAAGGATCTCAAAGCAGAAAAGTCGCTGTACTTGTGTAACATGCTGGTCGCAGCATCAAACAGATAAAATTATTATATTAACCAGCTGAAACAGCATAATTACTACCTGTACATTACTACAAATCAATCAATGACAGTGTTATATACTGGAGTGACAAATCATTTGACTAAAAGAATTAAAGAACATAGAGAAGGGACAGGTGGTAAACAAGGGTTTGCACATAAATTCAGATGTTATCACCTGGTCTATTTTGAAAGACATCAATATATTCAACATGCTATCATGCGAGAAAAAGAAATCAAAGGTTGGAGTAAGATGATAAAAGTGAAATTGATAGAGCAATTTAATCCAAACTGGGATTTTTTAGAAGATACTATATAATACTGCGACCAGCTAGCCTTATGCGTTCCTTAATATGCTACTTCGAGATCCCTCGTCCCTCGGGCTTGTCTACCAATAGTAGGATGACAATCCTGTCGGATTATTTCCAAAGAAATACACTTCAATTAGTAGGCTTGTCCATTGTACATGTCATGCTTAGCAGAAAATGTCCCTTTTGTCATCCTGACGATAGGAAGGATCTCAAAGCAGAAAAGTCGCTGTACTTGTGTAACATGCTGGTCGCAGCATTTACTAGGAAAAAGGAATTATAAAGTTTGATGCACTCATGCCCCCATTGCAAACCACCTATCAATCCACTATTTTTATTCATCCATCAAAACCAAAACACCATGAACGCTCAAGAACGAATCGCCAAAATGACCTTTGCATCCGTCTATCCGCACTATGTCAATAAGGTAGTCCGTAAGGGTAGAACAGAGGCAGAGCTTTTAGAGGTCATTCGTTGGCTTACAGGTTTTGATCATGCCAAAGTGCAGCAACTTATCGAACAAAAAGTCACCTTTCAAGCCTTTTTTGACCAAGCCAAGCTACATCCCAATACACATCTGATCACGGGCGTCATCTGTGGCTATAGAGTAGAAGAAATAACCGATCCACTGACACAGAAAGTCCGATACCTAGACAAATTAGTTGATGAACTCGCCAAAGGACGTAAAATGGAAAAGATCCTACGGGTATGAGGTTTAATTCCCTATTTTTAGATAAGACTTTTACCTTAAACCACTCAAGATGAAGATTAAAAAACGATTGAAGGAGTTTTTCATACAGATCATACCCGTCATGGTAGGAGTGTACCTGGGTTTCTTAGTATCTGACTGGTCTAGCAATAGGCAAGTAGCACAAAAGAAAGAAGCACTACTAGAGAGCCTCAAGGCAGAAATCATGGAGAATCAAAGCATGATCGCCTCAGTGCTAGAATACCACGAGCAGTTGCGCGACACAGCAGCGCTATACGCCAATAAAGGCGTCACAAGAATGCCTTCGTTTTTTGGTGGTGTAAGGACGATACCGCTTACCAGCAGTGCCTTTGAGACGGGCATACAGACTGGACTGATCAATGAGCTTTCTATTCAAGAAATCCAAAACCTCAACAGACTCTATACCCATCAGCAATCTTACAATGACTTTAGCAATCTCCTGCTTTCTGGATTGATGAACATAGGCTATGCACCCAACGAGCAGTCCATGAGACAGATCATGCAATTCCTAGCCATATCTATGACAGACGTAGCCATCAAAGAGGAAAAACTGCTCGAGGAATATGAATTGATTTTGAGTACGCACTTTAAAGAATAATTAATCGACTAATGCTAATGGACTCTCTGATCTTTTTGCGCTTCAGATATAGTGTTTAAATTGCGCGCTTGATTGAAAGACTAAATTCTCAGACAATTGAAAATCAAGCAAAAAAGAAAGCTCCTTAGCTACATAGATGTCATAGACTATCCCATCAAGTTCAATCCTTTTGTCTTCAGTAGAAGCTTCCTAATGTGGGCATTGCTAGGACTCATAGGAGGGACTATAGCAGGCGTTTACTGGATTAGCTTAAATTTTTTAACGCATAGCTTAGCTTTTTTTAAAGGATGGCAGGTAATCCCTTTGATGAGTATTTGCGGACTTTTAGCAGGTTTAGTGATTCATTTTATAGGAGATCCAGGCGAAATCCACTTGATCGTAAACAATATCAGATTCAAGAAAGGTAAACTTGATCCCAAGAATAATCCATCCATGATCTTATCCTCACTACTTTGTGTAGCCTCTGGAGGAAGCTTGGGCCCTGAAGCACCATTGGTACAAGTCACTGGCTCTACAGGTACTTGGCTAGGAAAACTATTACGTTTAAAAGGAGAGGAGTTACGCTCTTTTAGTATCGCAGGGATGGCGTCTGGCTTCACAGCCTTATTTGGCGCTCCGCTAGGGGGTAGTCTTTTTTCCCTCGAAATACTCCATCACAAGCATGCTGTAGAATACTATAAAGCCATCATTCCAGCTTTTGTGGCGAGCTGTTTTAGCTACCTTGTTTTTGCGGTGATCATTCATTTGGGTTTAGGTCCCATTTGGGATTTATCTGCCTATGAATATGCTGGTATTTTTGATTTTGGCTATGCAGTATTGTTTGCTTTGGTGGGCGCAGCATTTGGGTGGTTATTTATTTGGTGTACCAAAACATTCAAATTACTTTTTGAAGTAAAGGACTTACCTATTTATCTCAAAACAATGATCGGAGGACTAATACTCGGCATCATTGCTTACTTCTATCCGATTACAAGGTATTTTGGACACCATGAGGTCAATGAGTTGCTCCATCAAGACTATGCGCTCAATACGCTAATCATCATTTTGATCTTAAAAATAGTAGCCATTGCTATCACAGTGACCTCTGGCTGGAGAGGCGGTTTCATCATTCCGCTTTTCTTTGTAGGAACGAGTTTGGGCTTGATTTTACACCAGCTATTTCCCTTCATCAATCTATCCTTGGCCATAGTCAGCTGTATGGCTGCGATCAACTCATGTGTCACGAGAACCCCTATGAGTACAACCATACTGCTGGCTACATTGACGGGATTTGGTCATTTCATACCGATCTTTTTCGCCAGCCTTACAGGATACTTTCTAGCGCCCAAGATTCCTTTCATCAGTTCTCAGATGGATGGTAAATAAAGATTAAACACTTAATAACTCACAAAAGGCATTTGGTATAGAAACTGATCATCTTCTACCTGCTTGAGGACAAAATCTGCTAAATCCGCTCTGGCTATTTGTGTGCTGGCATTGACACCAACCCATCCTACACGATAGCTCCCTTTGGGTGCAGCATTGCTCAGTCTAGGGCCTCTCACAATGATCCATTGTAAGCCGCTTTTGACCAATACTTGATGGTGCTCGATAGCATCATCCAGCACTTTAGGAATAGCGATGCGCATGATCGTTCGGATCAGCTTATCTGCAAACTTTGGTTCATCCTTTTCTGGAAAAGGTAAACCGCCTCCTGAAAGCGAAATGATCTTATCTACCTCGTATTTCTTCATAGCATCAACTATCAGCGAAGTGCCATTGGTCTGCAAGCGAGCAGGCGAGCCTTTGACATGGCCAAAGAGACTAACCACCACAGACGAACCTATGACGGTCTTTTCTATAGCCATCCTATCCAATACAACTCCTTGAATGATCTCCAGATGAGGATCTTTTAAAGAGAGTTTAGCGGGATTTCTGACCAAAGCTTTGATCGCATAGCCTTGTGAAAGTGCCTGTTGGATAAAATGCTGCCCTGTCCGTCCTGAGCCGCCAAATACTGCAATTGTCTTCATATTATTAGATTTATCGATTGAGATGCCACAAATAAAACTACATTTGCGGTACCCTCATAAAATGATAGTACTAACCTTTTTGTGTGTATGATAGAGAAAGTATATGTGACCAATAGATGCCCCATCAGAACCACCTTAGAACTGACAGGGGGAAAGTGGAAACTGTTGATCTTAAGCCAACTCTTTCAGAAAAGCTTAAGACTAAGCGAACTCAAAGCCTCTATCCCTGATATCAGTGAAAAGATGTTGATTCAAGAGCTCAAGACATTGGTGGAAAGTGGCATGGTCCTCAGAACTAACTATGGAGAAGTTCCACCTAGAGTAGTTTACTCTTTAACCAGAGTAGGAGAAGCTACCAAACCGTTGATAGCAGCTATGAAGGATTTTGCTGAGGCCTATGAGCAACAGCTCAAAGAGAGATGATATCAAAAAAATAGGCTACCATTTGGCAGCCTATTTTAACTTATTACAATCTATAAAATCTGGAAGGGCTTATTTCACCAATCCTGGATCACGCTTCAAGAATTCTTGATACAATCTCACCTGACGGTTAGTCATAGGGATCTTGTAGCCATCGATGAATACGTGCATGATGTTAGTTTTCGTCTCAAAAGGATCTCCATCTGCTACTAAGAGTGTAGCACTTTTGCCCTTTTCGATAGAACCTAGCTTATCAGCCACACCAAAGATCTCAGCTGGATTGATCGTCACCGCTTTCAAAGCCTCTTCTTTGCCCATGCCATATGCAGCAGCGAAGCCTGCATTGAAAGGTAGATTTCTCACATTCTCCGTATCACTTGTTCTGATAGCTACTTTCACACCTGCTTTAGCCATCAAACCTGGATTGGCATAGGCCTTATCATAGCGGTCAGATCCTCTTGTAGGCATACCTAGCATCGGACCAGTCACTACAGGGATACCAGCAGCTGCTATTTTATCCGCTACTCTCCAGCCTTCAAGTACACCAGTAAAGATGGCTTTCACTTTGCGCTCTTGTACCCACTTGATAGCTTCAAGGATATCCGCAGCAGCATTGACTTCGATGAGTAGGGTAGTATTGCCCTTCACCACTTCCGCCAAAGCAGCCATTTCTGGATAGTAGCGTACATCTGTGGCAGCATCTATGTCTGCATAGAGTTTAGCTTTATCCATCAAATCGTTGATGTTTTTCATTGCCTTGTCAGCAGCTTCTTTGATCTGTGCATCCGTTCTTCTGTCAAAATTGCTTCTACGAGCAGAAGAAGGGAAGTTCATCACGATACCTTTGAAGCCCGCATACATCTGATCAGGAGTATATCCTACGAGATTGATCAAAGCAGCAGTACCTGGGAATAGTCCACCTGCAGGATTAGCAATCACTGTAGTCACACCACTCACTCTTGTTACTGGAATAGCGACAGAGTTAGGATTGACAGCGGTCAAAGCTTGCATCTGTGGAGATACAGTACCGATTTCTACGTTATCATTGGTCTCAGGGACTGAACCTACTTCTACGAGACCGAGACTAGTACCTGAATCTATCAGACCTGGGTAAATGCTCAGACCATTGAGGTCGATCACTTGCGCACCAGATGGAGCAGTCAAGTTAGCACCTACATCAGCGATCTTTCCGTCTTGGATCAAGACACTACCTTTGGCGATAGTTCCTTTAGTCACCGTGACGATCTTGGCATTGGTCAAAAAGAAAGTGCCTGCTTGAGGCTTTGGAGTTTCTCCGTCTATTTGCCCAAAAGCCAGTAGTGGACAAAGTGCCACTAACAAACTATATAGTATTTTTTTCATCTTGTTCATGGTTTTGGGGTTTACTATTCGTGACTATGTTCCGCTAGACCAAACAACCACTCTGTATCTTGCATACACTTGTGATCATGCTCAGACAAGAAGATAGGCTCTACTTGCTCTGTTGGGCTGACAGCTAGTCTCATATCGTCACGATCATTTTTGATATCAAAATAAGTCACCCCATCGATGATGGTCATCTGAGGAATCGCATATACTGATAGTGGGTGAGCGCTGAAGATCGCAATATCTCCTTGCTTACCTACTTCGATAGAACCTACTTTATCAGCGATACCGAGTTGTTTAGCTGGATTGATGGTGATCAGCGATAAGGCCTGCTCATCTGACAATCCACCATAACGCTGCGTCTTACCAGCCTCATGGTATAAGTGTCTGATCAATTCTCCAGAGTCAGAGTTGATAGAAGTGACTACACCATTTTCCATCAAGATGGCTGCATTGTAAGCCGTAGAGTAGTACACCTCAAACTTATACGCCCACCAGTCAGCAAAAACAGAAGCACCCATTGTGTATTTCGCCAATTCAGGGGCTACTTTAAAGCCTTCATTGGTATGCTGGAATACTAACTTTTCGATTCCGAAGTCCTGACATACTTTGATCAGCATGTAGATCTCATCTGCACGGTAAGAGTGGCAGTGGATGATGATCTTACCATCCAAGATATCTACCAAAGTCTGCATTCTCAGGTCAGACTTAGGAGGAACAGGTCTTGCGCCTTTTTTGCCTTTTTCGGCATTGTACTTAGCCCAAGCATCCTTGTACTGAAGTGCCTCAGAGAATGCATTTCTGATCACAGCCTCGACACCCATACGGCTTCTTGGCTGGATATTATTACCTCTACCGTGTACACGCGTAGGGTTTTCACCTAGTGCAAACTTGATTGTACGGGGAGCATCCTGCATCTTAAGATCATCAGGATTCATCGTACCATATCTGTGCTTGAGGGTTACATTTTGTCCACCGATCGCATTGGCAGAGCCGTGCATCGCATGAGAGATCGTCACACCACCCGCTAGTGCCCGGTAGATTCCAATATCTAGTGGATCGATCACATCTCCAGTCCACACTTCTGCGGTCACTGGTGAAGTAGCCTCATTGACTGCGTCAAGGGCAATGTGTGAGTGTGCATCGATGATACCCGGCATCACAAACTGACCCGATGCATCTACGACTTTCACTCCGCTAGGAGCGGATAAGCCTTTGCCTATCTGCTTGATGATCCCATCTTGGATGAGCACATCTGTATTTTCTAAGGTTCCGTTTGTCACGGTGATCACTGTGCCTCCTTTGATGAGCATAGACCCTTTTTTGGTCTGTGCGATCATGGCAGTGAATCCGGTCAATACTAAACCTATCGTGAAGAATATCTTTTTCATAATTTTCATGTTTAGGAAATGAATTATAGCCCCGGATTTTTAGTGGCTGAGATCGGAAATGCTCCAAACTGACCTGTATCCATGTTACCTGTGAATTTGGTTCCGCTAACAGTCCCTGAAACATTAAGCGTGATGGTCATGCCTTGTACTGACTGATTGATCTGAAAAGAAAGTTTGTCCCCTTCAGCTTTGATCAAAGTCATATCTTCTGAAGAAGAGCCCTCAGGAGTATTCACAGTCATTTTACCAGTGTAGCCACTAGCTGCTTTCTCGATGACCATTTTGCCATTGATTTCACCCATAGGAGTAGGGCTAGTGAAATCCCATGTGCCAGCAGGATCAAAACTAGCATTGCTAGCATTTCCATTACCGTTTCCGTTTGTCTTCTTAGCAGGTGCTTTGATTTCATACTCATAGAGCATACCATCTGCCATCATGTATTTGATCTGTGCATCTTCTGTGAAGTAAGGCGCAGTGCTGATCATCAAATTGGCCAGCTTACCTGCTTCGACAGTACCCAGCTGATTTGACATCCCGAGGATCTCTGCAGGATTAGTAGTCAAAGCTGCCAAAGCAGCCGTCTCAGATAGACCATTATCCATCATGACTTTGAGGTTCTTTTTCAAGTCACCTGACTTAGCATCGATACCTGCGAAACCAAATTTGATTCCTGCTTTTTCAAAAGTAGCAGCTTGTGCTACGTACATTTTGTAAGCTTCTTCAATGCGTTCATTTCTAGCTTCTTTTTCAGAGGCTAGCCAAGCAGCATCACCATCAGCTTTCTTAGCTTCTTTCTTTTCAGGAAGTGCTAAAGAGAGGAAGACTTTGGTATTAGACGCTTTGATCTGGTCTATCAGTGTCCAACCTTCTTTAAGGTTACCCAAGATTAATGGGAAGCCAAGTTGCTTTTGAAGATCAAGGGCTCTTTTAGCCTCTAGCAAGCCCGTTGCATTGAATACCACACCTCTTTCTTTGTTCAAAGTAGGGTAGAAGGAAGCAAGTACTTGGTCATTGATAGGACGTTCGATACCGCTTGGATTGGCCTTATAGAGATTCTGATGCTCCCAGCTGAGCTGTGCATTCTTATAAAGATCTCTCCACATAGCCATGATGCCAAGTGAGTTGGAAGGATAAGTCCCACCAGCTCCAGTAAACTGAGCATACATAGAGTTGTTGCCTTTCAGCACCATCGCATCTACTGCCCCATGAGCCGCGAGAGATACTACTGATCCACTACCCGGAAGCATACGACCATAAGGCACGATATGCGCAGTAGTAAAGCCAGCCTTTCTCCATTCTTCTAATTGAGCAGACTTGAAATCCACTTGCTCTAATACACTTACTTGAGGAGTCACTCCAGATTCAGTGTAAGTAGGCTTTGCAGGGTTTTCAGCCCTTACTCTGCCTTGATTTTCTGGTCTTTTGACGCCCGTCTGATTGAGACCATCGATAAAGCCAGCATAAATGTATAGCGAATCCGCTGCTATCACCTGCGCATCTGGCGGGATCTGTACACTCGTACCTACAGCAGATATCACTCCGTTTTTGACAAGGACCGTGGTCTTGCTCAAGCTTTTTCCTGGGGCTTGTATGACGGTGGCATTTTTGAACGCATAGGTCTTAGTCACAGGACTTTCACCATTGCTATCACTCTGTGCATACACCGAACCATACCCCAGAAAAGCAAGTAGCATCAACCATTTGCTCCAAGATTTTTGAGTAAATCTCTTCATTCTGATATAGTTTTTTGGTTAATATTTAAAGTACTAAATTTAGTGAATTAAGATTGGGCTTAGAATCTTTTATGTGAATGGAATATCAGCAGGAAGAGTGGTTAAAGATTTTGTCCTATTTATTGATAAAAATCTCTGTTAGACAAGATTAATCCATGAAAAAAAATTATGTTTGTCTTGGGATTCAATACTTAAAGCATGAAAAAAATATTACTCATAGAGGATGAAGAATTGATCTTGAGTATGGTCAAATTCAAACTCGAAAAAGAGGGCTTTCAGGTAATTATCGCAGCAGATGGCAATGCTGGAATCAGCATGTTTGATAGTGAAAATCCCGATCTTGTGGTCACAGACCTCATGCTACCTTTTAAAAACGGCATCGAAATACTCCAAAATATCAGGGCTAAAAATCACGAGGTTCCTGTAATCATACTTTCAGCCATGGGAGAAGAAGAAAGCACCGTACTTGAAGCCTTCAATATGGGAGCAGATGATTTTGTGCCGAAGCCTTTTAATCCCAACGAATTGGTCATTCGCGTGAAAAGACTTTTAAAAATCCGTTAAGTCTCATATCTTAAGGAGATGATCAAAGGTGCCTTTATTTTTTGTTTTACTTGGGCTATTCAGATAGCTACTTTTGCACAAGAGGCTTCTTTAGTAGCAGCACCTGCTCTTCAAGATACTATTCAAGCAGGATTTATTCACCCTTCACTAAGTTACAGGATTCAGTACCTCGCTAGCCGTGATTCTACAGACATTGCTTTTAATAAGTATGACATTGAATATGAAATAGAGGAAAAAACCACAAATGGTTACTATCGCTATGTCTCTCCTAAGGTAGCTGACTGGCCTTCTGCTATGAAATACCTAGACAATGCTCAAGCTAAAGGAATACAAGATGCCTGGGTAGTATATTATTGGCAAGAAGAGAGAATAAGCTTCAAAGCCTTAGATGAAATCTATCAATCGCTCCTCGCTGCCAAAGATACTTTGACTGAGGCCTCTCTATCAAATATTGACGCAAACAATGAGATGGGCACTACAAGTATCTCATCTTCAGATCAAAAAACATCACCATTTGAAGTAGAAGAATACATAGAAGAACCAGATAGTGAGGGCTTTTTGACGAAAATATTTCTACAAACTATAGGAGGAAACTACAGCTGGTTCTACGAATCTGGCAAGGAGAACTTTCTAAAAAAGCTCATCATTAGGATCATGATCATCACGTTTGTGATCTTAGTGATTGTACTTTTTAGCATTACCCTTTTTGTCAGGTACCAAAACAAAGCGCGTAAAATGACCATCAAGCGCTTCAAGAAAAGAGTCTATGGCCCTTTGACAGAATTGCTTTTTGATGATGACATCAGTCTAGAAGACTGCCGCAATAAAGACAAACTCATTGGCATCATTGGAGAAAACAACCTCAATAAATCACTCTTCAAACAAGTGCTACTTGATGAACTAGTCACCCTAAGTCAAAATATGAAGGGTACGGTCAAAGACAAAATCAAAGCCATCTATCAGACACTTGGCCTTGATGAGGTGAGTAGAAAGAAGATCAAATCATTTCGCTGGAGTAACATAGCGGATGGTCTTGATGAGCTGTTGAAGTTGGATATTCCTGATCATTTGAAGGAAATCAAAAAACTCAAAAACAGTAAAAACTATGTGGTAAGAAGTCTGGCTCAGCAGTATATCATCAAAATGGATGAAAATAAGTCTCTAGACTTTCTACTCAATATGTCCTATCCGCTTTCTGAGTGGCAGCAGGTAAACCTTTATCGTATTTTCAAAAGCTTCAAAAAGGAAGATGTGCCCATCTTCACACCATTACTTCATGCCAATCAAGAGTCTGTCAGGATCTTTGGTTTGAAAATGATTAGATATTTCAATAAATTGATAGCTGTAGAGAAGATATTAGAGGAGATGGACAACTACAGCGATGCTATGAAAAGAGAGATGCTCAAGACTTTTCTTAGACTCAATGTAGCTGATGGCTTAAGACCTATAGAAAAGTGGATCCATGTAGAAGATGTAACACTCAAGATAGCAGTCATCCAGTATCTCGGTAAGTTAGGAGATGAGCATAGTTTTGAGATTTTGGCTCGTGAGATCGAGCGAGAGACAGACCATATGGTTCTCTTTGAACTGGCCAAAGCCATGAGACAAATCAATCAAACTGAAGCAGACCTAGCACTAGCCAATCTAGCCCTACATTCATTAAAGATAAATAGTATCTACCAACACTTAAAAGATCCTCACTTGGAGGAAACAGCATGACTTTTAGTTTGACACATTTTCTAGTTGAGGCCATCACACTGCTGTTATTCATCTATAGCTTTTTGATCATCAGCTCATATATAGTAGTAGCTATCTTAGCAGCTATAGATATGCGCAGCCATGTGCTCAAGCAGAAGTATACTGACTATCGAGCTATTTTGTCTTCACCCATAGTTCCTAAGATTTCCATCATCGCACCAGCATATAACGAAGCGATGACGATCGTAGAAAATATCAAATCACTCATGTCGCTTCACTATTCGAAGTTTGAAGTGATCATAGTCAATGACGGCTCCAAAGACAATTCCTTAGAAAAAATGATCGACTCATTTGATCTCGTCAAAGTAGACTATGCCTACAATGAAGTGATCAAAGCCAAAAAGGTCCGTGGGGTTTATAAATCTAAGGATAAATCTTACGCCAAACTCATCGTAGTAGATAAGGAAAATGGGGGCAAAGCAGACGCACTCAATGTAGGCATCAATGTCTCTTCTGGAAAACTATTCGCCTGCATAGATGTAGACTGTATCTTGTCGAGTGATGCACTCTTGCGCATGGTCAAGCCATTTTTGGAAGAAACCAATAAAAAGGTCATAGCAGTAGGAGGAGTCATTGGCATCGCTAACAACTGCGATATCAAAGATGGAAAAGTGGTCAAATACCGACTACCCAATACCCTTTTGGGTAGGGTGCAAGTGATCGAATACTTTAGAGCATTTCTAATAGGTCGAATGGCTTGGGCCAAAATAGATGGACTCATTTTGATTTCTGGAGCTTTCGGTTTTTTTGATAGAGAACTAGTGCTCAAAGTAGGTGGATACTCTACCAAGACGGTTGGTGAAGATATGGAGCTCATCGTGCGTATGCGCGCTTACATGGAGGAACGTAAGTTTCCTTATAAAGTACCCTATATCCCAGATCCTCTCTGCTGGACTGAAGTGCCAGAAACGGAGGAAATCCTGAAAAAACAAAGAAATCGATGGATGAGAGGAAGTATCGAGACGCTAAATATGCATAGAAAACTTCTATTCAATCCTAGATTTAGAACCATAGGTATGATCAGTTTCCCTTATTGGCTCATCTTTGAAAAGTACGCTCCGCTGGTCGAAGTCTTTGGTGCTTTCTTTACCATTGTACTGTTTTTGATGGGACACCTAAACTTCCTCTTTTTTGTGACACTGATGATCTTGATTTATGCATTTTCAGTATTATTCTCACTGTCAGCGATCTTTTTAGAAGAACTAGCATACAACAATTACGAGGAAAAGGGAAGTATCAAAAAGCTCATCAAAACACTATTATTAGAGCCATTTACCACACACCCTAAAGTAGTCATGTGGGGTATCAATGGCTACATAGACTACCTCAAAGGAAAAGGAGGATGGGGTGACATGACTCGAGCTGGATTTGCACCACAGACACCTACTACTAAACCAAAGCAATCATGAGAAAGTATTTACTAATCGCTTTTCTATCGATGTGGAGTGCCTTCACACTGAGTGCACAGGAAAAGTCTATTGATCCTGATAAGTTATTTCTACAAGCGCGCGACCTAGCTTTTGATGGCAAAAGGAGTGAGGCTCGAAAGATCTGTGAGCAAATACTCGCAAAATATCCTGAATATACAGATGTCATCACACTGTATGGCAGACTGTATAGCTGGGATGGTGACTATGATAAGGCGCGTATCCAACTACAAAAAGCAGTAGCACTAAGTCCTAAGTATGAAGACCCTCTACTCGGGCTCATCGATGTGGAGCTTTGGTCTGAAAACTACCAAGAAGCACTCAAATTAGCTGAAAAAGGACTTATAGATATCAATGCCAAATCTACTCCACTTAGACTGCGCAAAGCAAGAGCACTAAATAATCTTGAGCAATATGAATCTGCCTATGCACTCGTAAATGAACTAATGAGTGAAAAAGATGCAGAAGAAAATCTTTTAGCCTTTGCGGAGTCGATCAGGAGAAATATGAGAAGGCAGGCAGTGGGTGTATCCAGTGATTATGATACTTTCTTTGGAGATATCAGCCCTTGGTACTGGCAGTCGATTTATTATAGCAGACTCACTAAAGCACTTGGTACAGTTATTTTTAGATATAATAATGCCACTCGATTTGAAACAAATGGAGGCCAATTTGAAATAGATGCTTATCCAGGTATAGGGAAAAAGATGTACGCCTATCTCAATGCAGGATATTCTCCCTCTTCTATATATCCTGAATACCGATTTGGTGGGTCTCTTTATCGTTCCTTTCCAAAGGCTTTTGAGGGAGAGATAGGTTTTAGATACTTACAATTTGCAGAGACTACCGAAATATATACTGCTTCACTGGGTAAATATTGGGGTAGCTATTGGTTTAACCTTAGAGTGAATATTATTCCTTTTAGTGGCACATTTTCGCAGTCATATATCTTCACGGGTAGGTATTACTTTGATACCGCAGAGGACTTCATTTCTCTGCAGCTTAGTTCGGGGGTATCTCCAGATGACAATTCTAGAGATTTAAGAACTCAATTATTGGATAGTTATAGGGCTAGAATAGGCGTGCAGAAGCTGTTTGGACAGAAGTACTTAGGGTTTTTCTATACAGGGTATGCTTTCGAGGAGACAGGACCTGCTAACGACCGCAGAAACCTTAACTTTTCACTAGGCCTAAGCTATTTATTCTAAGATTATGAAAAAGAAATGGTGGCAAAGTAAGCTGACGATTTTCCTCATCCTTTTCATGATAAGTCCGCTTATCAGTTGGTTTATCTGGTGGCTACAGCCGTCCATGACAAAATCAGTACTCGTCATAGACAAAACTGTCGTAAACAAGAATTACAGAGAACATAATGCTTTCTTTTGGACACTTGAAGCGCTAAAAATAAGAAAAGCTGATGGTTCGCCTTATGATTACACGAAAGATTATAGAGGCTTTAAACCAGTCAATAAGCCGTATTATACCATAGATGGTTTGGAGAAGTTATCTACTCCTGAATTGCAACAATTGGCTGAGGAGACAGATATTGCCTTTTTCAGCGATACTTATGGTGTCTATGAAGGAGAATGGTTTGATTCACTAAAAGGTCAAGATCCACCTCAGCTCATCTATGGTGGCATGAGTAGTCAAGACATTAGTTTCCTGCGGGCGATTAGCCAAAAGCCAAGTACGGTGATCATGGAGTTTAATAGCTTCGCTACGCCAACACCCCGATATATAAGAAATGATTTAGAAAACTACTTGGGACTCAAATGGTCAGGCTGGGTAGGACGGTATTTTGATGAGTTGGACACCAATATGAACATAGAGATTCCTCAGTGGCTTAGAAAAAACTATGTGGAGCAAAATGGTGAGTGGTCGCTCAAAGGAGAGGGAGTTGTCTTGGTTAAAGAAAGCGGAGAAATCCTAATCCTCCAATATGGCATAGACATGCGTGAAAGCGTACCCGTGGTAGCCACTAACTCAAGCGAGAAAGATCAATACAATCTACCTAGTCAAATCAGATATCCGTTTTGGTTTGATATCATTTTAGTCAGTAGAGATTTTGAAGTGGTCTCCGTGTTTGATCTCAATCCTACGAGGCTAGGGGAGCAGAAACTCGCCAATGCAGGTCTTCCTCGATATTTCCCAGCCGTGATTAGGCGGGATTTGGGTGAAAGTGACTTTTATTACCTTTCAGGTAACTTCTCTAGCAATTTCCTTTCTCCAGCATCTGCTAGGTTCAAAGGACTCTCTAAGGTCAAAAAGGTCTATTACAATATGGATAACTACCTCGATCCTGAAACATTCTTTTGGAACTACTATCAGCCTCTGATGGAGCAGATCCTAAAGTGATCACCTCAGGATTCTATTGTTATTCGTAGCAAAGGTGTTTTTCGACTTGAAATCATCTAACAACTGTTTCAATCTATTCAATGCCTTAGGATCATTTGTTTCCTCTATGTACAAGTTTGGATAGAGTTTAAATAGCCTTCCGTTAGCATAGAAGAGTGAGTCATGTAGATAATCCACTAATTCATTTTTATTGCGCATAAGGGGATGACTAAGCTTATTGCGATAGATACTGGCGGTATCTAGCACTTCACCCATCCAGGCTACCTCCTTAGGGATAGACAATGCATATTGATTTTCTAAGTAAGCCAATAATGTGGGCACTAGTTCAAAGTGTGTCACCACTGGCTCGAAAATTTTTGGCTGACTCACTTGTGGACTGTAGATCATCAAAGGCACATGATATCGATCAATAACGGTACTCAGTGGGATCTCTGGCAATCTATGATCTCCCGAGATAATGAAAATTGTCTTTTCAAAATCTGCTCTTTTACTATATGCCTTGATGAATGACCTCAAAGCCTCATCTGCATAGATGATAGTCATGAGTTGACTTTTATATCTTTCATAGAAAGCTGGTGTTTCCACTGTCTTTCCATTTTTAGCTAGTTGCGCTTTATATAACTGCTCATATTTAGCTACATCAGGTATCAAGAAAGGATCATGAGAAGTCTGTGTCTGAAAGATATGCACGCCTGGCTGATCGTCCTTTAGCATAGAATTTAATCCCAAATCATACACCTCAAAATCCCCATAACCCCAAGAAAAGCCATTCCCCTTGGCAGGTAGGGGTTTGTATTTGCCATCAAACTGAGTAATTCCCTCGATTCGATCTATTTTCTGCCTTTCCAAAAATTGAAGGGCATTATCAAATGTCAAGTCAAACCCTCCAACATAGCTAGTCTGATATCCATTTGATCGCAAAATCGATAAGATACTATGGTGATGAGGCATATTGTCACCTGTTTCCATGAAGCCATTTTGACCAAAGGGAAGAGAGGCCATCACACCTGGAAGCATCCCAAAAGTTCGCCCAGTAGTACTAAGACAATTTTTCCAATAGAGACTATGCTGAATGAGTGAGTCCATGAAAGGAGTGAAGCTCCCTAAGTAGGCGTCTGGACCGCTGTAAGCTTTTCCTAAACCCTCTATCATTACAAAAACAATATTAGGAGGACTATCTAAAGTATCAAGATATGGGCTTAGCACATCAGGATACTTAGCGCTATGAAGAAAGGGGAAATTATTGTTAATAAAGTTTTTACGAACAAAATAGCCTTTACCCACTTCGTTTTCTAAGTAAAAATCATAATATATCTCACTAGGTATATTGAAGTGTTCTAGGGATTTTTCATAAAAATAAAGTGACTTATTCTTCATAGAATAGTAAGCCAACTCAGATTTTGCTACCGATGTACTTGGAGAAAGCACCTCAACACCTACAGCCACTACCAATGCAATACACGACCAATAAGTACTATATCTAAGGCTCAAGTTAAGCCTTCTACTTTGAGAGAGGAGCAAGTATATCAGCCCAAATGTGATAATAGCACCAATGATCACCCATAAGTTTAATTGTCCAGATGCTGCTACAGTATCCCATAGATCTTTGAAAGTGTAGGCATACACATCTGCACCCAAGGGTAAGTAACTCAAGGAGAAATAATAAACTAATCCTATATGCAAAATAAGGCTCAGCGTGAGGATAATTTGATAGAGTATGCTCGCAAGTCGGCTACTTAACAAACTCAAAAGAAAGAAAGGAATCAATGCTATACCAGATACAAACAGCACCCAGATAATATCAGTATAAACACCTAATAATAAGACTTTTATATTAATATCATTAAAGTTGTTTTGACTACCTAGCCAAGTCCACTCGATGAGCCTAGTCAATAATAAAAGTAAACCAAATCCCATGCTAGTGACCGCAAATCGCGTGATGGCATGGTATAGCTTATTTATCCTTGGTTCTTGTAAATCAGCAGCTGACATAAATATTCATCAAAAAGATGGTTTCATTAAATCACTTTTAATGAAATCTTCCTAGTTTAGGGAATTATTTAAACCACTAATTAAAGCAATTCAACTGTTATTTATTCGATTAGCATGCAAAATAATAACCTCACGAAAGAATTATTTTCCAATATCAAGACGACAGGAGCACTTACTTTTAGTTCCTCATTTTTAGTAGATAAGATGCTTTCACAAGTAGACTTTTCAAATGCAAAATTCCTCGTAGAGCTAGGAGGAGGCAATGGAGTCATCACGCATCAAATCCTAAAGCGCATGCGCCCAGATGCCAAATTAGTGGTATTTGAAGTAAATAAGACATTTTGTGATATACTAGACCGTATCAATGATCCACGGATACAGGTAGTCTGCGATAGTGCAGAGATACTACCAGATGTCCTTGCTCAAAATGCTGGCGCTGCTGATGCGATCATCTCTTCTTTACCTTTTAGCTTGATCCCTAAGCCAGTCAGAATCAATATTTATAAAGCTTGTGCAAATGGAATCGGAGAAAAAGGGACTTTTGTACAGATCGCATATTCTATATTTTTGAGAGGAGAATTCAAGCAACACTTCGGTAAAGTGAAAACGGGGTTTACCCTTTTGAATCTTCCTCCAGCATTTGTTTATACTTGTATAAATCAATAAGACAGTCATTGTCCGAAAGATGCTAATACCATTAGCTAATTGCTAATAATATTGGTATTTTTAAACATGGAAAATGACTTACTCAAAGGAAGAGGTGCTCAGATCAATCCGCACAATCCTTATCACTCACAGCGTCTAGTACAAGATCATGTAGAGGGTATAGATGAGGAAATATTACTAGATAAGCCTAGTACATCTTATTTTTTAGAAACTCCTAAGACTGTTCTGAGTAAGAATACCAGTCCAGATTTAGCGCTCACTTATTCAGTTAATCCTTATCAAGGTTGTGAACACGGTTGCACTTATTGCTATGCACGCAACTCACATCAATATTGGGGTTTTGATGCCGGACTTGATTTTGAGACTAAGATCATGGTCAAACCAAAAGTAGCCCAGCAATTGAGCATGACTTTTAGCCAGAAAGCCTACAAACCTATGCCTATCATGCTGTCAGGTAATACCGATTGTTATCAGCCAGCTGAGCGAAAGTTTAGATTGACTAGAGAGATTCTACAAGTCATGTTGGACTTCAGGCATCCAGTGAGTGTGATTACTAAAAACTCTTTGATCGCTCGTGACCAAGATATTTTAGAGGCTTTAGCAAAGGAAAACTTAGTTCACGTTTACTTTTCCATCAACTCTATGAATGAAGAATTGAGAAGAAACATGGAGCCTCGAACTGCTAGTGCGCTCAAAAAGATACAATTGATCAGAGAATTTACAGCAGCTGGAATTCCTGTAGGAATCATGATTGCACCACTTATCCCAAGTCTGAATAGTCATGAGATCCCTTCAATCATGAAAGAAGCTGCTGCAGCAGGAGCCCAAGAAGCTGGATATACTGTAGTCAGGCTCAATGGCACCATTGCAGAAGTATTTGAAAACTGGCTCAGAGAAAAGTATCCAGCACGTGCGGATAAAGTCCTCAACCAGATCAAAGAGCTGCATGATGGACAATTAAACGACTCAGAGTGGGGAAGGAGGATGAAAGGTAAAGGAGCCATCGCTACTGAGATCAACAGCTTATTTCATTTAATGAAGCATAAATTTATGGCTGGTCGAAGTATGCCAGCCTACGATATGAGTAAATTTAGAAGAGGCGGAAACTACCAACTATTCTAAACATCAAGGAGAATAAGTCGTAAAATTGGATAGTTATCAAGACAAATGACCAAGATGTTATTTCCCATATTAGAAGATACCATACTGCGAAAAGCTAAAGATTGTGCACCCAATAGATTTTCTCTCTTTTGCATCATACAGCAATTATATCCACAAGACTGGAGACACTTTAGACAAGATATTCTAGAGGCCGCCAAGTCCCTAGCTGCCTCAGGTAAGATTAAGATCTTAGATGAGGAATTTATCGTATTTGAATTTGAGAGCAAATAATTAGGAGCAAACTAAAGCGTCCTTCTATCAGTTGTAGACCTAAAGACAAATGCATCAAATGAAAAATTCATTATTAACTCTATGTGCTATTGCGCTGATAAGCTTACAAGCTTGTGGGCAAGGATCTAAACAAAAAACTATGAATGATACCCAAAAACCTCTTCCAACTACGGAAGTCAAAGTGCCAAATGGCAGAGAAGTCGCTACATTCGGTGCGGGCTGTTTCTGGTGTGTAGAAGCAGTCTTCCAAGATCTAGCGGGTGTAGACTCCGTGCTTTCAGGCTACTCTGGCGGACATATCAAAAATCCACCTTATAGAGAAGTGACTCAAGGCAGAACTGGACACGCTGAAGCTGTGCAAATCTTTTTTGATCCTAAAGTGATCACTTATGAGGAGCTATTGGAGATATTTTGGGTGACGCATGATCCTACTACACTCAATAGACAAGGAGCAGATGTGGGTCCTCAGTATAGATCAGCTGTCTTTTATCACAATGATCAACAGAAAAATCTAGCCGAACAATACAAAAAAGCACTAGATCAAGAAGGCGCTTTTGATAAACCTATTGTCACTGAAATCACGCCATTTAGCAATTTTTATGTAGCAGAGGATTATCATCAAAACTACTTCAAATTAAATGGCAATCAACCATACTGTCAAATAGTGATTCAACCTAAAGTAGACAAAGTGAAGAAAGTTTTTGGTGACAAATTAAAAAAGAATTTATAAGCCTTATTTTTGGCTTATAATTTGAATGTCACATTTACGTTAGATAATTTGTAACGTTTAGATTCGGCCCTCATGAGCCGAGTTGGTTTGGTTAACACTACGGGAAGTATGGTACTCTATGAGGATTATTCTTTTGTAATTTATCGAAGATGAGGTCATCTTCAATTCATAAAATGAAAAAGGGAGCTACATAAGCTCCCTTTTTTCATTGACTTAATCATTAACGATTAGTTGATGCTATTTATTAATTTATCGTTCAAAGCAACGTAGTCGGGATTTTTGGCTTCTTGTGCCAATGCTTTAGACTTCATAGCAGCTTCTTTTGCACCATTTTTATCACCAAGCTCTAGTTTAATTTTAGCCTCTAGATGAATCATCCAGTACTGAGGAGATTTAGCAGTAGCTTTTGTGATCCATTCCAAAGCTTGGTTCATGTCTTTCTTATTGTTGTAGTAATAAGTAGCTCCTTGGAAATATAAGTTAGCATCTTGAGGATCGTTGTCGATCAACTTCTCCTTGATTTGAGCCATCACTACAGGATCTACATCTGTGGTAATTTTTACTTTAGCAGAAGTATTTTCCCACTTGATCGCGAGCATAGAGCTATTATCAGTCACATCAGATAGCGTGATTTCAAATGTCTCATAAGCACGGCTAGTCTTTGTAGGTTTTACAGTGACTCTGAGCGCATCATCTGACTCATTGTATCCCATAGAACCCCAAAGCTTAGTGTTTTTGCTAAAGATAATCGTCCAAGACTCTTTATTAGGAATCGTGTAAAGTGCATAATTACCCGCTGGAAGTGTTTTGCCCTCTACCATGACATCTGTACTGAAGTTAATCTTCGTGCTAGCGTTAGCACCAGTTCTCCAGACTTCTGCATAAGGTACTAAGTCACCAAATACTTTTCTACCTCTAGCACTTGGGCGGCTATACTCTAAACTGACATCTGTGAGTCCTATCTGTGTGCTATATTTGACAGTAGGAGAGGCTTGAGGCATATTGATCTGAGCAAAAGAAACTTCCGCACAAAGCATGATAATTGCCGCTAAGCATAATGATATTTTTTTCATCGTTTTATGTAGTTGGTTTGTTTTAATAACTGAATGGAGATACAATTTAGTCAGAAGATTGTTTCAAACAATAGGGAATTTCTTTTGAAGAAAAATTTATAATGTGCTATGTCAAACAATCGCTTACAAAGGTCTTTTTTTACTAGATCAGATGTTACGCTGATTGCTAGAGAACTATTAGGTAAAGAACTCTGTCTCTCTGTAGGTGATGATATAATCTCTGGGATTATTGTAGAGACTGAAGCCTACAAAGGCAGCACCGACAAAGCTTGCCACGCTTATCAGTACAGACGAACGACAAGAACAGAGACGATGTTTCTTGATGGTGGACATCTCTATGTCTACCTTTGCTATGGCATACACCATCTGCTCAATGTCGTAACCAATGTAAATGGTGAACCTGATGCAGTATTGATCAGAGCCCTAGAATGGATACATGGAGAGGAATTCATCAGAAAAAATAAGTCAACACAGAAAAATCCACTTAAGTGGACTTCTGGACCTGGCAATGTTTGTCAAGCATTTGGTATAGATAAGACATTTGATCAGGTAGATCTCTGCGAGAGCGATACTATTTGGATCAATGATGCGCCTATTTACGATACAGAACAAGTCATCTCAACGACTAGAATAGGTGTAGACTATGCTGGTGAAGATGCCCTTCTCCCTTGGAGATTTTATATCAAAGACAACCCATATATAAGTAAAAAGTAATATGTCAATATTTATCATTTCACCCAATAGAGATCCAAAAGACTGGATAGAAAGCTTCAAAACACAAGCTCCTGATATAGCAGTACATACAGACCTCGATGCGGTGAATCCAAAAGATATTCAGCTCGCGTTGGTATGGAATCATCAGCATGGCGCCCTTCAAGCTTTTCCTAATCTCAAACTGATCAGCTCTATGGGTGCTGGTGTCGATCATATATTTGCTGATGATAAAAGACCTCAAGTACCTGTAGCTAGAGTCATGGGAGAGGCGCTAACGGTCTCCATGAGTCAGTATATTTTGGCTGCAGTACTTCAATACCAGAGAAAATTCAAAGAATATGCTCTGGATCAAGCTGCACAAATGTGGAATCAAGAGAGGGGAGAGCATAGCCAAATCAAAGTAGGCATACTTGGAATGGGAAGCCTAGGACTTGATGCTGCTATGAAGTTAGATCAAATCGGGATAGAGGTCATTGGCTATGGAAGAAGTGCCAAATCAAAAACTGTAGTGCCCTATTATCATGGAGATCAGTTAGAAGAGTTTTTGGGACAAATCAATGTTCTAGTATGTCTGCTACCTTTAACTGAAGAAACAAAGGATATCCTCAATATCAACTTATTTAGAAAATGCCAGCCAGGCACATATCTAATCAATGTGGCAAGAGGACTTCATTTGGTGGAAGATGATTTGATTAAAGCCTTAAACGAAGGACTATTGTCAGGAGCATTTTTAGATGTATTTAGAAAAGAGCCCTTGGAACCTAATCATCCATTTTGGAAGCATCCACAAATCAACATTACGCCACATATTGCCAGTGTAACCAAGCCTGCTTTAGCAGTCAGAGATGTCATTATAAACTATAGAAATCTACAATCAGGTGAAAAACTGATCAACTTAGCAGATCCTGCTGCGGGATATTGATAAAAGAAAACCTCGAACATGGTATATGTCCGAGGCTTTGCTAACAAGGGAAATAAGGGATATTTAAAAAAATGTTGTTTGGTTAACTGATTACTAATAGACAATATCTCAACCAAAAATATGAGAATAGCTCAAAACGCACTCTTACAGTGATTTACGACTCATGCCAAAAAACACGTTAGAATTTTACTGAGGATACTTGTAGAAAAATTCCACACTTTGCGGTGAAATGATCCACAATCAAGTGGGGGAAATCTGTACGCTTTTGAATGATCAAGTGTGCGCGTCTGAACTCCTTGATTTTAAGCGAAATATTTAAAATGCTCATTATCATTTATTTATGAAATTGCGAATGATTTTTGGAAAAGCTTAAATATGAAAACACTGATCGCTATCCTGCTCTGGTTTATACTCTTGGTACTTTGCTGGCCAGTAGCCCTAATCTTGATTATTTTACTACCTTTCATTTGGCTCATCCTTTTACCATTCAGATTGATTGGTTTTACCCTAGATGTAATATTTACTTTAGTCTCTAGCATCCTTCTTTTTCCTTTTAGACTTTTTAGAGGCCTCACCACAAGGTAATAACTGAAAAACTGCTGAATATCAAGTTTGAATTTGTAACTTTAGGCTATCTAAAATTATACGAATTGGAATTTTCAGCATTTGATTTTCATGTCTCCTTACAAGAAGGACTGGACATGATGGGCTTCAAGCAAGCCACCCCCATACAACAACAAGCGATCCCTAAAATACTATCAGGCAAAGACCTCATCGCATGTGCTCAGACAGGAACTGGTAAGACTGGCGCTTTTGTTTTACCCGTTTTGCACAAAATTGCAGTTTCTACACCGCAGAAGCATGTCAATACACTCATCATAGCACCTACTAGAGAGCTAGCTCAGCAAATCGATCAACAGATAGAAGGACTGGCCTACTTCACCCATGCTACCTCTATCGCTATCTATGGCGGAGGTGATGGACAGATCTGGGAGCAGCAGCGAAAAGCCATCATAGAAGGAGTGGACATCCTAGTAGCTACACCTGGACGACTGATCGCTCTGATGAATTCTGATATAACGAGCTTGAGCCAAGTGAAGCACTTGATCTTAGATGAAGCTGACAGAATGCTCGACATGGGCTTCTCTGATGATATCAATCGCATAGTGAGCATGTTGCCCAAAGAGCGACAGACGCTGTTATTTTCGGCAACAATGCCTCCTAAGATTCGCAAGCTGGCGGCAGCTATCTTAAAAGATCCTGAAGAAGTGACGCTTTCTGTATCTAAGCCAGCAGAGAAAATCTCACAAAAGGCATTTCTCACTTATGATACACAAAAGACTCCTTTATTGAAGTTTTTCTTGGACTCAGGCATATATGAAAGTGTGATCGTATTCGCTTCTACCAAAGAAAAAGTGAAGATGCTCGACAAAGAAATGAATAAAAGTGGCATGACTATCAAGGCCTTTCATTCGGACCTTGAACAAGCTGAGCGAGAGGACATCATGCGCGCTTTCAAAGCTAAAAAGGTGCAAGTACTTATAGGAACTGACATACTATCCAGAGGGATAGACGTTGAAAATATCAACTTGGTCATCAACTATGATGTGCCACCAGATCCAGAAGACTACGTTCATAGAATCGGAAGAACGGCCAGAGCCAATACCACTGGAGAAGCGATCACTTTTATCAATGAGAAGGATCAGCAGAAGTTTGCCCGAATCGAGGCACTGATCGAAAGGGAAATCGTCAAAACATCCAGTTTGCCGGCTAGGCTAGGTGATGGTCCCGTCTATGATCCAAAAACAAAAAAATCAGGATTCAAAAAGGGGAGGTCTGGTAAAAAGAAAACTGGGTTTAAAAACAAGAATAAGTCATGAGTAAAGCCCCAATTACAGCTGAAAAAATTGAGAGCCTCTTCGCTAAAATGATGGATAAAGAGGAACAAGAAGCTTTTATCTATGCAGACGAACTATCTGCCATTGGTACGCCAGAGATTCTTGAACGTTTAAAAGCCATACTTATCAGCGATGATTATGAAAACGCTTACCTAGCAGCACGTGCCATAAGCAATATCAAGGATAATCAAAGTGCTTTGCCCATATTGCTAGATCTCATCCATGACCCTAAAAATAAACTTAAGAATGGGGGATTTGTAGCAGCCCTGGAGGGATTTGACTTAAGTGCGCACTTTGTCGATATATTTAGAATTTACCTTTTTGGCAATTTCAAATCTTCTGCTTTAGCCAAAGAATACCTAGACTAT
Organism: Penaeicola halotolerans; assembly: GCF_016464625.1. Lineage (GTDB taxonomy): Bacteria > Bacteroidota > Bacteroidia > Cytophagales > Cyclobacteriaceae > Penaeicola > Penaeicola halotolerans. The sequence goes on from NZ_JAEAGO010000001.1 coordinate 754,116, forward strand.
GTAGAGTTTGACATTACGCCTAGAACTATCCGAAAAGCACAAAAGCATTGGAAGCATTTTACCAATAACAGCAATCAAGATTTGGATTTTGAAGAAAAGAAGGCTGAGGTTGAGGCTATTTTTGCCGATTTACAGGGACTTTTTGATGCCAATGAACTCAATAATGAAGCTGCAGGGGAAGAATGAAAATAGCGTCATTAGCTGAAATCAAAAAAGAACTTAAATTCCTCTCTGAACAAGAGTTATTCGACTTGATACTTGAGCTGAGTAAGTATAGCACGGATAATAAACACCTGATTTTCTTTCAACTTTTTGGAAGGCACGACCCGAACCTTTATGTAGATATGGTAAAGGAGGAGTTGGCTTCACTATTTGAAGCTACCCATAAAGAACATGCCTATTATGCAAAGAAATCCCTACAGGGTATTCGTAGAAAGTTCAACAAACTGCTCAAATACAATAGAGATAAACTCATCCAGATTGATTTGCTTTTGCACTTTTGTGAGCAAATAGAAAGTTTTGGATATCTTGATCATCAGCATATTGTCATAGAAAACTTGTATTTAGCGCAAATTAGAAAAGCAGAAAATATCTTAAAGAAAATGCACGAAGATATCCAAGCTGACTATGCGTATCGTCTAGAAAACTTAAAGAATCACATCTCATGAGTGAACAAATCAATAATCCACTACATGGAGTCAAACTAGCAGACATCATGGAATATTTGGTAGAAAGATATGGATGGGAATCTCTAGCAGATAGAATTCCTGTACGCTGCTTTATGTATGATCCATCGATTAAAAGTAGCCTGACATTTCTAAGAAAAACTCCTTGGGCTAGAGAGAAGGTAGAAAGACTATATCTGAGAGCTAAGGGATTAGCTTAAAGATTAGAGGCAAAGTTTAAGTATTCATAATTTGTTGTATAATTTATATTATGTTAAGTAAAGATTTTAGATACCCTTCATAGCTTACTTAATCATTTCATTTCCTCTCCTAATTTTCTAGCCATATAAAATTTTTAAACATTCATCTTAGCCCATAGTTATAAATCGTATAACCAATAACTTAAAAAACTATAACATGAAAAGATTAGCATTTTTATTCCTTTCAGTTGCTCTTTTCTCTTGCGGTGGCAATTCAGAACAAGCAGCTGAGACGACAGAAGAAACAATGGTAATGGAAGAGCCAGTAGTTGAAGAAGCTCCTTCTATCGTAGACATTGCTATGTCAAGCGAAAACCACAAAACATTAGTAGCGGCATTACAGGCTGCTGAATTGGTGGATGTCCTCAATGGTGATGGTCCATTCACTGTATTTGCCCCTACTGATGAGGCATTTGCAGCTTTAGATCCTAAGACATTAGAAGATCTATTGAAGCCAGAAAATAAAGAAAAACTAGCAGCTATTTTGACTTATCACGTACTTCCAGCTAAAGCAATGGCAGCTGATGTAACTGATGGTTTAGTAGTAGCTACAGTAAATGGTGCTGAAGTAACACTTAAAGTATCTGCAGGTGCAGTATCTGTAAACGGTGCCAACGTAGTAGCAGCTGACTTAGAAGCTAGCAATGGAGTGATTCACGTAATTGATAAAGTGATCCTTCCTCCTTCTGCTTATTGATTATTAAATCAACCACTAATTAAAGACAGGCAAAAATGCCTGTCTTTTTTTTGTCTAAATTTTAATTACACTTTTTCACTCCGTTCTTATTGGTCAAACTAGTCTTTATCAAAAAAGAATGTACAAGCCATCGAATATCTTTATATTTAGAATCTTATTTTAGCAATAACACCTGTAATTATCACTCAAGATGAAGCATATCAAATACTTTATAATCAGTAGTTTATATCTGATTACATTAATAGCAAATTACGCACAAGCTCAGCTAATCGAAAAGGTTTACTTCCCTCCTAAAAATGAGTGGTTAATCAAGTTTCCAGAAGAAACTGGTATGGATAGGATCTTACTAGATCAAGCGGTAAAATATGCCGAACAAAATGAAAATAAGACTCCGCGAGACTTGAAAATGGCGCATTATCAGAGTTTCGGAAGAGAGCCTTTTGGAGATGCCATTGGCCCATTCAAAGATCGTGGAGAAGCCACTGGCTTGATCATACATAAGGGCTACATCGTAGCTTCTTGGGGTGACCCAAGTCGTGTAGATCAGACATTTAGTGTGGCTAAAAGCTTCCTTTCTACGACAGCTGGATTGGCTTATGATCAAGGTCTGATCAAAAGTGTACATGATAAAGTTTATCCTCAAATGGCACCTGTGATGCCTTATGAACCATGGAAACTTAGCATGAACCGAGCGGATGCATTTAATCAGTCGGATGTCATAGAGCTTTTTGATACGCCACATAATAGAAAAATCACTTGGGATCATTTACTCAGACAGACTAGCGATTGGGAAGGTACGCTCTGGGGCAAACCTGACTGGGCAGATAGACCTGATAGAGATGTCAATAAATGGTACAATAGACCTCGTGTGGAACCAGGAACAGTCTATGAGTATAATGACACACGTGTTAATTTATTAGCCTTAGCCTTATTAAATATTTGGAGAAAACCTCTTCCACAAGTACTTAAAGAACAAGTAATGGATCCTATCGGAGCTTCCGCTACTTGGAGATGGACTGGCTATGATAACTCATGGGTGGTGTTGGATGGAGTGCCTGTACAGTCTGTTAGTGGTGGATCTCACTGGGGAGGTGGACTCTATATCAATGCCTATGATCAAGCGAGATTTGGCTATTTGACCTTACGAAATGGCAACTGGAAGGGCCAGCAAATCATCTCTGAAACCTGGCTGAAAATGGCTAAGACCCCTACTCCTGCTCAACCTACCTATGGTTTCATGAATTTCTTTTTAAATGATGAAAAGAAATCATTGCCATCAGCTCCTGAGACGGCATTTTACCACTTAGGTGCAGGAAACAACTTTATCTACGTAGATCCTGAAAATGATCTGGTAATCGTAGCGCGATGGATTAGAAATGACGCCATGGATCCACTCGTGGGGAAAGTCCTCAAGGCTATCAAAAAATAGATCTGACAGTATCAAACATATTGGTAAGCCCAATAAATCAGAACAAATTGTAAAGGGAGCCTCAGCAGTAAAATCCATTTTGGTATGCCGAAGCTCCCTTTTTGATACATATAAATATTAGCAGGAAATACCGCTATCAATAGTAGCATAATTCCCCAAGCGGCTATAGACTGCGTGTCTATATACAATAGTCCTACACCTAAAGTCATTTCGGCCAATCCAGCAAGCTTATTGAGCAATTTTGGATTGGGAAAGTATGGAGGAATGATTCGTTCGAAACCTTTAGGAAATAGAAAGTGGCAAGCCCCTGCTACGATCAAAAGCAGGGACAAAATGTACATGTCTAATTGCTCCATCTTAGAAATTGGTAAATATTTTTTCCAAAATCTTATAAGAAATCAAATAAGTAGGTCTGATACCTTCTAGTCCTAGTGCGCCAGAAGCCAATGTACTACCAGTTTCGAGTGGATTATCTGAGGCGTAGTATGCATAAGAGACTTTTACATTTCTATTGATGTTATTTCTAATCTTACTAGCAGACTGGATAGCCTTGTGATAGTGGGCGCCTTCCATCTCTAGTCCGATTGCATTCCAGCTAGATTCCATAAAGTAGCGAAGTACATCCTTATTTTGAAGTGAAGTTCCGAGTACACTGATCATTGTACCTTCAAATACCTTGAGTCCATAGCCTTCAAAAGCGCTCTTTCTTAGTTCGTTTTTGATTGGATAATTGTCCGCAGTGCCCTCAAAAACGTGTGCTGTAGGAATCATGATATCTCCTTTTCCTCCTTGTAATATCCCTGCTTTGCCCATGATACTAACAGAGACTACATTGATTGGTAAGCTTTTCTTTCCTGGTATATCCAATGGCTTGAACAACTCATCCAAACATTCAAAGGCTTGCTCACCAAATGCATAGTCCATCACGAGCAATACCGGCATCTTTTTCTCATCTGTTTTGGTAAGTTTGACACCCGGCAAAACGGTGCTGAAATCCATTTTGGCTGTATCGATCAATTGTACACCGATATTTGTTCCACTTAAATCAGGCAGCTCGATCAAGCCATGTCTTGAGGCATAATTGAAAATATCCTTTTGGGCATTTTTCTTAGTATTTTGGACGATATCCATGGCCACCTTTTCGATATCTTCATAGGTATTTTTTCCCAGTGCTTGATGCGCATAGATGACATTGACTATACTGTGCAAATTGGCAGAAATGATGTGAATAGGTCTTTGGATGAGATTTTCTGCCTTGAGAACTTCTTTGACTCTGGTAGCCCAGAGATCTCCATACACGTGATGACCTACGCGCTCCCTCAGAGTGGCTGAAAAAGAGATTTCGCGATCTTTTTCCAGTGTATTTTCTTCTATAGAAAGTTGTCCCAAGTAGTAGATAATGGCAAAGAGACTATTGGAATAACTCTTGTCAAACTTAGATACTGCTTCTCGTGTCTCATCGAAAGTACGACCTGTGATGTGACTTAGATATGAACAAGCCGCTTCCTTGTCAAACTCCTCTCCTGCTATTTCCTTATTGACTATTTCACGAAGCATCTGCCAGTCAGGCGTCTCTCTACCCTTATGATCTGTACTGTTTCTGCGTATCTTTTCGGCTTCAATATTCAAAAAAGTTAAGTGAGTCAAAATATCATAAATATCGCTTCGACCCCTTGTCATCTCTACATACATCTGAGATTCATCTACTCTGTAGCAGTTACGCTTACGCTTGGGTGGTACGATCGCCTCAAAATCAGAGTGCTCATAACCTTCTCTGGAAATAAGTCTAATATATCGACATTGCTCTATACCCTTTGGTAATCGCTCCATGACATACAGTAGTCCGTCAAGCTCTATTTTTTCTGGATCTGTGATGAGACCATATATCTCTGGCTTTAAAACCATCAAAGACTCTACAAGTGACTCACCAGATACGCCCATTGGTTTGTAAGAACCCCTCATAAAAAGGTGTCTCATAGTGATATATAGTTTTTCAATGGCGGCTCTGGACTCTTGTGCTCTTGTTCTTTTCATATATGTTATGATGAATTGCTATTATTTATTGATCTAAATTCTTCAAAAATAACATTTATAAGCCTGATTAGGAAGTTATCCTTTCATTAATCCCATGTAGATAAAAAACTAAGAGTTTAGGTTTTGAGATTTAAAACTGTTAGATTAGTTCTCAAACCAACCTAACAATCAAATGAGCAAAATATTTAAAGTAGCTTTTCTACTCGCATTAAGTATGTCTTGCTGGTCTTGCGGCTCCAATAGCAATTCTTCAGATTTGAGTAAAGACGCCAAGCTAGCATTAGTGGAAGATGTATTGACACTTCCATTAGACTCTCTGACTACTGCAGAAACTTTCATCCAAGCTTATGTAAAATCTCCTTCAGGTAAAGACTTGCTCGCTTTTCTCAATGATCCTGATAACTCTCTATACTACCAAGACCTAGAGACGGGCAAAATAGTCCATAAAGTAGCCTTTCAAAAGGATGGACCAAATCGCGTAGATGCTTCAAGAATGGGTGTTTATATCCATAGCTACGACACATTGGTCACAGCGATGGGACAAAGCATTCTTTATGTAAATAGCCAAGGAGAAATCTTTCATAAAATAGACTTGAGTCAATATGATCAGTCAGCACTCAATGGAGAGATTTTCTTACTTTTTGGCTCAAATGGAAACTATAAGCCACTTTTCATTGATGGCAAGATATATCTACCATCTACCCCACCCATCTTTCAATGGACGAGTCTCCCACTAGAAGATATTCAAAATAGTGCAGCTGTCGTGGAGATAGATACTGTAGCAAAGACAATAAAAAATAAACTAAACTTTCCTGCTGCATACGTCACAGATGCCCGTAAGATTTACTTCTCTGCGATAGAAAAAAGTGTCGATGGAGACATCGTACTCAATCTCAGCAGATCTCATGATCTATATAAGTGGAATGGAGAAGAGCTGACAGTAAAATCAGCCAAAGCGAGCATTTTACCCCAAGATGATCTGCCTCCTTCTAAAGCAGATTTCTTTCAAGATATGGAAGAGTTCGGTCGATATTTCAATGAAGCAGATAGCTATGGCTCATTAATTTTTGATCCCTACAAAAAAGTGTATTATAGATTGGCTTACAGCGATAAAACTGAAGAAGTCAAATCTTTTAATGAGGGCTTTGAGACTCCTAACTATCAAGGAACTAAGCAAAGTGTATTGCTACTAGACGCTAATCTGAATCTGATTGATGAGCTCATACTTCCCACACAAAAATTTGTAGTCGAGCGATATTTCGTCACACCTAAAGGATTATACTTATCTGCCACGCATCCCCGATATGATCGCCTCAGTGAAGATGAAGTGACTTATTCTCTCATTGAAATAAAAAATTAACATTGATATTTTTATAAAACTTGGTTTATAAAGCACCGATTTCAGTAAATTGGTGCTTTATCATTTCATTTAATTTTTAGTATATGTTTTCCACCTATCTCAAACATGGATGGCTGAAACTCGCAAGATCTAGAGGATTTGGAAGAGAAATAGGCACCATGATCGCCATTGGATTTCTAAGCCTCATGATCCTTGGTTACTTATTAGCCTTAGGGTTTTACCTAAACACACTTTTAAGTGAAGTTTTTGGAGTTAGTGATACCATCACTTACCTAAATGGCTTATTGATCTACTACATCGTGTATGATTTCCTATTGAGGTACTTTCTTCAAAATGTACCTGTCATGGATATCGTACCCTATCTGCATCTGCCACTCAAAAAGTCCGGCATGATACACTTTATTTTATTGAAGTCGATCTTCAAGCCTATCAACCTGATTTCTTTGGTAGTCTTTGGTCCATTTGCATTTACCGTCATCAGTGAGTCCTATGGAAATGTGACAGCTTGGAGTTGGATCTCTAGCCTGCTAGCGATATCTATCATGCTGCATTATCTAATGATTATTTTCAAGAAAAAACTGGACGGCAGTCCTACAGGTATATTGGTCATTTTCTTATTATCAATACTCACTATAGGTGCTGATTATCTAGGTTGGTTTTCTTTAAGACCAGTTTCTTCTCAGTTATTTAACTTGACTTTAGAGACACCCTGGTTGCTCACTCTGGTATTTATTGCTGGTACCTTTCTATCATATACGATTGATTTCAAATATTTTAAGCGAAATCTATACATAGAAGAATTAGAAGTCAAAACTCAAAGTGAGGCAAGAATTACCCCTGGACTCTCCTACCTTAGTTCATTAGGCAGAGTTGGTGAGTTGATCAGCTTAGAGATCCGGCTGATCGTCCGACACAAAAAATCAAAGATGATGCTTGTACTCAGTGGAGCACTACTCCTATATGGTTTAATTTTCTATAGAGATCCTGCTATGATGGAAGAGCTACCTGGCTTTTCTATTTTCGTGGGAGTTTTTATCACGGGTATTTTTATGCTCAATTATGGTCAGATGCTCTTTAGCTGGCAGGGCAAACACTTCGACTTCATCATCACACAGGATATCACATTAAAAGACTATATCAAATCAAAGTATTATTTGCTTGCTGGTGTGAGTGTGGTGTGTTTTATTTTGAGCATTCCCTATGTTTATTTTGGCTGGTGGGTGCTACTCTGTTACATAGCCGTGATTTTGTTCAATCTGGGTGTCAATATCTTCGTCTTGATGAACTTCGCTATGTGGAATCCAAAGCCTATGGATCTCAATAAAAGTAGCATGTTTAATTATGAAGGTATCGGTGCAGCTCAGTGGCTTATGGGTATACCTATTCTCGTAGGCCCATATGTGATCTATGGTCCTTTGACATTTACTTTAGGGCAGTATTGGGCACTCGCAGGTATAGCGATAGTTGGTCTTATTGGTGTGATTTTTCATCAAAAACTCATCGATTATACTGCTAAGCGCTTTTTAGCAAAAAAATATGCCATCGCTTCAGGTTTTAGACAAGAATAAAAAACGAAATCATGATACAGATATCTCAACTAAATAAGCAATACAAGACAGAAGTCGTACTAAATATAGACCAACTAGAAATCCCCGCTGGAGAATCTTTCGGCCTTGTAGGGAATAATGGTGCTGGTAAAACGACTCTTTTTAGAATTATACTAGATCTCATCAGACCAAGTGCAGGAGAAGTTTTGATCAATGGTCAAACTAATGTTAGCGATGATTGGAAGAAGTTTACTGGGTCATTTTTAGACGAACGTTTTCTAGTCGATTATTTGACTCCAGACGAGTACTTCCAATTTGTGGCAGGACTTCATGGTTATACTGCGGCTGATTTAGATCAATACTTGAGCACTTTCGATGAGCTCTTCAACGATGAGATCAGAAATAAAAAGAAATATATCAGAGATCTCTCTAAAGGAAATCTCAAAAAAGTAGGCATAGCAGCTGCTATGATGGGAAATCCTGAACTAGTGCTACTTGATGAGCCCTTTGAAAACCTAGACCCTAGCTCACAGATCAGACTCAAGAAAAGAATCAATCAAGAGCGCGAATCTCGTAAAGTCACTTTCTTGATATCTAGTCATGACCTGAATCATGTCACTGAGATTTGTACGCGATTTGTGATATTGGAAAAAGGTAAAATCGTTCAAGATATCAAAGGTCAAGAAAATGCTCTGAGTCAATTAGAAGCCTATTTCAACGCTTAATTTTATTCAGCAAATGTATAATCCCTTAGAGAAATCTAAGGGATTTTTTTATTGTTTCAGTATATGTGCTTTAGAGACACTTTGGATCAAAGCAGCTATGAGCATCACTAAAATACAGCCGATGGCATTGTACCATAGAAAGCCTATGTTGTATGAATACTTTCCTAAATCTTCTCCATTAAACCAGTGGAGCATTAATATCAAGGCCTCAGAAATCAAAGCTGCTATAAAGACAGCTCTGCCACCAATCCACTTCATATAAAACGCTACTAAAAAGATCCCCAAAATGGCACCATAAAATAAAGAGCCTAGTAGATTGACTGCTTGAATGAGATTTTCAAAAAGAGATGCATATGTCGCAAATAAGATGGCAAACGATCCCCAAAGAAAAGTAAACCACTTAGAGGACTTGACATAATGTCCGTCTGAAGCTGTTTTTTTGATACTCCTTCTATACAAGTCTACTGTGGTGGTAGATCCTAGCGCATTAAGCTCAGATGCAGAAGAAGACATGGCCGCAGAAAAAATCACTGCGAACAGTAATCCTATCAGTCCTTTAGGTAAATGATCCATCACAAATCTCATGAATACGTAATCAGTATCCCTTGTCTCGGCATTAGGGTCATTTTGGAGTACGAGTTCTTTTACCTCATCTCTGATTTGCTCTTGTGAAGCCTGATAGCTTTGGAGTTTTTCTTTGATTTGATTTACTTTCACTTCATCTTCAGCTTTGATAGCCGCTATCATTACTTGGATATCGGCTTTTTTAGCTTCAAATACTTCCCCATAAGCAGACTCAAGTCGAGTATATTCAGGCGCTAAATCACTTTCTATGAGCTTTTCAGTTTGTACCTTATTGAAGAAAACTGGAGGCTGATAGTATTGATAAAACACAAAAACCATAGCGCCTATAAAGAGAATGATAAACTGCATCGGTATTTTAAGTAAACCATTCATCAACAGACCTAATCTACTTTCTGTCAGAGACTTACCTCCTAGATATCGCTGCACCTGTGACTGATCCGTACCAAAATATGAAAGAAATAAAAACAGTGCACCAGTAATTCCAGACCAAAAGTTATATCGATCACTGATATTAAAATTAAAATCTATGGTATCCAGCTTACCCATTTTACCAGCTACATGAAGGGCCTCACCAAATCCAATCGGCAAATACTGAATGACTAAGAAACCAGCCAAGATCATCCCACCCATCATAACAGCCATCTGTTGCTTCTGCGTGACGCTGACAGCTTTAGTCCCTCCGGATACAGTATAGATGATTACCAAAAGACCAATTAGAACATTGGTAAACGTCAAATTCCAACCCAAGATCGTAGACAGAATAATCGATGGAGCATAAATGGTAATACCAGCCGCTAGGCCACGCTGTATCAAAAACAATAGGGCTGTCAGTGTTCTAGTCTTTAAATCAAAGCGGTTTTCTAAGAACTCATAAGCGGTATAAACTTTCAACCTATAAAAAATGGGAATGAATGTCACCGACAAAATAATCATGGCAATAGGCAGTCCTAGATAAAACTGTAGGAATTGCATTCCGTCTTCATAAGCCTGACCTGGTGTAGAGAGAAAAGTAATAGCACTCGCCTGAGTAGCCATGATAGATAGTCCTATCGTCCACCAATTCATTGTCTTTCCACCAGTCAGGTAGCCTTCCATATCTTGCTTCCCTCGAGTCTTATAGACCCCATAGGCTACTATAGAAAGTAAGGTACCAAAAAGTATAATCCAGTCAATATAACTCATGAGTAAGAGACTTTAAACCAATATAATAGGACAATGGAAAGTATGAAACCTATCAACACCAAGAGGTACATTTGTTTCCAAGTCTTTACGAATGGCGGCTTTAAATCCTTATCTTCTATTTCCATTGATCGTTTGATTTTTTCCAGTCTCTATCATGTTGACAAAAATCCTAATCGCCCCAGGAACTCCGGCAGGAAGCTGCCTAAACCATGAATAACCTGTATAAATGTAATGCCCTTTTCCGTAAGGTGCGATCAAAAGCGCTCCTGACTTATCAGTCTCTCCTGGGTCATGTCCACTGAAAAATGCTTGAAAAGCACTGTCCCATTGATTGGGAAAGTAAAGTCCCCTCTCCTGCACCCAACCTTCAAAGTCGGCTTGAGTTAGTTGATTAGGCGCTTCCATAAATGGATGGTTTGGTAGTAAAAAATTTACCCTCGACTCTTCTACTGTGATCCTATCTCTAGACAATTGCAATGGAAAAGGAGCTAAATTATTCGTCACCAATCGACTATTAGTGTTGTATTGTACTATAAAGTTGCCGCCATTTCGAACATACTCAAATAGTACATCCTGCTTTTGATTTAAATACTCTACCGTATTGTAAGCTCTTATACCAGCTATGATCGCATCATACTGACTTAAGTTAGTCAAAGTCAGGTCCTCTTCTGATAGTAAATTAACTTGATACCCGAGTTGTCTCAATACTTCTGGAACTTCATCTCCTGCACCCACTATGTAGCCTATTTTTTTTGATAAAGTGTTTACATTTACCTTAGCTACTCGAAGGGCCGAGTTAGGAAAAAACACTTGTCTTGGAATATGCGGATAATCTATTACTTCTCGTCCTCTGCTGTATTTAATACCATTGACTTCAAAGACTATTTGCATATCAGTAGTAGTTTGAACATTGTTAGCTTTTATTTTAAAAGTCTTAGTGACTGACTGGCCCTTGTCAAGTGTCACCTCATAAGAAGCTGGACTAATGTTCCAGCCAGCTGGTAATCCAATGAGATAAACTTTTCCAGTAGTAGCCTCATAGTTATTTGACACGACTACATCCACTAATTTTTCTTCTTGATCGGTAATGACTAAGAGCTTTTCTTTAAACTGAGTGGTAATCGCAGGCTCGATGCTGATCGGAAAATAAACTTCTCCATCAACTGGATCTGTGCGTTTGTATACTAGAGGTAAATCGATCACCATAGATTGATCAGCGATTACTAATTCAACCTTAGCAGAAATAGCTGGCTTATTCTCTGCTAAGCCAAGATTTTCATATCCTTCAATCTCAAAAAAACCATTATTGGGCGTTTCCTCCAACCAATATGGCTGGCTAATATCATAATCAGATGGTAGTATCAATGAAAGTGCTTGTTGACTAGTCACACCCTTTTTCAAAGCCAGATTACTCTCCATCTCTTTATTTAAGATAGATACTCTTTTTACCATAACCGAAGCATCATTTCTCAAAACCGCAGATAATGTCACTTGAAAAGCCGCTCCAGGAAATAGTGAAGACTCATTAGCCCTAAGCTCTATAAAGAGTCCCAATATATCTTGAATAAGCTTTTCTATCTCTTGGAGTTTCATGTCCCTAAGATATGAGCTTGGCAATTTTAAAATATTCGTTCTCACCTGAAGCAAGCCATCCAGACTTTTTTCAGGATGTAAGAAATCGTAACAAGCAATTAACTGATCTAACTGCTGACCAACAGATGACCCATTAGTTATTCGTCTCCATGAGGTATCTACCCCATCGAGATAGGACGAGTTAAAAGGCTCGCCCTTTACAAATTTTAAATTATCCCTAGTATAGTCTCTGGTCGGTGATGAGCCAAACCCTTGGCTTTTATGCATGGTGCGGCTTTTTGCGGCTATTTCAGTATATGACTGGCCTATGAGCGGATTATAGCTGCCTACATTGAAAGAATAGTACTGTTTATTATTCAAATCTGCTGGTTCTTCTTCCCAATTATAGGTATTCCAAAAAAGTCTCTTTGGCTGCCACGGCTTTACATATTTTAATTGTTCAGGATAAGCCTTAGGATCTCCAGCCAGATCAAAAGCTTCTTCTGCAAGGATAGCAGAGGCTGTATGATGGCCGTGATTACCTCCTGGAGTAGTATTAAACCTAGTGATGATGACATCAGGCTGAAGCTTTCTGATCATCCAGACGACATCTCCCAAAAGTTGTTGCTTATCCCAAACTCCAAAAGTCTCATCTGGATTTTTACTAAAACCAAAATCTAAAGCACGAGTAAAATACTGTTCACCACCATCAATCCTTCTAGCCTGTAGCAGTTCTTGGGTTCTGATCATCCCGAGTCGCTCTCCTATTTGAGTACCGATCAGATTTTGTCCACCATCCCCTCTTGTGAGGGCAAGATAGTTGACATTCATCTTTTCTCCTTTAGACAAATAGGCAATCAAACGTGTATTTTCATCATCAGGATGTGCAGCTACATACAGCACAGACCCTAATGTATTCAGTTTTTTGAGTTGCTCATAGATCTCTACGGCATTAGCATTTTGTGGAGAAACTTGTGCGCTTACAGAACTTGAGTAAGCTAATAAGTAAATCAGGATTAGGCTAAGAAAGCCATTCTTGTAGTCCATAGTTAGATACATTAATCTCTATCAGGCAATTAATACTTAAATCGCCAATTAGTCTTAAAGTCAGGTGTTAATTTTTGTTCAGTCAATATCGCTCTTACAAGCTCTACAGGAATTGAATTGTTTCGTAAGATGATGTCATGAAATGCTTTCTCTGTCATTTTACCACTTGCTACAACTTCTTTTTTGAGTGCATAGAACTGCATCCCTCCGATCATATAGGCAATCTGATAAAGGGGTCCATAGTTACCCATAAAAGATCTTCTCACTTCAGCTTCTGCATTAGCTCTTTCATGGCCTACTTTGTCTACAAGCATATCTATCGATTGTTGGGGAGTCATCTGACCTAAGTGATATGACAATGAAAATATGATTCTAGCACACCTATGCATACGCCAGAAAAGCATACCCACTTCGTCTTCTGTACTTTTGGCAAATCCCTTATCCCAAAGGTTCAATTCCCAATAAAGTGCCCAACCTTCTGTCCAAAATGGCGTACTAAAAGCTCTTCTGTAAGGCTTATAGCGCTGATTCATGAATTGTTGTAAATGATGACCAGGAATCAACTCATGATGTACTACTGCTCTAGTAAAGTGTGGATTATTTCCTCTTAGGCTCATCACTTTGGCATCATGAGGCATATCATCAGTTGGGTAAGCTATCAATACTCTTTCACCTCCTAGAAAAAATGGTGCAAATAACTGTTGCTGTGGACTCATCATGTCCATTCTCCATGTTTCCTTAGCCATTTCATCGAGGGTGAGTAAATCATGATCCTCTACATATTTAATAGCTTCTTCTGCTAGTTCGTTGACCAAAAATGGTTGCTGACCTACAGGAACATGCTTATCTTTGACATATTCCAAAGCAGCTTTCCAGTCATTACCAAAGCCTAGCTTAGCAGAGGCTTTTAGCATTTGCTCCTCACACCAAGCAAACTCCTTATTGGCTATTTCAATCAATTCTTCTGGAGTATATGGAATAAATTCCCTAGCCAATTGCAATTCAAGTGCTTTTCTACCTATAGGCTTTCCTATGATACCGCTTCCATCGTCTTTGAGATCCTTGTTTGAATAAAAATCCTTCAAAAATGCCTCATATGCTTTGAGTTCTTTTTCCAATACTTGCCATGGCTGATCTACCCACCAAGTGAATTCAGGATGGTAATTCATATAAAAATCAACTGCTGATTTAAGGTTTACTCTCAAATTTGCAGTCAGATCCGCTGCATGAGATGCGACAATCCATGAACCAAAGGCTTCTCCTTTCTTTAAGCTAGCTTGTAAGTCTTTGATCTGACCTACCGCTTTATGGATTTCCTCTGCGATTTGTCTTGAATTGATAGGTGCTGCCCTTCTTCTATCTTGAATGAAGTGAATCAGATTTTCAGAAAACTCGATGACATGCCTGACCTCTAAATACTCATTTCGCTTAATTGTATTTTCATCTATACTTTTATCTAGTAGATTTCTAAAAAGTACATAGTCTATTTTTTCAGTTTGTGACAAAGCATCGAAATTCATTTTATTTAAAACAGCATACCAGTCGTTATAGAGCTTATCCATCCGTGTAAAATACTCTTCATTCAGTAAGGTATACTTGCGCTCCAATGCGCCTTTATCTGCTTGGTACTGGCTAATCAACTCATAAAGTTTAGAGTTAGCTGAGCTGGCACTCAATTGAAAATTGGATGAAAGGCAAAAGAGAATAACAATTATCTTAAAGCAAGTCTTCATAATCACCAAGATTTAGAGAAATAAAAATAAGGATAACCCAGTTCAAAAAGTTAAAATATCTATGAACGGTAAAATGAATGGCTAAAGCCCTTATTGCTTGATAAGCATAAAAGTCAGCACAAAAAAAAGAGGACCTAAGTCCTCTAATTTAATCTAAAACAATCTAATCTTTAATTCTTAGCCATCAACTCCCAGCCCATTGTGTAGCATACAGTCTTTCTTATAGGCTGATCTTCCAAAGTAGCAGGATTCCATTTTGGCATCATTGACATGATCTTAACCAATCTCTTTTCTACTTCCTTGTTTGAGTTGTCGTATATGGTAGGGTATGTCACTGTTCCGTCAGGATTTACATCAAACGAAAAGTTTAATACAAACTTATTTTCCTTTTTTACAGGTGCTAAAAGGTAGTTTTCAAATTTAGCGATGTAGGCATCCAGAGCTTGCTCTCCTCCTGGAAATTCAGGAAGTTGTGCAAATGAATCACAAGCTATTTTATTTCCTCTAGCATCGAAACACTTACCTTCTTTTAAATCACCCAACTCATAATACTCAGCTCTCATGATTTGACCATTCTCATGGTAAGATTCGACTAAACCATTGAGGTGTCCGAACTTAGACTCAGTCTTAAGTTTAAGATTACCATTTTCGTAGAAATAACTTATAACCTCAATAGGCTCTTCGTTTTCATTGATGTAAGAGAAGGTCTCTTGAACTTTGTTGCCATCTAAGTCATATATGACAGCAAATTCACCATTTGCTTTTTCTTCTACTTCTTTGATGTAAGAAGCGCGCTTCTTGTTAGGAACATCATAACCGTTTCTGTCAAGAAAAATATTTTGCTGTGCAGATACAGTTAAAGTAATGAGTACGAGTCCGATAGAGAGTAAGCTTTTCATACGATCTGAAAACTTTTATTTTTTTTCAATTCTTAATGATCCAAAGTTAATACCAATTACGTAGATAATAATGCATTTCATATACAAATTTTTACAGGACAAATATGTCCATTTTGTACTTTTCCGCTGCTAATCATCTTAAATGATTCCTTAAGGATCATTTATATATAATTTTTCTAAGAATTAGTCTTTGAAATTAATTTTCAGTTAAACCACTTAAACTGAGTTCAATAGATTTTTTTAGGGTATGAAAGTCAGATATTCGTATTTAAAGCGTATAAAAAATTGATAAATATCAAGAATAGCAATACGTAACAGGCTTAAATTAAAAGCTTTAGAGAAGATAAAACGCATAAAAAAAAAGGATAGTCGAAAACTATCCTTTTGATGATGGAGCCCCCTGCCGGGATCGAACCAGCGACCTACTGATTACAAGTCAGTTGCTCTACCAGCTGAGCTAAGGAGGCGATACTATAAGAAGATTTAAAAAGAGCCCCCTGCCGGGATCGAACCAGCGACCTACTGATTACAAGTCAGTTGCTCTACCAGCTGAGCTAAGGAGGCGTTAATAAATCTTTTTTTGATTTGACCTTTGTGTCAAATGCGAGTGCAAATATAGATTTTGAGCTTAAGATATCAAATAATACTGCTCAAAAAATCAGCATTATTTGATATCAGTATCATTTTCAAGGGATTAAAATTGCTGGATAATCTTCAGCTTTTCTTTTAACTTCTCGATCTCTTCGTTTGCCTTCTCTATTTTTTGGTCAAACTCAGCTTTAAGCTTGTCTGCTGTCTTAGATTGAGAAAAGAATTCTAGATTATTTTTCCAAAGTACGATGTTATTTTCGAGTTCAGATATTTGCTTGCGCATACCTATCTCTTTTTTATTAAGGATTTTGGTAGAACTCGTTTCATTCTTGATTTTATTCAAGCTAATTCTAAATACAAGGTTATCTTTCTCCTCTTTTGGCAAATCTAATCCTGCTATATACTGATCTAGCGCCTCGTTAAAAGCCTTAGTTATAGATTTGATATTATTTCTAGGGACAAAACCTATCTCATTCCATCTATTGATGAAGTCTTGAACTTTGTCTTCACTTTTGACTTTATCTTCCTTACTTGCGTTCAAAATCTCTTGGCATAGTGCTTCTTTAGCATTGAGATTAGTGATATACTCTTGATTCTGTTCTTTGGTACCACTTCTTTTTTGATCAAAAAAGAAATCACAAGCTGCCTTAAATCGATTGTATATCGCATCTCTTACTTTTTCAGGAACTGGGCCTATCGCTCTCCACTCATTCTGGAGATTTTTTAGTGCTGTTGCAGTTTTGTCCCACTCTTTACTGTCTTTAAGCGCCTCAGCCTTTTCGACTAAGGCTTCTTTTAACTTTAAGTTTTCTTGACGCTGCTCGTCTAAAGTTTTGAAAAATGCATTTTTATTATTGAAAAACTCCTTAAATGCAGACCAGAAACGCTTATTGATATCTTTAGCTGCTTCTCTAGCGATCATCCCTATGGATTCCCACTCCTTCTGAAGCGCAAGGATTTCTTTCGTTTTGGTGTTCCAAAGCTTTATCTTGTCTGACTTAAAGCTCGTGAATGCTTCTAGCTTAGTAATTAGTGCTTCTTTCTTTTCTAAATTCTCTTTGAAGACTTCTTTTTGAGAATCAAGGTAATCTTTACGCTTTGCGTAGATTTTATCAGACGCTGTCTTAAATCTCAGCCAGAGGCTTTCTTGATCCTCTTTTGGGACAGGGCCTAGGTGTTTAAATTCCTCATGAAGCTCGTTCAAACTGATGATTGCTTCTTTTATATTTTCTTGGCTATCCAGCTTTTCAGCTTTTTCACAAAGCTCCAACTTGGCTTCAAGATTTTTCTTTCTGTCTAATTCCTTGAGCTCAAAGTAGATGCTTCTATGATCATAGAAGCGATCCATTAGGGCATTATAATTTGCCCAAAGTGTTTTATTCTGTTGATAAGGAACCTGACCAATAGCCTTCCATTGGCTTTGAATCTCTTTTATGGCAGCGATACTAGCATTCGTTTCGTCACTATCTAACAACTCTCTAAGCTTTTCTAGCAAAGCAGTTTTTGCCTCTAAATTCTTCTCCTTCTGCTTCTCTTGCTCCTTGATCAGTTGATGTCTTTTATCTTTAAGCAGGGTAAATTGTGCATAAAAACTATGACTGATGTCATCTAGCTTAAAGGCAAAATCTTCTTCTAGACCACCATCTTGGATGAATTTTTCGAGTGCTGTAGCTTTTTCCTTATCTACATGTTCATCAAAAAGTGTTTTCAGCTCATTGAGCTGTTTATCTATTTTTAAAACATTGCCCTTTTCTGCCAAGGTATTAATGGCCTGAAGCAATTGTTCTTTTGAAAAATCACTATAATCTTCCTGATGCTCTTCTTCCTCTTCATGATGTTCTAGCTCATGCGAAGTATCATCTTGTTGTGCTGTAACCTGATCATTCAGTACCTCCGGATTTACTTTATTTTCTTCCGTTTCTTCTCTCTTGGCTTCCATATTTTACTGTCTTTTACCAACCATCTATTGTCCAAAGCTAACAAATTCCTTTTAATTTAATCTTGGGTCTATTGGATAATTTGCCAAGGCTTTATATTTCCCTCCCATATCTTTAAGGCACTGTTTCCAAAGCTCTTCTGACTGTGTTTCCCAGATCATAGAAAGATCCGCTTGTTCAAAAAGCACCCAAGTATCCTCCTCTATCTCCTTCTCTAACTGCCCTGCCTCCCATCCAGAATAGCCCATGAAAAATCTAAAACTATCCACCAGAGCTGTATCTTCTTTCAATCTATCTAAGAGCTCATCAAAGTCTCCCCCCCAGTAGATATCTCCTGCTACGTGTACACTTCCACTGATTGGCTTGATTCCTTTATAGATATAGTGAAGTGTATTTTGTTCCACTGGCCCACCTACATACACCTCATCAGATGTATCAGTGATACTGACTTGATCTATCAAGTCACTCAAGTGAACTATAGAAAGCTTATTCAATACCAAACCAAATGACCCATTGCTATTTGACTCACAAACTAAAATCACAGACCTAAAAAAGCTGTCATCTTTTAGATAAGGTTCTGATATCAATAAGTCTCCTGCTTTGACGGTCATTTTTTAATCAATTTTGGTGATCCTTTGTTAATCATTAGTGCATTCTGTTACTTAGAATTTTAATTGACTAGCAAGGACTTGTAATTAAACAAATCAATATGAATAAACCAATAGCTGATATAAGAAAAGAATATACCCTAGCTACTTTAGAACTAGATCAAGTAGCCAAAGATCCCATATCACAATTTAAAGCTTGGTTTGAAGCAGCTATTAAAAGTGATGTAAATGAACCAAATGCCATGTGTCTATCTACGATCAATTCGGCCAATAGACCCAGTGCTCGCATTGTCCTGCTTAAAGGCGTAGAAGATCAGAAATTTATCTTCTATACAAATTATGACAGTCAAAAAGGAAAAGATTTGATCAATCAGCCTTTTGCAGCCTTGACTTTCTTTTGGCCGGAGCTGGAGAGACAAGTTAGAATCGAAGGAAGTGTACAAAAAGTAAGTTCATTACTTTCCGATGAGTATTTTAATTCTAGGCCTAAGGGTAGCCAATTGGGAGCCTGGGCATCTCCTCAGAGTCAGAAAATAAATAGTAGGTCTGTCTTAGAATCTAATCTAAAAGACCTTGAAAAAGAATATCAAGATAGACAAGTTCCTAGGCCACCTCACTGGGGAGGATTTGAATTGACACCTGATCGCATTGAGTTTTGGCAAGGCCGCGCTAGTAGACTTCATGACAGAGTAGTCTATGAAAAAAAGGCTGACACATGGCACATTAATAGATTAGCACCATAAAAAAAGCCTGTGATGATGATCACAGGCTTTAACTTTATACGAGAAGGATTAATTACCGCCCCCTTTTAATTCTTGAATTCTCTTATCTATTGCTTCTGCTTTTTCAGGCTGCTTGAGTCTATTGTAGATTCCATACATAGGCTCCAATGCTCTCAAGTCATCAGGATTGATTTCGATAGCCTTTTCGAAATATTTAAGTGATTCTCTGTAGATATCATCTGCTTCTTTTAGCTTGCTATCACTATACTTTTCCCAGTCAGCATCGTTCATGTTATTCACTTCATTGACGATCTTACCAGCCATATCTACTAGTAGTGCTCCTGCATAGAAGTTACCATCAAAGAAATCATCCTTTACCTCAGCGGACTTTTTGTAATATTCAAGAGCCTTATCTAGGTCACCTTGCTGCTCCCATAGATATCCATATCTCAAAAGGTTATTAGGATCTCTTGGATCTTTTTCAAGAGACTCTTCTATGCTAGTTTTAGCTTCATCAAGTCTATCCAGCTTGATCAAAATAGAAATCTCATACTCAGAGAAGATTTTCTCATTTGGATAGTCCTTTTGAGCATCTCTTAAAATGGTTAATGCCTCTTCGTTATTTTGCTCTTGCTCAAGTACAATACCTAAAAGTCCAAAGTAAGCCGCAGGATTAACATATTCATCGTTGTCGATTAGTATTTTATAATACTCCTTCGCTGTAGCAAAGTCTTCATTAAAAGCAGCAGTATAAGCGGTATTGTAAACAGCTGTAGTATCTGTAGGGTCGATGTCAGCTGTAAGTTTGAAAAACTTATATGCCATCATCATATCCTCTTGCTCATATGCATCAAGCGCTTTGGCATAAGATAGATACTTCAACCATGGAATACCTTCACCTCTAAGTCCTGGAGGTAGCATCAAGCCATCAGCTAGGACATCCTTATCGATTTCCTTAGTGATTTTACCACCATTGTCCATTTCTTTTGCTTTCTTGAAAACTTCAAAAGCGTCTATGCCATACTTTAGGGTAGATTCTGTATTTGAGCTATCTACCTCATAAGCCTTAGTCAAGATCTTTCCTTTTACAAAAAAGGTATTAGGATCTCCGCTAGTTTCCGAATTTTGTATAGCTTCATTTATTTCAGTTAGCGCCTCTTCATAGTTTCCCTTTTTCAGGTTATTCTCTGCAGACCTAACGACTTTTTTCTGACCGAAAGCAGTTCCGAATACTGCTAATAAGGCCAAAGAAACGATGATCTTCTTCATTTCAGTGTTATTTTAGATTTAAGTTTAGTTTAGTTGTTTTCTTCTTCTGTTGTATCTGTATCAGGAGTAGGCGCTTCATTATCCACATTTACTTCATCTTCTTCTCCCTCAATTTTAGCGATTTTTTCGACTGAGGAAATGATATCAGATTCGTTTAATTTGATAAGCTTCACCCCTTGTGTAGCACGTCCCATTACTCTGAGTCCTTCTACTGAAATCCTGATTAAAACTCCTGAGCGATTAATGATGAGTAGATCATCTGTATCTACCACTTCTTTGATCGCTACTAGTTCACCAGTTTTCTCAGTGATATTCATGGCTTTTACTCCCTTACCACCTCTTTTAGTGATTCTATATTCTTCTACTTTTGAGCGTTTACCATATCCCTTTTCAGAAACGACCAAAAGATTAGACTCTTCTTCAGAAACAGAAACCATGCCAACGACCTTGTCATCTGCTGAGCTCAAGTTGATACCTCTTACTCCAGTAGCTGTTCTACCCATAGGTCTTACATCTGATTCGTGGAAGTGAACAGCTCTACCAGATTTAGAAGCTATCACGATGTGATTATTACCATTTGTGAGTTTCACCTCAAGTAATCTATCGCCTTCATTGATATTGATAGCATTGATACCGTTTGATCTAGGTCTAGCATATGCCTGCAAAGTAGTTTTCTTGATGACACCCTTTTCAGTACACATCACCAAGAAGTTATTACTTACGTAGTCTTCATCTGTGAGACTAGCTGTTTGGATTACCGCTCTTACACTGTCATCTTTTTCGATATTGATCAAATTTTGGATTGGTCTTCCCTTTGAAGTCTTACTTCCCTCAGGTATCTCATAAGCTTTGATCCAATATAATCTACCAAAATCTGTGAAAATCAACAGATAATTATGCGTACTCGCCACAAATATATGCTCTGTATAATCGTCAGTCTTAGTAGCCACACCTCTAGAACCTACTCCACCTCTACCCTGAGTTTTGTACTCAGCTAGTGGTGTTCTCTTGATATAGCCTTGATTCGAAATAGTGACCACCATTTCTTCATTAGGAATCATATCTTCCATGCTGAAGTCTTCGGCATCATACTCTATATTAGTTCTACGCTCATCTCCATATCTGTCTTTAAGCTCAGATACTTCATCTTTGATGATTTGCATACGGAGAGTTTCATTAGATAAGATCTCATTCAATTTATCAATCAAAGCTTTTACTTCATTGTATTCATTGATGATCTTTTCGCGCTCCATGCCAGTGAGTCTCTGCAATCTCATCTCTAGAATCGCCTTAGCTTGAATTTCAGAAAGCTCAAACTTTTCCATCAAACCTGTCCTAGCGACTTCTGGATCCCTAGCACTTCTGATCAAGCTGATCACTTCATCTAGATTGTCTAAAGCTATGAGATAGCCTTCTAAGATATGTGCTCTTTTCTCTGCTTCATTTAACTCATACTGCGTTCTTCTGACCACCACTTCGTGTCTATGCTCGACATAGTGACGAATCATATCCTTCAGATTGAGTGTCATAGGTCTACCTTTGACAAGCGCCACATTATTGACACCAAAGGATGATTGAAGTTGAGAGTATTTATAGAGATTGTTTAGAACTATATTAGGAATGGCATCCATTTTCAAGTCAAAAACAATTCTAAGACCTTGTCTATCAGACTCATCTCTGATCGCTGAGATACCTTCTAATTTCTTTTCATTGACCAACTGAGCGATTTTCTCGATCATATTAGCCTTGTTCACCATGTAAGGAATTTCCGTAATGATGATCTGATCTCTACCTGTTTTAGTTTGTTCGAAGTTGGCTTTAGCTCTTAATACTACTCTGCCACGGCCAGTTTCAAAGGCGTTTTTCACCCCTGTATAACCATAAATGGTAGCTCCTGTAGGAAAGTCAGGCGCAGTGATATACTGCATCAACTCAGGTATTGTGATATCTCTATTGTCAATATAGGCATTGATGCCATCTGCTACTTCAGAAAGGTTGTGAGGAGGCATATTGGTAGCCATACCTACTGCTATACCCGAAGCGCCATTAAGCAATAAGTTTGGCAACTTACCAGGCATGACAACTGGCTCTTTAAGGGAGTCATCAAAGTTGAACTGGAAATCAACGGTTTCTTTATTGATATCAACGAGTAATTCCTCAGCGATTCTTTTTAGTCTTGCCTCAGTATATCGCATCGCTGCTGGTGAGTCACCATCTATTGACCCGAAGTTACCCTGACCATCTACGAGTGGATATCTCAATGACCAAGGCTGCGCCATACGAACCATCGTATCATATACAGATGAGTCACCGTGTGGGTGATACTTACCTAGTACTTCTCCTACGATTCTGGCTGATTTTTTATATGGTTTATTATAGTTGACTCCGAGCTCCAACATACCGAATAAAACCCTTCGGTGTACTGGCTTGAGTCCATCTCTCACATCTGGTAGTGCTCTCGAAATAATCACCGACATCGAATAATCGATGTACGCCCCCCTCATTTCATCTTCAATATTGATAGGGATGATATTCTGATTCGATCCTTCAGTCATACAGTTAAGTTAAATTTCAATTAAAACGCCAATTTAGTGAAAATAATTGAGGTTTTGAACTCCTATGCAAAGGTAGATTTTAGATTTTTACCAACGGTCAATAGTCCTTTCTCCACTGTCCAACTTTCCTGTTTTGATTCTGCCAAAATGGACTTCCTCTAAACTCCACACCATTGTGTCTATGCTTCATGACTACGTGACAGTTAGGGATTGGGCAGCGCTTGATACTAGGGATACTGATGTTGACTCCAAAGCTTACACCACCTAATAATTTCTGTTGATCGAAAGCTAAAGGAATGGTCTCTTGAGATAAAAAAGACATCTGCCTCACTTCTACCTGAGGCTTGACAAATACTGCCATATACTCCGAAATATTATGCTCTACACTTAGCCCTAGATTGATATAATTTCCCGAACTGACGTTTCCTCCTGCCACGGCTACTCCACCTTGAAGCTCTAGCAGGATGTTCATATTTCTGATAGAGTTGATCTTAGTTGCTCTATCAGCTGGTTTGATCTTTCCTTCTGAATATCGCTTATCGATGCTATTTCTGACTTTGGTAGGTTCATAGAGGACTATACCCACATGACCAAATACCTTGCTCACAAAGTATTTATCATCGGGTGCTTGATAAGTAAAAGTCTGCTCTCCTATCTCTGTTCGCAGTTCACTCACCCTATTATCTTCTAGCACAACGCCCCCACCTATTCTGACGACATCTTTGATTTTATATGCCATTAAGATTTGAAAAGGAATGGCCCTATTAGTAGCGCGTGCATCTTGACGTGGGATAGAATCAAAACCAACTCCAGTCACACTCCCATCTCCAGTGGGAGAAGTCAACCAAGAACTATGATAGCTGTAAGTATTTGTTTGAGTTCGAGTGTTGTCTTTGTACAAGTAAAATTGTTGTGTGTTGGGATCAATCAAAAACTGCCCATCATTAAAAGATAAATTATTGTTACCGTAGAGATATCCCAAAGAAACCCCAAACTGAAAATTTCCAAAGAATTTATTAAGGTTAAAGGCATCAACTCGCTCACCACGAGCATCTACTCCATTGACTACAGGACCTTGTTGAGCCTTCAAATAGCTACTATTACTAAGTAGTAATATAAGTCCTACTAACTTGACTAAAGACCTTGTTTTCATATTCATCCGTTTGGCAACTTACCATAATTATCAAATATTAACAACGCAGTAAGTGTCAAATGGGCATAAAAAAACCCGAGTTTATTATCTCGGGTTTTATACAATTCTCATTAGAGACTATTCTTCTGTATCCTCAGCAGCTCCTTCTCTTTCTTCTTTTTTCTCAGCCATCATTTCTTTGAACTTTGCATTAAGTTCTTGATCAGCTCTTACAGCCGCATTTACCTTATTAAAGGTAGCAATGCCACAAAATTCATCATCTTTGATCAAGCTAATTTTCAGTTCCTTTACTTCTTCTTGAAGTTTAGCATATTCGTCTAAGATGTACTGATAGGCTGCTATTTCTTCCTCAGTCGCTTCAATTTTAGCAAGTTTCTCTTCATTTCCCCAAGCACCTTTTAGAGCTACATATCTTCTACCACCATCCATCAATTCATGATCTTTGATCATCTGTGAATATTCTTGACTTCTCACAGCCGCATAAGCTGCAGTTGAATCTTCAACGGCTACATATTTTGCGAGCTCCTCTTCCGTGACTTCTTCATCTTGTGCAAAAGCACCACCTGCTAAAACAGCTACAAAAAGCATAGATAAAGCACTTGCTCTTTTTACAGCGTTTAAAAACGACTTCGTAATCATACTATTTATTAGTTAAGTTGAACATTTACAATCTTTAAATAAAAAGTATAATGACCAATAGTCCAAGGATAAAATGATTTAATTCATACTTTTTGTGGTAAAAGGAGGAAAAATAACACAAAACAACTAGAATCAGTAGTTAGCCGGTGGCAAATGCTCTAATGTAGAGAAAGTAAAAAATGATGTAGCTCCTGCTGAGATAGGCATTTTCAAATCCTGCTTCACCGACTTAAAACCTCCAACTGATGGCTTAGCATGAAATGTCACCTTCTGCTCACCAGGAGGCAGATTTAATCTCGCATAGTGTATTTCATGAGGGATTGTCTGCCAGTTTCTCGTATCAGCCATTTCTGTAGCAGCATTGATAAATCCCACGATCGCACCAAGATCTTTGTCTTCCTTTCTTACTTGAGCTTCTAGGCCTTTTTTTACAGCAAGTCTTAATAGAGATTTACTCATTTCTGCAAGCATCCGTTGATTGAGCGATTGAAAGGCTATGGCATTGACATCTTCAGCTTTTTGTAATTGAAAAGTCTGATCATTCCACTCTAAACTAGCAGAAGTGAAAACTTCTTTTCTCTCCACATATTTGGGAAGTGCCAAGCGAAATACTCTAAGATCTTGAAGTCCTTTTCTCTCCTCATCATTAAGGTTGACGTTATTAAAAGGAATATTAATTCCTGCTGCCTCATTAGTGAAGTTTAGCACACCACCACTACCTTCAACTATGGCAAAATTGATACTAGTTTCAGCTTTGACTGGTCCAAGCCCATTGTTTAGAAAAAAAACTAATTGGCCATGACCAATAGGAATAGGTTGATATTTAATTCCAAACTTACTTTCGAACCTTTGAGCTTCATCATCAAACCCGGTCAAATAAGCTGCTCTGACCACATCCTGCTTTAGTTGATCCGGCACATCCAGATTGAAAAGGGATTTGTAGTCCTCCTCATAGATCTCCACAGCATTGCGATAGGCTATAAAGGCATTATTATAATCTTGATCAGCTTCATAGATGATTCCCATCAAGTTAGCGATAAAGGCATCTCTTTTAAACTTGTTCTCTCCTTTATACTTCCCATTGATTTGATTAAGCTTATTATTGAGCCTTCTACACTCGACTAGTGCGGATTCATATTCGGCTAGTTTGAGGAAATTGATTGCTTTGTAGTAATGGATCAAAAGCAACTCATGATCTTCAGGCTTATACTGTACAAATTTTGGGTTGGTCAGAAAGGAAACCGCTTCATTCAGATAGTTTCTGCTGTAATCCTCTCCTATTTTATAAGCCTCTTCAAGGTGCTTATTACTCTCTTCATAGTTGCCCATCACGGCAGCCGTAGAACCTAGGTTGAGATAATATAGCATTCGATCTTTCCCTTGGCTCATTTTGGTATTTCCCTCAAGCAGCTGATAAGCTGCCTGAAGGTTACCGTTTTCAAAGGATTGATTGAATTGATAATTCAGTTGATAATAGGTAGCACAACTAGTGGCACCTATCGTCAACATCATCATAAAAAAATGCAGTCTATAAGACTTTTTAAAAATCATAGAAAATCGCTTAAGCTTAATTCACTATGTATTTTTTGATTTTCTTATCTCCTATCCACACGATTTCATTGGTCTGAATGTCCGTAAGCTCTAGATTGATTTGATAGAAAATCACTTTTTTACGGCCTTCCATATCAGTGATCGAGTTGATCGTACCAAACATCATATAATCAGCTCCCAACTCGAGTCCCCACTTCTTCTGTGTATCTAGGGATGAAAAATTTTGCTGATCAGCTCGCTCTTCTCTGATTTTTTCTCTCAAAACAGCATTCTGAACGATTCTGATCTGTGAAGACTTGATGAATTCACGCTCGATATCTTTGATAAAAGTCTCTGCCTCGATATGTTCACTGCTTCTATTGGTAATAACACCTACGATCATTACGGGGGCCTTATTTTTGGCTTGATAGAATCTATTGAGCCATGCACTTCCTAAAGCATCCATGGTCATTTCTTCAGCGACAAGTCTAGAGTCAGTATCATTCCATCTACCGCTTAGATCGATGGTTTGGTCTGGACTAACTCTGGTGACAGATTTTGTGCATGACGTCATCGTAAGAAGCGTCAAGGCAAGTGATAAAATGGAAAGACTAATTCGTTTCATATATTTTAATTTAAAAATGACAAACTAACATTTTTCAAATCTCATGCCTAAAAAAAGATTAGGAAAGATTTTTTAGATCAGCAATGGTATTAATCGGGTCAGTAGCATTGAAAACAAAGCTACCTGCCACTAAAACATCTGCTCCAGCTTCAACAAGTAGAGGCGCATTTTGAAGATTGACCCCTCCATCTATTTCTATTAGGGCATTTGACTTACTTGTTATAATCAAACCTTTCAGTTGCTTTACTTTATCATAAGTATGCTGGATAAATTTTTGACCTCCAAAACCTGGATTGACTGACATGATACACACCAAATCCAAATCAGCGATGATATCAGTTAGTAAATGAACTGGGGTATGTGGGTTAAGTGCTACACCAGCTTGACAACCCAGACTTTTGATATAATCTATCGTCCTATGGAGGTGTGTGCAGGCTTCATAATGTACTGTCAATGTAGCCGCTCCAGCTTCTTTGAAAGCTTGTAAATATCGATCAGGCTGCTCTATCATCAAATGTACGTCAAGCGGTTTTTTTGCATGTTTATTGATCGCAGCAGTCACTGGTAGGCCAAATGAAATGTTGGGCACAAACATACCATCCATGATATCGATATGAATCCAATCTGTGACTGATTGATTCAACATTTCTACTTCTGATTGGAGATTGGCAAAATCCGCAGCTAATACTGATGGAGCGATGAGTGGCTTTTTCATAGTTTGTCTGAGTTCAGATAATGGCTACAAAAAAAGCTAAAAAATCCCAATAGAAAAAGGTACTTACTCATGTATATCAAAGTCTAAACCGAGCTTTTGAAAATCAGGTATGCCATATCCTCTATTCTGATCTGGCTGGGAATATTGATCAGCGGATTTGTAAATCAGTTCAATCACCTGCTTAGCTGATAGATGCGGATAAAGCTGCCAGACCCCAGCTGCTAGTCCTGTCACTAATGGTGCGGCATAAGAAGTACCATTTTTGAGTTTAATGTGCTTTTTTGAAATGACTGGTATACCCACACCAGGTGCAAGAATTTCAGGTTTGAAGATTTGCTCCAACATCCCCACAGATGAAAATGCAGCACGCTCCCCCCATTTATTGGCTGCACCTACTGAGACTACTCCCCTTGCGTCCGCTGGAGCGGTAATAGTTTTCCATTTAGTTTGTCCTTCATTGCCAGCACTTACGACTACGATCATCCCTTTTTGAGCAGCCATATTTGCGGCTTTGGAAATAATCGATTTTCCTTGAAGCAAATCTGAAACTTGATAGTCAAATTGTTCATTTTCAAACTGATTGTACCCCAGAGAACTATTGATGATATCAACTCCTAGACTATCTGCATACTCAGCTGCTAATGTCCAATAATATTCCTCTATCGGGTACTCGCTATAAATGTCTTCTGTGACACATAAAACATAGGAGGCATCTGGGACAATCGCTTGAAACTTATTATTGGATGAAGCAAGAATGGACAAAACTTCTGTACCATGAGTGTTTCTTTGATAGACATTTTGCGAGGCATCTACAAAGTTTCTTGATTGCCATACAGCTATTTTTCCAAAAGGCTTTTTCCTATCCACATGCTTAAATCCTCCATCAAAAATAGCTACTGTCAAACCCTCCCCTTTAAGTCCTTGGGCATGCATTTCCTCCATTCCCATAGGTAAGCTTGGCTTCACCTTAGGCTTGATTTTAAATTGTAAAAAGTCAAAAAATACAGTTTGAAGATTATTTAAGGTCCTATTTTTAGGAGTGTTAGCAGGTTTTATCCACTGTATATGAGACACGAATGAAAACTCTTCAATCGCAGTTCGCTCATTTGATTGAATGCTGACTAAAGCAGCATTAAGCCATTTACTGGTAGAAATGACTAAGAAGCCATTTTCATTTAATGAATTTATGAAGTTGATATCCACTGGAGCATCAGAAGCTTCCAAATCAATTTGTTGCTTATCTCTTCTCAAGATAGACTTAGCAGATAAATAGGAAGACGCTTGACTAAGCGACTGCTCTGCATTTGGCTTATCTTTAAAGTAAACCAAATAGTAACCTGACTGACAGTATGAGGGAAAGCTTGTAAAAATACAAATGAAAAATAGTAACAGCTTAACTTTCCCTTCCATAACTTACTACCCTCATAGTGAGCGACTTACCTGACTCTATGATTTGTCTATTGAGGCACTCGCTTCTGGTACAATATCTAAGCACTTCGTATGATCCAAATACCATTCCTACATCAGGTGCATAGACCTCTGTTCTGACATCTCGAGAGGTGACTTGATCATCTTCATCGCTCTGGCTAATGGTGATCGTATTTTCAAGTATCACTTCTCCACTGACTTCATAAGTGCCCCCAACTTCTGTTACCGTGTAGTCATCAGCTGGATTACTATTCAGTGCATTGCCATCCCAGACTCTCCCTGCAGCTATTGGAAATTGTAGCTTAACAAAAGGAATATTATTTTCTACGGACACCACACGAACATCATCCTTTCTAGCACTCCATACGGAATCGAGCTCAAATGTACCCGTAGCAGATGTACCTTTCGATCTATGAATGACATATGAAGGCTGACCAGCTAGATTGAAAAAGAGATCCCTCACACTAACTTTCAAAAAGTAATTCTCTGTCTCTTGGTCATTGATACCAAAATAAGTAGTCTCAGTGACTTGATACATTACAAACTGCCCTGTTCTCAATGGATAATAATCTCTTTGATCAGTCACTGGTGGATCAGGAACTACCCCTTCAGGCAATTCACATGAACTCACAGCAGTCAGTACTACCATCAAAATGATTAAATATTGACTTATCTTTTTCATAATAAACTTCAAGAACACAAATTAAACATTGTCCAGAGATATATGGTAAGCTTTTACAGAATTTTCATTGATAAACTATCGATCTGGAAAAGTCTAAGACTCATTGTCTGATTATATTCCGCTTTAAACATTAAAAAACTTACCTTTGCGATAGTTAAGCAACTAGATTTATCATTTCAACATTCCTAAACTGATGGCTTTAAAAACATTTGTCAAGATAAGTACAGTCAATAACCTAAGTGATGCCCGCTACTGTGCTGGTATGCAAGTCAATCTCATGGGTTTTAACTTAGAAAAAGATCAAAGTAGCTATATCGACCCTGCCAAATACAAAGAAATCACTGAATGGATATCAGGTGTGGCCTTTGTGGCGGAATTTGAGCATACGCATCCAGATAGCATCTTGGAGATTATCAAAGACTATCCATCTATCGAATTCATTCAAATCAATGAAAAGCACCAACTCCAGATGTTGCTTAACACGAGCTACAAGCTTATTTTAAAACAGCATATTGATCATTTAGATAAATTGGAAGACCTCCTGACTTTAGCTCCATCGCTAGAGGAACAGGAAGTAGTTTTACTTTTAGAAGCAGACCGAGATGAAATAGCAGCAGATGAGATCAATATCTTAAAAAAGCTTACTCAATCAGCTACAGTGATCCTTGGTTATGGTATCAATCCTAGTGATGTAGAAGATATTATCCAAGATACGGGTATTTCAGGCATAGCACTCAAGGGCGGTGAAGAAATCAAACCTGGTCTTAAAGACTTTGACGATCTCGCAGAAATATTAGAAAAACTAGAAGTCGAAGAATAATCTGAGCGCCAAATGGCGCTTTTTTTTACACCTTAATTTCTTTTTTTATTATCATATCTTAATATTGTATAGTTTACATATTATATAAATATTATGTTATGAAATATCTACTTCTTATCACATTGTGTATCGGTCGAATAACTGCTTTTGCACAAAATGACAAAGAGTTTATCGATCAATATGGCAGAGAAACCAGTGAGGATAAAGCTAGCGCCTACTTGGTCAAAACCTATAACCCAACAGATTCCAATCAAGTAGAAATACATCAATACCAGTTAAATGGAGCACTGCTAGAGAAAAGTACCTATCAAAATTTTGGTAGAAAAACCAAAATTGGCGCATGGCAAAAGTGGTCGGGTGATGGACAGTTGATTTTGGATGCTTATTTCAATGAGAAAGGAAATCTTGAAGGCACCGCACGCAGCTATTTTGAAGATGGTAGATTAAGGCGTGAAGACCACTTTGATGATGGAAAATTAGTAACTGGAAAAGTTTGGGATGATAATGGAGATGAGATAGCACACTATCCTTTATTAGAAGAAGTTTCTTTTGGATCTGAATATATGGACTGGTTTAGATACCTCGGTAAAAACGTCAAGTACCCCACTCAAGCACGAAGAATGGGGATTCAAGGAACAGTAATGGTGGAGTTTCTCATCCAGAAGGATGGCAGTGTATCAAACATCGAAGTGATCAACTCTCCTCATGAGTCTCTATCGGAAGAAACTGAAAGAGTAATGCGTCTTTCACCCAAGTGGAATCCTCAGAAAATAGAGGGAGAAGCTCAAGTAACTTTAATGACAATACCTATAAATTTTAGACTAGCACAATAAATTGTGTTTAGTCAATCCTCACTTTGGTCACAGCGCCTAGAATAGAGACTAGCGCTGTGACCAAAAAAAACAACAAGCTAAAAGCCACTGCAGTATTCTGCTCAATACCAAACCATTGATGTCCTAAAACAAATACAAGCTCTCTAGCTCCCACTCCTCCAATGGTAAAAGGGAGTACAGCAACTACAGAAGAAATCAGAAATAAAGCCATATAGGCTATCAGATTTTCAGACACACCTAAACTATTCAGTAAAAAATAAGCGCAGACTAATTGCAAAACTTGAACGGTCAATGCCCATAAATTGGTAGGGACAAAAACCTCTCTAAACTTCTTGAAAAGACCTAAATGAAGCAGGTAGAAAATAGGGAATGCTACAATGAGTCCGATCCAAAAAATCCAACGATAAGGGACTATCAACTCATTTATAGGAAGTAATAAAATCAATCCACAAGCTAAAAAACCAAGTGAAACGACTCCATTAATCCTATCTAATAAACTGGCTTTAATTAGATTTTTGGTTCCAATTTGAAACTGTTTTTGAAGGATGTAAACCTTATAACCATCGCCACCAATACCACCTGGCAGGAAGAGGTTGTAAAACATACCTATCCAGTACAATTTGAGATTGTAATAATGTGATAGCTGAAGACCAATGGCTTTGAAATAGTGCCATAGTCTTAATGCAGCCGCTATTTTAGATAAGGTGAAAAATATAATTGCCAAAAACAGGTAAAACCAATCTACTGCAAATAATAAGTTCTTGGTCTCGCGCGTGTCGATCTTACTGAAAACAAGCCACAAAGCCAAAACTGTGAGCGTCAGCTTTACGATCGTTTTCAGAATGGTCTTTAGACGCTTATCCAAGTGTATAGATTTCTTTTATTTGATAGGTTTTCTTGTCCTGAGACTCATAATATGTCCTGACGATGATCTCTGCCACAAGGCCAGACGTGATCAATTGCACGCCTCCTAATGTAAGCAAAACTCCTAAGATCAATAAAGGCCTACCCCAAATATCTTCTCCTAGGATTTTGAGGATGATCATGTAGAAGTTGATGAGCATTCCTACGAGAAAAGTGATCAATCCCGCAGTACCAAATAAATGGATAGGTCGCTGAAAGTACTTTTGAAAGAAAAGCATCAAAAGTAAATCGCTCATCACTTTAAACGTTCGTCCGATTCCATACTTTGACTCACCATGAATACGTGGATGATGACGCACATCCATTTCGTCCATATTAGCACCCTGAAGCTTAGCCAAAACAGGAATGAAACGATGCAACTCTCCATACAAACCTAGATTCTTGGCGATTTCAGCTTTATAAATTCTCAGCGAACAACCATAATCACTCAAGTGTACATTGGTGCTATTTCTTATGATCCAATTGGCTATTTTAGAAGGGAATTTTCTAAAAACAAAACCATCTTTACGGTTAGCACGCTTTCCAGCTACGACATCTAAGCCCTTATTTTCTAGTTTTTCTAGCATGAGTGGTATATCTAATGGATCATTTTGTAAATCACCATCCATCGTCACGATATATTCACCGATGGCATGATCTATCCCAGCTGACATGGCGGTTGTTTGACCATAGTTTTTATTGAAAACGATGAGTTTACACTTATCATTAGCAAATAGCTTGATGTTCTTTACAGTGGCATCTTTAGAGCCATCATCCACTAAGATCAACTCATATTCAAATGACTTCATAGCTTCATCCACTTTGGCTATCAGAGGTGCTATATTATCCGCTTCGTTATATACTGTGACTACAATTGATATTTTCATGGAATAATGCTTAAAAGTGGCAAGTTAAAGTTTTGAGTCTATAATCTCATCAGTTTGTTAACTCAAAATTGACATAAGAGCGTCAATACCTTGCGATATATTGTGTTACTTTTGTGTGAAATCATGATTTAAGGTATGTCAAAAAAGCAGATCAATTTTTTCACGCTCCTTATTTTGAGCTTGATCATCATGTTTATCAATATCGGTGGATTGAGCATTTATGCACTTGATGAAGCTAAAAATGCGGTAGCAGCGCGTGAAATGTGGGAATCTGGAAATTGGATAGTGCCTACTTTCAACTATGAACTGAGATTTGATAAGCCTCCCCTGCATTATTTTTTTATGATGCTAGCCTATGAGCTTTTTGGTTATGGGGAGTTTGCTGCTAGATTTTTTGCATCGCTGGCTGGTGTATCCACGATCATAATGACTTATCTATTTGCTAGAAAGTACTTTGATGAATCTGTAGCCTATTATACTGGATTTGTCCTTGTATGCTCTCTACATTTAGCACTACAGTTTCACATGGCAGTACCTGATCCCTTCTTGATCTTCTTTCTGACAGCTGCTTCTTTGAGTTTTTATACCGGGATCACTGATAAGAAAAGACGGTGGATCATTATCTGCTACCTAGCACTCGGTCTAGCAGTCTTGAGTAAAGGTCCCGTAGGCATAGCACTCCCTGGACTGAGCTTTCTACTTTATTTATTATGGACCAAACAGTTCACTTGGTCTAATATTAAGTGGCTTCAACCGTGGACCGGGCTATTGATCGTGCTTTTAGTAGCAGGGCCTTGGTATATAGCAGTTTATCAAGCTACTGACGGACTTTGGATAGAAGAGTTTTTCTTCAAACACAACGTGAGCAGATTTTCTGCACCTATGGAGGGTCACGGTGGGCTTTTCTTGATCACTTGGGCATTTGTACTAGGCGGAATGTTACCGTATGGCGTCTTTATACCACAAGCTTTCATAATCGCGTGGAAGGGAAGAAATAATCATGCGCTCCTATTTTCCCTTATCTCAGCCGCTGTGATTATTCTTTTCTTTTCAATCTCCAGTACCAAACTACCCAATTATACAGTGCCGAGTTATCCATTTTTAGCGATTTTATTGGGGTATTTTATCAATAAGATAACAGCCTTTAATTGGGTAAAAAGAACATCCTACCTCATCAGTTTATCAGTATTTTTACTCATCTGCTTAGCTTTTCCTATTGGAATATACTTAGCATTTACTGAAGATGATAGTTTGAGAGACCTAGCATATGTAGGTTGGTATATGATACCTGTGAGTATTTTGGGACTTGTTACTTTCTATTTGGGTTTCAAAAAACGATATGAAGCTGCCATTCGCTATCAGGGAGCAACTTTTTTTGTAGCGAGTATTATTTTCTTTCAGTTAGCATTTGCTACTGTAGACCCTAAAAATCCAGTAACAGAAAGTCTTCAAACACTAGATGTGTCTAGGGGATTTGGCTATTACAGAAGCTATAATTCAGCTTACTCTTTTTATTTATCCAAACCTATACAAGTTCTTAATAAAGAGGAAGTTGCATCTTTCTTTTTAGAAAATCCAGATGGCTACTTATTGACTAGAAATAAGTACTTCAAAGACTTAGCAGAAATTCCAGGGTTAAAGATCATATATGCTGGAAAGGACCTTTTTGAGTCTAACATCTCCATTGTAGTCATTAAAGAATAAACCTTGGGTATTCAATGCCTATTTAGTAAAGACTTTTGCAAGCCTGGAACGCTTTCTATTGGTTTCAATAGGCTATGCACCAAAAATGCAGAGCCTACACCAATCATACTACCAAAATAGGTATCAATAAAGAAGTGCTGGGCTAAATAAATCCTTGAGATAGCCACCAAAATAGCTCCTAAAAAGAGTAAAGAGGCAAATCTACGTCTACGTGCAGGGTAAAGCAAAACGATGATAGAAGCTAAGGCAAAAGCTGCCGCGGTATGACCTGAAGGAAAAGAATGTAAGTAGTGAGCCTTTACTCCTTCTACTAAATGAAGGTCAACACCTAACTCACTAAAAAACTTATAAGGTCGTGGTGCATCTGGCCAGATCAGTCGTTTACCAACTTGGACTAAAATAGTCTGAATCACCGCTACTATAGTTAGAAAAAGGGCATTATAATACCTCACAAACAAGAAAAATACGCCAACAGCAGCCATGAATAGACCATCTCCTAAATAAGTGAGAAATCTAAAAATGACATCAGTGACTGGATTGTGCCACTTATTGAAAAGTAAAACGATAGAGCCTTGGGGATAGACAAAATATAGCATCGCTCCAACTATCAAAGATAGGATGTATAGCTTGATAAAAATATTTGTCTTGGTCTGTCTCATTAGGTTGCAAATTTAAACCTTAAATATTTGATTGACTCACCTTTGTCATAGAAGATTTGTTCATACTTGGTTTTGATACCATGATGATCATTATTGTAGGGTGATTGATACAAATCTTTCGTGTAGATCAGGTCTAAGATATCTTCTCGCTGTTCAAGTACCTCTAATGTATAATCAAATAAACTTGTGCTGTCCGTCTTAAGATGAAATATGCCATCCTTGCTGAGCATGTCTTTATACATGTCTAGAAATCTAGGATGCGTCAAACGTCTCTTCTCATCACCATCTCTCGGTCTAGGATCTGGAAATGTCAACCAGAGTTCTGATACTTCTCCTGTAGCAAAAAAGCGATCGATCATTTGAATCTGTGTCCTGAGAAAAGCCACATTTTGCAATCCCTCATTCATTGCTTGCTTACTCCCTACCCAGATACGAGCACCTTTGATGTCTACTCCTATAAAGTTTTTGTGCGGATATACCCTAGCCAGTCCTACTGTATACTCACCACGACCACAGGCTAACTCTACTACTAAAGGCTTTGAATTATTAAAATGATCTTTTTGCCAATTGCCTTTGATTGTCTCAAAAACAGGTTTCCCTTCTTGAATGACATTAGGGTTTACTTCATTATCTTGAAATCTGGATAGCTTCTTTCTCACACTTACAAATCTGGTATTTCTGCTACTACGAAGGTACTTCCTCCTATGAATATTAAGTCGTCTGCTTGCGCTTCTGATTTAGCGGCATTGATTGCTGTCTC
Organism: Penaeicola halotolerans; assembly: GCF_016464625.1. Classification (GTDB taxonomy): domain Bacteria; phylum Bacteroidota; class Bacteroidia; order Cytophagales; family Cyclobacteriaceae; genus Penaeicola; species Penaeicola halotolerans. Next base: position 790,871 of record NZ_JAEAGO010000001.1, read on the forward strand.
GACATCTTGGTATGCTTTTCCCACTAGCTCATATTCAGCAGCAAGTACTTTTAAGTTTTCTGCTGGCATAGCCCTAGGGATTTTCGCTTGGCAAAAGTAGTAATTTGCTGCTTTTGGAAGTAGCATCAATACACTTTTTACATCCTTATCTTGTACCATGCCGATTACAAGGTGTACCTTGTGGTATTGATAAGTATCCAATTGAGCAAGTACTTCTTTGATACCAGCTTCGTTATGCCCCGTATCGCAGATCATGATAGGTTGGTTTTGGAGTACTTGCCACCTACCTTTAAGACCAGTGAGATGAACTACCTCTGCTAAGCCATGCTGAATAGACTCAAGTGAAATATTGTAGCCAAGCTTTTGCAGTAAATAGCAGGCTGTTAATATCCCTGGCAAGTTCATACGTTGATAGTTGCCATTTAAACCAAACACCAACTCTTTAAGTTGCAATACATTTTGTTTATCAAAAACTTGATATTTGCTGAAGCCGTTTTCCTGACCTGTTTTTTGCACCTCAAAAAAGTCAATCGCATGATAAATATCCGATTGCATCATTGACGCCTTTTGATCAAAAACCTCCCTCACCTCAGGCTGATCTAAACTAATGACTACAGGTCTTTGATATTTGATGATACCTGCTTTTTCTCCAGCTATGGCAGGAAGTGTATCTCCTAAAAATGCCATATGATCATAACCAATACTTGTGATGACCGATAGGATTGGGTCGATCACATTAGTCGAATCTAATCTACCACCCATACCTACTTCAATGACTGCAATATCCACAGCTTCTTGCGCAAAGGCTTCGAACGCCATTCCTACTGTCAGTTCAAAAAAAGAAGGTTTTAACTGCTCTATAAACACTTGATGATTTCCTACAAAATTCACCACAAAGTCCTCAGAAACTTCCTGACCATTGATTCTAATTCGCTCTGTGAATTCCTTTAAATGTGGCGAAGTATAAAGCCCAACTTTATATCCAGCAGCTTGCAATACGGCTGCCAAGCTATGGGAAGTACTGCCTTTACCATTGGTACCTGCCACATGAATGGATCTGAACTTTCTTTCAGGATTGCCCAAATACTTACAAAGTGCCAGTGTATTTGTCAGATCTTTTTTGAAAGCACTCTGTCCTACACGCTGAAACATCGGTAGCGACTGATACAGGTAGTCTAAAGTCTCTTGATAATTCATCAAAAATGGAAGTAATCTATTAGTGATATATGGCTTAAAAGAGCTTTGCCTTCATGATAATACTCATCGTGACATGGAAAAATTCCTTGTGTACATTGAAAGGCTTTTCATCAGGCCCCACTGTTTTGGCCACATAGCTACCATCTTCTTGCATGACGTAAGAGTTGACATTATCTCGCAGATTATACCTCAGCAAGTTGATCAACTGCTGTTTGAGCACTGTATCCAAAAGCTCAAAGATAGACTCTAACCTCCTGTCAAAACTTCTCACCATCATGTCAGCACTTCCTGCAAAGAGTCTTGGTTCACCTTGGTTATGAAAATAAAATACTCGTGAATGCTCTAAGAAATCACCTACAAGAGATAGGACTTCAATATTTTCAGACAAGCCCGCTCTTCCAGGTCTGAGACAGCAAATTCCTCTAACGATGAGTTTGATCGGTACGCCTGCTTGCGAAGCTTCATAAAAAGCATGTATGATCTCACTGTCTTCAAGCGAATTGATTTTGATGACAATGCCACTTGGTTTACCCTCTTTGGCATTTTGCGCCTCATTTTTGATCAAAGCGATCAATTGATTTCGCATATCTCGAGGAGCAGTGATGAGATTTTTGTAAACAGACGGAATGGAATGACCCGTAATTACATTAAAGAATTCTGAAACATCATTGGCATAGATCTCATTGGTAGAAAGAAGTCCTAAATCGGTGTAAAAACGAGACGTCTCCTCATTGTAATTACCGCTACTCATATGCACATAGCGTGTCACACGATCTTCTTCCTTGCGGACGATCAAAAGCAGTTTGGTATGTGTTTTTAAATTACTCACTCCAAAAATCACAAAACAGCCAGCTTTTTGTAGTTTTTTAGCTTCTCTGATATTATTCTCCTCATCAAATCTAGCCTTGACCTCAAAGAGTACCGATACGTGTTTTCCATTTTCCACTGCTTTGAGCAGAGCAGAAGTGATCCGTGAATCCTTCGCCAAACGATAGATCGTCATCTTGATCGCCATGACATAGGGATCCTCAGCAGCTTTTTCTAATAGCTGAAAAACAGGCTCAATATTATTATAGGGATGATGTAACAAAACATCTTGTCGCTTCAATACTTGGAAAATATTGTCAGCGCCCTCTGTAGGATATGATACAGGTGTCACAGGATCAGGAATCGCTGGGATTTTATCCTTGAAACGCCTGTTATTGATCACTTGCCAGAGACCTGTGAAATCCATCAGACTACTACGCTCAACTTTAAAAATCGAGTCATCCTGAAGTTCCCAACGACCTTTCAGCAAATTCATCATCCATTTGCTATAGCCCTCTTCCACCTCTATTCGAACTACGCGACCAGTTTTACGAGTATTAAGCTTGCGTTTGATTTCTTCAAGAAAATTAGCATCTACATCTTCACTTTCCTCCAAAGTAAAGTCTCCATTTCTGGTGATTCTAAATAGATTGATGGACTCTATTTCCACATTTCTGAAGAGAGAGACTATATGCTCTCTGATGACCTCTTCAATAGGAATATAGACTACCATATCCTCTCTCTCTACCTCGAAAAAACGTGGAATGTTAGACGGAATCTGTACAAAAGATAGCTTTCTGTTTTCCTTTTTGTCTCCGTGGTTTCTAGTCACTACCCCAAAGATCAATAGCCTATTCATCAAAATAGGAAAGGTATGATATCCATCAAATACCATCGGAGTGAGCATCGGATGGATCGCTTTGTAGTAGTAGTCTTTGATTTTTTCTTGCTCTTCCTCTGCTAGATTTTTAGCATTTGAAAGCAAAAATCCATTTTCTCGGGTAGCGGGCAATAGCACATTGACGAAGTAGTCATGCTGTTCTTTGTGAAACTGCTGACTCTCCACCATCAACTTGATCTTGAAAGGCTCCTCTCGTAAGCCAGAATAATCTACACGCTCTTTATCATAATCTAAGTAGTTGTATAACGAACCTACTCTGATCATGAAAAACTCGTCTAAATTAGACGCAGTAATCGCTAAAAATTTCAAGCGCTCAAAAATGCTTCTGTTTGATTTTTTACACTGATCTAGGACTCTCCAGTTGAACTGAAGCCAACTGAGGTCACGACTAATCAAGTCACTTTGATAGATGACATTGCTAAAGCGATCATTAACCAATGCTTTCATTTTGATATATCTTTAAGTCAAATACTAGATAGTAGCATCATTAAAAAATAGCTTACTGAGACTATCTGTTATTTGTTTCAATTGAACACATATTATGATAAATCGGCTCAAAAAGTGAGTCGTTGTATTGTGATGGTAAATTAATCAAAACCAAGCGAAAGCTACCCAAAGTCTAGATATTTTATAATCTACAAAATAAAAAAAGGGACATTTGAAAAATGCCCCTCTTAGTATTTGGATTAGCCAATAATGACATTAGACGTCCACTTTAGCATACTTGGCATTTTTCTCAATAAAATCTCTTCTAGGAGCAACTTCGTCACCCATCAACATCGAGAATAGGTGATCAGCTTCAGCCGCAGACTCGATCGTCACTTGTTTTAAGCTTCGTGTAGATGGATCCATCGTAGTAGTCCAAAGTTGCTCAGGGTTCATTTCACCAAGACCTTTGTAACGTTGAATACCTACACTGTCTTCTTTGCCATCTTTAGCCATCTCTTTGATCAAAGCGGCACGCTCAGACTCAGACCAGCAGTAGCGCTCATCTCTGCCTTTCTTGAGGAGATAAAGTGGCGGTAGTGCGATGTATAAATAGCCCTTTTCGATCAAATCCCTCATATATCTAAAGAAGAAAGTCAAAATCAACGTTCTGATGTGAGATCCGTCAATATCCGCATCAGTCATGATGATCACTTTGTGATACCTGAGTTTTGTCATGTTGAGACCTTTTTCATCATCCTCTGTACCAAAGCTGACACCAAGAGCTGTGATCATATTCTTGATTTCCTCATTATCATAGATCTTATGCTCTTGTGCTTTTTCTACATTGAGGATCTTACCTCTCAATGGAAGAATCGCTTGGAAGTTTCTATCTCTTCCTTGCTTTGCAGATCCACCCGCTGAGTCACCCTCTACAAGATATAGTTCACAAAGTGACGGATCACTTTCAGCACAGTCAGCCAGTTTACCAGGAAGACCCGTACCTGTGAGTACATTTTTACGCTGTACCATCTCACGGGCTTTACGAGCTGCATGTCTCGCTTGCGCTGCTAGAATGACCTTATCTACGATGACTTTCGCCTCTTTAGGATGTTCCTCTAGCCAGTACTGAAGTGTCTCCCCTACAGAAGTATCCACAGCACCCATGACATCTGAGTTACCTAACTTAGTCTTTGTCTGACCTTCAAACTGCGGCTCAGCTACTTTGACTGAAATGATCGCTGTGAGACCTTCTCTGAAGTCATCACCATTGATCTCAAGTTTCACTTTGCTAAGCAAGCCTGACTTTTCAGCATAAGATTTAAGGGTACGAGTAAGTGCTCTTCTAAAGCCCGCTACGTGTGTACCTCCTTCTATAGTATTGATATTATTGACGTAAGAAACGACATTTTCAGAATAGGATGTATTGTAGTTTAGCGCTACTTGTACTGGGACGCCATTTTTCTCACTTTCGATATAAATAGGTGATGAGATCAACTTCTCTCTAGTAGAATCTAGATAAAGCACAAACTCAGTCAAACCACCTTCTGAGAAGAAGTAATCATACTTTGGATTACCATCATCATCTAACTCTCTTTCGTCTCTTAGGTGAATTTTGATTCCGGCATTGAGGAAAGAAAGCTCTCTCAAACGAGTGGCTATCGTCTCGTACTTATACTCCAAAGTAGTGAAAATCTCTCCATCAGGCTTAAAGTGTACAATAGTACCCCTCTTATCAGTAGTACCAATCTCTCTAACGGAGTATTGAGGTATACCTTTGCTATACTCTTGCTCATAGACTTTTCCGTCTCTATGAACAGTTACGCCCAAGTGAATAGAAAGTGCATTGACACACGACACCCCTACTCCGTGAAGACCTCCAGATACTTTGTAAGTATCTTTGTCAAACTTACCACCTGCGTGCAAGACCGTCATCACGACCTCTAGTGCAGACTTCTTCTCTTTAGGGTGAATATCAACTGGAATCCCTCGACCATTATCTTCTACTAATATGGAATTATCAGGCTTGACAGTAACGGAGATTTCATCACAATGACCTCCCATAGCTTCATCTATGGAGTTATCTACAACCTCCCAAATCATGTGATGAAGACCTTTGACACCTATATCACCGATATACATGGCTGGTCTTTTCCTTACTGCTTCCAGTCCTTCTAGGACCTGAATATTACCTGCTGAATAATCCTTGTTCTTTACTTCTTTATCCTCGCTCATAATTCTTTGTAAAAACTCAAAAATAAGAAAAATGAGGCTTTTTTACCTCATTTGAACTGTAATAATACGGAAAAAATACGGATTAAAATACATCTGTTTTGATAAACTCTAACCTATTCTGTGAATACCGTAGGCAAGGCTTACAATCAATATTTAAGATTAAAAAAACAAAGTCTCTAGCATAATCTCTGTTTAAGGTAAGTCATAGATGATAAAAAAAAATTAAAAAATTAATTACTTGATAATCAATTAATTAAATGATAGTGTTTAAAATATTTAGGTATAAGTTAAACAAAAGCTGATTCAAAAGATTTAGGATTGTGGTTTAAGTATTTAACAAAATAATATTTTAACAACAAACAATAAACCTTAACTTATTATGGAAACACTATTAACAGCAGATCTAGTTGGACTAGACAAAATCATTAACGGTGACCCAATAGCCATTACCTTCTTTATAGGTTACATGGCTATGTTTGCATCAGCTGTATTCTTCTTCATGGAAAGAGGATCTGTAGATGGTAAGTGGAAAATGTCATTGCTTGTATCAGGTCTGATCACTGGTATCGCAGCAGTTCACTACTATTACATGAGAGACTTTTATCTAGAGACAGGACAGAGCCCAACTGCATTTAGATATGTGGACTGGACATTGACAGTTCCATTGATGTGCGTAGAGTTTTATTTATTGACAAAGCCATTTGGCGCCAAGGGAGGTACACTTTTCAAATTGATAGTTGCCTCTCTTTTCATGTTGGTGACTGGATTCATCGGTGAAACTTCAGGAATCGATTCTAACATCATGTGGGGTGTGCTATCTACATTAGGTTATCTATACATTGTATATGAGGTATTCTTCGGTGACGTAGCTAAACTAGCAGCCGCTTCTAATAGCCCTGCACTTGGTAGAGCGATGTTCCTATTGAAGATTTTCATCACACTAGGATGGTCTATCTACCCTATCGGATACATGGTGCTTCCTGGCAACTTGCTATCAGGTGCATTTGAAGTAAGCAGCATTGACTTGTTCTACAACTTAGCTGATGCCATCAACAAGATCGGCTTCGGTCTAGTGATCTACTCTGTAGCTATCGCTGAGAGCAACAAAGCAAAAGCTTAAACCATAATTTGCATGCATGAAAGGCTACTTGATCAGAAGTAGCCTTTCTTTTATACCCTAAGCCCAAAATCTACAAAAGATGAACTACGACTATATTCTCACAGGTGCAGGATGTGCAGGATTAAGTTTTATCCACTATCTACTCAGAAGTAGTCTTAAGGATAAAAATGTACTCATCATTGATGATTCTCCTAAAAATGCCAATGATAAAACTTGGTGCTACTGGTCAGATGAAATCCTTAGTATCCATCCCAATCAAGATCAAATAGTCTCTTGGAACCAAGTGACAGTTTCAGATCAAATCCAAGAGGTTCAAAAACCACTTGCTCACTACACCTATTATCACGTCAAGGCAATTGATCTATATGATCAAGTGATGACCGAAATCAATCAATCTGACAATATTACTTACCTAACAGACCGAGTAGTCAAAACTGCCTTTATAGATAAAGGCTACATCGTGACTACAGAAAATTCAGGCGTTTACACTGGAGCATACATCATCAACTCGATTCCACAATTCAGTCCGCATGCTAGTGCTACAAAGGCTATCAAGCAGGTATTTGTAGGCTGGAGGATCAAAACTGACCAAGCTTTGGTCAATCAAAATTCGGCTACACTCATGAAGTTTGACCATTTGACACAAGATCAAGTTAACTTCTTTTACATACTTCCATTTTCACCGAATGAATTATTAGTAGAGTACACGCTTTTCACTAAAGAATCGCTCAATGAATCTATGATGAGAGATAAGCTAAAAACCTATCTGAGTGAGCATATGGGGATTGACCAATTTGAGATCATTCATGAAGAAAAAGGGTCTATTCCTATGACTACTCGTGCCTCCTATCAAGCTCAAAAGCAAAACTGGGTGGATATTGGTACAGCTGGAGGTTGCACGAAGCCTTCTACAGGCTACACTTTTTATAATATTCAGAAACAAGTACAGAGGCTTATCAATGAATTGGAAAGCAATAAAACTCTCACGACCAATTGGAAACGGAAATCACGCTTTATCTTCTATGACAATATTCTTCTAAATATCATAGATAAATGGCCTAAACAAATGGCTGCCATTTTCAGATCGATGTTTCAAAATAATCATCCAGATCAAGTATTTAAGTTTTTACAAGAGGAAACTTCTTTTTGGGAGGAGTTGAAGATTTTAAGTAAGTTGCCTTTCAAGTACTTTTTAAAATCACTTGTACAATATGAAAAGCATTGAATGGAGAGGAAAACTACTCGCAGTCAGCCTTGGACTTGGTTATCTCTTAGTATTTGATACTCGGTATACTTGGGCAATCTTCATTCTAGTCATGATGACAGTCGGTATTCCTCATGGATCTATTGATCATTTGTTAGCAGGCAAGCAGACTAACCGCAAAGAACTTTTTCTTTTCTTTACTAAGTACATTGGCATCATTTTACTTTATGCGGTGCTTTGGTATTTATTACCCATTGTTTCATTGATAGTTTTTTTGATCATCTCTGCTTATCATTTTGGGCAAGGACACTTTATATCTCATGAGATTAAACAGCTTAAATGGCTCACCTACATCATCTTTGGAGCGCATTGGCTCATTGTGATTTTAGCTAGTGATCCAGTCCTAACAATAGAAATTTTACAACCAATCATTAATGTTTACTGGTGGGAAAATATTGCTCTAATAGTATTATTAGTAAGTAGTATAGCGTGCTTGACACTCACTTTTATCCATAAACTACATGTACACAGTAAGTTTCTGACAGAATTGATAGGGTTGACTGTATTGCTTTACACATTGCCACTATTGCTGAGTTTCGCACTATATTTTGGCTTTTGGCATGCGCTCCCTACAATGATACAAGAGTATAAGGCATTAAAAAATAAGCAAGCTGACTTCAATCTAATGAGTTTCGTCAAACAATTGATCCCACTGACGCTTATCAGCCTGATAGGCATTACTTTTTTACTTTGGGCAAGTCAGCGATGGTTAGAAGAAGAGGCACTTATTTTACTTTTCTTCATTCTCATTTCTGTGATCACTGCTCCTCATGTCATTGTGATGGATCGCTTCTTAGAGAAAAGAACTCCTTAATATTGACCTGTACTCAGAAGTACCAAAGTACAAGCTTCCTCAGCGATGACCCCTTGATCTGTCAATTTTTTCTGAAAAGATGGATTCTCCGTACCAGGATTGAAGACTACTCTTCTTGGCTTCAAACTCAGTATGTAAGATTCCCATTCTGGTTGATTTTGAGGTCCAAGATAGAGCGTTACCGTGTCCACCTCGGAGATAGCTGGCTTTGTTCTCAAATCTACAATCTCCTCTCCTGCTACCTCCCCACTTTTGATACCTACTGGTACAAAATGCTGCTTGTGCTGCTTCAGCATGTGTGCAGCCTTGTAGGCATATCTATCTGGATTAGTACTTGCTCCTATGATGACTGTTTTCATATCATTTATGACTTTAAGTCAGTACAATTGACTTTAGTTTAATTTTTATATAACTGGGCTAGAAACTCTGCGCATCGTTCTCCGTCCATTGCGGCTGAGACGATCCCACCTGCATAGCCAGCACCTTCACCACATGGAAACAATCTTTTCACCGTCAAATGTTCAAATGTCTCCTTTGTTCTAGGAATTCTCACTGGAGAGCTTGTTCTACTTTCTACTCCTATCAGTTGAGATTCATTGGTATAGTAGCCTTTCATCTTTTGACCAAAAGCTTTGAATCCTTGCCTTAGTCTCTCTGCAATCATAGGAGGCAATACAGCATCCATGTCAGTACTTTCTAATCCTGGTTGATAACTGGTATCGAGTAGCGACTTTGATACCTTTTTTTGTACAAAATCTACCATTCGTTGTGCAGGAGCTACTTGTCCACCACCTGTTATTTGACTAGCCTTTCGCTCTATATCTGCCTGAAACTTCAAAGCAGCCAAAGGGCCAAACTGCTGATATTCTTTTAAGTCTTCTAATTCCACGGCAGCTACTATTCCACTATTGGCATACTTACTATCTCTTCTAGAAGGACTCATGCCATTCACTACGAGTTCTCCAGGAGCAGTAGCCGCAGGCACGATAAATCCTCCAGGACACATACAAAAAGAAAATACTCCTCGCTGAACGCCTTCAAAATATGTCTGATGTACCAAAGAATAATATGATGCTGGCAGATAAGGTCCCCTGTCACCATCACAGTGATACTGTATCCCATCGATGAGTGACTGCTGATGCTCTATGCGCACCCCTAGCGCAAATGGTTTAGCTTCGATCAATATGTTCTTCTGATGAAGCAACTCAAAAATATCTCTCGCTGAGTGACCTGTTGCTAATATGACTCCGAGTCCTTTGATCTGCTCTCCTTGATGCGTGACCACGCCTTTCATTTCTCCCTTTTCAAGAATAAAGTCAGTCACCTTGGTATCAAAGAGCACCTCACCGCCAGCTGCTAAAATACCTTCTCTCAAAGCTTCTATGATCTTAGGGAGCTTATTGGTACCGATATGCGGATGACTATCCACTAGTATATCTTCCGTAGCTCCATAGGCTACCAATATCTCTAGAATGCGTTTTATATCTCCTCTTTTTTTGGATCTAGTGTATAGTTTACCATCAGAGTAAGTCCCTGCACCCCCTTCACCAAAGCAGTAATTTGACTCTGGGTTAACCACCTGATCTTTATTGATAGCCGCTAGATCTCTTCGTCTAGCACGTACATCCTTCCCTCTTTCGATGATGATGGGCTTGATACCAAGTTCGCATAAGCGCAATGCCGCAAATAATCCCGCAGGACCTGCTCCAACTATGATCGCTTGAGGAGCGTCTTTTAAACTTGGATATGATTTGTCATAGGAGATCCTATTTTGAGGCACTTCGGAAATATAGACCTCTGTAGCTAAATTTACCTTAACTTGTCGGCCTCTCGCATCTATGGAGCGTTTTAGTTGGCGAATGACAATAGGTTCATCAGCAGGCATTTGTAGCTCGCTAGCTACTCTTTCTTTTAGCGCAATAGGATCATAAGCCTCTTTTGGGCTTAAGGTCAAATTGAGTAATTTTTTCATGTAAGGGTTCTATCCTTAAAGATGATTAATGTGATTTATGATTCTAGACCAAGTTGTTTGAGCACCCAGCCCTTGCCCCATTCTTCCTTCTCTTGTGCTGTCCAAAGGTCAGGGAAGTAGATGATCTTTTGGAATCTTGGGGGAAGAAACTTCTGCCAGTTAGTCCCTCCTGTTGCAGCGATATCTTCAGGGCTACGCTGCAGATACCTCACCGCAGACTTGTAGTGAGACAGTGGCCAATATAAGTTAGCCGTAGCATCATATTTTTTGAAAAGCTCTTTCAATCCTTCATCTTGAGGATGCGCTTTTAGCAACTGATTGAGATTCGTATCCTTGAAGCGCTTTGCCCTTCTCAGGAGTTCCTCACTATATTTTTCCTCAAAATGCTTCAGCGTCAAAGTCTTTTTGCCTGTAGCTAGTTCTGTGGCTCCATATTTCCAATAGATTGCTTCATAGAGCTCCTCTGCTGAGCTTTCGCTATCAAAATCAGCTCTTTTATCATGAGCTACTAAATGTAAAAGATCAGTTGAACAAACCTCAATCATCCGATACTGTCCTGACTGAAAGCCAGAAGATGGCAAAAGCGACATTCTAAACTTAAGAAACTGCTCTTTTTCCATACCATCCACCATCACATCAAATGAATGTACCAGATTTTCAAAATAATTGATCACACGCTGCATGCGCGCTTTCAAAAACTCTACATCCGATTTGCCCTTTTCTGCTATCTGATCCATTTCCCAAAGGATCAACTTGAAATAAAGCTCGGTAATCTGATGATAGATGATAAAGATCATTTCATCCTTAAATTCCGTTTTGGGATGCTGTAAACTGAGCAAATTGTCTAAGTGTGTATAATCCCAATACTTCAGATAATCTGCATAAAGTAAGCCTTCCAAATAAGAGGACAAATCCTGCCCCATTGCTTGGTACTTTTCTTCTAACTTTAAAATCTTTTCAAGTATATTCGGGTTAATATTATCTGGGGTCATCATCGTTTGTTTTGGCTCCTCAAAAATCTCGATTTTAAGTTAATAAACAAAATATCACCCACTATGTCTGAAGTCCTATCTAAAAATGTCAAATCCATGAAGAAGGATCTTTTTGAAAGTCCCGATTTTTATCAAATAGATGATCTACTTACTGAAGAACACAAACTAGTTAGAAGCTCGATTAGGGATTTTGTCAAAAAAGAGATCAGCCCATATATAGAAGATTGGTGTCAAAAGGCGCATTTTCCCTACGAAATCGTGAAGAAATTCGGTGAAGTGGGTGCATTCGGTCCTCAACTCCCTACGGAATATGGTGGAGGCGGTATGGACTACATCGCTTACGGACTGGCCATGCAAGAAATCGAGCGCGGTGACTCTGGTATGCGCTCTACAGCCTCAGTTCAAGGTTCTCTCGTGATGTATCCGATCTATAAGTTTGGCTCTGAAGAACAAAGAAAAAAATACCTTCCTAAGCTCGGTTCAGGTGAAATGCTTGGCTGTTTCGGTTTGACAGAACCAGATCATGGGTCTAATCCTAGCGGCATGACGACCAACTTCGTAGACAAAGGAGATCACTACCTGCTCAATGGTGCTAAGATGTGGATTTCTAACTCTCCAAAGGCTGATATCGCAGTCGTATGGGCCAAAAATGAAGCAGGAAGAATCCATGGCTTGATCGTAGAGCGTGGCATGGAGGGATTCAGCACACCTGAGACACATGGTAAATGGTCACTAAGAGCTAGTACTACAGGTGAACTCGTTTTTGATAATGTCAAAGTGCCTAAAGAAAATCTCTTACCAGGCAAAAGTGGACTTGGCGCACCGATGATGTGTCTAGACTCTGCTCGATATGGTATCTCGTGGGGAGCTTTGGGTGCAGCGATGGACTGCTATGACTCAGCACGCAGGTATGCGATAGAGCGTATCCAATTTGACAAGCCAATAGCATCTTTTCAGTTGATCCAAAAGAAACTTGCTGAAATGCTCACAGAAATCACCAAAGCACAACTCGTAACCTGGAGGCTTGGTAAGCTGATGAATGAAGGTAAAGCGACTACAGCACAGATATCCTTAGCCAAAAGAAACAATGTCGCCATGGCACTTGAAATCGCTAGAGAAGCGAGACAAATACACGGTGGAATGGGCATCACAGGCGAATATCCAATCATGCGCCACATGATGAATCTAGAGTCTGTCGTCACCTATGAGGGCACACATGACATTCATTTACTCATATTAGGCAATGAGATTACTGGAATCCCAGCTTTCAAATAAAAAGAAAACCCTAGCTGATTTGGCTAGGGTTTCTGCTTTAATGTAAAAATCACAACTATTTCTGAATGGAGATAGTCAGAAATGCTACTTCATCATCTAAGTTTTGAGAGAAGTACACTTTTCCATCTTTGATAAAATAGTTCGAAATATTATCTTCTGTAAACTCAGGAATGACAGCCTCTTGTATCATATTTAAGTCTTGATCAAAGACCGTGATGATATTACGCTTGACCTTCTTATCTACAGTAGTCCTACTTAAATCTGTATCTGTAGAAAACCTGATAAATACTTTATGATCAGCATCATACACTAACTTATTGAAGTCGATCTGATCTTGGGACGTTTTAATATATTCATTATAGTAGCTATTATTATTATTCTTTTTTTGAATTGGCGGATCTTTTTGATTAGCAGATAGCTTACTTTCATAGCTTTTGATTTCGACTGAGTCCGCTTCTCTATGATAAATGATGAGCTCATTGAAACATGCGTTAGAGATCAAAACTCTGTCATCATCCGACCACAAATAAACTTGAGGTGTGTAGCCCATAGTAAACTGTCCATCAAAATAATATATCTCATAATCTAAAAGTTTTTTCAACTCTGGGATAAACACCTTCTTTAGAGATTTATTGACCAAATCGATCTCTGCAATACCAATGGACTGTTCAGAAATCGTATTTTCAGAGAATCCAAAAAAGTATCCATAATAAAACCTGCCTGAAGGATCAATAGTTGATGCACCCATGTCAATACCTTCTGACGCTGAAAGCGTATCTCCACTGAGCGATCTACTGGATAAGGAGCCACGTGTATAAATTTGATCTAATCTGATACCGTCCAAATTTAATTTCGAGGAAGCAATAGATCCATGTAGCATCAATTCTGACCCATCTCCGATGACACTCATCGAAAATGGATAATCAAAGCTATTGGGACCATCAGTTTCAAACTGTACTTGCCTCTCTAGCTTCATTTCATCCAGATTAATGATGCTGAGCTCATTCTTATTTTGACTATAATGCATCAGCTGCCGTTTATCAGCAGTGACATCGGACATATCAAGACCATTACTCAGATCTATGAAGCCATCACCAGTATCAACCATCAAGGTATCTCCCCAGACGAAATTAAAATTAGATGATTGATTTTCTGAGCTCTCCTCTGAGCAGGCAGAGAACATCACAGATGCAGTGAGTAAAAAGTAAAAATATTTTTTCATACGCTGTTTTTATTTAAAAGTAAGCGAATGCATCTTGATAAAGAAAGAAAAAACTTCAAAAAATACTAATATCTGTTTTGAATAGTGATCTAAAATGGCGCGATCAAAGTTAGTATCTATCGATTTTAAAAATGAGATCACTAGAATTTAAACCCTCAAATAAAAAGAAAACCCTAGCTGATTTGGCTAGGGTTTCTGCTTTAAAACAAAAAATAAAACTATTTCTGAATTGATATTGTGAGGAACGCAACTTCATCATCAAGGTTTTGAAAAAAGTGAATTTTTCCATCTTTTATGAAATAATTCGAAATACTAGCTTCTGTAAACTCAGGAATGATGGCTTCTTGCATCATATTTAGGTCTTGATCAAAGACCGTGATGATATTACGCTTCACCTTCTTATCATCTGTAGATTTACTTAAATCCGTATCTGCTGAAAATCTTATAAAGATCTTATTATCAGGATCATATACAAATTCATTGAAGCTGATTTGTTCGTCTTTTGTTTTCAGGTATTGCTCGATATACTTTCCATTGTCACTTTGACTTTTGTCTGGCGGATCTTGTAAGTTAGCAGATAGCTTACTTTCATAGCTTTTGATTTCAACTGAATCCGCTTCTCTGTGATAGATGATGACCTCATTGGCAAAGGAATTAGAGATCAAAAGCTTCTCATCATCTGACCACATATAAACTGCAGACGTATAGATCATCGCAGACTGTCCCTGGATGATGAACATTTCATAGTTTGAGAGCTTTTTCAACTCAGGGATCAATACCTTTTTCAGGGATTTATTGACTAAATCAATTACCGCTATGCCGTTGGCTTGCCCCATGCCCATTGCACCCTGATCATCATAAGCACCCAAAAGCTGCCCATAGTAGTATCTACCCGAAGGATCGATCGTCCCTCTCGCACTGATGGTTTCTATCTCAGCAAGCGTATCTCCGCTAAGAGAATTGTTGGCCATGGAGCCACGTGTATCTATTTTATCCAGCTTGATACCGTCCAAATTGAATTTGCTAAAAGCATTCCAGCTATATAGCATCAATTCTGGACCATTTCCGATCACGGTCATGGCATAGGCGTTTTCTGTGCTATTGGGTCCATCGGTATCAAATTGAACCTGCCTTTCTAGTTTCATTTCATCTAGATTGATGATGCTTAGCTCATTCTTTTTCTGACTGAAATGCATCATCTGACGCTTATCAGCAGTGATATCAGCCATATTGAGACCGTAACTCAGATCTATGAAGCTATCTCCAGTATCTACCATGAGGGTATCTCCCCAAACGAAACTAAAATTTGATGATTGATTTTCTGGGCTCTCCCCTGAACAGGCAGAAAACATCACAGAAGCAGTGAGTAAAAAGTAAAAGTATTTTTTCATGCGCTTTTTTTATTTAAAAGTAAGCGAATGAATCCTGCTAAAGAAATAAAAAACCTTAAAAAATGTTAATTCTAATTTATTGAATAGTGGACTTTAAAGTCACTGTCAGTGTCGGCATCTGTGGATCATTGGTGAAAAAAGTGATAAACTTATGGTCTATACCAAAGCGATCTTTAGGATCAAAACTGATACTAATCACGATTTCTTCCCCAGGCTGCAAAACGTCTAAAGTGGGTGAAACGGTCACACAGACACAGTTGGTCTCTACTTTTCTGAAAAGCAGATTCTGCTTCCCATCATTTTTCAGTGTAAGTGATTTAGTGACTACCTGATCAGCCGAGATGTTGCCTAGTTCGATTTCTAGAGCACTCACTTTGAGTTTGGGAGCTATAGCCAGTTCTTTTTTAGAAAGAGGGGAAAAATACTCATTGATATACGCTACAAGTGGCCATTGATAATATTCTCCTGCATCAGGCGAAGTCTTAAAACTAATCAGGTCTTGCTGAAAGCCAAGCTCTCCCTTTTTAGCCCCATCATAAGCCACCGTCATAAATCCCCTACTCTTTGGTGCTAGCTTCGTAGGCGTAAAAGACACGGCCACATGAGACGGGAAATTAACACTTGTATAGTCGATAGCCAAAGAATCCTCAGAAGCATTGTACACTTCGATATTTTTAGTAGTTCGGCTATTGTTTATAACTTGACCTAGCTCTATCGTTTTCTGCCTTACTCTCAAAAAGCCAATTTGTATAGGATAATAGCGCTCAACATTGACTGGCATGGCTAAGACTTGCCCTGTGATAAATAAGGTGTCTGCTTGAGCGCTAGTGCTATTTTTTACTAGGATCATTTTAGAGAATTCACCTGGGCGATTGTGCGGATCAAAAGTCACTTGTACTTTGCCTTGAGCATCGATAGACACAGAGTCTTGGGTAAACTCGCCTGTAGTACAACCGCAATCAGCGATGATCTCTGTTATTTTTAGTTTCTCACTGCCCTTATTAGTAAAGGTAAAATCAACAGCTACTAAACCATTTTCCTCCAAGATCATTCCCAAATCAGCTGTTTGCTTATCCCATTGAAGGATGCTTTGAGCTGATGTAGTGAAGTAAAGAAGAGAACTAATGACTGCGAGTAGGATAATACGAAACATAGTAGCAAACGAGTTTGAAACAAAGTTAAAGAATTAATCCCGTGCCGCTATGTCTTTGAGATAAATCATTGTTTGAGAAAATATACAATATTGAAGATTAGCAAGCTTACAGATTGAAACGGACAAAAGTAATGTCATCTTCTACTGGCTGTGACTTCAACTGGAAGAGCAAACCCTCTGGAACGACTATCGGCTGTAGATAGTAAGCCTCTGGGATTCTATAAATACCCTGAAGGTTCAACTCTTCATCTAAAACAAGCAGTGTGCCCTCTGGCGACTTCAGTGTCGAAGGCTCCAGTGGATTGCCATCACTCAGTCCAGAAGACTGATTGACCAAATAAAACTGCTTTCTGTAGGGATCATGGAGCAAAGGCAAAAAGCGTGGAGCAAGTTTTTCATAATTTCTTATACCTCTCGCACGAAGTACTTCAATACCATCTAAAGAAAGTGCAGCAGGTTGATCAAAGCTTATCTGATCAGAAAAAGCATACTTACGCTGCAAGGTTCCCTTTTGGTCATAGACATAGACCGTATCGGTAAAAGGATAATTGACATAAATCTCTGAACCCACCGTAAGCAATGAAGGTGATACCAAATACGGATAACGCGTCCCAAAATCACCCTGAGCAGCAGATGGAAATCTTACAGGCAAAGTATCTGCCTTTTGTTGGGTTACATCATACTGCAAAAGATGAGGATAATCCAAAAAACCTGCCGTAGTCTCATACATTTCTGGAAATATATTGATTAGAGCAGTTTTTGAATCAGTGAAAACTATTTCACTTTCAGGAAATAAACCTGAGTCCTCTCCGGGAGCATAAAAACCAAAGGTTTGCTCAGGAGATATAGCATAGCTTGAGAGTAAAAATCGATGATTTATTTTTAAGCTAAAGTCATCCGACATTTCCCCTTGATACAAAGCAAAAACGGTATTGACATAGATATCATCTCCATTTAGTCCAAAGCCTACAATCATACTTTGAAGAGCAAAACTACCTTCAATCTCTGGATAAAGCGTGAAACTCTCATAATCTCCTGTAGCTATAAAGTCAAGTACATTTCTTCTATTGTCAAGCTCTACTAAATAGCTCTTCTCACGAAATACATGATGTGTCAAACCTGAACCATAGTAATTGAGGTTAACAGCATCATAAGTTACAGTATCTCTATTTTGAAAAGCCTTCAATAAATCCTCAGATGCAATAGTGCTATTATTTTCTTGACAACTGATTTGAAAAACTGCAATGAGAGTAAAAAAGAAACTGAGTGATTTCATTGATAAAATGTCTAGTTCCTTAAAACTAACATATTAATTTGAAACGTACTGCATCAATAAACCACAAATATATGCTCCATAAGTACCAACCGCATAGCCTAAAACTGCCAGTAAGACACCCACTGGAGCCAAAGAAGGATTGAAAGCAGAGGCTACAATCGGTGCAGAGGCCGCTCCGCCTACATTGGCTTGAGAGCCTACTGCCACATAGAAGAAAGGTGCTTTGATCAACCAAGCGACCAATAGCATAATGCTCACATGCACTAGCATCCATGTCAATCCAATCAAGAAAAACTGCGGCTGCTCAAAGATTGCTGTCACGTCCATCATCGTACCGATAGTAGCTACCAAGACGTAAAGCATCGCTGAACCCAACCTAGACGCGCCAGCTCCTTCAAGTTGCTTGTATTTAGTGAATGAAAGCAATAGTCCACCAGTAGTCGCGATCACTACGATCCAAAAGAAGCCACTAGTCAAAGAGTATTTTTCTAATGCAGGATAATTTTCCCCTATCCACGGAGCGATATAGTCGGCCAAGAAATGTGACAAACCAGTGATCCCAAAGCCTATTCCTAGAATTTTCATCGTATCAGCCATATTGGGGATACGCATGATGCCAGCTCTGTATTGCTCTACTTTATCTTGAAGCTCATCGATCGCAGAAGCATCAGCTTTGAAAGCTTTATCTACTTTAGCTGCTCGACCTGTGAAAAAGAGTAAAACTGCCATCCAGATATTAGCTACTATGACATCTACAGCGATCATTGTACTAAAAAGCGATGGACTCGCACCAAATACCTCCAACATAGCTGCTTGATTAGCGCCACCACCTATCCAGCTTCCTGCTATCGTAGCCATTCCTCTCCAGACTTCGTCAGGCCCTGCACCATTGAATATCTCAGGCATGACACCTGAGAGCAGTAGAATTGCTATCGGCCCACCCAACATGATCCCAACAGTCCCACTTATGAACATGATCAAGGCTTTTGGACCTAACTTAAGGATCGCCTTGATATCTATACTCAGCGTGAGCAATACCAAACTCGCTGGCAAAAGATAGCGAGAAGCCATGCTATATAGCTGACTTTGCTCACCTGAAATGATCCCTAGAGAATTGAATATCGAAGGGATAAAATAACAAAGCAAAACAGAAGGCACTATACCATAAAACTTTTTCCAAAAGCCATGTTGCTTACTCGATGTATGAAAAACAAAAGCTAGTATGAGCATCAGCAATCCTAAAACGACTGCATCATTGGTGATAAAAGGAGTTTGATCTTCTGTCATGATGATAGGCTTGTTTCTTGCATAAATAGTGATTTTGTCTTTAAAACTGAGAAAAATCACTCAAATTCTTCCCAAGCAGTCACTAGCTCACTCAAAATCATCGCTGTAGCTCCCCAGACGACTTCTTCCTCGATGTCATAAAATGGGGAGTCTATCTGGTACTGATGGCTAATCGTCATACGTTTTTCTTTGCGATAGTTTGGATCTAGTAGTCGCTCGAAAGGAGTCAAAAGTATACGTGCTACTTCATAGCTGTCAGGCTTGAAATTGGGCTTCTCTGACATGATCCCCACCACTGGAAGCACCACAAAATCACTCGCAGGAATGTACAATTGACTCATTTGACCCAGCACTTCTACCTGACTTCTATCTATACCAATCTCCTCCTCAGCCTCTCTCAAAGCCGTATCTATCAGATTTTCATCACCTTCTTCCAGTTTACCTCCAGGCAGGCTCACTTGTCCTCCATGAGCACCCTCATAACTTGGCCTCTTGATCAGTGGTAAGTAAAATTCACCTTGATCAGGATAGAATAGTATCAAGACTGCCCCTTCACGAGCATTAGGCCTTTGTTTGAATTGAAATCTACTTTCATTGACAGGCCGTGGAGACATCTTTATCTGACCTCTACTCCCGGGAAGTGGCTGTTGTAGAAGTGCTCTTATTTTCCTTTCAAAATCTGACATCTAGCTTATCTGATGGGAAAATCTTTAAGTTTCTGAGTTAAAAAAGTTTGCTCAGGCTTTTCAAAAGCACTTGCATACTCATAGTACTGCATCTCTTGCTTCTGTAAGTCTATGTGATAGATGATAGGTGTAAAACCCTCTTCATGCTCGAAGTATCCTCCTACTAAAAAAGTATCATTGCTCAGCCAAGTTACTGTCTCAAAAGCACCTGAAGGCCCCATAAAAAGCAATCTTTGGCGCATATTGGAAGCTAAATCAACCAAGGCTACTTCAGCATCTGGCTGGGTAGTGAGGAAAGCTGGCTGACCATTTTCTACTTCTTGCGCATAGCGATAGCTAAGAAAATCAATGTATCGACTACTATCAGGACTGTAAACAAATGTACTGGCAAGCATTTCTTCTTTAGCGGGGTAATGAGGCCATTCAAGGATGTCTAGTGAGTCCGTACGGATCAACTCAAATTGGTCTATAGAAAACTCCCCTAATTGCTGATTCCAAAATCCCTCCCACTCTGGCATGACGCGCAAATTGATAGCTGAGTTTGTTGATAAGTCTTCAACAGTTTCTTCTGGAGTCTTTGCCTCACAAGCTGATAGAATGATGATCGCTGTGAGCAGTTTATAAAAATGACATTTCATGTAAAGATCTTTTATCGAAGATAAGGAAAAATAACAAAAAAAGGCTTGAACACTGTCCAAGCCTTTTCCACCAAATTTCAAACCTATTAAACCTATTTTGTGGCTATTCAATCGATTGAATAACTACATGCGAAAGTAAAACATAAATTCCAATAAATCCAAAAATTACCTTTGAATAAGATTTATTTTGTTGTCTTTCAATTTGGAGACTTGCAGGCTAGCTTACAAAACTTGATATTGGCTCTATGCATCATCAAATCTGTCAAGATATCTTAGGAGGTTTTGAATCCTATATAGAGCAATTTCAAATGTACACCAGATTAGCTCCTATTCATTTTAAAAATAGAGACTGGAATGGTATGCAATATATCGCTAGGTCTAGGATGAGATTGTACAAGGATATTGTAAAGAAAACGGCAGAAATCATTATATCCGAAAGCGAATCTTTGCGCCATGACCATGGTACTTGGATATCAGTCAAAGAGGCATTTCGTCATTGCATCAGTGATCGTAAAGACAAAGAGATTGTAGAAACATTTTACAATTCGGTCTGTAGAAAAGTCCTCCCTAACATAGCAGTAAGCGAATCCATCATGTTTGTACAAGAAGGATTTGACTCCTGTCCTATCTATGATGCTTCTCACCTATTTCATCACTATCCTGCGAGTATGTCTTTGGAGCAGATCATCCGCCAGATGATGGATGACTTCGCTTTTGACATTCCATTTATAGACAAAGAAGCGGACATTCAGCATCTGATAGAGACGGTGAAAAAAGTGATTCTATCAAGGTATCTACCCAATGAAGCCACACAGACACAGCTATTCAAATCTGTTTTCTATAGAAACAAAGCCGCTTATTTGATTGGCCGCACCTTTCTGGGAGGCAAGTGGTTTCCTTTTATTATTCCAATTTTGCATAATGAGAAAGGGCTTTTTGTAGACACGCTTATATTTGACCCTAAGATCATGGGAACGATTTTTAGCTACACGCGCTCTTATTTCTTGGTCGAAGTGGAGATTCCCTCTCAGTTTATTGCTTTCTTGAAGGCTGTCCTTCCCTACAAAGACATCCATGAACTCTACAATGCCATTGGCTACAACAAGCATGGCAAAACAGAACTATACAGAGATTTCCTCAATCATCTGAGACAGTCAACTGATCAATTTGAAGTAGCAGCAGGTATCAAAGGCATGGTAATGACTGTTTTCACGCTGCCATCATATAATATGGTATTCAAGCTAATCAAGGATAACTTCGATCCACCTAAAACGGTCACAAGAGCGGAAGTAAAGAAAAGTTACAAGCTCGTTTCGCTACACGACAGAGTAGGTCGCATGGCAGACACGCATGAGTTTGAGTATTTCAAACTACCAAGAGAACGCTTTACGGATGAGCTCATCGCTGAACTCAGGACAACAACTCCTAGTACGGTAGAAATCACAGATAGAGAAGTGATCTTTCAGCATCTATACACGGAGCGAAGGATGATTCCACTCAATATATTTTTAGAAGAAGCAGATACAGAGGAAGCGCTCGCAGCAGTAGAAGAATATGGACTTTCCATCAAGCAGCTGGCTGCAGCTAATATTTTTCCTGGAGACATGCTGACCAAAAACTTTGGAGTGACTAGACAGCGAAGGGTTGTTTTCTATGATTATGATGAGATCGTCTTTTTGACCGATTGTAATTTCCGTTTTAAGCCAAAAGCGGAGACTTTTGAGCAGATCTATGCGCCAAGTCCATGGTATGAAATCGCGCCAAACGATGTGTTTCCAGAGGATTTTGAGCGATTTATGATTGGCAGAGAAGATTTGAAGTCTCACTTTAAGCAAGCTCATGGAGATCTCTTTGATCCAGCCTACTGGCAAGGAATACAAAAGAGAATCTTAGAGGGTGAACTCGTACATGCTTATCCTTATCCTGAGAGCATTCGTTTTTATCCTGATAGAAAAGTATAGTTTTGGTCTCACTTGTGTACCTTTGCTGAACTTATGTTTGGCTCAGGATTGTTGCTAGACAAATATTGAAACCTCACAGACCTTGACCCTGTGAAAATTTTCAAACCATGACAAAGAAAAGAGTAGTAGTCGGCCTCTCTGGAGGTGTAGACAGCAGTGTAACAGCCTATTTGCTCCAGCAGCAAGGATACGAAGTCATAGGCATGTTTATGAAAAACTGGCATGATGAGTCAGTGACCATCTCCAACGAATGTCCTTGGATAGAGGATAGTACAGATGCCATGTTAGTAGCCGAAAAACTCGGCATCCCCTTTCAAGCTATAGATCTCAGTGAAGAATACCGCGAACGAATAGTTGACTACATGTTCGCTGAGTATGAAGCTGGACGTACACCAAATCCTGATATCCTTTGCAACAGAGAGATCAAGTTTGACATTTTTCTCAAGGCAGCCATGCGCCTCAAAGCTGACTTTGTCGCTACAGGACACTATTGCAGAAAAGAGCAAATAGAAAAGGACGGTCAAACCATCTATCAGTTGATGGCAGGAAAAGACAACAATAAAGACCAAAGCTACTTTCTCTGTCAGCTCAATCAAGAACAATTAGCTAAAGCGCTTTTTCCCATAGGACATCTTCAAAAAGCTGAAGTGAGAGCCATCGCTAAGGAAGCAGATCTCATCACTGCGGATAAAAAAGACAGCCAAGGACTGTGCTTTATAGGAAAAGTACGTCTTCCCGACTTCCTACAGCAACAGTTAAAACCTAAAAAAGGACAGATCATTCAAATACCAGAAACACTGGATAAATTCAAAGCTTATCAAGTACCTGCAGGTGTGGAGATAGAAAATCTGGAGGAAACTGAGCTTTCAGCCATTTGCACACCACTAAGCTATGACCCTACTGAAGGTAAGGTATTAGGCGAGCATAATGGCGCACATTATTTCACGGTAGGTCAAAGAAAAGGGCTTCATGTAGGCGGAACGGGCAAACCTCTCTTTGTCATAGGCACTGATACTAAACTAAATGTTATCTACACAGGCTTGGGAGAAGATCACCCAGGACTCAATCGTTTTGGTTTATTTGTCCCTGAAAAAGACATACACTGGGTCAGAGAGGATCTAGCCCTAAAAAATGGTGAATTCGTCACCTATCAAGCACGAATCAGGTATAGACAACCGCTAAGTACTGCTACGCTAATTAAGCGAGATAAAGGGCTTTATGTCATATTTTCTACCCCACAGAAAGGCATCGCCTCAGGTCAGTTTGTGGCATGGTACGCAGGTGAGGAATTAATAGGTTCAGGAACGATATACTAATGCTAGAAATCCTCTATCAAGATGAATACCTCGTGGCTATCAATAAACCAGCGGGTCTGCTTGTACATAAAAGTCGTATCGCAGCAGAAGAAAAGCTAAATGCCATGCACCAATTGAGAGATCAACTGGGTCAATGGGTCTATCCTATCCATAGACTGGATAGACCGACTTCTGGTGTTTTACTTTTTGCCTTAGACAAAGAAACTGCTACCGAGGTCCAAGAGCAGTTTAGCCGGCATACTATCAAAAAACATTACTTAGCTGTTGTCAGAGGAGTCACTCCTATAGAAGCCATCATCGATGTACCTTTGGAGAAAGAACTCGATCAAGATACCATGCAGGAGGCAGAAACTTATTATAAAAGATTGGCCACCGTAGAACTAGACATAGCAGTGAGTCGCTACCCTACTTCACGCTACTCACTGATAGAGGTAGTGCCTAAGACTGGTCGCATGCATCAGATCAGAAGGCATATGGCCAAAAGCAGGCACTATATCATCGGAGACACAAAACATGGTGATAATAAGCACAATAAGATGTTTAGAGAAAACTTTGAAATAGACAATCTCCTTCTCCATGCTTATTTTATAGAAATGACACATCCTAAATCAGGTGAGCCTTTGGCTATTTCAGCACCACTCCCAGAATATTTTGATGATTTAGTGGCAGAGTTTGGCTGGACTGAAGCCATTTATGGTTCGGACGAAGCTTGACTACTCTTTTATTATAAAATCCTAGAGAGATCCCAATTTCCTTTTTGATACAAGTGACCCTTATCTATGCTCAATGGAGCAGGAATATTGTTGTGATAGAGTTGGCCAGTACCTAGTCCATGCGGTTTGTCTATGGGATATTGAGCAGTAAATTGCGCTACAGCATTTAGTCCAATATTACTTTCTAATGCTGATGTGATCCACCAGTCGATTTGCTGCTCTTCTGCTAGAGCTATCCATTCCTCACAAGCTGCTAAACCACCTACTAATGTTGGCTTAAGGATGATATATTGTGGTTTGATCTGACGGAGTAGATTCTCTCTCTCTAAGATGCTATGTACTCCTATCAACTCTTCGTCTAAAGCGATAGGTACAGGTGTCACAGCACAAAGTGCCGCCATTTGCTCTATTTGACCCTGCTTGATAGGTTGCTCTATGCTGTGTAGATCATAAGTAGCCAATCTCTTTAGCTTTTGAAGGGCTTCATCCGGAGCAAAAGCTCCGTTAGCATCTACTCTTAATACGATATCCTTAGCTGAAAATCGCTCACGAATCATACCAAGCAATTTACATTCTGTATCAAAGTCTATAGCGCCAATCTTCATTTTGATACAGCTGTAGCCATCTTTTAGCTTCTGCTCGATCTGCTGAAGCATAAAGTCTTCTTTGCCCATCCAGATCAAGCCATTGATAGGTATTGGCGTTTTGCCTTGACTAAAAGCATTATCGAAAACTATTCGTTTACCGCCATTGATCAAGTCAAGAAGAGCCGTCTCTACTGCAAATCGTAAAGCTGGATATTGCTCACTTACAACCTCTTTAGCTAAGGAATATACCTCCTCCTTATCTCTCGGAAGCTTCTTATCATTGAGTTTTTGACATGTAGCTGCTATGACTTTTGACAAGTTTGGTAGATCATCTATACTAAGTTTGTCCAAAGGACCACACTCCCCTAGTCCTATCATATTTGGCTGATCTACATGATGCAACCTCAAAAAGAATGTTCGCTTTTTGGTTAGCACACCTCTAGATGTCCCTGCTTCAAACTTGAAATCCAAAGTATATTCTACAAAATCAGCTTTCACTTTTATCATATCATTAAATCAACAATCGATTTTTATCAAATAAGGCAATAAGTAATCCTAATTTATTTAAAATATATAATGAATTAGCCTTAAATTTGTTGCCGCATTTATCCTAACTGTTAGGATTTCATTGAATTAGAAACTAATAATAGCAAATTATGAGTCAGAACGACAATTTTACATTTGATGTAGTAGTAGAAATACCAAAAGGCAGTCGCAATAAGTATGAATATGACTACGAAAAGAAAATGATTCGTTACGATAGAATGATTTTTTCATCGATGCACTACCCAAGTGATTATGGTTTTGTACCTGAGACACTTGCTCTAGATGGAGACGCTCTCGATGCTCTTGTTTTAGTATCAGAGCCTACGTTTCCAGGTTGCTTGATAGAGGTCAAGCCAGTAGGTCTTTTTAGAATGTATGATGAAAAAGGCCCAGATGCCAAATTACTTTGTGTACCAGTCAGTGATCCTATTTGGAATAAAATCAATAGTCTTGAGGAGGTAAATCCACACTTGATCATGGAGATCGAGCATTTCTTCCAGGTATATAAAGACCTTGAAAAAAAGAAGGTAGGTATAGAAGGATGGGAAAATAGAGAGGCTGCACTGCAGATCATCAAGGAATCTCAAGAAAGATACATCAGCGAAAAGAAAACCAAAGAATTAGCCCAATAATGGGCTTTTCTTTTTAAGAAGCACTATATATTATAAACAAGCTTTATATTTGCATCCCTTGTCAAAAACACATGGATACCAATAGATTAAGCATACCAACAATTGATTTGTCAGACTATGAATACATACTCCCTGACGAATACGTAGCCAAATTCCCTCTAGCGGATCGCTCAGCATCCAAGCTACTTCATTACAAAGAAGGAAAAATTACCCACCGACAGTTTACAGACATTACTAATCTTGTTCCTAAGGACAGCTTATTGTTTTTTAATAATACAAAAGTCATCCCAGCGAGACTCAGCTTTCAGCGAAGTACTGGAGCGCATATTGAGATTTTCCTGCTTCAGCCCATTAGCCCTAGCACCGTAATCACTACTGCCATGCTAGCTACAAAAGAGAGTAGCTGGAAGTGTATGATAGGAAATAGCAAAAAATGGAAAGATCAAGAGATTTTGCAGGGTGAGGTACTTGTATCAGGTCAGGTCGTTAAGATTTCTGCAGAATTGATCGATAGAACGAATGGCCAAGTAAAACTGACTTGGAGTCCTGAGGAAACCAAATTTGTAGACCTCATAGAAGCTGCTGGTGAAGTGCCGCTTCCGCCCTACCTCAAACGTAAAGCTACAGCTGATGACAAGCCAAGATACCAGACGGTCTATTCAAAACACGAAGGAGCTGTAGCTGCTCCTACGGCAGGACTACACTTTACTCCCGAGATCCTGACAAAGCTCGCAGATCAAGGTTGTCAACTAGACTATCTGACGCTCCATGTCAGCGCAGGTACTTTCCAACCGATCAAGTCTGAGACAGTTGTAGAACATCCAATGCATGCTGAGCAAATCCTGATCAATCGAGCTAATATAGTCAACATCATCCAGCATGAAGGTCCGATCATTCCAGTAGGAACAACTTCAATGCGTACCTTAGAAAGTAGCTATTGGTATGGCGTGAAACTACTTAAAGATAAGGTAGATAAAAATTTTAAAATCAGCAAGTTATACCCATACGAAAACAGAAATGAAAGGCTCCCAAGTCGTAGTGAGGCGTTTCAAGCTATTCTAGATCATATGGATAGTCTCAATCAAGACCAGCTACTGGGAGAGACGGAAATATTCATCTTCCCTGGTTATCAATTCCAAGTATGTGATGCCATCGTGACTAACTTTCATCAGCCTGGATCAACTTTAATTTTGCTCATTGCAGCATTTGTAGGAAAAGACTGGCAAGAAATCTATCAATCGGCACTAAGCGAAAAGTATAGATTTTTGAGCTATGGTGATTCCTCACTCCTTTGGAGGAAGCAATCAAACAAATAATATCTAAATTAGACCTTTAATCAGGTTTCAAATCTATGAAAATCATAATAGCAGGTGTTGGAGATGTAGGGTTTCACTTAGCGAAACTATTGTCTATCGAAAACCATGACATCAACATCATCGACAAAAATCCTGATCGACTAAAAAATGCCTCAAAACAGCTAGATGTCGGCACAATCAAGGGAAGTTCTACCTCCTATGCTACCCTACAAGATGCAGGTGTCTCAGAGGCAGATCTTTTCATAGCAGTTACATCCTCAGAGGAGACCAACTTGGCCACTGCAATCATCGCAAAACATTTAGGTGCGAAAAAGACCATTGCTAGAGTTTCCAACACCGAATTTATTTCAAAAAGAGAGGAAATCAGACTCAATGAGCTAGGTATCGATGAAGTTATCTGCCCTGAATCACTTGCTTCTAAAGAGATCAAACGCTTGTTAAGAGCTTCTGCTTTGACAGATACTTTTGACTTTGATAACGGTAAACTTTCGCTCATTGGTGTACTGATTCGCGAAGAGTCTAGGTTTTTAGGTAAGAGCATGAAACAGATCGGTCAAATGAGTGGTCAGTCAAACTTCGTCACTGTAGCTATCCTGCGAAATAATGAGACCATCATTCCTCATGGAGATACCATTTTTGAGCTAAATGATCATGCATACTTTATCGTGCAGCCTGATGGCATAGAAAACGTACTGACACTATCTGGTAATAAGAAAACAGGCATGCGTAACATCATGATCCTAGGCGGTAGTCGTGTAGGAATCAATGCTGCCAAAGCACTTAGCAAAAACTATCATGTCAAGCTCATCGAAAAAGATGAGGAAAAGTGCAATGAACTAGCAGAGCTTTTAACAGACACGATGATCATCAATGCTGACGGTCGTGAGCTTGATGTTATGCTGGAAGAAAACATCGATAAAATGGACGTTTTCATAGCAGTTACAGGCAACACTGAGACGAATATCATCTCTTGCCTAATGGCCAAAAACAACGGAGTAAAAAAGACCATTTCACTCGTAGAGAATATCGATTATATCCACCTCTCTCAAAATATCGGTGTAGATACGATGATCAATAAAAAGCTCATAGCGGCTAATTTTACATTTAGATACATCCGCCAGGGTCAGATCGTCTCACTCACGAGTATACATGGTGTAGATGCAGAGATATTGGAGTTTGAAGTGAATGAAAACTCACGCATATCAGAAGCTACACTCAAGGAATTAGACTTCCCTACTTCTGCTTTGATTGGTGGTGTAGTCCGCAAAAATGTAGGCTATACGACCTTAGGAGACTTTGTATTCAAGCCACAAGATAGAGTAGTTGTCCTAGCGAGACCTGAGTGTATCAAGAAGGTCGAAAGCTTTTTCAAATAACTTGTCGAGATGAAATTTAACTATCGCGTCATATTATTCATTATCGGTCTTCTATTGATTTTCAATGGACTTTTCATGCTTTTGGCCGCGGCTGTTTCGATTTATTATTGGGAAGTTGAGTGGGTCAATATGTTATTGGCAGCTGGAATTAATATCGGTGTAGGTGGTTTGCTTTGGCTAACTAATAGAAATAATGAAAATAAAGAGCTCAAACGTAGAGAAGGATATCTGATCGTATCTGGGGGCTGGATCATCATGTCACTTTTTGGCGCCTTGCCTTTTGTCCTCAGTGGGGCTATCCCTAATATGACCGATGCGGTATTTGAAACTATCTCAGGATATTCCACTACTGGAGCTTCTATCTTAATCGATATCGAAGCTCAATCAAAAGGCATTCTCTTTTGGAGAAGCATGACACAGTGGATCGGTGGTATGGGAATCATCGTTTTAGCGGTAGCTATTTTACCGATCTTAGGTATTGGAGGCATGCAACTATTTGTAGCTGAGGCTCCGGGGATTAGCCCAGATAAACTAAAGCCTAGAATTAAGGAAACTGCTAAGAGACTTTGGTATGTCTATATCGGTTTGACACTGATCGAAACTGTGCTATTGATGCTTGGTGATATGAGCTTTTTTGATGCCATCAACCATTCTTTGACGACTATGGCTACTGGGGGATTCTCTACCAAAAATGCCAGTATTGCAGCCTACAATTCGAGCTATATAGAGTATGTGATTATCATCTTCATGTTTTTAGCTGGAATGAGTTTTACTTTAAGTTATTTTGGCTTCAAGGCTAAATTTGCCAAAATCTGGGAGAATGAAGAGTTTAGGATTTATCTCTATATCACGCTATTTAGTGCTTCGGTAGTTACTCTGGGACTTCTCTTAACGGAGGACATTGGAGTTGCTAAAAGTGTAAGAGATGCCTTATTCCAAGTTGTCTCTATCATCACTACTACAGGCTTTGCTACTGCTGATTACACTATTTGGACACCATTTCTTACCCTGTTTTTCTTCATGCTGCTTTTTGTTGGCGGTATGGCAGGGTCAACGGCTGGAGGTGTCAAAATAGTCAGACACACTATCCTCTTCAAAAACTCGATCCTTGAGATCAAAAGGCAACTACACCCTTCTGCTATCATCCCCGTAAGACTGAACAAAAAAGCTGTTCCTAGAGACATCACTTATAATATCCTAGCATTTCTCATGATCTACCTAACTATATTTGCTATAGGAACTATGCTGCTAACGATGACTGGGATGGATTTTGATACTTCTCTCGGTGCAGCTGCTACGAGTCTAGGAAATGTAGGGCCTGGAATAGGTGATGTGGGTCCTGCGAATAATTTCTCTGCACTACCAGATACCGCTAAGTGGATATTAGGTTTTCTGATGTTGCTTGGAAGATTAGAATTGTTTACTGTATTGATTCTGCTTAGCCCTTATTACTGGAGAGCCTATTGATCAAAAAAGGATTTGGTAAATAGCGAAAGAGATACTTGCGTAAACAACCAAACCTAGAATAGTCATCACGATTAAACGATTACCTGAAAATAAGCGAGAACTAGTAGATCTCTTGGATCTTCTAGGTGGCTTTATAATTAATATCGGATCAAAATTTTCTGAGCTCCCCATGATCAGATTATTTTTTTTGTTGTTGTAATGCGTTTATCTCGAGATAAAAGTAATTAGCCATTTTCATAAAACCAAAAAAATTTAGGCTAAAATACTCGTTATCAAATTTATATATTGCGACACCAAAACGTCTGTCAAAAGAAATTTGGTTGAAGTGTGAAAAGCTAGGATTTAAAAAGCACATCTTTTAAATTCATAGTCTTAAAACTCTAAACTATGGATCTGATTAAAATAATTTTTGCTATCATACTTCCTCCCGTGGGTGTATTTCTACATGTTGGATTGAAATCTGCCTTTTGGATCAATGTCCTCCTAACCATTCTTTTCTACATTCCAGGACTTGTTCATGCAGTCTATACCATAGCCAAGAAATAGCTTTATGAAGATTCTGCTCATCATTTGCTCTTCTTTATTTTGCTTGATGAGTATTATACCTTTGATTAGAATAGACCATTGGAGCGTTAGAGTTTTTGACTTTCCTAGAACTCAGTTGATCATTTTGATGATCCTCTGTCTTATTGGTTGGTTGATCTATGGCAATACCTACCAATACCTCACGATAGGCTTCATATTAGCACTTGGCATCACGACTGTATATCAATTTATTCACATCTATCCATACACTCGTCTAGCGCCTAAGGAAGTTATTAAAAGACAGTCTATGACACCTCATAGAAGCATTTCACTACTGATGGCTAATGTGCTTCAGACAAATACAAAAGCTGATAAGTTGCTGCTATTAGTCAAAGAGTATGATCCAGATATCGTGCTAACGCTAGAAAGTAATGCTTGGTGGGAAAATGCCCTATCTGATCTAGATAAATCTTATCCTCACAGTGTAAAAGTACCCTTAGAAAACCTGTATGGCATGCATCTATTCTCCAAACTGGCATTTCAAAGTGCTGAAGTAAAGTACCTCATCGATAAAGAAATTCCTTCTATACATGCTCTCGTTGAACTCAGAAGTGGGGACATCATCAACTTTTATGGACTACACCCTATGCCTCCTAGTCCTACAGAGAGCGAAACATCAACAGACCGAGATGCAGAGCTTCTGATGGTCGGCAGAAAAATCAAAGAAAACGATGAAACTGCGATAGTCGCAGGTGACATGAATGATGTCGCTTGGTCTTATACCAACAGTTTATTTCAGCGGATCAGTGAACTACTTGATCCAAGAAAAGGGAGAGGATTTTTCAGTACGTTTCATGCTAAGATTCCCTTCCTGAGGTGGGCATTAGATCATGTGTTTGTAAGTGCAGATTTTACCTTGATATCCATCAAAAGATTACCAGGTATTGGCTCTGATCACTTCCCTATTTTTGCCCATTTTCAGTACCATCCCAAGGCTGAAAAGATGCATAAAGCTCCACAAGCTGATGCTGAAGATCGACTTTTAGCAAAGGAAAAAATAGCCAAAGTCGTGGGCATAGATAAAATTTAACAAACTATAATTTACTTTAATATCGACTAATTAAGTATATTGATTTAATGATAGTTATGAATCATTGATAGAAAATATCTATCATCTTTTTTTAGATTTTTTGACCTCCAAATTTGGAATTGAGAAACGAATCAATCTACATTTGAGCATCCTTTCGCATTAGTGTTGGGATTTTATAAAGAAGAGGTGAGAGAACAGGCTCGATGACCCTCTGGCAACCTAGAACTCCTCGTTCAAAGGTGCCAACACCTGATCTTCGGAAGTACCGAAGATGCTTATAAAATAACAGCCGTATGAACACACAAGCCTTATTATCGAATCAAGATTTCAGGCTATTAAGCTTAGAAAAATCTTTTGCTCAAATCCAGAGCTCAATTTTACAATTTACCCCTTCTGAGAATTATTGTATGTGCTGTTGTTGCATGTGCTAATAGTCAATCCTATTCATCTTTTCTGAATTAATCGGATTGGTATAGCCAAGCTGTATGCGCGCACAGGGAAGCCTATACCCTTCTGTTTCTTTTATACAATTATTCAACAATTAAATCTTTACGATCATGTCACAGAAATTTCATTTTGATACATTACAGTTACACGCAGGACAATCTCCAGACGCTAGCACCAATGCGAGAGCAGTACCCATTTATCAAACCTCTTCTTTTGTGTTCAATAATGCCGAACATGGAGCCAATCTATTTGCGCTAAAAGAATTTGGAAACATCTACTCGAGAATCATGAACCCTACCAATGAGGTTTTTGAAAACAGAATAGCTGCTCTAGAAGGTGGTGTTGCAGCACTTGCTGTAGGTTCTGGTCAAGCCGCTCAGTTTATTGCACTCAATAACATCCTTTCAAGTGGGGATAATTTCGTCTCCACGTCCTTTCTCTATGGCGGTTCATACAATCAATTCAAAGTCGCCTTCAAAAGACTAGGGATTGAAACGAGATTTGCCAAGGGAGACAGTCCAGAAGCATTTGAAGCCTTGATAGATTCTAAAACCAAAGCGATCTATCTAGAAACTATCGGCAATCCTGAGTTTAATATTCCTGACTTTGAAGCCATAGCAGTACTAGCCAAAAGACATGATATCCCACTAGTGGTAGATAATACCTTTGGTGCAGCAGGTTATCTTTTCAGACCTCTATATCATGGCGCCAATGTAGTCACAGCTTCGGCCACTAAGTGGATCGGAGGTCATGGAACTACTATCGGAGGGGTGATCGTGGATGGTGGAAACTTCAACTGGGGTAATGGCAAGTTTCCTCAATTTTCTGAACCATCAGAAGGCTACCATGGCTTAAATTTCTGGGAGACATTTGGCGAAAATAACCCGCTAGGACTTCCTAATGTAGCATTTTCTATCCGAGCTAGAGTGGAGGGTTTGAGAGATTTTGGGCCTGCACTGGCACCATTTAATAGCTTTTTGCTCTTACAGGGCATCGAAACGCTCTCTCTCAGAGTACAGCGCACAGTAGACAATGCCCTAGCTATAGCCCAATGGCTTGAAGAACATCCTCTAGTAGAGAAAGTCAACTACCCTGGCTTGAAAAGTAGCCCTTATCATAATCTAGCTAATAAATACCTTACAAATGGCTATGGAGGTGTTCTGAGTTTCATCATCAAAGGTGGTAAAGAAGTCGCTACCCAATTTATCGATAGTTTAAAGCTCATTAGCCACTTAGCCAATGTGGGAGATGCTAAAACACTGATTATTCAGCCTGCTGCAACTACACATCAGCAACTCAGTGATGCAGAGCAGCTAGCAGCGGGTGTTGCTCCTGCCCTGTTAAGACTTTCACTTGGGATCGAACATATTGAGGATATCAAGTCGGATTTGAGTCAGGCTTTTGCTAAAATAGAAGAAAATATACAAGAACTAGCTACACAGTCATGAACATCAAAACCTATCATCACCAGCAAGCCTTTACTCTTGACTCAGGAGATATTCTCCCCGAGCTTCACATCAGCTATCAAGTATTTGGAGAAGCTAACGCTGACAAGTCAAACATTATATGGATTTGTCATGCTTTGACTGGCAACACCAATCCGCTAGAATGGTGGAGTGGACTAGTCGGTGAAGATAGGTTTTATGATCCCAATGAGTATCAAATCATCTGTGCCAATGTAATAGGCTCATGCTATGGCTCTACTTACGCGCTAAGTACCAATCCCAAGACAGGTAATGCCTACTATCATGATTTCCCTTTGGTCACAACAAATGATATGGCGAGAGCTATAGATATCCTTAGAAAGTCACTGGGCATACATCAGATTAAATCTCTCGTGGGTGGTTCTCTTGGAGCTCAAGTGGCTCTACATTGGGCTATTGAAAATCCTGATCTATTTGAGCATGTAGTATTATTCGCTGGCAATGCTCAAATGTCTCCTTGGGGAATTGGCTTCAATGAAACGCAAAGACAAGCTATTTTGCTAGATCCTACTTGGCCTGATAAAAACCCTAAGGCGGGATTGACTGGGATGAAAATAGCGCGTCAAGTCGGGATGCTCAGCTATCGTCACTATGATAGTTATGAGGTCAAGCAAAAGGATGAGGATGCTCGATTAGATGATTTCAAAGCCAACTCCTATCAGCGATACCAAGGTGAAAAGCTTGCTAGTCGATTTGATGCATTTGCCTATTGGACACTCAGTAAGGCTATGGATAGTCATCATGTGGGTAGAAATAGAGGCGGTCTCATCTCCGCACTACAAAAAGTCAAAGCAAAAACACTTTCTGTAGGCATCGATACGGACTTGCTTTTTCCTAAAACAGAAGCACAGCTCATCAGTCGATTAGTCAAAAATGGTCACTATAAAGAGATCAAGTCTCCTTATGGTCACGATGCATTTTTGATAGAGTACGAGCAGCTCAATTACATTTTAAAATCATTTTATCTGAACTAACATGTCAAAAAATATAGGACTATTTGGATTGGGAGTCGTGGGTAGTGGATACTATCAGATCACTCAAAAAATCCAACAATTCATTCCCAAAAAGGTGGTTGTCAAAGACCCTCACAAACCAAGGGCACTGCAAGTAGCACAATTAGCCTATGAGGCTGATTACATACTCGAAGACGAGACAATAGATTTGATCCTAGAGTTGATTAGTGATGCGGATGAAGCCCATCATATCGTTTCAAATGCTTTGGAAAAAGGAATTAATGTAATCTCTGCCAACAAAAAACTCATAGCTGAAAATCTTAAAGAGCTCTTAGAGTTACAACAAAAGCACGGAAGCAAACTACTTTATGAGGCTTCTGTGGCTGCAGGAATTCCGATCATCGAGGTATTGGAGACACATTATGCTCTTGAACCTATCTCTAAAATATCAGGGATATTAAATGGCTCTAGTAATTTTATCCTTACCAAAATCTTTGAGGAAGGAATCTCTTATCAAGAAGCTTTGACGGAAGCACAAAAACTTGGCTATGTAGAAGCAAATCCTTATTTGGATGTTTCAGGAAGTGATGCAGCTAGTAAACTGAGTATCCTATCACTTCATGCCTTTGGCGCGATCATTCACCCAGACAATATTTTAAAACTGGGTATAGAAGATATCAGCCATGAGGCTGTAGACTTGGCCAAATCACATGATGCAGTCATCAAACTCATCGCTACTGCCACAGTTCAAGAGCAGGCTATACATGCATTTGTATTACCTACTTTTTTACCTAAAACACATGAATTGGCACAAGTAGCCTATGAATATAATGGCATAGAAATCACCTCTGACTATCAAGGAGAGCAGTTTTATAAAGGAAAAGGAGCTGGAAGCTACGCCACTGGAGCCTCTGTCCTATCAGATGTGAAGAAGCTAGCGCTTGGCAAAGGATATGCATACAACAAATATCTACAAGCAAAAAATTTACATCATGAAACATCCTCTCATATAGACATCTACCTATCAAGTTCCAATGAAACCATCATCAGCAAACTTGGCATCCAAACAAGAGAATTTATTAGAAACGAAGAAGGTATTCAACTTATCGGAAAGGTCAGTTTACAAAGTCTACTAGAAAATCAAAAGGCGATTGAAAACAATGCGATTTTCATTGCCAACATTAGTCAAGAATTAGCACATCTCTCTATTGATAGACTTGGCGAAAAGGTGCTGGTACAGCGATAAAGAAATATGTATGTTGGTTTATTTGTTGGGAAAGGGAGTCAATTTTTGGCTCCTTTTTTTATACCTTATGCTATCTAAAATTCAAGCTTATGAAATTAAAAGGAATCATATACAGCATCATAGCTAGCGCTTTGACTGCTTGCGCTACGGGAGGACAGTATGTTTATTTAAACAATTTTGAAGAGCAAGCAGTAGATGTTCGCATCTCCTTTGACTTAGATCCTTATTCAGAAGAATCTGGAGATATAAGTAATATTGACAACGGAAAAGCTTATATAGCTGACAGTCTGGTGTTAAAGAAATTTGAAAAATACTTTTATCAAGTAGATAAAAACGATCTTTCCAAGCTATCAATTGAGCTGTTAGATGATCAAAATTTAAAGATTACTATTCCTGCTCGTACAAGTGCTGCCATCTTACCGCTAGCACCTTATTGGAAAGTCAATACCTTCACGATCAATGAAAAAGCCATACTTGAAGTGATAGATGACCCCTATGCATATAGAGGCTTGTATCGGTATAAACCTCGGATCACCGGCAATAGCTACCATTTGCTAAATATCAAACTGGAGGAAATCAAAGTCATGCTAGATGATGAGAAATAGTCGTAAATTTGACTCATCCAAACAAACACTAACCACCATGAAAAAACACGTCTCACTCCTATTGCTTACCCTGATCCTCATGAGCTGTGGTAAAAGCAATTATGTCAATATCAGCGCGCTTGAACCAGCTCCTGTAAGTATGCCAAACTATATCAAAAAGGCAGGTCTCATCAACAGAAGTAATCCTAATGAGCAAGACAAAATACTCGATGTTGTAGATAAAGTCCTCTCTGCTGAAGGTAGAAATATGGATGAAAAGGCTGCGATCCAAGGCATGATGGGTCTCAGAGATGAGCTGATGAAAAATGACAAACTTCAATCTATCATACTTATAGATGATATCAGGCTTCAAAATACGGTTTTTGGCAATCTTCCAAATCCAGTATCATGGGCTAGAATCAGTGAGATCTGCCAAGAATATGATCTAGACGCCTTATTTGTCCTAGAGTATTTTGATACAGAGTCTAAAGTAACTTACAGCAATCGAGAGATCACAACCAAAAATGCCCTCGGCTTAGAAATTCCTATCATAGAACACATTGCGACCAATCAAACACTTATCAAAACAGGTTGGAGAATATATGACCCTGCAAGTAGCACCATCATCGATGAATTTAGAGTCAATACACCTGTCACTACTGTAGGCCGTGGGATCAACCCTGTGGAAGCAGCAGCTGCGATCATCGGAAGAACAGAAGCCGTCAATCGAGAGAGCTACATCCTAGGTCAGCGATATGCTGCACGCATTGTTCCCTACTGGACGACTATTCGTAGAGAGTACTATGTCAAAGGAAGTGATACTTTCAAAGTAGCTAAAAGAAGAGCACAAACAGGCAACTGGGATGGTGCAGGTCAACTTTGGTTCATGGAAACCAAAAACTCAAAGGCTAAAATAGCTGGTCGAGCATGGCATAATCTAGCCATCATCAGCGAGATAGATGGCAACTTAGATGAAGCGATTAATCGCGCCAGTATTGCTTATGAAGACTTTGGGATCAAGCATTCTCTCAGATATGTAAATCTCTTGAAAAACAGACAATATAGGATAGAAAGGCTGAGAGCACAACAGAGCGAAATCAACTAATCATATTTCATACATTTAAGAGCCTCAGCATGATATGTTGAGGCTCTTTTTATGACTAAGGGTCAAAAGCAAGATGAGATCCATTTATAATTTGCTTTCCGTAAGTAAAAGTATACACATTTCTAAAAAGGAATGAATCTTGATCATTATAGAATATCACCAAAAATTAAAATATGAAGAAGTTTACATACTTATGGTTGACGTGCTTAGTGATTTTATCTTTTGCATGTGAAAAAGATACCGAAGAAATCAATAATACTCAGCCAGATATTCCAGCTGCCAACAGATCAGTAGGTGCTTCAGCTAACGATTTCTTATCAACAGATAAATTTACTACACTGACGATAGAGGTTGATTACATGCAAGGCTATCAGCCCACCACTCAAACAATCACCAATCTGAGAAACTTCCTCTCAACCCTACTCAACAAATCAAGTATTACAATTAAACTTCAAGAAATACCTGCACAAGGAAGCGAGACATACAGTATCTCACAAATCAGAGCAATAGAAGAAGAAAACAGGGACTTTTACAATGTAGGAGAAGAACTTACAGCCTATATTTTATTTTTAGATGGATATGCTGAAAGTGATGAAGGAAATCAAGTCACCCTAGGGGTAGCACATAGAAACACATCAGCTGCACTTTATCAAAGAAGGATCAGAGAAAACTCAGGTGGACTTGGTCAAGTCAGTAGAACAACTCTAGAATCTTCTGTGCTCAATCATGAACTTGGACACTTATTAGGCTTAGTGAACATAGGTACAGCTATGGAAACACCACATGAAGATGGTGAAAACAATGGTCACTGTGACGATGACAGTTGTCTCATGTACTGGGCCATAGAGTCAGGAGGTATCATTCCAGGGATGATGGACTCAAGAGTTCCTAGCTTAGATACCAACTGTAGAAATGATTTGAGAGCTAATGGAGGTAAATGATATCGTGATTTTTTTTCTAACAGAAGTATTCATTGCAAATTATTCAATGAACAGCTCTTTTATTAGCAATTCGTTTTATTAATTTGTACCTTGATTGAGTATTTATCAAGAAATACCAAATAAAATTTAATAAATGAAAGCTAATATCACCCAAGCTGCCATCACTGCTGTAGCAGGTTATGTACCAGAATACATACTAACCAATGCAGAACTAGAGAAGATGGTAGAAACCACTGATGAGTGGATCACTACTAGAACAGGTATCAAAGAACGTAGAATACTAAAAGGAGAAGGAAAGGGATCCTCTCACCTAGGAGCTGAAGCT
This sequence comes from Penaeicola halotolerans, assembly GCF_016464625.1. Lineage (GTDB taxonomy): Bacteria > Bacteroidota > Bacteroidia > Cytophagales > Cyclobacteriaceae > Penaeicola > Penaeicola halotolerans. Next base: position 830,141 of record NZ_JAEAGO010000001.1, read on the forward strand.
GTGAAAAGTCTCCTAGCTAAAAAAGGGATCAATCCAGAAGAAATAGATGCTGTCATTTGTGCGACCATATCGCCAGATATGTTTTTTCCCTCTACAGCTAATTTAATTTGTGACAAAGCAGGCATCAAAAATGCCCTTAGTTTTGATATAGCAGCTGCATGTAGTGGATTTCTTTATGCATTGGTTACAGGAGGACACTACATCAGCTCTGGTATGTATAAAAAAGTCATCGTAGTAGGTGCTGATAAAATGTCAAGCATTACTGACTATAGTGACCGAAACAACTGTATCATCTTTGGTGATGGTGCTGCTGCAGTGCTCTTAGAGCCAAGTACTGATGCGCTAGGTATTCAGGATTCAATACTCAGAACAGACACTGTGGGCAAAGACCTCATATTCATGAAAGCAGGAGGATCTGCCTACCCCGCTTCAGCCGAAACAGTAGCTAAAAAAGAACATTATTTCTATCAAGATGGTAAGAGTGTTTTCAAATTTGCCGTGACAAAAATGGCTGATGTAGCAGAAGAGATCATGAAGAAAAATGACCTAGTGGGCGAAGATATAGCTTATCTAGTACCTCATCAAGCTAACAAGCGCATCATAGAAGCTACTGCTGATCGTATGGGGGTGAGCATGGATAAAGTTTGCTTGAATATCCAAAAGTACGGCAACACGACTGCCGCTACTATCCCACTATGCCTTTGGGAGTGGGAAAAGGATTTCAAAAAGGGAGATAACTTGATCTTAGCAGCCTTTGGAGGTGGGTTTACTTATGGAAGTGTTTATTTGAAATGGGCCTATTAAAGTATAAAAGCTCGGAATCACTTCCGAGCTTTTACTTTTATGGAATATAGAAAACTACTTTTTGGATTTGACCAAAATCAACTCTTCTTGAGGAGCAATCAGATATCTGGCTCCGTCAGCGGTAATCACTGCCATCTCTTCTACAGACATGGTCTTTGTGCTACCATCGGCCAACTCCCAAGCATGAAAACCATCAAAGGCGAAAACTTGTCCTTCCTTAAGCACTTTCAGTGAGGCTGGTCGCGGGTTACCCTGTACTTGAGCACCTCCAAGACTAGGCCCAATATCATGTGCTACATAGCCTACAGGATGTCCCGTACTCCACATGACATAGGAAGATCCATTTTTCTCCATCAGTGCTCTTTGAGCTTTGTCCACATCATATCCAGTCACGCCTGGCTTCATCGTGGCTAAAGCTATCCTAGAACCACTCTTAGATCCTTCCCAATAACGCAAGACAGAATCAGGAGCATTTTCCTCTCCTTCTCTAAGCACATAGGCAAATCGCTGAATATCTGTGACCCACATATCAAACACCTTGATACCAAAGTCCGTTTGGATGACATCTCCCGGCATGATGACTTTATCTGTAGCATGAGAGTGCCCTCTGTCTGCACCAGAGTTTACGTTCGGATTTTGATCAGGAGACCAACCGTCTGTAACACCATACGCTGCCATTTTTTGCTTTAGGAATTTGGCCACCTCGGCATCTGTAGTGATACCAGGGATGATCTGCTCATATGCTTCTATCTGCCAAGCAGCGGTAAGCTCTGCAGCCTTAGTCATGATCTCTACCTCCTCAGGAAGCTTGATCGAAAGCCACTCATAGATCACTTCATCTGCTGATACTAGTTGATATTTTGGTCCTAGTGCCGACATGAGACGCTCTTTTTGAGTCGCACTGATACCATCACCCATATTCATGGAAGTACTAGAGTTGATCGCTATATTTTTGATCTTAGTATCCCTTAGATAATCAGCTAATTGGGTCAATGCATTTTTATCTCTAGCAACATTGATTACTTCATCATGTATTTTCAAATCACGAAGTGCAGTTGCCTCACCTACTGGTGAGAAAACTACTGACTTAACGGAATCACCGTCTAAGAAGAATAAAAAAGCAGCTTCTCCACCGGCATTTTCACCACCTATATGATGCGCTAGTGGATCATTGTTATTTTCTCTACAGATGATTAGCCATGCATCTACACCCGCTGCTTTTAGCGCTTGAGGAAGCAGTTGAGCAATGCGCTTTTTTCTGATCTCAGGCCAAGGAGAATCACCTTTGAATATAGCGGTATCTTCCGCTGGTTTTTGCTCAGGAGCATCAGGGGAACAGGCCACTCCCAGCAAACCAAAAATTAGTAAAAACAATAACTTTTGCATAGATTAAGGGTTGGTGAATTAGCTAAAACTAAACAAAATGAAAAAATATTCCATCATCCTACTCTTATTAATTAGCATATCTACGCTACAAGCACAAGATTTTGCTTTAGAGCGCTTAGAAAACTCTCCAAGACACCATGAATGGGTCAAATTGAAAAACCAAGACCGTACAGTATACAACTTTGTAGTTTATCCAGAAGTGGCTGAAAAAGTGCCTGTAGTGATCGTCATCCATGAAAACAGAGGACTTAATGACTGGGCTAGATCATTTGCTGATCAGGTAGCAGAAGCTGGCTACATAGCTATTGCACCTGACCTTCTTTCTGAAACAGTACCAGGAGTAGCCAAAACGAGTGATTTTGCTAATGATGATGCTGCTCGAAATGCGCTATACGAATTAAAACCTGAGCAAGTGAAATCAGATCTTGATAAGGCTTTTGAATATGCCAAAAGTCTACCTGCTAGCAATGGTAAGGTGATAGTAGTCGGATTTTGCTGGGGAGGTTCACAGTCTTTCAATTATGCAACACACAATCCAAATCTAGAAGCTGCTTTGGTATTTTATGGGACAGGCCCTCAAGATGATGCAGCCTATGCTACGATTAAATCTCCAGTTTATGGGTTTTATGGAGGAAATGATGCCCGTGTCAACGCCACGATAGAAAAATCTGCCGCAGCTATGAAAGCTAAAAATCAGAGATTTGTCTATGAGATATTTGATGGAGCTGGTCATGCCTACATGAGAAGTGGTGACGATCCTAATGGCTCTGAAGCTAACAAAGCTGCTAGAGATCAGTCTTGGCAGCGACTAGCTCGTATTTTAAATTCACTCAAGTAATCCATCAATCCCCGACAATATCGGGGATTTTAAATTTTTAGCTCATGAATCAAGATAATGACCTCAGATTGGCCGTACTTATCGATGCTGATAATATCCCCTCTAGTAATATTGAAGGCATGCTAGAAGAAGTCACGAAGTATGGCACTCCTACTTTTAAAAGAATATATGGCGACTGGACCAAGCCTAATCTCAATGGCTGGAAAAGTGTACTGCTAGAAAATGCCATCACACCTATCCAACAGTACGGCTACACAACGGGTAAAAATGCTACGGACTCTGCCATGATCATCGATGCGATGGATATACTCTATAGCGGTCGAGTGGATGGATTCTGCTTAGTATCTAGTGACAGTGACTTTACGCGACTAGCGACAAGACTTCGTGAGGCAGGCATGAAAGTCTATGGTATCGGTGAAAAGAAAACGCCCATTGCATTCATCTCCGCCTGCAATAAATTCATCTATCTGGAGATATTAGAAAAGCAACAAAGTACTGACGATGAGCTTGATAAAAAGAATCAAAAATCAACAAGTAAAACTACAGTCAGTAAAATTGACTCTAGGTTAATAAAATTTATCACCGAAAGTATAGAAGACCTAGCCGATGATGATGGTTGGGCATTTGTAGGAGCGCTAGGCAGTCACTTGCTAAAGAAGCAGCCTAACTTTGACCCGAGAAATTATGGTCATAGCAAACTAGTACCACTGCTAAAGGAAATCAAAAAGTTTAGCATTGACGAGCGCTCCTCCGGAAAAGAGCACATCAAAAATGTATATGTCAAACTTAAAAGCTAAGTCAGCGGAATCTTTACTTTAAAACTAGCTCCTTTGCCTTGTCCTTCGCTTTGAGCAGAAATCTGCCCTCCTATCTTTCTGAGTAGCTTTCGACACAGGTATAAGCCAAGTCCAGTGCTAGGCTCTCCTGAAGTACCTTCTTGCGAAGCAGACGTGAATTTTTCAAAGATTTGCTCTACCTCATTTGGATCAAAGCCGATGCCTTCGTCTTTGACAGTGATCGTGATATTCTGAGAAGTCGTCAAGGTCTCTATGAAGATTTTTTGTCCTAAATGTGAAAACTTGATCGCGTTATGGACTAAATTATATAGAACTTCCTCCAGTAAATCTTTATTGAAAGGAATGTTAGCCTCTGAATCTATTTTGATAACTAGTTCAAGAGATTTCCTTTGTAGCATACCTTCTAGTCTAGCTGATATGCTTTCGATGACTTCTTTGATAGACTGTTCAGATGATTTATTTCTAACATGAGAAATCAAGCTGACCACATCTTCTCTTTCTTCAACTAAGTCTTTTAGCTCTTTGATCAAATACATCATATCCGTTATCAAAAGACCAACCTCATCTTTTGAATGTATGACTGGAGGAGTTAAAACAGTCTGATTTTGTCTGAAACTAGCAATGTATCTATGAGCTATCTTGATAGGAAATAGCAGTTGCTGTTGGAAATATAAAGTCAGAATGGTCGCTACCAAAGTGAAGATCAAAAGAATGATCACTGTCAAGGTGACACTTACCTCTCCCCAGCCATTGAGTAGTAAAAAAACAAAAGTACCGATCAACGGCACGTGTATACCCAAAAACGATATGACAAAAAGCTTTAGTGCAAAGCTATTTTTCAGCCACGAAATAGTGGAAAGATATTCATATAATCGCATTTCACGAATCTTTTAATATAACGAATCAGGTTCGAAATTAAGAAAAAGCTAATCATGTCAAATTGAATGATTACAGTTTTTTTCGCCTAAAATGTGTATTACAAAATATCTATATCAAAAATCAAAATACTGAATATGAATGCATTATAGCAAATAATCAGAAATGATTACCAATTCGTCTGTTCCCACCTAACCGCGATTACTAACGCTCAAAACCTAAAACTTATTTCTTAGTCTGTAATCTGATAGCGTCTAGTCTTACTTTATTGACTAATTTGCGACACAATTAATCAAAAGCATCATTCTTGATTGATTCATCTTGTTTACATTGATTTAATGACCAAATCTATACATGTTAAGAGGTATTTTGCTTGTCTTTTTAGGAGCCAGTAGCTTTGGTGTACTCTCTACCTTTGTCAAACTCGCTTATAAAGAGGGTTACTCTCTAGGAGATGTCACAGGAATTCAAGCTTTTTGGGGCATGATGACTCTCTGGATATTATATTTCACTACGAAAGGTCGATTATTCAAAGATGGCTATTTAGATAGAAAGCAGATGTGGCAAGTATTCCTGATGGGCGCATCTACTGGTCTGGTGAGTTTGTTTTATTATCAATGTGTCAAACTCATTCCCGCCTCAATTGCCATTCTATTGTTGATGCAGTTTACTTGGATTAGTATGTTACTCGAGTATCTATTTTTTAAGAAAAAACCCGCATTGGTACAATTCATCGCGGTGATCGTCATCTTGTTTGGAACCTTGCTTGCGGGTAATTTTTTTCGCTTCAGGAAGATTAGAAATAGATATCATGGGTGTTTTCTATGGTATGTTAGCGGCTTTTTGTTACGCTATCTTCTTGCTAGTAAGTGGACGAATAGGCAATGCACTCAATCCGCTGCATAAGAGTGCTTTGATGCTAACTGGTGCTTGTATCCTTATTTTTGTAATCTTTCCTCCTACTTTCATTTGGAATGGAGCCATCACAGCTGGACTTTGGAAATGGGGAATCCCACTAGCGCTTTTCGGTACGGTGATCCCTCCTATATTCTTTGCGATAGGTATCCCAAAGACAGGCGTAGGTCTCAGCTCTATCATCAGCTCGGCAGAGCTACCTGTAGCTGTGCTGATGTCAAGTATCATACTTGGCGAATCTGTATCTGCAATACAATGGCTTGGAGTGGCCATCATACTATCAGCCATCATCCTGTCCAATGCCAAAAAAATCAAGCTATCAAGAAAATAAAAACCTCAAACTGAGGAATATTTCTACAAATTTCACTTAAAGTAAATTATTATAAGATGTTGTTTATCAATACTTTAAACAATTTGGAATAAACTCTGCTCTGTATAGACTATACCAAAACAAACAGTCATGAAAACAGAGAATTTAAAAATAACAGCTACTCAGACTGCACTGCTCACTTTGGCATTTTCAGGAAGTGCTTCACTCCTTTTGATCCTCTTTCCAAATTTCAGAGTAAGTGAAATTTATTGGATTGCTTTCACAATAATTTATCCAGTAATCTCATCAGCTTTTATCAAAGTTTGGAATGACAAAAGAAAGTTACCTCTTTACCGACTCTTCATTACACAAAGTCTAATCGCCTACACTTTGGCTTCATTCATCTGTTTTGGATTTGTCTCTATTTTCCTTTTTGCACCGATCATACTAGTCAGCCTACTGTACTATGATCATTTAAAAACAGAACACATTACCTATTCATAAACTAAACTATGGTTAAAACCGATAATGACTCATTATCGGTTTTTTTAAATTACTATCTGACACCTTTCTCAGGATATTTAGCGGTCACACCTCTATAAAAAGCCTGAATCTCCTCAAGGTCTTTTTCATAATCACCTGTTGGATGAAAAACAGGTCCAATACCTGCATGCTTTTTCTTATAATCGAGATATCCCAAAATGATCGGAACACCAGCTTCCAGTGCAATATGATAAAAACCGGATTTCCAGCGCTTCGCATAGCTACGTGTACCCTCAGGGGTGATCATGATGACTAGCTCGTCTCGCTCTTTGAGCATTTGCACCATATTTTCTACATAAGTCATTTGTTTGCCACTGACTTTGCGCTTACGATCGATTGCGATAGCACCTAGTTTCTTTAAAAACCAGCCAAGTGGGCCTACCATCACTTCCTTTTTGATCGTGTATCTCACAGGAACACCCATGATGAAAAAAGCTGCTCTTGCATAGAGTAAATCCCAATTACTCGTATGTGGTGCGGCTATCATCACTGATTTTGGCGTATTTGCTGGATATCCTCCGACTACTTTCCAGCCGGCTATTTTTAGTATAAGTTGGGCTAATGCCTTCATGATGATGCTATTTGGAAGAAATGGACTGTAAACTTGGATGATTTTCTATGTACTCTTGAGCGAAATAGTAACCTTCCTTGAAAATAATGTCAGCTTTACGGATGTCAAAAACACCATATTTGGCTAGATAAGGAGTTTCTATGAAGAAATCGGCTTTTGACTGCCTATAGTAAGCATTATTATTCATGCTCATGATGACGGATCGCTCGATCATCTCCTTCATATTACGAAGATTGAGTTTTTCTGGCAGATGATTGCAGTGTACTGCGATGATTTTCTCACTGATTCCTTCTAGTGGTTCTATGGGAAGATTGTTGAGTACACCTCCATCTACATAACTGATACCCTCTATAGTGATAGGATCAAAAACTCCTGGGATGCATGATGAAGCCATAATAGACTCTATCAGCGAGCCTTCAGAAAAGTACTTGATCTTACCCTTACAGATATCTACAGCTACGGCCGTAAAGGGTATCTTAGTAGCACTATAATCATCCGTTTTGATATAGTTTTGATAGAGTTCTTTGGTACTTTCCATTTTGAAAATACCCTTAAGACTTATGGCAGGCTTGATGAATTTAAAGAAATTAGTCTGCTTGATCATCTCTAATATCTCATCAGGAGCATAACCATAGGCATAAAGCCCTCCTGCTATAGCACCTGCACTTGTACCAGCTATTCGGTCTGGATAGATGCCTGATTCGTTTAAGGCTTTCAATACTCCCAAATGGGAAATTCCTCTCACACCGCCTCCAGAGAGTGCAATGCCTATTTTTGATTTACTCTTTGCCATCTTACAGTTCACTCAAAGAAAAAGTACGGTCTAGTCTGATGCCTTTCTCAGTACGCGTCACAGTACAACATTCATTTTCTCCGTCATGTTCTAAGAAGAGCACATATCGCTGATCGGCTGCTTCTTCCAAAAAGCGTTGCTTCTCCTCCAGTGTCAACAGTGGTCGCGTATCATAACCCATCACATAAGGGAGTGGGATATGGCCTACTGACGGCAATAAATCTGCTGCATAAACTATCGTATGTCCTTTATACTGAAACTTCGGCAACATCTGCTTATCTGTATGCCCATCCACTGTGATGACACTGATATGCTCGGTAAACTGCTTGTTCTGTAGATCAACCATAGCCAAATTACCACTTTCTTGCATTGGGAGGATATTTTCCTTCAAGAAAGAGGCTTTCTCTCTAGCGTTTGGTTGTGTAGCCCACTGCCAATGTGCTTCATTAGACCAATATTTTGCATTCTTAAAAGTCATTTCGACATGAGCTGGATCTCCATTTCGATAGCGAACACCCCCACCACAGTGGTCAAAGTGCAAGTGCGTGAGAAAATTATCTGTGATGTCATCCAGTGAGAAACCTGCTCTATTGAGTGATTTTTCTAGTGTGTCCTCACCATGTAGGTAATAGTGAGAGAAAAATTTAGCGTCCTGTTTATCTCCTATACCGTTATCAATCAGAATAAGTCGGTCTCCATCTTCTATGAGCAGACATCTCATTGCCCAAGTGCAGAGGTTATTTTCATCCGCTGGATTGGTTCTTTGCCAAAGCGTCTTAGGCACTACTCCAAACATCGCCCCACCGTCTAATTTAAAAAATCCTGTATTGATTACATGTAAGTTCATTTTAGTCTCTTTTAAGGTTTGTCACTTGATCCATTTGTCCATCTTGATCGGCTTGTAAGCTACCATTTTGCGAAGTAATTCTTCAGGTTCTTCTGCTACTAGGAGCATTTCATACTGCTGTGGTTTGAAAAACTTCATCTCTACAGCATGCGATATAAACTCTAGTAACTTGTCATAATATCCTGCTACATTGAGCAGTCCAATAGGCTTAGTCATATAGCCTAGCTGATTGAGCGTGAATACTTCAAATAGCTCCTCCCAAGTACCGATACCGCCAGGCAAAGTAATAAAACCATCTGCCAGTTCGGCCATTCGTGCTTTACGCACTCGCATATCTGGTACGACCTCTAGCCTACTGATGTCATGATGTGCCACTTCGATATCCACTAGTCGCTGCGGGATCACCCCGATCACTTCACCTCCGCCATCCATCATAGCATCTGCGATCTCTCCCATCAGGCCGACATTACCACCTCCATAAACTAGCCCAATCTCATGTTGAAGAAATACTTGAGCCATGGCTTTAGCTTGCTCGACAAATAGCGGATTCGAACCTTTACTAGAACCGCAAAAAACGGTGATATACTGCATATTTGATTTGATTATTATATAAACTGGTCAGCGATCATTTAAAAGGCTTATGAAAATCACAAGCAATAGAGGCGACCTCCCTAATAGCACAAAGATAAAAATCTAAGCGTATACTAAAGCGAGAAAAAGAATATAGGATAAAATGCGATACCAAACGGTCATGTAACTAGCTGAGTAGTTTAGATAAAGAACTTATTCACGTAGTTTTATATTTATAGTAACAGCAATCACCTTTCCTTTTGAGGAAATGTCAGAAATGAAATAAGAAATGGATAATTTACAGATAGGCGTAAAAAATATGGTTTGCCAGAGATGTGTCAAAGCAGTTGAAGAGGCACTTGATCAGCTTGACATACCTTATCAGCAGGTGAGCTTAGGTGAGATTACGCTCAAACATCACTTAGAGGTCAGCAAAGAAAATCAACTTAAAAATAAGCTCAGTGAATTGGGATTTGAGTGGCTTGATGATAAAAAATCAAAACTCATAGAGCGAATCAAAAATTTGCTCATATCCAAAGCCAGAGAAAAAGAGCAAGAGCAACATACTAACTTGTCAGATCTTCTCCAAGAACATCTAGGACAGGATTATGCTTATCTGAGCAGCATTTTTTCTAGTAAAGAAAACATCACCATTGAGAAATACTACATCCTACAGCGCATAGAAATGGTCAAAGAACTGCTTGTTTATGATGAATTAAGTCTCAAAGAAATCGCTTATCAAATGGGCTTTAGCAGCAGTGCGCATCTTTCCACACAATTCAAAAAGATAACTGGTCTCACACCTAGCCATTTCAAACAGATCAAAGCAAATAAAAGACTACCCTTGGATGAAGTAGGCTCAAAATGATATAAGTCTTTTCAAAAATTATGTAAGACTCTTCACTTGTGGTCAGCTTACCTTTGTAGTGTTCATTTTAGAAAAGAGAAGCTATGACCAAAAAGACAATACCTATATTAGGAATGACCTGTGCGGGATGCGCAGTTAGTGTATCTTCCACATTAGAAGCACAGGCTGGTGTAAAGAAAGCGGAAGTCAACTATGCTAATCAACAGGCTCTTGTGGAATTTGACTCTAATTCAGTAAAACTGACTGATCTTCAAAAATCATTGCAATCTATAGGTTATGACATGTTGATCACAGAGGATGAAAATGAGGCAATTGAACAGCAAGAAGCTGCACAGCAAATTGCCTATAAAAAACTAAAAACACGTACCATCTGGGCAGGGATACTTTCTATCCCAGTAGTGATCTTAGGGATGTTTTTCATGGATAAGCCCTATGTCAATGAGATCAGTTTTGTCCTAAGCGCACCTGTAATCTTTTGGATAGGAAGACAGTTTTTTATCCAAGCCTTTAAGCAAGCTAGACATTTGAAGGCCAATATGGATGCTTTGGTGGCACTTAGTACAGGGATTGCATTTGTCTTTAGTGCCTTCAACACCTTCTTCGGAGACTTTTGGCATAGCAGAGGGCTACATCCACATGTTTACTATGAAGCAGCCACAGTTATCGTTTTCTTTATTTTGCTAGGAAAACTCTTAGAAGAAAGAGCCAAATCTCAAACTTCTACTGCTTTGAAGAAGCTGATGGGTTTGCAACCAAAGACAGTGACTATTTTAGAAGACGATACCGAGAAAATAATTCCGATAGACACTGTTCAAAAAGGACAAATCATCTTAGTCAAGCCTGGTGATCAGATACCTGTAGATGGTAAGGTAGTATCAGGACAATCCTATGTAGATGAAAGCATGCTCAGTGGAGAACCTGTTGCTATATTAAAGACGGCTGGAGAACAAGTGTATGCTGGGACTATCAATCAAAAAGGAAGCTTCCAGTTTGAAGCAGAAAAAGTCGGTGCTGATACCTTCCTATCTAGCATCATACAGATGGTCAAGCAAGCTCAGGGTAGTAAAGCACCTGTACAAAAACTGGTTGATCGTATAGCAGGGATATTTGTGCCTATCGTGATCGGTATATCCATCATCACTTTTATCCTTTGGATTATTCTAGGTGGAGAAAATGGCTTTACACAAGGCTTAATGGCCATGGTAACGGTCTTAGTGATCGCTTGTCCATGTGCATTAGGTTTAGCAACTCCTACAGCCATCATGGTAGGTGTGGGCAAAGGTGCTTCTAATGGCATACTGATCAAAGATGCTGAAAGCCTAGAAAATGCTGTCAAAGTAGATACTGTTCTATTGGATAAAACAGGCACTATCACTGAAGGAAAGCCCACTGTCAATCAAATGATCAATATTGCAGCTCAGCCTGAAGATTTAGCCGTTTTGCTCGCAATGGAAAAAAAATCTGAGCATCCTTTGGCCCATGCTGTTACCAGTTATTTGGTAGAACAGGATATCAAACCCACTGCATTAGACGAGTTTGAAAGTCATACAGGAATGGGCGTATCTGCCAGTCTCAAAGGTCAAACCTATTTTCTAGGAAATGAGAAATTACTACTTGAAAATCAAGTTAGCATAGCGGCCGATATCCAAAATCAAGTCAGTAAACTGGCAGCAAGCGGTCAGACAGTGATCTGTTTTGCTAAGCAGGACAGTATCCTTGCACTCATAGCGATCAGCGATCAAATAAAGTCCAATACAAAAGCAGCGATCCAAGAGCTTCAGTCAATGGACATCTCAGTGTATATGCTCACAGGAGACAATAACCAAACAGCTCAAGCCGTAGCCAATGAAGTAGGAATCGATGAAGTGTATGCATCACTCCTACCTCAAGATAAAAGTGATATCGTGGCTGACTTACAAGCCAAAGGCAAGGTAGTAGCCATGGTCGGTGATGGGATCAATGACTCTCAGGCTTTGGCACTAGCAGATGTCAGTATCGCCATGGGAAAAGGCTCTGATATCGCCATAGACGTAGCTAAGATGACCATCACCTCATCAGATCTCAAACTGATCTCTAAAGCCATCAAACTGTCCAAACAAACCGTTCGTACGATAAGACAGAATCTCTTTTGGGCATTTATCTACAACTTGATCGGTATTCCTATAGCCGCAGGTCTGCTCTACCCTATCAATGGATTTCTTCTCAATCCGATGATCGCTGGAGCAGCTATGGCCTTAAGTTCAGTTTCAGTAGTTACTAATAGTCTTAGATTAAAAAACAGTAAATTATAAACACATGGAAAAATTAACATTCAAAACAAATATCAAATGCGGAGGCTGTATCGCCACTGTAAAGCCTCATTTAGAAGCTGTTCCAGAGATCACTCACTGGGAAGTAGACACCAATAATCCAGACAAAATCATGACAGTAGAAACCTCACTCAAAGCAGAGGAAGTCATAGAGGTCGTCAAGAAAGCCGGATATGAAGCACTGAAAGCTTAAAGTATCAATTAGCCGGTCAAAATTTGATCGGCTTTTTCATTTATAGGGATTTATTTGTTTAATTTATGATCAGTCAAAACGCTGAACCATGACCGAGAAACGTATCCCCAATCTTAAGGAGTTTTACCCCTATTACCTATCGGAGCATCAAAATGCTACTTGCCGAAAACTTCATTTTGTAGGTACTTCATTAGTAATCCTCCTTTTAGCCTACATACTGATCACACAGACATGGTGGGCATTCATTGGTATTCCACTTATCGGTTACGGCTTTGCTTGGGTCGGGCATTATTTTTATGAGCAAAACAAACCTGCTACTTTCCAATATCCTCTCTACAGTCTGGCTTCAGACTTCATCCTGTTTTGGGATTTATTGACTGGAAAGCAACCCTTTAACCCAAAAAGCAAATGATTAGAATCCTACACCTACTTATTATATGTAGCATTTGCTTCATCTATACGCCTATTCAGGCTCAGTCTAATGACACGCTAATAAAGCAAGGCGTGACCGATCAAAATCTTTTTAGCAAAAGCGAAATAGCCTTAGACTCCTTGAAAAAAGTCACTGTAGGCTATCCAGTAGCGCCATTTCAAGATACGCTTTTTTATATCTACACCACCTTTGGTCCATTCAAAGCGGAAGCAAGGGCTAAAGCTATCAATGAAAAGATCCAAACCCTCTATGAATCAGGATTCGAACCATCGGACTCTTTGACTGTACTCAATGCAGGCTACAGCTGGGATGTGATCAAAGATGACCTCACACTCCTAAGCATCACCGCAGAGGATGCAAGATGGATGGATCAAAGCCAAGAATCATTAGCCAAGCTATATGCTAATAAAATTCAAAACAGCTTAGTCAATGAGAAAGCAGAAAACAGCCTTAAATCTTATTTGATCAAAGGTGCCTTAGCATTATTTATTTTATTCGTTGCTTACCTCATCATCAGACTGATCAATAAGCTTTTTAGATGGACTACGCTGAAAATCCATCAGGCAAAAGGCACATGGCTCAAAGGATATAGCATCAAAAACTATGAGATCATTACCGTAGAACGGGAAGTAGCGATTCTTTTGATAGCTAATCGAATCTTAAAGGTGCTTACGATCATCTTGATCATCTACCTATCGCTCCCCCTTCTTTTTAGTTTATTTCCCTTTACTGAAGGTTTTGCCGAGCAACTCTTTAGCTATATACTCAATCCACTCTCCAATGCCTTCAGAGCTTTTGTCAACTACATACCCAACCTGATCAGCATCATCGTCATTTTGTTTATCGTCAAGTATGCGCTCAAATTGATCAAATTTTTGGCAGATGAGATTGAACATAAAAAGCTAGAAATACCAGGTTTTTACCCAGATTGGGCACAGCCCACTTACAGCATTCTGAAGATTTTCATTTATGCTTTCACCTTAGTATTGATATTCCCTTTGCTTCCGATGAATGACTCGGATATTTTCAAAGGCGTATCTGTTTTCTTAGGTATCCTTTTCTCTCTAGGCTCTAGCTCTGCGATAGCAAATATGGTAGCAGGCCTAGTCATTACTTATATGAGGCCGTTCAAACTTGGTGATCGGGTCAAAATCGGAGACATCACTGGAGATGTACAAGAAAAAAATCTACTCGTCACGCGAATCAAAACGATCAAAAACGAGGTCATCACCATTCCCAACTCCGCCATCCTCAGCGGGCATACGATCAACTACAGCAGGTCAGCAGAAGAACATGGACTCATCCTGCATACCACAGTTACCATTGGCTACGATGTCCCTTGGAAGCAAGTACACGAACTTTTACTCAATGCTGCTAAGGCTACTAAACATATCTCTAAGGACAAGGCACCATTTGTCTTGCAAACTAGCCTAGATGACTTCTATGTCAGCTATCAGCTTAATGCCTATACCACTAAAGCACAAGGCATGGTACATATCTACTCAGAACTTCATGCGCATATTCAAGATAATTTCAATGAGGCCAATGTAGAGATCATGTCTCCACACTACAGCACCTTGAGAGACGGTAGTATGACAACTATACCAGAAAATTATCTCCCTAAAGATTATGTAGTTCCTCCTTTTAGAGTTAAAAATGTCGATAAAGACAGCAAGGACTAAAAGAAAAAAGGAGCTTACTAGCTCCTTTTTTACAGTTCAACCTAAACCAAAATTAAAACACTTTGAAAAAGTTTTGCTTTACTGTCGTTCTTAAAAAATGATCATCGACATATTCGATAAGACCACTTTTATACCAAAACTGTAAAGCATTTATTTTCAGATATTTACAAATATTCATTTCAAGATAGCAGTACAGAATCGAACAGTTTTTGTATCAAAAAGAGACATTTCCTGTTTTTTCACTACCAAGCCAAATAATCCAATAAGCTGATTTTTAAGAACTTTTAACGTTAGACAATAGATTTACCTTAAGGTTTAATAAAAGAAATTGATGAAAACCCAAACACTGCTATTTCACATTAGTTTTTATAAAAGAACAATAATAGAATTACCATGGCTCAAGCTAATCCAACGCTAATCAACGCACTTAGAAAAACAGCAGATAAACTTAAGAAAGGTGCTCCTTATCAGTGGGGTCATATGGGATCTTGCAATTGCGGCAATTTGGCACAAGAAATCACCCACCTCAGCAAAGCAGAAATTCATGCTTATGCCATGCATCGCATGGGTGACTGGACAGAACAAACACTTGAATATTGTGGTACGAGCGGCTACCCTATGGACTTGATGATGACCAAAATGCTCGAGGCAGGTCTTAGTCTTGAGGACTTAAGACATTTAGAAAAACTGTCTGACCAAAGTATTTTGAGACAAATCCCTATTGAGCATAGATATCTAAAGCACAATAAAAGAGATGATGTGGTTCTCTACCTTCTCACATGGGCAGATCTTCTAGAAGAAGAATGGCTGAAAACCAACCCAGTAGATCTCACTGAACTCTATCAAGCAAAGACTCAAAAAGCAAGTCTCGTAAAAATTTAATTTTGGGCTAAAATATTTTTGGTCTCTTGTTTTGTATATGTGCCTACTTCCTATATTTGTACTATACAATCAGCCATTAAACACCCAAATACTATGTTTGACGAAGATTTTGATGACGACTTCGAAGATTCATTAGATGACTTCGATGAGGATGCAGAAGATATCGAAACTGATTTCGATTTTGATGCGGACGATGACGATTTGATCGATGAAGATCTAGTTGACTTTGAAGACGACATCGATATGGATGAAGACTTCGAAGAGGACGACTTTGACGATAATTAATCCGACATCTTTTAAGTCATCAGTCATTTGACAGATGACTTTTTTATTGTCTTTGTTCAATTTATCCGTTGAGGTCTTTCTATTAAAAGCTTTGTCCACTATCTTGCATAAAATTTAAGCAGCTTAAATACTAAAAATATGTTACTAGATATCTTCAGTTCACCGATTGCCTTTGGCGCACAGTTATTTTGGTTCATTGTAGTAGCCTTGATAGGTCTAGGTGCGGGAATCTCTGCTATCGATAGCAAAAAAGAATTCGAAAAGAATAAGAAAGACTAATTCAAACTTTCTTCAAAAACATTAGAGTAGGATGGTATTTTAGATGCCGTCCTTTTTTTATACCCAAAAGAAATGGCTGATTCGAAAGAGTCAGCCATTTATCATTTTTTCCAACTGAAGATTAGTGAACCTCACCCATCAACTTTCTAATAGGTTTCGCTAGGAGTAACAATAGTAATCCACCACCTACTACTGACAAAACGATAGTCATATATAAGTCAGGCATTTGAGCCAATTCTTCTTCAGTTCCACCACTAGCTTCACCTGCTATGAGACCTGCCATTAGATTGCCTAGAGAGATTGATAAAAACCAAATACCCATCATCTGACCTTGGTACTTGGCTGGTGATAATTTGGTCACTAAACTAAGTCCTACTGGACTCAAACTCAACTCTCCAAAAGTATGGAGCATATAAGTCAAGATCAACCAATATGGCGCAGCCAAATCTCCTGAAGCAGCGATTTTAGCCGCGAAGTACATCACAAAGAAACCAATACCTAAAAGTAAAAGACCAAAGGCAAATTTCAGTGGAGAACTTGGCTCCATTTGGCTTCTTCCAAGCCAAACCCACATCGCTCCAAAAATAGGCGCAAAGATGATGATAAACATGGAGTTGATCGACTGGAAATATCCCGCAGGTATTTCCCAACCACCTATCGTACGATCTGTGAAACGCTCAGCAAATAGATTCAAAGTAGAACCAGCTTGTTCAAATCCTGACCAAAAAAGAACAGAAAAGAAAAACAAGATAGCAATTACGCCTACTTTCTTTTGCTCATCTTTAGTCAACCCTCCGAATAAAATCAAATACCCTAAATAAAGAGAAGCAACAATTGCAATGAGATATTTAGATGAGTCTGCTATTTCTACAACATCAAAAGGGATGAGGTTAGAAAAAGTCAAAACGATCACTAGCAATATAACTGAACAAATCCCCCATACCAACTTGATCAAGTTTCCGCGATCTTTAAGTTCTTGAGGGGTTTTGGCGGCTTCAAACTCACCAAATCCATCTAAGTGTCTTCCAGTGACCTTGTACTGCACTAGGCCTATCACCATCCCTAGACCAGCTAGACCAAAACCCAAATGCCAATCATACGCAGCTAAAGTGCTACAAGCAATCGGGGCAATCAGAGCACCTAGATTGATCCCCATATAGAAGATAGAAAATCCTGCATCACGCTTTGAACTGCCAGCTGGATATAGTTGGCCCACGATGGAGCTGATATTAGGCTTAAGCAAACCAGTACCTAAGACGATCAAAATCAAACCAAGGAAAAAAGAATTAGTATCAAAAGCTGTTAAGCTTTCTTTAGGCACGTCAGACTCATTTAAGAAATTAAAAAGTCCAGGTAAAGCCATAGTAAAGTGACCTATCGCAATGATGATACCACCATACCAAACGGATTTTTTTAGTCCCAGAAGTCTATCGGCAAACCAGCCTCCTGGAAGTGCTAAGATATATACGCCCATCGTGTACAATCCATAGATGGCTCCTGATGTCTTGTCATCAAAACCCAAGCCACCATCGATCACAGCAGTAGTCATAAATAGGATGAGCAGGGCACGCATACCATAATAGCTAAAGCGCTCCCACATCTCAGTGAAAAACAAAGTCATCAGACCCTTTGGATGGCCAAAAATCTCATTGGATCCTGTCAGCCGTTCCATGTTAAAATTATCTTTCATCGGTGTTTGTAAAGGTGAAAATCTGTCTTAAATAGCTCGTTTGGACAACGAACAAACACAATGATAGCACAAATTTCAAAAGAATACCAACCAAAAAGTGACATTAGAAGCGCAATCGATTGAAAAGCGAAAAAAAGCAGATTTTTGAATGAAAAGCTTTATAAATAAAGCCGATTATCACTTATCTTTACGACTTGATTTTCTGAAATCAACTTATCCATAACCCAAATTAATATCATGCAAGAATTAGGTCTAAAGCCTTCTTCAACTGATCTAAGTTACTTAGGTATAGAGCAGTACAAAGAAGCACACTGGAATCTAAGCCCCGCAGAACTTGTGGAGCATGCCTTAGCCAATCAAGAAGGTGTATTAACAGATAATGGAGCCCTCATGGCAGATACTGGTAAGTTTACCGGTAGATCGCCTAAGGACAGATTTGTCGTGAAGGATGAAAAAACAGCGGACAGTGTCTGGTGGGGAGATGTCAATATCGCCTTTGACCCAGAGAAATTTGACCGCCTGCAAGAAAAAATGATCGCTTTCCTCGCTGATAGAAAACTCTACGTCAGAGATGCCTATGCAGGAGCAGATCCAAGATACAGACTCAAACTTAGAGTAATCAATACTTACGCTTGGCAAAACCTATTTTGCTACAACATGTTCCTCCGTCCTACTGCACAGGAACTAGAAAACTTTGACCCTAACTTCACGATCATCTGTGCGCCAGGCTTTCATGCCGATCCAGCAATAGACGGTACACGTCAGAGCAATTTCGCTATTCTCAACATGAGCAAGCGTACGATCCTCATAGGTGGTACTGCTTATGCAGGAGAGATGAAAAAGGGTATCTTCTCTGTACTCAACTATCTCCTACCTCATGAGCACCAAGTGCTCTCTATGCACTGCTCTGCTAATATCGGCAAGCAAGGTGATACTGCTGTATTCTTTGGACTTTCTGGTACCGGTAAAACTACACTTTCAGCAGATCCAAACAGAGGGCTCATTGGAGATGATGAGCATGGATGGACAGATAAAGGCATCTTCAACTTCGAAGGTGGATGCTATGCGAAAGTCATTGACTTGACTAGAGAGAAAGAACCAGAAATCTGGGATGCTATCAAGTTTGGCGCAATAGTAGAAAACACAAGATTCCATGAAGGCACACGTACAGTGGACTATGAAAATACTACTGTCACAGAAAATACCCGTACTGCCTACCCTATTCACCACATCTCAAATGCGGTAGAACCAAGCTTAGGCGGAATCCCTAAAAATATCTTCTTCTTGACAGCGGATGCTTTTGGAGTGATCCCTCCTATCTCTAAGCTCAACGAAAGCCAAGCGATGTACCACTTCATATCAGGCTACACAGCCAAAGTAGCGGGTACAGAGATGGGCGTGACAGAGCCTCAAACAACCTTCTCTGCTTGTTTTGGTGCAGCATTCTTGCCACTACATCCTACCAAGTATGCGACATTGTTTGGTGAGAAGATGAAGCAACATAATGTCAATGTATGGCTCATCAACACTGGATGGACTGGTGGTCCTTATGGCATCGGTAGCCGTATGAAGTTGAAATATACTAGAGCGATGATCACTGCAGCACTTGAAGGTCAGCTAGATGGCGTGACATTCAAGCAACACCCAGTATTTGGCGTATCTGTTCCTCAGACATGTCCTAATGTACCAGATGAATTGCTCAATCCTAGAGATACTTGGGCAGACAAAGCGGCTTATGATGCAAAGGCTAATGAACTAGCGAATGCTTTTGTGAAAAACTTCCAGAAGTATGCTGACTTTGCTAGTGAAGCTATCTTAGCAGGTGCTCCAAAAGTTTAAATAAATTACCCATTAACAATCAACCCAAACCACTAAAGCCCCTTTTCAGGGGCTTTTTTTATAGATTATATAGAGCAAATTTCAATTCTTAAAGCAACCTTAGATTTTGATAAAATTTCTTCTTTGCTATTCTCCGTAAATCCAATAGCTCCAGCTTTCTCTAATTTGGTACGAATGCTATCTATATAGACTTGAGTTTTACTTAATGCCTTGTTTTTTTGCATTACGAATAGTCAAAGCCATGGAAAGAATTAAACAAGCCATAGAAAACATACCCAAATACCTTGCGTTATTCACCGACCAGCTCATATCACTAAAGTCAATAAAGAAGCAATTGATTATGAGAAGTAAAGACGCAAATACAATCAGCGCATAACAAAATTTAATCATTTCACTTTTTTATGTAAATTATTAATTAAAAATAACAAGAATTTTAATAAATTAAAATTTCGTTAAGTATTAAAATATTTTGATACTATGAAATACCCATCACTCCTAAAGAATCATCCCAGCAGCTAGGGTCTCATTGGTTTGTTCATCGATGAGGATCACACTGCCTGTTTGTCTATTGGTCTTATAGGCATCAAAGAAGACTGGCTGCGAACTCCTAATAGAGACTCTTCCGATGTCATTCATCCCTAGACTTCCCGCATCTGAGATCTTGTGCAGGGTATTGATGTCTACCTTGTATTGTATGTCCTTCACCATCGCCACACACTCTTTGGTCGTATGTTTGAGGATCACTTTCGTACGAGGGCTCAATGCTCGCTGCTGCATCCAGCAGAGCATCACTTCGAGGTCTTGACTTTGCTCAGGCTGGTTGTTCGTCCTTGCGATCATGTCTCCTCTACTGATATCGATGTCATCTGTCAGCGTCATCGTCACCGACATCGGAGCAAAGGCTTCTTCAATAGGTTGCCCATCCAGTTCGATGCTTTTGATCGTGGAGACAAAGCCTGATGGCAAGACCTTCACTTCATCTCCCGCCTTGAATACACCTCCGTCTATACGGCCTGCATAGCCTCTGTAGTCTTGGTGCTCATGGGTATGGGGTCTGATGACCAGTTGCACAGGGAAGCGACAATCGATGTGGTTGTAGTCACTAGCAATGTGTACATTTTCCAAGTGGTATAGTAGCGTACTTCCTTCGTACCAAGGCATATTTTCTGATCTACTCACCACATTATCTCCTTTGAGCGCAGAGATCGGTACAAACTGTACATCCTTTACCTCTAGTTTGGAAGCAAAGGCTTGATAGTCGGCTACGATCTGATGGTACACTTCCTCACTGTAGTCTACCAAGTCCATCTTGTTGATACACACCACCACATGGGGGATCTGTAGCAAGGAGGCAATGAAAGAGTGTCTATGTGTCTGCTCCACCAAGCCTTTACGTGCATCTATCAGGATGATGGCCAAATTGGCTGTAGAGGCGCCCGTCACCATGTTGCGGGTGTACTGGATGTGTCCAGGAGTGTCTGCGATGATGAACTTACGCTTTGGGGTCGCAAAGTAGCGGTAGGCTACATCAATGGTGATCCCCTGCTCTCGCTCCGACTTCAGGCCATCTGTCAGCAAGGACAGATCCACATAGTCAAAACCTTTCTTTTTGCTCGAAGCTTCGACTGCCTCTAACTGGTCTTGAAAGATGGCTTTACTGTCATACAAGAGTCTTCCGATCAAAGTGCTCTTCCCATCGTCTACACTACCTGCTGTCGTAAATCTTAATATCTGATTGCTCATGAATATGCTTTGCTCAAAATGATCAATAATTGAATGGCTTAAAAAATGGTCTAGAAGTATCCCGCTTTCTTGCGATCTTCCATGGCTGTCTCCCCTCGCTTGTCATCTGCTCTAGTGCCTCTCTCGGTCGTACGTGTAGTCGCGATCTCTATGATGATCTTGTCCAGAGTATCTGCCTCTGAGATGACAGCTCCCGTGATCGGCATGTCTCCGCAGGTACGGTAGCGCACTTGCATCATTTGTGGTTGTTCGTCTGCTCTGAGTTTGATGAATGCTGAGTTGGCTAAGATCACTCCATCACGGAGGATACACTCCCGCTCATGACTAAAGTACAAGCTTGGCAGGGCAATATTTTCTTCTTTGATGTATTGCCATACGTCCATCTCTGTCCAGTTGGAGATCGGAAATACCCTAAAGTGCTCTCCTTGTTGTTTGCGGCCATTGAAGAGGTTCCATAACTCCGGCCTTTGGTTTTTAGGATCCCACTGTCCGAACTCATCTCTGTGAGAAAAGAAGCGTTCTTTGGCTCTGGCCTTTTCTTCATCTCTTCGAGCACCACCCATTGCTGCGTCTATTTTATGCGCTTCTAGGGTATCTAGTAGGGTGATGGTTTGTAGGGCATTTCTGCTGGCATTAGCTCCCGTTTCTTCTTTGGCCCTGCCTAAATCTATACTCTCCTGAACAGAACCTACGATTAGTTGTACGCCTAACTGAGCTACCAATTGATCTCTAAAGCTGATGGTCTCAGGGAAGTTGTGTCCCGTATCGATATGAATCAAAGGAAAGGGTATCCTAGCGGGATAAAAGGCTTTCTTGGCCAAATGTGCCAAGACAATGGAGTCCTTTCCTCCCGAAAATAAAAGGGCGGGCTTCTCAAACTGTGCCACCACTTCGCGGATCACAAATATCGCCTCCGCTTCTAATTCTCTCAGGTGGTCAAGGTAGTATTTTGGCAAACTTTGGTCGATCACCATATCTTTTGATTCAATCATAAGTTCAGATTTGAATGATTAAAAAAACGTCCAATACTTAATAGCTACAAAATTAGTAAAATCTATAGATTTAGTAGAGTAATAAATTAAAACAAAGTCATTTGGTTTTAAAAAGCCTCATAAAGTCGAATTAAAGGGGATAAAAGCTAATATAAATTGATTTGGCTTTGCAGATTAACCTACAAATAAAGCCCCAGCAATAGTAGCCGTCATCATACAAGCGATAGTCGCTGCTAGTAAGGCACGCATGCCCAACTTAGACAAGTTGCCTTGCTGATTAGGCGCGATACTACCGATCCCTCCTACTTGGATAGCAATCGAACTAAAGTTAGAGAAACCACAAAGTGCATAAGTAGCAATCACAATTGACTTGGCACTAAGCAATCCAGCAGTTTTCATTTCTGCCAAACCTAGATAAGCAACAAACTCATTGATCACGGTCTTTTGTCCCAAAAGTGAGCCTATAGCTAGCGTATCAGTCCACTCTACTCCCATGACCCAAGCAAATACTCTAAAAATTTGTCCGAGAATATACTCTAATGAAAAGCCTGCAAACTGTCCATTGGTAGTAGCGACTACAAACTCATTGAGTCCAGTCACATCTCCGATGAAATCTGTCAATACATAGTTAAGCGCAGCAATCACGGCAATGAAAGCCAAAAGCATCCCACCTACATTGAGTGCCAGCTTTAATCCATCACTAGCACCTATAGACATGGCATCGATGAGATTGACGCCCATATTTTCCTCATTGACCTCTAACTTGTCGTTGATAGCTTCCTTGTTTTCTTCAGGGATGATGATCTTAGAAATCACAATAGCCGCAGGAGCATTCATGATACTTGCACCCAATAAATATGCTGCAAATCTACTTTGCTCCTCCAAACTATCTCCACCTAAAAAAGCTACGTAACCTGCCAAAACACCTCCAGCAATGGTAGCCATACCGCCTGTCATCAAACACATCAATTCTGAGCGTGTCATATTCGGAATAAATGGACGTACCAAAAGAGGTGCTTCAGTTTGTCCCAGAAATATATTACCAGCAGCAGAAAGCGACTCTGCACCAGACAGTTTCATCGTACGAGACATCACCCAAGCGATGCCATAAACGATTTTTTGAAGAATACCAAGGTAATAAAGGCCTGCGGAAACAGTACTGAAGAAAATGATCGTAGGTAGGACCTGAAAAGCAAAAATAAAACCTAGTGAATCTCCCGCTAGATCTCCAAATAGAAACTTAGCACCATCACTAGAAAAGCTCAAAAAGATGACGAATTTCTCACTGACCCAGCCAAAAATACTTGCTACAAAAGATACCTTGGTAATCAAAAACCCAAAGACTGCTTGTAATACTAAGCCTATTCCTACTAGTCGCCAGTCTATTGCTTTCCTATTGCTTGAAAATAAATAAGCAAACCCAATCAGTACGGCTATCCCTAAAAGTCCTCTTAAATAATCCATTCGTTTGATTTAATATCCGCCAAAAATACAGTTTGCAAATGCTTTATCAAACATATTTTAATGCTAACTTATCACTTCAAAAAATCTTTATTGCCAAAAAGCTTTAATACTATGAAATACCTATCGACTACATGTCTCTTGATCTTTCTTGCTTTCACAAGTATCGCGCAGACAGCACAGTTTCCCATCATCCCTAATTTTGGAGGTATATATGCCATCGAAGATGCGATAGAGCGCCCAAATCCAGATGCCTATTATAAAATATTGGTAGAACTCAAAAGCCTAGAAGTGCCTTCAGGAGAACTCAATCCTGCCCTAATCAATATCGCTCGTATGATCAATCTGCACGGTATAGAAGGTGTCAAAATGGAGCAAATGGATGTCATCGTTGTAGTGCATGGACCCGCTTCTGTGACGTTATTGAAGGATATGCTTTATGAAAAACGCACAGGAAAGAAAAATCCTAATATAGCTGTCTATCAAGCACTTGAAAAAGCAGGTGTGAAAATACTCGTCTGCGGACAATCACTTATCGCCAGAGATCTTCCAAGGGAAAACTTGATCAAAGAAGTGGGGATTGCTACTTCATTTTTAACCACTTTCACTACCTATGAACCTAAGGGATATACAACTTTTACGTTCTGATACTGCTAAGATTTGGCAGAAGGAATCTTAATCACTGATATCCAAAAGTCCTCAATAGAGCGGATGACTTCCATGAATTTAGTAAAGTCTAAAGGCTTTGAAATAAAATAATTAGCTGCTTGATCGTAAGCCTTTTGGATGTCCTCTTCAGCATTTGAGGTGGTCAGCATCACTACGGGGATTTTCATGATATGAGGGAGTTGTTTCATATCTCTCAAAAGTTCAAAGCCATTTTTTCTAGGCAAATTGATATCCAAAAGAATCAAATCTGGTAGAATGACAACCTCTTGACTAGCAGACCTTTTCAAAAAGTCTAAAGCTTCTACTCCATCTTTGAGGACGGTGACTTTATTTTTAATCTTGATCTCACTCAGCGCTTCAAGTGTAAGAAGTACATCCCCTTCATTGTCTTCCACCAGCAGTATATGTATTTCCCTTCCGACCATATCTAAAAATTAAAGCTGTCAAGATGAATAGGATCTGTAATGACCCCTACAAAAATACCAAACCTTTGGGCTTCATCTATCACTTATTTAAAAAAAATTATATGATTTCTTAGAAATTTCTGACATAAATCATTTGCAGCTCGATTGAATCTCAAAATCAACAATCGAATCAGACAAATCTGAAAACAAAAGGGAAAATTTTGCGGGCTTTTCCTAAATTTGATCAAAGAGAAAAATACATGCAGCTTTTTTACCATCCTGAAGTTTCTAGCAAAGAATTTTATCTATCTGAGGAAGACGCTCGTCATGCTGTCAAAGTACTCCGATACACTGTTGGGAGCACTATCATGATCACAGATGGTAAAGGATCGATCTATGAATGCCAAGTGAAAGAAGCACATCCAAAAAAATGCATGGTTCAGGTCATCAAGCAGGATTTCCAAGAAAGACCTGATCACTACATTCATATAGCTATAGCACCAACTAAAAATATTGACCGTATCGAGTGGTTTGTAGAAAAGGCCATAGAGTTTGGAGTAGACCATATCACTTTTCTGATTACAGCTAATTCAGAGCGAAGCGTCATCAAGCAAGAACGTATAGAGAAAAAAGCCATCAGTGCCATGAAGCAGTGTCTACGTCCATGGATGCCTGAGATTACACCTTCTGTTGCACTGAAAGATTGGCTTCAAAACTATGACATGGATGGCTATCAGCGATTTATTGCACACGTAGATGAAACGATCCCAACTCACCTAAAGGATGCAGCTAAAAAACAGGAGTCTTATTTGGTACTCATCGGCCCTGAGGGGGATTTTGCACCAAAAGAGATAGACAAGGCTATCGCTAGTGGATTCAAACCTGTCTCTCTGGGCAAAAGCCGTTTGCGAACAGAAACTGCTGGCATTGCTGCAGTGCATATTTTAAACCTTATCAACGAGTAAGCATGGTCTTAAACTATATCTGGATTGGTTTTTTCCTCATAGCCTTTGTCATAGCGCTGATCAAACTGATCTTCTTAGGGGATGTTGAGATTTTCCCAGCCTTGGTCAACTCTACCTTTGATATGTCTAAGACTGGTTTTGAGATCGCACTTTTTCTAACAGGCGTGATCTCTCTATGGCTTGGACTCATGCGCATAGCAGAAGATGCTGGGGTAGTCAAGCTTATCAGCAGAGCAGTACAACCTTTATTTTTGAAGCTTTTCCCTGAAATCCCTAAAAATGACCCCGTAATAGGCCCCATGCTGATGAACTTTAGCATGAATTTTCTCGGACTGGACAATGCCGCCACTCCACTGGGCCTCAAGTCTATGGAAGGAATGCAGCGTCTCAATAAAACCCCAGATACTGCCAGTAATGCGCAGATCATGTTTCTAGTGCTCAATACTTCAGGGCTTACCGCTATCCCGATCAGCATCATGGTCTATAGAGCACAAATGGGCGCTGCAGATCCGTCAGATGTATTTATTCCAATTCTTTTGGCTACTTTTTTCTCTTCACTGACTGGACTGATTGTAGTTTCATTGTATCAAAAGATTAATCTACTCAATAAAGTTGTGTTGGCTTATCTAGGTACATTAACGCTTTTGATCACTGGAGTGATTTGGTACTTTTCTACGCTTACACAAGCAGAGATCACCAGCATCTCCTCCGTGGCAAGTAATTTGATTTTATTCAGCATCATCTCCTTTTTTATCTTCATGGGCTGGATCAAGCGAATCAATATCTATGAATCCTTTATCGATGGAGCAAAAGAAGGTTTCAAAATGGCCATTTCCATTGTGCCTTACCTGATAGCCATGTTGGTCGCTATCGGGGTATTTAGGGCTTCTGGTGCGCTAGACTATATCGTAGACGGAATGAGATGGATCGTTACTTTGATCGGAGTCAATGCTGACTTTGTAGAAGCCATGCCTACTGCACTGATGAAGCCGCTGAGCGGTAGTGGTGCTAGAGGGATGATGCTAGAAACAATGGATACTTATGGCGCAGATTCCTTTGTAGGAAGAGTTTCCAGTGTTTTACAGGGAAGTACCGAAACAACTCTATATGTTATTGCAGTTTACTTTGGGGCAGTGAATATTCGCAAGACACGGTATGCCATCACTGCTGGCTTGATAGCAGATCTAGCGGGAATCACTGCAGCCATTATTATCAGTTATTTATTCTTTCATTAAAAACCTTATTTACAACGCTTTAATACCTTTACTATGAAAAAATCACATATCGCAGTTCTTAGTACGATGCTTTTTGCTGTTATCATCTACGCTTGCCAACCAGAATCAAAAGATGCTGGGGAAGGTGGATGGCTCAAAGGCTCTCCAGATGAGAAGTTTAATACCCTAGCCAATCAACATGGTGGATTCTCCCATACCATGTGGGAAGTAGGTTATAGATACAATGAACTTTATTTTGCTGGACAAGATCAAAACTGGGGATTTGCAGCGCACCAAGTCGAGCATATCGAAGAAGCGATAGAAGCTGGCTTGATCAGAAGACCTGAACATGCTGAATCAGCGGCATCTTTTCTAGAATATACTTTACCAGCTATTGATGCTGCTATTGAGAAAAAAGATACCGTTGAGTTTGCCAAGACTTTCTCTATGCTCACTACAGCCTGCAACTCTTGCCATATCAAGCAAGATCATCAGTATGTCAATATCGTGACACCAACAAGTAGAATGTCTCCTGTAGGCCCAATGCAAATAACAGAATAAATCGAAAGCCTCTGAAATCAACTCTCAGAGGCTTTTTTGATGCTTTTTACGATGATTGAAATCGTTTTATCGCCAATGCTAAATCTTCTGGAGTATCGATCCCTATGCTCAAGTGATTAGTTTTGACCATCCTAATCTTAATACCGTTTTCTAATAAGCGTAATTGCTCTAATTTTTCAGTAGCTTCTAATACAGTCATAGGCATTTGGGTAAAAGCTAAAAGAGTTTCTTTACGATAGCCATAGACCCCTATGTGTCTAAAATACTGATGACCTGCTTGCGTATCTCTCACATAAGGAATCGGTGAGCGACTAAAATAAAGCGCATCACCTTTCAGATCAGTAATAACTTTGACATAGTTAGGATTTTGGATATCCTCTACAGCTGTTAAAGGCATCATCAAACTAGCAACAGATACTCCCTCCTCTTGAAAAGCCTCTAATAAACTCGCTAAAGTATCCTTGTCTACAAAGGGTTCGTCTCCTTGAACATTGACTACCACATCTACTACTAGCTGACTGGCTGCTTCAGCGATGCGATCAGAACCGCTTTGGTGTGAAGGATCACTCATCATGACTTTCGCTCCAGCTTGTTCCATCACCTCAAATATCTCTTGATCATCTGTGACGACTACTACTTGATCAAACAAACCAGTAGCTACTGTAGCTTCATAAGTTCTTTGGATCACAGGCTTGCCGCAAAGGTCAGCGAGCATTTTTCTAGGAAAGCGAGAGGCTGCCATCCTTGCAGGTATCAAAGCCACAGTCTTCAAGTCTTGCATATAGAGTTTATTTTTTCAGAGCTTAAATATAGACAAAGCCAACGCATCTTGCCATGCATTCAAAAAATAAAGGCTTCCCTGAGTAGAGAAGCCTTTATATGCTTACTTAATAAACTTACTTACTTGGATTGAGCAATACTGGCTTGCCATATCCTAGCGCTTCTAATCTATTGAGTTGTGTCTTAGCATCCCCTACAACTAAGTATATCATACGATCAGGATTAGCGTATTGCTTGGCTAACTCACTGATTCGTGCGACAGTCATATCGCGAACGATTTGCTCTCTTTGGA
This sequence comes from Penaeicola halotolerans, assembly GCF_016464625.1. Taxonomy (GTDB): domain Bacteria; phylum Bacteroidota; class Bacteroidia; order Cytophagales; family Cyclobacteriaceae; genus Penaeicola; species Penaeicola halotolerans. The sequence goes on from NZ_JAEAGO010000001.1 coordinate 858,932, forward strand.
TGACATAATCATTTGGCAAACCATAAGCACTCATATCAGTCAATAGACCGAGTTTAGCGCCTAGCGTCTCAAATGCTCTGGCATTACTCTTAAGTAAGAAGCCTTTAGTAGTTTCAAGATCCTGCTCTGTAAATGTGGTTGGATAGTCTGCAAGGATCTTTTTGATCAAAGCAAGCGATTCAAAAGTGACATTGGTACGAACGCCTGTAGAGATCGTAAATGGCCCTTTGATATCAGATCCTGAAAAACCAGAACCGATACCATAAGTGTAGCCTTGTCCTTCTCTGAGTTCTTGAGTCAATCTAGATGCAAAACCACCACCGCCAAGGATATAATTCATCACACTAGCTGGATAGAAATCTTCGTCTGTCTCTGCCAATGCCAAATAGCCGATTCTCAATTGAGACTGCTTAGCATCAGGTACATCATAGAAATATACTTGAGACTTCTCTGGTGCTGATGGTAAAGTAAGTGCAGGGAAAGTCACTGCTTTAGCTTCCCACTTTTCCGCTAGACTGGCTAGTGAAGTTTCTACTTTAGCTTGATCGATCGCACCTACGATGTGCATATTAGCTACAGAAGGACTGATATAACTTGTATAATAAGCTTTCAAATCATCTATCGTGATATCATTGATGGTATTGACATCTCCTAATGCATTTTTTGACAGGATATTATCCTTTCCGTACATCAATTCATTGGCTGCATTGGCAGCAATCGCGCCAGGATTTCCCTGCTGCTGCACCAGTGCAGAAGCGATTTGTTGCTTTGCTAGATCAAACTCTTTAGCATCCCATCTAGGCTGGAGAAGCATTTCTTCTACTAAGGCTAATACAGCATCATAGTTTCTAGCCAAGGCATTTCCAGAGATAGAAAAACTCTCTTTGCCTGCATTGATGCTGATACGTGCACCGAGGTTATCGATAGCTTCTTCGAGCTCTTCAGGTGTTTTATTTGCAGTACCCTTAGTCAGCATAGTAGCCAGCAAGTTAGACACACCTACTTTGGCAGGGTCTTCTAGTAGCAAACCACCTTTAAGACGGATATTAAACTGAACGAGCGGCAGTTCATCATTGGTGATACCAAACACTTTCATGCCATTAGCTGCTTCCGTCTGCCATACACTTGGGATGCTCAACTGTGGCGCTGGACCATATGGAGGCTCTACACTACGATCAAAGCTAGAAGGTGTTTTCTCATAGCTAGTCTCTTGACTCAAGTCAAAGCTTTGCTCCGCTCCCATCACGATTTGCTCTTCTACTACCTCTGCTTGCGTGGCACCTGTTAGTGCTAAGTCCTTCATCCCTTTAGGCACAAAACTCGTGGCTACATAGTTTTTACCCTTGATGTACTTTTCATAAACGCGCATGATATCAGCAGCTTCTACAGCCAAGACACGCTGAATGTCTTCATTGATATAGCCAGGATCATTAGCGAATATATTGTACTGTGCTAATTGGAAAGCTTTGCCCAATACACCAGAAAGGCTATTGTAAAAATTAGTTTCTTGACCTGCTTTGATACGATCAAGTGCTTGCTGATCTACGCCATCTGCTTCAAACTTAGCAAATGCTTCATCGATAGCAGCTTTAACATCATCTAGCTTCACATTTGGATAAGCACGTACGCTAAGAGACGTTTCTCCTGCGAGCTCCGCACCATAATTGTACATCCTAGCACCCGAAGTCACTTGCTTATCTTCTACTAGTACTTTATAAAATGGAGCTTTCTTACCACTTGTCAGTAGTTCTGTCAATAAATCTAATGCATAACTATCTGGGTGATATTGCTCTACAGTAGGCCAAGTCATGGTCAACTGTGGCACTCTAGCAAAGTTATCCTCATGGTACAACGACTTAGTCTCTGACAAAGTCACTGGCATTTTATCCACAGGCGTGATCTCCTCTCCTCTTGGAATCTCAGCAAAGTACTTTTCTACCCAAGCTTTAGCCTGTGCAGTATCAAAATCACCTGCAATGACCAAAGTAGCATTATTAGGTACATACCACTTTTTGTAAAATTCTTTCACATCTGCCAAAGTAGCGTTTTGAAGATCCTCAAGCGAACCAATCACTTGCCAATTATAAGGATGACCCTCAGGGTAAAGATTTTTACCCGTCACATAGCTAGCATGTCCATAAGGCTGATTATCTACACCCTGTCGCTTTTCGTTTTTGACGACCTCTTTTTCCTTCGCCAAGACCGATTCTGTTACCGTATTGATAAAGAAACCGAGTTTGTCAGCTTCAGCCCAGATCATTTTTTCTAAGGCATCATTAGGTACCGTTTGGTAATAATTGGTTCGATCCCTACTCGTAGAACCATTAGCACCTGAGCCTCCTACTTTTGCATTGAGCTTATCCAAGCCTCCTTTACCTAAGTTTTCAGACTCTAAAAAAAGTAAGTGCTCAAATAAGTGAGCAAAGCCAGTACGACCTTCTTTTTCCCGAGCAGAACCCACATGAAAAGTCAGGGCCACTGCTGTTACCGGATCAGACTTGTCAACATGAAAAATCACCTCTAGGCCATTGTCTAAAGTGAATTTCTCATAGTCTACTGAAAATTCTTGTTGCTGCTGATCACTGCCACAAGCTAAAAGTACTCCAGTGAATAGTGTCACCAAGAGTGTGTTTTTAAGTTTTTTCAACATGCTGTTTGTTTTGTTTGCATCTAAGGTAGTAAGTATCTCAGGAGACTGGGAGGATTTGCTGTAATTATGACGCCATTGATCAAATATTTGATGATTCACATTTAGCTTTTACTCGGATCGGCTAATCTCATGATATCCCCCATTTTTTTGTAATTTTGCGCCATGACAGCAAGCATCCTTTCCCTAAGTCCACAACACTGGACTGACTATGAACTCCTAGATACTGGTGAATTTGAAAAATTAGAGCGTTTTGGTCCTTATATCATGACGAGGCCTGAACCGCAAGCCATCTGGGACAGGTCGTTACCCGTAGAAGAATGGGAAAAAAGATCTCACGCCATCTTTAGAAAGGACCCTAAAAACCCAGAAAAAGGAAGCTGGAATGTCAAAGGAAAAATGCCTCACAACTGGCAAATAGGCTATCAGAAGGATGGCATGAACCTGAAACTTAACCTGGCCATGTCGTCTTTCAAACATGTAGGCTTATTCCCTGAGCAGGCTTGTAACTGGGATTATATCTATGAGCGCATCCAAGCCATGCCTGTACAAAAACCCAAGGTCCTTAATCTCTTTGCTTATACAGGTGCTGCTTCTATCGCTGCGCGAGCTGCTGGTGCGGAAGTCACACACTTAGATGCTGTCAAGCAAGTAGTGACTTGGTCTCGCCACAACATGGAGTCTAGTGGACTAGATGGTATCCGCTGGGTAGTAGAAGACGCCATGAAATTTGTCAAAAGAGAAGCCAAAAGAGGCAATAAATACCACGGCATCATCCTAGATCCTCCTGCATACGGTAGAGGCCCTGATGGAGAAAAATGGTTGCTCGACCAGCAGATCAATGAGATGCTGAAGCTTTGCGCAGAGATATTAGAACCTGAGCATCACTTTTTCTTGCTCAATATGTACTCGCTGAGTTTTTCAGCACTGATTGCCAAAAACTTAGTGGACTGCAGCTTCAAAAACATCAACAATGCAGCATACGGTGAGTTGTTCTTAGAGGACAGTTTTGACAAAAAGCTCCCACTTGGCATATTCTATAGATTCCACAGCTAATCCAGCATGAACAACCGACAATTATTCCTACAACACCTAGCGCAGACCACAGATTTTCCTTTGATGATCGAAATAGATCATGCAGAGGGGATCTACATGTATGGACCTGAAGGCAAATCCTACATGGATTTGATCTCTGGGATTGGTGTGAGTAATGTTGGTCACAGACATCCCAAAGTCGTCCAAGCTATCAAAGATCAAGCAGATAAATATTTGCACTTGATGGTGTACGGGGAGTACGTACAATCTCCTCAGGTACAGCTGGCTAAAGCGCTCGCAGAAACGCTACCAGCCCCACTCGATACTGCTTACTTAGTCAATAGCGGCAGCGAAGCAGTAGAAGGTGCACTCAAGTTAGCCAAGCGATACACAGGCCGTACTGAACTGATCAGTTGCTTCAATGCCTATCATGGCTCCTCTCATGGATCCTTATCTGTAGGCGGTAATGAGATCTTCAAGCAAGTCTATAGACCGCTCCTTCCAGATACCAATCGTATAGTATATGGTGGCTTTGCAGATTTAGCTAAAATCACTACCAGAACAGCCGCTGTGATCGTAGAAACGGTCCAAGGAGAAGCAGGAATCATGGTCTCTTGCGCTAACTACCTGCAAGCTTTGAGAAAACGCTGCGATGAGACAGGTACTCTACTTATCCTAGATGAAATCCAAACAGGATTTGGACGTACAGGTAAGTTTTGGGGATTTGAACACTATGGCATCATGCCAGACATCCTCGTCTGTGCCAAAGGCATGGGTGGTGGCATGCCGATAGGTGCTTTCATCAGTTCTCAAAAGATGATGGCGGTATTTAAAAACAATCCTATTCTTGGACACATTACTACTTTTGGTGGACACCCAGTGTCTGCCGCAGCTTCTCTCGCTACACTCAGAGTGATTCAAGAAGAAAAGCTCGTAGAACAGGTAGCGCAAAAAGCTGAGCTTTTCAAAGCTTTACTTGTTCACCCTAAAATCAAAGGAATCAGAAACAAAGGCCTCATGATGGCTGTAGCTTTCGAATCATTTGAAGTACTCAAACCTATTATAGATCGCGCCATCGAGCTGGGAGTGATCACAGATTGGTTCCTATTCTGTGACAATGCCATGCGCATTGCTCCTCCTCTGATTATCACCGAAGAAGAAATCAAAAAAGCCTGCAAGATCATCTTACAGGCTATTGAGGAACAAGCTTAAATCAGCTTTATTCTACAGGCTCTTCTTTTCTCACTGGCTGATAAGGGATTCCCCTCACCACGATCAAAGCAGGTATTTGTGGATCATTCATTTTAGCTAATGGACGATCATAAATTGCTAGATTGGCAAGTTCATTTTCCTTGATAGGCACCTCTTCACCCACATTGATCGTGAGGTAGCCCAATTCGGAGACATTCACTAATACATGTGGCAAATCATAATCATCATCAGCTAGTCTTTCAAACGCATAACAGTATTTACCCGTCAAAGAAACCATGACATCGAAGCGATCCATCATGATCCTACTCGTAGTAGCATCCACCAAAAGATTGATTTTACCCAAAGAGTCTATCCCAATGGCAGCGTTTTGAATCACTTCTCCGTTACCTAAAAAAACTTTAGGATTCATCAGGATATATGTAGTCGAATCTTTCAGTAAAACCTCTTTAGACGCGGCTTTATCTTGTCCTGCGCATGAAAAGGACACTAAGATAAAAAGACACCAAATACTCAGTAAATACCTCATCATAAATTCTTTAGGTCTGGAATTTACGAAATTTTTTCTACAACTAAATTATGGTTGGTATAAATACAAATATCCGCAGCTATGCTCAAGCTTTCTCTGACCATCTCTTCTGCACTCAGCTCAGCCGCATGTTTTTTCAAAGCTCTTGCAGCTGCCTGCGCATACATACTTCCTGATCCGATGGTAGCGATTTGCTGATCTGGCTCTATCACATCACCTGTACCAGAGATGATCAAGATGTCTTCTTGATCCGCTACGATCATCATGGCTTCGAGCTTTGACAGCATCCTATCCATGCGCCACTCTTTCGCTAGCTCCACAGCTGCACGTTTCATATTATTACCATGAGCACCTAGTTTAGCTTCAAAGCGCTCTAAAAGTGTAAAAGCATCAGCAGTACTGCCCGCAAAGCCTGCAAGTATTTTTCCTCCTTGAAGCTTACGCACTTTGTTGACATTGCTTTTTGCAACAGTATTTCCCAATGTAGCTTGGCCATCAGCACCAAGTACTACTTGACCATTATGTTTGATAGCCACTACCGTAGTCGATCTCATTTTTTCCATGTTGTGATATATTTTAAGAACAAAAAAGTCCCGATGAATCAACGGGACTTTTGAGATATGGTTTAAAGATTATTAAATCAAAATTCTAACAGGATCTTCTAGAAGACCTTTAAGTGTCTGTAAGAAAGCAGATCCTACTGCGCCATCTACTACTCGATGATCACAAGATAGCGTCACTTTCATGATATTGCCGATTTGCATCTGACCATCTTTGACGATCACCGTCTCCTTGATACCACCTACCGCTAGGATACATGCATCTGGTGGATTGACGATGGCTGTAAACTCCTCTATACCAAACATACCTAGGTTAGAAATGGTAAAGGTATTTCCTTCCCAGTCTTTAGGCTGTAACTGTTTGTTCTTAGCTTTAGCGCCAAGTTCTTTCACCTCATTAGAGATTTGAGAAAGCGACTTACCGTCAGCAAATCTCACTACAGGCACGAGAAGTCCTTCCTCAACTGCTACTGCCACTCCGATATGGATATGGTGATTATACCTGATCTTATCTCCTAGCCAAGAAGAGTTCACCTTTGGATGCTGTCTAAGCGATGCTGCCACAGCTTTGATCACCATGTCATTGAAAGATATCTTCACTGGAGAGACTTCATTCATGCTCTTTCTAGCTTCCATCGCCTTGTCCATGTTGATTTCCATGGTCAAGTAGAAGTGTGGAGCAGTAAACTTGCTTTCTGCCAAACGCTTAGCGATAGTTTTTCTCATTTGAGAAACTGCTACCTCTTCGTAGCTTTCTTGTCCTACTGCTGCTGGGCTAGCTACACTAGAACTTGCACTTGAAGCTTGGCTGCTAGCTTTGCTTGGAGTGAAATTCTCTATGTCTTTTTTGACGATACGACCATTTTCACCTGAGCCTTTTACCTCAGCGATGTTGATTCCTTTCTCTTCTGCGAGTTTCTTTGCTAGTGGAGAGGCTTTCACACGCTCGCCATCAGTACTAGAACTTTCTTGAGAAGCTTTAGGGGTAGATGAAGCTGAAGAGCTTGATTTCTCTTCTGATTTAGGCGTTTCTTCTTTGCTCGTCTCTTCAGACTCATCAGAAGACCCTGACTCATGCGCTTCTATGAGTGCCTTGTAGTCAGCACCTTCTTGACCGATCACCGCGATGACACCGTCAATGGCTACAGACTCACCAGCTTCAGCACCTATATACAGAAGTGTACCATCTTCATAAGATTCTAGCTCCATAGTAGCCTTATCAGTCTCTACCTCAGCGAGGATATCTCCTGACTTTACTTTATCGCCTACCTTTTTGAGCCAAGAGGCGATCGTACCTTCTTGCATAGTATCGCTCATCTTAGGCATCGTGATCAAAGTAGCCTTGATGTTAGAAGTATCTTTCTTTTCAGCCTTTGGAGCTTCTTTCTTTTCTTCTTTATCTTCTTTCTTAGATGCAGAGGACTCTTTGCTGTCTTCCTTTTTGGATTCCTTAGCACCCCCACCTTTGATTTCCGCTAATATATCGTCTATGTTTTCACCCTTTTTACCGATGATCGCGATGACGTCATTGATAGGAACTGACTCCTTTTCTTTGACTCCGATATAAAGAAGGGTGCCATCCTCATAAGACTCCAATTCCATAGTAGCCTTATCCGTCTCCACCTCAGCCAAGATATCTCCCGACTTGACTTCATCACCTTCTTTTTTCAGCCATGCTGCGATTACCCCTTCTTCCATGGTATCGCTCATCTTGGGCATACGTATTACTTCCGCCATATATTTTCAATTATCGTTTTCGTGTCCAAAAATAGTTTTAATTGTAAGTTTATTCAAATAATTAATCGGTAATTTGACACTCCATTCATCAATAAAAATTAAATCAAAGCCTCATTTTGTTATGCCTTTGATCAAATCCAGTGCTTACCGACCTCCCTTCTATCTTTTTGAGGGACATAGTCAAACCATCGTCCCTGGCTTATTTAGAAATGCGCATCTGCTTGCTTTTCAGCGAGAAAGGATCAGCACACCAGATGATGATTTCCTAGACCTTGATTGGTTAACGCAAAAAAGCAAACAATTGATCATTATCTCACATGGATTAGAAGGAAATAGTCAAAGACCCTACATGACGGGCATGGCCAAAGCCTTTTATGAGCAAGGATGGGATGCGCTTTGTTGGAACTTCAGAGGTTGTAGTGGAGAGATGAACAGACAACTCCGATTTTATCATAGTGGTGCTACAGATGATTTGGATACGGTCATCAGACATGCACTGTGCAAAGGTTATGAAACTGTAGCGCTTTGCGGATTTAGTCTGGGAGGAAATCTCACCCTGAAGTATCTGGGAGAGCAAAAAGAAAATATCCCCTCACAAATCAAAGGGGCAGTAGCAATATCTGTTCCGGTACATTTGAGCAGCTCTGGCAAAAAACTTTCACAAAGAGAAAACATCGTCTATGCCAAACGCTTTCTGAAAACACTCAAAGAAAAAGTGCGCAATAAGGCCGCCATTTATCCAAAAGACTTGCCACTAGACCAACTTGATCGGATCAAGACTTTGAAGGATTTTGATGATGTCTACACTGGGCCTTTGCATGGATTTAGAGATGCCGAAGACTATTACCAGCAGTGCAGCGCTTTATATTTCTTAGAGCACATCAAAGTCAAAACGCTCTTGCTCAACGCCCTCAATGATCCATTTCTCTCTACTGCTTGCTACCCTACAGCTATCGCCCAAGATCTGAGTAACCTATACCTAGAATATCCCAAACATGGTGGACACGTAGGTTTTACGCCAGCCAGTAAAGCAAGTTTGTATTACTCTGAAAAAAGAGCAGTTGAATTTCTAACAATCCCGTCTTAACTTGAGCCATAATCCAAAATCACATGTGTGAAAGATATTCGATAACCCTATCCCAACAAGACCTAGAAGCCAGATTTCAAGCAGAAGTCTCACCCGCCTACAAGCCTAGATACAATGCGGCACCTACTCAACTGCTGCCTGTCATCACTGCCGGATCCAAAGGCTTTTCTTTTTTCTACTGGGGACTCCCTCCTATTTTTACCAAGAATAAAAACATCTCTCAAAAACTGATCAATACCAAAGCGGAAACAATTGCATTAAAAGCTTCTACCAAAAATCTAATCACACAAAAGCGCTGCATCATCCCAGCTGATGGCTATTTTCTTTGGAAAGCATTGGGTAAAAAAACTAGAGTTCCTTATCGATTTGTGGTAGAAAATGAACAGACCTTTGCCATGGCTGGGATATGGGATGAATATGAAACGATGGATGGTGAGCAGACTTACACCTTCATGCTGCTGACCGTACCAGCCAATGACCAAGTAGCAGAGTTTTCTGATCGCATGCCAGCTATCCTGAGCAAGGATGCAGAGAAAATATGGCTAGATCCTACCGCCTCTTTGGAGCAATTGGTAGCAGTGCTGAAGCCCTACCCAACACATCAAATGAGTGCCTATCCAGTATCGCCTAAGATCAATGAGCTTGAAAACGATAGTGCAAGCCTGTTGAGAAAAACACCTCCTGCTGATCAATTTGGAAACTATACACTCTTTGGCTGATGGCTAAAATCCACGTCCTTGATTTACAATTTTTAGGAGAAGAGCAAACGATCGCTGCCTTCCTCATAGAAACCAGTGCAGGACCTCTCCTCATAGAAACAGGCCCTCATAGCACCTTCGCACAACTACAAAGGCAACTGTCAATCCATGACTATCAAGTAGCAGACATCAAGCACGTACTCTTGACGCACATCCACTTAGATCATGCAGGGGCTGCTTGGGCATTTGCCAAGCAAGGTGCTCAAGTGTATGTACATCCTACAGGCTATGCACACTTAGCAGATCCTAGCAAACTCATTGATTCTGCCAGACGCATCTACCAAGACCAGATGGATACACTCTGGGGTGACATGCAAGCAATCCCAGCAGATCAATTGCGCACGGTGGAAAATGGAGAAATACTACAAATTGGAGACACTAAAATCATCGCTCATCACACTCCTGGGCATGCCATCCATCACATCGCTTGGCAGATAGAAGATACGCTCTTTACAGGAGATGTCGCAGGCGTCTGTATCGTGGGAGACGTGGTAGTACCTCCCTGTCCTCCTCCAGATATCCACATAGAGGACTGGCTTCAATCCATAGCACTGATGCGAACTATGGCACCAAAGCGACTCCTACTGACGCATTATGGCCAAGTCACGCAAGTTTCTCATCACCTCGATCAACTCACAGAGATACTGTTAGCTTGGAGAGACTGGATCAAGCCTTACTATGACGCAGCTACTCCTGCAGAAGAGATCGTACCTGCATTTCAAGACTATGTAGCCAACCACCTCATCAGCAAGGGGATTGACAAAAAAGGCCTCGTCCAATACGAGTATGCCAATCCAATCTGGATGTCCGTAGCAGGACTTTTGAGGTATTGGAAAAAACATAATCCATCCGCCTAGTTTCCAAAAATCAAGGTATTTGCTTTTCAAACTTAGCTTTTGAGCCAAGAACTTTTTCTTGGTTTCCCTGTTTTGACTATCTTGCAAGTCTCGGAAAATAAGACCCCATGAAGCAAAGTAAAATAATAGGATTGGGACACTATGTCCCTCAAAATGTAGTCACTAATGACGACCTATCTAAAATCATAGACACCAATAATGAGTGGATCGTAGAGCGTACAGGTATCCACGAACGCAGATGGTTTGAGCCAGGAGTAGATACCAATGCCAATATGGGTACCAAAGCTGCTCAAATGGCGATCGAAAGAGCGGGTATCGATGTCAAAGAAATTGATTTCATCGTATTTGCGACCATCACACCTGACTACTTCTTCCCAGGATCTGGCGTACTCATGCAGCGCGAGCTTGGTCTTCAAGGCATCGGTGCCTTAGATATCCGCAATGCTTGTAGTGGATTCATCTATGCGCTGTCTATAGCCGATCAGTTTATCAAAACAAGCATGTACAAGACCATTTTGGTCGTTGGGGCGGAGATCCAATCTTCTGCTTTGGACAAGTCAGATGCAGGCCGCTCTAGTTCAGTGATCTTTGCAGATGGCGCAGGTGCAGCCGTCCTACAAGCTACGGATGCGCAGTCTGGCATCCTATCTACTCACCTACATGCAGATGGAGATTTTGCAGAGGAGCTTTATGTCAAAGACCCTGGCAGCAGCCGTACGGTGAGACTTTCTCCTGAACTGATCGAAAGCGGCTCTTTCAACTTGCACATGAATGGCAATGCCGTATTCAAACATGCCGTAGTCCGATTCCAAGAAGTCATCATGGAAGCTTTGGCACACAACAAACTGGACAAATCAGACATTGATTTGCTCATACCACACCAAGCTAACTTGAGAATCAGCAGTTTCATCCAGCAGCAGCTAACCTTGCCTGATGAAAAGGTATTCAATAATATCATGCACTATGGCAATACCACTGCCGCCTCCATCCCTATCGCGATGAGTGAAGCTTGGGGCAAAGGCCTGATCAAAGAGGGCGACCTCATTTGTCTCGCTGCCTTCGGAAGTGGATTTACTTGGGCATCCGCACTAATCCGATGGTAATCATTCGCAAAAGAGACTGAGAGGTCTCTTTTCTTTTTAAATCCTAGCCTATGTTTGACCCTGCCTCCCTAGCCATCCTCAGCGATCGAGAAACCCTGCTCAAGCAGTCTGCCCTGAAGCAAACGCTCATTCATGCACTGCATCAGCTGGCAGACAGCTACGAAGCACGCTGGAAATCGCTGCATCTACCCTCCAAACACCGCAAAGTAACGCATGGGGAAAACCTACAGGGTCTCCCTTGGCACTTGTTAGACTTTCCAGCACAAATTTCTAAAGAAAGCATCCTGACCATGCGCACATTAATCTGGTGGGGAAAATCAGTCAACAGCTATTTTCTGCTGAGTGGAAAAGCACTAGCAACTCATCAACAGCTTTATGAAAGATTAGACCCTTTATGCGATCGAGACTATGCACTATTCTTGCAAAAAGACCCCTGGACACATGACTTTGACCATCCAGAAACGAAAGTTCTGTTATCGGATAACAGCGTGAATCCACACCCATTTTTTAAAATAGGCAAAAGCATACCTTTTGACACCAAGAAAGACATTCAAAATCAATTACTTGAACATTTTGAAGACTACATCTCTTTATTAACTAAATAGCCATTTATTTGAATAATTTAGAGATCGATTCAACAAAGGTGTTATTTTTACGTAATAAGGGAAGATGTAGCGGGTAATTCCTGTTGCAGTTCAACCTATTAAAAACAAGCGCTTCTACAGACAGCTATGAAATATATTTTTGGATTAATCTGCCTTTTTTTCGTGTCTACCGGCTATGGTCAAGGCAATGATCTCGTGACACTCTACAATGCAGACAGCACGATCATCACCACAGGAGTAGTAGATCAGAATAAGCTCCGCCAGGGACTTTGGAGATTTTATAATAATAACAACCAAATCATCCAAGAAGGCTACTACAAAGACAGCAAAAAAGTCGGCAACTGGGTATCTTACAATCCACGCACAGGCCTCAAAACCTACGAGCTACAGTACGTCAATGACAAACCCAATGGACTTTATCAGCAATATGACGAAATGGGTAACTTGTCCATCAAAGTCGTCATGAAAGACAGCAGTTTGGTGGGTAAGTATGAAGAGTTTCATCCCAATAAAAAGCCAAAAGTAACGGGTCAGTATGAAAATGGGAAGAAAACGGGTGAATGGCGTTCCTACTATCCTACAGGCAACTTAATGCTACAGCTCGAGTTCAAAGAAGATAAACTCAACGGTAAATACCGTGAATTTGATCCCTATGGCACACTACTCACCAGTGCCACTTATGTAGATGACAAGCTGGATGGGCCTTGGAAGCAGTATTTTGACTTTGGCTCGATCAAAGAAGAAGGAACCTACAAAAACGGGGATAAAGTAGGTGAATGGACCGAGTACTTTGAGTCAGGAAAGAAATTTTCTACCAAAACCTACAAAGAAGGTAAGCCTGATGGCAACTGGATCTACTACTATGAAATCAACGGCCGTACAGCTCGCACAGAGCAGTATGATAGTGGGACGCCTATAGGAGTCTGGGAAGAATTTCACAGCAATAGAAGGCTCTCTAAACGCATGATCTTCAAACTAGGTCTTCCAGACAGTACCTATGTAGAATACTACGCCAATGGCAATCTATCAGTAGAAGGCCAGTACAGTAATGGCATGAAAACAGGCACTTGGAAGAGCTTTTTCCAAGAAGGCACCCTCTACTCTATTGGTGAGTATGTGCTCGACCAAAAGACTGGCCTATGGAAATACTTCAATCCTAGAGCTGTACTAATCGCTGAGGGTAACTATAAACTCGATGAGGAAAGCGGACAGTGGTTCAACTACTATGACGAAGGTCAACTCAAATCTGTAGGAAGCTTCATCATGGGCAAAGAAGATGGTCTATGGGGACTTTTTCATAACAATGGTAACCTGATGCAAGAAGAAACTTGGAGAGATGGTAAACTCTGGAATGTCTCTAAGTTTTATAGCTTCAATGGCAAAGACTCCCTCAATGCCGGCACTCTCAGAAATGGCAATGGCGTGCGCATCACCTATTTCCCAAACAATGAGAAAGAATCTGAAGGCACCTACCAAGATGGAGAAGCCACTGGCGTCTGGAAATACTACCATGACAATGGCAACATGGCCTCAGAAGGTCGCCTAGTCAATGGCCTCAAAGTCGGTCAATGGAAGTTTTACAACAGAAGCGGCAGACTCATGGAAGTGATCGAGTATGAAAATGGCGAAGTCAAAAATCCGCCTATTCAGCAGCAACAGCAAATGATGAGACCTGATCCATACGATGATTTCTTTTTTTAAGAAACCCTAACAATATCAGCTCCAAGTGGTTATTAAGAAAAGAGAAGATTATGTTTGGACTATTTAAGAAGAAAAGTAAAAAGGATAAACTGCAAGAGCAATACGCTAAGCTAATGGAAGAAGCTCATAAGCTCTCCCACAGCGACCGCAAGGCAGCCGACCACAAAATGGCAGATGCAGAAGCCATCGCCAAGGAAATAGAAGCCCTGAAAGACTAATCTTTCAGGGTTTTCCTTTTTTATTCCTTTCCTCCTTTTAATTCCCTATTTTCAATGTCTAAACCATAGCAACATGAAAAAAGTAACTGGAATAGGAGGCGTATTTTTCAAATGTGAAGACCGCGAAAAGATGCGCGCTTGGTATGCAGAGCACCTAGGCATCCACTCTGAAGAATGGGGTGGCGTATTTGAGTGGCGCGACAAGACCAATCCCGACATAGAAGGCTACACCGCATGGAGTCCTTTCAAGCAAGAGACACGCTACTTTGACCCTAGCAAACAAGACTTCATGATCAACTACCGTGTGGATGACCTAGAAGCACTCGCAGCTGAGCTCAAAAAGGCTGGCATCGAGGAAGTAGGCGAAAGAGAATACAGCGACTTTGGCAAGTTCACTTGGATCATGGATCCAGAAGGCCGCAAGATCGAACTCTGGGAACCACCCAAAGGCCCCAATAAAATCTAAATCCGCACAACAGCCGCTCCCCGTAAATCGTATAGGAGGTATAACCCAAATCAAAACAAGAAGATCATCATGGACTTAAACATCACACTCAAACTAGACGAAGACCTCATCGAAAAACTCAAAGCCTACGCCCAAGAGAAAAACATGAGCATCTCCCTCCTGCTAGAGTCTTATGCCAAACAAATAGCCGAGTGGCCAGACTACATGCGCTACCTCTCCTCTAAGATGGAGCTCCCACTCGACTTTGACGCCAGAGAAGTCTACCGCTACCTACTCAATAAGCAGTACACAGCAAGTGATGACTAAAGCATCCTACAGCACATAATATCATCTTCAAACAAATTATACCATAGGCTCCCTCCGAGCCTACTTTTTTGCCTTCAGCCATAGCAAGTAGCAAATAACCTTCCGCACAAAATTTCATGCTTACACTAAAAAATAGCAGATACATTTGATCGAGTATAAAAAAACAGTAGTTTTAATAAGCCTGATAGAAAAGATGAAAAAATAAGGCTTAGCCATCCTACATTAGATGGCTAAGCCTTATGATTATCAGGGTTATATGGAAGTTACCACCAATGCTAAAATGACAGACGACATAGTAAGACAATGACTAAAAATGGACTTGACATACAGACCATATCGACCAAGCGGAAAGACTTTCAAGCTGACCGCGTTTTGCTATTGGAACAGGTGACAGAAAAGAAAGAGAAAGCCAACCCTTCGCATTTTTTAAAATTTCTTTTGGCCAGCCGCACATTGGCACATTTGGTTTTGCCCCAACGCACAATTCCGACCCTTCTGCAAAACCAAAAGAGCCAATTTTCTGCCCACCCCCAAAAAGCAGTTGTAGTATGAATCAAAAGGACGTTTGGAAGAAGTATATCACTGCACAATCCAAAATCTTAGAACATAAATCTAGACCGATTGGAATTGACACGACAAAATCCGTTCAACTTAACGGTTTGAAACTACATTTGTCAATAGACCAAGAAATCTTCAAACAAGTATTCAAGAAAGAAGTAGAGCAGATTTTCAATATTCAAAATTTTGATTTTGAAAACGGGTATATTCAGACAAGCGTTGCAAACACAACAAACATAACATCTGAACGACTTAGCAAGCTGAAAGAACTTGCTGAAATCTGTTACATTGACTTTAATGAAAATCCCGTAATTGAAGGAACAATTACAGGACAAGAAAACAGCAGCAAAGAAGAACTAAAAAATATAATTGGAGAACTTCCAACTAGCTACCATTTTAAAAATTCGGGATTGATATTTTTAACTTTAGACGAATGGAATCGGTCTAGTCAAATTCAGGGTCTAAAATTTAATAAAAAAGTAGGAGCAGTTTTTTCAATAAAACCTTCGCTTTCATTTCTTATTTCAACGTTTTACAGAAACATTGAAATCGCTCAACAAGGAAACAGAATAATTGTTGAAGGAGAATTGCACCAAAATGTTTATGAGGTTTTTGAGAAACATTTCGGGTTAGCCAAACGTGGAAACGAGCTGATTTTTACCTTCGAAAACAAAGATATTTTAAAAAGGAAAATTGATGAATTAGAAATCAAGGGAATTACACTTCCGCAACCAAAGGAGAATTGCCTACACTTTAACTATGACGGCAAGTTTTATGAACAACACGAATCTGATTTGAATTTTGAGACTTTTCGACTAAAGAGGGTGCTCAAAAAATATTTTCCTGACAATCCATTTGATATTAACTACAAAACTGAATATTCCTTTGATTTTAGAAAACTTGATAAAGGAATTGATGAGCTTGAAAGAAACGAAGATGTATTTTGGAATAGATTATTTTCTGAAATACACGGAGACGAATTTCAAGTAAGCCAAATACACAGAACAATTTCATTTGACTTTGAAACTGAATCAGAATTAATTGATAAACTTAATCATATTAAATCATTCTCATTCTTTGAAATATACGACAGAGGTGACACTCATAAATACAAATTCAACATCAAGTTTGAAACAGGATTGCACGAATTACAGAGTAATTTGAAAAAAGAACTTCCTAATCTGAATACAAAACTTATTGCAAATGGAGAGAAACTCATATTCCGTCAATTCTACCAAACAGAAAATAAAACGGAAATTCTTGCAAGATTGAACAACCAATTAAATGACTTTGTTGATTCCGAAAGTTTCGATTGCACAATAAACGACACGTTTCAAGAGAAATATCTTTGTGAGGAAAACTTTGAATTGAAAGTTGAGCAAGAAGAAGAAAAACTTTCAAAACTCTTACGAGAAGAATTTTATTTCGGAAATCCTCAAAAGGAAAAATTCTATTTAGGTAAATTACAAAAAGTTGATTATCCTGATTTGTATTTTGTAGTTGATGAAGAAAGGATTGAAGAAGTAAAAGAGAACATTTCGGAAGAAACTGTAAAAGCCATTTTCCCAGATTTAAAAGGTGAAAAGGACAAAATAAAACGTTTAGAAGATACTGTTCTTAAACTTGATGATGAAAAAACGAAGTTGCCAAATGACAACGCAAAAGTTTTTTTATACGATTCTTCAAAAGCCAAAGTCATTGAAAATATCGACTATTTGCTAAGTAAAACGAGTAATGAATGGCAAGACTTTGAAAACAATCTTTTTTCTCAATCATTAAATGAATCGCAACGGCAAGCCATTTACAAATCGCTTTACGCAGATGAATTAGCTCTAATTCAAGGACCACCAGGAACAGGCAAATCAACTGCAATCGCTGAAATAATTTGGCAACACATCAGAAAAGAGCCAAAACAAAAAATTCTTCTGACTTCTGAAACCAATCTTGCTGTTGATAATGCCATTGACCGATTGAAGAATGGACAAAACAATGTTGTAAAGCCAATTCGGTTTGGCAATACTGATAACTTAGAATCGGAAGGATATTTTTATTCGCTTGAAGCAATTGAAAATTGGCAAAAGAGCAATTCCAATGAAAACAACACCGTTTCGCAATGGGTAAACAACATTGCAGACCGAGTTAAATTCCAAAATGATGAACTAATTGATTCTGCATTAGATAAATGGAAAAATCATTTGCAAAAGCCTAACACTCAAACCAAAAAACTTTTTGCAGAGAAATACTTGGAGTATGTGAATTTGATTGGTGCAACAGGAAGTTCAATAGGAAAACTGAATTCTGAAAATAAATGGACTTCGTTTTTCCGTTCATACTTGAATGTTTTCAACCGGAAAAGCTATCAGGAAAACGATTATAAAAGTTGTAACCGAACAAACATAAATTTTGACACCGTAATTATGGATGAAGCAAGTAAAGCGACACCACCCGAACTTGCTTTGCCTGTTTTGTTTGGAAAAAAGTCAATTATCGTAGGCGACCACAGACAATTACCGCCAATGATTGACGGAGAAGAAATCAAAGATTTACTTGTTTCCATTGGCGAAAAAGCATTGGCCAAAACACTATCACATAAAGAATTTGAAATTTCGCAGTTTGAAAGGTTATTTAAAGATATTGATGATAGCATAAAAGGAACTTTTGACACACAATACCGAATGCACCCAGCAATCAACGAAGCTATCTCACAATTTTACAAAGATGACGGTGGTTTGAAGTGCGGTTTGCCATTAGAAGAAACTTATCACAATTCATTTGACAAATGGGATTCAAGGTATCACGGCTTACAATACAAAAATATCTTGACACCCGAAACACATACCATTTGGGTAAATGTAACTACACCCGAAATTCAAGAAGGAACATCAAGAGTTAATTTCGGAGAAATTGAAGCGATTGACAACATTTTGAATGTTCTCAAAAACAGCAGTGGGAAAAATGAATTTGACCAATGGCTTTCCAACAAAAGTTTGGAAGAGAAACAAATCGGATTGATTAGTTTTTACGGAAAGCAAATTCACTACATCAATAAAATGCTCAAAGAAAAACATAGTGAAGTTCCAATTCGCTTAAGCACGGTTGATAGATTTCAAGGAATGGAAAGGAACATCATCATTGTTTCAATGGTGCGTAGCAACAAATTGGCATCTTTTCAAGGTCAACAACCAGATGAAATTTATGGCGAATTAGGCTATCCATTGCAAGAAAGCTTAGGTTTTGCGGAATCGCCTAACCGTTTGAATGTTGCTTTATCAAGAGCAAGACGATTACTTATTGTTGTTGGGAATAGTGAACATTTTTGCAGAAAAGATATATACAAAAACGTTTTTGAAACCATACAACAGAACGGAAAAATAATTAGTGCAGAAGAATTACAAAACGCAGTTGAACAAAATGGATAGCACTAAAGAAACATACGCAACATTTTCGTTTGAGTGGACTATAAAATCCACTTCTTGCCAAATTCAATATAGAAAAGCATTTAATATCAATGAAATTGATGAAATCATCTGTTCAATCATCAATGCAAAAGGAAATGAAATAAAATTTCCAGAATTAGGAATTTTGTTAGGTTTCAACTTACAAGATTTGGCTGAAATAGATATTTTTAAAATCTATCTGAAAGGACTAACCGAATACAATCTTATTGCAGTAAGTGAAAAGGAACAGAAAATTCAATTAACAAAGTTTGGTCAAGAAGCTATACATAGTAAACTCAAATACAAATACTACTTTGCCACAACTGAATTATTTCTAAATCAAACCGCCACAGGCGAATATTTTGATTTTTCTTTCAAAAATGTTTTTGACATAGAAAATCATTTAACTCACGGAAGAGAGTATAAAGAACAGACACTTGAAAATCCTGAATTAAAGCAAAAACTTCAATTCCAACTTTTCGGGAACGATATTTACAAAGGCGAGATAGTTGAACTTTACGAAAGCCAATCAAGAATAAGTTACAAAACCATTTCCCTACAATGCGAAATTACTGGATTTTATAATTCGTTAGAACTTTCAATTTTTAAATCAGGTTCAAACAAACCCGAAATTCAATTTTTAATTGGACTACCCGAAAATGCAGAATTTAAAAGCAAGTTGCTACGACAAGGAATGTATCATCACATTCTTTCAGCGAAAGCTTTAATTACCAAACAAGACATTGAAACATATATTGACTTATGGAATTGGAAAGAACTTGCAGGTAATCAAAAACTTGATTGGAATGACAACACTATTTTTGAATTGTTTCGTGAAAATGGAGACGGTGGAATTTGGAGCATTATTTCTGAAAAAGCACCAATTGAAAGTATTAAATCCGTAATTGAGAAATACGATGATTATTGGAATTGGACAACGCTTACAGAAAGATTTGATGATGAATTTATAAAAAAACAAATTGAAACCTTTGATTGGGATTTTGAAGAACTTTCATATAAAGAAATCGAACTTGTAACGTCCTTACTTTCAGATTTAAACCTAAAAGAAAAAGGTTGGGATTGGAACTATTTGTCAAAAAATCTTCCTGACAAATTTATTGAAGACCATATTGAAGATTTTCCTTGGGATTTTTATGTTATTACGGAAAGTAAAAATGAGGTTTTCAAAAATACCTTTATCAAATACCGGAACAAACTTGAAACGCTAATTTCAAAAAATTGGAATTGGAAATTAATTTCAGAAGAAATCAATCTCAATTTTCTACATAAAAACATTTCGGGACTTACGAGTAAATTGAATTGGCACACGGTTTTAAATCGTTTTTTCATCAATGAAGAATTAACAGCAAAATGTTTGAATGATGAGTCATTTAAAACACTTTTAAAGTTGCATTTGCCCGAAAATTTTGTTGTTGCTCATCAAAAGTATCTTTGGACACCAGACCTTATAGATTTTTTTGAAAATCAAAATTTGATTCAATGGGAAACTCAAAAATACATTAACGGATTTGACACAAATGAAAACGTTGAATGGAGCAAACCTATTTTTCAGAAGTATCACAATCGTATCACTACAGAAAATGGTTTTTTGAATGTAAGCCAACAAATTTCTGATTACAGTTTGATTGGCGCCTTTCCGGACTTCGCTTGGAATTGGGAAGGAATTTCACAAAATAAGAAACTGATTAGCAACGCTACATTTATTGAAAAAGCTTTTCTTGGAGAATTTTCATATTCAAACAATTTGCTTTGGAATGAAATTCTATCGCAATCATCTTTTAATGTTTCGTTTTGGAATAAAAACTTAGATGCTTTTTACAAGGCAACAGAAAGCGAAAAACAAAATCAATTTTGGAGTTTGTTAACCAAAAAACAAAATGCTGATTTTGAATTCATTTTTGAAAACAAGGAGTTTCCTTGGGATTGGAGTTTCATTACAGAAAACAGTTCGATAGAAACAATTCTTGATAGTTTTGAAGATGATGAACTATTTGATAAATGGGATTGGGAAATAGCAACCCGAAAAATTAACAAGGACACTATTCTCGAACTATTAGAAGATATTGCACAATACGTTGATTGGAAGTATCTGATAAACGATGTTTTTACAATAGAGAACGAGCTTGCAATAGATAAACAACTTCCAAAAATTGCAGCTTGCTTGACTGTTGTAGAATCGGAGAAACGTAAAGAGTATTGGAAAGACATAACTTGCAAAATTCCCTTTGAAACCTTATTCCCTATTGTTCAGGCAACAATTCAGTTAGATGTTTTTGAATGGGATTGGGATTTTATTTCCAATCATAAACTTTTTCCAACCGACATTAGAACACTTAATCAATTCAGAGAAAAAATAAATTGGAAGATTTTTACTGAAAGCTATGCCATTAAACAAAAATTTAGCCCTGATAGTTGGGATAGTGGCAAACAATGGTTCAGTAATATAGACCGCTATTTACAACAATTTGAAGATTATTGGAATTGGCAGGTTTTATCTAAAAACGGAAGTATTAATTACAACAGGCTTTTATTACAGAAATACAAAACTGAAAATTGGGATTGGGATTACTTAACCGAATTTGGAGGTTTTCTAACTAAACAGAAAAGAGATAAAGAGAACGAAAATTATTTAGAACAACTTGTCAAGCAATTTCCAGAAATCAAATTTGATATTCTTTCCAAACGGAAGGACATAAAAATTGATAGCAGTTTAATTCTTTCAAACAAAGACAAAAATTGGGATTGGCAAGTTTTATCAGAAAATGAAAAAGCAGAAATCTCTAACGAACTTATTCTTGAATTAAAAGACAAGAATTGGGATTGGCAAGCGCTTTCAAAACGTAGAAATATTGAGTTCAGCAATGAAACGCTTTTACAACTTTTAGACAAAGATTGGGATTGGAATTACTTATCCGAAAACACAAATCTTGTATTTACTGGTGAATTCATTGAGAAAACAAAAGCAAAATCTTGGAACTGGAAATTAGTCTCAAGACATAAGTCATTTTCACCGTCAGTCGAAATTCTAACGCTAACCAAAGATTATGATTTAGATTGGGAATACATATCTAAACATCCTAATCTAAATCCGACTAAAGAAATAATTGCCAAATTTGAAAACAAATGGCATTGGGAAAGTATTACAGAAAATCCGCAAATCAATTTTGACGATGTTGATTTTCTTGAACGATTTGCCGACAAATGGAATTGGCGTTTTATATGTGAATCGGGAAAACTTGCATTGAATAACCAGATTCTAAACAAGTTCAAAGCACATTTAGAATGGAATTTGATTTCATCAAACACAAATTTGCAATTCACAAAAGAAATAATTCAAGAGTTCAAACAGTTTTGGAATTGGTCAAATCTAAAAGCAAACAAAAGAGTTGAAGAGCTTTTAGGTAGCTATGTTACAGAAGAAATTAACAAAAATGCAACTTTAAATTTCATTGATAAAATTGAACAACAATGGTCTGAATGGAAAGGAAGTATTTATCACTTTTCACATATTGACAATGCTGTTGAAATAATTAAAAACAGAAAAATACAAAGCAGAAATAAGGCGAACATAAAAGGTGATGCCGCAGGAAATGTTGTTCATCGTAGAGGCGATGCTCATAATTATGCACGCTTTTATTTTAGACCACAAACACCAACACAGTTTTACAATGAGTTTTTAGGCAAAAACACAACAGATGGATATGAAACTCACGGTAATTGGGTTTCCTGGTATGACAAAGCTAGAGGTCTAGGATTTCCAAAATGTCCAATTCCAATATTTTTTAGGTTTTCAATCAAGGAGGTTTTATTTATATACGATAAGAAATGTTGTGTAAGCAATGGAAATATGCAAGCGGATTCTACTCAATTCAATTCCATTGAAAAAATGATAGATAAATTCAATTTTGATTTTTTGTATTCAAATATGAGTTACGACAAAGAGCACAATAGAAAGTATATGAATTACTCACAACAGGAATTTTTGGTTCAAGATGAACTTTCATTTAATGATTTATTCGACTTTGAAATTGTTTGTCCTTCGCAAGCAGACAGAACACTACTCATAAATTTGTTAGGAAATGAGCATAAAGACATTTTTTCAAAAATCGTTGTAGATAGAAGTTATTACAACAATGAAAATCCAAGAGTAAGAATTGAAGAAGAAGATTCTGAATTGCACATTTCTACTAATTTTAACGGAGAAGGTTATTTTGTTCTGAACGGAGCGTCCGATATAAAAGAAATGGAGATTCTTGTTGGTGATGTTACCAAAACAAGCAAAGACAAAATCATCTTTAAGTCAAACATTTCTCTTGGTAACGTAAAACAAAACATACAATTGAATTTTATAGATGAATCAAACAGAAGTTGGTTCGTATATGCGAAATGATAAGTTTTATCTTTGTGAATTATACAGTATAACAAATGGCAATAAAACATATAAAAGGAAATATTTTTAATTCAAAGTGTCAAACCATTGTTAACACAGTAAATTGTGTTGGCGTAATGGGAAAAGGAATTGCTTTTGTGCATAGACTTCGATATCCTAAAATGTATGAGGAATACAAAGAGCATTGTAAAAATAAACTCATTAAAACAGGCTCTTTGTGGCTTTATACAAAACAGGAAAATGCACCGTGGATTTTAAGTTTCCCGACAAAATTTCATTGGAAATATCCAAGCAAAATAGAATGGATTGAACAAGGTTTGCAAAAGTTTGTGGAAACCTACGACAAGAAAGGTATTACTTCAATAGCATTTCCTTTACTTGGAACGCATAACGGTGGATTGGATAGAAACCAAGTAAAACGTCTTATGGACGAGTATTTAGGCAAATGTTCCATAGACATTGAAATTTACGACTATGACCCAAATGCAAATGACGACTTGTTTTCTTCTTTCAAAGCAAAATGGTTGTCGTTAGACGAAAAGACAATAAAAGCAGAGACAGGTATTCAACCACAATATGCACGAAAAATATCAGAGATAATTCAAAACGGAGAAGCAAATTCAATGATTTCATTAGCCAATTATGACGGAATTGGCGAAAAGACATTAGAAAAAGCGTTTAACTATGTATTGAACAGACCAAAATGAAAAGCCAACGCATAAAGCAAGCACATTTGCAAACCACACAAGCCGACACGCAGCCCAAAGTTTGCAAAAGAGCTTGCTTTTCACCAACCCAAGAGAAAAAGAAATTTTAAAAAATGCCCCACCACACGACAAAAGACAATGAAAAACGTAGCATCAAATAGACCGAAAAACTACGGAAGACAAGTAAGCACTGGTGGTAATCGAGTAGACTGCCCCGCCAGTAGATACTGACGGGGAGAGCCTCTCACACCACTGTACGTACGGGTCTCGTATACAGCGGTTCATTGAATTGTAGGTTGCGTTTTAAGGTAATAGGAAAGCATAGATTCATAACCTTTTCTTCTTAGGCGTGATAAAGTGATAGTAGTCGTTAGAATTGGACTCTGAGCCACTGCCCATCCCCCTTTTCGAGTTCTACTCCATGCATAGGCATGGTCTCGATCTACTCCCAGTCTAATCAGGTTTTTACGTTTCCGCTCTGGCTTCTTCCAGTCGTGCCAGATACAGTAGCGAAGTCGGTTTCGTAACCACTCATCGAGTGATTTAAGCTTTGCTTGGATACTGGCAAGGCGGTAATTATTTACCCACCCTCTCCATACCTCTTCCAACTTCCTCAGCCGTTCTTCAAAACTATAAGGTTTGGTTTTCTTGGTGATATGCTTGAGCTTGCGTTTGAGGGAATCCCAGCTATTCTTTTTCACTACCAATTGGTATTTTCCTTTGACATCTTTTTCGTATGTGGGTACAAATGTATGTCCCAGCAACTCAAAACAAGACGATCATCATGGACTTAAACATCACACTCAAACTAGACGAAGACCTCATCGAAAAACTCAAAGCCTACGCCCAAGAGAAAAACATGAGCATCTCCCTCCTGCTAGAGTCATATGCAAACAAATAGCCGAGTGGCCAGACTACATGCGCTACCTCTCCTCTAAGATGGAGCTCCCACTTGACTTTGACGCCAGAGAAGTCTACCGCTACCTACTCAATAAGCAGTACACGGCAAGTGATGACTAAAACATCCTACAGCACATAATATCATCTTCAAAAAAATTATACTATAGGCTCTCTCCGAGCCTATTTTTTATATATAAACAAATTTTTATAAGATATCATTTGGAAATATACTCATATTTCATAATTTTATTTCAAATTATTTAATCCTTATCTATAAAAATTAACAATGAATGGTAATGAATATTATTGGTTTAAGCTAATCAATTACTGGGTAAATGTTCGATATAAGAATGGTCTAAGCATACCTTTTATTCTTGGTGCTAGAACATTAATAGATAATAAATATAAAATAAATGAAAAAAGTGTGTCTGAATTACTTTATGATATAAAAAACTCTGAGGCTGAAGATATAATAACAATTCAACACTGTGCAGATATCGGTGAATATGTATTAGGAATTAATGATAGAAAAAATCCAAAAATTGGAGATTATATTAAAAATGAAAAAACTGGAGAAACAAGAATAATAAGGGCAATAAATACGAACGTACTAGGTAAATCATTTGATGATCTTATAGAATCATTAACAAGACGGTATACAAATTCACTTTCATATAATTTGATCTCAAGAAATGATTTTAATTGGACTACTTTTACAGATTATGACTTGGAAATAATTAATAATGTATTCAATAGATAATTCTCATATAATTTAAAAAATAAAAATGAATAATTTTTGGAACTCAAATATAGGAAAAACGATAAGATGGGTATTTTTCCTACCAACTGCTATAATTACTGGTTTATTAGTTGCAGTTATTACTCTATTTATTAATCAACTAAGATCTGATACACAAGGAGATTTGGCATATATGGCAGCAGCCATTTTCGGCCAAGTTGCTTTACTATTTACAGCATACCATATAGTTCCAAAATTCAAACAACCAGTTATTATTATTCTAGTAATAATCCGAACATTATTTTCATTAACTTGGTTTTTTGATCCAAATTCATCATTATTATCAAGTGTTAACTATTTAATTTTACAAGAAATATCTGTTTTAGGAATAGGAATATACTATTCTATTTATTCAAAAAAGAATGATCTAAATTATTAGTGTATCTTCTAAAAATATAAATAATCACCGTGTATTAGCAAGTAGCTGATCTAGAAAATAAGCCTATAGTTCGACTTTAAGAGTTCTATGTATTTAGTTCAAATATTCTATATTTTTTTAGAGTAGTAGATTCCAATCCATAAGCCCATGATGCAACTTACCTAACATACCATGATCAAGCGATTTTTTCTACTCATTACTTCCCTAAGTGTAGCGACCCTAGCACTTTTATATATTTCAGCTGTAGGATCAAAACCGTCAGGGGACAATTTTAGAGAGCATATCTCTTTTGAGAAAGACCTCACTTTTGACACTGAAGGTTTATTGGATCAAGATGCCAAAAGCGTTTCTGCAAAGCTATTTGATGGGAAACTTACACTTATCCAGTTCAACTTTAAGGGGTGTGCGATATGCGAGTCTGAGAAAAAGTATATCAGCAATATCATCAAGGACACTCCAGAAGATTTTCAGGTCATCTTTATCTCTATAGACCAATATGCGCTATGGAAGAGCCTCAACTTCATCGATGACGATAAGTACAAATATTTGAATATCGGGCAATCAAATTTGATCGATTCACTCAAGATAGGTGCCTATCCCACCTATTTTGTAGTGGATGAAAATGCCAAAATCATCTCAAGACCATTTCCAGGATCCGTTTTCGTCAGAAATCACTTCAACATCAAAAGTGGGAGATTCAGTGATTACATTACTGAACTGCTGACAAGCAATCGCTTTTGGAAAATAGTCTTGCCTATCATTGGCGGTTTCTTCGTACTCATAGGATTTATCTCCCTACTCATCACTTTATTCCAGATCACCATTCTCAAGAAACCTTACTTCAAAAAGACCGAAACAATCATCCTGAGCATTATACTACTCTGCTCACTATTGATCATATCCTTCTTAAATCAAGAAGCATCTACAGTATTCTTGAGTACCACATCACTACTCATTTCGATTTTCACAACACTTGCCTTAAAAGGACTACTAAATGCCACACAATACGTCATCAAAGGCAAAAACTACTGGAATTAGTGCTTAGAGCTAAGACAGCCAGAGAACAGATAAATGGAATAAAGATATAATATGCGATCCCTTCAGGATCGTATGGAAACACTCAATCTGCTGCTATAAATATGAGACCCATTCTGGGTCAAGCGTCTCAGAAAGCATCAGATCAAAAAATATAACTCCTAGATTCAATCTTCCCTAATCAATACCTCTTCTACTGATCAATCCCGAAAGAATTGCTTCCAATAACAAAGGCTTTTTGGATCAAAATGCTAAGAGCACTTCTGCAAATCTTTTTCATGAAAATCCCGAAGGGATGACATTATTATAGCAATATTCACCACACCCACACCCAATCCCGAAGGGATGACATATTTATAGCCAGATCGATAACATACCTCACCCCGAAGAGATCATATATTTGTAGCCAAATCTAGCACGCCAACATCCCGACCCTAAAGGGATCGAACAATATTTACGAATGACAAAAATTTAACCCCAATACCAAGCACTAACCAGCTCATATTCATTCGGAACGAATTTTGACATTTCAACAAAATGTATTTACTTTGTAATAACATTTAATAATCATGGAAGCATCAATCATCAAAATCGGAAATTCAAAAGGACTTCGTTTAAGCAAGACCATTTTGGATAAATACAACATCCAAGACAAAGTCGAAATTATCTTGGAAAAAGGACAGATCATACTTAGACCAATCGATTCCCCTAGAAAAAATTGGGAAAACGAATTTAAGAAAATGAATGAAAACGGTGACGACAAGTTACTGATGACCGATGTATTTGACGATGAAAACCTCGAGGAATGGACTTAAAACAATATGCAATCGTTCTGGTAAACCTTGATCCAACAATAGGGAGTGAAATAAAAAAAACGAGACCTTGTGTTATCATTTCACCAAATGAGATGAATAAATACTTGAACACTATCGTACTCGCGCCCATGACAACAAGCCTTAAAAAATACCCTACCAGAGTTCCTGTAAAGCATAATGATAAAAAGGGAATGATTGCCATTGACCAAATTCGAACGGTAGATAAGACCAGAATCATTCGGGTTTTTGAAAGCTTGACAAAATCAGAAATCGAAAAATGCAAAGACGTAATAAAGGAGACTTTTGTAGATTAAAAGAGCATAATCCCTAGATTACATCTTCCCTAATCGACACCTCCTCTTCATATTAATCCCGAAGGGATGACATATTTATAACCAGATCGAAAACACACCCGATCCCGAAGGGATCATATATTTGTAGCCAAATCTAACACGCCCAAATCCCGACACTAAAGGGGTCGAACCTCAAAAAAATCAAAATTTCTAGAGCATAAAACAACCTTTAAACCCAAACCCATAGCAGCGCCTATGTATGTAGGGAGTAAAAGTAATGAACCCTGAGGCTTTAGAAAACCTCATTTGCAAACATATACCCCATCTCTATGAAGATCTTGCTTATTTTAACCAGTCTTGGAGTGTCTCAATAAAAAGTGCTTGCTGATCGATAAAAACATTATGTGAACAACGATCCCAATAGCGAAGCTGCTCATCTCCGATGATAACCGCCAAATCCCCCACCTGATCAGCCGAATACAAACCGTCATCCTTGCCATACAGCCCATAGATAGGCAGCCCACGCTCTACCAGCTGTACTAGTGTCTCTGTCAAATCGATGGTAGTATAGCGTTCATTTTGCCAAAATCCTTGGGGTGCTTGGAAATTTGACTGACTGCCATACTGCTTAAGCACAGGATCCGTCCCAAAACGGGCATACAAAGCCTGGGCTGTTGCGTTGGCATCCGTAGGCGTGTAGAAGCCATTGAGCATCGCATGACCAAAACTATAGCTACTATAAGCCAAACTGGTAGTATCCATTTTCTCTAGCATTGCGATATAACCCAAATTAGCCCGATCATCCTTAGCCTCATAGATTGCCTTAGCACGCCTCAGGATCGTCTTAAAGGTCTCTTGCAAGGAAACAGGCGCACCAACTAGCACAACAGCTTTGACCATTTTAGGATGCTTTTCAGCGAACAAACTGGCAACCACCCCACCAAAACTATGACCGATCAAACTAGCTTGTTTAAGCTCGTACTTCTCATAGAGAGATTGCAGATCTTCAAAAGTCTGATCAAAAGTATAGCGCACATCCGTGGAAGTGCTTCTACCCTCACCTCTCCGATCATAGACGATGACATAATACCCAGCTGCAGCTAGAGTCTCCGCAGTAGTCACTTCAAATCCTGCACTGTTAAATCCAGGTCCTCCATGTAAAAAGATCAATGCGGCATGATCAGGAGAACCATAAGTCTTAGAATAAAGGTCTTGGGCATTCGCTACACCCGCCCATAGACTGACGAAGACTAAAAGAATTGCTTTCATAAATCAGATGAAATATAAAAAATTACACCCCTAAAAATAAAAGATTTTAAGCCTCAATTTACTGATTACTGAGGGATTTATTCAAGCATCTCCCAATCACGAATGGATGACACATTTATAGCAAGATCAAAACACACCCAATCCCGAAGAGATCATATATTTGTAGCATATCACCATGCGGACAATCCATGACCCTGAAAGGGTCGAACAGAACTATATTATCAAACACTTTAAAGGAAAATTGATGTTTTAAAATCTGAGAGGCAGATTAAAAGCTATCCTAACGGGTACTCCATCAGCTGCTTGTGCGGGAATTACCTTTGGAAAACTTTTTAAAATCCTGATCAATTCTGCTGCTTGCCATTGATCATCTGGAATACCTTCCAATACTTCTACTTCCTCTATTACACCTTCCGTATCAACAAAGACAGTTAAAACAATCTTCCCCGATTTGATTTTTTGTCCTGGAGGCACTTTAAATTGCTTACTGATATAAGCATTGATCTTTTGCGAATTACAAGCTCTTCGCTCCTCCTCAGTAGACAAATCTTCACATCCATATACGATGATGTCTCTTTCATTAACAGGTATATCCGCTTGTGCGTAAAAGAGCATTTGATCATTAGCTTTCATAGCTACCATACCTACCCCTCGTTTATAATATAGCCGAAAATTAGACCCATATTGATCTTTTAATTCATTTTGAGGCTCAGCCAAAACTTCAAGCAAATTGTCAAAGTTGCAAAATGGAGTGCTCACACTGCTCAGTGTATCAATGATCGTGTATTTCCAAGTTTTATCATACTTCTCCCAAGTAGCACCAGGACTTACTGCTTGGATGAGCTCAACTGATTCAGCATTTTTTGCAGTGTCATAATAATAAACTGCTTGATTTTCAGAACGCCAGTACCCAACAGTCTCTCTACCATTCGCGTAAGTTTTTACTTGTTTGAGATAATACTTATCTCCTACCTGAAGACTATCTCCAGTAAATAAACTGGTATAGGATGCTCCCATTCCTGACACCCCTGTGTACTTAACCTTATGACCAACAGCAATAGGCCAATAAGAACCCGAAGTACCTTCAAAACATAGATTTTGTTGCGCGAAACTAACGTTTACCAAAAATGAGAAAGTAAGGCTTACTAAAATATTTCTTAACATGTAATTGATAGTTGTTTAGTTATTAAAAATTACCTCACTTCCCACTCAGCTCCTCTTTATGAGTCAAATGCCCCAATGCCACCAAGTCCTTGGATATCCCATCAAAGGACAAATCTAATATCCCTGAATCTGCACCATTGAAGATTGCAAGCCCGATATCTACTTTCATTTCCTTTTCCACCTTCTGTAAAGTCATTTTGCTTTTATAATGATGAGAAACATTCTTAGGTAAATACTTCACCGAATCTCCATAGGCGAATACTACTTCCTTTCTCAAATCCATCAACTGCTGAATGACAACTTGCCGATCAGCATCTTCAGGAAAGTAAGAGGCTGCCTCCTCATACTGCTCAGCCATCACAGCATCCATAAATGCTATAGACATCCCGCCATACTCATTGTAATAATCGGGAATACCACAACTATGCAGGTAAACGACCCCTGATAACAGTAAAAAATATAAACTAAATCTCTTCAGCATCTTTGACATAATCAGTGGATTTAAGTTGAAAAATTCAAATGATAATTCTAATAAAAAAAAATAGTTGAGATAATACAAATGATTAAATCAAATTATATACGTTATTAAGACAATTTGCCGAATCGGATTTATCCTATCAACTTTTTTTAAATCCAGCGCTTTGATTCCAGCCAAGCTATTGATTACTTTTAGTCATGCTTTCTAACTTTTTGCAGCAACCCTATCCCATCGAGCGCTCTCGAAAAACAATCCTCATCAATGCCCTGATCACAGGCGCATTCATCAGTACATTCTTATTGATTTTTAGACCATTTGGTATTGCTGACTTGATCGCCTATGCACAACCTATAGCTGGATACCTCACAGTCATTGGCTATGGCGTGATTACAGCTCTAGTCATGATCACTCAGGACATGATCCTCAGACATTACCATACCAAATGGGAACCTTGGTTAGTTTGGAAAGAAATCCTCAGCATCATCAGCTTACTCATCTTGATCGCTACTGGTAACTTCCTTTATACAGTGACCTTTGGCTATACAGACTTCACTCTAAGCAGCTTATTAGCGGGGATATTTTACACGGTCTCTATTGGTGTATTCCCTACCATCAGTTTCATGACCCTAAACTATATCAAGCTCCTTCATCGGCATCAGCGGACAGCCAATAGCATACAAATCAATGGTGATTTTGGTAGTGATAAATCAACTCCCATTACGCTGAGGGGAGAAAACAAAGTAGAAATCATCACCAGTGATCTGAATTCGCTGCTTTGCATACAAGCAGCAGATAACTATGTCATGATCTACCAAAATAGCCAAACACCCCTACTCATCCGCTCCAGCATACAGCGCTTACAAGATCAAATCAATCATCCTTGGCTCATTCGCTGTCACCGATCCTATATCGTCAACCTCTCTCAAGTGCAAAAAGTCACTGGTAATGCAGCAGGATACAAACTCACCATGCTACATAGCGATATTACCGTCCCTGTATCTAGATCCTATATAGCTACCATCCAAAATGCTTTAGAAAACTTACCAAGGTAAATTCAGCCACTTTTTTGACATTCACCCCTAAGTCTTGACACTCGCCACTTAAATCCAAAAAGCCCTTAATCTCTGTTTATGTTTGTCTCAAATCAATCAGACAAACGCATGCTATACAAAACCCTACTCATACTCCACATCATAGCTGGCTTCACAGCTTTACTCACTGGACTTATCGCCATGATCACTGCCAAAGGCAAAAAACTCCACCTCCGCAGTGGGAAGATTTACTACTTTGCCATGCTAGGCATAGGACTAACGAGCTTTCCTATGACCATCTTGAAGCCTAATCCCTTTCTATGGATGATCGCAGGATTTAGCACCTACATGACGCTAAGTGGCTATGCTTATTTGAAATATCCAAAAGGTCAGGAAATTCCTCGAAAATCCCTTTGGTCACCTATCCTAGGACTAATCATCTTAGTTACTGGGCTTATCCTATTTTTAGAACAGGCACACAGCCAAATGCTTCCTGTAGCCATCACTTTTGCTCTCATCTTTGGCAGTATGCTGTTTACAGACAGTAAGCGTATCCTCAAAAAAATGCCTTTAGATTACACCATTATCATGCATACACACATCGGCAGGATGGTCGGGTCATACATTGCTACACTCACAGCCTTTCTCTTGATCAATATCCAAACCGATCCAGCTTGGATCATTTGGCTGGGGCCTACGGCAGTCCTTACTCCTGTGATCATTTATTTCCAAAAGCGTTATACCAAAAAGAAAACACGTGCTAATCAACTGACATAAAGGATATCGATAAATATGTCGTACCTTGCGAGCTTAAATCATACAGCAGCCCATTCGGGGCACACTGTTTAATCAATCATGCATGCAATTTGACCAATTGAATCTCATTGAGCCGATACTACAAGCGCTCAAAGAAGAGGGATATACAACTCCCACCCCTATCCAAGCACAAGCCATTCCCATCGTATTAAGCGGCACCGACCTACTAGGTTGCGCCCAAACAGGTACTGGAAAAACAGCTGCTTTTGCTATTCCTATCCTGCAACTATTAAAGCAAAATCCACTTTTTGGTAGAAAACGCATGATCAGAACACTGATCGTGACCCCCACTAGGGAGTTGGCGATACAAATAGAAGAAAGCTTCAAAGCCTACGGCAGACACCTCGGACTGAAGTCTACGGTAGTTTTTGGTGGCGTGAAACAAGGTTCACAGACTACAGCACTCAGAAGTGGTGTAGACATCCTTATAGCGACTCCAGGCAGATTACTAGACCTCATGACACAAGGCTATATCTCATTGAGAAATGTAGAATATTTTGTCTTAGATGAAGCTGACCGTATGCTAGACATGGGTTTCATCCATGATGTCAAAAAACTCCTAGCAGTGCTTCCTAAGAGAAGACAATCGCTCTTTTTCTCAGCTACTATGCCTCCAGAGATTGTCAAGCTAGCGGATACCATCTTGGACAATCCTAAAAAAGTAGAAGTCACTCCTGTCTCTTCTACCGCGGAGAAAATCCAACAAGCAGTATATTTCATTGACAGAGGCAATAAAAACAAACTGCTCTATGACCTACTGCAAGACTCAAGCATTAAAGCTGCCTTGGTCTTTACTAGAACCAAGCATGGGGCTGATAAAGTAGTGAAATTCTTAGCCAGCAAAAATATCACTGCTGAAGCCATCCACGGCAACAAAGCACAAAATGCGCGACAGCGTGCCCTGACCAATTTCAAAAGTGGGGAAACACGTGTCTTAGTAGCGACAGACATTGCTGCGAGAGGAATTGATATTGATGAGCTAGCCTTTGTGGTAAACTATGAACTACCAAATGTCTCAGAAACCTATGTACACCGCATCGGTCGTACAGGTAGAGCTGGAGCCTCAGGACTAGCCGTATCTTTCTGTGATGGTGAGGAAAAAGCTTATCTCAAAGACATCGAGAAGCTAATCGGTAAAAAGATACCTGTGATCAATGAGCATCCCTATCCATTACTCATCGAAAACCCTCCTAAGGCAGAGCAAGGTGGTAGAGGCGGTAATCGTCCCAAGTCAAACTTCTCTCGACCAAAGCCTAGCAATAGTGGTGGAGAAAGAAGCGGGAGATCTGAAAGACCTGCAAGCACCAGTCGTGAAGGTGGTGACAGACCTCGTAGAAATTGGTCTAAAAAACCTCGTAGAGATTAAGCACTTAATTAAAAATTAACTTCTGATATTAACTGATTTGCTGTAATTTGGGATAAACAAATCTCAAAACATGTCAAATACAGGACTGATCATAGAAGAAAGAGCCAGTGACATTGGTGACTTTTTAGTGGGTCGACTATTACCTTTTAGAAAAAAGCGTATGGTCGGCCCATTTATATTTATAGACCATATGGGGCCCGCAGTGGTAAAACATGGTAGTTACCTAGACATCGGGCAACATCCACATATCGGACTCTCTACACTCACCTACCTCTTCGAAGGGGAGATCATGCATGAGGACAGCATCGGGACTAAGCAGCGGATCACGCCTGGATCTGTCAATTGGATGACAGGTGGTCGTGGTATGACCCATACCGAACGCACTCCTGAGGATTATAGAGATGGTAGAACGACTAAAATGCATGGTTTTCAGATCTGGGTAGCATTACCCAAGGATTTGGAAGACATGGAACCTAATTTCACTCATGTTGCAGCATCCGAACTTCCCAAATGGACACAGGATCATCTGCATTTCACACTAGTAGCTGGAGAAGCCTTTGGCAAAAAGTCTCCCGTACCTGTGTACTCTCCGCTCTTCATGATAGAGGTACATGCTAAAGAGAACGCTCAATTTGATGCTGGTACTGCCCTCAAAGGAGAAATCGGTATCTGCGTGATCAAAGGCAGTATCACGGCATGTGACCAAGAGATCGGTGCTGGCAATATGCTGGTAGCTAAGGATGAAGACTACTGTAAAATTGGCGTTTCTAAAGATGCACACTTGCTGATCTTTGGTGGGGAAGCCTTTCCTGAGGAGCGTTTCATCTATTGGAACTTCGTAGCTTCTGATAAAGCTACGCTAGAAATAGCTAAAGAAAAGTGGAAAAATAAGGACTTCCCAATGGTCAAAGGAGACACGAGTTACATCCCACTTCCAGAGAGATAAATGAAAAAGAAACTAGTCGTACTCTCTGGTGCAGGCGTGAGCGCAGAGAGTGGTATTGCTACTTTCAGAGATGCTAATGGCCTATGGGAAGGCCATGATGTCATGCAAGTCGCCTCTCCTCAAGGTTGGTCAGCTGATCCTGCTTTGGTACTGGAATTTTACAATCAACGAAGAAAACAAGCACAAACAGCGCAACCTAATCAAGCCCACATACTTCTTGCACAACTAGAGCAACAGTATGAGGTAGTCATCATTACCCAAAATGTAGACAACCTGCATGAAAAAGCAGGAAGCTCCCAAGTCATACACTTACATGGAGAACTCTTCAAATCCCAAAGTACCCTAGATCCTAGATTGGTATATGACATGGACCACTGGGAACTCAAACTTGGTGATCGCTGCGAGCGAGGCAGTCAATTAAGGCCTTATATCGTTTGGTTTGGAGAGGCTGTCCCGATGATAGAACCCGCCATAGAGGAAGTAGCGACTGCGGATATTTTTGCAGTGATAGGCACTTCCTTACTGGTATATCCAGCTGCTGGATTGGTTCAATATGCCCCTCCATATATCCCTAAGTTCATCATCGACCTAAAAGTCCCTGCTGTAGGAAATATAGACAACCTGATCAAAATCAACAAAACAGCCAGTGAAGGAGTCGCTGAAATGATCGCTCACCTTTCGGATATCAAAGATTAATCTTTCACCTTATTCAATGACAGCATACTGAGCATCCAGTTAGGAAGCGGCTTTTCTGGTTTTCTATTCTTGATATTGAGGTATAAACCGAGCTTTTCAAAGATGGGGATCTTGTGCGTTTCTACAAATTCGATCAGTGTGCCGTCTGGATCTTCACAATAGGTGAAATGTCCTGCAGCTTTACCCATATCAAAGCTATCACTACTATCGACAGTAAATGGAAAGCCTTTAAGCGCGCACTTATTACGAAGCTTATCCATACCACGCACATCAAAGCATACATGGATAAAACCTAAATCACCCCAATTTCTATTTTCAAATAGCTTTTTAGCAGGCCTATCTTGAACTTGTACGAGTTCTAGTTCTGTATCGCACAGCAATTTACTGAAGGCTCCCACTCTTGGTTGATGATTTCTCAAAAGTACCCTTCTAAAAGTATGATTACCTCCTGCTACGCCTTGTAAATCTTCAAACCGTCCAGAACGATCATAGACCATGTGATCATAGCCAAGTATCTGCATATAAAGCGGCAGTGCCTCTTCTATATTGGATACACCTATCACACAGCCAGCAACCCCTCCACTGAGCACTTTGGATTTAGTAAACCAGCTATGACTTTCGATGATTTCAAAGACATTGTCATAAGGATCTTTGACATAAAAGTGAAGTTTTCCTTCTGGGCTTTTCTCAGGAGTACCTAGTACCTCTGCCCCATTTTCTACAAAATAAGCGTAAGTAGCTGCTACGTCACGCGTCTTCATCTTAACAGCAAAGATGCCGTAATCTCCCATTTTAGGCATGAAATCAGGCTTTTGAGGGACTCTAGAAGTGTACTGCCAGATCTCAAATCCACCACCACCCTGCATATTCATAGCCAATACAGCATAGCGATCTTCAGCTTTGTCACTAGTATATCTGGTCATCAGATTAGCTGTTGCTGCATCTTTGAAGATCGGCACATTCATACCGAAAAACTTCCTGTACCACTTCCATGCTGCTTCAGCATCCGTAACTCCTATTCCTACCTGTTGTATTCCGCTGATGATGGGCATAACGTAAAATTTGTTTCATGAAAAATAGCCCAAAAATGGAAAGTAGCAAAACCTTTAATCAAAAGTATAAAGATAAATCATCTATAGTCGAGCATCTGCTTGTATGTTGCTCGAATCTCATCTGGATGCTTTTTTGCAAAGAACATCCTGAATGCCTTGAGATTAGCCAACTGAACGCGAAGCCAACTATTAGTATCATACTTGCGCGCTGACACTAAAATACTTTTCTGCATAATGTGAAAGCGATAGTTAGCACGCAACCTGATCAAAAAGTCATAATCCTCCATGATAGTGTAGTACTCATCAAAGCCTTGCAATGCTTCGAACACTTCCCTTTTGACATATAAAGTCTGATCCCCACCTCGAAAATAGATCCGATCAAATCGGGTAAAGAAAGCATTGATCTTCAAAATCAGTCTGTCAGAATCGAATTGATAGCGATAGCATCCAGCATCATAACCTTGCGCCAAACTAGCCTCAATATCGCTCACATAAGAAGCTAGAGGCTTCGTATCAGCATGGACGAAATATAGGACATCTCCTTTGGCTGCTTGTGCGCCTAAGTTCATTTGAGCCGCCCTACATCGCTGAGAGCTTTGTAATACTTTAGCACCTAGCGAACTAGCGATAGTAACCGTATCATCAGCACTTTGAGCATCTACTACGATGACTTCTAGGGTAGAACCAGACTGATTTTCGAATAAAAAAGGTACTAACCAAGCGATATTTTCAGCTTCATTGAGCGTAGGAATGATGACACTGATTTGCATAGAGTCGAAAACTTACTTTTTCTTGATGACAAAGTTTTTGATGGGACTTTCCATGACAGCTCTCACCATGACACCATCTTCATAGTAAAATTTATTTTGATTGCCATTGACATCGACCTCATAGTAACCATCATGAGGCGTAATCGGTGAAAGTAAGCCATAGTTTTCAGCAAGCATTTCTTTGAAAAGCTTAGGTTCATCAAAATATAGCCTAGCAGCACTATAGACGATTTGCTTTTTGATGACAGTGTCTAATGCATACTTGTAGGTCTCAGCTTTGACGATATATTGGTTACCCTGCTTATAAACATTGGACTCAAAGTCATCTTTATTGGTATTGGTGATGACCTGTGAGGAGATGAATTGCTTGCCTACATACTTAGAAGTAGTCTTGTAGCTAAGCTTGATCGTACCAAAAAACCAAAAACTCACATCACTAGTGAGCACATAATAAGTAGTATCTGCTTTTTGAAAACGATTAGCTGTCATTTCCCCTATAGAGAAACCAGCTACCGTAATATCGTACTTTTGATTAGTCTGCGCATAGACTGATGACGTGCCTAGGCTGACTAAAAACAAAAAGAAACAGATTAGAATGAGTTTTGACATAGTGAATAATTCATAAAACGATAAGTTAAGGATTATCCTTAACTTATCTAGGTGTCTTAATCATTCTGATATACTATTAGCAGCAACCTCCACCATCATAGAAATAAGTAGATTCTGATACGAAAATATCTTTTCTACCTAGGTTCTTGATCGCTTGAGCTGTCTTATCACAGACAGAAAGCGGCTGATTTTGCATCAATGTGTGTCCCTTATGATCATCAAAATACTGCTCATTACCATAGTAGATGGCCGTCTTGCCAGTGAAAATACATGGGCCATCCGCTGGCATAGGATCTTTAATAGCACAAACTTCCACGCTTTCTAAGAATATATTTTCAGCAGTATCATAATGTCCTGGATCTAAGATCCTGTATGGACGCTTAGCCCTGACCTCTACTGTACCGAATCCCGCATCAGTGATCATCTTGAGATATTCAGCCAGTGGTAAAGACCCGCTTAAGCACAATGCTCTCAGTCTATCATCATTTTTCAGAGATTCAGGCATCGGATTCTCTGTAACAGGATCACTTAGCACAAGTCTACCATGTGGCTTTAACACACGATACATTTCTTTAAGCGCTAGCTCTAAGTCATGCTTAGTGAAAATGTTGAAAAGACAGTTTTGAGCAGCTACATCGATCGAACTATCTTCTATTGGGAGTGCCAAAGCACTTCCTTTACGTACCGATACAAATTCCTTTTTGAACCAATCGTTTTCTTTTTCTGCTAGAACCAAGTTATTTTGACAGGCTTCGATCATCTCATCTACGATGTCTACTCCTATCACGCCATTTTCTTTTCTAGAAAAATAGGCAAACTGTAATACCTCCATACCGCCACCAATACCGACATAAAGTATCGTTGGATTATTGACCAGATCCCTTGGATGTACTGTACTACCACAGCCGTAGTTCATCTCTAGCATGATCTTAGGAATACTCAACTGAGGCAACTGCCATACAGGGGTAGTCGTACAGCAAAGGCCTACATCTGGTGTGAGGGCTGCTTTTCTGTAAACATCCTCGGTAGCATCTAAATAGTTACTCATTATTTTGGTGAATTAAGTGTTTATATTGATTCCAATCATTTTCATTGTCTATATCAGATAGCACCGCTAGTTTCTGATAGCTTACCCTTTGTTTTTGGAGAGCTTGCTCTGTCAAGTATAGCACTTGATCAGTACTCCATGGTATAGCAGCAAACAAGTCAGCGTACAAATGTCTCATGCCAAGCATGTAGTATCCTCCATCAGCAGCAGGACCTATTACTACTTCATGATCATCTAGCGCTTTATAGGCAGTCTCTAAGATCTCACTACTCAACTCAGCACAGTCAGTACCGATGATGAGTACTTTTTCGTATCCTTGATCAAAGCAGTGCGTAAAAGCCTGCAACATACGAGCTCCTAGGTCTTTACCTGATTGTGTAGCATAGTGATAATGCTGATAGCTTGTTTTTTCACTTGCTATAAGCTCATCAGAAAAGAACAGCCACTTATCGGCTTTTACCTCATTACAAACAGCATGAGTATAGGCTACCAATTCACGATAGATCTCCAAAGCAGCATTATCTCCTACCGTAGCAGCTAACCTTGTTTTGACTTTGCCCAAAACCATATTCTTTTGGAAGATGATCAAGGCATTCTTTTGATCTTGCATACCTTACGAAGTCGCTCCCCCACAGCTAGATCCAGCTCCCGCGGTACATCCATAGCAATGCTGCTTGACGATGATTTCTCTATTGGTCAAGGCCGCTTGATTCCAGTCGGCTATATGTTGACTTCCCTCAGCTGCTACTTTCAGGTCAAGCATTTGATTGAAGTCACAGTCAAATAGATAGCCATCCCATCCGACAGAGATCGTATTACGACACATTACATTAGCTGCAGCTACAGGATTGAAAGCCGAAATCAGCTTTTCCATGTATGCTTCGTAGTTACCGCTATTGATGAGGTAATCTAAAAATCTGCTAATAGGAAGATTGGTAATCGTGTAGAGTGAATTAAATACCAGGTTATAACCGTTTTTCAAACGCTTTTTGAACTCTAGCTCTAAGGCGTCTTGTGCTGCTGGCATGAATGCTCCTGATGGATTATATACCAAGTTGAGCGTCAAGCCAGAACCTTCTACACCATATCCTACCGCATTGAGCATTTCAAGTGCTCGGATTGATTTGTCAAATACGCCATCGCCTCTTTGAGAATCCGTCTTATTGGCAGTGAAATAAGGTAAAGAGGAAACCACTTCTATTTGGTGTTCTTTAAAAAACTCTGGGAGATCATTATACTTAGGATTGGCTACGATAATGGTCAAATTGCACCTAACGATAATATTAACTGACTGACTAATCTTTCGTATTTCTGTGACAAACCATCTAAAGTTAGGATTCATTTCTGGTGCTCCACCTGTGAGATCTACCGTTTTGACATCATGCTGACGGATCACATCCAGACAGTGCTGCATCACATCTTGCGTCATGATCTCCTTACGATCAGGTCCTGCATCTACGTGACAGTGTTTGCAGACTTGGTTACACATCTTACCCATATTGATCTGAAGGATCTCTATCTGGGTAGGCTTGAGTGGGTAGAGATTGATACCTCTTAATTTTTGACTAAAAGCTGTTTCTTCAAAGCCTGTGGGTGTATTAGCTTCTAAAACTTCTAATTCGTAAGTACTATTGGATAATTTACTTTGCTG
This sequence comes from Penaeicola halotolerans, assembly GCF_016464625.1. Lineage (GTDB taxonomy): Bacteria > Bacteroidota > Bacteroidia > Cytophagales > Cyclobacteriaceae > Penaeicola > Penaeicola halotolerans. The sequence continues at coordinate 899,980 of NZ_JAEAGO010000001.1, forward strand.
GGCTTTTAAAGACTTCATAATTACATACTAAGTTCGTTTGCTTTGTTCATCATCTGTGTGGCATGTACCAAAGAGGCTCCACCTCTGATAGCGGCTGCTACATGCACTGCTTCCATCATTTGTTCTTCATCACATCCTTTTTCCATCGTATCTGTCGTGTAAGCATCTATGCAATAAGGACACTGGATAGCATGCGCTACGGCTAATGCAATCAGGGACTTCTCTCTGGCTGTCAAGGCACCTTCTTTAAATACCTCTCCATAATAATCAAAAAACTTATCCGCTAGAGGCTTCTGAAAGTCACCGATTTTACCAAATTTTTTAAGGTCTTCAGGGTTGTAGTATGTTTTCATGTTTGCTGCTTATTTATTTAAAATATACGTTTGAACTTTTCGATTAGATCTTTAGTCTTACAAAAGGTAGTAAATAATTGTAAGATTATTTGTTTCGTTTGAAGTTAATTAATTGAGAATTATGGAAAGCTTTGATTGGGTTAAAAACATACAACCTTATCTGATTGGCATCAGCTTCGTACTGCTTTACCTAGCTGAGTCAGCTTTACCCTTTCAGCATCAGCAACATAGAAGACAGCATGACTTTAAAAATTTGCTGATTGGTGCTGCCAACCTTCTCTTAATCTTCTTTGCAGGATTTTATTTTCAACAGTTATTAACTTTTGCGAAAGAAAATCAAATTGGCTTGCTCCATCACTTCGATTGGCCATTATCCATCTTACTGTTGATAGAGCTGCTATTCATCGATCTATTTATGTACGGCTGGCATAGAGCCAATCATACTTGGCCTTTTCTATGGAAGTTTCATAGCTTTCATCACCTAGACACACAACTCAATACAACAAGTGCATTTCGGTTTCACTTGGTAGAGATACTCTTTTCTTATGGTTTTAGAATGCTGCTTTTCCCCTTATTCGGAGTGAGTGTCTTAGCAGTACTGGTTCATGGAACTTTACTTTTTCCTGTGGTTCTTTTTCATCATTCCAATGTTAGGATCAATGCTACACTAGACAAGTGGCTGAGATACGTGATAGTAACGCCTGAGATGCATCGTGTGCATCATTCTAACAAGCAAATAGAAACAGATTCAAATTATAGCTCACTCCTATCCATTTGGGATAAAATCTTTCGTACTTTTCGTCAAAATGAAGGAGACATTACTTATGGACTTGACAAGCCCGAGTAATCTACCCTCCCATAAAGCACGTATATCAAACAAACGCAAACTCATGAAATTAATCATATTTTATTCACTCTTGACCATTTGTTTAGTCGCTCCTTCTATGACACAAGCACAAGATGTATATGGCAAATTATCCCAAGAGTTTCTCCTCTCTGTAAGATACGATGAGGATACTCAAAGTAAGGAAGATAGTCTGGCCAATGTATCCCCCGAAGTTCTCAGCCAAGAACTCAATACAGAAGCCAAAAAGAAAGCCTTCTGGCTAAATATCTACAATGCTTATGTGCAGAGAATATTAAAGGAAAATGCCGATCTATTTGAAAAGCGCTCTCAATTTTTCAATTCAAAACAAATCAAAATTGCTGGTGAGACGCTTAGCTTAGACATGATCGAGCACGGTATCATACGAAGCTCTCAGGTGAAAATCGGTATGGGCTATATAGGCAAACTCTTTCCTAGCAAATATGAAAAGCAATTTAGACTAGAGAAGGTGGATCCTCGCATTCACTTTGCACTGAACTGCGGGGCAAAAAGCTGTCCAGCAGTTGCATATTACACAGCGGATCGAGTGGACGATGAGCTAGAGCGTGCAGTCCGAGGCTATCTCAAATCAGAGTGCGAAGTAAAAGATGGAGAAGTAGCCGTTCCTATGCTTTTTAGCTGGTTTAGAGGAGATTTTGGAGGCAAAAAAGGAATCAAAGAATTCTTAATAAAGTATGATATCATCGATAACACGGATTATAAAATCAGCTTCATTGAATATGATTGGACACTTCAACTAGGTCAATACACTGACTTGTAAATGAAAAGCCTTAGGAAACTAAGGCTTTTTTTATGACTATCTCCTATTCTTCTTTATCAAACCAGCCTGCATACATGACATAATTCTTTGCCGTGCGCGCTATGACATCATGCATCTCTGGACCAGTATCTTTTACTTTTTTGGCTGGCATGCCTGCATAGATACTATTGGCTTCTACTACCGTTCCTGCTAGTACAACTGCTCCTGCTGCTATCACCGCACCGCTATGTACGACTGCATCATCCATCACGATAGCTCCCATACCGATTAGGACATTGTCATGAATCGTACAGCCATGGACGATTGCATTGTGTGCGATAGAGACATTATTTCCAATGACCGTTTTGGCCTTTTGATAAGTGCAGTGGATTACAGCCCCATCTTGGATATTGGTGTGGTTACCGATAGTGATGCTATGCACATCTCCTCTTACGACTGCATTGAACCAAACAGTGCAATTGTCACCCATAGTGACTTCACCTACCACAGTAGCATTTTCTGCTAACCAACAGTTTTCGCCCATTTTAGGCTCAAACCCTCTTACTTTCTTAATCAAGGCCATATTTTCTTCGTTTCTTACAGGTCAAAAATAAGGATTAAAAATCTATTAAAAATTTTTAAAAACATTTGAACTTTTTAGCACGTCCTTTGTTCTCGTGTATATACATCAATTTTTCAAAAAACTATCAATCAAAACAAATTATGAAACTATTAAAACTTTCAGGTCTTTTCTTATCGGCTGCTCTAATCGTAGCTAGCTGTGGACCTAAGACAGATTCAGCTGTAGAAGCTACAGATGCTAAAGAAGTATCTGCTACTGACAATGCAACTGAACTAGCAATCGATACTGAGGCTAGTCAAGTTACTTGGGTAGGTTATAAGCCATCTGGACAGCACAATGGTACTATCCCAGTTGTAAGCGGAAACATCAAAGTAAATGAAGGAACAGTAGTAGGTGGACAGTTCACTTTTGACTTGACTAACCTTCAAATCCTAGACCTAGAAGCAGGTTCTGAGATGCATGGAAAACTATTCGGTCACTTACAGTCTGCTGACTTCTTTGACACAGCTAACTTCCCTGAGGCTTCTTTTGAAGTAACTGGCGCTGAGGCTTACACTTCTGGTGTAGTGACAGATGCTGAGCAGTTTGAGTCAGACAATACGCCTAAGTCAAACTCTGAGATCATGGTAGCTAACCCTACACACTTGATCTCTGGTAACTTGACTATGAGAGGTGTAACTAAAAACATCACATTCCCAGCTAGAGTTGAGGTATCTGAAGCAGGTGTATCTGCAGAAGCAAGATTCAACATCAACAGAATCGACTGGGGTGTGTCTTACGGTGACGAGGCTACTGTAGCTGATAAGGCAAAAGACGCTTTCGTTTACAACACTGTTAACGTTGGATTTTCTGTTAAAGCAAATCAATAAATAGTAATAGTCGTTTTAAAAGGGAGATGGTCTTAGACCGTTTCCCTTTTTTTATGATCTTTGCCCAAAGTATCGATATGAAGCAAGTATTTACTCTAACCGACCCTTTACTTTTTGAGCAAAAAGCACTCCACTGGGCCAATCAATACTTTATTTATACTTGCTTTCTTAATCCAAATACAGCGAACTATCCCTTTGGAGCATTTGAAAAAAAACTAGCTGCGGCTCAGTCTGTACTTCCTATTGATGGATTAGAATCACTTGATCATCTAGCACAAAAAGACGCCTTTGGCTTCTTATCCTATGAGCTTAAAAATCAAATCGAAAAGCTAACCAGTCAAAACTCACCTACTGTAGAGTTTCCTGCCTTAGGGTTTTTTGAACCTGAGATCTTGATCACTTGGCTGAATGATTCAGAAGTAACAATCATTAGCGATGATCCAGCAGCAATTTATCAAGCGATCATAGAGCAACGTATCCAAGAATACCCCTTGAAGCTAGGTGCTATACACGCTAGTATGCCAAAAGCAGCCTACCTAGAAAAGGTCAACCAAGTGCGACAACATATTTATGAAGGAGATGTTTACGAGCTTAATCTCTGCATGGAATTTCATGCACAAATTGACACTTTAGACCCTGTCTCTACTTATTTCTCACTCAATACTGCTTCTCCTAAGCCCTTTTCGAGTTTTCTTAAATGGGATCAAAAATATGCACTTTGTGCCTCTCCGGAGAGATTTCTAAGAAAGAAAGCGCAGCAACTCCTCTCCCAGCCCATCAAAGGCACTACTCGAAGAGATCAAGATCCAACTATAGATCTAGCGCTCAAACATGAACTAGCTCATAGTGAAAAAGAGCGTGCAGAAAACATGATGATTGTAGACCTCGTCCGCAATGACCTAGCGAGATGTAGTGAGAGTGGCTCGGTAAAAGTGGAAGAAATGTTTGGCATCTATAGCTTTGAGCAAGTGCATCAAATGATCTCTAGTGTTAGTGCTACAGCTAAATCAAATGTCGGTTTAAAAGAGATACTACAAGCTACCTTTCCCATGGGAAGCATGACAGGAGCGCCTAAGATCATGGCGATGCAACTCATCGATCAGTATGAAACAGTCAGTAGAGGACTATACTCAGGAAGCATCGGCTACATAACTGCTGAAGGAGACTTTGACTTCAATGTAGTGATCAGAACTATCCTACTAGATATGGATCAGAGCAAACTTTCATTTCAAGTAGGCAGTGCCATCACATATGACTCTGATCCAGAGGCAGAATATCAGGAATGCCTACTCAAAGCCAAAGCGATCCTTCAAATACTGGATCAGTTATAAATTTTACATACTTTAAAACTTTCAAATAATTTATTTGACTAAGTGATTAATTCTCAAAAAATCATTTTGTATTTTTCGTTATTAATGATTCCAGTTAACGGTTTTGAATGAATTTTGACCTTAACATCTACTCCCTTACCCTTCTGACTTCTAGTTTAGTAGTTTCTATTTTGTCAGTTGTTATTTTCAAAAGACTCGGTGATACTGTACGATGGTTCACCTTAACGATGATTGCTATATCATTTTGGGGTGTAACTTATGGCTTAGAACTATCAGTAGGCACACTGGAGGAAATGCTCTTTTGGATCAAGCTTGAGTATATCGCGATCTCTTATGCCCCTGTATTTTGGATCATATTCTGCCTCAAATTCACCAATCAATTTGAAAGGGTAAGTAGGGTTACCATAGGAAGTCTTTTTTTGATCTCCACTTTGACCTTGATCATCGTTTGGACGAATAGCTATCACCAGCTACACTACAAAAGTGTCTCGGTGGACAATTCAGGGCCATTTCCATTACTCGATTTAGTGCCTGGCATCTGGTATGCTGTACACACTATTTTCTTTTATGTGACACTACTTTGGGGCAATTACTTATTGATTTCAAGATTTATCAAGGCAGATAGTGTCTATAGAAAGCAAATCAATATCATCGTATTTTCCTCTTTCATTCCTTGGATAGGAAATGTCATTTATCTATTAGGCTATCGACCTTTTGGGCATATTGACTTGACACCTTATACCTTTTTAGCTACTTATATGATCGTAGGTCTAGGGATGTTGAAGTTCAGACTTTTCGATGTGATCCCTGTGGCCAAAGAGAAGCTCATCAATGCCATGCAAGAAGGCCTAATCATCATCAATGCTAAAGATGATATCATAGAAGTCAATCAAGCGGCTAATCAGTATTTTAACCTGCCTACAATTCAGCCAGTAGGTAAACGCTTCCAAGAAGTCTTTCCTAATCTTCAAAAGCTGCATGAGATCATCAAAGATCGCTATGAGACAGAGCTAAAAGTTACTATCAATATCAATGATGAGCCTGTAGAATTTCTAGTCAAAACCACTTCTCTTTTTGAGCGAAAAACAATTTTCAGTGGTATGCTCATTTTGTTTAGAGACATCACAGAGGAGACAAAGCAGTCTAAGCTACTTCAAGAACAGAAAAACCAGCTAGAAACACTCAACCAACTCAAAGACAAGCTCTTTTCGATCATCGCGCATGACCTTCGTGGGCCTTTGTCTGGCATCAAAGACATTTTGAGTTTGACAAAATCTGGAGATATTTCTGAAAAAGAGTTTCTCAATTTAATCCCAGATATCACGACCAATATAGATGCTACAGCTATTCTTCTGGACAATTTACTCACTTGGTCTAAGAGTCAACTGGAAGGTGAAAAACTCAACGTGCACAATATTTCCTTACATGGACTTGTAGAGAAAGAATTTAGACTGCTTCAAAGCAAAGCACAGGAAAAAGAAATCAAACTGATCAACCATATCCCCAATAAACTAATGGCTAGTGCTGATGAAGATATGGTAGATATCATTATCAGGAATCTTTTAAGCAATGCCATCAAATTCAGTAAACGCGGAGAACACATCACGGTATCAGCCTCTGAAGAAAATGATAAAATACGTATCACTGTAGAAGACAATGGTACAGGAATCAGTATGGAAAATATTGAAAAACTTAATGCTAACAATACCTTCAGCACCATCGGTACTGCCCAAGAAAAAGGTACAGGTTTAGGACTGATGCTTGTGAGGGAATTTGTGCATAAAAATGGTGGTGAATTGACAATAGAGAGTCAAATAGGAAGCGGCAGTAAGTTTTCTTTCACATTGCCTATTTATGATGAAAAATTAATTCACTCGAACATTCTCAGAAAAGTCATTTAGCTTCGTTTACTTTCCAGAAGCATCATTTTAGTTGTTCAAATCACTATTTTACACACAGCAATAGGTGCTAGAGCGGATAAAAGCTTATCTTTGAGCCTTTATCCAATAATCGATACACCAGATTACGTGATCAACCTATAAACCATGGAGATACAAAAAGAACTTTCTAAAACTGAAATTTTTGAACAGATAAGAGAGTGGCTCCGATTCAATCAATACACCATAGCCAGTGAAGATACTGACAGACCTTGGGGTGGTTTCATCGTGATACATGAGTCTCACGTAGCTCAGTTTAGAAAACAGTTTTTTGCTAACTTAACTTTTTCAGCTGAACAACTTAACCTGAAAATTAGCCCCAAAATATTAATCGTAGCTCCTCATACACGGCTTTCATGGCAGTATCATAATAGACGCGCAGAGATATGGAAGCTAGTCGGAGGAGAAGGCGCTGTGGTCACTAGTTTTACAGACAAAGAAGGGCCACTTCAAACATTGGCACTTGGGCAGATCATCAAAATGGAGCAAGGGGAAAGACATCGTCTCGTAGGTCTGGATAACTGGGGAGTTGTAGCAGAGATATGGATGCATACTGCCCCTGAAAATCCATCAGATGAAGCTGATATCGTAAGAGTACAAGATGACTTTAAAAGAGTCTAAAAAGTATAAACCCTCAAATAGAATACTATCTGAGGGTTTTGTTTATACACAAGGTAGTATTATCAATTCACTTTGATCAAAAAGGTAATCGTACCAACCGATTGTGAAGCAGCCTTTGTATTAGATTGAAGCTTTCTAAAGGTCAACTGCTCTACTTCTCTTTTGTAGATCTGCTCCACTGCTGGGCTGACATTTTTCTCTATAGTCCTTACAGAAATCACCTCTCCTTTATCGTCTATTTTGATCTCAAACACTATCCTTCCATTGGTATTGGAGATATTATCTTTAGGATTAGGTTTACTATCCCAAATCCAGCCTGACATGTTTAGCGAAGAGCCATCTGTACCAGATGAGCCACCAGCACCATATAATCCCTTGCCATCTACCGTACCTTTAGGATCACCCGCATTCCCAGTTTGAGTACTTGTTCCTTGATTACCACCTTTGGCAGCTTCAGAACTCGTGCCTGATGTCCCTCCTGCTCCATACTGCCCCATAGGATTTGGTTTAGGAGGCTCTACTTTTTTAACTTCCTCTTTAGGAGTTTCCTTTACGGGTTCCTTAACCTCTTCTTTCTTCTCTTCTACCTTTTTCTCCTCTGCTTTTACTGCACTTGGAGTCTTCTGTACAGCCTCAACGACTTCCTTGGTGGGTACTTGCTTAGCAGGCACAGGAGTAGGCTTCGCAACCTCCTCTATAGCTTCTTCTACAGATTCTATAGGCGCAGAGTCTTCTATGCTTTCTGACTCTGTATTAGTGCTAGGATTCGTACTTTCGATATTGTCACTTCCAGGATTACCAAAACCGATATTGAGCGATATACCATACTCTGGAATCGGTGGATTAGGCTCCTTCCAAGCGATCAGAAAGATCAATAAAAGCAAAACAGCTGCATTGACACCGAGGGTGAGTAGAGCAGCTGTTCTTTTTTCTTTTTTATTTTCTTCTTGTTGTATCATCTTATTTAGGCTTTGCTGCCACTGTTACATTAGCTTCTAGTGATGCTGCTATTCCTGCTACTTCTATCAGATACTCTGAGGGCACATCCTTGTCTATGTGCAGAATCACAGAACCAGGATTTCCTTGAAGTGCTACCTCAAGTTCTTTTTTGATATCTTCTCTAGCCACTCTCTTGTCATTAACCGAAAACTGCATATCCTTGGTCACAGTCACACTGACATTTTGCATGACGATACTCGTAGAAGCACTACTCGGTAAATTGACTTTCAAACCCGAAGGTGTGATAAATGAAGCTGTGAGCATAAAGAAGATCAATAACAGAAATATGATATCTGTCATCGAGGACATGCTAAAGTTAGCATCTACTTTAAGCTTTGATTGTAGTCCCATTATTTAGAGTCTTGTAATAGATCAACGAATTCTATCGTAGCATATTCCATGCTATGGATTAATTTTTGGACCTGAGTCACTAGATAGTTGTATCCCAGATAAGCTAAAATACCCACTACAAGACCAGTAGCTGTCGTGATCATAGCCTCATAGATACCAGTAGATAGCAATTTAGGACTGACAGACCCCTCCTCTTGCGCAATCGCGATGAAGGCCTGAATCATCCCTGTCACTGTTCCTAAGAATCCGATCATAGGAGCCGCACCAGCGATTGTTGCCAATGTAGACAGGTTTTTCTCTAGTCTATTGATTTCCACTTTGCCTACGTTTTCGATGGCTACCTCAATATTCTTCAGCGGGCTACCAATTCGAGAAATCCCTTTAGAAATCATTTTAGATACAGGGCTATTTTCTTGACTGCATAGTAGCCTAGCGCCATTCACATCTCCAGCTTGAACGAGCGATTTCACTTGATCCAAAAACTGAGGAGATGTCTTGGCAGCCTTCTTAAGCGTCAACATTCTCTCAAAGAAAATGTAGATCGCTACTAGCCACAATAATGCTAATGGAATAATGAAATAGCCTCCTTTTAGGAGTAATTCTAAAACTGAAAGAGATTCACCGGCTCCTTCTACCATCGTAGAATCTGCCTGAAAAGTGGAGATTGCTTGTAATAAAATCATTTTAGTATTTAAGAACCCAAAGTTTTTCTTCAAAATTAGCTTGTATGCTCTCAGCATGTGCTAAAGCGTCCTGAACATTATCAAAATCAGAAACACTCAATCTGTAAAACAGCTTATTTCCAAAAGGATAAATGATCTTGCAGCTAGTACCCTCACTCATCAATTTCTTTGCCAAGTCTGCGGCCAAATCATCATCGATGAAACTACCTACAATCACAAAATATCTACCTGCTCTACTTTGAACATACTCAAGTGTAGGTACCACCTCTTCTACAATCGGCTCTTCGATCACAGGCTCGGGCTCTACTGGTGCAGGTGCTGGCTTTGGCGCTTCTTGCTGTACGATGACAGGCTCTTCTTTTTGATAGAAAAAGTTGTAGTAAACTAAAGCACCTATCAAGACAATCAAGGCAATAACAATCCCTGCAACCAATCCGTTTTTATTGGATGATTCAGTGTTTTCTGTTGAACTGTTTGTATTTTCTTCCATCTTTGGTATGGGTTTAGTGCTCGAAGGAGCAGTGGTTTTCTTAGGAGTAGAAGTTGGTTTTAGGCCTTCTTCTAGGGGATTTAAGTTTACTTCCGGCAAGCCAAAATCATCATCTTTTTTATTTGTATTACTTTTTCCTTGCTGACCTTTCGGATTTTTTTGTGCCATTTTATAAAAATTGTTGTTCGTTTGGTAGTTTAAATCAACTCTAATCTAAGGTTTTTTTGACAATCGCATCAAAATAAAGGATTAAATTATTCCAATGGACTGTTTCTCAAAGGAATATTTTATCAAAGTTTAAATGATAAACCTCCCAAAATCTGGAATCCTCTAGTATCGTAATTCAAATATCGTTGATATTCTCTTCCAAGTGCATTGTCCAGATTGAGGAATAAGCCCACTCTAGGAGTCATTTGAAAATCTGTTCGAAAGTTAAGATCTATAAATGGGTCAAGTCTAGTCGTAAATCCTGACTCAAGGTTAAGCGCATCTATCCCTCCCATAAAGGTCACATCACCTTGGAAAGTCCATTTTGCTAATGGCTTGACTGTATTGTAGACTTTGATGCTATACTGCGGTCTATGATAGGCTTCTTGTAAATTTTCTAAATCATACCTGTACATATCCGCTCTAAGCCCTACCTTGTAGATGTCATTTTTATCATAGTGGAAGCCCACGAAGATATTAGAAGTTCTGCTAAATCCTGACTCATAGATAAGATCAAACCTAGTAGAATCTGAGGCAGCATTGGCCATAAAAGCTTCATTGGTACGCTCTGCATAACTAAAGCCTACTTCGAAATTGAAATCTCCCGCTAATCGTCCATTCACTTTGGCGGAAGCTTCATACAGCTTATTAGTATTCAGCAGATTGAGATCATTTCTCATCCAAGGATTCATGTTGACAAAAGAGAGTAGCGTATTGCGCTCCATATCTCCATCCAAAGCGATCTCTACTGCGAGCTCTTTGATGATCTGATAGGATAGCAAAAGTGTAGGATAGATATGTAAATCGCTTTCTTTTCCTACAAAGTCATCGTTTTCTTGGACGACATTTACACCACCTTTAAAATAAAGCTGATCAGGTTGTCCTAAGGTCAAATATGGCGTTCCTCTAAAAAGGTTTCTATTCACGTTGACATTGAGATCTCTAGGAGAAGTCAAGTAAGTACCAATATCTAATCCTACTTTAAAATTAGTTTGAGGCTGATAAGCTAAGCCACCTGTGATCGTAATCTCATTTTCAGTAGCCTCATAGAAATCCTGAAAGAACCTCGCACCTAGTGTCGCTGAGTAGGTGAAAGCATCCATTTTATCCAGATTTTCTATTCCTACTTGCCCTCCAAAATTGACAAATCGCTGTCGAATATCTTCTGCCAAAATCTCAGTAGCTGGTATCGGTGTATATCCATAAAAATGATACTGATCTCTATCGAAGAAAATGTTTCCTTTGATCACTGACGTCCTACCAAAATACTGTCCTTTCAAGGCAATATTCGTATGGTTCTCAGCAGAATTCTGTTGATCCACTGGCCCATTCATGTAATTGATATGCTTGGCATGCACTCCATAAGTATATAGATCACTGTTGAGAGAATTATACCAGAGCTCACCATAAGGAGTGTTATAGTTACCATATCCAAGCTTCACATAGAGCGGATAAGTCTGCTTCTCAAGAGGCTTAAAAGCTAAGTTAAAAGGCCTAACATCTGTACTGATACCTGGCACAGGGAAAGCAAAATCCTTGAACTGATACTGCATAGAAGTTAAAGGCTTGGCTTTAGGCACAGGTGGTATTTTCTCAAAATTTCTAGACGCTACAGGAAGTGTGATCAACCTGTCCTTTTGGATGATAAACTCTGCATCCTTTATTTCACCACTTTTTTGATCTTGTGCTGTCGCAAAGCCTGCAAAACACAAGCTAAATATCCCTATGAATAATGTCTTATTGCTGATCATCTGTTGCTGTGTTTGATGGTGTAGACGCTACTTCATTTTCAGTGATCTCTTGCAGCTTGATACGTGCTTCTTCTCTGATTTCTTCTAGTGGAGATTTTTCTGCAATTGAAGTCAAGGTTGCCTTAGCTTGAAAGAGCTCATTTTGACCGATATAGTTATCTGCGAGCAGTAGATATGACCTTCCATACCAGTACTCATAGTTCATGAAGTTCTTAGCAAAGTCAAAGATCGTTTGAATGGATTTTGCAAAGTCTTTTTGCTCATAAAAATAGAAAGCAAGTAGGTATTGCGCCTCAGCACCATATTGATCTTTGGCTCCATTGATCACCTGAAGAAGATCATCAATAGCCTCCGCCCCACGGCCTTCTGCCAATATAGATTTTGCTTTAAAAAGCAATGCCTTATTCTCTGCTTCAGTAGTAACACTTCCTTGAGCAAGTATTTTATCAGAATAGAATCGTGTACTATCATAGTTGCCTAATATGTAGTATGACTCCATCAAACCATTGAAAGCATCATATTCTTGACGCTTATTCCTAGCAAGTGATAGACTTCTTCTAAAATAGGTGATCGCAGCTGTATAGTTTTTAGCACCAAATTCAAGCTCGGCTACTTTTTCGATCGCACGATTGACTTGACTTGATCTATTGTCTGAGACTACTTGATAGAAACCTTTCAAAGCCTGAGTGAAATCATTCATTCTATAGTATGAATCAGCAATGAAATAGTTAGCCTCAAAATTCAATGCACTCTTTGGATAATTTTGCTTGTAACTGTTAAAGGCTGCTATAGCACGCTCGTAACTTTGATTGAAATATAAGTTTTTGGCTGCTTCAAACTCCACATTTTCAACTGCTGAGTTTTCTGGATTCGCTGTTTTATACTTAGCTAGATAAGTGTTAAACTCTTCCACTTTATTTTGATTGAGCAAAATCCCCTGCAAACCTATCAAAGCTACATCTGCATTAGCCGAAGTAGGGTAGTCATCCAGTATCCTTTTATAATCGGCCACACTCCTATCATACTGCTGCAAATTAGAGTATGCAACAGCCCTATTTTCTAAGGCATAAGGCACAAATTGACTCAAAGGCTTCTGCGTGATCAATTGATCAAATGAAGAGATTGCTGGCTGATACTGCCCCATTTCCATATACACTCTTCCTCGCTGAAATAAACCATCTTCTACATACCTAGAGTCTGGATATGTGATGATCAATTTGTCCAATTCATCGATAGATTGGGTATTTTGATTTTGGAAATTATAAATCACACCAAGCCTAAAGTGGGCATAATCTCTAGCGGGATTTCGATCCAAAATCGCCTTTTTAAATAGTGCCTCTGCTTGAGAGAAGTTTTTAGAAACATAATAGCAATCCGCCAGTCTGATCAAGGCATCCTCATAGTTGAGTCTATTGGGACGCGTTTGAGTCTGGTCTACGTATGATTTGAATTGAGTTAGTGCTTTGGCATAGTCCTTTGTATTAAAATAAGCGTATCCCATGCCATATCTAGATTTGAGCGCACGCTCACTTGTACTAGTCCTTTCCTTTGCGATCACTTGCTCATAGTACTTGATGGCCTCTGCATAGTTTTGGGTCAAAGCATAAGCCTCAGCAGTCCAAAAAGTGGCTTCAGACGAAATCTCCACATCCATAGGAAATGTCTGAGATTTGGTAAACATCGTCACAGCATTAGGATACTTGCCATCATTGAAGAATTCAGTGCCTTTATAAAAAGTCACTTTTTGATAGGCTGACTTGATCCTATCTGACTTACGAGGCATTTTCTCAATGTGTGTGATCGCTTTATTATAATCATTAGTATTGATTAGTGCATCTGTGAAGAGTTGATTGGCTTCATCAGCATAGCTACTTGCGGGATATTGATCTAAGAATTTATCTAGACCATTGATGGCATTCCCAAAGTCTCCGACTTCAAGGTTTACTTTTGCATAGTTAAACAAAGCCTCTTCTTGTACTTGCTTATCAAAACTTAATTTAGAAGCAGCATCAAAAGCCGTAATAGCAAAGGTCTTATTGCCTGCCTTGAGATAAGAAACTCCTAAGTAATAGCTTGCATTTTGTCCCAAGCCATCAGCAACCAAGGCCACTTCCTTAAAGTTATTAGCCGCTTTGGTATATTCTCCAGAGAGATAAAAGGCCATCCCAATCTTTTGTCTGATTTCTCTACTTGGAGCTGTTTTTTCGAGGGCTAAGTATCGCTCATAGTAAGGCGCTGACTCAGCTGTTCTCTTTAACTCAAAGAGTGCATCAGCAGTCATGAGATTGATGAGTGATTCATTTTCTAATCGTCTATTGGCAGCCTTGAGTATAGGTGTCGTATAATTGACCAAGTCATTGAAATAACCCTGCCTGTAATACAGCATAGTGATCATGTAAGGTGCCTTGATAGCATAAGTACTACTTCTCTCAGCGGACCTAAAGTCTACCAGTGCCTTGTCAAAATCACCCAACTCCATCGACACATAGCCAGAAAAATAGGCTGCATCAAAAGCGTACTCACTTGTACTACGCTTCACTAAATCAAAAAATGGTGCTGCATTTTTATAATCTCTTCTTTGATAGTAGCTATAAGCCAACTTGAACTGCGTCTCAAATCGCTGCTGCTCTTTCATCTTGTTAGTATTGACCATCCTGAAATTTGCAGCTGCCACAGGATAATTTCTTTGATTGAAATAGTACTGTCCTATTTCAAAGTATGCATTGTTTACCTTTTCATGGTTTGGATACTTTTCTATAAATCTTTTGAGCATCCCTTCACCCTGAGGCTGATCAGCCATGAGCGCAGCTAGCGCCTGATAGTAAGTGCCCTCTATCTGCCAAGTCTCATTGCTGTTTTCTGCTAAAAAAGAGTCAAGCAACTCATAAGCAGCTATATATTGCTGCTTATCCATCAGAAGTCTAGCTTCATCTAGTTTTTTTTCAGGGTCATTTTGATAGAGCGTACTCTGTGCCCAGCTAGTACCTAGGGTAAGACAACAGAGAAATAGCAGGATATTTTTTTTCATGAACTAAGCGTTATCAAGCGAAAAACGAAAATACTGTTTTATTTATATAAATAAACTCAAGATTGTCTCAATGAAGCAATTTATAGACCAACTCTTTCAATACCTCTGATGGCTCCATGTCACCACTATCCACTCCCTTAGACCTTAAGTCAGCTTCTTTGATAAAGCCGATCTTATCAACCACTTGATGAATAGGATAATTTCTAGCAGCTACCATGTACTCCTTCACAAAGAAAGGATTCACACCCAGTAGATTAGCAATGTTTCTTTCTGACTTATCACTAGCATGATGTATCAGTAGTAGCTTAGTAAAGAGGTTAAAACACATACTAATCACAGGGATGATAGGATTGGCTTTAGGGTTTTGGCTAAAATACTGAATGATCTGATTGGCCTTAAAAGCATCTTTAAAAGACAATGCTTTCTGAAGCTCAAATACACTATACTCCTTACTAATCCCTACAAACTGCTGAACATGCTCTGGAGTGATCTCAATCGGCCCCTCAAAGTTGATCAGGATTTTTTCTATTTCATTAGCCAAGCGCTCTAGGTTATTACCTATAGCATCAGCGAGCATCTGTACAGCCCTAGGGTCTGCTTTGTAGGATTTCTCTTTCAAGTAATCTTCAATCCACTGAGGAATTTTATTGTCATAAAGCTTTGGTGAATTGACCAGTATAGCTGTCTTATCGATGATTTTAGCTACTGCTTTACGTCCATCGAGTGTTTTATACTTATGAGCAAAAACCAAAATAGTAGAAGGCATGGGGTTCTTCAAATAAGCCTCCAAGAGGGTTTGGCCTTGCTCCTTATTGAGATCTGGGATTTCCTTGGCCTCTTTCACAATGACTACTTGACGATCAGCCATCATGGGAAATCGCTTGGCATTGTTGAGGATAGTACTCATAGGTGATTCCTTACCATACATGATGATTTGATTAAATCCCTTCTCATGCTCCTGAAGGGCATGTTTCTCAATGTAATTACTGATAAGATCTATGTAATAAGGCTCATCACCCTGCAAAAAATAAACAGGAGCATACTTTCCTGCCTTTAAGTCTTTGAGAACATCTTGCGGTGTACTTGGCATCTTTGCTGGTTGGTTTCAGCTTAAAATTAAGAATGAAATTAAGTCATTCAAGGGTATTTTGCTATTAAATGGCTTTAATATTTCAAAATAGATCAGTCCATCGTAGGTTTGCGAACAAATCAAAGTCACGGTACGTTTCCAACTTATGGATATCAATCAAAAACTAGCGCAAGCAATCGATCAATATAGATTAAAAAATCTTAAAGGTGCACTTAACTCTATCTCTGCCATATTGAAAGTTGAGCCACTGCACCAAGAAGCTCTACTCCTCCGAGCTAAGGCCTATTGTCGTCTCAATGAGATGAAAGCTGGCCTAGCTGATTTTGATACTTTAGTAGCTGCCTATCCTAGCCAAGCGGAGATTTATGCAGAAAGAGCCGTTGCCCTACATATCAACAATAGAAATGAAGAAGCACTAGAAGATTTCAATAAAGCACTAGCACTAGATCCAGAAAATCCATACAGATATGCCTCAAGAGCCTTTTTTAGAGATCGTATAGGAGATTATCAAGGTGCTTTAGAGGACTATGAGATTACGATATCCCTTGATCCTGATGATGCGATTGCGATCAATAACATGGGCCTACTTCAAGAAAAAATGGGCTATAAAGAGCGTGCTAAAGCAACCTTCAAAAGAGCAGATGAGATCATCGGATACGAACCTCAGTTTGGAAAAGAAGCTAAGGATACTGAAAATAGTCCAGCAGAAATCAAGGTAGAAAAGAAGGTACCTCAACCGACATTTCAAAATAATAAATCAGAAAAGAAACTCACACTGAGTAGCTACACCAAAACCTTGAAAAAGATATTTGTCGATAAAAAAACTAGAAATGATTTTGGGAATTTTATCAGTTCACTCTTTAAGTCAAAAAAATAAAGCCATGTAGTACATGGCTTTATTTTTATACTAACTGTGTGATATCTCTCACACCAATTGGACGCTCTACAGTAAAGCCCTCTCCAAACTCTACATTGATCTGATGACCAAACTCACGTGCCCTAGCCTCTATGAATTTCATAAACTCTGGTGAAGAGATAAAAGAAGCTGGCTCGGTACTTTCTGGATCAAAAAACTGAGACTTAAAAGCCTTGATAGAGGCCACTTTGGTATTCCAGTGAGCAGTGATATCTACGATGAAATCAGGCTTGATATAGTTGTTTTGGATATAATGATACACATGCTTAGGCCTCCAAGCAGACTGATCTTTCCCATCATGTGTAGTTTCTATCTTTCTCAACCCAGCCATAAAACAAGCCTCAGTCGCTAACAATCCACCTTTACCATGATCCACATGTCTATCTGTTACTGCATTAGCGATCACTATATCTGGCTGATATTGTCTAATTTTCTTGATCAGTGCCAATTGATGCTCTAAGTCGATTTTAAAGAATACATCTTTGAAGCCGAGATTTTCACGAACAGAGAGACCTAATACCTTTGAAGCTGCATCGGCCTCTTGAAGTCTCAATGCTGGAGTGC
Source organism: Penaeicola halotolerans (assembly GCF_016464625.1). Classification (GTDB taxonomy): domain Bacteria; phylum Bacteroidota; class Bacteroidia; order Cytophagales; family Cyclobacteriaceae; genus Penaeicola; species Penaeicola halotolerans. Next base: position 917,378 of record NZ_JAEAGO010000001.1, read on the forward strand.
CTCTCGTCCCCATTTCTCCTTGGGTAAAATCGATCACACCAACTTTCTTTCCAGCTGCGATCAAAGCAGCGATGGTACCCGAACAACCAAGTTCAGCATCATCAGGATGTGACGCAAATACAAGTACATCTAATTTCATAATCAAACTTTTATTTCTAGTGATTGACACTAGTTGATTCTGATCCTTTGGCCTATCCTAAGAATCGAGTTTCTACTTATTTTATTAAGCTGTAAGAGTCTGTTGACACTTACACGATGCCTACTGGCAATACCACTCAATGTATCTCCCCTTTTTACCCTATAGTAGACTATTTCATTGACTTTATTGATATACTCAAAAGTCTTGGGAGTAATAATATACTGTTGAGTGAGTAACTGATCACTATCAAAATCAAACATCTCTGTTGGGTTAATAGCGACTCCTTGATACCTTATCTCAAAATGAAGATGAGGACCAGTACTACGTCCAGTACTTCCTCCAAGTCCAATCACTTGACCTGCTTTGACCTCTTCCCCTACATTGACATGCATCTTAGAAAGATGACCATAGAGTGTCTCTAGTCCGTTTTTATGCCTGATCACTAAATAATAACCATATCCATAGCGGTCATACTGCCGGATCCTGACGATTCCATCCCAGACTGCGTATACGTCATCTCCTGTGTTGAGCTTAAGATCACTACCATAATGCCATCTCCAACCTCTAAAACCAAAGGGTGAAGTGATCTTGGTACCTTTGATCGGTGGGTGCCAAGAGACATCCATCAGGGAATCATATAGGACTATAGCTAACGAATCCTTAAACTTGGATACGTCAAAATCATAAATATTGATCTTCTTGGAATCCCAGAGTTGAAAATGCTCATGAGTAGTCACCCAAAGACAATCTATTTTCAACTGCTCTGAAACTTCTACCACACTATAAGTGGGCACATTGACTGAAGCGGTATCTTCTGCCAAAATAGATGGCGCCTTTCTCAGATCTATCTGGTAATTGAAGATCAAAGAGTCCGTAGTCTTTCTCAGTTCTACTAACTTCTGTTGAAAGTCCAACTCATTTAAAAGCTTGATCGCATTTTGATTGACCTCAGGAAACTGAAGCTGTATTGATTCTTTGCTTTTCCCTTTTCCCTTTCTAAACTGCCCGACAGCTTGAAAGCATAGCAGGCAGCTTAAAAAGACAAGACTCCACTTTAATGGCATAAAATAAATTAAGCTAATTCCTTCTCGGCTAGAAACCTCTCGGCATCTAGCGCTGCCATACATCCTGTACCGGCAGCAGTCACAGCTTGTCTGTAAATATGGTCTTGAGCATCTCCACTAGCAAAAACCCCCTCGATATTCGTCTTAGTACTACCTGGTTGCGTGATCAAGTATCCGCTTTCATTCATATCCAAGATCCCTTTAAAAATACCTGTGTTGGGCTCATGTCCAATGGCAACAAAAAATCCTTTAGCAGGAATATCTTTTTCTTCGCCTGTCTGATTGTTCTTTACTCTTACAGCTTCTACTTCTTGTTCCCCTAGGACTTCAACAGTTTCCGTGTTCCAAAGAACCTCTATATTTTTAGCGCCTAATACCCTTTTTTGCATGATTTGAGATGCTCTCATCTCATCTCTTCTCACGAGCATATAGACTTTGTTACAGATTTTTGACAGGTAGCTCGCCTCTTCACAGGCAGTGTCACCAGCGCCCACGACAACAACATCCATGCCACGGTAGAAAAATCCATCACAAACTGCACATGCTGAAACACCACTTCCATTGAGGCGCTGCTCCGATGGCAGATTGAGCCATTTTGCAGAAGCTCCAGTAGAGATAATTACTGCATTGGCGGTGATCTCATGCTTGTCATCCACGATAGCTTTGTGTGGATAGTTAGAAAAGTCAACTTTAGTGACTAAACCATTTCTGATTGATGTACCAAATCGCTCTGCTTGCTTTTGGAAATCCATCATCATTTGCGGACCATTGATTCCATCAGGATATCCTGGATAGTTTTCTACATCATTGGTGATCGTCAACTGACCACCTGGCTGACCACCTTGATAGAGGACAGGATTGAGACCTGCTCTTGCTGCGTAGATAGCTGCAGTATAGCCTGCTGGACCAGAACCTATGATGAGTACATTAACTTTTTCTTGTGTCATGAATGCTAGTATTTATACTTGACAAATTTTGTAAATTCAGATATGCTAACAAAGAATAATATTTTGAAATTCATCCTCGAACAAAAAAAGCCTCAAAATAGAGGCTTTCAATGATATGAACTTTTAACCTTAACCTAAGTAAGGCTTGAGTGTTTTACTTCTAGACGTATGTCTGAGTCTTCTGATTGCTTTTTCCTTGATCTGACGTACACGCTCTCTAGTCAAGTTGAATTTCTCTCCAATCTCTTCTAGTGTCATTGCATGTTCTCCATTGAGACCAAAGTATAATGTGATGACGTCTGCCTCGCGTTGCGTAAGTGTAGACAAAGCACGCTGAACTTCTCTTCTAAGAGAGTCATTCATCAACTCTGTATCTGGCTTATCTTCACCATCATTTTCTAGTACATCCAAAAGGCTGTTTTCTTCACCTTGTACAAATGGTGCATCCATAGAAACGTGACGACCAGAGATCTTCATCGTATCTACGACTTCGTTGGCAGAGACCTCAAGTACTTCTGCAAGCTCTTCAGGTGATGGTTCTCTTTCATACTTTTGCTCCAGTTCAGAGAAAGTCTTGCTGATTTTATTCAACGAACCTACTCTGTTAAGTGGCAAACGTACGATTCTAGACTGCTCCGCCAATGCCTGTAAAATAGACTGTCTGATCCACCATACGGCATAAGAGATGAATTTGAAACCACGAGTCTCATCAAATCTTTGAGCGGCTTTGATCAAACCAAGGTTACCCTCGTTGATCAAATCGCCAAGAGAAAGCCCTTGGTTTTGATATTGCTTAGCTACTGATACTACGAAACGTAGGTTAGCTTTAGTCAACTTCTCTAAGGCAAGCTGATCGCCTTCCCTGATTCTCTTGGCAAGCTCTACTTCTTCATCAGCTGTGAGGAGGTCTACTTTACCAATTTCTTGCAGGTACTTATCGAGAGATTGTGACTCTCTATTGGTGATCTGCTTACTAATTTTGAGTTGTCTCATTAAGGATTTAAGTTAAATTGTTTAAACCGTCTAATAAACAAGATTGATCAAATGAATAGTTCAATTCTTTTAAAAGCCTAATTATTCAGCCTTTGGTTCGCTAGATTCTTTTTTCTCTGGCTTTGGAAGTAAAACTTTTCTAGACAGTCTGAATTTACCTGTTTTCTTGTCTACTTCAATGAGCTTCACAGTGACTTCCTCACCTACTTCCATCACACCTTCCATAGACTCTAATCTCTCCCACTTCACCTCAGAGATGTGTAGTAGTCCGTCTTTGCCTGGCATAAACTCTACAAAAGCACCAAATGGCATGATAGATTTAACTTTACCAGTGTAAGTCTCTCCTACTTCTGGCTGAGCTACGATGCCCTTGATTCTAGAGAGAGCCTTGTCCATAGCGCCACCATCGACAGCAAAGATATGAACAACACCTTGATTGTCTACTTCTTCGATGACTACTGTAGCACCACTTTCTTTTTGGATCTCTTGGATCACTTTACCACCTGGTCCGATCACTGCTCCGATCAAGTCTCTAGGGATCTTCATCGTGTATGATCTAGGGGCATGAGGCTTGAGATCAGGTCTTGGAGCATCAAGTGTCTTAGTGATCTCATCCAAAATATGTAATCTACCAGCCTTAGCTTGAAGAAGTGCCTCTTTTAAAACCTCGAATGAAAGGCCTTCTACCTTAAGGTCCATCTGACATGCAGTGATACCATCTTTAGTTCCAGTGACTTTGAAGTCCATATCACCTAAGTGATCCTCATCTCCAAGTATATCTGAAAGGATGGCATATTTGCCAGTCTTAGCATCAGAGATCATACCCATAGCAATACCTGTCACAGGAGCTTTGATCTGCACACCTGCATCCATGAGGGCTAGTGTACCCGCACAAACAGTAGCCATTGATGACGATCCATTAGATTCTAATATATCAGATACTATACGAATTGTATAAGGGTTTTCAGCAGGCAACACTGGCTTCAGTGCTCTTAGAGCCAAGTTACCATGACCTACTTCTCTTCTACCTACACCTCTATTTGGCTTTACTTCTCCGGTAGAGAAACCTGGGAAGTTGTAGTGTAGGATAAATTTATTGTAACCAGAGATCATAGCACCATCTATCATCTGTTCATCCATCTTAGTACCTAATGTACAAGTGGTGATAGACTGCGTCTCACCTCTAGTGAATACTGCGGATCCATGTGCTGAAGGAAGGTAGTCTACCTCACTCCATATAGGTCTGATCTCTGTTGTCTTTCTACCATCCAATCTGATAGCCTCATCCAATACTAGATTTCTTGAAGCTTCTTTTTGGATATCATGATAGTATTTTCCGATAAGGAATGGATCATAACCATGATCCTCGCCTAATGACTCAACGAAAGCATCTTTGACAGCTTTGAAGTCTGCACTTCTTTCGCTCTTATTTGGATTTGCTTTTCTAGCTACAGCATATACTTTATCATAAAGTTCCGCTTGCATTTTAGCCTTGAGTTCCTCATCATGAGTCTCGTGATTATACTCTCTGATCGTTTTACCTACTTTTTTCTTCAGTTCGATCTGAGCCTCACACTGCTTGATGATCTCTTTGTGAGCAATACCTATCGCCTCGATCATGTCTTCTTCACTGACTTCTTTAGACTCACCCTCTACCATGAGGATATTATCTATAGAACCCGCTACGATCATGTCTAGAAGTGCCTCATCTATTTGCTTGCTCGTAGGATTTACTACAAACTTGTCTTCTAACTTGATCACTCTCACCTCTGAGATAGGTCCGTTAAAAGGAATATCTGATACTGCAAGTGCAGCAGATGCTGCAAGACCTGCTAGTGCATCTGGCATGATGTCTTCGTCTGCTGACATCAATGAGATAGCTATTTGTGTATCTGCATGGTAGTCATCTGGAAAAATCGGACGAATCGCCCTGTCTACCAATCTACTGATCAATATTTCATAATCTGAAAGTCTTCCCTCTCTCTTTAGGAAGCCTCCTGGGATTTTACCCGCTGCAGCAAATTTTTCTTGATAATCAACTGACAATGGAAGGAAATCCACATTTTCGCCAGCTTCTTTTTTCGAAACGACTGTAGCCAAAAGTACCGCTTTGCCCATTCTTAGGACTACTGATCCATCTGCTTGCTTGGCTAGTTTGCCAGTTTCAATTGTAATCTCTCTACCATCCTCAAGAATAATAGATTGTGTAATTACGTTTGGTAACATATAAATTTTGTTGTAAATGAAATTCGTGGAATTGTAAAAGTAAGGATTTTTGTAATATCTGAAAGGAAAAAAATAGGGATTCTTCTATGAGAATCCCTGTACGCATATTACTTACGTAAATTCAGTTCTGCTATGATAGCTCTATATCTTTCGATATCTTTTGCGATCAAGTAGTTCAGTAATCTTCTTCTTTTACCTACTAACTTCAAAAGGCCTAATCTAGAAGAGTGATCTTTTTGATTGGTTTTGAGGTGTTCTGTCAAATGCGCGATGCGGTAGGTAAAAAGTGCAATCTGAGACTCAGGTGAACCTGTATCTGTAGTTGACTTTAACCGACCATGATTTGCGAATAGCTCTTGCTTTTTCTCTTTTGCTAAATACATGCTTAGTTAAATTTATTTTAAAACAAATGCAAAGGTAAAAAAGAATAATTGAACCTTAAAATATTTAGCACAATTAATCTAACTTTTTAAATCGCTTCTTGAGCTTATCTATGGCTATGGCATAAAAATCACCATCAAATAAACGCGCATCTTTACGGGCCTGCCTCAAGAAAAACAATCCAAATGGTAAAAGAACTACATTGGAAAACCAAGCTCCATAGATCGGATCGATCAGTCCTTCTCTAGCCCACTTTTCCCCCAGTGTATTAAGCACATAAGAGATGATAAAGAATATGATCGATAGCAAAACAGGGAAACCTAAGCCACCTTTTTTGATGATCGAGCCCAGTGGTGCTCCGATGAGGAACATGATGAAGCAGGCTACCGCTTGTGTGTATTTTTGATAAATAGATATCTCATAGCGATACATATTTTTATAAGCATCATCTACATTTCTCCATTTGAGAGAGATATTAGATTTTACATTTCTAACGGAGCCCAGTGTAAAATCTACTGCTCTCTTATACTTATCTGGCGCTTCGAAGTACTTGTGAAAAGCAGCTACATTCTGCGCTTTTGTAGTCGTATCGGATCTAGTTTTCTTTGGAGGAATCACACTGACTTGTAAAGCCTCATCTTCCATAGTACTGCTGCTCACCGTAGAGGTAGATTGATCAAGCTGAGCAAGATTGTTTCTAATGATCCTTCTGTTTATCTGAGTAGTATCAGTAGCATTAGCCACTAGCACCGTATCTGGATTGATCTTTTTTGCTTCTATAGCGAGCAATGAATCCCTTACGCGCTGTTTCTCAGCCTTGATTGCATCACTTCTCGATTTCAGCTGTCTCAGCTCCTCACTGACTGGGATAGTATCTCTGAAGTGGTAGTTATAATAAGAACTGATACTTGCCATCGTATAATATTTATCATCAACTATCCTCATCTGAAAAGAATCCAAGTCAGCTTCTAACTGCTTGATCGTTCTCATTTGTCGGTTGTTGGCAAATCGCTCTTCCTCCGTTCTCCGCATCATGAGATTACTGAGATCAAAGATGATGTAGTTCTCTTCAAACCTAGTCCTAGAAAAATCCCCAGCCTTTTCAGTCCTAGCGACAGATCCGGCCTGAGGCTCAGAGTAGCTGTAGCCATTATACAACTGCAAGCGCATATATTTTCCATCTTGAAAAGAAGCCATACGCCCAGAGTCTGCTATAATCACATCTGTATTACCAGTTCCTTTATTATGATCATAGATGATCAAATCGCGCAGGATACCGTTTTCTCCTTTGTCATTAGTCTTGATACTGTATCCTGGGATACCATTATAAAAGACACCTTCTCTGATATCTAGTGAGGGCGATTTGACTTTGATGTCATATAGGAGACTATATGATTTTAAGTTGACTTTGGTGACGAGATAGTTATTTGAAAAATAAGCCCCAATGCTGACAAAAGCTACAAATACACCAATTGGAAGTAACGCTCTAGTCAATGAAATCCCTGCTCCTTTGATAGCCGTGAGCTCAAAGTGCTCACCTAGATTGCCAAATGTCATCAAAGAGGATAGCAATACAGCCAATGGCAAAGCAATAGGAGAAATACTGATCATAAAATAGGCGATCAGCTCCATGTAAATAGAAAAACCGAGGTCTTTACCGAAAATCTCATCAAAGTACTTGAGCATATTCACCGTGAGGAGAATAAAATCAACTACCAAAAAGGCAAGGAGAAATGGCCCTAAGAATGTACCTAATATGAGTTTATCTAATTTCTTCATCAAAAAGTCAACGCTTCAGATGGCAAAACTAGTAGATAAGCCTCGGCTTTAAAAATAATAAATCTATGCACCGATGATTTCTTTCAAAGAACCGATGAGCCCATCCCAGATATCTTGCATTTCTTCCTCGTCATCTTGTTCTGAATAATCGATGACTCTCAGATAAAGTGACTGTGTGAGTTCATTAAGATCCAACTCAAACTCTAAAAATGTAGGATCATCACTCGAAGCATCTGGATTATGCTTGTCTATAAACTCAAATCGAATACCGTGTAGGTTCTTTTGCATCACTATTTTGGCATAGTGATTTTCTCCATCATATATGAAGTTATATACCTTATCTTCATTGATCACTACATCATCTGCAAACCACTGAGCAAGTCCACTAGCAGTGCTCAAAAAAGGATAAACAATCTTTTTTGAAGCATTTAATTGATAATCAGCAACAAACTTTGACTTCACCATAACCCACTCATTTAAATTCGAAAAAAAACATCATAACTACGGACAATTTAGCACTTTTCGTTTGCAATTTAACATTTAGTCTTTCATATTTGCACTCCGTTTGGCGAGGTAGCTCAGTTGGTTAGAGCGCAGGATTCATAACCCTGAGGTCACGGGTTCAACTCCCGTCCTCGCTACTTGTTTTCAAAGCCCTTTCAGATGTCTATTTGAAAGGGCTTATTTTTTACCCTCACTCTTCTGACTGAGAGATACGGAAGCTTTTGGCGCTTAGATGACCCGTGATCAATATAGAAAAGAAAAAATTTATATCTCAAGCTAATTTGATTTTTTAGATAAACGGAATAAACATCCCACTAATCAGACGATCATCTACCCTGCAAAAACTGATCAAATCGATGATATTTCAAAGATTTCTAAATTTATCAGCCTGAAAATGTATTGGTTAATGCTAGTCCATTAAATATTCTTGATTCGCTTTTGGTAGTTTTGTTTCATTACACTACATTTGCACCACATTAAACAAATCAAAACGTTTAATATACCAAGGAGTGGTAGTTCAGCTGGTTAGAATGCCTGCCTGTCACGCAGGAGGTCGCGGGTTCGAGTCCCGTCCATTCCGCAAATGCTTATCAAAAGGATAGCTTTATTATATTGAAGAAATTGGAGTGGTAGTTCAGCTGGTTAGAATGCCTGCCTGTCACGCAGGAGGTCGCGGGTTCGAGTCCCGTCCATTCCGCTAAAGCCTTGAGAAATCAAGGCTTTTTTCTTTTACCCTCATTTCATGTAAGACTCCTCTTCTCACAAATTTAGTCCCCATTTTTTATCCAGCCTCTCTATCTTCATATTCAGCCACCTAGCGTATTTTAATCCATCGATTTATATGCTGCAGACCTTATATTTTTGATTAAAAGTGAGCAATTATTGGCTTTAAATTGGATTACTGCATTACCTTTGGTTTGATAAAGCGAAATAAGTTTTAACTTTACGACCCAATCAAATAGCTTATGCTTTTGGAATTTGAAAAACCTATAGCCGACTTAGAGAATAAGCTGCAAGAGATGAAAACCCTCGCAGAAGGCAAGAAAATCGATTTGTCAAAAGACATCGAGTCATTAGAAGAAAAAATTCAGGCTTTGAAAAAAGAAACATTTGCTAACCTAACTAGGTGGCAGCGTGTGCAGCTTTCGAGACATGCCGATAGACCATATACATTGGATTACATCTATGAACTCACAGAGGACTTTATAGAGATCCACGGAGATCGCAATGTCAAAGACGACAAAGCTATGGTCGGTGGACTTGGTAGCATAGACGGTCAGACTTTTATGATCATCGGTCAGCAAAAAGGACGCAATACCAAACAGAGACAAGAGAGAAACTTTGGGATGGCTAATCCTGAAGGATATCGAAAAGCCCTTCGATTGATGAAGATGGCTGAAAAATTCAACAAGCCAATCATCACACTTATCGATACTCCTGGCGCATTTCCTGGACTCGAAGCAGAAGAAAGAGGTCAAGGAGAAGCTATCGCTAGAAATCTTCGAGAGATGTTCATGCTTAAAGTACCTGTGATCTGTATCATCATCGGTGAAGGTGCTTCAGGTGGTGCACTCGGCATCGGTATAGGTGATAAAGTCTTGATGTTAGAAAATACTTGGTACTCCGTGATCTCTCCAGAATCATGCTCCTCTATCCTATGGAGAAGTTGGGACTACAAAGAGCAAGCAGCAGAAGCACTCAAGCTCACTGCCAAGGATATGGAGAAAAACAAACTCATAGATGGCATCATTCCAGAGCCACTTGGTGGAGCACACACCGATCTCAAATGGATGGCTAATGAGATGAAAAAAGTGATTAAAAAAGAAACTAAAGCACTCCTGAAACTAAGTCCCGAAGAAAGGATAACACAAAGAATCGACAAATTCTGTGCAATGGGAGTCTATAACGAATAGCTAAACAAAAAGAGTCTTTTAATCAAAGGCTCTTTTTTTATGCAAAACTCGTATATTGATTTTGTATCAAAGATAAACACATGAGTCAAGTTTCACTACCAACCGATCAAATCCTCAAAGCCCTCAAAAAAACGATGGGGAAATATGTATCATCAATCGGTTCGTACTCAGAGACACAATGGAATGACAAGCCGAGTGCTGATGAATGGTCCATGGGTCAACTCTATGAGCACATAGCCATGAGTACCTCTGGGTATTTTTGCTACAAAATAAATACTTGCCTAAGACGTGAAAATGGAAGTGAGTCTCTCAACATCATGCCCGGAGGTCTAAAGATGTATCAACACAATAGCTTCCCCCCTTTCAAATTTAAAGTACCTCAAGGCCTAGGCGATGAACCCAATCCACTTCCTCAGAGCACTTATACAAAGCGCTTTGCTAACTTGATGGAGCAATTAGAGGACTTAGCTGAGGCTGTGAAAAAAGATAATGGAAAGTTTAGGTCTCCACACGCTGTACCTGAGATAGGGGCTCTCAATGCTAATGAATGGCTACAAATGACAGAAATGCACATGAGGCACCATCTAAAGCAAAAAGCATACTTGGACGAATACCTCATGTCAAAACAAAATTAGTCGGCTTTATACCATTCTACTGTACGGCCAATCATAGAAAACCCAATATAGCCTCTGACTTCTAAGACTTTATCATTTTTTCTTTTGATCACACAAGAGTAAGTCTTCCCATTTTTGGGATCGTAGATCTCTCCATCTTCCCACACACCATCTTCATAAACAAAACCCTTCAATAAGTTCAGTCCCATGAGTGGACGCTTTCTGAGTGAAGCATTGGAGTTGTTTTTGTCCAGCTTAGGTTTGCCATTCTCTGTAGGCTCTTTTAGCCAAACGATCTTGCCATTGTATTTTCCAGCTTCTTTATAGATTTCTATTTTAGCCTCACGCTCAGTGTTAAACCAAGTACCTACTATAGCATCGGCTGACTGTGCCATCAGCGCACTAGAAGCAATTAAAAAAAGACCAAGAAAGGCGAATGTAAATTTTATTTTTGTCATGATTTTTTGTTTGGTTTGATAAAAAAACGATATAAAACCTGTTTAGTTATATGACTAAATGTTTTCAACTACTTTAGTAAAGTACTAAACGCAATATCCAATAGCAAAATTTTAATCTACTCTATTTTGACAAGTCATTCAATTACCCTCTTAAACGAACATTTTGAACTACTTCCTCAAAAGGCTGTCTATTGGAAAAAGGAAAATGCCCTACTCCTAGCAGACTTGCACTTAGGTAAAGCAACACACTTCAGAAAATCTGGGATAGCAGTTCCAAAAGCCGCAGGATCCGACACATTGCTTATTTTAGAAGAATTATTGGTATTGTATCCTGTAAAAAAAGTTTATCTATTAGGTGACTTATTCCATAGCGATTACAATCACGAATGGGAGTATTTCCTTGAGTTTCTATCAAATTTTAAAAACATCTCCTTTCACCTGATCAAAGGAAATCATGACCTTTTGAAACCTGCTGTTTATCAGGCAACAAATCTCCAAGTTCACGAACAGTTTTTGCAAATAGGATCTATTGGACTGGCGCATGACCCTGCTTTTCAGTCTGAAGCTGCATTTACATTTTGTGGACACATCCACCCTGGCTACACGATCAGTGGCAAAGGCCGCCAAAAAATCACCCTTCCTTGCTTTCACTTTACATCCAAATTTGCAGTATTGCCCGCATTTGGCACTTTTACAGGACTGATGCCCATCCTACCAAAACCAGATGAAGAGATATATCTCATAGCAGAAACGCGCGTTATTCCTTTTGTACATTTGAGAACTTAGAAAGAGAAGATTGGGAATAATATAATCTCTCATTAACTTTGAAGCTACTCCTGATATGATGAAAGAAAAAGGAACAAAGAAAAAAAAGCAATTAGGCAGCTTTAAATACTTCAGTGTGGTTTTTAGCATCACACTTTCACTTTTCATAGTAGGTGTGTTAGGGATGATTTTGATCCATGCGCAAAAACTCACCGCACTCATCCGAGAAAATGTAGAAATGCAGATCTTTCTACACAAAAACACTTCTGATGCAGAGATATCCAAAATAGGTAAGCTACTAGAAACCAAGCCATTTGTCATGAAGAAAGACAATGTAGCCATGGTGACTTTTACCTCTAGTGACTCAGCAGCTGTTAACTTTATCAAAGACACGGGAGAAGACTTTGTGGAATTTTTGGGAGACAATCCACTCCGCGATAGCTACACGATCAGTATAGACGAAGCTTATCAAACAGAAGCTAGGCTGGATAGTGTCGCACAGGCTATCCAAAGGATCCCGGGTATTTTTGAAGTATCATACCTAGGTAGTGTCATCGACTCTATCAACAAAAACCTCGTCAAAGTCAGCTTAGTACTTGGTGCTTTTGCAATGATTTTGATCTTAGTGGTGATCATTTTGATTCATAATACGATCAAGCTGGCACTTTTCTCACAGCGTTTTCTGATCAGAAGTATGCAGCTTGTTGGTGCTACTCGAAATTTCATCAGAAAGCCATTTTTGGCAAGATCTGTCCTATATGGGCTGATTGCAGGAGTCGTCTCTTCACTGATGCTATGGGCTACACTCACTTATGCCAATGATCAGATAGATGGTCTATCACAACTGCAAGATCAAAAAGAATTTCTCGCGCTATTTGGCGCACTTACGCTAGCAGGTATCTTACTATCTGTAGTAAGTACTGCCAAGGCGATCAATAAGTATTTAAACATGTCACTAGACGAACTCTACTAAAATGAGCGAAAAAAATAAAATGGCTTTTAGCCGAAGAAACTATCAACTCATGCTACTCGGTATAGCAATCATCATCTTAGGATTTGTCATCATGGGACTAGATAGCGAGCAACATGGTTTTGGCTTTATGGGCATTACACTCGGCCCAATGATCGTTTTAGGAGGATTTATTTTTGAATTCTACGCCATATTTTACAAACCTAAGCAATAATCTAAATGACCATTTTTGAAGCGATTATCCTGGGTATTATTCAAGGACTGACGGAGTTTTTGCCAGTAAGTAGTAGTGGACACCTAGAGATTGGCTCGTATTTGTTAGACACAGAGACTTCCGATAATTTACTCTTTACCATAGTAGTACACGCTGCTACAGCTTTGAGTACGATCATTGTTTTTAGAAAAGATATACTCACGCTCATTCGTGAATTATTCAAATTCCAAAGAAATGAATCAACTGACTATGTGTTCAAACTGGTCATTTCTATGATTCCCATTGGAATAGTAGGCGTCTTTTTTGAAGAGCAAATAGAGGGCTTCTTTGGCGGAAATATCCTTTTTGTTGGGAGTATGCTACTCATCACGAGTACACTTCTTGCTTTTACCTACTTCAAAAAAAACACTACTGGATCTGTTACCTTCGGTAAATCCATTCTCATAGGATTAGCTCAAGCAGTGGCTATACTACCTGGGATCTCTAGATCTGGATCAACGATAGCTACTGCCCTACTTCTAGGGGTAGACAAAGAAAAAGCTGCTCGATTTTCTTTCTTGATGGTACTAGCCCCCATACTAGGCGCTACCCTGCTCAAAGTAAAAGACTATGTAGAAAACCCTGCGGTAGCAGAAGGAGTTGATAGCTTGACACTCATGGCAGGCTTTTTAGCTGCATTCATATCAGGACTGATCGCCTGTATCTGGATGATCAATATCGTCAAGCGAGGGAAACTTATTTATTTTGCTATCTATTGTTTTATCATAGGTAGCATTGCCATTTTAGCAAGTATTTGATGAGTGATAAAGAATTTGATTTCTTAGCTGGTGAAGTACTTTTATTAGACAAACCTCTTCAGTGGACTTCTTTTGATGTGGTCAAAAAAGTCAGAGGTGCAATCAAAATAAAAAAAGTAGGCCATGCTGGCACACTAGATCCTCTAGCTACTGGACTTTTGATACTTTGCACTGGGAAGATGACTAAACAGATAGATACATTCCAAGCACAAGAAAAAGAGTATGAGGGGACCTTCGTCTTAGGGGCTACCACAGCCTCTTATGATTTGGAAACGGAAGTGGAAAACGTAATTAGCGTAGATCACTTGACCGAAAAGCAAATCTTAGAAGCGATCACTCAACTGACGGGCGATATCATGCAGATACCACCTGCCCATTCTGCTATCAAAATCGATGGAAAGCGTGTCTATGAGTCCGCTAGAAAAGGTAAAGAAGTCAAAATAGATCCTAGACCTGTGACAGTACATAAGTTTGAACTAACTAGAGTAGCGCTTCCTGAGATAGATTTTAAAATCATCTGTAGCAAAGGAACATACATTCGAAGTCTAGCTAGGGATCTTGGAGAGATTTTAGGCGTTGGTGCCTATATGTCTGCTCTTAGAAGGACTAGAATTGGCAACTTCAAAATAGAAGATGCTATCCCTGTACAGACATTGGTAGATCAGATCAAAGCACAACAAGCATGAAGCTTCACTACGGTTTAGATAGTTTGCCTCATATTCAAAATGCCGTAGTTTCTAGTGGCACTTTTGATGGCGTGCACATAGGGCATCAAAAGATCCTCCGACACATCATCACCTTAGCCAAAGAGATCAATGGAGAATCGGTGCTGATTACTTTCTGGCCTCATCCACGCCTAGTACTGCATCCTGACGATGACTCTCTGAGACTACTCAATACTTTCGAAGAAAAAACTGCCCTACTCCATCAGTTAGGTATCGATCATCTGATAGCGATACAGTTTACCCCTGAGTTTTCACAGTTGACCTCAGAGCAATTTATCCAACAGGTATTGGTCAATAAAATAAAAACCAAAAAACTGGTCATAGGATACGACCACCGATTTGGAAAAAACCGTGAAGGAAGTTTTGAATATCTCAAAGCCAATGCTGATCAGTACGGATTCACAGTAGAAGAAATCCCCGCGCAAGATGTAGAAGATGTCACTGTCTCTAGCACCAAAATCAGAAAAGCACTAGAAGAAGGTAACATCCAAATAGCGAACGAATACTTGGGCAATCCATATCAGCTAACAGGTAAAGTAGTTCGTGGGCAGCAAATAGGTAGGACAATAGACTTTCCTACTGCCAATCTTTCTGTATATGAGCGATACAAACTAGTGCCTAAAAATGGCGTCTATGCTGTCCAAGTAAAATGCGGAGAACTGGAATATAGAGGCATGCTCAATATTGGCCAAAGACCAACCCTGAATGGTACAGACCGTAGTATAGAAGTAAACATCTTTGATTTTGATCAGGATATCTATGATAGTGAAATCACCATAAGCTTCTTTCATTTTATTCGTGAAGAACAAAAATTCGCCAACTTGGAAGCACTTAAAGAGCAACTTTGGCAGGATAAAAAATATATTCAAAGTATATTTAGTAGTTAAAAATAGCTAACCCAAAATAACATGATCAATAAAGTAGTCGCTTCAGCAGATGAGGCCATCCAAGATATCCAAGACAATGCAGTCCTGATGCTCGGTGGCTTTGGTTTATCTGGTATCCCAGAAAACGGCATCCAAGCACTCCTTCGCAAAGGTGTCAAAGGACTAACCTGTATCTCTAACAACGCAGGGGTTGATAACTTTGGAATCGGCTTGATGCTCAAGACTCGGCAGGTCAAAAAAATGATCTCAAGCTATGTAGGTGAAAATGCAGAGTTTGAAAGACAACTGCTTAGCGGAGAACTAGAGGTAGAACTGATCCCTCAGGGAACACTCGCAGAGCGCATTAGAGCTGGTGGTGCTGGAATTCCAGCTTTTTTTACGCCAGCAGGATATGGCACAGAAGTAGCCGAAGGCAAAGAGGTCAGAGAATTTAATGGAAAAATGTACCTCATGGAGCATTGGCTCAAAGCTGACTTTGCACTCGTCAAAGCTTGGAAAGGAGACACTGCAGGAAATCTCATCTTTAAAGGAACAGCACGAAACTTTAGCCCGATGATGGCAGCCGCTGGTAAAATCACCATAGCAGAGGTAGAAGAACTCGTACCTGCTGGAGAACTCGATCCAAATGCTATCCATACACCCGGTATCTATGTGCAGCGTATTTTCCAAGGCAAAGATTACGAAAAGAGAATCGAACAGAGAACTGTTCGTCAGAAATAATACCTAGACAATCAACCCAAGATATGGCTTTAGATAAAAATCAAATCGCCCAGCGTATAGCGAAAGAAGTACAAAATGGCCAATATATCAATCTCGGCATAGGCATCCCTACGCTAGTGGCAAACTATATCCCTGATGAACTAGAAGTAGTGCTTCAATCAGAAAACGGACTTTTAGGCATTGGCCCATTCCCTACAGAAGATCAGATAGATGCTGACCTCATCAATGCAGGTAAGCAGACAGTGACCATGGTCAAAGGTAGTGCACTTTTCAGTTCTGCAGAGAGCTTTGCTATGATCAGAGGTGAGCATGTACACTTGACAATCTTAGGCGCTATGGAAGTTTCTGAAAATGGGGACATCGCTAACTGGAAAATCCCAGGCAAAATGGTCAAAGGAATGGGAGGTGCTATGGACTTAGTGGCTTCTGCTGAAAACATCATCGTAGCCATGCAGCATTGCAGCAAAGATGGTGCTTCCAAGCTTTTACCACAGTGTGAATTACCGATAACAGGCATCCGATGTGTCAAAAAAATAGTCACAGACCTCGCTGTATTAGAAATCGATCCTAACGGTGGGTTTAGGCTACTAGAGAGAGCTCCTGGTGTATCTGTAGAAGAAATCAAAGCAGCCACTGCTGGAAAACTCATCATAGAAGGAGAAGTTCCCGAGATGACATTCTAAAGAAGTAAGCTAAACATTGTCTCCTAAAGCTATTGTTGTAAATTTGCCTCGCATAAATTCAGACACTAGGAACTATAAAAGACAGACTTTTGTCAAAAAAGCTACTTACAGCGAGCATTTTAATATCATATACAATTCGATGAAACAATCAGAAATAAAATTTACAGTAGAACTAGATAAAGATAGTGTTCCAGAGAAAATTTATTGGGATGCTACGGACAAAGGAGACGATGGATTAGCAAGCACCAAAAGTGTGAGTATTGCCCTTTGGGATCACCTCAGCAAAAATACCATGCGCATTGATCTTTGGACCAAAGATATGCCAGTGGATGAGATGAAGCGCTTCTACATAGACTGTATCGGTGGACTAGGACAAAGCATCCTATCTGCCACAGGAGATACTTTTATGGCAGATGAGTTGAATGCACTCTGTGATAAGTTTATCAAACACCTCCAAGAAGAAAACAAAAGATTGAGCCAAAGTTAATCTAAGCTTAGGTCAAAAGTAATTAAGCACTCCAAATGGGGTGCTTTTTTTATGAATATATATACATGAAGTATAAAATATAGAAACTCAAAAATCTCTATTAGTTTCCTGGTTTTAACCCGCAAGCTCTCACTGCTTTAACACCTTAGTTTCCACTTGATAATGAATTAGTTTGGTCTAATATTGATTGAGGGCAGTTTATCTCAGAAAAAATAATTATTCGGCATGCATACAGTTTTCGAAAAATTACATTAGTTTTAATGTAGATTTGGAGTAATAAATAACTACCTTAAGTCTAAAATAAAATTAATTGTAAATTTTATCGATAAACCCTATGAAGAATTTTACCCGATTTTTAGCAAAGGGACTCTTTTTGAGTTTACTGCTAGTTTCCTTCATGATGGCTGGGGCTTATGCCCAGTCCACGGTGTCAGTTTCCGGCACAGTGACAGATGACATCTCTAAGGAAACGCTCATTGGAGTCAATGTTAGAGTGAAAGGAACCGTTCTTGGAACTACCACAGATTTCAACGGTAAGTTTAATTTGAAAATCAATGAGCCTACGCCTATCACCCTTATTTTTTCTTCGATAGGCTACACTTCTAAGGAAGTAGTCATCAACGAAAGTGTATCCGACCTAGAAGTGTCTCTAGCTGAGACCTCCCTCCTAGGACAAGAAGTAGTCGTATCTGCCTCTAGAGTGGAAGAAAGCATTTTACAATCACCAGTATCTATTGAAAAAATGGACATACTCGCGATCAGAGAAACTGCTTCTGACAACTACTACAAAGGTATCGCTAACTTAAAAGGTGTGGACGTCACTACATCATCTATCAATTTCCAGATCGTCAACGCTCGTGGATTCAACTCTACTGGTAATACACGATTTGTACAACTGACAGATGGTATGGATACACAAGCGCCAGCATTGAACTTCCCGATTGGTAACCTCAATGGACCTTCGGAACTAGATGTAGAAAGTGTAGAATTTATCCCTGGTGCTGCTTCAGCACTTTATGGACCAAATGCTTTCAATGGTATCCTTTTAGTAAACAGCAAGAATCCATTTGAATATCAAGGACTTAGTGCAACTTACAAGCAAGGTGTCAACCACCTCAATGGTCAAGGCAATGAGCCTTCTAGCCCACAACCAATGTATGAGGCATCTATCAGATATGCCAAAGCTTTTAATAACAAGTTTGCATTCAAAGTAAATGCATCCTACTCAGCTGCTGAAGACTGGTATGGTACTGATCAATCAGACCTAAACTCAAACAGACAGCCTGCTGGTTTTTCATTTAACCCAGGAGAAAATAGAGTACACGTTTTTGGAGATGAGGTAGCTACTAACATTGGCCTTCTTGCCAACAGTGGTGCTTTCCAACAAGCGGCACAATCTAGAAATCTAGGTGATTTCTTGGGTTTACTTCCAAATCAAGTCGTCACTAGAACAGGCTATGATGAGCGTGACCTAGTAGACTACAATGCTAAAAACTTCAAACTTAATGGTGGTCTTTACTACAGAATCACTAACAAAGCTGAGCTTTCATACAGCGTCAATTACGGTGCTGGAACAACCGTCTACACTGGTGCTCAGAGATACTCTTTGAAAGACTTCAGCATCATACAGCATAAAGTGGAGCTCAAAGGGGACAACTTCTTCTTAAGAGCTTACGGTACGATCGAAGACTCTGGTGAATCTTACATCGCAGACTTGACAGGTGTGAACATCAACAGTACTTGGAAAGACAACAGTACATGGTATGCGCAATATGGTCTAGGCTATCTAGGAGCACTCGCACAGCAAGGGGTTGCGCCTAATGGTATGCCAACTGCACAACAGCAAATGGCTGCTCATATGGCCGCTCGTGGTGTGGCTGATCAAGGTAGAATCATGCCTGGCACACCGCAGTTTGAAGCAGTAAAACAGCAAGTGATCAACCAATTTATCCCACAAGGTGCCCTCTTCAATGACAAATCAGCAATGTATCATGCAGAAGGTCAATATGACTTCAAAAATGAGATTGATGTAGTCGACTTACAAGTAGGTGCTAGCTATAGACTGTATGACATGAACTCTAATGGTACCATCTTCGCTGACGTACCTGGAAATGATATCACGATCTCAGAATATGGAGCTTATGCGCAAGTAGCCAAAAGATTGCTAAATGACAAATTGAAACTGACTGGATCAGTAAGATATGATAAGAACGAAAACTTCGATGGTCAATTTAACCCAAGATTATCAGCAGTTTTAACGCAGAACAATCACAACATCAGATTGTCTTATCAGACTGGTTTCAGAATGCCAACTACCCAAGCGCAGCACATTGACCTCAATGTAGTGTCAGCTAGACTTATCGGTGGTCTACCATTCTACAGAGACAGATATCAAATCTTTGAAAACTCATTCACACTAGCCTCTGTCAATGCCTACACAGAAGCAGTAGCTAGTGGAGTTAGCCCAGTATCACCAGCTGCTACTTCACTATTACAGCCAGTGACTACAGACTTGATCCCTGAGCTTAGACCAGAGCAAGTGCAGTCTATAGAGCTAGGTTACAAGTCACTCCTTTCTGATAATAGATTGCTCATCGATGCAGCATTCTACTACAACAGATACACAGACTTCATCTCTCAAACAGCGGTAAGAAAAGCACCAGGACCTGTATTCCCTGTGCCAGCTAATGGCGAGGAAGCTGCAATCAACGCAGTCAATGCTCCTACCCTTTTGACTCCAGTCACTACGCCAGGTCAAGAAAACACTTTCCAGACTTACACCAACATCGTAGGTCGTGATGTAGAGGCTGCAGGTGCTGCTATTGGTATGACTTACAGCTTGCCAAACAACTACACTTTGGGTGGTAACTACAACTGGAACAGACTATTGACTGACCTAGGAGAAGAGTTCTTAGCAGAATTCAACACACCTGAGCATAAGTTCAACGTCTCTTTTGGTAACAGAAAATTGACTGAGAAGCTTGGTTTCAATGTAGCCTACAGATGGCAGAGTGCTTTCAGATGGGAGTCTACCTTTGCTATAGGAGATGTTCCTGCTGTACAAACACTTGACGCACAAGTGAGCTATAAACTAAAAGACATCAAGTCGATCATCAAACTAGGTGCTTCAAATGTCTTGAACGAAAGATATTTCCTCAACTATGGAGGTCCTACAGTAGGTGGTATCTATTACATCTCTATCACATTTGATGAATTGATGAACTAATAACCCCAAAATGACACGAATATGAAAAGTAATATAAAACTATACGCAGCCTTACTTACCGCAGCCACTATTACATTTGGCTGCGAGTACGACTTCCCTGAGCAAGTAGTAGAGCAACCTTCTGCTGGTACTGCGGATTTCAGTAAAATGGTCTCAGTAGGTAACTCACTCACTGCAGGCTTTATGGATGGCGCACTCTATGACAGAAGCCAAGGCTATGCATTCCCAGTGATCCTTGCTGGGCAAATGACACAAGCTGGTGGTGGAGAGTTTAATGTTCCAGACATTAATTCAGTGAATGGATTTTTTGGACTTGGTCCAAACAACACACCGCTTGGAAGATTGATCTTGACAATCAATCCTCAAACTGGTGCTGCTGCTCCAGCTCCAATAGGACCTGGTGACTTCCCAACCCCTTTCACAGGTGACAAAACTGCCTTGAATAACTTCGGTGTACCAGGAATCACTCTAGGAACGGCACTAATTCCACAAACAGGCGGACCCAATGATCCAGGAAATCCAGCTTACAATCCACTTTATGCTAGATTTGCCAGCAATCCTGGAACTTCTACAGTCATAGGAGATGCTGCCGCAGCTTTAGCCAATGGCGGTACATTCTTTACTTTCTGGTTAGGAAATAATGATGTCTTGGGCTATGCTATAGGTGGTGCTTCTAATCCTGCCATCCTTACTTCTGATGGTGATTTTAGCACAAGATTACAAGGTGCTTTAGGAGCACTACTTCAAGCCGCTCCCAATGCCAAAGGTGCCGTGGCTAATATTCCAGACCTCAATGTGTTGCCGCACTTCACCCTAGTACCTTTCAATGCACTTCCTTTGACACAAGAGCAAGCTACGCAAGCTAACCAAGGATATGCGCAATACAATGGTGGCTTAGCGCAAGCTAGAATGGCTGGACTGATCACTTCAGAGGAGGAAAACTACAGAAGAATAAATTTCAGTGCTGGCCAAAATGCCTTCGTGATGTCAGATGAAAGCCTAACAGATCTATCTGGACTTGGGCTACCTTCTATCCGCCAAAGCAAATCAAATGATAGAGCAGTACTTGCATTAGCTCAAGCATTGGGACAGCCTGTCGGTGGTAATCCTAACTTGATCAGAGGTATCAGTTCTCCAGTAGAAGATCAATTCGTTTTGATTCCTGATGAGCAAGATGAGATCCAAGGTAAGATTGATACATTCAATGAGATCATAGCCAACTTCGTAGCAACACAGCCTGACAGATTAGTTTTGATTGATGTCAATGCATTGCTAGACAGAGTCCTTGCTGGACAAGTTAGCTCAGGCGGAGTAGCACTTACTGCATCTATCGTGCCTCCTTCTGGCGGTTTCTCTCTAGATGGCATTCACCCTAATGCTCGTGCACATGCTTTTGTAGCCAATGAATTTATCGATAGAATCAACGCGAAGTGGAATGCGAGCATCCCTAGAGTAAATCCAAATGCTTATCCAGGTAATGACCTGCCAGTAACTCCAGGAAATTAATTGGGCTAATATTTGAAAATTTGGAGATTTTATCTAGATTAGATCGTTAATCAAAAAATAACAACAATAAACCCAAGATTATAAAGGCTCTGCAGCAATGTAGAGCCTTTTTATTTGCTTAATCTCTTACACTTTTGGGCATAAAAAAAGCCCTGATTGCTCAGAGCTTTGTAGTCCGTACGGGAATCGAACCCGTGTTTTATCCGTGAAAGGGATACGTCCTAACCCCTAGACGAACGGACCATT
>NZ_JAEAGO010000193.1 GCF_016464625.1 Penaeicola halotolerans
CAGGACAAAATTTTCTTGCTCTTCCGAAATATCTACCAGTTTTTGTCTGACAGGGTAATCCTCATCCTCCCTGAAGTAGTTGAATTTCAAATCCGAATATGCAGCAGTAGCATAGAAAGCTCCAAATACAGGTTCTACAATTCCGTCTTCATACTCCATGTTATTGGAGAAAATCATCAACTGGGTAATATTGGCAAAGCGGCGAAAATATTTATTCTTAAAACGGGAATTAATCCGGCTT
>NZ_JAEAGO010000194.1 GCF_016464625.1 Penaeicola halotolerans
CTATTCATCTAGCCAAGCATTTATAAATCATTTCCACTTGCCAAGTGAAGGCAGGCTGAGTTTGTATCTGTCAGCAAAGAGTCTGATCGTAATGATTAAACTCATCGAAGCGAGTAGGTTAAAATTACGCGTCACTTCAAAGTTGTGTAAAGTGATGTAAAGTATTGCTCCTGTTAGACATGCTGTGGCATAGATTTCTTTTCTAAAGATGATCGGCATCTCGTCGGTCAAAGTATCTCG
>NZ_JAEAGO010000195.1 GCF_016464625.1 Penaeicola halotolerans
GAGGTGCAGCCATTCCGATTGGAGGTCTACAAGGTAAAGTGTACAGTTTAGATACTGACACCAACACTTTGGAAGTAGACAAAGGAATGAAGCTAACTTTTGAAAAATCTGCCGTGTCTTTAGATTACACTAAGAAAAACACGAAGTAAAATTGAGTATAGTCAAAACTATATTAACCTCACTTTTCACATTCAAAAGATTGAGTAAAGACAAACTAAAAGTGGTAGTGCTATGTCTCAT
>NZ_JAEAGO010000196.1 GCF_016464625.1 Penaeicola halotolerans
GAGTGGATAGAGGCAGGAGGCAGAGTGGAGGTGGGGAGAGCAGTTGGCAGGAAGGGAAACTGTTGTGATGTAAAAAAAAGAGATAGCAAAGTTTATTCAAGACATTAATGAGTTGCTGGGATGTGCACATGTGTGAACATAGCTTTCTAGTAAAATAATATCAGAAGAACACAGGAACATTAATTGATTTTAAAGAAGGAGCAGAGACTCTTAACTTTAAAAGCTCAGGAAAATATTAAG
>NZ_JAEAGO010000198.1 GCF_016464625.1 Penaeicola halotolerans
GCGCTTGTGCAGGTTAAATGAGGCAGATATCGGTACTGTATGTCTAGCACCATTTTGAGCTTCCCTAAAAATGAGGGGAAAATTAGCTGCATCAAAAGGTCTCACTTCCAGAGGCTGTCCAGTAAGCGTATCTATTGGCACAAATGTATTTGCTACAGGGATGCCAGCAGAACGCGTCAATACGGCATTGCAGATACGATTAGTCGCTACGAAGTTCCAAGCTAGATTGAGTCTTTTCAG
>NZ_JAEAGO010000199.1 GCF_016464625.1 Penaeicola halotolerans
TGTATAGATATTTCTCCATTTAATGTGTGTCTTGGCTTCCACACAGAAAACAGTGAATGTATCATTTTGGAAAACCTTTAAATCAAGCTGAAGACAAAGAAACAAAGCCAAATATACTATACGACTTTGAAGTTGACCATCAAAGGAGAGCTAATGCCTTAATTTGTAGACACCAGGTCTTTTAAGGCAGACAAGAGGACCTTTATTTATTTCATTTCTGGCTATTTCATTCCATCGATT
>NZ_JAEAGO010000200.1 GCF_016464625.1 Penaeicola halotolerans
GCCTGAATAAGTCACACCCATGTAGCCTGTGGGGCACAATGAAGTTGGCTGCTATAACCAGGCTGTGGATGAGCCACAGGGCATACAGGAAAGAGCTGAAAGAGCAAAGACATGAATCTCATGGAGATGTCATGTTCTGCTAGCTCCACAGCCAAGGCTCCTGAAACTTTCTTGGCTCTGAAATTCAGGGGGCATCAATTAATTCTTAACTATGTGTGTTTTTTTTTAAATGAAAAATGG
>NZ_JAEAGO010000201.1 GCF_016464625.1 Penaeicola halotolerans
TAAAGGGTTTATTGAGAATATGTTTTTCGTCTCAGCCAATCCCTGGGTGAGTTTCACCAGTTTTGATTTAAACGTGGCCAATATGGACAACTTCTTCGCCCCCGTTTTCACCATGGGCAAATATTATACGCAAGGCGACAAGGTGCTGATGCCGCTGGCGATTCAGGTTCATCATGCCGTTTGTGATGGCTTCCATGTCGGCAGAATGCTTAATGAATTACAACAGTACTGCGATGAGTG
>NZ_JAEAGO010000202.1 GCF_016464625.1 Penaeicola halotolerans
CCCTTCCCTCAGTCGTAAAGGCTTCATCTTAGCCTCCAGACTCGTGTCTCTGGGCTAGAGCGTCGATTCATCCAAAAGTCAGGCTGCGGCGCTGCTGGAGCTCTGGTAGGGCACCTGCCAAGCGTGTGCAGGACTCTGGAGTCAAGTCTTGAAACCAAAGAAACAAACCAAAAGCCAGATCCACCTCAGTAAAAAAGAAAAAAAAACCAGACTTATCCCCATTGCCTTGAATGAGTTTGG
>NZ_JAEAGO010000017.1 GCF_016464625.1 Penaeicola halotolerans
ATTCGTCTTTGCATTCAGAGCTGCTAATGCCTACAGATGTTCCTTTATTGTATAAGATTGTTTTGGCTATCCTGGGTTTTTTGTTTTGCCATATAAACTTGATTATTGTTCTCTCAAGTTCTGTGAAGAAGTTTGATGGGATTTTGATGGGGATTGCATTGAATCTATAGATTGCTTTTGGTAGAATTGCCATTTTTACTATGTTGATTCTCCCAATCCAAGAGCAGGGGAGGTCTTTCCATTTTCTGGTATCCTCCTCAATTTCTTTCTTCAAAGACTTAAAGTTCTTGTCAAATAGGTCTTTCACTTCCTTGGTTAGTGTTATCCCAAGACACTTTATGATATTTGTGGCTATTTTGAAAGGTGATGTTTCTCTAATTTCCCCCTCAGCTTCTTTATAATTTGTGTACAAGAAGGCTACTGATTTTTTTTGGAGTTG
>NZ_JAEAGO010000203.1 GCF_016464625.1 Penaeicola halotolerans
AGATAAATTGGGGATACCTATTGGAACAGTAAAAAATAGAATTCATATTGCTAGAAAAGAGCCCAAGTCAGAGTTGAAAGTTTACGCGTATAAATTCTAAGGAATGTCCCAAAAAGTTATTGTGATAGGTGCTGGTTTTGCTGGCCTATCAGCAGCTACTTCACTAGCCGATAAGGGATATGAAGTCAAATTAATAGAGAAAAACACTATACCCGGTGGCCGAGCTAGGAAGTTCGAAG
>NZ_JAEAGO010000204.1 GCF_016464625.1 Penaeicola halotolerans
GATCGATCAAGTATGAATTATAGGCAGCACCAGCCAAGCCAAATCCAGCAATCTCACTAGGAGAGATCCCTGAGCCTTGTTCTACAAATGAGTCGATAATCGAGGATACACCATTTTCCCCTACATATCGCTGATTATTTCTAAAGTTACGCATGCGGCTATAGCCAATACCGAAACTACCACCTCTCCACATACCTAGTTGTAGCGGGTCTTTGACATTGCTGATAACTAGTCCTAAG
>NZ_JAEAGO010000205.1 GCF_016464625.1 Penaeicola halotolerans
ATTTCAGAATACCACTTATAGAAACGCCCCTATGTGGCAGGTAGCTATCGAGCTCAAGACAAAACTCCCTCAACTTCCACTCATCTGTGATCCAAGTCACATGGGTGGCAAGCGCGAGCTTATACAACCTCTGGCTCAAATGTCACTAGACTTAAACTATGACGGGCTGATCAACGAGTCTCACATCACACCAGACCTCGCTTGGTCAGATGCATCACAACAAGTGACTCCAGACAGAC
>NZ_JAEAGO010000206.1 GCF_016464625.1 Penaeicola halotolerans
ACAAAATGGACCTTGGAAATATCGCTCCTGGTGTCTACCATCTTGCTGAGGTCAGCAAGGCAGCCTTCTAAAAGCTTCCATCTTGGTGAAGTTAACAGCCATGCTGTCTTGTCTGCAAAGGGCCTTCACTAAAATGGTTTGAATTGTGATTCCCCCCACACATATACATAAACACACACACACACACACACACACACACACACACATACATGCACACATGGGGATAGACATGGGAACAC
>NZ_JAEAGO010000207.1 GCF_016464625.1 Penaeicola halotolerans
GTTAGTTCCAATTTTCCATCATTTATTTTTCAGTGCCAAACAAAAGCAAACCTCACAGCCCTGATTAGTCATGGGCAGAAAAAGAATTTGTCTTTTAATGGAAGCTGCTTTTTGAATACGTGGCTGTTCCAAGTGTTAGTGGCAGTGGGGGACACTGTTTCTATTAACGCACAATGGTTCATTGTGCTTACTAATGCTATAGAAAAGACTCTTAAAAACTTTTCATTTCAGTGCATTTT
>NZ_JAEAGO010000208.1 GCF_016464625.1 Penaeicola halotolerans
GAGGAATGGTGTGGTAGTTTGAATGTAATTGGCCCCCATAAGTTCATAGGGAATGGCACTATTAGGAAGTGTGGCCTTGTTGGAGGAAGTGTGGCACTGTGGGAGTGGGCTTTCAGGTCTCATATGTGCTCAAGTCACACCCAGTGTCTCAGTTCACTTCCTGTTACCTGCATATCAAGATGTAAAAGTCTCAGTTCCTTCTCCAACACGATATCTGCCTGCATGCCACCTTGTCCCG
>NZ_JAEAGO010000209.1 GCF_016464625.1 Penaeicola halotolerans
TAGATGCTCTTCTTTTGAAAATCCAAAATCCAATGCTTTTTTGCTGTAAGCAAATTTGAACATAAAGATAATTCTAAGCTTCCTATAAGACAACAGAATAAAAACAGAAGAAAGAAAAGAAGTTAAAGTTTTATTAAAATGGTGCTTTTGACATCATTTTGTGTGCAACATGTTCACGTACTGTGTGCAATCAAACATAGATGCACATTATAAAACATAAGGCTATGATGTGCAAAAT
>NZ_JAEAGO010000210.1 GCF_016464625.1 Penaeicola halotolerans
AGAAACGCATGTTCGTTTCTCTTGAAAGCTTATCAGAAGCTAAATGCACTTCCAAGAGAAAGTGATTTTCTTTGAAACTACAGCATCTACACAGTAAAGGAACACTCCTTTCACTTCTCTCAGTACTGTGAAGTGTTTGAACAGACTGCTTTTCTTTTAGAGAAACGCATGTTCGTTTCTCTTGAAAGCTTATCAGAAGCTAAATGCACTTCCAAGAGAAAGTGATTTTCTTTGAAA
>NZ_JAEAGO010000211.1 GCF_016464625.1 Penaeicola halotolerans
ATGATCGGGCGGATAGTAGGAGGTATAGTGTCTTGAGCTAGAGCAAATGTACCAAAATTTCTCATTTGAAATTTAATTTTATCTCCGACCCATGTTCCCCCTATAAATGACTTACTGCCATTTGTTCCTATCTTGTAAACATGTGTTTTGTTTTGATTTTCTATTCGTTCAAGTGGCGTGTAAATGTCCTCTAGATTACCATTGAGTGGGACGGATTCTTCATGAATAGTGAATTCT
>NZ_JAEAGO010000212.1 GCF_016464625.1 Penaeicola halotolerans
CTGTCAAGCGATCAAACTCCTCGTAAACAGCTTCCTCCACCACGTCAGTCAAAACCTCTATGATGAAAGCCCCTTGGATCGGGTTTTCATTTTTGGTCAAACCTAGCTCCTTATTGGTAATCAACTGAATGGCCATGGCACGTCTCACCGACTCCTCAGTAGGCGTAGTGATTGGCTCATCCTAAGCATTGGTATGCAGTGAGTTACAGTTGTCACAGATGGCATAAAGCGCCTGCA
>NZ_JAEAGO010000213.1 GCF_016464625.1 Penaeicola halotolerans
TCTCTTGCGTGAAATTGACCTACTTCTGCCTCTGGGTTGTGGCTTAAGTACCCCTCTCTGATGACAATGGTCTCTGTGTTTCTTGGCTTTAACCTCACTCTCCAATCCTTTATAACTGAACTCAGAATTCAGCTTCCTCCAACTTAAGTTTCTTATTTCTCAGTGTTTATGTGATTCTGGATGTAAATTCTCTAGTAAAGCCGTAATGGTCACTCCTCATTTGATGATCACTGCAGG
>NZ_JAEAGO010000214.1 GCF_016464625.1 Penaeicola halotolerans
GGGAACCTGGGCATCCCTTTTGTCAAGGGATTCTGGGTGTGCAAACTGGCTCAAGTCTGGAAATTGGTTCACGATCTTTTACCATGAACTGATGTAGCCTTTCTTTCATTTGAGAATTTTTCCTCTTATACAGAACAAACAAAAATTCAGTAGGTCTCTTATCTATTTCATGCCTGGAAACATCATGACTGATTAGCCAGTACCAAAGGTCCAGGCAAGTCATGTCGCCATAAAGCT
>NZ_JAEAGO010000215.1 GCF_016464625.1 Penaeicola halotolerans
GACCCATGTTCCCCCTATAAATGACTTACTGCCGTTTGATCCTATCTTGTAAACATGTGTGTTGTTTTGATTTTCTATTCGTTCAAGTGGTGTGTAAATGACCACTAGATTACCATTGAGTGGGACGGATTCTTCATGAATAGTGAATTCTTCTAGTCTATTATACTCATTGAACGCTAGCTGTGACTTGAGATACAGCGTATCATAAAGCGTATTTTTTCTAAAGTTAAGCGTTAG
>NZ_JAEAGO010000216.1 GCF_016464625.1 Penaeicola halotolerans
GATCATCTATATCTGTGTCTCTAGCTGCGTGTGAAGATGGGAGGAAATAGTAAAATACTCATCTTCGGCTGTCGGAGTTATGGCTGAGCTCTGTGCTTTTTAAATTCTTTGTGTGCGTGAAGGGAAAGCAATGACCGAGTGACACAATTAGAAGGTCTTTCTCGGTAAGGGACCGGAAGGGTAGGTTCTGCAAGGCGGGGCACGGTGCTCCTGGGCTCGGTGCTGGGGTCAGCTTGG
>NZ_JAEAGO010000217.1 GCF_016464625.1 Penaeicola halotolerans
AGTACGTTAAAAGAGCTGTATCGACATTCTATACAGCACATTTCTATTTTTATACCTTTCATGAGATTTTTAACTAATTTGAGTGATTAAATGAGTACACATGGGTAGCTGGAAAGACACCAAACAACTAATTAAGAAAATGCGGCCTCATAAGGCCTGGCAACTTCCCAAGTTGTATACTACCTATTACCTGAGTAACACTGGACTTAAATTAGTACATGCTGGCCTCCCAGTGAG
>NZ_JAEAGO010000218.1 GCF_016464625.1 Penaeicola halotolerans
GAATTAACAGGTTTTACAACAGGGACAGTTACAGCCCTCATAGACCGTTTCGAAAAAAAAAGCTTAGTACACCGTGTACATGATTCGGTGGTTAGGCGAAAAGTATTCATAGTACCCAAAAGAGAGAAAACCATGGCATTAATGAAGACTTTCTACCAAACTTTTCGAGATGAAACCGAAAAGCTGATTGCTTCTTTCACCTCAGAAAAATGGAAAACAATTAAAGCATACCTAACC
>NZ_JAEAGO010000219.1 GCF_016464625.1 Penaeicola halotolerans
GCCACCCTGTTAGCCTCTGATTTTCAAATGATTCATTTAGAACCTGCGCAACTAGGGTGGCCGGCACATGCGCAGTTGTACTTACAGCTCCTTCCTGCTTTTCGTTCTCTGCTCTTTCTCTTTAGCGCTATGTTTAGTTACAATCCTTTCCTTTCTTTTGTTCTGAGTAGTTTATGATTTCAAGTCTTTCTCTTCTCCTACCATGGTAATTCTGCTTTTGTGAATTTTCAGTTTTCC
>NZ_JAEAGO010000220.1 GCF_016464625.1 Penaeicola halotolerans
TGAAGTTATCCAACACTCGATGATCACTAAGTCTATCGAAAGGGCACAGAAAAAAGTAGAAGAGAATAACTTCGGGGTTAGAAAGAGGCTACTAGAGTATGATGATGTGATGAACACTCAAAGAGAAGTCATCTATAAGAAGCGTAGAAATGCCCTCATGGGAGAGCGACTCGAGTTGGATATCATGAATATGATTTATGATACCTGCGAAGAACTCATCCGCATGGTCAAGGCTA
>NZ_JAEAGO010000221.1 GCF_016464625.1 Penaeicola halotolerans
ACATGGCACACTGTGCAGAGGCACTAATCTGAACTAATAGTAGCGAACAGGCTATGACTAATGAATTCAAAAACTTTCTCATGACTCCTTTAGATTACTAAGTATTAAACGTCAAATGTCTGGACTGAGATCTTAAAATGAATAATATGGACTGATCATCAAATATACAATCACTGCTGTCACAGACACATAAAGCCATATAGGAAAAGTCCATTTGACGATCTTTTTGTGCTTCT
>NZ_JAEAGO010000222.1 GCF_016464625.1 Penaeicola halotolerans
ACTATCCTCAACAATGCCAAGCGATTGCCCATGATGGCTGATCGTCAAGTAGTCATTGTGAAAGAGGCCAAGGAAACCCCAGATCTCAATAAGGAGCAAGGCCAAACCCTCTTGGAGGCTTATTTGAAGAACCCCATGCCTTCTACTATATTGGTTTTTGCTCATAAGAATAAAACACTCGATGGACGTAAAGCAGAAGCTAAAATCTTCGATAAGACAGCTATACAGGTCAATTC
>NZ_JAEAGO010000018.1 GCF_016464625.1 Penaeicola halotolerans
GACCCAGCAATACCACTTTGGGGTATATACCCAAAGGATGCTCAATCGTACCACAAGGACATGTGCTCAACTATGTTCATAGCAGCATTGTTTGTCATAGCCAGAACCTGAAAACAACCTAAATGCCCCTCGACTGAAGAATGGATAAGGAAAATGTGGTACATTTACACAATGGAGTACTACACAGCAGAAAAAATAATGACATCTTGAAATTTGCAGGCAAATTCATGGATCTAGAAAATATCATATTGAGTGAGATGACCCAGACTCAGAAAAATAAATATCATATGTACTCACTCATAAGTGACTTTTAGACATAAAGCAAAGAAAAACCAACCTACAATTCATAATCCCAGAGAACCTAGACAACAGAGAAGACCCTAAGAGAGACATGCATGGGTCTAATATACATGGGATGTAGA
>NZ_JAEAGO010000223.1 GCF_016464625.1 Penaeicola halotolerans
TGGGATGTTTATAGCTCTAGGCACTGATTTATGAGTTTGTCTATGATAGGTGGGTGCTTTGTTCCCTGGTTTCTGTTTCCCCTCTGAGTTTTCAGAGAGTGTGATAGCTGTATGCTGCCTGTGTTTTCAGGGCTGCTCAGCTGGTGTGTTCACAGGGAATGGTCTCTGGGTTGGAGGCTGGGATACAGTGGTGAGTGGCAGGGGGTTAGAAGGGTATGGTTTGTTCAGTCCACAGG
>NZ_JAEAGO010000224.1 GCF_016464625.1 Penaeicola halotolerans
GCTTTTGATTCTTCGAAATAAGGTCATTGCCTCCTATATCAAGTAAAGTTATAGTCCTAGTGTGATTAACATATCCACTTATTGAGATATAATAGAAGAGTATTGTAAAACACAAGTAATACCAAAACTTACTTCCAAATTGCGCCCATTCTGGATTAATTAGAAAAAACAGAATCCTAATTAATACCAAAAATATTAGAGCAATCAAAAACCTTTTAGCCCACTCAATATTTAAA
>NZ_JAEAGO010000225.1 GCF_016464625.1 Penaeicola halotolerans
GTTCTACTTGAAGATAATACCCACCTCTGAGCATGGGTTTAGCACGAGAATACCCAACGCCAAAATTCGGTTTGAAAGGAGTCTTGTCTTTTGAAAAACGGATATCACGATAAATTCTGGAAATATGCATCCCAGTAATATTGTCATGATTTTGAAGTTCTGAGTATATCTGATTGAAAAACTCTTTGTTTTCCTTTATAATCAAATCGTACTCAGATTTATGCTCAGTAAACCA
>NZ_JAEAGO010000226.1 GCF_016464625.1 Penaeicola halotolerans
GAGTTCTTCAACTCTTAAGCTTTAGAAGGTATGATGAGTCTGAATGTTCTCCCTTGACCTTTGACTGATGACACCTCGATAGAAGCATAGATTAGATCTATCAATCTTTTGGCAATGGACAAGCCAAGCCCTGTGCCCTCATACTTTCTATCAAGCCCCATACACTCTTGCATGAATGGCTTGAATAGATTTTTTTGAAACTCCTCACTACACCCTATCCCAGTGTCCTTGATTT
>NZ_JAEAGO010000227.1 GCF_016464625.1 Penaeicola halotolerans
GCAGAGAGTAGGGCAGATGTCATCATTAGTTAGCAGTCTGAGGATGAATTTAAAGATTCCTACGCAAATGTCAAGCTAATGCTAAATGGATACTGCATTACTTCCAAAACCCAAGAAAGATAAAGTTCCAACCAAGGATGAAGCCTACACCACCAATTGGAGTGTTGGCTCCTAGGATTCGGATATTAGTGAGCGAAAGCGTGTACAAAGATCCTGAGGAAATCACGATTCCCAT
>NZ_JAEAGO010000228.1 GCF_016464625.1 Penaeicola halotolerans
TCTTCTATTGAGATAATTGGATATTTATCTACCCACTCACTCCAGCAGCTTACCATCTCATCTGAGGTCAATGAATCACCTGATGACTTTTTGAATACATAACGCTTGGCTTCTGCATCATAAAACTCAGAAGATGCTGCATCCATAGCGATGAAAATATCTTCACCTGGTTTATATCCTGCTTTCTCGATTGCCTGACGTACTACTTCTATCGCCTCCTTATTTGATCGAATAT
>NZ_JAEAGO010000229.1 GCF_016464625.1 Penaeicola halotolerans
GCTAGGAGACAGGGTTCCTGATCACTTCTGGCTGAAACTTGTTGGCATTCTGAACCACCCTTTGAAAAATAATAAACACGTCTCAGCTGCTTTCATAAATAAACTGGCCATACAAATATATACCACTGTCCGCCGCGTATACCATGGAAACAGGTGATATCTGAGCTACGAAGAGTAAGAATGTACTGGCCCCAAATGAGAAGTCAACAAGATGGTTTCCACCATGTTTCTGTGT
>NZ_JAEAGO010000230.1 GCF_016464625.1 Penaeicola halotolerans
GAGTGTAAGTAATTGCTGCTGGGTCTGGGACTGAAATACTTACTGTGAACGTTCTGGTACAACCTCTAGAGTCAGTAACTATGACTGTGTTATTTCCCCCTACTAGATTAGTAGCCGTGTGACCTGTTTGGCCATTACTCCACAGATAGGTATAAGGGGCTTCCCAGCCACCAGATGGATTAACTGTAGCAGAACCGTCATTGTCTCCAGCACAAGATTGCGCAGTAATATTGGT
>NZ_JAEAGO010000231.1 GCF_016464625.1 Penaeicola halotolerans
GCCTATAGATGATAAGGCTATCTTTGATTTTGATACGCACAATTCTATAGACTATGAACAGTATACACAAGATATCAGTCATCTCAAAGAGGGAAAATCAGTCTTTAGACAAGAATATAACTTCAATAATCCGAATAAAGTGCCTGAGAAGCTCGAGTTCAAGCCAGCTCTGATCATCGTAGTGGAGGGGAGAATTGTGTTTTACTACCCAGAATTAGAAGAGCTTCTCGATTTG
>NZ_JAEAGO010000232.1 GCF_016464625.1 Penaeicola halotolerans
CCCACAGAGTCTCATCCTCTGTGAAAACAAAAGAACGTTTCCATAGCATCTTAACCTTAGATCCAAATTTTAAATTCAAGGTATTTTCAAAATATCTATCTTGGGTTAGTTCAGCAGCATTTATAAACAGAAGTCTTTTAACAGCTGTTGCTCCATCCTCAGCATTCAAACAATTCAAAGAGAGCATAATAGTATACAGTATCAAGATTCTCTGTGTATTTTTCATCTTTATGCG
>NZ_JAEAGO010000019.1 GCF_016464625.1 Penaeicola halotolerans
CTCCCCCTTTCCTCTTAGGGGCAGTTATTTTGTTATTTTGTCATTTGGTTTTGGTTTTATGTAGCCCTCGCTGTCCTGGGACTTACAATGTAGACCAGGCTGGCCTTGAACTCACAGAGATCCACCTGCCTCTGCCTCCTGAGTGCTGGGATTAAAGGTGTATGCTACCACACCTTGAACTCACAGAGATCTGTCTGCCTCTGACTCCCAAGTTCTGGTATTAAAGGTGTGTGCCACCACTGCCCAGCCTGTAAGGCTCACTAGTGTGGCAAGCCTTGCACTCTGATCTTCAGGCAAGCTTTATTGATTAAAATACATATGAAATGCCACTACAACATAGTGACTCTCTGCTTTTTTGTTTTTCTTTGTTTTGTTTTCTGCTTTTTTCTTTTTTTAAATGTATTAGATTTTTAAAAA
>NZ_JAEAGO010000233.1 GCF_016464625.1 Penaeicola halotolerans
TAATACCATCCTGACGATCAAGCGAGCTGGCATTTGGCTACCTCAGATGGAAAGGATATTGGAGAAAAATGGTGTACCCACAGACTTCAAATTCTTGGCAGTGATAGAAAGTGGTTTGCTCAATGTCGTCTCTCCAGCCAGAGCTACTGGGTTTTGGCAGATATTGCCTTAGACTGGTGAAGAGCTAGGACTTGAAATCAATGATGAGATAGATCAGCGCTATGATCCGATCGC
>NZ_JAEAGO010000234.1 GCF_016464625.1 Penaeicola halotolerans
AGTGCTCACTATGATGACGGGTATTCCTGCCAAGCGAGTCGCACAAAATGAAGGGCAGAAATTGCTAAACATGGGTGAAGATCACAAAGGGCGAGTTATCGGTCAAGATGATGCCATCAAGAAGCTCACGAAAGCGATACAACGAACAAGAGTAGGTTTAAAGGATCCTAAAAAACCAATCGGTACATTTGTTTTCTTAGGGCCTACGGGGGTGGGTAAAACGGAGTTGGCTAA
>NZ_JAEAGO010000235.1 GCF_016464625.1 Penaeicola halotolerans
CTCCATAAAAAGCCGGATATCATCGAGATTCTGAAGGTTAGTATAAAGCGGGTGATGTTGTAATTGGCTTCTCAAGCCAGAGATTTCCTGCTCTATCAGAGCAATTCTATTCGTATTAGTCATGCGTTCTTTTTGGGTGAGAAATTCGAATTGGCAATAAACCTTACGAAGCAACTCATTTACCCGGATGCAAAACTGAAAAATTTTAGGAAGAGTTTATCACTTAAAGCATTT
>NZ_JAEAGO010000236.1 GCF_016464625.1 Penaeicola halotolerans
TTGGAAATGTTTTCACAGCCGTTCAGTACGTCCTCAGCAGCTGCCCAAAACGGGGTTCATTTCTGCCTGAGGACACTAGTGAGAAACAGTAATCCACTACTGTTGCTCAGGAAACGTAGTAACAAGTGCTAAGAAAAATGGTGGCCAAAGTAACCGGTAGCAACATTAATACTGGCGAGAGAAAGGTTAGGTTTCCAAAAGGTAGGAGTCTGGGCTGTTTTGAAAAAGACACTT
>NZ_JAEAGO010000237.1 GCF_016464625.1 Penaeicola halotolerans
TGTGCAATCATAGATGATTCACAGGCAAGTGTTTACTGATGATATGTTTATGTTTGTTGTGAATTGCTTTCAAAGTTGTACATTCATAGATGATTCACAGGCTTATGTTGCCTTTTCAAGTAACAGTTTTTGTTGTGAATTGCTTTCAAAATTGAACATTCATAGATGATTCACAGGGAAATTAATTAGCTCAAGGAAAGGGGGAGAGTTGTGAATTGCTTTCAAAATTGTACA
>NZ_JAEAGO010000238.1 GCF_016464625.1 Penaeicola halotolerans
CACCATTTAGTAATGCCAATGTCACATTAGACATCACAACAGGTGAGATAGATGTAGCGGCAGGGACAGCAGCTGGCACATACACACTGGTATATAGATTAGTTGACTCACTGAATCCAGGCAATACAGATGAGGCTACAGTCACGGTAATAGTAGCAGGCGCAGGCTTGGTAGCCAATGATGATCCAGAGACGATCAATGGTTTTGTAGGCGGCAGCTTCAATGTATTGGCA
>NZ_JAEAGO010000239.1 GCF_016464625.1 Penaeicola halotolerans
CTTAAAAAGGCTTTTCCATGAAAAATCAACAGAAAGCAAACTAGGATTGTCTGGAAAATCACTCGCATCTCTAAAGTACAAACTCTCCGTGCCTCCATTTACCCATCTTTGGAAATTGTCTGACAAAGCAATCCGCTCAATCTCAGCTGGTGAATATCCAGTGGCATAAAGTGCTCCCACTACACCCCCCATAGAAGGTCCTACGATATAATCGACAGGGATATCATGTTCCT
>NZ_JAEAGO010000240.1 GCF_016464625.1 Penaeicola halotolerans
TGATATCTGTTTTGTCCATCGATAGGGGAAAGATAGCGCCATTTAGCATGCCAGTAGGTGAGGTTTACGGCAGATTCTAGTATTGTTTGTTGTAGGTGCTGCTGATCTCCTGCCATGGCTATCCGCTCCCAGATGATCTTAGTGTCAGCCATACAAGCTTCTGGGCTTCTTCCCCAGATGAGGTGAGACCCCTTACTGACATACATGAGCTGGTCTGACATGTCAGGCTTTAG
>NZ_JAEAGO010000241.1 GCF_016464625.1 Penaeicola halotolerans
AAAATATTGGTAAAAAAATGTCTATGAAGAAGCTTTTACTTTCCTTGTTGATTTTGGCTTTAGGTTTTAGTACCTATGCGCAAAATGAACAAAAACATGCATATAAATTTGAGCAGCTCGGAACGATGCTCCGCTCGCCAAACGTGTACCGTACCGCCTCAGGTGCACCGGGTCATCTCTATTGGCAGCAGAAGGCCGCCTACAAGATCCAAGAAGCCCTCGAAGATGCCAAG
>NZ_JAEAGO010000242.1 GCF_016464625.1 Penaeicola halotolerans
TCTCTTCTATATTGGGAGAGGCTAAAATACATGAGCTTTGAAATTTATCTTATTTCAAAGGCTCTAGTGTCGGACTGATTACCCGCAGTGATTTTTAAGCTAAACTTTCCAGGTCTTATGTATTCACCACTATCATCTATGAAGTCCCAACCGATCGTGTTGAAGCCTTTTTTAGCATCAATTGTGATCGTACGGGCTGTATTGCCTTTGTCATTAAGGATAGTAGCTGTAGC
>NZ_JAEAGO010000020.1 GCF_016464625.1 Penaeicola halotolerans
CAACCTCTGCCGCAATCTTTCACTCTTGTCAATATATCAACCCTTTCAGTTAATATATCATCACCCTAAATCCATCCTCCCCCGCTTTTGGGTCTGCAAAGGTAAGAAATGTTTTTACTAGTGCAATACCTAAAGAGAAAAAATTATTTGATTTTTACCTCAACCCTTAACTCCTCTTCTCTCCCCGCTTTTGGGATTACAAAGGTAATAGAAAGCTTTCTCAATCCAATCAAAATATTAACTTATTTTTTAATCCCCTCGAAAGGAAAATATCCCTCCAATTCTCTCAAAATCCACTTTTTCTCATCTCATCAACTCCTTATCCCCCGTTTGGGACTGCAAACATAGAACCTTTTAAATCAACTACCAAATCATACACAAAACCTTTT
>NZ_JAEAGO010000243.1 GCF_016464625.1 Penaeicola halotolerans
CAGAGATTCTTTATGGTGAAATTACCATTCTGGTCACTGACAGCTCCTTCTTCAGCTTCGGATACCCAAATGTAAGCTGCTTCAATAGGCTCATTGTTTTCCAGATGGATGATTTTGCCTCTTATGGATAAATTACAATCCTGCCCCTGAATAGTATGGCCAAGCAGTAAAATCAATGATAATAGTATTCCTGTTTTCAAATTCACGTTGCAAAAATAGTAGGCGTTAATTTT
>NZ_JAEAGO010000244.1 GCF_016464625.1 Penaeicola halotolerans
TGATGAACCGAGGTGGTATTGCCAATCGTCTGATAGAATTTGCAAAAGCCCTCACGGGCAGAATGCGAGGCGGGTTGCTCCATGTGAATATCATTGCTGCCATGCTGATGGGAGCGATTGCAGGTTCTGCTGTAGCGGCGGCATCTTCAATGGGAGGTATTTTGGGAAAAAGAATGGAGAAGGAAGGTTATCCAAAGGAACTCGGGGCCGCTGTGAATATCACTTCTTCTACG
>NZ_JAEAGO010000245.1 GCF_016464625.1 Penaeicola halotolerans
CTGGAGGTTTTCCAGGATATGTTCAAAAAGTGGATTTGAATCTTGGGTTTGCAGGAGTAAGGATACCTAGAGGGAATCTGCCTGTGGGGAACAATGAAATATCCATCTTTGAAGAAAGCGGTAGACAATTAAGCAGTAGACTTATTTTTATAGAACAGCCGAGTAATGAGGCAGCTATTACAGAAGTGAATTTTTCCTTTGATAAAAGATCAAAGGAAAGTTTTAGTTAGAG
>NZ_JAEAGO010000246.1 GCF_016464625.1 Penaeicola halotolerans
AGATTACAGACATCATGGTAACGCATGATTATGAGGATTCTTTGCAGCGGGCCGATGAGATCGTGGTGATCAAAGAAGGTAAAATCATGCAAAGAGCAAGTAGACAAGAGATTTATCACAAGCCTAATAGTCAATATGTAGCGTCACTTTTTGGGGAGACCTATTTATTTCCTTTGAATTCATTTGCCGTATTTGTCTTAGAGGAAATGTATGATTTCTACAAAGTTTAATT
>NZ_JAEAGO010000247.1 GCF_016464625.1 Penaeicola halotolerans
TTCCATGATCCTTGGCTTTTATTGACTTCCCATCTGAGCTTATTCTCTACCTCTTGAGACTGCATACCTAGTTTTCGCTGATTATTCTCTCCACTCTCTTGGTCCTCAAACCTATCCACGCGATTGTCAAACACATTTCTACTTACTGTAAGTAAGCTGTAGCCGTTTGCCAATCTTTTTCTTAATGATAATCCCACAGTATAGTTCCACTGATTATTACTCGGAGTAGCTC
>NZ_JAEAGO010000248.1 GCF_016464625.1 Penaeicola halotolerans
CAGCGTGCAGCTGTCGCAGCACCTTGTGAGGAACCAAGTAATGAAATAGGCTTCTTTGAAGTCATTTCTTTATTTGCTATACTGTCTAGAAAGTTTAGATAGTTAGTAATTGCTATTTCTCGATCATTGCTAGTCATCCAATGCGCTCCGTCCCTTCCTGAGTAGCCTTCTAAGTAGTACTTATTTAAACCTTCAGGGGCAATGACATAATGTCCAGCATCCGCTAAGCTCT
>NZ_JAEAGO010000249.1 GCF_016464625.1 Penaeicola halotolerans
GAGTCAGGATTTAGCAGAACTTCTAATATCTTCGTGGGCTTCCACTATGATAAAAATCACATCTACAAGGTAGGGCTTAGAGCGCATATGTACAGGTATGATTTAGAAAATTTACAAGAAGCCTATCATAGACCGCAGTATACCATCAAAGTCTACAATACAGTCAAGCCATTAGCAAAATGAACTTTCCAAGGTGATGTGACCTTTATGGGAGGGATAGATGCGCTTAACC
>NZ_JAEAGO010000250.1 GCF_016464625.1 Penaeicola halotolerans
TTTGTTCTATGTGATGCGCTGAACTACGATAGATGGCATATTTGCAATCCAGCATGTAGTTTAGAAAAAGCTTTGGAACTGCCTATATATAAATTTCTAAAAGATGCGCTAGTCAGAAAGTATGGTCAAGTTTGGTATGATGAATTGGTGCAGGAGGTAGAAGGCTGAAGCAATTATTTCAACTTCTCGCTATGCGCTTGATTAAGTTTTGGAAGCTGCTGGATCATATCAC
>NZ_JAEAGO010000251.1 GCF_016464625.1 Penaeicola halotolerans
CAAGACATGTTTTTAGAAAGTGCTTATTTTTCTCCAGATACCATCAGAAAAGGTGCTCAACATCATGGATTAAAAACAGATGCCCCTTTCAGATTTGAGCGAGGGACAGATCCAGATATGGTGATCTATGCACTCAAAAAAGCAGCTCTCCTCATCCAAGATCTGGCTGGCGGAGAGTTTTCTTCTGAGATAGTGGATATCTATCCTAATCCAATCTCTAAAACTGAGATT
>NZ_JAEAGO010000252.1 GCF_016464625.1 Penaeicola halotolerans
TAGCTTCAGCTAAGATAGCATACCATACAAGATGACCTGTTGCGAAGATAGAGACATCTTTAACATCTACCATTTTCCAAGCTTTACCGATTTCAAACTTCTGATAGGCAGGAGTGAAGATAGGCATAGAAGGACGACCAAATCACAAGTAGACTGGGCCTTCATGCTCTGCTATAGCGATAGTCGCAGCTTTTGTTTGATTATAGTCACATGGGCTGATCACAGACATAT
>NZ_JAEAGO010000021.1 GCF_016464625.1 Penaeicola halotolerans
GGGGTCCCATTTATTAATTGTTCCTCTCAGTGTCTGTGTTACATTTTTTTGAGTGCAGCTACCCTAGTTAATGAATAGTTTCTTCATTGTGCTTTGGTATTTCTTTCCCCCAGTATGACTGCATCTGAGTGATGTTGGTGCGCCTTCTGTCTATGTGTTACTTTCATTGATTAATAAAGAGACTGCCTTGGCCTTTTTGATAGGCCAGCCCTTAGGTGGGTGGAGTAGACAGAACAGAACTGTGGGAGAAAGAAAGCAGAGGCAGGCAGTCGCCATGACTCTCCTCTCCGAGACAGCTGCAGGTTAGAATCCTCCCAGTAAGCCACCACAGATTACTAAATACGGGTTAAAGCAAGATGTGAGAATTAGCC
>NZ_JAEAGO010000253.1 GCF_016464625.1 Penaeicola halotolerans
ACTGGTAGAGATTTCTTAAAATCCTAGAAGACTCCAAGCTCTATAGCATAGATTTTTTGAATTAAAAATCGCCTATATTGTTCTTTAATTGACTTGATATGAGGGGTTTCAAACATTATTTTAGAATTATAGACAAGTAATTTAACTTTTGTTTAATAAAATGGTAAATCCACCATCAGCAGTAAATACTGCACCTGTGTTATAGGCAGAAGCATCAGCTGCTAAGTAAAG
>NZ_JAEAGO010000254.1 GCF_016464625.1 Penaeicola halotolerans
TCAGCGAAATCAATTACACAGATGCTAAAGGCCTTTTATTTTTCACTTCCAATACAGTTGCTTGTCACGCATTTCAAGGAAAACATTTTGCTTCTGATCATTTGGTTGCTACTTTTTCTGATCGTTACGGGCAGGTTTGTTTCCGTCTTAGGCATTCCTTATTTGGTCCTAGATCCTGAGTATCTCAATCAGGTTGTCTTCACTTCTTCTTTCATCATCGGTTTTGTAGTG
>NZ_JAEAGO010000255.1 GCF_016464625.1 Penaeicola halotolerans
TGATACATCCCAAACTGGCCCTATGAATATCTCATTTTGATTGAGCGAGTAGACGTAGTACTTGGTCACGAGGGCAACATCTTTGGTTTTTCGTTGAGCAGCTGGAATATTGAAGAGTTACATCAGATCAGATTCTTTACCTTCGACCTTGACCAAAGCAAACTGAACGCCCTGAGCACGTAAATTAGCATAAGTGGGCCCAGCAGGAACATAGGCAAAGTTATAAGGGT
>NZ_JAEAGO010000256.1 GCF_016464625.1 Penaeicola halotolerans
GCTGGTGATCTGTGGAAAACTAAGCTGTGGATAAATGGTAAATCCACATGGCACATTCCATACAAGAGACAAAGTCAACTTGGCTTCAACAAAGTTCACAGAAACGTTCTTTAAAAATCTGAAGCTTTTTTTTTTTCAAAGTATTCTCCCAGAGAAGTAGAGTAAGCAAGGGAATACCAATCAACTGTAGTAGTTTTCCTTAAATATACACCCTGTATTAGAAGAGACAT
>NZ_JAEAGO010000257.1 GCF_016464625.1 Penaeicola halotolerans
ACATCGACCACCTCTGCTACATCTTTGACTTGATAGCTCTCATGCACATCCCTTACCAATGGTACAGAGAGTTCACGACCTACACGCTGCAAGACTTCGAGCGACTTATCCATCCCGATACTTCTAAAAGACCCCGCTGAAGTACGATTCGCCTTGTCAAAAGAAGCTTTGAACACTTACTCGATCCCTAGCTCATCTGCTAGTGCCTTGACAGTAGCCCCGATCTCGCT
>NZ_JAEAGO010000258.1 GCF_016464625.1 Penaeicola halotolerans
AGCAATGGTCATTGCGCTTATTATCATCACGCTCTTTCCAGAGTTCACGCTTTGTCTACCTCGATTGTTCGGTATTTAAATCTAATCTGATATGAAACACCTATTTAACCTTGACGGTAAAAATATCCTGATCTCTGGTGCTTCAGGAGTGCTGGGTACTCAGATCACTAGCTATGTTGCTGCCCATGGAGCAAATCTATTTTTACTAGGCAGGAGTGAAGAGAAGCTTT
>NZ_JAEAGO010000259.1 GCF_016464625.1 Penaeicola halotolerans
CACAAGATTCAAGTCTCACTATGTGAAACAGCAAACACATTATAACGTTTAATATAGTATGTCGCTGACTGAGACCTGGGTGTGTGTGCATATGAGCTGCGGCACTGGAAAGAAGCTTCCCGGCCACCCTGGGGCGACAATGATGTAAATCTTTACTAATTCAACTATTCTCAAGCCAGCAGTCTGAGAGCACATGAGTTTCCAGACCCTAGAGCTACAGACTCAGAATC
>NZ_JAEAGO010000260.1 GCF_016464625.1 Penaeicola halotolerans
GACCTTTATAAAATCGTCCACGTGCCTGGAGCGGTGAAGTTTGTGCATTTTGCTGGAGAGCATGCTCATGTGAGAGAGGAAGAGACCAATGCCATCAAACGTGTAGTAGAAACAGGAGTAGCCTATGAATTGTCAGATCAGGAGATCGAGGCTGGAGAACAAGTAGAGATCATGGGAGGAGCTTTACAAGGACTGACTGGAGAATGTGTGGAGAAAGGAAACAAAGATT
>NZ_JAEAGO010000261.1 GCF_016464625.1 Penaeicola halotolerans
AGATTAAATTTTTCAATTTATCAGGACACGCTGAAAGACCCTCCTTTTTCATTATTAGCT
Source organism: Penaeicola halotolerans (assembly GCF_016464625.1). GTDB lineage: Bacteria > Bacteroidota > Bacteroidia > Cytophagales > Cyclobacteriaceae > Penaeicola > Penaeicola halotolerans. Next base: position 61 of record NZ_JAEAGO010000261.1, read on the forward strand.
AGGGGGATAATCATTAAATATAAGAATTTATAAGTGTTCAAATTAAGAATAAATATCTACCAATCAGAAGGTAAAAATCTTGTTTTTGAAAGTTCTTTATAATCGCTTTAATAAGCATTTATAACCATAGCATAGCCGTATTTTAGCCGTATCCTGGCCCTATTAGAGC
>NZ_JAEAGO010000262.1 GCF_016464625.1 Penaeicola halotolerans
TCCTAGGAGGGCAGCATTACTGCTTCACTGCATAGCCTAAGAAACTCAGACAGGCTGAGAGGAACTGGGTACAACCCTGGCCTCCCAGCGCACTGTCACCACGCCCTGTGAACCACGTTGGCAGCTCATTGCAAGGCTCCCATGTGGCATAGACACTATTCTTTCTGGGGAGAAGGGACTTGAGACAGGGTTTCCCTGTCTAGCTCTAGCTGGCCTCGAACTTGCTATG
>NZ_JAEAGO010000022.1 GCF_016464625.1 Penaeicola halotolerans
GCCGTACCGGAAGGTGTGGCTGGAACACCTCCTTTCTGGTGAATATTGGTTGCTTGTTATCTTACTGAAATTATTTAAACAAAGAATCACGTAAGGTGATTCAGAAGTTCTTTGACATAATGTATAAGAGAAATAGAATAAGAATAGTAGAGTTAAGTGAATAAGGGCGTACGGGGGATGCCTAGGCTCTCAGAGGCGAAGAAGGACGTGATAAGCTGCGAAAAGCTACGGGGATTTGCAAATAGGAATTGATCCGTAGATATCCGAATGGGGAAACCTACCTTGTTGAAGACAAGGGATCAGATTAATTCTGAGGCGAACGTGGGGAACTGAAACATCTAAGTACCCATA
>NZ_JAEAGO010000263.1 GCF_016464625.1 Penaeicola halotolerans
TGAGAAGTATTCTGATCAAGTGATCGAGATCAACTTGTCAGAGCTTGAGCCACACATCAATGCTCCATTTACGCCAGACTTGGCTTGGCCTCTATCTAAATTTGCAGCTGCTGACAAAGAGAATAACTGGCCTGCAAAACTTGATGTGGGATTGATCGGAACATGCACTAACTCTTCTTATGAAGACATCTCTAGAGCAGCTTCTCTAGCACAGCAAGCTGTAGACAA
>NZ_JAEAGO010000264.1 GCF_016464625.1 Penaeicola halotolerans
AAGCTATTGAGAGAATAAAATATTGGCTAGAAGGTTATATTTTTGGAGCCTTTAAAACTAAGCAATAAAGCGGCAATTGAATGAAATTTGAACTAAAGGCACAAGATCCGTAAAGTAAAGCAAGGGCTGGCGTAGTCAGTACAGACCATGGGGATATTTTGACGCCTATATTTATGCCTGTGGGGTCTGCTGGTACGGTGAAGGCTGTCCATCAGCGAGAGCTCAAGC
>NZ_JAEAGO010000265.1 GCF_016464625.1 Penaeicola halotolerans
TTTCTTTCTCTCAGCTTCTCTGATTTTGGTAATAACACATTCTTATGTAAGCAGTGTAATAAATAAGATTGTAAGTAAACTGGCTTTCTCTCTCGTGTGTAGCTAAGCTTTACAGGAGGTGGCAGAACATTCATAAACTTGAACATGGGATGGGCAATTCCTTTGTCCCTGGCTGTATTCAAAAGTTGAAACAAGGCCGTCTCCAATCAAACATGTTTCCCATCCATT
>NZ_JAEAGO010000266.1 GCF_016464625.1 Penaeicola halotolerans
AAAGTCCTCCGCATATCGATCTGCCACCAGGAGTAACTTGGCCCGATGCCAGTGGGGGGACGCCCTTTATCCCTAAAAATGATCCTATAGAGATAAAATAACCTGCTGATAAGGGCAGGTTATTTTGTGGAGGGTATTTTGTTACAGATTATTTTTAGCTTTAGGAATTAACCCGAATTTGACCTCTAGCGTGAAAAATAACCAAACGACAAATTTTTTGAATGCCCT
>NZ_JAEAGO010000267.1 GCF_016464625.1 Penaeicola halotolerans
TTCGAATATAGGGATTTTTCTTCAACAATGACCAAATCAATCCTGATTCGTGGGTGACAATCATCAATAAGATTGGACCTTGATCAATATCTAGATAATCTTTTGCGATCCAGCCAGCTGCATTTGTTACGCCATATATGTAAGTTGGATTAAATGCATCTTTAAATCCATATGGTCCATATTATCTATCTCCGTAAATACTGTCCATTGCGCTGAGGGCTTTTTTTG
>NZ_JAEAGO010000268.1 GCF_016464625.1 Penaeicola halotolerans
AGTTATATATTTAGTTATTTATCTATCTAGTTATGTCTTTATTTACTTATTTTTTTATTTATGCATGTGTTTATTTATGTTTTTATTTATTTATTTCATAGTTAGTTGTTCAGTTAGTTAGTTATCTGTCCATCCATCCATCCATCCATCCATCCACGTGCTCTTAACCTCTGAGCCAGCCCCAGTTTTATTTATTTATCTATTTATTGTCTATCTATCTGTCTATCT
>NZ_JAEAGO010000269.1 GCF_016464625.1 Penaeicola halotolerans
GGTGTGTATACCTTGACTTACCGTTTGACGGATAACATAGATGCAGCGAATACAGATGATGCAACGGTGACAGTGACAGTGACTGCGGCAGCTATTGATGCAGTTGATGATGATGTCACAGGTATCAATGGTAAGGACGAGAACCTAGCCGTAGTTAATGTATTAGCTAATGACAGACTTAACGGAGTTGCTGTCAACCCAGCAGATGTAACGCTCAGTAGAACCT
>NZ_JAEAGO010000270.1 GCF_016464625.1 Penaeicola halotolerans
CCTGCTCCTGCTACCACTATTGTAACTGTAGCCTCGTCTGTATTGCTTGGATTCAGTGAGTCAACTAATCTATATACTAAAGTGTAGGTACCCGCTGCTGTCCCTGCCGCTACATCTATCTGACCTGTTCCGAGGTCTAGTGTTAATGGCGCATCTGCTGATACAACTACAAGATCTGTCTCTGTAAGTGCTGCTGGAGTAACTCCATTGTAACTGTC
>NZ_JAEAGO010000271.1 GCF_016464625.1 Penaeicola halotolerans
ACATTGATCAAGTCATCTGCTCCAGTGAAACCATTCACCGTGCCTGGTGTGTCATCAACAGCTACTATCGCTGGAGCTACCACTTCTACTGTGACCGTAGCCTGATCTGTATTTGTAGGGTTCAGGTTCTCACTGATCTCATATGTTACCGTGTAAGTGCCTGCTGCTGTACCAGCCACTATCGTCACCGTACCATCTGCATT
>NZ_JAEAGO010000023.1 GCF_016464625.1 Penaeicola halotolerans
AATCTGCGCTCTCTTTATTGGCTATTTTTGGTCGCTCGTACAGCTCAACAAACTTATCGGGACTTCTCGTGTAGATCACCTCTACATCTGGCAAGTTTTCCTTGATCGTCTCTCCAAGCTTGGGGGCGATGGCTAGCGCAACATCTTTCTCTTTTGAAAAACTACCCAGCGTACCAGGATCTTTAGCTCCATGACCTGCGTCTATCACAACTTTTTTGATCCGATACTTAGTCCCCCCAGCAGGGATAAATGAGCATAATAAGATGGAACTAGTGACCAGAGAAAATGCGAGGATATTTTTCACGATGTTACGTTAGTTAAAAGTTAATAAGGTAACTTTGTACAA
>NZ_JAEAGO010000024.1 GCF_016464625.1 Penaeicola halotolerans
CATCAAAAGAAAATCTCAATGCTGAACATCTCTGCCCCAAATACCCTCATATGTAAAAGAAACACTTCCAAAGCTTCAATCACACATTAAACCCCACACACTAATAGTGGGAGACTTCAGCACCCCACTCTCACCACTGGACAGGTCTGTCAGACAAAAATTAACAGAGAAATAAGGGGACTAATAGATGCTATGACTCAAATGGACTTAACAGACATCTATAGAACATTCCACCCAAATAGGAAAGAATATACCTTCTTCTCAGCATCTCATGGGACCTTCTCAAAAATTGATCACATACTCGGTAACAAAGCACATTTCCACAGACACTAAAAAATATTAGTA
>NZ_JAEAGO010000025.1 GCF_016464625.1 Penaeicola halotolerans
AGTAGAGACAAATCCCAGTGCCACTGCCAGTGGCCCCTGAGTCTCCCCCAACTGTCAACCACATTCAGAGGGACTTAAGGGTTCCCAGGAATCCACAAGGATGACCCCAGCTGAGACCCTAAGCAATAGAGGAGAGGGCACCTGAACTGGTTTTACCCTGTAGTCAGACTGATGATTATCTTATCATCATAGAACCTTCGTCCAAAAACAGATGGATACAGAGACAAAGAATCACATCGGAACACTGGACTGAGCTCCCAAGGTCCAGGTGAAGAGTGGAAGGAGTGAGAATATGAGCAAGGATGTCAAGACCATAAGAGGTTCATCCACTGATACAGTTTCCC
>NZ_JAEAGO010000002.1 GCF_016464625.1 Penaeicola halotolerans
ATGTCTTCAAAGGTATTGTCTCCATTATTGCGATAAACCCGACTGATTCGTCCACTTGCAGCTTGACCTGTTAATAAAATATCCAAATCACCATCACCATCATAATCTCCCCAGGCTACTGAACTAAAACCTACCCCTTCTAAACCTGCGTTAATGTCTTCAAAGGTATTGTCTCCATTATTGCGATAAACCCGACTGATTCGTCCACTTGCAGCTTGACCTGTTAATAATATGTCCAAATCGCCATCTCCATCATAGTCACCCCAAGCTACTGAACTAAAAGATACCCCTTCTAAACCTGCGCTGATAGCTGTAAAATTATCTCCTCCATCATTGCGATAAACCTGACTGATTCGACTACTTGCACTAAAACCAGTCAACAAAATATCGAGATCACCATCTCCATCATAATCTCCCCAAGCTACTGAACTAAAAGATACCCCTGCTAAACCAGCGTTAATGTCTGTAAAAGTGTTGTCTCCATTATTGCGATAAACCTGACTGATTCCTTGACCACTTGCATTTCGACCTGTTAATAAGACATCCAAATCGCCATCCCCATCATAGTCTCCCCAAGCTACTGAACCTTCAGCAACTCCTTCTAAAACTGCGTTGATAGCTTCAAAGGCTGGTAAAGCCTGTGCCATGACTTGCTGTACTGATATAGTCATCAAGCTACTAAAGATCAGGATGATTGTTAGTAAAAATCTCTGCATGTAAATTCGATTAGTGGTTAAGCTTTATTTGTTCAATGTCCTGTTCTATCTCTTGCTGCTTGAGCTGATAGTACCTGATGATCATGATTCCTATGAGTAGTAGTATCACGATGCAAAAAGCTAGCTTCAGTTCTCGAGCGGAAATAATATGATTCATGTACACAAGGTAGGCTGGGGACAAAAAAAAACGGGCGAAATGCCCGTTACAAGTGCGTTACAAATGCAGAAACCTGCCTTTATTGACCAGAAAAGAGGGTTTCAAAAAATAATGCAGGAGGGAAGTCTTTTTGCAAATCGAGCTTTTTACGGATCCTGTACCAAGTCACACGCAGGGAAGCAGGGGATACGCCTAAGGCATTGGCGATCTCTAATGAGGATAATTCTAGTTTGGTTAGCAGTAAAAATCTAACATCTGCTGGTGAAAGATTGGGGTAGCTATCCAGCAGTTTTTCCAGTAGCTGTGGAAAGGCTTTTTGAAACTGTGCCCTAAAAGCATCCCAATCAGTCTCTGTGAGGATCGTGGTAGCGCGAAGTGCCTCTATGGTCTTTTCCTTTTCACCTATATCTTCCGCATCTTCTAAAGATTGTATGATCTTAGAATTATTGTTGATCTTACGTCTGTAGGTTTCAAGTAAGGTTTTGGCACTTTCTAGTTCTATATGGGCTTGGCTCAACTCAGCCTTTTTAAGTTTCCGCTCTGCTTTGATGCGTTGACTTTGTTGTTGGTAAATGATCAACAAACCTATCAAGATAATTCCTAGGACAATCAAGCTAGTATTTCTGACCAACCTGTTTCTTTTCGCCTTTTCATTCAGCTCTTGGATGGCCTTTTCATTTTGGCTGGCTATCACCTCTTGGTTGGCCCTCATGAGTTGCAAAGCACTGAATTTTTCATTGACACTTTTCTGCCAGATGAGTGCTGAGTCTAGGTAAAGAATTGCCTTCTGGGGCTGATTCATTTTAGCTTGCCATTTACTGGCTATTGGGTAGTACCTTGCCAAGCGATCGAGTTGTTGTGTTTGGTAGATATACCTCTTTGCTTTTTTAAGATAATCGCCAGCCAGTGTTAGTTTACCTTCTGATAAGTAGATATCCGCCAGCGGGATATAGGCTCCAGCTGCAAGTCCAAGTTCTCCATATTGCTCTGCTATCTCAATGTCTTTTAGCAACAATGGAATCGCTCGGGCAAAATCCTTTCGCAAATAAGCATTATATCCCAAATTTCCTGATGCTATTCCTACCCACTGTGGGGAAGTAGAATCTGCATGAGCTAAAAGCTTCTCAAAGACTACATCTGAACTGTCTAATTGATTTAACTCCCTGTGAGAAAGGCCAAGGTCATTTAAGGCATGTCTAAAGGCAAAAGTATATAAATCAGTAAATGGCATATCGATGACCCTTTTAAAGTAGCTGATAGCTCTTTGATAATCACCAAAAAAGAAGAAGTCATTGCCAATTTCCTGCAGAAAGATGGGTTTGTCCGGAAATTCCTCCAATTCTAGATTACTCATGAGCTCATCTAAGAGCAAATGCCACCGGATAGATTTTTCAAATTCCTGTTGCTCCCAATAGGTTTCTGCGATCGCATTGGCCGCGCGACAGGCGATGTATAGTTGACCTTCTCGCTCGCTTTTCTCTTGTATAGCTATCAGTTTGTCTACTGGACTAAGCTTTCTTGAGACATAGTAAGAGGCTTCTAATAAATCTGCCTCCAACATCAAATCTGGATCATTCGCCAAAGCCGCCAACTGACGCATCCCCGATAAAGTATCTTGAATAGATATATCTGCATACTTCGCTTGATAATACAGCGAGGATAATATGCCTACTTGATCTTTGTACGGCTTACCCAGTAGCTGTGCATATTGCGCCTCAATACGCAGTGATAGTATAAAGAAGAAACCAATAAAGGCTATCGCAAATCTCATTCTAAAGCACTTATCCCTAAGCTTTCAAAGATAGTAGAAAAAACAAATTCCACTATTCATATTAAATAAAGACTATCTGTCATGGGTCTAATATTAAAATACTATAATTAAACAGACCATGGCTTAAATCACCCTCGGCACCAATTTCCCACATAGAGACGCGATAAATCGCGTCTCTACTTGTTATGATTTCGGATAGTTTTCTATGCCTAAGTGTATTTGGGCAATGTATTCCTCATCATGATTAAATAGGGTAAGGCTTATTTATGGCTTTGGTGACGGTTTGCATAGGGGTTAAGTCCCCTTTATATGCAGGTATTCTCCATTTATACATGGTGTTCTATTGGTGTTGAATTGGTGCTGAATTGGTGTTCTATTGGAGTTCCACTTTCTAAAATCTAAAATAATTACAATTTTTCTTGACATATTTTTAATTAGTTATTATTTTAGAATTTCACCAAATATTTACAACTATGGCGAGACAAGAAGGCTCAAATAAACTTAGAGGTAGAATAGGTGATATTACCTATTACAAAACTAAAACTGGTTATTTTGCCAAAAGATATACCTCACCAGTCAAAGCCCTTCAGCAAACAGCTGGATGGCATCGTAGTATTAAAACATTTGCTAATAGCTCCAATATTTCAAAAAACATCCGCGATTTGGTAAGTCCACTCACTCATGAGTATGAACACAGATATGTGTATCAAAAACTCAATGGTTTGATGCAGCGGATCACCAAAACTGACAAGATAAACGAAACTAAATACAAAAAAGTTACGTTCGGAGAACTTGGTTTATTGAAAGGTTTTGAATTTAGTAAAGAACCTAAGCTTAGGAACTACCTGCATAGCTTTCCTCGAATCAGTCAAGAGGGTATGCTACTCGAACTCAATCACGAGGTAATCTTCTCTAAAATCCCTCCATCTGTGACGCATTTCAAGATGCAGTATCATGTGATCATGTTTAATGAAACTTGGGAATTTAATGGCTTGCTGTGTCTCCATGAGAGTGATTACCTTCCTGTACCAAAGGCTCACCATGTAGGAGATCAGGTGTCTGTTTCGATGTCTGTAGAAGATATCTTGAAAGGAGTAGAAGGACCTGTCGTAGGCATTTTGATGTGTACGATGGAGTTCTTTGATGTGATCAATGGAGAGCCTAATAAGCTCTACACGGGTAGTGGCGCTGGGTTTGTGAGTGCTTGGCGACTGATCAAGTATTGACGCTTTATTTATGGCTATTTTATTGGGAGCCCGTGCATTTGCGCGGGCTTTTTATATACAAAACAAAAGCCCTGCTTTTATAAACAGGGCTTTGAAATGAAATATGTTTACAATTATTATTGAGCTCTATTCTTCAGATAAGCTTGAGCAAACTCATGATCGGTATCAATGAAGATATAATTATAGATCACTTTGCTGTCTCTGTGCATCAGGGTAATAAAGCCATCAGCCTCCAGATTGACCACTTCAAATACCTGCTGTTTTGTCTTTGGCACCCCACTAGTTTTGATCATCACCTTACCATCTTCTACATAAAAACCGTTCAAGGTGAGTTTCTCTAGAGGTTTCTTGGACTCATAAAAAGGATTAAAAGTATTAGGACTCCAAGCATTCCTATTAAGCTTATTGATCATAAAGGGCAGAAACTCCTTACCAGCAGTCATCGCTTGCACTTCATCTAAGCTGATCTTATCTGTAGAGAAAGCAGTCCCAGAAAGTGATGTCATCGTAGAGACGCCTGCTTGGTTTTTACCTCCAGCTTGATTGCCTCTTGTAAAAGTATTACCTACAAAAACCACATTAGCTCCTAGCATAGCTGCCTCTGCTTTAAGTTTATCTGTAGCACGATTATTCACTGTATTGATCGCACTCAGGGTTGTCACCCCTACTGCCTTAGAGAACACAGAGCCTTTGGACAAGAGGCCATCAACCTCATCTTGAATGTATGTCAGGTAAACATTATTCGCATCAGATAGCCCCTTGACTGGCTTCACAGGTACATCAAAAACCTCCTCTCTACCCGAAGCAAAGATGACCTTTTCTACCTGCAACTTACTCATTGAATAGATCGCCTCTTCACCAGGATATCGGTATTTAATCTGTTTAGACCCTACTTCTATGATCTTTACAGGGGTCTTCTCTCCTTTGTAGACAAGGTAGTCTACAGCATCTTGGGCCATAGCAGAGAATGCTACAGCAATGATTAGTAATGAGCTTATGAATATTTTTTGCATAGCATGAGGATTTGTATAAGTATTCTTTAAAAACTAAAATTAAGTAAGTCTACGGAACTTTTTCATGTAAAGTTATAAAATTACTTAGTAGTTAAAATTAACCTACTAGCCACTTTTCCATCATGGTTTAATAAAGTAACCATATTGTCTTTGATACTGACAACCTCCCAATTAATTATTTCATTGCCTGGATAGTTTACTTGCAAAAACACTTTGTTACCTACAGCCTCTACATTGTCTATATCTACAGCAACATCAAACGTTTCCTTATTATCAGTTGAGAACCAGAGTGATCTTCGAAATTTGCTTATAGAAGATACGTAGAGCTTATTGGCAGTTATAAAGTCATTGACTGTCTCAAGACTTGGTCTTGGATTAAGCGCGTAAGCTACTGCACTATAGGTTTGGAGCTTATCTCCAAAATCATGTTTTAATTCTGATTCTTGAATAAGCAGCACATCTGCTCCATAAAACTCAGCCTCTAATTTTAGCTTACGCAAAGCCCTATTATTGACATTGTTTACAGGACTAACCAGCAAGGTAGCTCTTGCTTTGCTGAATATTCTACCAACTTCAGTAAGCCCCGCTATATCTCGAGAATCCTTTGTAATGTACATGCCAGAGGCATACCCCTCATCTTTAAAACCATCGAAACGGTTAGGAATACTCTCCTTTGACCCATTGGCATAAGTGATCTCTGATATGGCAAGTGTAGATAAACTACGCAAAGCCTTTTGACCAACTAATTGGTACTTGATCTGTTTGTCATCTATTTCTACTACAGTACCCTCGATAGTGCTTCCATCTACTTTGGTAATACGATCTGAAGTGCCTTGCGCTATAGCTAGATAACTCAATGAAACGGTCAATAATGATAAAATGTACTTTTTCATAAAAATTGATTTAGATGGTAATTATTATATTAAATGGTTAATGAAATTCTTATTGCTGATTATTTAATGACATACTTCTTTTTCTATCCAACTGTGGATGATTTTCTATTTTGATCAATTCATAATTAACTAGAAAACCATCCTTCCGCTTCGCAAGCACTATTTTCCCCTCACTAGCAAATATGACATGACTACGATTAGCCTCTAAAACATGTAACTCTACATCTAAAAATACAGCTTCCCCTTCCGTGAAGAGGTTATTTACGCTGGCTGGAAATAAGCCATTAGAGGAATGATCAATTATTCTTGGACTATCCGCAAGCCAGCCATACCTAATTTCCTTTGATAGCCCATATAAATTAGTTTCAAGCCATCCTTGCAATGATTTTTTATCAATAGATTGGAGACTAAAAGCATGGATACTTGGAGATGCAGAGAGATAGTTACGTGAACCCATTAAATACTCGGGAGATATATAAACAATTTCAGCCCCAAGCATAGCTGCTTCTAATCTAATACGATCCATTATAGAATGGTCATAGTCAGGATCATCGTTATAACCAGAATAGTTATAGACAAAATCTGGGGATACTATTCCCATATCTACAAGACCAACTACATCCTCTTTATGATATGAGATATAGACATTCTTAAAATCTTCTAAACCATTTACTTCCTTGATAGGTGATTCAAAAATGAGCTTCCTACCACTGCTAAAGATGATACTATCAACGTAAAGTTTACTCTTAGAAAATACTGCATGTTCTTCAGGATACTTGTATTTTATGACCTCATCAGCTACCTCTGTTACTATAACTGCTTCTGAAGTACCTTCATAAAATAAGGTGTCCCAATTATCAAACCCTTGACCACTAGCCGATAAATAAAAGAAAGATACAACAAGGGGTATTATGAGAAAACTGATTTTCATTAAAGTAAATTTAAATAGTTTTTAAAACTGCTTTTACTTACGAAAATCGATCTATACGGTTACTAATATAATTAAAAATATATTTAATTTAATAAATATTAACCTCAAAGACATAAAAAAGGGCTACCAATGGCAGCCCTTTTTTATTGATTATCAGCTTATTGCTCAGTTGAAAATATATCTTAAGCTGAATTGTAATTGCCATACATCATTCAAAGAAGCGGCATCTCTAAATGTACTTGTTCCAAGCACACCGTTTGTTCTTTGTAACTGGTAAGTAGGTACACCATTCGCATCGATTGCCGATACAGATAGTAACTGAGTATTGTTAGTTACTCTAGCTACACCTAGGTCACTATTGATCAAGTTACCAGCGTTGATGATATCAGTTCTAAACTGGAAAGTATTTCTTTTTCCTCCAACATTTACGAAGAAATCTTGTACGATAGAAACATCCATTCTAGCTACCCATGGAAGGATACCACCATTTCTTTCAGCATAGCTACCTCTATTTGATCTTAGGTACTTATCCTGCTGAATATACTGCTCAAAGTAAGCTCTTTGCTGAGCAGCTGTAAATGGAGCATTAGCGCCACCAGTGATATCAGCAAAATTCATTGCTTGAACCTCATCAGCTGTTGGGATGTAGATCAAATCGTTACCAAAGATACCGTCTCTGTTAGCATCACCATTGTACACATAAGAGAATCTACCTAGGTTTCTACCCTCCCAGAAAGCTGAGATTTGCGTAGCACCTATTTTATATTCTTTTCTGTAAGAAGCAGTGAAGATCGCTCTATGTCTTTGATCATTATCTGAGAAAGATAGATCAAGTGTATTGTTGCTAGTAATTGTTCTACCGCCATTATAAGATGAACCCGCAGTTGACCCAAGAGATACTAGATCTTTAGTTGCTCCAAAGTTGTAAGCAGCTGAGAAGAAGAATCCATTAGAGAAAGACTTTTGAGCAGAGAAAGTCAAGTTATGACCAAATCCACCACCATAGTTTCCTAATACATAAGCATTGTTAATATTGTCATTAATTCTTCTAGCATTATTGCTTGAACCAAAGAAAGGTCTATTATCTGGACCCGCAAGGTTACCTACCGGCTCCTCAAGGTTTGCATCATAATAAATGACATTATTGATGTTCTGAGTGTAGATGTATTCTACTGTACCTACAATGCCCCCTGGAAGTTGTGCGTCCACTGCGATATTTGATCTCCATACTTGTGGCCATTTAAAATCTCTCTCAGTTGCATTGATAGCAAATGAAGAAGGAGTTGTTGCATTAGCAGGTATGTTTGCATTTACATCTGGGCTCCACGGGAACTGACCAGTATTCGTGTCATTTTCAAAAATGTTACCAGTCAAGATACCATTGTTACCAACTTGGTTAGAGATCCACACGAAAGCTGGACGACCAGAGAAGATACCTGTTCCACCTCTTACCTGTAAGCTTCTGTCACCTTTAGCATCCCAGTTGAAACCTACTCTTGGAGAGAAAAGAATTGAAGCTTCTGGAAGTTGGCTTGTGCTCAGTTGAATGTCATTTCTGTTTGGATCTTGGAAAGTCAAAGACTCAACAGCTGGGTTATTCAAGGCTGTATTACCAAAAGTTGGTATGTCAAATCTTAAACCTGCAGTTAGCTTGAAGTTTCTTGTTACATTCCACTCATCTTGGATATAAGCACCAATCTGATAAGCTCTAGTGATTGCAAATGGAATAGCGTTATTTTCAAGCGCTGAATACGTCAACTGATATCTTGCTAAATCTACGTTTGCTGGGTTGCCACTCAAGAATCCATCAGAAGCAGTATAGAAATCCTCTAGAGAGTTAAAGATATACTGACCATAATAGAATGGTGTAAATCCATTAGTAAACTCAAAAGACTCAAAGTTAGCTCCAACAGTTACTGTATGATCGTTGTAGTAAGCCGTGAAGTTATTCTGTACCTGCCAAGTATCAGTATCTAGTCTGTTATTTGGTGAGAATGGCTCATATCCAAATGAAAGATAGTTACGTCCACCTTCTAAGATATCAACTTGTGGGAATATACCTCCAGTAGATCCTCTAAAATCTCTATTAGCAGTAAAACCAACTAGGAGTCTGTTTGAGAATCTAGTACCAAATGTTGAGTTCAACTCAGCAATACCTGAGTAGATATCATTGTTGATGATGTAGTTAGTAGCCTGAGCACTAAGAGAGAATAGGTTATCTCTTCTTCCACTTATTGAGTTAGAGTTAGAAGCTGGAACATCTCTCAAAGACTTCAATTGATTGTATCTTAATGAAAGTCTGTGATTATTGTTGATGTTGTAATCAAGCTTGATCAAAATTTTGTCAGACTCAGTTCTTAAAGAATAGTTCTCAAACTCACCTGTGTTATATCCATAGTTATCTAGAAGATACTGTCTTAATTGCTGATAATCAGATCTTAGTACTCTAGTCACGTTAGTTCCTTCTCCTGGAGAAGCTATAAACTGAGAGTTTGGATCTGTTCTTCTTTCCGATTCAGCGTTAATGAAGAAGAATAGTTTATTCTTGATGATTGGACCACCTAATCTGAAACCATATTGGCTTACATCAAACTGATCTGTAATTACTGGATTGCCCTTAGCATTATCTCCAAGTAATTCGTTGTTTCTAAAGTTGTAGAAAACTGAACCTCTAAACTCGTTATCACCTGATCTAGTTACTGCGTTGATACCAGCACCTGTAAATCCACCTTGCGTTACATCATAAGGAGAAAGGTTAACTTGGATTTCTTCAATCGCATCAAGAGAAATTGGAGTAGAGTTAGTCTGACCGGCTGGTGTACTTGAAAGACCAAAAGAGTTGTTGAAAATAGATCCGTCAATTGTAAGGTTATTGAATCTTGAATCCGCACCAGCGAAACCTCCACCTGACGCTTGTGGTGTCAATCTTGTGAAGTCGAATATACTTCTGCTGATTGTAGGAAGGGAATTGATTTGCTCATTTGAGATGTTTGTAGCCGCACCTGAACGCTCATCGTTCAAAATTGGGCTTCTCTGAGAAAGAATTTCCACACCTGTTAGTTCAACACCTGCTTCAGTAAGTACTGGATCCAATCTGTAAACTTGACCTAAAGAAAGGTTGATGTTTTCAAACTTAGCTGTTTCAAAACCAACATAAGTAACGGTTACTGTGTAGGGACCGCCTAGACGCATCGCTGGGATTGTAAAACGACCGTCATTTCTAGTAGCTACACCATAACGAGTTCCTGAAGGCTCGTGGATGGCTAGTACGTTTGCTCCTGGTAATGTCTCACCATTCGCGTCTGTCACCACCCCTGTCATCGAGGCAGTAGTCACACCTTGTGCATACAATGTCTGTGCACCAAACACAAACATTACTGCTGCAAGGAGATTAATCAGTAATGATTTTTTCATAATTGATTTTTAGGTTTGTTTATTTTTGTAAAGGTTCTAGAATTACTTTTTCAACGTTACAAAGGTAGGCCTTCTCTGTGGTTTGAATTTTCCCTAATTATTAATTTTATGCGAACTTTATTTAAGTTTTGTTAACATTAACTTAACATTGAGACAAAATTTTATCTGCTGTTTTTATTCTTTCACCTTTCGTTTTTCATTAAGAACTGCTTCTATTCCCTATTAATCAAAATTATGTTCCCTCACTGTGATAAACGGTAAATTAACATAGCCTTTGTTAACAATATTAAAAAATTGCCATCATCTGAGTTTTTATTGCCTATTAACAACTCCCCTTTTTTGACACATTTTGCAGACTAATACCAACAGATCTAAAACCGCTCAATCGAACCGTTCACAAAATTTAACTATATATTTAGTATCGTATTTTTATTTTATTGCTTTTTTTTGCTTTATTGGTATTCTCAAAAGCTAAAACCTCAACATAATGCGCTTAACACATAAAGTTCTAGCATTTTTAATTCTATCCGCTCTCACACTTGCCTGTGCCGGAAAATCCGAAGAAGCTAGCAAAGAAGTAGATCCAGTCACTGTCAAAGGAGACATAGAGCCAACTACCGTCACCACTGGAAAAGCCAGCTACAAGACTTTTGAATACCTCGTCAATACGACTGGTAAGATAGAAGCTGCTGCTGAAGTACAGTTGGTCGTCCAGCAAAATGGTTACATCAGAAACCTCTCTGCCAAAGAAGGCCAGGTAGTCAATCAAGGACAGCTCATCGCTACTATCGATGCGCCTGAAGCACTACTAGCCTATGAAAAGGCTAAAATTGCTCTGGCATCTGCAGAGTTGGAGTTTGAAAATGAAAAGTTTGCCTTCACAGATGGTGACCTTTCTACCGAATCACTCGCTGCAAGGGAAAATAACTTTAGACTCAAATCAGGACTCAAGGCAGCTGAGATCAGTATGAAAGAAGCCGAACTAGCCCTCGAGAAGACTAAGATATATGCCCCTATCACTGGCAAAATAGCGGACTTATCGCTCAAGCCTGGGAGTCTGGTCAATTCTGGAGACAAGCTCTGCTTTGTCATCAGCAATCAAAACCTGATCCTCAAAGCTAAAGTCCTCGAAGCAGATATCAATCAAATCAAGATCGGCTATAAAGCAGAGATATTTCCTGTCACCGCCATCACCGAACCGATCTCTGCTACTGTCAGCAGTATCAATCCTAAAGTAGATGAAAATGGTATGGTCAGCGTCACTTTGCAAGTCAGCAATAACCAAGCACTCCTCCCTGGCATGAATGCTCGAGCCATCATCAAAGTCCCAAGACAAGACAACCTCATCGTTCCAAAATCCGCGGTAGTGATTCGCTCTGGCAGATCTGTTGTCTTCAAACTAGTCAATGGAGTAGCCAAGTGGAACTATGTAGTCACTGGGCTAGACAATGGCCGAGAGGTAGAGCTTTTAGAGTTTGACCAAATCAAAGATGGGGATGTAGTGATCACTAGCAACAACCTTCAGATCGCCAATGATGCGCCAGTCAAAGTCATCAATTAAGCATATTTAGCATGGTAAAATTTTTAATTGAAAGACCTATCGGGGTCATCATGTCCTTCATAGCCCTGATGGTGTTTAGTTTTATTACTTTCAGGCTACTTCCTGTATCGCTTTTGCCTGCCATAGATGTTCCGCAGATCATCGTCAAGGTCAATGCCCCAAATAGTTCTCCTGAGAATATCGAGCAAAACATTCTCTCCCGTGTCAGAGAATCCCTCATCACGCTCAATGGCCTAGAGTCTATGGAGAGCAAAGCGGGAAGTGAAAATGGTACCGTGCGTCTTTCTTTTGAATATGGCACTGCTATGGAACTAGCCTACATAGAGGTCAATGAGAAAATCGACCGCTTGACCAACTCCCTGCCTAGAGATCTCGAGCGACCTCAAGTAGTCCGTATCAATACTTCGGATATTCCAGTAGTACGTGTCCAAGTCATCCCAAGCAATACCATCAACTTCATACAAGCCTCTCTGCTCACAGAGAATGTGCTCAAAAAAAGACTGGAGCAAATAGAGGGCGTCTCCTTAGTAGATATCAATGGTAAAAAAGAAAATATCATCTCTGTAAAGCCCTATAAAGACATCCTCCGTTCGCTGAATATCACTGAGAATGACATCACCAATGCTATCAGGGCAGGAAATACTGACTTGAGCAATCTCAATGTGCAAGACGGCCAGTATCGCTATTCATTGCGTATGGCCAGTCGAGTAGATGGGGAAGCGGATATAAGAGAGCTTCCAGTCAGGGGGAGAGATGGTTCTGTTTTTAAGCTAGGTAGGTTAGCTGAAGTCAAAAACGAGACTAAAAAATCCTTTACTTATCACCTCTTTGGAGCAGAAGAAGGCTTGGTCATTACAGTGCATAAGCAAGCACAAGCCAAGATGAATGACCTACTTCCTAAAATTTATGAAGCTATTGAGGTCTTTAAAGTGGACTATCCTGGGGTAAACTTTGAACTGACACAAGATCAGTCACTGCTGCTCAATGCTGGTATAGACAATCTGAAAACTAGCTTACTCTTTGGAGGGATTTTCGCTTTTGGAGTGCTTTTCTTTTTTATGGGAAATTATCGTATGCCGATCATTATTGGTATCAGTCTTCCCACTTCTTTATTGATCAGCTTTATAGTCTTTTACCTTTTCGATATTTCTATCAATATCATTTCTCTTTCTGGCTTGGCACTTGGTCTAGGAATGCTCATTGACAATGCCATCATCGTCTTAGACAATATCACGCGTAAGCGAAAAGAAGGGCAAGACTTGATCAGCAGCTGTGTAGAGGGTGTCAATGAAGTGACAGGCGCCTTGATCAGTTCTGTCCTAACGACCTTAGCGGTATTCTTACCACTCGTATTTTTAAATGGACTTTCTGGAGCTCTTTTCTTTGATCAAGCGGTATCAGTGGCCGCTATATTGAGCGTCTCTTTGTTAGTTGCATTTATCTTATTACCGCTACTGTACAAATTGTTTTTCAGCAATCAAGAGCAAGCTGCTATTAAGGAAGACAGTCGTTTTTACCTTGCGATCTTAAAGGGATATAAAAAGCTTTTCTACCGCATTTTTGCAAATAAAGGCATCTCCTTCATTTTGATTGCAGCTTTGATCCCCTTGGCTATTTGGTTGGGTCTGTTTTTACCTAAAGCGGGTCTTCCACCGATTGAAAAAAATGAGACGCTTATCAATATCAATTGGAATGAACCGATCGATGCTGAGATCGGTAAGCAAAGGGTGTTGGATTTGGTCAATGGCCTGTCTGGTGAGTTCTTACAAGCTGAGTCAGATATAGGCCTGTTGCAATTCTTGCTCTTCGATGGTGAAAACTCTGTCCAACAGTCAAGTATATATTTTGCCTTTGATAGTCAAAAACAAAAAGAGGCAGCAGAGACCAAACTCTCTCAAAAGCTTAATCAAAACTATCCTGAGGCTTCATTTGAGATAGCCGATGCACCAAATGCTTTTGACCAACTCTTTAGCAGTAATGAGCCTTACTTGGAGGCACGCTGGAAAGACAACAAATCTAAAGCACCCATTCCGGGCAAACAACTCAATCCAATGCTCGAAGAGATCACTGTAGCCCCTTGGAAAAGAGGCCCAGGCACACTGGAAGAGACAGCGGTCAATCTACAAGTTGACCAAGTAAAGCTCAGCCTATATCGTATCAACTCATCCACTTTCGAAGACCAATTGAACAAACTCTTTGGTAACTTCAATATCTCCGATATCAAGCGATTTGGAGAAGTGACTCCTATTGTATTGAAGGAAGATGATGGGGATTTTGTCAATAAGATCAATACAAACTTCATCCAAGCAGATAGCTCTCGGTATCCTTTGAGCGAATTCGTCAGCTATGACTTGACGACTGGATACAAATATGTGACAGCAGATAAGACTGGTATCTATCAGTCCATCTACTTTGAAGAAGATGTCGATGTGGCTGCTGCTCAGTCCACTATGCAGGAGTGGGGTATCGACCACAATTTCGTAGTAGAGTTTACAGGTAGGTACTTTAGCGACCAAGAAAACCTCAAGCAATTGATCAATATCCTTCTGATTGCAGTCTTGCTCCTTTACTTTATCTTGGCTGCACAGTTTGAATCATTTGTACAGCCTTTGATTGTAGTATTTACCCTACCACTTGGTATAGGTGGTGCATTTTTAATCATTTGGCTTACAGGTTCTTCTCTCAATGTCATGTCTGCTATCGGACTAGTCGTGATGCTGGGTATCATGGTCAACGATGCCATCCTGAAGATCGACACGATCAATCGCTTAAGAAAAGACTACGCTGCTGAGGATGCTAGCCTCAATCCTAAACAAATATTGGAAAAGGCGATCTTAAAAGCTGGTGAAATCAGACTAAAGCCAATCCTGATGACTTCTATCACTACGATATTGGCTTTGATACCAGTGATTTTCTCTACTGGATTGGGAGCTGACTTACAGCGTCCGCTTGTATATAGTGTGATTGGCGGTTTGACGATCGGTACCTTCACCGCCTTGTATTTCATTCCATTGGCTTATTGGTTTATCACTCCAAGGAGTGCAAAGCGCGCAGCTTAAGGACTAATTCGTTACCTTTGAATTGATCAAATAATCATCTGATGAAGCGAAAACTATTCTTAGGTCTTTTTTGCCTCTTAGGACTCAGCGCTTGTGAGGAGCCAGAGGCACTTGGATGTGGCTGTGATGGTAAGCCTACAGCTGATGTGCTTTTGGCAGATGGTGTGCTTAGTCGATCAGGAGACCGTTACTTGATCACCGATGTCAGTCCTCCTTCTTTTACAATCATCTATGAAGTTTGTAATGAGACTTTAGCGAGTGATTTTTTAGGTAATCAAACCAGTGCGGAAGTAATCTTTAGCGGAGATGTCACCGAATACTGTGATGCCCAAACTTATCGCTATTTGATAAACCTGACTGATCTGAGGGCTGTGGAGTAATTTTTTAGTAATTTACTTCCATGCTTGCACTACGCTCTTACTTGCGCTACTATTGGCTGTTTCTTTTCTGGACAGCACTTTTGTTAGACTTATATTTCATAGAGGTTCAAATCTCCTCTTTTCGCTATATTACCAAGCCCGGCTTGATGATTTTTCTAGGGTTGTATTTTTATGATAGTATCAAAAAGTACGATCAAACGGGCGCCCTGAAAATGACCAGTTTTGCCATTGCCTTTTCATGGTTAGGAGATGTATTTTTGCTGATTCCTTATAGACAAGATTTACTTTTTATCTTTGGACTAGGGTCATTTTTGATTGCACACTTGCTATATATCATGATTTTTAGAAAGCTCGAAAATAGTCCTGCAGTGAGAAAGCACCCTAACTTCATCAGGCAGTTTATTTTCAACTTACCAATTTTGATAGCAGCAGCATTGATCTATTATATCATCTCTCCAGGGCTTGGAGGTATGAAATTTCCCGTGATCATCTACATCTTGACAATCACTACTATGGCTGCTACAGCGAGAGATCGCTTCAGCAAAACCAATGCTCAGAGCTTTTGGCTGATCTTCCTTGGGGCGATCTCCTTTATGGTCTCTGACGCTCTTTTAGCTATACAAAAGTTCAGTTTTGCGATTGCTTATGGACAACTATGGGTGATGGGTACTTATGGATTAGCGCAATATCTCTTGATAGAGGGGATCATCAAGCATCGGAAGGCTTAGACTGCCTCTTCCCCACCGTAGCTGTAGTAGGTCAAGACGATCTCTAGCGCTCTCTTGATGGCTTCATTGATCGGCATCTGCTCTTGTGCTAAGGCAAAGTCTATCGAATACAACTGCATATAAAACTCTGCGCTGTTGGGAATGGCAAGCTCTTTTGATTTGATCGCGCGATCAGTTTCTTGATATTTTTCGGCTTGACCTTCTTTGATCACTTTGCAGGTAATCATCGTAGGTAGTCCATTTTTGTCCTTTCTAGCAGAGAAGCCAAAAAGCCTACAGATCAAACCTCTTTGCTGATAACTGCCACAGTACCCTTGATTAGCTTCCTTATTGACTGGTCTAAAAAAATGACAAAAATCATCTGCTCCCAGCTGAGTCATCTCATCATAAACCTCGTCAGCACGACCTTCTTGATAAAGGGCATAAGCTAAGGGCAAAAACTCCAAAACGGAAGCATTGATATCAGGCTTTTGGCAACATTTACCACAGCCCGCTACACAGGATAATTGGGAAGTACTTTGAAAAGCGGCAATCTCCGCTCCTAGCTGGTCAAACACTTGATTGACTTCGCTAACTTTTTGTTTAATACTCAAGTAGGTAATAAATAATATGCGAATTTACGTGGAGTATCCTTCTCTTGTTGGGCTTCTTTGAAAAATATTTTAGTCATAAAAAAAGCTGGTCTTAAACCAGCTCTTGTTAGTTTTTTTCTACGATCTCTTTCAAACAAGAAATCCATAAGGGGTGACTATTGAGACTATCTACCAAGTCCCACTGCTCTCCTCCCTCTTCTATGAAGAGTTCTTTGTATTCCTCTCCTACTTCGAGTGTAGTCTCAAGACAGTCTGCTACAAAAGCTGGTGAGAATGCTAATATTTTTTTAACTCCCTTTTCAGCTAGATGCTCTACTACATCATCCGTGTACGGCTGTACCCATGGATCTGTTCCTAATCTTGATTGAAAGCAAACGGTATATTGATCATCTGAAAGTCCAAGCTTGGCGGCAACTTGTCGAGAGGTATGGAAGCATTGTGCTCTGTAACAAAGCTGATTTTTCTTATTGTATGTTGCGCAGCACTTTTCACTCAACTGGCAATATCCATCACACGAACCCTTTCTGATTTGACGCTCTGGTACACCGTGATACGAAAAGAGGTAATGATCATACGTCTGATTTTTCATCTGCTCTCTCGCCTGTGCTGCTATCGTCTCTATGAAGAGTGGCTCTTCTACGAAGTTGTTTACAAAGTTGATAGAAGGGATCGTCTGCCAAGTGGATGTGATCTCCATGACTTTTTCTACCACAGACCCTGAAGTAGCAGATGCATACTGAGGGAAAAGTGGAATACAGATAATACGAGAGACATTCGCCTTTCTGAGTTCTTCTAGACCATCTGCTATACTTGGTGTCTGATAGCGCATCGCCAGTGTGACTAGATACTCTTCACCCAACTGCTCTTGTAGCAAATGTTTGACATCTACCCCATGATATAGTAGCGGGGAGCCTCTTTCTGTCCAGAGTTTTTTGTATTCTTTGGCTGATTTAGGAGCTCTAAAAGGCGCTATGATCAAGTTGACAAGCATCCATCTAGGTACTAATGGGAAATCGATCACTCGCCCATCCATCAAAAACTCTCTGAGGTATTTCCTGACGTCTCCTGTTTCTGGACTATCAGGCGTCCCTAAGTTGACAAGGAGTACTCCGATTTTACCTTTACTTTTGGCCATTTTATTATTTATCTCAAATGTCTTGTGCAATATACTTCTCAAAGAAACAAATGCCCTGCATGAATGTTCCTGTAGGTCTTGGTATTATTTTCAATTGGCAGGCTATCAGTCGCTTCACTTTTTAGACAAACTCCACTTCATCAGTGGCCCACTTGTCATACTGGTCACGATCGCCATAATCACTAGCGCGACAAAGAGCTTTTCATCAATGAGTCCATTTTCTAATGCGATCAAACCCAAAATGATCTCCATCGCGCCCCGAGCATTCATCCCAAAGCCAACAGCTAGCGACTCTCTCTTGGTAAAGCCTCCGCCTTTATACGCTCCGATACCGCTACCTATGATCTTACCAGCAAAGGAGATGACTAATACTGCGAGTGTCAGTAGCAGATCAAAATTCGCTGCAAAGTTGACCTTTAAACCAATAGAGACAAAGAAAAGCGGGGCAAAAATGTTATTGATGAACTGATGGACGATCTCTTTGGCACGCTCTGGCATCTGATCCGAATCTCCCAGTGCTACCCCCAGTAAGAATGCCCCGAAAATAGAATGAATCCCCAACCACTCCGTAAATGCCGCTGCTAAAAAGCAGAAAGCCATAGAGAGTGATAGCAATCCTCCTGGCCAAGACAATTTCTTATTGATCCATGGCAGCATCTTATTGAGTAGTGCCTTTCCGATCGTGAGCATAAAGAGCGTGAAGCCTACTGTGATACCGATGGTCTCTAGTAAATTGAGATTACCACTTTTGCCCATAAAGGATAAAATCACCGAAAAGATCAACCAACCGATGATGTCATTGACCATGGCAGAAGCGACAATGAGCATCCCCATCTTTGATTTGAATAGGTTCATATCCATCAGGATTCTCACCACTACTGGCAGAGCGGTGATGGACATGGCTGTCCCCATAAAGAGTGCAAATAGCAGCTTGTTTCCTTCTGCCAAGCCAAAGAACTCTGGCATAAAGTAGGGTACTACAAAGCCCAAAGCAAAAGGAACAATCAAGCCTAGCATACTGATGCTTAGCGCAGATTTACCCTGAGAAAAAACCAAATGCAACTCTACCTCAAGACCCGCAATAAATAAGAGTAAAATGACTGCTATCTGCACGAAGCCATCCAAGGCTAGGTTTGCCTGGGGATTACTTGCAAACATGTACTCGAAGGCCTCAGGACCGAATGTCCCCAAAATAGTAGGGCCTAAAATAATCCCCGCCAAGAGCTCTCCTACCACGCTGGGTTGATTAAACTTGCGTGCTATCTCAGAAAATATCCTAGCCATCAGCAGCATAGTAGCTAGCTGAAGGAGGAGATTGATCACATCATGATGACTTAAACTTTCCATCTATTTAGCTTCTGAGAAAAAGAATATTGCTTGGGAGATTTTGAAGGATATCCTCCAAATCATGTGGAAATAGTCGGTCAAAAAAACCTAGCTTTTCATGTCCTAAGATGATCAAGTTGGCATTTATCTTTTCTGAGAACTTGACCAATTCAGGAGCCCATTTACCTGAGGTCACTTTGATATTGATTTTGAGTGTCCCCTTGTCTATATTTTTTAGGATATCTTCTACATATTTGATCTCTTCATTGACTAGCTGCTTACGCGCTTGAGAGACTTCATCCTCGCATCCTTCTGAAGCAGTCGCCATCTGCAGTCCGTACATTTTGATTTCATTGAGGATGTGTATGACTTGCGCGTCTAGTCTTTGAGCCACTGCTAAGCCTGATGCGATCACTTGAGGTGTCTGATTCAGTTGTGTACCATTGATCACGATCCGCTCAAATGGCTTCTCCTCCACACTTGGCTCTATGAGCATCATCACCGAGCAGTCTGCTTTTCTGATGATCTTACGTGCGATAGAACCTATATAATACTCTAGCAGTCCTTCCTTTTTCAATGCTCCAGCGATCAGTAGATCGACTTTCTCTTGTTTGCAAATGTGTAGTATTTGCTTAGCTGGCTTACCCTCTTCCCAGAATATTTTGACTCTAGACTTATCAAACTGATGCTTGACCAACAGTGCATCTAATTTATCTTCTAGCTCCGCACTTTTTTCTCCTATATGGATGAGGATGAGTTCGGCATCAAAACGGATTCTAAGTCTTCTCGCTTCGGCTAAAAGCGCTTCTATTCTGGGAGAAAAAGCTACGGCAAGAGCTATTTTTTGAAACATTTGCTATTAAATTTTTCTCAAAATAAGGAAAAATAATAAGAACTGACTTATGCGTCAGCATGCGCTCAGGTTAATAGTTAAACTTAACTAGGGAAGATGCCCATTTGACAAGGCTGTCTACTTTGACTTCATTGAGCTGGAAGGAAATTTCTTGCTGAGGAGGATTCACTGTACAATCGCAAGGTGTAGGTCTGTGATAAAGAAAATTAACAGCTGTCAAACAGAAAAGAAAAAATGCTCCGTAAAAATATCTGATTGCTGTTTTATCTCTTTTCATGGTCGGGCGATTTATAGCAGATTTACGACTAAGTCTCTATGCAAGTTGCATGCATTTTCAGAATAATCAAAAAAACCATTGTTAAAATTTATTAACAACTCACTATTTATCAGCTGGTTAAACTCAATAAAACCCCTTCCATCTAAATTTACTATTTTTGTCCTATGAGTCATGGTGAAAAGAAATGTGAAAACTGTGGTCAATGGTCCAGCTGGAACGGAAAGAGCAGTGATACCTGCGAGCACTGTGGAGAACTGCTTAGCTCCAAAAGCTATCAATATGATCATGAAAAGCAGTCCTCAGAAGCAGCTCGCGATTATAAAGGCATCTTTAAGATCACTGATGAAGACAGTGGTCTAATCAGGGTTTTTAAGAAAATAGGAAACTTTGGCTATTTCATCTTCATGGCCATCCTATCATTTTTGGCATGGGTAGTAGCAGCACTTCCTGGATGAGACAGATTTTATTCAACCCTTGGTTTTATGTGCCTGCCATTGTATTTGTGGTCAATCAAGTTTTAGAGAAAGTTTTTGCTATCTATATCCCTTATGTACATGCTTATCTAGATGACTTACTCTGCATGCCAGTGGTATTAGGCATCACATTGATGTTTTTTAGACGCTTCCATCATTTAGGCGAACGATATAGATTTAGTAAGACACATGTATGGGTAGCGGTACTATATTTCTCAGTGATCTTTGAAGTTTGGCTTCCCAGTCGATCTTCACTTTATACTACAGATTGGCTTGATGTCGTCTGCTACAGCATCGGTGCGGTAGTGTTTTGGTACAAGATCAATCTAGCCGAGTATTTTCGATAGATACATACTGAAATCAAAAGAACACATTAACTTTGCGCCATGGCAAAAAACGACAACCAACAAGAGAATAGTCAACTGAAAGATATCATCTCTCATGCTAAAGAGTACGGTTTTGTGTACCCTTCGAGTGAGATCTATGATGGTCTACAGGCAGTATATGATTTTGGTCCCTACGGTGTAGAGCTCAAAAACAACCTCAAGAAACTTTGGTGGGAAAGCATGACGAGACTGCACGAAAATGTAGTCGGTATCGATGCCGCCATCTTCATGCATCCGCTTACTTGGAAGGCTTCAGGTCATATAGATAGTTTCAATGACCCAATGATCGACAATAAGGATAGCAAAAAACGCTATCGTGCAGATGTACTGATCGAGGAGAAAGCAGCAACTTATGAAAATGCAGGTGATAAGGCTAAAGCTGATGCACTTTTAGCTGAGATGGGGCAACTGCTAGAAGCTGAAAATTTAGCAGGAGTGAAATCACTCATCGAGCGTGAAAAAATCACTTGTCCGATATCTGGCACTGCTAATTGGACGGATGTTCGTCAGTTTAATTTGATGTTTTCTACTCAAGTAGGCTCAGTAGCTGAAGAGTCTAGCACGATCTACTTGAGACCAGAGACAGCACAAGGGATTTTTGTCAATTTCCTCAATGTCCAAAAAACTGCCCGCATGAAAGTGCCTTTTGGGATCGCGCAGATCGGTAAGGCCTTCAGAAATGAGATCGTAGCCAGACAGTTCATCTTCCGTATGCGTGAGTTTGAGCAGATGGAGATGCAGTTTTTCGTACGTCCTGGCTCTGAGATGGAGTGGTATGAGCACTGGAAAGAAACTAGAGTGAAATGGCACCAAGCAATCGGTATTCCAGCCGACAAGATCAGACTTCATCCTCACGAGAAGCTCGCACACTATGCCAATGCTGCCCTAGATATCGAGTATCAGTTTCCATTTGGATTCAAAGAAGTAGAGGGTATCCACTCTCGTACAGACTTTGACCTAAAGCAGCATCAGGAGCTTTCTCGTAAAAAGCAGCAATACTTTGATCCAGAGATCAATCAGAACTATATCCCTTATGTGATCGAGACTTCTATCGGTGCTGATCGTCTCTTTTTGATGACGCTTTGCAATGCTTATACAGAAGAAGTCAATGAGGAAAAATCAAGAACTTACCTTAAACTGCACCCAGCTTTGGCTCCAGTGAAAGCGGCTATCTTACCTTTGATGAAAAAAGATGGCTTAGCAGAAAAAGGTAGAGAAATCTTTGATCAGTTGAAGTATGACTTTAACATCATCTATGAAGATGCTGGATCTATTGGTAAGCGCTACACGAGACAAGATCTCATCGGTACGCCTTTCTGTATAGCGGTGGATCATCAGACACTAGAAGATGAGACTGTCACTATCAGACACAGAGATACTACTGAGCAGGAGCGTTTACCTATCTCAGCCCTTCATGAGCGCATAGCCAAAGCGAGTAGTTTCAGACAAATATTTGAAAAACTCTAAATTTTAAGCCATAGCCCATCAGCTATGGCTTTTTTTATCCTTTACACTTCTGCTTCCTATCCCAAAGGATATTTTTTACCTTTGTCTATCATCAAATCGATCAAAATGGAGCAGTTTTTCATGGAGCAGTTTGGTATCAGCGACACCTTATTTACTTATCTGGTACTTCCGCTGATCATTTTCATAGCGAGATTGGCAGATGTTTCTTTGGCGACTATGCGTATCATGTTTGTGATGACTGGCAAACGTAAAATCGCTCCGCTTTTTGGTTTTTTTGAAGCACTCATCTGGCTACTCGCCATCGGACAGATCATCCAAAATATAGACAGTCCACTTTCTTATTTAGCTTATGCTGGTGGATTTGCTGGTGGTACGTATATCGGGATGTATATAGAGGAAAAACTTGCCCTTGGCAGAGTGGTCGTCAGGGTGATCACCCAAACTGCTGCTACTGATCTCATCGAGTATCTCAATAAAAAAGATATCCGCTATACCAATATTGATGCTGAGGATAATGATGGTAAAGCCAACATTCTCTTTTCTGTGATCAAGCGAGAGGATTTGAGAGAGTATATAGACACGATCAAGACTTTTAATCCGCGTGCTTTCTACACCGTAGAAAGTGTCAAAAAGGTAAGTGATGAAGAATTAGCGGTAGAAAGTGGTCGAGCATTTCCGCTGCGTTTTTGGACCTTTACGAGACGTTGATCAAGTGACCATACTGAGCATTGAATCCTGCTATGCCTTGAAGTCCACCTGTATGAATGGCACAGACTTGATCGCCTCGCCTAAAGTAGCCCTGCTTAAGCAAATCAAATAATCCGTACATCATTTTACCAGTGTAGATCGGGTCTAGTTGGATGTCTGTTTCTTGTTTGAAGGCATTGATGAAATCGATCAGTTCAGGTTTAAATTTGGCATAGCCCCCGAAGTGATAGTCTACATTAATCTGCCAGTTTTGAGGATCTATCTGACCTACTTTGGCAATCAAACTCTTAACCTCCTGCACTAAGAAATCACCCTTCAAAGCTGAAAAACCTATAGCTTGTGTATCTCCAGAGATGCCTAAAGCTATTCCAGCTAGCGTACCTCCCGTCCCACAGCAAGTGGCCACATAGTTGAGATCATGAGGCAGCTCTTGAACGATCTCTATACAGCCTTTGACTGCCGCAGCATTAGACCCTCCTTCGGGGATGAGATAGTAGGGATCTAGTGTGTCTAAAAGCTTTTTGATCTCATCAGATTCGGCTTTTGCCCGATAGGCCTCTCTAGAGACAAAGTGCAGTTGCATCCCTTGTGATTTGGCAAAATCCAAAGTTGGATTTGATACTGGCTCTCCTCTTATAATGCCCACAGTGCGAAAACCAGCCTCTCTACCAGCAGCTGCCGTAGCATAAATATGGTTGGAAAAAGCCCCACCAAAAGTAACGATTTGATCAAATCCTGCTTGCTTTGCTTCGGCTAGATTATACTTCAGCTTACGCCATTTATTCCCAGATATAGTTGGGTGGATGAGGTCTTCTCTTTTGATCCAAAGTTGTACCCCAGCTACATCCCATTCTGGATGAGAGATTTTTTGAAGGATAGGCTTTTGATCCATGCGAAGTGACATGAAACAAAATTAATGAATGAAATCACAATTGCGTCAAATAGTACAAATAGTAAAAGCATCGGGATTACTAAAATCATGAGCTATGGCTATTTTCCCTATCTTTGTGCAAAAATCAGCTTACATGCAACAATACGATCAATCTCCTGATGAAGAAAATGATGAACTCTATGAGCATCATCGCATTCAGGTAGACAAAAAGCAGTCGATGGTGAGGATAGACAAATTCCTCATGGACAGACTGGCCAATACCTCTCGCAATAGACTACAAAAGGCCATAGAAGACGGCTTTGTGAAAGTAAATGATCAACAAATCAAGACCAACTACAGAATACATCCAGGTGATGTAATCGTGATAGCACTCCCTGAGCCTCCCAGAGACACGGAAGTGATCCCTGAAAATATCCCTTTGGATATCGTATATGAAGATGACACACTGCTGATCGTCAATAAGCCAGCGGGTATGGTCGTACATCCAGCGCACTCTAACTGGACTGGTACACTTGTGAATGCACTGACTTATCATTTGCAAAACCTTCCAACTATGCCTGATAATGAGGGCAGACCTGGACTGGTACACCGAATCGACAAAGACACTTCTGGCTTGCTCGTGATTGCCAAAACAGAAAAGGCGATGACGCATCTTGCCAAACAATTTTTCAACCACAGCATAGAGCGCACTTACTATGCGCTTGTCTGGGGCGAACCAGATCCGGAAGACGGCACGGTAGATGTAAACCTTGGCAGAGGATTTAAGGATAGAAGAATCACAGAGGCCTTTCCCGAGGGAGACTATGGCCGTACGGCTATCACGCATTATAAAACACTCAAGCAGCTAAGATATGTGTCGCTTATTCAGTGTAATCTAGAAACAGGGCGTACTCATCAGATCCGTGCTCACATGAAATACATCGGACATCCGCTGTTCAATGATGCTACTTATGGAGGAGATCGCTTGGTAAAAGGCACTAAATTTTCTAAATACAAATCATTTGTAGATAATTGCTTCAAGATCATCCCTAGACAGGCACTTCATGCCAAATCTTTGGGCTTCATTCATCCTAAAACTGAGGAGTTTGTACAATTTGACTCTGAGCTTCCAGAAGATTTCAAACAGGTGCTCGAAAAGTGGGAAGGTTATGTCAATACGATAGACTAAATAGCGCTTTCATCTAGACCTCAAGGCTCATTTCTCCATTGTGAGGGATGAGCCTTTGAATTTTTTCTAAAAAATCAGTTCTCAAAAGCCTTCATATTATCATATCGTCACATGAAATCGATATTAAATAAATTATCTGTAAATTTTATTTAATTTCATTGCCATATTTAAAATTATTGGATGAATATATTAACTTTGTATCAATGATTATCCAAAAGCGGAAGATCATCTATACTGTAGGGTGTTGAAACTGGCAGACATGCCCTCCTCTCTCGGGGGTGCGGGATCGGGATAAAGCACACATAGAGCTCGTGTGATGCCTAACTACCGCGTGGAGGTTCGAATCCTTCTCCTACAGCAGTTATTTTGGGTTTATTGTTAATTACTAAAGTCGTGAAGGATTCCTTTACGACTTTTTTGATTTTAGCTCTAGCCCTCTTCTAGCCATGTCAAATTCAAAATTATTCTTAAGATTTTAGTATCTTTGAGAGAAAGCGATTCTTTTAGGAACGCTATTTTTATTTAGTTGCATGGAAGAAAACAAGCAGGACTCGTCAAGTGAACAGCCCAAAAAGCGAAGAAAGCCACGCAGGCCCAAAAGGTATGTCATTGGTAGCGGACTTTTTCTTCTACTGATCCTATTGATCCACTTTACAGTCTATTTTAGCTCGGATGCCCTTCTCCGCACTTATATTCAAGAAAAAGTAGAACAAGAGTCTCAAGGAGCATACTCTGTAGATTTTGATCGCTTTTATCTCAGCTTACTTCAGCGAGGTTTTTTTGTAGAAAACCTCCAGCTGATCCCCACAGAAGACCTGTCTAGCTACCCAGAAAAAAAACTTTTTGAAGCTAAAATCCCTCTTTTAGAAGTACTCAAAATCAGCTATTCCTTTCGCCAAAAAAGCATCAGCATTGGTGAACTCAAAATACATGAGCCAAGCTTAGCCGCGGTTAGCGACCCTACTCTTGAACCAAGTGGACAAAGTAAAATGACAAATCCTGTAGAACTTCTGAAAGAGGAAAGTCAAAAAAGCTTGAGTAAATATGTGAGTGGATTTGAGATCGAGAACCTATACCTCTACGGGGCACAGTCAGTACTCAATGATCTCTTTGAAGACTATGGGGTAAATGCCGATCACCTAGATGTACAATTAAAGGACTTAGACCTCTTTCAGTCTGAAGAGAAAGAACCCTTTTGGTCCAAAGGTTTTTCGCTTGCTTTTAAAAACTTCCAACTTCCTTTAGCCGATAGCATCCATCTTTTCACCGCTAAGGAGCTTCAGATCTCCTCTATCAGAGATGTGATCAGAGGGAGTGGTTTCACACTTTCCCCAGTAAAAAGCACTCCAGACAGCACTACAAAAATCTTGTACACGGCTGCTATGGATACAGTCAATATCAAAGGAGCTGATATCAATCGTGCTTTTTTACAAAAGGAAGTATTTGTGGATGAGATACGTCTCGGAAATCCTACTATTCAAGTAGCTACCGATCAGACTAATGAAGCACAAAGTAAAGACATTGCGCTAGCACGTGACTTATATCGACTGATCGATGGTGCTTTGAAGGAGATTAATATCGGTTTTCTACAAATTCAAAATGGTTCTTTTGAGCAAAAAGGCATCAGAGACCCACTTTCTAGAAGGATACAGATTGACAATGTACAGTTGGTATTGGTAGACTTTTTATTGAATGATCAATCTTATCAGACTACCGATAGAATTTTCTACAGCAATCAAGCAGATATTCGATTCAATGGATACCGCATGTCTCTCGCAGATAAGCAACACTGGCTGGCGAGTGAGCTGGTCGTGATCTCTACCAAAGATGACCGAGTCAAAGCAGAACAACTTAGTGTGTATGTAGATGAGGAATTGCAGCGCACAGGTCAGCTAAGCAATCCTGAAATCTATGACATCAAGCTAGCGGAGCTTGTATTGGATAACGTCAATCTCAGAAAGGTCTATAATGAACAAAACCTAGAGATGGAGCGACTAAATATCCAACAACCTATCGTTCACCTCAGCGACTTACAAAAATCAGGAGAGGTCAAAATTGAGAAAGACTTTTCATTGTACGACTTCACCAATGAATATCTCAAAAGTATCAAAATAGAAGAGCTTTCTTTAGAAGATGGCTCACTGATCTTAGACCTCAATACTGATGGCACTGCACAAGACTCCGTTTCTTTGGGCAAGTTGTCCTTTGTACTAAACAATTTTTCTATAGACTCCTCTCAGCTAGCACGTGAAAACCGTGTATTCTATGCAGAAAACCTAAGGTTTGAATTAGAGGACTACTCAATGAAATTAGCAGATAACTTTCATCAGCTCAAAGCCAAAAGAATCAGCTTAGATACAAAAACAGAGGAGCTATTGATCAGAGATTTTTACTTTCTCCCAGCTGATCAGAGCAAGATCAACGAGCGTATGGAGCGATTTGACAAGTCTAGCTACTTAGAGATCTATGTGCCAGAGTTTAGACTATTTGGTGCGGATATCCCGCGCGCTTACTTTGACAAGGATCTTCAAATCAAAACACTCCTAGTAAGCGATCCTGAGGTAACGATCTACACCTTTGATCGAGAGCAAAGACAAACTAAGGATAAAATCCAGAGGCGTGACCTTTATGATATTGTGAGTCCATATTTTGACCGCGTTTCGATAGAAAACCTCAAGCTTCTAGCAGGAAATCTTAATTTCAATTCAACTGTCAATGACTCGATCAGGACTTTTACAGAAAACGATATTTCAATTTCTTTGAAGTCATTCAGACTAGACTCCACCACATGGTTTGATGATCGCAGAACGCTCTTTTCTGATGAAGTGGAGCTAGAGATGAATCGCTATGTCTTCAATCTCGCCAATGAAAAATACGCCATCAGTGTAGATAAAATCAGCTTTAACTCAGAAGCGCAAGCCATCATTGCTTCCAATGTGCGTTTAAAGCCAAATCCCAACATCACCTCCAAACTACAGGTCGAAACGCTCATACCTGAAATGCAGCTTTCGGGAGTGGATATCGATAAGTTTCTATTCAATAATGAGCTCAAGCTGGAAAAAATTCGATTGGGCAAACCTAGAATCACGCTCAATATAGATGATGATATAGCTGATAATAAACAGACCAAGAGAGACCGAAAGACCGAACTTCCTAAAAACATCAACTCGATAGAAGTAGACACACTACTAACCAACGATGGGCTGTTAGAGATTTTCTTTCTGTCAGGTAAAAAAAGGAACAGACTAATCAATAGTGATGTAGAGCTACTGATCAATAACTTTAGAGTAGACTCTACTACATTAGAAAATAAAACCATCAGTGGTTTATTTGGCAATATCGATGCGCAGTTTGAAAACTTTAATCTTAAGTTGGCAGATAGTGTGCATACTGTGCTATTCGATAGACTATACACTAGCAATAGTGGTCAAGATATTCAGATCAAAAACTTGACGGTCAAACCAAGGCAATCTGCAATCGATCAAGGCACTCAAAATCTCTATGCGGTTTCTGCTCCGGAATTAATTTTTAGTGGTACCAACATCAATTATATAGAGCAAACCAAACTGCTCAAACTCAAAAGAATCCAGCTGATTTCACCTCAGATCACTTATTATGTCAATGAATCCGCTCAAATAGGTGATAGTCCTGCTCCTTCCTTTGAGAAAATACTCAATGAATCTCTCGCCTCGATCGGCATAGAAGAGATTGATTTAGAGCGCGGAGCGATCAAAATTATTAGCAAAGACCCTGTGAATGCACAAAGTTTTGTCATGCAAGACTTAAATGGTAACTGGCAAGACTTATTCATAGATCTCAAAAGTTCATTTGAAAATGATCCGCTCTTTTTTAGTAAGGCCTTTGAAGTCACTATCCCAAGTTATGAGATCAAAACAGCGGATAGTCTCTACTATCTCAGATCTGGCCCTATCAAGATCAGCCCAAATAGCCTAGAAATCAACCGACTTCAGCTCATCCCTCGACTTGGTAAATTTGCCTTTGGACGGAAAGTGGGTGAGCAAACAGATCGAATGCAATTTGAAACCCGATACATTTTGCTTGACGGACTAGATGTGAAAACGCTTTTCAAGAATGGTGAAATATCTGCTCAAACAGCTCTAATCGATAGTTTAGCATTGTATACGTTTAGAGATAAGCGTAATATCCTTCCAGAGGACAGAAAGGTTCTCATGCCTCAGCAGCTCTTAAAACTTATCGAAAGCCCTTTGAAAATAGATAGCATCAGTCTCACAAGTGGTTATATCCAATACGAGGAGTTTGGTAGTAAATCCCTTATTCCGGGCAGACTGTTTTTCTCAGATCTCAATGTAGCCATAAGCCAAGTAGATATATCAAGAGATGAGCCGATTCTAGTCAAAGCTAGCGCAAACCTAATGGGAACCTCCACGATGGAAGTTTCTATTTTGCTCCAGCAAGTATTTCCATACGCTATGGATGTCACTGGAAATATGGGTACTTTCGATCTTCAACAGATCAATAGCATCTTAGAACCGATCACCTTTGTTAGTGTAAAGAAAGGAACCATAGATCAACTAGACTTCAACTTCATGGCCAACCTAGACAGTGCACATGGCGAAATGACCCTGCTCTACCATGACTTGAAGATCGCCCTGATAGAGCCACAGGATATGAGACCTGGAGGTTTCACTAAAAAGCTTCAAGCAGCCATAGCTAATGCCTTTATCGTCAAAAAGAAAAATCCACGTTTCTGGAAGGGAACAGTCACAGGTCCTATTCATACCAAAAGAGATGAGCGCAAATTTATATTCAACTATTGGTGGAAATCTCTCCTCTCTGGTATTCGAGAAACCATTGGCCTAAAAGAAAAAGAAAGCAAGTGATAGATTAGTCTTAATCCTGAGCATCTATTAGTTTTGTGATCAGAGAATATCAAAGAATCATATGCAAGACAAAGTCCAGTCGATCAAAGCAGAAATATCTGCCGCCACAGCTAATTCACAAGAGGAATTGGAAGCCTACAGAATGCGCTTTATCAGTAAGAAAAGTGTGGTAGGAGAGCTGTTTGCAGGTATGAAAGATGTGGCTCCCGAAGAAAGAAAAAGCTATGGTCAAGTCATCAATGAGGTAAAGGATCTAGCAGAAGCCAAATTTAAAGAACTCATCGACCAACTCAATCAGCAAAGTGCAGGTACTCATACCGATCACATAGACTTGACGCTACCGCCTGTATCTGGCTCGCTTGGCAGCGTACATCCTTTGACAGCAGTAAGACAGCGCATCATAGAGATCTTTGAGCGTATAGGATTCAACTTGTCTGAGGGCCCTGAGATAGAGGATGACTGGCACAATTTCACCGCACTGAACTTCCCTGAAAATCACCCTGCCAGAGAAATGCAGGATACCTTCTTCATCGAAAAGAATCCTGATATCGCCTTGCGTACACATACATCCTCTGTACAGGTGAGGGTCATGGAAAATCAAAAACCGCCTATTCGTACCCTATCGCCAGGGAGAGTCTTCAGAAATGAAGCGATCTCTGCTAGAGCACACTGTGTGTTTCACCAAGTAGAGGGCTTGTATGTAGACGAAAATGTAGGATTTGCTGATCTCAAACAAACGCTTTATCACTTTGCTAAGGAGATGTTTGGTAAACAGACCAAAGTGAGATTCAGACCTTCCTACTTTCCATTCACCGAACCGAGTGCAGAGATAGACATTACTTGCATGATCTGCGGTGGCAAAGGTTGTAATATCTGTAAAGGTAGCGGCTGGGTAGAAATTGGAGGATCTGGTATGGTAGATCCTAATGTTTTAGAAAACTGCGGCATCGATTCTACCAAGTATAGTGGTTTTGCTTTTGGTATGGGTATAGAGCGCATCACGATGCTCAAATATCAAATCAAAGACTTGAGACTCTTCACTGAAAATGATGTGAGGTTCTTAAAACAATTTACTCCAATGAGTTAGTGCTTTAGAATAAGTAAAGTATAATACAACAAAAAAGCCTCTATTCGAGGCTTTTTTTGTTATGCTATCAATCTATGGTAAGCATAGTACAGTTTTTATACTGAGGATCTATCTCTATGAAAACCTCATTTTTAGCTTCTCTGAACCATTGTTTGACGCGTTCATTTTGCTTTTTACTCAATGCAGATACCCTGATTTTTTCATAATCATCATCTAAGTTAGCTTGATGGGGTCTCATCCTGCTTTTGTAGTAGATGATACGTACAAGGTCCTCACCTTGCTCTGATTTGAATCTGATAGGCTTCGTCACTGAACCTACTTTCATACTATCTATCGTGAAGAAAAGAACTGGATCGAGCTGCTTCATAGATACCCTATTAGAGTTTGTTGTAGGATCTATAAAGAATCCACCTGTCTCTTTGCTCATCGCATCATCTGAATTGTCCTTAGCTGCTTTAGCAAAGTCTAGGGAATCTGCTACAATCAATGTTCTCAAGCTATCAAGAAAACGCTCTGCCTTGACGATATCAGCCTCAGAAGGCTCTGGTCTTAGGAGGATATGGCGCGCATTGAAGGTATTTCCTCTACGCTCTATCAACTGTATCAAGTGATATCCATACTCAGACTCTACTGCTCCAGAGAGTTCTCCTGGCTCTAGTGTAAAAGCGACTGCTTCAAACTCTGGCACGAAGTCCCCTCTATTGACATAGCCTAGATCTCCTCCATAACGTGCACTACCTGGATCCTGTGAATACTGACTGGCTAATCTTCCGAAATCTTCTCCATTGAGGATTCTTTGCTTGAGATCTAAGAGAAACTGCCTTGTTTTTTCCT
This sequence comes from Penaeicola halotolerans, assembly GCF_016464625.1. GTDB lineage: Bacteria > Bacteroidota > Bacteroidia > Cytophagales > Cyclobacteriaceae > Penaeicola > Penaeicola halotolerans. The sequence continues at coordinate 31,911 of NZ_JAEAGO010000002.1, forward strand.
TCTCCGCTGGTCCTGGCTCAGGTCTTTTGACTATCTGAGAGACACTTACTTCAGCAGAAAAATATGGAATACTATCTTTTGGAATACTGTTGAAAAATTTACGAACATCTGATGGAGTGACTGTGACATCCTTTGTGATCTCACCTCTCATACGCTGCTCGATCTTACGCTCACGTATATCATCAAACAGTTCAGCTTTGAGTTGGTCAGCTGTTTTGCCATAAAGCTCCACTAACTTACTTTCCTCACCCACTTGAGCTAAGATGATGTCAAACCTACGATCCATGTCTAGCTGCACTTCAGCATCAGTGACGGTCACCGAATCTATATCGGCTTTCGCGACCATCAGTTTACTGACTACAAGTTGCTCTAGCACCTCACATTCAGTGACATTACCACCGTATTGAGGATTAGATTTGATCTCTAGATAAGCCTTATCTAGGTCGGATTTCAAGATGATATAATTATTTACTTTAGCGATGATTTTATCCACCACTTGCGCCTGCTGGGCAGACAGTGGGCCTGCTATGCACAAGCCCAACAATAGAAAAATAGCACTAATCCTTTTCATCGAATATCTCAAAATCATCATTCTCTTTTGCTCTATTATAGACATCATTCTCCAATTTCGCAGCCAACTCTACTTTTCGTTTATTGATGATGATCTTTCTGATCTCATCCTTTACAAACTCCAACGGTGACTCTTGATCCGAAATTTTATATTGTAGTATTTTAAAGTAATAGGTGAAGTTATCATCAGACACTTCTATAAACTTATTTCCTCTGAGGAGTCCTACCTTGTTTGGCTCGTTGATCAAAGGCGTATTCATCGCCAACTCGTCAAAATTGATCCAAGTAGAATCCTCTAGAAAATAGTTATTTGCAAATCTAATAGACTCTGCCTTAAGTTTCTCTTTATCCGAGCTTTTATCAGATCTCAAAAGGCGTTCCATTTGATTCCTTTGTCTAAGCTTATTGTCTAACTTGAGGAAGTTAGCTCTTACGATATTCTGCTTAAGGATGAAGTTATCTTTGTGATCATTATAGTATTGAACGATTTCCTCATCTGTCACAGCATCGCTTAACTGCTCTTGGATGTACTCCTTTTGATACTCGTACACCATCAAAGCATATTTATAGTCAAGGAGTTTTCGCTCTAGCTCCGCCTCGTTAAAGGCTATTTTTGAAGCCGCCTCTTTGATCATCAATTGTTTTTTGACCCAAGTATTGACATATCGCTGAGTGAGTCCAGCGCTATCATCAGCACTGATACTATTAGGGAAAAGCCCTTCTAACTCATCTTCAAAAAGGTAAGTGTCATCCACTCTTGCAAGTGCGCGCCTACCCTCTGTCGGATTTTCTTTGTTTTTCAAGTTCAAAAACTCACACCCAGAAAATAGTATACTCGTAATAAATATGATGATGACTCTATTCAAATGATTGCTTGATTTCATTCCAAACTGTTTCGTTGATCATAACGCTGTATCGACTTCTTAATGTATCGATCAACTGCTGATCTAAATAATTCTGATAATCCATCAGCACTTGACCTCTGACCTCTTCAAGTAGTTGTGGTCTCGCTGCCTGCCCATTTTTAAGGTTGACAATATAGAGCTTACCATCCATATTCACCTCATGATAGTCCACATTATCGGTGATTTTACTGAGGATTGGATGTTTGCTTTGTTCAAATGTCCCCTCGAGCAGTTGAATCGCTGTAGGCTGTCTAAGTAAAATCTTTTCCTCTAGCTTCTCTTTCACTTCTTCAAAACCTGCCCCTTCAGACATGATTTCTTTGACAGTAGATTCATAAGTTGGTGACAGCACCTCCACTATTAATGCATCTACTCTTGGCTCCCAGTGATATTTGGATTGATAGGTAGCGAAATATTGATTGAGTCCAAGGGTATCATTCAGAGATTTATTCCAAACTAGATCATTCATCAAATTGAATAGTAAAATCCCCTCTTCAAACTCTGCCAATAATAATCGATAGTCTTTATTTTCCGCCAAAAGATCGCGCTCTTCTAAACTGTCAAGCATTGCATGAACATAGGATTTGTATTGCAGATTTAAAGGCTGACCATTAGATGCGATAAATGGTAAAAAGTCCTTAACTCGATACGAAGAATCTTGTAGCATAAACAATGACCTAGTTTTCATCTCTTCAGACAAATCTTCTAAGCTACCTGATGCTACTGTTTTCTCTAATGTACCGAGTATTTCTTGCGTATTTGATTGCTCTTGATAGTCATACACGCTCATTAGTTGCTTATAAGCAGTCTCCTCTATAAACTCAGTGCGCGTATTTCTCATCACCCTGCCTCTGAGTGACTCTTCCATCTCCTCATAGCTTTTGATCGGTCGCTTACCCTCCAGTCTTATGAGATGGTAGCCAAAATTAGTCTTTACAGGAGCGGATATCTCACCCAAGTTTGTTAGCGCAAAAGCAGCCTGCTCTATCTCGGCTACTAGCGTACCTGGGCCATACCAGCCGGGTAGTTTCCCGCCATTATCTTTTGTGGAGATTTCTTCAGAAAAAGTCGCCACTAATTTTTCCCATGTTGGCGCATTCTCACCATTCAGCTCATTATAAAGTTGGAAGATCTTACGCTGAGCTAGGGCGTTAGAGATACTATCTCCCGGAACTGTCCTCAAAATCAAATGAGAAAGACTTAACTCTCCAGGATGGGGTCTTCTCTCCATCAACTTGATCACATGATAGCCAAATCTGGTCTTAACAGGAGCAGAAACCTGTCCTTTTTTCAGTGCATAAGCTGCATCTTCAAAAGGCTTTACCATTTGCATAGCAGTGAAAAAGCCCAAATCTCCAGCGTTATACGCTACACTTGGATCATCTGAATAGGCGACTGCTAAACTTGCAAAATCTTCTCCTGCTCTAGCTTTATCTGCGACCATCTGTGCTTGCCGATAGACGGCCATTGTATCTTCTGGAGAGGCCGCATTTGGAAACTGTATCAATACATGACTAGCGCGTAACATCTCAGACATGCGAGCATATGCTTTCTTTACCTCTGAATCTAACAGCGTGCTCTTTAATAAAAAAGGTTGTTTCAGTTGCTCTTTATAGCTTGCTAACTCCGCTCGATAAGTCGCAAGTGTATCATATCCTAGCCTTTTGGCCTCTTGTACTTTGAGTTTAAAGTCGACAAAAAGCTTTAAACTCTCCTCAAGGTCTTGGGTAGAATCTAGTGGATTATTTTTTTCAAAGAGGTAAAGAAATTCCTCTTGGCTGATAGGCTTTCCCGCTATCGAAACCAAGGTCGATTGATCTAATGTTTGTATTGGCTTAGTCGCACATGACACTGCCAATAATCCATACAAAATAAAAGGAAGATACCTCATCTAATAGTCCGCTGTGTGTGGTGATCCAACTACAATGTTACGAAATAAATCGCAAGAGAAGCGTTAAGGTATTTAATGATTTGATCGAGAACCATTCGTAGCAAAGCTGACTCTCTTGAAGAGTCGGCAGACATTATGATCATTTTTGGAAAGAAACTGTATATCATCCATGATATTGCGGACAAGCATGATGCCTATTCCACCTTTTTTCTTGGATTTGATGACCTCTTGCACGCTAGGCGTTTTGTATTCGGTAATATTAAAGCTATTCCCTATGTCCGTGATTTCAAAAGTGACGCCTTCTTTGGTGATATTGACTGTGATACTGATATGCTCATCAGGATTGCATCGATGACTATGAATCATGAGATTGGCACATACCTCATCTACAGCTAATACCATCATACCAGTATCAGCATCAGAAACATGATGCTGCTCTAGTACGTCTTGCACAAACTTACGTAGCTCGCTTAAGCGCTCCCTCTCACAATTTACCCGCAAATGATACTTCATTACACCTCCAACGCTTCACTCTTATCAGCCTTAATCATGAGTAGCTCATCAAGACCTAATATTCTAAAAACACTATATACTTTATCACTCAACCCAAAGAGCACAAACTTGACGTTTTGCGCTTTCATATCTTCTATATATGACATGAAAACACCCAACCCAGCAGAAGAAATATACTCTAATCTGCTTCCGTCTACTACGATATGCTGCTCTCCTGATTTCAGTGCTCTGGCGATCGTTTGATCTAGCTCTAGCGAGTTGCTAGCATCTATCTCCCCTATCAAGGTGATGAGCAAATAACCTGTCTCTTTTTTCTCTTCGATCTTCACCATAATATTCTATACGCTTGTAAAACCTTCAATGTTCTCATTATCAGATAAATTTAACAATCACTAAGCTGTAATCATCATCTACGTGGGTTCCTTCGCAGAAGGTATATACCGCTTCCATGAGTTTATCTTTGATTTCTTCGGCTGACTTTTCAGCATGCTCTTGAAGTACTGCCGCTAGCCTATCCATACCAAACTCCTCTTTTTGAGAGTTTCTAGCTTCTATGATTCCATCTGTGTACAGGACTAGGACATCCCCAGCTTCATAACGCTGTTTATTGACATGGATATACTGCTCATAGTGTTCATTACGCACCATCCCCAATGCCATTCCTTTTGTATCAAAGTAAAATGCCCGCTCAGTTTTTTTCTCATAAAATAAGCTCGGACACTGCCCTGCTCTACCAAATTCCATCTCCTGCTTAGCAGTATCGATGATGAAGTAAGCCACTGTGATAAAGGAATGTTTCTCCAGACAGCTACCTAGTGCTTGATTAGCATACTTCAAGAAGTCCTTCACGTCTAGTTTTAAAGGACTTAGACTATGAAAAACCCCCTTCATCTGAGACATATTGAAAGCTGCAGAAGTTCCTTTACCAGACACATCCCCTAATATCAATGCGTATTTATCGTCTGAGATATTATAAGTCTCATAGTAGTCACCTCCCACCTCATCCGCAGCTTCTGAAAAAGCAACTATTTCGAAGCTATCATTGTGATGAAGCTGATCTGGTAGCAGGGCTCTCTGTACTCTTTTGGCGATTTTGAGCTCTTCTTTGTAGCGTTCATTGACAAGCGCTTCTGAAAGCAACTCATAGTTTTCTACAGAGATGCTTGCCTGACTCACGAAGGTAGAGACGATATTAATCATCTCTTTATTAAACCCATCCTTGACCTCTTTGAGTAAGACCAAGTTTCCGATATGACTTTTATTCACTTGAATCGGGAAGATCAATACAGATTTGAAGCTACTATCTCTTAGAGTAGCCCCTACATGCTCTTTTTTAGTAGGCAATTCGTGTTTTTGGAGTAGGTTTCCCATGGACTTTACGCTCGTCAGTACCTTACGAGTCTTGGAAGCTTCTTCCTTAGATAGGCTCTTGCATATCTGAAACTCGCAGTCATCACCTGAGCTGTAAATCTCTAGCCATCCAGCATCTGCATAAACAGCACTCATCGAGCTATCAATGAGGATATCATAGACTTGCTCTTCACTTTGACCTGCTTGAATCGATTGGCTTAGTCGCTGAAAATTAAGGGCTTCCACTAATTTTTGCTCAAATACTGATGAAGTAGGTAAGTTGAATAAAATCACCAACAGTGAGAAAACACTATACAGAAAGATAAAACTGAAAAGCGCCAAGATGAAAGCATTGTCCAGAAGATCGTTGATCAAAGGGTATGCTTTGGAGTAGTCTATCAAGCTATCAAAAAAGAAGTATAGATATACTGAAGCGAGCAATACTAGCAAGACTGCTTGCCATTTTTGCTTAAAATTCAAATAAGGTACCCACTTGAGATTGACTGACTGAAATAGACCAAAAAGAAACAGAAATGTCAGAGAAATGATGAATTCTGAGCTATAAGGCTCTACAAAAAATACTAAAAACATTCCGATAAGGAGTGCATACTCGAAGAGGTTCCATCGTTTGATGAGTTGTGTGCTTCTCTGATAGAGGATCAGCTCCTTCCAAACTACAAAAGTGGATATCAGATAAATGGACACAAGCCCGATATTGATATGGTATAAGAGATTGACCCAGACAGCATCTTGACCAAGTCTAGAAGTACTGATACTTGCTAACACCATCTTGATCACAAAAGCTATGATGGTGGTCACTAGCCCTGTAGCGAAAACTTTCCACAAAAGATTAATGAAATCTAAATCTTCAAACCTTTTGATCCGTTGATTGAAATAGTAAAAAAGCGAAATGAAATAAAGGATGAGTAAAAACCTAGAAGCTTCCTGCGGAACTCCGATAACCATATCATTCTGCTCTCCAAAAACTAAAGCGAGGTCTACCAAGACCATAGCTATCCATGACAAGACAGCTAGCAGCAAGGTTAGTCGCATTTTGTTTTTATAAGAGATCGCCAAGGTTATTATGTTTTAACCCTCGAAGATAAGGAATTAGGACTTGAAACTACAAATCGAGTGTAGGATTCATCCTTGCATATTGATGAAATAAATTTAAATTGGAATATCTATGAAAAAGACACTCTTATTAATCCTTATCAGCTGTATCAGTTGGAGCTGTACAGATGCCCAAATCAAAGGCTTGCTCAATAAAATTCCTATCCAAGTCTCAGAAAAAGAGGTAGCATCTGGACTCAAGCAAGCTCTAGAAAAAGGTATCGAAAAAGGAACACAAGTAGCTTCAGCACCCAATGGCTTCTTCGGTAACCCTTTGATCAAAATTCCATTTCCAGAGGATGTAAAACAAGTAGAGACTAGACTCAGGCAGGCAGGCTTGAATAAGCAGGTTGATGAGTTTATACTTACACTAAATAGAGCCGCAGAAGATGCTTCTAAAGAAGCTTTGCCTATCTTCAAAGAAGCGATCTTGCAAATGAGTGTACAAGATGCTTTTGGGATACTCAAAGGTGAAAATGATGCAGCTACTTCTTACCTCAAAAGAACAACCTCTGCATCACTAGAGGCTAAATTTGAGCCAGTGATCGATGCTGCTTTGGATAAAGTAAATGCCACTAAATATTATGAAGACTTGGTGAATACGTACAATAAGATCCCTCTTGTCAAAAAGGTAGAGTCTGATCTCACGGAGTACGCTACTCAAAAAGCCCTAGACGGCCTCTTCACACTCGTAGCACAAGAGGAACTAAACATCAGAGAAAATCCAGGCGCTAGAACCACAGATCTACTGAAAAAAGTATTTGCACAGTAGGATTAGTTTGCAGCATCAGGACAGACTACAGATCAGTCCTGATGCCTATTTTTGATTGTTCGCACTTTCCAATAGCCCATCTTGTAATAAGTAAAAGCCACTATAGCGGCCACCAAATTTGAGATCGGGAAAGCCCACCAGATTCCATCAGAAGCTAATGCGGTCTTTTCTGAAAGCACGAAAGCTACTGGAAATCTGATCACCCATAAGCCGAAAACAGATATCAAAAGTGAGGCTTTAGTAAAACCAGCACCATTAAAGACTCCATTCAGCACTTGCTGTACACCTAGCAGACCAAAACTAGGTGCCATGATCTTGATGAACAGTGCTCCATCTTTGATCACCTGCTCATCACCTGGCACAAAAAAAGCAGTCAAAGGCTCTGCTAATAGATAAAGGATCAGTCCTATCCCTGTCAAGCCGAAAAATGCAATCTTGCTACTCAAGTCTCCAATTTTTTCTGCTCGCTTGATCTTATTGGCTCCTATATTTTGACCGACTAGACTTGTAGTCGCCATGGCAAAACCCAAGGCAGGCACTATCACTAGACTCAAGATGCGACTACCTATACCATAAGCTGCTACTACGCTACTACCAAAACTCGTTACTAGCATCACCATGACCGTCATAGCTGCTGAGCGGGAGGACTGCTCTAAGCTCGATGGAAGTCCTAATGTAAACATCCGCTTAGTCCATGACCAGTCGAAGTGCATGTCTTTGAAATTAATTTTGATGCCTCTCTTGCCTTTCCACAAAATCCAAATACCTATCAATGCGGATAATGCCTGTGTCGCTACACTTGCTACAGCAGCTCCTGAGACGCCATAGGCAGGAATTGGTCCCCAACCAAAAATAAAAAGTGGATCTAGAATCAGATTTAAAAAGACCGTTAGCAAAACGATGTACATAGGCAACATCACATTGCCGATTCCTCTCATGAGTGACTGAAAGACAAAAAACATAAATAAAAAAATAAAGCCTAGTGAGGAAATTTTAAAATACTCTACCGAATCTTCCAAAATGCTTTGCTCTGCTCCGACTAAACGCATGAGTGGTGCTGCTAAAAAGTACCCGACCATAGCTAAGAATATAGAGGTGAAAAAAATCACGAAGACCGTTTGAGAAGCACTGTAGTTGACTGCCCCTTGATCACCTGCTCCTTTGTGATTCGCTACAATGACTGTGCCTGCCAATGTCAGTCCAGCACCAAGTGAGAGCACCAAAAAGAGTATAGGAAAACTCAAACTTACTGCCGCTACCGCTTCCGCTCCTAATCTACCTAGCCAGAAAGTATCTATCAACTGATACATAGTCTGTAGGACATTGGCCATGATGATGGGTATCGCTAGACTGATGAGTGAGTTGAGTATCTTTCCTTCTGTATATTTGGATGGCTTCAAAGCTGATTAATCTGCTACTACTATGAAAAATGAATGCTACATCATATAAGGTAATAGATGCGTATAAAATTCCCTATGCATAAAAAAACCCCGTCATGTGACGGGGTCTCTGATTAGATATTTACCCTGATATGCAGCTCTTTGAGTTGCTCATCTGCTATTGTGCTAGGAGAGTCTATCATGACATCTCTACCTGAGTTATTTTTTGGGAAAGCGATATAATCCCTGATCGAATCAGACCCACCAAACATGGCACAGAGTCTATCAAATCCAAAGGCGATACCTCCGTGTGGTGGTGCTCCAAATTCAAACGCTTCCAATAAGAAACCAAATTGCTTCTGCGCCTCTTCTGGTGTAAAGCCAAGGTGCTTAAACATCAGTGACTGTGTCGTTCTATCATGGATACGGATCGAACCTCCACCAACTTCCACACCATTGATCACCATGTCATAAGCATTGGCTCTGACCTTGCCTGGATCTGTATCTAGGAGAGGGATGTCCTCTGTCTTCGGAGAAGTAAATGGATGATGCATCGCATGGTAGCGCTTAGTCTCCTCATCCCACTCTAGCAGTGGAAAATCTATCACCCAAAGGGGTTTGAATATATTGCGATCTCTTAACCCTAAATCTTCCCCCATTTTCAGACGAAGCTCTGACATTTGCTTTCTCACAGTAGCCGTATCTCCACTAAGCAGTAGCATCAGATCACCTGGCTTTGCACCCATAGCATCTGCCCAAGCTTTAAGATCTTCTTGGTTGAAAAATTTATCCACTGTAGACTTCAGCGTACCGTCAGTATTATACCTCACATAAACGAGTCCTTTAGCACCTATCTGAGGGCGCTTTACCCATTCGGTCAACTCATCAAGTTGCTTTCTAGTGTACTCGGCAGCACCTTGAGCATTGATACCGATGATTAGCTCAGCACTGTCAAATATGCCAAATCCTTTACCTTGAGCCACTTGATTGAGCTCGACAAATTTCATATCGAAACGTGTATCAGGCTTATCGTTACCATAATACTTCATAGCATCTGCAAAGGTCATCCTTGGGAAGTCCTTCAATTCTACACCTTTTACATTTTTAAAAAGATGTCTAGCGAGCCCTTCAAAAGTTGACAAAATATCCTCTTGACTGACAAAAGACATCTCACAGTCTATCTGAGTAAACTCTGGCTGTCTATCTGCTCTCAAATCTTCGTCTCTGAAGCATTTGACGATCTGGAAGTAGCGATCGAAGCCACTAACCATGAGCAGCTGCTTGAAAGTCTGTGGAGACTGGGGCAAGGCATAAAACTCCCCTGCATTGACCCTACTGGGCACTACGAAATCTCTAGCTCCCTCAGGAGTAGATTTGATCAGTACAGGAGTCTCTACCTCTATAAACTGCTGTGCATCTAGGTATCTTCTTGTCTCTTGCATCATGCGATGACGAAGCTGTAGCTTCTCTCTGACTACATTTCTGCGCAGATCTAAGTAGCGATACTTCATCCTCAGCTCATCCCCTCCATCTGTCTCATCTTCTATGATAAATGGTGGTACTTTAGCAGGATTCAAAACTTCGAGCGATTGGATTTTGATCTCTATATCTCCTGTTGGAATTTTATCATTTTTAGAAAAACGCTCTGAAACAACACCCTGGGCTTGGATGACGAACTCACGACCTAGTGATGCTGCCTTATCCAGCAACTCTGATGATACCTGACCGTCTTCAAGGATCAACTGTGTCAGACCATAGCGATCTCTCAAGTCTACCCAAATGATCCCTCCTTTATTTCTGACGCGCTGAACCCATCCGCATAGTGTTACTGACTGACCTACGTGCGCTATTCTGAGTTCTCCACAAGTATGTGTTCTGAGCATTTGATTGATTTTTTAATTAAAAAAACAAAGATAGAAGGTCTACAGCAATGCACCAATCGACCTAAAACTATTTTAATGGATCAATGAGAATATTTAAACTTTTGCCTTACTCTCTGTACCAGCTAAAAGACGCTTGATATTTGACCTATGGGTAAATACAAGCAGTACCACCACCACAAAACCGAAAATGACTAAACGCTGATCCACTGGCTGAAAATAAGGAACGAAAAGCAGCATCAAAGGAAAACACAGGGCTGATAACATAGAACTTAGTGAGACATACTTAGTGATCTTAAGCAAAATCAAAAAGACCACAAAACTAGCTAGTGTAGCTACTAGCTGTATGCCCAATACCATTCCCATAACCGTAGCTACGCCTTTGCCTCCTTTGAAGCCAGCAAAGATTGGATAAATATGACCCCCCACTGCCAATGCGCCTAATACGAGTTTATAATAGAAGGCAGCCTCCATGCTGATGAGTGATTGATCCACCATGCAAATACTAAGTGAGACCGCAGCAAAGCCCTTTAGCACATCTATCAGGAAGACAGCAAACCCAGGCTTTTTACCCAAAACTCTAAAAGTATTGGTAGCTCCAGCATTGCCACTACCATGCGCTCTCACATCTATGTTATAAAAAGCCTTTCCTACCCATACAGCTGTAGGAATCGATCCAAGTAAATAAGCCCCTAACAAGTAGAGGCCTATCGTCATATATGTCATCATCATTTATTAAAATCCATCTTTTTTCTCAACTGGTGCTTTTTCTTGCGCTGGCACATCCAAGTTGTATTTCTCTACGATACCGAAGTATGTCTTGCGGAAATTATCCACGAAGCGTTGCGCTTCTTCGAGATCTGCTGGCAAATAGGTAAACTCTCCAATCTTAGCAGATAGCGCATTATTTTTTGTTTTTACCAAGTCATAAAAGACCTTATTAGAAGAAGCAATAGAAAGTCTGATACCATCATAAGTAAAATAGTACCACTCACCTGCTGTCACATGTAGCAGAAGTGTGAAGAAATCTCCCTCATCTGATTTTCTGAGCTCCATAAAGCCTGGGACTTTAGCATTGATCGAGGTGCCTAGCACATTGGAGATGCCGATCTTACCTTCATTATAAAATGCCTTGCGCTCTCTAGACCACTTGAGATCTACACCAGATAGTACTAGTGGCATAGCAGCCAGCTCTGGAGAGTAACCCACGAGTGAGGTGTCTTTAGTAGCGATGGCTTCTTCATAGGCTTTGGCATTCGCATGACCTGTAAATTCGGAGGCTTTGTACAAGTAAGAAGTCAAGTCTCCATCTGCTTTTTCTAACCCAAGTCTAGGCACTAGCTTAGCCAGTTCTGAGGCCATTCCTGAGATCATTTCTGGATTGACTGGCCACTTGAAACCTATGAAAGCATCTATCTCAAAAGTACTGCTATCAGCATTACCTAAGCCAATACCAGAAGCTACCATCGCCAAGCGTTTATCATTACTGAAGTTCATCTTTCCTTCAAACTTCACCTCACCTGTAGTTTCATTGTAGGCATACATCTGACCATTATATTGCTCTCCTTTAGCTTTCGCGGGTGTTTCTATACGATACTCTCCTTTTTCTTCTTCAAAAGTCAGATTGCCCGATGGTCTGAAGAAAAGCTCATCATCCATCCTTTTAGTAGCTGCCAAGAAAGTACTATATAGCGCATAGTTAGAATAATAAAGTCCTGCGGTGAGGGGACTTCCATCCTCTGATTTTGCTTGATCAAAGTCTAGAGATATCTCTGGCTGCTCTGCAGAAGCTTTATAAGCGATCCACTCTAGCTTACCTTGTTTTTTCAAGTCTACTTTGATATATCCCTCTAGTTCCAGTCCTGGCTTGTTGGCTTTCATGATGAGATCGCCTTTATACTTAAAGCCTGGATAAAGCCCTAGATTCTCTCTCTCTAAAACTACTCCTGTTGCTTGTGTATAAGGTTTCTCTCCTGCAGGCTCGATCCACTGAAACTTACTAAACTTGATATTGAAAGTATCTCCAAGAGAGATGAACTGATAGAACCCCTCTCCTTCCATCCTATTTTTTGAAATGATATCGATGGAAGCATTGGTGATCGTGTGGTATTCGTTCTCAGCATCTAGGACTACTCTTGCATTGGTTAGCTGTCTGATCTTAGAGTTTTCGAGTACGGTTAGCTTATTTTCTGCTGGGAAAATCTTGCCATCCGCTACTAGAATATAAGGTACACCGCTGATCTCAAGCTCTTGCTTAGCGATGTCATAGACGGCATCCGTACCATTAAAAGAAAGCGAATCCATGCTTTCTCTAGTAGAGTAGAAGTAGCTATCCTCGAGTGGCGTACTCTCTGGCTTCTTCATGATGATCTTCTCAGCATTGAGATCCCAGCGAGCATTCGGAATGGATGTCTTATAGTACGCATAAGGAAACTCTAAGCTAGCCTTACCCGCATCTTCAGACTGGAGGTCAGCATAGTTTTCTGCGAAGTTGAAGTTGAGCTTGACGCTGTCTCCTTTCAGCAAAGCCCTACCTCCAGTATTAGAGTTTACCGTAAAGTCCGCCCCACGCGCGATCATCTCTGTTTCCTTGAAGGTGAAATCAGTCGATTTAGTGAGCGTATTTAGGATATCAAAGTCTCCTTGACCTTTGACTCCGTTCTTCGTGAGATAGAGTTCTCCTTTGAGATTTCCTTGTTTTTGGTAAAAAGCGAATGGCTCCGAGATCGTCCCTAGTCGCATACTATCTAATCCAGGAAACCACTTAAGTCTATGCGCTGGTAAATCCATCTGAGGAGTAGAGATGCCTTCATAGCTGCCAGCTATCATGCTACCACCTTTGCCTTTGGCTATGAGTGAGTCAGGGAAAAAAGTGCCATCCTCTAACTCCAGCGTAGCATTCATGTGTTTTAGTTCGCCATAGCCTTTGATACCAGACTTATCCATACTGATCGCTCCACTGAAAGTCGACTTGCTCTCATAGACAGCATAACCCTCAGCGGGCGTTTCGTGACTAAAGCCAAGTGAATTGTCAGGTCGTATCTTGAGCTTTTCCTCAAATTCAGGAAAGATTTTTCCAGAAACGAACTTCCCTTGGAAGCTGATCTTTGCAGGGTCTGAAGTCACTGTACTATCGATCTCAAATGGCGGCACATCAAAAAACACTTCTCTTCCATAGACTCCATCCAGTGTTTTCTCAGAATCAAAAAAGACCTTGGCCGTATCTAATGAAGCAAATTTTGGATATTCTGGCTTGGGTTTTAAGAAGGACTTATTATTTGGTTCATTGATGTAAAGAATACCGCTCGTCTCTGTGAGTTCATTATCAATCTCCACTTTTTCCTTATTCTCATTCTCTATTTTGAGTTGTATCTTATCGATCTGTTCTAGATTGATTGCAAAGGTATCGTAGTCCATCATGAACTTCTTTCCTTTGAAAGCAAACTTTCCTGACTCTATCCCTCCATCAAATCCTATCCTACGATTTGGATGAATTGTCACCAATTTATCCTCAGGCGTGATCACCATGTCTATCGAGTCACTGACATAAAACTTGTCTACCCCTACTAGGTTGAGCGTATTGTCACTAAGCAAAACGTAAGCACTGTATTTTTCATCCGATACAGAGGGTATCAAGATATTATCATAGTCCGTCTTTCTGGTGGATGATTCGAAAGCATGGATAAGTTTATCCTTGATAATCACATAGCGACTTGACCTGTCAAAGGAGATAAAGCCTTCTGCATCTAGTGAAGCGCAGATCGTGACAAGTGTATTTTCATTCTTGCCTTTTTCGAAAGCTAAATCACCGATAAAAAACTCACGCACACCTTTTTCTTCAGCATAGCTAGCGAGCAATCCTATCGGATGAAAGTCTAGCATATATGACTGCTGAAGGTATTCCTTTCTGTTGAAATAGTTTTTGGAAATCGCCATCGTAGGGATTTCACTTTTTCCTCTGAGCACACTGAAACCGAGCGTATCACCATCTAGTGTCCAGTTCATCGTCTGTGCCATCAGCTCCATCTCAAACATACTCAGGTGATAGTTGGCATAGCGATAAGCACCCACCTCACTGATCTCTAAGGAAAGATCTTTAGTCTTAGCATCGAATCGTACGATAGCTCCAGGATGATAGATCGAGTCAGCTCCATGAAAAATCGTCACACTGGCGGGATCACTAGAGACTCGGCCATTGACTTTATCAATGTTGAAAAATGGTGAAGCCACTTTGAAGGCCAGCTCAGACCCTCTATAATACTCCATTTCAGTCTTGGCACTGTAGAGACCTGCATTGCTTTGCTTACTTCCGACTAGGGAAAATCCACTCGTAAATTTGATCTCGGATCCCATGCCATAGTCTATAGGCAAGTCATTATTGTAAGATCTAAAAGCTGGACTAGAGGTATCTACTGGACCTTTGACTACATACCTGAAAGTCCCTTCGATGGGTTTGTCTACAGCAGGATGGGTCATGACGGCACTTTCTCCACTTAGCTCTAACATGGAAAAATTGAAATCATAGTTTTGAAGTGCTACCGAGATATTCTGACCATTGCTCTTAGAGCTTGGCCAGATATAGTTGCCTGCCTCGCCATAAGCGAAGTCATTGCCAAAAGTGAAAAAGAATTTAGTGTTTTCTAGTGTGGATTTTTCTGCACCTTTTGTGATCTGAATACTAGTTCCTTTGAGCGCTATAGAGGGATCAGGAGCATAGTATTCTTCGCTATCCATGGCATTGTCTGGATAGAGTAGTTGCATGCTTCCTCCTGAGATGCTTGCTTGATAGCCATTGCCTTTGAGAAAAACTCCAGAAGTAGCAAAATCTGCCATTTTATTATAATAAGCAATGATCTCAGGTTGAGACCTATTTTCCAGCATCCATCTCACAGTCTTGAGTGCTACAGATTTCTCAGAACTAGGTAAGACATTACCTTCTTTGATCGCAAATAATACCGCCAACATGGACTTGCCCGTTTCAGAGGAAAAATTATAATCCAGCAAAACTGCACTCGCTGCTGATATCTCATCTCGCTCACTACCCGTCCAACTACCATCAGCCCATGCAGTCTCAAACTTCTGAGCCAAAGCAGTAGCTTCGGCAGTGCGCAGTCCTTTGACTTTGATCACTAGCTCGCCCACAGCATCTCTCGTAGCTCCTTGAGAGAAGCCTAATTGTTGACTCGCGATGAGTATTAGGACTAAAACACACTTGATTGCTTTCATATTTATCCCTTTATCAATCTTAAAGCTGCCCAGTCATTTCGAACTTTACTTTGATCTAATGTAAATCCACAAGCTTCAGCCTCTGCTTGTACCTGTGGGATATCCGTCTCATAAAACCCACTCAAAAGCAAGTAAGTGCCTTCCTTTGCTAGCTTCACATAAGCTTCCATCTCGTTGAGCAAAACATTCTTATTGATATTCGCAATCAATATGTCAAATGCGCCCGTAGGATTCACTGTAGTAACGATTCCTTGAGCTAATTTGATATCTGGCATTTCATTGAGTAGGAAGTTTTCATGACTATTTTCGACAGACCATTCATCCATGTCAAAAGCCTCTATATCAGTAGCTCCCAGTTTTCGTGCCATGATCGCTAGGATACCTGTTCCGCATCCAATGTCTAGGACGCGCTTGCCTTGGTGATCGATCTCCAGCTGATGCTCTATCATCAAGTGTGTAGTGGCATGATGACCCGTGCCAAAGGACATCTTAGGATTGATCAAAATCTCATATGGATATGCTGGCTGTGGCTTATGAAAAGACGCTCGTATGAGTACTTTTTCACTCACGATGATAGGATCGTAGCTTTTTTCCCACTCTTCATTCCAGTTTTTTTTCTCCAAGACACCTTCTGTAACAATGATCGAAGCGATCTCCTCATAGCGATCTATTACTTCTTGATAGGTAGCCCTATCAAATAGGCTCTCTTCGACATAGGCATCAAGACCAGTATCTGTCTCCAAAAATGAATCAAAACCCACTTCTGATAGCTCTGCTACTAGGATATCTACAAAGTCTAACTGGCAAGTGATCTGAAAAGAAAGGTAATTCATAAGCTATAGAAAATAAGCCCGATGAAGGGCTTATGTGAATTAAAATGATTTGACGATATCTACGAAATCTCTAGATTTTAAGGACGCGCCTCCGATGAGACCTCCATCTACATCTGGCTGACTAAACAGCTCATGCGCATTGTCTGGCTTACAACTACCTCCGTAAAGAATAGATATATTATCCGAAATATCTCTACCATACTGTGCAGCTAGATGCTCCCTGACCACCAAGTGTATCTCTTGTGCCTGTGCGGATGACGCTGTCTTACCAGTACCGATCGCCCATATAGGTTCATAAGCGATGATCATCTTCTGAATATCTTCCGCACTAAAATCGAAAAGACTCTCTGTCAATTGTTGCTTGACATAAGCGTTTTGTTGATCAGCTTCACGAATTTCCAAAGGCTCTCCACAGCAAAATATCGGAGTCAAACCATTTGCCAAAGCTTGCTTAACCTTGTCAGTCAAAAGTGTATTAGACTCTGCATGATACTCTCTGCGCTCACTGTGTCCTATGATTACATGACTCACCCCTACAGATTTCAACATACTTGCTGAGACTTCCCCAGTGTATGCTCCTGCCTCTTTGGCACTGCAATCCTGCGCACCTACATGGACTTGTGCTACACCTTGACTAAGCTTACTCACACCAGATAGATGGATAAAAGGTGCACACATGATGACTTTCACATCTGACTTGACCTCATCTTGTACCATATGGATGACCTCAGAGGCTAACTTTAAGCCTTGGTCATATGTATTATTCATCTTCCAGTTTCCTGCTACTATTTTTTGTCTCATGATTGTGCGTTTGTATTAGATAGGTTTGAATATTGATCAGACAAATTTAGCAAAATAAGAGAAAGGACAAGGTATATAAAAGCAAAGCGGATCAAGTGAGTAAAGCAATCATTCGTCATTTTATTAATAATTGAATAAATTTATCCCATGGCTTATTACGACTTTAGTGAAAACAAAAAGAAAGTGCGCAAAAAGCTCACCCCTGCCGCTGCTAAGGAAAAGATAGCCGCCTACTGCGCCTATCAAGAGCGCTGTCAGCAAGAGGTCAGGACTAAGCTCTACGAATATCAATTGTCCTCAGATGACGTAGATGAACTGATCGTTTGGTTGATTACTGAAGGATTTTTAAATGAAGAAAGATTTGCTCAAAGCTATGTCAGGGGAAAGTTTAGGATAAAAAAGTGGGGAAGAATCAAAATACTCCAAGGGCTCAAACAAAAGAATATCTCTGAATACTGTATCAAATCTGGCATGAAGGAGATCGACCCAGAGGAATATTGGAACACACTCTGCACGGTGGCTGAGCAGAGAGCGAGCAAAACTACCGCACCGAATGACTATATCCGACAACAGAAACTAGCACAATACCTCATGAGCAGGGGCTTTGAAACAGACCTCGTCTGGGAAGCTGTCAAATCACTTGAGTCGCGGTAACCATCTGCTATAAAGCACATAGAGTCTCAGCAGCGCTAATACGATCAGCGGCAAAGCAACTGCATGATAGGACTGCACACCAAAAACCCACACGAGCAAGGCAGCATCTACTATAATAATCGCCCCTAAGAGATATTTAGAAAGCCATGCAAGTGGTTTATTTCTAATAAGTGCCACAGCGAGCAAAAGGTGAGTAGGCATTGCCCAGAGGATATTCCAGTTTCCAGCGGTAGCCTGATGATCCGTCCCAAACCAAAGAAAAGCGACCAAGAGTCCTAAGAGACCATAAGCCAAAGTCCATGCAATATCAAACCCTCTAAAAATCCGGTTTCTCTTAAAGCTAACGTAAGACAATACCACACCAATCAAGAGTAAAATCCAGAAAATCCTAGGTGATACCAGCAAGCTTGATTCATTTACTGGTTCAAAATCAAAAATGACCTCTTGCGAAGCTACAAGTGGGCGTGTAGGACCATCTCCTACGATACTCGCCTCAGCAAATCCAGACTCCATGTAGTCTGGCAAAAACATGGCTTCTTCAGATGTAGCCACCTCATCTATCACACTCCCCAGCGCCAAGTCTATCCCAAAGTCAGCCCACGGCATATTGCCTAAATATTCATCGATCAGATTTCTGAAGGTCTTGTCACTTTCCTGTACGGGTATCTTCAATCGATCTCCCAAAACAGTCTGCAAGACATCCCGTATCCTCGTAGCGCAATTGTCAAAAAAGAAATCATACTGATAGTATCTATTTTCCTCTTGAGCGTTTATCATCAAAAAGTCAAAAACCTCTTGCTTCTGATCTTCAGAAAGGTTCAAAACCTGCTCCCGCATGCTTCTCTGCTCTCTGTAGTAAGCTCTATAGAAATTTTCATAATTATTTACTGCCAAAAAGTAGTTGAGCTTACCTCTGACAAAATTGACATAAAAGCCCGGTGCATTGAAATCAAAAGTGCCATAATTAAATACCAAGTCTAAGCCCATCACAGGATCATGTACCCTAAGTGCACTATGCCCAAAAGCTGAATATAGCGCAGACCCAGGGTCGCAAGTTAGGAGGCTGACTTTTGCCTGATCACTTAACTGCTGCGCTTGAACTTGCTGACAAAAGACTAGAATTAAAATACTAAGGATTAGACTTCTCATGCCATTTGGTTTTAAATATCAAACATACATAAAAAAATGAAAGCGCACGCTCAGACATAGCCAAGCAACCTGATGGAATCTAGTCGATCAAAAATCTTAGTGACAATAAAGTAATATTAATTTTATATAATTTTAAACATATTTTTATATATTAAAACAATTTTAAAAGTCTTAATAATACTTATAAGACATATATATTAATAAATGCATTATGAATCGCTATTTTTTGATCATATACATTTTTCTCTGTCTCTATTTCCCTTCAAATGGGCAGACTATAGGGGACTATCGCAACGCGATTCAAAATGGGAATTGGAATGAGGCCTCTACTTGGGAGACATATAATGGTACTACTTGGGTAGCTGCCACACAAAAACCTGCACTAAATGATGATGTCTATCTCAACTTTGATGCACAAGTCAATCTTACCCAAACAGAAAGCTGTCGTAATCTCTACCTCAATGGTGATGCTGGCACCAATGCGGTACTCTTACTCGCTGATTTTACTTTAGAAGTATTTGGGACATTAAATGCCTTCACGGGATCTGCGCCTGGATTACCTAGCAGTGTCAATATCGGCAGTGGATGGATCCAAGGTAATCCATCTGGCGCTATTCTTATCAAAGGATCTTCACGTGACTTAAATAATTCAGCAGGTGCTTGGTCTGCTGGCACTAATCACGCCTTTAGACTCCTTATAGACCTCGATCCTGGTCAAATTGTCACTCTGCTCACCAATATCAAAGTAGGTGAACTTAGGCTTATCAGCGGAAGACTCAACGCTGGAAACAATAACATCGGAGCACAGGATCTAACTATCCAAAGCGGGGCTATCCTACAGTCTAATTCTGGTACTATTGCTGCACTTAATGCTGGTGGAACTGGAGTGGGCAATAGCTTTACGCTGGAGGCAGGTGGTACTTTTGACATAGATGCACTCAATCCATCCATCGAGTATAGCCAAGTCATACTACAAGGGACAGTTCGCTACACAAGAGATGAAAAGCAAAATAGTCTCAATGAAATCAGCCTAGGAGTATCTCCTAACCTTTATGAAGGGGATTTGGTCAATGTGTTTGGGCGTGAACTTGAGCTTAGAGATGATATTGTGCTCCAAGGCGACTTCATCGGAGCTGTTGGAACTTTCCTATCTGGTACTTTCCGTCTATCACTCACAGGAAATCGCAATCAACAACTAACTAATCTTAATGCTCCTAGACTGACCATAGACAAATCTACAGGCAATACTACACTGCTGACTAATTTGACAATCACTAATAACCTGACGCTCAATGCTGGTATACTCAATCTTAACAACTTTCAGCTTAACTTAGGGAATAGTGCAAGTCTTACAACAACTAATGGAAGAATTAATGCCAATGGGACAGTTCGAAAATCTTATGCCAATGGTGAAAATCTCACCATCACCATTCCTTTTTGGGTAGGCCCTTTCAATCGAACCATTCGTATCAATGGTGCAAGCTTTCTATCCTCTGGAAATGCTTTTACTTTCAGTCATACACTCTCCGAGACTGTCAATAATGTCAGCTTCTTAGACGGTCTCGCCACCATCAGAAGGGTCAATACTTCTGCTTGGAATATCGTCCGTGAGGGGAGTTCACTATTGACTGGAGCATCGCTAAGCTTGACTGCTGGAGGGATGGATATAGCCAGTGCAGATCAAATACGCATCACAAGGCTAAACAGCAGCGCACCTGGAAGCAATACTGTAGGAAGTTTAATAGGAGGTGATTTCGTAGCTAATAGAACTGGTATATCTCTCAATAATCTCTCTGGCAACTTCTATGTCTCTTCTACTAATACCAACTCAACACTCCCCGTAGAATTGGTATATTTACAAGCAGTACAAGTAGAGAATAGCGTCCAGCTGAAATGGCAAACAGCCAGTGAAGAAAACAATTCTCACTTTGAAATAGAGCGATCCATTGGAAGTGCAATGAACTTTGAGCAAATAGGCCTCATTGATGGTCATGGTACAACAACTACGCCTAAAGCCTATCAATATATAGACGATGTTGTCCCTGTCAAAAATCAAAATCTATATTACCGATTAAAGCAAATCGACTATGATGGAGCTTATGAATACAGCCCAGTAATTAAAGCTAGTATTGATTATAAAGCAAAGACTGAAACCTCTTGGGCTGTATATCCAAACCCATATAGACAAGGTAGGTTGAGCATCACTTTACTTGATCCATCCTTATTAACTCATGATCAGCACACCTTTAGTCTGCACAATATGTATGGAGAACTTAAAGTAAAGGTAAAAGACTCTATCTCGAGAGGTGCTTCCAGTATAGAATCATTTTTGGTCACGGCACCTAAAGGCATATATATTTTACAAATTAAAAGCGGTCAACAAATACAAAGTTTTCGACTGATAAGAGACTAAAGGTACTTGATCATGGTATCTATGATCCTTTTAGCCTTGGCTCCATAAGGAGGATGTAGCAACTTAGTAGCGGTCAAGCCTGTTCGCTGTTTCATGACCCCTTTTTCATTGCTAAAAGCTTTAAAACCAAAGTAGCCATGTGCTTTTCCTATACCACTGTTATTGACTCCACCAAATGGCAACTCTGGGTGCAAAAAATGTAGCACACAATCATTGATCAATGCACCTCCTGCAGAGGTTTTTTCTAGCACTTCTTGACTACATTCTTTCTCTTGAGAAAACACATAGAGTGCTAATGGCTTAGGCTTTTGATTGATCAAATCTATCGCCTCTTGAATATTTTGATAGGTTTTGATAGGTAGTATTGGACCAAATATCTCCTCTTGCATGATTTGTGAATCATCTGATGGATTTAAAACCAAAGTAGGTTCCATATACCTATCTGCTCTATTCACCATTCCTCCTTTGATCACCTGCCCGCCTTTGGCTTGTACGTCATTGAGCATCTCATTTAAGCGATCAAAGTGCTTTTCATTCACTATCCTTGCGTAGTCAGCCGATGCATGAATTCCTTTATCATCTGCATTGTACATTTTATCGATTTGCTCCTTCATAGCATCTATGAGCGGTGCTATCTTAGACTCATGTACTAGCAGATAGTCAGGCGCTATGCAAGTCTGCCCACAGTTGACAAATTTCCCATAAACAATCTTACCAGCCGCATCTGCTATGTTAGCAGAAGCATCAATGATTGCAGGAGATTTTCCTCCAAGCTCTAGCGTAACGGAGGTCAGGTGCTCTGCTGCAGCCCGCATGACGATCTTGCCTACTTGAGGACTTCCTGTAAAAAAAATATGGTCAAAAGGCAGGTTTAAAAGCATGGTAGAGACCTCCACTTCTCCTTCAAAAATTGCTACCTCAGCAGGATAAAAAAGATCTCCCACCATCTGAACGAGGAGTCTAGCTGTATGAGGAGTCATCTCTGATGGCTTCAAAATCGCTGTGTTCCCAGCGGCTATAGCAGACACCAATGGCCCCACCATCAGATTAAATGGATAGTTCCATGGTGCGATGATGAGACATACACCCTTTGGCTCATATTGGACATAAGAAGAAGTTCCTAGCAAACTAAGTGGAGTAGAAACAGGCTCATCTTTCATCCACTTCTTCAGATCTTTGAGGGCATGATTGATCTCTGCAAGGACCACATAGATCTCAGTCATGTCTACCTCAGCAGCTGGTTTTCTAAAGTCTTGATAGAGTGCTTCTCTGATGGCATCTTTATGGGTCAGTATCCATTCTTTGAGTTTCTTCAACTTAACCAGTCGTTCTTCAGCATTGCTAGACCTGAGCCTGATCGCTTGCTCCTTTTGCTTGTCGAAAGTATCTTGAATAGTCTCCTTGAGTCTGAGATATGCGAGTGTTTCCATGAGGTATGCTTTTGTGGTAAGTTACAACATGAGTGGCATAAACAAAAGAAAGAGCACCCCTCATCACAGAGAAGCGCTCATTTATCAATTTGCTTTTTATTATTAAAAGGAAAACCCAAAAATCTTCTCAGCTAAGATCACGAGAAAAAATAGTCCTAATGCCACTGGTGCGATATAGCTTATGACAAAATTGATATACTTATTCATAAAGCTTCCTCGATAGCTTTCATTCCCCTGTGCTATTTCATCAGTGAGCGCAGCTAGTTTCCATCTGTGCGCAATGAAGATCGACATCAAAAATCCTCCTAATGGCAATCCTATGTCTGAGAAAACTTCCGCCACAAAATCCAGGGTGGATTTTCCTCCATAAAAAGGGAGCGAAGAGAAAGCCGCTACAGCACCTTGAGATAACATACTTGGCAATCCAATCAAGAATACTAAAAGTGCCATACCCCATACAGCCCATTTACGTGCTACTTTTTTCTGGTCTACGATATAGGCTACAGGGATTTCTAGAAGCGAAATCGTGGATGTCAATGCCGCAAAACAAAGTAATAGGAAAAAGCCTCCACCGATCACTTTGCCCAAGATAGGCCCCATCGCTTGAAAGATGCCTGGAAGTACGATAAAAACAAGTCCTGGTCCTTGCGCTGGCTCTTGACCTTGAGAAAATACCAAAGGAAAAATCAGTAATCCCGCTAAAAAAGCAACTGCTATGTCCATAAAAGTAATCATAGTCGCTGACTGCGTGATGTTTTGATTTTTCTCTACATAAGATCCATAAGTAATCAATCCTCCCAAGCCTAATGATAAGGAGAAAAAAGCCTGACCCACCGCTGAGTAAATAGTCTCTAAATTCAACTCTGAAAAGTCCGGTAAGAGATAAAACTTAACACCATCCATCGCATTAGGAAGTGTCAAGCTATAGCCAATCAAAACCAATAAAATGATGAAAAGCATCGGCATCATGATCTTAGAGGCCTTTTCTATACCACCTTTTACCCCTTTGGCCACTATAAATGCCGTAATCAACATAAAACCCAAAGAAAAGATCAGGTTGTCAGACACATCTGCCACGTACGTCCCAAAGAAATCTCCAAAACTTGGCGTCTCTAGCAGGTCTCCAAATGATATCTCCAAGAAATATCCAAAGGCCCAGCCAGCAACTACATTGTAAAAAGAGAGAATCATAACTCCACATAGGATTCCAAATAGACCTAGAAAACCCCAAGATTTTCCCCCAAGGAGCTTATATGATCCATAAGCATCAGATTGAGCTCTGCGACCGATGGCGATTTCTCCTACCATGATCGGGTAGCAAATCAAGAATGTGCAGAGGATATAAATTAACAAAAATGCAGCACCGCCATTTTCACCAGTCTCATAGGGAAACTTCCAAATGTTACCTAGACCTACTGCTGAACCTGCCGCTGCTAATACAAACCCTAATCTGCTAGAAAAACCTCCTCTTGCTGCCATATCTTTTCACAATAATTAAAATGAAGCCATGAAAATGAGCTTTTCCTCAAAAGAAAACAAATCTAAAGTACTTGATTTGTCAAAATTGTATTTGAGAGAATCCTCAAAAGCTAACCTTTTGTGTTCAGGAGGCGTTATATATGTATATAAAAGGAGAAATGTGATGGATATCAGTTTAAAATCAATCATCAGTAGTGAGCATATCAAGCCAAACTTGAAACTGAACATGCTCAAAAACTACATACAGAAAATCAAGAAAGAAAGGCACGCCAGACGTGCGCATAAAAAATCAAAGGGAGCTTAAAGCTCCCTTTTTTGTTGGTTTATTCTTTGGTGATCATCAGTTCAACCCTTCGATTGAGTTCTCGACCAAAAGAGAACATATTATTAGATATTGGATATACTTCTCCATAGCCAACTGCTGTTAGCCTATTTTCAGACACTCCTTTTTCAATCAGATATTGTCTGACTGCCTGAGCGCGCTTCTCTGAAAGCTTCTGGTTGTATGCATCATCTCCTATGCTGTCTGTATGCCCGCTCACCTCTATCTCTATAGTTGGGTTATCTAGGAGGAATTTGGCGATACGATCTAGCTCTTTAAAGGATTTCTGCTTTAACACAGCTTTGTCAAAATCAAAGAAGATATGTCTGACAGCAGCCTTATTTCCTTTGATCGCTTTGACTGGATAGATATTTCCTTCGAAGCTATCATTTCCTGCCATCAGATCACTGATCTCTATGCCGCTTTCTGGTATGCTTACCGCTTTATCATCTAGTAGTTTGCGTAGATCTATTGCGACAGATATAGGCAGATAGCCCTCGATCAAAGCTCTATATAGATACTCTTCACCAATAGGAAGTGATACTTCATACTCACCAGTGACCGGATCACTCTTAGTACGTGCTACGATAGTACCATCACTTAACCTCTCAAAGACAATATCCGCACCTAGTGGAATATTAGAATTAGAGTCCAATACCTTACCTCTCACCTTGACCATGAGGTTAGGTGGATTATTGATCGGCAGGTCAAACTCATAGATATCTGCATTCCCCAAACTATCATCTCTAGTGATGAGCCCTTTACCCAGTATGTCTGAGATATGCAGGTATTGATCATTATACTTGCTATTAATCTGAGGCCCTAGATTGTAAGGTGTAGACCAGTTTTTCCAAGTATCATCTAGTCTAGTCGTCACAAAGATATCATAGCCACCATAGCCGGGGTGTCCTGATGAAGAGAAGTAGAGTGTCTTATTATCACTTTCGAGAAAAGGCGCAAACTCCTCTCCAGCAGTATTGATCGCAGTACCGAGCGAAGAAGGCTCCGACCATGTACCTTCAGGCAATAAAAACGAGACGTATAAGTCTCGATTTCCTTGCGATTCTGTTCGCTCAGCTGATATCAAAAGGATTTTTCTATTGTAGCTGAGGTAGTAGTTCACTCGCAGTGATTTATTATTTTCTTTCTTGATAAACAAGGATTTGGGTAAACCCCAGTTGTCATTTTCCCAATAGCTAATCGATATCCCAGACTCCATATAGTCTTCACCGAGGTATTGATTGCCAAGGATCAAATACGGTCTATCTCCATCAGAACCTACAGAAGCGATGAAGTTAGCACTAGAGTTATTGAGCGGTCTGCCCATATTGATGGCTTTGTCCCAATCCTCCATGGCCTCATCTCTCCAGCTATACCAGATGTCTTCTAGGTCTGTGATACCACCGATATTTTCTGGATCCCCCCTTCTAGAGAAGAAAAGCATCTTTCCATCAAGCGATACGAGTGGGCTGATTTCTTGATAAGGAGAATTGATCGTCATGCTTGACTTCCTCATATTGAGGACTTCGGACATGTTTGGCAAAATGAGAATATCTTTATTTACTTCAAACTCATCATCCCCGATAGCAACTGCATCGATGCCTACTTTCTCATTTAGCCCACGAGTATTGAGGCTGATTTTGAGAGACTTAACTTTGTAAGAAGTGAGGGGGAGAGTGATTTTGAGGATATTTTTTTCGAGGGGGGAGCCGACAGGGTCACTTTTGTAAACACTGTACTCTTTGTCTTTTTCGTCATACAAGAAGACTTCGTCTATGTACCCAGGCCTGAGGGTCTCAACGATCGCAACTTGCCGGACAAACTGTGCACTGTCAAAAGAGACTTTGACGTAGGCTTTGGCGCCTAGTACACCAGGGATCCAAATAGAGGGATGCTCACCTGCTTGAGGATATGCATTTGGTTCACCTAGAATTTGTTTGGCTGAATTTTGCTTCGGGGCCCATTCGGAAGAAAAGTCGATGATTTTAGAAGCCCACTGTATTTGTTGAGAGTAGGAAAAGTTGGCAATAAACAATAAGACAATCAATAAATTAGTCTTTTTCAACTGCTGTAAATTTGTTTTGTATGATGAAATTTGTCGATTGTTTTGATAAAGATAAAAATATCCTTGAAAACAAATACTATTCTAAAGATTTTTTTCTGAAAATCACATATCCGTAATGAGCGAAGACTCCCCAACGATTATTTGGTTCATCGTAGTAATTCACACTTAAACTAACTGGCCCAAAAGGAGAGTGCACCACTGCACCTATTGAGCCTGAGAGTCTTGGCGTGAATGCCACAGGTCTCAATCTAGCCTCTTGATTTTCTCTTTGCTCCAACTCTCTCAATGAGGAAAAAAGATACCCTTCGGCTCTCAAGTCTATCTTACTACTCAAGTGAAATACATTTCTTACACCTAATGCCCCATAGCTAAACCCTCTAAAATTTGCATTGATAAATGCTGGACTATCCTGTAATGGCTGAAATACAGGCGTATTGACTAGTGTACCTTTGTAATTACTAAAGAGTGACTGATTGGAAAGTGTAAACTCAGTCAAGTAACCAAAGGAATAAAGCGGACTTATATTAAAATACTCTTCCAACGTAAAGTTTAGCCTAAAAAAGAAATGATTGGTCCGACTATCTACAGAGTCTAGACTAGTAGTCCCCGGACTAAAGTTTTCTCTCCCTTGGATCATTTGAATGTTGATATTATAATTTGATCCTTTATTGGCATACTGTCGCTTATTGAGGCTATACCTACTCAACTGTAGCTTGGTATGTGTCCCAAAAAATGATAACCTATCCAAAATGTCAGAAGTGGTAGCATCTATACTATTGCTATAATAGTCCGTATTATTCACTACAGAAACCGTTGCGGTCAGTTCACTTTTGATCCCTGTAGCTTTACCTATACTTACTCCAAATCTTCTGTCATACTGATTAAGTATAGTAGGGCTCGCATTGTCAAAAAGAAAATCTTTGACATCTACATAGTTCCAATTATTGTAAACGAACTCTGGCTTGATAAAAAGACCTCTTCTAGGATAAATATCAAATCTCGAATACGCTCTGACAGAGGTAAAAAATCGGCTAGAGTACAGATCTATACCTGTGGTATTGAGAAAACGCTTAAACTGGTAAGCTCTCAAGCCTACATAGACATGGCTTGTATTTCGAGTAGACAAGTTACCTCCAATATCTACTGTCAGGATATCCTCAGGCTTACCATATAGCTCAAACACATAGCCTCCTAAATCATCATCCCAGTTGATATTTGGATAGATATTTTTAAAATGCTTGTCAGAGATCAAACTGAAATAAGCATTTTTGACGCCATCTAGCTTATAAAATCCATCTTTGGACTTGAAGTAGTTCCGCACAAACTTCTCTTGCTCATCTGTGAAATTGTACAACTTAATGTCCTTGATGATAAGTGGTTTGAAATTTTTCTTAAAGGTCTCTCTCTTTTTCTCTACATCTTTTTTAGCTACTCGGGTACTTATTTTTGATTTCAGCTCAGGCATTTTTTTGATAGCCATTTGATAGCCTCGCTCGATGAGCTCACTGACTGACTCAAAACTGATCGCTGTATAACCTTCTAGATCTGGTTCGATGTAGATATCTTTCTCGCCCAGTTTAGTGCTGTCGGTCTTGTCTAGAAAGAGAAAAAGCAAAGACTCTGACATGAGCTCCTCATCACCCTCTTCTGGATACTCTTTAAAACGCGTGACGGCTACATTGACCCCTATCGTGACATCAGGTTGATACAAGTCTTCGACCACATCTACAGGAAAATTATTATATAATCCACCATCGAAGAGATATCGCCCGTCAGTCTTGATAGAGCGGTAAAAAAATGGCACTGACATGGTCGCTCTCATGGCGTTTCCTAGATTACCCTCGCCCAAGATGACTTGCTTTTGGGTAAAAACATCAGCAGCCATAGCCCTGTATGGAATCATCAGTCGATCAAAGTCATCATTAGCTACTTCAGATGATTGAGCAGTAAGTTCCTCTAGCGCTAGGTTCAAGCTCAGGTCATTTGCTAAAGGAGAGTTTAACTCAAGCTTAAAAAGGCTTTTCCATGAAAAATCAACAGAAAGCAAACTAGAATTGTCTGGAAAATCACTCGCATCTCTAAAGTACAAACTCTCCGAGCCTCCATTTACCCATCTTTGGAAATTGTCTGACAAAGCAATCCGCTCAATCTCAGCTGGTGAATATCCAGAGGCATAAAGTGCTCCCACTACACCCCCCATAGAAGTTCCTACGATATAATCGACAGGGATATCATGTTCCTCTAAAGCTTTGAGTACGCCTATATGCGCTAGACCTTTAGCGCCACCTCCACTGAGTACTAAACCCACTTTTTGTTGAGCAAATACTACCTGCGAAAAAAATAAAAGGCTCCATAAAAAATACGCTTTCCTCATTGGGTTTTGAGTCTTTTTACCAAAACCAAAAATACAGCGCAGGGAGACTATTCGCTAGTATCTAGGCTTAATTATTTATCACTAATACAGGGTCTTCATCAGGAAAAGGAACATTCGAGATCAACTGTAAGATCTCAGCTTTGCGCTGATTATAAGCAGCCATGTTTTCCTCTTTGATAGGATTTGCAGATGGCAACTCAACTTTGAGGGCATCCACTTGGCGACCATTTTTCCAAAATCTAAAACATAAGTGTGGACCAGTAGCCAAACCTGTGCTTCCTACATATCCGATCACCTGACCTTGCTTCACTTTAGTGCCAGGCTTCATACCAGAAGCTATACGCGACATGTGTAGATACTGCGTAGAGTAAGTGCCATTGTGCTTGATCTTGACATAGTTGCCATTGTACTGACTATAGCGTGCTTCCTCTACGATACCATCTCCTACTGTACGGATCTCTGTGCCTGTAGGTGCTGCATAGTCTGTCCCTAGATGAGCTTTGTAGCGCTTCTGCACTGGATGAAATCTTCGCTGAGTATAGCGCGAACTGATTCTTGAGTATTTTACTGGGGTTCTAAGAAATGCCTTTCTCAAGCTTTGACCATCTTCATCGAAGTAGTCTACTTGTCCATCTTGCTCAAAAGGTATGGCCACATAGTCATTGCCAAAGTGCTGAAAATATGCCGCCCTCACTTCTCCTATCCCCACCACTTGTCCATCTACAATCTTTTCTTCATAGATAACTTTGAATTTATCCCCCTTTTGGATTCGCTGAAAGTCCAACTGCCAGCCAAATATATCTGCAAACTGATCTATCAGATCTGGCGTCACTCCTTGATCTATCATATTGAGGTATAGGTTACGATCTATCACACCTGACACAGAGCGCTCTGAGAAAGTAACTGGACGGGCTTCCTTGTACACCTCTACGCTATCTTTGAGCTTGTAGACGACATATTCCATAGGATTAGGCTCATAGATGAAATATGCGGCTTGAGATGAAAGAGAATCCTTAGGTCTGAGGATAGTATACTTTCTGTTAGCAGCGATTCTTCTGACATCAAATACTTCCCGAGATTTTTTGGCCAGCTCATCGATCAGCTGGTATGGCACATTGAAAGGGGAAAGGATGCTCGACAGGGTTTGGTTACGAGTGACTTTACCTTCGTGGATCTCCAGATTAGTAAGCTCAATGCCAAATATCAACTCAGTGGCAGGAATGACCTCTTCCTCCACAGTTATTTCTTGCTTGAGTGCCTCTATGGTCTCTTGATCATTTGCCTTATTGATGCTAAAAATGTAATATCCCCCTACAGCAATTACCAGTAAAATTGGCAGTATTAGTTTTCTCATGTGAAGCCGCTATTGATGTCGTTAACCCCTAATTTGACGAAATATAAACAATTGTACTTTTCTGATAACGTCTTTGAGGAAGAATTTTCGTGTGTAAAAGTCCTGATTTATTTTCTAAAAAAGGCTAAAAAGGCATTTTGGTTGATGAAAAGCAATAATCATTTAGCTAAGTGCAAAATAGTTTGGAAATAAAAAATCAAATTAAATCTTGTTCAAACTAATGAAAATCAGCTTGATAACTAAAAAAGGCAACCCGTTGGCTGCCTTTTTTAGTCACTATTCTTACATCGCATATCTTCGCTTGGCTTCATCTAGGAACTCCACGAAGTTTTTGATACTGAGATCGTAGGCTTTTGGCTCGATGACTAACTCTTCATTTTCGTCCAAAATCACATAGTATGGCTGCGCATTACTATTAAATCTTGTCACTTGGAAATCAAAGTTTTGCTTACCAATAGTCTTTTTCACTTTATTGTCAAAAGTAGAAGTGTACCACTCATCTTCTGGCAGTTCTCCCCTATCATCTACATAGAGCGCTACTACTACAAAGTCATTTTTCAATCGCTCAAGCACAGCTGGATCAGACCATACACGCGCTTCCATCTCTCGACAGTTTACACATCCATGACCTGTAAAGTCTATAAATAATGGCTTACCCTGCTCACGTGCACAAGCAAGTGCTTGCTCATAATCGAAGTAGCCTTGTATACCATGAGGAATCGTAAACTTATCAGCAAATCTAGGTGGCTCACAAAGCGTAGAAGCAGCAGTGGCTCCTCCTCCAGTAGCGTTTTGTCTGATGAGCTGCTCTAGATTAAAATCATGTGTACTCATCGGTGGAAGATAACCAGAAAGTGCTTTGAGTGGAGCTCCAAACAAGCCTGGAATCATGTAGACCACAAAGGTGAAAGTCAATATGGATAACAATAGACGGGGCACACTTAGGTACTTCATCTCGCTATCATGCGGTAGTCTGATTTTTCCTAGTAAGTATAGACCTAGCATAGCAAATATCACTATCCAAATCACTATGTAAGTATCTCTATCCAAAAGCTCCCAGTGATAAACTTGATCTGCTACACTTAAAAATTTGAAAGCCAATGCAAGCTCTAAGAAACCCAAAACAACTTTCACAGAATTGAGCCAGCCGCCTGATTTAGGCAAGCTATTGAGCCACTCTGGGAATATCGCAAACAATGTAAACGGAATCGCAAAAGCTAAAGAAAAGGCAAACATTCCTAAGATCGGCTTGATGATTTCTCCACCTGCTGACTCTATCAAGATCGTCCCTACAATAGGGCCTGTGCACGAAAATGAAACCAACACTAGTGTAAAGGCCATGAAAAACACGCCATAATATCCCCCTTTATCTGCTTGCTGATCTACCTTATTTACAAAACTACTCGGTAGTGTAATCTCGAATAGCCCCAAAAAGGCTAATGCGAAAATGATAAATACTAAAAAGAAGAAAATGTTGGGTGCCCAGTGTGTACTCAGCCAATTGGCGAACTCGGGTCCATTGACGCGTGAGACGATCGTTCCTGCTATGGTATAAATAGCAATAATCGAAAAACCATAAAGTAGGGCTTTAAAAATGGCTTGACCTCTGTTTTTACTTCCTCCAGTGAAAAAAGTCACTGTCATTGGGATCATCGGAAATACACAGGGTGTCAAAAGCGCGGCTAAACCAGCCAGAAAAGCTAAGACCATGAAGCTCCATAAAGATGAAGATTCAGCACCAGAGATCTGATTGAGATCTACTTTAGGACGTGTAGATTTTTCAGTAGCTACTGAGGAAGTATCTGTATTAGCGATATCTTCTTGTGGATCAATTGCTTCTGGAGCTTGTTCAGTCGGAGTCGTATTTGAGGCTTCAGCTGCATTAGGAGCTGCTTTAAGGCTAATCTCAAAGTCTTCCTCATAAGGGATGCACTGCCCAGTCACTTCAGAGCACATTTGATATTCAAGCGCGCCACTGATTGATGCATTGGTAGCAGTGATTTTTACTTTTTGTCTAAACTCTCCCTTTCCAGTAAATGAACCTACTTCCATCTCGAAGATGTCATCATACTTCTTTTTGGAGTTTACAGAAGCTAAGTCTCCTACCAGCGACATGCCATTAAGCACCAATCCGTCCTTCACAATAGCTGTCACTGTAGGCCCGCCTTGCTCAAAATCGCTTGAATAGATATACCAGTCTTTAGGTATTTCTGCTGTGAAACTAATAGTGACTTCATCCCCTACTTTGACATCTTTGGGGGTGTAAGACACTGTCCATTTAGGAGGCTTTATCAGCTGAGCAGAAGCATTGAGCGTAACAAATAGAGCAAAAAC
Organism: Penaeicola halotolerans; assembly: GCF_016464625.1. Lineage (GTDB taxonomy): Bacteria > Bacteroidota > Bacteroidia > Cytophagales > Cyclobacteriaceae > Penaeicola > Penaeicola halotolerans. Next base: position 64,718 of record NZ_JAEAGO010000002.1, read on the forward strand.
TAAAAAGAATAATTTGCGCATGATGACTTGATCTTAGGATACGGTATAAAATGCTTATTCAAGCAAAATAGTTTATTTCTTGATATAAAACTCGTGATAGCACTTTCATTTTTTAATGACTGCCCTTACTAACGAGATAAATGGATGTTTGGATGATTTCAAAGAAAAACGAGCCTAAGGCTCGTTTCTTCTATTTGTTCATTTTGGCAAATTGCTCATGAAACTTTGTGATCGTCTCTATACCCTTTAGGTAGTTTTGAATCCCATAATGCTCATTTGGAGAGTGAATAGCATCTGTATCTAAACCAAAGCCAAAAAGGATCGCATCTAAACCAAGTGACTTTTGGAATAAAGAAACAATTGGAATAGAGCCTCCATCTCTCGTAGGAATCGGTGATTTGCCAAACGTTTCTTCTATAGCCGCACTCGCTGCTCTATATCCTACTGAATCAGTAGGCACGACAGCTGGCGCTCCACCATGATGTGCAGTGACTTTTACCTTGACAGATACAGGTGCTAGTGATGTAAAATACTCCGTGAACAACTGTGAAATCTCTTTGAAATCTTGATTAGGGACAAGCCTCATAGAGATCTTTGCATTGGCTTTAGATGGCAAGACCGTCTTAGCTCCCTCACCAGTATAGCCACCCCAGATACCATTGACATCTAGTGTAGGTCTGATACCGATGCGTTCTATTGTAGTGAAGCCTTTCTCGCCAGCAACTGCCGCTATATTCAGCTTTTTACGATATTCTACCTCATCAAATGGTGCTTTATTGAGGTCTTCTCTATACTCACTAGTCAGTACCTCTACTTTGTCATAGAATCCAGGAATCGTGATATGTCCGTTTTCATCCTTTAATTTGGCGATCATCTCACAAAGCACATTGATAGGATTAGCGACTGCCCCACCGTAGGTACCTGAGTGTAAATCTCTATTTGGTCCGATCAGCTCCACTTCCATATAAGCTAATCCTCTTAGCCCCACTGTCACTGATGGAGTGTCTAATGAGATCATGCTCGTATCAGAGATCAAGATGACATCAGCCTTTAGCTTTTCTTTATTTTCATTGACGAAGATGCCCAAGTTCTCAGAGCCTACTTCTTCCTCGCCTTCTATCATGAATTTGACATTGCAAGGAAGCCCAGTCGTCTCAATCAGCGTTTCAAAAGCCTTGACATGCATATACATCTGACCTTTGTCATCACATGCTCCACGGGCGAATATTGCTCCTTGAGGGTGTGCCTCTGTTTGCTTGATCACTGGCTCAAATGGAAGCGAATCCCACAACTCATAAGGGTCAGCAGGCTGTACATCATAGTGTCCATAAACTAGTACTGTAGGCAAACTAGCATCTATGATTTTTTCACCATAAACAATGGGATAACCAGCTGTAGGACATATCTCTGCCTTATCCACACCAGCCTTGAGTAGACTGTCCTTTACAAACTCAGCAGTCTTGAGTACATCTCCTTTGAACTTCGGGTCTGCACTTACTGAGGGAATTCTGAGCAAGTCAAGAAGCTCATTGATAAATCGGTCTTTATTGCTTTCTATGTATGATTTAGTCGTCATGATATGTAGTTTGATAAAGAGTACAAAATTAAGATTTTAAGCCAGAAAACCCTGAATAATCCAATATATCAATCTATGAAAAAGCGATAAATTCAAGCCATGAAGATGAAACTAGTCTTTATCTTTGGATGTTTTTTGAAAAAATTCTCATGAATCAAAATCAACAACTCAAACTCATCAGCATTACTGGCATAGTAGAAGGTATCTCTTATCTGCTTTTATTATTTGTAGCGATGCCCCTCAAATATTTTTACGATATGCCCGAGGCAGTCAGGTATGTAGGCATGGCTCATGGATTGCTTTTCGTCTTATTTGCTGCGGGACTTTTTCAGGCTTGGTTGAATCTTGGTTGGACTATGGGCAAAGCCATCAAAGGATTTTTTTACTCGATCATCCCTTTTGGCACTTTTATTTTTGACAAAGAGATCAAAAAGGATATTCGCTAGGCTTTTTCATTAGCCTCTTTGATCTGATAGAGTCTCCACCATGGCGTGCCTGGAGAGGCATGATGCTCATAGTGATAGCCAAAAAAATAACAAGTCAAGAAGGCCCAGAGGTGATTGCTATGCTGAGAACCTGCATGATGCTCATTGTCGTGCTCTCCTTTATGGGGTAGATATGTACCAAAATAAAAGAGTTGGAGAGTACTTAGAATCGCGGGGGCCATCCAGAAAACAATCAAGTTTTCCATAGGTAGGAAGAGTTTGAGAATATTATACGTCACCGCCATCAGTAGGATCTGCCAGATAGTAACATACTGTCTCACAAAGCTGAAATACCAAATAAAGAAGTTGCCTGAAGGGTGATAATCTGGATCCTTATCTGTAGCAACAAATCTGTGGTGTTCATGATGCTTAGGGAATAGCTTCCAGTAGAAGTTGTAAGAAAAAAGCGTAGAAGCTATCCAACCGATACCATGATTGATGCGCTTATTGGGAGAAACTACTCCATGCATGGCATCATGAGCCGTGATAAAAAGTCCCGTATAGAGATGTGTCTGTATGAAGATGAAAAGGTAGGTAAGCGGATTGTCCCAGTGCAAATCGATAGTCAATAAATAGCTTAAGCTCAAACCCCACAAGCCTATGATCGCTAATGCTATCCAAACGCCTTTATATCCGATTGCCTTACTCATATACTCTCAAACAAAAAACAGGGGCTATTCGTCCCTGTCAGCTTATATTCTTTTCAAATATGGATTAAAAATTTGAGATTTTTTCTTTGACTTGCTCCATGAGCCACATCGGAGTAGATGTCGCTCCGCATATGCCTACTGTATCATTGGGAGCAAACCAACTAGGATCTACTTGGTCTTGATTTGAGACAAAGAAAGTATTGTCATTTCTCTCCTTGCATACATTGTACAGCACTCGTCCATTGGATGATTTGGTACCAGACACGAAGATGATTTTATCAAACTTCTCCGCAAAAGCCCTTAGCTCAGCATCTCTGTTGGATACTTGACGGCATATTGTATCATTTGTATTGACGGTGATGCCATTTTCCTTTAGGATCTCATTGATCTCATAAAACTTATCCGTACTCTTAGTTGTCTGACTATAGAGTGTGATATTTTTAGGTAGGGTAGCCAGATCTAATTCATTGATATCTTGGAAAACAACAGCCTTATTATTTGTCTGACCAAGGAGTCCGATCACCTCTGCATGACCATGCTTGCCATAGATATAGATCAACTCATCTTTATCGAAAGAATTCTTGATCCTATTTTGAAGCTTGAGTACTACAGGGCATGATGCATCTATAAGCTCTAGATTATTTTTAAGAGCTAACTCATAAGTACTTGGTGGCTCACCATGTGCTCTGATGAGTACTTTTTCATTAGTCAGATTGAGTAATTCTTCATGATTAATGATTCTCAGTCCTTTATTGACTAAGCGACTGACCTCTTCATCATTGTGTACGATATCTCCTAAGCAGTACAGGTATCCTTGCTCATTGAGTATATCTTCAGCCATTTCTATGGCATAGACTACTCCGAAACAGAAGCCTGAATTATTATCTATCGTGACACTGAGGTTTAGCATAGTGCTTAAACTTTAAGCGGTTAAAATTGTTTTTTTGCTTTTTAAAAACTCATAAAAAGTAAGGTTCATAAAAAGCAAAAGCATGGAATATATACTGTCTTCAATCGGTATGGTAAAAAGTCTGATACTGAGATTTTCTTCATTATTATACCAGACCACTGGCTCTTCAATAAATGATCCTGTCAAAACACTATTTACCAAAATAAATGGTATGAGATGTACAAGATACGTTAAATAAAAACGACTTATATCCCTTCCTTTAAAAATTAACATATAAATAATCAAGAAAAGCCCTCCAAAAAGGAAATTCCAAAAAGTGTATGCTTGATCTTGATAAATGTATGAAAGGATGAACAGAGCAATCGCTAAAATCCATGTAAAGGGCTTAGCAAAGCTTTTAAAAGGATCTGCTTTGACAAAATAAGCTAATGCTTCATGGATAAAAACACATGAAAAAGGCACGAAAAAGAAAAACATCCACTCTTCTATCGGCAATGATAAAATATAAGTGCCTAAAATGTATCGCTCATTGAATCCCCATACACCATTGACAGTAAAGATATGATCCCAAACCACAAAGAATGCTGCTGTCAGGAAAACTCCAGGAAAGAGAAACTTCCATTTACTAGCATACTGAAGTCTATGCTCAAAAGACTGCGCTAGTGGGTAAGAAATAGTGAAAAGCATCAATCCTAAGTAGAGGTATTGATCCATCTTATATAAAGTTAAGTCGGTGCTTGAAATATGTCTGAAGTAACAGTGTGATCTTCTTGGCATTTGGTATGCGTATACGCTCTTGCGTGATCACTTCCACAGGCAGATTTTTGATCTTTTTGAAAAGCTTCAAATAGTATATATAAGCTATATAGACGCCTAGTCTAGCCGTTTTTGGCAAAGCCATAATGCCTTCATAAGCCTCATCAAAGTCTCGCTGGATATCTGCTTCTATCTCTTCTTTGGATTTTTGACTAAAGGTCTGGTAGTCTACCCCAGGAAAATAAACTCTGCCTCTCTCATGATAATCACTCTTGACATCTCTTAGAAAGTTTACCTTCTGAAAAGCTGCTCCAAGTTTACAAGCAGGTGCTTTCAACCTATCATAGGCTGCTTGATCTCCTTCACAAAAAACTTTCAAGCACATAAGACCTACCACTTCTGCAGATCCATAGATGTACTCATTATACTTGTCATCATTATAAGTATGAAAATGTAAATCCATCTCCATACTCCATAAGAATGCCTCAATAAGCTCTTTATCAATCTTGAATTGATTAACCACAATCTGAAAAGCATGAAGGACTGGATTGAGACTAACACCTTCTTCTATGGCTAGGTAAGTATCTGCTTTGAATCGCTCTAGCAGGGTCTTTTTGTCTTTGTCATGAAAAGTATCAACTATCTCATCTGCATAGCGCACAAATCCATAGATGGCATAGATCGGCAAGTGAAACTTTTGGTCTAAAGTCTTGATCCCAAGCGTAAAGGAAGTGCTGTAGCGCTGGGTGATGAGTTTGCTACACTCAAAAGTCGTCTGATCGAAGAGTTCCATACCAAAAATTTACTTCAAGTTAATTAAAATCACTTAGACAACCCAAATTCTTTTGAGACCTGCTCAGCCACCACTCTTCCTGATATCAATGATGGAGGCACTCCCGGACCCGGTACCGTGAGCTGACCTGTATAATACAGATTCTTGACTTTTTTGTTTTTCATAGAAGGTTTCAAGATGGCCGTTTGCGTCAAGGTATTGGCTAGTCCATAAGCATTCCCTTTAAAAGCATGATAATCCGACTTGAAGTCTGCATGTGCATAAGATCGCTTATAGATGACAGCGTCTCTAATTGATTGATTCGTAAGTCTCTCGAGACGATCCATCACCATGTCATAGTACTTCTCTCTCATCTCATCAGTGTCTTTTAGATCAGGTGCTAATGGAATCAGGATGAAGACATTTTCTTTACCTGCTGGCGCTACTGTAGGATCTGTTTTTGAGGGTACTGAGACATAGAACAGTGGATTTTCAGGCCATCTTGGATTTTTATAGATTGCATCTGCGTGTGGGCCTAGTGGTTCATCAAAAAACAAGTTATGATGCCTTAAATTATTCAATGTTTTATCTACCCCTAGATAAAATAATAGGCTTGAAGGAGCCATTACACGCTTATCCCAATACTTATCACTGTAGTTTCTGTATTCTGGAGATAGGAGTTGTGTATCTACATGATGATAGTCAGCTCCTGCTACTACTATATCTGCCTCATATCTTTCACCATTTTCGAGGACTACACCTTTTGCTACACCATTTTTGACATCGATGTAGCTGACAGGACTATCCAGCATGATTTGGACACCTTTCTCCTGAGCAAGCTTCACCATACCCTCGATGATTTTATGCATACCACCCTTGGGATACCAAGTACCCAATGCGATATCCGCATAGTTCATCAAGCTGTAAAGTGCAGGAATATTTTCGGCAGTTTCTCCCAGAAAAAGCACGGGAAATTCCATCAATCGGATAATCTTATCATGCTTGAAAAACTTCCTTACATGCTTAGACATTGACTGGAAAATGTCCATTCTCAGCATATCTGCCAGAAGCTTAGGACTAGCAAATTCAGTGAGTGAAAGACTAGGTCGATAAACTAAGTCGTTTATACCAACTTTGTATTTATAAGCTGCTTGCTCTAGAAATTTGTCTAACTGTGGACCTGAGCCAGGCTCTATTGATTCTAAGAGTGTTTTAAATTCATCTAAATTGGCAGGGATATCCACAAAATCATCCTTACCATAGACTACTGTATAGGAAGGATCTAGCCTCTCTAAATCATAATAATCACTTACTTTTTTACCAAAAGCGGCAAAGTAGGACTCAAAGACATCTGGCATCCAATACCAGCTCGGCCCCATATCAAAAAGAAAACCCCCAGCTTCGAACTTCCTAGCTCGGCCACCGGGGATAGTGTTTTTCTCTATTAATTTGACTTCATAACCCTTATCGGCTAGTGAAGTAGCTGCTGATAGGCCAGCAAAACCAGCACCTATCACAATAACTTTTTGAGACATTCCTTAGAATTTATACGCGTAAACTTTCAACTCTGACTTGAGCTCTTTTCTAGCAATATGAATTCTATTTTTTACTGTTCCAATAGGTATCCCCAATTTATCTGCGATCTCGTGGTATTTAAAACCTCTGTAGTGCATCATAAAAGGAGTCTTGTAAACATCGTCTAACTTATTGATAGCAGCGCTAATGTCATCCATCGCAAAGTTCGTGTTGGCGTTGTTTTCGATCTCTACACTTCCAGAGTTGATATAGTGAAGATTATCTGTCGTATCTACGAAAGTCCCTCTTCTAATCATCCTTTGATAATTAGTAATGAAGGTATTCTTCATGATTGTATAAAGCCAAGCTTTTAGATTAGTACCATCTGCAAACTTGTCTCTATTAGTGAATGCTTTGAGCATCGTATCTTGTAGAAGATCATTTGCCTCGTCTAGGTCTTTGGTTAGCTTAAGCGCAAATGGCTTAAGTGACTTAGACATTTTGTTGAGAGAGTAACTGAATTCCAATGTTGTCATGGCTTTCTGCTTTTTGTTTAATCAAATGTAATAAGGATTAAACAAACCTCAAAACTTTTGTTTAATTATTTTTTAAATTTATTAAACATTAATTAATTGTTAACCAATAATACACGATCTTCATATGCTTAGGTTTCGTTTAAAACACATTTTTTATGTATATACATGCTTTAAACACGAAAAAAGGCTGATTTCAAAAATCAGCCTTTTGTTTAATAGATAATGAAGATGTTTAAATCAACCCGTCATTCTGTTTTCACTTTCATCTTCTACGATCTCTACTAACTGGTTAAGATTAGATAGGACCTTGATATTTTTGGCTAGGTTGAGATCTTGACCTACGACTTGATAGCCCGACACCAATAAGGTAGAAGACTCAAATCTACTCGCAAGCTTGTTGAGGTATGTCTCTACATATTCTTGGCTAGGAGTAGTCGTGACTACAGTGAGGATGTATTCAGGTCTGTGTACTTTGTAAGCTTCTTCTAAATCGTTAGCAGGCATGCTTTGCCCTAAGTATATTACTCTATTTCCTCTAGACTTGATCAAGAAATAAGAAAACAGCAAAGTCATCTCATGAAGCTCACCTTCTGGCAAGAACAGCATATACTTTACACTATTTGCTTTCTTATCTACATATTGCCCATCGATGGCTACAATGATCTTCTGTCTAATCAAACTTGAAATAAAATGCTCCTGAGCAGGATTGATACTTCCTGTCTGCCAGAGGACCCCTATTTTAGATAAAAAAGGATAGATGATATTCACCATCGTATTCTCAAAACCTAATTTGAGTGTATTGGTAGAAATGATCTTTTCAAAACGATCTTCATCGAAATCAATCATCGCAAGGGTCAGCGAGTGAATCTGATCATCATAAGTCAGACTTCTCTCTGTGAGTTTAAGTACCTCTCCACGCATTTCCTCCTCTGACATACTGGCTATTTTTGAAATTTTGTAGCCATTATCATTCAAAAGTGACACATTGAGGATCAGTTTTAAATCCTCATCGTCATAAAACCTAATATTCGTATCTGTACGCTTAGGAAGCATCAGATTGTATCTTTGCTCCCACATTCTCAAAGTATGCGCTTTGATTCCAGATAGTTGCTCTAGATCCTTGATTGAATAAGTACTCACTTTACTATAAAATTAATCTTTACTAAAATACTTCTTTGGTACCAAAAACAATCCGAAAGATACTGCTCCATCCTTCTTATTGCTTTTGTGGTGATCCCTATGTGCTTTGGCGATACCATTGAGAAATTTGCCTCTTGGCCTATCAAAGACTTTTACTCTTCTATGAATCAGCATATCGTGTAAGATGAAATAACTGAATCCATATACCGTGATGCCTGCTCCTACCCAAAATCTCCAATCAAAACCGTCTATCGATCCTAATATAATCAACACCACTGCTGTGCTACCAAATATCAAGGAGAAGATATCGTTTAATTCAAAGTACCCTCCTTTAGAATGTCCATGATGAGTTTTGTGAATATTCCACAGCACACCATGCATGATGTATTTGTGAAAAGCCCAACTAAAAATCTCCATGAAGACAAATCCTGCTGTTAAGTAAATGATATTCATCCACATCATAGTTGAAACACCGTGAGGCTCAAATTGTTTGCTTTAGTTAACCAATAGAAAATTTAAAATAACAAAAAATAAAACTTCTATTAAGAATAGTCTTGGAGCCAATTTGTTTGTCTTTTCAAATGATAGATATTGATAAATCAACTGTATCACAAAGGCTACCAAAAACCAAGATAGGTAATTCTGAAAAGGGATGTCTCCTCCAGACCAAGTCCAAAAGTCTAGCTTGATAGCAACTGGCTCGATGAGATAGTCAAGCACCACCATGAGGAAAGCGCCATAAATCGCTGCTAGCCATTTAACTTTAGTAGCTCTCTGAGCGATCTCCCCAGTAATGTAGCCTAGCAATAGCCAGTTTATCCCAATGATCAAAGGCACCTCTAATAGTTGAAAACCAAGTGTTGGGCCATAGCTATATTCGCCAAATATCTGACCAGTATAGACACCTGCTACTTCTATCCAATAGCCAATCAAGTAAGTAATCAACGCAAAAGCCAGAAACTGCTTGCTGAAGTCACGATGAAGCCAAAACAGTAAGCCAATCGACAAGAGTAAATTGAACGGGGTCAAAGCTTGAAAAATCTCTCGTAGCGCAGGTGAAGATAATCCTACGACACCGACTAAGTGAAATATGGCCAATAGCGCAGTCGCTATGTTCAGCTTGCTGATGTCTCTTCCCGCGATCGATATGCTGTCTTTCTTCATAATTTGTAAAAAATCCATTGACGCTAAACTAGCTATTCTTAATATTGTTGCTCATTTTGATACTTAAAATACACAGCATATGATCTTATACAATGTGACCATAAATATAGACCAAAATGTAGAATCTGACTGGGTACACTGGATGAAAACAGTGCATATCCCGGATGTCATGGCTACAGGTCTCTTCGAGTCATACAAGTTCTATAAGCTCCTCCACGAAATGGAAGGTGGAGGCATCAACTACTCTGCTCAGTACTTTGCTAAGTCTATAGAAGACATCAATATCTACATGGAGCAGTTTGCTCCTAAGCTACAGGCAGATGTCAAAGCTCGCTACCAGGACAAGTACATTACCTTTAGTTCCTTGCTAGAAGAAGTGATCTAGAGTTTGAAGTAGTTGTCTATTTGATTCTTAGAAAGCTTGCAGTTGATCCAGCCACTATCCAGATCAGCTTCAAGCTTTTTGTAGAAATTAATCGCTGGTTCATTCCAGTCTAGTACTTGCCAAGTGATCAGCCTAGCACCTACTCGCTGTGCTTCTCTGACGAGTTCGTCAAATAATAGACGCCCTGTTCCCTTACCCCTTTCTGATTCTCTTACCACAAAATCTTCTAGGTATATACACTTACCCTTCCAAGTTGAGTATCTATAATAATAGAGTGCTATGCCTTGGATTTGCTTCTGAGCGTCCTCTGCCACAAAAAACTCAAAGATAGGCTTCTCTCCAAATCCATCCTCAAGCATACGCTCTACGGTGTTGTCTACCTCATGAGGTGCTTTTTCATATACGGCTAGCTCATATATCAAATCATAGACAGCTGGTATGTCAGCTGCTGTTCCTTTTCTAATCTGCATCTCCCTTTTTTTTTACGCGCTAATTTAATGATACAAAATTCATTTTCATGAGGCCATTGTATTTATCTGATAGCCGATTGTCTTGAGGATTTAAATGGTGAAAACTTAGGAAAGCAAAAAATCGATCTTAAGTATTTGGGATAAATTGAAAAAGTGAAAAATTTTTTCGCTTTAATTTCAAATTTTTTTTCGCTTTCAAAATGGTACTTTCAACAAAATAGCTATGACGAAAGAATATATTCTTTACATAAAAAGAAACACTGCTCGTAAGTAACATATTCTTAATAAGTTAGCCTTCGAACAATTATATTTTTTTTGAAATATTTCTTTTACTTTAGTAGCTCATGGTAATATCAATCATCAATCAAAAAGGCGGAGTAGGTAAAACAACAACTGCCTTCAATTTAGGAGTAGCATTAGTCAAACTAGGTAAGCGTGTTTTACTTATAGACATGGATCCTCAAGGGAATTTGACTTCTGCTCTAGGAGCTGAAGAAGAGAAACAGAGTGGCACTTATGAGCTACTCAGTGATGACTTGGATCCTCAAGAGCTTGTGATGAAGCTTGAAGGACAGCTGCCTGATTTGATACCAGCACACATGGATTTAGCTGGTTTTGAGATTGAATGTTTGACTTTAGAAAATAGAGAGTATGTCTTAGATGATAAGCTCCAGTCACTTAGGTTTCAATATGACTATGTGATTTTGGATTGCTCGCCATCTTTGGGCTTGCTTACTATCAATGCGCTAGTCGCTTCTGATGATGTGATTGTCCCTATCCAATGTGAGTATTTCGCACTGGAGGGCTTATCCAAACTTTTGGAAACGATGCAAGTCGTCAAGACAAATTATAATACCAGATTGAGTGTACTAGGTCTTCTGCTTACTATGTATGATGCACGACTCGCATTATCCAATCAAGTGTATGAAGAACTAAAAGCACACTTTGATGAGATGTTGTTCCAAACGATCATTCCGAGGAATGTAAAGGTAGCAGAGTCGGTTAGTTTTGGCCTATCTGTGATGGACTACGATCAGAGCTCCAAGGGAGCCATGGCATACAGTGAATTAGCAAATGAAGTAATACTTAAAAGTACCCCGGCATGACAAACATTACAATATTAGGAGAAACTAGCCTCGCCTGTACACTAGGAGAAAAGTACAGAAGTAGAGGCATGCAGGTCACTTATGGTGTATCTGGTACATTTCAAGCTGACTCTATTGCTTGGCGGATCTTACTGCAACAAGGCAATGTAGTCGACTATGAAGAAGCCATATCTGGCTCGGATGTAGTCCTAGTCTGCTGTGACAATGAACAACTCCCTGAAATCTGTCAAGTGCTCAAAGCCGTCAACGGCAACAAACTGGTGATCGACTGCACCAATGCCACCTCAGAGCAGGAAGATAAAATATGCAATACGGAGTATATCCAAAAGCATGCTAAAGTAAAGCGTATCTTTAAGGCATTCAACAACTTGGGGATAGACTACCCAAACTGTGATAAACTACAGATGCTCAAAGAAACCTACTACTGTGGCAATGATGATGAAGACTGTAAGCTAGTCAGAAAACTAGCTGAAATCATCGGCTACAGAGCCATTTTCGCTGGTAAAATACAAAATGCCTATCTCCTAGAGGCTATGTATCACCTCAGTAAACAAATAAAAAATAGTGTGTCTACCAACTCAGACTATTTTTTCAAAATCATGTCAGTTTAACCCGCTTAGTCGGGTTATTTTTTTGCACTTTTCTCTCGCATCATTTTTGTTCTATTTCTTGTATTGAGAGCTACACGTATCCATCTCAGATTAATTTCGTTAATTTTAAAAATCGCAAATCATCTCTCCATCATGAAAAAGTTTATAAAAATTTTTACAGCCGCTGTCGCTATCATTCTAGTCCTTTTAGCCAGTTTGCCATTTTTATTCAAGGACAAAATCAAAGCTAAAATAGATGAAGCCATAGCTAGTGCAGTCAATGCAGACGTGTATTATGATTATGATAAGATCAGCGCTTCTATTTTCAAAAGATTCCCTGATATTTCGATCACTTTAGGCGACTTTGGAGTGGTTAATAGAGCGCCATTCGCGGGAGATACGCTGGCTGCCATAGGTTCCCTTCAGGTAGACTTCAATCTCAAGTCAGTTATTTTTGATGAAAATCCTACACTGACAGGCATCCATTTAGATAGAGCCAAGCTCAATGTGAAAGTACTAGCTGATGGAGCCGCCAACTATGACATTACTTTCCCTGAAGAAGAAGCAATCCAAGAAGATACTACGGGTACAGGTGACCTTCAAATAGCCATAGATCAACTAGAAATTAGTAATTCCTCTATGATCTATGAGGATAAATCACTGAACTTCTATACAGACCTAAGAGACCTTAATCTAGATGGTAGAGGTGATTTTACATTAGATATCTATGATCTCAAGGGACTCCTGTCAGGAACCATCCACAGCATGATCTATGAGGATGTCAACTATTTAAGTAATAAAAAAGTACTGGCAGATGCTGTAGTAAACATCAATATGCCTGAATTCAAATTCACTTTCAAAGAGAATCTAATCAAAGTCAATGATTTTGGATTCATATTCGATGGATTCATCGCTATGCCAGAAGATGACATAGAGATGGATTTTTCTGTTGCTGCTGAAGACAACTCTTTCAAGAGCCTACTTTCTCTAGTACCAGGCATCTATACAGAAAGCTTTGAAGGCATACAGACCTCTGGCACCTTAGACTTTGCCTCAAATGTCAAAGGGATATATAGTGATACCTCCATGCCTGCTTTTGACCTGATGCTCAAAGTAAGCGAGGGCATGTTTCAATACCCTGATCTACCAGATGCTGTCAGAGATATCAATGTAGATCTACTCATAGAAAACAAAGATGGTAATATAGACAACACCTCTTTAGACATCAAAACCTTCAATCTTGCTTTTGGTAAAAACCCACTTAGTGGACGTATGAAAATCGCCAATTTGGTGACTTATGATATAGATGCATTCTTAAAAGGATCGATCAATCTAGCTGATATGACAAGCATGTTTCCTCTTGAAGGCATGACTTTAAAAGGGGTATTTAGTACAGATATCACCGCTAGTGGCCGATATGATAGCCTTACCAATACGATCCCAAAGATTAATGCCAACATGAATTTAAAAGATGGGTATATCAAATCAAGTGATTTCCCTAGTGCTTTGGAACAAATCAGCCTAACGGCCAATATCCTAAATCAATCAGGAAAAATGGCTGAGACGACCTTTGACATGTCTGACTTTAAGATGCTACTAGATGGTGAAGAGGTCATCGCAAAGCTGAAAGTATCTAATCTCAACGACTACACTTGGGATGCTTTTGTACAAGGTAACCTTGACTTAGGCAAGCTTATGAAAATCTATCCTATAGAGGGCACCACGCTTGATGGGCATATCTATGCCGAGCTAGAAACCAAAGGTAAAATGTCGGATCTAGAAGCTAAAAGATATGCGAATCTACCAACTAAAGGCTTGGCTGTGATCGACAACTTGACTTATCAGAGTACAGACTTACCCCAAGGATTTAAAATAGAAAAAGCAGAAACCAGCTTCAACCCATCTGAAATCACACTTACACAGTTTGATGCACAAGCTGGAGAAAGCAAGTTTTCTATGACGGGAGCACTAAGCAACTATCTGCCTTATTTACTTGGTGAAAATGAAGTGCTAGTCGGTAAGGTTAACTTCAACTCCAAACGCTTCAATGCCAATGAGTGGATGACCGAGACAGAGGTAGTAGACACCACTAGTAGCGAACCGCTCAGCGTGATAGAAATCCCAAAAAATGTAGATTTCACATTTAATGCTGCTATCGATGAAGTCATATATGATAATCTCAATCTAAAATCAGTCAAAGGACAAATCATCGCAAAAGATGGCGTGCTACGATTTAATGATACAGGCATGAAACTACTCGGAGGTGATATGAACCTATCTGGCACCTATGATACTCGTGACATGAGCGACCCTAAGTTTGATATGACTTTCAAGTTAAAAGAAATTTCATTTAAAGAGTCCTTCAACTCTTTTGTAACGATACAGACATTGGCTCCAATCGCTCAACATATAGCTGGAAACTTCTCCACTACTTTCAAGCTAGGCGGAAAATTAGGTCAAGATATGATGCCAATACCTAGCTCGCTAGACGGAAGTGGGCTGATCAATATCGCAAAAGCCGCATATGAAAATAGTCAACTCCTCAGTGGCTTGACCAGCGTGACTAGTTTGAATGATGCCAACTCCGTATCTATCAAAGATCTCGTGCTAAGCGCCTCAATTACAGATGGTAGGTTCTCTGTGAAGCCATTTGACGTTAACATAGGATCATATAAGACCAATATCAGTGGTAGCACTGGACTAGATGGCTCACTACAGTATCAACTCAAAATGGATGTACCTGCTGGCAAACTAGGAACTCAGATAAATGATCTGATCGCAGGTATTTCTGGACAAGCCTCCTCAGGGAGTAGCATCATTCCACTTAATATCGCCCTAACTGGTACTTATGACAAGCCGAAGTTTGGCCTGAATAGCAATAAAAGTGTCACAGGGCAAGTCCAAAACGCTATACAATCCAGAGTAGAAAGTGAGAAGGAGCAAGCGGTAGAAAAAATCGAAAACATAGCTGACTCACTGAAAACAGATCTAAAAGCAAAGCAAGATAGTTTGAAAAAAGTCATCGAAGCTAGAGCCAAAGCCAAAGAAGATAGTCTAAAAAAAGCAGCTGAGGAAGCAAAGAAAAAGCTAGAAGAAGAAGCTAAGAAGAAAGCACTCGAGCTACTTCGTAAAAGGGGCGGAGGAGAGTAATCTATCTTCAAAAAAAGCACTAAAGGCACCTAATGAATTTTAGGTGCTTTTTTTATCCAATCATCCAGTACCACAAGAGCACCGTAAAAAATGAAAGAGGAACACCGATACCAACCATCATACCTGCAAGCTTTTCATTAAGTTGATTGCTAGAAGCTACGATAGAGGCAGTAATCATAGGTGCCATAGCTGCTTCTATGATACTAACATCTACAGGCATTCCTTCCCCTCCAAGTATCCAAACATATAAAGCAAAAATCAGAAAGGGTGCTAAAAACAACTTGTAACTAAGGCCAATGAGTAATGGTCTGAAGTCAAAGTTTGTAGCTTTTACCTTCAATTGCAAACCTACTGAAACTAAGGCTAGCGGAGTGAGTGTCGCCCCTATTTTAGACAGTATATCTGCGACCACACCCTCAAACTTGATATCAAAACTCCCTAATATAAACGCTAAGACAAAAGTCAAAAACGGAGGAAACTTCAGTACCTTCTTAAAAATATCTCTCTTCCTAGACGTGTCTCGCCCATAGACTGCCGCTACCACGATCCCAAATGAAGAAACGATGACAAATGATCCTGGCTGATCTACCAAAATCGCATATTGCAACCCCTCCACCCCAAAAAGCGCTTCCACTAATGGATATCCTACAAAGGATGTATTTCCTAAACCACAACAAAGTATCACACAACCTGTGGTCGCTCGATCCCAGCCAAGTCGAGGACCAAGAAATCCAAAGATTAAAACAGCCGCACCAAATATGATCCAAGCTGTCATCAGTGGATAAATCAACGTGAGGCTATAAGTAATCTGCGGTATATACACTAATGCCAAAGCTGGCAATGAGACATAAATGATGAAATTATTGAGGGTGATATGAGCATTTGATGGAAAATCCTTTACTCGCTGAAAGAGTAAACCTAGAATCAAACACAGAGCTAGTACATAAAGGTTGGTCATTTTGGCATATTAAATGTAGTGTGAGAGACATCAAGGCGACATTTGAAAACATTAACAGAATAATAACACGCTTTTAATCAACAATTTATACGTAAATGAGATTATTGTATTAAACTAATTGAGAAATGGAACAAATTACACCTTTTATCATTGATGACGCAGAGTTCGTGCAGCTTTCCAACCTGCCTACTAGCATTGCTGATATGCTGAAGAAATTGATCCCTGACAGAAACGTTTTGACCTTAAACTATCAAGGAATCGAGTTGAAAGATTGTATATCATTTGAAGACTTCAATCAGTGGTTTGACTATTTCAACTACAGCGTGAAGACTGTGAATGAGTTTTAAAATCCTGATCTCCTTTTTTCATCAAAATACTTTTTCAACTGCGGGTACACTTCACTCTCCACTTCTGGCGTACCCATAAGCGTGATATCCATTGAACCTAGTATCTCCTTATTGGTGATTTCTATAGTTTCGATTAGGTAAATAATCTCAGAAAGTTTAAGTGTAGACTTTGATTTAACTGGATCCGTGTGGAATGTATTCCCATAAAAATCCACCACTTCATAATATATCTCACCATCCAGCTTTTCTGCAAAAATGGTCAAATCATCTCCCCACTGACTTTCTGGATAGTGTAGCCTCACCAAAACAACACTTGGAGCTGGCGTCTCAAAGTAAGTCTTGGGTTTAAAATCAAAATCTATTTTATCATTCATTATACAAATCTAGCCTTAAATGGCCTGATGGGCAAAAGGTTAATCTAAAGATTATTTAGTCTTATCTAAATTTATTATTTGATTAAACTATTTATTAGTTTTGTGTATTCAAAATAAATATTAAGCCTGATATGATTAGATATATATTTTTGGTTTTGTATACATTTCAGATACTGATAGTTGATGTACAAGGCCAAAACATCAAAGGAACCGTGTATGATAACAATAAACCACTAAGCTATGCTACGGTGGGTATCCCTTCTTTAAATAAAATCACACAAACCGACTCTTTAGGAAGATTTGCATTAGATGATATCCCCAAAGGAAATCACCTAGTCAAGGTATCGCTACTAGGCTATGTGCCATATGAGCAAGAAGTCAATATCAATCAAGAAGACATTACACTTGCTATAAGACTTCAATCCAACGCGATTAAACTAAAGGACGTCACTATCAGTGGTGCTAGATATGAGCAATCTAGCAGAGAAAGTGCTACTAAGGTCAGTTCGATCAATCAAGATTTACTTTGGCAAATGAATGCATCAAGTCTAGCTGACGGATTAAAATTCCAATCTGGCCTAAGAGTAGAGAACAACTGTGCTAATTGTGGTTTCACACAAATCCGACTCAATGGACTAGAAGGACCTTATACGCAAGTTTTGATCAATAGCCGACCGATCTTTAGTGCGCTTGCTGGAGTCTATGGACTAGAACATATTCCAACGCATATGATTGAACGCATAGAAGTCATCAAGGGTGGTGCATCTGCACTGTATGGCGCTAATGCGATCGCAGGCACGGTCAATATCATTACTAAAAACCCTATTCAAAATGAGTTTCAGGCGGGTATCACTGGGGCTATGATCGATGGTAAAGCGCTTGATAGATCTATTTATGCTAGTGCAGATATAATCGATCAGGACATGAATCAGGGATTTACACTGTACGGACTTCAGCGAGAGCGAGAAGACTGGGATGCCAATGACGATGGTTTTTCTGAGATCACTGAGTTATCGCAGCAGGTTTTGGGATTTAAGCATTTTTTCAAGCCAAACACAAAAATCAAGCTCTCTAGCGACCTACACATCATCAATGAGAGCAGACGTGGCGGTAACCTCCTGCACCTCCCTCCTCACTTGACGGATATCGCTGAGGCACTTGATCATCGGATAATAGGTGGAGGTATAAATGTCGACTACATCTCAAGCTCAGCGAGTAAATGGCAGTTTTATACTGCAGGACAGAGAGTTCTCAGAGATAGCTACTATGGTGGCGGTGGAAATGAAGCCACTCTTAGGTCAGAAGGACTTAGTGATGATGCTATAGCAGACGCTCTATCCAATGCTGCCCGATTCTATGGTAATACCACAGATTTCGCTTGGAATACAGGCGTTATGAAGCAGTATTTTACCGAGAAAAACAGCTTTACTTTAGGAGTAGAATGGGTAGGAAATAAGGTAGATGATCAAATGCCTGGCTATGGCAGAAGTATAGTTCAAACTGCCCAGTCAATTGGACTCTACGCCCAACACGAATGGAAGCCTAATCCAAAATGGACTGTACTAAGTGGTATTCGTGCAGATCAAAATATCATAGATGGCACTTATACACTAGGCTTGTCGGACAATGAGATTACTTTTAACGCACTCACAATAAACCCTAGGGTTCAATTAATGCACTTAATAGATGAAACTTGGCAGTTTAGAACGGGATTTTCTACAGGATATAGAGCTCCACAAGCATTTGATGAGGACCTACATATAGAAACGGTCAATGGAGCAGCGCAATTTGTACAGCTCTCGAATGATCTAAGACCTGAGCGGTCACAAAGCTTTTCTGCTGGACTTTATAAAGATGCTCAAAGAGTCAAGGATAGGATACAACTGTCTGTAGAGGGCTTTTATACATTATTAAATGACCCCTTTATACAAGTTGGCCTAGCTGAAAGTACCGAAAATGCTCCAGAAATATTGGAAAAAAGAAACTCACCTATAGATGCACAGGTGGCTGGTATGAACCTAGAGTTCAATTGGACGAATACATTAGGATGGGAAGTCCAGAGTGGATTTACTATCCAAAAAGCGATTTATGAAAGTCCTGTAGAAATCTACGAGCTTGCAGATGAAAGTACAATACAGACACGCAATATCCTGAGAACACCAAATCTCTATGGGCATGTCATTGGTTCGTACAAGTGGAATACAAAGTGGCGAACAAGTCTAAATGTAAATTATACTGGAAGAATGGAAGTCCCTTATGAGGGTCCCGCTGCACCACTAGCTATTAGAAACGTCAGAGATTTTTATGAAGTAAATGCCTCTGTAGAAAGATATGTGACCTTCAATCAGCACACCAATGTCACCATAAAACTAGGTGTACAAAACATATTCAATGCCTATCAAAATGACTTTGATACTGGGAGGTTTAGAGATGCCGCTTATATTTATGGGCCTATGTTACCCAGAAGTATCACGTTTGGTATACAGCTTAAGCATTAAAATTGAGCTCGGTATTATCACCTACGTTGATGCTATTGCCATGGCCAGCGATAGAGGTATCATTTCCTATGATAGATCTGCTAAGCACCGTGTCACTCAATTCACTGAAGCTCCCCACTATAGAGTGTTCTATGATAGAAGATTTGATGATCGTATTATCCCCTATTGCCACATTAGGCCCTATGATAGATCTTTCGATCTTACAGTTAGCCCCTATACTCACAGGAGGTATGATGATCGTATTTGGAAAGTTGTGCTTTTTATTTGTCTTAAACTCTGGCTTATTGAGCAGAATGGAGTTGGTCTCTAGTAGTGAATCTCCTCGGCCACAGTCATACCAATTATCTACTTCCACCACTTGGATTTTTTCACCTTTTTCGACCATATACATGAGTGCATCTGTGAGATGATATTCTCCATGAGTTTTATGCTGGTGATCCAGCAAGTAACTCGCCCCTTCTATAAGCAGTTTGGGATTATTGATCTTGTATATACCCACCAGTGCTAAGTTTGATTTTGGGATAACTGGCTTCTCCACCATCCTTTTGATCCAGCCTTCTTTATCCAGCTCAGCAACACCGAAAAGACTTGGGTCCTCTACTTTTTTGATACCTATCGTAGAATATTCGCTTTGAAGGATTTTTTGAAAATCCATATTGACAATAGTATCCCCTAAGGTGATCAATACTTCTGAATCACCAGCTATAGCATGTCTAGCAGCATACAGTGCGTGAGCGATGCCTTCCCTAGGCTCAGGCTGGACAACAAATTCAATCTTTAAGCCTTTGTCAGTATATTTATCTTTAATGTACTGCTCTATTTTATTTCCAAGATAGCCTATGATGAAGACAAATTCTGTCACTTGTGCTTCTATCAAGCCATCAATGATATGTCCTAGTATAGCTTTACCAGCAACAGGCACTAGAGCCTTGGGCTGAGTATGTGTGTGAGGTCTAAGTCTAGAGCCTACTCCTGCTACTGGAATGATAACTTTCATGGATCTGATCTTTATTCTGCAAAGGAGTCTTCCCAGCCCTTCACTTCGATATCTCTAGCACTCTCCAATACGATTTCTTTGAGTGACTGCTTATATTTCTCTAGGTTTTCCGCAATACGTGCATCAAATGCTCCAATAATCTGGGCTGCTAATATGCCTGCATTTCTAGCGCCATCAAGCGCTACGGTAGCTACTGGAATGCCCGCAGGCATTTGCAAAATAGACAATACACTGTCCCAACCATCTATAGAATTAGATGACTTCACAGGTACACCTATCACTGGCAAAGAAGTAAGAGAAGCGACCATACCTGGTAAGTGTGCTGCTCCTCCAGCTCCAGCGATGATCACTTTAATTCCCTTTTTTCTAGCTGTCTCTGCATATTCTATCATGCGATGCGGAGTTCTATGAGCAGATACTATAGTGAGTTCAAAATTTACTCCAAGCTCTTCCAGTATCTTAGCTGCTTCTGACATGACTTTCAAGTCAGACTTACTACCCATGATGACCCCTACTTGCTTACTCATGCTATTATTTTAATTAAGTTTCTGATTCTTTTAGCCTTTTCCTCTACTTGCTCTATCGTCTCTCCTACTACGGTCACATGCCCCATTTTTCTAAATGGTTTAGTTACTTTTTTTCCGTACAAATGCACATGTACACCACTTGTTGCCATGGCCTCATCCATTCCGATATATCTCGCATCTCCTGAGTAGCCGTCTTCCCCTAGTAGATTGACCATGGCTGCGGGTTGAATGATAGAAGTATCACCAAGCGGCATACCAAGTATAGCTCTTAGGTGTTGTTCAAACTGAGAGGTAATATTAGCCTCAATCGTGTGATGACCACTATTGTGAGGTCGAGGTGCTATCTCATTTACTAAAATTTGCCCGTCTCGAGTGACGAACATCTCTACAGCTAATAGTCCCACTAGTTGTAGTTTATCAATGACTTCTCTAGCCACAGCTTCTGCCTTATGTTCTACTGCTTCAGATAAGCCTGATGGAGCAAAAAGGTATTCTACTAAATTAAGCTCTGGGTGAAAAGCACAACCTACTGTGGGAAATGCTTTGATCTCTCCTTTTTCATTTCTTGCGACTATGACGGATATTTCTAATTGGAAATCAACTAGCTTTTCAAGAAGGCCGGGCTGATCAAAAGCCTTATGTATATCAGCTTCAGTTCGTAAAACTTGAACACCTCTACCATCATAGCCATCCTTCCCTAACTTATGGACGGCAGGTAAAAAATCAACAAACCGCTCTACATCTTGGCGATTATCTGTCAGCACAAATTCTGCTGTAGGAATGTGATTTTTGAGATAAAAATCCTTTTGAATTCTCTTGTCTTGTATCAGCTCTATCAAATGAGGTTGCGGAAATACTTTTACACCTTCCACCTCTAATTTCTTGAGCGCTTCTGTATTGACACTTTCGATCTCTATCGTGACTAAGTCAAGATGCCTCCCAAAGTTATAGACAGTATCAAAATCCTTCAGACTTCCACAGGTGAAGTTATCTGTTAGGCTTTTAGCTGGAGCATTTTGATCTGGATCTAATATGTGAATGTCTAAATTAAAGTCTGTAGCCGACTGAATCAGCATCCTTCCTAACTGCCCTCCGCCTAAAATTCCGATTTTAATATCTTGATAAGAGACTTGACTCATGTGCTTAAAAGTATTTGTTCAAATATAGTCTAAATCCCTTTTAGGTCAAATTTGACCTATCTAACAATAAGGCATAAAAAAAGGCTGATTTTCATCAGCCTCATGATATCACTAAACTCCTCTACCTCCGATAAATCTCAACAGTATGGATACTACTGCTAACACTAGTAAAATGTGGATCAATCCACCAGCACTATATACAAAAAAGCCCAACAACCAACCAATCACCTAAATGACAGCAATCAAATACAATAAAGATCTCATAATTAAAAAACTTTAGGTTGAACAATCATTTACAGTTACTTAGGCAAAAACAAGTCCAAAAAATAATTAAACTTTTATCCCCATCAGTTGCATCAGCTTAGAAGCATTGAAACTATGGCAAACACCATCTTTTATTTGGTAATCAAAGAGTATGTCGTCATCCTTGATCTCACTATTAAAACTTTTGTTAATCAAGCCTTTCCATTCTGAAGCCATATTACCCAACTCAACATCATGTGTAGAAATGCACCCACTAGCATGAGCAGCTAGTAGTTGCTTGATGAGTGCTTCACTACCTTTAATCCGATCAGCTGAATTTGTCCCCTTCAAGATCTCATCTAACAAATAAAAAACTGGAGGGTTTTGTCCCAGCAGACCTAGTAATTCCTTGATCCTTTTGAGCTCCGCATAAAAAGAAGATACACTTTCACTCAAGTCATCTTGATTTCGCATGCTCGTGAAAATGGTCCATTGGGATAATTCTAATGATCGGGCAGTAACGGTGGCTCCTGCTTGTGCCAATACCATATTTACTCCAAGCGTCCTCAAAAAAGTAGTTTTCCCAGACATATTTGACCCAGTGATCAAGTAACACCGCCCCGTATCTCCTAAGTTAAAATCATTCGACACACGCTTAGCAACTGGTATCAACGGGTGTCCTAACTGCACTCCCTCAAATTTGGGTACTTTAACAAATGAAGGATAAACTGTATCTGGAAAAGTATGTCGATGAAAAGCCAAACTTACCAAAGCCTCCATTTCTCCGATTTGATCCATCCATTCAGCGACCTTTGCTCGATATTGCTTTCGCCATTTTTCCATTCGATACAAAAGGATGATATCTAAGAAAAAGACGATATTCAATGAAATATATAAGATATTTGAACGGTTCTGAAATTGATCTAAGTGCTTTTCAAGACGCTCTATCGCTGCAGACGCTAAGAAGTTTTGTTGCTTGAAATTAGACTGAATTTTTTGTAATTGCGCGGATTCAAAAGACTCTTGCTCCAAATGTAAAATTGCTTTTCGATAATTTTTGAGCAATGTGATAGAAGGAGTTAAAAGTAATGCAGTCTCTGAGGCATATTTGAATCTAAGTCCAACTACACCTACGCCTATAAGTAGCCATATGCCAAAAACTCCATATGGAATAATAGATAGCGACAATAAAACAACTGACAGCGTGCCTAATAGTGGTCCCAATATACTTAAGACTAGATAGAGCTTTCTCCCATAAACTTGCTCTTCTCTAGCCAGCCACTGGGTCAATTTGGACTTATCCACTGTAGTATGATCACCCAACTTCAAATGTGCTAAAAATGAAGTAGTCCAGTCAGTTTTATCAGAAAGCTCCTGAGATGATTTTTGACGTGCCAGTATAGCACTTTCCTCCTGTGGCTGCGAAAGCCAAGAAGCCAACCTTGATTTACCTTCTATGGTATTCGCACGATTGAGCAGTTGAAAGATCGATTGTTTACCAAAAATATCAAGATCGGAAGTGTAGGAGTGTGCAGGATCTATATAAGTAGCTCCCCCATCAAACTTTGTCAAATTGAGATCAAGTCTATCAATTTCTTCTTCATTCACACTAACCATCGCTTGCCAGAAATCTCTCAGGTATCTAATCTCTCTATGCCTTTGAACCAACAGAGCAAAGCCCACTAAAAAGCTAATAAAAAGCAAAATGGCTAATTGAAATATGCCACTGCTAGTAACATATATTAATAACGATATACCTAAAAGGAAATAAAGCACCCTAAGTAAAGACCATTTCCTCTCTAAGAGCTTGTAGCGCTCAAACTTCCTTTTTGATTCTGTAATGTGATTTTGATAGATTGATCTGACAGATTCCATGCAATATTAATTTTAACCCAAAGTAACACATGTCCTTTTTAGCATGTCCAACATTTCATGAATTATTTAATGCAACATTGTTGCATTAAATCAAAGTATTCCTAATTTTACATTTCTGATAGTCGTTCTCTTCATTCAGGCTATTAGGTGGTTGACAGAAAACTCCTACTTCGGTAGGAGTTTTACTTAAAATAATCCATTCAATGAACACTTTTCAAAAACTCCCAGTCACAGTACTTAGCGGCTTTTTAGGTGCTGGTAAAACGACTTTACTCAATCATATACTACACAATAAAGAAAAGTTAAAAGTAGCAGTCATTGTAAACGACATGAGTGAGATCAACATAGACGCTCAGCTCGTTCGCAATGAAAATGTGCTACATAGAACCGAAGAGAGACTCGTAGAAATGAGTAATGGTTGTATCTGTTGTACTTTGAGAGAAGACCTCATGATAGAAGTCGAAAAACTCGCCAAAGAGAATAAATTTGATTACCTGCTGATAGAAAGTAGCGGAATATCCGAACCACTTCCTGTGGCGCAGACATTTTCCTTTGTAGACGAACAAAACAATATTGATCTTTCCAAATTCGCCAAGCTAGACACCTTAGTCACTGTTGTTGATGCTGCCAATTTTTATAAAGACTTTGGAAGTGATGATACTGTACATGCACGTAATCTAAACCAAGACGCTACCGATCAAAGAAGCATCGTCAACCTACTCACTGATCAGATTGAGTTTGCCAATGTGATCTTACTCAATAAAGCTGACCTAGTTTCATCAGAGCAATTATCAGAACTTGAAGCTATCATACAGAAGCTCAATCCCGATGCAGAAATCATCAAGTCTGTGAATAGTCAAGTTTCAATTCATAAGATCTTAAACACTGGGAAATTTGACTTCGAAGCTGCTTCAAGCTCCGCTGGATGGATTCGAGAATTACAAAATGAGCATACTCCCGAAACAGAGGAATATGGCATCAGTTCATTTGTTTTTCGAAACAAGAGACCTTTTCATCCAGATAGATTTTGGACATTGATCACAGAAGAGTGGCCTTCCTCAATTATCAGAAGCAAGGGACTTTTTTACTTAGCTTCACGACCAGATCAGGCATTTGTATGGAGTCAAGCTGGTGGTTCGGTGAAGGCTGAGCCTGCGGGCGTATGGTGGGCAAGTATGAGCTTTGAAGAAAGAACCAAATATGCTTCATTTATAGAAAACCAGAAGCATATAGAAAGTAAATGGGATAAACACTTTGGAGATCGTATGAACGAATTGGTGATCATAGGTCAAGACATGGACGTTGATTGGATCAAAGAAGAGTTTGAATCGGCTCTATTAAATGATGAAGAAGTTCAAGCTTTTCTCCAAGGTCAAACATTTAATGATGATTGGCAGCTCTAATACCAGCGCTTCTTGACAGCTGCTAAAAATGCATCATGTATGGCATTATTTGTCGCCAATATCTGTCTTCCAAAAATGTAATCCTGTCCTCCTCCAAAGTCAGACACGCGTCCTCCAGCTTGCTGTACGATAAATGCTCCTGCTGCTACATCATAGGAGTTTAAGTTATATTCAAAAAACCCTTCAAAGCGTCCGCAAGCTACATACGCTAGATCTACTGCTGCACTTCCCATTCTCCTAAGACCATGTGACTGCTGCATGAGATCTCCCAAAATGGACAGGTAGGCAGGCATTTTTTCAAAATCATAATAAGGAAATCCAGTAGCCAAAAGAGATTGGCTAAGCGAAGTAGCAGAAGAGACATGGATTGGCAGGTCATTCATCATCGCTTGAGCACCTTTGGTAGCGTGGAAACACTCCCTCCTGTTGACTTCATAGACTACGCCCAAAACGATCTCATGATCCTTCATCAGTGCTATACTGATCGCAAATACAGGAAGCCCGTGAAGAAAATTTGTTGTACCATCAAGAGGGTCTATGATCCAAGTATAAGACTTCGTATCATCTGCTGCTGTTCCTTCTTCTGTGATAAAACCAGCCTCAGGAAGTATTTGTCTAAGTCCTTTTACTAACCTCAACTCGGCTTCCTTATCTACATAAGAAACCAAATCATTAAAGCCTTTATGCTCAATCTTACTTAGATCAAAATCAAGGCGCTCCCTTCGGATAAAATCAGCTACCGATTCACTCAGTGAACAAACTGCTTTTTCTAAGTCTTTGAGATTGATCATTTTTTGCCAGCAATGGTGAGTACTATTTCTCCCTTGAGTACATGTGATTGATAATATTGGAGCAACTCAGCCAATGTTCCTCGGACATTTTCCTCATGCAGTTTGCTGAGTTCTCTAGAGACGCAAGCTTGCCTATCTTCACCAAAAACTTCTCCCAATTGTTCCAAGGTTTTCAGTAAACGATGAGGGGATTCGTAAAAAACCATTGTACGCTCTTCATCTTTAAGAGCATCTATACGCGTCTTTCTTCCTTTCTTATGAGGTAAGAATCCTTCAAAGATAAATCGATCATTAGGCAAGCCAGAATTAACTAATGCCGGTACAAATGCAGTGGCACCAGGAAGTGATGAGATCGTGATATCCTCTTTGATACATGCACGAACCAAAAGAAATCCTGGATCTGAAATACCGGGAGTGCCTGCATCCGTGATGAGCGCAGCTGTCTCACCAGCCTGAAGCCTCTTGATGACTTTTTCTACTGTTCCATGCTCATTGAAAATATGATAGCTCTGAAGTGGCTTATTGATAGCCAAATGCTTCAAGAGCTTACCAGAAGTACGTGTATCTTCCGCTAAGATAAAGTCAACAGATTGAAGTGTATTAATAGCTCTAAGCGTGATATCCTCTAGATTCCCTATAGGAGTCGGCACTAGGTAGAGCTGCACAGTCTGTTCCATTACTTAAGAAAGCAATTTATCAATAGCCTTAGCTAGCTTACGATCTTTATCTGTGATGGTATTGCCAGCATCATGAGTAGTGAGAACAATCTCTACTTTATTGTAGACATTTGACCAATTGGGATGGTGATCCATCTTCTCAGCGATCAATGCCACCTGACTCATAAATCCAAAAGCTTGTACAAAATCATCAAACTCGATCGTCCTACTTAATTTATTATCTGCTTCTTTCCACATGATTTTCTCTATTTAATACCTCAAGTTAAAAAATATATATATCCTAGCGAAATCATCAAAGGGCTATGATTCCTTCTATGGCCTTAGCCCGCCCGTATATATTGACGATAGCCTCACTAGATTCCATCATAGCTCTGATAGTCACACTGATATATTTCCCTTTAGAGGAAGGTTTAAACTCCGCTTCGTTTTTGGGAAATAAGGCAGTCACCTCCTGCTCTTTTCCTTCTGGTACGATAAATTTAAACATATACAATGCTGGGAAGCTCAATTGCTCATCTAAGGTTTTCTTAAATGACTTTTCATCAAAATTCATGTCCTTATAATTTTATACAGCTAAACAGCTATTGAATAAAAAACATTCAAGCAAAAAAAATCGGCACTAGGCCGATTTTAATTTCTTAGAAGAATTTATATCTATTGTCCTTCACTTTGGCCTTGTCAGTCAGTGCCTGATTCAGCAAGAAAGGAAGTCTAGAAGTATACTTTTGTTCTACTTGATTCTTGTAGACTGTATAATCTCCGATCTCTGGAGCTGTAGTCTTTTGATCTACTTGTACCACTACTACACCTACTTCTTCTTTGATAGGTTGGCTGATTTGACCTGCTTCTAGTGCAAACGCTTTACCGATAGCTGCTGGAGCAAAACCGACACTTGGAAGTGAATTGCTACCTAAAGATACCGCAGCATTTTGATAGATATTAGCATCATTGCCAAATACTGCTTGCATGTCAGTAAGCGTAGTCTTTCCTTTTAGTTTTTCGATGATCATGTCAGCTTTCATCTCACGCTTATAGGCAGTAGTCACTTCTGTACGTACATCATCTAAAGATGGCGAACCTCCTTTAACTTCTGATCTCATGACAGCGACTACATATCTATCGTCAAGCTCAAATACAGGCGATACTTTTCCTACCGTAGCATCATTGTACAACCATCTTACCACTTCTCTTGCATTCAATACATTATTGAAGCTTCTCGCAGCAGAGATGATACCATTTGCTTGGTTGATAGCATAACCTTCAGACTGAGCAGTTTCTTGGAAAGACGCTAAGTCATTCGCATTTCCTGCGAAATAGTCAGCATTTCTGAAAGCCTCATTTCTAGTTTCATCACTAGCGATGATTTCTAGCTCGATAGTAGCAAGGTCTATCGCTCTCTTTGTAGGCACTTCTGTTACTTCTATTAGGTGGTAGCCATACTCCGTTTCGATCACTCTATTGATCATACCCTTTGACTTTGCAGCAAATACAGACTCTGTAAACTGCTCCACCATGGTGTTTTCATCAAACCAACCTAGGTCTCCACCTCTATTAGCCGAGCCGTCCTCACTATACTGTCTAGCTGCCGTAGCAAAGGCCAAACCATCGTTGATCTCTGCTCTGATGCCTTCTATCTTAGTTTTAGCCTCCGCCTTTTGAGCCTCATCTAGTCCTTCTGTTCTGATCAAAATATGGCTTGCTCTAGCAGAAGCTACTTCAGCCTCATAGATATCAGACACTTTATATATGGCAAATCTATTTTCATTGATAAATGGCCCATAGACTTGGCCTTCTTCAGGAGTAGCTACATTAGCATCAAATACACCTGGAAGATTTGAAAAATTATAGGTAGCAAATGGAAGCTGACCTTCTGTATTTAGCGTAGCAAATGTAGAGTCTTCTTCACTTGTCGCCAGCTGGGCTTTGAGACGCTCAATCTCACTTCTCAATGCTGCACTGTCTGCTGCAGAAGCTGCCAATGAGAAAGATACATAGTTGAAATCTCTATTGTCCTCAGTCTCATACTTAGCGATATTCTTTTGTAGGTATGACTTAAGCGCATCATCCGTTACGTTGATTAAAGTATCACTGATAGCCACATCTGGATTGATGTATAGGTAAGTGATATCAACAGTATTGTTTTGCTCAGCATACT
The DNA here is from genome assembly GCF_016464625.1 of Penaeicola halotolerans. GTDB lineage: Bacteria > Bacteroidota > Bacteroidia > Cytophagales > Cyclobacteriaceae > Penaeicola > Penaeicola halotolerans. The sequence goes on from NZ_JAEAGO010000002.1 coordinate 93,907, forward strand.
CTAATTTGGCTTCAGCCTCAGTAGCATACTCAGAGTAAAGAATCAGATTCTCATACTTAAGTCTTTGGCGCGAAGGTCCAAGTGTTCTCTCAAAGTTATACCAAGCAGCTTGCTGCTGAACTGGCATACTTGGGATTTGCTGCAAATATTGAATGACTTGATTTCTATCAAACTGACCAGTAGCAGGATCTACGAAAAGCTGCTGAAGCTCTGGGCTGATATTTCTTCCTTGTACCATGTCGATAAGCTCTTCATCTGACACGATCACTCCTAGTGCCTCAAACTCTTCTCTAAAAGTACGCTCAGCTACTAATGCTTGCCAAGCTTGCTCTCTGATACCGTATAGTTCATTTTCTGAAGGAACTCTACCTGTTTGATTTTGATAGTTGAACTTGATCTCTTCTATTTTGGCCAAATACTCTTCATAAGTGATGTCCTCACCTGCGATCTCGCCAACTACATTGGCTTGACTACCCAAAAGCACTGAATTGGGACCCAAGATGTCTCCTCCAACCAAGAATAATATTAAACCTACAGTGATCACACCGATCAATAAACCTGTTCTTTCTCTAATTTTGTTAATTAATGCCATTTCTATTCTTTTTGAAGTGTCGCAAAATAATTACATCTACCGCTAAAATCAAAATATTATCCTTTACAAAAATCGATTACTTCTCAGATGAGTCAAAATCTAGCTGAAGTTTGACAGTATCTATGCGAGTATCTTGCATAGAAGCGATGATAAAAGTGTAAGGTCCATACTTGATAATTTCGCCTATTACAGGTAGATTTTCTGTGATGGATAAGATAAATCCGCCTAAAGTCTCATACTCACCCTCTGGTAGATTCCAGTTGTATCGGTCATTGAGATAGTCGATTTCATGTCTACCACTGAGGAGAAAATTATAGGCATCTAGCTGTTTTTCTACCAAATCATCTGAGTCATACTCGTCTTCTATCTCTCCGAAAATCTGTTCTATGATATCCTCCATGGATACGATACCAGAAGTGCCTCCAAACTCATCTACCACCAATGCTAGGCTTTTCTTCTCAGAAATTAGCTGAATTAGTAGCTCATTAGCCAATGCCGTTTCTGGTACGATCACAATAGGATTGAGGATATCCTCTATACTTTTTGGCTTTTTAAAGAGCTCTAGGTGGTGACAGTAGCCAATCACTTCATCAATATCATCCTTATATATGATAATCTTAGAGTGGCCACTTTCGATAAATTGCTTTTTAAGCTCCTCAATGTCATCTTCTATATCCATGGCCACAATGTCAGTTCTAGGCACCATACACTCTCTGACGCGGATAGTTTTGAACTCTATCGCATTGTTGAAGATCTTAGTGTCTAAGTCCACATTAGAGTGATCTCCAGCTGCTTCTATACTTTGCACGAAAGCATTGAGGTCTGTAATCTTGAAGACTGGCTTATCCTCAGAATATTCTAGTTTCAGAATATGGACGATGACAAACCTAGACATCTTCACTACTACAAATACTAGCGGATAAAGCAAATAATAAATCACAAGCATCGGTACCGCAAAGACATTCAGCATAGAGTTTGGATTGAGCATAAAAATACTCTTCGGGGTAAACTCAGCTGTGATCAAAACGATGACCGTAGAAATGATCGTTTGACTTAGCAGCAGTGTGGCATTGTTTTGAAACTGATCAGGAAGGACTTCCTTGATATATGGATCTAGTATCACTGCCAAAAAAATACCATATACAACCAGTGTAACCGTGTTGCCAAGCAGTGTAGTTCCTATGAGGTTAGATTGGTTTTTTACAAAGTTAGAGAGTATGCGACCATTGACAGTGCCTTGCTTGTTTTGCAGCTCTATCTGAAGTCTGTTGGCGGATACAAAGGCTATCTCAAAGCCTGAAAAAAAGGCAGAGAAGGCAAGACAGACCAGTACGATCAATAAGTTAGCATCCATGTTTATTTCTTCTTTTGCTTATTCCCCTTTTTCTTTTTGTCAGATGGGGTCTGAGCGGAAGTGTTTCTCTTCCTTAATTGATACCAAAAAAGCATCGCTAAAGAAAGCATAAAGATAGAATAAGAAAATTCAATTCCACCTATATATGTCTGATGGACGCCTATGATAAATAATGCTGCCGATACAGATAGTAATGTGATGTCTAAAGTCTTCATGATCAGTTGCCAGATAGCTCTACATCGCCATCTCTAATTTTAAATATTTGATAATCCGTGAAATTCTCGTCAGTAATGAGTCCTTCTCCCAAGATCAGCCCCGTCTGACTTTCGATTCGAACAGCCCGCTCGGTATATATTTTCTTTTCCTTAGGCGACCAAAAAAGCTCCTCTGAGAATAGCTTTTCATCTTTGGCCAAGTTAATCACTACTACGTCTCCCTCTCCTCGATATAGGTTTTCCTCTTTGATGAAATACCCCTTATCTGCCTTGATCGTAGAGCTCAGTTCACCATCTTTTCCATAAAACTTGATGAAAATACCCTCTGGAAATTCACTATCCCCATTTTGCAGATCTACTTTCCTAGCAGCCGTTAGGTTAATCCTCACGATAGCGGAATCACTAAAAATCAGTTCTACATTAGTCGCTTCACTGAGTGGGCCCGTGTATGCCACAGGAAACTCAGACTCGTCTGATTCACAAGCCAGTAAGGGCATCAAAAATAATAGTATACAAGTGGTAAAAAACCATTTATTCATAGATCAAAATTAAAATAAAAAAGGCGGTCGGGCATCACCCAACCGCCAGTATTTTATATGAAGCGTTTGCTTAGTCTCTTGTCTGAAGCGTTACTGTTTCATTGATCCAGCATCCTACAGTTACCTTGTCACCTACTGATTTAGTCGCTGTGAAGATCTCTTCTTTTGAAGGGAACTGCGCTCTAGCTTGGGCCATTCTTTCATTGTCACCAGCTTTTCTGAAGTACTCATAAGCTGCAATAAAGATCGCTCTATCATCTACTAGACTTACACCACCTTTACACTGATCATAAGATCTGAAGATCATAGCTCCTATGAAGCTGTAAGCTGTAGAAGCTTTAGCTGGATCAATCTCAGCAGCGCTCAAAGCTTCTTTTCTAGCAGTTCCTCTTTGACCTCTTTCTTCATAGATTCTAGCCAACTCTAAGTGACCACTTGCCTTATCAGATTTCTCTGTAGCCAACTCGATCGCTTGGTTGTAATAAGAGATAGCTTTGTCTATTTGACCCATTGACTGGAATCTATCTGCTAGCACCTTAGTCATGCCATAGTTAGGCTCGGCTGCCTGTACTACTTGCGCTGCTGTTAAGAAAGCATCAGAATCAGTACACTTATACTGGATAGAGTAGCTCACTATTTGCTTAGCTACCTTCACATCAGACTGATTAGCTTGCAACTTAGGAAGTAGCTTATTCTCTATGTAGTTACAGTCGATCAATTTCAACTCTGCTAAGAAATCATCCAAATAGCCTTGATATAGATCGAGCGTTTTGGCATTTTCTCCGCTAGCCTTCCTACGCTCGACCATGGCAGTGAGTTCATCGTATTTCTCCAAGATATAGTCATCAGAAACTTGATCTGGGAAAGCCTGCTTTTTCAACTTTAAGAAATTGAAGTAGAAAGGTATTACAAATGAAGATGTTTTATCACCTTTCAGCTCAAATGCTTTCTCAGCACTAGCAATGATCTCATCATATCTTGACTTGTCTGTTTGAAAGAAAGTATATCCATGAAACACTTTCATCTCCGCCACTCTAGATTCTGCACTAGCAGATGGGAAGTATTCTAGTCTTTTATCTAATACTAAGAATAAAGAGTCTACAAAATTCTTTCTTGCGGCTGCATCTGTCGCTTTTTTAGCCAAGTTTTCATACACTTTCTCTCCATTGATATAGATAGACTCATTGAGTGAAGGCGTATTGACGAGCAACCAATGTAAAGGAGCTCTAGCGCCATCATAATTCTCAGCGTTTTTGTTATCAGTATAAAGTGCATTAGACTCCTCTGCTTTCTGACGCGCAGCAGGATCTTCAGGCCAGTTCCATACGCCCTGAGCCTTTACCATTCCAGCCATTCCCACAGCTAGTATGAAACTTAAAGCTAACTTTTTCATAATTGTAAACGTTAATCAAACTTTCTTTTTATAAACCAAGATGTATCATTGATGGTAACTCCTAGAGCTACTCTAAAGTAATTCTCCCTTATGGCACCATTGTCCAGAGTCCCTCGTTGACCAGCTTTTAAGGCTACATTCAGCATGCTAATTTGCCTTACTGGTACCGAAACTCCAAAATTAATGCCAACATCATTTATTTGCTGTGAGCCTATCAAATACGGTGTTTTATCATAGCTAACACCAAATCTGTAGATCCATGTTTTGAGTCTGCTCTCACTTGAAGTATAATCTGGGGTAAACTCTCCCCCTACGATCACCGAGTAAGCATTGTCAAAATTTTCAGTAACGCCATCGAATCCTCTATATGACGTCATGTCTCTCAAATGCACGTCCACGCCAAAGGTCCAGTTGAAACTCTTTTCTATCGAAATACCAAATGATGATCTTCCAGGTAGACTTACGAAGTTTTGTCTATCATTGATCAAAGTATCACCAATAGGCACTCCAGAGTTTTGGTTATCTAATAGACCTACACTTAAGAATCTTCTCGTATTGATATCTGCATCAAACTGATAAGCTGCGCCAAAGTTCAAAAAAAGTTGGTCTTTCAGTTTATAGTTGTAAGCAACACCTAGTTGCGCTGAGAAATCAGAAAAGCTCTGTCTGTCATAGTACTCTGTCTGATTTCCTACTGGAAAGCCATTGTCATCTACAATCGTCTGGATGTTTTGCTCTATGATGGATCCAAAGAGATAGGACATTTTTAAGCCTATATAAAAATTGTCTTTAATTCTAAAGGCATTGGTCACATAAGCTTCTGTCATCCCTCCTGTGCCTTTGATATTATTCTCAGCACTAAACTCCGTACCTCCTATTTGCTCAGCAGGTATACTTAGATTATAATTTACAGTAGTGACAGGATTGAGTCCTAAAGCGATTGACCATTTGCCAGGCTTCATCGGCAAACCCAGCCCTAGGTAAGTCAATCCTCCCCCATCTACTGGCTGCTCCAGAGTCCCATTAGAAAGCGATCTATTCTCATAGTTGACACCAGCTTGAAAGATCCCAATGTTATGCTTTGCGACAAGCGCAGGGTTGACAGTGTTGAAAAACAATACGTTTCCATTACTTACTCCTAATCCACCCATAGCTGCATTATGGGTAGATCCATAATAATTGAAATCCCCGATCCCAATGGCAGAGTAAGAGGAGGCACTGGTCTGGGCCGAAGCTAGACTTGTGCAAAAAAGAAAAAGGCCTAGGAGCCCGCTTGTGTACTTAAATTTTAGAGACATTATGATTCAAAATTCTATTTAATCCGTACAGGACCAAATCGGGGACTACAAAGATGTGTTCTTTTGATTTATATTCAAAGTATTTTGCATCTCCTCCACAAATAATTACGTGAATATCAGCAAACTCCTGCTGATAGGCAGAGATGACGCCTTCTATTTCAAATCTAAGTCCATGATATACACCGCTTTGCAAACACTTTTTAGTGGATTTCCCGATCAACTCTACTTGAGCGTCCAGTGGTACTAACGGTAGTTTGGCAGTATAATTATGCATCGATTGCGCGCGCATTTGTAGTCCTGGGGAGATCGCTCCTCCTTGATATACACCCTTCTGATCGATCAAATCATACGTCACGCAAGTCCCTGCATCTACTACTAAGCAAGCACGCTTAGGATACAATGTATGCGCTCCGACTACACCCGCGATGCGGTCTAGGCCTAAAGTCTCAGGAGTGTCATAAGCAATGCTGATCGGTAAACGGGTCTGCTGATCAAAGGCAAACCAAGAAACTGGAAGTTTTTCAAGAGCACCATCTGGCAAGGCTTTCCCAACACTAGCATATATCGCATGAGAAACTTTAACATTTTTTAACCAATCTAAACCTTCCTCCCAAGTAGAGAAACTAGCCTTATCTACCAAATCGCCTTTCTCGAAAAGTCCGATTTTCAAAAATGTATTCCCCTGATCAAATACTGCATTCATAAAATTCTTTTACCGATTAAACAAAGACCTTTGTCTGGAAGAAACTTTTAAAATAGCTTTCACTTTTCGAAATTGTCAAGAAGATAAACTCCACAGGGCAAATTTAACTCGAATTCCATGCAAGTATATAAAGTATTAGGCTTAATGTCAGGAACATCCTTGGATGGCTTAGATGTGGCCTACTGTGAATTTGCCAAATCTAACTCTTGGAGTTTTAGATTAGGCTCTTGTGTGACTTACCCCTACCCTGCGGTTTTAGCAGAACTACTAACTAAATCCACCACGCTATCTGGTCTAGAACTAACCATGCTCGATCATCAGCTTGGGGACTTTATGGGCCTATGTGTAGAAAAATTCCTAAATCCACACACACAGCTCAAGGTTGATTTCATCGCCTCACATGGTCATACCATTTTTCATCAACCCGAAAAGAAATTCACTCTTCAAATAGGCAACCCTTATAAAATACAACAGCATACGGGACTTGCCGTGGTCAGTGATTTTCGTCAAGCAGATGTACAAGCTGGCGGTCAAGGCGCACCTTTAGTTCCTATTGGGGATCAACTGCTCTTTAGCGAGTATGACTACTGTCTCAACCTAGGTGGCTTTGCTAATATCTCTTATGAAAATGCAGACGCAAGAATAGCATTTGATATATGCCCCTTTAATATAGTCAATAACCTTTATGCCCAACAAATGGGTTATGCATATGATGATCAGGGCAAACTAGCTCGGGAAGGAAAATGCATCGAAGCACTTGCCCGCTCGCTCGATCAGCTTTCTTTTTATGAAAACTTGGGGCCTAAATCTCTAGGTACTGAATGGCTCGCAGAAAACTTCCAACCTGTATTAGATAAGTATCGTAAAGAAAATCCTAAGGACATATTGCATACTTTAGCACTCCATCAAGCTAAACAAATAGCTAAAATCATCAATAAGCCAAAAAGTAGGGTATTAGTCACAGGAGGAGGTGCTTACAATACTTTTATCATAGAAACTCTACAAAACCTACTATCTGTAGATCAGCAAATAATTATTCCTGATGCAAATTTGTTGGAGTTCAAAGAAGCCCTCATATTTGCTTTTCTTGGTGTATTAAGCTTGAGAAATGAATGCAACAGTTTGAGCAGTGTCACAGGAGCTACTCATGATACATTGGGTGGTAGCTGGACGCGTCATTTTTCTTTTGATAGATAGAACCCAAAATAATTTAGATAAATCAAACCATGAAAGAGCTATTAGCAAAATTTGAAAATAAAAGGCCTGAAGTCGTATTTGAGTGGCAAGATGCTGAAACAGAAGCGGAAGGCTGGGTAGTGATCAACTCGCTCAGAGGGGGTGCCGCTGGTGGTGGTACGCGCATGAGAGTAGGCTTAGATAAAAGAGAAGTAGAGTCGCTAGCCAAAACGATGGAAGTCAAATTTACCGTTTCTGGTCCTGCTATTGGAGGCGCTAAATCTGGTATCAACTTCGATCCTAGTGATCCTAGAAAGGCTGGAGTGCTAGACAGATGGTACAAAGCTGTGATGCCACTTCTCAAAAACTATTATGGTACAGGCGGAGACCTCAATGTAGACGAAATCCACGAGGTCATCCCTATCACTGAAAACTATGGACTGTGGCATCCACAAGAAGGTATCGTCAATGGACACTTTAGCGCAACAGAGCCTCAGAGAATACGAAAAGTAGGACAACTGAGACAAGGAGTGTCTAAAGTCATAGAGGACCCTAACTACACACTAGACGGTGCTAAAAAATATACTGTAGCGGACATGATCACAGGCTATGGCGTAGCAGAAGGTGTCAGACACTACTACAAGCTATGGCATAACTCCAATATCAAAGGAAAGCGTGCCATCATCCAAGGATGGGGCAATGTCGGTGCTGCAGCAGCTTGCTTCCTTGCAAAAGAAGGTGCTAAAATAGTCGGGATCATAGACAGAGATGGTGGTTTGATCAATGAGAGCGGATTCACACTTGCAGAGATCAAACAGCTTTTTGCAGATCGCCAAGGTAATAAGCTAGTGGCTGAAGGAATGATCCCATTTGCTGAGATCAATCAAAAAATATGGGATATCCCTGCCGAAATCTTCATTCCTGCGGCTGCTTCTAGGCTGATTACCAAAGATCAAGTGGAAAGAATGATCAAAAAAAGTTTGGAAGTTGTATCTTGCGGTGCAAACGTTCCATTTGCTGATCCAGAGATCTTCTTCGGTCCAACGGGTGTTTTTGCAGATGAGCGTATCGCGATCATTCCTGATTTTATAGCTAATTGCGGTATGGCGAGAGTTTTTGCTTATTTAATGCAAGATCACGCTGAGCTCACGGATGATGCGATCTTTAGAGACGTGAGCAATACCATCAAGAAGGCATTGAAAAAGACACATGGTGTCAACCCTAAAACCACCAAAATCGCACAGTCTTCTTTCGAGATTGCGCTAAAGCAGTTAGTCTGACGATAATCGAAACTAGTCGGTTAGATGACATGCTTCCCGACTAGTTTATTGTAAAACCTATTCACTATTGATGAAGAAGCTATTCATTCTACTCTTTGTGTTGTTTCAGTCTTTTGCCTTTGTAGAAGCTGCCACGATCGAAGAGGATACATTCAAACAAGAGACAGTACAAGAACATCATACAGATGAGGCATCAGCCACATCTGAAGAGGCACATGCTGAGGAGGCGCATCACGAACCTCCAGGATGGCTGACAGTACCCTTTATACTACTCTTGGGGATGATTGCCACAGGACCTCTTTTTTATGAGCACTTTTGGCATAAAAACTATCCCATAGTCGCTGTTTCTTTAGCTGCAATAGTTGTCCTATACTATCTCTTTGTTTTACAAAATTTACACGGTCCAGTACATGCTCTAGCCGAGTATGTACAGTTTATCGCGCTTTTAGCTTCTTTGTACATTGCCTCGGGCGGGATTTGGATAGAAGTAGATAAAAAAGCCACTCCACTGGCTAATGTCGGTATCCTCTTGATCGGAGCCATCTTATCAAATTTAATTGGAACTACAGGCGCATCCATGCTTTTGATCAGACCTTTTATCCGATTAAATAAAGACAATATCAAAGCCTATCACATCGTCTTCTTCATCTTTATGGTGAGTAATATAGGAGGTTCGCTCACGCCTATAGGTGATCCTCCACTTTTCTTAGGCTTTTTGAAAGGAGTGCCCTTCTTCTGGACACTTGAGCACAACATCCTGCCTTGGATCATGGCCTTAATCATCATGGCTGTTCTCTTCTTCTTTTTAGATAAAAAATTCAGTCAAGACAATGAGATAGAATTGGGTGTGAAATACAGCAATAAAATCACTATTGTTGGTATGAAAAACTTTGGTTGGTTAGCTATTGTCATTGGAGCAGTATTCTTGGATCCTAATGTGATAGATTGGGTGCCTGCCATACATTATGATGGTCAGAAATTCTCCTTTTTAAGAGAAATCATCATGCTTTCAGTAGCATTCTTTTCTTATAAATTTGCCAATCAAAGAGCTCTCAAAGGCAACGAATTCAACTTTGAGCCTATCAGAGAAGTCGCCTTTATCTTTGTGGGAATATTCGGTACCATGATGCCAGCATTAGAGTTGGTAGGTGCATTTGCCAAATCTCCTGAAGGAGCAGCACTCATCACACACAATACCCTCTACTGGGGTACAGGTATCCTATCAGGTGTGCTAGATAATGCCCCTACATATCTCAACTTCCTAGCAGCAGCGATGGCTTCTCAAGATGCTAGTATCAGTAATATCTCAGAAGTACGAGCTTTCGCCAATAATGAATATCTAGATTCTGCCTTTGAACTCATGGCTATCTCGATCGCCTCAGTCTTCTTTGGCGCAATGACTTATATCGGTAATGGGCCAAACTTCATGGTGAAGTCTATAGCAGAGCAAAGTGGTATCAGAATGCCTTCTTTCTTTGGCTACATCATCAGGTTCTCCGTACCGATCTTATTGCCAATTTTATTCCTTGTTTGGCTCGTGTTCTTTGCATTCGTCTAAATAAAAATTCAACGAAACATAAAAAGTCCTTTCGGAAGAACGAAAGGACTTTTTTGTTATAAACCTATCTATTTAAAAAACCTGATCTTCGAGGTAGTTAGGATAAATCTGCATGTGACGCTTTTTCACCATTTGAAAAATCACCTCTCGCAGTTCCTCTACATTGTCTCTATTCTCAGCTGAGATAAACACAGCTGTTTGATTTGCTTTCTTAGAGTAATGCGCTCTCAAAGCTTCAAAATCAAGCGTATGCTCTGCTTCCTCCTCATCGATGATTTCCATTTCTTCTTCTGCTGTTTTCGGAGCAGGTTGAGGGACTAAATCTATTTTATTAAACACCAATAAAGTAGGCTTATCAGCTGCTTTGATATCCAGCAATGTCTGATTGACGATCTCTATTTGCTCTTCAAATCCTGGGTGAGAGATATCTACCACATGGAGTAAAATATCTGCCTCAGTGATCTCATCAAGTGTAGACTTGAAAGATTCTATCAAGTGATGCGGCAGCTTTCTGATAAATCCTACCGTATCTGAAAGCAGAAAAGGAATATTATTATACACCACTTTTCTGACGGTAGAATCGACTGTAGCAAAAAGCTTGTTTTCAGCCAGTACGTCTGCCTTAGTAAGCATGCGCATAAGTGTAGACTTACCAACGTTAGTATAGCCCACCAAAGCCACCCTTACGATATTCTCTCTATTCTTTCGCTGTGTAGCCCCTTGCTTTTCGATCTTTTTCAACTTGTCTTTGAGTAGATCGATTTGATGGCGAATGGTTCGCTTATCTGTCTCGATCTCTTTCTCACCAGCACCACCTCTAGTACCCGTACCTCCACGCTGACGCTCAAGGTGAGTCCACATCCTAGTAAGTCGTGGCAAGATATATTGGTATCTTGCCAGTTCTACTTGAGTTTTGGCTTGAGCTGTCTGTGCTCTTTTGAGGAAAATATCCAAGATCAATAAAGAGCGATCATAGATTTTGACCTTTAAGAAATTCTCCAAGTTTCGAAGCTGAGAAGGTGTCAAGTCATCATCAAAGATGACTGCATCGATACTATGGTGTTTGACATAAGCTTCGATCTCCTCTAGCTTTCCTTTTCCGACAAAGGTCTTCACTTCCGCACGCTCTAGTCGCTGTGTGAATTTGTATTTTGTTTCGTAGTCAAGTGTCTCAGAGAGAAAATCTAATTCATCTAAGTATTCTCTCACTTGTCGGTCACTTTGCTTTTGACCGATCAGTGCTACTAGTACTGCTGTTTCCTGCCTTGGGGCAGTTGAATATGTGATTGGTTTATTCTTCAAATGTTTCAATATATGTAACTAAGCTCATGATTTGTTGATCGCTTAGTTGGTTTCCAAATTTTGGCATAATGCCTTTTCCATTAGTGATAATCGTCACCTTTTCATCATAAGAAAGTGTAGAAGCTCCTAGTGCAGCCGCTTTATATAAGCCCTTCTTACCATCTGCCCCATGACAGTTTTCGCAAGCTTGCGCATAAATCGCCTTAGCCTCTGCTAGTTCCAAGTCTTCACCTTCTGCAGCTACTACATCTACCGTGATAGGTGTAGGTCTCATGGTGATACTCTTAGTCTCCGCCATACCATACGCCATCAAGAGCAAAACGACTGAAAGTAACGCCAAAGGCTTCTTTTCTCTCTTTAGACCAACTATCCCTAGTGGAATAGATAGGAAGACTAGAACAATCTTAGCGATCAGATAAGTTTCCATTCCTGAAAGTGATAGTAGATAAAACCCTGTAACTAGGATTAATACTCCCAAGATCATGTCTATCACTTTAGTTTTAGCTCTGATTTTAGCAAGTGTCTCTAGCCTATTGAGCGTTAGCAAGAGTGTCTTAAAAGTCATGAAAACAATAAAAAGTAAAACTACAGTAACGTGTAAATGGAACATTCCGATCTGCATGGCTTTGAATATTTAAAGGTTGATTAATTGATTGCTGTAAAATTACAGATTAATATTGGTAAATAAACTAGTGGGAGATGTCATCCGTATCTTTCCTACGTTATCAGATAGCGTGAAGCTATCGATCATTAAAAAACACAAGCATGAAAATCTGGGGACTCACAGGGAAGAGAAAGCAAAAAGAACCTACGCGACTTGATTTTATACAAACTGATATGCACTCTCATCTGCTTCCTGGCATAGATGATGGTGTAGCAGACATGGCGCAGGCACTTGATACTATCCGACACTTACATGCCTTGGGATATGATAGACTCATCACTACACCGCATATTTTGAATGACTACTATCCCAATACTCCAGAGATCATCTTAGGCAAATTAAAAGAAGTACAAGATGCGGTAGCAGAAGCGCAACTCCCCGTCACGATCGAAGCTGCTGCTGAATACTTTCTAGATGAGACCTTTCTAGACAAACTAAACGGTACAGAGCAAATCCTTACATTTGGAAAACCCAAATACTTACTGTTCGAAACAGGATTCATGAATGAGCCCATCCTGCTCAATGAAGGGATTTTTCAAATGACCATCAAAGGATATCAACCAGTACTCGCACATCCTGAGCGGTACATTTACCTATCTGGGAAAACCAAAATATTAGAAGAAATTGTTGAAAAGGGTGTCTTACTACAAGTAAATATCTTATCCTTTACTGGCTATTACTCAGAAGGGGTGAAGAAAATGTCCGAGAAGCTTTTAGACATGGGCTTAATCTCCTTTCTAGGAACTGACTGTCATGGACCTAGACACGTGGATGCGCTGCATGAGCTAGGACAGCTAAAGAGTTATAAAAAAATACAGCAACTAAAACTACTCAACAATAGCCTATAAGGTATATGAAGATATTCATCACAGGCGCTACGGGTCTATTAGGAAAATATACCACCAAAATCCTGCTCCAACAGGGTCATCAACTGACTGCCAGTGCGAGGCCTCAGAGCAAAATATACCAACATGATCCACAAAATGAAATCAACTGGGTAGAAGCTGATCTTTTAGACATCAATACACTGGTAGAAAAGCTATCAGGTCATGATTTAGTGATTCACTGTGCGGCTATGGTTTCTTTTGATAAAAGAGAAAAAGAGCAGATCTTCCAAACAAACGTAGAGGGCACAGCCAATCTAATCAATGCTGCACTTTTAGCTTCTGTAGAGAAATTCATCCATGTGAGTTCTATAGCCGCTGTTGGTAGAAATACCAGTGGTGAGCCAGTAAATGAGTCTAACAAATGGCAAGAATCCTCGCTCAACACAGTCTATGCGGAAAGTAAATACTTAGCAGAACTTGAGGCTTGGAGAGGAAGTGAAGAGGGCTTAAAAGTAAACATCATCAATCCATCTGTAATCCTCGGTATTGGAGAGCTTGAAAAAAGCAGCTCTCAGCTCTTTGACTATGTCAAACAAGAGCAGAAATTTTACCCTGCTGGAACGATCAGTTATGTAGATGTGAGAGATGTAGCTGAGGCCATCAGTAGGCTCACAAGCGCAGATACTTGGGGACAGCGCTACATCATCAGTGCAGGAGAGACCACCTATAAGGATTTTTTTGCGCGTATAGCAAATCATCTAGGTAAAAAAGCTCCCTCTATTCCTGTATCCAACATGATGATCAGTATGGCACTTCTAATTTTCCGCATCAAAAGTCTGCTTACAGGCAAGCCCTCTTTGGTCACTAAGGAAACAGCTATGCTCAGCCAGCTAAACGTGTATTTTGATAACTCGAAGTCTAAATCAGCCCTCGGACTAAAATACCGTGATCTAAATGAAAGTCTTCAATGGATCTGTGAAGAAATAAAAGAGCGCTAAAGGCAAACGAACATAAATCCGCACTTGCTTGTTTGATGGGGTGATCGATCTGAAATAATTTAGGCAGATCAAGAAAAATTTAATAGAATAAATCCTTAAATTAAACGAAGGATATAGACCACAAGCTATGGCTGGAGAATACAGAGGAAAAAGAGAAGAAGAAAAAGAGCTGGTAAGAAGATTCGAAAGAAGCTCCGAAGCCAATGAAGAAGGTTACTTTGACCTCAATGAGTATGAGGACATCATAGAGTATTATCTTCAAAGAGGTCTATTCGAGCAAGCACTCAAAGCAGCCCAGCATGGCATAGATCGTCATCCTTATTCTTATGATCTAGTCATGTTCAAAGCACAAGCACTCATCAACCTAGATAAGCTCGATGAGGCGCTAGAGATCATGCTTACTGTCAAAAACCTCATGCCTGGAGATACTGATATGAGTCTGATGATCGGCACGACTCTTTCTTTGATGGGCAAGTTTGATGAAGCAGTCAAAACACTAGAGCAAATTCTTCCACTAGTAGAAGATCCGTCTGAGATTCACTATCAGATAGGCATGGCATACCAACACTCTGGAAAGTATCTGCCCGCTATCGAAAGCTATAAGGCAGCCTTAGAGAATAATCTAGATAATGAAAACGCCCTCTACGAGTTGGCTTATTGTTTAGACATGGTCGGTGAACTAGAAAACAGCATCGACTACTACAAGCAGTTTATAGACAAAGATCCCTTCTCAGTCAATGCTTGGTACAATCTCGGCATCATTTACAACAAGATCGGGCTTTTCGAAGAAGCGATTAAGGCCTATGAGTATGCCTTACTCATAGATGAGAAATTCGCTTCTGGTCACTTCAATATGGGCAATTCATTTATGAATTTACAGAAATATGAAGAGGCGGTAGATGCTTATAAAAATGCCATCACTTGTGAAGGTCCTAATGCCGAAAACCAATGCTGCTTAGCAGCTGCCTACGAAAAAATGGGCAAAATAGAGCTAGCCATCAAATACTATCAGAAATCCACTAAGTATGACGCCTTTTATGATGAGGCGTGGTATGGCCTAGGAAGTTGCTTGCTGACACAAGATAAGTACTATGAATCTATCCATTTCTTAAATAAAGCCCTCAAACTAGATCCAGAAAATGCTGCCTACTGGACTGCCATAGCAGAAGCAGAACTAAAAATCGGTAATGTCATCAGCAGTATAGAGGCATATGAGGAAGCAGTGGCACTAGATCCGTATGATGCAGACATTTGGCTCAATCTGTCGCTTATCTACAGTGAACAAGGAGATTTTGACAAAGCCATCAATACCATACAAGAAGCTATCGAAGAACTCCCAGAAGAAAGCGATCTGTACTATCGCATGGTCGTTTACTTATTGCAGGATGGTAAATTCAAAGAAGCTTTTAACTTTTTAGAGCAAGCACTCACTTTAAACTATGAGAACCACATTGTGCTTTATGACTTTTTCCCCAAGCTACAAAGTCAAAAGGCACTCTATAAAATCATAGAACAATATAGAAATCCTTCATAAATCGGTGAAGCTTTCTGTTTTAGGCAAAAAGCATTACTTTTGAACTTCTTTTTTAACCAATTCAAACCGACATATATGCACTACGTGTTGAATAACATCCCAGAGCGCACGCAAAAACCACGCGAAAAGGGATTCACTATGGCCATGGACAAAGGCCTAAGCCTCAGAGAAGTAGAAGACTTTATAGAGACATCTGGAGTCTACACAGATATCGTAAAACTAGGCTGGGCGACCTCATATGTAACACCTAATCTCAAAGAAAAACTTAAACTCTACCGAGATGCTGGGATTCCAACTTATTTTGGTGGGACACTTTTTGAAGCCTTTGTTATCCGAGATCAGTTCGAAGATTACAGAAGGATATTAGATGAATTTGAGATGACCTTTGCTGAAGTATCAGACGGGTCTATCTCTTTAAATCACGATACTAAATGTGAGTATATACAGACACTAGCCAAGCAAGTTACTGTCCTATCCGAAGTAGGGTCTAAGGATGCTGCTAAGATCATCCCTCCTTATAAGTGGATTCAGCAGATGAATAAGGAGCTAGAAGCGGGTGCTTGGAAAGTCATCGGTGAAGCCAGAGAAGGTGGAAATGTGGGTCTATTTAGAGACTCTGGAGAAGTTCGTCAAGGACTAGTAGAAGAAATCCTCACACAAGTTCCAGAAGAAAAAATCATCTGGGAAGCTCCTCAGAAAGCACAGCAAGTATGGTTTATCAAACTCATCGGAGCCAACGTAAACTTGGGAAATATAGCTCCTAATGAAATCATCCCACTAGAAACCATCAGACTTGGTCTCCGTGGAGATACGTTTGATCACTTCTTAAACCTTGAAAAGTAATTTATAAAGACCAAGCGTATATTATTTACGTTTGGTCTTTTGGCTAATACAAGCAATCCCTTTTTCATGAAGCACCTCAAAGACTACATTTTACTTTATCTAAAAGGCCTAGCAATGGGTGGAGCCGATGTCATCCCAGGCGTCTCTGGAGGCACGATTGCTTTCATCACAGGCATCTATGAGACTTTATTGAAGAGTATCAAATCATTTGACTTGACTGCTTTGAATCATCTCAGGAGATTTGAGTTTAAAGCACTTTGGCTACATGTTAATGGAGCTTTTCTGCTCACATTGTTAGCAGGTATATTCACCAGTATTTTGTCATTAGCCAAACTCATCGTCTACCTTCTTGACCAATATCCAATTCAAGTTTGGGCGTTTTTCTTTGGCTTGATCATCATCTCAGCGCTTCAAGTTGCTAGGACAGTCTACAAGTGGCGTGTCAAAGAAATTTTTTCTCTGCTGATCGGCATAGCGGTCGCCTACTTTATCACAGAAAGCACCCCTTCTCAATCCCCAGAAGGTCTGTGGTTTATCTTCATCGCTGGAGCTGTAGCCATTTGTGCCATGATACTTCCAGGCATTTCAGGCTCCTTCATCCTATTACTGATGAGCAAGTATGAGTACATACTCAATGCCCTGGATACAGTTGACATACCAGTCATCATCGTATTTGGGCTTGGCTGTATCGCTGGTCTTTTGTCATTTGCTCGTGTGATTTCTTTTCTATTTGACAAATTTAAAACTGTCACCATTGCCTTATTAGCAGGTTTTATGATTGGTTCTTTAAATAAAATCTGGCCTTGGAAACGAGTATTAGAGTTTAGAACCAATAGTGCTGGTGAGCAAAAGCCATTTTTGACTGAAAATATCTTGCCTACAGACTATCTAAGTATCACAGGAGAAGACCCTCATATCTTAGGTGCATTACTTTTCTTTCTTTTAGGCATTTTGATCGTGATCGGTTTGGAGCTAGCCGCTCACTATCTTAAAAGAGACTAACAATATGAAGCGATATGGGCTGATCGGTTTTCCAGTGAAATACTCCTTCTCACAAAACTACTTCACGGAGAAGTTTTACAAGGAAGGGATAGAAAATGCCCTTTATGAGCTATTTGAAATCAAAGATATCGCTGAAATCAAACAGCTAATCACTAATCACCCCGATCTAGTTGGCCTCAATGTCACCAAGCCTTACAAAGAGCAGGTTATCCCTTTTTTGGATCAACTAGATGAAAGCGCCCGAAAAATCGGTGCTGTGAATGTCATTAAGATCGAAAATGGTCAGCTCAAAGGATTTAATTCTGATTATTTCGGATTTAAAAACTCCCTCAAAGCATGGCTTCCTCATACAGATATAAAAGCACTCATGCTGGGAAATGGAGGCGCTGCCAAAGCAGTAATGGTCGCACTAGATGATCTCAAAATCCCTTATCAAATTGTCAGCAGAACACCTCACTCAGGACAGATCACTTACGAAACACTTCACACTGAGCCTCATTGGCTAGAGACACATCAGCTCCTGATCAACTGCACTCCACTCGGCATGCAGCCTGACGTCCATCTAGGGCCTGACCTTCCTTATGACTTAGTCACCTCAGAGCATTATGGATATGACTTGATTTACAATCCTGAGGAAACTTACTTTATGAGAAAAATCAGCGTCAAAGGCGGAAAAGTAAAAAATGGTCTAGAAATGCTCTATCTCCAAGCAGAAAAATCATGGGAGATATGGCAATCAGATATGGATTAGTTTTGCTCCTTATAAACCTTTTATGGCTTTCAAGTTGTTAAGTAGTTTACGATAAAAGCTTCCCATGGAATTCAAATTACAGTCATCATACAAGCCTACAGGAGACCAGCCTCAAGCCATAGCGAAACTGGTCGATGGGGTCAATAGTGGCGAACCTGCTCAAGTACTTCTTGGTGTCACTGGTTCTGGAAAGACTTTTACTATGGCCAACGTGATCGCGCAGACGCAGCGACCTACGCTTGTGCTTTGTCACAATAAGACATTGGCTGCACAGCTTTACGGAGAGTTCAAACAGTTTTTCCCAGAAAATGCCGTAGAGTATTTTATTTCCTACTACGACTACTATCAGCCTGAAGCTTATATTCCAGGATCAAATACCTACATCGAAAAGGACCTCTCGATCAATGAAGAAATAGAAAAACTTCGCTTGAGTGCTACCTCGGCCCTGCTTTCTGGCAGAAGAGATGTCATCGTAGTGGCTTCAGTTTCCTGTATCTATGGTATTGGCAATCCAGAGGAATTTGGCAAAAATGTCATCAAGCTACAAGAGGGAGATCGTATCCCAAGAAATCAATTACTCTTTAGGCTAGTCGATATTCTTTACAGCAGATCCGATGCAGAATTTAAACACGGAAACTTCCGCGTGAAGGGGGATACAGTAGACGTATTTGTTGCCTATGCAGACTTTGCTTATCGTATCTTCTTCTGGGGGGATGAGATAGAGGCTATCCAGCGTGTAGATCCTGCTTCTGGTAAAAAAATATCCGATGAAAAAATAATCACCATCTTCCCTGCTAACCTTTTTGTGACGGGCAGAGATGTGATAGAAACAGCTATTCATGAAATACAAGATGACCTCGTTTCGCAGTTGAGCTTTTTCGAAAAAGACCTCAAATTCATCGAAGCCAAGCGACTCAAAGAACGCACAGAATTTGACCTAGAGATGATTCGTGAGCTGGGCTACTGCTCTGGAGTAGAAAACTATTCCCGCTATTTTGATAGAAGAACTCCTGGTTCAAGACCATTCTGTTTGCTCGATTACTTTCCCGAAGACTACTTACTCATGATCGATGAGAGTCACGTGACTGTCTCTCAAGTTCGTGCAATGTGGGGAGGAGACCGCTCTAGAAAAGTCAACCTTGTCGAGTATGGCTTTAGACTGCCATCTGCTTTAGATAATCGTCCCCTTAAATTTGATGAGTTTGAGATGATGACCAATCAAGTCCTCTATGTTAGTGCTACACCAGCAGATTATGAACTATCTAAAACTGGTGGAGAGGTGGTAGAGCAAATCATCCGACCAACAGGTCTACTCGATCCGATCATAGAAGTACGCCCTAGCCTCAATCAGATCGATGACCTCATGGACGAAATAGATGAGCGCGTCAAAAAAGATGAACGTGTACTAGTCACTACACTCACCAAACGAATGGCCGAGGAACTGAATAAATTCCTTGATAGAGCAGGCGTGCGTTGCCGCTACATTCACTCTGAGGTGAAGCCACTAGATAGAGTGGAAATCCTCCGCGAACTAAGACTAGGAATCTTCGATGTACTCATTGGAGTCAATCTCCTTCGTGAAGGACTTGACCTTCCTGAAGTATCTCTAGTGGCGATCTTAGATGCCGATAAAGAAGGTTTTTTGAGAAATGAGCGCTCGCTAGTCCAGACTATAGGTCGTGCCGCTCGTAATGAAAACGGGATGGTGATCATGTATGCTGATAAAATCACTGGCTCTATGCAAATGGCCATAGATGAGACCAATCGAAGACGAAGCATACAAATCGAATACAATGAGCAACATGGCATCACACCTACTACAGTAGGCAGAAACAAAGAAGCCATCATGTCTCAAACTAAAGTTGCCGACAGCAAAAAAGGTGTCAAGTCCTATGATACCGTACAAAGTTCTAAAGATAGGCTCGCGGCTGATCCTGTGGTACAGTATTTGAACAAGGATCAAATACAAAAGATGATCGGCCAAACACAAAAACTCATGGAGAAAGCGGCCAAAGAACTCAACTTCATGGAAGCTGCCAGATTAAGAGATGAGTGGGAAGCGCTCAAAGAGCGACTCAAAGAGATGGACTGATCATCTTACAAACCAAACCATTATTTATGAAAAAGTACATCCTAACAACTTTACTGGTTATTTTAATAATCAGTCCAGCTGTCTTTGCGCAGTCTTCTGGCAGCTTTTTGATTTCTAGTGGCCTAGATGTCTACAAAACAGACAATACTGGCATAGCCGATAAAGTCCAATTTGGATTAGAAGGTAACTACTTCGTGACCAGTAATTTCACCTTTACCGGAGGCGTAGACTTCTGGTCTCAAGGACCCAATAGCAGCATTATCATTGGTTCTAGATTTTACCCCATAGAACCTCTTTTCTTGAGATTTAGAGGACTGCTGCGTGACAATAGCGATATCGCCCTAGGTGCTGGATATCAAGTGCCGATTTCCTATCGTCTGAGACTAGAGGGCATGGCAGATTACTACATGAATCAGCGAGAACTAGGTTTGCGAATTGGACTAGCTTTCTTAATCAATTAGTCTAAAATATAATTTCCTACAGCAAAGGAGGCCTGATGATTCAAGCCTCCTTTGTTAATTTTTATTAAAAAATAGAAGGATTTGAGGGTTTTTTCTTAGTTTCAAGATGAAATAAAAATCTGATAACATGAAAAAAACTTTGACTGTACTTTTAGGAATCTCTAGCTTTTTGTTTTTTGCTTGTGGCAGCGATGGCGACTCTGGGGATGGGGCGATGAAAGAGTTCTCCCTAACTATCGAGGACACCTTAATGATCGATGCAGGAGATAGTTTTTTAGACCTTAAAAGCTCCCTCAATTCTGCTAAGCTCTTCGATGATGACAACACACTATACACTTACAATTCATTAGATCACCACTTAGATATCATCGATCTGGATGCACTCAATATCAAAGAGCGGATCAAGTTTGAAAAAGAGGGGCCAAATGGAATCTTTGGTACGTTCCCATTCTTTACAGGAATGAAAATAGTGGATAAGAATACATTTTTTAATAGCACCATGTTTGGTTTTGATCAGTTCAATAGCAAAGCAGAAAAAGTCAAAGAATTCATCACTCAAAATCAAGACAAGTATGACTATGTAGGCGATAGTTTAGCTGAGGGTGAAAAGCTCACGGGTAATAATGCTTTCACAGCTGATGGGAAGCGCTATTACACCCAATTCAAGAGTGGAGAGGCTTCTGCTGGTATTGCCTTTATAGATTTAGATGAGTTTAGACTGACCAAAAAACCAATAGCGGATTTTGACAAGCTAGATAAGTTTAATATCACCTTCACCATGACTATGGGTAATGGTACTTCAATGATATCTTCTGGCGAGAGTTGGACGCCAATCGTAGAAGAAAGCAGAGTGATCTACGCTAATAGTGCCATGAATGAATTGCTCATCTATGATGTGGTAAAAGACACTGCATATTATAAAACTTATACCAGCCAGCTAAGTCCAAATGCCAAAGAGGTAAACTTTAGTACTAAGATCACATCTCAAGAACAATTCTCTGATGAAATGAAAAAGAAAAATCAGCAGATCACTTTTCAAAAACCCATCTATAATCCAGCAGAAGAAGTGTACTACAGATTTGCCAAAACTACCACGCAGGTAAATGATGATTTAACAAAGGATACTTATTACCTCACAGTCTTTGATAGGGATCTCAACATGATAGGAGAAACAGCAGAACTGCCGGAAAACTTAAATCTCAGTACCTTATTCATCAAAGATGGCAAGCTACTCAGCTTTATCAATATTGACGATGAGATGGGATTTGTGGTGATGAATATCCAAGAAAAGTAAAAAATTAGCTCATAAAAAGCCTCAGAATTGATTTTCTGAGGCTTTTGCTTTTAAGGCTTGATCGGCAGTTTGATGATAAAGGTAGCGCCCTCACCCTCCGTAGAGTCGATGGACATATTACCTCCGATATCTTCTACTAAGTGCTTTACAAGTGTCAAACCAAAGCCATAGCCACTCTCCCCGCTTGTCCCTGCTGTAGATTTTCCTTGACCTGCCAAGATCTCCTCTATTTTATCTTTAGAGAGACCCACACCCGTATCAGTTACTTTGATCACAAGCACATTGAGTCTAAAGCTTAAGTCTACCAAGACTTTCCCCTTGCTCTCGGTGAACTTGATAGCATTGGAGATCAAGTTACCGATGATTTGAAGTAATTTATTTTTAGAAAAAGGCGTATGCTCTTCTGGCGTAGAGATCGCTACTTGGAAATCAATCTGCTTGGTCTTAGCCTGAGGAACAAAAAGTTGTAAGAGCTTTTCTTGCAAGGTCGCCAAGTTAAATTGATCAGACTTTGGCTCTCCTGAGTCTACTTTTGGTTTATCACTGCTCAGGATTTCATTGGCTAGCTCAAGGATCGAGCGACCGCTTTTTTGGATCAAACTGATGAACTGCAAGACCTCCTCCATTTTATTTTCATTGCCTTGCTCGCTGATCATCTCTGCCAGACCTACGATGCCTCCTAGCGGCCCGCGGATATCGTGAGCTACTTTCTTCTGCGTGAGATTGGCTTGGTTGACCTTATTTCTCAACTCTTGCATCGCATGGATCACCTTGATACGATTGACTACCTCATCAGCTATGATTTTAAGCATCTCCACCTTCTCAGGAGAAAGCTCCTCTCGCTCTTGCCTATCTAGAACACATAGTGCGCCTATCTGTAGATTGCCTACTTTTAGCGGTACGCCAAAGTAGTATCTATAACCATTTTCTTCCGTTACATAGCTTTTATCCTTAAACCGAATGTCCTGGGCAAGATTCCTTACCTCAAACTTCTCTGACTCTGTGATTGTATATTGACAGACTGATTCTTCCCTAGGCAGTTGGCCTACCAACTCACCTACTCCAGATACACTCCACTGAGTGAACGCATCTATCAGGTTGACTAAGGAGACCTCTACCCCCGCCACTTTAGCTGCTAGACGGTTGAGATCCTTGAAATTACTCTCAATATTGGTATAGTCAAGATCAAACTCAGAGAGTTTGATAATCCTATCAAATTCATTGGATGGAATGGGAGCTTGATGAGCCATTTTTGATTTTTTTGAGGTTATAAGCTATCGCTTGAGATCAAAATCTACCTGAGCATAAAGTCTGCCATTACTATGCAGCATGTAAGTCAAAACTTGATTTTCTTTATCTAAAGACAAAGTCCAAATCTGACCAGTAGATCTTGGTAATAATTCCTTAGTAAAACTATCGGCTGGGAAGACTTGTTTGTTCTCATCCTGTTCAGTTGAAGTCCCTCCATAATTGGTGATACGATCAGGGGTGCCATCCTCATGTCGGTGGTCATGCTTGAGCTGTATCCCATCAGCAGTCATAGTGAGTATCCATGTGCGCGATTTATTTTCTCCTACGACAAAGGGTATCTTTATTTCAGTTTCATCACATACTTCAAAGGTGATAGACATGTCCGTCACTCCAGGAAATGGATTACCATGAACCACTTTACCTGGAAAAGTCTCTCCACAATAGGCTTTGAGATTATCAAAAAAACGTACTTGCTCGACCTGCTGGGCCGTAGATACCCATCCAGTTAGCATGATCAAAAATGTCAATAAAAGCTGCTTCATCTTTTTTCTTTCAATATAAGTTTTTTAGGCAAGACCACATGTCAAGCTTTCGTTAATTATACCATTGAGTACACTTTATCACAGCAATTATTCGGATATTTACATTTTGAAACTAAAATTCCTGCGCCTAGTATTATAGAGAGCAGTTAGTCTACACTTTTTATGGCAAAGCATAAACTTAAAATCATCAGCATCGCACTTTTGATCCCTGTGTTCTTAATCAGCGGATTGATCGCACTAGTATACTTTAACCAAAAATCACTGGTTCAAAAGGCCCTTCTAACAATCAATGAGCAGTTTGTAGGCGTTTTGGAAATAGATGATAGCCACATCGCTCCTTTTGCTAACTTCCCCTACATCTCCATCGATCTAGAGGGGGTTCGCTTTTATGAAAACAAAGAAAAAAACACGAAGCCACTCTATGAAGCAAACGATCTGTATTTAGGCTTTGATGTCATCGACCTGCTAAAGGGTCAATATCATATCCGAAAAATCAGCATCGAAAATGGTCATCTAGATGTAATCAAAGACCAAGAAGGGCAAATCAACTTACTCTTAGCCAAAGGACTCAATGAAACAGATAGCACCACTGAGGAATCTGAAGAGTTTTACTTTGACTTAAAAGAGTTTCAACTTAAAGATTTTGAATTCATCTATAAAGACCTAGGTACAGGAAAAGATATAGTAGCCCATATCGAGGAAACTACCCTTGCATTAAGAGTGGCAGAAGATCACATCTTCATGGATATCATGAACAAGATGATTTTTGACATAGACCAAGACGGCCAACACACCTTTTTTGCGGATAAACACGTGGAGTTGAATCTACAACTAGATTACAATAAAGCAGAACAAAAATTATTTGTATCGCCAAGCAAACTCAAACTAGAAGAGGCCTTTTTCACCCTAGAGGGAACAGTAGATATCGATGACGACTTAGATACAGATCTCAAGATCTATGGAGAAAAGCCAGACTTTAGTGTCTTTGCGGCATTTGCACCTAATGAAGTGGGTCAAGCACTTAAAGACTACCAAAATGAAGGAGAAATCTTCTTTCAAGGCAGTATAAAAGGGAAAGCCGCCAATGGAAATACACCCGCCATCAATGTGGAATTTGGCTGTGAAGACGCCTATTTCCTTAATACTGATGTAAATAAAAAAGTAGACCAATTGCGCTTCGCGGGCTTCTATACCAATGGGGAAGAACGCAGCCTTCAGTCCTCACAACTCATCCTCCAAAACTTCTATGCCAAGCCAGAAGAGGGTATCTTCCAAGGTACGCTAATGGTCAGAAATTTTGAGGATCCTTACATCAAAGTCAACCTCAATGCAGACTTAGATTTGGAGTTCTTAGGAGAGTTTTTTGAAATAGAAGGCTTACAAAGACTCAAAGGACAAATCATCATCGATATGGACTTTGATGAACTTGTAGACTTAGAGATGCCTTCTCAAAACCTCGCGCAACTCAAGGAGGGCATAGACAGTGAGCTCACGATCAAAAACCTGAGCTTTTTAGTCCCCGGCTATCCACATGCTATCACCAATGCGAATGGTCATGCAGAAATGGAAAATGGTCGTATCCGATTAGATTCTCTAAACTTCAGCATAGCAGGTTCAGACTTCAAGTTCGATGGTATGTTGAGTGATTTTCCTGC
The DNA here is from genome assembly GCF_016464625.1 of Penaeicola halotolerans. Lineage (GTDB taxonomy): Bacteria > Bacteroidota > Bacteroidia > Cytophagales > Cyclobacteriaceae > Penaeicola > Penaeicola halotolerans. The sequence continues at coordinate 119,231 of NZ_JAEAGO010000002.1, forward strand.
CGTCTTTCATGGGTTTGAAAAGCCCGTAAGAGCTAGTCTGAATGCCAGATCCAAACAAATAGACCTCAGAGAGCTGACTTCTTATGACACCACATCTGCTACAGATGAAGTGATCACTGACTTTAATATCAAGCTGGCATTCGAGACTACAGCAGATCAATTGACCAACTACAAGTACCTACCAAAGGGGGAATTCTTCATAGAGGACTTCTATGCCAAGTTGAAAAATTATGCGCATACCTTCCATGACTTTCATGCGGATGTGATCATCACGGAGACCGACTTTAGATTGATAGACTTTACAGGCGAGATCGATCAGACAGACTTTCACTTTACTGGTTCTCTAGCCAATTATCCTAAGTGGTTCCAAGATGTCAAAAAGGGAGATACTAAGCTTGAGTTTGACCTTGTGTCTAACTACATCCATCCAGCTGATCTACTCTCTTATGATGGAGTACAATATGTGCCTGCAAGCTATGCAGATGAAGAGATTCGTGACCTAAAAATCCACGGTAGACTAGACTTGCACTATGACAGCCTCTTCAAATCAGCCGATCTTTATTTGGATAATCTGGACGCTAGACTCAAGATTCACCCACTAAAGCTAGAGCAGTTTAAGGGCAGATTTCACTATGAAGATGAGCATGTACAAGTAGAAAACTTCTCTGGTAAAATGGGTCGCAGTGATTTCAAAATCAATCTGGCTTATTATACAGGCGATGATCCTACTATCAAGAAACGTGATAATTTCTTCACCCTGACTTCCAATGCCTTAGACCTCGATGCGCTGATGAACTACAATGCTAGCCCTGCAGAGCCAGTCAACCATGAGGAAGCATTTAATTTATTTGATATTCCTTTTACTGACATGCGCTTCTCTGCGGATATCGGCAAAATGAACTACCATACTTTTTGGCTTGAAGACTTCAAAGGAAATGGTCGCATCACTGAGAATCACTATCTCTACCTCGATACGCTCTCACTGAGAGCCGCTGACGGTTCACTAGGAGTTAGTGGCTACTTCAATGGCTCAGACCCTAAAAATATCTACTTCAGCAGTACCATGAAGGCAGACAAACTGGATATAGACAAGCTCTTGATCAAGTTTGAAAACTTCGGCCAAGACTACCTGATCAATGAAAACCTCCATGGAAAAGTCAGTGGTACGATAGAGAGCAAGTTTCTAGTGCATCCAGACTTCACTCCGATCATAGAGAAAAGTGAAGCTAATATGAAACTGGCCGTATATAATGGTAGTCTTGTCAACTTCGCCCCGATACAGGCCATGTCTAGCTACTTCCAAGACAAAAATCTCAGCCTTGTCCGCTTTGATACTTTGAGCAATGAGTTTGATCTAAGAGATGGCATCTTGTACATTCCAAGTATGAATATCAACTCTAGTATCGGCTTCATAGAGCTTTCAGGTAAACAAGGCCTAGATCTCAACATGGACTATTTCGTACGAGTCCCGCTGGGCCTCGTCACACAAGTGGGCTTCAAATCGCTCTTTGGGGGTAAAAACAAAGAAGAAGTAGATCCAGATCAGGAGGATGCTATCGTGTATAGAGATACAGACAAACGTGTACGTTTCCTCAATATCAACATCTCTGGAAATCTCGATGACTACAAGATCTCACTGGGCAAAGACAAAAATCTCAGTAAAAAATAAATCCATCAGCCGATTTGGCTGATGGATATTTACGGCTTTTAAAAGTCGAATTTATAAGCATATATACTTGGTTCTTTGTCAAAGGAAACACCATAAATGGTTTTATTGGCTTCATCTACTGAAAGATGGATGATAGGTCTATCCAGCAGCATTCGACAAAGTGGATTTCCTTCATAATCAAAGACCAATATCTCAGAAGTGTAATCATTTTCCTCCCTAATCACTTTGTCTGTTAATCCCCAATAATTGGCAAAGATATAGTTATCTGTGGGATAACCATCATAATAGTAAACCATGTCACCGCCATTAGACGCTGCCATAGGGTATCCTAATACGTCAATGATGCTAAAGTCATTTGCTTGATTGAGAGGGCCCGAAACAGTGATGATTTCCTTAGTTTTGAGGTCAAAAATCTCTAAAATATCAGCACTTGCTGTTGTGCTTATTACTTTTTGCCTATTATCATTAAAGTTAAAGTGTCCTTGAAAAAAACTATTGAGCGTAAACTCTTCCCAATCTCCTTCGATCATTCCTGCAAACTTACCATGAGCTGATAATTGATTGCCTGCACTGTCGAATAAGACAAATTTACCCCCACCAAACTCCGACCATCCAGCCAAACGATCATTAGCTATCCAAACTAACTCAGTTCCTGCCACCAAATCTTTTCTCTGTCTAAAGTCCATCAACGCTTTGGGTGACTCTTGATAAGCAGAGAATTTATGGTATTTCTTAGTCTGGATATCCAATGCCCAAATATGATCTTTTTCAGGAGCCGGTTCTATTTTCCACACGTGGGTAAACTCCCCAGGACCTACGCCATCCACTCCAAGCCTATTGATATAAGTTAGGCTGTCATCTAACGCCACAACATGGATTTTAAAACCTCCATGATCATCTGCTATATAAAGTAGCCCATTTTGATAGTGCACCTTGCGGGGATTTTGAAGCTCAGGGATATCCAGCCGCTCACCCTTGAGAGTAATGGTCTGAGGGATATCGTCATAAGTAAAAAACTTAGCCCCTATTGGGTAGCGCTCTTCACAGCCAAACAAAGTGACCAAAAGCAAAGAGAAAAACAGTAAGAATTTTTTCATCTGGAAAATTAGAAATTTAACTAATTTTTAAGTTAATTAATTTCTTTTAAAACCTAATTATCACCAGCCATAAAAAATCAATTTTCTTCTTCTTTTAAAAACATAAAATTGACCTAACGAAAAGCGCACACCCATGAAAAAGCTCCTCTATCTATTTGTTCTAAGCCTGATATGCCTCGCATGTGACAGTTCCTCAGATCAAACAGCCTCCACCAAAACACTTCAGATCAGCATGGACACTGTAGTGGTCGATGCCAAAGAAGAGTTCCTCTACCTCAATGCAGTCCTCTCTAAATCCAGCGTATCTCCTGATAAGCGCTACCTCTACAACTTCAACGACAAGCTGAGCTATATAGAGAAGATTGACTTAGCATCACTCGAACTCATATCTACCCATCCTTTTGAAAAAGAAGGCCCCAATGGCATCGGTAGCTATGTTTTCAGATTCAAGCAGATCGCAGAGGAGCAGTTTTTAATCCAGTCCTTTGAAGAAAGTGGCCTATTCAGTCTAGATGGAACGCTCCTCAAAAAGCTAGAAACACGCGCGGATAAAATCTCAGGACATAGCTTCAGGGCTGACGAATCCATGACAGCTGCCATGCTAAACCCAGAGCAGACTAAGCTTTATACCATCTTTCAGTCTTTTTTAAATAAAAGCTTCAGCTTTGGCATCATTGATTTGGAAACTAACACTTTTGAAGCCATTGAGCTGCCGGCCTACCAAAAAGACTTTGAAGCTTATCATCTCTCATGGGTACAAGATGGCAAGACGATGGTCGTGATTCCACCTCAGTTTAAAATCACCACGCAAGCTGACAGAGCCATCATCAGTAGCAATGTGACCACAGATATCTACACAATCGACTTGAAAACAGATAGCGTCACTCACTACAGCTATGAAAATCCACTTAGCAAAAATGCAAAATCAACTACTACTCAAAACGTAGCTAATGACGAAGCAGGCTTCAGGCAATTGGTCAGCGACTATGATTCTCAGATCACTTTCGAGCCACCTGTTTGGGATGAAACCAGTCAGCAGTTTTATAGGTTTTCATACGCACAATATGAAGAAGAAATCGCTGGTGAGACTGTCACTAAAGCAGAAGTCTTTCTCACTATACTAGATAAGGACTTTCAAGTCGTCCACTCAATAGCACTCCCCAACTATGAAAAAGCTGTTCCTTTTCACTTTGTGAAGGATGGACAGATCTGGATCTTCGAAAATGTCAATGACGAGCTCGGTTTTATCAGACTGACCATCAAATAAAAAAATACCCCCACTAAACGTATGCTTAGCGGGGGTAAATCTATCAATCAATTATTCTTAATCGGATTATTTAGCAGCTGCAAATCTCTTAGCTACTTCATCCCAGTTAACTAGGTTCCAGAAAGCACCAATATAGTCAGGTCTTCTGTTTTGATAGTTGAGATAGTATGCGTGCTCCCATACATCAAGCCCTAGGATAGGCGTACCCTTAGTCTCAGCCACATCCATCAGTGGATTGTCTTGGTTAGCCGTAGAGCATACGTGCACTTCGCCATTGGCATCTACACATAACCATGCCCAGCCAGATCCAAATCTCGTAGCCGCAGCGGTATTGAAAGCTTCTTTGAATTGATCAAAAGAACCAAACTTCTTGTCGATAGCAGCCGCTAGATCTCCACTAGGCTTGCCTCCACCCTTTGGTGATAGGATAGTCCAAAAAAGTGAGTGGTTGTAGTGACCTCCACCGTTGTTTCTGATCGCTGGGTTAGATCCTGCTATTTTCATCAAGTCCTCAAGTGACTTACCTTCATGGGCAGTACCTTCGATCGCTTTGTTCAAATTCGTCACATAGGCATTGTGGTGTTTACCATGGTGGATTTCCATTGTCTTTGCATCGATGTGTGGTTCCAATGCATTGAGTTCGTAGGGTAATTTTGGAAGTTCAAAAGCCATATTATTATTGGTTTATTTTTAGTAAAACATTTATTTAAAAGTATCGGACGTGCCGATGAATATTCAATTTCTTTATCCCCTAAGTTTTTTGAAAAAACTATCTAAAAGTGCCTTACTCTCTACTGCCATCAATCCTGCCTGCACTTTAGCTTTGGGATGGAGAATGGACTTACTTAGCCTAGAAAAGCCTCTCTTCGGATCATCCGCCCCATAATATAACAACCCGATCTGAGACCAAAAAGTTGCACCAGCACACATGATGCATGGTTCAAGCGTCACATAAAGCCGACAATCAATGAGATATTTCGCCCCCAAATAGTTGGCGGCTGCTGTCAGTGCGAGCATCTCAGCATGTGCCGTGACATCCTGTAGTTTCTCCGTTTGATTGTAAGCCCTCGCGATGATGCGATTGCCTGATACTACTACTGCGCCTACGGGTATTTCTCCTTCTTCATACGCCTGCTGTGCCTGCTTGAGCGCTTCATTCATATAATACGCATCACTGTAGAGTTCCATCCAAGCAATTTAAACAATCTTCCCTCAAAGAGTTTCAATGTTGGAAAGATATTCTTCTGCCTGTCGGAGGATCTTTTGCTTCTCTTCTGGCTGCATTTTCTCCCAAGTCCTGTACATCATACCGATACGAGGATTTTTGGCAAGCTTGTCTTCATTCCTATCATAAAAGTGCCAATACAAACTATTGAAAGGGCAGGCATCCTTTCCATATTTCTTTTTCTTATCATACTTGCAGCCTGAGCAGTAGTTACTCATCTTATCGATATAGTTGGCACTTGAGACATAAGGCTTCGTACCTACAATCCCCCCATCTGCAAACTGACTCATCCCACGTGTATTGGTGATCTCCACCCACTCGATCGCATCGATGTAAATCCCCAAATACCAAGCATCCACCTCTGCTGGATCTATCCCTGCTAGCAAGAGGAAATTACCCGTGACCATCAAGCGCTGAATATGATGCGCATAGGCATGCTGGAGCGACTGATCGACAGCATGCTTGATACAGTTCATTTGAGTATCTCCTGTCCAAAAATATGCGGGAAGCTTTCGCTCATGACCGAAGAAGTTGAGCGTAGCATAGTCAGGCATCTTAGCCCAATACACTCCACGCATATACTCTCTCCAACCCAAAATCTGACGGATAAACCCCTCCACTTGAGGCAAAGTATTCAGTGCTGGATTTTCATAATAGGCCTTCTCTACAGCTTGAATGACTTCAAGCGGGTGGAGCATTTTGGTGTTTAGCGCAAAGCTCAATCGCGCATGATAGAGGAATGGATCATCGGTGTGCATCGCATCTTGATACAAACCAAACTTAGGAAGCAATACCTGCACAAAATGCTGCAAAACTTGCCTAGCTTGTTTACGATTGATGGGCCAGATGTAATGCTTACCTTCTACTGACCCTATGGTTTGTATACCTTGCTCTTCAAGCATTTTAGCAAGTTCAGTGAGATCATTGACGAAAAGAGGCTGTTCTTGAAGCAGATCTTCTTTAGGGATGCTATTCCTATTTTCTTTATCATAGTTCCACTTACCTCCTTCCGGTTCTTTATCATTCATCAGGATATCATACTCCTTGCGCATAGCTCTGTAAAAAGACTCCATCAGGTATGTTTTCTTCCCATTGAAAAAATCTGCCAAGAAGCTTCGATGGGTTAGAAAATGCTCTGTGTCAATAGCAGACACATTTGGAAGGATTTCTCCTATCGACTTCAGCTGCTGATCAAGTCTGTACTCATCAGGCAACTGGTATTCAAAGTGTATGAAATCTCCTTCCTCAAAAACAGCTTGGATATTTTCTTCAAGCCCTTGTTTGTTTTTCTTATCGTCTAACTTAATATAAATGACTTGATGACCTGCGGCTCTTAGCGCCTCTGCAAAAGCCCGCATGGCAGCAAAAAAACCTAACACCTTTTGAATATGGTGTTGCACATAGTCTGTCTCCTGACGCATCTCCATAAGCAGATAAGTGACATCAGAAGATTTTTCTTTGTACCAAGAGTGGCTAGCATTGAGCTGATCGCCAAGTATAAGTCTGAGTGTTTTCATTGGATAAAATATACAAGCAAAACCCTGCTGGTACTAAAAAGTTATCAGCCAAACATCAATAAAAAAGCATCACTAATTAGCGATGCCTTTTTGGTATAACAATCCCAAATTATCTTAAAACCTGAAGCATGGCAGTATAGTCCTACGAAGGTTTCTATCCTTTTGATTGCCATATAAAAACTGATATCTCAATGAAAACTCATGCGCACCACCACTAGATGGCCCAAGCTTAGAGATCACAAAATCATAGCTGTAGCCGATGTCTATACCATTGGCAAAAGAAAAACCAGAAACCAAAACAATAGACTCATAGTTTGGTAACTCATTTTTCACAGGAATACCTCTATACCAAACACCAAAGGCAATAGGCTCTAGATATACTTGACCTCCGATATCTACTTGAGAAAAGGGTCCTTGTGACTTATAATTTCCCGCTAAAAATAAACTGCGTTCTTGGAAGGAGTAATTGAGTGAACGCTTACGATAGCCGCCCTGCAAGTCAATACGACCCCCTACGTGTGCAGAGATTTTCATGGGCAACTTACTTTCTGTCCCCATCTCATAAAATGACTGATTTGGCTCTGTAATGTGATGTACACTGACCCCTGCCCACACACTTGATGTATAAGCCAATGCTCCTAATGAAAAATCCACGAACCTTCTCTGTGACTCCGCACCTAAAGACTCTTCTGTAAAGCTCTCTGCTACTCCACTATTGACATTTAGCTGATCGCCAAAGACTAATTTGCCAAAATCTGCATTGCGGCTAGTATAGCCCGCCTGACCTCCAAAACGAAAGTTGAGGCCGTCACTCAACTGTAGGTTATACGAGTAGAGTGCACTGACCTCAACCGACTTTAAGTTAGCGTTAGATTCTTGGTTAGTATTGATTAAAAGGCCAAAGCCACTATTGAGATCATAACTGTAGTGATCTACATAAGCGGAGTATGAATTAAAGGCTTGATTCAAACCTGGCCATTGCATCCTGTAGTTGACACCAACTCTTGTAAGCTCAGTCGAACCAGCAAATGCAGGATTGAGAAAAAGTGGAGCAGAGTAAAACTGAGAATACTGTGTATCCTGAGCTTTGACGGTAAGTACTCCAGCTAGTAGGGCGAAAGCGAGTACAAGTTTTTTCATAGGCCTTTTACAAGATGAGTAAGAAGACGCCCTCTTTATTGATGGTGCGTCCATCTACTGTTTTGAATTTGGCCTTATATACGTAGTTACCGTTTATTCCAGATTTACCTTTGACTGTTCCATCCCAACCTTTTGTCTCCAAATCATTAGAATAGAATAATAATTCACCCCATTTATTAAATACCCAAAACTCTAACTCACTGACTCCCTTTACTTTAGGAAGGAAATAATCATTGATCCCATCTCCGTTTGGCGTAAAGGCATTAGGTACTAAAAATGTGTAAATATCTCCCACTGTCAGCTCTACTTGCTTCAAAGAGCGACAGCCATATTGATCTAATATCTCTAAAGTCACGGTGTAAGTCCCTACTTGCTCATACACATGACTTGGGTTTTGCTCAGGATCACCATTACCATCTCCAAATGTCCAACTCCAGCTCACGATCTCTCCTTCAGACAGATCGATGAAGTTGATAAGGTCTTGAACAGAAATTTTATTTTCTGGTCCACCAATACCCTCTATCTCATAAGTGAAGTCTGCCATAGCCAAATCTGGGAACCTGATCTCTCCTGATACTGTCACTTGACAGCCATTACTATCCGTGACGATCACCGTGATAGGACCTTCAGGAAGATTGCTCAACTCACTGACTGGGCCTGTTCTGCCGATGCTCCAGTCGAAGTGATACTCACCTGTACCACCTGTGACTTCTACTCTAGCTGCTGCTGTGAAAGCTCTCGTATCACAATTAACATCTATAATCGGGATGAAGTCTGCTCTCAATTCTTCTGGCTCGGTGATGTTAAATGTCTTCTCTGCAATACAGCCGTTACCATCAGTAACAATCACTTTGTAAACACCCGCTCCTAGGTTTTCTCTAGACAATTCACTAGAGCCATCTTCCCACTGAATGCTGTATGGCTGTGTACCACCACTTAGTCTGATACTGATCGCGCCATTCTGCTCTCCAAAGCATCGCATTGATTCAGTAGCTTCACTATCGATCGTCAAAGCTTTAGCTGGCTCTGTGATCGTGTAAGAAGCACCAGTAGAACATCCTCTTGCATCGGTGATCACTACACTGTAAGTCCCTGGAGCTAGATTCGCTTGGTTTCTTACTGTTGAGCCGTTACTCCACGCGTAGCTATATGGTGCATTTCCTCCTTGTACATTGAGGGTGATGCGGCCATCATTAGCATCTTTACAAGTGATGTTTTCTTGTTGTGCAGTGAAAGTCAAAATCTCAGGCTCAGTGATATTAAATACACTGACCGCTTGACAGCCATTGGCATCCACTACTCGAACTCTGTAAAGTCCAGGAGCCAAATTGCTGATCACAGGTTGATCTAATCTGATATCGTCATTCCAAGTGATTTGGAATGGTGCTCTACCACCATTGATATTGATAGCGATCTGTCCATCATTAGCTCCAAAACAGCTCACTTGAGAAAGCTCAGCCAAGCTCAAAGACAAGTTGCCTGGAGGTAAAATCTCAACGGTCTCCGTAGCGATACAGCCATTGGCATCTGTTACAGTCACCGAATACGTTCCTGCACCCAAATTATTCAAGTTTTGTGTGGTAGCACCATTGCTCCATGCAAACCTATAAGGTGCTGCACCTCCATTGACTGTTAAATTGATATTACCTCTTTCAGCCCCATTACAAAGTCCTAGCTTACCATCTATCTCTAGCGTCATAGCAGGACTTGGCTCAGGGATATCATAAGTTTGTGTCACTTCACAGCCATTAGCATCCGTTACGGTTACTGTATATTCGCCCGCTGGTACAGCGCTGATATTTTGTGATGTGCTACCATTTGACCATCTGTAGCTATACGGAGCAGTACCACCTTGTACGGTCAGCATGACGCCCATATCAGGGATTTCATTACACTGTTGACTGATCACATCACCCGTAACTTGGAGTGCTGCGCTTGGCTCTATGACTTCATATGTTGCTCTGAAAGAACAGCCATTTTCATCAAAAATCACCACACTATAGCTACCTCCTCTTAAATTAGAAAGGGTTGGAGTAGTAGCACCATTGCTCCATAGTATATCATAAGCACCTGTTCCACCAGTGATATCAAGACTGATGCTGCCTCTACCATCACCAAAGCATAGCACATTGGTGATGTCTGCATTGACCAAAAGTTCATCTGGCTGCGTGATCGCATAGGTCTCAGAGAATGTACAGCCATTCGCATCAGTGATCTGTACAGTGTAATTACCCGCAGGCTTGTTGCTGATGCTACGAGTAGTCTCTCCTGAGCTCCACTGATAAGTATAGCCACCAGCACCACCATTTACAATCAGGTCTATCCTTCCAGTTGTATTGCCAAAGCAAGTGATATTTGTAATTAGCTCCTCTACCTCCAAGCCCGCAGCCGGTTGATTGATCGTATACTCTCTAGCAGTAGAGCAGCCATCCCTATCTGTCACGACTACACGGTAGTTTCCAGCAGCTACATTTTCTAAATTTTGAGCTGTACTGATGACAGTAGGGCTTCCTACTCTAGTCCAGCTGTAAGTATAGCCACCATTTGAACCAGAGACGGTCAATTCGATTTTTCCTGTCTCAGCACCAAAGCAAAGTACATCTGTAATTTGTCTATCGATAGTCAACTGGGTCGGTTGTGTGATCTCTACGATATCAGTATAAGTACAGCCATTGGTATCTGTTACAGTCACTTCATAAGTTCCCGGAGCCATTCCTGATCTGTTCTGATCTGTATTTCTATCTGACCATCTCACCGCATAAGGAGCTGTACCACCTCTGATGACGAGGTTAGCACTGCCATTATTGGCTCCAAAGCAAGTCACATTAGTTTGCTGAACATCAAATATCAATTCATCTGGCTGGGTGATCGTAACGGTCTTCACAGCAGAAATACAGTTATTCACATCCCTTACTACCAAGCTGTAAGTACCCGCTCTTAGGTTAGATACTGTCTCTCCAGACTGTCTGACGTCATCGATATAATACTTATATCCTCCTCTTCCTCCAGAGGCACTAAATGTCACACTACCATTATTACCACCATTGCAAGAGACATTGGTAGAGACAAAAGTGAAATCAACAGGTGTCGTACCTTCGATCACAAAGTCTCTACTAACAGTACAAGCATTGGCATCTGTCACTGTAAGCGTATAAGTCCCAGCAGTCGCATTTTCTAAATTAATATTAGTGGATACTTCTGCACCAGATTGATTGGTCCAGCTGTAGTTCAAAATACCTGTACCACCACTTACTTCTACATTGACACCTCCATCATTGGATTCGAAGCAAGTTTCATTTCTGATTTGCAATTGGTTGATCACCAACTGAGCAGGTTGAGCGATGGTGAAAGAGGTGTTGAAAGTACAGCCTTTGCTATCAGTAACCAATACACTGTAAGTACCTGGCGCATAATCTGTAAGTGACACATTATTTCCTACTACAGTTACTGGAGTACCATTTACTGAAACAGCATATCCACCGTTACCTCCACTGAGCGCAATATTGATATCTGCTAGGTCTCCAAAACAAGCTACAGAGCTAGGAGCAGACACCACTGCTGATAGGGCTGCAGCTGGGCCACCTATGGTAAAGGTAATATCAGCTGATCTACAAGAACCACTTAGCGTATAAGCCGTGTATGTTCCTGCAGCCAAGCCAGTCACTGTTCTGCTCACCTCTGAGCCTCCGATAAAGTATCTATAAGTCCCACTTGGACCACCCAAAGCTTCAAAAGTCACTGTACCATCCATACCTCCAAAGCAGGTCACTGGAGTAGTCGCAGCTGTAAGGGTTACCTCAGCAGGCTGCTCAATTTCAAATGTATTGGTGATAGGGCAGGAAGCATCATTGACAGTATATCTGTAGAATCCAGCTGATACCCCTGTCAAACTAGTCCCTGTCTGACCAAATGTTCCCCAAGTACCACTTGCTCCTGTAGTAGAATATTCCCAAGTGATGCCTCCAGCGTAAGGTCTATTCCCACCTGTGACATCTAATGTCACATTGGTAGTTCCTCCAAAGCAAGTGATCGGATTAAATCTCGCTTGTGCTTGTAGCGGAAGAGGTTGCGTCAAAGTTCTAGATGGTAAGCTAATCTCACAACCATTGGCATCTTCTACTGTGATGACATATGCTTGATTCGCGACCAAGCCTGTAAACTCTCCTAATTCATTCTCACCTAATTCAGAGACAGATCCGTTAAAGTTTACAGAATATGGCGCAGTTCCACCAGCTAATTGCAGTCTGATGACACCATCATTGGCTTCAAAGCAAGAAAGATTGTCCTGCTCATAAGTCACAATAGACAGTGGTGCAGCAGGCTGAGTAACGGTCACTGTGACTGTAGCAGACACACAACCTTTGACATTGTCTACCGCATACACCTCATAATCGCCCGCTCTTGCTTGGAACTGATTACCAAATATCTGACTGCCATTGACGAAATAAGTATAATTATTAGTCGCAGCTCCAAAACCTGTCAAGGTCACCAAAGTAGAGCCTCCAAAGCAAAGTATCGGGCTTGATGTGCCAGAAACTGTGATCTCCGTACCATCAGCAATGGTAATTTCTTCAGTAAGTACATTACAGCTATTTGCCTCAGTCACTGTGTAGCGATAAGTACCCGCTACTAATCCTTCCACTCTATCAGAAGTTTCACCTGAGATAACTTCCCAAGTGCCTCCATTATTTCTCTCCCAAGTATATACATAAGGCTGCGTTCCCCCTGTTACATTGAGATCTATGAAAGTTGTTCCTCCAGCACATTGGATCACACCTACTTGACGTGTGGCTGTGAATGCCGCTGGCTGGGTAATCGTAAAAGTCTGGCTAGTAGTACATACTCCATTGAGGTCAGCGACATCTATACGATAGTTGCCAGCAGAAAGTGCATCCCAAAATCTCTCATCCCCTTCTGTGATACCTGATAAGTTACGAGTAGCGTTAGTAGTCAGGTTAGTCAGTGTTGCAGTATAGTTCGCACGACCTCCGCTGATGCTAAATCTCACAGCACCTGTACTAGTACCGAAGCATAAAACTTGATCTACCTCCAAGCCTTCTATAGCTAGTGGACTCGCTGGCTGATCAATCGTAAATGTAAATGGCGTAGACTCACAACCCTCATTGTCTTGCAAGATCACTGAATAGTTGCCAGCTGATAATCCAGTAAAGACCGTTTGAGCACCATAGCTCGTGCCATTGACCCAAACGATATAGCTTCTTCCGCTATGTACGATTGGACTCTCTACCTCAAAGCCACCATCATTAGCACCAAAACATGAAACATCGTCTTTTGAAATCGTAAAGCTCGGCTCAGTAATATCTTCTATGATAAAAGTATTCGTTCTCGGCCCACAACCTGCATCTACTACTTCCCAAGTATATGTGCCTGGTAAAAGGCTTGAGAAATTGTAAGTACCATCTGGTTGATTGAGCAACTCCTCAGAGAAACCATTGTCCCCTGTCAAACGAATCGTCTTGCCAGGTGCACCTCCTGATACGCTGATTTCGAAGAAACCAAAGTCACCGTTACATACAGGCATAGTCACCTGAGGCGTGATGACCACCTCAGCTGGCTGTTCCACGACATAATCACCAGAAGTTACTGTACAGTTACTAGCGTAAGTGACTCTCATGTAATAAGTCCCCGCAAATAGGCTGTTCAATTCTGAGTCAGGAATTAGTATATCTGCTCCAGAACTATTTCTTCTAAACCATTGAATATTAGTAGAACCAGACACATTGTAGTCAATCACCCCATCATTTCCTCCAAAGCAAGAAACATCTTGCTCAACTGATGCACTGATGATCGGTGGATTAGGCTCCATGACAACTATAGTGTTGTTAGCCACACATCCCACACCATCAGTCACTCTGATATTATAAGTACCTGCAGGGATTCCTCCAGCAATAGTATTTGGCAAATCAGTCCATACTCCCGGAGTTGTCTCTATAGCAAAAGTATAAGGTCCTTGACCTCCTGTAGCGCTCAAGAAAATAATACCCGTCTCACCTGCGCAACTTGCATCTTGTGGTGAACCAAAAACTTGAAGTGGCTGCGCTGGACCCTCCACACGGTAATTGCGTGAAATGATACATGAGCCTCCAGTCGTATAATCCACTCTATAAAAACCTGGTTCTAAGCCACTGACCGTAGAAGTGGACACACCCGTCTGAGTAGAGATGACAGTATTATCAGAGAGTCTCGTCCAAGTAACTTGTCTAGAAGCAGCAATGCCCCCAGTCAGATTGATTTCTATTGAACCATTTCCTGTAAAACATTCATCATTAGTGATCTGAACCAAATCGATACCTAAAGCATCAGGCTCATCTACCACGATGTCTGCTAGAGTGACTGAACAGTTATTGGCATCAGTGATCGTCACACTGTAAGTCCCTGCACTTAGGTTGACTGCATCTTCTCTATTGAAGCCATAATCCCAGCTATATCTGTAAGGAGCAGTTCCACCTACTACGGAGATATCAATAAAGCCATCATTTCTACCAAAACAAGAAATATCTCTGACTTCAACGATCGTAGCGATTAACTCATCTGGAGCTGTAAGGGTGATGGTTTCCGTAGTGATACAGCCATTGGCATCAGTAACATTGACACGATAAGTACCACGAGTGATACCATTCAAAATTCTACTATTTGCTCCTACAGGAGTATATACACCAGGACTTGTCTCCTGCTCCCATGCATAGGTATAATTAGGAGTTCCACCAGCTGACTGCACTTCTATCCTACCATCAGCGCTATCAAAACACTTAGGGTCAATTTGTGAAATAACAGTAACATCTAACGGAGTAGCAGGTTGAGTGATCTCAATATTAGCCAGTGTCTCCTGACAATTGTTATCATCTCTCACAGTGACCGTATAAAGACCCGCTACAAGACCTGAAATGTCTTCTGTATTGGCAGTAAACCCGCCAGGACCAGTCCATGAAAAAGTATAAGCGTTACCTGAAGCAAGTGTTCCACCGATCACATTGATATTGATCGCTCCACTAGCATCTCCAAAGCAGAGTACATTTTGCTTATCTACCAAACCTATGACTAAATCCGGAGTGACCTCAATCACAAAATCTCTGGTAATAGCACAAGAAGAATTGTCCTCATCAATGACAAATAGTCTGTATGTTCCAGGGCCTACATTGAGAAGGTCTTCATCTCTTGAAAGGACCGTATTGATATCATTGAGATTATACCACTCATAGGCTAGATTACCTGAACCTCCCTCTGTGTCTACAGTGATAGATCCATCTGCAGCACCAAAACAAGTTTCTTTTGTGATCACTGGATTTTGAATCACTAGCTGATCTGGCTGGATGATATCAAACTCCAAGCTAGCTACTGTACAACCATTAGCATCTTCTACAGTGATGAAATTATCCTGTGAAGCGGCTAGATCAGAAATCGTAATGTTTGTTTGGAAAGTCTCTACTGCAGCACCCCCATTTAGGCTATAAGAATATGGAGCCGTCCCTCCTGTAATATTAAATCTTACTTGTCCATTATTTTCTCCAAAACAAGCCAAATTAGTCACCTCAGTGATAGAAGCCTGTAATACTTGTGGTTGAGAAATCGTAAAGTTTCTATTGATAAAACAACCGTTAGCATCTGTGACTACAAGTCTATAAGTGCCTGCTACTAAACCATTAATATCAGGATTTGTCGCTCCTGAGATATTAGTGAAAACACCCCCTACTACATTTTGCCATTGGTAAGAAAGGATGCCTGTCCCACCAGTAGCTACAAGCCCTGATATCGAGCCATTTGACTCTCCAAAGCATCTAATATTCTCTATAGACAATGCATCATCATCTATTGTAATCTGAGTAGGTTCAGTAACCGTAACAGTTTCTATTACTTTACAATTAGCACCGAAAGAGATTTCTACTTCATAATCACCAGCAGCCAGCCCATTAAAAGTAACATCTTTCCCATTTTGTGTCACGCCATTTACTCTGACAGAATAAGCAGTAGGCGTGGCATCTGCTATCTGAACTCTAATGGACCCATCAGCACCAGCAAAACAGTTAGGAGCAACAGGAGTGTAAGTAATTGCTGCTGGGTCTGGGACTGGAATACTTACTGTGAACGTTCTGGCACAACCTCTAGAGTCAGTAACTATTACTGTGTTATTTCCCCCTACTAGATTAGTAGCCGTTTGACCTGTTTGGCCATTACTCCACAGATAGGTATAAGGGGCTCCCCAGCCACCAGATGGATTAACTGTAGCAGAACCGTCATTGGCTCCAGCACAAGATAGCGCAGTAATATTGGTGAAATTAGCCTGTATTTGAGTAGGCTCATTGATCGTGTAAGAAAACTCCGCAGTACAACCCTCTCTGTCTGTTACTCTTACAGTATAAGTACCTGCAGAAAGGTTATTTACTTCACGTGTTGTTCTACCTAGACCTACCCAAAAGTAAGTGTAACCTCCCCAGCCACCAGTTGGATTGACTCTGATACGACCGTCATTTCCTCCTATACAAGTCACATCCCTGATTCTATCGAAGGTTGCAGTGATAGGTGCCACTGGTGCTGTAACAGTCACTTGGAAAGTAAGCTCACATTCAGAGCTATTATTACCTCCTTGGATAACAACTACTGTATAAGTACCAGCCTCAAATCCTGTATAAGTTCTATTGACTCTAGTCAAAGAAGACGGGCTGCCAAGGCCCATGGTGTCATTATTAACTTTAACTTCACCAGTACCATTGTTTGTGATAGTGATCCTAACGTTTTGTGGATTTCCACTTCCAAGATTATAGATTCTACCAACACTCACAGTGATCTCTCCATCCGAGCCATTGAAACAAACCACTGGGCTTACGATAGTTTGTACATCTATCCTTCTCTGATCCTGGATGGTGAAGTTAAGTGACTCTGGACAAGCAGTCGTTCTGAAATCATCTGTGATCTCTAATCTGTAATCACCTCTAGTTAATCCTGTATATCTGATTTGACCATTGATTACTGGTGTCCAATCTACAATCACATCTCCACTACCGATCTCTACTATTCTGAATTCTACCGGACCAGATGAGCTAGTGATATCATAAGCAATGCTACCATTGGCATCACAAGTCTCTGGAAAAGCTCCCAAGTTAGCTCCAGTCAAATAGACGATCTCTGGAATCTCAGGAATATCGATTTCAGCATACTCTCTACAGCCTAAGCCATTATTATCGATCACCTCCACGAGATACTTGCCAGCGGGCACACCACTGAAATCAATATTGTTAGTAGGGATAGACCAAGATTGGAAAACATTGGTACTGCCTTCTTGATAAATATTAATCAGGTAATTAGGCACACCACCAGTTACTTGACCGAAAACTCTTCCTCTTGTGATACCATCACATTCTGTTTGCTCTTCTGCGTCTATAGTTAAGTCAAAACTAGTGTTCTCCGAAAAATTGACAATTCTTGTCAATGAGGATGTAGGATTACCACTATCTGTAACTACAAGTGTGTAATCTCCTGAAAAAGCACGCTCTATAGTACTTACCTGACCTGCTGCTACATTTTCATCTACCTGAACGACTACACCATCATATGACCAAGTATATGTATAAGGAGCTACTCCACCTCTTACGTTTAGCTCTACAAAGCGAGCACAGTTATCAAAAGTTTGTCTATTGATTTCAAGCCCCTGAGCTTGTGCCTGATACAGGTTAGCAAAAAATAAGAAGAAGCTAAATAAAGAGAGTGCGTAGATTTTTTTCATATAGTCTCTGATTTTGAGTGAAAAATAGAGACCATAGTCAAACTTGAAGAATGCACAGCAAATCCCTCTAAACCAATCAATTGGAGTCGATATACTAAAGATTTACCCTGAACCCTTATCATACGTATCAAGTTTTTTGTATTATGTCGACAAGAAAATTATTCTTATTATTTCCCTTTTTGTAAAATATAATTTTTGTCTATTAGGCATTACACCAACCAAAACAAATATAATTCTTTATTTATCTAAATTCCAAATATTTAGATCCCGCGCCCTGTTCAAAACTTAGAGATCTTTTGGTCTATGAAGTCTTGATGATTGTCAACTTCAAAATCTACTTCACAAATCAACAAAAACTATCTACGAAGTAAAGTGACAACTAAGATCTACGTGAAAAAAATATTTTATTTTTTTTCACTTTTTACACAATAAGACCAAAAAAGGCTTTGCGATAACCAAAAACTGGAAAACTCATATCCCTCTTTTTCAGCTATTTAAATTGATCGAAAGAAAAAAAACGCAGCTAACATAGCTGCGCCTTTTCAGTATAACAATCCCAAATTTATTCTTAAAAACATCAATTCATTTAAAATCTAAAGCATGGAAGTATTGTCCTTCTTAAGTTTCTGTCTTTGGCACTGCCGTACATAAACTGATACCGCATCGAAAACTCATGTGCCCCACCTGTACTCATCCCTAGCTTAGAGACTACCATATCATAGCTATAACCGATATCTATTCCATTTGGCAAGGTAAAACCAGTCACCAGCACGATAGACTCATTATTTGGCAAAGCATTCTTCACTGGGATCCCTCTATACCATAGACCAAAAGCTACTGGCTCTAAATACACTTGCGCACCAATATCCAATTGATTATAAGGGCCTTGTGCCTTGAAATTTCCCGCAAAGAACAAACTGCGCTCTTGGAAGGAATAGTTAAGCGAACGCTTGCGATATCCTCCCTGCAAATCGATACGCCCTCCCACGTGTGCAGAGATCTTCATTGGCAATCTGCTCAAAGCCCCGTTTTCATAAAAGCTCTGATTTGGTTGAGTCAAATGATGTACACTCGCTCCTGCCCAGATCACATCAGTATAGGCCAAAGCTCCTACAGAAAAATTGACAAATCTGCGCTGAGACTCTGCACCCAACATCTCTTCGGTAAAAACCTCTGCTTGACCTGTATTGACATTAAGCTGATCACCAAAGACGAGCCCCTCAAAGTAGGCATTGCGACTGACATAGCCTGCCTGACCGCCAAATCGGAAGTTGACCCCATCGCTCAACTGCAAGTTGTAAGAATACAAGGCACTGATGTCAATGGTCTTAAGTCGAGCATTGGTCTCATTATTAGCATGGATCAGTAGTCCAAAACCGCTATTTAAGTCAAAGCTGTAGTGATCTGCATATACTGAATAAGAATTGAACGAATGCTGTAGGCCTGGCCACTGCATACGATAGTTCATCCCTACTCTAGTAAGTTCCGTAGAACCCGTAAAGGCAGGGTTGAGAAATAATGGCGCAGAATAAAACTGTGAATACTGAGTATCCTGTGCATGGGTGGCAGTGAATCCTGCCAAAAGCGCTAAAATGAGTAACAGTCTTTTCATACGCTATTTGATTAGTAAGAACGAGCCCTCTTTGATGACCTGCTGACCTTGCTTATTGGTCAACTTTGCTTTGAAAATATAACTTCCAGCGGCTGTTTGATTGCCCAGCGCTGCACCTGACCATCCCTTGTCATCCTTTCTATTAGTATGATAAAGCAAGTCTCCATTCTTATTGAATATCCTCAATTCATATTCTATCACGCCTTTCATCTTAGGAGAGAAATAGTCATTTAGACCATCTCCATTAGGAGTGAAGGCATTTGGCACCAAAAACACGAAAGTATCCCCTACAGTCACTGTCATCTGCTTGACATCAGAACAGCCATAAGCATCCTGAATGCTCAGCTTTACCTGATAGTCTCCCATCTCCTGATATTGATGATCTGGATCTTGCTGATTAGACACATGCCCATCACCAAAATCCCAAGCCCAAGAGATTACCTCTCCTTTGCTCTTACTCGTAAACTCTAGGATGTCCTCTACTGAGATCAATGTCTGTGGCGCAAAAGCACCTTTTACCTTGAAATCAAAATCAGCACTCGCAGGCTCTGGAAAATCTATCTGCTGTGACACCACCAACTCACAACCTTTTTGATCGATGACTTTTACAGTAAGTGCGCCCTCAGAAGTGAGTGTGTAGTTTGGTTGCGTACTACTTTCGGTATTATTCCATAGATAAGTATACTGACCACTACCTCCCGTGACAAGTACTGAAGCCTGCGCTACAAAGCGCTTTTGGGTACAGTCATAAGTCACATCTGAGATGAGTGTAGCCTCTAGTCGATTAGGACTAGCGATGCTAAAATCTTTAGTCACGATACATCCTCTGGCATCTTGGATAGTCACTTGATAGTCTCCAGGAAGAAGCCCTTGTCTCTGTGCGAGCACAGAACCATCACTCCAAGTGAGCTTGTATGGGGCTTGACCACCTGTAATCTCCAGTTTGATCTCACCATCTCTAGCGCCAGCACAAGAAACATCTGATAGCGATACAGCACTGACTGTAATAGGATGACTTGGCTCTTCCACTGTCACAGAAGCGCTGAAAGTACACTGACTAGCATCTGTGATAGTCACTTCATAAGTGCCCGCTATCAGATCAGTGCGTGTAGCAGCAGTATCTCCATCCGTCCATGAGTAGTGATATGGTGCTTGTCCACCCGATACTGCGAGTGTGATCACACCGTCATTAGAACCTATGCAAGAAACAGGCTTCACTTCCGCAGTGATGCTCACGGCTTCTGCTTTAGTAGCGATTGTTTCAAGCACCGTATAGACACAGTTATTTGCCTGATCTGCTACTTGGATCTCATAAGTCCCTGCAGCTAATTGGCTGATAGTAGTCTGCGTGATAGGTTGGCCATTAACCTTTAATGTATGCTGACCTGATCCTCCTAGCACCTGGATAGTCATGCTAGCATCTTGGCCATCGCCACAGCTACTGAGAGCAGTACTGCTGACAGTTAAAGAAATAGGTTGGTAGATTTCTTGAGTAGCCTCAAGCTTTGCTCCAGTCGCTACATCTGTGATCACTACCTTATAGATACCAGGTAGTAGGTGTGATATTTTTTGAGTGTTTCTTTGGAAAGAAGCATCCCCCTCTTTAGTCCAGCTATATAAATAAGAAGCAGAACCTCCGGATACTGTTGGACTGATATTTCCTCTTTCTAAAGGATCACATAGATAAAAATGTCCTGAGAAGTTAACATTAAGACTTCCCTTGCTAGACGGGTAAGCAATCACTGGCAAATCTGTGAGCATGGCTACAGCCAGATGAGGGAGTAATAAGAATAGTGCGTAGAAGTCTCTCATATGATATCGCCATTTAGGTGAGTAATATGAGACCCGAAAACTGTTACAGAGCAAGCCACCAAAACACCTTTAGCCAAAGAACTCGGGGAGTTTTGGCCAGCTGCGATTTGGGATATGTTATAGTTTGCTCTCATTTGTAACACTTTTTTTGCATTACATAGCTAAAAATTATTATTTTGTTTTTTAGCTTTTCTTTAAAATTATATTTGCTGTAATGCTATAATTCAGAAGACATGACAAATATAATTCTAAGTATTCCAAACTTCCAAGTGACATTTGTCACATAATAATCTCCAAATCTTAGCCTGAAATTGTACTTTTTGACGAAATCCAAAATTGCTGTGACGTAATCACAAAAAGTATTGATGAAGGTCTCAATCAACTATTTACTTAGTCGAAAAAAATTTTAACTTTTTTGATTATTTTTCTAAAAGCATACCTTTTGATATCCACTTTCTAGGAAAAGTCTTGATTTTCATGGATTTTAGGCCTTTGCAAAAGGGTATTTAAGCAATAAAAATTAGTAATAAATAGAACTATACTAAGACACTCACTAAAGAGTCCTGCGATTTAGTGCAAAACCACTCCACAAATAGACTGAAATGAAGAAACGCCTACTGCCAATCCTCCTCCTGATCGCTGCTACTTTTGCTTGTCAAAATCAAAGCGAAGAAAATAGGGAAAATAAGCAATATACCCTAAGTCCTGCTAAGCAAGTCAGCATCACGCTGGATGATGAGACAGTCTATACTTCCCCTATCGACTTCTATAGCAATGCTGCTAGAGAGACCTTTATATACATGGGCAACTTCATGAACAATACCATCTACAAGTATCAGTATCCAGAGATGACACTGGTCAAAAAGATTGCCTTTCAAACGGATGGACCTGATGCAGCATACATAGACTATATGAAGGGTTGGGGACTAGCGGGTGAAGACAGTGTGATCAATGTATTCAATAAATCAGTTAGCCTATTTGGCCCAAATGGCAAAACCATCACCAAAGGGGAGTTTGATGGCATAGACAAAGATGGCAATGCCAATATACCTATGATCTACCTTTATCATCAGCCTGTCGTCAAAGAAGGTAAAGCTTACCTTACCAAAGGCTGGTTTATCTCACCAACAAGTCAGCTGATCCACATCCTTGACCTCAAGACAGGACTATGGGAGTATGCCTTAGATTGGCCAGAAGAGATCAACCTCAAATGGGCCAAGTCAGGTGTAACCCACTGGAAAAACATCGCCATGACTTACAATCCGCAGACAGAGCAGTTCGTCTTAGGCTTCAATGTCAGCCATGATCTCTACCTGACCAAAGACTTCAAGTCATTCGAAAAAGTCCCGGCCAAAAGCGAATATATCTCGGACATCACCCCACCAGAAAAAGAAACTGATCCAAGCCAGATGTTTGCCTATTATAATAAGACCTCTTTTTACCATGGCGTATACTATGACACTTACAGAGATCTGTATTATAGAGTAGCCACTATCGCCAAACCCGAACTAATCAATCCAGAAGAAGCACGCAGAGTAGACCAAAAGTCCATCATCGTCCTAGACAAAGACTTCAATAAACTAACCGAAATGCTCCTACCGATGGAGGGTAAGAGCTACCAAACGATGAACATCGAGATAACCCCAGAAGGCCTTCTGATCCCCTATATAGAAGAAAACACCCCAGAAAACCTCTGGCAAGCCGATATCTTTGAGTTGAAGGAAGTGGAGTAGAAGTTTAAGAGTTGACTAAACATTTAAAAGACCAAAAATAATCGAAACATACCTAATCAAATAATATGAAGCAATCTCATTTTTCCAATCAATTCGTCTATTGGTTTGTTTTAACAGTCTTAGCCGGACTCTTGATGTGGAACACCTTAGCAACCATCATAACAGGTAATATGATAGGGTTGCTTCCAATCACAATTCAAGGTGTCCTTATTGCTCTAATTCTAACAAAAAATCAATATGCAAAAATTGGCATTAAGATTTGGGCTACAATATTTTTGATAATTGGCTCAGGCTTACAGCTTCTTGGCGAGTTCTTAAAGGGTCTGGTAGACGATTTTGTTAACATAAATTTGGTTGATTTCGTGACAAAAGGTTTAACAGTCATTCTTGGATTGTTGATCCTCTCCTATGTTAACAAAACTGTTGAAGTCATCGATATAGAAAATAAAACTAGCTAAGATGAACATCAGGAACGTCTTACTAATAGCAGCATTTATCATCTTGATCACCATAGATGTTGAGCTTGGCATTTCTATAGACATGTTCACCCTTATTTTTCTAATAGCTTTTATATTGTTCAAACTCATGGATTATCATAAAATAAGTGAGGCAAGAGCTGAAAGTGAATGCATCATTAGTATAAAAAGTCAACAATGGATCGGCATTATAGCCTTTTGGGTCATATTTTCATTTCAAATAATCTACAGGGTGGAAAATACTTATATCATGGCAGGCTGTATCATTCTAGTAATCTTCCTGATCACATTGAATATCATTACAGATAAAAAGGATGACTACCAAATCACCCAAACACAAATAATTCACCTACAAACCGATAAAAAAATTGACCTGAAAACCATTAGACGAATCACCCAGTCTGATGAAAAGGTGGCGATTCACACAGATAAATATGAAAATCACCTCACTTTCAAATTTTCAAAACTAGCCAATATGAATAAGGATCAACTGCTGCATAAGCTAAGTACAATTGAAATAGTAAAGTAGCCTGCATTGTCACCCTGACGAAGGAAGGGTCTTGTAGCAGAAATGTACCTAACCCACTACCACCAGCTGGCCGCATCATCTGTCAGACCAATCCAACAAGGCCTGAAGGGCCGCAATAAATTAGCATAGGGTGAAGCCCTATGCATATCAATTCCAACATAAACGCTAGCTCTGCAAGAGCGAAACAAAAAAGACCATCTTCAACATGAAAACCCTCCCACTAATCATATTCCTGCTCATGGCTCATTTGGGATTTGGTCAACTAAAATCTTTAGTCATCAACAGTGAAACCAAAGAAAAAATACCCTTTGTCAACATCTGGGTGGAAAACGAAAACATCGGAACAACCTCAAATCAACAAGGCATATTTGAACTAGCCATCAAAACACCACAAATCATCATTTTTTCTGCCATCGGATATGAAACGAAGAGAATCCCTTCCGACTCCATCACAGATGTAGTAGCACTCAGTCCATCAGCTATTCAGCTAGATGAGTTCCTCATCATAGCTCATAAAAAAGACCTCACGCGCTCTATTGGCGACTTCAAAAAATCAAGCATCAATCACTATTTTGTCTGCGGTTCCAGCCCATGGATCGCTGCCAGATATTTCCCATATGAGGAGAAATATAACCAAACGCGAAAACTAGAAGAAATCAAAATATTGACAAGAAGTAGTATTAATGACGCAAAATTCAATGTAAGATTATACAGCGTCAATGAAGCTGGTGAACCTGGTCAGTACATCCATGATCAGAACATCATCGGAACAGCAAGTAAAGGCAAGAAAGTGACCAAAATAGACCTCTCAAACCTTAACATTGAATTGCCTAAAGAAGGCCTTTTCATCGCCATAGAATGGCTAATCATAGATGACAACCGATATGAAAGCACGTACACAGATCAAAAATCAAAGAAGAAAATAAAAAGCGTTTCTTATGAGCCAGCTATAGGAACATTGCCTGTTGAAACAGCTGAAAACAGTTGGTTATATATCCAAGGCCGCTGGAAAAACGTCTCACAAATTACAGGCCTCTCATCAGACAGCTATAGAAATAAATATAACCTGCTGGCCATCGAATTAACATTGACGAATTGAAATATCAAAACTTGAAAAGACCTTTCAACATAATAGCCTTTTACATCCTAAGCGTACTTTGTCTGGCTTTATTCTTTTATATAGAAAAATCCCCTAGTTTAAATGAGTTTTTGAGAAAAATGGCTAGTGCCAGCTCACGAAACAGTTTTACCATATATATAGCTGTACACATTATTAAACTAGCAGCTATTATTTCAGGCATTTCTATTCCTCTGATACTAACTACCGCTTTAGTAAGAGAAAAATTTAGAAAAACTCCGCAATAACCCACTACCTTCACCTCATGAACTGGATCATCCTCATCATCGCAGGCTTATTTGAAGTAGCTTTTGCTTTCTGCCTAGGCAAAGCCAAAGAGACCACAGGCACAGAAATGTATCTTTGGTATGCAGGCTTTGCAGTCGCACTCACTGTTAGCATGACCCTCCTGATCAAAGCTACCCAGACACTGCCCATCGGAACTGCCTATGCCGTATGGACAGGTATAGGAGCTGTAGGCACTGTTCTCTTGGGAATACTCGTCTTTAGAGAACCCGCTACCTTTTGGAGGCTATTTTTCATCACCACTTTAATCGCTTCCATCATCGGACTCAAGGCCGTCTCTCACTAAACCCCATCAAAAAAGCCCTCATTTACAAGGGCCTTATATTTTATTTTTAAAGTGCGATTTCTAACTGATTGGCGAGTAGTTCTTCAAAGGTCTCTCTTTTTCTGATCAAGTGTGCCTTGCCTTTATAAACCAGTACTTCGGCAGGACGCAAGCGCGAATTATAGTTAGATGCCATGCTAAAGCCATAAGCCCCCGCATTTTTGATCACAATGATATCTCCTTCTGTGACCTCAGTGAGTTTACGATCAGCGCCCAGTGTATCCGTCTCACAGATATAACCCACGATAGAGTACACGCGCTCCGTTCCCGAAGGATTGCTGGCATTGTAGATCTCATGATAAGCATCATACAGCATCGGTCGGATGAGGTGATTCAAACCACTATCTACGCCTACGAAAGTACTCGCTGGAGTAGGCTTTACCACATTAGCTGTAGTTAGCAAATAGCCACACTCACTCACAAGAAACTTCCCTGGTTCAAACCAAAGCTCTAGCTTTTTACCATACTGCGCACAAAATGCTTTAAAAGCACTCGTCACCTTAGTCCCAACATCTTCTATGTCAGTAGTGATATCACCAGCGCGATAGCCCACCTTAAATCCTCCACCAAAGTCGAGGAAATTCAACTCCTTAAACTCCATAGCCGCTTCAAACAAGATCTCAGCTCCCTGCAAAAATACATCTGCATCCAAGATATCAGAACCTGTATGTACATGCAGACCTACTACATGCATATTATGCGCAGCAACTACTTTGAGCACATGCTTCAGCTGTAGGATAGAGATCCCAAACTTAGAATCTATGTGACCCACAGAGATCTTGCTATTCCCTCCCGCCATGATGTGCGGATTGATACGAATGCAGACAGGCACGCTATCTCCGTACACCGTACCAAATCGCTCTAGCATGGGAATATTATCCAGATTGATCATCACGCCTAGCTTCACAGCCTCTTGGATTTCCTCAAAAGACACACAGTTTGGTGTGTAGAGGATCTCCTCAGCCGTGAAACCTGCATGCAGTCCCAGCTTGACCTCTTCTAGAGACACAGCATCTAGCCCAGTTCCAAACTGCTTCATCAGTTTGAGGATATTGACATTAGAGAGTGCCTTGGTCGCATACTTGATCTTCAAATCTACTCCTGAAAAAGCCGACTGAAGTCTCTTGACCTGAGACTGGATTTTCTCTCCATCATATACATAGAGTGGGGAACCATACTCTGCTGCCAATTGGGTAAAAGGAATGCCTTGCAAGGCGTAAACACTGTTTTCCATGCTGATCTATCTTGAATAAGGCCTCAAAGATAAGGCTAAGTGCATAAAAAAAGGAAGGATGTACGAGACAATCCTTCCTTTATCAAAAAATATAAACCAAAACTTACTTGATCACGAGCTTTTTAGTGAGGCTCTTACTACCTCCCTGACTCAGCTGCATGAAATATACCCCTGATTCTAAGGCTGTCACATTGATCGGCTCGTTAAATCTTCCTGTGTTTGTTTGAAGGGTCTTCTCTAGCACGACTATCCCCATCATATTGTATATCTTGATGTCAAGTGGCTTATTTTCAGCCTCCACCTGTAGGGTAAAGTTACCATCATTTGGATTTGGAAAAGTATTGATGTCAGCCACCATCATCGGCTTACCAGCTTTGATACCTGCATTTTCTACCTCTTCTGCAAGTGCACTGGAGATCGAGACATTGGATCCCCAACGGGCAGCACGAAGTGTTCTTGCGTTACCATTGAATCCTTGTACACGCTCTCCGTCTCTAAAAATTTGCACACGAGGAGGTTCTTCAAATATACGCATCACATTTCCTTTGAGGGAATCTAGGTTGATTCCTGCCATGGTCCATTTAGCTCCTTGTAGGCTATCTAATCTCTCCATTTGAAACTCCATCACTTTAAATCTCTCCTGCATTTCAGCTTCTCTTTCTTTCATGATAGCTTGGATTTCTTCATCAGACATATTCCTAAAGTCTATAATATCCTGGCTACCTGGAGTGATGACTCTCACTATTCCATCATCATCTGACCAAATCAAGTTATTTTTTCTGCCAGGCATACTCACAACACCTCTTTTGGGAAGAGTACTGATGATTCCTAATTCTTTTAGCTCTGGATCATTTTCCATCTCCTCTCGAGAATTGTACTCCTTCTCTATGACGGTTTCCTCTCCATTAGCCCCTTTTTTCTTGTACTTAAAGTAAAACTTCTCGTCTTTTCCTTCTTTAGCCTCTTTTACTCTCACCTCCTTTGTGACTTCTTCCTTAACTTCCTTTTCTGCCTTTTCTTGCGCAGTCAAAGTACCGAGACTCAAGCAACACACTCCTAAAAATAGCGTTCCTCCCTTGAGGTAAGCCTTCATTTTGTTGACCGTTGGTTTCATAATTCGCTTATTGTTTTGTGGATGATACAAATGTATATTGAATATCGATAGGCCTAAGTTAAAGGGTAGTTAAACGATGTTAAAAGATGTTAATCACTTAATAGTGTGTGTTTTCCAAGCTAATTTTGTCACATGAGTAAGTTCAATATTCGATTGGTCACCTTCCTGATGAGCGTTGCGCTGCTGGGTTTGATCGGCTTCCAGTATTTCTGGGTAAGCAATGCGATCAAGATCAGTAAGCAGCAGTTTGCACAAGACGTGCAGCAGTCGCTCAATGCCGTAGTTGCCAAACTAGAAGCTAATGAAGCAGGAACTGTAGCCCTTCGTGCCTTGGCGATGGATTCGGCAGAGTTTCTACAGACGATAGAGCCACTTAAATTTCCCAAACTACAGACTAAGCGCCCGAGCGAAAAACTAAAAGTAGAGAGTCCGGGGACTTTTTTCTACTCAGAGTCACTCACTGCGAGCAGTCAGGTCCAATCAACCAATGGTAAAACGCTCTCTGGCAAAGTCAGCACTGGAGAAGTCAACTCTTTTGAAAAAGCCTTAGAAGGCAAAAGACTACAAAGTATAGATGAATTTGATCGCATGCTCCTAGAAGCCAATGAGCTCGCTCGAGTTCAAGGTCTTATGGAAGTACGTCAGCAGGTATTTGAAGTAGAAAGGGATAAAGATGGGACGGTATGGGTGTCTATCAACCTACCCAAAGTACTAGGACCAGCACAGCAGCGTGTGGCGGGAGTTACAGTGCCTCAAGAAAAAAGACCAGAGCAACGACCAACAAGCTACCGTGTCGTAGAGCAGTTTGGGCCTACTGAGCGAATCACCCTTATCGATCAGGAAAAGCTAGTCTCAGAAGCAGATGAAAAGCAAATACAAGATCAGATCACCAAGGCTAATCTGAAAATTGATAACCTCAACAATGCGATCAGAAACCTAGTCAGTGGAGAAAGTGACATCACCAAAAGACTTGATGCGCGGCAAGTCAAAAGCCTACTAGATGATGAACTGAAACAGCGAGGCATAGACCTCCCCTATCAATTTGTCATCCTATCTGAAGACAGTGTACGAGTGGCTGATGTATCAGATGATGAGACCATGCAGGCTGTCATTGCCAGTCCGCTCAAAGCCAAACTTTATCCCAATGACCTGATTAGCAGAAGCAATTTCCTCAGCATTGCCTTTCCATCTGAGGAGTGGTATGCCGTACAAAAAATCTGGCTTCCATTGATCTCCTCATTGATCTTTATCCTGATCATCATGGTTTGCTTTGCCTATGCGATCAAGACCATTCTCAGACAAAAGAAGCTCTCTGAGATGAAAAATGACTTTGTCAATAACATGACGCATGAGTTCAAAACACCAATCGCTACGGTATCTCTCGCAGTAGAAGCACTTCAAGACCCTGAACTCTCCACGCAGACAACCTTCAGAGATCGCTATATCAATATCATCCAAGAAGAAAATAAGCGCCTTGGCAGTCAGGTAGAAAAGGTGCTTCAAATAGCAGCACTGGATAAGCAGGATTTCAAACTCAAGATGGAGACGATCCATGTCAACGATGTCATTGAAAAAGCCATGCAGCATATCTGCTTACAAGTAGAAAAGCGCCATGGATCACTGACCAGTAGACTCGATGCTAAGCGAGATGAAATCACTGCAGATGAACTGCACCTGACAAATATTATTTATAACCTACTGGACAATGCCAACAAATACTCTCCTGAGACTCCTGAGATCAGCATTCAGACTGAGGAAATATCTACAGGTATATTCATCAAAATAAAAGACAAAGGAATCGGTATGAGTAAAGATGCACAGAAAAAGATATTTGAGAAGTTTTACAGAGTACCTACTGGTAACCTTCACGATGTCAAAGGATTTGGCCTAGGACTCACCTATGTCAAAACTATGGTAGAAGCACATGGCGGTACCATAGAAGTCAAAAGCGAGCCTGGCAAAGGCAGCATGTTCAAACTATTTTTTCCCTTTAAGAAATGACACAAAAGCCAAGATTACTAGTAGTAGAGGATGATAACAACCTCGGCCAGATCCTCAAAGAATACTTAGAGATGAAAGGCTTCCAGACCATGCTTTGCAGAGATGGTGAAGAGGGCGCACAAGCTTTTAAGGCGCATGAGTTTGACCTATGCTTGCTAGATGTCATGATGCCTAAAAAAGATGGCATCACGCTAGGGAAAGAAATCCGCAAGGCAGATGAAAACATCCCCTTCATCTTCTTGACTGCTAAAAACATGAAAGAAGACACCCTAGAGGGACTCAAGGCAGGGGCGGATGACTACATCACCAAGCCTTTTAGCATGGAAGAACTGCTCCTTCGTATCAATGCCGTACTCAAAAGAACACTTTCACACACGAAAGCAGATGAACAAAATGTCTTCCAGATAGGCAAGTTTACCTTTCAGTATGACCAACACCTACTCGAGAGTGAAAACAGAGCACTCAAACTCACCCTCAAAGAAGCCGAACTACTCCGCCAGCTTGCCTTACATGTCAACCAACCGATGAGCAGGACTTATGCCCTTAAGAAAATATGGGGAGATGATACTTACTTCAATGCCCGAAGCATGGATGTGTACATCACCAAATTGAGGAAGATTTTAAGAGAAGATGAGCGCGTACAGATCATCACACTACATGGAGAGGGATTTAGACTTGTGGTGACAGATTAATGGATCTTGCCCACCCTGAGTAAAATGGGAAACCTTACCGAATATGTTGGCGCTGTACCCCAAGCTTGAGCTAAAGATGGTGAGATCACATCCACAGGATTATATCCGTGAACTTGCTCGAAGTGCTTTACAGCTGACCAAGTCTTCAGATAGCCCACCAAATGCTCGAAAGTCCAAGACAATACAGACTCAAAAGCTGGAACTGCCAATTCTTTAAAGGGAAAGGGAATGCTTTGGTAATTTTCATCGATATATCTTCGCTCATAGTCCCAATAAGTACCGAGTGTATCCTTATAGAACTTCCCGATCAAAGTATCTAAGGCTGGGCTGATTTTTAAACCGCCATAGCCAACCACTACAAGCAGTGCTGAGGGTTTTGCGACTCTTTTTACCTCTTGATAAAAGAGCTCAAAATCAAACCAGTGAATGGCTTGTGCTACAGTCACCAAATCAAAAATACTGTCAGGGAAATTGGTTTGCTCTGCTGGCTGAAGAGAGTAGGTAATCTTAGAAGAGAGATGCGCATTGGCTAATTGATTGGCACTAATGTCAGTTGCTTCTACCCGATCAAAAAGTCTGGCTAGCTCCACGGCCAGTTGCCCGTTTCCAGTGCCACAGTCCCAAGCCAAGTTTCGATCGATAGGCAGTGTCTTTAGATAATCAAACAAAGCAGTGGGATAGCTCGGTCTCCACTTCGCATAGGCTGCTGACTGATTTGAAAAATTATCTTTCATCTGATCACCTCCACTTGACTACTTGCCCTGGCTTTTGACTTGAAATCCCCGCTGGCAGACTATTTAAAATCTCCGCATACAACAGATCTACTAGCTTACGCTTGAGAAAACTTCTATGAAGTACTAGACTCACCTCTCGTGTCGGTCGCTCTCCTGCAAAACTCCTCAGGCGAGCCTTGTCTCCATCATTGAGCTCAAGGGTAGCCAACTCAGGCAGTAGCGTGATGCCATCATGTTTATCAACTAGTCGCTTCAAGCCCTCCAAAGAGCCACTTTCATATTGGAAGTTGGGAAGTTGCGTCTGTTGTTTATCCTTATTGCATAGGTTCAAAACCTGCTCTCTAAAGCAATGCCCTTGCTGTAGTAGCCATACATCTCCTTTCTCTAAATCCTTGATATGAAGATCTGGCTTATTGAGGAGTGTATGCCCCTTTGACAGGTATGCATAAAACTCTTCATAAAAAATCGGCTTTTCTAAAATGCCTTGTTCGCTCAGTGGCGTCACAACCAATCCTATGTCTAGGTTATCATCCTTTAGGCGTTTCAGGATGTCCTCTGTGACTAGTTCTTCTATTTGTAAGTTGACATTAGGATACTTCTCTAAGAAGCGTTTGATAAACAGCGGCAATAAATAAGGTGCCAAGGTAGGAATGATTCCTAGCTTTAGTACACCAGAGATTTCTCCCTTTTCCTCTGCGATGATATTGGAGATCATCTTCGACTCTTTCACCACCTTTTTGGCTTGTTCGATCAGGCGCTCACCTATAGCTGTGGGGATCACAGGCTGTTTGCTCCGATCAAATATCACCACACCCAGCTCCTCTTCTAGCTTATGAATCTGCGCACTCAAGGTGGGCTGTGTGATAAAACAACTAGCCGCTGCCTTAGCAAAGTGCCGGTGCGTATCTACTGCAATGATGTATTCTAACTGTACGATCGTCATGCCAACAAGAAAATTTTAAACAAATATACGAAAAGAGTTTTCTTTATTTAGATTTGATATAAATAGTCATTAGTTTTGCACTCACTAACTAAACATCAATTAGCTATGTTCAAAAATATCATTAAAACAACTGCATTTGCTGCTACGCTGTTCATGATGGCTTGCGGTGGCAATTCTACTCAAGAGCAAGAGCAAGTGGTCAACCTATACTCACATAGACACTACGAAGCAGATCAGAAGCTTTTCGAAGAGTTTACAAAAGAAACTGGTATCAAAGTCAACGTGGTCAATGCTAGCGCGGATGAACTGATCCAAAAATTAGAGCTTGAAGGTGAAAACTCTCCTGCAGACGTACTCTTCACAGTAGATGCAGGTCGTCTACACAGAGCAGAAGTTAAAGGCCTACTTCAGCCGATCACTTCTGATGTGCTTAATGAAAATATCCCAGCGAACCTTAGGCATCCAGAGGGTCTATGGTTTGGACTGACTTATAGAGCGCGTGTTATCGCTTACTCTAAAGAGCGTGTCGATCCTGCTGACCTATCTACTTATGAGGACCTAGCCAATGAAAGATGGAAAGGTAAAGTACTCGTGAGATCTTCTGAAAACGTCTACAATCAATCTCTTTTAGCATCTATCATCGCAGCTGATGGTGCTGAGGCAGCTACTGCTTGGGCAGAAGGCATGGTAGCCAATATGGCTAGAGCACCAAAAGGTGGAGACAGAGACCAAGTTAAGGCTGTAGCAGGTGGAGAAGGTGACATCGCGATCACTAATACTTACTATGTAGGCATCATGCTCAATGACAGCAATGAAGAAGAAAGAAAAGCTGCTGAAGCAGTAGGCATCTTCTTCCCAAACCAAAATGACAGAGGTACGCACATCAACATCTCAGGCGTAGGTGTAGCTAAGTATGCTCCTAACAAGGAGAATGCAATCAAACTCATCGA
Source organism: Penaeicola halotolerans (assembly GCF_016464625.1). GTDB lineage: Bacteria > Bacteroidota > Bacteroidia > Cytophagales > Cyclobacteriaceae > Penaeicola > Penaeicola halotolerans. Next base: position 152,463 of record NZ_JAEAGO010000002.1, read on the forward strand.
GTTCCTTTCTCAAGAAAAAGCACAAAAAGTATTGGCAGAAGAAAACTATGAATACCCTGTCAACGCAAAAGTTTCTATTTCAGAAACAATTGCTGCTTGGGGAGACTTTAAAAAGGATAGCATCAACTTGGCCAAGCTAGGTGAACTTAACAGCGAGGCTGTAGTGACCTTTGACAAGGCTGGTTGGAAATAAGCTAAAACAACCCTTTGGAATTAGTAAAATCTAAATACTACTGGTGGAATAACTGGGCAGGCATGGCTATCATCATACTTTTGGTGATAGCCTTACCTGTTTTTACCATTGTGTGGAAACTATTTGATAGTCCTGGAGAAACTTGGACGCACTTAGTAGACACACTACTTTGGGACTACAGCAAAAACACCCTTTTACTACTTTTAGGCACCGCACTATTCAGTGCGATCATCGGTGTGACAGCCGCATGGTTTATCGCCAATTATGAATTCCCTCTTAGAAAATATTTTGAGTGGTTGCTCATACTACCATTAGCAGTTCCTGCCTACATCATGGCCTATACCTATGCAGGCATGCTCAGTTATACAGGGCCGATTCAGACTTTTTTTAGAAATCAACTGGGCTGGAATACCTCAGGGCCTTTTCTAGACATTATGAACATTCCTGGAGCGATGTTCATATTAGGCATCTCCTTATTCCCATACGTCTATGTGATGGCACGCTCATCATTCATGCAGCAGTCTCGCAACTTACAAGAGGCGAGTTATCTACTCGGCATGGGCTCTTTCAGGACTTTCTTCAAAGTAGCGCTCCCTATGGCCCGACCAGCGATCGCAGGAGGTCTTTCACTTATCGCTATGGAAGTACTTAATGACTATGGTACGGTCAAATACTTCGGGGTAAATACCTTTACTACTGGAATATTCAGGGCTTGGTTTTCTCTTGGTGATGCAGGAGCAGCTATATACTTATCTGCTATATTAACCGTGGTAGTTTTTGCTTTATTATGGTTGGAGACGAAACAGCGCGGTGAGGCAAGCTATACCCAAGGGTCTAATGCCCCTAAGCCTTTTGTAAGAAAGGCACTAATCGGTTGGAAAAAATGGACCGTACTCTCATTTCTCATTTCCTTATTTTTAGTAGCCTTTGGATTTCCAATAGCCCAGATATTGGCTTGGGTTTGGGCGACTTTCCATAAGGTCGTCACAGCTGATTTTATTCAGATCATACTGAGAAGTTTTAGCTTGGCAGTAGGCACAGGGCTTTTCATTGTTTGCTTTGCGATCATCATGCTTTATGCTGTACGACTCACTAAAGTCAAGTGGCTCCAAACAGTCAGCAAATTGGCAGTACTAGGCTATGCTATCCCCGGTGCCGTGATTGCTGTTGGGATATTTATTCCACTTTTACAGCTAGACAATGTCATCATTGATGTGTTTAAAAGTCTCTCCTTTGCCTCTCCTGGCCTGCTCTTTAGCGGCTCGGTTTTCACCTTGATCTTCGCATACATTGTACGTTTCTTAGCAGTAGGTTTTAATCCTATCGATGCTGGCTTTCAAAAAGTGGGAAGACATGTCAATGAAGCTTCAAGACTTCTTGGTTTTTCAGATACCAAAACGCTCTTTAAAATAGACCTTCCACTAATCAGAAATAGTATTTTCAGTGCATTACTACTTGTTTTTGTCGATGTGCTTAAGGAGCTTCCTTTGACCTTGATCCTCCGTCCTTTCAACTTTCAAACACTGGCCACTAAGGCATTTGACATGGCTACCAATGAGATGATCGCAGAGTCTGCCAATGCCTCACTCATCATTATCATGACGGGAATCATCCCAGTAATCTTACTAAATCGCATCATCCGAACTAGAAAAGCGTAAGCTTAGTTATCTTTGCAGCAATTCGTGCACAAATGGCCATACTAGTCTTAGATAAAATCTCCAAGAAATACAGCAACTCAAAGGATTTTGCGATCCGTGAAGTGAGCTTTGAAGTACCACAAGGTGAAATATTGGCCTTGGTGGGAGAAAGCGGCAGTGGTAAAACTACCCTCTTGAGACTTATCGCAGGACTAGAGCACCCTGATGAAGGACAAATCACCCTTGCTGGCTTGACAGTAGCTAAAGGATCTATGTCTATTCCCGCAAACAAACGTAAAGTGGGCATGGTATTCCAAGATTACGCCCTTTTCCCTCACTTGACTGTCTTAGAAAACGTGAAGTTTGGTTTGCAAAAGCTTAGCAGATCTGAAAAAGAAAAGGTCGCACAGGAAACTTTAGAGCTCGTAGGTCTGAAAGAAAATATCGATAAATATCCTCATGAGCTTTCGGGTGGTCAGCAACAAAGAGTGGCTTTGGCTAGAGCACTGGCACCTCGTCCAGACATTATCTTGTTAGATGAGCCATTTAGCAACTTAGACACCCTACTCAAGGATCAAGTACGTGAAGACATTCGTCAAATCATCAAACGATTTGGCATCACGGCAGTATTCGTGACGCATGACACCAAAGATGCTCTCTCTACGGCTGATCGCATTGCTATCCTTCACAAAGGAAGGTTGCAACAAGTCGATATTCCTCGCATCCTATATGAAATCCCCGCCAATGGTTATGTAGCCAACTTCTTTGGTAAGATGAATTTCATGCCCGGCAGACCGACAGACGATGGTTTTTATACGCCTTTTGGATTCTTACAGTGCGAACAAGCCAAAGGAAAAGACCATAAATACCACATTCGCTTTAGACCTGAGCACGCCTTTATCTTAGACAATAGCCCAGATCATCTACAAGGTCAGATAGAGAAAGTGGCTTATCTAGGTGATCATCAGTTGCTACGTGTGCGCTCTATGGATCCAGAGGAAAAACCTGCTTATGTATATGTCAAAACCATTCCAGGTAAGTTTTGGAAAGAAGGTACAGTGATTCAATTTGGACTGAGTAGCTTCCACATGGAGGAAGAACCCTAAGATATTTTAGATTCTGAGCGCCCTTAATTTCGGATAATGAAATATTTAACCTTTTTTGTGAGGATAAATTAAGAGAAGTGTAATTTTTTAGAAAATAAGCATTCCTCAGAAGAAGAAATTGAAAAATCTGAAATTCTATTTTTATATTTAGACACGCTTTGATATCAGCAAAGCTCCATTAACCACATCACCAACATTTAGTATCGTTTGCTTTTGCACACTAAAAAGTGTAACTTAGGTGACTTGGCTCGGATAAAAATCCCTTCTAAGCAGCTGATCAATTGCGTTTTAGTTTAAGTCCGAACAATAATAAAATTTTTAAAGATGTTTGAAATCGTACCTTCTATATGGATCATCAAGGGTAAAGTTATCAGGTTGGTCAAAGGAGACTTCACTACAGAGGAAGTCATCACACACAATCCACTTGAAATAGCGCAGCAGTTTGAAGATCATGGGATCAAAAGACTACACCTGGTGGACTTGGACGGTGCACGTAAGGGTAGTCCTGTCAACTATCATGTGTTAGAAACGATCGCTGGCTATACTAACCTAAAGATTGATTTTACAGGTGGTCTGAGTACTGATGGCGATATCAATAAGGCCTTTGAGTATGGAGCCAAATCCATCACAGTAGCTTCTCAAGCAGCTAAAAATCCTGATCTTTTCGTTTCATGGATCATGTCCTATGGCAGAGAAAAAATCAACTTAGGCGCTGATACCAATTCCAAAGACTACAAGATCAAAATTCGAGGATGGGAAAAGGCTACCAATTTGGATATCTTTGACCATATCGGATACTTCTATGAGCGGGGGCTGAAATATGTCAAGTCTTCTGATATCTCTAGAGATGGTGTCATGGAAGGGCCTAACTTTGAGATGTATGATGCTATCTTGAAGAAATTTCCTGACATCAAACTAGTCGCTAGTGGTGGTGTGAGAAATGTCGATGATATGAAGCGCTTATATGATATGGGACTACACGGTGTGATCTTTGGCAGAGCATTTTATGAAGGCAAGATCAGTCTCACAGACCTAGATCAATTAATCTTACAGACCAATAGTTAAAAATGAAGCCCGGCTGATGATCAGTCGGGCTTTTTTCATACATGAAAGGAAAGTCGATTAGATAGCATCCTCAATATGAATCTCAAACTCAACCTCAATATCAGTGCTTCCACCAGCTTGCTGATAGTTGACGTTATTCCAGTTTTGAGCAGCAGGACTTGCTTTGTCAAGTCTATGTCTTAGAATCACTTCTAACTCTAACTCACCTGTAGCAAAAGTAGAAAGCGTACCTACCAGACCTAGTGGTCTACCATCAGGATCTTGGTCACCATATTGATAATCAATTAAGGCATTGTTTGATGGCAGGAAAAAAAACTGGTGCTCATCTGCTTCATCGATGATCTCTTGGTTGACATTTACACCCTCTAAAAGAAGGTCAATCTCCATTCTGTATTGACTATTTGGTCTTAGCTCAGCGATTGGTCCGCTATGATCACCTGAAGCGATTTGGAAGCTATTTGATCCTCCTGTAGAAGCGTGATCATGTTCCAATTCACCGAAACTCACTACGATCACTTCGTCTGTCTCATTGCCATTCTCGTCTAAAAGTGTAAAAGTGATGTTAGCGGCATCAAACTCCTCATTTTCCAACTCTGGCACTGGATCATCCGCTTCACAAGCTGAGAATACTAATACCGCTGTTAGCGCCAATAAGCCGAGAAAGCTTCTTCTTACATTTTTCATTGTACTGTACATTTAGGTTAAAATTAAAATCTATAAGTTGCTCTTAGCGTGAGATTACGACCAATCTCATGCGCATAATATCTAAATCGATTCATGTAGTCCTTGTAGAGAACATCCGTAGCATTAGTGAGAGAAAGGTTTATGCCTAACTCATTTTTACCAAAGTTTATCGAGGTTCCCGCATGCATATTGATGAGGTAATAAGCACTTGGTGGAGCAGCAAAATCACTTTCAGGCTCATACCTTATTTGCTCCGCGACTAGTACATTTTCAATCTTTAGAAAATTCTTAGATAGCTTACCCATAGTCGGCAGATTGACTTTAAAGCCGTTTTCTATTCTATCTGTAGGTATCCAAGGTAAAAAGCTATCAGTGCTAATATCTCTCGCCCTGATCAAGCTTGCCTTGAGCTCCCACTCGAGTGCTTTAGAAATACGGTATCTACTCAAGAGATCAATCCCAAAAAAGAGCGCGTCAGTTTGCTTATACTCAAATACAGGAAAAGCCCCTCTCAAGAAAAACTGCTCTACCTCTCCGCTTGGCTCTAAGTAAATATAGCTCCCGATGTAGTTAGCATAGCCACTGAGCTCTACAGACCAGTTATCTGTCTGGTAATTTAGGGTGTTGATCCACTTGATGCTCTGCTCACTCTCCAGATCATCAGACCCTCTTTCTATCGCTCCGATACCATGATGTAGTCCATCGCTGTACAGTTCATTTACTGTAGGCGCTCTCCAAGCAGTTCCCAGGTTTGTTCTAAGAGAAAGTTTGTTGTTAGGATACCATATAGCTCCTACGGTACCAGTAAAATTATTGAACTGATGTGTGCCTCCATAAAGCTCTCCTTCACGATTAAATCCTAAGGCATCCAAATTCCTAAAGTCATAGCGCGCACCGATTTCCAACTCATATTTCGTTTTGATCAAACGCTGTATCGCATAAGCTCCCGCTCCTACGTTGTCATAATTCGGGATAAGAGGCGTAACTGCCGTACCAGGAATATTATTGTTGACTTGCAGAAGACCATTAATCCCTACCTGTGTAGAATAGCCAGCGTCTGTATTTTTTTCCCAAAAGAGATCCATTGTCTGTGTAGTCAGGACCATGTCTAAAGATGGAATGTTAGAATTATCCCCTCTTCTGATGTCATACTCTTGACGCTGGTTACGCTGTAAGCCATAGAGAAAGTTTAGCTTACCCCCATTGGCGAGATGCAGGTGTGCTTTTGCCTTGATCAGATCATGATAGACCTGCTGTCTGGGAGCACCGATATCATAACTAAATGAACCCTCAACAAATGGTCTTCCATTTTCTATTCGCTCATTGAAATCTCTCAAACTACCGATGTGTGAGCCCTCAAAAATCCCAAGCTCTGTATCAAAATGACTGTAATAAATCTCTAAACCTTTATTTTGATCCGTATAGCCAAAGGCTGTAGAGAAGTTTAGTTCATTGACTCCTGTATTATTGAGATAGTAATCTGGCGTTTTGATATTACCTGATCGCTTAGCGGTACCTTGCACACGCCATCCCCATCCTGGTAGTTTTTTGATACCACCATTGAGCATTCCTGAAACTACGCCCATTCGGCCATTAGTGGCTCCTACTGCATTGATCTCACCAGATATATTTCCTGTAGTGGGTAGCTTAGGAGGCTCTACGATCACGACTCCACCGATAGCATCTGGCCCAAACCTTACTGCTTCAGCACCTTTCACCACTGTCATCTCTTGAGCTACAAATGGATCTATCTCTGGCGCATGTTCAAAACCCCACTGTTGTCCTTCTTGTCTGATACCATTATTCAATATCAGTACTCTATTGCTATGCATACCATGGATCACAGGTTTTGAAATGGTCGCACCTGTTTGTAACATATTGACTCCAGCGATTCCTTGAAGTGCGGAAGCTAGTGTCCCTCCTTTCGTTCTGTCCAAGTCCTCCTGACGAAGTGTCTGAAGAGTAGTTGTTGACATGATGCGCTCTCGATGCCCATAGACCTCCACATCTTGCAGTTGCAACTCTTCCATCTGTAAAGTAATCGTCTCTGAGATAGAAGTTTTCAAAGCAAAGACTTTATTCACTTCTTTGAAACCCATAGAATGAATTTCTAATGTATAGCTTCCAGCACATAAGTTATTGATAGATACTTGCCCATTATCATCTGTGATAAAGCCCTTCTCTAGTTCATTAACCCAAATGGCAGCCTGTGGTACTGGCATATTAGATCCACTCTCCAACACGCGCACGCGGAGTCTCAAAGAGCAATCCTGAGCCGATACCATAGAGCTCAGCATGAGGAGCAAAAGCAACGATATGTAGTTTAATTTTTTCAAGTGGTGCAAAGATAAAAACAAATGCAACAATATTGCAAATATTATATGAGCGAAAAAAAAGCCTCATGAATGGATCATGAGGCTTATCTATGACGAAGACAGTTTACTCATCGCAAAATGCGCCTGATCTAAACTTATCTAATAAGTACATAATGAAACTAAAGGAAAGTGTAGAAGAGTTAGCTTGTTTCTCAGGCTCTTGGAGCTTAGCCTGATTTTCCTTTTTCTCTTCCTTTTTGATTGCATTGATTTGGTTTTGTACCGGATCTGCAGATCTAGCATTGATCTGTAGTCCTTCTCTCATGTGTAAAACTTGATCCTCAGACAGTGGGGTTACTTCTTTCTTTTTGATCACGCCACCCTCTTCTTGTTCGATGATTTGAGCAGAGCTTTCGAAAACCGTGAAAACAGTACCCACAAAGGCAAATACTATGGCTACAATAGTCTTAGGAGTAAAAAGCTTTTGTAAATTTGAACACATAACCCTTTTTATTTTGCTTATCTAAAACGTTCCCAGCGATTTAAAGTTTGTAAATATATTAAATAAATTAGATACTCCAAGAAATGATCGATATAACTGACTTTCAAAAGGTTGATTTTAGAGTAGGTACCATCTTAAGAGCGGAGGTTTTTGAAGAAGCCAAAAAACCCGCTTATAAACTTTGGATAGACTTAGGCGAGGAGCTAGGAATCAAAAAATCATCTGCTCAGATCACAGATTTGTATAAAATCCAAGAGCTTCCTGGTAAGCAAGTTTTGTGTATAACTAACTTTCCTCCCAAACAAATCGCTAACTTTATATCAGAGGTGCTAGTCACAGGAGTGAACAATAGCCAAGGACATGTGGCTTTGTTTACCACAGACAAGCCAGTGCCGAATGGCCATAAGTTATACTAATTTTTATATGCTAACTCTTGAGGATTTAAGAAAACAAGTGCCAAATGCCCAGCTTCTTGGTGAATCTGGGCTCGTACCGATTGCTTATTTGCTCACAGATACGCGTAAGCTATTAGGAGGCGAAGGAGCGCTCTTTATCGCCCTTGCTGGCCCTAGACATAACGGTCATGACTACATCGAAACTGCCTATGAGAAAGGTGTCAGGCAGTTTATCATCGCGCGTACTCCTAAAAAGATACATGCTGACGCGATTTATTTATTAGTCGACTCTCCTATCGCTGCGCTGCAAACTTTAGCCAAGATGCATCGTGCGCAGTTTGATCTGCCAGTCATCGCTATCACTGGCTCTAATGGCAAAACCATCGTCAAAGAGTGGCTATCTAAACTACTCAGTACTGAAAAAGTAGTAGCCAAAAATCCAAAGAGTTATAATTCTCAAATCGGTGTCCCGCTATCCATTTGGGAAATCAAGCCAAAGCATGAGATAGGAATCTTTGAAGCAGGAATCAGTCAAGTGGATGAAATGAGCAAGCTAGCAGACATCATTCAGCCGACTATTGGCATATTTACCAACCTCGGTTCTGCTCATGATGAAGGATTCCAGAGTCGTCTGCAGAAACTAGAGGAAAAGCTAAAGTTATTCATTCACTGCAAAAGCATAATTGCCTGTGCGGATCAGCCACTCGTCTATGAGGAATTAACTCAAAAATTTGATCAAAGTCAGCTAGTTCTTTGGTCTAGCAAAAAAGGGCATGCCTATCAGATAGATTATGAGAAAACAGGCAAGCGAACAATCATACATGTGCAAGCAGCAGATGAGTACTTTCAGTTTGCCTGCTCCTTCACTGACCATGCCTCCCTTGAAAATATCACTCATGCCATCGTCACAGCCTTACATGTAGGGATTAGTGCCAGTCATATCAGCCAAGAGCTACTTCAGCTAGCCCCACTCTCTATGAGGCTAAGTCTCAAAAGTGGCCAAAAAAATAATCTACTCATAGATGACACCTATAACAATGACTTGGCTGGACTTCAGATTGCGCTCAACTTTCTCAATCAACAGAGCGCACACAAATCCAAAACGCTAATCCTCTCTGACCTACTAGAAGCTGGCATGAATCCATCTGAGCTTTATCAGCAAGTGGCAGAAATGATCAAAGCATCTGGTGTTAGCAAATTATTTCTGGTTGGTCAACAAATCACCTCATATCAGCACTACTTCGATGAAATCCCAACTCAGACTTTTGAGCATACAGAAGGTATACTAGCTAGTGGCTCATTAGATACGCTTCAAAACGAAATTATCTTGGTAAAGGGAGCCAGAGTCTTTACGTTTGAAAAAATCATAGCCTACCTACAAGAAAAGGTGCATGGCACAAGCTTAGAGATTAATCTCAACCATTTGGTTCACAACCTAAATTTTTACAAAAGCAAACTAAAGCCCTCGACCAAAACGATGGTCATGGTCAAAGCCCATGCCTATGGAAGTGGAAGTGAACAAGTAGCTAATTTGCTTCAAAATCAAAGAGTAGACTATCTAGCAGTAGCTTATGCAGATGAAGGTATAGCACTTAGAAAAGCAGGAATCCATCTTCCCATCATGGTACTCAATGTAGACGAAGCGACCTTTGATCTACTGGTCAAATGGGAGCTAGAGCCTGTTATTTACAGTCTGAAAATTTTCAAATCACTCGCTGCTCACCTGAAAGATAGTCCTCTAGGCATACACCTAGATTTAGATACTGGCATGCATAGACTTGGCTTTGAGCCAGCACATATCGAGGAGCTGATAACCTTGATCCATGCTCATCAGCACCTGAATATCAAGTCTATTTATACACACTTAGCTGGTGCAGATGAAGCTAATCTCAATGACTACTCAAAAGAGCAGCTCGATCTCTTCGAATGGATGTCTAGACGTATCTTAGTTGAGCTGCCCTATAGGCCACTATTACACGCCCTCAATTCTGCAGGTATTTTGAGGTTTCCAGATAAGCAATATGATATGGTGCGACTAGGTATTGGACTCTATGGACTAGAAGTCAATGGTATGGCACAGCAGGAATTATTGAGCATCAGCACACTCAAAACCACCATCTCTCAGATAAAGTATCTCAAAAAAGGGCAGAGTGTAGGCTATAGTCGCAAAGGGATGCTTCATCGAGACAGCGTGATTGCCACTATCGCTATTGGTTATGCAGATGGCTTTGACAGAGGATTCAGCAATGGCAAAGCCCTCGTCTCCCTCAATGGACATCTAGTACCTACTGTAGGAAATGTCTGCATGGACATGACCATGATAGACATCACAGGTATTTCAGCTAAAGAAGGAGATGAGGTAATCATTTTTGGTCCTCAAAACTCTCTCAAAGCACTCGCTGATGCTATCGACACCATTCCTTATGAGATACTCACTGGGATCAGTGAGCGGGTCAAGAGAATTTATTTCGAGGAGTAGTGACACATTTTTCGCATCCCTAACGTCTTTTAAACAAATAACCTTCTGACTATGAAACAGCTGAGTATAATTTGTGGTATTTTTTTGCTAATGGCCTTTTCATGTGAAGAGCCAACTTCTTCAAGACCTTCATCAGGCATATATGAAGGTACATTTTATTACATCGCCTCAAATGGTCAGCAGTATAACAATGCAGTAGAAGTTCGCTTATCAGAGTACAGTACTTATTCTTCTAGTGCTGGATCAAATCGTGTCCCTGCTGGTGGTAATGGCCGATACCAATACCTCGAGGGCAATTATATCCTTTTTAGAGATGAAAATATCTGGACAGCTGACTTTGACTGGGGGTTGATTCTCAGTGGTGAATACAGGTATACTTTTGACGGAGAAAATCTAACCCTTGTAAAATCTGGACAAAGTGGTAATACAAACTACCGCTATGAGCTTAGAAAACGATGAATTAAAAAGCCTCATCAAATGCTAAGTACATCGCTGGCTGCGTACCAAAAGCAAGGTCTAATCTAAGGTTGAGTCCTGACTCATTGAGGCGATAACGAAACCCAAAACCTCCTGAGGCATGCCAAGTCGCTTGAGAGAGATTGGAAAAGTTCTCCGAGACACTTCCCAGACCACCAAAGATCTCAAGACCCAAAGCACGATAAAGATTTCTTCTATACGCTACTTGAGTCCCTAAAGCTACAGGATCTCTAAAGCGTCCCTCAAATATCCCTCTCAAATAATCCGCCCCTCCAAGTGCTGGCAGCAACTGAAAAGGAACCTGACCTTGAGTCTGTTCATATTTGATCTGCATGGCCATGTTGGAATTTTGTCCAGTAGGAAAATAATAACGCAGGTCTAACAAATAACGACTAAACGCAAAATCCCCCGAATAATAACTCCAAGAAAACTGATTGAAGAATCCCCTTCTAGGAGAAAAAAGCACCTCTCTATTATCATATCTGACTGAGAGACCTCCTCCATAGATAAGGTAACCCTCCGATCCAGAGATGACTTGGCTAGTCAACCAATCGTCTACAGACTCTTGCCTAACATCAAGCTTTGCTCCTAGATATACGGCAGGCAAAATCGCTCTTTCTAGCTCGCCCCAGCCCTGTATAATTCTACCTGTATAAGGCACCTCATCTCGCTCCCTAGTCTCACTACCAGTACCATAGAAGGAAAAAGGGAAATACTCATAAGAAAATCTTGATTTTAAGTGCCAGCGGTTCTGATCCCACCAAAAGTCTGGCTGCGCAGTGAGGGTCAATTGATTATTTAGGGTATAAAGTACGGTCAAAGGAACTGAGGAGGGACGACTGTAGGCAGCACTATCCAATTGAAATAAGGAGACTGCCCTCGCTCCAAAACCCAAAGAGGTCTCTGGTGAATAATAGACTACTGGGAGAATCGTCCAAGACCCAACAGTCAACCCATCGATCACTCTATCCGCTAAGTCAAACCCTCTGTCAACAAGTTTTATGGCGGGACTCTTCTGTTGAGCATGGCTTCCTGTCCATATTCCAACAGAAAATAGCAACAAAAATATGGTGTCCTTACTCTTCCACACGAGCTGATATCCCTATTTTGACTGCATCGGCTAAGACAAGTTTCTGCAAACTCTTGATCTCATAGCCCGTCAGTATGGCTTGATTTTCTATCTGAGCAAAATAGAGTTTAACCTCCGAAACAGAACTTAAAAATTGATTTTCGTCTACATTTTTAATGGCAATAGAGTCAGGTTGATCTCCTCCATTGTAATAGAGAATCATTTCCTGTACCCCTGGTTCGCTGTCTTTTCTATCATAACGAACTACGCTCATGTCTCCCTCTACAGCGTCAGTAGTCTCAAAAGCATCTAGCATGGAAGGCTTGTTGATATCATACTTTTCGAACAAAGCGAGCTCTTTTGCCCAAGCTGCGCTATCAGGACGAATGCTAGTTTGCTCCTCAAGGTCCTTGAAGCTTCCTTTTTTATTCAGCTGCCTCCCTTCAAGTAGTGCCGGTTGCGCTTTCAATACTCCTAGCAAATCGTAGTATTTGTTTATCCGCTCCTTAACCTCTTCTCCTCCTTGATTGACACAGGCACTCATCGAGATAGTCAATAGCGATAAGAGCAAATAGATATATTTTTTCATCCTGATTTTACTTAAGATATGAGTATGTCTCCTGTCATCTCAGCTGGCTTAGAGACTCCCATCAGCTGTAAAATAGTTGGTGCCAAATCTCCAAGCTTACCATCCTTCAAGGCAAACTTCTGCTTATCATCTACTAAGATAAAAGGCACTAAGTTGGTCGTATGAGCAGTATTGGGTGTACCATCCTCATTGATCATACAGTCCGAGTTGCCATGATCAGCAATGACTATCGTTGTGTAGCCATGCTTTTTAGCTTCTTCTATGACTTGACCTGCACATTGATCCACTGTCTCACAGGCTTTTACTGCCGCTTCGAAAACTCCTGTATGCCCAACCATGTCTGGATTGGCAAAGTTTAAGCAGACAAAATCAACTTCTCCCTTTCTGATCTCAGGAATTATTTTTTTGGTGATCTCAAAAGCACTCATTTCTGGGTGTAAGTCATAAGTAGCCACTTTTGGAGATGGACACATTAAGCGCTTCTCTCCTTCAAAAGCTTCCTCTCTACCTCCTGAGAAAAAGAAAGTCACATGAGGATATTTCTCTGTCTCAGCAATCCTGATTTGTTGCTTACCTGCTTTGCTGAGCACCTCTCCTAGTGTGTTTTGTAGATTATCCTTTTCAAAAATCACCTTGACATCTTTAAATGTCTCGTCATAACTAGTAAAAGTGATGTAATGTAATGGCAATTTTTTCATCCCAAAGTCAGGAAAGTCTTTTTGCGTCAGCACTTGGGTGATTTCACGACCTCTATCTGTACGGAAATTAAAGCAGATGACAACATCATCTGGCTTGATAGTAGCGAGTGGCTTTCCATCTTTACCGATCTTAATGATTGGCCTGATAAACTCATCTGTCACTTCATTGGCATAGGACTTCTGTATGCTGTCAAATACATTTTTAGAGCGCTCTCCCTCACCATTGACCATGGCCTCGTAGGCTAACTTAACACGCTCCCAGCGATTGTCTCTGTCCATCGCATAGTACCTGCCTATCACACTAGCGATCTGACCTGTAGTCTGCTGTAAGTGTTGGTCTAAGTCTTGCAAATACTTAAGGCCTCCTCTTGGGTCTGTATCTCGTCCGTCAGTGAAAGCATGGATAAAAACATCAGATAAATCATATGCCTTGGCGATATCGCAAAGTCCTTTGAGATGATTTATATGTGCGTGAACCCCTCCATCTGAGACAAGCCCCATGAAGTGTACTGCTTTTTGATTTGCTTTGGCGTAAGTAAATGCCTCTCTGATCACAGGATGATCAACTAGTTCTTTCTCCTCTATGGCTTTATTGATTTTGACGAGATCTTGATATACTACTCTTCCCGCACCGATATTCATATGACCTACTTCAGAGTTGCCCATTTGACCATCTGGTAAACCTACTGCTAAGCCCGAAGCAGATAGTCTAGCGTGTGGGTAATTTTCATACAATTGATCTATGTAGGGAGTCTTGGCTTTATCTACCGCTGAGACTGCTGGATTGGTTGCTATACCCCAGCCATCTAATATCATCAAAATTACTTTTTTATTCATAGCACAAATATACGGATTCGTCATCAGCTACTCTAATTGAGCTCAAATTTTGAGCTTAAGAGCTTTTGAATTATTTTGGCACTGTTTTAGAGGATTTTGTAACAGGGAAAAAAGGATATTTAGAAAATTTAATAATGAGTACGTTCACTAAAATAGTGCCCATAGTATTGGTTCTGTGTATAGGTCTAGCGCAGTCCTCTCATGCACAGTCTCAACGCCAACTTGATGATGTCAAACTTGCTATGAAAGCTGGTTCGTCTAAAGAGTTGGTTAAGTTTTTTAGTGACATGATCGAGATCAATATTTCTGGAAGTCAAGCAGACTACAGTAAAAACCAAGCCGAATTTGTCATTAGAGACTTTTTTAAAAAAAACACCCCTGTTGATTTTGAAGTAATCCACAAAGGCGAATCAAAGGATGGACTCCGCTATGCTATCGCTACCTACAAAAGCGACTCTGGCAATTTTCGCGTATTGATTAGAGGCAAACTAGTCGAGAATGAGTTTAAAATTTATAACTTAGATTTCACTAAGGAATAAAGCATAATCTCAACTCTGTGAAGGAATATCTCAAACCCGAATACATCGAAGCATTTATCAAATCTGCCCTCCAAGAAGACATCGGAGATGGTGATCATTCTACACTTGCTTCCGTACCTGCAGAAGCGATGAATAGAGCCCATTTGATCATCAAAGACGAAGGCATCATTGCTGGTCTAGCACTTGCTGAGCAGATATTTAAAACATTCGACCCTACGCTAGAAGTCCAGATCCTACTCCAAGATGGCGATAAAGTCAAAAAAGGAGACATTGGCATGACTGTGAAAGGAAAAGCGAGATCTATACTCACTACAGAGAGGCTCGTGCTAAACTGCCTCCAAAGAATGAGTGGCATCGCTACGCATACAAACCGTCTCGTACAACTCATCAAAGGCACCAAAACACAGCTTCTAGATACTCGCAAAACAACCCCTAATTTTAGGATAGCTGAGAAGTGGGCCGTCAGTATAGGTGGAGGGTCAAACCATCGATTTGCGCTGTATGACATGATCATGCTCAAAGACAATCACATAGACTATGCAGGGGGTATAGCCGCAGCGATGAGTGCTACCAAAAAATATCTAGCCAATACTGGCAAAAACCTGAAAATAGAAGTAGAAACGAGAACCTTAGAAGAAGTTCGAGAGGCTGTTCAGGTAGGTGGGATGGATTTCATCATGCTGGACAATATGTCTCCTGATACCATGCGTGAAGCCCTCAAAATCATCGATGGCAAATATCTAACAGAGGCTTCAGGCGGCATCACAGAAGCCACGCTTCAAGCAGTAGCAGCTTGTGGTGTGGACTACATTTCTGTTGGTGCTTTGACTCATCAAGTCAATAGCCTCGATATGAGCTTGAAAGCCTACTAACACCAAATCATCCTATTTATTATTGTCTAAAACATTACATCGTAATCGAGCGTTTAGTGCTTACAGTTTTTAAACTAAGCCTAAATGAATGTTTTAGTAGCAGATAGAGATGAGGCATGTGCTTTTGAGCTCAACTATGTTGGCCAACAGATCAACCCTGATTTTAGGGTAGTCAAAGTGGTCAGTAAAGTAGCTGAAGCTGTCCAGTTTCTAGACAGTAATCCAGAACTCGATCTGTTCATCTGCAATTTAGACTTAAAAGATGGTTCTGGATTCGAAGTATTTAAGGAGAGCAATACTATGGTGCCAGTTATTTTCACCAATAACGATCAAGTAAATGCCTTCCAAGCATTCAAATTTCCAAGCATAGACTATCTCGTCAAGCCTATTCAAAAACAAGACCTCGACCGCTCCCTCAAAAAGTACGAGCTACTGACCAAGAGGCCTCTTTCTACTAAAGATTCCGAACCGTGCTATAAAAAGCGTTTTTTAGTAAAACTAGGGGAGCAATATACCTTCAAAACTCCAGATGAAACCGCATATTTCTATGCAGATGGTGGGCTTGTCTATCTAGTCGAAATCACTTCTGGCAGGAAGTTCTTAGTAGATTACAAGTTAGAGGAATTAGAAAGCACACTACTAGATCCCAATTTATTTTTTAGAATCAATAGAAGCATCATCGTACAAATAGATGCCATACTAGTCGTGAAAAAATATGTGAATAGCCGACTCAGAATAATCTTAAAAACGGAGGCAGAAAAAGACCTCATCGTAGGGAGAGAGAAAGTAAACGCCTTCAAAGATTGGCTTAATGGCTGATATGCTCAGTTGATTTGTCTTTTGGATTTTGATAAAAATCTACCATACGATCTCTCAGTTTGAAAAAACGAACAAACCCCAGTACAAAAGTCCAGGCACTCGCCACAAAACAAACAATACCAATCCATTTGACATTTTCGAATCCTTCTATCTGTATCAGTGCTAATCCTCCCACAAGTAAGTAAAGTGCAGTCCTGATGTATGAAAGCAATGTACGCTCATTAGCCAGTCTGGTGCGCTCAAGGGCCAAATAGTCCCTCAAGATAATTTCATCCTTATTGGTAAAGTGAGGCCTGATATTGAAAATGCGCTTGATATTCATCATTCTAAAATGGGAAAAAAAGTGGAATTATCAAACTTGCTATCACCCAGATGATCAAATTCAAAGGAGTTCCAAACTTGACATAATCCATAAATTTATAGTTACCTGGAGCGTAAACCATTGTATTGGTTGGATAGCTCACAGGAGTCATAAATGTCAGTGAGCAGGCAAACATCACCGCTATCAGCAGCGGTTTTTCACTGATTTCCAGCGCCCTAGACAAGCTGATCACGATAGGTGTCATCAAAGCAGCTGCAGCTTTACTTGAGAGTACATTAGTAGACAAAAAGGTGACGAAAAATACTAAGCTCAGCGTCCATCTAGGATCATAAGACTCCAAGCTGTCTTTGAGAAACTGTGCAATCAAAGCTGCGCCACCTGTCTTTTCTAGTGCCGTCCCCATAGAAAGTACTCCTGCCACCATGAAGATTACCTTCCACTCTATCGCTTCATAGGCTTCCTGCGGTTTGAGAATACCAGTTAGCACAAGTAGAAGCGCTCCAACCATCCCAGACATGAGAATAGGGGCAAAATCCAAAGCCGCTGCCAATATTACCCCTAGCGCAATTAGTACAGCAGGAATGGCTTTTTTGTAGTTGACTTTTTGTGCCTCATAGCTCGTCAGTGGGATGATCCACTTATGCTGATTGAGTTCATCAATAGCCGATTTGGTTCCTAGTAGCAAGAGCATATCCCCTTCCTTCATTTTGACCTCCTCTAAGCTCTTTAGCTGAACGGTCTCTCGATGCCTAATCGCTAAGACACTTACTTGATAGTTTCTGCGAAAATTCAACGAGCGCAAAGTACGATTGGCAATGACAGAACCATAAGGAATCATCACTTCAAATATATGCCTGTCATCCGCCTCTTGACGCAAGCTTAGGTCTTGATCCCCTTTGATCTGATAGCCTTTATCTTTTCGCAACTGTGTCAAAACATCTGCAGATACTGATAGCTTCACATGGTCTCCTGACATCAGAATGGTGTCATCCATCACTTGATAGATCCTAGACTCCCCACGAATGATCATCAAGATATCGCCTGCATATATGGTCTTCAAACTAGAATCTTTAACGATTTTATCTCGATCTTCCCCCTCCTCTAGTAGTGTCACCTCCACCAAATAGCGCTCAGAACCTTTCTCTAGCTTACCATGATCACCCGATTTGCGTTTGGGCAGTAGCCAGCTACTCGTCAGCATGATATAAGTCAATCCTACACCTGCCAATATCATGGCAGGTAGTGAAAACTCAAACATCCCAAAAGGCTCCAAATCATACTCACTAGCATAGCTACTGACTAGGATATTGGTAGAAGTACCTATTAGGGTACACGCTCCTCCAAACAAGGCCGAAAATGATATAGGAATCAATAATCGAGAAGGACTGATCCCAGTATCTCTGCATACAGACAGTGCAATAGGGAGTAAAAGTGCTACAACCGCAGTGTCATTGATAAAAGCCGAAAAAATCGCAGCTATCAAACAAAACACCAATAAAGCCAATAGGTAATTGACCTTAGCCAGTTTTATAATTTTACCACTTAAGCCATCCAAAAGACCTGATTTGAACACCCCAGCACTTACGACAAACATACAGCCTAATGTGATCGTAGCAGGATGATTAAATCCAGAAAAACCCTCTGCTGGACTCAATACGCCTGCGATGATAAACAGCGCCATGATCAAAATACTAGTCGTATCAATCGAGAAGAAGTCCTTGACAAACAAAAAAATACCAATTGCAATGATGGCAACCGTAATGAGCAAATCCATATAAGCTTGTTTATAAGATGAAGGATTTCATCTATTCAATATAACACATTATCACAGATCTGGGTATGGGAAATGGCAATTAATCTTCCTGAAGTTGAAGTTTGATCAGGTCTTGATAAATACCTCCATGCTGCAGCAAAGAGGCATGTGTCCCTGATTCGGCTATTTGACCTTGCTTTAAAACAAAAATACGATCCACTTTTCTGATAGTAGCCAGTCGATGCGCAATGATGATCGTAGTCCTATCTTTCATCAACTCATCCAATGCAGCTTGAACCAATGACTCAGAAGCCGCATCCAAAGAAGATGTTGCCTCATCTAGAATCAAGATAGATGGGTTTTTCAAAATCGCCCGAGCAATGGCTATTCGCTGTCGCTGACCGCCTGATAATTTGACACCTCGCTCACCCACTATCGTCTCTAAACCATCTGGAAAAGAACTGATGAAGTCCCAAGCATTGGCTTTCTGAGCAGCTTGCATGATCGCTTCATCAGATGCACCAAGTTTACCATAGGCAATATTTTCCTTGATCGTTCCTCCAAATAGCACCACTTCCTGTGGTACTACTCCTATCTCTCTTCTCAACCCTTGCAAAGACAAATCATTGATGTTGACACCATCGATAGCGATAGCACCATCTGAAACAGTATAAAAACGCTGGAGCAACTGTATAATGGTGGATTTTCCCGCGCCACTATGACCAACTAAAGCTATCTTTTCTCCCTTTTTGATCTCAAAACTCAAGTCTCGCAAAACCTGCACATCGCTTCGTGTAGCATAGCTAAAGTTCACGTGTTGATAAGTGATCGACTGCTCAAACTGAATAGGATGCTTGGGCTCATCTGCTGTCGCTTCTACCGCCTCTTCCATGATTTCTTGCACTCGTTCTGAGGATCCGATAGCCTTTTGTAGCTGACCATAGAGATCTCCTAAACCAGCGATAGAACCTCCAATGAAAGTCGTATAAAGGACAAAAGATACAAGACTACCAATCGTCATCTCTCCTGACTCTACCAATAGTGCCCCATACCACATCACAGCTACTATCCCACCAAATAAGGCGAATATGATAAAAGAAATAAAAGCCGCTCTATAAGTTGCTGCCTTGAGAGCTATACGCACTACTTCTGCAAGGGACTTTTGGTAGCGTGCTATTTCAAAAAGCTCTGAAGTAAATGCTTTGACTACTTGGATTGATTGTAGCGTTTCCTCTACAATGACATTAGCCGCAGCTTGTTCGTCTTGTGTCTTTTTAGAAAGTTTTCGGATAAATCGCCCAAACACTAAAGCCAGTATGACCAAAACAGGAAATGTCGCCAACATAAAGAATGTCAGCTTGGGTGTGGTATAAAATAAAAAGGCTGTTCCCGCGAGCAAAGTGATGGTCTGCCTTGTAAACTCTGCCAAGGTCACCGAAAAAGTATCTTGCAATAATGAGATATCAGAAGTGATTCTACTCAGCAACTCCCCGATCCTACGACTATCATAGAAAGGTATAGGCAAGTTCATAAATTTCTCATAGAGTGCCAGTCTCAAATCCTTGATAGACCGCTCACTTACTTGAGCAAAAAACATCACTCTAGCAAAGGAAAAGACACTTTGTACAAATAGAACGGCTACAAGCAAGAGCACAATAGACTTGATATCATCTACTATCCACGTACCTTGGCCAGAAGCCACATCAATTAATTTTCCTGATAAAAAAGGGAAAGCTAGTAGAATCGTACTGCTAAATAATAAGCAGATAAGACCTCCAAAAAAATACCACTTATAGGGAAGGATGTACCTGAAAATCCCATAGAGTTTTCTCAGGTTTTCCTTATTGAGCTTACGCTTGTCCTCTGCGTCTAGGACTCCCTTGTTTCGCTTAGCCATCTCTCCTATTGATTACTTCTTTTGAAAAGGTTTCATGATCAAGGCAAAAAGCTTTTTCTCTTTCTCCCAAAAAAAGGAGAACTGTCCAAACAAAAAGCCATAGAACAAAAGGAAAGCTTGATAGGCAGGCAGCATGAATATCAAGTAAAGCAGTGTTTTGACCCAAGGAGCTGTAGCATCACCTATCCCAAGCCATGCAAATACAAAGGGTTTTAAAAACACAATGGTACTGCCCGTGATCGCAAATACCACCAGAATGATCAATACTTGCCAGAGACTCTCTAAGCCCCATTTCTTTTGTAGTCTATTCAGAAAATTTTCTTTTTGCACGCTTTACTTAATTTTATTGAGCCTTTTCACTCAATTGAGACTTCAAATTTATTCACAAAACCTTGTAATGACTAGTGAACCAAAACATAATTTGGAAATGTCTAATGCCTCATGTCAAGTATAACAACCTTCCTTGCTATTAATCCTTTAGTCTTGCACTATTTTTCTTAATTTTAAGGAAGATAAAGATGACAAAATCTCAACACCACATGGAAAATTTCAGCAAAGCCATCATAGGCCTAGATTTAACAGAAATGGATGACATCATCCTACAGTACACCAAAGACTGTGCTTCTATCCTTGGATTGGATAAGGTATATCTCACGCATATCGCCAAAAATCTAGAGCTTTCTGAAGACCTCGCAAAAAAATATCCAGACCTACTCGCTCCTGTGGATGAGCATATCGAACGTGAACTGACAGACAAAGCAAATAGATTCTTTGAAGGTACCTCTGTAGAAGTCTCTGTACATGTAGATGAGGGTGACCCTATGTCGGAGATATTGAGACTTGCTAAAATCAAAGGCATAGATCTCTTGATCATGGGTCACAAAGATAAACTCCCAGGTTCAGGCAATCTCTCCAATAAGTTAGCTGAAAAAGCTCCAGCAAGTGTTCTATTTGTGACAGAGCAACCTAATCCGAAGATTCAAACCATTGCGATCTCATTAGATTTTTCCTCCCATTCAAGCCTTGCTTTGCAACAGGCAATGGCTATTGGAAAAAGGGCGGGATCAAAAATCGCTGGAATCCATGTCTATGAGGTGCCTAGTGGCTATCACAAAACAGGTAAGAACTATCATGAATTTGCTGAAATCATGAAAATCAATGCAGAGGAAGATTTTGAGTCCTTTCTGAAGAAAAATAAGCTCCCTAAAAATGAATTCCCTTGCCACTATGTGCTCCAAAATGAGGAAAATCGTGCTAAACTGATCTTCAAAGAAGCTTCTAATCAAAAAGCAGATCTCATCGTCATTGGTTCTAAAGGGCGAACGGCTGCTGCATCCATCCTACTAGGTAGTACTGCAGAGAAACTGAGTAGAGTTGATCACTCTGTACCTTTGCTGATCGTCAAAAAGAAAAATGAAAACCTCAGCTTCATCGAGGCGTTATTGAGGATCTAATCAAAAAAGGCGGAGCATCTACTCCGCCTTTTTTCGTCTAGTCTTATTTAGTAAGCTTTCTCTCGGTCAAAAATGATAGAATAGACTGTCAAGAAGATGATTTTAATATCTAAAATAAATGACCAGTTTTGGATATAAAATCTGTCTAGTTTGACACGATTTCGCATATCCATCAATCTGACTATCTCTCCTCTATAACCCATCGCTTGTGCTAGACCCGTCACACCAGGCTTGACAAAGTGTCTAGACATGAACTTTTCTACTTTGTCTACATAGGCTTCATTGAGCATCACTGGATGTGGCCTAGGGCCTACCACTGACATATCCCCCATGAGTACATTAAAAAATTGAGGTAATTCGTCCAAGCTTGTTTTCCTTAAAAAAGCTCCGATTTTGGTGACGCGCTGGTCGTTTTTAGATGCCATCTTGACATCACTTTCAGCATTGACACGCATGGTGCGCAACTTCATACACTTGAAGGGCGCGTAGCCTCTTCCTGATCGATCTTGGTAAAAGAATACAGGGCCAGGTGAGCTCATTTTGATCAATATCGCTAAGATCGGCAGTAACCAACTCAGTAGAAAAACAATCACCAAAAGTGAGAATACAATGTCAAAAGAACGCTTGAGAAAATTATAAAACACATTATCTAGCGGTATGGCATTGACATCAATGATCGCGATGTCTCTAAAGCTTGAAAATGATAAACGCTGAGTCCCTTCTAACTTATAGTTAGGAAGAAGCTTCACTTTAATCAACTTAGACTCTGCATAGCTAAGCAGTCTCTGAAACTCATCCTTTGGCAAGGAGTCCGTCACATAAATAAAGTCTAAGGATAAGTCATGGGCATTTTGATAGAAATCCTCTAAGCTTCCTTCTGTATCTACGGAATCTCTATTTTTCTCAAAAAACCCTAAGAAACGAATCCCAAACTCAGGCCTTTTAATAAACATTTTAGACAGCTTTTCTCCGTTTGTCCCCTCTCCGATGATCACCGCATTTCGATAGTTGTGCCCCATCCTTCTATACTCTTTGAGAATGAAGTGCACCAATGCTCTATAAATAGGCAGCAAGATGAGCAAAAACAAAGTCCCCCATATGAAGACCATTCTGTCTATAGCAGTCACATCAAATGCCACCCATATAGTTGCTGCGGAAGCAAGAAAAGCTAGTATAGAGGTGATTGCCTTCTGACTCGTCTGTATATAGTAAGCTGTTCTTGGGATTTTATAGTCTCTCTTGATCCCAATGATCAGCGCCCAGAGTATTAAAGCCAAAATCAGCGCATAGCCATAAGTCACCGAGGGATTGAGTGCTTCAAATCTTAAAAAGTAAGCAATCAAAAAGCTCCCTGCCAGCATGCCAGCATCTCCTACAAAAAAGAGGTAAGGAAAGTATTTATAAAAGCGTTTTGACATCTTTATAAAAATAAAATTACTTAAATATATATAGGTTAATTAATATTTTCAAAGTCCTCTTCGTAAGTGTGATAACTGATATTTCACAAATACTTGAACTCCTTGTACAGCATACATTTCTCCAAAGTCAAACATCATATTCATGCCTAGATTCAAATTTTCTACAGCAAAAACATTTTTTTGCTCTAAAGCCACCAACGTGTAAAATTGCCATAAACCATTCTTATATGGATAGGCAAATGTCGGATCTTCCGCTACACCACCCCAGCTATATCGACCTTGGTACAGCCCCGTATAAGTGCCTTGATTCCTAGACGCAGTGAATAGTACTCGATGCGACAGGTCGGGAGTAATTTTTCCTTTAAATCCCATATGCATCGCCCAAACACGGTTGTTTGCGATGGCATTTTCCTGATTATAGAAATAAGGCAAATATTTCAATGCACGATCATAGGTGGTCATCATTGGATTACCAATAACCATGCCTTCATAAGTCCAACCACTCCTGTAGACAAAGTTGTTATTATAATAATCATCTCTGCCCCCGTTTCTATAGCCTCTATTGGACTGTCCGGGAACTGAGTCTGGCGTACCAGGACCACTTTGGTAGGTTGTATTGAGATACTCTATAAATATCTCTTGGATAAAGGCCTCAGGCTTATCTCGCTTCCAAGAAAGTCCTAATTGCAAATCCCCACTTCTAAAGGGTAAAATACCGCTCCTGTCTTCCCATGGCTTTTGATAATACAGTGCCAATTGGTCATTTCCTATAGCTTGCTCATACGACAAATTCCAAGTGCCTAGGTGATTTCCCAAAGCATTGACCACTTCTGCAAAGACAGGATCTGATCCATCTACAAAGTCTGCTACAGATTCTCTTCCCATTGTGACTCGGAGATAGTCTGTAAATGTTTGTGGTAAAGCTCTACCTGAGGGTAAAGTCCCACCCCATTGAGCAAAATGCTGCATGCCTCCACTAAACTTCGCTCTCCAACGTGGAACATGATAAGTGAGCAAAAGTGACTTTTCGTGCATATAAGGTCTCTCGACATAGCGATCATCATCAAACCAACGATGCGACCAAGAAGCATTGAATGTCAGTCTCCCTTGAGTAAATGGCACCGGCTTGTCCTTGACCACTAAACCTACCTGAGGCAGGGGTCGAGCATTTTGAGAAATACCAAAAGCACCCATACCAAGGTCTCCGGCACTAAATGGTTGATCTTCTATGATCCGTCCCGCTTGCAACTGCCAAGCTCTCCAATTCGCATAGAGATAGTGACTTGTAAATCTTTCAGAAGCAAATCTAAAACCCGCTCCTACCTTAAAGTCTTTACTGAGTGTTCTTTCATAAGATAGAAGTGCTCGGTAGTAAGCTTCATCACCATCTGACAATTCTCCCAACTGTTGATGAAATAAGTAGTGAGGAAGTAAGTCTCGATTAGTAGAAAAGATGCTGGAAGCTAACACCTCCACAGCTAAAGAGTCTTTCACTTGAGCAAATGCAGTGCTGATCGACATCCCGAGTATGACGAAAGACAACAAACTGTATAAGCTTAATTCTTTTTTAGATCTTGACCCCATAAACAAGAAAACTTGAAACTTAATAAGCGTTTCAAGTTTATAATTCAGCAATTTACTTAATTTCAATTACTAGATATCTTCTCCCTATAAATTATATCCTTCTCGATCTTAGGTTTAATCTGAGACTCTCTTAAGTGCTCATACTTTTCAAGAACTCTAGGAGCATTTTTTGTTAATCTTTTTACCCTCACCAAGACCATTTTATCTAAAACTACCCCTAAATAAGCAGCGCCAATCATGATTACTGGTAACATAATTAAATCTCCATATCTTCTTCCAAGAACAGCCGCCCCTATAAATATCAAGTTACTGATAATCAAAATGGAAGTTGTTTTTGGATGATTGAACCCCATACGCATCACAAAATGATGTACGTGACTCTTATCTGGCGACATCGGTGACTTTCCTCGTCTAATACGCTTGACAAATATCCTTGCCGTATCATAAAGTGGCAAGATTAAGACTGCAACTGCTGTGGCAATGGTACCATTAAATTTTAAAGCATGCCCCTCAGGTAGGTAATAGTTGGTGTCAATAAATAAAACAGCTAATGAGGCTAATAATATCCCAATGGAAAGCGCACCAGTATCTCCCATGAAAATTTTAGCTGGAGACCAATTAAATATTAGAAAGCCTCCAATAGCCCCTACAAATGCAGCACAAATTGCAGTGTATAATGTCATGCCATTCAGCCCAAACCATACACCAAAGAAAGATAATGCAATCATGCTGATAGATCCTGCTAGACCATCAATACCATCTATGAGATTAAATGCATTGGTAATCACTATAATCGTAAAAACCGACAATGGATAAGCAATAAAATCAGGAATCTCATAAATACCAAGTAAGCCATACATCGAAGTAAACCTAATATCTGCAAAGCCTACAATCAAGACAGCTGCAGCAAGCTGACCCATGAGTTTTTGCAAAGCAGATAAATTGACTAGGTCATCTCTCAGGCCGATAAAAAACATGATGGTAACAGCAGATAAAAGACTACGACTAGCATTCAGGTCTTTTAAACTAAACCACAGTAAAACAGTAAAAGCTACCCCAATGAAAATAGGAATCCCTCCCATAGATGGGGTGCTGGCTTTATGAATCTTTCTTCCTCCGGGCGTATCCGTGATGTTATTCTTCACAAATAAGTATACCACCAAAGGCGTCAAGATAAAACAAACCAAAAAAGACGTGAGGACTAGTACAATATTCTCCATGCAATCACATTTCAAAAGCAAAAATACAGGCTTAATTTATCATCACCAAATGTTTGTGCGTCTTTTTATATAAATTTATACTTTTTCAATATTATGAAATTGTAAACTAAACCTATCCAATGAATTTCGACACATAAGCATTTTTTTGCTATTCGTCCCCTTCTCAATGTGCTTCAAATAATACAGCGTATAATTAATTGATTAATAGCGGATTAAAGATGATTTTGCTATGTGGAAAAGCTGTGGTATACCGATGAATTACCTACGTCTTTGATAACATGATAGATTAAATCTCTTTAAAAAGCCTTTGACTACATGTTATGCTGACGAAGGAAGCATCTCCGAGTAGCACGTTTATGAAAGGATGAGCTTAGCTGGTAGGAGTACGTTTCAGTTGGTCGTCTCAAACCGAATAAAGTATCCTTCCAAGGTCCCATCATCTTACCAAAAGTGGCAAGCAGGGGTGAGCTACAAGCGAAGCCATTCAGAAAACTTTAGCAGTCAAACTGGATTGCTTCGGGTCAAGCCCTCGCAAAGACGTTGAAGCGGACTTGTATATTGAATAGAGATCATCAGTGGAGACGCGATAAATGGAGACGCAATGAATCGCGTCTCTACGGGTCAAGTCCTAGCATTTACCTCCCAAAAAGAGGATGACGTACATCGTCTGCATTGTCACCCTACCAAAAGAGGTAGGCAAGCCTGAGACGAAGACCTGTGTCTCCTGTGGGGAGGGAACAATTGAGAGACTTGCATAAGAGACGCCATAAATGGACGTCTCTACTAATGACGTTAAAAACGTCTATCCCGTCCGTCCTCGTTGCAAACGGAGGACGATGAATCTACCAACAAAATCCAGCATGTCAAAGAACGGAGCTCGGCCGTGAATGGGAGCAAATTGGGGAAGGGAATTCGAATTCACAAACGAATGTTCGTTTTGTGCGCATTATTCGTATTATTCGTTTTGTTCGCTTTATTCGTTCTGTTCGTATTATTCGTTTTATTCGCCTGATATAGGGGGAAGTAAAGGAAGAGTCGAGGATAAGTCGAGGAAGAGTCGAGGATAACTCTTTTTGAAAATGGCTCAAAATATTAAAATAGTAATATCATTGATAATAAATATACAATTTAAGAAAAAGTATGAGTGACACAAATTGTCAAGAGATTTGGGTGAATTTAAAGGGGATTTTGTAAGAAATGGGTAGGTTTTTATAGAGTGAGAAGTTATGAGTTATAGGTTATAAGTTAAAGCTGTGATTTGAAAGTGGTAGGTTACATGACCCTGTTTGTCTCCTAAATCGAGACATTTTTTTAAAGCTACGAATGCACGAATAAGAATAGCGATGAAGGTTTTTATTGTTTCATTCGATACATATTGCGGCCAGCTGGTGGTTGATGTACGATAACATTATAAGTCAGGGATGCTTCCTTTCGTCAGCATGACAAAACAGGTTTAATGTTCTCAAATAAATATCTGTAGACCCAGAATGGGTCATACCTGTCTCCTGTAGGGAGATGATTATAGCTGGTCGATAGTAGTTGGTTACCGACCCTGAAGGTGGTCGAATAATTAATTACAGCCACTAATGATATAACAGTTACACCCTTACAGGGCTAGCGTTTGTAACGAAGTCACCTATACATAGGGCTTCACCCTATGCTAGTCTGTAGCGGCCCTGCCTGCGGCAGGCAGGCTTTCAGGCCTTTATTGTTTCATCCGATGCATGCTGCGTCCAGCTGGAGGCGGCAGGACAGTAGCATTATTAGTCAAGGATGCTTCCTTTCGTCAGCATGACAAAACAAGCATTTGTGTTTCAAACGATAAGCGTCCTCTTTTTTTAGTGACGCAATTAATCATGTCTCTACCAAAGAAAAAAGCCTCGAAATATTTCGAGGCTTTCATTTGATGGTCATGTATGTATATTAATCTCTTAAATACCATTGCACGGTCTTAACAATCCCAGACTCGAAATCCTCATCTGCTTTCCAACCCAACTCACGCTCTATCTTGCTAGCATCTATGGCATAACGCCTGTCATGACCTGGCCTATCCTTCACAAAAGAAATCAATTCCTTGTAAGAACCCTTAGACCTAGGCTTCATCTCATCTAATAAACCGCATATCTTATCCACGATGTACAAATTATTACGCTCGTTACGCCCTCCTATGTTATAAGTTTCCCCAGCCTTTCCTGTATGATAAACCAAGTCTATACCCTTGCAGTGATCCAAGACATATAACCAATCTCTGACATTTTTACCATCACCATAGATCGGAATCGGCTGCTCGGCCAAAGCCTTACGAATAATCGTAGGAATCAACTTCTCTTGATGTTGTTTAGGACCATAATTATTGGAGCAGTTGGTCGTCACTACATCCATCCCATACGTGTGGTGATACGCTCGCACGATAAAATCCGAACCCGCTTTAGAAGCACTGTAAGGACTATTGGGTGCATAAGGTGTCTGTTCTGTAAATAGACCAGTTTCTCCTAAGCTTCCATACACCTCATCGGTCGAAATGTGGTGAAAACGGCAAGCTTCATAGCCCTTTTTATAAGCAAAAGGAGCCTCCATCCAATACTTCCGTGCCACATCTAACAACTGAAACGTCCCATTGACATTGGTTTGTATAAAAGCCTCCGGTCCACTGATAGAATTGTCCACATGGGACTCTGCCGCAAAGTGGATCACCCCGCGAATATCATACTGCTCAAAAAGCTGCTCTAAGAAAGCCCTCTCTCTGATATCACCTTGCAGGAATACATAACGTGGGTGCTTAGCTACCTCTGATAAATTAGCTACATCTCCTGCATAGGTCAAGAGGTCAAGATTAACCAACGTGTAGTCTGGATACTTTTCGAGAAAATAAGGGACAAAATTGGAACCTATAAAGCCCGCTCCACCAGTAATCAAAATATTTTTCATATCACCATGTCTTTTAAATAAGGTAAGTTGCGATCCTTTTCGGAAAGTATCAAATTTTCCATTGGCACACCCCAGTCAATCCCTATGCTAGGATCGTCAAAGCGAACGCCACCATCCGCAGCTCGGTGATAGTAATTATCACATTTATAAAAAAACTCTGCCGTATCACTTAGCACCAAAAAGCCATGGGCAAAGCCTCTTGGAATGAATAATTGATGTTTATTTTCAGCCGTCAATACTTCAGCATGGTATTGGCCAAAAGTAGGAGAATCCTTCCTTAGGTCCACCGCTACATCCAATACTGCCCCCTGCAAGACACTCACAAGCTTTGCTTGTGCATGTTCTCCAGATTGAAAATGAAGGCCTCTCAGGACTCCCTTTACAGATTTAGATTGATTGTCCTGTACAAAGAGGGGAGACAAACTTGTAGCCTCCTTGAACTTTTCAGCTTGATATGATTCAAAGAAATATCCACGGTCATCCTGAATGAGTTTAGGTATAAATACCCAGCAATCTTTTAATTTTGTTTGAACTACTTCCAAAACTATTTAATTAAATTTTTTAAATAAGCCCCATAACCACTCTTCATTACTGGTTCTGCCAACTTGAGTAATTGTGCCTGATCGATGAATCCCATGCGGTAGGCAATCTCTTCTATACAACCAATCTTGAGCCCTTGTCGCTCTTCAATCACCTGTACAAACTGACCTGCTTGCATCAAGGAAGCAAAAGTCCCTGTATCCAGCCAAGCCGTTCCACGATTTAACATCCCCACCTTGAGCTTTCCTGCTTTTAGGTATAAGTTATTGATATCTGTGATTTCTAACTCTCCCCTTGGACTTGGTTTGATCGTCTTGGCATATTCGACTACTTGATTGTCATAGAAATACAAGCCCGGCACAGCGTAGTTGGACTTGGGTGCTGCGGGCTTTTCCTCTATGGCTGTTGCCATCATGTTTTCATCAAAGCTCACTACCCCATAGCGCTCAGGATCCGTCACATGATAAGCAAAAACTACTCCACCATCTGGATCATTATTTTCTTGCAATAGTTTCGAAAATCCACTGCCATAGAAAATATTATCTCCTAGCACTAAGGCTACTTTGTCTTGGCCAATGAATTCCTCTCCTATCAAAAAAGCTTGTGCTAGTCCAGCGGGAGTCTCTTGCACCGCATACTCAAATCGGCAGCCTAGAGATTCCCCAGAACCAAGCAATCGCTCAAACATCGGCAAATCATGTGGGGTAGAAATGATCAAAATCTCTCGAATCCCCGCCATCATCAAGACAGAGAGCGGATAGTAGATCATGGGTTTGTCGTAAACAGGCAAAAGCTGCTTACTCACCGCCATGGTCAGAGGATGTAATCGAGTCCCTGAGCCTCCTGCTAAAATTATTCCTTTCATAAATTGCTAAATTATAAATTACTTGACCCCAACACCATAGTATTGGTAGCCCAAATCATTCCTCAAATAATAACGGTCATAAATATTCCTGCCATCAAAAACCACTTTTTGACGAAGCAGTTTGCCTACAACCTCCCAGTTAGGGAAGCGGAACTCATGCCACTCCGTCACCAGTAGGAGCGCATCCGCATCCAAACAGGCAACATAGGCATCTTGTGCATAAGTGACGCGATCACCTAATTGATGCTTCGCCTCATTCATAGCAATCGGATCATGTGCTGAGACAGTTGCACCAGCTGCCAATAGTGCCTCAATGATCACGACTGCTGGTGCTTCTCGCATGTCATCCGTATTTGGTTTGAAACTTAAACCCCATACAGCGAAGTGCTTGCCTTTCAAATCTTTGCCAAAATGCGAAAAGACCTTTTGAGCCATGGTCATTTTCTGCGCTTCATTCACTTCCTCTACGGCTTGAAGCACTTTCAAATCATAGTTATAGGCTTTAGCTGTGCGGATGATCGCTTTCACATCTTTGGGGAAACATGAACCTCCATAACCGACTCCAGGATAGATGAACTTATTGCCAATGCGGCTATCGGAACCTATCCCTCTGCGCACCATATTCACATCAGCTCCTACCAACTCACAGAGGTTGGCGATATCATTCATAAATGAGATCTTAGTTGCTAACATGGCATTGGCGGTATATTTAGTCATTTCCGCTGATGGGACATCCATGAAGATCACTCGATCACCATTGAGCTGAAAGGGCTTATAGAGTCTCTTCAAAATTTCCTCTGCTTTGGGGTCTTCCACCCCAATGACTACCCTGTCTGGCTTCATGAAGTCTTCTACCGCAGCACCTTCTTTCAAAAACTCTGGGTTGGAGGCTACGGCAAAAGGAATCGTCACCCCTCTTTTGGCTAACTCTTCTGCGATCACGGCTTGCACCTTAGCCCCTGTTGTGACAGGCACTGTACTCTTAGTCGCTACCACTAGATAGTGCGTCATGTGTCGGCCAATCTCTCTGGCCACTTCTAGCACATACTGCAAATCAGCACTGCCATCTTCTCCAGGAGGGGTTCCCACTGCAATGAAAACAACTTCTGTATCCGCTAAATGATCTTTGAGTGAAGTAGAAAAATGCAGCCTGCCTTTCTTAGTGTTTTTGATCACTAACTCCTCCAGACCTGGTTCATAGATGGGCATGATGCCTTGCTGCAAACCAGCGATCTTTTGGGCGTTTACATCGATGCAGGTCACATCTATCCCTACTTCCGCAAAGCAAGTCCCTGACACCAAACCTACATACCCTGTCCCAACTACAGTGATTTTCATTTTAGAAAATTTCTTTAAAAATCAAATGATACTATTATAGTCTAGCGTCCACTAAGTCTCTTTCAAGGAAAGCTTTGGTGTCAAAAATGACAGTGTTGGCTGCCTTCATGGCCTTAAAATCAATGGCTCTAAACTCCTCATGAGAAACAGCTACTACTACTGCATCATATTTTTGGGTGTCTAGTTTGGGTAAAAGCTCCAAACCATATTCATGCTTCACCTCTACGGCATCCGCCCAAGGGTCATAAATATCTACGGCTAGCCCAAACTGGGTCAACTCATGGTAGATATCTACCACTTTGGTATTACGTACATCAGGACAATTTTCTTTGAAAGTTACTCCCAAAATCAAAGCCCTAGAACCTTTGATGGTGTGTCCCTTACCGATCATCAGCTTGACTACTTTGCTAGCCACGAACATGCCCATGCTGTCATTGACCCTTCTCCCTGAAAGGATCACTTGTGGATGATAGCCTAAAGACTCTGCCTTGTGCGCTAGATAATAAGGATCTACCCCGATACAATGTCCTCCAACTAGTCCTGGCTTATATTTCAGGAAGTTCCACTTGGTTCCAGCTGCTTCGATCACATCATTGGTGTCAATTCCTACGCGATCAAAAATCAAAGCCAACTCATTCACAAAAGAAATATTCACATCTCGCTGCGCATTTTCGATGGCTTTAGACGCTTCTGCCACTTTCATGTTAGGCGCTTTGTGGGTACCTGCGGTGATGATACTTTTGTATAAATCATCTACAAAATCTGTAATGGCTGGTGTAGAGCCTGAAGTAACCTTTTTGATTTTGGTCAAAGTATTGACCTTATCACCTGGGTTGATACGTTCAGGGGAATAGCCACAGAAAAAGTCTTTGTTATAAGTCAAACCTGAAAAGCGTTCCAATACTGGTACACAATCCTCTTCTGTACAGCCTGGATAGACTGTAGATTCATAGATCACCACATCTCCTTGTTTGAGGATTTTCCCCAATGTTTCAGAAGCCTTCAATAAAGGCGTCAGGTCAGGCTTTTTGAAATGGTCTATGGGTGTAGGTACCGTCACGATGAAGACATTGTAGCTAGACAAGTCAGTGACTTTATTAGAGAAAACTAATCCTGAGCCTCCTGACTGTCCTTTTTTGATCAAGTCATTTAACAAAGTCAAATCAGCCTCTTGCGTCCTATCTTCTCCTTTTTGAAGTTCCTTGACACGGGATTCATTGATATCAAAACCTAATACAGGGTATTTCTTTCCAAATTCTAGCGCCAAAGGTAAGCCTACATATCCTAGACCTATGATGGCAATTTTTGCGTTTTCTAATTGCATCTTATTACTGATATATTTCTATTAATTTTTTTACAATTCGTTCTGAAGCTTTCCCGTCCCAAAGGGGGATTCCTTGATACTGTTTCCAATTATCTTTCTCTATCTGCTGCATAGCCACTTGAAGTTTTGATAAATCATTTCCTATCAATTCATTTGTCCCTAAAGTAATGGTCTCTGGTCTCTCTGTCGTATTTCTCAAAGTGACACAAGGTACGTTCATGACTGAGGCTTCTTCGGTAATGCCTCCAGAATCAGTAATAACCCCTTTTGCAGATTGCACTAGTCCATTAAACTCTAAATACGGTAGTGGCTCTATCAATAGTAGTTGATCATGTTTAAATTTTAACTCATCCAGTTGTTTTTTGGTACGTGGATGAACAGGAAAAATCACTGGCAAATGTGTGCTTTTCAATATACCTTCAAGCAAAGACAAAAGTTTCGCTCCATTATCTACATTACTCGGTCTATGAAGTGTCAAGACAAAATATTGTTGAGGCACCAACCTCATATGCGCTAATTTGGGTAGGTTAAAACGAGATCTGTTCGCCATCAAGGTATCAATCATGACATTACCTACTAAATGAATCTTATCTGAATCAATCCCACTTTTCAGTAAATGATCAGACGCTTCTTTGGTAGTCGTAAAAAAATGATCGGTAATGCTATCTGTCACGATTCGATTGATCTCCTCAGGCATACTACGATCTCCAGACCGGATGCCAGCCTCCACATGGATGACGTCTATGTTGAGCTTCTTTGCTGTAATCGCGCATGCCATCGTGGAAGTTACATCTCCCACTACTACCACAGTATCTGGTCTATGGTTGATCAACTCTTGCTCAAAAGCGACCATAATACCAGCCGTTTGTTCTGCTTGTGAACCACCGCCTATTTGTAGATTAATATGGGGCTTAGGTATATCAAGCTGGTCAAAAAAGTCTTGAGACATCTTTACATCGAAATGCTGTCCTGTATGGACCAAGCGATAAGTGATTGATGTTCCAGAAGAGACAGCATCTTGTATAGCATGCACTAATGCAGCAATTTTAATAAAATTAGGCCGAGTACCTGCTACCAAAGTAAAAGTCATTAAATCTGATTAAAAAGTTTGATGTATGAATGGCAAATATTTTCCCACTTGTAATGAGCGGCTGCCAACTCATTCATTTTCAATTTTAAAGAATTTCTTTGAATGGAGTCAATATTATTGAAAATTGAAGCTAACTCTTCCTTATTATTAAAATAAATAGCTTCATCAAAAGTAGTAGCTCTATTATAATTAACACCATAAGCAATTACAGGAGCTCCAATATGCATAGCCTCAACTAGTGATGGATTTGTTCCTCCAGCGCTATGGCCATGAAGGTAATAATAACAGTTGGATCTAAATTGGTTAAGAAGATCAACATTATAAATAGGGTTTAATAATTTAAGGCCTTTTACGTTTTGATACTTCAATTTGAAATCTTTACCATAAATACTAGAATTAAAATTACCAATGATAACATAGGGCCTTTGAATATTAGAGACTTCATACGCTTGAACCATCATGTCTAAGTTATTCTCAGGTTCAATACGACACACGGTAAAAAAATAATCCTCTTTGTCAATTCCGTATTTATCATCGACACTAAATTGATCTGTTCGGACAGCGTGATCAGCCCCATATGCGATTAATGAAGCCTTTTTATTGTAGTTTTTGGAAACATGTTCTTGTATAAAAAGATTGTCAGCAACTACTATATCTGAACATGCAACCGCTAATCTTTCAGAAAATTTTAAAAATTTTTGCGCTATGAAACCCCATTTATCTCTTTTCCACTCTAAACCATCAATATTGGTAATTATCTTACCTTTATAAAAAGGACGAATTATTGGAAGAATAATGGCTCCAGACACACCTAGAAGCAATAATATATCAAAAGACCTGACAGATATTAATATAGAATAAATATCATAAAAAACACTCGAAATACCGTTAGCCTTAAGATTAACATATTTAAGTTTAGCCCCTTTATAGTCATTTATATGA
This sequence comes from Penaeicola halotolerans, assembly GCF_016464625.1. Lineage (GTDB taxonomy): Bacteria > Bacteroidota > Bacteroidia > Cytophagales > Cyclobacteriaceae > Penaeicola > Penaeicola halotolerans. Next base: position 187,414 of record NZ_JAEAGO010000002.1, read on the forward strand.
TTTTTATAGGCAGTTGATTGGCAATAAACAGTAATATCAAAATCTGTGTTAACATGATCTAATAGGTTATCAACCAAGGTTTCAAAGCCTCCGTAATTAGAAGGAACGCCAACAGTACCTATAATTGCTATTTTTTTACTTTTCATTCAATCTTTTTTTGGTCTCTAACACCAAATTTTGACGTTCTTTTTCAGAATAAAGCAAAGTTGGATTAAGAAAATCTAAAAGAAGTTTTTTCCTTTTCTTATTTGATTTAATAAAACTAATTTTTTGTAAATCCTCAAGTGAATCAACAATTAGAAAATAACGAAGAGATGGCTGATTATAAGGATAAACAAAATGAGCATCACCTGACGGAACATCAGAATAAATAGCATTGTCCATTATGTTTGACGACCAGTAATTAAAAGCCCAACGTAATTTACCATCATAACCTTTAGCTAAAGCTAGATTAAGAAGAAAGGGAATATCATAATTTGGAGACGTCATTAACATATTAGCTCCAGATCCAAAACATGCTGTATAAAAAGTTGTACGCTTACCCTCTCTTTGTCTTTTCTCAAGAACATTATTAGGAATCATTATATTAGAAGGTACAGAGTAATCATAAATATAATCAGATAACCTTTCATCAAAAGCACCTGCATAACCAATTCTAAAACTCTTATTATATGAATGAATAAACTTACAGAGAGTAATTGAAGACTCTATATCCCTTTCATCAATATAAAAAATTACTTTATCAAGCCAATCATTCGATTCAAGATGCTTTTCAAAACTTAACAAAAAAGCACCCCAAAATTCTTGATAATCCTTACTATTTACAGAAGTATTGAAACCAATCACTTCATTTAAGTTTTCATCAAAGTAGAAGAAATAATTATTCCAAGGATAAAGATTATGTAACGATATATTTTCTCCTACACCCTTATCTATTGCACTTTGTACATATTTATCGAAATTTTTATAATCAAAGCTGTAAGTGTCTGACTTAGACTTTTTTACCTGTATCATCATGTGCGATAAATCTCTTATTTTTCTATTATAAGGATCCCAGAAGACTGAAGTTGTTACAACCCTTTGATTTATATTTTTTAGTTGGTCAAACATTGTGTCCAAATAGTCATAATGGAGTGTTGACCAGGGCTCCACAGCGTAATAGTCTGCAACCGATATAGGAAACTGCCAAAAATCTAAAGTAAAATCTAAAGAAGAAATATTGATTCGTTTTCTTTTAATAACATTTAAGGACAAAGATTTTGATTTAGATATCCCATTTTGAAAAACATCTAATTGCAAAGTATGCTTAATCTTCTTAGCATCTTTGTTGATTTTTATATTTAGAAGAATATAGTTGGTTATCGTATCAGGTAAAAACATATTGTTTTCTAGCCTCAAAGCTCTTTCAGGTACTTTTTTAACAGGAAAAACACCATTCTGCTTGTCAACACCACAAAATCCAGCTGAGAGATCAGCTAAAACATAGTTTAAATGATAGATATCAATAGAATAATTTATGTTACTATTAAAAGTAAAATGAATACTATCTCCAAGAGCCGAATTGAGCTTAATTATAATTGGTAAAAACTCACCTCGCCAAACATCAAAATTTAAATTTGAATCTTTTACTTTCTCATTTAGATAAGGATTTTGCAAGGTAAGATCAAGAGATTGAGCAGAAAGTACAGTTACAGAAAAAAAATAAAAAAGAAAAATAGTATAATATTTCATCAACAATTATTTATCTAAGGAACTAACTAATTGAATAATTTTAGAATTGAAAACATTTGAAGAAAATTCTGATGATTTATTCAAAGCATTTAAACTTAATTTTTTCCATAAAACAGGATCCGATTTAATATCATTAATTTTAAGTATTAATGAATCTAGATCATTAGAATCAATAAGATAGCCATTAAGACCATCATCAACAAGTTCTGTGATGCCACCCACAGTCGGAACAATAACTGGAACACCTAAAAACATTGCCTCGAGTATTGTAAGACCAAATGTTTCAATACACTCATCTTTGCGAGTTAAATTAACAACTAAGTCAGCTCTTTTGTAGAAAGGTAAAACATTATCTTGTTTTGAAAAAATTTTAATGTTTTTAGGAAGTTCTATATTAATGAAATACTTATTAACATCATCAATAGATTCACTTAATACCAGAGTGAAAAGGGCATCAGGAATTTTTTTTGAAAGGCTAATATATTCTTGAATACCTTTGTACGGTCTTAAAGAAGTAAGCATTAAAATATTAAATAGTTCAGCTTTAACCTTTTCTAGACTCACAGACTCCTTCTCAAATATTTGATCGACCTTATTGTGTATTACATTTATTTTAGAATTAATATTTTTATGATTTATTTCTAAAAATTTTGATACTAAAATAATCCTACTTGAAAATTTGTTTACTATATAAAATAAGAAATTATTTAAAATTTTAGGCTTGATTTCAAATTCATGAACATGAGTAATAACTTTAATACCCTTAAGTCTTGCAAATAAAATAGCTGAAAAAGGTAAAATAGTGTTTACATAAAATATCACATTTTTAGAATCCCTAATTGAAAAAATTAATTTTAAAAAAATATAAATTTGACTAAATATAAAATTGAAAAGAGTTATTAATTTAAGATTAGATCTAAAATAAAAATTTTTATGATAATTAACATTCTCTAACCCAGTAAGAAATCCTATAGAATTGTTTGTATATAGTTCAATAGAATACCCTTCATTAGAAAGACAGTCTATAACACTTCTTAATACCTTTGGACTCCCTGTAAAATTATTAAGTAAGTGAAACGCTATTATTTTCTTTGACATTAGAGTTAGTAGATAAATAAATAAAAAAAGACAACATCAAATAAAATGATGTTGAGAAAAATTCATGCGTAAATTGTTGTGCAATAAAAAATATATAACCGCACACAAAGGCATAAAATAGTCCGTTTTTTTTATAAACCTTATAAATAAGAAATGTAATCAAACAAATATAGATTAGAAACCCTAGTCCTCCATAGGTGAATATTAAAACTGATAGACCATTCTCAATATATCCCGTTTTGTAATAAGTGTGTATCGCTATACTTTGATCTACTATATTATTTCCATGTCCTAGAGTATATTGAAAAATATTTGCTCTTTCAAAAAAAGCTTCTCTAAACGCTTCTAATAATCTACCTCTTGATGAAAGTGTTGAGGTATTTAGAATAAGCTTATTAAAAAAATCAAAAAAAGTAATGTAAATAGCAAATAAACAGGATAGTAGAAAATAGAAAAAACGTTTCTCCTTAAAAAAATATATTATAAATAATACAACTAAATAATTCCTATTAAACGTGAAAACTATTGCTAATGAAATTAATAAATAAATTGTTTTTCCAAACCGATATTTTATTCCATTATCAAGCTTGTAATAATAAATCAAGAGGCATAAGACACATAGAGTAGTGAATGTTTGAACCGTAGAAGTAAATCCTTTGGGTGCATGAAGAAAAGGAACACCTTTATCATATAATGGGTGTACAAAGTTATTCATCTCAGATAAATAGCTTGAAAATACTAAAAAAATACCTAAAATAATATGAAGTAAAGTTCCCCAGAATATATAATTTAAATATAATGGATATTTAATAATGTTTATAGAAAATAAAACACCTATTACTGGAAAAAAAATTATAAAACTTGAGTTTGACAAATTAAATATAAAAGCGATCAAGAGATATAATAAAACCAGAAGAAATAAAATAAAATAATGAAAATTATAGCTATTATAAAATAAAATTAAAAAGACTAATCCAGCCATAATTAATTTATCTATCGGCAAAGGAAAAAGAGTATTTACACTAAGTAAAAAATACAAAGTACAAAAGAGCAGCTTTGTTACCAATGAAATAGTATGATTTAACAAATTAATTTTACTTATAATCATCCAAAAATGATTTGAATCTTAACAGTTGACCCTTTCTGGAATAGACACCAATTTTACTCATTGAATGTCTTCTTATTGATTCGATCTCTCCACTTTCATAAAGTCCTCTTATCTGCATTATTTTATTTAAACAAGAATCTGAATCTTGAGAAAAAAAGCCTAATCCAACATCATTAAGGATATAATGCATTATATCATTGTCACTAGGACATAAAAGAACTGGCTTTCTTAACCCAATGTATTCATATAGTTTGCTTGATGGAATTCCTTTAAGGTTTTGATAAGATATCCCAAGTAAAACATGTGCCTTTTGCAGATAATTTAACGCTTGATCTCTTGGCATTCTTTCTGTTATTTCTATGTATGGTTTGAGTTTTGGATTAATTATTTTGTTTAATCTATTAACCTCCTTTATGTCAAAGCCAGATCCTAAGAAGATCAGCCTAAATGGAAAGCCACTATCAATCGATTTTTCTAAAGTCTTAAGAATGATAGATATGTCTTGAGAGGGATATAATGTGCCACTGTAAACGACAGTGAAATCATCAAAAAGTTTTTGATCTGGTAATTTAAGAATAGACTCCTCGAAACCATTTGCGATAGTTAGTGTGGGCTTCTTCAAAAAATCACCAAGGCGCTTACTATATACATCAGAAACTGAAATAATAAGACTAGTAGTAGACACCCAGCTTTTTTCATAAAGTTTTTCTACCCTATGAATTATTTTTCTGAGCAATCCATCGGATTTGACTTTTTGTAACTCATTAGTCGTCCAATCATCACGATAATCCGCTATCCAATTCAACCCAAACTTTTTCTTAATACTGTAACCTATCTTAAACAAATAAAATGGCTCTCCAGAAATTATCATAAAATCATATTGATCTCTTTTAATGAGACCTTTAATGAAAGGTTCGAAATTTTTAAAAGATGTAAATCTTAGAGAAAAATAAACTAAAATAATATCTAGAAGCCTTACGAGGTAAAATAAAGGCCTAAATCTTGACTCCCCCCATTTCAAATAGGCACTATCTAAAATCCCTGGTCTAAAGGGCAAATAATACACATCAAAATCATCATGGTTTTCAAACCTAATCTCTCTACCTAAAGGAAGTTTTGTATCTGCATGAGTCTTTATATCCTCTTTCCATTCTCTAGTAACAATAGTTGGCCTATAGCCAAAATTAGCAAGATTCCTCCCCCAATATGTTATTCTTTGAGAAGGAGTTAAAGTACACGGTGTGAAATAGTATGAAACTAGAAGTATTTTTTTCAACTTAATTTAGCACAAGCCTTTAGTCTAAAACAGTTAATCTTTCAATGATTCTATTTAACACCTTTTCATTTGCTATATTAGAGTAATCCGAAGCTACTAAATGAGAATTTTCTTTCATTTTCTCAATATCTGAAATAGAAAGAGCATTTAAGCATTGAGCCATCTCTCTTTCATCGAAAGTATCCGTTACGATTCCTATTTTTTCTTTTTCAACGATCCGCTTCATCTCAGGCGTTGGACCAATAGCAATCGCTAATCTAGCTTGAATAAACTCAAAAAATTTGTTCGGCAAAGCATTCGCATAATTGAAATTCACTGGTTCTAAAATAAATAGACCAATATCAAACTGGTTAATAAATCCTGAAATAGCCTGAGTAGAAACAGGCTCTATAAATTGAATAGGCTTCCCTAAAGCCAATTTTCTTAATTCGCCCAAATAATTCTCGTCAGTATTCATCAACATTAGCTTAAGCTCAAAACGATCGTCAAGATAATCCATCAGTCGAATCATCTTTTCAATTTTCCTGCTTCTATTTGAAATACCATGATGGATCAATTGAATCTTATTTGTGACAGGACTCGGAACCAAATTCGATTCAAAATCTGGAGCATTTAAAACTATATCTCCTAATACCCCAACTTCATTTTGATAATCTCTAGCTATACCTTCACATACAGTGATGAATGCATCTGCTTTAGGAATGTATTCTTTACATAAATACGTTACGAAATTTTTATGAAAATACTGCCATTTAAAATCATCTGTAAATTCCTTTGCATATTGTTCATGTGCATCGAAAATTACTTTAGTCTTAGTATGGTGACTTTTTAAGGCTATAGCTATTGGCCAAGACTCTACGTCATTAGCCAAAATAAAAGTGAAAGCTGTAGGATAACTACTCAGGATACCATAACTGCTCTGCCATAACAACTCCTTCTCTCTTAACCGAATATTTCTAATCAGCAGAAGAATCAGTTTTAAGGCTCTAGAAAAAATCGACTTTTGCTTTTTGATTGGATAAAATTCCAGTTCACCATCATAACTCAAACCACTTAATACTACCGAATATCCATTCTTGTGAAAAAACGAAATTTGTCTGATCACGCGAGGATCAGTGTGCATGATAGACTGAGATAAGATAAGAACCTTTCTTCTCAACCCTTATAAAGTTTAGAAACCATCAAATGATTCCAGCTACCATCACCTTTGTTATTGGTCACAGTAGATTCAATAGGCATATTTTCAGCACCTTTCATTAAAATTCCTTCTTTACTCAATACTTCACGAGCACTTCTAATACTATCTTGAGTTTTAGAATTATCCATCCAGGACTTCTGTGGTGGTTCAAAACCTATTTTATCTTTTCTCCACGCAATTTCACTAGGTAACAAATCAGCAAAACTAGCACGCATGATATACTTGGTCCATCCTTCTTTTATTTTAAAATCAGATGGCAAACTAAATACAAATTCAACGAGCTCGTGGGATAGAAATGGCAAACGAACTTCTCTACTATGAGCCATAGAGTTTCTATCTGCATACCTTAATAAGGTAGGAAGTCCTACTTGAAAAGTTGAAAAATAAAGATGACTGTTTAAGCTTCCTAAATTGAAGTTGTAATCATTATATGTGTCAGACTTATATGAAGCATAAAAATCCTCAGACATCATTGAGGTGTTTTTCATCCTCATATTAATCAACCTTCTCCCTACTTTATTTGCTAATCTAGGGAAAGCTGAAGCTATTGTTTGCTTGATCCCTGGTTTGGATATTTTGGCATTGATAGTGTTTTCACTATGAAGCTGTTGATAAGCCAAAAATTCATGCTCAAATTTACTATCTGATTTTTTTCTTAACTCATTAAAAAATGTAGTAAAATAAGGATGGTAACCCGCTAGAATCTCATCCGCACCTTGACCATCTAGCAATACTGTTACTCCTTTTTGTTTGGCTAACTCATATACCTGATATTGTACAAGAATACTTGCTGAACCAAATGGTTCTTCTTGATGGAAAGAAATTTTATCAAGAACACTCTCCAAATCGTCTATCTCACTATATACCTCATGAGAATTTATGCGGGTTTTCTCTCGTACTTTTTGTATGAAGTACCCTTCATCTTTATGGAAATTCTTAAACCTTGCAGAGAATGTGTTCTGAATAGACTCTTTGTGATCTTTAAGTAAATGATCCATTGCACATACCACTAAAGAACTATCTATTCCTCCCGAAAGACTCGAGCCAACCAATACATCTGATCTCATTCTTCTTTTAACAGACTCTATGAAAAGATTTCTGAATTGCTCTTTGGCATCCTCCAATTTAAGATTAGTGTTCTGAAATCGCCAATCAATATCCCAATATCTTATAATTGAAAATTGACCGTTCTTCCATTTCAAATAATGAGCTGGAGGAAGTTTTCTTACAGATGAAAAAAAAGTTTGGCCTAGATCTGCATGGTTGTCCAATATGTCAAAATGCAAGTAGTTAAATACCATTTTGGGATCAGGGGTTTTATTAATCCCCGCAGCCCAGAACTCCTTCATCTCAGAAGCAAAATAAAACGCATTATCAAACTCTGTATAAAAGAAGGGTTTCTCCCCAAAACGATCTCTAGCACAAAAGACTTCTTGTTCAACATTGTCATAAATGGCAAATGCAAACATCCCGTCTAAATCCTGAAGACACTTTTCTTTTTTAAGATCATATAAGGCTAGCAAAACTTCAGAATCAGAATGGCTTCTAAAAGAATAACCCTTCTTTATTAAATCTGACTTAATTTCTAGATAGTTGTAGATTTCGCCATTGAAGGTTAAAGTGTAACGATCCAAATAATGCATGGGCTGCTTCCCTGACTCAGACAAATCTAAAATAGAAAGTCTTCTGTGACCAAAACCTATCTTACCATCTTCACTAACCCAGTGACCATATCCATCCGGACCTCTGTGAATGATGGCTTCAGTCATTCTAGCTAAATTTTCCTTAGAAACTTTATTTGGATTTATAGATAATATTCCTGCTATTCCGCACATAGAAATCATTTAAATAATTTATCAATTTCATTTAAAAACAATGACTGGTATTTATCATCACCTAAAAGTTTTGAAGCTAAATCAGCAGACTTTTTGTATTCATTTATTGCATTATGATTTATTGATCGAAGCTTATCTTCCATAGATTCCACATTAAAATCATTTGAAACAACGCCCAAATTATACTTTCTTACTAAACTCGCCATTTCAGGTGATGGACCGACAGCAATAGCTAACCTTGCTTGAATAAACTCAAAAAACTTATTCGGTAAAGCATGTAGATAATTAAAGTTAATTGGAGGCAGTAAAAATAACCCTATATCGTATTGACTAATAAAGGGGATTATCTCGTTAAACTTAACAGCAGGAATCAAACGAACATTCTTAGTCGCATTTGCTAATTTCATAAGCTTTTGAAAATAACCTTCATTTTCATAAACTAACATCATGTCTAACTCAAACCCGTCACCAAGTTTCTCAGTTAGTTCTATCATAAGCTCTAAATTTCTCTCAGGAATCGCTACTCCATGATGAATCATTCTAATTACTCCAGACATTTTAAAGTTGGGCTTAATCCTATCATTGAAAGGACTTACGTTTGGATAAACTAAAGATTTTACTCCAAATTGGTTAAAGCATTCTTTAGCGATTCCATTACATACATTTATCAATAGATCAACTTTACTAAGATATTTGCTATAAATATGTGTATAGATGACACCCCATGTTCTCTTCCATTTTTTATCTCCATCAAACTCATTCGGATGATACTCATGGGCATTAAAAACAATCTTAAATCTACGATCTTTTATAAAAAAATAAGGTAAAAAAGCCGCTGGATGAACAATGACAAGATCAGGTTGCGTGTCATTTAAGAGTTTACGAATTTTTATTTGAGTAGTAAGATACTTTCCTCTAAAAACCCTCCCAAGGGTAAATACTCTATATATTTTGCCTAATGTATATTCAAGCTGTGAAAGTTTAATTTGATCAGAATTAATATACCTTACTGATTCATCCGTAGGAGGGGTACTTCCAGTAACTATGATTTCATAGTCTCTTTTAAGGGCATTTATCTCTCTAACAACTCTTGGTGCATTATGCACAGGGTTAATTGTAAAAATAAGTATTTTCATGATTTGATGCTACCCCTCTTTTAATTTAACATTTTGCAATAATCTCTTTATCTCGTTTCTATTCATCCAAGCTATTATTGAAAAAGTAAAGCTTACTAATATGATCTTCCATAGAATCATCATCCAAAAACTAGTTTCAGGCAGAATAAAAGAAAGTGTAGAAACAGAGATAAATAATAAAATAATGATCCAATTCTTCAAGAAATTGTAAGGGATAAAATAGAGTTGTTGTGATTTCCAAAACATGTAAATAGGAATAATTAATTGAGCTATACAAATTGAAATAGCCGCACCTTCTTTACCAAAGACTGGAATAAATAAAAAATTTAACAATATTAGGACTACCGAAGAAATAATACTAATCAAACCAAGTGGAGCTGTTTTCTTTGCAATTGCTGCTCCAAGTGACGCAATACTTGAAATGCCTATTAAGAGATAGTTAAAAGTAAGTATGCTAGCTACAATAGCTGCATCATAGTAGTCAGGCGTTGTCAATACGACTAAAGCCTCATACGAAAAAACTGAAATAAGTGTACAAATAGCACCAATCACTAATACATATAAGAGCAAAGAGGCCGCATATACATCCTTACTGTTAGCTTGATTTAAAATAGAAAATGCAAAGGGAGACCAAGCTTGTTGAAATGCAGTGGTTGCTAAACCCGTAACAGCAGCTACACTAATGCCAATTTGGTATAAACCGACATCACTTTTCTCTAAATACTCATTAATAAAAAATACACCTGATAAATTTACTACCCAATAACCTATGCTAGCTGGAACAAAAGGTATTGCATATAATATCATCGGTTTAAACAACCTGTATTCAAACAAATTAGGCCACCCAAGCCAATCTCTTAAAAAATAAAAGACCAAAGGAAGTATCATAACTGCTCCTAATAATTGAGCATAATATACTCCTGCGACCCCCATTTTTAAAACAACAACGAATAGAACGTTAAGCAGAATCAATGATATACTTTGAAAAAGTGAAAGAAACACTGCCAATTTAGCTTTCCTTTCAAATCTCAGAACATTGATAGCAACGGATGGCCATACTAAAAGAGGAAAAGTTACAGCAAGCAACTTTACCAAGTATGTACCATTACTATACTCTTCAAGTAACAAACTAGCCCAAAACTCTGAACTAAAAAAAATGAAAATTGAAACTAAGAGCGAAAAGCCCAAATAAAACCACGTCCAAGTATTAATGATTTTTTTTCTCTCTGATGTTACTGTAGTGTCATAAAACCATCTAGCTGTTGAATTATCTAATGCAAAAACTAGAATAATTGAAATCAAAACATAGGAGTTTGATAGGATACCTATTACCCCATAATCGTCCGGTGAATAAACTCTAGTATAAATAGGCGTTAAAAATAGACCTATAAATCTTGTTAAAATTCCTGATATGCCATATATAAAACTATCAGAAATAAGGTTTTTTATACTATTCCCTATAGACATTAATATGTAAGCAACCCTTTATAATAAGTATTGACCGCATCTTCATTCAATTTTTCGAAAATAATGCTTCTATTAGCTTCTTTTTCAAATTCAAGAAGATGGGCTTCAAGACTTTGCTTTGATAACTCACTTACATCAAATACAGTAACACCCCAAGATTTCAATTGCTTAAAAATTGAGTTATTACCATTTAAAAAAACTTTTACACCTAAATAAACAAGTGCCATTATATTCCCAAAAGCTTGTTGAATTTCAGTATTAAATATGGCAAAGCCAACCTCTTGTAATTTGTTATAATAATCGTGCTTTGGAATAAATTCAGTCAATGGTTCAAATTGATCGCCAAAATATTGATAACCGGACTCTAATATTATTTTAATGTAATCAGGACTTCCATATGAGAGAGGTGAAAAAATTACATTTGAAACATTTAATTTTTTCAATTGCTTAAAAGTATCCAAGTGATTGTTTTCCATTGAACCTGCATGTCCAACCATCAACTTATTGCCTAAGCTAAAATGATTACTTTCTAATATGTCTTTGTCTACTAATTGATTTATAGCAAGAAAAGCAAACGGTATGTGATTATAATTGAAATTAAAAGTTTTTCTTGCTGCTAAAACATCTCCATCAAAGAAGCTAGCAATATATTTAATTCGTCTAAATGACTTCTTATAAACAAAAAACCCTCTCTTTTTTATTACTTTTTTAAGGAACTCCTTAAAGTAGTAGATAAAAGTTTGTTTTTTTATTGAGATGAGCTTTAGTGTTTCTTCTTGATATAAAGGCTCAGAGTAAAAAGGAGAATTGTACAAATCACCACTCCATAATACCCAAAAAACATTTTTTGGTGAGATTTTATTTTTTTCTAAGAAAAATGCGACAAGTTCATTATGATAATGAATTATAACTCTCTTAAAAGACTGCGCTTCGCTTTTAGTTAACCCAAGTAAATAATCTTGCTTTAAAACATTGGGGGTTGAATCATATTTTACCTCAGTTGAAAAATATACATACTCACTTATACCTGGCGCAACTTTTTCGCTTCTTTCTTTTATCCATACAGAATAAGGAGAGTCTGGTAAAAGGATTAGGTTTTCTTTCACAGTGTATGCCTTATAATATTGGTTATCCGGATTGCATCAGACTCTTTCAATTCATAATACATAGGTAGTCTTAGCAAACAATCTGAATAAATATCTGTGTTAATAAGCCTGCGTTCTCCATGCTTTCCTGAAAAATATTTACTACTATGCAAACTAATGTAGTGAAAAACAGCTAGTATTCCCTCATCTTTCAATGCTTTGATAATCTGTGATCTTTGATTTAAAGTATCACAAACTAAATAAAACATATGCGCATTATTGGTTGCAAAGTCAGGAACTTTTGGCAATCGAATTTTCAAATTTGAGGCATATTCCTTAAGACTTTGATCATATGTATTCCACAAGGCCAGCCTTTTCTGTTGTATTTTACTTATGTTTTCTAATTGTGCATAAAGGAAAGCTGAAGTGATCTCAGAAGGCAAAAATGATGAGCCAATATCAACCCATCCATATTTATCAACCTCTCCTCTAAAAAATGCAGCTCGGTCAGTCCCCTTCTCCCAAATTATCTCAGCTCTTTTAATAAATCGTTCATCATTTATCGCAAGCATACCTCCTTCTCCAGAAATAATATTTTTTGTTTCATGGAAAGAAAAACATGATAAGTGTCCTATAGTACCCAAGGCTCTCTTAACGCCATCTTTTCCAGTATAAAAGCTATCGATAGCCTGAGCAGCATCCTCTACAACAAACAAATTATATCTATCAGCAAGCTCCATTATGATATCCATATCACAAGCTACACCTGCATAATGAACGGGAACAATTGCCTTAGTTTTTTTGGTAATTAAAGACTCAATAGTGCTTTCATCAATTCCTGGGTGATCAGGCCTACTGTCTGCAAAAATAATCTTTGCTCCTCTTAAAGCGAAAGCATTTGCAGTTGACACAAAAGTATAGGAAGGTATAATGACTTCGTCTCCTGGCTCAATCCCCACGAGCAATGCGGCCATTTCTAACGCATCAGTACAAGAAGTTGTTAATAAGGTCTTTTTGAAACCATATTTAGATTCAAAAAAATCTTGACACTTTTTGGTGTACTTACCATTCCCAGAAATTTTGCCAAAATGAATAGCATCATTGATATAATCTATTTCATTTCCTGTAAGAAAGGGTTTATTGAAAGGAATTGTCATATAAATCTTGTTCTAAATCTTTTCAATGGAAGAATATTCATACCATCCTTATCATATGCCGATACAATTTTAATTAGACCGCTTCCGCATACTACGACTGGACAATCATTCTCCATCATTAAGACCTTGCCAGGCACTCTATTTTCTATTACCAAATCTTTTAGGACTTCCACCTCTTCAATTTTTATAGTTTGACCGTCTATACTAGATTTAGCACCATTGTAAGGATACCCTACTGCATCAACGAATCTTTTAATACTGTTAGAATCTAAATTCCAATTAATCTTGTAATCCAAATCATCAAGCCACAAACTATAGGTAGCTTTATCGTGATCTTGACTATAAAAATTTAGTTTCTTCCCTATTATTTTATCAACAATATCAATAATCAATTCTGCATAAAGAAAGGATATCTTTTCAATTGCTAGATTAATCTTAATGGGATAATCAATACATATTGATATTTGGTTAATAATTGGCCCTTCGTCAAATTTTTCAGAAGCTAAAAGTGCTGAGACACCAATTTCAGTCTCTCCATTTTTCAAACAATTTACCAGAGGTGCAAATCCACGGTATTTTGGAAGTAAACTGTCATGAAATACAATAACTTGAGAGTCAGATTTAATCAACCATCTCCATGATACCGCGATAATATATTCACTTTGGTGGTCTGGAACATTTTCCCTAAAAAAAAATTTAATCCCAGAGCTTTTACAAAGCTCTAATATTTCATTGGAGTAATCATTAACAACGTTTTTATCAATACCTATACAAACGTATTCAATATATTTACTGTATCCTTTTTGAACAATTTGATTTAAACTAGTAAGCCCTTTAAAGGTCATTAGATATAATACAACCATATTCTTTTTTTGAAAACATTAAAGTATTATATTAATTTTTTAATTTTCAAATGGATGTTTAACTAACTCTCCTTTGGCCAAAGGGTGATACTCTCCTTGAAGCCCTATGACTTCCATGTGTCTGATATCATGTACGATTTGGATAGAATTCATGGCTTCATCTAATCCAAAACCTTTACCGTCTAAGACATGCTGATAGCTATGTGTATGTAGTTCAGTGAAGCCATCACTAAACTCTATCTCGTCACCTTCCATCGTAAGAGAACGAAAAGTTCTGCCTCCTTTGGCCTTTACATGATCAGGCAAAGTATCCGCATTGATACTCAAAAACCACCTAACCCTAGCACGCTCTAGTTCAAAATATCCCGCTGCACGATCATGGGTATGTATGTGCACTACATTTTTCTTTACTGCACCAAATACCCAGGTCAGCATGTCATAAAAATGTACGCCTATATTTGTAGCGATACCTCCGGACTTGGATACATCTCCTTTCCAAGAAGTATAGTACCAATGTCCCCTAGACGTGATGTAGGCTAAATCTATATCATAAATCTTATCTTTCGGCCCATTTTGGATTTTCTCCTTCAAGGCAATGATCGATGGATGAAGGCGCAGCTGAAGGATATTATATACCTTCTTACCATACTCCTTCTCTACTGTTTTAAGGGCTTCTATATTCCATGGATTTAGGACTAAAGGTTTCTCACAAATCACATCAGCACCTACTCTTAAGCCAAATCTAATGTGAGAGTCATGCAGATAGTTGGGCGAGCAAATGCTTACATAGTCAATTTTTTTTGACGGAATACGCTTCAATTTGTCTACATGTCTGTCAAAACGCTCAAACTCTGTAAAGAAATCTGCTTCAGGGAAATGACTATCCATCACACCCACACTATCAAACTTATCATAGGCCGCAGTCAAGATATTTCCTGTATCCTTGATCGCCTTCATGTGCCTTGGTGCGATATAGCCTGCAGCACCTATAAGTGCGAAATTTTTCATAAACTAATTTTTCTTACTTGGTTATTTTCTTTGATATACTGTTCTCCACTTTCCTCACAGGTAGCCTTACCTGATTCATCAAAAACAAGCTTTGATCCATACTCACTCATCCAGCCTATTTGCTTAGCAGGATTTCCTACCATTAAAGCATAAGCGGGAACAGTTTTAGTAATCACCGCACCAGCACCAATGAAGGCATATGCTCCAATATCATGTCCACAGACGATCGTAGCATTGGCTCCAATGCTAGCCCCTCTACCCACATGCGTTTTCGCATATTCTGCTTTTCTATTGACAGCACTCCTAGGGTTGATCACATTAGTAAAAACCATCGATGGCCCTAAAAAAACATCATCTTCACATGTAACTCCAGTGTAAATAGAGACATTGTTCTGCACCTTGACATTATTTCCCAAAACAACTTCTGGTGAGACCACTACATTTTGACCGATATTACATTGTTTACCGATGCTACAATTAGGCATGATATGTGAAAAATGCCAAATCTTAGTGCCTTCTCCTATTTCGCAGCCATCATCTATAACAGCTGTTTCGTGCGCAAAATATGTCGGATTCATTGGAAGTAGTTTAAAATGGTTTCAATGATATAAGCTTGCTCTTCAGCTTTCATCTCTGTATGTATGGGGAGCGATATTACCTGCTGACACAAGCGCTCTGCTATTGGAAAATCACCCGCTTGGTAGCCATAAGCCAGATAAGCTTCTTGTTGGTGCAATGGAATTGGATAGTAGACCATACTCGGAATTCCTTTTTCTGCTAAGTACACCTTAAAAGCATCTCTATCGACATTTTCTAACCTTAAGGTATATTGATGAAAGACATGTGTAGAAGATCGACTCCTTACAGGTATTAGTAAATTGGAATGATCTTTGAAAGCAGCATCATATTTATCTGCGACTTCATTTCTAGAGGCACTGTAGCGAGATAAGTGCTTCAATTTTACATTCAAAATTGCTGCTTGAAGAGTATCCAGCCTTGAGTTAACCCCTATACTGGCATGATGATATTTGATACGTTGTCCATGATTGGCTATCATCTGAAGCTTTCCTGCCAATTGATCATCATTGGTGAAAATAGCTCCACCATCTCCATAGCATCCTAAGTTCTTTGAGGGGAAAAAAGAAGTCGTTCCTATATCTCCCATAGTTCCGGCTTGTGCCTTTTTGCCATCACTAAAAGTATATACAGCCCCAATAGCCTGAGCAGTGTCCTCGATCACTTTTAAATCATGCTTTTTTGCTGTTTTTAAAATAGCCTCCATATTACTGCATTGACCATATAGATGAACAGGCACAATGGCAACAGTCTTTGGGGAAATCAAGCTCTCAATTTGATCTACCTTCAGCTCAAAAGTGGTTTCCTCCACATCTATAAACTTAGGGATCAAACCTAGTAAAGCAATGACCTCAACGGTAGCTACATAAGTAAATGCTGGTACGATAACCTCATCCCCAGGCTTGAAGTCCAGAGCCATCATCGCGATTTGCAATGCATCTGTACCATTAGCACAAGGAATGACATGTTTAGCCCCTGTATACTGCGCCAATGATAGGGCGAAATTCTTCACTTCAGGCCCATTGATAAAAGAAGTATCATCTATCACACTTTGGATAGCAGCATTTACCTCTTCTTTGATCTCTTCGTACTGTGACTTGAGATCTACCATTTGAATGTTTAAATTACTCAACCTGCTTTAAGTTTAAAATCATTTCTTTGATGAAAATATATAAAATACTTAGAGTAAGACCTATAAATATCGCAATGATCATAGCTAATTTTCTGTTAGGAGAAGACTTTCCAGTTGGAATAGTTACAGGATCTATTATTGTAAAAACAGGTGTATCTTTACTTACCTGTAATTTTGCTTGTTGATACTGTTTAGCTAATTCTGAATAGACTGTAAATGCCAAAGTAAACTCCGCTTCTAAACGTTGTTCTTCATTTCTAGAGAAAGCAGTAGATAAATTTTGATTTTTATCTCTAAATATAGCAAGTCTTGACTGAGCTTTTCTATAGGCTGTTTCACTTTCTAAAAGCTGTGCCTCTGAATAAATCAAATCTTCCTTTGCATTCTTTATTTTATAGTCAATTAACTCTTTTTGAAGCAGTTGCTCTGCAAAGGCTGTCATTTCAGCAGCCATTAATGGGTCTGGCATTGAAAACTTCAAACTTACCGTTCCATCACTACTATTAGGATTCACTTCTACTTGATTTAAAAGTCTCCCTATTAATGATTGATCATCAGAGCTTATATTCAAAATTCGACTATCTCCCTTTTTTCCAGCAACAATGGAGTCTTTAGCCTCTCCTCTGAATGCTCCCATTACCACACTTGGCAAACCAATTGTATACTTTTTCACTAAGTCAAGTCTACTCGGCTCGTGATATTTACTATAATACTCTCTATAAGTTATTTTCACTTTCTCCTCTGGAAGGGTGACTGGGGCATTTAGTAACGCTAATCTGTAATTAAGACTTTTTACAATTTTAGGATATAACTGCGGAGGTATTTCTGAGGCACCTCCTCCTAAGCCTAAATTAATCCCCGCTAGACCTGCTAAGCCTCCAAGGTTACTCAATCCAGCCCCTCCTGATTGACTAGTTTGAGGTAAAAAAACAGTCTCTGCTGTAAATTGGTTTGGTATTAACAAAGTAAAAAATACTGTAAGAAATACAACTATAATTGTCGTTTTTAAAATAAATAGTCGTCTTTCCCATATTTTCAAAATCAACTCAAGCAAGTCGATTTCATCCTTAGAAACCTTTTTATTTCCAGTTTTCATCATTGAATCAATTGATTAAATATCAAGGCTAAAGTACCCAAACTACTTGCTATGCCTACCCAAGCTTGTACAGACATGGGTTCTCTCTCTGGTCTAGATGGCACAAATATCTCAGCACCAGGCTCTACTCTAGGAAAGTTATTGAAAAATAATATCTTACTTGTTCTTTTTACATCTCCATTAGCATAAACTACATAGGATTTACCTCTTCTGGCTTGCTCCGTAAAACCTCCTGCTCGCGATATATAATCTTTAAAGCTCCGTTTAGTATCAAACCTAGCAGTAGTTGGATACAGCACTTGTCCTCTCATGCGCACTGTTTGCAATTCCTTTGGAATAAAGAGTTCGTCTCCCTCTTGTAGGATCAAATCATACTTAGAGCCTGGATTGGAGATGATCTGGGCTAAGTCAATACCTATAAGTTCCTCTGTCTTAAATTCCACTTTTACTTGTTTGCCACTTTGCGCACTATCTTGTGCACTCAATTGCTCAAAGCGATCCTTCTTAAAGTCAGCATTTGCAGATTTTCCTAATTTCAAATCGTTTTCGCTAAGTACCTCCAGTCTTTTTTCAAGCTCCTCCTTCAACTTATCCTTTTCAAGCTCCACCAATTTGGCATCAAACCGCTCCATGACCTGCTTTTCCGCTTCAGTCAATCCTTCTCGTCTTCCAAGCGCATCAAGCATCTCGATGAGGAATTTTTCATATTCCTTTCGCTCGGTGGGCTTTTGATAAAACTCTGTTCTTCGGATCAAGGTAGCTCCAGGTACATAAGCAAAATCATTCAAGCCTCCTGCACGTTTCAAGAGATCTGAGATCCTCATGGCAGCATTGTCTAAGGCAAACTCTCCTGGATAATAAACCTCTCCCTCTACCTTCACTAGTTTTTGTACTTGATAGCCTGGACTTTTACGTATAAAGACTTGATCAAATGGCTCAAGTTTGACTGCTTGGTTAGCCTCACTGACGGTCAGGTCTCTGCTGATCTCCAAAGTGATGATATCTGCAATACGGCCACTGACATCATCTCTCACCCTTCTAGCAATTTCTATAAATGAACCTGAGGCTTCTTCTCTAAAGCCACCTGACTTGGCTATCAAGTCTCCCACAGTCATACCCTCTGCATAAGGATAAATGCCTGTTCTGTTGACCGCCCCGTTGATCTGAATGAAGTACTCTTGCTTCATGTCATAAATACTTGGGATGCTAAGTACGTCTTCATTTCTAAGCATGACATCAGGAGATGTTCCTTCCATGATGCCTTTGAGATCGATAGACTCTACCGCTAAGGTGAAGTCCGCATTGGTTCTATAGAGAGAAGCTCTATTCAAAAAAGCATCTCCTCTCAGGCCTTCTGCTTTTTCGATTAAGCGCTTTACACTCAATCCCTCTGTTAGTTCGAAAGGTCCTGGTCGATTAACGGCACCAGTGATTTGTACCCTATTTTCATAGCGCTCGATGAGCTCACCTACTTCATAAAAGTCTCCATCCATCGGTTGGAAAGCGGTATATTGCTCTTGGCTCACATCGGCCACTTTCAGCTGTGTGCCTGTCTTACGTTTGACGACCAAGCGCTCAGTATAAGCATCTGATCCAAAACCACCCGCAAAGCGTACTAGATCAGCCACTGTTTCACCTGACTTCATCTCGAAGATCCCTTCTCTTCTCATAGGTCCTTCGATTTCCACCTTGATCTCTGCAGGCTTCACGATCACGAAGTCATTATCTTCTAAGCGTACATTTTGATTGGTTTGACCATTAACTAAAAAGTCATAGATATCTACATCTGCTACCAGCTTATTAGCTCTATATACTTGTATGGTTCTAAATGTTCCTTTTACCGTTGGTCCACCAGCTGCATAGAGTGCATTAAATACTGAAGCAAAAGCAGGTAAAGTGTAGGTGCCTGGCTTGTGGAGTTCACCGACCATATTGACTGTGATGCTCCTGATATTGCCAAGACTCACTTGGATGTAGGAGCTAGGATTACTTCCTAAAAGTGTTTGGTTGATCCTCCCCAGATTAGTTTTCAAGCGATTGGTCACCGCAGCTATGTCCAAACCTCCTACGCGTACTACCCCCACTCTAGGGATTTGTACCGTTCCTTCAGGAGATAC
Source organism: Penaeicola halotolerans (assembly GCF_016464625.1). Lineage (GTDB taxonomy): Bacteria > Bacteroidota > Bacteroidia > Cytophagales > Cyclobacteriaceae > Penaeicola > Penaeicola halotolerans. The sequence goes on from NZ_JAEAGO010000002.1 coordinate 207,297, forward strand.
TGGCAAGTTGTAAGAAGACTCAGAGTCCCCATAAACCTCTACCAATAGCTCATCGCCTGGACCTACTACATAGCTCTTTGGCGTAGCGATGTTCATGCTTGGGTTAAAGCTTAAGTTCTTTTGATGAAAAAGTTTGAGACCAAAAGTCTTTTCCTCCTCCGCAGTCAGTTCTTTAAGGGTATCTCTTGTAGCTAATGATTCGAAAATATCATCTCCTTGGATAGCATTGAGTTGACGGCCTTGAGTAGTAGTCTGATTCATCGAGCCTTTTCCTCCTGATTCGCTGCCTGCTTGTGAGCGAACAGACATGAGTCGCTGTCTGAGTTTAGCGATTTCTGCAGCAGGCATCCCTCGCTGTGCAGCCAAGGCTTCTAGTTGTTGCTCCGACATCCCTGTGGCCTCTGCACGCTCATAGAGTTGTCTGACTTGCGCGTCTGTGAGCTGGTCTACTTTGATGTTTTGAATGTCTGAAAGGGATTGGGCAGATAGGCTTCCTACCAAAGTGATGGAAAGCACGATAAGCCCTAGGAAAATTTTACGCATCATGTCTGATTAATTGATGGTTTCGGAGTAATGACCTGCTGATTTCGTTGGAATTTAATGAATGCAGATCAAATTAAGCAAAATCTTGCTAGCTGCACACAGCTTCGCCACGTCAGTCCCATTGGCAAATGGGCTTAGCGGCTCGAAATCACTTAAAAATGCTATAATTTTTAGGCTAAAGCTAAAAATCAAGCACAAATATAGGGATTGACTTTGACTACTGCCATACCTACAAGGAAGTAATGTGTAAAATTTTTACTCACTTTTGTGCAAGACTTTCCAGCTTCATTTTTATTTATGTGAAACGAGTTTTTTAGGGGGGGTATGATAAGGTTTTTTGAAAAAGAACCTAAATGAATCTGCTACAAAAGAATGACTGTTGGAATACATCATTGAGGGGTCTTTGTCCGCGGCAATCCAATTGGGTGCTGTATGATTATTTATGCGGCCGCTTCCTCCCTTTGTGAGGCAGGCGGGGTCATGATCATTTGAAACACAAAAGTTCGTTTTGATCGGTACAAAAGTATGCATGTGGATAAAGTTAGCAAAATAACCAAATCCTCTAGCGCTCATGAATTATCCGACTCAACTTTTGAAATATATAATCAATGCTTTATTTTAAGGTTTTCATTAACGCAATCCTGTGAAGATATACATAGCAGATGATCATTCTTTAGTAGCACAAGGTATAGCAAGTCTGCTAAAAAAAGTGGAAAAGGTATCATCAGTACATACTTTTAAAAATGGCAAGCTACTCTATGATGCAGCACTTATTGATACCCCTGATGTAGTTTTTTTGGATATAGAAATGCCTGTCTGGGATGGCCGCACGACTCTTAGCGCTCTTAAAAGCAAGTTCCCTTTTTTGCCTTGCCTCATGCTATCTATGATGAATGATAAGTATCTTATCAAAGACTGCATTAGTAGGGGAGCTGTTGGCTACTTGAATAAAGACTGCAAACTAGAAGAGCTTACTGAGGCATTAGAAAGAGAAAACGAAGAGATTTTCTATTCGAAAGAAGTACTCAAGGTATTAAGTGGTGTCAATGAGCCAGTTAACGAAAATATTTCTCACGAACCCTTATCTGATAGAGAAAAAGAGGTCCTAAAACTACTATGTGAAGGGCTCTCTGCTCGCGAAATAGGAGAAAAACTCTACATCAGCACGAGAACAGTGGAAACTCATAAAATGAATACTATGCAAAAACTACATGTAAACTCAGTGGGTAAGCTCATAAGCTATGCCTTCAAAAATAATCTTGCTTGATGAAAAAGATTACTTATCTGATCTTTATTATCACACTAGTGATATTTTCACCAAGCTACAGTCAGACTGCTCCTGATGCCAACAGTATTCTTCAAATCATAGACAAAATACCAGATTACAAAACTAAAGTAGAAAAGCTATCTAAAGGCTTAGATAGCCTTTATCTTTCTTCTTTTGACTTGACTATATCATTATCAAAATATGGCCTCACCCTCTCTCAAAACCAAAGTGATTCACTTAATATAGCCAACTTCTTGAGATTAATTGGTTTATCATATGGCAAAAAGGGCAATATTGACAGTGCCTCTGTCTATTATTATAAAGCACTCGAAACACTCAATAATTATCCTTATTCTAATGTTACTGGTTTGCTATATGACGACATGGCTCGGATGTACAGAAAACTCAGGCAACCTCAAAGAGCACTAGAGTTTTATGAAAAAGCACTTGAACTCTATCAAAAAACAGAAAACCAAGAAGGGATCGCTCGGATATATAATGAAAGTGGTGTAGTATATCGAGATGAAGGTGATTATGAAGAAGCAAATGACAGATTTACCAAATCTCTTGAAATTCAAACAATAAGAAACGACTCTGTAGGAATGGGTTACTCATTAGAATTTTTAGGCTACAATCAGCTTCTACTCAAAAACTATAAACAATCTGAAGAATACCTCAAAAGAGCTCTTGAAATCAGAGAAGCAATTGGTGAAACCTTTGCTATCATGCTCAACTATACAGCACTAGGAGAATTTTATAAAGAAACAAAGCAGTATGAAGCTTCTAATTTGTTTTTTAATAAAAGTAACACACTAGCTCAAAGTATCCATTTCTTAGACATACAGCAGTACAACCACCAACAAATCATCTCTAATTATGAAGCATTAGGCGATTATCAAAATGCTTTGAGTAGTTATAAGCTTTATACCCTACTAAAAGATAGCTTATACAATATTCAAAAAATTAAGGATGTAGAAGATATCTCAGCAAAGTATGAAACTGCAAAGAAAGAGTCTCAAATAAAAACACAGCAGATTGAGTTAGAAAGTGCTAAGCATGAGAAGTTTTTATATATCTTAATCTTGTTAATTGCCATAGCACTCTTGGCTCTATTCATCTTTTTGATCATTTATAGACATCGTCACAAGCTCCAATGGCTATTAAAGACCCAAAATGAACAAGCTTTAATAAAGATCATTGAAGCTGAGGAAAATGAACGAGAAAGAATAGCCAAAGAGCTTCACGATGGAGTGGTTCAAGAGTTAGTTGTACTAAAGCAAAAATTATATCCGAATGAGGTCGGCTATACGGATGCTAAAGTACAATCACTGGAGGGAGATGTCTCTCAAATAATGGAAGACGTGAGAAATATAGCCTACCAAATGATGCCTGTCACTTTAAAATCGCTTGGGTTGGTAAAGGCTTTAGACACTTTACTAGACAAGACACTTTCTCAAAGTGATATAGAGTACGATTTTGATTGTGTTTCTGAGGAGTTGAAACTAGATGAGCGTACCGAAATAAATCTATACAGAGTCTGTCAAGAGCTAATCCACAATACCATTAAGCATAGTGGTGCTACTCGAATGAGCCTCTTACTTTTACCTCAAAAAAACCTCCTGACCATCAACTATGAAGATGATGGGAAAGGCTTTGATCCAGCAGCTGTCAATAAAGGAATTGGACTAAACAGTATATACAGTCGAGTGAAGCTTCTCAATGGCTCGATTACATTTGAGGAGACAGCTGGAAATGGTATCAATGTTTATATAAAAATCCCACTAACTCAAATTAAGTAAAATTACCTACTTCAAAACCGTAATTTTACTGATGCCTATTTCTTCTTACAAAGAGACCTTTGTTTGTATCAACAAAATCATCTCTCTCATGAAGGCAAAAATCATTCTCGCATCGTTATTATTAGCCGGTTTATCTTTTACTGTTCAAAGCCAATCTTTAGGTGACTTTAGCCCTAAATCAGAAAAGCTGAACGGTGCAGGCAAGTTCAAATCAAAGGATGTTTACATCGCAAATTTTTCAGTCAATTTTCAACTATATAACCTTAAAACAGCTTCTGCAGAAGGTAGCTTCTCCGGTCGCTATCTCACAGGTAATACCAAGGCATCGCTTGCTGTAGGACTAGATATCCCTGCGGCTACATTGCAACAAATCACAGACAACGCTTATCAAGAGTTTGTGGCTGATTTGAAGTCTAAGGGCTTTAATGTACTCAATGCATCAGATGTAGCTCATACGGAATATTATAAAGACTATCAGCAACTTGAAGACATGGAAATGAGCCTTCTAGAAGCTCCAGGTATGCTCACAGTATATCCGCAAAACACTACGTTTTTTGTAAAAGGCTTCACCAAGGATGGTCAAAGAAAACAAGGTGGTGTCTCTGCAGCATTGAACAGAGCCATGAATGATGATGGGAGAAATAGTATAGTGGATGAAATAAGTACCTATCCAAAACTGTCTGCCGAACTCAACGATGCTACCATCATCAATGCAGATATGTACATTCTATTTTTGGATGTCAAAAAGCCCTATCAAGGCAATGGCGCGAGAATAACTGCCAATACGGACTTGAGGATGGCTGCATACGAACATATCAAAAGTAGAGTAGAAAATAACTCAAAAGCCGCAAAGCTAGGCTTTGCCAGCAGTTCTTCTGAAAAGCAATACTTATGTGTATCTGCAATCGACTTTGTACAAGGGAGAAATAAAATTGGGGGATCTCCGCTTGGCACTTACACTGGTTTACTAAAAAATGAGCTACAAATAGATGGCGTAATAGCAGAGGAAGAAATAGAAGCCTATGCCAAATCAGATGTGGATTTTATTGGCGTAGAAACCGCCTTCGGAAAAATGTATAGAGCTGATGGGATCTCTGTAGAAAACACTGCGATTATTCGAACAGATCCATCAAAATATGAAATGGGTATCAAAAAAGCTTTAGGGACTTTTTTGGGATATCATGTGGGAGAGTTTACCAATAAACACTTCAAGTAAATGCAATGAATCTTTAGTACAAACAGTAAACCACTAACTTTAAAGATTGATTTCAAAAGTGAAAAGTAAAATCACTCACTTTTCAAAAAGCCCAATGAGGTTTTCATTAGGGCTTTTTTATTTCAAACCAATTCTACTACCTTTGATATACTAACTTATGCTTTTTGTCATTCATTGATATTTATCACGATTGTATAAGGTATCTAGTCAAAGGCTTGTTTGAGTGCATCAAGTTATGCTACTTTAGATAAAGGGATTTTTATTATGCAACTAGGATTACTGGCAGTCATCGTTTTGCTTTCTTTTGCTACCATCAATAGCACCAGACTTATGTTGAGCAAAAAGTCCTATCTGCAAAACAATCGCTTCTTGGGAGCCTCCATGTTTTTTTACAACCTCTTTTTATTAGTCTATTTCTTGTGGTTTGAAGCGGGATACATCATTGAGTATCCTCATTTGATGCGTACTGTGAGTCCCCTGATGTACTTAAGTGCGCCTCTTTTTTACATCTTTGTGCGCAATAGTCTCATAGACGAAAGGGGCTTTCACCGCTGGGACTGGATCCATTTTCTGCCTGCTCTCATACACTTAGTCGACTTGGTACCTTTTTATTTAGAAAGTACAGAAGTGAAGCTGCAAGCCGCTGAACTCATCGTGGCAGATCCACGCCTGCTCAATCAAATAGCCAATGGCCTCATCCCGATCAAGTACCATGTGATGATGCGAGTAGGACTCCAAGTGGCTTACTTTATCGCTAGTGCTGTATTGATCTACAGATTAAAGCCTTATCTGTTTGCCAAACTTGATTTTAAGTTTTTCAACCAATGGCTCTTTGTGGTTATGTTTTTCATGGGTTGGATCGTCTTTTCTTATCTAGGCTATACGAGCACTGAGTTTTTGGGCTTTCTGTGGGATAGGGATGTAGCTGATCTGATGAGTTTTTTCTCTTATGCTAATCTACTAGCGCTTTTGCTCTTCAATGCCTTTTTGACCTTCAGACCAGAAGTGGTAGAAAGTATCCCTAACCTAGTCTTGAATAAAGCTACTGATGCAGTAGCGATAGAAGAACGTTCTCAGAAAAAGACTAAAAGCACTAAGTCTGAGAAAAATTATAAACAAGCAGACATTGATGCGCTAAAATATGCCCTTTCCGATCAAGTAGTGATCAGTGATAAGCATTTGGAGCTTCATGATCTAGCTGAGCGAATAGGACTATCCATAAGACAGACAAGCGACCTGATCAAGGCGGTCTATGGCTGCGGCTTCAAGGAACTAATCATCAAAAAAAGAATTGCGCTCTCTGTAGAAAAGATCCAAGAAGGCTATCTGGATGACTTTACCATAGAAGCACTCGCCAATCAGTGTGGTTTTAATTCCCGCATCACATTTTTTACAGCGTTCAAATCACTGCATGGCATGAGTCCTAGCGCTTATTGGCAGGAGTTTCAAAACAGCGAGGCTTCTTGATACATAGACACCTCCTACTCACCAAACTAAGCTCTCTTTTCGAGAGTTTTTTCCTTTATTGAAATAGTACAAGGGATTTACTAAAATGGATAAAACTAACACGGTAATTTTTTATTCACTTACCCACCTAGTTATCCACATTTTTGACCAAAAAAATTATCAGCAGAGAAATGCATTTCATTTTATCAAAAAAGTGATTGATGCGCCAGTGTGTTTAGAAAACTGCTTTCTGAACATACATTTTTTGTGAGCAGCCCTATTTGTTGTGTCATTTGTGTCATCCAGCGCGTGTGTAGGCCGATCATTCAGCTAAGCGTCCCGCTGGTGGAAAAAGGGAAACTTAATCTAAACAATTCCAAAACCAAACGACATGGAACAAACTGTCAAAATTTCTACTGAGAAAAGGCAGGTAAAAGGATCCGCGATCATGGATCTGAAGAGAGTAGTTCTTACACTTTGCCTGACAATGTGTTTTATGGGACTTCAAGCCCAACAAAACATCGCAAGTACCCTACAAAAAGGTGCTTATGAAAATGAATGGGTGCTTAAACACCAGCTCTCAATGGTCGATATCTACACTAAATATGCCGACTGTACTACCCCTGGCCACAGTTTCTCTCCTGAGATTATCTTGGTAAAGGTTATCAACAAGACCTCCTCTAAGGTTTATGTCTATTGGAATTATGCGCTTGGATATGATAATCAAGTACTTGAATCAGGGGCCGATGAGAACTTGGTACAAGTCAGTTTAGATCCAAATCAGTCAGTAGAGGGTTCTTGCGGAAACTACTTGGAAAATAAACTTGGCGTTTTTGTGAGATTCAAAAATCAAGAGGAAATACTGACTCGATTAATTCTGGAAGGGATTCACGAATCTAAACTGAACTAATATGAAAAGACATTTACTTCAAATACTAATCATAGCATATTTACTCACTTTGGCTTTTATAGCAGCAAATGCACAGTCAGTAAATATCACGGCTTCCCCAGCATCGGGAGGTACTAGTTTAGGCCCCATATCATTTGATGGGAATCCCATAGTACAAGCGACAGCATATAACTTTAATGGAGGCCTACTTCCAACGGGTTGGAAGACTTCACCCTATACGGTTAGTAATAATATCTGCCCTACAAAGCCTACTCCAGACAACACGAGTTACTTTTGGGCAACAAACCTTTATAATCCCGCGAGCAAGCCCTCAGATTGGTCTGGAGCAAGGTTTGATGCAGGAGGAGAATATGCCAACAAACGATTTGTAGAAACTAGCCCTGTCAATGTCTCTACAGGGGGTAAGATTGAGTTTTACATCAGATACGGCAACGAAGGCGCACCATGTGAGCAGCCAGATGCATCCAATGAGGAGGTTTATTTGCAATATAGCACCAATGGAGGTTCTACATGGGTTACTATCTTTGAAGATTGGAATACCACAAGTGGGGGTAATTTTGCTTGGTACAACTGGTATTTCAACTCTATTGATATTCCTGTGGGTGCTCGTACGACAAGTACGATCTTTAGATGGTATCAACCAGCAAACTCAGGTAGTAGTTATGATAATTGGGGACTAGAAGATGTCAGTATTGGTGCCAATGCTGTGATTACTTCTCAGGCTTGGACCGTTGATGGATCGACTATCAATACAACAGCGTCTACGGTCAATTATACCTTCCCATCACCGGGTACTTACAATGTTGGGTATAGCTTTACCTCTCCCGCAGGAAATGCAAGTGGTACATTGTCTTATAAAATCAACACTACTCCGACCCTTGACCCAATTACAAATCAAACGGTCACTGTTGGAGGTGGTTCAAGACAGGTCAATCTTTCTGGAATTACTACAGGAGGTCTTGCAGGGCAAACACTCTCCGTGATCGCGACCAGTTCCAATACGGCTGTAGTTCCTAACCCTAGTGTATCTTATACTTCGCCAAATACTACTGGAACGATTACCTATACCCCACAGTCAGCGGGTACTAGTACTATCACTGTCACAGCTAGATATACGAATGACCAAACGGTTGCTTTTAGCAGAACCTTTACCATTACAGTGCTCTCTCTATCGGTTACCGCCCCTGCCAATACACAGTTCCCAGTCTTTACCAATAACATAGATCCAGGAGACTTTGTGATTTCAGGTTTTGGCCCATCTGATAATATCTTAGTGAGTATAGGTCTAGAGAATGTTACTTCTGGCACCAACTTCAGTCTCCCAACTAATACTGGTTTGACCAGAAGTTTTGGCTATGACTCATGGACAAATATCACTGAGATCTCATTTACAGGTACACAAGCTAATGCTAACGCTGCACTAGCGGCTATGGTAGCTAATACAGGAGCAGATGGCAATGTGAAAATCAATGTCTCTGCCTCGCTCAGTGATGTCAACTATGCGCGTAATCCAGAAAATGGACACTTCTACAGATATATTGCTAGTCCTGGCACTAATTACGCTTCAGCCAAAGCTGCGGCAGCCGCGATGACCTATCAAGGAGTATCGGGTTACCTAGTGACCATCACGTCTACCAATGAAAACAACTTTGTCAACGGAAACATCGTGGGTGCCCAAAACATCTGGATAGGTCTCACCGATGAAGCAGTAGAAGGCGTATGGAGATGGGATACTGGTCCTGAAGCTGGTACAATTTCATCCTATTATAATTGGTGTGGTAGTGAACCTAACAATGCGGGCGGTGGTGAAAACCATGTCGTGACTGCTTGGAATGGTGGCTCTTGCTGGAATGACCTCAACGGTACTAACTCAGGTAGTATCGGAGGGTATGTGGTAGAATTTGGTGATGGTACAGGAGCTGAAAATCAAATGTTCAACTTCTCCGCCTCATCTTCTAGTACGGTGTCTATTGTAAAGTATGCTCAGACGTATACTTTCCCTGTCATCCCTACAAAGTCATATACTGACCCAACATTTACACTGGGTGATGCACAGACTGATAGAAGCTTGACCATCACTTATACAGCAGCTGATCCTACTGTAGTCAGCATTACGGGTAATCAAGCTACGATCTTAAAGGTAGGTAGTACCGATATCACGGCTACACAAGCAGGAGATGTAAGCAATTTAGCTGCTCCAACGGTAGTCAGAACACTCACAGTGGTTGATCAAATTGCTCCAGTAGCAAATGGATTTACTCCAGCAGACGATGCTACTGAAACTGCTTTGAGGCCTACGCTCAGCATGACGTTTGACGAGGCGGTAACACTCGGCACTACAGGTACATTGACTTTATATGATGGCTCTACGGTACTCGCTAGCTTTGATTTGTCCGATCCTACAGACAGGGCCAAGGTCATCCTAGCTGGTGATGGATTAAGTTTGAGTATTGCACTTGAAACAGACTTGCCTTATGGCACAGCTGTATCTGTGGAAGTGTCTAGTGGATTTGTCAAAGATCAATATGACAATGACTTTGATGGTATCACCGCGACATCTAATACATGGAACTTCACGACTATGGTGGATGTAGTAGACCCTGTCATCACTGTACCTTCAGCTACCACACGTGTGACTGACACAGGCGCCTGCGACTATACAGTACAAGGAACCGAGTTTGATGTGATTGCTGCTACGGACAATAGTGGAGCGATCACTGCCTTGAGATACTCTATCCAACGCATGCTTCCAAACCCTAACTTGATCACTGAGAACTTCGATGGAGGAGCTTGGAATTCAGCCAATTTTGAAATAGGCACACCAAGTGGCTCAGTAGTCAATGGTGGCTACCAAAGTGCTCCTTTTGATGATAGAGGTACGCTTAGAACGGTAGCGGATTTTGTTCCGACACCTGCAAACCCACTGCATGTTAGCGCAACCTTGACTTTCGAAGGCTTTTCCATTGCCTTTATAGGCACAAGAAGTGATGGTTTAAAAAATCCATTTGCTTCGAATGAACCAACTAATGGTGCTTACTTTAGACTACACAACTTCAACGAAGGTCAAACGAACCTAGGAAGTACTTCTCTCGATGGCAAACCAGGCGATGCGCTATATGCTGATCCGGTGAGAATTCATATTATAGATAATGGTATCAACATTTCTGGTACGATTACTAATACAGTGACTAATGAGGTATTTAGCTTCAATGAAAACACCACCTTTAGCTCAGGTTCTTGGAGAATTGTATTCTCTGGTGCTAGTGTAATATGGGATGATATCAAGATCAGCCTTGGAGCACATGAGTACCTGCAAGAAGTTGCTAATGGAACTAATAGCTTAGCAGGTGAGTCTCTCGGTCAAGGAGAAAACACAATCATCTGGACAGCAGAAGATGCCGCAGGTAATGAGGCTTCAGACTCCTTAGTTGTCACGGTCAATGACAATCAAAACCCTGTTTTCGTAGCCCCATCAAACGTAATCGAGACTTCGCTTCAAAATGAAAAATCTAAAGCCATTGCGATCACAGATGTAGTGGTGACTGATAACTGTGCTGTAGAAACATTGACTTGGGCGATGACTGGAGCAACTACTGCAACGGGATCAGGCCAAATCGGTACTTACACATTTAACACTGGTTTGACTAATGTGACTTACACGGCCACAGATGGAGCTGGCAACCAAGCTACAAGTGATTTTACAGTTTCTCTAAAAGAAGCACAAACCATCACATTTGACGCTTTAGTTACTAAATCTTTACAAGATGCTGACTTTGATTTGACCGCAACAGCTTCTTCAGGGCTTGGAATACAATATGTGAGTTCAGACCCAAGTGTAGCCACTATTAGCGGTAGCACGGTAAGCATCGTAGGCTTAGGTACTACGACTATCACAGCTTCTCAAGCAGGAAATGCAGCCTACTTAGCTGCTAGTGATGCCGTACAAACACTCGAGGTGGTGAAAATCACGCAAACCATCGATTTCCCTGCACTAGCAGCGAAAACCTTTGGTGAGACGGCATTTATTCTAGGACCTGAGCAAACAGATAAAGGATTAACAGTGACATACACAGCTGCTGACCCTGCAGTGATCAGTATCGTAGGCAATGAGGCAACTATTCTAAATGCAGGCAATACTACCATTACTGCTACACAAGCTGGTGACGCAACTCACTTTGCAGCCACAGCTGTTGATCGAGAACTAGTAGTCAATAAAGCTAGCCTAACAATCACTGCAGATGATAAGACCAAAGTGTATGGTGAAGCAAATCCTACTTTGACTTTCTCCTACACTGGTCTAGTGAATGGTGATACCGAAGTGACTACACTTCCAAGCATTAGTACTACAGCTACAGCAAGCTCAGCGGTCGGTACATATACCATCACTTTAGCGGATGCAGCAGATGCCAATTATGACATCACGCTTGTCGCAGGTGAGCTAGAGGTAACAAAAGCTAGTTTGACAATCACTGCAGATGATAAGACCAAAGTGTATGGTCAAGCAAATCCTACTTTGACTTTCTCCTACACTGGTCTAGTGAATGGTGATACCGAAGTGACTACACTTCCAAGCATTAGCACTACAGCTACAGCAAGCTCAGCAGTTGGTACATATGCTATCACTTTAGCAGATGCAGCAGATGCCAATTATGATATCACACTTGTAGCTGGTGAGCTAGAGGTAACAAAAGCTAGTCTGACAATCACTGCAGATGATAAGACCAAAGTGTATGGTCAAGCAAATCCTACTTTGACTTTCTCCTACACTGGTCTAGTGAATGGTGATACCGAAGTGACTACACTTCCAAGCATTAGCACTACAGCTACAGCAAGCTCAGCAGTTGGTACATATGCTATCACTTTAGCAGATGCAGCAGATGCCAACTATGATATCACACTTGTAGCTGGTGAGCTAGAAGTAACAAAAGCTAGTCTGACAATCACTGCAGATGATAAGACCAAAGTGTATGGTGAAGCAAATCCTGCTTTGACTTTCTCCTACACGGGTCTAGTGAATGGTGATACCGAAGTGACTACACTTCCAAGCATTAGTACTACAGCTACAGCAAGCTCAGCTGTCGGTACATATGCCATCACTTTAGCAGATGCCGCAGATGTCAATTATGACATTACACTCGTAGCTGGTGAGCTAGAGGTAACAAAAGCTAGTTTGACAATCACTGCAGATGATAAGACCAAAGTGTATGGTGAAGCAAATCCTACTTTGACTTTCTCCTACACTGGTCTAGTGAATGGTGATACCGAAGTGACGACACTTCCAAGCATCAGCACTACAGCTACAGCAAGCTCAGCAGTTGGTACATACGCCATCACTTTAGCAGATGCCGCAGATGCCAACTATGATATCACACTTGTAGCTGGTGAGCTAGAGGTAACAAAAGCTAGTTTGACAATCACTGCAGATGATAAGACCAAAGTGTATGGTGAAGCAAATCCTACTTTGACTTTCTCCTACACTGGTCTAGTGAATGGTGATACCGAAGTGACTACACTTCCAAGCATCAGCACTACAGCTACAGCAAGCTCAGCAGTTGGTAGCTATGCCATCACTTTAGCAGATGCAGCAGATGCCAATTATGACATCAGCTATACAAGTGGTACGCTTACGATCATCCAAGCAGTACCGAACTTGACTTGGAATGATATCACTGCAACTTATGGAGTAGCAGATTTCAGGCTGACACCTCCAAATTCTGCTAGTCCTGGAGCATTCACCTACACGATCGCTGACCAGCAAGTGGCTGTATTGACCGGAGATATGCTGAGTCTAAGAGCAATGGGTGTGACGACTATCACTGCTACGCAAGCTGAGACAGCGAATTTCGAAGCTGCAAGTGTGACCATCACTCTTACAGTGATCAATGCGACACCTACTGAGATCAGCATCAGCCGCAATACTTTCATGGCCAATCAAGATCCTAGTACAGCAGTGGCTACATTCAGCACATCAGATATCGATGATACCCAGCATAGCTACTACTTAGTCATAGGCGATGGCGCTGCTGATAACGAACACTTTAGCATCATTGGTAACGGATTGTATCTCAATGTAGACTTATTGCAAGCAATGGCAGGCAGACCTTCAGTACGCATCCGTGTAAGATCTGTAGATCCAGCAGGTAACTTCATCGAGCAAGCCTTTACGCTTATTAGAGAAGAACCAGCTGTTGAGGAGATTTTTGTGCCAAATACGATCACACCAAATGGTGACGGCATGAACGATGAGTGGATGATCCCTGAATTGATCCACCTAGAAAATGTCAACATCAAGGTCTTTGATAGAGATGGTAGAATGTACTTTGAGACTACTGATCCAAGCAAAGGTTGGGATGCTACCTATAAAGGCAGGGCAGTCAACAAAGGTGTCTACTACTACATCGTAGAGGTGATCATAGACGGTCGCAAGAAAGTATTGAAAGGTAACATCTTGATATTGTAAGGGGCTTTTACCAAAAACGACAACAATTATGAACTATCGAAACATATCTATAAAAGGGGTGCTCTTAGCAGCATCCCTATCCTTGGGCCTCCTCAGCGCAGAAGCTCAGACGCTCAAGCAAACAGGGAATTTCAGCTTGTTCCAGCAGTACTTCAACCCTGGACTCACAGGCTATGAAGGCAGTATGGGTAAACTATTCTACCGCAATCAATGGGGTGGATTTGAAGGGGCACCAGAGACGATTTTTGCTAGTATAGAACTAGACATGGCAGATCTCGGAAGATGGAAATCTCAAGGAACAGTAGTGACTGAAGAAGAGATCAATTATGTCGCTCCAGGCGCGAAGAATGCCTTCGGTTTATTGGTCTTCCATGATACTGATGGACCTTTTACTGAAACACAGATTCATCTAAGCTATGGAAGTAGAGTTCAGCTCACTGCCAAAACTCAACTAAGATTAGGCGCAGCACTGACTTTCAACCAACACCGAATGGATGGCAGCAAGATGCGATACATGCATGATCAAGACCAGATCATAGACAGTTGGTTTGGACGCTTTGCTGCACAAAATCGAATGGATTTCAATGCGGGCTTAATGCTTACTAGTGATGACTACTACTTTGGATATGCCTTGCAGGATTTAGCCAAAGGTCGCATCAATGGTGGGGATGATTTCATGAATGAAGGATTTGCCATGCAGCATGTAATCCAAGGTGGCTACAGAAGAGCTTTGACAGACCAGTTTGGAATGGTCTTTAATGGTATCTATCGCTATGATGATCGCTTAGGTAAAAACGCTGAGGGACAGATCAAAGGTGTTTTCATGAATACTGCATGGTTAGGTGCTGGTTACAGATGGGATTTGGCTTACACGATGACAGTAGGCTTTAGAGTTGGACAGATGCGATTAGGCTATAGCTACGAAATCCCTAGTGGAGATGCTAGGCAGATCAGCAGTAGTACCAATGAGTTTGTTGCAACGATGAATCTCAATAAGGTAAGATACCCTAAATACTTGAAAAAAGTATTGATGTGGTAAATGAACATTTTAAGCCTAAAAAGATGAAAAAGATAAATCCCAAATTGGATAAAATAAGCAAGGCATTGGGTCTAATTACTCTCTTGAGCATCAATATACATACTGCTCAAGCGCAATATCAAGCACTCAAGATCAGCGAAAGCCAGAGCAAATCAGAAATGGCTAGTCCAGAACTATTGAAGGATAAATACTTATTCTACGCGCACAAGCAGTCAAGCAATCCTTATCAATACATCGCTGTCAAAAGGCTAGATGAAAAGCAAATTGATTTGCCTATCACAGCACTCAATGATGGTTTCATCAATGAAGTCATCGGGGTATCTCCTGATAGGCAAATCCTCTACACCTATCACAAAATGGGTAAGCAAGCACATGAAATGAGAGCCTATAAGCTAGACGAGACAGATCAAAACTTGATTTTGAAAGAAACAAGGCAAATGCCAGCGCTCAACAATCGATCTGAAAATGCTGAATACTACCTCATGCCAGATGGTCTGACCATGCTGATCTCAGCAGAATATAGACCTACAGTAGGTAGGGATGATATTTATGAGATACGCTATGATGTTGCGAAAAACACTTGGTCTAAGATAGAAAACCTTGGTAAGGTGATCAACTCTAAAAATAGAGAGTTTGGCATGTATATGCGTGCTGATACACTCTTCTACTCTAGTGATCGTAGTGGTGAAGTGAAGATATACTACAGTGTGAAATCTGCTAATGGCTGGTCGACTAGTGCACTTTATTCACTTCCTGTGGAAATCACTCAAGGTGAGCCTGTGACTTATTACCGAAATTTTGGTGAAGTTGCTGTAGTCACCAAACCCTCTGCTGTACAGGCAGAAGCTGCTGTGATAGCTTATGAGCCTGCTAGCGAAATAGCTGCTAAAGCGGCAGCAAAAGCAGATAGTATCGCTAAAGCTGAAGCGGCTGAGCGCGCCAGACTCACTGCACTAGAGGCCAAAAGGATCGCTGAAGAAAAAGCTAGATTGGATGCCATAGCAGCAGAAAAAGCCAAAGTGCCAGTTGCTGAAAAAGTCTATACCGTTTATTACAATCGAGATGAGTATTTCAAATCACATCCTGATATTGATCGTATCTTGGAATTACTTGCTGATAAAGAGAATTTTAGTATAGAACTCATCGGCTATGCAGATGCCTATGGAGATCCAGCTGTAAACGAGCGTGTGAGTCAAGTAAGGGCAGAACACATCGCTAACTTGATCAAAGTCTCAGGCTACAAAGATGCTAGTATACAGATCAAAAAAGCAGATCCAACTACAGCAACTGATTCGGAAAGCAGAAAGGTGGAAGTATATATTTTACAAAAGAAACAGTAACAAAGGGGAATATTTAGGTTCGGTGTTTAAGTACAAAAGGCTCCAAATTGGAGCCTTTTGCTTTATCAATTACACTTGGCACATTTGCCTTGTACTAGTAAGTTCGCTTCTTCTAGGACATAGCCTGCAGGTAGCTTGATATCTGGTATGGAGACTGACTCGATACAGTTGGTCTCTCCACAGACGCTGCACTTGAAGTGCACATGTTCATGGTGATGATGTCCATGCTCACAAGTTTCTTTACATAAGGCATACTTAGCAGCACCACTATCATCGAGCACTTTGTGGATGATACCTGCATCCAAATAGGTCTTGAGTGTGCGGTAAATCGTCACTCGGTCAAAGGTCTCCTGAAACAATAATTCCAAATCTCCATGAGAAAGAGCCGAACCTTTGTCCAAAAAGGCTCCTAAAACTTCTTCTCTACAAGCGGTGATTCTTAACTGATTGTCTTTTAATATGCTGACTGCTTCACTCATGATGCTATTCAATCTTTGTCGTGGCTAAAATAACACTTTTTGAAAGATGAAAGTTGCTCCATGTACATTTCTTCAAAAATCACTTATTAAAAAAACATCAACGCAATCCTTATAAAGAGTCCTTAACCAGACCACAGTTAAGCTCTTTTATCCTACAGCTTATCCTCTTAAAAGTACAATTCAACCATCCTCATCTGACAATTTAGTCTAGATTTTGGTTTAATTTTCAGTATTAATAAAACCAAACCAATTTTATTTATGAAAAAATCTAATCGTTTATTCCCAATATCTGGAAGATTTGTGGGAATGTTGATGCTAGCCTCAACGATAGCATTCACCGCTTGTAATAATGATGATGACGATGAAATTCTACCACCTACTGGAGAAGAGACCATCGCTGAAATTGCCGCAGGAAACAATGATTTTTCTGTACTTACGCAAGCTTTGGATGAAGCTGGCTTAGTTACCACGCTAAATGGCAGTGGTCCCTTTACTGTTTTTGCTCCTAATGATCCAGCTTTTAACGCATTTTTAGAAGCCAATGACTTGACTGCAGCTGCTTTATTGGCCAATCCTGATTTATCAGATATTTTGCTTTATCATGTTTTGACTAGTCAAGTTCCTGCTGCTGATTTAGAAAATGGTTTAGCAGTAGAAACTGCCCAAGGAGATGAAATCTATTTTAGCTTAGGAGCTGATAATAACTATTATATCAATGGTGTGGCTCAAATCACCGATACTGATATCAGTGCTTCCAATGGCTTAATCCATGCGCTTGATTATGTATTGACACCTCCAGCTGAGAGTTTGGCTACAATAGCTACTGGTAATGATGACTTTTCAGAATTGGTAGCAGCAGCTACAATTGTTTCTGAAGAAACAGATACAGATGTGCTTGGACTTTTGACAGGAGCAGATCCATACACTGTATTTGCCCCGACCAATGCTGCCTTTGAAGCATTGTACACTGCGCTTGGTGTCAGTGGAGTAGATGAGATCCCAGTCACTACATTAGAGGCGGTTTTGACTTACCACGTACTGCCAGGAAGAGTATTTTCTACTGACTTAAGAGATGGTGATGTAGCCACAGCCAATGGTGCCACTATCGCTATCGATGCTGCAAATGCTACGATCAATGAAGAGACAAATATTGTCATCGCTAATGTGCTTGCTAGAAATGGTGTCGTACATGCGATTGATCAAGTATTGCTTCCTCCTATGGATGATGCCGCTGTGGTAAGCTTGACTGTTGGCAACTCTGGCGCATCTGCCTACTTCGTATCTGAAATAACTGGAGGCGAGGATGTGACTCCTCTTAATGAGGATAACAGTACTTGGACATTGACCGTAGGGACAAGATATGCACTGACTATCACAAATTCAGGTCCGCATCCATTTGCCCTAAGAGATGCAGAAAACACCATCTTATTGGGTCAAGGAAACGAGGCTGGGACATTTGCTGAAGATGAGGCAGTAAACTTTGAGACATCGGGAAGCGCATTCACTTTCACTTTGACAGAGGAATTGGCCGCTGAGCTAGACAATTATGTCTGCGTAGTCCACCCAGCCATGACGGGTTCAATAGTTACGAATTAATAATTGGTTTACATTTTTCTGAGGGCGGGTATTTTATCCGCCCTTTTTTGTTTTTGTGATGGCTGAAAACCTCTATTAATCTATCTAGATAATTGCAAACGATTGCATGATGTTATGCAACTATGTGTCATTTGTCAATAACAATTCAATAATCGCTTGTAACACTTCAACTATGTTTTCATACACTTCGCTAGATTTTGTTTAAACATTTTGCCCAAAGGCTGTTTATAAGTCATGTTTTTAATGATACCAAACCAATTATTATTATGAAAAAAGTGAGTAATTTATTTCAACAGTCAGCTAAGTTTTTGGGGATGCTAATGATAGCAGCTTCATTCACATTTGTAGCTTGTAATGATGATGACGATGTAACTCCTGTAGATGAAACAATCATCGGAGTAGCTTCATCAAACCCTAACTTTTCTACGCTAGTTGCAGCTATTCAACAAGCAGGTTTAGTAGAAACGCTTCAGGGTGCAGGTCCTTTCACAGTTTTTGCTCCAACTAATGCCGCGTTTGAGGCTTATCTAGAAGCAAACGGTTTGACTGCTGCTGAGCTTTTAGCAGCTGATAACTTAGGTGATATCTTAACATATCACGTGCTTTCTGGAAATGTAGGTTCTTCTGCACTAACAAATGGTGGAGAAGCTACTACAGTAGAAGGTTCTACTATCTACTTCAGCTTAGGAGCTGACAACAGATTTAGCATCAACGGTGTAGCTCCTATTTCAGCTACTGATATTGCTGCATCAAACGGTACTATCCACGTAATCGATTACGTGATCACTCCTGCTACTCAAAATATCGTTGAGATAGCTGCAGGAAACGATGCTTTCACTGAACTAGTAGCGGCTGTTACAAGAGTAACGAATGAAACAGAGACTGATGTGATTTCTTTACTATCTGGAGAAGGTGCATTCACAGTATTTGCTCCAACAAATGCAGCCTTCGAAGCGCTTTATACCGCTCTTGGAGTAAATGGAATTGATGATATCGACATCGAAACTTTAGCAACAGTATTGACATATCACGTAGTAGATGCCAGAGCCTTCTCTACAGATTTGAGAGACGGTTCTGAAATCACACCACTACAAGGAGAGCCAATTGCAGTTGATCTAGGTGCTTTGACAGTAGGTAATGCAAGCTTAAATGCTGATTTACTTAATATTTTAGCAACTAACGGTGTGGTACACGTAGTAAACGATGTAATGCTTCCACCATCAGTGATTGCAGCTTTGAGCGGAGAATAATTTAATAGAGGATTAGTACGCTAAAAGAGCTGTATCGACATTCGGTACAGCTCTTTTCTATTTTTATACCTTTCATGAGATTTTTAACTAATTTGAGTGCTTAAATGAGTACTCATGGGTAGCTGGAAAGACACCAAACAACTAATTAAGAAAATGCGGCCTCTTAAGGCTTGGCAACTTCTCAAGTTGTATACTACCTATTACCTGAGTAAAACTGGACTTAAATTAGTACATGCTGGCCTCCCAGTGAGCATGTCCATAGAGCCTACCACTTCTTGTAACCTTCGCTGTCCAGAATGCCCCAGCGGTTTAAGATCCTTCTCTCGTCCTACGGGATTACTTGATCAGACATTTTTCAGACAGGTCATTGATCAAACGAAGGATCATTTGCTCTATCTCAATCTGTATTTCCAAGGAGAGCCTTATTTACATCCTCAGTTTTTGGATTTGGTCAGTTATGCTACATCTAATGGCATCTATACCAATACCTCCACTAATGCCCACTTTCTCAATGAAGAAAAAGCCCTCGAAACTGTCAAAAGTGGCTTAGACCGACTGATCATTTCTATCGATGGGACGAGCCAAGACACTTATGCGTCCTATAGAGTAGGTGGTAGATTAGATAAGGTTATTGCTGGCGCCAAAGCTATGGTCAAGGCAAAAAAAGAACTAAAATCCCATACACCACATATCGTTTTTCAGTTTCTAGTAGTTGGACCAAATGAACATCAGATCGAAGAAGTCAAAGCTTTGGCAAAAGAGATAGGTGTAGATGAAGTAACTTTCAAGACTGCTCAGATCTATGACTATGAACATGGTTCGCCTTTGATACCCAAGCAGGAACGGTATGCACGATACAGACAAACGAGCAATGGCAAGTGGCAGCTTAAATATAAATTAGAAGATGCCTGCTGGCGCATGTGGCAGGGTACGGTCATCACTTGGGATGGCAAAGTAGTCCCTTGTTGCTTTGACAAAGACGCTAGCCATCAACTAGGAGATTTACAGACAGAGACATTAGCCTCTATTTGGCAGAGCAATCGATATGAAGACTTCCGTAAGGCAGTATTTACAGATCGGGCATCGATAGACATCTGTCGTAACTGTAGTGAAGGCAGTCGCATCCTCTTAGAGGCATAAGTAAAACATTTTGATTAGGTCAACTCACTTTGAATATTTAGATTTGTGCGATTAATTTCAATTAATAAAGAAAGGATAAGTTTTTTCTTTGAGGAGATATTTCAATCTCTGATTCGAGGATAAAAGCTTTTCTATCTAATGACACATAATAAACTCTTCGAGCTTCACTTTATGGCTCGTTATAAATAATTGAAAATGCAAAAAGTAGCTTGTTCTATTTGTTTTTATGCCCTCTTGATAGGCTTGATGTTTTTTGATGTACAGGTCGTCTCTGCTCAGTCTATCCCAGATCTATCTAATATCAGCGCAATGAGCGATGAAGAACTTTCTAGTCTCCTGAGACAAGCAGAGTCTATGGGTTACTCAGATGCTGATATCTTTCAGATGGCGCAAAGTCAAGGCATGTCTATCGGAGATATCTCTAAGCTTGGACAGCGTGTCAATCAACTCCGAAGCGCGCGCCTAGCTCAAACGAGTATGGAACCCAAAATGAAAGGCCGAGCGCAAAGTAATCCCGAATGGATCGACCGAGCTGTCGCTGCTGATGAACGCCCACTAGAAGAGCGTATTTTCGGCTACTCCCTATTTAATAACTCTAGTAAGCAACTTAGCTTTGAGCCAAATCTAAACCTCCCTACTCCTAAAAATTATCAATTGGGTGCTGGAGATCAAGTATTTATAGATGTTTATGGCGCCAATGAGCAGTATTATGATGCTACTATCGATAAAGAGGGAATAATCCTCCTGCCAAATATTGGCCCTGTGAGACTTAGCGGTCTAAGTATCCAACAAGCTACTGAACGTATCAAAGCTAAACTGATCTCGGCCTACCCAGGACTAGGTGGTAGCCAACCAGACACCTACATGCAAGTCTCCCTTGGCAATGTCCGAACAGTGAAAGTAAATATAGTAGGACAAGTCAAAGCCCCTGGCACCTTTACTCTAAGTGCTTTTGCTACAGTGTTCAATGCCCTCTATGTCGCTGGTGGAGTGACTACAAATGGTACCCTGAGAGATATCAAAGTCTATAGAAATAACCAACTGATCAGCACGGTAGATGTCTACGACTTTTTGATCAAAGGACAGACTGCCATGAATATCAGCCTAGAAGATCAAGATGTGATCATCGTAAGCCCGTTCATAGAGCGTGTAGAAATACTTGGTGAGGTCAAGACTCCTGGTATTTTTGAAATCAAACAAGGAGAAAGTTTTAGTGACCTATTGAGCTATGCGGGGGGATTTACAGATGATGCCTATCGCGCTCGCGTCAATGTCTCTCGCAATACTGCCACAGATAAAGTCGTAGCAGATGTCTTCAAGGAGCAGTTCGAAATCTTTAACCCTAAAGGTGGCGATGTCTATCAAGTAGGTAAGATTCTCCCTCGCTATCAAAACAGGGTGCAAATCAAGGGTGCTGTGTACAGATCTGGCAACTATGCGCTCGAAGAAGGTCTTACAGTCAAACAATTGATCGAAAGAGCTGAAGGCTTGAGAGGAGATGCTTTTAAAGGTAGAGCATTGCTTATCAGGTCTCAAGAGGATTTAAGCACGCGCACACAGGCTATCGATCTGGAGGCTATCATGAGTGGAGCTCAGGAGGACATCGTGCTACAGCGAGAAGATGTACTTTTGATATCATCTATTTATGATACACGTGAAGAATATGTTCTGACCATCTCTGGAGAGGTCAATGAAGGGGGTGTGTACCCATATTCTCAAGAAATGACAGTAGAAGATCTGATCATCTTAGCCAAAGGATTCAAGGAAGGAGCGACAGGAGCCAAAGTGGAAATTACCCGCAGAGCAAGCAATCCTGACTCACAAGATATATCAGACATCATCACTTTTGATATAGATAAAAACCTCAATCTCAGTAGTGCTGACAAGGACTTTGTCTTGATGCCTTTTGACCACGTGACCATCCGAAAAAACCCTAACTTCAGAGTAGAGCGATTTGTACAAGTCACTGGAGAGGTACTGTACCCCGGCCAATATGCCATCACCAATATAGGCGACCGCATCTCAGATGTTTTAGCCAGATCAGGCGGTCTCAATGAGTTTGCTTATGCTGAAGGAGCTACTTTGATTAGAAAAACGGAATTTTTCCAAGCAGCTACAGAAGAAGCTCGTAAGCGCGAAAACCTCCTCAAAGCAGGCGAAAGACTCGGGATGTTACAAGATAGAACAGAGTCAGAAGAAGCCTACCTCAATAGAATCATTAATAAAGTAGAGCAATTAGATAAAGAAGATAGTCTAGGAAGTGTTGCCACCTATGCTAAGCAAGAGGGCTTAAACAATGTATCTAACAGACTGTCTCTTGGTGGCATACAGAAGAAAGAAAGTGAAGCGATCGCTATAGACTTAGAGGAGATTTTAGATAATCCAGGCTCTAAGTATGATCTCATATTAGAAGAAGGGGATATCCTCAGCATCCCTAAACTACAACAAACAGTGAGGATGCGTGGCAGAGTGCTCTATCCTACTACGATCAGATTTGAAGGAGGGCGTGGCATGAAGCACTATATCAATGCTGCGGGGGGATTTGATACGAGGGCTCAAAAACGCAGAACTTATGTGATCTATGCCAATGGTCGAGTGGCTAGAACCAAGGGCTTTTTAGGATTGAGATTTTACCCTAGTGTCTCTCCTGGGGCAGAAGTCATTGTGCCGACTAAGCCAATCATGCTTATCAAGCCAACAGAAATCGTAGGTTTGACTACAGGCTTGGCTACGCTCGCGCTTTTGATCAGTCAAATAAACTTTTAAGGTCATGTCAGAGCATATCATAGAAGATAAGATTTCTTTTAGCGAACTAGTCCAGCGATTTAGCGCATGGGTACTATTCCTTTGGTCTAAAAGGAAAGCTTTTTTGATCATTGGTCTAGCAGGAGGACTAGCTGGTTTTCTATATACGTTTAAAAAAGTGACTTACACTGCTGAGACTACCTTTACGCTAGAAAGTGGCACAGGTGGTATGTCTGGAGATGCTTCTGGCTTAGCCTCCCTTGTGGGCATAGATATCGGTTCGCTTGCAGGAGGTGCAGGTGGTGCTTTTGAGGGTGAAAACATTATAGAGCTTTACAAAAGTCAGCGATTACTTGAACGTGCACTGCTTAAAAATGTGACTACAGTAGAACAAGACAGCTTTAGATTGATAGATCGATTCATAGCAGAGCGCAAGTATGATAAAAAGTGGTCAGAAGAATTGGCACAAGTAGACTTTAGTGTTCCAAGAG
The DNA here is from genome assembly GCF_016464625.1 of Penaeicola halotolerans. GTDB lineage: Bacteria > Bacteroidota > Bacteroidia > Cytophagales > Cyclobacteriaceae > Penaeicola > Penaeicola halotolerans. The sequence goes on from NZ_JAEAGO010000002.1 coordinate 231,018, forward strand.
CACAGTTTAGCAAAATGCAAGACAGCTTGATGTATGAACTAGTAGAAGACTTAAGAGACTATCATGTGAGTGCCGAAAAAGTCTCTCGTAAGCTCAACATCATCAGTGTCAAGGTCAGCGCGAAGGATCCTCTTTTCGCTAGATACTTCAATGAGCAACTGGTCAAAGAAGCCAATCAGTTTTACTATGAGACTAAAACGAAAAAAACGAGTGACAATGTAGCGGTACTTCAACAGCAAACAGATAGTGTGAGACGCGTGCTAGATGAAAGTTTGCTCGGTATGGCTCAAATCTCAGAGCGCAATCCAAACCCTAACGCACTCAACAAATCCCAGCAGATACCTGCTCAACAAGCGCAGATAGACATGCGTACAGCTACTGCTGCATATACTGAGCTGGTCAAAAATCTAGAAATGGCCAAGCTGAACAATCTCAAAAATGCGCCCATCATCCAAGTGATCGATACACCAAGAAAGTACTTGGACAACAACAGAGTTTCAAAGTTAAAAGGGATTGTTATAGGCGGGCTACTAGCTGGGATATTAACGTTCATCTACTTGACAGGGAGCTGGATCATCCGTGGTGCCCTGCAAGCCGAAAAGTCAAAAGAGTAAATGTTAGTGGCTCATAAAGTAAGGTCGCTATTGATTCATAAGTCTTTTCAGAACTTTACTTTTCTTTTTATCACACAGATTTCCAATATCCTGATCTCTGTGCTTTCGATTCCTTTGATCTTTAAAGCCCTAGGAACAGAAGCCTTTGGTCTTGTCAATGCTGCCTTTACCATCATGATCACGATGGCCTTAGGGATTAGCTATGGCTATCATTTGAGTGGGCCTAGAGAAGTGGCCATTCACCAAGATAACCATCAGAAGCTGTCTGAGATCTTTACTGAAATATTCTCTAGCAAACTCATTCTGGCCTTCATCTCCCTATTACTCATCTGGGGAGGTAGTTTTTTGGGTGCTTTTTCGAGATATAGCGACATCCTCTTATTCTCCTCCGTGATGATCTTAGCGGAAGCATTTTTTCCCCTATGGTTTATGCAAGGAGTAGAGCAAGTGAAGCTACTCACGATTAGTAATCTTTGCGGCAAACTACTCTACATATTGAGCTTAGTTTTTTTTATACAAAGTCCTTCAGATGCTGTTTGGGTCAATTTTAGCTTTGGCGCCTCTGCTCTTTTGGTCAACATAGGATTAATCTTTTATGTAATCAAAAAGTGGAAAATAACGCTTTTCATCCCTAAGCTTCAGGCATTAGTCAATTCATTGAAAGAGAACTTTTCGCTCTTTATCAGCTCAGTAGCAGGGTATCTTACCGTCAATGGTGGCGTGATTATTCTTTCGTTTACTGCTACAGATTATGAGCTTGGTAGCTTTGGCCTAGCAGAACGTGTGATCAGAGTAGTGCGCCTATTTCCAAGCATCATGGCTCAGGCGATTTATCCTCATGCTTCAAGGCTTTATCAGCAAGATAGATTGAGTTTTTTTCGCTTTGTTAAAAAAACATATGCAGCCAGTCTTTTACTGACTTTGATGGGGTCTGTATTACTTTATTTATTAGCTCCTTACATCATTTATTTCTTTGCCAAAGATCCACTGGAAGATGCTGTACTATTACTGCGTGTATTGAGTTTGGTTCCCTTTTTAGCTACGCTCAATATTGCCAATGTCCTTTTGGTTTTAGTCAAATCTGAGAACAAACTGCTACTAAAAAGCACCTTTATCTCCTTTGTCTTTATGCTCTTAGTGGCCACACTAGGCGCGCAATATTATGGTGCTCTAGGCATGTCCATTGGTTTACTTTTGACAGAACTGATGTTCTTTGCAAGTCAGACTTGGATCAATTATCGCTATATCAAATCAGACACTATCGCACTCTATGGTCGCTATCGTACTCGTTAACTGGAATGGCTATGCCTACACGGCTAAGTGTCTCGATAGCTTGCGAAAGATCAGCTATCAAGACTTCGTGGTGATCGTAGTGGACAATGCCTCCACAGATGATTCAGTAGAGCAGCTACGAGCGCACTATCCAGAAATTGTCCTTTTAGAAAACTCATCCAATGCTGGCTTTACTGGGGGGAATAACTTGGCGTTAAACCATGTGCTGAATACTGCTAAGTATAACTATGTCATGCTGCTCAATAATGATACGGAGGTGACAGAGGGATTTTTAGAGCCGCTTATCACGTCACTCGATAGCAGTACTGAGATCGGGGCAGTACAGCCTAAGATGCGCTATGTGCATGATAGAAGCCTGATCTGGAATGCAGGCGGTAAGTATAATCCTTGGCTAGGTCTTCCCCAGACAGTGGGTGAAAATCAGCGGGATGTTGGACAGTTTGATGAAGCGCGAGCCGTAGATTGGATCACAGGGTGCTGTATCCTCATGCGTGTAGAGACACTGAGAAGCTTAGGGCTCTTAGAAGAACGATATTTTGCTTATTTTGAAGATGTAGATTGGTCGTTTAGGTTAAAGGCTATGGGCAAAAAACTCCTTTATGAGCCAAAATCTCTGATTTACCATGAGGCTGGTGTATCTGGTAAGCGAAAAGAGAAGGGTAAGGAGGGCTACTTATCTCCCTTTGTGATACAGCTGAATGTGCGCAATCATCTGTACTTTTACAGAAAACATGTAAAGGGACTTTATAAAATCAGTGCTGGATTCTATCAGACTGGAAAGGTATTAGCTTATGCGCTTTACTTCTTGCTTAGAGGAAGAAAGGAAAAGTTAAAAGCTGTTTTAAAAGGGCTACAAGAAGGTTTATCATAAAAATTGGGTTGATAAAAGGCTATTGAAAACTAAAAAATGATCACAGGCTTGCTATTTTTTTTAATAGTCCCGTTTTGCTTATTGGTATTCGGGTATTGTCTCTACCAACTTTTGGTAAAGGCTGAGCTTGTTTATTATTTAGTATTTCTCATCTTATACACACCATTTTACATCACCAATATTTCTTTGGTTTATGAAGTCACTGGGCTACAGATCGCTGTTCAGTTTTTTCAATACACCAAGGAAATCATTATGTTGGCAGCGTTGGTAGTCTTGTTTTTTTATCATCCCAAAGTACTACAAAAGCAATTTAGACTCATAGCTATCGATTATGTTTTCTTAACCTTCTTAGGCTTATGTACCTTGTTTTTGGTCTTGCCTATAGGAGATTCATCTTTTGTACAGAGATTACTTTACTACAAAGGAATCTTGCTCTTCTCTGTAGCTTATCTCGTGGGGAGAAATCTCCAGCTTAAACCAGATGAAATCAAACAACTCCTTCACCTGATCTTATGGGTCGGAGTAGCTACTTTGGCTTTCAATCTGCTAGAGGTATTTGTCTTAGACGCACACTTGCAGCAGTTTACTGGCTATGCCAAGTGGAACTCAGACATCAATGAGATAGATCCTACGGGAAACTATGGGCTTACTTGGACTTTCGAATCAAGCTCTGGAAAGAGGCGCTTCGCTTCATTCTTTGCCAATCCCCTTGAACTCGCAGCAAGTTCTCTACTGACTTTTTCTACTGCGCTGATATTATTTCTCAAGAGTCCCTACAGAACCAATCGAGCGATTTATGCTGCTATGATATTGGTAGCAGTTTTGACGTTGTATTTCTCATTTTCGAGGGCGGCATTTGGAGCACTCTTTCTTTTGATCGCTTTTACGGCTGTCGTTTTCAGACTGTATAAATTGATCGGGCTGGGCATATTGACCTTTCTTGGCTTAGTGATTTATATATTCTTCTTTGCACCAGATGATCTTCGTTATTTGGTCATTGACACATTGACCTTCAGCGAACCGTCTAGTCTAGGGCACGCGATCGAGTGGTTTCAAGCGATCAATCAGATGGTGATCAACCCTGAAGGTATCGGCCTCGCCATGAGTGGCAATGCGGGAGCTGTAGATGATGAATTAAAAGTGGGAGGAGAAAATCAGTTTTTGATCTATGGCGTACAGATCGGTGTGCTAGGTTTACTCTTATACTTGATACTTACATACCTCTCTATCAAAGTGCCTCTGAAAGTATATCGAACATATCCTGATGTCATGTATCGACTGATTCCGTTCATTGTATGTACTGTCAAAGTTGGATTATTACTACCACTTTTTACCTCTAATTTGGATATCTTTATTCACATCAGTTTACTTACTTGGTGCTTATTAGGCTACAGCGTGAGTTTTTATGGAAAGGAGTCTTATGAAAAAGCGTAAGGTAGTCTTGCTGGACATTTTTTATCTCTTGATGGCGCAGACGGGCATTAAGACTTATACGGAGACACTTATTGAGGTATTTCAGCACTATCCTGAAGATGATTTTCAAGTGGTAGTCTATCCTTCTTTAGAGAAAATACAAAAAATCACTTTTTTCAAAGGACGCATTAGTCTTTGGAAACGATTGCTTTTTCAACTAATCTATCATGGGTATAAGTTGACTTGGCTGCCGATCAAGTCGCATCTGGTGCAAGCTCGGGTAGTCATCAATCCAGACATTCTCTCCAATATCTGGGGTAAAGGTACGATCGTGCAAGTGCATCATGATACCTTTCTGTGGGATAGTCCTGAGCATTACAATCCCACTTGGCTCAAGGGCTACCTGCGTCTATTACATGCGGCACATAGAAGGGGGCGAGCAGCTATCTTGACCATTAGTGAGTTCTCTAAAGAAAGACTAGGGCATATTTTTCCTAAAGCGAAATCAATAGACACTATCTACCCTAGCGTACATTTGGGCTTGAATAACAAGGCTGCTACGCCCTCTCCAATTTCTGATCTCTATTTACTGCATGTAGGCGTCTTTGAGAAAAGAAAAAATCTAGTGAGTTTGATCGAAGCCTTTTATCTTGTCCTTCAAAAATCGCCTGACCTGAAACTAGTCTTAGTAGGTCAATCTGCACCAAAACCAGATATGGATGCCTCAGCTGAGATGGAAGCTACAGTCCAGCGGTTGGGGCTTGAGGATCGAGTAATTTATACTGGCTATTTATCTCAGCAGGCACTGCAGCAGTATTATCAGCATGCGGCTATGTATGTATTTCCTTCGAAAAACGAGGGCTTTGGAGTGCCTATTTTAGAAGCATTTTACCATCGCTTGACCGTGGTGATTTCTCCACAAGGTGCTTTAAAAGAAATAGGGGATGCGGGCGTTTATGTAGCAGCAGGTTATGAGCCCAAAGCGCTAGCAGCTGCTATCGACACAGTTCTCTCAGACGAGCAATTGCAAAAGGCGCTGATAATGGCTGGTCAACAGCGATTGACCTACTTCAGTCAGGAGCGCTATGCAAAAGATTTATACCAATGGCTAAGAAAACTCTAAGGTAATGAGCGAAATACTTAAAGGTAGGTTTGATGAGGATTGGAGCTTTGGTGCGAGACTAGGGCTTTTTTGGAGAGCTTTCGTTTGGCTAGTGAGAGGATATCTACTCAAGCCCTTTTTAGGAAAGTCTGGGCGTGTGATTTTGATCGGTTCGGGTGTAAGGATTCGTATGAAGTCTCAATTGAAGGCTGGTAATCACTTCATCATAGAAGATGATGCGGATATTAGCTGCCATAGTAAGCAAGGCATCTCTTTAGGAAATAAAGTGACCATTGGAAAAGGAGCGATCATTCGTCCTACTACACTTTGGGGAGGCCCACTTGGTGAGGGTATGCGCATCGGAGATCATTCTAATATCGGCCCGATGAGCTATATCGGTTGCTCAGGCTTCATCGATATAGGCAATCACGTCATGATCTCCCCTCGCGTAAGCATCTATGCTGAAAACCACAACTTTGCAGATCCTCATACGACTATGAAGTCTCAGGGAGTCACAAGGAGCTTTGTGAAAATCGAAGATGACTGCTGGATCGCTTCACATGCGGTGATCTTAGCGGGTGTGACGATAGGCCGGGGAAGTGTAGTCGCTGCGGGTAGTGTAGTGACCAAAGATGTCCCTCCCTATAGTATAGTAGCTGGCTCACCTGCTAAGATCATTTCAAATAGAAAGCAGGATGTCTGATAAATCAAAAATACTCTTTTTGCATAGTTCTGGCGATCTCTATGGGGCCTCCAGGATCATGCTATACAGTATAGAAATTGTTATAGCTGCAGATTATGAGGTCAAAGTGATTTTACCTGCTGAGGGTAATTTTAGTGAAGAACTGACTCGAAGAAAGATTCCTTTTGAAATCTTCAATCTTGGCATCATCAGGCGCAAATATTTTTCGATCAAAGGGCTCTTTAACCGCTATAGTAGGATGCGAGCTGCCGCTAAAAGGATCGCTCATATCTGTCGATCAGAAGGTGTCACACATATATACTCCAATACCACTGGTGTACTCGTTGGGGGCTATGTAGCACGAAAGCTTCAAATCAAACATATCTGGCATGTTCATGAGATACTGTCTCATCCGCGGTGGTTGGCTAAAATCATCGGTTTTTGGATCAATCTCACAGCCACTGCTGTCGTCTATGTCTCTCAGGCTGTCGCTAGAGCTTGGCAGCCTTTTGTACAAAAACCTCAAGCCTTTCAGGTCTATAATGGACTAAACTATCAGCAACTATTAGACACTGACCAAAGAGTCAAGCTCCGAAAGGAATGGGGAATTTCCGAAGAGCAAGTCTTGATCGGAATGATCGCCCGTGTGCATTATTGGAAGGGGCAGACCTACTTCCTAGAAATCGCTGCTAAGCTGAAGGAAAAGCATCCGAATGTGCAATTCTTGATGGTAGGAGATGCTTATCCTGGATATGAGTATTTGTATGAGGAGATTGCTCAAAAGAAGCAAAAGTTGAAAATAGAGTCCTCTGTGACAGACTTAGGTTTTCGTACGGATATCCCTGATATATTGTCTGCACTGGATATCTTTGTCCTCCCCTCTATCTTGCCAGACCCGCTACCCACTACCGTACTCGAAGCGATGGGCAGCGGCAGAGCAGTAGCCGCTACAAATCATGGTGGCGCCACAGAGATGGTCATTGTCGGTGAGACAGGAGTACTTATTCCTTTTGACGATGCAGAGGAAGCAGCAAACTTAATCAGTCCGCTGATAATGGATGATACAAAACGCAGTGTCTTTGGTAAATCTGCACAAAACAGGGTGCTGAAGCATTTTTCATTGGAGAGCTATGCGCAGCACATGAAAAGAGTATTTGAATTTTAGGATCATGAAAATCAGCATAATCGGCACTAGAGGTTATCCATATGTTTACAGTGGCTATGAGACATTTGTCAAGGAAGTAGCAGAGCGCATGGTTCAGAGAGGTCATGAAGTCACTGTGTACTGCCATGCAGGTCTTTTTAGTGAGAAGCCCAAAGAAGTCAATGGTATCAAACTTGTCTATGTTCGGGGCTTTCATACTAAATCATTAGAGCAGCTTTCTCATTCATTTTTGGCATTTATGCATGCTTGTATAGGTAAAACAGATGTGATCCTAGCAGCTAATCCAGCCAATGGTCCTTTTGGTTTGATCTGTAAGCTTTTTGGTAAAAAATGTGCTATCAATATGGATGGCTTAGAATGGAAGCGCCCCAAATGGAAAGGTTTAGGCGCTCGCTATTTTAAGTTTGCCGCCAAGCAGGCTACACGGTTTTATGACTTGATCATCAATGACTCTGAGGAGATGCGACAGGTTTATCTGAAAGAGTTTCAAACAGACTCTGAAGTAATCGCCTACGGAGCACATGTGAAGGAAAGCCAATACCCAGAGTTGATTCAAAAATGGGACTTACAGCCTCAGGGCTATTATTTGATTGTAGGTCGTATGGTTCCTGATAACAATGCAGACCTTTTGGTCAAAGGATTTATCGCTTCCTCCAGCACTAAAAAATTGGTGATCGTAGGCGATGTGCCTTATCAAGATACCTTTGCTAGGTCACTGAAAGCAATGGCAGAAAAAGATGACCGACTGGTCTTTACCGGCTATGTCACTAGCAGTGATGAACTGGCTGAATTATATCATCAGTCATTTGCCTATCTGCATGGTCATGAGTTTGGTGGTACCAATCCTACTATGCTCAAAGCCATGGCCTATGGCTGTGCGATCATGGCGCTAGACACGGTCTTCAACCAAGAGATGCTACAAAACGGTAAGCACGGACTATTTTTCTCCAAAGATGAAAATGCCCTAAGACAACTTATCCATCGTGCAGAAGCAGAACCGCTCACGATCTCTCATCTCAAAGCTACAGCTCGTCAAGGGATTACAAAAAAATACACTTGGGACTTTGTAACCGATCGATACTTAGAGGTACTCAAGTCATTGAGCAAATAGCTTTTCCTACTTCCAGAAGTAAGTAGCCTGCACTTGAAAGCTAAGATTTTGCTTGTCTATACCATCTACAAAATACTCTGCAGGATCATTGTAGAGTTCCCATTGGTAGTTGATCGCATTGGTAAAAAGTATGTCTGCACTTAACAGTACTTGGCCAAGCTGTTTGCTCCCTCGAAGACCTATATTGAGGTCAACCCAGAATCTTCTAAAGTCTCTAGAGTCTTCAAAGGCATAGTAGTAAAAGTCATTGTCATGCAATCGCCTCTCTATGGTAAGTCCTACTTGGTCTAAACCCTTAAACCAAGTGACTCCCAGAAACTGTGCATTGGCACCGCCACCAATCCCAGCACCAAGGACTTCTCCCTTGTGTGTAAAGCCTTGCCTGATGTAGTTATCCACATACCAGCTATCTCCTGAGCGAATTTCTCCCCTAGTATTTTGTCCAAGGAAACTTGCTTCCATTTCTACTTTGACAAAGCTGTTATTTTTGACAGGGTAGATTTTAGCCACTCCGCCCGTAAATGCCCTATCAAGCGTAGGGTTTTCTATGAACTCTCTAAATGATCTACTAGGCCCTTTGGTGCCGTATGAAAGATAAAACTCTGCTTTGGCCTCTTGCAGTAGCCATCTCATATACATGCTGCTCATCTGCTGAGAGCGAGGTCTATTGGTATTAGCGGCTACACCCGTAGACATGCTCCCATTGAAGAATGGGATGAGGTCTGCAGCGCCTCTGATCTCATCTGCATATAACTGTGTCAATTTATTGTAGCCAAGAGTCAAACCCTCGAGCCATTTAGGCTGATAAGCTAGGTTGATCCCTGAGACGTAGCGCCACTGATCACGCTTAGGCACATAGAGCTGGTAGCCTTGATTGGTCCTAGCAGTGTCGGGAGGCAGCTGATTAGAGTTTCCCAATTGACCTGCGATAAACTGTCCTTCAAACCGTCCGATCTTAGTGAGAATAGGTTTTTCTGTCTGCGCACTAAAGTGTAAAAAGCCTTCCGCCTGATTACTCATGACAAGTGCGTTTCGTTTGGCTGGACCCCACCAAAGATTTTGGGTTGAAATCCCTAAAGAAATGTCATTATCAAAAGTGTACTTAAGTGCGGACTGACCAAGCAGCATTCTCAGTTCGGCTTGATTGCCAAATCGCTCGGGCTGATCTATTCTGTTCCAGTAGTAGTACCTCCTCTCCCAGATCACATCAAAGTGCTCTTCCGGAAAAGCATCGTAGTTTTTGTTTTCATGAAAAACCAATTCAGGCATGAGTTGCAGGCTCCAGTTGCCTTTAGAAAGGTAAACGCCTCCAGTCAGGCTTTTTTGTAGCCCTCCATCTGCTCTAAAAGCGCCATCGTTGATGCTCGTAGGGAAATTGGTATTGAAGCTACTACGCATGCTCACTGGCAATAGTCTGATATCAAGCCATTTGTTAGACCACTTTTGCTCACTGAGAAAAGGCAACATGTCTGCTGGAAATGCCGAGATAGAAATTGGTCTTTGTATAAAGGAAAGTGTGCTATCTATTTGACCTAATAGCTGATAATTTCTCCAATACTCTTCATATGCATGGAAACCAACGGGAAGTGTTTGAGCTTGGACTTGCGAAGTCAAGCAATAAAGGAAAGATATGATCAGTAAGAATTTCTTCATCAGAATACGTAGCTAGCGCCCATGGTAAATTGTAAGTTGAATCGATCCTCGCCTACTCTGCGATTGGTGATTGGGTTTGGCTCAGACATGCGCCACTGATAGTTGAAACTCTGTATACCTCTCATAGATGCGTTCATGACTAAGCGGTCAAACTGCCAGCTGCCCATGAGGTTGATACTGAAGTCGGTCCAAGGCCTTCTAGCAGGATCATCTCCAAAGGCTCGATTGAAAAAGTCCTTTTGATTTTCTAGTCTTTGTACTTGAAGCCCTAGTTTGTTGATTTTTCTCACCCAGGCGATTTCTACTGTCTCTACATTAGATCCTGGTCCCGAGCCGACTCCTAGTGGCTGACCATAGTGGGTAAAACCTCTGACTTGATAGTGGGTATTCCAGCTGATGCCATAATTCTCTATGTACCGTGTGATCGTAGAGGGTGTCTCACTTGCTCGTGTGACTTCCGCTCGTATTTGGAGGAATTCGCTTGACTTGGGCAAAGGCACGAGTTTTTGAAATCCAAATAGGTAGGCACTCGCATGATCTGGCGACATGAAAAAGTCTCTCCAGTTGAGCGCATGATCTCTCCTGCCATACTCCATGTAGATTTCAGCATTTGACTTAGGAAATACCCAGCGTAGATTGACTGCTACTTGTTGGTCATTTCTTTGGTTGTCATACTCCACGCTATTGCCTCCACTGAAGCCCACTCGCTCCTTTTGAAACGCCTCGAAGATAGGGAAGTAAGTTTGCCAGTCCCCACCGATGATGTCTTCGCTATAAAACTGAAATGTTCTACTCAAACCAAGATAAAGCCCTTTGACCCATTTTGGATTATAGGAAATATTGATGCCATTGAGGTAGCGCCAGTCATCTGAGATCGTTCGAAAAAACTGATTGTTGATAGCCTCATCTTGCGTGGGCCCTTGATTAGAGCTTTCTAAACGTCCCATGATCAGCTGCCCTTCAAAATTCCCCAGAAATGTCTTGGCAGGCTTTCGTGTATTAAAAGTAAGGTGTTGAAAACCGGGCGCATTGTCACTGAAGATCAGTCCATTGAACTGTCCAGGACCCCAGGCGATATTTTCAGTGCTATAGCCTAGCGAAAATGCCCCAAAGTTTAGTCGTATGCTGCTTTGACCCAAAAAGAACTGTTGGTGAGCAGCTGTTCCGATGCGTTCGGGATTGTCTCCGCTATTCCAGTAGATGAATCGGCTATTGATCACACTTGTACTAAAATTCGCAGATTCGAATCCATCAAAGGCTCGGTTTTGTGCAGTGACCCACTCTGGTCTGAGTTGGATACTCAGTGGCCCCAACTTAGCATAAAATCCGGCCGAGAGCATTTGCTGAAAGCCTCTGTTTGGAATCATGGCGCGATCGCCCCAGCCATAAGGGTTTTTACTATTAAACTGCATTTGATATTCAGCTGGCAATAGCCCCAAAGCTATCTTTCCGCTGGCATTGCTTCTGTGCAAGGGGTACTTTGAAGCACCGACAGGCTGCATCAACACCCCATAATAATATGTAGTATCGAGCGCTGCCTGTGGATCAAAGGGTCGCACCATGAAGCTTGGGTAAGTTCGTGTGGTATCTAGTAATTGCTGTCTTCTCAAGGCCTCTTCCCAGACAGGTGCGCCCACAGGAATCGTCTGTGCGAAAGTATGGCTACCTATCAAGCAGCATAGCGCTATGAGGATTTTGACTTTCATGGGAGAATCGATATCCTAATGTTTCCTAAAGACCAACTTTCATCACATTTTGGATCAGGTGTGTTGGTTTGAACTAGCTGATCACGGAGTACCAGCCTGAGATCATCTTTGGTATGCCGGATGATCCTTTTGATCGTATATAATGCTGTTCCGTTGTTATTTTGAGACAAGTGACAAAAACCATTCAAAGCAGTGTTTTGACCTGTTCTGGGGTCATTGGGTGTAGGAAACGGATCTGGAAAAGACTGCTTGAAACAGTAGGTAGGTTCACAGGGTGTATTGGAAAAAGTCGTGTGCAGTACACTTGTATCATCTGCGATCATCTCCCATACATCTGGTCCATCTGGAGACTGAGCATTGCCATCCCAAGAGTCGTGTACGTAGAGATCTAGGGAGACTTCTACAAAACGATGTTTTGGCATGTCACTTAGTGAAAGCGTGATGGACTCATTGTTTAGCGTACCGAGCATTGCTTGGCCTCCAAATGAAATAATAGATGCGGTAGTACTGATATTGGATAAATCTCCCGCAGCAAAGTCAGATTGATAAACTATGACAGCCTCTTCTGCATCTAGTGCAGGAGTACATGCCGTAGCGAAGGCAATTAGTAGGCTTAATGCGGTAAAAACTTGTGATTTTATGAGTTTCATTGATAGGCAAATATACGCTGTTTAGGCATATGAGCGATTTACTAAGTGTGATTTCTTTTGATTTTGAGGAGGGATTGGTTGGGTTGATAGACCCGTCATTTCGGAGATACCGTTTTTTGTACTGGATTGATAAAAGTTGATGTGAGGCAAACCTTCCTTTGTCATCCTACCAAAAGTGGCAGGCAGGGGCGAGCCACAAGCGAAGCCATCCAGTCAGTAAGCTTCTGGATTGCTTCGGGTCAAGCCCTCGCAAGGACGCTATCCATCATACTGCAAGAAATAAAATGTTGCAGTTGGTAGGACAAAACAGGCATGGAATTAAAAATGGTATGAGTTAGCATCTATAGGATACCTAAAATGAAAAGAGACGCCCTGATAGGTCGTCTCTATGTGGGGTGGTGCAGGTGAGCGATCATTATAATTTCATAAATTATTGATATACAATTAATTGCATATTTTCTACCAGCTATTTAGGTGGATTTGTGTGTCACTATTGCGTAGGGTTTGTTGGCGGTGCTGATTGGGTGCTAGGAGGATGATTGAGGAGTTCTTGTAAGCGGGTTCTCTGGTTGCTGTAGGGGATCAAACAGGTAATTATGTAATGGTCGGGCGGTACTCAATGAGTACTTTACGGGTAAGCCCTAAGTACAGGACGGCTAAAAACTACCTAAAACTTACCTATACATGCAGGATAACTCAGGGAAGACTTGGAGTTGAATTGGTGTTGGATTGGAGATGAGTTGGTGTTCCTTTGGAGTTGCATTGGTGTTGCTCTTAAAAAAAACACCCTTTTGCCTCGTGGTAAAAATTCACTGTCCGCTTGCGTTTGACAATGTGAGGCTGAAGTCAAAGTTTCATAAAATCAGAGGTACACTTCCGTTGAAATGACTATATGAACTACGAGAGATTCTCTCTAAAAGTTGTGAAAATTTGAGGAAAGTTTGGTTTAGCACTGAACCGCCAATTTCTTGTAGGTGCTGTTAGCGGTAGAGGTTACTTCATCCTGCATTGTCATAAGCCTTCCTCATCCATTCAATCACTTCTTTGTCAATGTCTTTAATATCAGTAAGGATTATCTTATGAGAACACATTGCATTTGGTTTTTCGGGTTCTAGTTTCCCTTGTGGCTCTTGTCCTTTAAGATTAATTCCAATTTCAAAACGTGTCTTTGTTGCTGGATTCAAAGTCGCAAATTGTTTTTTCCGTCTCACACTCACATAGGAATTTTTCGGTGCGATTTCAAAGTCTTCCCCAAAAGACTGTATTTCGGAAATTAGTTTCTCGTAAATGGGTTTAAAATGTTCTTTCCCTTGATACTGGTTTATTATCAATTCATTTTGATTTTTTGCTGAACCTGCATCGGATTCGTTTACTTTGTGTGCAACAAGATTTGCAAATCCGTGTGTGAACTCGTATTGTTCTTTGAGAAATTTTACCATTTCTCCGTGTTTAGTAAATTTTTGAGATTTTACGATTTCAACCCATTGTTCTAAAGACTTACCTGTATTTTTATGCAGGTTGTCTATCATTGTTTGCGTTGCTTTATCCATACCTTTGTTTTTAAAAATCTATTATTGAAGATCCGCATATACAGGATTAATCAAGCACAAAGCTTGATTTAACTACTGAACGGCCACTTTTGGGTAGGTGATGATGTGCCCAGTTTTTCTTTTATTTTTTTAAAATTATCTTTTACCCGAATTCTGTCCTCATACTTAGTGTAGTCTTCGATGTTGATATCAAGTTTTTGTTCAGACGTCCTTATTTCAATTACGTCCAGTCGAATATCAATGGATTCAATATTGCTCAAATGGATAGTCGTGAGGTTATACTTTCTCGATTTAAAAGAGATTTCATTTTCTTTCCATTCAATAAATTGCCCACCCCATTTTTTTGCTGCACTTCGATATTGGAAAAACAGTCCTATAGGAATAAGAGTCAGTAGGAAGTCAGCCATTTTACCTCCACCATCCAAGATGTCTGGGGTAAATGCAACTTTGAAAACTGCCAGTAATAGTGTAATTATCGCACCCCATTTGAAAAACTTTATGTTTTTTTCAAAGCGATAGTTCTCTATTCTGTCTTCTAGCATATTCATTTTCAAATTGGGCTACAATAGTTTGGCTAAACTGCGTTTTAATGCAGTTTAGGTCTTATTGTAGCTAGTTTTAAAGTTCTATCTGTGCTGCTTTATTATCAAGAAGTGATTTGTATTCTTCTTTCATTGAATCATTTAAGAAACTACTTTCAATGAATTTGTTCCATTTCGGAATTAGTTTTTTATACTTTTTGAATATGTTGTCTATAACCTTTGAGTCCAAACCAGCACCCTTCATGGCAATTTCAAAATCTTTCTTTTTGATCTCTTTTTTCTTCCCATTTAAGTTCAAAGCAAGATCTTCATCATCTCCTTCGACTACTAATTCTGTGGCAACTAGATCATAAGCAGGGCATAGGCCATATTCTGAATTCCTTTTCAGTAAAGAGAAATTTTTAAGGTGCATATCGTTGTTTCCGGTTAAAAAACTAAATAGCACTAATTCAAAGAAATCCGTAACATCCAAACCTGGATTTGTGGCATGCTTTTTTATGGCCTTTGCTATTTGCTCATACGAGCCTTTGTACTTGTGCTCCGTCATTCGTTCAGTTATTTGGCACATGTCCTCCATATGAAGCTTGTTTCCTTTTTCCCGGTCGATTCTTTTTGTTATATAAGCTAACTCTCCAGATTTCAGTCTGATAAGTGAATGCTCTACGGTTTTTAATTTACTGACTTCAGCCAAGTGCATTGTCAAATCTTCGATTTCTGGTAAACTTGAGTATGTTTTTGTTTGGGGCTTTAAAATATATTCACCCCAAAGACCTACAATTGTAAATCGCTCAGGTTCTGATGAATTTTCCAATAGTCCAAGGGATAGTTTAGGTTGAACACCTGTAACCGTTTTTTTACTTTTGATTACTTGTTCAGCTAACTCTAGGATTTGGTCTTCTGTAAAATTCAATTCTGGAGGATTAATTTTACCAAAGAATTTCTTACTGCATTTTTGATGATAACCTTTTATGCCTGCCTCAGTAGTTAATTCTTCTAAACCTATTTCTTTATAGCAATAAAGACATTTATTCTCCATCTTCTTCCTGTGGTTGTATTGATACTGCCCCTATGCAATCATGACAAGTTTTTAGTAATATACTCATCCTATCCCGTGGATCTAGTTTCCAGTTTTTTTGTGCGATATCTAATAACCATCCTTCTGGAATTAAACCATCAAAAAACGGGAATAGCATTTTACTTTCATATCGATCACTTGTAAGTGGAAACGTCACGCTTATTGCTTCTGAGTTCAGTTGGTCCAGATATGATTTTTCGTATTGAAAATGATAGCCATCTTCATCTTCCGTTAATTTTCCGGCCAGTTTGTTATGCATGTAAACTTTAGCGGTCTTCATTTCTATCTGTTGGTATAGGTCCAAGTTCGTGGCCAAATAATGATAAGACCTGATTGACCTTATCAATCATTAATGATTTCTTTCCTTGTTCTAAGTCGCGCACAAATCGTAGTCCAACGCCTGCTTTAAACGATAGGTCTTCCTGTGTTAATCCGAGTTTTTTACGTCTTTCTTTTACAAATTGGCTTAGCTTTTCCATAATAACTTTATACCCTTTCGGGTATAAATATAGGGATAAAACGGAAAATATACCCAATCGGGTATAGAAATATGCGATTCAGTATAAAATATACCCGCTCGGGTATAATTTAATTAGCTACAACGTTTTGCATATGGCTTGTGGCGATTTCGGAGCACTTCACCATTAACCAAGAAGAAACTAAGATAGAAGCACAAAGCTCCAAGTTTGCACGTCACCCCGCCTGACGCAAAACCCGTGTTATAGGGCGTAGTTTTTGTTACCATATACCAATCCAGTTTTCTAATTTTCTTTTAAACTCGTCCACCGCAAGCCAAGTGTTTACTTTTTGTTCATCTCTCTTGTCGTATGCTGTCAAATACTGAATGTGAATTTTTTCTCCCTGTTTTAGTTCGGGAATTTTTGTCACAAATCCGTTCTGTTTCATTTCTGTTATTGACTGATAGAAATCTACTTTGTTTTTAAGTCTTGGTGGAAACCAGTCGTCATTTTCTGCTCTTGAATTTAAAATTTCTCCGTCTTCTGTCCCAATGTGCAATGTCCACTCGTTACTGTCGGCTTGTATTGCGTCCAAATGCTCTCCTGTCGCTGTGTCAAAAGTTATTTCGCCATAGATATTGTCAAGCAAGCAATAGGTTTCTAGTTTCTCGTCAATGTCAGCCGTTTTCTCAATCCTAAAAATCCAGCCGAAACTGTCAGTCAAGGTCTCCCCATTATAAAGTGGAACTCTTATTTTAAATGAAACGATTTCAATGTTGTGTCCGTCCGTTTTAAAAATTTCCGAACTGCCGTTTTCGTATTTCTTTGTCTCAATAACATTGTCTTGTCGGTTACAGATAAGTCCGCAACGAACAACTCCCAATGGTGTCTTAAATTCTCTTTTTATGTCAGTTGTCTGTGTCGTCATACTATGCCCTATAACTTGTATATACCCGCTACAGACTTTCGCTTAGCTATCTACTATTAGTTGTATAAGCGAATGTATTGTGCGTGTATCTTTCTTTCAAAACAAGATAATGAAAGGAATACAATTTTCTAACAACTCAGTGAAATTTTGAGAATGGGAAACGGTAAGCTCTTAGCGCATGCGCTTATCTCAAATAGATAAATCTACACCTGCTGGAGCAGTCGGCTGAAGGTCTCTGGGCGGATGGCGAGTAGGGAAGCGAGGTATTTGTAAGGCACTCTGGCGAGCAAGTGCGCAAAGGGCGACTGAGCAAAGTACTTTAAGCGCTCGGAAGCATTGGGTATGCGAGCGAGTAGCGCGCGCTCCTCAGCCATCAGGTAATATTGCTCCAGTAGTTGGCGATTGATCTTAGCAAATTCTGGATAGCCCTCTAGCGCTTCGTGCATCACCTCATAGCTGAGACACTCTACCTGAGTAGGTTCTAGGGCTTGGATGGTTTCCTTCGCAGCTGATTGGTTGAAAAAGCCCGAAATAGATGTCACCAGCTCATTTTCACAGCTGATCCAAGTGGTCACTTCCTTTTTGCCAGACAGGAAATATCCTCGCATCAGCCCTGATTTGATGAAGAAAAGATTTTGACACTGCTGCCCCTGCTTGAGTACGATCTCACCTTTGGCATAAGTCTTTGCCGTCATGTTTTGCGTCAGAAATACACTCAGTGCTTCTGATATCGGAAAAAGGGCATTCAAAAAATTTGTCGTATGGTTATTTTTCACGCTAGAAGTCAAATTCGGGATAATACCTAAAGCTAAAAATAATCTGTAAAAAAAATACCCTCCACAAAAAAACCTGCCCTTATCAGCAGGTTATTTTATCTCTATAGGATCATTTTTAGGAATAAAGGGCGTCCCACCACTGCCATCAGGCCAAGTTACTCCTGGTGGCAGATCGATATGCGGAGGACTTTCTATGCTGATACCGCCATCTCCACCATTGGAGTCTCCGCCTCTGCCCATCCATCTTTTGCGGCCGATGGTCGTCATAAAGTAGATCAGCATCACATAAGTCAAGCCGCACAGGATCAGGTCAATCACGAGGGAAGTCATAGGCGTGTTTTTTACTAAGTTACATATAATCAGCGCATAAAGTCAATGTGCCGACCCTCTAATACAAGAAAAAGTACACGCAGATTGTTCTAATTTGCCTCAAGATTTTATTTTTAAGCGAATCTGTTGGATATTTGCGCTCGAAATAATGAAGCACCATGATCGTAAAAACTAGAAAATACAAGCTCGAAAATAAAACCTATATCAAAATAGGGATGACCAATATCGTCAAAGAACAGTGGTGGGTGATTCTCATTTACTTAGCCCTCAACGCTGGCTATTTCTTAGCTCCTTCTTGGTGGTGGTTTATCGGTTCTACGATCGCCCTTGTACTTTATGTATTGTTTTGGGTGATACAGTTCGTGGGTGTCACACAGCTCGATCAGAACAAGATGCTCTTTGAGAAATTGGCTTACGAAATAGACAGCCGACAAATCCTCATTAAACTCAATAGCAAGCAGGGCATGCCTGTGACTTGGGATATGATCAAAGGGGCACAAGTGGTCAAAGATGCCTTTATCCTAAAGATGTCCAAAGCACAATTTATTCACTTGCCTTACAAGGTATTTGCTACAGATAATGAACGTAAGTTTGTAGAATCTGTCCTTAAGCGCAAAGGCTTGGTCAAATAAGCTAAAAATAGAAATCCCCAATGGCAGCCATTGGGGATTATTTTTTAAGGTGTTAGAAGTCTAGCAACTTTCCCATTGTTTCCTGAAGCCCAAAAGCTACTGCCTCCTTTAGCGCGCTTCACTGTATGAAAGCCCTCTTCTGAAAAAGGTATCCAAGCTAGTCCATCGTAAGAATAATCGCTGCCTGTAGTTCCTACGCAAACCCATAGCGCAGGATCTTCTCTTAGCGCAAGTCCTGATCGATAGCCTTTTGGGGGATAATTGACAGTAATTCTCCACTGCAAGCCCTGATCAAAAGTCGTCACTGCATTTTGAATAGTATCTTCGGGAGCGGCATAGTCTCCTCCTACGGCATAGATCGCTTTGCTATCTACTGCCAGAGCAAAGATCCCTTGGCTCGCTAATCCTTGTTTGATGGGACTATTCATGGCTTTCCAGCTCTCTCCTCCATCTTCTGTGAAAAGCAATCTGGATACAGCACCACCTGTACCGATGTAGGCTTTGTCCATCTCATGCGTCACTATGCTTGTGCCACTTGCCGCAAAGGCTGCTTCACCTTCCATAGCCACTGGAGCATTGGCTAGTCGTGTCCAAGTCTCTCCCGCATCAGTGGTCTTGAGTATGTACCACTGACCTCCTACAGGATCTCCCATGAGTAGGCCTTTCTCTACATCCCAAAAGTCTAAGCCATCAAAAAAAGCTGTACTGTCAGTCTCTTGAAACTTCAAATCCCAAGTTTGTCCACCATCTGTCGTCTTGTAGATGACTGCTGGCTGACCCGCACTCATAGCGATAGCAACCTGATCACTGAATGCCTCTATGTCTCTGAAATCCACCGAATCCATCCCTGCGATGATGCCTTGCTGCCATGTTTTCCCCCCATCTATACTGCGTAGCCAAGTGCCTTTAGATCCACTAGCCCAGACCACTTGATCATCTACTACAGAGAGTCCTCTTAGACTAGCAGAGGTACCCGTTTTAAAAATTTCCCAAGTTGGCTGTTCTACTTTATTCTCCGCTTGTCCACAAGCGAGTAGTAATCCTATCAATAGACCTACCAAAAAACGACTTTTCATTCTTGTATTATTTATGATCCAATTCTCTCAAGTACTTGGCCGTATAGTTATTTTCTAGTTTCATCATCTCCTCTGGCGTTCCTTCAAAGGCCAAATTGCCTCCACGCTCTCCTCCTTCTGGACCGAGGTCTATGACCCAGTCAGCTGAGCGGATGACTTCCGTATTATGCTCAATGACGATGACTGAATTACCTTGATCGATCAGGGCATTCATCGAGTAGAGGAGCTTTTTGATATCATGAAAATGCAAGCCTGTGGTCGGCTCATCAAATATAAATAAAATGTGGTCATCTGACTTAGAACCACCTTTGCTAAGGAAAGAGGCAAGTTTCACACGTTGTGCTTCCCCTCCACTCAGTGAGTTGGAAGACTGCCCCAGTCGGATATAGCCCAAGCCTACATCTTGGAGTGGCTGCAGCTTATTAGTCACAGCGCGCTGATCTGCAAAAAATTCTAGCGCTTCATCAATGGTCATGTCTAATACCTCTGCAATGTCTTTGTCTTTGTACTTGATATCTAAGATTTCTTGCTTGAAACGCTTCCCTTTACAGCCCTCACAAGTCAAGAAGATATCCGCCATGAACTGCATTTCTATCTTTTGTGTCCCTTCTCCTTGGCAAGTCTCACAGCGACCTCCGTCTACGTTGAAGGAAAAGAAGGCTGGCTTATAGTTTCGTTGCTTAGCCGTAGGCTGTTCTGAAAATAGGTTTCTGATGGCATCATAGGCCTTCACGTAAGTCACTGGATTGGAGCGTGAAGATTTACCGATAGGATTTTGATCTACAAACTCCACTTGGGTGATCTTCTTGAAGTCTCCCTCTAGCTTATCATATTTGCCTGATGTCTCGAATACAGTGCCTATCGTTTTGCCTAATGCTGGATAGAGTACTTGCTTGATCAAGGTAGACTTTCCAGAGCCACTTACACCTGTCACTACCGTCATAGTGTTTAGCGGAAAACTTACCGTAAGGCTTTTGAGGTTATGCTCACGAGCTCCTTTGAGGACGATTTTATCGCGCCATTTTCTAGGCTTAAACTTGTCTGTAATCTTTTCCGCTCCTGAGAGGTACTTGGCCGTGTAGGTATTATTTGCATTAAGTAGCTGATCAAGTGTGCCTTGGAAGACCAGCTCTCCTCCATGTGCTCCTGCTTCAGGTCCGATATCAATGATCTGATCAGCTGAGCGCATCACTTTTTCCTCATGTTCTACTACTACTACTGTATTGCCCATATCTCTGAGATCTTGGAGTACACTCACGAGTCGATCTGTATCTCTCGGATGTAGCCCGATACTTGGCTCATCGAGGATATACATAGAGCCTACGAGCGCACTTCCCAGTGAGGTAGCAAGCTTGATTCGCTGAAACTCACCCCCGGAAAGCGTGGAAGTCAATCTATTGAGCGATAAGTACCCGAGTCCGACTTTATCCAAAAAAGTCAATCGGTAAACTATCTCCTTGAGCAGTCTATCCGCTACTTTCTGATCATGCTGACTCAATGATAAGTTATTGAAGAAAGACAGGGCTTGCTCTACTGACATCAAGACGATATCAGAGATGGAAGTGCCTTGGATCTTCACATAAGCGGCATCTTTGCGCAGCCTTGTTCCTCTACAGTCAGGACAGACCGTGCGACCTCTGTAGCGAGAGAGCATCACACGATATTGGATTTTATGCGCTTTGCTTTCTAGGTAGTTGAAGAACTCATCTAAGCCTTTGAAGTATTGATTACCAGACCAGAGCACTTGCTTATGCGCTTCATCTAGCTCTTCGTAAGGTCTGTGGATAGGAAAACCAAATTCTATCCCACTTTTGAGCAGTGGCTGTAGCCATCTAGAGCTGCTCTCTCCTTTCCAAGGTGCTATAGCTCCTTCATAGACCGAGAGTGATTTATCTGGGATGACTAAGTCTTCATCTATGCCTAGTACTGAACCAAAGCCTTCACAAGTTTTGCAAGCTCCGTATGGGTTGTTGAAACTGAAAAAATTGGCTGTTGGAATCTCAAAACTAATCCCGTCTAGTTCAAATTTATCTGAAAATGACTTTCTCTCAACCCCTGGGATTTCTACTGTACAGTAGCCTTCTCCCTCAAAAAAAGCCGTCTGTACAGAGTCTGCTATTCGGTATTGATTGTCCTCATCATCTGGTCTTACACTCGCGCGGTCTATTAGGATCTCTATATTGCCTTTTGGTGTCTCTTTGGTACTGAGCAGCTCTTCGATGAACTGTACCTCTTGATCGACCAGTATTCTAGTAAAACCTTTTTGCAAAAGCACCTCGATCTCTTTTCTCACGCTTCTGCCATCCTTGAGCTTCAGTGGACAGGTGATCATCACCTTCGTCCCTTCTTCGTGACTATTGATGAAGTTCACCACATCTGTGACCGTATCATGCTTCACTTCCTCACCAGATATCGGAGAGTAGGTTCTTCCTATCCGAGCAAAGAGTAGCTTTAAGTAATCATATACCTCCGTAGTAGTGCCTACCGTAGAGCGTGGGTTTCTAGTATTGACCTTTTGCTGGATGGCTATGGCTGGAGATACTCCTTTGATGTATTCCACATCAGGTTTTTCCATCCTGCCGAGAAACTGTCTAGCGTAGGAGTTGAGACTCTCCACATACATCCGCTGTCCCTCTGCAAAGAGCGTATCAAAAGCCAAAGAAGACTTACCCGAGCCTGAAAGTCCCGTGACCACTACCAGCTTATTGCGTGGGATGGCGACACTCAGACTTTTGAGGTTGTTGACACGTGCATTTTTGATGATGATGTATTCCTTAGGATCGAGTTCATCGATCGCTGTGGTCTCCTTTACTTTCATATTTGACATAGCTACAAAGATACAATAGCAACCCCTCTTTTCGCAATTTGTTGATAAAAGCCCTGCTCTTGAGTAGATAAAAAAAATTAAGTTCCTCTAGGCCTCTTCAACACCCCTTTTCGATATTAATGATCACATTCCTATACAGAGCGCTGATTTGGTATAGGTTTTGATATGAGGAAAGGTTTTGCTATCCAAACATTATTTTTATACTTCTCAAAATATCGTTTGGTTTAATGTTAAAAAACTTAAAAAACATATTTATTGTGTATTTTTTCGACTTTTTGCATTGCTTCCTAAAATCCAATTCTATACTTTTGAATCTATCAATAATTCTACAACCATAAAGCGACAATATGATATAAACCTCTACGTTAACCATTAGTGATTTTATGAATAAGTACAAACCAAGTGATAGCGAGTTGATATCACAGTTTAGAAAAGGTAATGAAGAGGCATTTGCGCTTATAGTCAACAAGTACAAGGCAAAGGTTTTTACTTCGGTTTATTTGATCGTCAAAGATAAAGATGTGGCGGAGGACTTGATTCAAGAAGTCTTTATCAAAGTCATCAAAACTGTAAGGTCAGACCGATACAATGAGGAGGGTAAATTTCAGCCTTGGCTCATGCGCATCGCACATAATTTAGCAATTGATCATTTCAGAAAAAATAAAAGGTATCCTACCATCGTTCTTGAGGATGGATCCAGTTTGTTTGACAAAGTCGAGTTTTCAGAAGAAAGCTACGAAAGCGTGCAGATCAAAAATGAGACGCATGAAAAACTCAGACAATTGATCGATGACCTACCAGAGACTCAGAAACAAGTGCTCATCATGAGACACTACATGGATATGAGTTTTCAGGAGATCGCAGATCAAACTGGCGTCAGCATCAATACCGCGCTCGGAAGGATGCGTTATGCTTTGATCAATCTTAGAAAAAAAATAACACACACCAGTATCGCCTATGACCATAACTTCTACCCCAAATGAAATCCTTCGCCTTCTCTATGATGACTTGCCCGCAAGTGAGGCTGCTGCCTGCGAAGAAGCTATTGCAGCGGATCCTATGCTAAAAGAAGAATACTCAGCGCTCAAATCTGCTAAAGATGCGCTTGATCAACTCAACTTAGAGCCGTCAGCTGCTTCGATCGCTAAAATTTTGGCTTTCGCATCAAAAAACAAGCCTGAGAAAGTTTGAATACCAACATTTGATTAGTTTAGCTGTTAGAAATTAGAGTCAACAGCGAAGCTTCATCATACATGCTAAAAAAAGAGCGCTATCAGGCATTCATAGAACACTTCAGTCAGAAAATGCCTGAAGTAGAGACAGAATTACAGTACAGCAACCCGTTTGAACTGCTTGTAGCGGTAGTCCTCAGTGCGCAGTGTACAGATAAGCGGATCAATATGGTCACACCTGCACTTTTTAGAGATTTTCCTACTCCTGAGCATTTAGCCTCTTCTCACTTTGATGAGCTTTTTCCTTACATCAAGACTGTCTCTTATCCCAACAACAAAACCAAGCACCTCCTAGGCTTGGGCAAAATGCTCGTAGAACAATATAATTCAGAACTTCCCTCCACAGTAGAAGAGCTGCAAAAACTCCCCGGAGTAGGTCGAAAAACAGCCAATGTCATCACTTCAGTGATCTGGAACCAGCCTAGCATGGCGGTAGATACACATGTGTTTCGCGTATCTAAGCGACTCGGTCTCGTCCTTCAAAAAGCCAAGACACCTCTCGAGGTGGAAAAAGATCTGGTCAAAAACCTACCTAAAGACATCATCCCAAAGGCGCATCATTGGCTCATTTTGCACGGACGCTACACTTGCTTGGCCAGAAAACCCAAGTGTGAGTCTTGTGAACTTACCTACATGTGTCGCTACTTTGAAAAAACCCATAAAATCAAAAACTGATGTGTGGGATCAATGTCATCTGGTCTAGAGAGGCACAAAGTCAAGCCATCCAGCAGATGGCACAAGCGACCCTTCATCGAGGACCCGATCATACTGGGACTATACATCTTCAGCAAGATACATGTCACTTACACCTATCTGTCAATCGGCTAAAAATCTTAGATCCACATGACCGATCCAATCAGCCTTTTTGTCCCGATGGCAAAAAAAATATACTAGCTTGGAATGGCGAGATCTATAACTATCAAGACCTCAAAAATGAATTGCTCACTGAGGGGGGGCTGTTCGAAACAACCTCAGATACGGAAGTTCTCTATCACGTCTTAGACCACTGGGGTATCGCTGGACTATCTCGTGTTTCGGGCATGTTTGCTATCTCTTGGCTAGATCAGTCAGCACAAAAGCTCTATTTGATCAGAGACCGCAGCGGGATGAAGCCGCTTTATTATTACCACACTCAAGATATTTTGGTAACCTCTTCGGAGATCAAGGGCATCTTTGCTTCTGGATCAGTAGACAAAGTTCCTAACAAACGTCAGTTTGCCAATTACCTTTCTTATCGGTTTGCGATAGCTCCTGAGACACTTTTTAAGGATATCTTTTGTCTCTTGCCTTCGCAGATTTTATGTCTAGACCTACAGACGGGTAGTATTGATTTTGAGAAAGTCCCTACTTTCCAGTCATCCTTTTCGCCTGCATCACAAGACTTGAGATCTACTCTAAAAGAAAAGCTACAAGACAGTCTACTCAAACATCTTAGTGCAGACAAATCGGTAGGAATATTTCTAAGCGGAGGAGTAGACTCTACACTACTGCTCGCGCTCAATCATGATTTAAAAAACCCTCCTATCAGATCTTATAGCATTGCTTTTGAGAAGAGTCTGAATGGTCTAGGATTAGAGGATGACCTGTATGCAAAAAAAGCAGTCGCTAAGTACAGTCATGAGAGTTTTCATACGCAACTGACTATCACTAAAGAGTTGCTCAAGGCACGACAAGAGGATTTTTATCAAACCTATCTAGACGATCAGCCAGTAGCAGATACGGCTGCACTCTTAACTTACCTACTCTCAGAAAAAGCCAGCGAGCATAGTACTGTTCTACTCAATGGTGCTGGAGCGGATGAGTATTTCTTAGGATATAATCGGCACAAAGCATTTGCAGCTTACATGAAGCACCCTAAAAGATGGTCATTCCTCTCCCGCTTGTTCAAAGGCTTTCCACTTTTGCCTGCTCCTTTGAGAAAAATGCTCCAAGACATCAGCGAAGATCCCTCGGAAACTTGGGAAAACTTTTTTGCGCTGACTCCTGCTTATAAAACTACACGAACTAAACTGAGTGCTGTCCAAGATGTGCATCACTTGACTGCATTTGAGACATCCTACTACCTCCCGATGGATTTATTGGCCATCGCTGATCAGCTATCCATGCGCCATAGTGTAGAAATGCGCCTCCCATACTTAGATGATGACTTACTAGCCTTTATCAGTAAGCATCAAGCCACCCTTTTAACCAAAACAGGCGAGAAAACAATCCTAAAATCACTTTTGGAGGAGCTAGGAGGACAAGTATTTACTAAAAGAAAAAAGCAAGGCTTTGGCATACCACTTACGCGCTGGATGGCTGAAAACTTTAGCGTAGACCAACTTACATCGCTCTATCAGGATATTTTAAGGATCTCTGATATATCTGAATCAGACTATCCCTTAACTTTAGCTAGCTTTATCGCACAAGCGAAGCAACAACCTCAGTTTTTCTGGGCGCACTTTAGCTTGGTGAAGTGGTATAAGCTTAACTTTGGCGAATAAACCATTGGGCTCTTGAGAATCATCTATCTACATCAATACTTCAAAACACCGCAAACGGGTGGTGCCATCCGCTCCTATCACTTGGCTAAGGGTATGGTAGATGCTGGGCATGAGGTCGAGATGATCACCACACATAATGAACCGCGCTACGAGATCCATGATGTAGATGGGATCAAGGTGCATTACTTGCCCGTTCCGTATAGCAATGAGTTTGGTTTTCTAAAACGCATCAAAGCCTTTTATGACTATGTCAAGGCAAGCAAAAAACTCATTGCCAAGCTTCCTCTAGCTGACCTGATCTATGCTACCTCCACGCCTTTGACTGTAGGATATATCACACTCTGGGCGAAAAAGAAACTTGGTGTGCCCTACATATTTGAAGTGAGAGATCTCTGGCCAGAAGCACCCGTACAGACGGGGACTATACGGAACCCACTAGCCAAAAAATATCTTTATTCCCTCGAGAAAAAGATTTATCAGGCAGCTCAAAAGGTCGTGGCTCTGTCTCCGGGGATGAGAAACTACATAGAAAAGATCGTCCCTGAGAAAGAAATTCACTTGATACCCAATTTTGCAGATATTGATTTTTTCAAAAAAGACCTCTCTGTAAAAAATCATGTCAAAAACCTTGTCATCAGCTATACTGGTGCGCTTGGAAAAGTCAATCGCTTAGAAAGCTTACTCGAAATCGCTCAAAAAACACAAGAGGCTAATCTACCTATTCAATACAAGATCATGGGCGAGGGAGCAGAGCTTCCTAAATTGAAGCAACTGAGCAGTAGCATGAAATTGTCCAATGTGACTTTCATTCCATTTGGCAGTAAAGAGGAAGTCAAGAAGCTGCTAGATGTGAGCGATGCTATTTTCATCTCTTTTGATAAGATTCCCATCTTGGAGACGAATAGCCCTAATAAGTTTTTTGATGGTTTAGCTGCTGGTAAGCTTATCATCACCAATACCAAAGGATGGATCAAAGATATGGCCATCACCAATAAGTTTGGCTTTTATGTGGACACTGATCTACCTGAAAGCTTTGTGAAATTGATAAGACCTTTTCTGGAAGACCCTTATCTCTTACAGAGCTATCAGCAGCACGCACGCGATATGGCAGAGGCTTTTTTCAGCAGAGAAATCAGTGTGCACAAAATCTTATGTGTGATCGATCAAGAACACCGCATCATGCTTAGCGGGAACGAGGTCTATATTTTGACAGCCTAAATATCTTCTCAGCGTCACTTTCTGCCATCACATCACTGACCTCGAAGGCTTCTTCATTGAGTACATACTGATCTACGATATTCCAGCCGAGCCAGCGGCCGATGCGTCCTGGACACTCTGGGCTGATCTCAAATGTTCCCGGCCTCTCTCCTACAAATTTGGTGATCTCTGTAGGGTTGTCACTGAAGATTAGTTGATTTTCCACAAAGTATGACCAGATCAGTTCCTCATTGACCACTACATCTGCTACTTGTTGATCTGTGTAGCCTATGATCAGACTATCTGGTGTACATGGAATCATCGCTTTAGTGAAATGATACGCTTTGCCATAAAAAATCATCTCTGCTAGAAGAGTCTCTTGTGCTGGATCTACTTGATTGTATCGCTGAGAAAGTGCCTGCATGATCATCGGTACGATATAGGGCGCTGCATAGCGTGAAGCCATATACTCTGGTAGATTTGGCACTTTATACTTCGCTCCTGGACCCAGAAAGTAATCTAGCCCTATCACTAATATCTCTTCATCTAAATATAAGTCTGAGCCAAAGCCCGTCACAAAGGTATAGACTTCTGGTACTTGAAAATCAGGGAAATAATACTTCACATGCTGAAAAGCCAGCGTCAATTCATCCTCCAATTGATCTAAATTGGGGTACACCCTATTCACCTCTTGGAAAAGGGTATCCATATAAGGGTCTGATGAAAGTGCTACCATATTATCTAGTAGTTCATCTTTAGAGTCGTAGGCATCTATGCTTAAGAATCGCTCTGCAAAAAGTGGATGGCTTGCTAAAAAATCTGCAAATTCATCCTTCTCTGACAGTTTGGATACCGTCTGCTCTAAGCGTTTGATCTTCACATCTACAGGGATACTAGTGATCTCCTCACCAGGGAGACAGCTATCTGTGTCCTGCTTACAGGCATTTATCAATAGTATAATACAAAGGGCTATACCAACTCTTTTCATGAAAATGATCTTTTGTACAAACTTCTATAAAAACGAAAGATCCCACAAAATATGCGGGATCTTTCTATGTATTCAAAGATTAGAATCCAATTACTTAGGATCTAAAGTATTGTCGATTCTGACAAGGACATCTTCCAAGTGGATCTTAGAAAGTCTGTCTGATGTACGACCTATCGCACCTTGTACTTGAGATCTTAGCGTCTTGAGCTCAGCTCTTACGATTGCTCTGATATCTGACTGGCTTGCGTTCACTGTAGGGCCTACAAAGGCTCTAAACTGAGCAGGAACCTCAGGAGTGTCATTTGCCATCAAATACGCTAATCTGTCTACGTGTGCTCTTTGAAGGTTTCTTCTATATGGATCGATCGTAGCACCTCTGCTAAGCTCAGTCCAGATACCTCCACGAAGGTCAGTAAATAGTTCTGAAAGCGTATAAGCGCTGTTACCATTGAGTGTTTGGTTTTCAAGCATTCTACCCATTCTACCCCACTCTAGGATATTATTGAGCGTACCTACTTGTAGACCTCTTACTCTTTCCATCATACCATAGTCATTAGTTCTACGGAAGATTTCCTGATCGATCATCCATGTTGGCGTAGCAAATAGCTGTTGGTTAAGGAAAGTAACTGCTTGCTTCTGCTTCTCTTTCTCAGTGTGTGTATAAACAGCTTCACCTGATCCAGAAGATCTGTAGACTTCATAGATACCACCGATGTTGTTTCTCACATGGCCCATGTATCTAGAGAACTGACCTACTACCTGACCGTACATTTCTTCTAAGTCGCTGTAGTCTTTGTATGGCTTATCTTCCTCAGTAGTC
Source organism: Penaeicola halotolerans (assembly GCF_016464625.1). Classification (GTDB taxonomy): domain Bacteria; phylum Bacteroidota; class Bacteroidia; order Cytophagales; family Cyclobacteriaceae; genus Penaeicola; species Penaeicola halotolerans. Next base: position 260,192 of record NZ_JAEAGO010000002.1, read on the forward strand.
CACTCGATCAAGTTAGGCATGATTCTCTTAAGGTTTTTGATACCATACTCACTTGCGAGCATCGCATTGTCACCTAGATCTTCACTTTGAGTGCTTGGGTCGGTAGTATTACCTTGACGACCAAATCTGTAAACAGGATCACCTTGCTTTGCATCGATCCACTTATTAAGTGTCATCAATTCTTCATCTGGAGTAGTCGCATCCAAGATCGGTCTATAACCCCACTCTACTGCATATTTGTCATAAGGACCTACCGCAGGGAATAAGCTTACACCTGTATCTTCTGGCTGCGCGATATAGTTAAATCTCGCGTAATCCATGATAGATGGTGCTGTACCATTTGCTTTAGTGAAAGCTGGGTCTCTCAACTTCTCTACTGGGTAAGCATGAGAAGAAGCAAAGTTGTGTGGAAGACCGATCGTGTGACCCACTTCGTGAGCTGCTACGAATCTGATCAATTCACCCATTACCTCATCCTTAAATTTCACTCCTCTAGCATCAGGATTAACTGCTGCTGTCTGAATGAAGAACCAGTTTCTTAAAAGGTTCATGACGTTGTGATACCAACCGATATCTGACTCGAGGATTTCACCTGATCTTGGATCAGAAGTGTGTGGTCCGTAAGCATTCTGTGTAGGTGATGCGAAGTATCTGATCACAGATATACGAGCGTCTTCTGGGCTCCACTCTGGATCTTCTTCAGGAGTAGGAGCATCTTTAGCTTGGATCGCGTTTTTGAAACCTGCTGCTTCAAATGCTGCATTCCAATCCTCAACACCTGCTTTTAGATATGGTCTCCACTTCTCTGGAGTAGCTGGATCGATGTAGTAGATGATTGGCTTCTTAGGCTCTACTAGCTCACCTCTTTTGAATTTCTCGATGTCTTCATCTTTGACTTCAAGTCTCCATCTGTCTAGGTATGTTCTAGTAGTTGTTCTCTGCTCATCAAGACCATAGTCTGTCTGGCGAGTAGTGAACCAACCCACTCTTCTGTCATATAGACGTGGCATCATTGGCTCCTTAGGAAGTAACACCATAGAGTTGTTGAACTCCAAAGTGATAGAACCTGTAGAAGAGTTTGAAGGAGGTGAACCTGCGATATAAGTCATCACTGTTCTAGCCTCGATATTAGTTGGGAAAGACTTCACGCTCTCGATGTACGAACGCTCATTATCCAAACGCTGTACTCTGTACTGAGTTCTGTATCTTGAAGGTAATGAAAGTGCCTGAACATCTTTGTTGAAAAGACCAGTCGCTTCGATCACTGCAGAAGAATCTGTACCAAAAGCCTTGATATCAAAAGCTGCCAAGATTGGCTCTAAGTTAGAGTTTTTAACCGCTTGGAAGATAGGAAGTGAATCAGCAGCAGTATTGCTGTAAGAGATCACTCTTAAGAATACTTTTTCGCCTTCTATATCCCATCTTACTAATTGTGTGTTTACTTTCTCACCACCGTATCCGATTCCATCGGCAGTTTTAGAGATTGTAGTCACTAGGAGCATTTCTCTACCAAATAGCTCCTGAGGAATCTCATAGAAATATTTGTCATCTAACTCATGTACTGCAAACACCCCTGCATCTGTCTTTGCTTTAGCGGTGATTACTTCTTTGTACGGCTTCGGACCGGTTGTTCTAGATGGAGCAGCTGGACGCTGAGCAGCAGCTGCAGCTTTCTTTGCTTCCTCCTCTTTTTTCTTCTTTTTGCTTTGAGCAAATGTATCTTCACTGTAGATAAGCGCACCCGCCATCATCAGTCCCAATACACCTTTTCTCATCAAGCTTGAGTAGGTTTTCTTCATGTGAATTGTTATTTGTTTAAAATTATCTTTTCTAAATTATGGCTTTTGAAGAGCTTCCATTAGACCTCACAAAAGACAGAATAGACGAAAATTTAAACACAAGCCCTTGTAATCAGCTTTCCTATTATATGAGCGGTCATACTAACTAATCAATGGCATTAATTTTAATATCTTGAAAGACATCATCATCATCGGTGGCGGACTGGCTGGCCTAGTGAGTAGTATTCTTCTCAAAAAGGCTGGCTTTGAAGTTATGGTCATAGAGAAAAAGGGCTATCCTTTTCATCGTGTTTGTGGAGAGTATATCAGCAATGAAGTCAAGGATTTTTTACTGGCAGAAGAGCTCTATCCCACGCACTTGGCCCCCGCAGAGATTAGCAGGTTTAGGCTGAGTTCGCCCGATGGCAATGTAGCCGAAATGCCACTAGACTTAGGCGGTTTTGGCGTCAGCCGATATGCCTTGGATGATTTTTTGTATCAAAAAGCCTTGGCCCTTGGTGTACACTTTTTGATCCCTACACAAGTCCTCTCCGTGACCCAAGAAGAAGATCACTTCACTGTGGAAACCAACCGTGATGGTATCTTCAAAAGTAAGTTGGTGATTGGCGCCTTTGGCAAAAGGTCTCGCCTCGACAAGCAACTTGAAAGACGGTTTATCAATCAGCGATCTCCGTACATCGGGGTCAAATATCACATCAAACTTGATTATGATGCAGATGTGGTGGCTCTGCACAATTTCCAAGGAGGCTACTGCGGGATCAATCGTGTGGAAAATGACACCTTTAATCTTTGCTATCTCGGTAGTCAAAAAAGTCTTAAAAAGTATGGCAATATCCCAGATATGGAAGCGCAAGTACTTTGGAAAAACCCTCATCTAAAAGCCATTTTTCAACAAGCAGAGTTTCTCTTTGAGAAGCCTGAAGTAATCAATGAAGTATCCTTTGCAGCCAAAAAACCTGTAGAAAAAGGTGTATTCATGACGGGTGATGCGGCTGGGCTGATCACTCCACTCTGTGGAAATGGTATGGCGCTCGCGATACACAGCGCCAAGCTACTCAGCGAACTCATTATAAAACACGAAGGGAATCACCCTAAAATAGTTTCAGCTTATACCCGAGGATGGAATGCCCTTTTCAAGCAAAGACTATGGACAGGTCGACAGCTTCAGCGACTTTTTGGCTCCAGTAGTTTATCAAACCTAGCCGTGGGACTGGTCAAAAACAGTCATTCGCTAAGCACTTGGCTCATGAAGCAGACTCATGGCCAGCCTATATAAACCCTAGCACTTGGAGTATCTGAGTGCTCTTGATAAAATAGTGGATAAAAAAGACATTGAGTGCAGTTGCAGAAATTCTGTTGAGCCACATGGTCCATGTATAATTTGCTGCACTTTCATCTTTCAGCACACGACTATACCAGATAGCAAAGTAGATCAATACAGGGCTAAGCGCTAGAGCAAAATCTCTCACTGCCCAAAACTGATTTTTAGAGACAAAAAACCAAGCAAAGCATGCTGTAGCTATCAAAAAGCAAACCGCTGTAAAGTGAAAAGTTCCTCGAATGCCAAGCTTCAAACTAAGCGTTTGATCACCTCTTTTAGCATCCTCGGCATGCTGGTAGATTTGCGTCATGGGATAGGATCCAAGCAGAATCAGTGATGTCAATATCCCAGGTATGAGCACATGAAGCTTTAATCCTGCGTCCCATGCAAAGCCATTGAGCCCAACATACACCATCACAAAGGTGAAGTAGCCCTGAAAAATCCCTGCAACTAACCAACTGATGATTGGGTACTTTTTCAAGCGAACAAGTGGATGACTATAAGCCATAGACACTAAGCCATAGATCACCACTAGTGTCCCAAAGGAAGCATTGATCGTATATGACCAAGCTATGGCAATGATGAAAAATAACATAGAAGTGTAATAGAGAAGTTTCGTTACCTTGGGCGGGTGCTTCAGTCCTCCTATACTCCCCTCATCTTTATCAAAGTAGCTGTTATAGCCATTGCTAGAAGGATAAAGGAATATATGCAAAATGATGAAAACTATGCGTAGACTATCAGGGTTGATATTGGGTGAAAGGCTGAGTGCAAATAAGAAAACGGGCAAAAGGTAATAGGAAAATGGAATCCTAAGATGCTTCAGCGTAGAAATGATACCCATAGTTTTTTCAAACAATTTAGTTAAATTTATTAGAAATCCTCTTTATGAAAACTTACCTCTCTGCTATTGAAACTGCTGTTCCAGATCATCAAATCCCCCAGCAGGACATCGCAGAGTTCATGATAAAAGCCCATGCCCTCGATGCAGAAGAGAGTCGCAAGTTACGATTCATCTATCGTGCCTCTGGCATTCAGTCTAGGCATTCCGTGATTCCAGATTATGGAACTAGTCCCGATCGGTTTAGTTTTTATCCAGCCAACGATCTTTTGGATCCTTTTCCAAATGTGAAAAATCGAATGCAGCTTTTTGAAAAGGAAGCGCCTCTTTTGATGCAAAAAGCCGTGGGAAAAGTTCTTCAACAGCTTCCTGCGCAAGCGATCACGCACTTGATCACGGTTAGTTGCACTGGCATGTATGCCCCTGGGCTTGACTTTGACCTCATGCAGCACTTTGGTATCTCTGGCTCTGTCGAGCGCTACGCTATCAACTTCATGGGTTGCTATGCCGCCTTCAATGCACTGAAACTTGCCCATCATATCTGCCAAAGTAACCCGACTGCCAATGTACTGATCGCAGATGTGGAGCTTTGTACCCTGCATTTTCAGAAAGACTACACAGAAGATAACCTCATTGCCAATGCGCTCTTTGCAGATGGTGCTGCAGCAGTGCTTGTGCAGGGTGAGCAATCAGTCTATCTCAAAGAGCCGCTTTTCACTATAGAAAAATTTGCTTGCTCTCAGTCTCCTAAAGGAGCTGATGCGATGGCCTGGCACATTGGAGATTTTGGTTTTGAAATGAAGCTCAGTAGCTATGTGCCTCAGTTGGTGGGCGAGGGTATTCCAGACTTGGTGGATGCTTTACTCAAAAATGGTGAGCAACTCCAAGCTGACCATTATGCCATTCACCCTGGCGGGAAAAAGATCTTAGAAGCAATCGAAAAAGCTCTAAGTATCTCAGCAGCTGCTAATCAAACCAGCTATGATGTCCTTAGCCAATATGGCAATATGAGTTCTGTAACGGTGCTTTTTGTCCTAAAGGCCTTGGCTGAAAAACTCACAGATACCCCTGCTGATCAAAATGTCCTCAGCATGGCTTTTGGTCCAGGACTCACCTTAGAATCCATGTTGCTCAAAACCACCTGATCATGCCTAACCTCCGACAGCGATCCTACCAAAAAGAACTCATGGATGATCTCAACTGCCAAGGCGAGATGCTCAAGCAAACGCTCCATGAGCTCAAAGTGATCAATAAGCTGCTAGGAGGAAATCATGTCACGACTGGGGCGCTTCAAAAGCTCCTGACCAAAAATACTCCTTACCACATTGCGGACATGGGCTGTGGTGGTGGAGACATGGCTGTAGTAATGGCCAACTGGGCCAATAAAAATAGTTTTAACATAAAAATCACGGGCATAGATGCCAACCCCAATATCATCGACTATGCTCAAAGAAATACACAGGCTTATTCTAATATCGATTACTTAGTCGCCAATGTCTTTGACCCTACACTAAAAGAGCATCAATTTGATATCGTTACTTGCACGCTTTTTACCCACCACTTTACGGATGATGAGCTTGTGAACATGCTTCAAAACTTTCAACTGATCGCTGGAAAAGCTATCATCATCAATGACCTCCACCGACATCCTTTAGCTTGGCATAGCATCAAGTGGTTGACACGCTTTTTCTCTAAATCTCCGATGGTGCAAAATGATGCACCACTCTCTGTAGCAAGATCATTTAAGCGTGCTGATTGGGAAAAAATTCTTTCACTTGCGGGCATTGCTAAGTACAGTCTTCGCTGGTTTTGGGCCTTCAGGTGGCAATTGATCATCTACAAGTAGCGGTAAAGAAAGCCTCAAAATTTCGGTTTTAACGCTGTTTTTTGTAATTTAGATTTTTGTCGAATAAAAAATGTATCTTATATGCTAGAACAATTAAATCTTACTCCTGAGAATATTGAAAAACTGAATGAGTGGTTTTTGACTACTGGACTTGATCTCTGTTGGGCACTTATTAAAGTTGCGATCACCTTTGTCATAGGAAAATTTGCTATCGGCTATGTGATGAAAGCCATTCGCAAAGCTTTTGTCAAATGGGAAATCGAGGCTTCACTTTCTTCTTTCTTGAGTAGTTTTGTCAGATTTGTTCTTTACATCATATTGATCATGATCATTCTGAGCATGTTGGATGTTCAGATAGCAGCTTTCCTAGGTGTACTGGGAGCGGCAGGTTTGGCTATTGGTTTAGCCTTGCAGGGTAGCTTATCAAATTTTGCCGGAGGTATATTGATTTTGATTTTTAAACCCTTCAGGGTCGATGATGTGATCGATGCTCAAGGGTTTGTTGGCTCAGTTGAACGAATAGATATTCTTCACACACACGTCCGCACTTTTGACAATAAGTTAGTCATCATGCCTAATGGCGCACTAGCTAACTCCAATGTCACTAACATGACTCGCAAGGATACCCGTAGAGTAGATATGGCGGTGGGTATCGCTTATGGATCAGATATAGCAAAAGCCAGAAAAGTGATCTTAGAGACACTAGCAAAAGATGAAAGAATCCATGCTGATCCTGAGCCAGTGGTCTGGTTTCATAATTTTGGCGATAGCTCGCTTGACTTGACTATCAGATGTTGGACAGCTACTGGAGATCTTTGGCCAGTCTACTGGGAAAATATGGAGGCGATCAACAACGCCTTCAATGCCAATGGTATCGAGATCCCTTTCCCACAGCGAGATATTCACATGCGAACTAAATAAGTTTAGCAGAAATGAGAAGAGAGGCCAACGCCTCTCTTTTTTATTTCACCCAAGTGACTTTTTCAGCGATAGGATTTCTTTTCCCATTTGGCCAGCGATCAGTCAGCGGCTTGGCTATAAAGAAAAATCCCATCAGCATATCCTGTGGCTCTAGTCCAAAAAAGGGCTTGGCTTCCTCATAAAAGGTAACGCCTCCTGTCCCCCAATAGGCGGCTAATCCATAGGCACTCGCTGTCAAATACATATTCTGTACCGCCATAGATACAGCAGCGATCTCTTCCATCTCTGGTACCGCTCCGCTTCGCTTCATACCTATTGCGATGATGTGAGATGCTTTCAGCGGATTTTCCAGCATTTTTTGATAAACTGCTTCATTAAAGTTATCATTCTTTTCTGCACGCGCCTTGTACAGGTCTGCTTGAAACTGCGCAAACTTAGCTTTACCCTCTCCACTGAATACCGTAAACCTCCAAGGCTCTGTCATCTTGTGTGTAGGTGCCCAGTTGGCATTTTCTAAGATCGTCTCTATGACATCATCATCCGCTATCGTATAGCTAGGATCAAACTGTGCTACAAACATCGACCTACGTGTCCTTAGCATGTAATTCACTGATTCTATATCAAATCTTGGCTCCATCGTTTGTGTGTTATGTTGATTTAAAAGTACTAGATAAAAGAAGATTTTTAATCTCTGTTGGTATAACTCATTTCTACCGCTGCTAAGTTCTTAGCAATATCTTAAATACAAATTCTTTTAAATAATAGTAATAAAAGATTGATTTTTATAATATTAAAAATCTAATTACTCAACTCTTTTTAAATGAACATGCAAAATATATCAAGATTAAGCATCGTGTTTTTAGTAAGTGCTTTTATCCTCTCTAGCTGCAATAAAGAAAGCGACAAACCACTTTCATTTCAAATAGAAAAAGTAGACTCAGTGAATATTGACTTCATTGGCAAGATGGTCTTTCATGACTATGACGCCAAGAAGAAAAAGTACCTCTTGAACTCTGAATCACCCTCTGTAGCACTCATAGAAGTTGATGAAAATGGTCAAATCACTTATCAATTTGACCTTGAAGATAATGGCAGAAACCCAATCCCAGGTATTGCTAGTGCAGGATATGTAGATGATGCGCTTTATTTATATTCCTATATGTTCACTTTCTACAAGCAAAAGAATAGTGCGGAATTTGTCTTGGACAAGCTCATTCCTTACGAGCATACAACTTTATATATGCCAGTAAAACTACCTGTCGTCAAAAAAACTAATGAAGCGGTTTTTTACATAAAACCACTTAAGGAGTCATTCCGCGAAGATCAGACCACTTTTTATGAGCGATTATACGATCAACCTTTGCTAGAAAAACACGATTTATCGACTGGAAAAACTCATTCATATCTTAAGCTGCCAGAGGAGAGCGTTTTTAAAAGTGGTTTAAATCATGGTATATATGTCCCTACGATCAAGAATGTAGGCAAAGACTGGCTTTTAGCAACGTGGATTGATGATAAGCTGTTTCTATATAAAGAGGATGGAGATAGCATCACTTTTGCCAAAAGCATTGACCTTCAAATTGATGGCTTTGTAAGTTTTGAAGGAGCTGCACTTGAAAATGGTCGACAGTTTTATGAATCAAATCGAGATATGGTTCATGGAAATGTAAATGGCATATTTGACTTGTCTAACTACATCGTGGTGACTTATCAAAAAGGAATGAGGTCGGAAGATGTTTTAAACTATAGAGCCCAATATCCTAGTGAAACTTCTGATTTTGAGATCCAAAAGCAAAATCGCTATTATGCTGCCATTTTAGACAAGTCTTATAATGTCCTTGCTTCAAATGTACAATTACCTTATGGCATTTCCTTTCCTGTTGCTGTGAATGAGAAAGACGAGATTCTTGTCAAAAAGAATGAGGAACATTTTGATCAAGAAGAAGATGTCGTCACGATCTACAAACTTAAAATCACCCAAGAGTAAGTTAAAACTTCTTAGTCAATTTTAGCCCAGAAAAACCATTGCGCTCAGGTGCCGGCTGATAAAATCTCCCGCCAAAGGCATTGAGGTCATTGCCAAGACTGTAGGCTTCATTGAGTAAGTTCTCTGCACCTACATAGAGCTCGGCCTCCCAGCCTGACCATGTAGCTCTCCACCCAAGCCTAGCTGACAACAAATGGTAGGTCGCTTGATAGACGGTATTGGCATCATTGAGAGGAATCTCATCTGTCCATTGGGAGGTGACATTGAGATAAATCCCTTGCTTGGTTTCTAGGTCTAGTTGATTGACCAAAATATTGGGTGCTACGCCTGTGAGTTGATTACCTGAAAAGTCATCTCCTCCACTTTCATAGTTTTTGAACTCAAAGAAATGTCCAGTATAGGCTTGGGTGAGTCTGAGCGATTTCATGAATGCACCTCTGCTTGGTTTGATCAAATCCTCTGTCAATAAAACTTCTATCCCTTTTTGGTCTGTACTTCCAGCATTTCTGAATAGCACTACGCCTTGCTCATTGGTAAATGAGGTGATCGTCTCTGACAGTTGAAAGTAAAAGGCCGTGGCATCTAACTGTATATGGTTATTGAGAAAAGCGGTTCTCCAACCCAACTCATAATTGATCCCTCGCTCAGACTCTAGGTCTAAATTGATGGAACCTTCATTAGTCCTCACCTCATCTATGGTAGGTGAGCTAAACCCATAGCTGATGCTTCCGTGAATGGCCGTGTGGGCATTGACTCGCTTGAGTACTGCCAATCTAGGAATGAGCACTGGGTCGAAGTTTCTGATGTTACGTGCAGGTGCATTGCCAGAGGCATCTATACGCCTGTCTATATCATATTGGAAGTAGTTTTGACTGACTCCAAGTGTGACTATCCACGACTGAGGTAGCTCTAGCTCTGCTTGAGTAAAGAAAAAATACTGTTTGGCACCCAGTCTATCTGAGAAACGAATGGTGTCTGCTATTCCTGAGCGATTACCAAAATTATCAGCCTGAGTGGTGCTGATTTGATATTCTAGGCCTGATATCCACTTGAATGGCAAAGCCCCGAGTTGATCCGCAAAGGTGAAACTAGATCTGAGACCTAGTCCATTTTGAAGCTCTCTCTTATAATCAAGGATAAATGGATTCTCAAAATCTGTCGTATTGAGGTTCAATGTACTGGTATTGCTCCAGTTGTCTGAAAAGTCATAAGTATGAGAAAAACTGAGATAAAGAGATTGCTGATCTATGGATGAGTTTTGATCGATACTCCCTGGACGTGCTTGACGAGGATTTTCTGCTAGCTGAGTCGCATTGAGCGCACCTGGTATCTGATATTTAAGATCTGCATAGAGCAAATTGGCACTTAGCGACTGCCGACTGCTCGGATACCAATGCCCACTTAACTGCAACACTTTTCTATCTGTAGCACTATGCGCTCTATAGCCATCCGCTTGAAGATCTACATAAGAAAAAGAATAGGCGGCATTTTCTAATTGCTGAGATACCGCCACTCTGTATTTCTGTAAGCCATAATCCCCTACCAGCAATGAAGCCTCTGCTTGATCTTGCTGAATCCGCTGATTGCTCTCAAGGCTGATCACTCCTCCAGTACCTGCTCCGTAGATACTTCCAGCTGGCCCTTTGATGATTTCGGCAGTTTGGATATTGGATAAATCAAGTAAGTTTAATGGTGTAGTCCCATCTGGTGAGGTGAAAGGAATGTCATTCCAGTAGACTTTGACATTGCGTACGCCAAAAGGAGAACGCAAAGCACTTCCTCTGATCGATATGCGGTAGCTCGCTGGCGCACGCTCTTCTATTCTCACACCTGGCTTGGTATTGAAAGATTGTACGATAGAGCCTTCATTGAAACGTGCCAAATCCTCAGGCCTGACGACAGAGATGGGAGCAGCCTGTTCGATGAGCTGTCTTTCCGTTTGATAGCTTTGAACTACCAGCTCTGATAAGGAATTGACAGAAGGAACAAGTTCTACAGCGAAATTTTTATCTGGACTAATGCTTAGCTTATACGGTTCGTAAGCTAAGTGTGAAAGCATTACAACTGTTTCTTCTGAGACCATCAGTTTAATGATTCCCGCTTCGTCAGATACGGCTCCCGAACCGTCAGGAAGCTTAGCCGCTACGCCATAGATAGGTTTTTGAGTGACTTTATCTTTGACAACGATGATGGTTTGAGCTTGCGCTATGTTCAAAAAAAACAATGCACTCAATAAAAGTAAAGAGTTCTTCATATAGACCTTTTAGTCTTTAACAAAAAAGGCATTCAATTGTCTCGAATGCCTGTTACTTTTTAGTGATGATGTCCACCTGGTCCATGAGCGTGACCATGCTCTATTTCCTCTTTCTCTGCCTCTCTGATATCTAATATTTCACCTTTGAAATATAGGTCTAATCCAGCAAGAGGGGAATTGAAATCCATGTGGATTCCTTTATAATCAATCTTGATGATTTCTCCGCGCATCATATTGCCTTTATCATCTTTCATCGGGATCACTTTACCTACTTTGAGGATATCCTTTTCTAGTTTACCATTTTCCTTGAAGCTAGATTTTGGTACGATCACGACTTTATCGTCATCATAGTCTCCATAGGCGTTTTCATAGTCTATAAAAAAATCAAATGTGTCTCCTGCTTGCTTTCCCTCTATATTTTTTTCAAAAGCTGCTACTACATTGTCCGCTCCAAAAAGGAAACTGAAAGGGGTGTCTTTTTCTACCTTTTCAAAAAATGTCTTACCGTTTTCTCCGTCATCTACGTGCAACTCATACACGAGTGTAATCACTTTATTTTTCTCTGCTTTCATGGCTATTTTAATTGACGCTGCAATTTATGACAAAATATTTTATTCTAACCCCGATTAAAATTTGGAAGTTCAAAAGCAATTGTATTACTTTGAATCACAAAGTACTTTTTATGAGCGAAAAAGAAAAATACCTACAAGACCTGAAGGAGATCAAAGACATGATGAGTCGATCTTCTAAGTTTATCTCACTAAGCGGACTATCGGGTATCAGTGCTGGAGTCATTGCATTGATCGGAGCTTTTCTAGCTTATCGATTTGTCTATACGGATCAGCTTTTTCTTGGCTATCGTAGCATTACTTTGACACAAGATAAAGCACTCATTTTGATAGGGCTTGCCTTAGCTGTCGTAACGCTAGCCCTTGCTTTTGGAGTTTATTTCACAGGAAAAGCCGCAAAACAAAAGCAACAAAGCCTCTGGAATGAGCAAAGCAAAAGGCTCTTGATCAACTTATTTATTCCACTCATTACAGGAGGTTTACTTTGTCTAATCTTGCTCTCCAAGGGATTTATCGGAATGGTCGCTCCACTGACATTGATATTTTATGGATTAGCACTGGTCAATGCGAGCAAATATACGCTCACGGATATTCGTAGTCTTGGACTGATCGAGATCGCATTAGGGCTAGTATCCATCTATTTCATTGGTTATGGACTGCTGTTTTGGGCGATAGGCTTTGGCGTGCTGCATATCATCTATGGTATCGTGATGAAAATCAAATACGGAGCGTGAAAGAGCTACTCAAACAGTTGGATAAAGCCTTTGAAAATAAGGTCAGGCTTGGTGTCATGTCTGCCCTGATGGTCAATGACCATCTGGACTTCAATGCACTCAAAGAGCTACTAGGTGTGACAGATGGTAACCTTGCTAGTCACCTGAAGTCGCTTGAGAAAAGTGAGTACATCACAGTAGAAAAAGACTTCATCGACCGAAAGCCTAATACCAAGTATAGCGCTTCTGAGCAAGGTAAAGAAGCTTTTAAAGCCCATATCAAAGCGATCGAAAAACTATTGGAATAAATCACTGAAAAAAATTTAGACAACAACTTTGAAATACAAAGTACTTTTAAACAATCAAACTATGCAAACAGAAAACACCTTAGAAAAAGTAGGCGACTGGATCAGGAATTCAGTCATGCTGAAGCTGATCACCATTTCGATCTTGATTTTATTGCTCCTCATACCATCTAGCATGGTGATGTCCGTGATCTCCGAGCGAGAGTATCTAAGTGGAGAAGCTACTACTGAAGTAAGTGCCAATTGGGCAAACGCACAAGCCATCAATGGCCCGATACTCACTGTTCCTATACGCTATGAGTATATCGAAAACGAAAAACTCATCCAAAACACGGAGTACTTTCATATCCTACCAAATGAGCTTGATATCCAAGGTACAGTCACACCCGAAACTTTGAAAAAAGGTATCTATGAAGTGGTCGTCTACAGATCTGCCCTTAATATCAAGGGAGACTTTTCGATAGCAGATGGCTATGATCGCACGCACTTGAAAGAAGTCCTCTGGGATCAAGCCTTCCTGACAATTGGGATCTCAGACCTGAGAGGTATCAAAGAAGAGATACTCTTCCAGTGGGATGATCAAAAAATCAAAGCGCTACCCGGATCTAAAATTCCTGATATCATCAAATCTGGCGTATCTATTCCACTAGCCAATGCACAGGACTTGGTGGAAAATGATAAGGCATTTGACTTTCAACTTACCCTTCATGGTAGTCAAAAGCTTTCCTTCACACCTGTAGGTGGGCTGACTACAGTATCTATAGATTCGGACTGGAGTGCTCCTGCTTTTAGTGGCAATTTTCTTCCACTTGATCGGTCTGTCTCTGATGCGGGCTTCTCTTCTACTTGGAAAGTCCTCCAACTCAACAGAAATTATCCACAGTCTTGGACAGGCAATCGCTATGCGGACCATTTGCAATCAGCACAGTTTGGAGTAGACCTCATCCTGCCACTGGGCGACTATCAAAAATCCATGCGCTCTGCCAAATATGCCATCATGACCATCGCCCTTACCTTTTTGATTTTCTTTTTGGTAGAAATCCTCAACAAGCGAAAAATACATCCTTTTCAATATACATTAGTTGGACTAGCGCTGTGTCTTTTCTATGTATTGCTAATATCCATCTCTGAGCATACCAATTTCAATATTGCCTATCTGATCTCTTCGGTATCAGTTATCGGTATGATTGGCTTATACTCTATGAGTGTATTTCATCACAGAAAACTCAGCCTTTTACTGACAGGGATTCTCAGCGGATTGTACGGCTTTGTCTTTGTGACTTTACAGCTCTCCAACTATGCTTTGCTTCTTGGTAGCGTAGGGCTACTACTGATCCTAGGCTTGACGATGTACTTTACTAGAAATGTCAACTGGTACCAGTTGCAGATCAAAACAGAGTAGATTCAAAATGAAAAACCCAAGCTAGAAAGTATATCTAGCTCGGGTTATTTTATGCTTCTTAAGGCTTGATCAGTATGTATCAATATATTTCCAAAAACTCCGTCTGAGGCCTGTTAATAGTCATTTTAACATTAGACCCTTTTGCTCTTAACTTGGCCATTTCTTGCTCGATGATCGACTCCATTTGATCATAGTAATGCTTTGCATAAGATTCATTGCTAGAGACAGTTTGTACACTTTTAAACTGAGGCACTTCTATTTTCAACTCATCATCCATTAAAGTGATTGACTGAACTTGATAGTGAAGTAAACCTGTTGATTCTTTGACTTCTAGTATCAGACCGGGTAAACCTCCAAATTTCCAAGGGCCATTTACAAAAGGAAGGTCAATACTAAACCACGCTTCATAATCTCTTCCTCTAAAATGAGTGAAAGCCTTTTGGACACGATAGCCAGCTACCTCGCTAGTCTCGTCTACAATCTCCCATTTCATGATATCTACTTGATCGATTATCTTGAAATAATGCCCCTTAAAGCCTGGCATATAGGAAGTCAAAAGATTTTTTGATGCATCCTTATACAAATATTTCTCTTTTGAACCTAGTGTCACATTCATATCCTCTGGCAAGCCAAATGGCCCTTTATTTTCAGGGTCTGCCATATTTGATGCTATAGCCTCAGCATAATAAAGTGACTCATGGCCATTAGTAATCAAATATTCCTTTGTTCTATCTTCATCCGTCAAGTCTACATAAGTTGCCTTGACAGACTGCGCTTGAATGTTGCCTAGCCCTAAAACAAGGGTAGTCGCTATCGATGTAATGATTAGTTTCATAAAGTCTATGTTTTGTTTAAATAGATTTTAAAGATTACAATATAGTCTTTTTCTTATTTTTTAAAAAACATTTATAAAAATCGACAATTAAACATAATGATTTTTGTTCGTTTAGTTAAACTTAAGTGGCTAGATTCCTTTATGATGCTCAATTCTTCGTATATTGAATAGCCCAATTTTTTGAAAGCTATGAAGTTTAAAAAAGCGTTAATCATCATTTTTTCTCTTATTGTTGGTCTCCTTTTGGCTAGCTACATATTTGTTGCCTTTTACTTAGAGACATTGGTGATCGCTCGTTTAGAAAAAGAAGTTGAGGCGACTTTTGGAAATTACTATAACTTGGAGTTTTCTGAAATCTCTACAGCTCCAAGCCTGCGGTCGATCAGCATCACCTTTGAGGAGCCCGTTTTGAGAAGTGATACCACACAGACTGCTGGACTGCTGCGTTACCCTCCGATCTTTTTCAAAGCCTCTAGCCTTTCAATCAACCGTATCCGCGTACTAGACGTCTTTTTTGGTTCTTCACTCGGGATAGGCGAGATCCACTTGACTGATCCAGAGCTAGTGCTCTTTGTCAACCAACCCACCACAGAGCAGCCATCGGAGGAAAATAAAGCGGCTGATCTAATTCAATACATCGATATCAATAAACTAACTATTGAAAAAGGCTCCCTGCAGCTCTATGATTTTACCAAACCTGCTGATACGCTCTATTTTGGAAATGATATCCTCATAATGCTTACAGATATCCATATCCCTACACAGTCACCCGTGAGCCTATATAAGGCTTCTACAATCGGAAATATCAGTTTTAATATGCAGTCAGTACGGTTCAACCCAAGTAATATTCCCTACTCATTCGCTGTAGACAGTATCAGTATAGATAGACAAGCAGATATATTTGAAACTCATGGAATAGACTTACTACCCGCTAAAAGCAGGCTAAGACTTAGTAGAGAACAGCGCTATCAGAAGACTTTCGCTGATGTACATCTTGACATGCTTAAAATAGTAGGCCTAGACTATGAAGCACTCCAAGAAGACATACTCAGTATAGAGGAGATCCAAATCAAAGGAGGACTTATCGACCTTTTTAGAAATAGACAAAAGGATCTCAATACAGGATTAGATAAAAAAACCATTCAAGAGGGGCTGAGGAGTATTCCTTTGCAGTTGGATATTCATCGAGTTAGGTTTGAAGACATTGACCTAAAAGTCGCACTACTCAATCCTGCATTCGAAGAACCTGCGGTAATTAACTTAAGCAAAGGAAAAGGTACTTGGAAAAATATCAATACTAAATCTGATACTGCCGTCATCATGCATGTATCACTAGATGCCATAGTGATGAAATCCGGTAAACTAAAATTTGAAGTGGATCTACCAGTACTTGAAAATACTAATAGCTACAGAGGCATCATCACAGATATGCCTTTTGAAGAGTGGAATCAAGTAATCAATCATTTTAGTAGCGTAGAAATAGAAGCTGGAGAGATACAAGAGATAAAGTTTGCTGGAGTAGCTAATGCCAAACAGACATCAGGAGAGATGACTTTTCGCTATACAGGTCTCAAAGCTGGCTACTATCAGTCTTCTGAAAAAATCGATCGTAGAAAGTCTAGAATCATCAGCTTTATAGGAAACCTACTCATCAAAAATGATAATCCAAAAAAAGCTGGCGAAACGCCTGTCTCTGTAAAATACACTTTTGAAAGAGCCGACTATCAAGGACCTACTATGCTATGGATAGGTGGTTTACTTAGAGGGATAGAGTTGACCATATTAGGTGAAAAAATCGTAGCCGAGATTGATAAGAGACGTGCAAACAAGCCCTAAAAAAAATTAAATTTTCCCACTATTCTTCTGGCAGTTGCTTAAATTTCGAATTGATTTAAAACCAAAATCGTCATGGAAATCTTTCTTCAATCAGAAACTTGGATTGCCCTTATCACGCTGACTTTTCTAGAGATTGTACTAGGTGTGGACAATATCATCTTCATCTCTATCGTCTCTAACAAACTGCCAGAACATCAGCAAGCCAAAGCGCGAAATATTGGATTGCTCTTTGCCCTTATTTTCAGGATAATGCTCCTTCTAGGTATCTCATATATCATCAAATTCACCCAACCACTTTTGACCATCTGGGATTTTGAAATGAGCGGTAGAGACATCATCCTAGCACTTGGTGGTCTTTTCCTTTTGTTCAAATCGACAGTGGAGATTCACCACAAGATGGAAGGGATAGCCGAAGAGGTCAAACCAAACAGTGCCAAGACGATCGGTAGTGTCATCTTCCAGATCATCCTTTTGGACATCATATTCTCCTTTGACAGTATCTTGACGGCTGTGGGTTTGGTCAAAGAGGTTTTGATCATGATCATCGCAGTGGTGATCGCCCTTATCATCATGATGATCTTTGCTGGAAAAATAAGTCGATTTATCAATAAACACCCTACGCTTCAGATCCTAGCATTGAGCTTTTTGATTCTGATTGGATTTATGCTTTTGGTAGAAGGCTTCCACGTAGAAGTGCCTAAAGGCTACATATACTTTGCGGTGTTCTTCTCACTGACCGTAGAAGTGATCAATATGCGCATGCGTAAAAAACAAAGCAATCAAGAAAATAAAGTAGAGCTAAATCCTCGCATCAAAGAAGCAGATGAATAAAGAAAGGCGAGCAATGCTCGCCTTTTTACTTGTTACTTATTTGGCTTATATGCTTTCCAATAGTTAGACCAGATCTCATAGATCGGACTTCCCGTAGAGCTATTGCCGCTGTGGTGCCACTCTCCATCCTTCACTTCATAGTTAAATCCTAGCGAAGCGCCCACTCGCTTATCATCTCTCGAGAAAAACAAGATATTCTCTGTGTAATTGCCATCATTGGCTGAGTAAGTTCCGCCACCTGAGCCGGAGAATTGCTTGGTTTCAGAGTTAAAAGCTATCCATTGAAATCGGCCACCAGAAAGTATTTTCACAGTTCGCCTAGCACCTGGAGTAGAACGCCTGACTTCTCCACCTTCTCCCCCAGCTCTTCCTGTGAAAACCCATAGTCCTGTAAGGTCGTCTGCATTCTCTGCAAGTTTCTCCCAAGTCTGACTTTTGCCTTGAGAAGTGATCGTCATCCGATTGCCGTTCATAGAAGATTGATAGACCTGCATCGTGCCAACCTTATCTGGTGAGGCTGTATGAAAATCATACTGCTCAAGGTAGCTATTTTCTTTGACCTCAAGCGGCCCTCCAAAAGTATGGATAAATTCTCCAGCAGGAAGTTTCCGTGCAGCTACAGCGTAGTAACCTTCTTGGATGATTTTGATATGCTCTTCGTCAGATACTGTTTGTCCATTTTCTGCTACTAGTTTCCAAGCACCATCTAACTGCTGTGCGGAGAGCTGCATACTTGCTATCGCAAGAATTAAAGTCATTATGCTCTTGATCATGGGTCTATTTGTTTGGTTATCAAGGTGAATTTATCTAGAAAAGAACAAATTCTAAAATTATCCACATTTTATTCGTTTTCAGCATCTTGTAATGATTCCCATTTTTTTTCAAATGAAGACAAAATTAAACCATTATGACTATTAATTCAAAAGCAGCTGTGTAAGTTAGTATTTAATGAATTAACAGAATAATATTCTATTAATAGACTTAAAAACAAGTTGAATCTGGAAGGGCTTTTCTAACCTGTTCTTTTACAGCAATTTGCAAAATGTGGATAACTATCGTGGATAACTTTAAAAAATTCGCTTTTTTCGTTTTATAGCTTGATATTCTGTAACTTCAAGATTGTCTATAATCCTACTATGCCTTGACAAGACTAGAGAAAAGAGCATTTATCAAAAAGCAGGTCATCAGAGGCTTGATCCTCTTGGCTTTGATCATTTTGAGTTTTCTTTTGGCTAAAAAGAATCTCCAAGCCGAGCAGATCGGTTGGCTCGAACCGCTGTATAATAAGCCTGGATTAGTCTTCTTTCTTTTTTCACTTTCTGAGATGCTATCAGGGATCATCCCTCCTGAGCTTTTCATGATCTGGGGATTACAAGCCAGTGTGAACATAGGCTATTGGTACATCATTGCGATACTAAGTGTCATCTCTTATGTAGCTTCTTTCATAGACTTCAGCATAGGCAAGTATCTCCAGCACACTAGATACTATCGCTATGTGCGTAAGCGGTACCTACAGAAGTACGAGCAGCAACTAGAAGACTTCGGTGGAGCGTTGATCATCATTGCGGCATTGACTCCATTGCCATTTGCCGCTATAGCGATGCTCATAGGTGCCGGAGGATATCCCACTCGTCAGTATCTTCTCTATAGCCTTTCTAGAATCGTACGGTTCTTTATCTATGGATGGATACTAGGTCAGATCAACTATCTATGAAGACATATACCATTTATCAGTCTCAGCAAGATGTGCTAGAAAAAATCTCAGATGGACAAGTCATCACTGTACAGCTGGGTGAGATGAAGGTGTATGTCAAAAGAGTTGGGCTTTCATTTTTTGCTTTTGAAAGGTACTGCCCACACAGTGGTGCCGACTTAAAAAAGGCTCACATCCATGAAGGACGAGAGCTCACTTGCCCGATGCATGGCTACTGCTATGATATGGTCAATGGACGAGAAGTAAGAGGCCGAAGCCGATCACTCAAAGTCTTTGGAGCGATACTCAGTGAAAATGGTTTGGAGATTTTTGGTAGTTATTAGACTTTTTCTCCCTCCCTTGAGAATCCATTCTTCCTTTTTTGTGTTTATCCATAAAATCAAAAAGCATGCAAGGAAAACTAATCTATGTATATGATGCGCTGTGTGGCTGGTGCTATGGCTTCAGCCCTGTGATGCAGCAACTTGAAGAAAAATATATGAACCAATTAGCTGTAGAAGTTCTATCAGGCGGTATGGTCTTAGGAGATCGTATCGGTCCAGCTAGTGCGATGGGCGAATATATCGGTCAGGCATACAAACGTGTGGAAGAAATGACGGGTGTCACCTTTGGTCATGACTACCTCCACGGCCTACTGCAAGATGACTATGCCATATTTAGCTCCGAAAAACCTGGTTATGCCTTGACAGCTTTCAAAAAGCGTCAACCAGAAGAAGCCCTAAGTTTCGCTCATGAGCTACAGCTGGCGATTCATCAAGATGGCAAAGGTCCAGACATGGATGAGACTTTTGAGTATATGGCGGATGTTTTCGAGATAGATCCAGACGACTTTTTAGCAGAGATGAATAGTCCAGCAAATAAAAGACAAACACAAGAAGAGTATGATTTAGTGAAGCGCTATGGCATACAGGGTTTCCCTGCTTTGATCATGGAGTATGATCAACAGCTCTATCTGATAGCTAGAGGTTATGCCCCTTTTGAACAGGTGGATGGCATCATCCAAAAAATCTTGAGTGGTAAGGCCTAAAAGCAAAAGCCTGATGAAATAATTTCATCAGGCTTTTTTATATGATGCTTATGCTTGATTAAATAGCTTTTGCAGTCACCTCTATATTTCCTCTTGTTGCCTTTGAGTATGGACAAGCTTGGTGTGCTGCATCTACGAGCTGCTGTGCCTCTGATTTGTCCATGCCAGGGATTTTAACTTCAATCGCAGCAGCTAGACCAAAACCTCCTTTATCAGACTTGCCAATGCTCGCCTTTACAGTGATTTCTGCATTGCTGACATCTTTGCCTTTAGCTACGGAAGCTAGCGCTCCACCGAAGCATGCTGCATATCCCGCTGCAAAGAGTTGCTCTGGGTTCGTATGCTTACCTGCACCTCCGATTTCTTTTGGCATATCTACTGGAAAATCCAGTTTTCCGTCATCCGTTTTCACTGATCCGTTTCTGCCACCTTTACCTGTAGCTACTGCTGTGTAATCAATTGTTATTTTTTCCATGATTAGTTTATGTATTTAATTTAAAAGATTGATTAAATCGTTGAGTTGATTCTTTAATGCTCGCATATTATTTGGCTGCATGTCTTGGAGTAAACAAATCATATCTGCTGAGATTTGTTTGCCTGCTTCCTCGAGAGATTTTCCTTTGGCTGTCAAGCTGATGATTACCTTACGTTCGTCTGAGGTGTCTCTTTCTCTAGTCACCAAGTTGGCTGCTTGCATTCTCTTCAAAAGTGGTGTGAGCGTACCAGAGTCTAAATAAAGCATGTGTCCAATTTCGGAGACGAGCTGACCATCTTTTTCCCATAGGAGCATCAACACCAAATACTGTGGATAAGTAAGTCCCAACTTATCCAAAGGCTCTCTGTAAGCTTGAATGATCTTGCGAGAAGCTGCATAGAGCGGAAAGCATATTTGATTACTCAGACGATGTATTGGCTTGGAATCCTCCATATCGATAGTAAACGATTATATTGTGCAAAATATTTTAGCACTAAAAAAAAACCATCACTAGGATGGTTTTTTATCAAAATCTACTAATTACCACTTCTTTGGAGGCATGATCACACTATCTATCACGTGTACTACACCATTGGTAGCTTCGATATCAGCTGCCGATACATTTGCATCGTTGATCATTACTTTTCCATTCATGATTTTCACAGTGATTTCACTTCCTTCTACTGTCTTAGCTTTTTGACCGTTAGAAAGATCAGAAGACATCACTTTACCTGGTACTACGTGGTACTTCAAGATAGCGACCAACTGTGCTTTATTTTCTGGCTTCAAAAGACTCTCTAGCGTTCCAGCTGGAAGCTTAGCGAAAGCATCATTAGTAGGAGCAAAAACTGTGAAAGGACCATCACCTTTCAATACGTCCACTAGATCACCTGCTTTAACAGCAGCTACCAAAGTAGAAAGGAAGTCAGTAGATACAGCTGTGTCTACAATATCCTTGTCTGCTTTTTTCTTTACATCATCATTCGCAAATACAAACGTAGACGCGAAAATTACTAATAGGAATAATGCACTTAACTTTTTCATAATTTTACTGGTTTGGTTTAACATAAAATCAAAACAGCTTGTAAGTGTTAGTGTTTATCAAGAAAATGGCCATTTGACAAAAGGAATATATCAGGGATAGTCGGAAAAAATAAAAGCTCGGATAGTAGCCCGAGCCTTTATGACTTAATAAACCAAACCATTTATTCAACTATATTAATCATTAGTTGCGAATTTTTCAACTGCTCGCCATACTCTAAAGACATTTCCTGAACATATTTTTTCAATATCGTCTTTAGAATACCCTCTTTTGAGTAATTCAGCGATCAGGTTAGGATACATCGAGACGTCCTTAAGACCGGTAGGAAGTGAGTCTCCCACCCCGTCAAAGTCAGAGCCCAAGCCCACGTGATTGATACCTACCAATGACACAACATGATCTATGTGATCCGCTACCACAGTCACACTTGGAAAAGGATCATTGTCCATCATGTATTGATTGATATAAGCTTGAGCAGCAATATCAGATCTGCTCAAATTATTTTCTGCTAGCCAGTTTACTATATGCTCACGTACTTTTGATGTTCTTTCTCTATAATTACCATCGATGAAGTTTCCTCCAAAGTTGATCATGATGACTCCATCATTTTTAGCAAGTGCTTTGATCATATCATCGTCCATATTTCTCTCAAAACCCGGTGTAAACTTACGGGCAGACGAGTGAGAAGCTATCACGGGCGTCTCCGTGATCTCCATCACATCCCAAAATGCCTGATCAGAAATATGTGATACATCTACCATGATCCCTACTCGGTTCATTTCTTTGACTACTTCTTTTCCATATTCACTTAGACCGCCATGAGTTCTCGTGGTATCATAAGAAGAATCACTAATTAGATTATCCTTGCTATGAGTTAGTGTGATATAGCGAATACCTCTTTCGTGAAAATAGGCTACGTTATTGATATCGTCTTCTAGTGGAGCGCCATTTTCCATTCCCATAGGTAGGGATATTTTACCTTCAGCATGATGCTTTTGGATATCGTCTGGCGAGTATGCCATCGCAAATTTATCTGGCCAAGTATTCGCTACTCGCTCTGTCATCTTGATCAGTGAATCTGCAAAATCTTTCGCCCCTCCTCTTTCTTGATAGCCTGCTGGGATATAGATAGACATAAATGGCGCATCCAGCCCGCCTTCTTTGGAGCGAGGATAATCGAAATTACCACCATCTGTTCTGACTGACACATCGAGAGCTTCTCTTTGCAAAGTGAATCCTCCAACTTTCATTCGATAGGGTAAATCCACATGGCCATCTACCATGATAAATTCTTGTGCCATCTCTTTGGCAGCCTCTAAACGTGCCTCAGGATTAAGCTCTGTATAATCGACTGTCTCTTCACTTGCCTCTGGCGAACAACTTGCCATTAAAGACAATAAGAGGAGTGAAAATCCTCTGTAAAACTCTTTTTTCATGTGTAATAGGTTGATTGACATCGTAATATAAAAAAGAATCTATCGTATCAGCATAGATATTTATGTGAACGGCTAAAGAAAACAAAAAGACCCTACATCTCTGCAGGGTCTCTTGAGTTTGGTTTGATCAAGTATTTACCAAGGGAATTTCGAATGACCATTGTCAATCAAGTAATCAGCGATCATTCTTCTAAGCTCTTTGGTATTGACCAAGTCCATCTTAGTATATCGCTTCAGACCCATAAGCATTACTTTCTGCTCATCTCCTTTAGTAAAAGATCCAATAGCTTCTTTGGCAGCTTTGTTGATTTTCTCCACTGCTTCAGTGAGGTAAACTTGTGTCATCGCAATGTGTACTTTACACGCTTCTTCCCCTCTTTGAGAGATCAATTTCTCCGTTCTGAGAATAGCTGATTCTGCTGCATAGATTTCGATCATCACATCAGCCAGGTTAAGCATGATTTCCTGCTCATCATTGATTTTATCAGCAAGCGTCATAGCAGCCTTGCCGCCAACCATAAGGAACACTTTCTTCAAGTTTTTGATCACTTCTTTCTCTGCTGCAAATGGCACCGAAGTATCTACGCTTGCAAAAGATGGCACAGAAGTAAGTTCTTTAGAAACTGCCATCCCTGGAGTCATGATATCTAGTTCGCCCTTCATGGCTTTTCTCAATAGCATCCCTACCATGAGCATACGGTTGATTTCATTAGTACCTTCGTAGATACGAGCTATACGAGCATCTCTGTAAGCACGCTCCATAGGAGCATCTGCTGAGAATCCCATACCACCATATACTTGCACCCCTTCATCTACGATATAGTCGAGCACTTCTGATCCGTGTACTTTGGCTATGGCACATTCGATGGCAAACTGCTCCACTCCTTTAAGTTTCGCTTGTGCCTCATCCATGCCTTCAGCTATGAGTGCATTGATCTTATCTTCTACATCTTGACCTGATCTGTAGCAAAGCGACTCAGTAGCATAAGTCTGTATCGCCATTTCTGCTAATTTGTGCTTGATCGCACCGAAGCTAGCGATCGATACACCGAACTGCTTACGGTCCTTAGCATAAGTAATGGCATGATTAATCACCGTTCTAACACCCCCCAGTACACCAGCACCAAGTTTAATACGACCAATATTGAGGATATTTACAGCTATTTTAAACCCATTTTCTCTATCAGATAGCATGTTCTCTACTGGCACTTTACAGTCATTGAAGAAAACTTGACGCGTAGAAGATCCTTTGATCCCCATCTTCTTTTCTTCTTCATTCATAGTGATGCCACCAAAAGCCTTCTCTACGATGAAGGCTGTCAAGTTTTTATCATCACCAATCTTAGCAAAGACGATGAAAAGATCTGCAAATCCCGCATTAGAGATCCACATTTTTTGACCATTGATGATGTAGTGTTTACCATCTTCTGAAAGTACCGCTTTGGTTTTACCTGAGTTGGCATCCGAACCTGCATCTGGTTCTGTCAAACAGTAGCACGCAGCCCACTCACCTGTAGCCAGTTTAGGAAGGTACTTTTTCTTTTGTTCTTCATTACCATAATAGAGTATTGGCAAAGTACCGATACCCGTATGCGCTCCATAGGTAGTAGAAAAAGAACCAGCAGCACCTACTATATCAGCAATCAACATCGAGGTGTTGAAGCTCATGCCCAGACCACCATAGCTTTCAGGTACTGAGATCCCTAAGAGTCCAAGTTCTCCAGCTTTTTTGAAAATACTTGGCACGAGATCCGGCTCCTTCATACCATCTATGCGATCTGCATTTGGAAAAATCTCAGTTTCCACAAAGTCCTGACAAGCTTGAGCCATCATGCGCTGCTCTTCATTAAACTCCTCAGGGATAAAAACTTCCTGAGCGGCTGTTTCTCTGATGAGGTATTCCCCTCCTTTTATTGCATTATTTTTTACTTGCGTTTCCATGTTATTGATTGATAAAAGACAATTAGATTTTGATTTACATTATAATAGCTCGTAAATACCAGCTACTCCTTGACCGCCTCCTACACATGCGGTGACCATTCCATATTTACTATTTCTACGCTTCATTTCATTGAAAAGCTGTACGCTTAGCTTAGCTCCAGAGCATCCTAGTGGATGACCTAGTGCGATCGCCCCACCGTTGACATTGAGCTTAGATCTGTCTAAATCTAGTTCTTTGATCACAGCTAGAGACTGAGCAGCAAAGGCTTCATTTAGTTCGATCAAGTCTATATCTGACTGCTTCAAGCCAGCTTGCTTGAGCGCTTTCGGGACAGCCGCTACTGGACCGATCCCCATGATACGTGGATCTACACCTGCCGCAGTGTAAGTCACCATGCGTGCGATCGGCTTCAAGCCAAGCTCATTGACAAGCCTTTCAGACATGACCATGACAAAGGCTGCTCCATCAGAAGTTTGTGATGAGTTACCTGCTGTTACCTGACCATTATTTCTAAAGGCAGGCTTTAGCTTAGCCAATGTCTCTACATTCGTGTCTGCTCTAGGCCCTTCATCCGTGTCGACTACGAAAGAGCGTTCTTTTTTCTGACCTTTAGCATCTATGTATGTTTCCGTGACATTCACTGGTACAATCTCATCTTTGAATTTCCCTTCTTCGATCGCTTTGATAGCTTTCATATGCGATTGATAGCTAAACTCATCAGACTCTTCTCTGGTGATTTTAAAATCTTTAGCGACTTCTTCTGCTGTCAGTCCCATCCCGATATAGTATGATGGGTTTTCTGTGGCTATTTTATAATTGAGCGCAGTCTTGTATCCCATCATAGGCACCATAGACATAGACTCTGTGCCTCCTGCTATGATACAATCTGCTGTGCCTGCGTGGATTCTCGCTGAAGCCAGTGCAATAGCTTCTAGTCCAGAGCCACAGTATCTGTTGACAATCATACCCGGCACTTCTATTGGCAATGCGAGAAGAGAAATCATCCTGCCCATTTGCATACCTTGCTCTGCTTCTGGCACTGCATTTCCTACGATTAGATCATCTATTCTTTTTGGATCTAAGCTTGGTACTTGACCGACTAGGTGTTTGATCACGTCTGCAGCCAAATCGTCTGGTCGGTAAAATCTAAATCCTCCCTTTTTTGATTTGCCGACTGCTGATCTATATCCTGCTACTATATATGCGTTCATTGTTTTAATTTTTAGTTTGGAAAATAGTCCTCAATTAGTTTCTAAGCGGTTTGCCCTTAAACAAAATGCTGTGAATTCTCTCCAGTGTCTTAGGTTCACCTGTCAAACTTAGAAAGGCTTCACGCTCTAAGTCGAGTAAGTATTGCTCACTGACCATCGTTGGTGCAGATAGATCACCACCACTCATGACATAGGCTGCCTTACGTGCGATCTTCGCATCATGCTCTGATACGTAGTGTCCAAAGGTCATCCCAGTGATACCTGCTGTGAACAGTGCTAGTGATCCTTTTCCTTGAACTTTGATGTCAGTTCGCTGCTTAGGTTGCGTATATCCAGCCTCATGTAATGCCAATACTTTCGCTTTTGCAGCTGCTAATACATGGGATCTGTTTAGTACGATTTCATCTGTTGCTCTGAGGTAGTTGAGTCCTTTCGCTTCGTGAGCTGAAGTAGAGACTTTCGCCATAGCGATATTCATAAAGGCTTCCTGTAGGATATTGTATTCTACATCGTTTGGACGGATCATGTCACTCGCTCTAAGTGTCATCTCTTTGGTACCACCACCCGCTGGTATCAATCCTACACCAAACTCGACTAGACCCATGTACAATTCTGAGTGAGCTACGATAGCATCCGAATGCAGTGACAACTCACATCCGCCTCCAAGTGCCATACCTGCTGGTGCTACTACGACAGGTACTGATGAATATCTAGCACGCATCATGGTATTTTGGAACTGTGCAATCATCATGTTGATCTCATCATATTCCTGATCACCTGCATACATGAAGAGCATCGCTAGGTTAGCACCAGCTGAGAAGTTAGCTGCTTCATTTCCGATGACGAGACCTTTGTAGTTTTTCTCCGCCATACCGATAGCCGTATTGATACCTTCGATCACTTCGGCTCCGATTGAGTTCATCTTTGTGTGGAACTCTAGTCCAAGCACTTCATCTCCTAAGTCATACACTGTTGCACCTGCATTGCCCCAAACTTTCTTGTTGCCTGCAGCCTTGAGATTACTAAGCACGATGAGTCCTTCAGTCCCAGGGATGACTTTGTAGCTTCCACTAGGGATGTCATAGTATTTTTTGACACCATCTTCTACTTTATAAAATGACTCCTTGCCTTTGCTCAGCATGTCATAGACCCACTGCGCTGGTTTTTCGCCAGCGGCTTCCATCTTCGCAACAGTATCTTTGACTCCAAGCAAATCCCAGTTTTCAAATGGACCAAATTCCCAACCAAAACCTGCAGCCACTGCTTGATCTATTCTATAAAGCTCGTCTGAAATCTCAGGGATTCTAAATGAACAATATCTAAATAAATCATAGAATGTCGCTCTGTAAAACTCACCAGCTTTGTCATCGAAATTGACCAAGAAAGGAATTCTCTTTCTTAAATCTTCTATCTCCTTAGATGCTTCTAAAGCTTTGAAGCTTGGCTTCTCTACATCTTTGTATTCAAAAGTTTTGAGGTCTAGTTCTTTTAGTTCTTTTCTGCCATCGTCATGACGGATCATTTTGAAATAACCTTGACCAGTCTTATCTCCCCACCACTTACGCTCATGGAGTTCTGATACTATCTTTGGTAGTTTGAACTTGTCCTTAGATTCATCGTCTTTGAGAATAGCGTGCAGGTTATTAGAAACATTGACTGTAGTATCAAGTCCTACCACGTCCATGGTACGGAAAGTAGCAGACTTTGCTCTTCCAATGACTGTACCTGTCAGTTTATCCACCTCTGAGACACTCAGTCCCATCTTTTCGATCGTGTGCATACCCGACATGATCGCATATACACCTATTCTATTGGCGATAAAAGCAGGAGTATCTTTACACAAAACGGTCTCTTTACCTAGATTCAATGAGCCATAATGCATCAGAAAATCTACCACATCCTGATCTGTATCAGGACTTGGGATGATTTCGAGAAGTTTTAAATATCTCGGAGGGTTAAAGAAGTGTGTTCCGCAGAAATTTTTCTTGAAGTCCTCACTTCTGCCCTGTGTCATCAGGTGCATCGGGATACCAGATGTATTGGATGTGATGAGTGTACCTGGCTTTCTATATTTTTCTACTTTTTCAAAAAGTGACTGCTTGATCTCAAGCTTTTCTACGACTACTTCGATCACCCAATCACACTCCTTAATTTTTGCTAGATCATCATCAAAATTGCCCGTAGTGATATAGTCTGCAAACTTGGTATCGTAAATCGGGGAAGGCTTAGACTTGAGTGCAAAACTCAAAGCATCATTGACTATGCGGTTTCTCACGATCGGAGATTCGATGGTAAGTCCCTTTGCTTTTTCTGCTTCGTTTGGCTCCTTTGGTACGATATCCAATAGCAACACCTCTACGCCAGTGTGCGCAAAGTGACAGGCTATTCTAGATCCCATTACTCCTGAACCCAATACGGCAACTTTTTTAATCGCTCTTTTCATTCGTCAATTATTGGTTTATTGTTTCTGATTCGTATATTTTATTTTCTTCAATCACTTGGCTGATTTGCTTTATCACTTCAAAAAAAACCTCCAGCTTTTCTCTAGGCACCAACTCGTATATTTTATTATTGAAGAGTTTGACTACTATCTTAGAAATCTCCTTTTTCTCTTTACCCAATGGGGTTAAAAAAATCCTCACTGATCGACCATCATTTGGATCTGGTTTCTTGTAAATAAGTCCTTTTTCCTCCATGCTCTTAAGCATTCTTGTCAGGCTACGTGCTTCCAATCCCATGAGGGGAGCTATCTTAGTTGCTGGAGTGCCAGCTTGTGAATCTATATTGAGGAGTACAAAGCCTATAGAGGTTGTGATGTCTTGTTTGACTGCTTGTTGATTATACATCCTGGCGATGGCATGCCAAGCTGCTTTGATATTGTAATCGATGCTTTCTTCTCTTTTCATAAAACACCTGTTCGTTATTTCGGGTAGATCAAATATAGAAAAATATATTATGCATGCATACTATTTAACGAAAATTTAAAGTGCTTGTTTACAAGAATTATGAGTGGGTAAAATGACTTATAAAGAATATTATTTCATTAATTTCATATTGAAAAAATAATTGCTCAATTATAAAAGCTTGCTTAAATCATATCGATATTTTCTTTTAAAAATCTTCCTGAAAAAAATTCTAGTGAATCATCAATTAGTATCAAAATCTTCCTTTTTCAATTCATATACAAAGTTTAGCTTATCAGGCTCGCCATAATAGGCGACTACTTCCTCTCCTATTTTGTGAGCACCTGTCTTGACGATGGAGCGCTGAGATCGAAGATTTTCCGCACCAATGTGAAAAAGAATACGTGCTACATACTCAAAAGCATGACTAGCCATGAGTTGCTTGATCGATAAGTTGTATCCCTTTCCCCAAAATAATCGATCGATGAAAGTGTAACCAATAAAAACACTGCTAGTATGAGCATCCCAATCATAAAACCTAGTACTACCGATCACTTGTCCAGTAGCTGCATCATGAATAAGAAATGCTCCACCAGAAGCCATAGCACCCTCAAAGAACTTTTCGAATACTGGCCTCTGATACCTGGACTTATTGGGATGCTGTTCCCATATCAGCGGATCACTCGCTACTGCATATAACTTATCGAGATCCTCTTTCTGGAGTGGAACTAGTTTGACAAGTGTGTTACTTAGTATTGGCTGAAAATCAAAAGACTTTCTCTCGCTCTCAATCATCAATATCAGCTGTACAGCTCTTCTATGTCCTTACCAAACTTATCCATGATCACCCTTCGCTTTAGCTTAAGTGTTGGTGTCAGTTCACCTGTGTCTATACCCCAAGGATGCGTGAGTACTTTGAACCTTTTGATTTGCTCCCACTTCCCAAAGTATTTATTATACTTATCCACTTCGGCTTGAAACTTATTGATCACTTCTGGTTTTTGGATCATTTCTTCATCCTCTGTGTAAGGGATCTGGTGGATTTTGCACCAGTCTTTAAGTCCATCAAAACTTGGTACGATGAGCGCCACTGGGTAATTTCTATTTTCTCCGATGATCATCAGTTGCTCGATGAGTAGTGACTCTTTGAATTTATTTTCCATCGGCTGAGGAGCTATATACTTTCCGCCAGAGGTTTTGAACATTTCCTTTTTACGGTCAGTGATTTTGAGATAGACGCCTTCTTGGATCTCTCCTATATCCCCTGTATGGAACCAACCGTCCTTGATCACCTCTGCTGTTAGCTCAGGCTGCTTGTAGTATCCCATCATGACATTAGGTCCTTTCACTAAGATCTCACCGTCTGCTGCTATTTTGATCTCCACATCCATGATTGGTTTTCCTACCATTCCTATTCGCATCTCCTCCTCATTAGCTACTGAGGCAGCGACTACTGGTGAGGTCTCTGTCAATCCATAACCCTCGCAAACGCGGATTTGCGCTGCCCAAAACACCCTTGCCAGTCTAGGCTGCAGTGCAGAAGCTCCTGAATTAATGGTTTGCACATTTCCTCCCAGTGCTTCTCTCCATTTACTAAATATTAATTTATTGGCTAGCTTCAGTTGACGATCATACCACCAGCCTTGAGGTTTATTAGGTTCGTATTTGAGACCAAGATTCAACGCCCAAAAGAAAAGTTTCTTTTTGATCCCACTAAGCTCGTATCCTTTGGCCACGATTTTGTCATAGACTTTTTCAAGGAGTCGTGGCACTGTATTGAACATGTGTGGTTGTACTTCTTTGAGATTTTCTCCAATGGTCTCCATGCTCTCCGCATAATATACGCTGACACCATTGTACAGATAAAAGTAAACACCCGTACGCTCATAGATATGACAAAGTGGTAAGAAACTCAATGCCTTACTTTTTCCCTTTTCTACCATCAGACGATCCGAGACAGACATCGTATTGCTGAGGACATTGCGATGACTCAGCATCACACCCTTAGGTCTGCCCGTGGTCCCTGATGTGTAAATAATTGTCAGGAGATCTTCCCCATTTATATTTTCTTTGATCGCCTCGAGATCTGCCAGATTTGACTCTTCTCCCTTTTCCAAAAGTTTTGTCCAGTGGTCTGCACCATCAATCTCATCAAATGTGTAAATCTTTTGTATCGTAGGTACTGAAGCTGCGGCTTCTTTAGCTTTCTCGTAGAGTTCTTGATCTCCTACAAAAACCATCTTGGTCTCCGAATGCTCAAAAATATAGATAAAATCATCTACAGTAATAGTAGGATACATAGGCACACTGACCACACCTATTTGCTGCATGCCTAGATCTACAAAGTTCCACTCCGGCCTATTGTTAGAAATGATCGCTATCTTATCTCCAGGTTTGATTCCTTCTGCTAGTAGACCCAAGCCGACATTTCGTGTGTACTCTAAAAGCATTTTACTAGAATATTGCTTCCATTCTCCGTCCACTTTGTAAGCGAGGGCATCTTTTAGCTTGTAAGTTCTCAGCTGGTAATCAATCAAATCAAAAACTCTAGTAATTTCCATTGCGATCTTATTTTAGGTTTATCTCAAGATTTACTTCATCAATTTAGAGAATGTCGCTGATTAATAAAAGTTCTATTCACTCTCCACTATCCACAGGGTAACAATCACTATTATTTTTATTTAAATAAAAAGGTATTATAAACTATTAAGATGTGGATACGTGGATAAGTTTTTCAAGTTTATTTCTCCACAGTGAATTCAGATTTTTAAGTTTTGATTTTACAATTTTACAAACAGTTTATCCACATCTAAGTATTTGAAAAATAAGTACTTGTAAGTTGTTCACTTTTTTAGCTTCCAATGTGTAGAAGTTTACTGAGGATAAGTATCAGTGGATAGTATTGTGTGTTGAATTGTGATAGTTTCCACTTTTGAGATTAGTGAATAAAAAGAAAGCTAAATCTGGGGATAGATTTAGCTTTTAGACGACTTATACTTACTGAACTCACACAAGATGTGGAAAAAAACTATGGATTATCCACAAATTAATTAGTGTCAACTGTGATATTGATGTCTATTACCTCCCAGTTTTCTCTTACTTGTATGTCTTGTTTACTGGTCTTGGGATCTACGAAGTATTGAATTTTTTCAGGTGTTTGCCATCTGTTGATGTTTCCTACATCCCATTTGCCATTGTTATTTTCATCTATGATCACTCGAATTTGATAGGAGCCAGCTGGTATCTCAGCAAAGTGATAGGTCTTTTGATTAAAGAGCTCTCTGATTACTTTGTCTTTATTGAGTAATTGGATGATAAAGTTGGGTGCTTCTATCTTTATATTTCCTTTGATATCACCCATTTTTTCTAGTAAAAATTTTTGATGTCTGATAGTCGTTTTTTCTAGTGTATCACCGTCTACAGCTATAAATGCCCCAGGTCTGATCTCTAAACTAAATTTGGTTATACTATCTAGAAGTGGAAGTTGTTGACTTATTGAAAGGGATGTTAGATTTTCATTCCATTCTATGGTTGCTTCTTTAAAATCAATTTTGGTCAATGAATCAAACTGAGCAAAGAGACTATCTGGATTAAAATATTTGATGGGTTTACTAAAGTTAAAGACATTGGAATAATTCGGTTTGACTGCACTGTTATCTGCATTTTCTGCTTTTAGAGTTAGACCTGATACCTTTTTATCAGTCTCTTCAAACTTCACATATACAAGAGTATCTAATGTACTTTTGATGGAATCTTCGAAATGTAAATTCAATCCTAAGCTGTCATAAGTGAATTGCTCACCCTTATAGAATCTAAGAATTTTACGGTCATCATTGAAAGAATAGTAGATTGATTGATTTAGCTGAGTTGTGTCAAATTTAACTTCGTTGACGCTTTTACTAAGTGTAATATCGAAATATTGATCTCTTGGTGCTGCTCTGCGTATTTCTATCTTTGAGATATCAGCTCTGATCATTTGTATATTTACATCTGTTGTATTTTCATTTAGTGATAGTGTGTCTTTGTAAAAGCCATACGGTTCTGATCTGAATTCAGCTTGTAGATTTTTATTTTTATCAGCAAACGCATAAAGTCTGTAGCTGTCAGGCTTTAGATTTTCAAACTTGTATTGACCAAAATCATCTACAATAGCGATATATGTAGGTTTACCAGTAAATACATCTAAAGTATCTGATGCTCTATATAGACCTACTATGATAGGGTCTTTTGTTGTTTGAGATATGGCAAAGTTGACTTTTCCCTCTAGACTTAGTGAATCTAAATAGTCTCCTGTACTAAATGTGATAATTAGATTTTCTGCGGGATTTGATTCTGAGATATCTTTTATGCTTTCCCTGAAGTTAAATGTATAAGTTGTGTTTTCTG
Organism: Penaeicola halotolerans; assembly: GCF_016464625.1. Classification (GTDB taxonomy): domain Bacteria; phylum Bacteroidota; class Bacteroidia; order Cytophagales; family Cyclobacteriaceae; genus Penaeicola; species Penaeicola halotolerans. The sequence goes on from NZ_JAEAGO010000002.1 coordinate 293,788, forward strand.
ATAATTCTTGTTCTAGTTTGATGATGACTGTTTGAAGTTTATCTCTTAACTCTGTTTGAATGATATTTTTGTCCAAATAGGGAGCTATGATTAATTGATTGTTTAAGTCATCAACTTTCACAGCTTCATCAAATGTTAGCGTGAGTTGTTCTGGTTTTACATTGGTAGATTGATGAGCTGGTGTAGCTACTTTGAGTACAGGTGGATCTTCATCTTTTGGTCCTCCTGTAGGTGCAGTTATTCTAGCACATGAATACAGTATAGATATTAATAAAATTATATATAATAAGTATTTTTTCATTTTTTTAATATATATATTAAACTTGAATAGTTTAATTTATTCTGTTTAGCCCAGTTATTAGACTTTAGGCCGTTTTGAAATGCTTTTAGGTAGTTTGATTTACCAGTTTTATATTTCTCACTCAGTAGACTGACATAAAATGCATCTAATTTCATAGGAATGATTTCTTTAATTTTCATTCCGTGAATTTTAGCCATTTGATGGATAGTATCTTGTTTGAAATGATAGAGGTGTCTAGGTACATCATATCCAGCCCAAAAGTTTTTATAATATTGTGCATCCCAACTCTCTGGATTGGGTACTGCTATGATGATATGTCCTTTTTTCTTAATCTTAGTTTTGATAAAATCTATCGTTTCATTAAGATCATAGACATGTTCTAGTACATGATATAGTGTGATGATATCATATTTTTTTTCTGCTTTACTGCTTTGAAGAGTAGGATAGATCAATTGATTGATTCTATTACTACTTGCGATTGCTGCCTGTTCGTTTGGTTCTACACCTACTACATTCCATCCATCTGATTTGGCTGTATACAATAAATGCCCAAGACCACATCCTATATCAAGCCATCTGCCTTTTTGATGATCATTGAGATGATTAGCTAATTTTAGTTTTTGTTTGAGCGTATAGTTTCTTGCTCTTTTATATACTTTAGCGATTAAAGTATTGTCATGATCATGATGAGAAAGGTATTGACTAGACTCGTAGTACTTACCTAATTGATCTTGATCTGGTCTCGGATTAGTAAAAATAAGACCACATTTTTTGCATTCTGAAAGGGCAAACTCCTCTTGTGAAATGCTATAGTCTTTGATGATTTGCTGGTTAAAAATTTGCCCACTTTGACAAAGTGGGCAGTTATCTAATCTTGTATACATATCTTATCTACCTAGATAAACCATGATGATGGAAATGTCAGCTGGATTTACACCACTAATACGTGACGCTTGTCCTATAGTTTCCGGTTTTATTTTTCGTATTTTTTCTCTTGCTTCTGTTGATAGTGCTTTGATATCATCTACGTTAAAGTTTGTAGGAAATTTTAAATCCTCCATTTGGCTGATTTTCTCTGCCATAGCTTTTTCTTTATTAATGTAGCTATCGTATTTGATTTGAATTTCTGCTTGCTCTAGTACATCATTACTATATTTGGCTAGATAGCTTTCTAATTCTTTATCCAAAGAACCTACCGATTTGATATCGATTTGTGGTCTTTTGAGTAGTTTTTCAACAGTTATTTTTTCTTTGATAGTTGCTGATGCTAGATGTTCTAGACCTTCATTGACATCATTTGGTTCTACTTTCTTTTGTTGTAGATCATTGATTAGTCTATTAAGATCATTCTTTTTATCTAGTAGTTTTTCTAGTCTTTGATCTGATGCCAGACCGATACGATGTCCTAGTTCAGTTAATCTCAGATCAGCATTATCTTGACGGAGTAGGATTCTAAACTCTGCCCTTGAAGTGAACATTCTGTAAGGTTCCTCTGTGCCCTTGTTGATCAGATCGTCTATCAATACACCGATGTATGCATCTGATCTCTTCAATATGAATGGCTCTAGTTCTTGTACCTTCCTGTGTGCATTGATCCCAGCGATTAGACCCTGACAAGCAGCTTCTTCATAGCCCGTTGTTCCATTTATTTGCCCTGCAAAGTATAGATTGTCGATTAGCTGAGTTTCTAGTGTTATTTTTAGTTGTGTTGGAGGAAAGAAATCATACTCTATAGCATATCCTGGTCTAAACATTTTAGCGTTTTCAAAACCAGGTATTTTTCTCATTGCTTCATATTGTACATCCTCTGGAAGAGAAGTGGAGAAACCGTTGACATAGATTTCTACTGTATTCCAACCTTCAGGTTCTACGAATATTTGGTGTCTATCTCTCTCAGCAAATCTATTGATTTTGTCCTCAATGGACGGGCAATATCTCGGACCTAGACCTTGGATGCGTCCGTTGAACATAGGAGATCTGTCAAAACCTGTTTCCAAGGTTTCGTGTACAGCCTTATTAGTATAGGTTATCCAACAGCTTCTTTGTTGTGTTAGGGGTTTAGTTTCATCAGAAAAGGAGAATTTTTCTGGAATTTCATCACCTAATTGTTCCTCCATTTTGCTGTAGTCAAGACTTCTTCCATCTACTCTAGGAGGTGTTCCAGTTTTCATTCGACCTGCCTCGAAGCCTAATTGAACCAATTGCTCTGTAATCCCTTTAGCGGCACCTTCTCCTGTTCTTCCACCACCCATTTGTTTTTCACCGATGTGTATGATGCCGTTGAGGAATGTACCATTGGTTAGCACTACTGCTTTGGCTTCAAACTCCATTCCTATACCAGTTCTGACACCAGTGACCCTACCATCTTTGACGATGATATTAGTGACCATTTCTTGCCAAAAGTCCACATTTGGTGTTTGTTCTAGTGCTAATCTCCACTCTTCAGCAAAGCGCATTCTATCATTTTGAGATCTAGGTGACCACATGGCAGGACCTTTAGACCTGTTTAGCATTCTAAACTGTATCATGGACTTGTCAGAGATGATTCCAGACATTCCACCTAGCGCATCTATTTCTCTGACGATTTGCCCTTTTGCCACACCTCCCATAGCTGGGTTACACGACATTTGAGCGATTGTATTCATATTCATAGTACATAGTAGGACCTTGGAGCCCATACGAGCAGCCGCATGCGCAGCTTCACAACCCGCATGTCCAGCACCTACTACGATAACATCATATTTTGGCAACATATCTTTGTTCCACGTGGAACGTTTATCTTATTAATTAATATTGTTTCACGTGGAACACTAGTATGTTCGAACTTTCAAACTGTTTCACGTGGAACATTGGTTATTGTCTTTTGCTTAAAGAGTTATTTTCCTTTAAGCGCATATTTATTTCTTCCTCTTCAGTTTTATCTTTGTATCCACATAAATGAAGCACCCCATGTATGAGAACTCTATCAAGTTCATCTTCAAAGGGAATGTCATGTGTCTTTGCGTTTTCTCTTACTCGATCTATACTGATGTAGATATCACTTTCTATGATCTTTTCACTTTCTGAATTGTCAAAAGTGATGATATCCGTATATGTATCGTGGTCGAGGTAGTTGATATTAATATCTAATAGATAATCATCTGAGCAAAAGACATAATTAATTTCCGCTATCTTATATCCTTCTTCTTCAGCAATTGATTTGATCCAGCTTTTTTTTGAACGTTTATTTTTTAAGTCAAACTTGATATCTTCTGTGAAAAAATGAATAGCCATCGATCAGTTGAGGTAAAAGGTCAATGAAACTTTATTTCCTTTATTCTCAAATAAGACCTCATCACATAAATGTTTGATGATGAATACACCCCTTCCTCCTATTTTTTCTAGATTTTCTGGAGCGGTTGGATCTTGTAGGTTTTCATAGTCGAAGCCTATCCCTTCATCTTCGATGATCACTCTGATCTGTTCATCATAAAACTCAATCGCTAAATCTACAGACTTGCTTGCATCCATTTTATTGCCATGTATGATAGAGTTGCTTACACACTCAGTCACTGATATCATGATGTTGCCATAGATATCATCGTTGATTTGGTACTTTTCCTTAGCATTGTCAATGAAGCTCTCTATGATCTTGATATTGTCAAGAATAGATGGAATAGAAATTTTGATTGAGTTCATAAGCTTTTTATACTAATGGCTTTAAATTTTTGAATATTATCTAAGTTCCACCATCAAAGGACAGTGGTCTGAATGCATCGCTTCTGGTAATATAATCGAACGTTTTACTTCATCTTTCATTGGCTCTGTGACCATATGATAATCTATACGCCAACCCAAGTTCTTCTTTCTTGCTCCTGCTCTGTAGCTCCACCATGTGTAGTGATGAGGGTTAGGATTGAATTGTCTGAAAGTGTCTACAAATCCACTTTCTGTAAATTGATCCATCCATGCCCTTTCTTCAGGCAAAAAGCCCGAAGAGTTTTTATTAGAGACAGGATTATGAATATCGATAGCTTTGTGACATATATTATAATCACCACTTATGAGTAAGTTCGGTATTTCTCTCCTCAAATCCTGCGTATATCCATAAAAATCGTCTAGCCATTGCATCTTAAAGGCTTGCCGCTCCTCACCACTAGAGCCTGATGGCATATAGACACTCATCACACTGTATCGATCAAAATCTACTCTGAGAACCCTGCCTTCATCATCATACTTATTTTGACCCATGCCATATTGTACATGTTTTGGTTTTATTCTAGTGAATATACCTACGCCACTATAGCCTTTTTTAACGGCTGGCATCCAATAAAGTTCATATCCTAAATCCTTGAAAACAGCTGTTTCTACCTGATCCTCAGTCGCTTTTAGCTCTTGTAGACAGATGATATCTGCATCTACTGCTTTGAGCCATTCAGCAAAACCTTTGGTAAGTGCCGCCCTGATACCATTTACGTTATAGGATACTACTTTCATTTTATTTCTGTATCAAATTCCTTTTCAAAATACTCCAATACGTGAAGTTGAAGTAATTTTTCCTGTTCTAGCATATCAAAGTGTGGAAGCTTTTTTACGGCTTTCCAGTGAGGCCAACCCTCTTCATCGAGCCCTTCTAATTCATAGAAACCTGAGTAACTTAGAACTTTGCATATAGCAATATGCATGAGATCTTGTTTTTCTTCCTTGCTGAAATGCTTTGGCCCTTTTCCCAACTCATGCACTCCTATCATAAAGAGTACAGCATTTAGATCTTTGGGCTTTTTGCCAAATATTTCAGTCAAAGCTAGAAGAAGTTTTCCCCAGCGTTTTTGTAAATCAAAATCTCTTTTGATCATGCTTTTTCATTTTCAAGCGCTTCCCAATAAGCTACTGCTCTGCGAAGGTGAGGAATCACGATAGACCCACCGATGAGTGTAGCGATAGAGAAGACTTCGAAGATTTCCTCTTTGGTCAAACCTACTTCATGGCATTTTCCAAGGTGATATTTGATACAGTCATCACATCTTAAGACCATCGAGCAAGAAAGTCCAAGCATTTCCTTTGTCTTCACATCTATGGCACCTGCCGCATAAGCATTGGTGTCAAGATTGAAAAAACGCTTGATGACCTTATTATCAGCCGCCATGATCTTTTCATTCATCTCGGCTCTGAAAGAATTGAATTCTTCTATTGGATTCATTAGATTAATAGATTATATTTTAACTAGCAAATATAAGGGCTATTCGCCAAATAGTCATTTCTTTAACATGTCGATCGCAAAGATTAGTTTGGATTTTTGGGAAGATTTTTTGAGTTTGATCTTTCCTCGCACATGCAAAGGCTGTGGCAACTCACTTTACAATTTTGAGGAGGTGCTTTGTGGTATTTGTGAGTCAAAACTGCCGATCATTTCTGAAGAGAATGAGTCGCTCAGATCCAGGATGTTACGGAAATTTTATGGATTGGTGAGAATAGCAGAGGTAGCTGTATTTTTGAAATTTACCCGAAAAGGAACCGTACAGCGACTAATGCATCAGCTCAAATATAAAAATAGTCCAGAGATAGGCCATGATCTAGGAAGGAGATTTGGGAAAGAGATGCTTAAGAATGGAGCTTTTGCAGATTATGACTTGATCGTACCAGTGCCTTTGCATCCCAAAAAACAATACAAAAGAGGCTATAATCAGAGTGAAGCTATCGCTAAAGGAATGAGTGAGGTGATGAATCTCTCACTTTCTAAGGATGCTTTACTAAGACGAAAATTCACAGAGAGTCAGACGAGAAAGTCGCGCTTTGATCGCTATCAAAATATGAATGACGTATTTCACGTGAAATCTGCAGAGATATTTGCTGGCAAAAAGGTACTTTTGGTAGATGATATCTTGACTACTGGTGCTACACTCACAGCTTGTGCACAGCAGTTGGAAAAGGTAGGTACATCGGAAATCAGCATAGCAGTACTAGCTGCAGGAGGAAGAATATGAGTATGAAAATAGATTTAAGTGGGAAGGTAGTGCTCGTCACAGGAGCGTCTAGAGGTATAGGAGAAGGTATCGCCCAAGGTCTAGCTGGGGCTGGTGCTAGAGTAGCTGTACATTACAACCATAATAAAAAAGAAGCTGAGAAAGTATCTCAAAATATTGGTAATCAAAGCTTTATCATCAATTGTGATCTAAGTGATCTTAATCAGACCACAGGATTGGTTGATGCTGTGATCCAAAAAGCGGGCAGGCTCGATGCGGTAGTTAATAATGCAGGTATAGCTATCTCAGTACCAGATACAGCCGATGATGAAACATGGACATCTGCTTGGCTTCAGACGATGAATGTTAATCTTAATTCTCTTGCGATCATTTGCAAGCAGGCTGTAGCTCATTTTAAACAGCAACAACAAGGACATATCATCAATATCAGCTCTCGCGCAGCATTCAGAGGTGATACAACGGATTATCTAGCCTATGCCGCCTCCAAAGGAGGGATCGTCTCTCTCACACGTTCCATCGCTCGCTATTATGGTAAAGATGGTGTCAAGGCATTCATCATAGCACCAGGATTTACCCGCACAGATATGGCGCAGGATTTCATGGATCAGTATGGTGAAGATTATGCCTTGAATGACATTGCACTAAATCAGCTGACCGAACCGAAAGACATTGCTCCGATGGTGGCTTTACTTTGCTCGGGTCTGGCGGATCATGCTACTGGCTGTACCATAGATATCAATGCAGGCAGTTATGTCCATTAAAGAGAATTTTATGAAAGAAGACAAAGAAAGATGTCCATGGTGCCTAGGATTCCCAGAGTATATCACTTATCATGATGAAGAGTGGGGTGTGCCAGTCTATGATGATCAGAAGCAGTTTGAGTTTTTGGTGCTTGAAAGTGCTCAGGCAGGACTTTCTTGGTCTACCATCTTAAAGAAAAGAGCTGGCTATAGGGAGGTTTTTGCAGAGTTTGACCCTACAGTGATCGTGGATATGGGTGAAGGATATGTCCTAGAACTGTTAGAAGATAAGCAGAAGAGAATCATTCGAAATAGAGCAAAAATTGAAGCCACAATACATAATGCCCGAATTTTTCTAGACTTACAAGCTAAGTTTAGCTCGTTTTCAGATTACATCTGGGATTTTGTCAATGGTAAGCCTATTGTCAATAAATGGAGAACACTGGCAGAAGTACCCGCTAGTACACCTGAGTCAGATAAATTGGCAAAAGACATGAAGAAAAAAGGCTTTAAGTTTCTAGGTTCTACTACCCTGTATGCCCACATGCAAGCTACTGGATTGGTCAACGACCATCTCGTGACTTGTTTCAGGCATAGCCAAGTTTAAAACTTAGCATTGATCACAGCGCTCTTTGGCAGTTTGATACTCCACATACCTCTAAGGCTATTAAGCTCATGTCCTGTAGCATTATCATTTGGATATAACTCATTGATCTTTTGGAGTGTTTCGGTGGATATTTCATCTTTGCCATGGCAGCTAAGGCATAGACCACTTCCTATTGTGATGGGTTTGGTATAGAGTAAAGTTTCTCCCCCATCTATTTTTTGTAGATTAGATTCACTCTTTAAGCCATTTTCTTCATTATAAACATAAGCTTCCAAGAGGATTTCTTCCATTTCTATCAGAGGAGCATCTGCTGGATTTCGGAGTTTATGACTAACTCTCCTGACAGTTACACCATAGGCATTACTAAGAGAGTCCATGAGTGGAAGTGCGGCTACATTGCAATATTCTACTGCTCCAACTGTTCCACGTGAAGCGATTGCTTCCTGAAGTGTGGTGAGTAGTGCTTTTTGAGCTTCTTGGGAGATTTCATCGCCCCACTCCATAGCTGCTTGTAAGATATCTGCTTCACGGAGGACTTTCACTTCCTGTTTTTTCATACCTTCTTGCAAGGATTCTCTATCGATGGCTCTTTCTGTACCTGCTCCGCATCCTACAAGGGTCAAAGAGAGGATTGTGCCCAAGATTTGCTTTTTCATATGACTTATCTGGATTATCCTTAAAATTAAATCATCTAACTGTAAATACGCAGTGAATTGTTAATTTTGCAAACTGATCAAAGAAGATATGTTAGATAAACTACAAGCGATAAAGGAAAGGTTTGAAGAAGTAGCACAACTCATCGTACAGCCAGATGCTATGAGTGATATGAGTAAATACACGAAGCTTTCTAAAGAATACAAAGACCTAGAGAAAATAGTTGTGAAATATGATGAGTATAAGCTCATCATGGAAAATCAGGCGAATACTAAGCAGATGCTAGCTGCCGAAAAGGACCCTGAATTTAGAGAAATGGCCAAACTTGAGCTTGACGAGTTGGCTGATTCGAGAGAGCGATTAGAGTCTGAGATCAAGCAATTGCTCATTCCTAAAGATCCAAATGATAGTAAAGATTGTATCCTCGAGATCAGAGGTGGTACAGGTGGTGATGAGGCGGCTATTTTTGCTGGGGATTTATTCAGAATGTATCAGCGTTTCTGCGAAAAACAAGGCTGGAAGCTGACCGTACTAGATTTGACTTTTGGATCGTCTGGTGGATATAAAGAAATCATATCAACTGTCTCAGGAGCAGACGTTTATGGTCAGCTAAAATATGAGTCTGGTGTACATCGAGTACAACGTGTGCCAGCTACAGAGACACAAGGTCGCGTGCATACTTCTGCAGCTTCGGTAGCAGTTCTCCCAGAAATGGACGAGGTAGAAGTGACGCTGAATATGAATGAGATCAGAAAAGACACCTACTGCTCATCAGGTCCTGGTGGTCAGTCAGTCAACACGACCTATTCTGCGGTGCGACTCACCCATGAGCCTACAGGCATAGTAGTTACTTGTCAGGATGAAAAGTCACAAATCAAAAACTTCGAAAAAGCACTCAAAGTACTTAGATCGAGAATTTATGAGATTGAGCTTGAAAAGCACAATGCCGAAGTAGGAGCTCAAAGAAGATCGATGGTAGGTAGTGGTGACAGGTCAGATAAGATACGCACATACAATTATTCCCAAAGTAGGGTGACAGATCATAGAATCGGCATGACTGTTTACAATTTGCCAGATGTGATGGAAGGTGATATTGGTGGATTTATAGAGGCCTTGAGGATAGCAGAAAATGCTGCTAAACTCAAAGATGGAGGTGTAGAAGACTGATCATGCTTCAAAAAGGAGCCATACAACTAGTCCGCTGGGAGGAGAAATTTGTGCAGGATTTGGCTCATATAGCCAATGATCCACGCATAGCTGATAATCTCAGAGATGCTTTTCCTCATCCCTACGAGATTCAGCATGCAGATGAGTGGATCATGGACAATGAGCGATTGGATCCAGCCCATAGTTTTGCGATTTTGTATGAGGATAAATTAGTCGGAGAGATTGGTTGTGAGATCGGAAGAGAAGAGCTGAGAGTAAATGCCGAGATAGGCTATTGGATAGGAAGCGACTATTGGGGACAAGGCATCGGTACTACCGCTTTATCACTCTTTGTTCCTTATTTATTTGAAACTTTTCAGGTTAAGCGTGTTTTCGCGCAGGTATATGATTTCAACCAAAACTCTGTCAAAATGCTTCAAAAAGCAGGTTTTGAACGAGAGGCCATCCTAAAAAATGCCTATATCAAACATGGAAAAATAGGTGATTTGGTACAGCTAGCCATATTTGCTCCTCAATAAAACTTAGAGATTTCTTCCAATGTCTTTCTCTTGAGATCAGGAACTTCTACTTGATCTGCCGGATAGCCTACAGGTAGTAGTAGAAAAGCTCTTTCATTCTCTGGACGCTTCAGTAGCTCAGCTAAAAAGTTCATAGGACTTGGCGTATGAGTCAGGGTGACAAGTCCTGCTTGATGTATTGCGGTGATGAGCATTCCAACTGCGATTCCTACAGATTCATTGACATAATAGTTTTGCTGTTTAGTGCCGCTATTATCTATATCATAAGGTTTTTTGAAAATGACTATAAGCCATGACGCAATCTCCAAGAAAGGCTTTTTCCAGTCTGTACCTATGGGTTTTAAGTCATTGAGCCATTCCTCGCTCATTCTCCCATGATAGCTTTTATATTCCTCTTCTTCTGCTTTGATGCGGATTTGTGTTTTCAGTGCAGGTTCTTGTACCGCACAAAAAGTCCAAGGCTGTTTGTGAGCTCCTGAAGGTGAAGTACCTGCTGTCTCGATGATTTTTTCGATGACTTCACGTGGAACAGGTCTATCTGAAAATGCACGAATACTTCTTCTTTTACTCATTTGTTGATAAAAAGCAACCGACCTCTCAAGCATTTCGTGTTCCGATACACTTTCATGATGATAACTTATCGTATTCATTTTATGGATTTTTATGGTACTTCATGACCTACGGCTGCAGTCCAAATCTCAAACCATTCTTGTCTTGAGAGTTTGATTTGATTTGCATCTACTGCCACTTGGATACGCGAAAGTTTTCCAGATCCTACGATAGGGATGATTTTAGCAGGATGTGCGTATAGCCAAGCATAGAGAATTTGATCTTCAGAAGTTTGATACTTGGCAGCAAGTCGTCCAACGGTCACTTTAAGTTTGGCAGATCCTTTGGCTTTTTCTTCGAAATATTTTCCCCCAGCTAGAGGAGACCAAGCCATTGGAGAGATTCTTTCTTTCATGCATTGATTGATCACGCCATTTTGAAAATGTTCCACGTGAAGTGCAGAGATTTCAATCTGATTGGTCACTAGAGGAAAGTCTAAATAGGACTGCAACAAGTCAAACTGATCGGTCAAGAAGTTAGAAACACCAAATTCAAGGACTTTTCCTGATTGTCGAAGCTCGGTAAATGCCTCAGCGACTTCTTCAGGATTCATGTAGGGATCAGGTCTATGGATAAGTAGCACATCAAGGTGGTCTCTTCTGAGATGACGAAGAGAGTTCTCTACTGAAAAAAGGATATGTTGATAGCTAGTATCATAGTGTTTGATGTAAGTATCAGGATACTTATCAGAGAGCAACTTGATACCACATTTACTGATGATTTTGAGTCTTTGGCTGAGTGATTTCTCCTCTGCCAGTGCATCACCAAACAGTCTTTCACAACTGTAGTCTCCGTAGATATCAGCATGATCAAAGGTGTCTATGCCCATCTCTAGACAAGCCGCTATTAGTTTGGTGGTTTCTGAAGTGTTGAGTTGCCAATCGGCCAATCTCCACACGCCATGCACGAGCCGTGAGACACTTACTTTTTCACTGAGTTTGATTTGCTCCATAGCTTCCAATATTCAAATAAATCCTTCAAAAACCTAACTTGAAGCCCATTTAACCAAAATATCAGAGAGTAGAGGCGCTTTGTTTATGGAGATTTTTTGAGGTAGACACTGAAGGTGGTACCGACACCTACTTGACTGCTTACCTCGATTTTTCCTCCCATCGATTCCACTTGATTTTTGGTGATGAAAAGACCTATCCCCTTTGCATCAGTGTTTTTGTGAAAGGTTTTATACATGCCAAAGAGTTTTTCTCCATGTCTGTTAAGGTCTATCCCCAAGCCATTGTCTTCAAAGGTGATCAATACATTTTCACCCACTTCTTGAGCAGTGATTTTTAAGGAGCATTGTGCCTTCTGAGGGTCTCGATACTTGATGCCATTGGTGAGAAAATTCAAAACTATACTATCCAAATAGGCAGGAATAGCACTGACTGAAAGCGATTCGGGTGATTGATAGTTAATGTTTACTTGGGCGTTTTTTGCGATGGTAGCGATACTATCTATATTTTTTTGAATGACGGGTTTTAGTAGAATATTCTCATGCTTTTCTTGTGCGTTGAGATTGACTTCTACGACTTCTGTGAGATGTTTGATCGTTTCAGAGAGGTTTTCTGAGGCACCTCTGAAAAGTTTGAAAACTTCCTCCTCAAATAAATCAGGCTTGTCTCCTTGTAGAAGATCCAAAAGCATGGAGATGCCTCCCGCATGGGATTTGAGGTTATGTGACACGATATGTGCGAAGTTCTTCAGTCGTGCATTTTGGTCTTGTGTGACGTTGAGGAGTGTTTTTACTTGTTGTTCGGCCTGCTTGAGTTCTGAAATATCCACGATCTGAGAAACAAAATACAGGATCTGACCTGATAAGTCTCGGACTACTGCCCCAGCTAAGATGATATTGATGATGTGGCCATCTTTGTGGATGTATCGTTTTTCTAATTGATAGTGAGTGCGTTTGCCGTCTTTCAACTCTTGAAATAAACCAAGGTCAACATCAAGGTCTTCAGGATGGGTGATCGCTTGAAATGTGAGTGCCTTTAGCTCATCAGAAGAATAGCCTACAATATCGCACAGTCTTTTATTTACTTCTATCCACTGTCCTTTTTCATTGAGGATAGCCATACCGATAGCCGCATTGTCAAAGTTGGCTTTAAAAGCTTTTTGGCTAATCAAAAACTGTTCTTCGGCTATTTTTTTATCCGTGATATCCTCCGTATACATGAGGATACCTCCGATATTTCCTTGGTCGTTTTTCCAAGGTTTCATTTTCCATTTGAGCCAATATACGCTGCCATCACTTTTGATAAATTTCTCTTCATCAGCACTATGAGTTTGCCCGTTTAGACAGGATTGGAAGTGATCATTCCAACTTTTTCTCACCTCTTTGGTCAAGTCAAAATAGCGTTTGCCATAGATCTCTTGACTTTCAAGATCATTTTGAAGGAGCCATTTTTCAGAGGCAGTGATATATCTCAGCTCCAAGTCAAACATGGCGATGGCTGATGGTGCCTGTTGTATGAAAGTACCAAGGAGTTGTGTGGTCTTTTTACTTTCGGTGATATCCTGATGTGTACCAAACATGAGTAAGGGCTTACCATCATTTGTCCAAATAAAGACCTTTCCTCTATCTTGAACCCACACCCAATGTCCGTCTTTGTGTCGCATGCGGCATTCACAGTCGTAGTATTCCGCAGTTTTGTCAAAGCAGGCTTGTAATTTTTTCTCTGATATTTTGAGGTCATCAGGATGCGCTAGTTTGAGCCACGTTTCTATGCTGATGGGTGCGAGTTCTTCTAATGTGTAGCCTACGATTTCAGCCCAGCGCTCATTGAAGATGGTTTCTCCAGTTTGCACATTCCATTCCCAAGTACCTACATTGGTACCTTCTATGACAGATTTATATCGATTTCTAGCATCTACTATTTCTTGGATAGGACGTCCTTCGGGGATGATGAAGATGACTTGACCATTTTGATCAAATACAGGCCGCAAGCTAAAAAGTATCGTCACAGGCTGTTTGTCCTTGATCCAGACAGGTACTTCATAGGCTATTTCCTGACCACTAGCGGCTATTTGGATGTTTTTACGAAGCTGTATTTTTGTTTCTTCTGATATCTGCCACCAGTAGCAGTCCCAGAAGTTTTTTCCGATCACATCCTCTGGCTTGAGTCCAGCCATGTTCATAGCAGTATGATTAGCTTCTAGTAGGACTCCTTCGGGAGTTAGAAAGCCGATAAAGGAAAAAGTAGAGTCAAATATGCCTCTAAACTTGCTTACGTTTTCTTGCAGGAGTTGCTGATTTTTTTTCTGCTCATCGATATCTTGAAATGTCCCATAGATCCCTATACACTTATTTTGAGAGATCTCTGGGATTCCTATGGTTTTCACCCATTTCCTTTGCCCGCTGAGGGTGATGATTTCCAATTCTGCTTCATAAGACTTATGTGAGTAGATGGCTTCATTGACCAGTTTTGTGATGAGATCTTCACTTTTGTCTTTTTCAAAAAATGAAATAGCACTCGTTAAATTCGGGGTGTAGTCATCAGGAACTCCATGAATTTCCTTGGTCATTTTACTCCAAGTAATGACATCATTGACCAAGTCCACCTCCCAGTAGCCGATTTTTGCCGCTGTATTGCACTGAGATAAGAACTGCTCTTTGCGCTTTAACTCGGTGATATTTATGTGTGCACTAAGTACTCTTGAAGATTTTCCTTGATCATCATGGATCGTCATACATCTGGAGCGGATCCACATGGTTTTACCAGATTTATGCTTGTAGCGTATGATATGATCCATGGTGGACATATCTTCATGGCAGTGTAGCTTGATGTGGTTTAGAGCGACCTGCTGATCTTCTGCGTAGATGAGATCGAGTGGATTTATTTGTTCATTTTGGTATTCTTCTTTTGAGTAGCCGAGCAGTTTCCAAAATTGCTCATTCATCCAGCGATTGCTTGGATTTTCGATATCTATATAGCTCATACCATCTAGCGCAGACTCTTGGAGAAAGTCCAAGACGCGCCTGTTAGAAATACTCAATTGGTAAAACTCTTTTTCTAATATATTCTTCATGTTTTCAAACTCAATAAGCAGCAGCTCAATCTAAGTGATTTGATTTTAAGGAAAAGTGACAAATGTCACTGTCAAATTGTATTTAACCAGAATAATCATTTAAAATCTCTGCTAATCTATTGTATTTTTTCTGATTTTTTTCTCTTCAAAAAAAATATAAAATACGCGCATCCCAGAGTGTGAAACTAGTGTTTAAGTAATCTTCTAAAGACTTTTTCAAAAGGAATAAAACAGATGCTTTACTGGGAGAGTTAGCCAAGGGTGATGAAGTAGAAGCAAATGAAAAAAAGAGCAATATATTGGTTTAGAAATGACCTAAGATTACATGATCAGGCTGGCTTGACGGAGGCGATGGCTAGTGCTGAAGAGATCTTGCCTGTTTACATTTTTGATACACGTCTTTTTGAGGAAAATGAACTTGGTTTAGTCAAGACTGGCAAATTTAAAACACAGTTCCTCATCGAGGCCGTAGCTGATTTGAGAGATAACCTTCAAAAGGCTGGCTCAAACTTGCTAGTCATGACAGGAAAGCCCGAGGAGCTTCTTGTCGATTTGGCTAAAGCGCATCAGATAGAAGCTATTTATGCCAGTCAAGAAGTCACTTATGAAGAACTAAAAGTAGAAAAGGCTTTAAAGAAAAAACTTCCCGCTACTTGTATACTTTCCTTGGTTTGGCAGCATACGCTATATCATTTACATGATTTGCCCTATGGAGTACAGACTTTACCAGATATTTTCACTCAGTTTCGCAAAGATGTCGAAAAGCAAAGTCGCATCAGAAAATGCTTGCCAACGCCCAAACACATTAAGACAATACCAATCAATGACTGGGGGCAAATCCCAAGCCTTGAAAGTTTTGATCTGACAGAGCCAAAAGCAGACCAGAGAGGAGTCATGCCTTTCAAAGGTGGAGAGACAGCTGGATTGGTAAGGCTGAAGCAATATTTTTGGAATCAAGACCTACTAAAAGCCTATAAAGAAACTCGAAACGGCATGCTGGGCGCAGACTATTCTAGCAAGTTTTCCCCTTGGCTTGCTCTAGGCTGCCTCTCTCCTAGATATATTTATGAGGAGGTGAAGCGCTATGAGTCAGAGCGCATCAGCAATAGTTCTACTTATTGGCTCATATTTGAGTTGATTTGGAGAGATTATTTTCGCTTTGTGGCTGAGAAGTATGGTAATAGTCTCTTTTTTACTAGCGGAGTGATGGGTAAGGAGCCGTATCTCAAAAATGACATTGGTCTATTCTTCAAATGGGCAGAGGCTAAGACAGGTGTGCCATTTATCGATGCCAACATGCGAGAGCTTAATGCTACAGGCTTCATGTCCAATCGCGGAAGACAAAATGTAGCTAGTTTTTTGGTCAAAGACCTCAAGATCAACTGGACTTGGGGAGCGATGTATTTTGAGACCATGCTCATAGACTACGATCCAGCGAGCAACTGGGGCAACTGGAACTATGCAGCGGGAGTGGGCAATGATCCTCGAGAAGATCGCTACTTCAATATCCTCACACAGGCATATAGATATGATGAGAATGGTGATTATGTCAGACATTGGCTACCGGAACTCAGTAGATTTGCAGGAAAGAGTATTCATGACTTAGGCGGAATGAGCTCAAGAGATTTTCAAAACCTTCAGATTGACTATCCAAATAGGCTCGTAGACTTTAATAAATGGAAGAAGGGTAAATAATCACAACATTTTTTAATGTTTAAAGTATATTTAGAAAATTAAAATTTCTACTATATGCGTCTACGCTTACTTTTTATCCTTTGCATTTGGACCATCAATACTTCAGCTCAGATTAGACTTTCTGGTAAGCTGATAGATGAGCAGACACAGGAACCTCTGGCGTATGCCTCGGTTAGATTGGCAGGGACTTCTCTAGGGACAAGCACCAATGCTGATGGTGAGTTTGACCTGAGGATCAATCAGTCAATAGAGCAGCGATCGCTCACATTTTCCTACCTAGGATACGCATCCAAGACAGTTCCTCTGACTGCTTTCATGACAGAAATCAATCAGTTAATCACCCTCCAAAGAGTTGATTTAGAGCTGGAAGAGTTTGTAGTCAAAAATCTAAGCCCTCAAGAGATCATCACTCAAGCTGTAGAAAAGATTCCTGATAACTATGGGAAAACTTCCTATAACATGCAGTCTTTTTACAGAGAGATGATCTATGTCAATGACACGCTCAGTGGACTGACAGAAGCCGTGCTTGAAGGATATCGCTCAGGATTTCATGTAGAGGCAGATGGCAATGCGGACCAATCTATTTTACTTTCTGGTAAAAACTTCGAAAATTTTTACGATTCGGAGCTTAGCTCTCAGATCGCAGCGGTAGTTACTCCTACTGCTATTTTGAACTTTGAGCCAGTCAGAAATAAGGGCTACTTTTTAGACAAGCGTAGTATCAAACTTTACAACTGGGAGCTGGTAGATGTCGTGAGTTTTGACGGTAGGGCAGTATATCACATCAAGTTTGATCATGATGACAAACCCGCCAAAGCGCTTTATGAAGGAGACCTTTACATAGACAAAGAGTCTTTTGCTTTCGTCAAACTGGATTATCAGTATTCTGAAAGAGGGATCGACTATATCAATAAGGAGCCTTTTTCGCTAACAAGTAAGCTTGCTAAAACAGCCTTAGGCATGAAGCTAGTCACTAAAGACATCAAGTTTAGTTTTGGGTACCAGTTTGTTCAAGATGTCTGGCGTCTTACGAGCTTTCAGATGATCAATTTCAGTGATTTTAGAAGCAACAAATTTGGAGAGAATAAGATCGCGTTGACGGTAGACTACCTGATCACAGAGATCACCAATTCTCCAGGGAAATTTTATGATAAATATGAAGCGCTGCCTATAAGAAAATCTATGGGAAGACTTGTTTCTCGTAAAGACGATCCCTTCTGGGAAAACTACAATGGACTCAAAGCTTCCAAAATACAGAATGAGCAAAGTCAGCAACTGATCCAGCAGATCAATGATAAGTTACTGGCAGAAGGGGCTTTTAACACCAAGATATCTGGCAAAGTCATCAATGAGGCCGATAAGGAGATTTGGATCACAGGCATATCAGATCCACTTGTAATGAACGAACAGCGTCTAGCAATTGCTCCAATTGAGAAAGGAGCATTTGAATTAAGCTTCGCAGCACCTTATTCAGGCTTATATAAGTTGGTGATAAATGATGAGGCGTACCCACTTTTTATCAAACAAGGAGAAAATAAAACTGTCACCCTCGATCCATCAAAAAGCCTTTTAGATCAAGAGCAAAGTTATGCTAGACTAGACACTGCGTTGTCCGAAAAGCGAGCTTTACTCAAAAGTGCTCATGTAGACTTCGATACTTGGATGGCGACACAACAGGCTTGGAAGGACACTTTAGACGCAGCTAAGTTGGATTATGATACGCGCGTATTTTGGCTAGGGCAATACCATGCGATGACATTAGATCTATTGACCGATAGCAGGGACAGGGAGTTTATCAAGACCTACTTACAGGCGCAGGATTTTAACAACAGTGCATTTATTTATACTTCAGGTTTTGCTAACTACTTCATCGCTACGCTAAAAAATAGTATTAGTGGAAATGACTTAGCGTCACTTAAAGAGTCCGAGAAGTTCATAGAACAAAACTTTGATCTGTCAATCAAGCCATTCTTGCTTGCTAAGCTTTATTATAATGCTTTTCAAATAGATGGTTTGGATGTAGTTGAATCTAACTCGCTGATCCAAGAGTATAAGAGTAATTATCCTACAGCTCCTTATCTAGCTTCTTTAGAGGAAGCATTTGCTCAGTACAAAGACTTAAAGTCTGGTAAGCCATTAATTGTAGAAGGGCTTTTGGGCGAAGACGGAAAGCCTTTTGCCTTGGACTCACTCAGTGGAAAAGTGGTGATACTTGACTTATGGGCTAGCTGGTGCTCGATTTGTCTGGAGGAGTTTAGAGATACATATCCTGACTTACAAGCAAATTTCGCTGAAGATGAAGTGGCATTCTTATTTGTCAATGTGGACGATGATCCTGATGACTGGAAGCGTACAAGAGCAAGAATCGCCCCTCCAGGAGTGCATGTCTGGGCGGAGGGTGGACTTCGATCTGCGATTGCTACTCAGTTGGGTCTAAGAGGTATCCCTAGGTATCTCATACTAGATCAGCGCAGTCGCGTGATCGATATAGACGCGAGTTTGGATGAGGCATTGACACCAAAGATCAAGGCTTTGTTGGCGCAGTGAGGTCACTGATCTTTACGGGCGTAGTGATCAAGTTACTACTTGCCTTGGCGATAAGCTTTCCCGCTTCTGACCTGATTTCTGCTTGCCAGTGGTTGACATTTTTGCCCTCTCGGACCAGCTGAGAAGTGACGAGTACGGTATCTCCCACTCTAGCAGGGCTGAGGAAGTCCACAGACAAGTTGATACTCGTCATGAGATACTCATTTCCTGTGAGAAAATTTGATGCACCGATCACTTCATCAAGCATCAGAGACATGATGCCTCCATGAAGTATTTTGCCAGGATTGGTCATCTCTTCACGCACTGTATAAGCCACGGTCACAGAGCCATGTGTAGCTTTGATGAGTTTACCTTTGAGCCAATTGCCTGCTTGAGAGGGTGATTGGTCTATGATTTTACCTTCGAGTTTTTGATAGCTAGCGAGAAATGGATGCATGTCAGTCATTGAGTTGATACTGTTCTGTCAGTCTAAAGTAGTCAAAAAAGGTTAGTCTAAGCGCTTCTCGTTGTTTTTCTTCCGTGAGAAATGGTCTCCACTCACTTTCTAGCAAGATCTCCAGCGGATAATCCGATTTGAGAGCAGGGTATATTTTTTGGACAAAATCTAAGTGTACTTCTTTAGGACCTGCGCTCCATTCGCAGGACACCTGTCCTTCTGTAGATTGATATCTAACTTTGATCGTATCTATAGTCGCGAGTTTTCCTTGAGGTTCTATGAAAATATAAGCCTTGTCTTTGAGCCAGTCCATCACAATGGCCGCTTGGATAGTAGTCACAGTGCTATCCTTAAGCCTTTTGTCTAGTCTGTATAGGGTGTAGTTAGCATCTTCTCTGTTTTCTACATCATAGTAGCTACTTCGGATATTTTTGAAGAAAAGTCTACTCGCATCTGTGATCTGACTAGGGTCTGATTCACTTTTTTCCTTTTGATTAAAAAAAGAAAGCACCAGCACCAAAGCGATTGTGCTTAGGCCAAATATTTTAAGCAAGCGCTTCATCTCTGGGCTAAATTCCATGAAGAGATAACTCTAGGAGGTGATCAATGTTGCGAATATGCTGCCTCTTGGATCAGTTGCCATACCATTTCGACATCTGTTTTTTTGACATTGGTCTGGGCGATCACGATTCGGATGGTAAAGGCTCCGTTGAGTTTTGTATGACTGAGAAAAGCTTTGCCTGAGTCATTGATCTTTTGCATCAATCGCTCATTCGCAGTATCGATATCCCCTGATGCTGGTAAGTATCTAAAGCAGATTGTATTTAGCGGCATCGGGGCTAGTAATTCAAACTGTGGATGTTCATCTAACTTCTCATAAAGCCATTGCGCTAGCTGCATGTGTTCGCGCAGTTTTTCTTGGATACCAGAGATACCATAGCTCCTGATGACAAACCAAAGCTTGAGCGCTCTAAACCTTCTCCCAAGCTGAATATGCCAGTCGCGATAGTTGTTTACCTCATCGTCTTGCTGGGTTTTTAGATACTCAGGCGTCATGCTAAAGGTATTGATCAGCGTTTGTGTGTCTTTGACATAGTAAGCAGTGCAATCAAAGTTGGTAAACATCCACTTGTGTGGATTGAAGACATAGCTATCAGCCTTTTCTATACCTTTGATCATCCACCTGTACTCTGGAAGTAGCAGTGCTGTACCCGCATAAGCAGCGTCTATGTGATGCCACACCTTGTATTTCAAACAGATGTCTCCGATGGCATCTATCGGGTCGATGGCTGTAGAACTGGTAGTGCCGATCGCAGTGACTACACAGAGCGGTGTAAAACCAGCCGCTAGATCGTCTTGTATGGCTTTTTCTAGAGCAGAGGGAATCATCGCAAAGGCTTCATCTACTGCTACTTTCACGATATTAGACTGACCGATACCTGCTATTTTGACGCCTTTGTCTATGGAGGAATGTACATGTTCTGAGCTATAAATCCTGTAGCGGTGCTCACCAGTGAAGCCATGTTGATTGATCGCAAAAGCACTGTGCCGCTCACGCGCAGAAAGAATCGCACTCAAAGTAGCAGAGGAAGCGGTGTCTTGGATGACACCTTTCCAAGAATTAGGGAGCCCTTTGGCATCTCGCAACCAGTCAAGTACCCGCTCTTCAAGCTCTGTAGCTGCTGGAGAAGTGAGCCAACTCATACACTGTGCGCCCATAGTGGCCATGAGCATCTCTGCGAGGATAGAAGGGCAACTATTATTAGCAGGAAAGTATGCCATGAATGTAGGACTTTGCCAGTGCGTCATGCCAGGAAGGATGATTTTTTCAAAGTCTTTAAAGATCTTCTCAAAACTTTCGCCTAGGACGGGGGCACTATCAGGAAGCTGTTTTTTGATGCTTCCTGGTGCTACTTGTGCCAAAACTGGATATTGAGAGACATTTTGCATATAGTCTGCCATCCAGTCAACTAGTCGATGTGCTTCTTGGCGAAATTCTTCAGGACTCATCTTTTCTATATTTGGTTTTAAAACGCAACTAATCTTTACAAAACGCGTCAATTTACGTAATTTGACAAAAATCTATTCTTAAACGGACATGAACAAAAAACTAATCATCACATTGGCCATCATTTTTGTAGTTGGCTTTATTATTTACAGAACTTTTGTGGGATCTTATAACAATATGGTTAACCGTGAAGAGGCGGTAAATTCTTCTTGGGCACAAGTAGAAAACGTCTATCAGCGTAGATCAGATTTGATTCCTAACTTGGTAAATACGGTAAAAGGTTATGCTGACTTCGAACAAGAAACGCTAACAGGAGTGATCGAAGCTAGGGCCAAAGCCACTTCGGTAAATATCAATCCAGAGAATCTAACTCCTGAGACCATTGCACAATTTGAGCAAGCGCAGCAGGGAGTGAGTTCTGCTTTAGGACGACTATTGGTTACGGTAGAGCGCTATCCAGACTTGAAAGCCAATCAAAATTTCCTAGAGCTACAAGCGCAGCTAGAGGGTACTGAGAATAGAATCACTGTTGAGCGTCAAAAGTTTAATGAAGTGGTCAATAGCTACAACGCTTACATTCGTCAATTCCCTCAAACCATGCTTGCTGGTATGTATGGATTTGAGCGCAAGGGATATTTCGAAGCGAGAGAAGGCGCAGATGTAGTGCCAGAAGTACAATTCTAAATCATCATGGCAGAAAAACTATTTAGTAAAGAAGACAAAGCGAAAATCGTAGCGGCTATCGTGCAAGCAGAGACAAGAACCTCTGGAGAGATCCAAGTTCATCTCGAAAATCACTGCAAAGCAGATGTCCTTGATAGAGCTTTGGAAGTTTTTGAGAAGTTAAAAATGCACAAAACCCGTTTTCGTAACGGGGTTTTGTTTTATATAGCTGTGGAAGATCATACGTTTGCCATTCTGGGAGACAAGGGCATCAATGATGTAGTACCAGATCACTACTGGGATGATATCAAAGATGCTATGCTAGTACATTTTAAAGAGAGACACTTTACAGAAGGATTGATCGAGGGTATCCATATGGCTGGAGAACAGCTGGCAGAGCACTTTCCTTATGATCAAAAAGGAGATACAAATGAACTATCGAATGACATTTCATTCGGGTAAACAGATTTTATGAAGCGAATTACATATTTGATATTTTTCACGTGGCTGAGTTTAGGCGTGGCCTGGGCGCAAGACATACCCGCACCACTCTCTCCTCCTCAGCTAGTCAATGATTTTACTAATACACTGAGTGCGGCAGAGCGTCAAAGCCTTGAGGCTAAGCTATTAGCCTATGAGGATACCACTTCTAATCAATTCTCTATAGTGATCGTCTCAACTACAGGCGGAGCTGACATCGCACAGTATGCTGCGAAACTTGGTGAACAATGGGGCATTGGGAAAGATCAAAAAGACAATGGCCTACTCATCTTAGTAGCACTTGATGACCGTAGGATGAATATTTCTACAGGTTATGGTCTAGAGGGAGCTATTCCAGATGCTTTGGCTAAGCGGATCATTGAGAACGTGCTCAAGCCAAACTTTCAACAGCAAGCTTACTACCAAGGGCTAGATGAAGCAACAAATGTACTGATGGGTTTGGCTTCAGGTGAGTTTACAGCAGATGAAGTCTCTAGTGGAGGTAAAAACCTTGGAGGGCTTTTGTTTTTACTATTGATCATATTTTTCATTTTCGTCTTGCCATTTTTGAAAAATAAAAGCGACAATGATAACCACATGGGTGGCAGAGGTGGAGGCGTAGATGTCTTTACTACTCTCATGCTGATGAACATGCTAGGCGGAGGCCGTAGAGGTGGCGGAGGCTTCGGTGGAGGCGGAGGATTCTCTGGTGGAGGTGGTTTTGGAGGCTTCGGAGGCGGTAGCTTCGGAGGTGGTGGAGCTAGTGGAAGCTGGTAATCGCTTAATATCAAGATTTCCTATATTACAGTCTCATCATTAGAAGTGCCGCTATGAAAACTTGGTATTTACGTTTGATCACGCTTTTATATTACATCTCTGCGATTGCGCATTTATTTGCTTTGATCAGGATACCGCCTTTGGTTTTTCTGCTCATGCCCATACCCAATGTCATCGCAGTGTTTCTTTATACCAAAAAGAATCCAGATAAGACCTTGAACAAAGCCGAGTGGATAGGCTTGGGTGTGCTCTTAATCGTGCATATATTTTTGATCTACAAACTCTTCTAAGCCATGTCAAAAATCACCAAACTGATCATATCATTAGTCTTGCCATTAGCCGTTGGTGCTCTGGGAGGGCTGGCTACGGCATCTTCTGTGGGGACTTGGTATCAGACCCTTGAAAAACCAAGCTTCAATCCACCGAGCTGGGTTTTCGGGCCAGTGTGGACTACGCTTTATATACTCATGGGCTACGCAGCCTATAGAGTATGGACTACCGAGAGTGAAGATCGACCTGGAGCCATGAAGCTTTATTGGTCATCATTGGTACTCAATGCCGCTTGGTCTCCTATATTTTTTGGTTTACAGTCTCCTCAGTATGCACTGATGGTGATTATTCCACTTTGGATGTGCATCTTGTTTATGATCATTGGTTTTAGGAGAGTAGATAAGCTCGCAGCGGGCTTGATCGTCCCGTATTTACTTTGGGTGACCTTTGCGACTGTGTTGAATGGAGCGATAGTAGGACTCAATTAAGCTTTTACATTTTCTTTGTCTCATTTTGGCTATGTATTTGTTTATCATGCCACATATTAGTTCAACTTTAGGCGTATGAAAAAGCAAATAGTCATCATAGGAGCAGGACAGGCTGGTCTCTCTCTAGGCAGGACGCTCCAGAAGTCGGGAAAGGATTTTTTAATACTTGAGAAAAATCCCTCGATAGGAGATAACTGGCGCAAGCGATTTGATTCTTTGGTGCTTTTCACTCCCGCACGCTACAGCGCACTTCCAGATTTGGAGATGGCGCTTCCACCGAAGTCGCAGCCTACCAAAAACCAAATAGCAGATTATTTTGAACGTTATGCGGCACATTTTGAACTGCCTATTTACCTCAATCATGCCGTAGAGTCTCTCACTAAAGAGGGAAATGGCTTTGCGATCAAAACCGCTCATGGGGAGATCTTTGCAGAGCAAGTAGTGGTGGCTAGTGGTTTCTGTGAACGACCTGCTATACCTAGTTGGGCAGCCGATTTGAGCATTCCATATATCCATAGTGCTTCTTATAAATCTCCTGTATCTGTCAAGGGTAAAAAGGTGCTTGTAGTCGGCACTGGAAACAGTGCAGCACAGATAGCCGCAGAGCTTACCAAATATTATGATGTCACTTGGTCGGTGAATAGAAAGCCAAACTTTGCACCACTGTATATTTTTGGGAGAAGTGTGCTTTGGTTTGCAGATAAGCTAGGTCTTATGGATAAATCGCTTTCAGAGAAAAAGCGAAAAAAGGGGGAGCAGATTTATCTTTTTGGTGACTTGAAGCAAAAACTAAAGCAAACAAAACGTAAAACTAAAATAGTTAGCGCAAGTGGTGCCTTAGTCATCGATACTAAAGGAAAGCAGGAGGTCTTTGACTTTGTAGTCTTTGCTACGGGCTTCCTGCCAAACTATGACTTTATTCAAATCCCAGGTTTTGAAAATAATCTAGATCAGCTAAGAGCGCAAGAGGGTTTTTCACTGGTAGAAGGATTGTATTTTTTAGGCATTCCACATCAGCGGACAAGAAGCTCTACTTTGATCTTTGGTGCACAGAAGGATGCTATTCATCTAGCCAAGCATTTATAAATCATTTCCACTTGCCAAGTGAAGGCAGGCTGAGTTTGTATCTGACAGCAAAGAGTCTGATCGTAATGATTAAACTCATCGAAGCGAGTAGGTTAAAATTACGCGTCACTTCAAAGTTGTCTAAAGTGATGTAAAGTATTGCTCCTGCTAGACATGCTGTGGCATAGATTTCTTTTCTAAAGATGATCGGCATCTCGTTGGTCAAAGTATCTCGTAGTACTCCTCCCATCACAGCTGAAAACATGCCCATGACGACAGCGATAGGTGGCTGCACACCTAGAGAAAGTGCCTTTTCAGTACCGAGTACTGTGAAAAATCCAATCCCAATCGTATCAAAAAAGAACATGGTCTTGCGCAGTCTTGCTACCAAGCTATAAAAAAGAAATGTAGTAACTACTCCTGCGATGATGGCATAAAAAAACCAAACGTCTCCAATCCAAACCAGCGGATAACTACCCAAGAGAATGTCTCTAAGACTACCTCCGCCAATAGCCGTGATGAACCCAGTGAAGCCCGCGCCAAACCAGTCTTGATCCTTGTCCTGCACGGCCAAAGCACCAGATATGGCAAATACATACACCCCGATCAATTCGAGTACATACTGAAGATCCATAATGCGAGATAGAAAAAAGACTTGCTGATGGCAAGTAAATGTGGGAAATACTCTAAACAAAAATAGTCCGCCACTGAGGACGGACTATCGTATCTTTTCAAATGCAACAAATATTACATTTGATCAGCTGCTGGCTCTTCTGTAGCTGGAGCTTCTTCAGTCATTGTAGTATCTTCTTCTACAACTTCGATTGGCTCTTCTACTACTACTTCTTCAGTAGCTTGAGTTTCTTCTACTGCTTGTTCTTCAGTAGTCTTTGTGCCGCAGCTAGCTAGGATAGTAGCAGCAGCAAACATCATCGCAAGGATGGATTTTTTCATAGTGGTAGTTAATTTTTAATTGTTTATTAACAGAGATATTAATCATAAAATGTGTGCCAACTTTTTCTAAAAATTCGAAACCAAAAAAATATTTTTTCGTTCAAGCCTCTTTGATGAGCATCAAGCTAGTCATTTCTCTTTGCCCTAAGACTAATACGCTTTTGGGGTTTTCTAAAAAACCGAGTTTAAACCGTTTTAAAAGCACATTTAAAAGATTTTCGGTCAAGACAAATCGTTCACTTCCATCTGGCAATAAAAATCTTCCTTCGCCTAAATTTTTTGATTGAGCACTGAGTCCTCCAAAATCTCCTACCGTTCGGATAAAGAGTGATCCTCCAGGCTTGAGTACACGGCAGAGTTCAGACCACATTTGGATGAAATGTTCCTCACTTTGGGCAAAATGTAGTACAGCACTACTGATCACCGCATCAAATGCACCCTCATGAAAGAGTAGGTCCTCAGCAGCACATTCTTGAAACCGAAGAATGTCATAGTCTTTTCGAATACTACGAGCTTGCATGCGGCACATTTGGATTGCTATGGGATCTTGATCCACCCCAAATATTTGATAACCCTCTCTTAAAAAATAAATGGTATTTCTCCCCTCTCCACAGCCTACATCTAAGATTTTCATCTCAGGAGTGTAGCGGCCTTTGAGGATTTGATCTAGGAGATAGAGGTCGATATTGCCAAAGAGTTGATTTAGTGCACTAATGTCCATTTTGCTGATCAAATTTTTCTAAATTTTCAAAAAAGGCTTCTTTACCTAATTCGATGAGTTCTTTGGCTTTATAAAACTCAAAAGTACCACACTGCTTTCTAGAGACTTCGACTAGGATATCTACCCGATTGCTAGCGAGTATGAGATCTGAAAGCTTGTCTTGGATGAGATCAAAGGATAAGTTCATCACATCTAAAAAGCTCATATTCTTAGATTTAGCCGCTTTTTTATCTGCTTTTTCCTTTTTCACTTTTGGAAAGACCCCACCTACCCTTTCTTTCAAATCACTCACCCAGCTTGGCAAGGCATTGAGAGCAGATTTATTTTCAGTGTATGAATGGTTTAATGGACGAGGTTTTATAGGGGCATTCACATCAACAGCTACTACTAACCGATCTTTTCTTATTTCGATGAGATTGACTGGAATAGGATTGAGCACACCGCCATCCACTAAGTCTACACCTTCGAAGGTAAGTGGTTTGATCACAGTAGGAATCGCAGCTGAAGCCCTAATCGCTGTGTATAAGCTTCCTTTTTCAAAGATATATTCACGGCTATTGGTGATATCAGTCGCTACCGCTTTGAAAGGGATGTTTAAGTCTTCTATCTGACAGTCAGGAATGACTTTTCGGAGTTCATTGAAGACTTTTTCCCCTCTAATAAACCCTCCAGAGCTAAAGGTAAAATCTAAGAGTGAAAATACATCTATGCGGTCTAAGTGGCTCACCCACTCTTTGAACGCATCCAAATGACCAGCAGCATACATCCCACCGATGAGCGCACCCATGGAGCAGCCAGTGATTTCTTTGATTTCGTAACCTTTTTCTAGAAGTCCTTCTATCACCCCGATATGTGCAAGACCCCGAGCACCACCACTGGATAAAACTAGCGAGACAGATTTCTTTTTCATGAGGGCAATTCGATCAAAAAGCGTTTAAATTTGTGATGAAGTTTCAAAAATCACTTAAAGATAAAGCGAATATGACGAATATCCCATTTCACCTAGCTTTCCCGATCAGGGATATCGAAGAGACTAGGTCTTTTTACGGAGGTTTGCTGGGTTGTGAGATCGGTAGAAGTACTGATAAGTGGATCGACTTTGACTTCTTCGGTCATCAGCTATCCGCACACATCAAGCCTGAGGAACTCGCCATGGCCAAAACAAATGAGGTAGATGGTAAAAATGTACCCGTAAGGCATTTTGGGGCAATACTTCCTTGGGAGACTTGGCATGAGCTTGCAGATAAGCTGAAGGCACATGACATAAAATTCGTGATAGAGCCTTACATCAGATTCAAAGGGGAAGTGGGTGAGCAAGCCACGATGTTTTTCTTAGACCCATGTGGCAATGCACTTGAGTTTAAGTCGTTCAAAGATCCAAGTCAGATATTTGCCAAATAAACTTTAAACCAAACCATGAAAAAATTCTTCTTTTCGACAAAGCAGCATTTTAGTGATATAGGTCTGCTGATTTTGAGAGTCGCTGCTGGTGCCATGATGATGACACATGGATATGCTAAGCTAGACAATTTCTCAACATTGAAAGATGTATTTGGAGATCCTATAGGTCTTGGACCTTTCGTCTCCTTGCTATTGACCATATTTGCGGAGTTCATATGCTCTATTTTAGTGATGGTGGGTTTTGCTACCAGATTTGCTTTGATTCCACTGATCATCACGATGGTTGTGGCGGTATTTGTTGTTCATGGAGGAGATCCATTTGCTAAAAAAGAATTGGGACTTATATATCTGAGCATGTACGGTACTCTAATGCTTTTAGGCCCGGGCAAACTGTCTATAGATAATATGATCAAGTAAATTACTTGGTCAATCTTTTACCAATTTCAAACCTATATACTTTATGAAGCAGAGAAAGCAGCATCGCATAGCGATCAGTGCGGTGTTTTTTCTTTATGGGTTGTGTTTTGCTTCTTGGGCGAGTCGCATACCTGACTTTCAGCAAAAATTTGCTTTGGGTGAGGCTGCTCTTGGTAATCTTCTCTTTGCACTTCCGATAGGATCGCTTTTAGCGATACCTCTCGCAGGATATTTAGTACATGTTTTTGGAAGCCGCAGGGTTGTCGTCTATGCAGGCCTTTTTTATGGGTTAGTATTAGCGACTTTAGGTTGGCTGGACTCTGTTTACCTGCTCTTTGGAGCCTTACTACTCTTTGGTATGGGTGGTAATCTGATCAATATTGCTTTAAATACCCAAGCCATAGCTGTGGAAGATATGTATCAGAGAAGTATCATGAATGCCTTTCATGGTCTGTGGAGCTTAGCAGGTTTTTTTGGGGCAGGGTTAGGCGCTTTGATGATCGCATATGATTTTCTTCCTGAGACACATTACCTCTTGGTACTGGCATTGGTACTGCTAATTCTTATTTTTTCAAAAAGCAGACTTATTCAAGATCAGAATGAAAGACAAGAATCCGGAAAGGCTTTCGGTAAACCAGATGGCCTTATCATCAAAGTAGGTTTGGTTGCTTTCTGTGGGATGCTTTGCGAAGGTTGTATGTTTGACTGGAGTGGCGTTTATTTCAAAGACGTAATCCGTGCACAGCCTGGATTAGTTGCTTTGGGCTATGTCTCTTTCATGGCAGCTATGGCGAGTGGTAGATTTATAGCAGACAAAGTAGCCAACCGAATAGGTAAATACAACATGCTTCGTCTGAGTGGTACGCTGATTTGTGCAGGCCTATTGATATCCGTTTTGCTACCTTCTTTGGTGCCTGCTATTATAGGCTTTTTATTGGTAGGCGTGGGTACTGCTGCAGTAGTGCCGCTTTCCTTTAGCATTGCAGGGAGATCTCAGACATTGGCACCGAGTGTTGCCTTGGCGATGGTTTCAAGTATTTCATTTTTTGGCTTTTTACTAGGACCACCACTGATCGGTTATATCGCTAGCTGGCTAGACTTGAAGGCTTCTTTTGCCATCGTAGCTGGAGTGGGTGCCATGATAGCAGTGCTTGTGACTTTATCCAAAAAAGAACTCAAAGCACTTTAGATTATTCATGGCCTAAAGTAAAAGTCTCGATTACTTGCCAATATTTGCCATCGTGTTTGAGCAAGCAGAGTTGGTTACAAATCCAGTTTTCATGAAAGCTTTTTTCCTTAAAATGTGCGAACGCCTGATCGAAATGTGCTTTTTTCAAATCTCTAAAAGCAATGGTCATGTGTGGATGAAAAGGTCGTTCTATGAAAGCATCATTGAAAATATGGAGCTTCAATCTCAAAGCTTTTTTCAGGTCAGCTTGCATCATTTTGAGAGGATTATTTTCTCCGACCTTGATGTAGATGACACGATCCCCAAAGTGTCCAAAGCCACCTAATCGGAGCTCTAGTGGTTTTTGTTCTAGGGAAAATGCATGAAGCATACCTGAGAGTTGCGCGTATTTTTTATTCTTCCAAAGAAATGGCATTTGCAAGGTGATGTGCGCGGGTGATCTGAGGGCCTGTTTGCTATTAAAAAGTGTAGCGACTTCATTTTTAAAAGCCATCACTTCTGCTTGAAGCACACCTTCTGGTACTAGTGCTATGAAATAGAGCGATTCATCCTTTGGGTTGGGCATCAGTATAAGATTAATTGTAAGTCGGTCAAATTAAGTGTATTTTTCACAATTAAATAAAAATCAAACTGAAGACCTTTTAGAAGATGATCAAAAAGATTTACACAGGCTTATTTGCGATGTGTCTTGCCTTGGGTGCGGTAGCACAGCAGCAGACCAAGAGTCCGGAGCAGTTTCTAGGCTATGCACTGGGTGAGCGATTCACGCCACACCACAAGATCGTGGCCTACTATGAGCACGTAGCTGCGACTAATTCAAATGTCAAACTAGAATACTATGGAGAGACAAATGAGCTGAGGCCTTTGATGGTAGCTTTTATATCCTCTCCATCCAATATTGACAACTTAGAGCAGATTCGTACAGATAACTTGAAGCGCACAGGCGTACTAGAGGGAAATCCAGTAGGTCCAAAGATGCCTATCGTATGGCTGAGCTATAATGTCCATGGCAATGAAGCAGTGTCTTCTGAAGCGACCATGCTGACATTGTACGAGCTAGTCAATCCTGCCAATCAGGAAACTAAGAAATGGCTAGAAAATACCCTCGTGGTAATGGATCCATGTATCAATCCTGATGGTAGAGACCGCTATGCGATGTGGTACAACCAAAAGATGCATGCTCAGATGAATGTGGATATCAATTCGACAGAGCACAATGAACCATGGCCAGGAGGAAGAGCTAATCACTATTTATTTGATTTGAATAGAGACTGGGCTTGGCAACAGCAAATAGAGTCTCAGCAACGTATGAAACTTTATAATAAGTGGCTGCCACAAATACATGTAGACTTTCACGAGCAAGGAATCAACAATCCATACTATTTTGCGCCAGCAGCTGAGCCTTTGCACAAGCAGATCACACAGTGGCAGAGAGATTTCCAAGAAGTGATTGGTAGAAATCACGCCAAATATTTTGATAAAAACAGCTGGTTTTATTTCACAGGGGAGGTTTTTGATCTGCTTTATCCTAGCTATGGAGACTCCTACCCTATCTTCAATGGTGCCATAGGGATGACTTATGAGCAAGGAGGTTCTGGCCGAGCGGGCATTGGCGTCTTGACCGCTGAGGGAGATACCCTCACACTAAAGGATCGAATAGCACATCACCACACTACGGGTCTCTCTACGATCGAAACATCTTCTGTCAATGCCACGAAGCTAGTAGACGAGTTTGAGAAATTCTTCAAAGAAAATGCTGCTGCGCCAAAAGGTAAGTACAAAGCTTTTGTCATCAAAGGCAACCAAAATGTGGATAACTTGAAATCCCTAGCAGAGCTAATGGACAAGCAAGGAATCAAATATGGTACTGCAGGAAGCAAGTCAGGACTGAAAGGTCTCAACTATCAAAGTGGGAAAGCAGCGACTTTTTCTCTTGAAAAGGGCGACATGATCATCAGCGCTTATCAGCCTAAGTCTGTATTGGCACAAGTATTATTTGATCCGAATCCTACGCTACAAGACTCGATCACTTATGACATTACTTCATGGGCACTTCCTTATGCTTATGGGTTGGAGGCTTATGCTTTAGAGACTAGACTTGATCCATCTGAGGCCTTGACTTTTGAGTCAATAGAAAATAAGCTGATCGCTGAAAAGCCCTATGCCTACATGGCAAAGTGGAATAGCATACAGGATGCACGTTTCCTTTCAGACCTGCTTAATGCAGGTATCAAGGTTCGTTTTGCAGAGTTGGCTTTTGAGCTAAAAGGCGAGAAATATGATGCAGGTACACTGCTGATCACTAGAAGAGGCAATGAAGTGATGGGAGATAAATTCGACCAAGAAGTTACAAGACTCGCTAATGCACATGCGCGTAAATTGACGCCTGCTTACACAGGTTTTGTGGATAAAGGTAAAGATTTCGGCTCATCAGATGTCAAGTTTATCCAAAAGCCAAAAGTAGCTGTACTTTCTGGTCAGGGTACTTCTTCGCTTTCTTATGGAGAGATCTGGCACTACTTCGAGCAAGAGCTAGGCTATCCGATGTCAGCGATTGAGTTGGGAGACTTTGCTAGAGCAGATATGAGTGAGTATAATGTGCTCGTGATGCCATCAGGCTATTACAGTGCACTTGGTGAAAGCGGAACCAAAAAGCTCCAAGCTTGGGTAAGAGAAGGAGGCAAAGTCATCGCAGTTGAAAATGCGACTTCTTTCTTTGCGGATAAGGAAGGTTTTGGACTGAAGAGATTTGCAAGCGACTCTGATAAGAAAGCTCTTGATGAAAAAAATAAAGCTTGGGATGAAAAGGAGCAGTTGATGGCCTACGACTTGCGTGAGCGACTTGGCATTTCTACCAGTATTTCTGGCGGGATTTTTCAGGTGACTTTAGATAAGTCTCACCCACTAGCCTTTGGACTGGGAGATCATTATTACACCCTTAAAAATGGAGCTAGCAGATATAGCTATCTTTCTGGAGGCTGGAATGTAGGAACTATAAAAGGGATGGAAGCACATAGAAGTGGTTTTGTCGGATATAAGGCAGCCGAATCTCAAGAGAGCACCTTGAACTTCGGTGTGGATAACGTAGGTCGCGGACAGGTCATTTACTTTGTGGATAACCCCATCTTTAGATCATTCTGGCATCAGGGAGAGTTCTTATTTGCCAATACCCTTTTCATGGTAGGACAATAAGCGTCACTAAACCTAAATCAAAAGAGCGACTGAATTTCAGTCGCTCTTTTTTTATAAGAACTTTATTTTTTTCCAGTTTTTGAGCAAATAAGCAGCCCCTAATAATGCCACGATAGTGGAGGGAATTGCTGCTGAGAGATTGCCATAGATCCAATATCCAGTGGCAAAGAGCGCTCCATAGACCATGAAGCAAGCTACAAACATCATCCCTATCTCAAATCCAAGCTGACTCTTTGAGGCTACAAGGCTTTTATCCTTGTCGATGACTTTTTGCCAACCCCATGCAGCAGGTTTTACTTTTTGATAAAAGCTAGCCAATACCTCTTGACGCTCAGGCTGTGTAAGTAGAGTGACGATCAGCCATGCGGCAGTGGTAATACCCACACTTAAGACAAGTGTAACATGGTCTGGGATGGCTTCAAAGCCAAATACTTGTCGGTGAAGAAGTTCAAAATAGATAGCCAGTAAAAAGGATACTACCATACCTGTAATCTCCGTGTAGGCATTGATCCTCCACCAAAACCAGCGCATAATAAAAACTAGACCAGTACCAGCACCGATTTTGAGCAGCAGGTTAAATGACTGTAACTGGTTTTCTAAAAGCAATGCAATCACGGCAGAAACGGCCATCATGATGACGGTAGATAACCTTCCAACTAGGACCAGCTCTTTATCAGAAGCACTCGGCTTGACAAAGCGCTGATAAAAGTCATTCACTACATAAGAAGAGCCCCAATTAAGGTGAGTAGATATCGTAGACATATAGGCTGCCACTAGTGATGCTATGACTAATCCCAATAGGCCTGTTGGTAAAAATGTCAACATAGCGGGATAAGCCAAATCATCATTCACTTTATCAGCAGGTAAGTTTGGATAGGCAGCTTGAAGAGATTCTATATTGGGAAAAAGCACCAAAGAAGCCAATGCGATAATAATCCATGGCCAAGGTCTCAAAGCATAATGCGCAATGTTAAAGAACAGGGTAGCTCCTAGTGCATTTTTTTCATTTTTGGCAGAAAGCATACGCTGAGCAATATATCCACCCCCACCTGGCTCTGCTCCTGGATACCATACTGACCACCACTGTACTGCGAGTGGTATGACTAGAAGCGGTATCAGCGTCTTGCTGTCGCTAAAATCTGGTAAAAGAGAAAGCTTGGCACTGACTGCTGGCTGAGCGACTAAAGCTGATAAGCTACCGATCTCAGGCATGTCTAAAACATACCAAGCGGCACCTATAGAGCCTGCCATTGCAATAAAGAACTGAAAGAAGTCTGTGAGTAAAACTCCCCTCAAGCCACCCAATGAACTATAGATGACAGTGACGGAGGAAGCGATGACAACCGTTTCTACAGGGCTGAGATTGAGCATGACCGCCCCGATCTTAATAGCCGCAAGAGAGACTGTTGCCATAATCATGATATTAAAAAAGACACCAAGGTAGATCGCTCGGAATCCTCTTAAAAAAGCAGCTGACTTGCCACCATAGCGGATTTCATAAAACTCTAGATCTGTGGCTACACCCGATCTCCGCCATAGCCGTGCATAGACAAACACAG
This sequence comes from Penaeicola halotolerans, assembly GCF_016464625.1. Lineage (GTDB taxonomy): Bacteria > Bacteroidota > Bacteroidia > Cytophagales > Cyclobacteriaceae > Penaeicola > Penaeicola halotolerans. Next base: position 328,232 of record NZ_JAEAGO010000002.1, read on the forward strand.
TAAGCATACCGGTCAAAAGGAAAGCCCACCAAGCCCAGTTACCAGAGACACCATTTTTTCGCACGATATCTGCTACTAGTGTGGGCGTGTCGGCAGAAAAGGTAGTCGCTACCATGGAGATACCTAGCAGCCACCAAGGCATATTTCTCCCAGATAGGAAAAATTCTTTGGTGTTTTTACCAGCAGATCGGGCAGCATAGAGACCGATGCCCATAGAAACTAAGAAAAAAGCAGCGATGATCAGCCAATCAATCCTATCTAAAATCATATATTTGAAGGAGAAGTTTAAGCGCAACTATATTACTAAATTAATAGACAATTAACAGTATGAGTCAACAGAAACCAACACTTTTAGTCCTAGCCGCAGGGATGGGCAGTAGATATGGAGGCAATAAGCAGATAGATGGCTTCGGACCCAATGGAGAGACGATCGTAGAGTATTCTATTTTTGATGCGATTAGGGCTAGGTTTGGTAAGGTTGTCTTTATCGTCAGAGAAGAGATTTTAGACTTGGTCAAAGATAAGTTCGTCCCAAAGATAGAGGGAAAAATAGCTTATGACTTTGTGATCCAATCACTCCAAAGTCATGTGCCAGCAGCTTATCAAAATCCAGATAGGGTGAAGCCTTATGGTACTGCTCATGCAGTACTTTGTGCTAAGGATGCTATAAATGAACCTTTTGCAGTGATCAATGCAGATGATTTTTATGGCCAAGAGGCTTTTCAGATTTTGAGTAAGTTTTTGACCGAAAATAAGGATGCTAATAGACATGCGATGGTGGGCTATGCACTCAAAAATGTGCTTTCTGAAAACGGAACAGTTTCAAGAGGCATTTGTGATACGGACGCTGAAGGATTCTTAGCAGGCATGACAGAGCGAACCTCTATCGCTAGAGTTGGTGATAAAATCATCAGCAAGGAGAATGATGGAGAGTTGGTGCTTTCACCAGAAGTAGCTACTTCGATGAATTGTTGGGGATTCAAGTCATCCTTTTTTGATGCGGCCACAGCTCTCTGGGAAGACTTCTTGAAAGATAATCACACCAATATCAAATCTGAATTTTACATTCCAACGGTCGCTAATCATTTAATCAATTCTGGAAAATCAAAGATTGAGATTTTGAAAGGTGGGACTACTTGGTTTGGAGTGACCTATACAGAAGACAAACCTGAAGTCATCAGTTCTCTTAAAAAACTACATGATCAAGGTACTTATCCTAAAACGCTTTGGTCATAAAAAAAGGCTTCCTCATAATGAAGAAGCCTTTTTGTTTAATTGATGATTAAGGGGTTACTTTTTTCTTGTAATGCTGATCAAACTCAATGATACAGGCTAAAATCGCTTCTGCAGCACTGATAAAGAAGGCAGGCTTGATCTTGTCTACTGTATCGGTTGGTTTGTGGTAGTCTGGGTGGTCTTCTACACCAAAGTAGATGAAGGGAACTCCCTCTGCGAAAAAGGGGCCATGGTCTGAAGAATAAGACCAGTCGTTTGAACCGGTTCCTGGCTCATCATGACCCGTTTTCAGATTAATTTTGCTGACTGTGGCTGCGACTTTATCGATATGTGGCTTTAGCTCAGGAAAGTGGTATGTCCCTACAGCATAAAGTTCTTCTTTTTCACTTCTGCTCACCATGTCCATGTTGAGATTGAGCACTACCCGATCAAAGGCCACAGGAAAATCTGCTATCAAAGCTCTAGCGCCCTGCAGTCCCATCTCCTCTGCATCTAGTGCTGCGAAAACCAAGGTATGTTTAGGTTTTTTGTCTTTAAAGTACTCTGCAAAAGCCATTAGTGCAGCTGTACCTGAGGCATTGTCATCAGCACCATTGTAGATCTGTCCATCTCGTTCGCCTAAATGATCATAGTGGGCAGTTATCACGATCACTTCTTCACTTTCTCCTGGGATGAAGCCTACTATGTTGACGCAGCTATCCATCTTGGCACGTCTATTCTCGAAGTTGAAATATTGCTTATAGCCCTGATACTGTGTGAGCAAGCCTAACTTTTCAAATCGCTGGGCGATGTAGTCCTGAGCCATTTTGTTGCCTTCCGTACCAGGCTTTCTTCCTTTGAGCTCATCACTAGCGAGATAGTGGAGGTCTTTGACTAATTGATCCCCATCAATGCTACCTTGCTGTGCCCATGCAGAGATAGAAAGTAAACTGAAAATTAAGACTTGTAAAATGAGGTTTTTTCTCATGATCTTGATTGATTAGATTTGTTTGAGGTGAAGAGATTAGCGCTCAGCTTTCTTGCTTATCTAAAAAATGTTCGCCAGCTTTCACCGTTGTTTGTTTAGCAATTTAAGGTAAAAATGCATAAATCTTTCCTGACGAATCTTTTTATTCTAATAATGAGTGCTTCATCACTGATGGGGCAGTCTTACTTTCAAAGTCAACAAGTGCCCAGTACGGTGAGGAGTAGCAAGACGGCTGTGCTGATCTCTAGTAGTGGGGATAAATGGCAACAAATCGCAGCAGAGATTCATCCATATTTCAGAGAAGCTGGAATAGATGCTGTGGCCTACTATGATTTTGAATCAGTAGTGGTCTCAGAGCAGACTCGTAACAGCTATTCGGAGGCATTTAAGCAGAGACAGCTAGACAATATCGCTATTGTAACGGTGACCGAAAGTCCTAAAGGAGCCTATTTGCAGTTGGGGACTTTCACTTATAATAATACGATTTTAAATCCACAATCGGGACTGACGCTATCAAGCAGTAATGTAGAAGAACTAGGGGCGCTTTTACGAAACACCTTAGACAATACAAGCATCGCTAAAGAAAATCATTTGATCTTAGAAGTGCCAGAATTCTTTTCTGCAGAGACCAAAGTACAGGCAAATGCCATCTATAAGAACTACCCGTCTAATTTGCCAAGTTTTAAATTATCGGTAGAGCGGACCGCAGAAGTCAATGCAGCCAATGTGAGCCTAGCAAGCTTAAGTTACCGCTTGATGGGCAAAGATGCTCAAGCGATCAGCGCAGATCTAGAAAGAGAAAGTAGCTACCTATCCAATATCATGGATCGCTACCCTTATAACTTTGCCTATGTTCCTGCTGGGCTCACTTATGCTAATTTACGTGCTCAGGGCTTTCAGTTTGCTTTGGTCAAGGTCGAAGGTAAAGAATCTGATCTGATGAAACTCTTCAATATTCCAGCTGCTCAACGAAAAACCAAAGATGATGCCCTCGTGACCAAGTACTACGTCTACTCGCTCAATCAAAATGAGATATTCATAGGGCCAGTTTGGGATGTATCAGAGCAATGGTACGAAGCATTAGAAAATTTCCTCAAACCACTGCTCAGACAGCCAGCACCAGTAGAAGAGTAATATCAACTATTGACTATACTTGCCAAGTCCGCAGGCGAGTAGGCCACAGACTTGAGCGTTTTGTTGTCAGCCTTTCTAAAGACCAAGTACAAGTCCCCTTCTTGTTTGAAGTAGGCCTCTTCACCTTTGGCTTGATAGTGGGCTATAGTCGCTTCTGCTTCTGCTTGACTTTTACATGCTTTGCTCATATTGGAGCGCTGCACTTCGTCAAAGATCGCTTTGAATTTATCGGCAAGTCCAAACTCCAAAATCGCTCCAGAGAGTACATACTGTAAATCTGCTAGCGCATCAGCGACTTCTACGATATCCTTGTTTTCGATTCCCTCCTGAAGTTCTTTCAACTCTTCTGCCAGTAACGAAACACGCAGCTTGGCTCTTTGCTCAGCAGGGATTTGGGGAGTGGGTAAAATGGGATGTTTAAAAGTGCGGTGAAAATCAGCGACTGATTTTAGGCATTTAGGGTCTTCCATAGAGTGTATATTTAGAGATGCAGTCTAGTACATATTTATCAAAATTGAAAATGCTAAATAAATGATTCTCTACTTAAACACTTGTTTGATAAAGCCGTTCTAGAGAAGTGATTTCAAAAAAATTTTATATCTTAGATATCATTTTTAACTATTCGATTATTCACTGATTTTAAAACAAAAATTACATGAAAAAGCACCTAATAGTATGCGCAGTAATGATTGGTTCTGTTTTTACATCATCTAGCTTACAAGCAGCTACTGGAGATGGAGATCCTAAGGAAACCTCGAGCCTAGCCAGTGTAGTGGAGCGTATGGAAGAGATCAGGTCTATGGATATATCTATCCTTACTAAAGAGGAGAAAAAAGCACTCAAAGCAGAACTGAAGGCAATGCATAAAGAGGTGAAGAATAACTTCACAACTGCTGAGAATAAGGCAGAAATGAAAGAGATGAAAAAAGAACTAAAGGAAATGTCTAATGGTGTATATCTATCTACAGGAGCTATCATCATTATCCTTTTGATATTGATCCTGATTTTATAATTGATTAGATACCGAGAAGCATTAATCATCAAAAAGCCTCAGCAAATCACTTGCTGAGGCTTTTGTTTTTTTATGAGATCATCTTGAGTAGTTCATCGATATATTCTCGGGTATTGCTTAGCCTAGGGACTTTATTTTGTCCGCCTAGCTTACCACGACTACGCATCCATTCATTGAAGGTGTTTTCCTGAACACTGTGAATGATGGGCTTGACTAGAGCCAAATCTTTGTAACGCTTAGCATCATAGTCTGAGTTGATTGAGCGAAGGTGTGTATCCAAGTGATCAGTGAAAGTTTCGAGACTCTCAGGTTTTTTGATAAACTCGATGATCCACTCGTGCCCTCCTTTTGATTTGCTTTCTGCCCCTTCAAAATACACAGGAGCAGCCGTGAAATTACTCATGATAGCTCCAGTTTGTTCACAGGCGTAGGCGATAGCTTTTTCGGCATTTTCTACGATCACTTCTTCTCCAAAGGCATTGATAAAATGCTTCGTACGTCCTGAAATCTTAAACCTATAAGGTGTCTTAGAGGTGAATTTGATCGTATCTCCTATCATATAGCGCCATAGACCAGCATTGGTACTGATGACTACTGCATAGTTTTTGCCAATTTCGATTTCCTCTAGCGGAATCGCCTTAGGGTGCGTATCATCCAATGCTTCCATGGAGATAAACTCATAGAAGATCCCGTAGTCTAGCATCAAGAGCATCTCTCCTGAATTAGCCTGATCCTGTATGCCGAAGAAGCCTTCTGAGGCATTGTAAGTTTCTAGGTAATTCATGCCTTTCTTAGGGATTAACTCTTTGAAAAGCTGTCTATAAGGTCCGAAAGCTACTGCCCCGTGAATGAAAAGCTCTAAGTTAGGCCATACTTCTAGGATGTTTTTGGCACCCTTAAGCTCTACGATACGCTGGATCAAAACGATAGTCCAAGTAGGCACGCCAGCGATATTGGTGACATTTTCCTCAGAAGTCACTTTGGCCATTTTCTCTATTTTGGCTTCCCACTCATCCATGAGCGCGATCTCTAGGCTAGGTGTTCGAACAAACTGCACCCACAGGGGGAGGTTTTTCATGATCACGGCAGAAACATCTCCATAAAAGGAGTTGGCATTAACATCAAACTGATTGATCTGATGACTGCCCCCTATCGCAAGGCTTTTTCCCGTGAAGAGTTTCGTCTCAGGATTATTATTGCAGTAGATAGAGAGGAGATCTTTACCCCCTTTGAAGTGGCAGTCCTCTATGGCTTCTGGTGATACAGGGATGAACTTACTGCGTGCATTAGTAGTACCGGATGATTTGGCAAACCACTTAGTCTCGGTAGGCCAGAGGATGTTTTGCTCACCCTTCATGAGGCGATCTATATAGGGAAAAAGGTCTTCATAAGAAGAGATAGGCACACGCTCTTGAAAGTCGCGATAAGTTTTGATGTCTTTGAAAGCATACTTTCTACCAAACTCAGTGTCTTGAGCAGTAGATAGTAGCTTTCTGTGGAGCTCTTGTTGTACGTCTGAAGGATACTTCATGAAAAGCTCGATCTGATGGATGCGCTTTTTCATGATCCAGGTCATGAGAGAGTTGAGAATTTCCATGAATCTTAGATTTTTCGCTTCAGTTCAAAATGCTTTCCTAGATAAACTCTTCGGACTTGTTCATCACTGGCGAGTTCTTCAGCTGTACCCGCTTTGAGGAGTTTTCCTTCAAACATCAGGTAAGCACGATCTGTGATGGAGAGTGTTTCATTGACATTGTGGTCAGTGATGAGGATACCGATATTTTTTTCCTTGAGCTTGGCTACTATAGTTTGGATTTCCTCTACAGCTATCGGGTCAACCCCAGCAAAAGGCTCATCGAGCAGCACAAACTTAGGATCTACCGCCAGTGCTCTCGCAATCTCAGTACGCCTACGCTCACCACCTGAGAGCACGCCACCCTTATTTTTGCGCACATGCTTGAGACTAAACTCTTCTAGGAGTCCTTCCATTTTCGCTTTTTGCTCAGCCTTGCTCAATTTAGTCAGCTCTAGTACCGCCATGATATTTTCTTCCACAGTCAGGTTTCTAAATACAGAAGCTTCTTGAGCGAGATAGCCCACACCAAGCTTAGCTCTACGATACATAGGAAGAGACGTGATGTCTTCTTGGTCAAGATATATGTGTCCAGTATTTGGCTTGATCAGGCCTACGATCATGTAAAACGAAGTTGTCTTTCCGGCTCCGTTGGGGCCAAGAAGCCCTACGATTTCACCTTGTGCTACTTCTACTGAGATGTGATTGACGACCGTTCGGCCCTTGTATATCTTGACTAAGTTATCTGCCCTTAATATCATGTCTTAAAAATAAGGTTTTCTGATGCAATCTCTAGCCTTAAGTGTAAATAGAATGTAAGTGCGGCAAGAGATCATTCAAACTTGATATCTTTAACGCGCAATTGAATAGAAACTTTGTCCCGAAACCAATTTTCTTCAATATAAAAAGCCATTTGAAAGCGCATGCCACTAGCGATCATCTCATAATATGGGGCAAACTGAAATGCGATACAGTCTATCGCATTTCCTTGATGGTCTTGTCTGACAGTGAATTTTAAGTGCTGCTCTTTTAAGAGACGGACATTTTCAGCATAGAGATCTTGTGCATAGAAAAGTGGCATAGTGTTTTCAGGGCCAAAAGGCTGCATTTGCTCGATGATCTTGTACATCTTACTGTGGATTTGGTCTAAGCGCACCTTTTGATCTATGCTGATCTTTGGTGTGAGCATGTCTTCCGTGATGCGCTCAGAGACTACCGCTTCAAATTTCTCTCTAAAAGCAGGAATGTTTTCTAAAGGCATGGTTAGTCCTGCAGCATATTTATGTCCACCAAACTGATCTAGCAAGTCCGCACAAGCTTCTATCGCTTCATACACGTCAAAGCCATCTACTGATCGCGCTGAACCTGTCGCTTTTTCATTTGAGGCAGTCAAAATGATCGTGGGCTTGTAGTATTTCTCTATGCAGCGAGAAGCCACTATGCCGATGAGTCCTTTATGCCAGTCTTCTTTGAATAGGACGGTGCTTTTAGCTTGAACCGCAGCTTCATCTTGTTCGATGAGTTCGAGCGCATCTTTTGTGATACTTTGGTCAAAAACTCGCCTCTCCTCGTTACTTTTATTGATAGAGGCAGCCAGCGTGTCTGCTTCTGCTCTCGTATCGGCTAGCAAAAGTTCTACCGCAAAGTGTGCATGTTTGATACGGCCTGAGGCATTGATCCTAGGACCGATGGTAAAGACAATGCTATTGATATCTATAGACTTTCTATAATCGCTCAAGTCAATGAGCGCTTTGAGTCCAGGTCTTGGCTGATTGTTTAATTTGGTTAGGCCAAAGTGCGCTAAGACACGATTCTCCCCAGTGATCGGGACGATATCCGAAGCGATGCTCACTGCCAAAAGGTCCAGATAGTCTAAGGGAATACTTTCCTCCAACTGCAATTTCTTAACAATGGCCTGGATTAGCTTAAAGCCCACCCCACAGCCACTGAGTTCTTTGTAGGGATAGGAACAGTCTGTACGCTTAGGATCTAATACAGCGACTGCTTCGGGAAGTTGTTCTCCTGGTGTATGGTGATCACAGATGATAAAGTCTATGCCTTTAGACTTAGCAATGGTCACTTTTTCTACAGCTTTGATACCACAGTCTAAGCTGACGATAAGCTTGACACCTTGCTCCTCAGCAGTCTCTATGCCTCTGATAGATACACCATAGCCTTCCTTGTATCGATCAGGGATGTAATAGCAAACATTGTCATACTGGGACTTGAGGAAACTGTAGAACATGGCCACAGAGGTAGTACCATCTACATCATAGTCTCCATAGACCATGATTTTTTCACTTTTTTGCATGGCTTGCAGCACTCGATTGACAGCTGCCTCCATGTCTTGCATCAGAAATGGATCATGCAACTGATCTAGAGATGGCCTGAAAAATGCTTTGGCTTGATCAAAATCCTCAATGCCTCTATTAATCAAAAGGGCAGCAAGTATCGGACTGACATTGATTTCCTGAGCGAGCTGATCTACTTGTGCTGCTTCAGGTGATGACTTTATTTCCCAACGGTACTGCATAAATCTAAATTAATCAAAAAAAGGCATTTGAAGCATCAAAAAAGGACATTATTCAAATTTAGCGCTGTCCAAAGACTTCTTTGGGTTGACACCCAGCTCTTTAAGTTTTTCTGCACGATCGATGAGGTTACCCCTTCCTGTTTTTAGTTTATTTACTGCATCATCATAGCTTTTTTGACTTTGTTGGAGGCCTTTTCCTATCTTTTCTACATCTTCTACAAAGCCTACGAGCTTATCATAGAGTTTAGCGCCTTCATCAGCTATTTGTAGGGCGTTTCTTTGCTGCTTCTCATTCTTCCAGATAGAGGCGACCGTACGCAGTGTAGCCAGCAAAGTAGTAGGGCTAACAATGACAACCTTTCGCTCCCATGCGTAATTGAATAGATCATCCATGCCAGACTGAACAGCCACACTAAAGGCAGCTTCCATTGGTAAAAACAGCAGGACAAAGTCAGGCGTATTGAGTTTGCCCTGACTTTGATAGTACTTTTCAGAGAGGCCTTTTACATGGTCTTTGATAGATTTGACATGCAGGTTTAGCAATTTTTGCTTCTCAGTATCTGCATCTGAATTGACAAATCCTTCATAGGCTTTGAGCGATACCTTGGCATCGATGATCAGGTGCTTTTCATCAGGAAGTAAGATGATCACGTCTGGCTTCTGATGCTTCCCCTCGGCAGAGTAGAGAGACATGTCTTGACCTTGTGTGATGTATTCGGAGTTTTCGTGGAGGCCAGAGTTTTCTAAAATCCTTTCAAGCACCATCTCTCCCCAGTTACCTTGTGTCTTCTGATCTCCCTTGAGTGCAGAAGTCAAGTTCTTAGCATCTTCACTGATTTGGAGGTTGGCCGCAGCGAGTTTTTGGAGTTCCTCTCTGAGTAAGGCCGTTTTGAGAGAGTTGTCTTGGTGAGCGCTCTCTACTTTTTTCTCAAAGGAGGCAATTCTCTCTTTGAGTGGGTCAAGCAGTAGCCCAAGCTTCTCTTGGTTTTCTTGGCTGAGTTGTACTCGGCTATTGTTTAAGATGCGATTTGCGAGATTTTCAAACTGTTCGGTGAGTTGCTTATGGAGTTGTTCCAATTGTTGTTTTTGGGTGTTGAGCAGCGCTTGTTGGGCTTTTTCTCTCTCGCTAAGTGTTGCCAGTTGGCTTGTTTGATGACTGATCAGGAGTTCTCTTTTTTCAAGTGTAGCTTTGAGTTCTGAGAGGCTATTTTGCAGCCATTGGTTTTGCTCGGCTAGCTTTACTTGCTCTTTGTTTGCGGAGGATTTGAGGAGATATCCTAGTAGAAAACCAACGATGACTGCAATGATGAGATAGATTATTTCCATGCTAGAAACCCTTAATTTTTCAAATGAAGCAATAAAAAAGCAGTGTACTTGCGCACACTGCCAGTTTGTGTCTCAAAGATCACATTATTTTATTTCCTCTACAGGAGCTTCTGTGCCTTTACCCATTTTAGCATTTTCTTCTTTGAGTTGCTCTACTGTAGTGTCGAGCACTTGGTCTAGCGGTACACGCTGCCCATCTTTGAATGGCACTATCCAAGCATCTCCTACTCCTACTTTGCGGAGGTATTTTTTGAGTTCATTGGCATCGTTGTAGTTTCTGAAGTTACCTACGATATACTTTCTGATACCTTCGTCTTCTTCCCACTTGAGATCATCAGCACTACCGATATACTTCTCAAAGTTTACTTTCTTGAAAGCCCCAATCTGAACTCGGAAGGCTACACCTTTTTCCCAGTCTTCCTCTGGCACTTGCGCAGTAAGCTGCTGTCTGAGAGAGTTGAGACTTGCTTCAAGCGTACGGATTTCGTTTTGAAGGGCAGTGATACGACTATCCTTTTCACTGACACTGCTTCTGAGAGTGGATAGCTCGGCAGTCAGTGAGCTCGTCTCTGCTTGTAGCGTAGTGACTTGATCATTGAGCGCCTTGAAGTCCTCAGGGGTCATTTTTTTCTTTTTCTTCTTCCATTCTTTGCGCTCTTTTTTATCCATCTGCGCATGAGAAGTCTCTGCTACGAGTAGGCAGGCAAAAAGAATAGCGAGTCCTAAAATGTACTTTTTCATAGTTTTCAAATTTTCATTTCCATTAAATCTGCTCTAGCAATTCAAGGTTTTGTTTCAACTTTTGTCAAGAGACACGATTCTTTTTTAGAAAATAAATTAAAAAAGGAAGCATATCCGTACCAAAGTACAAAATATACTTCCTTCTGAAAACGAAATAAGACAAAATTTTATTTCAGGCTTCCAATCATGTCTTGTGGTTTTACCCACTCGTCAAACTGCTCTGAGGTCAATAGTCCCAACGCGATAGCTGCTTCTCTGAGAGATGTCCCCTCTTTATGTGCCTTTTTAGCAATAGCAGCGGCATTTTCATAGCCTATGTGCGGGTTCAAGGCTGTCACGAGCATGAGAGAATTCTCTAAGTGTCTCGCAATCATTGGGCTGTTAGGCTCTATACCTACTGCACAGTTTTTGTCAAATGAGTCACAAGCGTCTCCGAGCAACCTAGCTGAGTTGAGCAAGTTGAAGATCATCATTGGCTTGAAGACATTCAGTTCGAAGTGACCATTCATACCTCCTACAGAGACTGCTACATCGTTACCCATCACTTGTGCGCAGACCATGGTCATAGCCTCTACTTGGGTAGGGTTTACTTTGCCTGGCATGATAGAAGATCCTGGCTCATTTTCTGGAATAAGGATCTCTCCGATACCTGATCTAGGGCCAGAAGATAGCATACGGATATCATTGGCGATTTTCATCAAGCTTACTGCGATTTGCTTCAGCGCTCCGTGTGTCTCTACGATAGCATCATGGGCAGCGAGTGATTCAAACTTGTTGGGCGCGGTGACCATCGGCTGACCAGCATATTCTGCGATCTTTTTGGCTACGAGCTCTGAATAGCCCTTAGGTGTGTTAAGACCTGTACCTACTGCGGTACCTCCTAGCGCTAGCTCTGATAAGTGAGCTAGTGTATTTTTCAAGGCCTTGATCCCATGGTCTAGCTGTGCCACATAGCCAGAAAACTCTTGTCCTAAAGTAAGTGGTGTGGCATCCATAAAGTGTGTTCTACCGATTTTAACCACATCTTTGAAGGCCTTGGCTTTGGCATCAAGGGTATTTCTTAGTTTGAGGACATTCGGGATCGTATGCTCTACCACCATCTTGTATGCAGCGATGTGCATAGCAGTTGGGAAAGTATCATTAGATGACTGAGACTTGTTCACATCATCATTTGGGTGAATTTTCTTTTTCTCATCTTCCAAAGAACCACCTAACAATACGTGCGCCCTGTAAGCCACTACTTCATTGACGTTCATATTAGACTGCGTGCCCGAACCTGTTTGCCATACGACTAGTGGGAACTGATCGTCTAGCTTGCCTTCTAGGATCTCATCACATACTTTGGCGATGATATCTGCTTTGTCTTGTGCCAATACACCAAGCTCTGCATTGGTAATGGCAGCTGCTTTTTTGAGAATGGCAAATGCACGAATGATTTCGATAGGCATTTGGTTTTTGTCACCACCGATGGTGAAGTTGTTTCTAGAGCGCTCTGTCTGTGCACCCCAGTATTTATCTGCAGGAACCTGCACTGGACCCATCGTGTCCTTTTCTATTCTGTACTGCATGTGTGTTGGTTATGATTGATAAATATTCGCTCAAAATTTCTGATCGCTAAATTACATCCTCAAGTGTAGATTCCATAGAATCTGAGGATTAAATGTAGTAACATCAATAAGACGCAGTGAGGGAGATTTTGTTTTTAAAAGGATTTCATTGACTCAGTTTGGCTACCAAATCCCAAGAGACGATACCGATCGTGACAGCGATATTGAGAGAATGCTTCGTCCCAAACTGAGGGATTTCTATTACATAGTCACTGTTTTGGATGACCGCTTCTTCTACACCAAAGACCTCATTGCCAAAGACCAAAGCATACTTCTTGTTTTTCTCTGGGATAAATTTATCCAACATGATACTCTGATCGACTTGCTCGATACTACAGACCGTATAGCCTGCGGATTTGAGTTTTTGGATGGTTTCTAGTGTGCTTTCATGATGCTCCCAAGTGACAGTTTCGGTAGCTCCGAGAGCAGTCTTTTGGATATCTCTGTGTGGAGGAGTGCCCGTGATCCCGCAGAGGTATATTTTTTCTAAAAGAAAAGCATCTGCGGTTCGAAAAGCGGAGCCTACGTTATTGAGACTGCGGACATTGTTTAAGACGATCACTAAGGGATTTTTATCCGTTTCTCTGAATTCTTCGACCGAGAGCCTATTTAGCTCCTCCATACTCAATTTTTTCATTTGCTTTTTGCTTAGCTTTAGGACTTAGCGTAATTTCAAGTTTTAGAATCTATATCCACGCATATAGCTACAAAACTAAGCTAAATTTTCTCAAAAGAACTTCAAAATGGCCAAGACCAAGGCAGTAGATAGCAAAGAAACACCCCTCATGAAGCAATACAATGCAATCAAAGCCAAACACCCGGGGGCTTTGTTGCTGTTTCGTGTGGGAGATTTTTATGAGACCTTTGGAGAAGATGCCGTCAAGGCGAGTAAAGTACTTGATATCGTACTTACCAAGCGCGCCAATGGAGCTGCCTCACACATAGAGTTGGCGGGTTTTCCTCATCACTCGCTAGACAACTATCTGCCCAAGCTCGTACGTGCGGGCAATCGAGTGGCCATCTGTGATCAGTTAGAAGACCCCAAGTCTGTCAAAGGTATCGTCAAGCGTGGTGTCACCGAACTCGTCACTCCAGGACTGAGCTTCAATGATAATGTGTTGGACAAAAAGCGTAATAACTACTTGGCGTCTATCCACTATAGCAAAAATGAGCTGGGCATCGCTTTTCTAGACTTATCCACAGGAGAGTTTATGACTGCTCAGGGCAGTGCAAGCTATATAGAGAAGTTGGTACAGAGCTTTGCACCATCTGAGATCATCTACAGCAAAGCTTGTAAGGCCTATTTTCAAGATTTATTCAAAGACCGATACAATACCTATCACCTAGAGGACTGGGTATATGCTTATGATTATGCCCATCAGCGATTGATTGCGCATTTTGGCACCAATAGTCTCAAAGGTTTCGGTGTGGACAATATGCCCGAAGGCATCACAGCGGCTGGTGCGATCCTTTTTTACTTAGAAGAAACGGAGCACAAAGAGATTAAGCATATAGCATCTATCGCTAGGATAGCAGAAGAAAAATACGTGTGGCTAGATAAGTTTACGATTAGAAACTTAGAGCTTGTCTATCCGCAACAGGAAGGTGGTGTGCCACTCATAGACATCCTAGATCAGACAGTAACTCCAATGGGTTCGCGCATGCTCAAAAAATGGATGGTGCTTCCGCTCAAAGAAGAAGCTGCTATCCAAGAGCGCTTACTGATGGTAGAGGCACTGATCGCACAGTCTGAGTTACGGACACATGTGCTAGCACACCTCAAGCCGATTGGTGATCTGGAGAGACTGATCTCCAAAGTAGCAGTTGCGCGGATTAATCCTCGGGAGCTCAATCAGCTGAAACGAGCACTTAAAAACACACTGCCGATTAAGGAACAGCTTTTGGCAAGTGATAATGCTGCTCTGAGAAAGATAGCCGATCAGATGCATACCTGTGAGTTTTTGATCTCAGAGATAGAGAGAGTGCTCCAAGAAGATGCGCCTATGCTCGTGCACCAAGGCAATATCATCAAAGATGGCGTAGACCAAGAGCTTGATGAGCTGAGAGCTATCTCGACTTCAGGCAAAGACTACCTCGTGCAAGTCCAGCAGCGAGAGGTGCAGCGGACAGGCATTTCTACTTTGAAAATTGCGTATAACAAGGTCTTCGGTTACTACTTAGAAGTGACTAATGCACACAAAGACAAAGTGCCCAATGACTGGATCAGAAAGCAAACCCTCGTCAATGCCGAGCGATACATCACCCCAGAGCTCAAAGAGTACGAAGAGAAAATCCTTAATGCAGAGGACAAAATCTCTAGCATAGAGCTGCATTATTTCAATAAACTCGTCCTCGATGCTACGGAGTACGTGACGCAAATCCAGCTAAACGCCCGACTCATCGGTATGGTAGACTGCTTGCTGTCCTTTGCGGAAGTAGCAGTGCAAAATAAATATGTGAAGCCTCACATCTCTGATACAGATGCTCTAGAGATCAAGGATGGCAGACATCCTGTGATCGAGCGACAGCTACCCGTAGGAGAAGAATACGTACCCAATGATATCTACTTAGATGGGGATAGTCAGCAGATCATGGTCATCACAGGACCAAACATGGCGGGTAAATCTGCCTTGCTGAGACAAACAGCCCTGATCGTTTTGATGGCTCAAGTGGGTAGCTTTGTGCCAGCTTCCTATGCAAGGATCGGTATCATAGACAAAGTTTTCACCAGAGTAGGCGCATCGGATAATCTGTCCAAGGGCGAATCTACGTTTATGGTAGAGATGACAGAGACGGCTAGTATCCTTAACAACCTCTCTGACAGGTCACTGATCCTCATGGATGAGATCGGAAGAGGGACCTCTACCTATGATGGAATATCCATCGCTTGGTCGATCGTGGAGTATCTGCACAATCATCCCAAGTACAAAGCCAAAACACTCTTTGCTACCCACTATCATGAGCTCAATCAGTTGGCGAGTGATTTTCCTAAGATCAAAAACTTCAATGTGGCTGTCAAAGAAGTGGGTAACAAGGTCATCTTTATGAGAAAACTCAAGGCAGGAGGAAGTGAGCATAGCTTTGGTATCCACGTAGCGCAAATGGCGGGCATGCCCAACCCTGTGGTATTGAGAGCAGCTGAGATCATGCAGCATTTAGAAAAGGACAAAAACCTTCAAAAGAATCAAGAGAGAATGAAGGATATGCCTAAGCAGACTTATCAGCTCAATCTCTTTGAGATGGACCCTAAATTCAAGGCGGTGAAGGAGCTTTTGGATACACTAGACATCAACACCATGAGTCCAGTGGAGGCGCTGCTTAAGTTGAATGAGATAAAGAAGAAATTAGAATAATTTTACAAAAGTGATCTACTGCCAATAAAAAGGGATCTTTTTTGTAATGTAATTGCTTTAAAAATGGGTAGTTAGTAGATTTTACCCTATTAGTTACTTATCATTGTTTGAATTAGGGCTTAAGAATTATGAGTTTAGAGAAAGTAGATCTAGATCTTGCAGGAACCAACTATGTGGATTTCTACAATAAATGGAAGAATAGAGATTTTGCAGATATACCTGAAGAAGCGGAGATCATCAAAGAACTGAAGGAAGCTTGTAAACTATTGGAAAACAATGAGAACCTGATTATTGGTTGTTTTGATTTTCGCACTTTTGCCATCCCTTTTGTCACTGAAAACCTCAAAGATCTCATTGGCTATCCAGCATCTTACTTGAATAAGCATGGCATGGAAGCTACTCTTAATATGATGCATCCTGTGGATAGGGAGTTGTCTTATGAGTTTCAAGAAAAGCTGATCGAGACCTATGATACCTTGACTTTGGAAGAAAAGAAAAGTTTCGAGTATAGCTATACCCTCAGGTGGAGACATGCGGAGACAGGAGAGTACATTTGGTTTTTGGATAAAGTTCGCCCCTACATACTCGATGAAAAGGGCAATATCGTCTATGACCTCAACTTTGTGTCTAAAATGCCAGCCCCACCTAGCCCGGCACATTATCAGTGGGAGTTTTCTTACATAGATCAGACGGGCAAAAAGGTAGTGGTGACCAGTGTGGCGAAAGATTTTCCAGACGTCAAGCTTTCCAATAGAGAGTTGGAAATAGCCAATCTCTTGATCAAAGGCAAAACGTCTACAGAAGTGGCAGATGATCTGATGCTGAGTCTCAACACGGTACAGACGCATAGAAAAAACATCATGCAAAAAATAGGCGGTAAAAATGTCGCAGACTTGATTAAGTTTGCAGTAGATAAAGGCCTGATCTAGTTGTTGGGTGTAAATTTTCTGAATGAAGGAGATCAACAAATTACTTAAGAAGGAACAATACACCGCTTTTTTCAAAGATTGGAGTAAAAGAGACTTTACAGGCATCCCGGATGAGTCGCAGATATTCCAAGAACTTACGAGGGCTTGTGAGGTACTTGGTGGCAAAGACACGATCATCGTAGGGTCTTTTAACTACATCAAGTTTACCCTGCCATTTGTCACCGAAAACATCCAAGATATCACGGGTCATCCCCTAACTTTTTTCAAAAAATACGGGATGGAAGGTGCGCTTAGCCTCTATCATCCCAATGATCGCGAGGAGGTCTTTAAATTTCAAAAGCTCGTATTGGATACTTTTTATACATTGAGTATGACAGAGAAAAAGCGCTTTGAGTTTGGCTACATCGTCCGATGGATCGATGGAGACAAAAAAGGCTACAGCTGGTATTCTACTAAAGTAAAACCATACTATATCGACCAAAAGGGCAACTTGATCTATGATCTCAACTTTGTGATGAAGCTACACACTTCCCCGATGCCACCGGTATTTAGTTGGGAGTATAGCTATGTAAAAGATGATGGAGAAAAGGTCGCTGTCCAAGGCACGACCGTAGATGGCTTGCCTGCAGTGAAGTTTTCTGCACGAGAAAAGGAAGTGATTCAACTGCTTGCTTCTGGAAAGACCTCAGCCGAGATCGCTGAGGAGCTAGAAGTGAGCTTCAATACTGTGCACACCCATAGAAAAAACATCATGAAAAAAATCGATGCGAATAACTTGGCTGATGTGATCAAGTATGCAGTGCATCATGGATTACTCTAAAGTCTATGAGTCATGGGAGATAGCTTAAGCCAAGAACTAGACAAAGCCCTCTACGCCCCTATCTTTCACAAGTGGCAGCAGAGAAGCTTTCAAGAAGTACCTACACGAGAGGCTATTTTTAGCGATTTGGCGCAGTCTTGTCAGCACCTAGGTGGGCAGGCTACTGTAGTGATCGGCTGCTTTGACTACAGAGATTTTAGCATTCCCTTTATCACAGACAATGTCGCCACCGTGACAGGACATCCTGTGAGCTATTTTAGAGAGAAAGGCTTAGAAGGGACCTTAAGCTTATTTCATCCTGAGGATAGAGAGGAGGTCTTTAAGTTTCAAAAGATCGTCTTGGAGGTATTTGACAAGCTAAGTGATGCAGCGAAGAAAACCTTTGAGTTTAGCTATACCTATCGCTGGATAGATCCTGACGGTGAGCAGTACAGTTGGTACTCGACCAAGGTGAAGCCTTACTATGTGGATGCAGAGGGTAATATCGTCTATGATCTCAACTTTGTGATGAAGCTACATGTGGCGCCCTTTCCTCCAGTCTTTAGCTGGGAGTACAGCTATGTCAATGCGGCTTGTGAAAAAGTCAGTGTCTCGAGCATGGCAGAGAAGGACATACAGCTGAGCAAAAGAGAACTGGAGATCCTCGGGCTTTTGGCCTCTGGGCTGACCTCTGGAGAGATCGCGGACAAGCTCTACCTCAGCATCAATACCGTGCAGACCCACCGCAAGAAGATCATGCGCAAGCTCTCAGCCCACAGTATGGCAGACCTCATCAAGTTTGCAGTGCTAAAGGGCATCTTATAAAAGGCTGTGACTCAGGATTACAAAGGAAAAAGCGCGATATGATTAATTTTTTTAGGGATTGATGTTTGCAAATTTAGTTTTCTGCTTTACCTTTGCATCCACAATCAGCTAATGATTGACTCTCAAGCGAGAGTAGCTCAGTTGG
Organism: Penaeicola halotolerans; assembly: GCF_016464625.1. Taxonomy (GTDB): domain Bacteria; phylum Bacteroidota; class Bacteroidia; order Cytophagales; family Cyclobacteriaceae; genus Penaeicola; species Penaeicola halotolerans. Next base: position 346,412 of record NZ_JAEAGO010000002.1, read on the forward strand.
TAGAGCACGACCTTGCCAAGGTCGGGGTCGCGGGTTCGAATCCCGTCTCTCGCTCCAAACCGCCCTTTTTGACAAAGGGCTTCTTTATTTTAGACAAAAGGTCTAAATTGAGTAGGTAAACGCTAGTGATAGCGGATGCCGGGATGGTGGAACTGGTAGACACGCAAGACTTAAAATCTTGTGACCATTAGGTCGTGCGGGTTCGATTCCCGCTCCTGGTACGAAGAGCCCCTTTTTAGGGGCTTTTTTCGTTATATTGGAGTATGTTTATTGTATATGCTATATCTAGTTCTACGAGAAAATACATTTATGTAGGTTTAACAGCTAACCTTGAGGATAGAGTCAGAAGGCATAACTCTGGATATGAAAAAACAACTAGACCATACTTACCTTTTAAATTGATTTATACTAAGGCTTTTCCTAATAGAAATGATGCTAGAGAACACGAGAAGTATTTGAAAACAACTTCAGGCAAAAGGCTTTTATATTCTTTGCTTTAATCTTGTGGCCATTAGGTCGTGCGGGCCTGTCTACTGCCAGGTAGATTCGATTCCCGCTCCTGGTACGAAGAGCCCCTTTTTAGGGGCTTTTTTTGTTTTTAAGGCCCAAAGGGCTGAAATATAAATAGCGCAGGGTGTAGCCCTGTGTTTTAAGAGGAATATTTCCTAATAAGCGCTGTAGGCGCGAAACAGAAAAATTAATTTTATTCAGTATATTCTACGACCAACTAATAGGATAAGTATAGTAGCATTTCTGCTATGAGATTCTTCCTATCGTCAGAATGACAAAAAGGGCACGATACTTTCAATGGGTACCTCAAAACCTTGAAGTGGATCATTTATAGCACGGGGTGTCAACCCCGTGAAAAAAAAATACACACCATCACCACCGACCCTGCCTGCCTTCTGCTACAGGGAGGAAGGCGGTCGAATATGGTATTAAAATTTCCTTAAAAATTTTGATCTTCCTATTTTAAACCCTTCAAATGACCTAAATTCCCTCAAAGAAATATCTTGGACCACATACTATTATGAAAGGATTAAAGATTAGCTATCAAGGAGAAGAGACCGTCTATGGTCAACTGTCTGATGACACAGTTGTCACCTTGATCATAGGCATTAGGCGAGGCGAAGACCAATATCGCATAGAGGGTGGAGTATTCGATCCTAAAGCTAATACACATTATGATTGGATCGAATCCCTAGCAGATGAGGGGTCTAAGATGTCTATAAAGTTTTTACATGATCTTGATGTCAATGATTATACTGAGCCGATTGCGAAAAGACAGGAGGATACAGAAGATACCGTCAATCAAAAGAAGGTTGCTTACTTCTATCAATTAGAAAAAGAACTAAAGCAAAAGGGCTTGCTTTAAAGCACTGATTAAAGCTGAATTCAGCCATCAAATACTCCCATTTTATCCATCAAATACTAAATGAAAGGATTAAAGATTAGCCATCAAGAGAAAGAAACGGTCTTTGGACAACTGTCTGATGACACGGTCGTCAACTTGATCATAAGCATTGGGCATCATGAAAATCACTTTCGCATAGATGGCCGCGCGGTTGATCCAAAGAATAATATGCGATACAGTTGGATCAAGTCCCTAGCAGAAGACCAATCTGAGATGTCCATCGAATTTGTAGATGATCTTGATATCGATGATTATCATGAGCCGATCGAGAAAAGACAGCGGGAGACAGAAGAGAAGGAAAATCAAAGGAAGGTAGCCTACTACTATGAGTTAAAAAAAGAACTAGAGGAGAAGGGCTTGATTTAAAGCACCAATTCGCTTCGAAATCATAACAGTCTCTGCCATATTTAAAGTGGTCGCCTCCTACTTCACTAATCCAAATCCCCATGTACTCATCCAAGAGCGTTCAAAACGATCTTTTCGGATAGCCTTGTTGCGGATAAAGGTGGTGGAGGAAAGAGAATGTTCAATTAGTATTTTTAAATGAAATATTTACCAAATCAACAGCGTTTCCCCCTCCTCTCTCCCTAGGGTTATCCCCTAGTCATCCTCTACTTATCCCCTAGTTATCCTTTAGTCATCTTCTAGTATAAGGTTAGTCGGTCCTATGTCTTTTAGGGGGTAAAGGGTAAGATTTAGCGGACTAATCCGCTCCCCACGATTCTCTTAGGATTTTGGGGGAGGTGTTTAGCCGTTTCACGAAGATTTCATTATTTTTACACACCAAAATGTAGCACATATCCATGGGAAGAGCATTTGAATTTAGAAAAGAGCGTAAGTTTAAGAGATGGAGTAAGATGTCCAAGATCTTCACCCGTCTCGGCAAAGAGATAGTCATGGCGGTCAAAGCAGGGGGTCCTGATCCTGCCACCAATGCCAAGCTCCGCACGGTCATGCAAAACGCCAAAGGTGCCAGCATGCCCAAGGACAGGATAGAAGCAGCCATCAAGCGCGCATCCAATAAGGAAGAAAAGGATTATGAAGAAGTAGTATATGAGGGCTATGCACCTCACGGCATCGCAGTGGTGGTAGAGACATCTACAGACAATACCACACGTACCGTAGCCAATATCCGTCACTACTTCTCCAAGGCAGGCGGTTCACTCGGTACTTCAGGCTCACTCAATTTCTTGTTTGAAAGAAAGGCCGTTTTCCGCTTCCCAGCAGAGGGTCAAGACATGGAAGAACTCGAGCTTGAGCTCATCGACTATGGCTTGGTAGACATCGATGAAAACGAAGGGGAGATCTTCGTTTACACGGAGTTTGAGGATTTTGGCAACATGCAAAAGGCCCTAGAAGAAAAAGGCATAGAAGTGACCAATGCCGAACTACAGCGCTTCCCGGTCTCTACCGTGGAGGTGACCGAAGAGCAAGAAGAAGAGATCAACAAAATGATCGAACGCATGGAAGAAGACGATGATGTCAATCAGGTCTTTCACAACATGGCATAAATACACACAAGGGCTTCGATGATCGAAGCCTTTTTTAATGAGCTCAAGATGAATTTTCCCCAAAGACAAAATATCCAAAGACAAGCGAATAGCCAACTGATCATCGTAGGGAGTAAAAATCCTGTGAAGATAGAGGCTGCTGAGCAGGCATTTACCCAGGCGATGCCTCAGGAGCGCTGGCTCGCACAGGGCCTAGACGTGCCCTCAGGCGTATCGGAGCAGCCGATGACAGATGCAGAGACCCTACAGGGCGCGATGACTCGCATGCAAAATGCACAGAAGCTATTTCCTGAAGCAGACTACTGGGTGGGCATAGAGGGCGGTATTGATCGACAAGGGTCAGAGATGCATGCCTTTGCTTGGATAGTGGTCAGCGATGGGCGGCAAGTGGGCAAGGCTCGGACAGGGACTTTTGTCCTACCACAAGCGATCACGGATTTGATCGATCAAGGGGTAGAGCTGGGAGAGGCAGATGACCGTGTTTTCAATAGGGAAAACTCCAAGCAGGGGAGTGGGGCTGTGGGAATCCTCACACAGGGAATGATCGACAGGAAGGCCTACTATACACATGCGGCTATTTTAGCTTTGGTGCCATTCTTGCACGACAGCTTGTATTAGCCTTCTCGCTGATATTTTTATACCTTGTCAAAAACCCCTTTTTATGGAAAGTAAAAAAATTCCTTCGTACATCAGTGTATTTTTTGTGTTAGCGACTATCCTATTGCTAGGCTATGTGATGGTCATCGGCAAAAGTGTGTTGATCCCTCTCCTATTGGGAGGCTATATCGCCATGCTCTTAGTGCCTATCTGTAATCGTCTAGAAAGCTGGAAATTTCCTCCCGCCCTAAGTGCTTTTACCGCTTTGGCTGTTTCGATCATCGCCTTGTTAGGCGTGTTTTACTTCTTCTTCGTTCAGATCAAAAGTTTTTCCAAAGACTTTGATGATATCGAGGGCAGACTCACTAAGCTCCTATCAAGTATCAATGATTGGTCTAACAGTACTTTTGGGATAGAGCTGGGGGTGACGCTGGACATGCCCAAGGAGCAGTTACTCAATTTGCTTAAGAATAATAGTGAGAGTTTGGCAGATGCCGTGCTCAATACGGCTGGTAGTCTGACGATCATCATTTTATTGCCTGTATTTATCTTTTTATTCTTGATCTACAGGGATCATTTAGAGCATTTTGTGATCAAAGTTTTCTACCATGAGGATCAGTCGCATGTCAAGAATGTCTTACTAAGCACACGTAAAGTCATCCAAAGCTATATCATAGGGATGTTTAAGGTGATGGGGATATTGGCAGTATTGTATACGATTGCCTTTTTTATCCTAGGCTTAAAGCATGCCGTTTTCTTTGCAATGTTCGCTGCGATACTTAATATCATTCCTTATGTAGGGCCATTTATAGGGGCTATTTTCCCGATACTATTTGCGCTACTGACCAAGGATAGTCTGCTCTATCCGCTAGGTGTACTGATCGCCTACAATGTGATCCAGACAGTGGAGGGCAATGTACTCACGCCTAAGATCGTGGGGTCCAATGTCAGCCTTAATCCACTTTTTGCACTCTTGGCTTTGCTGATCGGTGGGGCTATCTGGGGAGTGATCGGGATGATCGTCTTCATCCCTACAGCAGCTATTGTTAAGCTACTGCTAGACTTGCATCCTACTACGAAGCCCTATGCTTACCTGATGGGAGAGGATGTAGATGAGGATGATCAAATCAAGCGCCCAAGTAAATTGGTTAGAAGAAACAAAAGGGCTGCCAAGGAAGAAAATTCTGACACATAAAAAAAGCCTCCATCTGGAGGCTTTTTCATTAGTTGTTTAACTCTATTTCTTCGTTTAGCTGATTGCTAAAGCGATATTCTGTGATCGGGAGTGAGGTATCTTTTTCGATATTGACCCACTTGAAGTACTTAAAAAACCATTTCATCCTGATGGATGGAAATCCCGATGTGAAATAGGCATAGAGGTAAGGGTGTAAAGCAATTGTGATGTTTTTATCATTCTGCTTTTCCATTACGTATTCCAAATTTTTCGTGATCTGATCCGATACTAGTATCGAAGCAGTGATTTTGCCTGTGCCGTTGCACGTAGGGCAGATTTCTTTGGTGGCGATGTTCATCTCAGGTCTTACGCGCTGTCTGGTGATTTGCATCAGACCAAACTTAGATAGCGGTAGCACTGTGTGCTTAGACCTATCATGCTTCATCGCTTCTTTCATCGCGTCATAGACTGCCTTTTTGTGTTCGGCTTTTTTCATGTCTATGAGATCTATCACGATGATACCACCCATATCCCTGAGTCGGAGCTGTCGAGCGACCTCTTGTACAGCTTCTATGTTGACTTTCAGGGCAGTAGTTTCTTGGTCAGATTCAGAGTTGGACTTGTTGCCACTGTTCACATCTATGACGTGTAGGGCTTCTGTGTGTTCGATGATCAGGTAGCCACCATGTGGGAGGCTGACTGACTGACCAAAGAGACTCTTGATCTGTTTTTCTATACCAAAACTTTCAAAGATCTTTGCTTTACCAGTGTAAAGCTTTACGATTTTTTCTTTGTCTGGAGCGATTTTTTTGATGTAAGATTTGATCTCTTCATACATCAGTTCATCGTCTACCGTGATCGAATCAAATGATTCATTGAGCAGGTCTCTGATCAGAGAGGATGCCTTGCTCATTTCGCCTATTACCTTTTCTTTAGGTTTGGCTGAGGCTAATCTTTTCACTCCTCTTTCCCAGTTTTCGAGCAAGTTGCGCAGGTCTCTGTCGAGTTCTGCGACATCTTGTCCCTCGGCTACGGTCCTGATGATGACCCCGAAGTTTTCAGGTTTGATGGAGGTGATAAGTCTTACCAGTCTTTTTCTTTCTTCCGAGTTGGCGATCTTTTTAGAGACGCTCACAGAGTGAGAAAAAGGAACCAGAACTAAATATCTTCCGGCAATAGACAGCTCGCATGAGAGCCTAGGCCCCTTGGTGGAAATGGGTTCTTTTACCACCTGAACGAGGATTTGCTGATTTTTAGAGAGCACTTGGGATATTTTTCCCAGCTTGTTGATCTCAGGTTCTAGCTTGAATCCATTCAGTTTGTGGTTGTTATATTTACTGCTCTGAACCATCTTAGAGAACTTCATCATGGATTGAACAGCGGGCCCTAGATCCAAATAATGGAGAAAGGCGTCTTTTTCATATCCGATGTCGATGAAGGCTGCGTTCAGGCCAGGTACTACTTTTTTGACAGTACCTACATAAATATCCCCCACTTTAAACTCTGTACCTCCCCCATCTGTGTGGTATTCTGAGAGGCTTCTTTCCTTTAAGAGGGCTATGCGACTTTCATTTTGAGCAGAATTGATTACTAATTCCGTACTCAAAGCTTCTGTCATTTAAATGTGGAAAATAAGACTTCCTATAAAAGGAATAAGAAGAAGTATATTACTTCTTCTTATGTCTGTTCTTTCTTAGTCTCTTTTTACGCTTGTGCGTAGCAATCTTATGTCTTTTTCTTTTTTTACCGCAAGGCATAGTCTTGTTGTTTAAGTTGTGAATATTTTTTTATAATGATTTCAAATAGCTGTCGACCGATGATTGTAGTACCGGATCAGCGTCCATTTTCTTTACTTTTTCAAACTGCTCTTTGGCCTTTTTCTTTTGCTTGGCCTCAAAGTAGCTGACTCCTAGGTAGTAGTTACCCTGCACATGGTCAGGATAGTAGCCTACAAACTCTTCAAATCGCTCCACAGCTCTGTCATACTGAGTAGATTGGATAGCAAGTAACCCCATATTGAACAATGCCTGTTCGTTTTTAGGATCAGCTGCCAGTACCTCTCTGAGCATCCCTACACCCTGCATAGGGTTAGAAGATACCATATATGTCATGGCTACTTTGGTCTTTAGATCAAGTCTGTCTGGCTTGGCATCTAATACCTTGTTGAGGTAAAACCTCGTTTTGTCACCGAGCTCGTTTAGCTTGGTCTCATTCATAGCAAAGCCGAATGCCTCATAATAAGCGTTTCCAGCTTTTTCCCACATAGTCAGTTCATTAGCAGCATCTGCTGCGATCCCTGCATAGTAGGCAGTGCTATCTAGCTTGCCAATGCGCTGATAAACAGTCGCTATCGAGTCTGCAAAGATAGTGGTTTTTTTCGGATCTTCCTTATAGTTGGCTAATTGACCGATTAGCCTATTGAGGATGTCTTGGTCTGCTTCGGTGATTTGAACTTGATGCAGACTGTCTGGTGATGAACCCATGTCTACACTTTGCTCATCTGCTAGTGAAGTAGTGTCAGAGTTGTCCACGACAGACTTAGGAAGTGAAAATAAGATCACGACCAAAACTAAGGCGGCTCCTACTAAAATGATGCTTTGTTTAGACATGGGCTGGGGACTAACTTACAAGCTTAGGCTTGTACGGCTGTCATTTTGTTTACTTTCTTACTGTTTTTGATCTTCTCTATGAAAACCTTAGATGGTTTAAAAGAAGGCACAAAGTGCTCATCGATTACAATAGCCGTGTTTTTAGAGATGTTTCTAGCGATTTTTTTAGCTCTCTTCTTGTTGATGAAACTACCAAAACCTCTTACGTAGATATTTTCTCCTTCTGCCATTGAGTTCTTTACTACACTAAAGAATGCCTCAACTGTAGTAGCTACATCTTCTTTCGCTACACCTGTCTTCTCCGCGATTTGCGTGATTACCTCTGCTTTTGTCACTTTGCTTAAATTTTAGTTATTTCAACCTTAATATTCTACTAACCAAGTATTTTTGGGACTGCAAATTTAGAGGATGCTTTCTAATTAAAAAACAAAAGCGCTCAAATTTCCATTAAATCTCTAACGCATATCTCATTCAAAAAATTTCTTTCTTCTTGAATAACAAGCATTTTGCCAAACTCCTCATCGACTGGTATGAGACAAATAAAAGGGCGCTTCCCTGGCGAGAATCATCGGATCCTTATCGGATATGGCTTTCTGAGGTCATTTTACAGCAGACGCGTGTAGCGCAGGGGCTTCCCTATTATGAGGCCTTTGTCAGCAAATATCCAAAAGTCGAAGACTTAGCGGCAGCTCCTGCAGATGAGGTGATGCGTACTTGGCAAGGACTAGGCTACTACAGTCGTGCGAGAAATCTCCATGCTTGTGCCCAGCAAGTGGTCGATTTATATGGAGGGAAGTTTCCTGAGACCTATGAGCAACTTTTGCAGCTGAAAGGCATCGGATCTTATACAGCAGCAGCCATTGCTTCTTTTGCTTTTAAGGAAGTCGTACCAGTTGTAGATGGCAATGTATATAGGGTATTGGCTAGGATATTTGGTATTGAGGCAGATATCGCAGACGCTAAGACTAAGCAAATATTTGAATCAAAGGCTGCTGAACTCATCAGTCAAGAGCATCCAGATGCCTTCAATCAAGCGATCATGGAGTTTGGAGCCCTTCACTGCACTCCTCACAATCCGCTCTGTATGACTTGCCCTTTTCAGCAAGCTTGTGTCGCCTATAGGGGTGGGCTACAGCGTGCCTTACCCGTGAAATCCAAAAAAGTGAAGGTAAGAACGAGGCATTTTTACTATTTGATCATGAAAGATGAAAAGGAACGGCTACTCGTCAAGCAAAGGCAAGCAGGTGATATCTGGCAGGGATTGTATGACTTTCCCTTGATAGAAAGTGAGTCGCCATTAGACACAGAGCAGTTGAAGGCAGCACTCAAGACTACTTTTGGTTTAGATAGAGTAACCACAGTGGAGGATGTCGCAGGAAAGACTTTCAAACATATATTGACACATCAGAGAATATATGCGAGCTTTGTTTCGATTAGTCTGACACAAAGTGACATTTCAAAAATCAATCAAAACCCGCAAATAGCTCATAATGAGTGGGTAAATGAAGCAAAACTAGAGGAGCTTCCTAAGCCGATTCTAATTGAAAAATTTTTGAAAATAATGATATAGTGTTTAGATTGTAAGACGAAATTTAATTTTTAACCTAAAATCTAAAAGATATGGCAGGTGTAAACAAAGTAATTTTAGTAGGAAATCTCGGTAAAGACCCTGAGGTAAGACATTTAGATAATGGGCGTGCAGTGGCTAGTTTTTCTATCGCTACAAGTGAGACTTATAAAAATAAAAGTGGAGAGCGAGTCACCAATACCGAGTGGCACAATGTGGTACTTTGGAGCCCTTTGGCTGAGATCGCAGAGAAGTATCTTAAAAAGGGAGGCCAAGTCTATATCGAAGGCAAGCTGACGAGCAGATCATATGATGATAAGGATGGTAATAAGAAGTATATCACAGAAGTAGTGGGTAGAGAAATGACACTACTAGGCTCTAGAGATAGTGGTGGCAGTTCAGACTCTGATAGTAGTAGTTCTGTGGCTGCGGCTCCTCAGGTAGATTACTCTGCGGAGAGTGATATCGATGATCTTCCATTTTAAGTTGATTATTTAGTACCTTTACGAAAAATAATAATAACAAGAATGGACGACCCATATCCGAGTATGTTGGTGACTGAGGTTGCAAGCACAAGCTCAGTCACATTTTTCTTTGTAAATAGTCTCATACTCCTCGTGCTGTTGACTTTATCAGCACTGATCTCAGGCTCTGAGGTTGCATTTTTTTCTTTTAAGCAAGATGATCTCGAAAAGATCAAAGAAGAAGGCACTAGTGCTGGCACCAAAATCCTTTCTTTACTAGATAGACCTAAACGTTTACTTGCTACGATATTGATCTGGAACAACCTTGTCAACGTAGCGATTGTCACCCTATCTACCTTCATGACATGGGAGTTTTTTGGCACTCAAACTCCTGAAGGAGCAATTGTTTTAGTGTTGACTGTTGTGATCACATTTGCTATTGTGTTTTTTGGGGAGATTGTCCCTAAGGTCTATGCCGCACGTAATGGATATGCCTTTGCAGCTGTCACAGCAGGTATGCTTAAGGTGGCTGACAAGATGGTCTATCCCCTAGCTTGGGTACTGATGAATATCTCCAATGTCATCGAAAAAAGAATAGACCGAAAAGGCTATACCATTTCTGTAAATGAACTTCATCATGCCCTTGAGATGACCTCAGATGAAGATACCACCGAAGAGGAAAAAGACATCTTAAAAGGAATTGTGAATTTCAGTACCCTGAATGTCCGCCAAGTCATGCGCTCTAGGGTAGATATCATGGCGGTGGATTTTGAGACAGACTTCCACGAACTGATGGATAAGGTCAATAAATCTGGTTACTCTAGAATACCCGTTTACAGAGAGACTATCGATAAGATAGAGGGCATTCTCTATATCAAAGACTTACTTCCCTTTATAGAAGAGAATGAGGGTTTTGTATGGCAGGATCTGATCAGGCCTGGTTTTTTTGTGCCAGAAAACAAGAAAGTAGATGGGTTACTCAAGGACTTCCAAGAGAAGCGCGTACATATGGCCATTGTAGTGGATGAATATGGAGGAACTTCTGGCTTGATTACCCTAGAGGACCTCATAGAGGAGATCATCGGTGAGATCAATGATGAGTTTGATGACGAGGATGATGTCAACTACACGAAGTTGGATGAGTCCACGTTTATTTTTGAAGGCAAGGTCTCTCTCAATGACTTCTGTAGAAAGATCGATGTATCTTCCAATATCTTTGATGAGGTCAAAGGGGAAAGTGAGTCGCTTGGTGGTCTGCTACTGGAGCTCAACACTAAACTTCCCAAGTCGGGTACTAAGATCAAGTATGAAGAGTTTGAATTCACCATCTTGGCAGTAGATACTCGTAAGATCAAAAAGGTCAAAGTGACCATCAAATCAGAAAGTGAGAAGAATTTAGGGCATTACGAAGACTGAAGATGAGAAGTGTGAAGCGATATTTAGTAGCCGTTGTGTTACTGATTTTGAGTGTGTCTTGCGAGGAGGACTACCTGCCTAAGCCAAAAGGATATAATAGGATCGATCTTCCTGACCATCGTTTTGAGCCGCTTTTGGGGAGTTTTCCTTATACTTTAGAAAAGTCTCAGCTAGCTACTTTCGTCCCAGACACTAGCCGATATAGTGAGCCTGGCTGGGGGAATATCCGCTATGAGCTTTTTGATGCGGAGATTAATCTGACCTATAAAAAGATCAAGGATAAGCAAAGTCTCAAAGACTACATGGAAGATTCGTACAAGCTTACCTCCAAGCATCAAGTCCGAGCTTATGCCATAGAAGAACGTGCTCTGATGACCCCTCAGGGATACACAGGGGTAGTATCAGAGCTCGAAGGACAAGTGCCCACTCAGTTTCAGTTTTATCTGACAGACTCTACAGAGAACTTCATCAGAGGGGCTTTGTATTTTAATACCGCTATGAAAAACGATTCGCTCGCGCCAGTGATCGAATACATCAAAGTCGATATGGCACATCTGATGAACACGCTCAAGTGGAAAGAGTAGTTTTCCAGAGCAATTTCTAAGCATCCCCTCTTCCTTCCTATCAAATCTTTCTTAGATTAGTATTTCTATTCAAAAGGATATTTAGTGGCGAGTTTTTTTGATACCAGCATCGAGTACATCAAGGGGGTTGGTCCCCAAAAGGCACAGTTGCTCAACAAAGAGCTGAATATCTTCACCTATGCTGATCTGCTTCAATACTATCCTTTTAGATATGAAGACCGCACGAAATTTTACAAGATCAATGAACTCCATGGAGAGCTCTCTGGTGTACAGATCAAAGGGACTATCAGACAAGTAGAAACGATCGGAGAAGGCAGGAAAAAGCGACTTGTTGCACACTTCCAAGATGAAACAGGTCAGATAGAGCTTGTTTGGTTCAAAGGGATCCAATGGGTGCTTAAAAAAATTAGTTTAAAGACACAGTATGTCGTTTTTGGTAAACCCACGGAGTTTAATAGAAAGATCAACATAGCTCACCCTGAGTTGGAAGTATACGTACCTGCTGCCGAGCAGCGAAGCTTTCATCAGCCAGTATATAATACCACAGAGAAACTCAAAGCCAAATACATAGACAGCAAGGCGATCAGTAAGATGATGGCCGAACTGGTGCGAGCGGCTTTGCCTCAGCTACAGGAGACACTCAGTCCTGATATTCTCGCCCAATACAAGCTCATGTCCAAGGCAGAGAGCATTCGGCAGATTCATTTTCCCCAAGGAGAGGAACTACTCAACAGGGCGCGCTTTAGACTGAAGTTTGAAGAGTTTTTTTATGTCCAACTGAGGTTACTCAAGCTTAAGCTCACACGAACCGAAAAATACAAAGGGCAAGTACTTGCTGACACCCAGCTGCTCAATACTTTTTATAAAGATCACTTGCCATTTGAGTTGACTGGCGCACAAAAGCGTGTGATCAAAGAAGCTTATGCAGACATGCGCTCTGGCAAGCAGATGAATAGACTGGTACAAGGAGACGTAGGAAGCGGTAAAACCATGGTGGCGTTTATCTGCATGTTGCTGTCGGTGAGTTCTGGAGCACAAACATGCTTGATGGCGCCTACGGAGATACTTGCTCAGCAACATTATATTGGCTTGAAGGAATATGCAGATATGCTCGGCTTGAAGATAGCCCTGCTCACAGGCTCTGTCAGGACAAAGGCACGAAGAGAGATCCACGCTGGCTTGGAGTCTGGGGCACTCCATATTTTGATTGGTACGCATGCCTTGCTAGAAGATAAGGTACAGTTTAAAAACCTCGGCTTGGCGGTAGTAGATGAGCAGCATCGTTTTGGTGTAGCTCAACGTGCTAAGCTTTGGACCAAAAATGAAAACTACTATCCACATGTCTTGGTCATGACGGCTACTCCGATACCAAGAACTTTAGCCATGACACTCTATGGAGACTTAGACCTATCGGTCATAGATGAGTTGCCCGCTGGCAGAAAGCCGATTCAGACAGTACATCGGTATGAAAAGGACAGATTGCGTGTCTTTGGTTTTATCAAAGAAGAGATAGAAAAAGGCAGACAAGTATACATCGTCTATCCACTCATAGAAGAGTCCGCCACGCTAGATCTCAAGCATGTGCACGATGGTTATGAGAGCATCACGAGACATTTTCCCCAGTATCCTGTCAGCATTGTGCATGGGGATATGAAGTCAGAGGCGAAAGACTTTGAGATGCAGCGCTTCATCAAAGGCGAGACTAAAATCATGGTCGCTACTACAGTGATAGAAGTCGGGGTCAATGTACCTAATGCATCTGTGATGATCATAGAAAATGCAGAGCGATTTGGCTTGGCACAGCTTCATCAGTTGAGAGGTCGCGTGGGTCGTGGCGCAGAGCAGTCCTATTGTATCCTGATGACTAAGTATGAACTGTCCAAAGATGGTAAAACGAGAATCGGTACCATGGTCAGGACAAATAATGGTTTTGAGATAGCCGATGTAGACCTTCACCTCAGAGGGCCTGGAGATCTGATGGGGACTCAGCAGAGTGGGATTGCAGATCTACTCATCGCTGATATCAGTAAGGATGGACCTATATTATCGCTTGCAAGAGATGCCGCTACAGCAGTTTTGGAGGCAGACCCACAACTTGCCAAACCAGAAAATCAAGCGATACTTCGTCAGGTAAGAAGCATCAAGAAGCACACAGTCAATTGGAGTCGGATTAGTTGATACGAGATCTGTCTTTCAAATCATTTCGTCTGATGCTTTACACAAAAATTATTACATTTGCCGACAATAAAATTTAGAAGCAAGTGACTTTAATCAAATCAATATCAGGCATCAGAGGTACCATCGGAGGAAAAGTGGGTGATGCATTGACTCCACTAGATGTGGTGAAATTTACCGCTGCTTACGGTACTTGGATCAAGCAAAATTCGAACAATCATAGAATAGTCATCGGAAGAGATGCCCGTATCTCGGGTGAGATGGTCTCTAAATTGGTGGCAGGTACACTACAAGGACTTGGTATCGATGTGATCGACCTAGACTTATCCACTACGCCTACTGTAGAGATCGCAGTTCCTGAGGAAAATGCTGGTGGAGGAATCATCCTCACAGCTAGTCATAACCCTATTCAGTGGAATGCGCTCAAGCTACTCAATAGCAAAGGAGAGTTTATCTCAGATGCAGAGGGAAAAGCTATTTTGGAGATTGCAGAAAGAGAAGCCTTTGATTTTGTAGAGGTGAAAAAGCTAGGAAGCTATCAGCGACTTGATGGCTATTTTGAAAAGCATATTGAAAAAGTACTGGCACTACCACTCGTAGATGTAGAGGCGATCCGTGCTAAAAACTTTCGTGTAGTGATAGACTGTGTCAACTCCACGGGAGGTATCGTACTTCCCATGCTACTCAAAGCACTTGGCGTCACAGATGTGAAAGAGCTATACTGTAAGCCTGATGGGCATTTTCCACACAATCCTGAGCCACTACCTGAGAACCTCAGAGAGATCTCTAAAGTACTCGAGCAAGGTAAATATGACCTTGGAATCGTAGTAGATCCAGATGTAGACAGATTGGCCTTGCTGTCTGAGGACGGGACACCTTTTGGCGAAGAATACACACTAGTAGCAGTAGCTGACTATGTACTTCAGCATACTAAAGGTAATACCGTCTCTAACTTGTCTTCTACCCGAGCACTCAAAGATGTCACCCTAAAACATGGCGGAAACTATGAAGCAGCGGCTGTTGGAGAGGTAAATGTGGTCAACAAAATGAAGGAGACTAATGCCATCATCGGAGGAGAAGGTAATGGAGGCGTGATCTATCCTGAGTCTCACTATGGTAGAGATGCTTTGGTGGGTATTGCGCTTTTCTTGACACACCTGGCTAAGTATGGCAAGCGCGTATCCATGTTGAGAGCGTCTTACCCTAATTACCATATTTCTAAAAATAAGATCGAGCTTACGCCTAGCATTGATGTGGATGATATTCTTTTAAAGATCAAAAAGAAATATGCCAAGCAGCCAATCAATGACATTGATGGAGTGAAGATAGAGTTTGATAAAGAGTGGGTACATCTCAGAAAGTCTAATACTGAGCCAATCATCAGGATTTATTCAGAATCAGAGACAGAGGCTACAGCAGATTATTTAGCTAATAAGATCATTCAGGATATCAAGGAGATCATTTCTCAATGATACTTAAACAATAATGCTCAAAGGGATAACCTCCTTTGGGCAGGAATCAAAACAAACAACAATGAGAGTATATCTAGACAATGCAGCAACAACTCCCATCGATGAGCGTGTCATCGAGGCGATGATTCCTTATATGAGGGATCACTATGGCAATCCATCTTCAGTACACGGACATGGTAGAGAAGTGCGCACTGGTCTGGAGCGCGCTCGTAAAAAAGTAGCCGAACTACTCAATGTAACTCCAGGTGAGATATTCTTCACCTCAGGAGGTACTGAAGCGGATAATACGGCTATTGTCTGTAGTATAGATACTTATGACATCAAGCATGCGATCACTTCACCTCTTGAGCATCATGCGGTTTTACATACTTTAGAGCACTTGGCTAAGATCGGTAAGGTCAAGTTGAGTCTAGTAGAGATCAATGAGA
This sequence comes from Penaeicola halotolerans, assembly GCF_016464625.1. Lineage (GTDB taxonomy): Bacteria > Bacteroidota > Bacteroidia > Cytophagales > Cyclobacteriaceae > Penaeicola > Penaeicola halotolerans. Next base: position 361,823 of record NZ_JAEAGO010000002.1, read on the forward strand.
AAGGGGAAATTGACCTAGCTCATTTGGAACAATTGCTCAAGACGAATGACAAAACACTCGTTTCCCTCATGCATGCGAACAATGAGATCGGTAATCTGAATGACCTTCAGAAAATCGGTGAGATCTGTAGTCGCTATGATGCTTATTTTCATTCTGATACCGTACAGACGATGGGACATTATGTGCATGACCTAAAGCAACTACCTGTAGATGCGATCGTGGGCGCAGGACATAAGTTTCATGGGCCAAAAGGCACAGGATTTCTCTATATCAGAAAAGATAAAAAAATACATCCTTTCATACATGGTGGTTCGCAGGAGCGCAACATGCGTGGAGGAACGGAGAATGTCTATGGCATCATTGGACTTGCTAAGGCATTAGAGTTGGCCTATGAAGACATGTCTGCTCATCAAGCACACGTGGAGTCTCTTAAGCAGCATATGATCAATCGCCTACGAGAGATCGTGCCTGGTGTGACTTTTAATGGGCTTTCTGGAGATCTCCAAAAGAGCCTTTATACGGTGCTGAATGTAAGCTTTCCTCCGTCAGAGGATAGCGGCATGTTACTCTTCAATTTGGATTTGGCGGGTATTTCAGCGTCAGGTGGAAGCGCCTGTAGCAGTGGTGCGACTGTAGGGTCTCATGTTTTGAGGGCACTAGGACATCAGCCTGAGCGAGCGGCTGTGAGATTTTCTTTTTCACGAAACAATAAGATAGAAGAGATAGACTATGTGCTAGAAAAGCTCAAAGAGCAGTATGTGATGGCATAGTCTATTGCTGTGATATTATCAAAAAGGCTGCTTTAGTGAAGATAGAGCAGCCTTTATTTTTTTGATTAAGCCCCTCTATAGCATTTAAGTGACACCTCTTTTTTTGTTATGCGCTGATTTTCAGCTGCTTTAGTGAAAATATATGAATAATAGATTAAATTAGGGCTTCCACTATCATCCACTAAACCAAGACAAATGAAAGTACTAAAAAAGATTTTGATCGTGTTGCTAAGCCTTTTACTGATAGTAATTGCAGCTAGCTATGTGGTGACTACCTCTTATCAAGTAGAAAGAGAGATAGTCATCGATGAGCCCAGAGAGGCGCTTTTTGATTATTTGGTTTTGCTTAAAAATCAATCAGCATTCAGTAAGTGGGATAAAATGGATCCCAATATGAAGAGAACTGAAGCGGGTACTGATGGTCAGATAGGCTTCATGGTAGGCTGGGAGAGTGAAGATCCTAATGTAGGCAAGGGGGAACAAGAAATTATTGGGATTCAAGCTGGAGAGAGGATTGATTATGAGCTTCGCTTTGTAGAGCCATTTGAGTCAACAGATAAAGCTTATTTGAAGCTTTCATCAGTAAGTGAAAATCAAACAAAAGTAGCTTGGGGAATTTATGGCAATATGCCTAGACCGTATAATCTGATGAGTCTCTTTATGTCTATGGAAGATATGCTCGGTCCAGATCTTGACGAGGGCTTGCAAAATTTGAAACAGCTTAGAGAAAATTAAAAAGTATTTCTCTTTAAAAATTGAGCCTCGCTGATCATTCAGCGAGGCTCTTGTATTTTACTGCTTATTTTTTACGTGTTTATCTAGCCACTGGTCTTGCTCCCATAGTGTGTGGAGGATAGACTCCATGGCGGCATATCCATGACTCTCATGTGGTAAAAATACCAGTCTAGTTGTAGCACCATGACCCTTGAGGGCATTGTAGTAGCGCTCACTTTGGATAGGGAAAGTACCCGAGTTGTTGTCAGCCTCACCATGAATAAGGAGAAGCGGATGCTTCATCTTATCTGCATGGAAGAAAGGAGACATGGCTCCATAGATTTCTGGAGCTTCCCAGAAAGTACGCTCCTCAGCTTGGAAGCCAAAAGGCGTTAGCGTTCTGTTGTAAGCACCACTTCTAGCGATACCTGCTGCGAAGAGGTCAGAATGTGTCAAAAGATTGGCAGTCATGAAGGCTCCATATGAGTGACCTCCTACCGCTACTCTGTTTCTATCTCCGATACCTGCTTCTACGATGAAGTCTATAGCTGCTTCAGCATTAGCTACCAGTTGCTCTACGAACAGGTCATTTGGAAGTGTTTCGCCTTCACCGACTATCGGGAACTCCGTTCTGTCCATGATGGCATAACCCTGCGTCACCCAATAGAGAGGAGAACCCCAGTTGAGACGAGTAAACTCATACTTAGAGCCTCTCACTTGCGCTGCGACATCAGCAGAGCGGTACTCACGTGGATATGCCCACATCACGACAGGTAGTCTACCGTCTTTGGCGGGGTCGTATCCTGCAGGAGTATAGACTACAGCAGATAAGTTGAGTCCATCCTTACGCTTATAAGTTACTAGTTGCTTATTGATATTTTTGAGGGACTCATATGGGTGAGCAAAGTTAGTGACTTGCGTCATCGACTTTTTCTTGAGGTCTCTCATGAAGTAGTTTGGCTGATCTTTTTCACTTTCTCTCAGAGTGATGATCATTTTGCCATCTTTAGAAAGCACCTCTACAGGACGCTCATAGTATGGCGCTTCACATCTCCAAAGAATCGTCTGCTTCTTAGTTTTAGTATTGAAAGTAGCGATAAAAGGCATATTGCCCTCTGGAGAACCTCCTTGGCTGATCATGAAGAGATTGTCTTTCTCTCTCAAAAGGACACTTCTACCCTTTTCATTTCTTGTATAAACAGGGCTTCCCGGATCATTGTATGTGTCATTATATGACCTTTCGATCAAGACAGTTTTTGCAGCGTTTGGATTAGACGGGTTAAAGATTGATCTTCTTTCTGTCTGAGAGGCTGTCCATCTTTCATTGATGATAGCAAAGTTGTCATCACTCCATGCGATACCTCCATAGCGATAGGCAGTACCTACCAGCTTTTGTTTCTGACCAGTAAAAGGAGCACTTAGTGTAAAGACCACATCTCTTTCGGCTACTTCTTTGCGTGGATCACCGCCATCTTGTGCTTCCACCCAATAAAGTGTAGCATCGGCATCAGCTCTCCAGCCGTGGCTTCTTGGTACGTCTACTGTGGCATCAAAGCCAGTAGGCCTGTTTTCATCTAATGGAAGTTTAGCAAGCTCTTTCACCACGTTGCCAGTTGTAGCATCCCAGATTTCTATTTTAGAAGGGAATCTGCTGACAGGAACTAGATAAGAGTAAGGCTTTTCTACCATAGAGACCATCAGGTATTTACCATCAGGAGATAGGCTGTAGCTCTTGATCACACCAGCTTTACCGAGTGCTTTTGTGCTTCCATTGAGGTCAACAGTCATGAGTTGGCTAGTCATGTAGTACTCGAGTAGCTGTTCATCATAAGGGTTTTTCAAAAGATCTTGGTAAGTTCTAGAAGGTGCCGCATCACCAGAAGTTGCTTGGATGATTGGACCTTTTGGAGCAAGGGGTTCTTTTGGAGCAGGACCTCTTCCAGGCTTGACGGCTGAGATAAGCAGCGCACTGTCATCTGCTAGCCAAGTAAAGGCTGACCCATAAGTGTCGTTGATGATTTCATCTGTGAGTTTTTTAGCTTGTCTGGTAGCGACATCCACTACCCAAAGGCTGATGCCTGTGGCAGTAGTGTTTAAGAAAGCTACTTTATCTTCTTTATTAGACCATCTCACGCTGCTGATGCGTGCATTGGCAGGGAGTCCAGTTACGGCATATTCTTCTCCACCAACTACTTTTTTGAATTTAAGTCCTGAGGCACCGCCTGCTCTACTTGGGCCATTGGTAGCAGGATTGAGTCTAAGTCCGCCTATTCTAAGCTCTGGCTGTGCGAGTTCTTCGATGCTGCCATAGCCTGGACGCTCTTGGAGGAGCATCCACTCCCCTTTGCTATCGAAGTTGACAGAAGGAGTATTTGGGGCTTCGACTAGGTCAGCGATAGCCTTTGGAGGCTTCTGATAGGTGAGGTTGTCTTGAGCTGATAGACTCCCTGCTCCCATCGTGCAAATGACCAATAGACTCAGCGTAAAGCGATTGATACGGTAAGTTATTTTTTTCATGGTTCGATTAGAGTTTATTCTTGATGGAAATTAAGCAATTGTAAATAAGAATGCATCAAAAATGTGCTGAACGGCAGTGATCAACAATGAGGGTTGCAGATGTACTTGTGAGTATGAAAAAGTTAAATTAAAAAAAGACCCTGACTATGTACGTCAGGGTCTATATGATATATCAGAAAGGCAAATCATCAGTATCGCTACTAAAAGTCTCCCCAGCAGGATATGGATCTGCAGGAGCTGGAGCACTAGAACCTCCGCCATTTCCTCGAGCTACTTTCCAGACTTTGACATCTGTGTACCAGCGTCCATTGTATTCTCTGCTTTCTACTTCTATAGAGGCAGTAAGCTCATCATTGGGCTTGACTGCAAACTGATCTATTTTGTCTCCCCAGATGGCCAAGCACACCTTTTTTGGGTATTGACCAGCTGTTTCAAGGATGACTTCTTGTTTTCTCCAAGTTCCATTTCTGCCGCTACCAGATTGTTCAGGTAGCATTTGTACGATTTTTCCTGTGATTTCCATTTGTTAATTATTCAATCTTCGTCTTTTTCTCCTAATATAAATAGCCCCCAACCATCTGGAGGTGTAGTTGCTTTACTTTGTTTAAAGCCCTGTATCCAATCTACAAATAGCAGCCTCAAATCCTCAATGGCTTCTCTGAGTAGCAGCACGTGGTCTGTTGGATTGACCTCATGATGCCCTATGAGTGTGGTGGTCGCCAAAAGCTTTCTAGCATGAAGTTTTAATAGCGTAGCGTTTTCTACTTTGGTGATGTAGTTATCCACAGCATGAGCGACAGCAAATTTAGAAGCTAGTTGATGTGCATCTTCTAGCATAAACTGTCCATAGCTTTTTCGATCGGTATCACTCATTGTTTCTACCAACGTCTGTGTCAATTCATAGATTTCACTGGCTTTTTGGTGTAGTGGGTGGGCGTAGATTTCAGCACTTTTTTGGTCAAATTCACGCTCATCAGCCTCATCCCAGTCGTCATCAAATTGATCCCACATAGCCTTTGATTTTTCAGATGGGCAAGTTAGCCATAAAGAATTAAAAATGCAGAAGTTGATCCAGAGAGTCTACTCATCTTTTCTAAGATGAGCCATCACCCAGCGAACTTGAGCGTATGAGTAGCGGTTTTCGAGTTTTTCTACGATGACGGTAGCGGAGGTGTTATCTTTTCCGAAGGCTCTTTCTATTTCTTCTATAGAGCGCATATTCATCAAGCCATGTATGGAGATCCGGCCCGAAGAAATACCTCTGGCAATGTGACCCTCTATGGTAGAAGTCGCCAAGCCTCTTTCTTTGGCGATGTCTTCTATGCTTCTACCCTCTTCAAATAATTGGAAGGTGATGTCATAAGTCTCTCCTTTAGCGCGTTTAAGACTCGGTTTGCCAGCTTTCTTGACTTTCCCAGTCTTGTTTTTGGCAAACTTCGGATTTTGGCTGACGATTTCTTTGGCTTCAGAGAGGAGTTGTTGATAGCGAGACTGCTTTTTAGCTTGGATGAGTTTGAGTTTTTCATATCCATGTCCATTCATGATGGCTTGTATCACGGTACTCACTTTAGTGATGTCTTCGTATTTTTTTAGCAGTGCATGCTCTAGTGTTTGTAGCCCCTCTTGGTATTTTTTAGTTCCTGTAAATCTCGAAACTTCCGCTCGGTGAAGCAGGAGTTCTTTGAGTCGGTTTTCTAGGAAATCACTGTAGTATGTACTGCCCCTGCTCAGCCTATCGGTGAGGGCATCTTTATTTTCTTCTAAGACTAACTGAAGTAACTGCTGTTGATACTTTTGAGTGTTTTCGGTTTCTGTTAGGAGTTGCAGTAGGAGATTCGGCATGGCAGATCGCATCTCAGCATCTTCAAAGTCTAATCCAGTATCATGTGCTTGGATGAAGTCTTGCAACTCTTTGATAATTCCAGACAGGTCAAATGTTTGTCTAGTGAGCTTAACTAAATATTGTTTTTCATGGATGGGTAAAAGTGCTTCTAGGTCATTATCTGAACCGATCTCATCGATAAATCTATCTACCATAGGGTCTGAGTTGATCACCTCTTGGCGGATGCGCGAGCTGAGGATTAGTCCTTCGAGACTTTTGAGCCTACTCAGGGCTACATATACTTGACCTGGGGCAAAGGCACTCTCTACATCGATAATCGCTCGCTCAAAAGTGAGTCCCTGGCTCTTGTGCACAGTGACTGCCCAAGCCAACTTGATAGGATAATGCGAAAAAGTACCGACTACCTCTTCTTCTAGTTCCTTGGTGTCATCATTTACTAGGTACTTCTTATTTTCCCAAAGCTCTTTTTTCAATGTATAGAGTACGTCACTTTCAGCCATTTTTACGATGATTTCTTCATCATCCAGCGAGGTGACTTGAGCCAGTTTCCCATTGAAGTATTCTGACTGACCTGAGCTGTCATTTTTGATAAACATGACTTGTGCACCCACTTTGAGTGTGAGTTGCTCAGGTATCGGATAGAGGGATTCTGGAAAGTCTCTATCTATGTCTGCTGAGTAATGGTAGGCTTTGCCCGAAAGTGCTTGCAGTTCTACATGGTTTCTCTCTTCAGCTTTGTAGTTGTGAGTAGTGATTGTGATCGCAGGTGGCAGGTCTTTGATCTCAGCAGCAGTTTTAAATTGCTTGTTTAGTAGGCTGACATCTGCCGAGGTGACTTGATTGTCCCTGAAGTGATTGAGCACTTGGATGAAGGCTTCATCTTTTTGTCTGAAGATTTTGTCTAGTTCTAGGTAGACGAGGCCTGTCTTTTTGAGTGCGTGTGCCTCAAAGAAATGGATACTGCTATAAAACTGACTGAGCAAATGCCACTCTTGATCTCTGACTATCGGTGGAAGCTGGTGTAGATCACCAATGAGAAGGACTTGTATGCCTCCGAAAGGTTCTCTATTGCCAGTGACGGTACGAAGCCTAAAGTCTATCGCATCTAGCACATCTGCTCTGAGCATGCTCACCTCATCTATGACGAGTAGCTCTATGGCTCTAAGTACTTTTTTGCGCACATTATTGAGCGGATGTTTGCGTGCGAGGGTATGTTGAGTGAAACAGCCAGATTGTGAAGAAAACTTGCCCTCAGGCTCATAAGTAGGCAAAAAACTACCAAGTGGCAGCAAGAATTGAGAGTGGATAGTGACTCCTTTGGCGTGAAGTGCAGCAATACCCGTGGGGGCTACGACTAGATAGCTCTTGTGGGTTTCATGGATGAGATTTCTGAGAAAAGTAGTCTTTCCAGTACCAGCCTTACCCGTGAGAAATATAGGAGAGGCAGTGTTGTTGATGAACTTTGCGGCTAACTTTAATCGATCAGTAGATTCACTTTCCATCAAACCAAGTTAAAAAAATATGTCATATGGAACTTGAAACAGCGACAATTGATGTCAAAAATGAATAGATAAGTATTGGAAAGACAAGACAAGCTTAAGCTTACTTAAACTTAGCTAGCACTTTATCTACTTCATTATCAGGATTACCGCAAGCTTCTCCAGCGGTTACTGTTTTTCCACAGAACCCACAAGTAGCGCCTTCTTTGTTGAGAAACGGGCTTTGAGAAGCACATGTGCCTTTAAACTCGCCTCCTTTGATAAAAAGCAGTCTAACAGACATGAGGATGAAAAACAAAGCGATGAATCCGATCGTGATGAATACAGTTGTCATATTGAGTGAATTTCTACAAATTTACAATCTACTTAGCAAACGCCCATATTTTCCAAATAGTTTCTCAAATCTACAATCCAATGAAGACCACAAAAAGACAAGCCCAATTAGCCGCCTTTGATAGATTGCTTACCATCATGGATGAGCTCAGAGAGCAGTGCCCTTGGGATCGCAAGCAGACAATGGAGAGTTTGAGACACTTGACGATCGAGGAGACTTTTGAGCTATCAGATGCGATCATAGAAGGAGATTTGGAGGAGATCAAAAAAGAGGTGGGAGATATTCTACTACATATAGTGTTTTATGCTAAGATAGGTGACGAACAACAGGCCTTTGATATCGAGTCAGTGATCAATAGCCTTTGTGATAAGCTCATCAGAAGGCATCCGCATATCTACGGAGATACAGAAGCCAAGGATGAAGAAGCCGTCAAGCAAAACTGGGAAAAGATCAAACTACAAGAAAAAGGAAATAAATCTGTGCTGGGTGGCGTGCCCAAATCTCTTCCTGCCTTGATCAAAGCCATGAGAATACAGGAAAAAGCTCGAGGGGTAGGATTTGACTGGGAGGAAAAGCACCAAGTCTGGGAAAAAGTAGAAGAAGAGATGCAGGAGTTCAAGTCGGAATTTAATGTGGCAGAAGGCGCTATCGACTCACAAAAAGCTGCCGGGGAGTTTGGAGACCTACTTTTTTCATTGATTAATTATGCCCGATTTATCGATATCAATCCTGAAGAGGCGCTCGAGCGTACCAACTTGAAATTTATCAAGCGATTTCAATATTTAGAGCAAGAGGCTGCTAAGGCAGGCAAGCAACTTAGTGAGATGAGTCTGGCAGAGATGGATATTTACTGGGAAAAGGCTAAAAAATTGTAAACAATTTAAAATGAAGCTGTTAATTTGCAGCCTTACAAAATATACATTTAGACTTTTTATCTACGATTGAAAAACCAAGACCTACTTACTAGATTTCTGATTTGGAGGTTAAAGCACCTAAGCAATAAGAACTTTATCTTGTTACTAGCGGGTGTGATAGGTATAGTCTCTGGTTTAGCCGCTGTTTTACTCAAGCAAACGGTTCATGGGATCCAACATTTTTTAGTAGAGGGCTTTGACATTCAGTATGAAAACTATTTTTACTTGGCTTATCCTGCTATAGGTATTGCTCTGACTACAGTAGTGGCTCATTATGTGCTTAAGACTACTATAGGACATGGGATTCCTGACTTGTTGTTTACGATTTCTAAGAAGTCGAGTATCATTCCTGCTAAGAGCACTTACTCTAGAATCATCACTTCTGCCCTTACTGTAGGCTTTGGGGGATCTGTGGGACTTGAAGCTCCTGTGGTGGTGACAGGCTCAGCTATAGGCTCCAATGTAGGACAGCTGACACACCTCAACTATAAAAAACGAACCCTTCTGATCGGCTGCGGTGCAGCAGGTGCTATCTCTGCGATCTTTAATGCGCCTATTGGAGCAGTGATTTTTGCCATTGAAGTACTGCTGGCTGAAGTATCTCTAGCAGCCTTTATTCCCTTGCTGATTTCTTCTGTGATGGGCTCATTGGTATCCATGGTTTTATTAGGAGAAGATGCCCTTTTTCAATTCAACTTGTCGGATGATTTTGAGGCAAAACAAGTGCCCTATTATGTGATGCTTGGTGTGGCTACTGGTTTGATTGGGGTGTATTTTTCTCGTGTGGTACTTAGTGTAGAGGGGATTTTAGGAAAGTTTAAAAGTAAAACAAAGAAAATCATACTTGGTGGTCTTGGGCTTGGCTTGATCATTTTCGTGCTGCCTCCTATGTATGGTGAGGGCTATGGCGCAATCAATAACCTAATAGAAAATAGACCAGATTTACTTTTCAGCAATTCACTCTTTTTTGCTGAATTGGACAACCCCTACTTCATCATCGTTTTCTTATTATTTATCATTTTCTTCAAGCCGATCGCAGCAGCGCTTACTATAGGTAGTGGAGGAAGTGGTGGTGTGTTTGCGCCTTCTTTGTTTGTAGGAGCATTTACAGGATATTGGTTTGCTTATACTTTTAACTTTCTGGATTTCGGCATTCAGCTACCTTTAGGGCACTTTACATTAGTGGCTATGTGTGGTGTGATGGCTTGTACGCAGCACGCTCCATTGTCCGCTATATTCCTGATAGCTGAGGTGACTGGTGGTTACGAACTTTTTGTGCCGCTCATGTTGGTCTCAGCGATTTCTTTCACCTCTTATTCAGCTTTCGAAAAGTACTCTCTCTACAAAAGACAGCTTGTAGAGCAGGGTCAGCAGCTACCAGAGACTAAAGATCAAGAGGTGCTAGGACTTATCGACATTTGTAAGATCACAGAGACGGATCTATTGACCATACATCCTGATGCTAAACTGGCAGATCTGACGCAGCTGGTGAAAGTCTCTAAACGTAATATATTTCCAGTAGTAGATGATGAGCAGCGACTGCTAGGGATCATCACGCTAGATGATATCAGGGAGATCATGTTTGATGAGGTGCTTAGAGAAGAGACCGCTGTGAAAAGCCTGATGCACAGTCCTCCTGCTTTTGTATATACTTCAGAATCCATGGAGGAGGTCATGACGAAGTTTGAACAAACGGGTGCTTGGAACTTACCTGTTTTAGAAAATGAGCGCTATGTAGGCTTCATCTCTAAGTCCCGTATTTTTAATGCTTATCGAAAAAGATTGATAAGAAATAATCGCGATTAACGGATTTTCAAAAGAATTGTTTGAAAAGGCTATTATTTTTCTTTAAAACCAAAGGATTTATTAGAGACTTTCAAAAGTGGGTTTACTTATCAACATAATTTTGAAATATTTTTTGATCAATAAACAATTGTAAATCAAATGGTTATATTAAAATTAATTTTCTGTGTGGATAACTTTGATGATTTGTGGATAAATAGACTTGATTTTTAAATTTTCATTTTTTGTACAATCAGTATCTGCTTCTGTGTAGTATATGGGCGTTTTTTTGTCAGAAAAAGCCAAAATAATTCTGTTTGGATTTTTGAAATTTCGTAAAATTTTCTGTGGTGATATCTATCGAGTGATAGCTTTTAGTGACATAAGAAAACCATTAGCACACTTATTGAGTATATTAGCATGTAATGTATTCTTATGAAAAAGATCAATAGTATTTTAGTATTTGGCTTCTTGGTGTTGATGATGAGTGCTACCTCTTTAGTGAAGGATGTGCCTGTCATCAAGTGGTCTAAAATGGAGCAGCTCATTCAAGCAGAGGGAGATCAGATTCGTGTGATCAACTTTTGGGCGACATGGTGTAGACCTTGTATAGCAGAGATGCCTCTATTCGAAGCAGTCAATGCGCAAGAAGGAGTAGAAGTGGTGTTCATCAGCTTAGACAATGCCTCAGATGTGGATCCTCGAGTGACTGGTTTTATTACAAAGAGAAATATCCAATCTCAAGTGTATCTATTAGATGAAGTTGATTATAATAAATGGATAGATAAAGTAAGCCCAGAGTGGTCTGGGGCTATTCCAGCTTCTCTTTTTATCAATCAAAAGACAGGAGAAAAAGTCTTTCATGAAGGAGAGCTCAAAGAAACTGAATTACAGGAAATCATTGATAAACTTTCAAATTCATAAGCTATGAAAAAGATATTTACATTTATCACAGCCTTTTTGATGGTAGGAACTATGGCGATGGCTCAGTACCAAGTAGGTGACTACGCTACTGATTTTAAGCTAAAAAACATCGATGGAAAATATGTCTCGCTCGCTGATAATCCGAATAATAAAGGATACTTAGTGATCTTCACTTGCAATCACTGCCCATACTCCAAGATGTACGAAGATAGAATCATAGCCCTTGATAAAAAGTATAAAGCAATGGGCTATCCTGTGGTAGCGATCAATCCGAATGATCCAGAAGCTCAGCCAGAGGACTCATTCGAAAACATGAAGATCAGGGCTAAGGAAAAGGGTTTTACTTTCCCTTATCTAGTAGATGAGACACAAGAGATCACTAAGACATATGGTGCCACACGCACACCACATGTTTTTCTTTTGACTAAAGAGCGCGATAGATACAAGGTCGCCTATATCGGTGCCATCGATAATAATCATCAGGATGCTAGCAAGGCGACAGAAAGATATGTGGAGATGGCAATGACAGATGTCATGGCAGGTAAGTCAGTAAGACAAAACTTCACCAAAGCCATAGGGTGTACGATCAAATGGAAAGCTGAAGATTAACAAATCACCTAATTCATACAGAGGCTGCTTATCTAAGGCAGCCTTTTTTATTACCATTGTCCAGTCTCGATGAGGTGATTGCGTACTTTTTTGGCTCTTAAGAAGATCACTAAAAGCGGGATAAACCAAATCAGGTCATTAGCGATAAGGTGAAATATCAAGCGCTTGTTCAACTCCATATCGATCACAAAGAAGAAAAACCAAGCAGCTCCAAGTACTTTACTGGCAGCCCCTAGACCGATGACTAGATAAGATCTGATCGGATAAAAAGCACTAAACACATAAAGTATTCCAAAGAAAATCACTCCCATGCCCTGCCATTCGATGATTTTTGGCGTGTTTACTTTGGCCATCATCATCCATTGGAAAAAAGCTTCAGGAAAGAACTTAATGAAAAGTCCCCAAGCCAAATTATAAATTCCTGCCAAGAGTAAAATGCCTCTCATAGGCATCGTGAATACTGGTATATTTTCGTTTGTTTGCATCTGTGCTTATCCTTAACTTATCCCGAAATTGTATTTAACAAAAGTAGTGTCTATGAATACTAAATTAAAGCAAATAATGAGCAAGATGTTTACATGGCAGTGGATAGCCGTGATTGCCATCTTTATGCTCGGTTTCACTTTTGGACAGCGCAAGGCAGAGATTTCACAAGAAGTGATCGCTATGGCCGAGCAGTTGATTGGCTTGGAGTTTACCCCTGCAGAGCGGGACTCTATGATCGGTAATCTGAATGGCCACTTGAGAAACTATGAGAACCTTCGAAAAAATGAAATCGGCAATGAAGTGGCTCCGGCTATGATATTTAATCCTTTGCCTATAGGGTATCAACCTCGAGAGCCTCAAAAGCCAACCAACTGGGGGTTAAAGTCAAAGGTCACCCTTCCTGCAAATGATGTAGACATCGCATTTATGCCGGTTGCAGACTTAGCTGTTTTGATCAAAAATAAGCAAATCACTTCTGAAAGACTCACGCGTATCTATATCGATAGGATCAAACGATATGGAGATACGCTAGAGACGGTCATCACGCTGATGGAAAATCAGGCCATCGCCCAAGCTAGAAAGGCAGATCAAGAGATCAAACAAGGAAAATATAGAGGCCCACTTCATGGTATTCCTTATGGTATCAAGGACCTTCTGGCGGTCAAAGGTACTAAGACTACTTGGGGCGCAGCTCCCTACAAAGACCAAGTGATTGACCGTACTGCTACGGTAGTTCAAAAGCTAGATGAGGCTGGAGCAGTCCTAGTTGTGAAGCTGACACTTGGAGCACTAGCTATGGGAGATGAATGGTATGGAGGGACTACTCGAAATCCATGGAATCTGAGACAAGGAAGTAGTGGTTCATCTGCAGGCTCTGCGTCTGCGGTATCTGCTGGCTTGGTGCCATTTGCGATTGGTACTGAGACTTTAGGTTCCATAGTGTCTCCCTCTACGCGCAATGGCGTGACAGGTATCAGACCTACATTTGGTCGAGTGAGCAAGTACGGTGCTATGGCACTTAGCTGGAGTATGGACAAAATAGGTCCTATAGGAAGAGACGCCCTTGACTGTGCGATCGTACTCGATGCTATAAGTGGTCGAGATGAGTTGGACCCATCGACTATCGCAGCCCCGCTCAATTATGATGCAAATTGGGATATTAAGAAAATGAAGATCGGCTATTTTTCAGATTATTTTGAAGGAAGATATGCGAGTAAAAGACAGGATTCTACAGCTCTGGAAGTATTCAAAAAGCTAGGTGTTGAACTGATCCCTGTGAAGATGGATGTAGGTTTTGATCCTAGTCCTCTGATCACGATTTTGTCAGCTGAGGCAGGAGCTGCTTTTGATGAGCTGACGAGAAGCAACCAAGATGACCTCCTCAAAATGCAAAATAAAGGTGCTTGGCCAAACTTCTTCAGAGCAGCTCGATTTGTGCCAGCGGTCGAGTACATCCAAGCTAACCGTATGCGTAGTATACTCATAGAACGTATGAATGAGCTAATGAAAGAGTATGATGCGATCATCACACCTAGCTTTGGTGGAAGTCAGCTCTTAGTGACTAACTTGACAGGCCATCCTGCCGTGGTGATGCCAAATGGCTATAATAATCAAGGCTCTCCAACTTCATTTACCATCATAGGAAACCTCTTTGAAGAAGGGAAAATCGCTAGAGTAGCTAAAGCCTATCAAGATCAAACGATCTTTGATGAAGCTAAACCTCCTCTTTTTGCCAAATAATAAAGTGGCTCGTTTTATTAAAACTAGCCACTTCTATAAAATTTTGATCCATGTTTTTAGCTATTGATGCAGGTAATTCTAATGTGGTTTTTTCCTTTTATAAAGAAGGACAATGGGTCTATACCTATAGGATGGAAACCAAACCATTCAAAAAGACAGCAGCAATAGAAATGCAGCTGAGACTTTATTTTTTAGAAAAAGGGATTAAAGTTAGCGATATTTCTTATGTAGGGATTAGTTCGGTAGTACCTGAGATCACAGATTCACTGATCAAAACAGCTAAGGATTTGTTTGGTATTCAAGCTCACCTCGTAGGTCCTGATAGTTACGAGAAACTACCTGTGAGCACGCCTAATCCTCAGCAGATGGGGACAGACTTGATGTGCAATGTCATGTCAGCATATGCTAAATTTAAAGAGGCTTGTCTGATCATTGATTTTGGGACGGCTTTGACCTTTACGGTAGTGAGTGAAGGTGGTGCTGTACTAGGAGTCAGTATTGCTCCAGGACTCAAAACAGCTATCAAGGCACTTTCTGGTAATACTTCTAAGCTGCCAGAAGTTCCGCTAGTACTTCCTGAATCTGCTATCGGCAAAGACACTGTTCATGCGATACAAGCTGGGATTTTATATGGCTATACAGGCTTAGTGGAGGGGATGATCCAACGAATAAAAGCGGAGTTGAGTGAAGAACTTAAGGTAATAGCTACAGGGGGGCTATCATCTATCTTGCAGCCACTGGCTTCTAGTTTTGATTTGGTAGATGAAAATCTGACAGTAGAAGGTATTCGTCTGATTACGCTTCATCAAGAAGCATGAAGCCCACATTCCTTTTGTGAGCTTTCCCACCACCAGCGACCTGCTCGGGCTGGCTCTCCAGGACTGATCGCTCGAGTACATGGTGCACAGCCTATACTGATAAAGCCCTCATCATGCAGTTTATTGTAAGGAATGCTGTTTTCTGATATGTAGGCTCGTAGCTGTTCGTAAGTCCAATGAAGCAGAGGGTTGTATTTGATGATCTGATTTGCTTCGTCCCATTCAATTACTTGGAGAGATTGTCTGCTTTCGCTCTGCTCTGCCCTCAGTCCAGTGATCCACACCGCATTTCCTTTGAGCCCCCTTTTTAGAGGAACTACTTTTCTAGTGAAGCAGCAAGCTTTTCTTTGCGCGATCCCGTGATAAAATCCATTGATTCCCTGTTTTTTGACCAGTTCCTCTACATCCGCTTGGTTGGGAAAGAGCACCTCTATATCAACTTTGTATCTACTAATAGTCCTCTCTAATAAATCGTAACTTTCATTGAATAGTCTGCCTGTATCTAGGGTGAAAAGCTTCACAGCCAATTTGTTTTTTGCGATGATTTCAGTGATTGCCTGATCTTCTTGACCTAGAGATGTAGAGAAGACCACTTGCTCTGGAAATGCGTTGATCAGATACTTCAGATCTGCTACGGTATCATTTCCTTTGATGTATTTTGATAGTTCGCTGAGTCGCTTTTTGTAATCCATCACTTTAAGCTAATTTTTCCCACACACGCTCGTGCAGATAGTACAAAATGATTTTAGTCACCACCTCTATAGATCCGATAGACACTGCTAGATGTAGCTGCCCAGTGATCAAATACGAGATGACGATCGTATCTATGGTGCCACAGATTCTCCAAGAAATGGATTTTGCAAGGCTTTTGAGATTACTGTCTTTGCCTTCTTTATTCTCAAACCATCTTTTTAATGTCTGATCTAGGAGCATATAGTTTTCATTGAATTACAAAAGTATATAAAACCTATCAATATTATAGGGAATTAGAGAAAAAACGTGATCATCTTAAATTTGTTTGATCAGTAAGCTTCTATGATATCTGCGAGACTTTTGTTTTCGAGGATTTTGAGTGTCTCATCTCTGACTTGCGCCATTACTTTATTTAGTCCACACTGTGTCTCTTCTTTACATTCTTCGCAAGGTTCATAGTAGTTGAGACTCACACAGGGAAGCAGGGCTATAGGGCCATCTAGCAATCGGATGATTTTTGATAGTTGAATTTCTTCTGGCTTTTTGATGAGATAGTATCCCCCACCTTTTCCTTTTTTACTACCCAAAAAACCCGCTTTTCTTAATTCTAAGAGGATGTTTTCTAAAAATTTATGCGATATCTGATGTGCTTCAGATATCTCTTGGATCAATACTGCTCCTTGTGCTTGGTGTTGTGCCAAGTAAATCAGAGCATGAAAAGCATATTTAGTCTTTTTGGATAGCATAAACAAAAATACAATAAAAATGCAAACTCTAATCCTAGCAAGATAGAGATGAAAAAAGCCCAGTATTGACTGAGCTTATTTAAAATTCACCGACTTTGCTTCTTGATCATCTTTATCCGTGAGTCTGACAGTATTTTGAGGCTCTGTCAGCTCTTTTAGCAAGTGATACTTCACCCCAAGTTGCCCCGTGGCTTGTAGGATGCTGACTACAGGGTTGGCATGCATGCTTTCTTTGAACAACTGACCGAAGAAGTGCGCGAGACCAAATAAGTAGATCTTTTCAGTATCAGTTGCTCCAATGACCACTTTATAGGCATCCAATGAGTTGAACGCTAGCTTGACATCCTCTACAGTCATATCTGCATAGCGGCTATCTATAAAAAGGGCTTGGTCGTAGCCTAAGAAAAACAAGTTTTTAAAGGCGTGCTCTAGCTTTTTATGAAATGAGTTACCCTCTTGAATTTTCAGTCTGTTTTGAATACCAGCAAAAGTATAATCTGGGAAATGAGTAAAATAAATAAAAGTCGGCAAGTTTAGTTGCTGTGATAGCTCATAAGCCTGCATTTGTCTTTTTATTTTATCCATATCTCTACCAGATGGGTAGTTATCGATAAAAAGTATAATGGCTTTCTTTTTCATATGACCACTTCTTTGATATATGTTTTCTTATACATACGATGTGCCAAAAGCCTTGGATTTCAAATAAGTTTTCAAAAGAACCTTGGTTAGAAGGTTCTTTTGAAAAAAGATTATTGACGGGATCCTCCGCGCCTTGGTCTATTATTTTGTTGTCTTTCACGCATCTCAACAAGCTTTTTGTATTGATCTGGTGTCAGTATTTTTTTCATTTCCTCGTCAGACTTTTGTTGCTGTTCGGCTCTGATTTTCATCAGCTCCTCTCTATTAGCTTGTCTGTACTGCTTCAGGGCTTCGCGATTTTCTTTGCTTATTTTGAGTTGAACTTCCTCAACTTGTTGCTTTTGCTCAGCACTAAGTTCCAATACTTTCTCAAGTCTATCTGCCATTCTTTTGGCAGTTTCTTCTGGAGGGGGCATTTCTCTTCTTTGTTGTGCATTGACTGCGACTACAGCAAAGAGTGCCATTGCTAGGAATAAGGTTTTTTTCTTCATGATCTTAAATTTTATAACCCTTGGATACTATTTAGTAACCCAAGGTTTAATCAACTATAGAAAATGAAGATAGAGACTGCTCGGTATAGAGAGGTCTAAGCGAAGAATACTAAGACAATAGAGGATAAAATGTATCCTGTAAAGAGTGCATAAAACAAGACTTCCTTCAAGTGATGCTTGACTTTCACTTCAGCTACTTGTGGATTGGCAAACCTTTTTCTGATCCTATCCAAATAGCTGTTTGGATAGTTGCCAAGTATGGTCATGCCATAGAGCAAGGTAAGCAAGATGAGCAATATAAACTTAGCAGTCATTTGGGGTTTTTATTTAGTAAAGCTAAGTTAATGTATATCAGCACTTTTTAGTGTGCAAAGCTCAAATACTTATCCACTTTTTATCCACCAAGAGGAAGTTTGGACTGCGCTTCTAACAACTTGAAGCGAAGTAAAGAGATCAGTTCATCTCCTTCTATAACCTTGATTTCGTCCATAAGTCCTAAGATAAATCTAGCTATCCCAGTCAATTCTGGAAGAGCTGCCTCGAGATAATAGTAGTTTTGCTTTTCGTCTTTTTTAGTAAAAGGCATCGCATTGGGATGTTCCTCTTTGAGTAAAGTATAGGCTGTGAGAGACAGTTGTAGCTTTACCTTAAAACGAGACTTTCCCGAAAAACCAAAGAGGCTGTTCTCTGGCACTTCATGAAGTTTTTGAAACTTCCAAAGGTGCGGAGTGATCTCTACGTCTCCTATGCGTTCTATTTTAAATACTTTAGTAGTACCGCTTGCTACTTCGAATGCATGGACTTTGTCATAATTTTCTGAGAAACCAACTGGTTCGACAAGTCTATCAGATACTTGCTGACTGTTGAGTGACAGATAGTCTTTGAGTACTACTTGCTGCTCTAGCCTGATGGCATCAGATAGTCTAGAGACGATCACACTCAAGTGCGCTTTAAAAAGATTAGAGGCAAGTTGGGTATTTTCTGATTTGATATTGATTTTTCTCAAAAGACTGTCTTTCAAGGCACTTTTACTTCCCATCGACTGTATCATCTCTGAGAGTTGCCTTGTCTCTTCTTCGGTAAAGCGCAGATACTCCATAGGAGCACTTTCGCTGTCTAGGAGCTTGTATAGTCCAAACTCAGTTTTGATCACCTGAAAACCAAGCTCCTCTAATAATTCGAAATACCTGTACACAGTACGCTCTGTAGCATCTATGGTACGTGCGATATTTTTGACACTTTTCCCATTGGCAGATTTGAGTGTGGTGATGAGCTTGAAGACGCGAAGAATTTTTTGCTGTGCGATCATGATCGTGTTTATTTGATAGACCTAATTTAACGGATAATTTTCGGAAGCAGACAATTGTTTGTCAGTAATTGTCAGACATTTTGTGACTTATCGTCTTTAGTAGACTTATTCTATTGATTCTTCATCATTTCTTCGATTTTACTCGTATTTTGGAGTAACTAAATATTAGCTAGAGTATCTCTTTTATTAAGACCTATGAACATGAAAAGAAGCATTTTATCATTAATTCTACTTTTAGCGCTTAGCATTTCCACTTTTGCGCAGCAGGCCAATCCTGCCAACTGGTATAATTTAGATCCTAAAAAGGACAAGGCACTAGGGGTCAGCACGGAGCGAGCTTATCAGAAGCTCATCAAGAAAAAATCGGGAGAGGATATCATCGTAGCAGTCATAGACAGTGGTATCGATATCCACCATGAAGATCTAAAAAATATCATCTGGGTCAATACTGGCGAGATAGCTGGTAATGGTAAGGACGATGATGGCAATGGCTACATCGATGATGTCTATGGTTGGAACTTCATCGGAGGGGCCAATGGCAATGTCAAATATGATAATCTAGAGCTCACGAGACTTGTAAGAAAATATAGTGAGCAGTTTGAAGGCAAAAGTGTGAGCGCTCTCACAGCCCAAGAGCAAGAAACCTATGAGCGCTATCAAGCCTTAAAGAAAGAGCTTGAGCAAGAGCGTCAGGAACTAGCTCCGCAGGCGGGTTTTTACAAAGCACTCTATGAAGCCCTCGTATCACTCAAAGGGAAAATGGGGAAAGATGAACCTACCAAAGAGGATGTTGCAGCTGTAGAAGCAGCTAACCAAGCAGAAGCTCAAGCGAAACAAATATTGACTTCTGCGCTAGATCAAGCTAGCTATAATGACCTGATGGATGAGCTCAAAGAAGCGGTAGATTACTTTTCATCTAGGGTAGATTATCACCTCAATTTGGACTTTGATCCGAGAGAGATCGTAGGAGATGACTATGATGATCCTACCGAGCGATACTATGGCAATAGCGATGTGATCGGAGAAGATGCTAGACATGGTACACACGTAGCTGGCATCATCGCTGCACAGCGCAACAACCAAATCGGTATCAATGGAGTGGCACAAAATGTACAGATCATGGTGATCAGAGCAGTGCCTGATGGAGATGAGCGAGACAAGGACGTAGCTAATGCCATCCGCTATGCAGTGGACAATGGCGCCAAAGTGATCAATATGAGCTTCGGAAAAGCCTACTCATGGAATAAGGCAGTTGTGGATGAGGCGATTGCTTATGCGGCAGAGAAGGATGTACTACTCGTACATGCTGCTGGTAATGACAATAAAGACAATGATGTAACGGATAACTTCCCCAATGACGAAGTCTTAGAAAAGCCTGACTATGCCAATGTATGGCTTGAGATCGGTGCTAGTACTATTCATGAAGATCAACGCATTCCAGCCTCTTTTTCGAATTATGGTAAGACTCAAGTAGATGTTTTTGCGCCAGGTTATGAGATCAACTCCACTGTACCAGGCTCTAAGTATGAAAACTTGAGTGGTACTTCTATGGCAGCGCCTGTTGTTTCTGGAGTGGCTGCTTTGATCAGGTCTTATTATCCAAATCTCACCGCGGCAGAAGTTAAGGATATCATCCTACAGTCAGCAAGAAAAATCGAAGAGCAAGTTATCCTTCCCGGAGAAGAATCCGTGAAAGTTCCATTTGCAGATTTGAGTCAGACAGGAGCTGTGGTCAATGCGTTTGATGCGATGAAGCTGGCCAAAAAAGTAAGTAAAAAGAAGAAGTAATTTGAAGTGAAGAAAATAAAAAGGGGTAACTGTGGTAGTTGCCCCTTTTTTGGTTTAAATGTTTGGACAAGAATGTTTAGTCGTTGTCGTCATCATCATCATCATCGTCATCATCAAATTCGATTGCGTCTTCGAGTTGATTTCTGAAGATTGAATAAAGTGCACCATTGCCATCTATGTTTCCTGGACCTATTTCGATGATGCCATCATCATTACCATCTGTAGCTGTTGAGAAATCAATATTTGCCAACATACGATCTACATAAAACTGGAGAATGAACTCTGCATCACCTTCTAAGACATAACCGCCATCTTCTTCTTCAATCTCAAAGTCTTCAGATACATCTGTCCAGATAGAAAATATTCTCCCGTCTAAGTTTCCTTCGATTAAGATAGATTTGTTTAACATAGGGTCTGTGCTAGATACTCCCGTAGTTCTAGTGATTTCAAACTCGACTTCTTCTAGACGACCGTTTGGTGTTTGGCCAATACCTAGGTCGACAGTTTGAGCTGCGCCAGACCTGATAAGAGATAGATTGAATGGTCCGCGAAGTTCAATTTCTAGGTCTGTCACACGGTCATTGATGAGGACGTCTTCATACTCAAACTCTACATCAGTGACATTTACATTAAAAGTCGTCACATCAAAGCCATTGCTAATGACAAGGCTATTTGCTGATGCCGTTTGGGCAGAACTAGTGGCAGCAGTCGCTTTCACAGCTACTCTACTAGCATTTGGATCATTCACTTCATCGTCATTACATGCTGAGAATGTAACAAGCGATGCGATAGCCAAAAGGCTAACATTTTTGGTTAGATTGAATTTGTTCATAAAAATAAATGATTTGGTTTACACATCGACATTACCAAGTTCAATGCCAAAAAGTGCCTTTAAATAATAAATTCAAACTTTTGGTAACCTCACACAACATTCATGTGAACAAAGCGTTTTAAGAAACTTTATGTTTTTTCGGTTCTAGAGTGAACTTTTACGACTAGATTTGGCTCCCATCATCAGCCCAATTGGAGATTTTACTTACCTTTAGGTTATGAGTAAAAAAGATAAAAAACTGTTTCTACTGGATGCTATGGCACTCATCTACCGTGCTCACTTTGCCTTCAGTAAAAATCCTCGTATCAACTCCAAAGGTCTCAATACAGGGGTAATGATGGGTTTTACCAAT
This sequence comes from Penaeicola halotolerans, assembly GCF_016464625.1. GTDB lineage: Bacteria > Bacteroidota > Bacteroidia > Cytophagales > Cyclobacteriaceae > Penaeicola > Penaeicola halotolerans. The sequence continues at coordinate 383,623 of NZ_JAEAGO010000002.1, forward strand.
ACACTTCTTGAAGTCCTCAAAAAGGAAAACCCCACCCATATCGCGGTAGCTTTTGATACCAAAGCGCCTACTTTTAGACATCAGCAGTTTGAGACTTATAAGGCAAATAGACAAGAACAGCCAGAAGATATAGAAAAAGCGATCCCTTGGGTTAAGGAAATCGTGAAGGCATACAATATTCCCTGCATAGAACTAGATGGCTACGAAGCTGATGACATCATCGGGACGATTGCCAAAAAAGCTGCGCGTGCTGACTTTGAGGTCTATATGATGACGCCTGATAAGGATTACGGGCAGTTGGTAGAGGAGCACATATTTTTATACAAGCCAGCATTCATGGGCAATGGTGTAGATGTGATGGGGCCTAAGGAGGTCTGTGCCAAATGGGACATCGAAAGTGTAGATCAGGTGAGAGACATCTTAGGGCTCATGGGAGATGCAGTGGATAATATCCCAGGTATCCCAGGCATCGGAGAAAAGACTGCTGTCAAACTGCTTAAAGAATACGGAACCATAGAAAATCTCCTGCAGCATACAGATGATTTGAAGGGTAAACAAAAGGAAAATGTGGTCAACTTTGGTCCTCAAGGCTTATTGTCAAAAGAGCTGGCTACCATAGAGATCAATGTACCTGTGGAGTTTGATGAGGCAGCTTTACATTATGATGGACCAAATGAGGATCAACTCAAAGCAATATTTGAGGAGCTTGAATTCAGGACACTTTCTAAGCGTGTTTTTGGTGAAGATGTAGTTAAATCTACTAAGAAAAATGCGACTCCGGATCAGTTGGATATGTTTAGCGCAGCTCCAGCCAAAGAAGAAGAGACTGCAGTCGAAGAGACTTTGCCCTATGATGTCCAAGCGACTGGCAAAGACAACATCCATACAGTAGCGCATGACTATTATGTGATGGATAGCCCTGCCAAAAGAAAAATGCTAATTAGCTATCTGCTCAAGCAAAAAGAGTTTTGCTTTGACACAGAGACTACAGCACTTGATGCTTATGAGGCGGAGCTTGTTGGTTTATCTTTTTCATACAAAGCAAAGGAAGCGTATTATGTGCCGATGCCAGCTGATCAAACCGAGTCAAAAGCTATCCTAGAAGAGTTTAGACCAGTGTTTGAAAATGAGCAAATTCTTAAGATAGCGCAGAACATCAAGTATGATATGCTGGTATTGAAAAACTATGACATGGAAGTGAAGGCTCCTATCTATGACACGATGGTCGCACACTACCTCATAGATCCCGAGAGTAGACACAACATGGATATATTAGCTGAGAATTACCTCAACTACTCTCCTGTATCGATCACTGAGCTGATCGGTAAAAAAGGTAAGAATCAAGGCAATATGCGAGATGTGGAAGTTGCAGAGATCGCAGAATATGCGGCTGAAGATGCAGACATCACTTTTCAACTCAAACAAGTGCTTGACCCTATCCTCCGAGAGACAAATCAGACTAAGCTATTTGAAGAAGTTGAGATGAAGTTGATTCCAGTATTAGCCGATATGGAATACATGGGCGTGAGGGTAGACAATGATAACTTAGGAGAACTTTCTAAAGAGCTAGAAACAGAGAGTGCGGTGATCGAGAAGCGCATTTATGAGCTTGCAGGAGAGCATTTTAACATTGCTTCGCCTAAGCAGCTTGGAGAGATACTCTTTGACAAACTCAAACTTGATCCAAAAGCTAAAAAGACAAAAACAGGACAGTATGCTACGGGAGAGGAGATTCTCTCTAGGATGGCGGCAGAGCACGAAATCGCGCAGGCTATTTTAGATTTTAGACAGTTACAGAAGTTGAAGTCAACCTATGTAGATGCGCTTCCAGAGTTGATTTCGAAAAAAGATGGTCGCATACATACCTCTTATAATCAAACCGTAGCTGCAACAGGTCGACTAAGCTCTACCAATCCAAACCTTCAGAACATCCCGATCCGTACAGAACGAGGCAGAGAGATTCGCAAAGCGTTTGTTCCTAAGGATGATAAGCACACGCTACTAGCAGCAGATTACTCGCAGATAGAGCTTCGTATCATGGCTGCTTTTGCGAAGGATCAAGATATGATCGATGCCTTTAAAAACGGCAGAGACATCCATGCGACTACTGCGAGTAAGATCTACCAAGTACCATTAGAGGAGGTCACTTCTGATATGAGGAGAAAAGCCAAAACAGCCAATTTTGGTATCATTTACGGGATATCTGCATTTGGTCTTTCTCAGCGACTCAATATACCACGAACAGAGGCTAAAGAGATCATAGACGCTTATTTCAAGGAGTTTCAGGCAGTCAAAGACTACATGGATAGTTGCATAGAACAGGCTCGTGAAGTCGAGTATGTAGAAACGATCTTAGGTAGAAGACGCTACTTGAAGGATATCAATTCACGAAACATGACCATGAGAGGCTTTGCAGAGCGAAATGCCATCAATGCCCCGATCCAAGGAAGTGCTGCAGACATGATCAAAGTGGCTATGATACACATACATGACTGGATGAAGACAGAAAAGCTGAAATCCAGTATGATCCTACAGGTACATGATGAATTGGTCTTTGATGCACATCTAGAAGAATTGGACCTACTCAAAGAGAAAATCCCAATACTCATGTCTCAAGCGATCAAACTTGAAGTGCCAATAGAAGTAGAGGTAGGAACAGGAAACACTTGGTTAGAAGCCCATTGATAAATTTATGATCACAAAAGAAGCTATCATCGCAGCCCATGAACGCATACAGTCGCTGATTCATAGAACACCCGTATTGTCGTCTGAAGGTATAGACGCACTCGTGGGCTGTTCAGTGTTTTTTAAGTGTGAAAACTTCCAGAAAGTAGGTGCCTTCAAAATGCGCGGAGCAGCTAATGCTGTCATGCAACTCTCTGATGAAGAAAAAGCAAAAGGAGTGGCCACACACTCTTCGGGTAATCACGCAGCAGCACTGGCTAGAGCGGCTACTAAGCTTGGGATCAAATCTTATATCGTCATGCCTAGCAATGCGCCAGAGATCAAGAAGAAAGCAGTCAAAAGCTATGGCGGAGAGATTATCGAGTGCGAACCTAACTTACAAGCACGCGAAACAACCCTTCAATCTGTGGTAGATCGTACGGGGGCTACTTTTATCCATCCTTATGACAATGAAGCTGTCATCATAGGACAGGCTACTTGTGCAAAAGAATTGATAGAAGATGTGGCCGATTTAGACATCATCATGTCGCCTGTAGGTGGAGGTGGACTGCTCAGCGGAACTGCTTTGAGCACGCACTACTGGGCTCCGAGTGCTACGGTCATCGCAGGAGAACCCACAGGAGCAGATGATGCTGCTCGCTCGATGGCTGCTGGTGAGATCATCCCGATGGTGGGACCGCAGACGATCGCGGATGGACTCTTGACCTCCTTGGGGCAGCGGACATTTCCGATCATCCAAGAGTATGTCAATGAGATCATCACAGTAAGTGACGAAGAGATCATCACTGCTATGAAGATCATCTATGAGCGACTAAAAATCGTGATTGAAACTTCTTGTGCGGTACCATTTGCCGCGCTGATACAACAAAAGGAACGTTTTCAAGGGAAGCGTGTGGGTATCATACTTACTGGAGGAAATGTAGACCTTAAGAGGCTGGGGGAGTTGTTTTCGTGAATTTCAGTTTCCTTTTTCAGCACTGATTATTAAAATAACTTTCCTTGTTTTTATTTCCTTCGCTTAGAAAACTATTCTAGCCAACTGTTAAACTCACCAGTACGGTTTTGGCTGGTTTTCAGTACTGCTTTGTTATTATTGAGATAAACTGCTACCGCATTTTTACTGAAGCGCTCTATTTTGTGTATATATTGTCGCTGTAGTGTCTCACTCCTATTGATTCTGAAAAAGTTTTTAGGATTTAGATGTTCTTCAATTTCTTTTAAAGTGGCTTGAGGCATGATATGCTTTTTGTTCCATTTATCGTAAGCAAATACTACCCCTTCATTTGCTTGAAAATAGACAATGTCTTCAGTTTTGATAAAGTAGATTTCTTGTGCTGCCCTTATACTAAATTGCTCTTTGTAGATTTTTGATAGGGTATCGTTCCCTACAAACATCCGATTAATAGTGTTTAGAAAATCAGCATATTGAGTTTTTTGATGTCCTTTTAATTGTATGAACTTATCCCAAGCCTTCATGAACTTGTCAGCTGAATATGGTTTTAATAAGTAGGCTATACCGCTCGTTTCAAAGGCATTCATCAAAAACTCATCATAGGCGGTTGTGAAAATAATTGGGCAAGAAGGGGTGATAACATCAAAAATCTCGAACGCATTGCCATCTCTCAACTCAATATCAGAAATAATCAAATCTACATCCTGATGCATCTGTAAGTATTCGATAGCTTGCTCCACTGTGTCTATTTCGGCAAGGAGAGTAAAGGAACTACAAGCTTGCTCTAGATATTTAATCAACTTTTTACGCGCAGGAGCTTCATCTTCTATAATTAAAATTTTAAACATAAGCAGCAGATGTTACGACAGGTAAGTTTACACTGAATTTATTGGCTTCGTCTTGTATGGTTATGTTTTGATTGGCAATTAAGGCAAACTGGTCAGCAAGGTTTGCAAGCGCTCTACCGCCAGTTTTTTTCTTGTATTTCTTACTGATTTTGTTGTTACTCACTTCGATAGTCTTTCCTATGGAGATATTGATTACTACGGGGTTTTCAATGGTGCCCAAGTTGTGCTCAATAGCATTTTCAACCAATACTTGCAAACAAAAAGGAGGCACCTTCATATCATCACTAGATTCAATGCCTATAAAGTTTAGCTGATAACAATGAGCATATTTGTGCTCCATCATTTGAAAATAACTCTTTACAAAATCGATCTCCTCACTCAAATTAACTAACTGCTTGCCAGATGTAACTAACGAATAGCGATACAAATCAGCAAAATGATTGAGGAAGTCACTGGCTTTAGTTTTGTCTTCTTCGATAAGCTGATCGAGTGTATTTAAGTTATTAAAAAGAAAATGTGGATTGAGCTGGGTTTTAAGCTGCTCGATTTTGCTGATATCCATTGCCTTGCTTATGGATGATAGTTGTTGCTTAAAACGTACGTTTTCTACAGAATAGCAATAGGCCAAATACAAGCTACCAAAAATAATAAAATCAATAGTGATGCTTAAGTTACTCAATATCAAAGTGCTTTGATTGAAATTACGTTCAAAGGTGTCAAAAATGAGCGCAATACTTAATGACAGAACATTTGATAACATAAGATACACTACCATAGAAAGCACAAAATACCTGAAATAAAGTCTTGGACTGAGGCTTTCTGACTTTACTTTTCTGCCTCCATGGTTGATGGTGGCACGTATCAAAAACATCATCATGAAAGCTGCTAAAAAAGTGGAAATTGGACCATCAGGTAAAAAAATGACCTCTAATCTCTGACCAGCGGTTATTCGGCCACTCACTACTATTAAATAACTGATAAGAAAAACAAAGAAGGTGTAATACTTATCTATTTGGAGGTAATTCAGAATCTTTTTCACGGGATGTAAAATTAGAAACATCCGCGAAACATAATTGATTAGTTTCACGGATGTTTGTATGGGTTATTTATTGAGGCCAAGAACTCACTACTTCTCCTCGCTCATTGAAAACCTCCAGTTTTACTTTGTTTTCCTTATCGATATAGAACATCGCACGTGGCATACCTTTATCATCAAACAAAAACAAACCATTATTTTCACTTCTAGTCTTGCCTAGCATTACCCTAGGAGTGCCGCCAAGTTGGCCCTTTTCCACATACTCTTGATATTTTTGTCTACGCAGCTTTCCGTCAGCTATTCCATTTAGTTCTTCCATGATGATCGAAGTTCCTTCCTGTGTTTCATTTACTGGTCTATCATTAAAAGTTAAGGCGCTTGACACCATTCTTTTATCACCATTTCTAGAATCTGTAGTTAGTAATTGCATTACCTGATCTCCATCATATTGATCATAAGTAAGTGATAGACCAGCACTATGGCCGTTTTCATTTTTGGTACCATCGTAGATAAACCCACCACACTCGATTCCATCTTCATTGTAAAATAACATGCCTGCTCGTTTTTTACGGTCTTTGTTGGTGCCTCTATCGTTGATCTTATCATTTCCATTAGGAAACTGATCCACATTGGTAATCACCATTTTTACTGTACCATCTGGCTCAATGATATTGATACGCTCAACATCTATGGTGCTAAATCTTTGGTTTTGTACACTTTTAAAAGCAAATGCTGAAGCTAATACGATAACAGCCACCGCACACAGGGCAAAGGATCTTAGAAAGATTAGTTCTCGGTTAGTATTTTTCATAATTGTAAAGTTTTTTGTTTTAGAATATGAAGCAATACTAGCCTAAGCTGGAGACAACCAAAACAAGAAAAAAATGAACGCAGGAAGAAATCAAATGAACACAGGAATATGTGTTTTTATGATGAGCTAAAGCTTACCAGTCCTGCCTTAGTATAACAGATTCACTCTTCATGGCTTTAGTCAAATCAGTAATTAGATTATTAATGTAGACATCCATTTGGATGAGTATATAGTCAAATGATCTTCGTTCAAATCGTCTAGTCATCCTTTTAGAAGGGTTGAGCATTTCTTCGCATGGTCCAAAGTCGGGAACTGGTATTTCTTCTAAAAATTGACCTAAACCCATATGATAAAAGTTAGTGATCTCATACATAAACCTCCCATCTCTTAGATAAATAGAAAGGGTATAATTGATAAATCCATAAGGAAAATCAAGGCCAAATCCACCTCTTTTGTAAACTTGAATAAGCCCTTTGCCGACTATTAGGCCATTTTCTCTATCGTCTAACTGAATGACATCCGTGGATGTATTGTATGATTTTGCAAACCATTCTCGAGCTTTAAGATAGAGCTTATCCGCACTTAGGGTGCTGTCTACATAGACGACATCTGTGTAGGTAATTAATTGTGTTTCTTTTGAAATGGGCAACTTAGGTGGGTTCCTTTTTTGCCCCATTACAAAAGAAGTAATGGCTACAATCAGCCATAAGGTCAAGCAGCCTTTTTTCATAAACCAGCGATTAGAGGCTTTGAGGTTTGGCTTGTAGCATGTCGAGCATCATTTTTTGTGCAAACTGACTTTTGAACTCATTGATCTTGACCCAATAGACTATCCAGGTAACTAAGCTGGCAACCCCCGTAATATAATTGAGGACTGGGATGTATGCTAGCACATTTAAAACACACATAGCGATCCCTATTTCATATGCTGGGCGCCCAGTCGGTAAGTGTAGTTTTTGTTTTTCTAGTTCAAGCTTGATCGAGTCCGATATAGCGCCTACTACGATAAAATGATAGACTGTTCCAAAGAAAGGAATGAGCAGCAACCAAACATTGGTAGGCTCCATTTTTCTGTTTTCTGGGGAAATTGCCTTCAGGGTGTTTTGAAGTGTCAAAAGGTAAAAAACAAAGGGAATTAAAAAGATAGCTAAAAAGAACCCTAGCGTAATGAGTACAATAAATATCCCTGCTGATGCTTCAGTTAATAGATCGATCATATTAAATTTTTTTAGTTTGACTAAAAGTAAAATATAACATGCTTCTGTGCAATTTAATGAAGGATAAATTTTGCTCTCACCTTGATTTTAATCATTTAAGAGACGCTGAGATGTCCCTACAACTGCCAGTGTTCGCTGAAAATCACCTTTCCTCAGAAGCAAATTGTGGATTTGATTCTTTTGGCAGATATTGATTTGAAAATTAACCTAAGATCATGAGAAGAGTATTTTTAACTTTAGCATTGGCTATTTTGACCCTATGCACCTATGCACAGGAAGATCTCACAACACTTTTTGAGAAGTCAGGCGGAACAGAAACACCTCCTTATCATGAGGTAATTGCTTATTTCAAAAAGCTCAGCGAGGCTTATCCTAAGCAAATCAAAATGAAGCCTGTGGGTAAAACAGACAGCGGAGAACCTTTACACTTGGTCATATATAATGCTGAGGGAGTTTTTGACTTTGATCAAATCCATGCAGCGGGTAAGCCTGTTCTATTTGTCAATAATGGGATACACCCAGGAGAGCCTGATGGTATAGATGCGAGTATGATGCTACTGAGAGATATGGCTTCAGGCAAAGTGGTCAATAAAGAGGTAGTGGTAGCCTTCGTCCCTGTATATAACATAGGAGGGCATCTCAACAGAAGTGCTTTCAATAGAGTCAATCAAAATGGCCCGATAGAAAGTGGCTTCAGAGGCAATGCACAGAATCTCAACTTAAATAGAGACTTCATGAAAGCTGATGCGCTCAATACACTTGCTTTTTATGAGATTTTTCATGAGTTGAAACCAGACTACTACATAGAGACGCATGTGAGTAATGGGGCAGACTATCAGCATGTGATGACGCTCCTCCCCACACAGCATAATAAACTAGGAGGAACATTAGGAGATTATCTCAAGCAGGAAATGCTACCCTATTTATATGCAGATATGAAGCAAAAGGATTTCCCAATGATCCCTTATGTCAATGCTTACGGAGCGACTCCAGAGAATGGCTGGGCACAGTTTAATGACCCTCCGAGGTTCAGCTCTGGTTTTGCAGCACTTTTCCACACGATAGGCTTCATCACAGAGACACACATGCTCAAGCCATATGATCAACGGACGGCTTCAACTTATGAATTTATCCGAACAGTGATCGAATCGGCCAAGCAAGATGGCGCGCGTGTCAAGGAAATGAGAAAATCTACGGCCAATGCAGTAAAGACCCAGAAAGACTTCGCTTTAGAATACGTACCAAATAGAGAAAAGCCAAGTAAAATTGCATTTATGGGCTATGAGGCAGCTTATAAGCCAAGTGAAATATCTGGTAAGCCTAGACTATACTATGATCGTACAAAACCTTTTACTAAAGAGATCAACTTTTACGATCACTTCGAACCTAGGTTGATCATAGAAAAACCTAAGGCTTACATCATTCCTCAAGGATGGCACGAAGTCATCGGGCTTTTAGAAAAGAATGGCGTACAGTTATCTAGACTGACTGAGGATCAAGAAGTAGAGGTCGGGACGTACTATATAGAAGATTTCAAGACTGCGAGCAGCCCATTTGAAAAGCACTACTTGCATTCTGATATCAAGGTGCGTAAAGTGTCTCAAAAGGTGAAGTTTAGAAAAGGAGATTACCGCATAGAGCTTAATCAATCCGCCAATCGATACATCATCGAAGCGCTGGAACCACAAGGGCCAGACTCCTTTTTTGCTTGGAATTTCTTTGATGCCATACTCGCTTCGAAGGAAGGATATTCTGCCTATATTTTTGAAGATCTCGCAGCTGAGTGGCTCGCGCAAAATCCTGCTATCCAAAAGGAGCTAGAAGCTGCTAAAGCTGCTGATGATAAATTAGCTGAAAACGGTAATGCACAACTTAGATGGGTCTATGAACGCTCTCCATGGAAGGAGAAAGAGCATATGCGATATCCAGTCTTTAGGGTTGAAGGGAATTAAGCAAATAGGTCTTTGTAGACTTCTTCTAACTTAGAAAATGCCTTGACTTGGATGCCAAGCTTACTGGTGTCCAAGCCTTTGGTATTGTATTTAGACACATAGATTTCTTTAAAACCTAGCTTGGCAGCTTCTGCTATGCGGGTTTCGATGCGGTTGACAGCACGAATCTCCCCTCCCAGTCCTACTTCTGCTGCGAAGCATTTAGTACTATCTATGGAGATATCTTGATGGGAAGAGATCACAGATACACAGATCGTAAGGTCGAGCGCAGGGTCTTCTACTTTGATCCCTCCTGCCACATTGAGAAATACGTCTTGGTTGCCCAGCCTCATGCCGCCTCTTTTTTCAAGCACTGCGAGCAGCATATTGAGTCGCTTAGCATCAAAGCCAGTGCTGCTTCGCTGAGGCGTACCGTAGGTGGCGGGACTTACGAGTGACTGTATTTCTATCAGTAGCGGTCTATTTCCTTCGAGTGTAGCCCCTATCGATACACCGCAGAGGTTTTCATCTCGCTGTGAAAGCAATATTTCAGATGGATTGGAGACAGTACGGAGTCCATCGCTGCGCATCTCATAGATTCCTAGCTCACTTGTAGAGCCAAAGCGATTTTTAGTAGTACGCAATATACGATAGGCCATATGGCGATCACCCTCAAACTGCAACACCGTATCAACCATGTGTTCAAGTATCTTAGGTCCAGCGATCGTACCTTCTTTGGTGATGTGTCCTATCAAAAAGACAGGCACTCCAGTTTCTTTAGCATACTTCATCAGCTCGGCTGTGCATTCTCTCACTTGAGAGATACTACCAGCGGCAGACTCTACATAGCTGCTGTGTAGGGTTTGTATAGAGTCTATGACTAGCAAGTCTGGCTCAAGTTGTTCGATTTGCTGAAAAATCTGTTGAGTGGAAGTTTCGCTGAGGATGTAGCAAGTCTCCGATTTGACCGACATGCGTTCAGCGCGCATTTTGATTTGCATCTCGCTCTCTTCTCCTGATACATAGAGGACTTTTTTGCCCTGGAGAGAGATGGCGATCTGAAGCATCAGGGTAGATTTGCCTATTCCAGGTTCACCACCGATCAAAACCAATGACCCAGGAACTATGCCACCGCCCAAGACACGATTGAGTTCTTGGTCAGCAGTTACGATTCTAGGTTGGCTTTCAAAATCAATCTCTTGTAAGCGTTTTGGCTTGGCTACTCGTTTGTCACCAAAGCTACTCTGTTTCCATTGGCCTTTTTGAGGTTCATCTTTTTGGATGACTTCTTCTACATAGGTATTCCATTCTCCACAAGAGGAGCACTTGCCTACCCACTTAGCACTCTGAGCACCACAGTTTTGACAGAAATATGAGGTTTTGACTTTGGCCATATCGAATAATAAATGCTTAAAAATAGCTAAAAGCTAGTGTTTATCAAGTAAAATGAAAAGTGGAGGTCAATCTTTGAATTGTTTCTGAGCAGCTCCTATCCAGTCTTCAAAAACGGTCAGAGTGATATCTGGCTTGATGCCCACTATCTCATATTGGCTGTATTTTTTGATCCGTGTCTTCGTAGTCGTCATTTTGAAGTCAAAGCAAGGGATGTCATGTGATGGGCTTGGCCGATTGCCCAGTCCATAAGCAATCATGCCTGAGGTAGTTTCACCCATTGTGGTCACTTTATCGCTTTCTTTCATTTTGAGGATAAATTGCTCCGCAGCACTAACGGTTTTCTTATTTTGAAGGATGATGACTTCTTTGAGAGATTTGGTCTTTAGGATAAAATCTAAGAGCTCCTGATAACTTCTCTCACCGCCTCCTGTGTTGTTTCTTAGGTCTAAAATAAGCTTGCTAGATGATAGTTGAGGAAGTGTCTTGTCATAAAAGGCATCTATTTCTTTAGTCTTCCAGCCACTAAAATTACTCATGTAAATATAGTCTGTACTATCTGAGAGCTTTTCATAAAAGTAGTCTTCGCTCGAAGGCTTCACGAGCGGTTTGAAGGAGATCTGTTCATCTATCGATTTTTTATACCAGTCTCCACCATTCAAAAGCCCATCTCCATAAGTTAGATTAGCGTGATGTGGCTGATGAGCATCATCATACATAATGCCTTCTAGTTGATTTTCATCTCTTAGATACAGGATCCATTTGACCTGTCCTTTTTCCCAAAGACCAGTATTTGAGTTGGTCACGATGCCTAGAAACTTTCCTTCTCGGCTTTGGTCTTTGATGAGAGCTACTTCTTCACGTTTATATTGATCAGTATAGACACCCTCTATAGGAGAGGAAAAAGTAAACTGCTCAGGGCTAGTGCGAATACGACTCGTATTGAGGAATGCTTCAGACTCTTTGAACTTACTAAGCCTTTGTTCAAAAGGGACCTCCGTGTCAAACAGGATATTTTTGCTATTATCAGGATAGACAAAGAGATGTTTGTCTCTGTAAATCAAAAGATAACGTTCAAGATAAGCTAAACAGTTTATACTAGCTTTTGGGTCTTCTGTTATTTGACTAGCAATGTGATTCTGATAAGATTGGAGGCTGTCTAAGCCTATTCTTTTTTTAGTGTCTTTGTAGCTTTTGGCACTTTGGACGATCGTGGCTGCTTGATCCAAAGCGGTGAGACAGTCACAGTTTTGAGCCAACAGCTGTTGAGCAAATAACAAACTGATGACTAGTACTAAATATTTTGTCTGGAGGATATTTTGCATAGTTAAAAGGTTTATAAAAAAGTAAAGCAAGATTTATATCTAAAACTAGAGTGGGGAAAGGAGGTTTTCATGACTGATCTTTTCTTTCCGTTTCAAATTACTTTTATTTGTTCATAGCCACAAATCACATGCATCAAATAGCTACCATCTTAAAAGCACATCAAGCAGATATCAAGCCTATCATGGGTCAAGCGCTGTCTCAAGATCGAACAATGAAAATGGATTTTTCTCCCACTAATGGTGACCTTGAGAAGATAGATCTTTTAAATACGATCGCATTTGACGCCTATGTCAGTGAGCTTTTGGCCAAAGAGCAAAAAACTTATGGTGTGGGAGGCTACATGGAGAAGCGCGCGATCTATCAGCGAAGTGAGGTTTTTCTGACAGATCCTGGAGATTTTAGAAATATTCACTTGGGAGTAGATATATGGACCACTGCGGGACATCCTGTGTACGCCCCATTGGATGGGGTAGTACATAGCTTTCAAGACAATGCAGGTTTTGGCAATTATGGCCCTACGATCATCTTGGCACATAAGCTTAGCAATTTCACCTTTTTCACGCTATACGGACATTTGTCTTTGATTGACTTAAAGGGCCTAGCCGTAGGCAAGTCTATCAATGCTGGAGATGCTTTTTGCACGGTAGGACCTCATCCAGAGAACGGTCATTGGCCACCGCATCTGCATTTTCAAGTGATGACAAGTATGCTCAATATGACAGGTGATTTTCCTGGTGTCTGTAGAGAAGAAGATCAGGAGTGGTTTAAGCTAATTTGCCCTGATCCGAACCTGATCCTCCTGTCTGAGGTTTTATAAAGGAATCAAAGACAAACCTATGAAGGACCAATCAAGCTTTATCAAAGAACTTAGCACATTCAGAAAAACCCTACATCAATACCCAGAGGTAGCTGGTGAAGAGCAAGAGACCGCGAAAAGAGTGGTTGATTTTGTCAAAGTGTATGAGCCCGATGAGGTTATTTCTCAAATAGGTGGACATGGTGTGGCTTTTGTCTTCAAAGGCGAAAAGCCTGGGAAAAACACCCTAATCCGAGCAGAGTTGGATGCACTCCCTATCAAAGAAGCCAATGATTTTGATCATCAATCTTGTGTGGTTGGTAAGTCGCACAAGTGTGGGCATGATGGACACATGGTGATGGTGGCTGGACTTGCCAAACAGCTACAAGAAAATCGGCCGAAACGAGGTAATGTCATTTTACTTTTTCAGCCTGCTGAAGAGACAGGGCAAGGAGCACAAGCGATGGTGGTAGATGAGCAGTTTTTAAAACTACAACCAGACTATGCCTTTGCGTTACACAATCTCCCGGGCTATCCTACTGGTCAAGTATTATTGAAGCAAGGTGCCTTTGCAGCGGCTTCTCGAGGGATGAAAATCTATCTCAAAGGCAATACGTCTCATGCGGCACACCCAGAGGATGGGAATAGTCCTGCACTGGCTATGAGTCAGCTGATAGTAGGATTAGAAAAACTCCCTGATGCTTTTAAGAAATTTGCTTTGGTGACAGTCATTCATGCTCAGTTGGGTGAAGTTGCCTTTGGGACTACTCCAGGAGAGGCTGTGGTCATGGCTACATTGCGTAGCTTTGACGATGATACGATGGCAAAGCTCGTAAATGTATCGGAGGAGCTTGCACGAAGGATCTGTCGAGAGAAAGGGCTAGAAGTTTCATTTGAATATGTAGAGGATTTCTCAGCAACTATCAATGATGCAGAAGCGCAAGAAATTTTGGTAAAAGCAGCAAAAGATCTATCGATTGATACACGTACACTTACAAATCCATTTAGGTGGTCAGAGGATTTTGGCAGGTTTTCTCAAGTGGCAAAGACGGCCATGTTTGGTTTGGGTGCGGGGGAGAAGACTCCTCAGCTTCATGATAGTGCTTATGATTTTCCAGACGAATTGATTCCTACTGGATTGAGTGTATTCGGCCAAGTGATCACATCACTTCATTATTAAATTTTTCAATTAAAAATTAGAACATGTTTTCTACCTCTTATATAGAGATCAGTAAATACAATTATAAAAAGAACCTAAAGTTTATCAAAAGTCAGATCGGTGATCAGACACTATTTTCCTCCGTGATCAAAGGCAATGCATATGGTCATGGGATCGAAAATATGGTAGAAATCGCAGAGTGGGCAGGGATTCGTCACTTTTCTACTTTTTCAGCAGATGAGGCACTTCGTGCTTTAAAGTCTTCTCACAAAAAGTCAGAAATCATGATCATGGGGATGATTAGCAATGAGGAGTTGGCTTGGGCTATAGAGCATGGCGTATCTTTCTTCGTCTTTGATAGAGACAGGCTGGAGCAAGCTATCAAGCTCGGTCAGAAAATGGGCAAAAAGGCAAAAATCCACCTTGAAGCGGAGACAGGTTTTCACCGCACTGGATTTGAGCTTAAGGAGATGGAGAAAGTTTGTGACTTACTAAAGGGCTGTCCTGATGCCTATTCATTGGAGGGACTTTGTATGCACTTTGCTGGTGCTGAAAGTATAGGCAATTACTTTAGGATACAGCAGCAGATCAAGTCATTTACTGAGTTTGAAAAGTTGCTGCAGCGGTTGTCGCTTAAACCAAAGCATGTTCATATGGCCTGTTCAGCAGCTGCGCTGACATACAAAGATACGGTTAGAGACATGGTGCGTATAGGAATCGCCCAATATGGTTTTTGGCCCAGTCCAGAGACGTATATGCATATGTTCAAAGAGATAGAAATGAAGAATAAAAATCCTCTAAGACGACTAGTCACTTGGAAAAGTAGTGTGATGAGCACTAAAGAAGTTCAAAAGGGGGAGTTTATTGGCTATGGCAATAGCTACATGGCGAGCACTAAGATGGAAATCGCGATAGTCCCCGTAGGTTATGCTCATGGCTATAGTCGCTCACTAAGTAATACAGGAAAGGTACTGATCCGAGGTAGGATGGCACCAGTGGTAGGTACTGTTACAATGAATGCGATAGCCGTAGATGTAACGGGTTTTACGGTAGAAAAGGGTGATGAAGTGGTATTGATAGGTAAGCAAGGAAAGGCAGAGTTGACAGTTGCCTCTTTTGGAGAGTCTTCAAGTCAAGTCAATTATGAGCTGTTAACGAGGTTGCCAGACGACATCCCAAGATTTATTGTAAAGTAGTTTGCGGTATAAACTATCTATTTCTTGTAAATCAAATAATCCTTCAGTGCAGAGAGATATTCGCTAAAAGCACTGACCCCTGCCTCTTCTATTCTTACGATTGTCTGAGGGAGATTGCCGTTGAAAGTTTTTATCAAAGAGATGTAACCTGCTTGCTTGAGTTTATTCAACTGTACACTAAGATTGCCCGAACTAGCGCCCAGCTCATTTTTCAGATAGACGAAATCAGCTTCTGATTCACTCATCAAGATAGACATGATGCCCAGCCGCAGTTGAGCATGAAGCAGTGGGTTTAAGATTTTGTATCTCATGGTATAAATATAAATTAGTTTATAATATAAACCAAATATATTTCTTAAGCTGCTGTAGCATCAATAAACACCCATCCGTCTTGATATCATGAAAAAGAATATGAGCTTTTTGTGGATACTATTATGTATGTGCCTCATGGCATGTCAGAGAGAGAACCTTTATTTCACTGATGATGATAGGTTGTTCTCACATACTTGGCAGCTTGTCCAAATCCAAGGTAGAAAACTGGATGCTTTATCAAATTCAAATTTGAGATTTGACAAAAGGACGAATGAAGACCTTATCTATTTTGGAGCATTTGGAGTGTGCAATCAGCTTTTTGGTAAGGTAGAGATTACCGATACTTTAGGCGGCATTTCATTTTCAAATGTAGGGTCCACTTTCATAGGCTGTGATAAAGTGTCCCAAGAGCAGTTCTTAGCAAACACATTGCAAAACGTAAAGTCATATAGATTGACTGAAGGTTTTCTGATGCTTCTTGATAGAAATGGCGTAGTGAGGCTCACATATCGTCAGACTGAAGCTTCATGAGCTGCTTTAGTCTAGCAAGGCCTTGATATCATCTTGGGTTAGATTTTTCATAAAGCCTTCTTCTGTACTGACGAGTTCGTTGGCGAGTCGGAGCTTGTTCTCTTGCAGGCTCATGATTTTTTCTTCTACAGTATCCTTGGTGATGAATTTGTATATGAAGACTTTATTTTCTTGACCTATACGATGCGCACGGTCTATCGCTTGCGCTTCCACTGCAGGATTCCACCATGGGTCAAGTAGGAAAACGTACTCAGCTTTAGTCAAGTTGAGACCTACACCACCTGCTTTGAGGGAAATGAGGAATACTTTGACCTGCTCATTGTTTTGAAACTGCTCTACTTGATTCTGGCGATCTTTGGTCGTACCATCAAGATAAGCAAAAGGAATCTTCTCCTCTTCAAGGTATGCTTTGACGATGGCTAAGTGCTTGACGAACTGACTAAAGACGAGCACCTTGTGTCCTTCGGAGATGGTTTCTCCAAGCATATGGGTGATATCTTCTAACTTCCCAGAGCCACCAGTATAATCAGGGTCTGTCATTTTAGGATGGTTGGCTATCTGGCGCAGCTGTGTTAGACCTCTTAAGATCATAAATTGAGAACCTTTCATGCCCTCTTTTTCTAGACCTTCCAAGATCATATTGCGGTAGTAGGACTTCACTTCTTCATAAGCGCTCTCTTGCTCCGGAGTCATAGATGAATACTTGACTAGAGAGACTTTTTCTGGGAGATCAGTGGCTACTTGAGATTTGAGTCGCCTCATGATGAATGGCTTGACGATCGCATGTAGCTTTTGAGCTTTTTCACTGTCACTCTTTTTCTCTATTGGAAGCAGAAACTGATTTTTAAAGAAACTCTGATTGCCTAGCAGGCCAGGATTGATGAAGTTCATCTGAGACCAAAGATCCAGCGTAGTGTTCTCCACAGGAGTACCTGTCAGGATCAGTCTAAACTTAGACTTGAGGTGATTGACAGACTTAGAGATGATCGAGCCGGGATTTTTGATTGCCTGTGATTCATCTAATATGATGTAGTTGAAATAAAACTTGCTTAGCAATTCGGTATCGAGTCTGACGATACCATAGGAAGTAAGTACCAAGTCGTATTTTTCAAACTGTTTACTGTCTTTGATACGATGTGTACCTGTATAGACAAGTATGCGAAGATCAGGGGTAAACTTACGTGCTTCGAGCTCCCAGTTGTAGATCAGTGAAGTTGGCATGACCAATAGCGAGGCCTGCCTATGTTCATTTAGTTCTTTCTCAGACTGTAGCAGGGCGAGTGTTTGCACGGTCTTACCTAGACCCATGTCATCAGCTAGACAGCCACCAAATTTATATTCCTTAAGAAATCTGAGCCAGTTATATCCTGCTTTTTGATAGCTTCTGAGCGTACCCTTAAAGCCTTTTGGAATATCGTAATCGGTGATTTGCTCAAAGTCACGAAGTTTTTCTAGCTTACGATCTAGTGTAAGCTCGATTAGATTACCTTCTTTAAGTTCTTGTGCTAGTGCTAAGTGATACTTTTTGAGAATGAGCTTATCGCTGTCAGGGGCATTTTCTAGGAATGAGAATATCTCGCTGTACTGTGTGAACCACTCTTCTGGAATCACTGCAATTTCTCCATTTGGAAGAAGGACTTCTTGTTTATTTTGTACGAGCTGTTTTCGCAATTTCTCAAAAGGAATCTCAAACTCTCCAAATTTCACGATGGCATGCACATCAAACCAATCGATATTTTCAGAGATTTTAATCTCAATAGATGATTTGCCTAGAAAGTATTTTTTGCCTTTGTCAGTAGTGGACTGATTGATCCTAAATCCAGCTTTCTCCAGTGCTTCTCTGTGATCGTTTAGCCAAGAAAATGCCTTTACTTTAGGCCAGCAAAGTCGGGTATTTTTGATAGGAAGCCCTACCTCTTTGAGATAGTCCCCATAGCTTTTTTCCTTGAGCTGATCCCTAACGATCTTGTAGAAGACATAGTTATCTTCAAGTTTTTCTAACTTGACTGATGCCGCCTGTTTTTGTGATTCCTTGAAGGTGAAGCGGCCATAGTTGAAGCTCAGATCAAAAACTATCTGGTCATCATTGGTATCTTCAGCTGAAACATTTTCTTCGAAGAGAGACAAACTTTTGCTATTTGCTGGAAGATCCTGAAAGGAAAGAATCGGCTGAGGATTATGCCTTTCAACTTGTATATCGAAGCCCTTGGCATACACATCGAAGGAGGCGACTAGCTGAGTCACAAACTTCGCATAGTAGGTCTCTTCAACTGTACGAGGGATTAGGATGAACTTCTTATTCAAAAATGGAATCAATTTCTTCCCGTCAACTTCTTTTTCGAAGCTATAGAGCTTTCCTTCTATGACCATCCAAGCGGGCTCTTTGCAGATGAGATATGATCCTTTGTACTGCCAGTCTAGACGCTCATCATCATATTTGAGTGTTGGGAAATAATGCGTGTTGTCCTCATTTCGTCTGAAATGAAAAAGTACGGTTGCTTTTTTTGGCATGATCTGAATTTCACGCCAAGCGGGATTGCCATCGTTTCCCATTTCAAAAAGCCGCTTACCTGCAATGAGCTGGAGGATCATCGCACGTTTGTTTTCAAGGTAAGTCTCTATAAGTCCCTTGATCTCGGCATTTCCTTTTTGCTCGTCATATATTTTCTCAAAAAACTCTCTGGGGCGTACTTTTTTATTGTAAAAGCGCTTCATAACAGCATCCTGCTGCATAGAGTCCATGAGCTCGATCAGCTTGTAGTCATTTTCATCTAGTCCATCAGCAAATTCACGAGCATTTTTGGCAGAGATATTTTGATTCATGAGCGTGAGTCGTCCTTTATCATCTACCTGCACCACAAAGGACTCAAACAGTAAGCCTAAGAACTCATGGTCAAAGATGGAGTAGATGATCTGAAAAGGACTATTCGGAGAAACGTTCATGTTGTGAGTAAGCTATCGAAGCTGATTTTTTAAAAAGAATTCTCAAATCAATCCGCAAAATAAGGATTAATTTGAAATGGCAGGAGAAAAAAATCAAAAAAGCTTATAGCTGCGAGATGGGTTCTACTTTGGCAGCGATAGCCGCAGGTCTATATGCAGCTACTAAGGTGATGATGATGACAGATAGCGAAGTGAAAACAAAGTCCAAAAGCTCCATTTTCACAGGATAGCTATCCAGTAGAGAGCTTTGAATACCTAGTGATACGAGCCCATAAGTATCTTGGATGTAGCAAATAAAATAGCCTAGCGACAAACCTAATGCAGCACCGCTAAAGGCGATGATGGCTCCTATTTTTCTAAAAATTTGCTTGATCTGTTGATCTGTGGCGCCCATGGCTTTGAGAATGGCCACGTCTTTTTTCTTTTCTATCCCGAGCATAGATAGTGAAAAGAAAATATTGAAAGATGCTACAGCTAGGATAAAACTGAAAGTAATATAAACAAAGAGTTTTTCGATCTGAATAGCCTTGAGTAGAGAGGAGTGTTGTTCGTCTGCATTTAGTACGGTAAACTCAGCGCCAAGTGCTGATTTAAGTGCCGACTGGACGCTTTTGATTTTAGATGCTGTAGAGACTTCTACTTCTAGCGCAGTACGCTTTCCCTCATAGCTCATTAGAGACTCCGCAAAAGCGATGGGCACGATTACATAATTGTCATCAATTTCTTTTTCTAGTGCAAAAAAGGCGTTTGGTTTGATACTGCTCACCTCATAGAGCGTACTAGGATCGATGCTACCAGCCCTAGCTGTGGCTTTTGGATAGAAGACCTGCAGGACACTAAAGTCATTGTCAAGCTCAGCCCCTAGTCTG
Source organism: Penaeicola halotolerans (assembly GCF_016464625.1). GTDB lineage: Bacteria > Bacteroidota > Bacteroidia > Cytophagales > Cyclobacteriaceae > Penaeicola > Penaeicola halotolerans. The sequence goes on from NZ_JAEAGO010000002.1 coordinate 403,627, forward strand.
TAAAAGATGCCTCTGCCCATGATCGCATATTCTTTATTGCCAGACTGAAGGGCATATTTTCCGATGAAGATACCGTTTTTTAGCCTTTCTTGCTGGATAAACTCCTCAGAGACTCCTTTGAGTGTAGCGACTACTTGAGCGTTATTGTATTTGAAGAGTGCGTTGTCTTCGATGACTTCTGCCACAGATGAGACGCCTTCAATGGCTTTGATCTTAGATTTAAGCGAATCTGTATAGAGGAATGATTTGCCTACTGCTGGGCTGATCTTGATAGGCGCATCGAAGGCACTGTACATGGTCTTGATGCTGGTCTCTATTCCATTAAAAACCGACAATACGATGATCAGCGCCATCGTCCCCACCGCTACACCTACCATGGAGATAAGTGTGAGGATACTGATGAAGTTTCTCTTCTTTTTGGAGAGAAAGTATCGGTTAGCTATGAAATAGGTAAAATTCAAGGCAGAAATATTAGTCTTCCTCCTCTTCGTCTTCCTCAGGGGCTGGAGGAATGTCAAGCCCCGCTAGGAGTTTTTCGATATGGTCTGCATACTCTCCAGAGTCATCTAAGAAGAAAGCGAAGCTCGGTACGATGCGCACTTGCTTACCTATACGAAGACCTAGATGCTTTCTGATTTCTGATTTGCGCTCACCGAGAGCAGTCATCGTCTCTGCGGATTTATCACTAGGCAAAAAACTCAAGTAAAACTTAGCAAAGCTAAGATCTGGACTCACTTTAGTATCTTTTACAGTGATCAATACCTTACCAAAGGCATTGCTCATCTCTTTTTGTAAGATTTCTCCTAATTCTTTTTGGAGCAGTTTGGCGTATTTCTGTTGTCTTGTACTTTCCATTGTCTTGCAAATATTGCATATTTTTTAGTGAAATTCTTGTCAAAGCTTTAATTTCGTGCTGATTGAGTTCCTTTGTCCACCTTTCTCACACGCCATTTTGTTACGTTTTTTTAGAATCAACGACCCTTTCAGATTGATCTTGATATTTCTGATCTTATGTATATCGAGAGGGCTTATCCTATGGCTTGGTGTACCGCTAAGCATCCCTGAACTTAACTGGCTAGTGATCGGTGAGCGAATGAGCGATGGACATCATCTTTATACAGGTCTAGTAGATGATATCGCGCCACTTTCTGCTACGGTTTACTGGATACTTTATACGCTCTTTGGCAAGTCTGTAGTGGCTTATCACTTGCTAGCTATTTTGATAGCCGCTATACAGATCGTTACTTTTAATAATCTTTTGATCAAGTATAAATCGCTGAGTGAAAACACCTATGTGCCCGCACTGGTCTTGACTCTATTGTACTTTGTCTCTTTTGATTTTTTGATGCTATCGCCAGCTTTTATGAGTTTGACACTGGTCATATTGGTATTGGATTACTTGTTAGAGATCATTCAGACCAACCGGGCTAGTCACTACAATGTGCTTATTTCAGGCTTGCTCTTGGGTATAGCTACCCTTTTTTATCTACCTGCGGGGGTATTGCTCTTGGTAGTTATCTTATCTTATTTGTTCTACACAGGCAATGGCTTGCAGTACTACCTGCTTTTTATAGCTAGTTTCATTCAGCCACTATTTGTTGCAGGGTTGTACTATTACTGGATAGACGGCTTTGAGGAATATGCCAATTACTTTCTGATTGGTTCACTGACGATCAATGCTTATGAATACGTCACTTTAGACCTTTTCCTATTCATCTTTGGTCTACCAACGATCTATTTGTTTTTAGGTTTATTCAGCACGCTATTTAGTGCTAGAGGCACGGTAAATCAACAAAAACAGAAGCAGATTTTTTTGATGTTTATGCTAGCGATGGCGCTTAGTGTCTTTTTGGCCAATAAGAAGACCCCTTATCAGTTTATATTGATGCTGCCTGCTGTAGCTTTTTTCATCACCAATTTTTTATTAAATATCAAAAGAAAGCTCTTCAGTAGCATTGCTTTTTATCTCTTTGTACTGGGCATGTTGGGTAATTTTTACTTTTCCAAGTTTGTCTTTTTTAGAGAGTTTGATGACGCATCTATCAGTAGTTTTTTTGTGTCAATAGATGAGAAATATCAACGGTATGCTGGCAAGAAAATCTTGGTCATCGGAGAGGATCTCAATTATTATCAAAATGCCAAATTGGCTACTCCATATTTAGAGTATAGACTTACGAGACAGCTACTAAATGATACCCAAGATGTAAAAAACTTACTGGCGATCATAGCAGCTTTTGAGGCGGATATGCCAGAAGTAGTGATTGATGAAAAAGGGCTTTTCCCAAAGCTTAGAGAGAGTATTCCTCTGCTAAACGAAAGGTATCAGCGATCTTTGACAACAGCTGATGTATATTTGTTAAAAAAGGATTAGCAAGGGATTTTATCCACACGCTTTTGATGTCTACCTCCTTCAAAATCTGTGGTGAGGAATGTTTCAACCATTTTCTCAGCCATCTCATAACTCACAAATCTAGCGGGGATACTAATGATATTGGCGTCATTATGCTGACGAGCGAGCGCAGCAAGTTCTTCATTCCAGCAGATGGCAGCCCTGATTTTTTGATGCTTATTGGCGGTGATAGCTACGCCATTGCCACTACCGCAGATGATGATCCCTAGGTCATGTTCGCCTTTTTCCAAAGCGATACAAAGTGGGTGTATGTAGTCCGGATAATCTACTGAAGCTTCTGAGTCAGTACCAAAGTCTCTGACTTCATGACCTTTTGATTTGAGATAGTTGATGAGGTCTTTTTTGTACAAAAATCCCGCATGATCTCCTCCTATGGCTATTTTCATTTGTTTTGGCTGTTAGATGAATACTATTTGTCTAAGCTAAATCTTCTTTTCTTTTTCGAGAGACGAATCTGGCTACAAAGATACCTACTTCATATAAGAACATCATCGGAAATGAAATCAGGAGTTGGCTGATCACATCTGGCGGGGTGATGATGGCAGAAACAATCAAGATAACTACAATAGAGTGCTTTCTATAAGTTTTCATCGTGACGTCAGTAATCAAGCCCGACTTGGCTAAGAAGTATACCACGATCGGCAGCTGAAACATTAGTCCGCAAGCAAGTACCAGCATAGTAAGGGTATTGACATAGGATATGATGTCAAACTCATTGAGTATGGCAGCATCTACCTTGTAGTTTCCTAGGAAGTTGATAGAAAGAGGTGCTACTATGAAATAGCCGAAAAGCACGCCTGACAAAAAGAGTAAACTCACAAAAAAAGTAGCTCCTCTGGCGGCATTACGCTCTTTTGGATATAATCCAGGACTGACAAATCGCCAAATTTCCCAAAACACATAAGGAAAGGCCAAAACAAATCCAAGAACTACAGAGGTAAGGATATGCATGGTGAATTGCCCTGTCATATCTCGGCTTTGGATCTCGAAAGATAACTCACTGATGCAGAGCGCAGGAGTCTCTAGCTTCACCGCTAAATCACATAGATACTGATAGGTAATAAAGTCGATCTTAGAGGGACCTAAGATGACCACTCCCCATACAAAATCCACCAACAAGAAAGCAGCGATCGCAATGACTACAATCGCAATCGCTGATCTGACGATATGCCACCTGAGTTCTTCTAAGTGGTCCAAAAAGGACATTTCCTTTTCGTCCTCATCATGTAATTGATCTGCTGCTGGCAAGGTAACTTAGTTTATTAGTATAGTGGAAACTGTGTCATCCACTTGTTTACTTCTGATTTAAGCGAAGCTAAGGCTTGCTCATTTTCATGGTTGGTCAGAGCCTGGTCGATGAAACTTACAATCTGCTCCATGTCTGATTCTTTCATGCCTCTAGTAGTGATGGCAGCAGTGCCTATCCTCATACCTGAAGTTACAAATGGAGACTTATCATCAAAAGGCACCATGTTTTTATTGATAGTGATATCAGCCTTGATCAAGGTATTTTCAGCGAGCTTACCTGTCCAGCCTTTAGAGCGGAGGTCGATGAGCATGAGGTGATTATCTGTACCGCCAGAGATGATGTCATAGCCTTTGTCTATAAAAGCTTTAGCCATTACTTGAGCGTTTTTCTGTACTTGCAAGATATACTCCATGTATTCATCTGAGTAAGCTTCTTCGAAAGCAATCGCTTTGGCAGCGATGATGTGCTCCAGAGGGCCACCTTGTGTACCAGGGAATACAGCAGAGTCTAAAAGTGAGGACATCATGCGTACTTCACCTTTTGGTGTCTTGAGACCAAATGGATTTTCGAAATCTTCGCCCATCATGATCAAACCACCTCTTGGCCCGCGAAGGGTTTTATGCGTGGTAGTCGTGACGATATGACAAAATTCTAACGGATCGTTTAGCAAGCCTCTAGCGATCAGTCCTGATGGATGAGATATGTCTGCTAGCAATAGAGCACCTACGGCATCAGCGGCTTCTCTTAGTCTCTCATAATCCCAATCTCTACTATAGGCAGAAGCACCACAGATGATAAGCTTTGGTTTGATTGCTTTTGCTTTTTCTACTACCTTATCCCAATCGATAAGACCAGTTTCTTTCTCCACACCATAGAAGTGTGGCTCATATAACTTACCAGAGAAGTTGACAGGTGATCCGTGTGTGAGGTGACCGCCATGTGCTAAGTCAAAGCCAAGGATTCTATCACCAGCATTAAGACAGGCTAAAAATACAGCGGCATTGGCTTGTGCGCCAGAGTGTGGCTGTACATTGGCCCAAGAAGCACCAAAAAGTCTTTTGGCTCTGTCAATAGCTAGTTGTTCTATCTCATCGACTACTTCGCATCCACCATAGTAGCGTTTGCCAGGTAGGCCCTCCGCATATTTATTTGTCAGCACACTACCAGCTGCCTCCATCACTTGTTTTGAAGTGAAGTTTTCTGAGGCGATCAATTCTATACCGTATGTTTGTCTATGCTCTTCCTTCTTGATGAGGTCGAAGATTACTTGGTCTCTCTTCATGCTTTTGGATTTTCTGATGGGAGCCAAAGTGTGATTATATCCTTTTGGCACATGGCTTCAAAATTAAGTTAAAGGCACTTATTATCCAATTGGAAATGTACTTATTAGCGGCTCTGGATTACGAGATTTTCATAAGGTCAAAGCTTTGGTCAAGATATGAAATGAATATTTTATCTTTGCTTTATGAAAGGCACATCACTGACTTTATTTTTAGGGCCTCAGGGGAGTTTTACCCAGCAAGCGGCCAAGCGGCTGATGCCTAAAGCACATCTCAGAGAAGCGGGTTCTATAGAGGAGATATTTGAATTGCTAGACAAGCAAAAAGATACGTATGCAGTAGTACCCTTGAGAAATTCACTAGCAGGAGATGTCAGTGAGACCGTAGCGCTTCTACAGCGGTATCCTATGGTCGAGATCGAGAGCTCACATGTACTGAAGGTTTCGCTTTGTTTGGCAGCAAATGCTGCTGAACCCGTAGAAGAGATCTATTCCAAGGATATCGCTTTTGAACAGTGCAGTGTTTTTTTAAAGGTGAATTACCCTCATGTAAAATTGACTAAAGTAAACTCAACTTCAGAGGGCGCTAAACTAGCTACTGAAAATCGTCATACGGCTGCGATATGCTCAGAGCTAGCAGCTAATACTTATGGCCTTAGCGTATTAGCAAAAGATATTCAAAACAATCAGGATAATCAAACAACCTTTATCCTCATCCGCTCTACATAAAAAAAGCCGAACTCATCGTCCGGCTTTATATTTCTAGTTCGTTGAAAGCTTATTTACCCTCTCCTCCTACTGCGATCATCGCGCAACGGAATCCAATCGTAGCCGTAGCTGAATCTCTGTGCATATACCTTCTAGTACCAGGTGCTAGCCAATAAGCAACATCTGACCAGCCTCCACCTTTGTACACTTTAGAGTCATCACTGATGGTCATTCTACCTGTATAGTCTCCTTGTACGTCTCTTCTACCGTCTCTTCTGACAGGGTTGAGATCATCAAAGTCTTGGAATGAAAGTGGACGGTAGGTATCATATACCCACTCATTTACGTTTCCAGCCATATTGTAAAGACCGAAGTCGTTTGGCATAAACTTGTATACGTTGTCAGGGATGATCTCTCCATCATTGGTGATGCCACCAGCTATACCACCGTAGTCACCTCGACCTCTTTTAAAGTTGGCTAGGAAGTCACCTTGCTTGTTTTTCTTGTTGATAGTGTATGGATTTCTAAGGCCTCTACCATCCCAAGGATAGATACGTCCATACTCTTGATTTTCTTCGAGGTACTGCGTACCGATCATACCTTTGGCAGCATATTCCCACTCTGACTCAGTAGGTAATCTGTACTCAGGTAATACGAGACCTTGCTCGATGAGTTGAAATTTATTTGGCATGGCAAAAGGATCGGTAGGGTCTACTGCGGCTGTAGCAGTGGTATCAGGCCCACCTCTTCGGCCTCTTCCACCAGAACCTTCATTCATCACTTCAAATACTTTCTTTGTTCTCCACTTGCTGTAGTCCACTGCTTTAGCCCATGATACACCCACTACTGGATAGAAGTTAAAACCTGGATGTCTGAAGTAGTACTCTACATACATGTCATTGAAAGACAGCGGAGATCTCCATACGTTAGTATCAGGAAGATTGTCTCTGTAGAGCTTATCATTAATTTTTTTGAGATCATTGAGAAATTCTCTGTAGTCAATATTAGTCACTTCAGTCTCATCCATATAAAATGAAGCTACTGTGACTGTACGTTCTACGTTATCTCTGAGGCCCATGACATCAGATTCTTGTGCTCCAAGTACTGTACGACCACCTTGTATGTAAATCAACTTAGGACCTACTACTTCACCAGCTACTCTTGATACTTGAAAAAGCGAAGAATCTCTACCGCTTAGGTCATATCTAGCACCTGTAGAAGCACTATATCCACCTGGATTACTAGCAGTTCGGATATTATCCTTCTTTAAAAAACAACCCGTCATCATAGATGCCACTAGGACAAATAAAAATCCGGTTTTAATTGAATTGCGAGTCGAGCTCATTTTCATGACAATTTAAGGTTCAATTCAAGTTGCTAATATAGAATTATGTTTATGATAACACAATCAATGATAGCAGCTAAAGGTCAAAATTAATCAAAATTAGTTATAATTTAACATTTCCCTTGCGATGGAAATGGCCTGATTTACAGTGTTTACTCGCTCAAAGCTGATGATTAAACGCTTCTTGTGTTCTTTTATTTTACTATGCCTTGCATGTGCTGAGACGTATTTGATGATTTTGTTAAATGTCTCCGATTTAAAATAAGCTTCATTTTCTTGGCCGAGGACATAGCACTTCATCATTTCATTTTTAATAGACAGTTTTTCAAAGCCTAATTGCTCAGCTACCCATCTCAGTCTCACGGTCTCTATCAAGTCTTGTACCACATCTGGCAAAGGTCCAAATCTATCTTTTAAAGTAGTGATAAACTTGGTAATTTCATCCTCCGTTTTGATGTTGTCTAGCTTTGAGTATAGGCTCAATCGCTCAGAGATATTGGATACATAAGACTCTGGGATCAATATCTCTAGATCAGTCTCTATCACACAGTCTTGTACTAAGATCTTTGTTTTCTCCTTTAAATCTTGCTCAAAGAGATACGCAAACTCGTTCTCCTTCAGTTCGGTGATCGCCTCGTCTAGAATCTTATGATACATGTCAAATCCAATATCTGTAATAAAGCCGCTTTGCTCTGCTCCAAGCATATTACCTGCACCACGGATGTCTAAGTCTCTCATAGCTACTTTGAAGCCATCACCTAGATCAGAGAACTCTTCTAGCGTCTGTAGTCGCTTGCGTGCTTCTATGGTGAGGACCGAGGTTGGCTGCGTGAGCAAGTAGCAGAAAGCTTTTTTGTTGCTTCTACCAACCCGACCCCGCATTTGATGGAGATCAGAGAGGCCAAACATATGAGCCCTGTTGATCATGATTGTGTTGGCATTTGGGATATCAAGTCCAGACTCGATGATGTTTGTCGAGACTAGCACATCATATTCGCCTTCTATGAATTTGACCATGATATTTTCTAGCTTAGCCCCATCCATCTGCCCATGAGCTACTGCTATGCGGGCATCTGGCACCATGCGCAGGATGAGATTTCCGATCGCTTCGATATCGCTGATTCTATTGTGTACAAAGAATACTTGGCCGCCTCTCCTCAACTCAAAAGAGATCGCATCTCTGATGATCGTCTCATCAAAAGTATGGATTTCTGTGGTCACAGGCTGTCTATTAGGTGGTGGGGTGGCAATCACGCTGAGGTCCCGCGCGCCCATGAGAGAAAAATGTAGCGTGCGCGGAATAGGCGTGGCTGTCAAGGTTAGCACATCCACATTTACCCGCATTTCTTTGAGTCGGTCTTTTACTTTTACACCGAACTTCTGCTCTTCATCGATGATGAGGATACCTAGGTCTTTAAACTGTACATCTTTATTGACTATGCGATGTGTACCTACTAGGATGTCCACCTGTCCATCTGCTACTCTTTTGAGTATTTCTCTGATTTGCTTGGCTGATTTGAAGCGATTGATGTATTCCACTACTACAGGGAAGTTAGCTAGGCGCTCACTAAAAGTACGGAAGTGCTGCATGGCCAGGATAGTCGTAGGCACGAGCACTGCAGCCTGTTTTCGATCATTGACCGCTTTGAAAGCGGCACGAATGGCTACTTCCGTCTTGCCAAAGCCAACGTCTCCACAGACAAGCCTATCCATAGGATAGTTTTTTTCCATATCAGCCTTAACATCTGCTGTAGCCTTGGCTTGATCTGGTGTGTCTTCATATAAAAAGGAAGATTCTAGCTCTGCTTGCAAGAAGCCATCCGCAGTAAATGCAAAACCAGGAGAGGCCTTTCTCTTAGCATAGAGACTGATCAGGTCTTTGGCGATGTCCTGAACCTGTTTTTTAACTTTGCGCTTTTTATTATCCCAGTCGGCAGAACCTAACTTACTCATGGCTGGAGGAGTGCCTTCTTTGCCAGAGTACTTACTGATCTTGTGTAGGGCGTGAATGTTTACATAGAGTAGGTCATCATCTCTGTAGATGATGCGTAGTGCTTCTTGCATTTTGCCTCCTACGTCTACTTTTTCCAGCCCAGCAAATCTCCCTACTCCATAGTCTACATGCGTGATATAGTCTCCAGGCTGTAGGGTTTTGAGTTCTTTGAGTGTGAGTGCCTTGGACTTACTCGCACGCTCTTTGACTTGATATCTGTGGAATCGCTCAAACAATTGATGGTCTGTGTAGCAGACGAGCTTGAGCTGTTTATCTACAAAACCTTCTCTGAGAGCAATCCCTAGCGTCTGCACTTGAAGAGTCGGATCTAACTCTTCGAATATGGTGAGGAGCCTTTCGATCTGCTTCTCGGAGTCGGATAGCAAGATGTTGGTGAAGGACTTGCGTTCATTTTCTAGTAGGTTTTCTACCAGTAGCTGAAAATTTTTATTAAAAGAAGGCTGAGGCTGCGCCTCGAACTGGTGAATAAAGTCTGCTTTTCCAATGAACTTATTACCAAACTGAACTTGCTTGAAGTTATCAGCCCCTTTTTGAAAAGTTTTAGCTGTTTCAAAGAGTGCACTAGGCTCGAGTACAATGGCCTTTTTGGTTTTTTTCTCTGAGATCTCTTCAAAGCGATCTTCTGCTTTTTCAAAAGAGGTGTTGAGTACATCATGTAGGAGCTCGAGATCTTTGTGCCAGATGATGGCATCGCTCGGTAAAAAGTCCAAAAACGACTGTCTGACTTCGTGTAGCAGCTTAGTTTGAACATTGGGGATGATGCTGATCTCTGCTACTTCATCGCTCGATAACTGTGTGTCAGCATCAAATAGGCGGATGCTTTCTATTTCTTTACCAAAAAGCTCCATACGGTATGGCTGATCAGTAGCATAAGAAAAGACATCGATGATCCCTCCTCTGACTGCAAACTGTCCGGGCTCATAGACAAAGTCAGTTTTCTCGAAGTCATAGCTATTGAGGAGTTCAGCTAAAAATTCGATATCAACTTTTTCTCCCTTGTGTGCCTTGAAAGTATTAGCGGTTAGGGCTTTTTTGTTGATCACTTTCTCAGTCAGTGCTTCAGGATAAGTGACGATGAGCTGATTTTGTACTTTGTTTCCACTGATTTGGCTGAGGATCTCTGCTCGCATCAGGATGTTAGCATTGTCTATTTCCTCGGTTTGATAGGCGCGCTTATATGAGCTAGGAAATAGATGGATTGTTTTTTCTCGTCCAAATAACTGCTGCAAGTCATAGACAAAATAAGCCGCTTCTTCTTTGTCCCGACAGATGATGAGGTGGAAGCCTTCGTTCAAAGTGTAGACAGCAGCTGTAAGCACAGCATCTAGACTTCCCGAAAGTCCTTTGAGTTGTGCGGATTTGATAGAAGAGGTTTTGAGCTTCTCAGCGATGGTTCGGATCAGACCATCAGCAGTGTATAGTGAGATAAAATCCTGAGCGTTCAAACTTTATGATTGGTAAATTGAGTGGCAAATTTAAACTATATAAATGGCGATACCTTAGAGAAAGGTTTAAGATTTGATGAAATAATTTCTAAGGAATGAGAACTATAATAAGCGTAAGAAGTTTATGTGCATATGAATAAGCCAGTAGCCAAATCGTCAGAAAAAGAGCGCCTCAGCACCTTTGAGCGCATAGAGCGGATGCATCCGTTTCAGACGATCATCTATTTGGCTATGTTTGGTAGTGGGTTGATATTCTTATTCTTTGTTATTGCCTTTTTATTATCACAGCCAGATGGACTGGTTTTCAATCGTTTTTATATCCCGAAGGCTTTCATAGCAAGTTCTTTTGCCATATTGATCTCCAGTTATACGGTCAGTAGATTACGTTTATTCTATGTGGAGGATAATATTCGACAGTTACTGATCTATACAGGAGCTACACTGATACTTGGCTTAGTTTTTACTTTCTTACAGGTTTTAGGTTGGAAAGAGCTAGATGATATGGGGATCAAGTTCAATGGCTTGCCTAGTGGGAGTTTTCTCTACATTATTTCAGGCATACACTTGGTGCACTTACTTGGCGCATTGATTTTTGCTATTTCTTTGTTTTTGAGAGTTCTCAAAATAGCTGTAGATCCTGTAGACACTTTGATCTTTGCTACCAATCCTTTTGATCAGTTAAAGATCAGACTTTTTGCTACTTACTGGCACTTCATGGATGCGCTTTGGATCATTTTATTTTTCGTTTTTCTATTAAGTTTTTAAAGCATTCAGAAAATCAATTCATTTCATATTCCTTCAATATTGTTGGTCATCAAACTATAAAAATTCAGGCTGACAGAAATTTCTCCGTCAGCCTGTTTTGTTTTTTGAGGTCAAAAAATTAATTCAATCTGCTGCGCTCTTCGTCACTACCGCTTCTAGAGTTGACATTGAATTTCTCTCCTTTGTTGAATCTATATCTGAGGGTAACACGCACTCCCTGCTGACTTCTATACTGTCTAAAGCTCGTATCGATCTGTTCAAAATCTACTGCTCCACGGATTTTTTGTGTTCTGAAAAGGTCTGTAGCATTTACCGCAATGCTGTATTTGCCATCGGCAAAGCTCTTGTTCAGTCCTAGGTCTACCCAACCAAATCCGCTAATGGCAAGCTGACCATCTTGAAAAGGACCTACATACATACCCATCAGTTCTACTTTGAAGCCCTTTGGCAAGTTGATGTTGTGCTGACTGCGAATGTTGAAAGAGGTCTGGCTCACTTCCAGTAAATCTTCGCCTATCTGTGACTGGAACCTACTGTGGAATGTCTCGATATAGTTGCTCACACCCCACCACTTCGTGATGTCGACTGGGATCATAAAGTTGATATTATAGAAACTCGCATTATCTAGGTTGGCCATGCGCAGACGACTGGTTTTAGTCTCTTCGTCTTGGTACATCACTTGGTTAAAGATATCTGTTGTGCGACTATACCTTAGGGTCACCTGATAGCTGTTTTTAAATACTTGAGTGACTTCAAAATTGCTAGAAAACATCGGTCTCAAATTCGGATTACCTTCCTCAGTAGTCAACGGATCTATGTAAAACACATAAGGATTTAAGCTACGGTAGTTTGGTCTGGTGATCCTTCTGTTGACATTGTAGATGATCTTATAGTCAGGCGTGATTTGCTGCTGTACAAATACACTTGGAAATAAGCTTACATACTGTTGTCTATTGAGTTGATTGAGCGTGATCGACTCACCAGTGATATCAGAGTACTCCGCTCTAAGCCCGAGTTGTGCACTGACTTTTTCCCCCCAATTGGTATTATAGTTACTATATGCCGCTAGGACATTTTCAGTGTAGATAAACCTATTGCTATTAGGATCAGTGATCCATGGCTCATTAGGTGTTCTTCTGCTAAGGTCAAGGTTATTGTCAGAGTTGATCCAGCTGCCTTTTAGTCCCGCAGCAAATGACTTTCCTTTAGCAAGTGGTTTGCTGAAGTCAACTTTAGCGGTAAGGATGCGATAGTCCATATCATTGATCGTACGGATATCATCTCTATCAGCATTGGCAAAGTCCTCATTGACCCAGTAGCTATTAGCTAGTATGCCATTGCTAGAGACGCGCATCTTAGCCACATCTATGTCCGAAGTAAGTCTAGTACCCATCGTATCAAGTTTGCCTACATAGTGGAAGTTGGCAAAGAGACGGTTATTGTCCTGCTGATTGTCATTGAGTGAGCTGATACGATTGATGTCTGTAGTGTTGGGATTTGTGATTGTAGTATTAGAAATAGCATCTACTCCATTGTCAAAATTTGCCCAAGACACATTCGTTCCTACACTGTGCTGATCATTTATCTGGTAGTCGAGCCCACCATTTGCGATGACGTTAGACCTGTTTTCATCAAGTCGAGTAGCCTGATTGAAGCTAGCGACTCCTTCTGACTGTTGGAAATTTCTAGTGATATTGAGGTCATTGAATACATTGTTTTGACCCGCATTGAGACTTGTCGTATAAGTCCATTTATTATTTTTGATATTTAGCGAGGCACCAGCATTACTTGAATACAGACCGTTATATTGTCCACCGACAAAAGCACTTCCATTCATACCGTTGAGTGTGTTTTTCTTCAATACGATATTGATGACACCTCCTGCGCCTTCAGCGTCAAACTGTGAGCCTGGATTGTTGATTACTTCTATACTCTTGAGATTGTCAGCAGGCATCGCTCTGAGGAAATTGGCTAGATCGGCTGCACTCATGTAGGTAGGGCGCTCATCGATCATGACGATGACACCTGCACGGCCATTGAGTTTGATATTGCCATCTCCATCGACAAATACTCCAGGCGATCTTCCGATCACATCTAGTGCATTGTTTCCTTCTGCCATCACGGTACCTTCTACATTGACCACCGTTCTGTCGGCTTTGATAGTGACTTCTGGTCTTGTGCTAGAGACGGTGACTTCATTGAGTAGCTCAGCGGACTCTTTGACTTGGAGTATGCCAAAGTCCTTTTGGCTACCTGATGTGAGTTTCATCGTTTCAGATTGGAAAGTATCAAAGCCAATAGCGCTGACCTTGAGTATAGCCTCTCCTGTATAAGTAGTCTTAAGAGCAAACTTACCCGATTCATCAGAAACCACTCCAGTGATGAGTGATTGGTCGGAATTTTTGATCAAAACCACATTGGCAAATGCGACCGCTTCGCCAGATTCAGTTTGTAGTGTGCCAGATAGCAAACTCTCTTGCTGGGCATGGCTAGGTGTAGTCAATTGAAAACTGAAAAATAAAACTACACAGCTTAAAAATTTTGATAACATGATTTGCTTGCTTTGAAAAGTGAATGATTTCTCTGCTAGCTGAAATATTGATGCCAAAAAATATTAAACAACTGTTAATCAATGATTTATATAGTTTTTTAAAAAATTAACTGTCCAAAAAGCGGACATCTTTTCGGACAGTTGATCTGATTGATTTAAGCATTTACTCTTCGGTACTTTGACTGGCCGCTATGTAGTAGGCACCACTCTGTACCCAAGTAGATGACTGCTGTTCAGGGCTCAATTCAATGAGCGAAACCCAATCTCCTGAGCTTGCGCCTATCTTTATAGGCGTCTTTATGAAACCTTCACTCGTTTTGATAAAACCATAAGTAGCGCCACCTTCCTGAATGATGGCGCTTTTAGGAAGTGCCCAGTTTTGTTCTTCAGAGCTATAAACCGTAGCATTGATATAGACTCCTGGTCTGAGAAAATCATAGTCTGCTTCGGGGTGTGCATGTACTAGGATGATGCGTTCATGAGGGTCTACTTGTTGCCCGATGAGTACGATCTCTCCTTGATAGCTTTTGTCTCCGCTGCCTGGGAAAGTGAAATCAAGTTTTTGACCAATTTTGACTTTGAGGATATCTTTTTCATAGACTTTAAGTTCTAAGTGCATGTGTGTCTTGTCTATCATCTGATACATGACTTGATTGGGATCCATGTATTTGCCGATGCTTAGGTTGTTTTGGGTGATATAGCCAGAGATCGGGGCTAAGATATCAAGACTTGAAATCAACTTATTTGCAGAGATATTAGCTGTATTTATGCCCATAAGTTCTAGTTGTGCTTTGATACTAGCAAGAGAAGCTTGCGTGATCTGCCAGCTATTTTCTACTTCTTGAAACTGCTTGAGTGAGGAAGCATCTCCTGACCTCAGTTGTTTTTGACGTTCGTACTCTTGGTCCAAAAATCTATGCTGACTTTGAAGTTCGAGAAACTGCTGCTGCATTTTGATCAGTTCAGGGTGTTGAAGGGTAGCTAGTTTAGTACCTTTTTTGACATAATCTCCAGGGTAAAAATGTGTCTCCTTTACGAAAGCACCAATGGGAGCTGTGATATTAGCGGTACTTTCGGGAGGCACATCTACTACACCTGTACATTGAAAAGTCTCGGTCAAGTGCTTCTTTTCCAGTGCTCCCCATGAGATTTGAGCAGCCGCTATTTGATCAGCTGTAAGAATGATATTGTTTGATGAGTTGAAGACTTCCTGCTCCTTAGTTTCAGGGTTATTTTGGCAAGCTACTAAGAGTGGGAGCCAAAACGTTAGGCTGATATATTTATTGATTTTCATGATTGTAGTAGTCGATTTTTAGAATTAGGTCATTGTAGTTGAAAATAGTCTCTAGGTGCTGCAGTCGAATGTTCATAGCTGTAGAGAGACTTTGGAGATACTCTATGTAAGAAGCCTGACCGCTATCATACTGTATTTGGGCAGTTTCTTCTAGCTGAGTAGCTTGCTGTAGCGCATATTCCTCATAATATGCTAGCTGCTTGGTGAGCAATATTTGATTGCTTTGAAGCTGTTGAAGCTCACGATTGATCTCAAACCGCATACGATCCATCTCAATCTGCGCTTGCTGATGAGCGATTTTACTTTGCTGTATTTTGGCGCTGTTTGGTACAAACCAAATTGGGACAGATAGCCCCACTTTGAAGCCATTTAGTCCCGTAAATGGGCCTGCAGGATCACTGATATTTTGGACAAAGTACCCGAGATTAAGCTCTGGGAATAGCTGACTTTTTTGCACACGAATCTCCTGAGAAGCTACTTGCACCTGTGCTTGTTGTAGTTGCCACATTAAAGTGCTTTCCGCATGAGGGGCTTCCACTACATTCAGTGACACTAGACTGTCTCTTAATATGATATCTTCCTCACTGAACAGCCAGTACTTTAATGCTTGCATGGCTTGTGATAGCATTTGCTCAGCCTGAAGGAGTTGATTAGAAAGTGCCATTTTATTTGTCTGAGCAGTAGTACGCTCTAATAGCGAGATTTCTCCAGTAGCGAATCTTAAGGCCGCTTTTTCATCAAATCTTTCGTAATACACATAGGTGTTTTTGATGAGGTCTAACTGTGACTGTCTAAAGAGGGTCTCTTGATAGGCTCGACTCACCTCATAGGAGAGTTGCGCTATAGTCAGCTGCTTTTGTGTATTTGTAAACTCGGTGATGGCTGAAGCTTTTTTGGCTCTCTGTAGGTGAGCAGGAATACTCCCCAAGTTTTGATTAATCTCAAAATACGGGTCTCGCTGGGGGAAGTTTTGCTGACCATAGGTATAGTTGAGGTCTGTCATGCCCAAAGCGAAACTTTCTTTTTTACTGAGTCGCTGAGCTGAGACGGCTAGTTCTGCTGACTCCACCAGCGGATGATGTGCTATAGCGTATGCTTTGGCTTCTGCTAAAGTTAGTTCTTTGGCATCTTGTGCATATAATAAAGATGCACTAAAGAGGCATAGTATCAGTAGCAATGATTTTTTGGGGGTTTTAAAAGAAAAGACTTCGCCCAAATAATACAAGGCTGGCAATACCAATAGTGTGAGTAGTGTAGCTGTGATAAGCCCTCCAATTACTACTGTGGCGAGCGGTTTTTGAACTTCTGCACCTGCGCTATTACTCAAAGCCATCGGCAAAAAACCCATAGAAGCTACAGCCGCAGTCATGATGACAGGTCTGAGTCTTACTTTTGCTCCCTCTTTGATTAAGCTGATTAAGTCCATATTTTTTTCTTCTTTGAGTGAGTTAAGATAGCTGATGAGGACAATGCCATTGAGGACTGCTACTCCGAATAGAGCGATAAACCCTACACCTGCAGAGATACTAAAAGGCATGCCTCTTAAGTAAAGGGCTCCTACTCCTCCAATAGCTGATAGCGGTACTGCTGTGAATATCATCAGCGTATATTTCACAGAACGAAAAGTAAAGTAGAGTAAAATAATGATTAGCAGAAGTGCGATAGGCACTGCAACAGCCAGTCGTTTTTCCGCATTTTTAAGGTTTTCAAATTGCCCCCCATAAGTGACATAGTATCCAGGATCTAGCTGGAGACCTTTCGACAACTTTTTATTGATTTCATTTACCAAGCTTTCCACATCTCTATTGCGAACATTGATGCCGATAGTAATGCGTCTATTGGTATTTTCCCTTGAGATTTGTAGTGGACCTTCTTGCTGAGAGACTTCCGCTACTTGCGAAAGAGGGATACTAGATCCATCAGTTAGTGGGATCATCAAGCTGCTAAGCTCAAGAGTCTGCCTCTCTTGTTCGCGTAGTCTCACGACCAAGTCAAACCTACGCTCTCCCTCATAGACGACCCCCGTCTGAGCACCACCTATGGCGGCTTTTACAACTTGGTTGACCTCAGACACTTGGAGTCCATAGCGTGCCATAAGTGTAGGTTGATAGTTGATCCGATACTGAGGCGAACCTTCTATCTGCTCTACTTTGATGTCTCCGGCACCGTCAATGTCTCTGATCATACGAGCAGCTTCTTGTGCTTTTTCTGATAGGACATTTAAGTCATCACCATATATTTTGACAGCTATGTCGGTTTTCACACCCGTCATCAGTTCATTGAATCTGAGTTGTATAGGTTGGGTAAAATCAAAAGAAGCATGCACTAAGACACTCAGCTTTTCCTTCATCAGGTCTGCTAAGTCTTCTCTATTGTCTGCGCTGACCCATTCGTCTTTTTCTTTGAGCAAAATCATCACATCGGCTTCCTCTACAGACATGGGGTCTGTGGGGATTTCGGCTGTACCGATTTTGGAGATCACGCCTGTCACCTCTGGGAAGTTGTCCAAAAGGATTTTTTCAGCCTTAGTGGAGGTTTTGATGCTCTCCTCTAGGGACGATCCAGGTGGGAGTGTGATCTGCATGGCCAAGTCACCTTCCTCCAGCGTAGGGATAAACTCGCCTCCCATCTTGAGAAATGCCATGACTGTCAAGATAAATAGAGAAAGTGCGATCAATACTGTTTTGCGCGCATGAGATAGTGCTACCGAAAGTAATGGCATGTAGCCACGCTGAAGCCAAGCGATGATCTTGTCCGAGAAGTTTTCCTTATGGTTGATTTCTTTTTTGAGGAAAAGCGCAGACATCATCGGCACGTAAGTCAGCGAAAGGATGAATGCTCCCAATATCGCAAAGCTTACTGTCTGTGCCATCGGGCCAAATGTTTTCCCCTCGATACCTGTGAGCGCAAGTATAGGTAAGTAAACGATGAGGATGATGATTTCGCCAAAAGCCGCAGAGGTTCTGATTTTAGCAGCAGCACTAAATACAGACTCATCCATTTGATCTTGGGTGAGCTTGGTGCCACTCTTAGTTTTGTGGAAATAGTGCAAGATGCTCTCTACGATGATCACTGATCCATCTACTACGATCCCAAAGTCGATGGCTCCTAGCGACATGAGGTTAGCAGAGATGCCGAATATATGCATCATCGCTAGGGCAAAAAGCATCGCTAAAGGAATCACCGAAGCCACAATCAGTCCCGCTCGGAAGTTACCAAGAAGTAGCACCAAAACGAAGATGACAATGAGCCCTCCTTCTATCAGATTTTTGGAAACAGTAGCAATGGTTTTATCCACTAGCTTAGAGCGGTCAAGATAAGGGACTATGCTGACCCCATCGGGTAGACTTTTTTGTACTTCTGCTACTTTGGCTTTGACCAAATCGATCGTTTTAGAGGAGTTGGCTCCTTTGAGCATGAGGGTGATGCCTCCTACAGCCTCTCCCTTGCCATCCTTGGTCATAGCACCATATCTCAGTGCGCTGCCAAATGTTACCTCCGCCACTTGACTGATAAGAATAGGTACGCCATTGATAGATTTGATCACGATCTGCTCTATGTCACTAGGGCTTTTGATGAGTCCTTCTGCTCGGATCGCATAAGCCTTTTGTCCATCATTGAGATAGCCTCCACCGATATTTTGATTACTTTTTTCAAGTGCTGATATGACATCTAAAAGACTTAGACCAAAGCTCTGAAGTGATTGAGAGTTGACACTGACTTCATACTGCTTGAGATATCCGCCAAATGAACTCACCTCTACGATACCTGGTATGCCAGAGAGCTGTCTTTTGACGATCCAGTCTTGAATAGATCGTAGCTCCATCGCATTATAAAGGTGTTTTTTATCTGGGCTGATTTCTAGTGTGTATTGATAGATTTCGCCTAGTCCTGTAGTGATCGGCATGAGTTCTGGACTTCCCATTCCAGAGGGGATTTCTTCAGAGGCTTTCAGTATTTGTTCTGATACCAGCTGTCGGGCATCGAGTATGGGAAAATCCTCTTCAAATACGATGGTCACTACTGACAGTCCATAGCGAGAAATGGAGCGGATCTCTTCCACACTTGGGAGGTTGGCCATGGCCAGTTCTACAGGAAAAGTGACAAATTGCTCCATCTCCTCTGGTGCTAGTGCGGGAGATACGGTGACTACTTGAACCTGATTGTTGGTGATGTCAGGGACGGCATCTAAAGCGAGCTGAGTAGCTGAGTAAGTACCCCAACCTATCAGCCCTAGCATCAAGATTATGATGATTAGCTTATTCTTGATGCTATAGCGGATGATTTGATCAATCATGATAGCAGATATTGATGTGAGAAATGTAAATAGTGCGCTTTGAGGAGCGCAAGAGGTCACATCAGATGCGTGGAGGCTGGATCAAAAGACCGAGGTCTAATGAATCATAAAAGTTAGCATAGAAGCTAGTATAAGATACTCCTTGAGGAATATCAGTAAAATCAAAGGAGAATAAGTTAGGCATGAAAAGTTGAAGGCCTGATACTTGGCTACCAAATAGAGGAAGGGCTGTTTCATGTACAGGTTCTTCATGTTGACTACCGATGCTATAATGCATGACGATGAAATCTATCATATCAAAGTCACCACTCGCTTGTGCTTTATGATAGTTGAAATGGTCAATGAAAGCAGGGATTTTTGAAAACTCACCAGTGGCACTCATCGGCAGGAGACTTGCCAAAAAGAGAAATGAGGCCATTAAAACTGCTACTAGTGGTTTCATGGTCGAAATGTACATGGAACTCTGTAAAATAAAAATCCAATCATGTAAAATATACTGCTAGGCCTACAGGAGCTATTTCAAAACATTTTACTCCATTTAGCGGTCATGATGGAAAGCAATCAATCATGCATATCCAAATTCAGACAGAAGTTTCGGCAGATCATTTATCCGTTAAGGAAGGTTTCACACAAGACCTTTTTTTGAAACTTAATCCCCCTTTTCCCCCTGTCAAACTATTGAAATTTGATGGCTGTGATACTGGTGATCAAGTCAGCTTGGAGCTCAATTTTATCTTTTTTAAGCAGAGGTGGGATAGTCTCATCACCGAAGATCGTACAGACGAACAGATTTTCATGTTTGTAGATGAGGGTGTGAAACTCCCTTTTTTCTTAAAGTATTGGAAACACAGGCATATCGTAGAGGCTCGAGGAGATGCATCGGTGATCATAGATGATATTAGTTTTAAAGCTCCATTTCTATTGCTGACATGGCTGCTGTATCCTGTACTTTATTTGCAGTTTCTCTATAGAAAGCCGATTTACAAGCGAGTATTTACAAAAAAAGCACGTCAGTAAGACGTGCTTGGGTTTTGGGTTTATGGTGTTTGGACTCAGCCAAGTTTGAGATTTTCGCAATCCTCGATCACACAATCTCCATATAGTACAAGTGAGTGACTGGTGATCTTAGAATCCAGTGACTTACCCATAGCTTCTTTGATATCATTGATGCGCGCATCTGAGAACTCTCTGATTTTGCGACATTGGTTGCAGACATGGTGGTCATGATGCTTGTAAGTGAGCGCTTGTTCGTAGAGGGCTACTTTATCTTTGAACTGGTGTTTGACAGCTAGGCCACATTCTACTAGCAAATCTAGCGTATTGTAGATCGTAGCGCGACTGATGGTATAGCCTTTATTTCTCATTTTGAGAAAAAGATTTTCTACATCGATGTGCTCATCTTGTGGCAATGCATATAGCTCATCTATGACGGAAAATCGCTCTGGTGTCTTGCGACTGCCTTGTCTTGAGAGATAGTCTTCAAATATGCGCTTTGCTTTGTCTATGATATGCTTATCCACCGCCTCTTGATTTTGTGTTCGACTTTAAATATGCGTGAATTTCTATTGTAAATCAAATCAAGGGATAAATAAATTGCTGTACTCTAGAGGGCAATATAGCGTGCAGATTCGTACACCCTGTGAGAGATATACTTAGCTTTTTGTGCTTAAAACTTTAAGTTTCCGTATTTTGACTAACTTCAAGCTTTTGGGAACGATATTTGGCAAAAATCAGGGGAATGAAATTTTTATGTTGATCTATCATATCAAAATGGGTTGGAACAGGATCAGGGCCATAGAGTATGGCAAGGCGCATCTAATTGGGATGATCCTAGAAACTTGTATCTTTTTATTTATCCTCCAGTTTATCATGGACAAGCAGGTGCTGTATAGCCTGATCACAGACTGGTTGGAGCCGATCATTTGGTTGTTTCCCTTTTTACTAACCTTTTTCAGCTTTTTATTTTATCTACACATCTATTACTCTGTGTTTATCAATAGGCGCAAAGAACTTGCCCTTCGTACACTGATGGGTGCTTCGGCTATGAAGCTCTGCTGCTTGGCCTATGCAGAGATTCTGGTCAAAGTCAATGTAGCCATTTTTACCGCAGTAGCGCTTATTGAAGGTTTCTTGTTTGTCCTTCAATACCTCTTTGACCTATATATGGTGATTCCATCTTACATCTCTTGGATGACGATCTTGATCACTTGGGGCTCATTTAATTTACTAGGCTTAGTGGCGTTGATGTTTTTTAGGATAAAAATCAAAACAGCCCCTCCTAGCATCCTAATTCATCAAAATCCAAGAGTCTAAATATTCCTCGTAACAATTTGATGCTGAAAGCTATTATTTGATTAAATTATCAAAAAGAAGGTCATCAAATTTATGCGCTTCATCAAATCGGGGTTGTTTGGTCTATTTATATTCCTGAGTACTCAAGTCCTTGGTCAACAGTTCGAGGTGAGTGGATTCTTTCTGACCAACAATCAACGAAAAGTCGAAATTCCTTTTGAGAATCATGGTAACCTGATCATCGTGAAAATGATGCTTCAGAACCAGCTTCCACTCAACTTTGTGGTAGATACGGGTGTACGCTATACTCTGCTGATAGACAAGGTTTACAGTGATCTGATCAATATCAATTATGATCGTCAGCTTGCGCTCATGGGTCCAGATGGTAAAAATACTGTCAATGCTTACGTTGCCTCTGGAGTTGACTACCTCGTATTAGGAGGTTTGATCGCGAGAAACCAATCTTTCTTGGTCTTGGAAGAAGATTATCTAGACTTGAAGAGCTTTTTGGGGCTTCCTATTCATGGGATTATTGGGTTTGATCTCTTTGATCGCTTTGTGGTAGAGCTCAACTACGATGATATGATCATGACATTGCATGAGCCGAGGAGTTTTAAGCGCCCTAAGCGCATGCGCAAGGTGCCACTGGAGATCATCGACACGAAGCCTTATATCACGATAGATATCCAACAGAGAAATGGCAAAGTGCTGAAAAATGCTAAAATGCTGGTAGACACTGGCGCCAGTCATGCGATCATGATCAATAGGGAAACAACTGATGATGTCTTTATGCCTGATCGTCAGCTGGAGACTAGTCTAGGACGTGGACTTGGGGGTGAGATCGGTGGTGTAGTTGGTAGAGTGGACAAAGTTTCTTTCAACCGTTTCACCTTTCGTGAGGTACTTACATCCTATCCAGATCCGAATGATTTTTCATCTATCATCAAAGACACAGGTCGCTTCGGCACGGTGGGAGCCGATATTTTCTCCAAGCTTCGGATCATCATCGATTATGATAAAAAGCAATTATTTCTAGCCAAAGGAGGCAGGTATAGAGAACGTTTTGAATTTAACATGTCTGGGATTGAGTTTAAAGCGCAGGAACTATTAGGCAAGAAGATAGTTATCAACTCTATACGCGAAGGGACACCTGGAGATGATGCAGGACTTCAAAAAGGGGATATCCTCTATGCGCTTAATGGTTCACTAGCTTCTTCTATGACTTTGACTCAGGTAAATGATTTGATGAGCTCTAAAGATGGCAGGACTATCAGGATGGTTGTCTTGAGAAATGGTGAAAAGCTTCGCGTCAAGTTTGATCTAAAGCGACTCATTTAATGAAAATATTACTGACAGGAGCCAATGGGTACATTGGTCGAAGACTACTTCCACTGCTTGTACAGGCAGGGCATCGAGTGGTCTGTCTTGTCAGAGATGTGGACAGGATAGACTTGGAGGAGGATCTACGAGCTAAAGTCAGCTTAGTAGAAGCAGATCTTCTAAAACCTGATACTTTAGAAAGTCTCCCTACAGATATAGATGTAGCCTACTATTTGGTGCATTCGATGGGCAAGACTTCCACAGATTTCACCAAGCTAGAAAAAGCTTGTGCAGAAAACTTCCAATCTTACCTTGTCAATACTACAGTCAAGCAGGTCATTTACTTAGGAGGTATCTCCAATGATGATGGACTGTCTAAGCACTTGACTTCTCGAAAAAATGTAGAGACTTATCTGCAGTCGTCTCATTACGCATTGACAGTCTTACGTGCTCCTATCATCATAGGATCTGGGAGTGCTTCCTTTGAGATCATTAGGGATTTGGTAGAAAAACTTCCCGTCATGATTGCTCCTAAGTGGTTGCAGACAAAGTGCCAGCCTATCGCGATCAGAAATGTGCTGGAGTACCTCAAAGGGGTGGCTCTTAATGAAGGAACCTATGACAAGATCTTTGACATAGGAGGTCCTGAGTCACTCACGTACAAAGAGATGCTGCTGAAATTTGGAGAAGTGAGAGGGCTGAAGCGATGGATTTTTACTGTGCCAGTACTTACACCAAAGCTATCCTCGCTTTGGCTGTACTTTGTGACATCTACTTCTTTTGGACTAGCGAGAAGCTTGGTGGACAGCATGCGCAATGAAGTAGTCGTCAAGACTGGGGAGATACGGGCATATGTGCCTGTAGAGCTGATTCAATATGATCATGCAGTCAATTTAGCATTTAACAAGATCGCACAAAATGAAGTCATCTCCAGTTGGAAAGATAGCTTCGTAGCCAGTGCAGATGACCTACAGCGAAGCCAATATATCCAAGTACCTAAGTATGGTTGTTTTGTAGATAAAAAAGTCAGAAAGGTGCCAGCGGAGGATATCCCGCGGATTGTCCAAAACATATGGTCTATTGGTGGTGAGAGAGGATGGTATTTCTGGGGCTTTCTTTGGAAGGTTAGAGGCTATATGGACAAGTTAGTCGGTGGTGTGGGACTAAGAAGAGGGCGCAGAGATCCTTTTCATTTGGTAGCTGGAGATGCGCTTGACTTTTGGAGGGTACTATTGGCAGATCGAGAAGAACGTAGACTTTTATTACTAGCGGAGATGAAGCTTCCTGGAGAAGCTTGGCTAGAGTTTCATATTAGAAAGACCAAGGATGGATATTTTTTAGTACAAAACGCTACTTTCAGACCTCAGGGAATTATGGGCAGGCTTTACTGGTACTCAGTTTTGCCTTTTCACTTATTTATCTTCAATGGGATGATCAATCGGCTGATTGCCTATCGCCCAGCTTAGGAAAGTAGTTTTTGTCTCAGGAGAAACTCTAATTGTTCGTTGGCTCGAATCAGGCTTTTAGTCAGCTCCTTATTTTCTTTTCTTAGTGCAAACATCTCATAAGCGTTTTTGATAATGTTTTTGAGATACTGCTCTTCCCAAGGTTTCGTGATATAGTGATATACTTGCCCCTTATTGATAGCATCGATCACTGCTTGGATATCTGTGTACCCTGTGAGGAGTATCCTGATAGGCTCAGGATAAAGTGGGATGATCGTCTCAAGAAACTCCACTCCTGTCATCCCCGGCATGCGCTGATCAGTGATAATGATTTCTATAGGATTCTCGGCCAAAATCTTCTGTCCTTCTAGTCCTGATTCGGCTACAAAGACATTATAATCTTTTCTAAAAGCTGCTTTAAATGAATGAAGATTATTCACTTCATCATCTACATACAGAATGTTTATTTTATCAGCCGACATCAAATGCTTCAGTTATGGTTTGAGATTCAATAAAGTTAGTACAAAAGGCCTTAAGTTTTTTGTGTTAAATAAAATTAGGCAAAAATTTTAAGTTCAGTCTAAGGTCTCTATATTTATTGGTAAAAATATTATAAAATATCCAAGAATTCAATTGAGCAAATTTTAGAAACCTTGGATTTTTGCTTTGACTCGACCTATGCTTGACAAACTTTTAAACCCTGATTTTAGCCTTCAAAAGGTATATACTCCAACTTTTTTTGATCTAAAGGACCAGGCAGATAGTGAGCAATTGGCTCAGCTACTCAAGTCAGATCCTAAAATAGTGGTCAGTAATACGATACTAAGCCAAATAGCAGAGTTGATCAAAAATAGGCATCCTCAAGAGAAGTTTTCTGAGGAGCGACTACAGGCTCTTGCCCTTGAAGAGCTAGGAAATCAGCAGCAAACATATGGTCTTTGGGTCTACTACCCATGGCTGAGAAAACTCATTCATATTCTTAGAAAGGACGACTTTATTAGTTTACGAACCTCTCGTAATCGCTTCAAAATCACACCAGAAGAGCAAGCATTACTTGCACAAAAGAAGATTGCTTTAATTGGTCTTTCTGTGGGGCAATCAGTGGCGATGAGCCTGACTATGGAGCGTGGCTATGGTGAACTGGTCATCGCTGACTTTGATATCTTAGAACTCACCAATATCAATAGAATCAGGTCAGGCGTGCACAATATCGGCTTGCAAAAGACGGTGGCAGTAGCTAGAGAGATTGCTGAGATCGACCCCTATCTAAAAGTAACTTGCTTTCATGAGGGAGTCACTGCGGCTAATTTGGATGAATTTCTCACGGCAAACGGGCGAGTGGATCTACTCATAGACGAATGTGATAGTCTGGAAGTCAAGATCATGGCCAGACAGCGTGCTAGACAGCTGCAGATACCAGTTCTGATGGATACTAGTGATCGAGGAATGCTTGATATAGAGCGATTTGATTTGGAGCCTCAGCGTCCACTATTTCACGGGATGTTGAAGCCTATCTTTGGTGATGGTTCCGAGGAGATCACCCCTGAAAATAGAACCCAAGTATTAATGACAATTATAGATTTCGATAAGCTATCAAATGAGGCTAAATATTCGCTCGGACAAATAGGTAAAACAATTTCAACTTGGCCTCAATTAGGCGCTTCTGTCACTTATGGAGGAGGCATCACAGCTGAAATGTCAAGGAAAGTCCTCCTAGGAAAAACACTTGTTTCCGGTAGATATTATGTAGATTTGGATCAGATTATTCAATGAAAAATCCTCTCTAATGGTAACTATAAAAGCTTTCAGAGCCATTGATTATCCAGATGAATGCGATCTGTTCATAGAGGGCCATAGTAAAGTGCTTACTAGTATAGGGGTTAATAAGGTTACTTCAAGTAAGCACAGTTGGAAGGATAATCCTGCTGCGTTTGTGATTATAGTAAAGTCTGAAGATGGAGAAAGGGTTCTAGGCGGTGCTAGAGTTCATCTTTGTGGTGGTACTCAAATGCTACCAATAGAAGAGGCTACTGGGGAGATGGATGATAAGATCTATGAGATCATAGATAAGTACGCAGAAAGAGGTTCTGGAGAGATTTGTGGACTTTGGAACTCTAGAGAGGTGGCAGGCCTAGGTATTGGAAGTGTTTTTTTAACTCGAGCTGCCGTAGCTATCTCACAATTGATCGGCTTGGAAAGTTTATTTGCACTATGCGCTCCTTATACTGTGAGAATGGCAGAGACACTAGGTTATGAACTACTCGAGAATATCGGAAATAAGGGGACGTTTTACTACCCAAAACTAGATCTTTTAGCTACCTCAATGGT
This sequence comes from Penaeicola halotolerans, assembly GCF_016464625.1. Classification (GTDB taxonomy): domain Bacteria; phylum Bacteroidota; class Bacteroidia; order Cytophagales; family Cyclobacteriaceae; genus Penaeicola; species Penaeicola halotolerans. Next base: position 430,369 of record NZ_JAEAGO010000002.1, read on the forward strand.
GCTAAAAGATGTACAGACATTGAGCAAGGCCGAAGATGAAGATAAAAAAAATATATTTGAGTTGAGTAGAAACCCTGTGGGGAGGCGAGTAGAGATTCTTAGAAATAAAGAGGTGGAAATTAGTTATAACTTGCTGATTGATAACCTAGAAGAGTTTAGTTTTAAAGATGTTTTGAATATGCATACAAAGCAGCAACTGATAGAAAAATTTGCAAAAGATAATGACATTCAAATCCTTTAAGATTTTAATTGGGTTATTGGCGCTTCCAATGATTTTGTCAGCACAAGATGTGGAAGACGTATTGATCATGTCTAGTGACGAGTCTGTTCCTATTGATAAAGGGGTTTACATTAATAAGTCTGCTTCTGATCTGTCCATTTTTGAAGTTATAAAACTACCGATAGATCAAAATTGGGAACGAGCTACGAATAAAGTGCCTAATATAGGGGTAAACAAAACGCCTGTTTGGGTCAAATTCGATATAAAGAATCTCTCAGATAAAAATGAATTTCTATTAGAGTTAGCATATCCTAATATTGACAATATCACTTTTTACAAATTTAAAGACAATCAGTTTGTTGACAGCTTACAAATAACTGAATTTCAGGGTTTTAAACAGAGATATTTTGACCATCATAATTTTTACTTTCCCCTTTCTCCAAAATATGGAGAGACAGTCAATGTATTTGTTAAAATAAGTAATGGAGGACAAACACTTCTTCCATTTGAAGTAGGCTCTTTGAAGAACTTTGTTCAAAAAAACACTACCAAAGACATCTTTAATGGAGTATATTTCGGCATTATTGCCGCTATGTTTTTTTACAACCTTTTCTTGTTTTTCACTATCAAAGAAAAGATTTATCTCTATTATATTTTTTATCTATTGATCATGATTGGAACCCAACTGACGCTCCAAGGATATGGATTTAGATTTATCTGGCCAGAGAGTCCAGGCTTTGCTAAAATAAGCGTTTATTTATTTGGGTCTCTTTCTGGGATCACTGTGGTGATGTTTGTGAGAGAATTTCTTCAAACAAAAGCCATCATACCTTTTATAGATAAGATACTTATAGGCTTGGTTTTGCTTGATTCCAGTGCTCTTGTATTTGCCATGCTCAGTCAATACGAGATTAGTTACAAAATCATTGACTTTGTTGCAGGTGCTGGATCATTCTTCGTTCTAGGTGTGGCTATCTATTTAGCTAAAAAGGGTGTACACTCAGCTAAGTTTTTCTTGTTGGCATGGTCTATTTTTCTAGTGAGTATATTGATCTATGTCATGAAAAATTACGACTTGCTTCCATTTTCTATCCACTCTAATATCGTGCTGCAGGTAGGGTCTGCTTTGGAGGTGATCCTACTCTCCTTTGCGCTAGCTGATAAGATCAACATCCTGAAACAAGAGAAAGAGAGATCTCAAATAGAAATGCTCGAGGCGCTAAAAGAAAACGAGCGAATCATCAAAAGGCAAAATGAACTTTTGGAGTCTAAAGTCAAGGAACGTACTGTCGATCTAGAGAAAGCCAATGATGACTTGAGCACAGCTATCAAGGACCTCAAAGACGCACAAACACAACTTGTAGATGCGGAAAAGATGGCCTCTCTGGGTCAGCTAACAGCGGGAATTGCGCATGAGATCAATAACCCTATCAACTTCGTCAGCTCAAATGTCAGTCCGCTGAGAAGGGATATAGATGACCTACTGTCCTTACTCAACTTGTATGAGTCTAAAGCGGGAGTTTTCTTTGACAATGCAGCTCAAGAAGAGATCAAAAAGGCGAGGCAAGAGATGGATATCGACTATGTCAAAGAAGAAATAGAACTGCTTCTCAGAGGTATGCAGGATGGGGCTTCACGTACGGTAGAGATTGTAAAGGGCTTGAAGTTGTTCTCCAGAGTAGATGAGCAAGATGTCAAAAAAGTGGATATCCATGAGGGTATCGACTCGACCTTGATCCTGCTCAATAGCAGCATGAAAGACATGATAGATGTGCAAAAGGACTACGGGTCACTGCCATTGATTGAGTGCTTTCCAGGTAAGTTGAATCAGGTCTTTATGAATATCATCTCCAACTCGGTGCAGGCTATCGCCAATGTACCAGATAGGACAGAAAGAGGGCTGATCCATATCACCACGACCACACTGGCAGAAAACTACATCAGCATCAGTATCAAAGATAATGGCCCAGGAATACCAGAAGAGGTTAAGTATAAAATTTTTGAACCATTCTTCACCACCAAGGCTGTGGGAGAAGGTACTGGACTAGGACTCTCTATAGTATATAAGATCATCGAAAGCCACAAAGGCGAGATAAAAGTCAAAAGCCAAGTAGGAAAAGGCTCTGAGTTTATCATAACTTTACCTATCTTTCAAGAACAGCGAAAGGTAGCATATTAAATATCATGAGCGAACAAAAAATCAATATCCTCTATGTAGATGATGAGTTTAACAACCTCACGGCATTCAAAGCGGGCTTCCGCTTGGACTACCAAGTCTTTACAGCACTCAATGCCAAAGAGGGGATGGAGATCTTGGACAAAGAAGATATCCACATCATAGTAGCCGACCAGAGAATGCCTGAGATCACAGGTGTTCAGTTTTTTGAATCTATCAGAGAGAAGCATCCAGACCCGATCAGAATATTGCTCACAGGCTATTCAGACATCAATGCCGTCATCGATGCCATCAATAAGGGAAAAATCTACCACTTTATAGATAAGCCTTGGGATCAAAAGGAGATCAAAGTTGCGATCAACAATGCGTATGAAATCTATCGTACGAGAAAAGAACTCAAGGCCAAAAATGAGTCTTTGGTCAAAGCTTATGAAGAGCTCAATAAGTTTGTCTACAGTGTGTCGCATGACTTGCGCTCTCCGTTGATGTCGATCCTTGGAGTTGTCAAGTTAGCCAAGTCTGAGCCTAGAGAGCCAGAGAGCTTAGAGTACTTTGAGATGATCGAAAAGATGGTCAACAAGCTCGATGAGTTTATCCACAACATCATCAATTACTATAAAACTACTCGGGAAGAAGACTTCATCAAAGAGATTGATTTCAATAAGCTCGTCAAGGAAATCATGGGAAGCTATGAATACTTGCCAGAGTCTAAGCATATAGAGTTTGACATTCAGATAGATCAGCCTGAAATCTGTATCTCTGATGAAGTCAAAATGAAAATCATCCTCAGTAACTTGATCTCAAATGCGATCAAATATCAAAAGGAGAGCAATGATCAAAAGCGAGTAAAGGTAGAAATCAAGGTAGATCAGTCTCATGTTCATATAGCGGTCACCGACAACGGTATCGGTATAGAAGATGAGTACAAAGAATCTATATTCAAGATATTCTTCAGAGCCACACAGCGCAATGTTGGGTCAGGCATCGGGCTGTATATCGTCAAAGAGTCCATACATAAACTAGGTGGCGAGATCCATGTGAGCTCTCAGTTCAATGAGGGGAGTAAGTTTGTTGTAAAACTCCCAAGCAGAGTTGCTTTAGCAGAGGAGACTTGATCGTCTATGATTTACACTAAGAGGAGATAGGGGTCAAATGAAAGATACAGTGAGTAATGAACTCATAGAAGTAGTTGCCAGTGAGAAAATGTATTTCTTTTCTATACAAATAGACAAGGATCAGCAGCTTTCGTGGAATTACCTAGATGAGGATTTCAAGAACCTGCTTGACCTGCACCATGTCGTATTAGATAAGGTGCCATATCTTCTATTTGTGGCTTTTCACGAAGGCAAAGCCGTTCTAGAGATCAATACCTCAAAGGTGACCCTACTTCGCTTTTTGATCAAAGACACTAAGCTATCAAACATAGGAAGCAGTCGACTTCTGGCAGGTAAGCTGGTAGAAATCAATGATGACTTAGAGTCAAGCCTCTCAGACATGTCGCCAGTCAAAATGCTCCTCTCACAGCAGCTTGTGGGTGTAGGAGTTTTTTCTTTTAAAGAGGCTTTTCAGCATGACGATACAGATACGCTGAGACTGAAGCTACGACAGGCAGTCCCACAAATGAGACTTACTCGCTGCAATGATGTTTTTGCAAGACAATACGCTACTTCAAAAGATCGATTAGCAGACCGAGAGCTATTAGCATTTTTTGATGGGGATTTAGAAGCAGCGCTTTATGATATTGCTATCGTGATCGAAAGAGATCAGCATACGATCATTTCCCATGAGACGCGCCTAGATGGCTCCAAGATGATTGTTGAGGGTAATTATTTTACCCTTTATGACAAAAATCACTGGGTCAAAGGAGTCTTAGTTTTGCAAAAGGACATCACAGACAAAGAAAAGGCTTTTGAAGAGCTCATGGGCGCTGAGCGACTCAGTGAGTTGATCAAAAGAAAAACAGGCCAAATATTTTTTGATTTCAATGCTGTCAATAGGACGATACATTTCAGTGGAGCTTTTGAAGATGTGACAGGCTACTCTTTAGAGAAGTATGGCTATATCAATGTCGATAAGGTCAATAAACTCGTGCACAAAGACGACTTTGAGTACTTAGCCGGCATGTTTAAACAAGCTATTGAGAAAAAGGAAAATCTCAAAGTGAAGTTTCGTGTGTGGAATAAGACAGGTGGAGTCGTTTTCGTGGAGGCATCTGGCATCACATATACAGATGAAGCTGACTGTACGCTCATGGTCGGAGTGATCAAAAATATCACCCAAGAGATCAATTTCGAAGAGGAAATCAAACGCAGCGAGGTACGCTATAGACAGATATTTGAGTCTTCTCCATTGGGGATTTTCCAGTTTGATAGACATGGTGAGATCACGGATTTTAATGCCCGTTTCGTAGAGGTACTTGGCAGCCAAGCGGATAAGTTGACATCCTTTAATATGCTAGAAAGCGTAAAGAATGAAGGTGTGATCAAAGCCATCAAAGAAGCGCTTGAGGATAAGAAGGGTTTTTACGAAGGAGAATATAAAGCAGTAACTGGTAAAAATACTGCCATCATCAGGCTTCATACACACAAGCTTTCGGGCTTTGATCTCTACATCGGTATCGTAGAGGATATCAGTGAGAAAAAAGTTGCGCTTAAAAATCTCGAAGTGATCTCGAAAGTCACGGCTAGTCTGACTGGAGATACCTTTTTCAATACGTTGGTAGAGCAGCTTACTACGCATTATAAGATGCGCTATGCTTTCATCGGAGAACTATCAGAAAATCAGCGACAGGTACACATGTTAGCTTGCTCTAAGGATGGTAAGTTAGAAAAGCCTTTTGACTATGAACTAGCGCATACACCATGTGAGGATGTGCTGGAGTTAGAGATCTGTCATATCTTGGAAAAAGTGCAAGCTAGCTATCCTAAGGATCAGTTGCTGGTGGACATGAATATAGAGGCCTACATCGGAGCAGTGATCAGTGGTGCTCATGGAGAGCCTATTGGTATCCTTGTCATGATGCATGATGAACCGATGCCTGATCGCTATAATGTCAGAGAGACGCTCAAAATATTTGCTGATAGGGCTGGTGCAGAGATCCAAAGAAAGCGCGCTAACCAACAAATAGCGGAAAGTGAAACACTCTACAGAGCGATAGCAGAAAACTTCCCTAAAGGGACAGTGGATGTCCTAGACACTTCACTGAATTATATCTATACACATGGCTTGGAGTATAATGATCTCGACATCAAGCCAGAAGATCTAATCGGCAAACCACACCTGAACAAATACTCTAAAGATGTAGCTGATCGAGCAGAGGAAAATCTCCGCAAGGTACTCTTAGGCGAATCCGTGATGTATGAGATCAGCTACTTTGGCAATGACTACCTGAAAAGTGGTGTACCACTCTATGATGCTGATGGACAGATCAACCGTATCTTACTTGTCACTCAGAACATCACTGAAAGTAAAATAGCGGAAAGAGAGCGTGAGAAGCTCATCCGAGACCTCACTTTCCAAAATGACGAGCTACAGAAGTTTGCCTATATCACTTCGCATAATTTGAGATCTCCTGTGGTCAATATTGTGGCTTTACTGTCTATGTATGAAAAGGATAATCCTCAAGCAGAGGATAATCAACTCATCATAGAAAAATTGGAAAAATCGGCACATCTACTAGACGCGACATTGCATGATTTGGTGGAGATCGTTTCCCTGAGAAAGGAAAAGGCTGTCAAGCCAGATGATGTGGATTTTGATGAGCTGGTACAAAACGTCAAGCATAGTATCCAAAAGCAAGTGGATGATGCACAAGCGGTCATAGAGACGGACTTTGCGGCAGCTCCGATCATTCACTACCCTTATGTGCATCTGGACAATATCCTGCTCAATCTTTTGACAAATGCCATCAAGTACCGTTCGCCTGAGCGCAACTTACATGTACAGATCAAGACCGAACGTGCAGATGATTTTATCAAGCTGACCTTTACCGACAATGGCCTAGGGATAGACTTGGAACGCTACAAGGATCGCATTTTTGGACTTTATCAGCGCTTTCACTCCCATGCAGATGGGAAAGGTTTAGGACTCTATCTGGTGAGAGAGCAAATCCGATCTTTGGATGGTAATATCGAGATAGATAGTGAGGTCGATAAAGGAACGACTTTTTACGTTTATCTCAAAGATATTCGCTGATCACCAACCTACATAATTGGGAGGCGTGATGCCCTCTGCTCTGAGGTAAATAATGAGTTGCCCCCTGTGATGCGCTACGTGATCATTCATCAGTGCCAGAATCTGCCTCTTGGTCAGATCCCCTGCAAAAAACGATACCGTCTCTTCTAGCATTTCAGGAGTGATTTGCTTGACTTGTGCGAGTGCAAAGTCATAAGCCATCTCGGTCAGTTTGACGAGTTCGGCTTTGGTATAGGTGCTTTGTTTGAGATCTCCAGTAAACTCTTGTCCTTTGATGATATAGGTACTGCTCAGCCAGACCATATTCTGGGCGATGTGCTGTATCTGACGCTCAAAGGTCATGACACCTTCTACTGGCTTGCCAGTGAGCAGAGCTTCGGGAGTAGCTTCTATGATTGTTAATGTGTAGGCTTTAGAGTTAAGCCACTTTTTTTCAAATTCTGAGATCACATCTTGGCTTTTGGCTTGGTATCCAAAGCACAAGAGAAAAAGGAATAATAGGTTTTTCATTTTAGTCAAATTTCAAGGTGCCTTTTCGGCTTGCGGGATGGAGGAGCAGGCTTTTGATCTTTCCATTGAGGTCAAAGTTGATCACATTCTGCTGCTCTTCGAAGTCATCTAGCAGGATTTCATTTCTGACATTTACTTCCTTAGGAGTATTGGTACGATTACTTTCTAGGTACACCCAGACAGCGTCTTCTTCTACTTCATAGCCAAGATAGTTCATGTTGAGGCTAGTGCCATTGACACTGATGCTTACTTTATCCGCTAGGTATTTTTTGATCAAAAGGTTGAGCGTCTCAGGATTTTCGGGCTTTAGGATATTGACTTTTTGCTGGTAGGCATTATCTAGGCCTTTCTCGAGGTCGTCCCAAAAGATCTTTTGTGTCATCTCTACTTTTTGGCTGGTAGGATTATATCTCAAGTCACACAAACTGATGTAGAAAGGATGAAGGGTCACCATCCAACCCCATAAAAGTACCGATATATAAGCGAGAGGCATTTGAGATCAATTTTGCTTAGAGTTTGCAAATTATGCATTAATATTACAATCTGGAAACAAATAGGGATGGTCGGTAGTCTTCCCTTTTAATTCAAAAATCACATGTCGCAGTTTACTTTGTATTTCAAGCTTGGAATGCAGCATATCTTAGACCTTCAGGGTTACGATCATATTTTGTTTATTGTAGCGCTTTGCGCGGTCTATTTAGTGAGGGATTGGAAAAAAATCCTCATTCTAGTAACAGCTTTCACCATCGGTCACTCCATCACCCTTGCGATGGCTACTTTCAATGTCATCAAGGTCAATGCAGACTTGATCGAGTTTTTGATTCCTGTGACCATCTTTATCACAGCAGCCTTTAATATCGCACGCGCCAAATCTACAGGGGTTTCAGGAAACATTCAGCTCAATTATGGTTTTGCGATCATCTTTGGCTTGATACATGGGCTTGGTTTTTCTAACTACTTGAAGAGTCTTTTAGGGAAAAATGCAGACATCGTGCAGCAACTTTTAGCCTTTAATCTAGGCTTAGAATTGGGTCAACTGCTCATAGTTTCCATATTCCTTGCCTTATCCTTTGTGTTTATTGGTATATTTGGAGTAAACAGGAGGGACTGGAACATGGTTATCTCCTCTGCGATAGCAGGTATTTCACTTGTCTTATTATTAGAAGCAAAATATTGGTAAAAAAATGTCTATGAAGAAGCTTTTACTTTCCTTGATGATTTTGGCTTTAGGTTTTAGTACCTATGCGCAAAATGAACAAAAACATGCATATAAATTTGAGCAGCTCGGTACGATGCTCCGCTCGCCAAACGTGTACCGTACCGCCTCAGGTGCACCGGGTCATCTCTATTGGCAGCAGAAGGCCGACTACAAGATCAAAGTAGCCCTCGATGATGCCAAGCAGCGCATCACAGGCTCTGAGGTAGTGACTTACTACAACAACTCCCCAGATGTCTTGACTTACCTTTGGATCCAATTGGATCAAAACCAAAGAGCTAAGGATACTGATACTTACAAGACACAGCCTAGCAGCATCAACCCTCGTATGTCGATGACGCAGCTTCAAAACATCATCTGGCACAACGAGGAGCTTGGCTATCAGATCAAATCTGTCAAAGATGCCACAGGAAAAGACCTGCCAGTCGCGATCAACAAGACTATGATGCGCATTGACTTGCCTCAGCCGTTGGCTTCTGGGGAAAAGTTTGAGTTTGCGATCGATTGGGAATTCAATATTCACGACAGAGCAGGTTTCATCGGTGGTCGTCCTGGCTACGAGTATTTTGCAGAAGATGGCAACTATCTCTACACGATGGCCGAGTGGTTTCCACGCATGGCGGTGTACTCAGACTTTGAAGGCTGGCAAAACCTACAGTTTATCGGCAGAGGTGAGTTTGCCCTTGTCTTTGGTGACTATGAAGTAGAGATCACAGTACCAGCAGATCATATGGTGGCTTCTACTGGAGAACTACAAAACGCTAAGGAAGTCCTTTCTGCTACTGAGTTTGACAGATGGACTAAGGCACAGAACACTTTTGACAAACCAGTAATCATCCGTACACAAGCGGAAGCTGAGAAACTAGAAAAAGGGAAGGCGAAGGATACTAAGACTTGGAAGTTTAGTGCAGAAAATGTTAGAGACTTTGCTTGGACATCTTCTAGAAAATATATCTGGGATGCCATGGCTGTAGAGCTAGCAGGCAAGAAAGTAATGGCGATGTCCTACTATGCCAAGGAAGCCAATCCACTGTATGAGACTTTTTCTACACGTGTAGTAGCGCATACTTTGAAGACATACTCGAAGTTTACCTTTGACTATCCATATCCAGTAGCCATCTCTGTGGAGGCTTCAAATGGTATGGAATACCCAATGATCTGCTTCAACTATGGTCGTCCTGAGAAGGATGGTACCTACTCTGAGGCCACTAAAAACGGTATGATAGGAGTAATCATCCACGAAGTTGGACACAACTTCTTCCCGATGATCGTCAACTCTGATGAGCGTCAGTGGACTTGGATGGATGAGGGCTTGAATACTTTCCTACAGTTCTTAACAGAGCGTGAATGGGATGCTGATTTTCCATCAAGAAGAGGTCCTGCGGATAAGATAGTCCCTTATATGAGGTCTAGTAAAAACTTGCTGGAGCCTATCATGACTAATTCTGAAAACATCATTCAGTTTGGGCCAAATGCCTATGCGAAGCCAGCCACAGCGCTCAATATCTTGAGAGAGACTGTGATGGGTCGTGAGCTATTTGATTATGCTTTCAAAGAGTACAGCAAGCGTTGGATGTTTAAGCATCCGACTCCGGATGATTTCTTCCGTACGATGGAAGATGCCTCGGCAGTTGACCTTGATTGGTTCTGGAGAGGTTGGTTCTTTAGCACAGATGCGGTTGATATCTCTCTAGCAGATGTGAAGTGGTATAAGCTAGATAATAGAACGCCTAAGCAGAAAAAAGATGCTGCCAGAGCAGCAGCGGAAGCAGATGATAACTATATCTCTAAGATCCGTAACAAGGAAGCGATTCCTCAGACCTATGTCGATCAGAATCCTGCAGCTAGAGACTTCTACAATACCTATGATGCCTTTGCAGTCACTCCAGATGATGAGCAAGCTTATCAGCGATTTATGAGCTCTCTTTCTGCTGATGAAAAAGCCTTGCTTAATAGTGGTATGAACTTCTACGAGATCACTTTTGACAATATCGGTGGACTAGTGATGCCATTGATCTTAGAGTTTACCTATGCTGATGGTACTACTGAAGTAGAGCATATCCCAGCACAGATCTGGAGATACAATGAAGAGCAAGTGACACGTGTTTTCCCTAAGATGAAGGAAGTCACTGCGATCAGACTGGATCCATACAGAGAGACGGCTGATATCGATGAAGCCAACAACTATTGGCCAAGACAGTTTGTCCCATCTAGATTTGACATGTTTAAGCAGCAGCAAGGTGCAAGGGGTGCTTCTACAGGAGGCAATCCAATGCAGCGTGCCAAGCAGAAGAAATAAGATTTAGTAAATACACTACAGCAAAGCAACCTCAGCGATGGGGTTGCTTTTTTGTTGGCGCTTAGAGTCGCACTATCAAGTCAGGTAGATCTAATAAGGAGCTTCCTAGCTATACCCCTTGTATCCCTAAGGATATCTCAGGAGTGTACGGCTAAAATACGGCTATGATACGGCTATAAAGTGGGAAATACCGATGTCAGTTTGTGTCAGAAAGGAGGTGTTGGATATCAGATTAATTACTAAAAAGTTAGAATTTCATAAAATTGAAGGATATGCTAGACAAGGTTTTTTTACTTGCTCAAAATTAGTGCTATATTCGATAGTTAAATTATTTTCTTGAAATTGTGGTTTTGTTACAAGAAAATTATAACGAAATTCATATAGTCTTTAATTATTTGCTTTATGTTAAAAGCTGTTGATTTTTTTTGTTCTGGGGGCGGCATGAGTTTTGGAATGCAAGAGGCAGGTATACAGCTGATTGCAGGAATTGATTCGGACTTATCTTGTAAAGAAACTTATGAAGCAAATATAACGGGAGCCCAGTTTATCCATGCCGATGTGACAGCTTTAAAGGAGGAAGAGCTAGAAAGTAAGCTTGGCTTAAAAAGAAATGATGATGAATTAATTTTAATTGGTTGTAGTCCTTGTCAATTCTGGAGTATAATCAATACAGATAAAACAAAGTCATCTAAATCGAAAAATCTCTTGATAGAGTTTAAACGCTTCGTTACATATTTTCTGCCAGGATATGTTGTTGTTGAAAATGTACCAGGTGTTTTAAGAAGAAAAGAAGAGAGTGGCTTAAACGAATTTATTGAGTGGTTAATAGGCAATGGATATAAAAAACCTCATTTTAAAGTTCATAACGTCAATGATTTTGGTGTTCCTCAAAGCAGGAAAAGATTTACTTTAATAGCGACACGTATCTCACCCAATGAAATTATACCAGAAGAGTTGAAAGATAGAAAAGCTATTGTAAGGGATGTTTTGGGAGAAAAAAACGGTTTCCCCAAAATAGATGCAGGTCATAGGGATAGTTCCGATTTTCTCCATACAGTTCCAAGCTTAAGTGATATTAATAAAAGAAGATTAAAAAAAGTACTTAAAGACGGAGGAAATAGGCTAGGGTTTGCAAATGAACCTGAATTACAATTAAAATGCTTTATAGGTCGTGATCAATCTTTTAAAGACACATTTGGTAGGCTTTGGTGGGACAGGCCTTCTCCTACAATTACCACAAAATTTTTCAGTATATCTAATGGCAGATTTGTTCATCCAGAAGAAGACAGGGCTTTATCGATTAGAGAAGGTGCTACACTACAGTCATTTCCTTTGTATTATAAATTCAAGGGTAAAAGTGTGGCCAACATCGCAAGGATGATTGGAAACGCAGTCCCACCAAAATATGCAACTGCAATCGGTAAGGCAATAATTAAAAATCATTCAAATGGCTAATTTTAAAACAAGAGCGAGAGCATTGGATTTACTTGGGAGACAGCAAATAGCTGGAATTCCAACTGCTATAAATGAGTTGATAAAAAATGCTCATGATGCTTATGCTGATAAATTTGATATCGATTTTCTAAGAAAAGATAATATTCTCGTTTTAAGGGATGATGGACTAGGAATGACCAGGGATGAGTTTGAAACTCGTTGGCTAACAATAGGAACAGAAAGTAAGTTTATTAATTCAAAAACCTCGCTCCCACCTAAGGATAGTTCCAAACCATCTCGACCGATTATGGGAGAAAAAGGTATAGGAAGACTTGCCATTGCCTCAATTGGAAAACAGGCCCTTATTATAACAAAAGCTAAACAAAGACCAGAAAACCATAAAATAGTAGCAATACTTATCAATTGGGAGATCTTTGAACTTGCTGGTATAAATTTGGAGGATATCGCTATTCCCATAAAGGAGTTCAATGAATTACCGGATGAAAATGATATTGAATTAATAAAGCAAGAACTACAAGAGTCACTAGAAAATCTTTTGGATAAAAAAGTGATTTCAGGAAGTGATTTTTCTAGAATATCCTCTACAATAAACTCTTTAAAAGTCAATCCCAAGCTTCTAAATGAGCAATTAATTGGTGATTTTGATATTCAGAAAACCGATAAAGGAGGGACCTTTTTTTATATTTCTCCAGTAAGTGAAACCCTAATATTTGACATTGAGGGAGATAAAGACTCAAAAGAAGCTAGTAAAATCGAAAAAATGTTAATCGGGTTTCATAATACAATGACGCCCAATCATCCTAAACCTATAATTGACATTAATTTTAGGGACTGTAAAGGTGAAGATGGTTCCTACATCAATTTAATAGATAAAGAGCAATTTTTCACACCTGAAGAATTCGAGTTAGCAGACCATCATTTTAAAGGGAAATTTGATGAATATGGTCAATTTAGAGGAGATGTTCAAATATATCGAGAGAAAAAATACGACCATATTGTTAACTGGATGGGGAATAATTTCAAATCGACCGATTGTGGTAGTTTTGAAATAAATCTTGCATATGTTCAGGGACAGTTAAAAGATTCTGTAGTGGATTTGGAAAACTGGCATAGATTAACTGCTAAATCGGATAAATTTGGAGGATTATATATCTACAAAGATAATATTCGTGTTCTGCCTTATGGGGATTCGGATTATGACTTCTTGGATATAGAAAAAAATCGTTCTAAAAGAGCCTCAACATATTTTTTCTCCTACAGGAGAATGTTTGGAACGATTGATATCACCCATACTGGTAATTCTAAATTGATAGAAAAAGCAGGAAGAGAGGGATTCATAGAAAATAGAGCCTATAGACAATTACAAGCCATATTAAAAAATTTCTTCATTCAATTGGCAGCTGATTTTTTTGATGAAAAAGGAAAGACTCCTCAATCCGAATTTTATAATGAAAAAAAGAATGAAAGAAACAGTTTGTACAAAGCCCTTGAGAGACGAGATAAATTAGCAAAAACTAAAAAAGATAAGTTCTTAAAAGATTTGGAAACTTTCTTTATTCGACTCAATGAAAATAAGTTTGACAATGATGTACATGGTATTATTAAAGACGCACAGGATAAATTCAATTCTATCTTATATCTGAAAGATTTGGATGAAGCCAGTCAAAAAATAATTGACTCGGAATTTGAGACTAGACAAAAAATTTCAGATTACAAACGGAATATTAGTGTCCCAAATCCTAAAGGATTTACCATTTCAAAAAGCGTAAGAACAGATTTTGACACTTATCTTTCTGAATATAGAATATTAGATGAAACATTGTTTAAAAATGCTATTCAACAAATAGATAGTCTTGTATCAGATTACAGTGAGAAGTTAAATGTAGAGATAAGTAAACGAAAACGCCTGGAACAAGCGGTTGAGTTCATTTCATCAGAGGCATTGAAAAGTAATGCTAAGAAAAGAGCCGAAACAAATGAAGTAGTTACCGATGTATCAAAAAAAATAAAAGAAGTTACTGGCCAGCTGATGCTTGATTTGGATTTTCAGATCCGGTCGGTTAAAGATAAGTTTAAGAAACTGAGTATGAATGATGCTGATGATTTCGATTTGGTGGAAGAAAGAAAAAAAATGGAAACCGAAATAGAAATGATTAGTGACAGGAACACTCACGTAATGGATAGAATCATACGACAATTTGAAAGTTTCTACATTGATAAAGATGAAGATGGTAATATCATTACCAACGACCAAATTTCAGATGCTTTGGCGGAGGAACTAGACGAATTGAGAGAAAGAGTACAAGCAGATGTTGAGTTAAGTCAGTTGGGCTTGGCTGTAGGAATACTGCACCACGAATTCAGTAGTACGGTAAAATCAATAAGAAGCAGTATCCGAGATTTAAAAGCTTGGTCTGATGTTAATGATAACCTTGAAGGAGTCTATAACAACATCAAAGTAAATTTTGAACATTTAGATGGTTATTTGAATCTGTTTACTCCATTGAACAGGAGATTAAATAGAAAGAGAGAAGATATCGGACTATTGGAAATAAAAACGTTTCTTATTGACCTGTTCAAATCCCGGATGGAACGTCATAAAATTCAATTTAAACATACAAAAGGTTTTGCTTCCCATAAAATTTTCGGGTTTAGATCAACATTTTACCCTGCCTTTGTAAACTTAATAGACAACGCTATTTACTGGCTGAATCAAAGCAACCCTGAGGAAAAAGTGATTCGACTACACGCAGATGATTCTGGAGTTTTTATTTCAAATAACGGGGCTGAAATTTCGGCACAAGATAAAAGCAGAATTTTCATGATGGGATTCTCGCGAAAAGCAAACGGAAGAGGTATGGGGTTAAGTATCAGTCGAGAAGTTCTAAATGCGGAAAATTATAGCCTATCTGTTGTCACTCCTAAAGAGGGGAGTACAGTTACTTTTAAAATCGAACGTATCAAAAGAGAAGACAATGAGTGATTCATTTTTTGAAAAATCCAAAGGAATTGCAAACGACTTTATCCAAAGTATAGTATTTCTTGATGACAAAGCATATAAGACCGATGCAATAAGTACCAGTCACGATTTTGATGCTTTAAAAATCACCCAAGTATTTGCTAAAGAAAATAAAATATGTGCCGTATATAATCCTGAATCAGAATCTGATATAGATAATTTCAAATCTATTGCTAATAAAGCAGATGTTGTAATTCTGGATTGGCAAATTGTTTTCCCACAAATCGTTGAGAAAGGTTCGGAAGAAGAAGATGCACCAGACGAACCAAGGGGTATTTATACTAAGGATATCATAAAGTCAATTTTATTTGAAGATGATCAGCCAAGAAATGCTTTGAAAATCATCATGATTTATACGGGGGATTTTACAATATTGGAGTCCATAACCGAAGAAATACACAATGAGGTTTTTGATTCTTCAGATAATTATATTTTAGATAAAGACGAATTTTCTATTCAATCTTCTGAAGTAAAAATTTTGATAAGAGCTAAAAAAGCTGAAATCAGCAATGGTTCTAATAAAGAGAAATATGAAAGTAAAATGGTTTCATACGATGAAATGCCATCATTCATATTAGACGAATTTACTAAAATGACTTCTGGACTGCTATCTAACTTTGCGTTAATGTCTTTAACTACCTTGCGTAAAAATTCGAGCAAAATATTAGGACTTTTCTCAAAAGAAATGGACAGCGCTTATTTAGGTCATAAAGTTACGATTCCAAAGCAAGAAGATGCAGAAGACCTATTAATAGAATTGTTTGGAGATAGTGTAAAAGACTTATTGTTTTATTTCAATATCAACAGCATTTTACGAACAAAACTTATAGATTCTTGGGTTGAGGAGATAATAAAAGAAGAAGACTATTATTTAGGTCAAAAAACATTTAAACGGACAATTAAAGCAGCAAAAGATTTATTAAAATCATCAGAAGAATCCATCGAACAACGGTTTGCTATTTTGGATTCATCTCTTTCAAAGAGAGACAAAAGTGAACTTATAGATAATAGCACTGCCCTTTTTATGAATAATGAAACTCGTACAGAGTCAGAAAATATAAATAAGATGTTCTCAAAACTAACCCACCATAAGAGTCTTTTTATCCCTAAAAATACTAAACCTAAACTCTCATTAGGAACTTTGGTCAAAAGCAACAAGAGTGATTTTTATTATATATGTATTCAGCAAAAGTGTGATTGTGTTAGAATAGCGAAAGGTGAGGAACGAAAATTCTTATTTATACCAATGAAAGTTTCAAGTGATAAATTTGATGTTTTAACTCCTGACGGAAAAAAGCTTAAAAAGGAGAAAAGCTCTTTTTCTATAAGGACTATCAAATTTATTTGTCCTGATGACAACGGAGTTATTACTGCAATAGATGAGGGTAGTAAATTTGTGTTTAAACAAAAATACAGTAATCCAGATGATGAGCAATTTGAATGGGTTCTAGATTTAAAGGATTTACATTCTCAAAGAATTATTATAGATTATACAACTCAATTATCAAGAGTTGGTCTTAATGAGTCAGAATGGCATAGAAGATTAATGAAATAATTTTTAGAGCTTCTTGTATCTCTTTACTAGGAACTTTCCAAGTGTGTTATTTCGTTGTATATACATGCAATTTGAAAAACACACAACAGATATGAGTAATACGAAACAACCGCTTTTACAGCCCTTGGATATGAAAGGGCTTTCACTTTCTAACAGACTGGTCATGGCTCCTATGACTAGAAGTCGTGCAGACAATGCAGACAATGCGCCTACTGAGCTTCAGGCTACTTACTACAAGCAGCGTGCAAGTGCAGGCTTGATCATCACAGAAGGTTCGCAGATTTCCCCAAGAGCTGTAGGATATATCAATACGCCTGGTATTTTTTCATCTGCACAAGTGGAAGGATGGAAACTAAGTACAAAAGCTGTACACGAAGCTGGTGGTAAGATCTTTATCCAACTTTGGCACGTAGGTAGGATTTCACATTCGGATTTTCACGATGGCAAACTGCCACTAGCGCCCTCTGCGATCAATCCACAAGCGAAGTCATATACTCCTAAAGGCTTCAAAGATACTGAGACGCCTCAAGAGATGACGATCGAGGAGATCAAGCAAACGATCCAAGACTTTAAAAATGGCTCAAAGAACGCTATGGAAGCAGGTTTTGATGGTGTAGAGATTCACGCATCCAATGGGTATCTACTCCACCAGTTTTTTAGTCGCACCTCAAATGTGAGAACAGATGAGTATGGCGGTTCTATCGAGAACAGAGCAAGGATTCTCTTTGAGATCATCGATGAGATCAAGCAAGTAATGCCTGAAAACAGAATCGGTGTTCGTCTCAACCCTTCACTACATGGTGTCTTTGGTATGACGATGGATGAGGAGTCTATCCCTACTTTTGACTATATCGTAGAGCGACTAAACCAGTATGATTTGGCATATCTGCATTTGTCAGAGCCATTCTCTGATGTGAGTGGATTATCCTTTGCGGAGCCAAACATTGCTAAGCGTTATCGCCCGATGTATAAGGGTACGCTGATCATCAATGCAGGCTTTGACCAAGAGAAAGGAAACCAAGTAATCTTAGAAGGTTTGGCTGATGCCGTGGCTTATGGTAAGCCGTTTATCTCTAACCCAGACTTGGCAGAGCGATTTGAGCAAAATGCTGAATTGGCTGAGTGGGATGAGGCTACTTTTTACACGCCAGGGCCAAAAGGTTACACAGATTACCCAGCTTTGTCTGAAGTGAAGGCTTAAGGAAAGCATGCATGATAGTATAAGAAGGCATCCAATTGGGTGCCTTTTTTGTGTTTTAAGACTTCCCTAGATACGGCATTAATTTCTAAAAAGGCCCTCTCCATCAAATGTCGTGGGAATGTCGGGTAAAATCCTCCCGAAATTCAGGTTATCTTTGGAGAAATCAATCCAGATTGCCATGGTCAAACAAACAACTATCACGATGAAACAACCAGCACTCGGCCAGAAAATCCAAGAATGGAGAAAGGCCAAAGGATTGACACAAGAAGAGCTTGTGGAAAGATGTAATATCAATGTGCGTACGATTCAGCGCATCGAAGCAGGGGAAGTGACGCCTCGCTCCTATACGATCCGAGCGATCATGGAGGTACTGGATATCAAGCCAGAGGATCTGCCAGAGATCACTGACACGATGGAGACCAAGGAGGTAGCGGCACTCACTAAGTGGCTTAGGTTCTCCTTTGTTGCGGGGATTATTTACCTCGTCTTTGCGATCATAGAGTCTATTTTTGATGCAAGTCTATTTATTGGAGAAGATGACTTCTCTGTGGCGGAGGGCTACTTCTACAATTTTGTCAAGATGGGTGTTCTAGTACTTTTTATGATGTTCATGATGAGCTTTTATAAGCTTGGGCAGCTCTATGATAATCTCCTGATGAAAGTCTCCACGGTGTTTTTGATCATCCTGACAGTCTTATTCATTACGGAAGATGTGGTAGTGTATTGGATGCAGGTTGACTTGTATTCGGGACTGCTTATGCGTTCGCTGATCGCAGGCTTGTTGTATGTGCTATTTGCTTCGGCTTTTTTGCATCTCTCTCGTGGCAAAGGCAATCTCTACCTCGTCACAGGGGTGGTCGGTCTGCTGACAGGTGTATGCTTTATGACTTATGTATTGGCTGTACCAGGACTGATATTACTCACTGCTTTTGAGCTGCTGTTGATCGTATTGCTACACAAGGAGTATCAAGCGAGAAGTGGGGAGCAGTCCTTTCCTGCAGTAGAGATGACTGCTTAAGAGGTAATGACTCCAGGTCTAGCTTCCTAATCGATGAGGGTGTTCATGGGTTGGGAAGCTTTTTTGTGCTTGAGTGGTTCTGCTTATTAAAATCGTTGTAAATGATCATCTCGCCCGTCCTCGTTGCAAACGAAGGACGATAGCTTAGCTAGTAAATCCAAGATGTCAAAGAACGGAGCTCGGCCGTGAATGTGAGCAAATTGGGGAAGGAGGTTTGAATTCACAAACGAACGTTCGTTTCGTGCGCATTATGCGTATTATTCGTTTTATTCGCCAGATATAGGGGGAAGTAAAGGAAGAGTCGGGGAAGAGTCGAGGATAAGTCGAGGAAGAGTCGAGGATAACTCCTTTTGAAAATGGCTCAAAATATAAAAATATTAATATCATTAATTATAAATATGCAATTTAAGAAAAGATAATTGTGACACAAATTGTCAAAAGATTTGGGTAAATTTAGAGGTGATTTTGAGAGGGATGAGTGGGTATTATGGAGTGATGATCGTCTCTCATCTGGATTGCTTCGGGTCAAGCCCTCGTTAAATTATTTAAATTTCATTGTCCTTTTTTAGAGACGCCATTAATGGCGTCTGTACATGACCAAAAAGACAAGCCAAAATAATGCTCCCTAAAGTGAGCCAAGCCTTCCTCCCCTCCAGGCTAGCGCACCCTCGGTATTTTGGCGACCCACCGCGAAGACGAGGTATTGTAGGTTAAATGGTCGTTTCATCCGGTGAATATTGCGACCAGCTAGTAGTGGTAGGTCTGTAGCATTTCTGCTATGAGACCCTCCCAAAGGGAGGTAAACCTTCCTTTGTCAGGGTGACAAAACGGGTATGGTGCTTTCAAATGGGTATCTCTAGACCCCGAAGTGGGTCGCATAGATGATAGGGTGATGATCATCTGGGTTGCTTCGGGTCAAGCCCTCGCAAAGACGCTGCAAAAAGAAAATATCATATATTAAAAAAGACGCTATAAACGGAAACGTCCTGTAGGTCGTCTCTACGATGGTGCTACAATCGAAACAGCGCAGAAGGCATTTGCGAGATAATGTGAATTAACTTACTCAATAGATTCTTTGTCCTCCTCCTCGGGGTCTTTTTTATGACTACACCACCTCACAAATATCAAATGCATGGCTTCTAGGAAGGGCAAAGTATTACAAAAATAGAAGTCCTCCTCTATGGATTTAAGTTTAAACCATTCCATTTGTCAAAATTTCACTGAGAATGTATGTAGTTGGGATGGTTTACTTTATATTGTTAAGAGAAAAATGAATTCAACTAATGGGAAAGAGCAAAGGTGAGCAGATTAAAGAAATGGCTTTAAAGGTTCTTGAGATGCATCCAGATGGATTGAAATATACTGAACTAAGGAAGTCGATTAACCAACAAGAGGGTGGTAAGTCATTCAACTCAAACACTATAAATGGAAATATTTGGAACCTTGATGCAGTTTTACCGGATCAAGTCTACAAGCCGTCAAGAGGTTTGTTTCGATTGACTAAATTTAAGGAGACAGACTCAGAGGAGTTAATCAAAGATGTTCAGATAGAGCAAAAGAAGGTAAAAGAGGAAGATTTTTATGAACCATTCGCTAACTGGTTACAAAATGAAATAGAAGATGTCACTCAAGCTATATCACTAGGAGGAAATAGGTTTAAGGATAAATGGGGAACGCCTGATGTGATGGGGAAGAAACAAAGCAAGAAGAGTGATATCATAGAAGGGCCTATTGAAATTGTCTCTGCTGAAATTAAAACCGACTCTAATCAGCTGATAACGGCATTTGGACAAACATGTGCTTATAAGTTGTTTAGCCATAAATGTTATCTGGTTATTCCAAATAACTCACAGCAAGATGAAATTGCACGAATTGATTCACTCTGTCAAATTTTCGGCATTGGTCTAGTATTGTTTAATCCTGAAAATAAGGAAGAACCCGACTTCGAAATCAGAAATAGACCAGTGAAATCTGAGCCTGATTTATTTTATACAAATAAGTATTTGGTTAAAGTTGAAAAGGAATTGTTTAGTTAGCCGATAGTTGATTTGATGGATTATTTAAGAGTGGTTACTAAAGTGTAATTTATATCTTAATTAAAATTCTACTAATGCAATTAGGATACTAATATTGATCTGAGAATTAATGAGAAAGTAATATTAATATTGAATAGTATTCAGCTTAAGTATAATAAAATAAGTCTAAAAGATCAAAAAAACCTTTTATTCGATCAGAAAAATATCACAAACAGATATTTTACTAATAATAAGTATGAATTAAAGAAATGGAAGAAACTATAAAAATGATATTAGCAGACATACTCAAAGACTCGAACTACAAACTGACACAGTTCAGTGCCGAGAAAGTGAAATTCCTGGAAGAGAATATAATCGTTCGAGAAACAAGAGGAAAAGACACTCCTTACATTAACTGTTTGGTTAGAAAAAAAGAAATCAAATTGACACCAGAAGAAGCAGTAAGACAGCTTTATGTAATGGTGCTTATGCAAGACTTTGGTTATCCGACTGACCGAATGGAATTAGAGTATGCCGTTTCTTTCGGACGAGAAAAGAAACGTGCTGATATTGTCATTTTTGACCGAGACAAAACGACTTCGCCCTATATCATGGTGGAGTTGAAAAAACCGAAACTCAAAGACGGTAAAGAACAACTTAAATCATATTGCAACGCCACAGGCGCACCAATCGGAATTTGGAGTAACGGTGATTCCATTTCGTTCTACCACCGAAAAGACCCTAACTATTTTGAAGATATTCCGGGCATTCCAAAGGAAGACCAAAAGCTTTCTGAAATACTTTCTGAACGTTGGACGATTGAAGACCTGATTGAAAAAGACAAACTTGTAACGGAAAGAAAATCGCTGAAAGACCTGATTCTTGAAATGGAAGATGAAGTGTTGGCAAATGCAGGTGTTGACGTTTTTGAAGAATTATTCAAACTGATTTTCACCAAACTCTTTGACGAATTGGAAAGCGGACGAAACCGCTCACGTCATTTAGAGTTCAGAAATTACGGAGACACAGAAAGCGAACTCAAAACCAAAATTCAGCGACTTTTTGACCAATCAAAAAAGAAATGGGAAGGCGTTTTTACTGATGATGCCAAAATCATGCTTACACCTTCTCACCTTTCGGTTTGTGTTTCTTCATTGCAAGACGTTAAACTCTTCAACTCAAATTTGGATGTTGTAGATGAAGCATTCGAATATCTCATAAACAAAAGTAGCAAGGGAGAAAAAGGGCAATATTTTACCCCACGTTATGTAATTGACATGTGCGTAAAAATGCTCAATCCTCATACTGACGAAACAATCATTGACACAGCAGCAGGAAGTTGTGGTTTCCCAGTTCACACCATTTTCCATGTTTGGGAAAAGATTTTGGAAGCCAAAGGATTAGACAAAAGCCACCTTTTCACTTTAGAAGAAAAGCCTGTTGAATGTTTAGACTATGTAAGAGACAAAGTATTCGCCATAGACTTTGACGAGAAAGCAGTTCGTGTTGGTAGAACGCTCAACCTGATTGCAGGTGATGGGCAAACCAACGTACTACACTTGAATACTTTAGATTGGGAGCGTTGGGACGAAAAAACTGAAGATGAAGATTGGCAAGACGTGTATTTTGAAGGTTGGAAAAAACTCAAAAAACTACGTGCTGACAAAAACAGCAACCGAGATTTTGGATTTGATATTCTCATGGCAAATCCGCCATTTGCAGGCGATATAAAAGAGAGCCGAATTTTAGCGAAATATGAATTGGGTAAAAAAGCAAATGGAAAGTATCAAACCAAAGTTGGGCGTGATATTCTGTTCATAGAACGCAATCTTGACTTTTTGAAACCAGGCGGACGTATGGCAATTGTTTTACCACAAGGAAGATTCAATAACAGTAGCGATAAACAAATTAGAGATTTTATTGCTGAACATGGACGGATTTTAGCGGTTGTTGGATTACATGGTAATGTATTTAAACCGCATACAGGAACAAAAACCAGCGTTCTGTTTGTGCAAAAATGGGATGATCAACTTTGCCCAAAAGTGGAAGACTACCCGATTTTCTTTGCCACCATGCAAGAGCCAAGCAAAGATAACAGCGGAGAGAAAATCTATTTGAAACGAAAAGACTTTCCAGAAGCCAAAGCAAAAATGGTTGCCGAAAGTGGAGACGTTCAAGACCCGACAACACACTATGAAAGCACACCACAGAATTTAGATGAATTTCTTTTGGATAGTCATGGACACCTGATTGTGAAACACGATTTATTCAACCATGATGGGCTTACCAAAGACGGTATTGCAGAAGCCTTTTTAGAATTTGCCAAAAAGGAAAAACTATCTTTTGTGGGAAAGTAGGTAGCCCTTTTAATGAAGCCAAATACAAGGCTTTGTTGGAAGGGCTTGAAATTAGTGAGGTGTTCTTTCATGAACTTTTAAAAGTAGAAACATTTAGATTTGATAGTGAATACTTTCAAAAAAAGTATCTCTATATAGATCAATTAATTTCAGGTAAGGCGAACCAGTTTAAGGAGTTCAATGATTTAGAATTATCAGTTGATGCTAGTGCATTTTATCCATCGCTAGAACCATATTATGGATCAGGTAATTTCCCATTCTTAAGAGTTAAAGATGTTGACACTAATATTGATTATGAAAATTGTATACGTATTCCTTTAGAAATTGTCAATTCCTCTAGTTTCAAAACACTAAGAATAATTTCAAAAGGAGATATTGTAATTACAAAAGGAGGAAGTATTGCGAGAGTTGGTTTAATAGAGGAGAAAACAGCTGTTACAAGAGATTTGATTTTTATAGATTCTTCACGTCTTTCTGAAATTGATTATAAATTCCTATTTCTTTATCTTTTGTCGTCAATATGTTATGATCAGCTTATTAGATCATCCTCAATGACAGCTCAGCCACACCTAACTATTACTCTTGTTAGAAATTTGAAATTATTTGAGCCTTCATATTCATTTAAGGAACAAACAGTACAAGCTTATAATCTTTCTAAGGGTTTACTTGTGAAGTCAAGAGAAGTATATCAATCTGCTGAAAAAATACTACTTGATGAACTCGGCTTAAAAAACTTCCAACCTAGTCAAGAACCTGTAAACGTTAAAAGTTTTTCAGAATCTTTTGACAGTTCAGGTCGCTTAGATGCGGAGTATTATCAAATCAAGTACGAGCAAGTAGTAGAGCGGATCAAGTCAACAAATCACGACCGACTAACAGACATAGTTAAAATCAAAAAATCCATTGAGCCAGGTTCTGCACATTATTCAGAAGAAGGTTTGCCATTTGTTCGGGTCTCAGATTATGACAAATTCGGTCTTTCAACACCTGACAAGTATTTAACAGATGAATTCTGCAAGGAAAACGCAGAATTGATTAAGAAGCTCAAGCCAAAAAAGGAAACTATACTTTTTTCAAAAGACGGAAGTGTTGGCACAGCCTACATGCTTAGAAAAGATGCTGACTTTATTACTTCGAGTGCCATTCTGCATTTGACAGTAAAAGACAAAACCAAAATAATTCCTGAATACTTGACCCTTGCCCTAAATTCAAAATTGGTTCAAATGCAAGCTGAAAGAGATGCAGGCGGTTCTATCATTCTGCATTGGCGTGTGAGCGAGATTGAAAATGTAGTTGTTCCAGTCATTGACTTTGACAAGCAAAGAGAAATTGCCGATTTGGTAGAAGAAAGTTTCAAACTAAAAAAGCAATCTGAATACCTTTTGGAAGTCGCTAAAACAGCCGTAGAAATGGCGATTGAGCAAGATGAAGAAACGGCAATTCTTTACATAAACCAAAATTCTATTTGATATGCCAGTAATTAATAATTATAGAGAAGCATGGCTTGCAAAAGCAAACATAGATTACTTTGCACCTTTTATTTCTTTGTGGCTTGCTTGCAATTCATGGTATAGGTCTCATTATTCTGATTTGACTGCTTCTAATAATCCTGAAAAAGAAGGAACTGATAGAGATTTTATAAATAAGCTAAAAACCGACTTTACTAGAAGAAATCACCTTTATAAAAATTTTGAAGATGCACTTTTAGGCTCTGATGAAAAGAAAAAAGTAAGTTTCAAAACAAATATGGAATTGCTTTTATTTTCATTAAACAGAGCTGAGCTTCAACCAGAACGTTTAGTCCAAAAGTGCTCTTTTGAATATTTTCTAACAGATTATTCGTTAAAAGACAATCCTCAATCATATGTAAATATTATTGCAACACCCAGAATAAATAAAGACAATACTGTACATAAGGATGACGCAGAGAATGTTATTAAGCTTGATACAAAGTATATCGTTAATGACATAAAAATTGTTTTTGCGGGTTTAATCGAACTTATTTACCAAATAAGAAATATGGTTATCCACGGTCACGTAAAGCCTGAAAAAGACGAACATGACGTTATAAAATACTGTTATTTAATCCTTAATGACATGATGGGGGCATGATAAAGAAAATCAACCATATAAAGAACTTTGGAGTTTTTAACGCTTATCGTAGGTCAGGGAATATTCAAGACTTTGAAAAGGTTAATATTATTTATGGTTGGAATTATTCAGGTAAAACTACTATTTCAAGAGTTTTTCAGTGCTTTGAAAGTTGTAAGTTAAAAGAGCATTATCCACAAGCAGAATTCGAACTTGAAGACTTTGAAGGCAACAAGGGTAATCAATCAAACTTGAATATTAATAATCTTGAAATCAGAGTTTTTAACTCAGATTTCATAAAAGACAATATTCATTTAGAAGGAGAAAGGTTCAACCCAATTTTACTCTTAGGTGAAGATACAAAGAAGGCACAGGAAGAACTTGAGAAGAAGAATGAAAAGCTTGGGAAAGTAAAGACGATTATTTCAAATCTTGGTAAAACTAAAACGAGTATTGATAATGAAATTCTATCAGGTCTCACGCAAAGAGCCTCTCAAATAAAAGAAACATTACAAATCGTCCAAGCATATACTCGCGCTCATATCAAGCCATTATTTGACGAGATTAAGTCAGATTATAAAAAACACATTAAAAATGATTCCGAAGTAACCCCCTTATTAAAGAAAGCAACTGCCTCTGAAAATGATAAATTGCCTGAAAAGGATGATGTGTTATATGAATTACATTTGTCAGAACTTTTAAACAGTACCAAAGAACTACTAAAGGAAATACCTGAATTTTCTAGTACCATTCAATATTTGATGGACAATCCAGATATCGCCAATTGGATTGAAAAAGGGATTCCTTTACATGAAAACAAGGAAAAATGTGAGTTCTGTGGTAATGATTTAGACAAAGACAGAATAACTCAACTAACAGCGCATTTTTCCGAAGACCTTAAAAGACACAAAAAAAGTATAAACGATTTAATTTCAAAAATTAAAGAAGCGAAACAATCAAATCCCTCATATCAAAAAAGTGACTTTTATAAAAATTTATGGAGCGATTTTGAAGTAGCTAATAGTTCATTAAAAGGACAAGTTGCTATTTATAATAAGGAACTTGGCAAATTAGTAAAGCTACTTGAAAAAAAGTTTGACAATCCATTTGTTCCAATAACTGATATAAGTTCAATCAATGATATTACAGCAGATTTTAATTCAAGCCTAAGCGATTACAATCAGGTTGTCATAAAAAACAGAAAGATTACAAAGGATTTTCAAATTGAAAAAGATAATGCAATAGATAGTTTAAAGAAACATTATACTGCAAAATTCATAGTTGATATTGAGCTCGAGAAAAAGCTGTCCAAAATCAAACTGTATGAGAATCGTGAAGCCATTTTCGGAAATTACAAGGGAAACTTAGAACAAGAAATTATAGAGCTCGAAAGCAAAGTTAGTAAGGCTCATAAAGGAAGTGAGAAATTAAATTCATTTATACAAAAATTCTTAGGACGTGATGAAATCCGTGTAGATGTAGAGAAAGAAGGTGAAAAAGAAAGGTTCCGATTAAAAAGGAAAGATACGAAAGCAGTTAATTTGAGTGAAGGAGAAAAAACAGCAATTGCATTTTCATTTTTCCTCACAAAGCTTCTTGAATGTAACGACTTAAAAAAGGTAATTGTATTTATTGACGACCCTATTTCCAGTTTGGACAGTAATCATATATTCCAAGTTAATTCCGTTATCAAGGACTTTTTGTTTTCAAAAGAAAATCTGGAAGATGTTAATCCAAAGATTTTGAACTGCAAGCAATTATTCCTATCAACTCACAATTTTGACTTTTTCAATTTGTTGCGAGAACTACCTAACCCAAAAGACGGAAATAAGTTTTATTACTTCGTTAAGCGCATAAATGAAAATGAATCTCTAATTGATAAGTTGCCAAAATCAATTAAAAATTATTCGTCTGAATATCATTACTTATTTGAATTGATATACACATTTAATAAGCAAACCGACAAAGACATTGAACTTGCACTTATTTTACCAAATGCGATGAGACGATTTGTTGAACTCTATACATATTCAAGAATTCCAGGTGATGAAAACAATTCAGTTGACAATAGAGCAGAAAAATTATGGGGAAATCAAGAGTCAAAAAGAATATTGAAGGTTTGTCATTATTTTAGTCACGGGAATAATATTGTTAGAATGGGAAAACATAATGAATATATGTGTGACATAGAAAATGCAGTTGCAGACCTTATAAGTTTGCTATCTAAAGACACTTTTCATTTTACTGAATTGGAAAAAATAATAAAATAGCCCCAAATGAACCCAACGCTTCGCATCCATACACATTGGCAAGTCGCTCAAAGCCGAACCACAAGCCAAAACTTGCCAAAGAGTATGGCTGTCTCAACGCAAGGACGAAAGAAAGGGGTAACAGGTGTTCGGCTCAATGGCGGGTGACGTGGTTCAATCAAGCTTTGTGCTTTTAAAGTTCTTATCTCTAAGCTAACCTCATGAAATACATCACCATATCTAGAAGAAGGGTAATTGTCATTGGTGTTCTTCTAGTCGTTTTATTAGCTGTTAATTTCATATGGGGCAAATTGACAAGTCCATATGGGGTTCAAAGCGTAAGTTTTACGCCAGCTACGTCAGAGTCATTTACAAAAGGAGACCTAAAGTTTTCAATCTATAGAGCGGCTACAGGGGTCAGTGAAGACATTATTTATCATTTTCATGGTAGAAACTTAGATGAAACTATATGGAATGATGACACTTACTATACATCGTTGATTCAGTCACATTGGCAAAAATCTAAAGTTAAGCCACCAACAGTGGTACTAGTTTCCTATGGCCCCGAATGGTTATTGACACCTAAGAATGGAAATGAGGAGAGTGGTTTATTGGAAGACTTTGTAGATAATTTGCCGTTTATAGAATCCAAAATTGGTAAGCCAAGAAATAGGATTTTAGTCGGTGAGTCTATGGGTGGACTGAATGTGCTGATTTTAGGGCTTACACATCCAGCGTTGTTTTCAAAAGTTGCCGCTTTATGTCCTGGAGTTTATGTAGACTCTCCCTTTTCTGATTTTAGTAAAATAAAAGATGCCCTTAAACGCACAGGAGGAGATCCCAAAGTCATTCTAGGGATTTACTGGATGGCTAAAAAATATGTGTCTAATGAGGAGGAGTGGAATAAAATATCTCCAATAGAGTTGATCAAAGAGGCTAACAATAGCTATCCAGAACTGTACTTATCATGTGGCCTTTATGATAAGTTTGGTAACTATGAAGGAACCGAGGCTCTTGTTGATCTTGCTAATTCTAAAGGAATTAAGACGCAATGGCATCCTTTGTATGGAGGGCATTGTGCTATTGATATTAAATCTTTAGCGGATTTTCTCATTTCGGTTGAGTAAGCCTTAAGTGAAGTTACTCGCTGTCAAATCCCCTCTCTCAAAAGTACAAGTGCCATTTTAAGATTTTAAACAGCTTGAAAGTTTCACTATCTGTATAATCCTTGGTATTATAGCCAGTGTATAGGAGACTTATCCCCTAGTATACTAGGGGTCTTCCTCTAGTCTTCCTTTAGTTATCCTCTAGTATACTTCTACATTATGCTTTTGGAAGGTCTAATCATGGGAGCTAGAAAGGGGCTTTTTTCAAATCCTGAGAATACAAGGAATTCTTTGAAATGGATAAAAATGGAGGTGTTGGGAGGATGTTGCCACGAATGCACGAATGAAAGCTTTCTAATGGTATAAACATGCTCGTAAGGAAGGGTTGGTAGAGGTTGAGGTTGTTTACTAGACGTTACAAATGCCCTTCTCGCTCATCCTAGTTGCAAATGAGGACGATTTGTATTATTACATTTTAGACAGAAACATATATGCAACATTGTTGCATATATGTTTCTGTTGCTTATATTTGTTCCTGATAAATATCTGAAGTGCGGTTTTGCATCAAGCTTTAGCCATTACTCAAAGCTTAAAAGTGCCGTTGATATATCTCTTGTTTCATCCATAGTGATTCAAGATTTAATTTTGATAGTGAATATGAAAGTGTTTTTAGTCATATTTTTGATCATGCTCCAGTCGTCTGTGACTTTTAGGATTTGCCTAGCGGTGACAGATTTGGCTAGCTATGAGTGTTTTCACCTGTGTCATCATGATGATCATGGCATGGGGGAACTCTGCGATGGGGATTGTTTTTTGATTGATCAAGCACATACGCTTCATAGTTTTGACTTTAAAAGCTACCCTTATGATGGGTTTGATTTCGCTTTTTTACCTGTTGATGCTTTGTTGATCATTGATCACTTACCTATACTTCAAGATTTTAGCTTATTCCATTTAAAAGACGACATACCGTGTAGTCCAGATGTACTTTTTATGGAGAGGCCTCCTCAGGTGGCTTAAAGACTTTTTACTGCTTTTCAGGCAGATTTTCTTAATCGTTTATCCATTTATTAATCCATTATTTTATGAAATCAAGAATTAGCGCTTTGCTGATTGTTCTTTTTTGTGTGGGGATGTCTCTGAATACGGCACATGCTCAAAAAGCTACGGGTACACTTCAGGGAGAGGTGCAAGATGAATCTGGTAATCCGATCGCTTTTGCCAATTTGATCATCGAAGAAACGCGTTTAGGGGCATATACCAATGAAAATGGCGTCTTTAGTATCCGAAGTATCCCCTTTGGTGATTATCGCTTGTTGATCTCCTCAGTAGGTTATGAAAGGCAGACTGTCAATGTGACGATCAATCAGGCTACTCAGCGATTGAATTTTACCCTCAAAGCGCAGGAGGACTTGAGTGAGGTGGTCATACAGTCTAGCAAAATAGCAGATTATAAGTCGCTCAATAGAATAGATGTGCCAGCGAAAGATTTGCCACTGACTCAGTCGAGTATCGATCGCAGCCTGATGCTGGAGCGCAATGTGGATGAGCTGTCTGAGGCACTTAAAGTCACGCCTGGTATCCGTGTACAGAATAACTATGGCGGGTTTCAAACTTTTAATATTAGGGGTTTCAACAACTTTGTCTTGATGGTAGACGGTGTCAGAGATGAGCGTCACAATATCTCCAACTCTGCTCCTACGACTAATTTGGCCAATGTGCAAAGCATCGAAGCATTGAAAGGGCCAGCTTCCGTATTATTTGGACACTCAGCCCTAGGCGGAGTTATCAATATCACTAGAAAGCAACCAACAAGGGAGTTTAGCGGAGAGCTCAATGCAGCAGCTGGCAGCTACAATACCAAGCGTCTTTCTGCTGGTGTGGGAGGACCTATCAATGATAAGCTTCGCTACAGACTAGACTTTGGGATGTCCGATACGGATGGTTTTAGAGGGGCAGGCTTTCAAACAAACAATGTTTACCTAGCCTTAGATTATCAGCCGACAGCCTTTGATGTCATCCAGCTGAAAGTGCAAGTCAACAAAGACCTATACGATACCGATACAGGAGTACCTACTGTGGGTGGTAGGCTACCAGATGGGTTTGATGTGCGTACGCGTCTGAACGATCCGCAGGATTATCTAGGACATACGCGCTATGACTATCAGCTGAGGTATGAGCGTACTTTTAGAAACGGAATGGTCTTGTCTAATCTACTTTCCTACTATGATGATGATATCGATTATTTCTCTACGGAAGAGTTGACACTCAATGCATCCTTAGACTCTGTACAACGTACTTTCCCATTTTATTTTAATCACGAGACCAAGCCTATCCAAAATCAGGTAGAATTGACGCAGACGTTTAATCTTGCGGGGATGCAGCTCAAGAGTTTGGTAGGGCACTCATTCTCCTACATGGATCGCAAAACCTACAATGGCACTATCTCCGGGCCTGGCAGAGGAGCTAGTACTTCCCTGATAAACCCAGTGCTCAATCAGGGGGCATTGTTTATCACGGACACGAGGTATCAGGCTAGACTTGAGACAGTTCATGGGATTTACATGCAGCATTGGTTAGAAATATCCCCTAAATTAAAAGCTTTGATTGGTGGGCGATACGACATTTTTGATGGTTTGTATTTTACGGATCAAGTATCTCCCAATAGGGAGGTAACCAGCCGTGGGGATCGGGTAGACTACAATAGAGCAGCTTTTACATATAGAGCTGGTTTAGTGTATCAGCCAACTGAGCAATTGAGTGTATTTGGTTCATACTCGACTTATTTCAAGCCGACACGTACTGTTACCCTACAGGGTGAGATATTTGACCCAGAGACAGGCTATCAAGGGGAGTTTGGTGTGCGATATGAGCTAGATGATGTTTGGAGCGTACAGGCTTCTGCCTTTAAGCTTGTGAGGACAAATATCTTGGAAAATCTAGGTAGTGGCATCCAGCGTAATGTAGGGGAAGGGCAGTCACAAGGTTTTGAAGCGGAGCTGATAGCTAATCCGATCAAAGGATTGAATATCCGTACAGGCTATACTTATGCTGCTACAGAGATCATTGGTTTTGACACGGACATCGCTACCAATCCAAATGCAGGCAACAGACTGCCAAATGCCCCTCAAAACTTATTTACCAGTTGGGTAAACTATCAATTCAGCGAGGGACCTCTAAAGGGCTTTAGCATCGGAGGTGGTACGTATCACCTTTCGGAAATATTTAATAATGCAGCCAATACAGCGGTGCTTCCAGCATATTGGGTGATAGACACTACTATTGGCTATAAGTTTGGCAATTCGGAGCTAAGACTCAATGTCAATAATGTAGCTGATCGATTGTACTATACGAGTGCAATATACAACACGCAGTTTGTCGTGGGTAATGACCGTAATTTCATGTTGTCATTTAGACACCAGTTTTAAAATAGAAAAGGGGAAGCATCATCAGGCTTCCCTTTACTAGCTCAATACAATTTGAATGAATAAAAAGCTCAAAAAAACGCTCACTAAGGTCATATTGGTGACTCACCAATACACTGGCTTTTTCTTTTCATTACTTTTTTTGATTTGGTTTTTATCGGGCTTTGTCTTGATGTATAAGGATTTTCCTTATCTACAGGAAGACGAGAGATTATCGAAAATCAGCCCATTGTCCGTTCAGCAGGTTTTGGCGCCTCAGTATGTGGTGCCTGCTGAGGACATAGGAAGTGTCGAATCTCTAAAGTTGCTCATGCTGAGAGATAGACCTATCTATCAATGGGAGGTAGATGGTGTACCCTATCAAGCCCATGCTGATGATGGCACTGAGGTCTCTAAAGTTAGCAAAGAAGAGGCTGAAGAGATAGTTCGTGCCTTTGATCAAAAGGACTATCAGGTAGCCCAAAATGAATCTTCGCTAGAGATGGATCAGTGGACGGTCAGGACACGGTTTGTTCCTTATTTACCTTTTCATAAGATCACTGTGGCAGACCATCAAGGCTTGACTTTCTATGTGTCCTCTCAGACGGGTGAGGTGATGCAGCGATTAGATAATGTGGACAAAATGTGGGCTTGGCTAGGTGCTATTCCGCATTGGATATACTTTAGAGACCTGAGGGTGGATACGCCTCTGTGGCGTGTGGTGGTGATATATCTATCGGGCTTTGGTATACTGATGAGTGTAAGTGGTCTGGTGATGGGAATCATCAGGCTCAAGTATCGTAAGAAACAGCCACTCAAATTTAGTCCTTACAAAAAGTTTTGGTTCAAATGGCATCACTATACAGGCTTTGTCTTTGGCTTGATTGTTTGCACTTGGATCATTTCGGGGTATTTCTCCATGAATCCGAGTAGCTGGAGTCCAAGCACTTCCTTGTCCTCTGAGGAAGCAGCTATTTGGAAAGGTGATCGTAGGAGCCTTTTTATGACTGACTCCTTGCTTGATTTGAGTCTTTTGTATAAAAAAGAGGTGCCTAAAGAAATCAAGTTTGATCATCTTGACGCTAGACCCATAGCCGTTGCTCAGTATGGTGACCGCTCTACTCAGTCGATGTATTTGGATAGTCTTCAGCTTTTTACCCTAGGAGAGCAAGAAGTGAGACAACTTATTCGAAAGTTTAATTCAAGCGAAGTCAAAGACATCAGCTTACTCAATCAATATGATGCTTACTACTACTCTAAATGGAATCGAAAGAACCTACCTGTTTGGAGAGTCAGCATGCAAGATGACCAACAGACCCTCTACTATATTGATCCTAACAAGGCAAGCGTGGAGATGAAGTATATCAAGCTTAACCGCTTCAGCAGGTGGATATATCAGGGGCTTCATAGTTTAGATTTTCCAGCACTTTTACAACGCAGACCGCTATGGGATATCGTAGTGATTATTTTGATGCTAGGTGGCACGGCTGTATCTATCACAGGAGTGGTTTTGACCTGGAAGTGGTTGAAAAGAAGCTTTAGGAAAGCTACTCGTTAGTTAATTCTCCGTTAAATGGATTCAAAGGACGCTTTAGGGCGTCTTTTTTGTGCTAGAGCATTTTTAATTAAAATTTTATTGATATTATTGAATACAGATTTCATTAAATACTTAGTGTTTTTAAGCATTGTTGATGAAAGCTTTTTGTATAGTTTAAAATGAGTTGAAATGACTGTGAAGAAAAGATTACTCAGATTTTTGAAGCGCTATTTTATAGGCTTGGCAGTGTTGTATGTAGGTGTTTTGGCAAGTGGATACTATTTGTGGGCCAAGATGGACGCCCATGTACTGAATGCACAAAAACCCAGCTTTGCTATATCCAATCATCTAGGCGGTCGGGATAAGATTACTGACTTTGAGGGGAAATATGTGCTGGTTGACTTTTGGTTTGCTGGCTGTAAACCTTGTATCAAAGAAATGCAGTATTTTCCTCAGCTTTTGGATAAATATGGAGATGAGTTGGTTATCATGAGCATTAGTGTTGATCCTCCTGAACTGTTTGATCACGTGCTCAATAGTCCCGACAGACCTTTCGACTTCATTGAGACCAATAGGGATAATTGGAGGTTTTATCGTGATTCTAAACTTACGGAAAGTTACGCCAAGGCTTATGAAGTAAGTGCCTATCCTACCTACCTTTTATACGATCCTTCAGGTGAATTAGTGGCTATTCCGATGAGTGGTGTATTAGCAGTAGAGAGCAAGCTTGGTGGGATATTTGACTTAGGACTATCATTACAGCTTTTTAAAGATATACTGGTTAAACTACCTATGGTATTGGTGCCCTATACCATGCTTGTGTTGCTTATTTTGGGTATTCAACTCATCATTTTCTTGATCAGAAAATATATCTTCAATAGCTCTACTACTTTAGTTTCTACTACTAAATCTTAATTCCTCTTCTATGAAGCATTATATTAAATTGTTATTCATCCTTTGTTTTTTCATTACAGTATCATGCTCAAGAAATGATGATAGAGCAAGTGTCAATCATCTAGACTTTACTAGTTTGAATAAGCTTGACGCTAGCTTTGATGACGTGTTAAATGATTTGAACATAATTGATTTGAAACTGCCTGACACTGTTTTTTTAGGTAAAATTGATAATGTAATATCAAACGATAATTTTTATATACTTCAAGATAGTGAATTTGCTAATGCTCTTTATTTTTTCAACAAAAAGGGGTATTTTGTTAATCAACTAAATAAAAAAGGTGACGGGCCCGAAGAGTATAGAGCTCTCTCCAATTTTGTTCTCATTAATGATACTATTAAAGTTTATGATAGAGCTTCAAGAAAAGTAGTCAAATATTTATTACCTGATCTTAAGTTTATTAGTTATAAAAACATTGACCATTACATTTTTGGGACTATATATGATGAAAATAAAGAATTTATTTTATCTATTAGTGATGAAGAAACATCAGATGTAGATTATTTAGGTATTATTATTCATGATAAAGATTTCAACATTTTAAAAAATTTCAGCAGAGCTCCTGCTATTATAGAGGCGAGTTTCACTGAAAATTTATTTATTCACGATAACAACTATTTTTATTCCGAGCCTTTTAACGAATTAATTTACAAAGTAGAAAAGGATACTCTTACCCCTTTATATAAAATTGATTTTGGTTCTTATAAACTTCCTGATGAGATTGTAAATATTTCAGATCCTGAAGAGTTTTATGATAGAATTCGTCTAGGAGAATATGCTTTTGCTATTCATCATGTAAATTTTACAAAGAATTCGCTAAGTTTTAATTTTTATCGAAATCTAGATTTTGACAACAAACTCTTGGGGATTTATAATATGAATACAGATAAAGGCGGTATTCTAAGAACTGAAAATATATTTCAAGAATATTTAGCTAATCCAATTTCTAAAAGTGGCAACCATTATTACACGATAGTTTATCCAAGTGAGAGCGAAACACTTGATGAATCACTTAAAGAGCGACTGAAAGTCAGTGCTCTAAACGATAAGCCGCTTTTGTTAGAATATAATTTTGAGTTAAAGAACTAAGTTATGGTGAAATTTAAAGTATTATTTTCAGTTTATTTTATGCTGTTGGCTTCGGTATTTGCTCAAGCCCAATCAAAGATCACTGTACGTTCTGAGGTAGATAAAAAGCCGATTCCATTTGCTTTGCTTGTAGAGAAGGAAGGTAAAAAGGGCCTAGTGGCGGATGAATCGGGTGTACTGAATATGCCTCAAGTAGCCTTAGAGGCAGGCAATACTATTATCATTTCAGCGACTGGCTATCAAGAGTTGGAGATCAAAAGCGAGGCTTTGGCTCAGTTAAAGGAAGTCTTTTTGCAGCCTAAGACTTTTGAACTGGACGAGTTTACCATCACTTCTTCGAACCTTGAGCCTGTTATGCTGGGAGATACTTTATGGCCAATATATAGATCAGAAAAGGGAATTCAGTCAGGCGATAAAGATGAAGATGCGCGTTTTGGGGGTTACCTTAATTTGAAAGACAACAAGGACAGGCTATTTTCTAATGTGTGGATTTATTTTCATAATGTTGACCTAGAAGATCCCACTAAGTTCAGGATTAGATGGTTGGTCTCCAATGAGGTAAGAAGGCCCAAACCCGCCAAGATTTATAAGAATGACCAATTCTTTGACGTGCAAAACGTAACGACTGTCTATCAAGTGAAAAATGAAGGTTGGAATAGTTTTGACTTAAGTAAGGATGAAATTGTGATTCCTAAAAACTACAAAGGGGTCTTTATGATCATTGATAAGTTGCCAGACGTCTATGGCGAGATAGACAGTACTATTATCCCTTTTCAGGATAGAGGAAAGAAGCAAATAGAGCCTGCGATCTTTAGTTCATGGGGCTTAACTGCATTGGATGATCCTTATAGTCAAGCTTTAGGTATCGCTATAGAGTATCTGCGTTGATAGTTTTTTGATTTTATCACAGCTTGGATTAATTTGAGTGATGTATCAAATATGAGGTTGATGAGCAAACGGTTTGGGCTATTGATACTTTTGATCTTTAGTGGGCAATGCTTATTTGCTCAGCGCTACCTGTCTTTGAGTGCAGGTCCAGGGAATACTTTGGCCCATCATGAGGAGATCAATGCGATCAAAGGCAATCCCTTTATCATGCGCTTGGACTATGCAGCAAAATTGCAAGGCAGGGCCTATCATGAGCGTTTGGGTAATCCACTTTCTGGCTTAAGCCTGACCTTTATTGATCATGGAGATCCTAGTACGGGTCGTTCTTATGCACTGAGTACCTTTTTGCAGCCCACGATTATCTCTGGTAAAAGGCATGCCCTTTCAGGCAGGATGTCTGTTGGAGCTGCTTATATCGAAAAGCCTTTTGACGAAGCTAGAAATCCTTTACAGTTCGCTATCGGGTCGCATCTCAACTTCTTCGTAGAAACCCACTTGGTCTATGAGGCTAAGCTATCCGAGCGCTGGGGTATGCATCTACAGGGAGGTATCCTGCATCTAAGCAATGCCGCTGCCAGACAGCCCAATGCAGGTCTCAATATCCTGACGGCTAGTGTTGGTACAACTTATCAATTGTCCTCTGAGGGGAAGCCTGCCTTAGCTTTTCTCAATCGCAAAGACTTGATCACGGAAACCAAGACTTGGCAGCACTTTTTAGATGTATCTATCGGGATGAAAACGGTGAATAGACTGGGCGATAGCCTGTATCGAGCGATCGGTGCGAGCTACAATGCGCAGTATCGCTATGGTGTCTTGAGTTCTTTGCTCGTAGGCTTAGATGTAGACTACAATGAAGGTTATATCGCAGAGCGTGCTTATCTGAATATTCAGCGAGGAGAGGGCAATGAAGTACCATTTAAAGAAGTTCGCTGGGCAATGCTACTCGGTCATGAGTTTCACCTCAACCGCGTCAGTCTGGTGATGCAAATGGGACGTTATATCGTTTTACCATTCAATGCCCATAGCCGTTATTTTCAGCGATATGGTTTGCGGTATTATCCAAGTGATAAGCTTTACGTATCAGCTACCCTACGTACGCATGCTGCCAAGGCAGATTATATGGAGTGGAGTATAGGCTATCGCTTATTTAAAAAATCAAAAGCCACCCAAAACTAGGTGGCTCTCATATTACTGCTGATTCTTTTTAGTCCAGACCAAAGAGGCCTTTGTTTAGGCTTTTGAGAGCATCTACTTTGTATTTGGAGTCTACAAGTAGCGAAACATTGTGTTTGCTCCCTCCATAGGAAACCATACGAAGAGGGATCTCTACCATAGCATCCATGATATTTTTGATCACGCCTTTGCTTTCGGCTACCAAGTTGCCTACGATACAGATGATGCTTTGATTTTCATCAACTTCTGCGGTACCGTATTTTTTGAGTTCTTCGAGGATCTGAGGCAAATAAGTGCGGTCATCGATGGTCACTGATACAGCTACTTCAGAGGTAGTGATCATATCGATAGGCGTTTTGTATTTTTCAAAAATCTCAAAGACTTGTCTCAAGAAACCATAAGCTAGTAGCATTCTGCTAGACTTGATCTTGATGGCGATGATTCCATCCTTAGCCGCGATGGCTTCTACGCCTGCTCCTTGCTCTTCAGCTGTGATGGTCGTTCCTGCCGCTTCTGGTTGCATGGTGTTGAGTAGTTTCACTGGGATATTGTGCAACTGTGCTGGCCAGATAGAGGCTGGGTGTAGGATCTTAGCACCAAAGTAGGCTAGCTCAGCAGCTTCCTCGAATGATAAATGTGCGATCGGTCTTGTCTGCTTAACCACTCGAGGATCATTGTTGTGCATGCCATCGATGTCTGTCCAGATCTCGATCACGGAAGCTTTGATCGCTGCTCCGATGAGAGAGGCAGAGTAGTCACTGCCCCCTCTTTTGAGATTGTCTACTTCATTGCGGCTGTTCTTGCAGATGTAGCCTTGTGTGATGAAGAGCGTGTCTTGAGGATATTTAGCCAAAAGGGCTGTCAGGCGTTCTCCGATTTTGCCTAGTTCTGGCTCATTGTTTTCATCGATTGACATGAAGTCGAGCGCTTGCAATAAGACTGACTTGATCCCAGCTTCTTTGCAGTAGATGTGGAAGAGTTTGGTAGACATGAGTTCTCCCTGCGCGAGGATGTCACGGTTGATCGCCTCATTGAAAGAAATCTTGAGGATGATATTGAGAAACTCAAAATGCTCATCAATGATCTGGTGTGCTTCAGCTCGGTAACTATCAGATTGTAGTAAATCTTGGATGAAAGTTTTGTAGTGCGCGTGTAGCTGATCGATGATGGCTTTAGCTTCTGTTTTTTGACCTGCTGCTAGGCTTTCACCGATTTGAACGAGTGTATTGGTAGTTCCTGATAGGGCAGATAGCACGACTATTTTAGCTTGTGCATCTGCGGTCACGAGCTTGGCTACTTGGTGCATGCGCTGAGGCTGACCCACTGAGGTGCCTCCAAATTTCATGATTCTCACTTGAGTGCTGATTAAATAGGTTTTTGAATGAATTAGAATCCGAGCATTTTGATGGCAGTGATGGCTGCTTCATCTCCTTTGTTGCCATGCTTTCCTCCTGCTCTGTCGAGGGCTTGCTGCTGTGTATTGGGCGTGAGGACTCCAAAGATCACGGGCTTGTTGTACTTCAAGCTCACGTTAGTGATCCCATGGGCTACGGCATCACAGATAAAGTCAAAGTGACGCGTTTCTCCTTGGATCACGCAGCCTAGACAGATGACAGCATCGATTTCTTCTTTTTGAGCCATCCACTGTGCAGCTAGGGTGAGTTCAAAGCTGCCTGGGACATTTTTGCGGATGATATTTTCGCGTGTAGCCCCATTTTTTACGAGGGTTTCATAAGCACCACTGTAGAGGGCTTCGGTCACACTGTCGTTCCACTCGGAGACGATGACTGCAAATTTTTTGTCAGCGATGGCTGTGATATTTTTATCACTGTGCTGGCTGAGGTTTTTTAGATGAGTTGCCATGATAGATAGATGTCTCTTAGGTATAAAAAAAGAGTAAGACCCACATCGGTCTTACTCTTCTTCGTAAAAACTTATATAGCAAGCTTTACTTAGAGGCAAGACCTTCTAAGCGCGCTTTATGCTTTCGTGCTGTAGTAAATTCAGCTGATTCGCTGTATTTAGTGATGATCTCATCATAGGCTGAGATGGCTGCTGCATTGTTGCCTGCAGCTTCTTCTGCTACTGCTATTTTGATCAAATAGCGTGGAGATGTGTACTTATTCGTATTGTTGTCCAAGGCTCTGTTGTAGTATTTCACTGCCTCAGAAGTATTGCCCAACTCCATGTGTGCATCACCGATGAGTGAAAGTGCTCTGGCTTGTACTAAGTAGTCGTCTGAAGAAAATGACTGTAAGTGATCAAGTGCCTTTTCAAACTCACCCTCTCTCATGTAGATGATACCAGTGTAGTAGTGTGCTAGGTTCGCAGCTTCTGTTCCGCTGTACTCTTCGATGATTTGAAGGAAACCTTTCTGTGCTCCTAGGTCTTCGATCGTTTGGAAAAGCTCTTCACGGTTGGTTTCCCAAAGTTGTGCTGTGTTGTACTCAGCTGGATCTAGGCTACCATATAATGCTTGGTCAAAGGCATCTTCTTCAAAGAAATAAACTGCTTGAAAGATCTCATTTTGAGCCTTTGTATTTTGGTTGCTGATGTAGTAATTGTATCCTACGATACCACCCACTACCGCGAATATCAAGACAAATACTCCTATAACGAGCGCAGAATTTTTCTTTAAGAAATCTTCTCCTTTGGATAGTTCCTGAGCGATTACATCAGGGTTTTCCATGAATTCCGCACCTGTTTTTCCTTTTTTAGTTTGCTTTGTAGCCATTTTTTCAAAATTTCGAACGCAAATATATCAAATTTATCGAATCTCCAAATCTTGGATTACTCCATGATGTAAGGATAGTCCTCTTGGTAGTAATTGTCCTTGAAGATTTCTTCAGGATCTGGCCAAGGAGACTCTTCGGCAAATTGTACCGCGTCATTTACTTGTTGTTTTACTTTGTCATTGATCGCTTCGATTTCTTCTTCTGTAGCGATTTTATTGTCCATGATGGTCTTGAGTACCATTTCGATTGGATCTTTCTTTTTGTACTCGTCTACTTCCTCTCTAGATCTGTATTTCTGAGGGTCAGACATTGAGTGACCTTTGAATCTGTATGTTCTAAACTCTAGCAGAGTAGGACCATCCCCTTTTCTAGCGCGCTCAGCTGCTTCGGCTACTGCCTCATGCACTGCTTCTACGCTCATCCCGTCTACTGGGAATGAAGGCATGTCGTAAGACTCACCTATGGTGTATAGTTCCGTCACGTTAGATGATCTGCCTACAGCAGTACCCATGGCGTAACCATTATTTTCAATGACGAAGATCACAGGCAGCTTATATAGCATGGCCATGTTGAAGGCTTCGTGTACGGCACCTTGTCTGACAGCACCATCACCCATGTGACAGATGCAAAGATTTTTAGTGCCATTGTATTGTTCTGCAAAGGCGATACCTGCACCCATAGGGACTTGCGCCCCTACGATACCGTGTCCACCGATGAAGTTGACGTTCTTATCAAATATGTGCATCGAGCCGCCCTTACCTTTGGTGGTACCAGTAGCTTTACCATACAGTTCCGCCATGACTGCTCCAGGATCAGTACCTAGTCCTAGTGGGTGTGCGTGATCTCTATAGGCTGTGATCCACTTGTCATCCTTTTCCAAAGCTGTGATCGCTCCAGAAGCACAAGCTTCCTGTCCGATATAGAGGTGGCAAAAGCCTCTGATCTTTTGCTGACCATATAACTGGCCTGCCTTTTCTTCAAACTTCCTCATGAGTAGCATGCTCTCATACCAGTACATGTAGGTTTCTTTTGAATATTTAGCTTTAGATTTTACTTTTGTCGAAGTCTTCTCTTTACTAGTCGCCATATCTTTTGTAATATTCTTTATTTCAAAGCCAAGCGCCAAATATAGGCAAATCAGCTCGATAAAATCACTTTAACGCTGCGAAATTAGTCAAAAAGGCCTAACAAAGAAACTTATGCACCTCGAAAATATCAGTTTGACTCATTTCAAAAATTACGCGTCTCAGGAGGTAGCATTTTCACCACAGATCAACTGTTTCGTAGGGCCAAATGGCAGCGGGAAGACCAATCTGCTGGATGCCATCTACTACTTGTGTTTGACCAAGAGTGCCTTCAATGCAGTAGACATGCAAAATATCCAGCACGAGGCTGATTTTTTTACCATCCGATCAAGTGCTGTGAAAGCAGATAAATCGTATAAGCTAGCCTGTATACAAGAGCAGGGCAAAAAGAAACAAGTCAGTAACAATGGCAAAGCCTATGACAGAGTTAGTGAGCATATTGGGGAGTTTCCCTGTGTGCTCATTGCTCCAGATGATACGCAGCTCATCAAAGAAGGTAGTGAAGAGAGGCGTAAGTTCTTTGATGGAATCCTATCGCAATTGGATAGAGTTTATTTGGATCAGTTGATGCAGTACGGGCACTACTTGAAGCAGCGCAACGCCCTGCTGAAGCAATTTGCGGAGCGACAGTATATCGAACAAGACCTCTTGGACTCTTATAATTCGCAACTTTTTAGACTGGGACGATTGATCTATGAGAGGCGAAGGGAGTTTATTTTATCCTTCATCCCAATCTTTGAAAAGCACTATGCCATGCTCTCTGATGACAAAGAGCAAGTTGGTGTACGCTATGAATCAGACGTGGCTGCTGCTGATTTTGAACAGGCGTTTAGGCAGAGTCAGCGCAAGGACTTGATCTTGAAGCGGACGACTATGGGCGTGCACAAAGATGAATTTGTCTTTGAGATCGATGGCTTTCCCATCAAGAAGTTTGGATCTCAGGGACAGCAAAAGTCCTTTTTGATTGCTTTGAAACTGGCTCAATTTGAGATATTGGCTGCTGAGAAGGGAACGAAGCCCTTGCTACTGCTAGATGATATCTTTGATAAGCTGGATGATCAGCGCATTGCTAAGCTACTGGAATTGGTGGCAGCACAGACTTTTGGGCAGATCTTCGTGACAGATGCGAGGCCAGAGCGGTCTAGAGAAATACTGGCTAGCATCGAGGCCGAGGTTCGGTTTTTTGAGATTCAATCGGGTAGGGTAGCACTTATCAATTAATTTTTGAGACTTATTATTTTGTTGAATATTTCTCCTGATTTTGGCTTCAATATTTAAACAGAATTTCCTTAAATTAAGCGAAATTGCAAATTATGGACATCAAGGGTATCGTGGGAATAGGTGCCTCTGCAGGGGGATTAGAGCCTTTGGAGACATTTTTTAGTCATGTACCCCAAGGTTCAGGATTGGCTTTTATCGTGATACAGCATTTGGCGCCTCATCATAAAAGTATGATGAATGAATTGCTTAGTCGCTATACTACGCTGAAGATCAGTGTGATCACTGATGGGATGAGCATAGCGCCAGATCATATCTATCTCAATCCACCTCAGAAGTTTGTCTACATTACTAAGCAGCAGACCTTTCGATTGATAGATAAGCAAGACAAGGCACTGAGCTTTCCAATCAATTCATTTTTTATTTCTCTGGCAGATCAATTTTCTGCTAAGGCCACTGCGGTTATTCTATCAGGTACTGGAAGTGATGGCTCTGAAGGCATCAAGCGGATCAAGGAAAATGGAGGTTTAGTCGTAGTCCAAAGCCCAGAGGATGCCAAGTTTGACGGGATGCCTAAGAATGCAGTATTTACAGGAACGGCTGATCTGATCCTCCCAGTGCTGGAAATACCTCAGCGAATCATCGATTACTATCAAGGTCTCCCTATCCTGTCAGAAGAAGGCGATGAGCAAAGCATCGAATCAGAGCACATACATAAGATATTAGGAGTTCTCTATACTACTTCAGGGATTGATTTTATTGGTTATAAGGTCTCTACGATCTACCGAAGGATACAGCGCAGGATGTCCATATTAGGTATCAAGCGTTGGAAAGACTACATCACATTGCTCAAGGAGTCCTTTGATGAAGCGCAGATTCTGACCAAAGATTTATTGATAGGAGTGACGAAATTTTTTAGGGATGCGGATGCCTTTGAAGCGATCAGAGATCAAGTATTACCGGAGATATTGGCTGGTAAAAATAAGCCTGATGATGCACTCAGGGTATGGATTCCTGCTTGTTCTACTGGTGAAGAGGCCTACTCAATTGCGATGCTGATCAAAGATTTTTTGATAGAGCACAAGCTTTCTCTTCAAGTATCCATCTTTGCTACCGATTTAGATCGAGAGGCTATCAAAACAGCAGGGAATAGGGTTTTTCCTGATAGTATCATTCATGAGGTGCCTGAGCATATTTTAAAACGCTTTTTTGTGCCGGTTGCTGGAGGCTTTAAGGTGACCAAGGAGATCAGAGAGATGATCGTATTTTCTGTGCATAATATCCTCAGCGATCCACCTTTTTCTAGGATAGACTTAGTCTCTTGTCGTAATTTCCTCATCTACCTGAAGCCAGAGCTACAGCAGCGGGTTTTTTCCTATTTCAGATATACTTTGGTGGATGGAGGCTTTCTCTTTTTGGGAGCTAGCGAGTCTTTAGGTGCTTCTCAAGATTACTTCACAGAAGTTGACAAGAAGTGGAAAATCTATCGTAACAAAAAAAGTTTGCCACTGGCAGAAACACCTTCACTCAAATATCCAAAGATCACCCCTATCAGCACTGATAGCTCGGGAGGTGGCCTCAAAAAATATAAAGAAGCCAATCAAAGACAATTGATAGAGCAGATCAATAAACAGCTGATACAGAAATTTGTCCCACTATCGGTGATCTGTGATGATACGGGTAAGATCATCCATACAACGGGGAATGTTTTTGAGTTTTTGAAAATCGCTCCAGGTGAAGTCAGTCTCAACCTGATCGGTATGCTGCCAAAGGAGCTTTCTTTGACATTTGATGTAGCGATGACCAAAGTTTGGGCTACAGGCCTGAGCTTGAATATAGATCATGTACATATCCATCATCATAGAAGTTATCATTTTTCCGTGAGGCTTTCACTCATTGAGTTGGATGAAGTGGGCAAAATGATCATTGTGCTGTTTGAAGAGCGCTTAGACGATGATAGCAAAGA
The DNA here is from genome assembly GCF_016464625.1 of Penaeicola halotolerans. GTDB lineage: Bacteria > Bacteroidota > Bacteroidia > Cytophagales > Cyclobacteriaceae > Penaeicola > Penaeicola halotolerans. The sequence continues at coordinate 475,100 of NZ_JAEAGO010000002.1, forward strand.
AACCAATACTGTCACTCAGTCTATAGATCTGAGCAAGGATGCTCAAGAGAAACTTCACGCACTGGAACGCGAGATTCGTGTCACCAAAGAAAATCTCCAAACGACCATTGAAGAGTTAGAATCCAGCAATGAAGAGTTGCAAGCAGCCAACGAAGAACTCCAAAGCTCCAATGAGGAGTTAGAATCTGTCAATGAAGAACTCTACACTGTCAACTCGGAGTTTCAAGAAAAAGTCCAAGAACTCTCCGTAGTCAATGATGATCTCAATAACTTGATCAATAGCACTGATATCTCCATGCTATTTTTGGATGAGGACTTGATGATCAGAAAGTACACCCGCTCTATGCAGGGTATCTTGAGTATCAAAAAGCAAGATATCGGAAGGCATATTAGTGACTTGAAAGAGCATCTGAAGATCGATAATTTTCTAGGAAAAATCGAAGAGGTACTGCGTACCTTGATCTCCTCTGAGGAGGTAGTGGAGGACTTTTCAGATAAAAAGTATTTGCTCAAAATCAACCCTTTCAGAACAGGAAAAAATGAGATCAAAGGAGTGGTCTTATCACTTTTAGATATCTCTCAGCTAGAACTGACTAAAGATAAACTTTCTCAATCAGAATCTAATTTGTTTGCTGCCAAACAACGTATCGCAGAGCAAGAAGATCTCTTCAAAATGATTGCCCTGCATTCAAGTGACTTCATCGGAGTACATGATGTGGATGGTCGTTTCGAATATGTTTCTCCAAGCTGTAAAGAGTTGACGGGTTACACGCCTGAGGAGTTGATCGGTAGAGATCCTTATGATTTTTTCTACCCTAAAGACCGCGAGCGTATCCGAGAGATGAGTCATCAGCCGGTAGCTAAGCAGAAGCAGAACACTGCCATAGAATATCGCTACGTGACTAAGTCGGGGGATTTGAAGTGGTTTGAGACGACTTCTAGTGCGATCACTAATGAGTCGGGTGAAATCGTCAAAATACTTACCGCTACCCGAGATATAACGAAGGGTAAAACCTACGAAAGAGAGTTAGCGCTACTTTCTCTGATCGCTACAGAGACAGCCAACGCGATCATCATCACAGATATCAAAGGTCAGATCACTTGGGTTAATCAAGGATTTGTGAAATCAACGGGTTATACCTTAAACGAAGTCAAAGGCAAAAAGCCTGGTCAAATACTCCAAGGAGAGGAGACTGAGCTAGACAAGGTCCAAGAGATGAGCGAGGCGATCAAAGCAGTGAGGCCATTTGATGTAGAGCTGTTTAATTATAAAAAGAATGGTGAGAAGTTTTTAAGCAAGATAGTTTGTCAGCCATACAATGGAGAAGATGGTACGCCAGATGGCTTCTTTGCTATACAGACAGATATCACGCTAGAGCGTCAGTATCAGTTTGAGATAGAAAAGGTTAATACGCAACTCGAGCAGCAAAATCAGAAGCTGGCTATGATCAATAATGAGTTGAAGGACTTCGCGCACATCACCTCTCATGATCTCAAGGAGCCCGTCAGGAGCATTACCTCTCTGCTAGACATCATCTTAGAAGATCACCACGAAAAGCTCGATCAAGAGGCCATGGAGATGCTCAAGCTGGCGATACAGTCAGGAAAGGGGATGATCAAGATGATCAATAACCTGCTCGAATACTCCAAGACGGGTCAAAGTGACGAGCCACTCACTGAAGTAAATCTCCAACTAGTCGCTCAAGAGTCTGTGAAACGACTCAAGAGCCAAATTAGCTCAAATCATGTCACAGTACACGTGGAAAATCTAACACATGATGTGAAGGGCTATGAGGGATTGCTTGTTAGGCTTTTTCAAAATCTGATCAGCAATGCTATCAAATACAAAAAGACAAATGTCTCCCCAGAACTTTATCTCAAGAGCGAGATAGAAGATCAGTACGTCAAAGTAACTGTCACAGATAATGGGATAGGTATTGCCCAAAAGAACATCCCTAAGATCTTCAAGTTATTTACCAGAGTAGGGAGGTATGAGCATGTAGATGGCTCAGGCATTGGCCTTTCTATTTGCAAAAAAATCATGGATCGACACGCTGGAGAGATTTCGGTCAGCTCAGCACTAGACAAAGGCACCACTTTCACTCTTAAATTTCCCCAAGCCATATGAGTCATATCCAGTTAATCATGATCGATGACAGTTCGATAGATACTCTCCTAGTGACGCAAGCGATCAAACGATTAGAGATAAAAGTTGATTTACTGGTCTTTCAAGAACCACAAAAAGGGCTTGACTATCTGCTCAGTACAGAGCGAGATGAGACCATTTCATATATTGTGCTTCTGGACTTAAATATGCCGGACATGGACGGCTTTGAGTTGCTCACCAGTTTGCGGGCATCTCACGTTCCTGCTAGTCATATTAAGGTATTGATATTCAGCACGAGTAACTATCATAATGACGTTGAAAAAGCCTATAAGTTGGGAGCAAACGCTTATTTGGTCAAACCTGTAGAAAATAAACATTACACAGAAATATTACAGGCAGTCATTGATTTTTGGTCAAAATCGATGTAAATTATGCAATAGAACAATCCCCAAACCTGCAAGCCTATGACCATTCATATATTAGAGGATAGCGCGCTTGAGTATATGATACTTTCCAAAAAACTTCTCAAAGGAGGTTACGAACCGCAACAACTCATTCAGTATAAATGGCTCAGAGATTTGCTCAAAGCTTCCGTATCAGTTGGAGACATCATCTTATCAGACCTTCATGTGCCTGATTCTAATGGAATAGAGACTGTTTATAAAATCAAGGAGCACTTTCCTGACAATCGTGTCATAGCGCATACAGGGAGCTTGTTACAAGAATTTTCAGATCAAGATAGAGCTCGTTTTGAGTTTTTGATCAAGGGCGAATACGAGACTGCTGATTTAGTGAAGTTTTTAAATAATGGTAGAAGTCACTAGCGCGATCATGCCTTAGTTTTGAGTGCTGATACTTATTGATTTTAGCTTTTACATCATCACTTGTGTTTTCCTTCTTGATTTTTCAAAAAAAGAACGTATTTTCATTGAACAGATTTTGGCTTGAAGGATGAACGAATTTGAGCCGAGACACCTTCTTATACTTTAACAAACATCCCAAACTTATGCAAACGACCACACTCGACACACAACAAGCGGAAAAGATCCAAGCACAAATCGCTGAGCTAAAAGAAAAGCTCACTGGCGATATGTTTAGTGATATGGAGATCAGAGATCAAATTCATAACCTAGAGATGGTTTTGAAGGGAACTAAGCCATCAAGCTCTGAATTTGAATGTGTAGGCTGCGGTAGCTGATGAGCCTTCGGTATTTTTTGATCTATAAGCCCTTCAACACAGTCACACAGTTTAGTGGTGAGCCACCTACGCTAAAGGAACTAGCTGATTTTCCTCCTGATGTGTATCCTGTGGGTAGGCTGGATAAGGATAGTGAGGGACTGTTGCTCATCACCAATGATAAGCAGCTTAATCATGCCCTGCTCAATCCTAGGTTTAGGCATGAAAAGACCTACTATGCTCAAGTGGAGGGCATTCCTGATGCAGAGGCGATCAGGCAGCTAGAGGCAGGCGTCACGATCACAGTAGATGGTAAGCCTTACCAAACGCTTCCTGCTACTGTACGCTTATTGGCAGAGGAGCCTGAATTGCCACCAAGAAATCCACCGATACGGTATCGCGCACAAATACCGACTGCTTGGCTAGAGATCAAAATCGTGGAGGGCAAAAACCGACAAGTGAGAAAAATGACTGCCGCTGTGGGCTATCCTACCTTGAGATTGGTTCGATGGCAGTTTGAAGGGCTGACTGCTGCTGGATTTGATAGTGGAGCGGTGCGCGAGCTTAGTCAGCAGGAAGTATATACCGCTTGTCGCATTCCTGCACGGTCTGAAGAGATTAGTTCAAAGCCGAGATTTAGCCAACAAAAGAAGCAGTTTCCTAAATTGAAGTCCAAAAAATAATGGCTGTTCCAAATTGAATTTATATTTTTAGAACCAATTAGGTTAAGTATTATGGAAAATGACAATATAGCAGCTGTAAAAGGCATTCATCAAGAGAAGATCAAGCAAGTCATAGAAGAAGTCAAAAAGGTGGTAGTGGGTCAAGACTATATGGTCAATAGGCTACTTATTGGACTGTTTACCAATGGTCACATCCTCTTAGAGGGTGTTCCGGGACTTGCCAAAACACTTACGGTCAATACTTTAGCGCAAGTGCTTCACTTAGACTTTAAGCGTATCCAGTTTACCCCTGATCTATTACCTGCGGATCTCGTGGGTACGATGATTTACAATCAGCAAACGAGTAATTTTGAGGTCAAGAAAGGGCCCATTTTTTCCAATATCATCCTAGCAGATGAGGTGAACAGATCCCCTGCTAAAGTGCAGTCAGCTCTCCTAGAGGCTATGCAAGAAAAGCAAGTGACTATCGGAGATCATACTTATCAGTTAGACAGACCTTTCCTCGTTTTGGCTACTCAAAACCCAGTAGACCAAGAAGGAACCTATCCGCTACCAGAAGCGCAAGTGGATAGATTTATGCTCAAAGTGCACATCGACTATCCTAAAAAGCAAGATGAATTAGAGGTTATGCGTAGGATGTCCAATATGCAGTTTAAGGCGGAGATCAATCCTGTACTGACCAAAGAGGACATCTTTGCGATCAGAGATGAGATCAACCAAGTCAAGATAGCCGAGTCACTAGAGCAGTATATTATTGAGTTGGTATTTGCTACGAGAAATCCAGCGGCTTATGGACTCAAAGAGGAGGCGAAGTATATTCAGTTTGGTGTGTCACCTAGGGCAAGTATTAACTTGAATTTGGCCGCTAGAGCCATTGCTTACTTTGAAGGAAGAGACTATGTCTTGCCAGATGATATCAAAGCGATAGCTGATGATGTACTAAATCACCGTATCATTCTCAACTATGAAGCAGAAGCTGATGGGGTCACTACGCATGACATCATCGCTAAGATTTTGAGCAAAATTCCTATTAACAAATAGGTAACACGCGTAAAAAACGATCAGAAAGCCCGAAAGGGCTTTTTTTGTATCCTTTCATTTTTTGACCTAGCTGAGGCTTAACAGCAAATTAACAAAGTCCATTGCTAATTAATGATTAATTAAATTCTCATGACCGATGGGTTAATATGGGAGTGTCACCTTTGTGATGAAATTTTATCTAACTCAATTAACCATTATGAAAAGACTTTCTTTATTATCCTTCATGCTCTTAGGAGCGCTACTCACGTTCACAGCGTGTAATGATGATGACGAGCCAAATCCAGATCAAGGTTCTAATGAGCTTATTGATGATTACAACAATCCAGAAGAGCTTAAGAGAAGACTTCCAGGTTCTATCACTACAGACAGAACATTGACTGCTGATACTACTTACTACATAGATGGTTATGTCTTCGTAGAGGGTGGTACTTTGACTATAGAGCCAGGTACTGTGATCATGGGTGTATCTCAGCCAACTGGAGAAAATCCAGGTAACGAGTCTGCACTGATCATCACTAGAGAGGCTCAAATAGATGCAGAAGGCACTCCTCAAGCACCTATCATTTTTACTTCTGAGTTAGACTCTGAAGCATTGGGTGGAGATATCTCTTTAAATCAAACAAATTCTAAACTTTGGGCAGGTCTTATCATCTTGGGTAAAGCTGAGATGAACGTAGGTGGAGCTACTGAAGTACAAATCGAAGGTATTCCTGACGGTGAGGCTAGAGCACTTTATGGTGGAAATGATAATGACCATAGCTCTGGTATCTTGAAGTATGTTTCTATCAGATTTACAGGTGCTGAGATCGGTCCTGGTGATGAGATCCAAGGTCTTACACTTGGTGGTGTAGGTAGAGAAACTGTCATAGAGGACATCGACATCTTCGTATCTGGTGATGACGGTATCGAGATCTTTGGTGGTACTGTAAATATCAAAAGAGTATCTGTAGCTTTTGCTGAAGATGATGCTTTTGACTTTGACCTAGGATGGTCTGGATATGCACAGTTTGTCTTTGCACTACAAGGTGGTAATGAATCAGATCACCTAGGTGAGTGGGACGGTGCTTCTCCTGACGATAGCCCGCTATACTGTACTGCGAGAATCTATAACGCAACATTTATAGGAAGAGGTCTTACAGATGGATCTAGATCAGCTGATGCTGCTACGATCTTGATGAGAGATGGTGCGGCTATCTCACTTTATAACTCTATCATCACTGAGGCAAACGGTAAAGGCTTAGAGGTAGAAGATAGAGGTGATAGCTTTGATTCTTATAACAAACTTGTGACTGAAGAAGAATACACAATCGGTGGTAACGTATGGTATGCTGGTAATGCTACTGGTATAGCAGATATGCTAGCGATCACTTCTGGTGCTACTGACGCAAACGGTCAAGCTATTATCGACCATTTGAATGCAAATGGGAATTCATTTATGAACCCAATGTTAGGTGGCATCGGTAGAACAAATGGTAGTGGGACATTGAACCCAATACCAGGTGCTGACCTAGGTGCACCAGTAGCTACTCCAACTGAAGCTGAAACTGTTAACTACAAAGGTGCTTTCAATCCTTCAGGTGCTTCTTGGATCGCTGGATGGACTACACTTGCGAGATTTGGATATCTTGCTGACTAATATTCAAGCATTAATCTAATGTTAAGGGAGTCGAAAGACCCCCTTTTTTATTTAATTTTTTGATAACCAGAATGAGGGTGATGCCTGCTCAAACAATACATAATTTTGTGCGGGTTAAATAAATAACAAATGAAAAAAATATTTCTTCTCTTATCATTATTCCTAATGACAAGTGCTTTGGTTTACGCTCAAAAAGGCACGATTACAGGAAAAGTAATTGATGAATCAAATGGAGAACCTCTTTTAGGAGTCAATGTATACATTGCCGCATTAGAAAAAGGTGTCTCTACGGACTTGGACGGTAAATTTTATTTAGAAGTAGAGCCAGGCACGTACTCGGTATTATTTTCTTATATTTTTTATCAAAAGAAAACTGTCAGTGATGTAGTCGTGACTGATGGTAAAGTAACTACGCTCAATCTTAGCCTACTTCCTGAAGATTTTCAGATGGAAGAAGTGACTGTCTCTGCAAAGAGAATGGATAATAATGAAATCGCTTTACTTCAACTACAGAAGCGTTCGCTATCTGTACAGGATGGTATCTCTGCTCAAGAAATCAATAAAGTAGGCTTCACCAACTCAGCTGAATCTATGAAGCAAGTCACTGGGGCTACTGTAGAAGGCGGAAAATACATCGTCATGAGAGGCTTAGGTGATAGATACAGTATCTCTACGATGGATGGTGTGACACTACCTAATACTGATCCTTATAAAAATAGTGCTGGTCTAGATCTTATCCCTACTTCTATGGTGGATAACCTAGTAGTTAAGAAAACATTCACTCCTGATTTACCGGGTAACTTTACAGGTGGAGCAGTCAATATCACTACTAAGACACTACCAGATCAGTATTACTTTACTTTTAATACTTCTTTTGGATTCAATGATCAAACTACCTTCAATAACGGTTTCAAAAGAGATCGCGTCAGAGGATCTTTAGATTGGTTAGGATATGATGATGGTAGCAGGGCTATTCCAAGAGGCTTTGAAAACAATCCATACCTAAGCAATACCAACTTATACAGAGTACAAATTGCTAATGGTGTGGCTTCACAGTCAGATATCGACAACTACAATGCTGCTATGAGAGGCTTTTCTGATAGGTCTTTTGAAGTAGACAATTACTCTCCTCCTATCAACCACTCAGTCAATGCTACAATAGGTAATAGAATAGCCGTTGGGGATAACTACTTGGGTTACAATGTCGGTATCAACTACAGAAGAAACTTTACTCAGTTTGATAACCGTGTCATCAATTCATACTTTGCTCAGATCAGTCCTGAAAATAGGATGCAAGATTTCTTGATCAACTCTGGTACAGAGAGTAATGAGCAGATTACACATGGACTTGTGGGTACACTTGCTTATCAGTACAAGCAAAAAAATAATATAGCGCTCAGTATGATGTATAATAATGGTACAGATAAATTTGTACTAGACATGACAGAAGGCTCATTTCCAGGGGCACTATCATTCGGAGCATACAGAAACAGGGTAATTGGTTTCACGCAAAGAAACTTGCTTAATTCACAGATCAAAGGTGATCATCAGTTAGACAAAACAAAAATTATCTGGTCTGCTAACTATATTGTCTCTAAGCAGTACGAGCCTGATACAAGATTTATCGGTTCTCCAGTGGATAACAATGGTGAGTACTTCTTCGTGAGAGAGGTAGATAGACCTTTCCACTTTTTTAGAGACTTGGTGGATAATCAAATAAACTTAAAACTAGACCTAGAGACCTCTATCAATGATAAATTAGATATCAAATATGGTTTCTTCGGTACGCGAAAAGATAGAGACTTCTCGGAAAGAAGATATCAGTTAGATGATACTGGCGTTCCAAACAATGACGAACGATACGTTACTTATCGTCAAGCCACTGGAGATTTTGATAGATTTTTTGCAGCAGGAAATATGGGCGTGATAGCTTTTGAGCAAGACGGCACACCAATATTTGGCAATGCTTTTAACGATAACTCAAGACCTGAAAACTTTTACACTGGTACAGAGCAAGTATTAGCTGGATATTTTATGGGTGTTTACGATTTGACAGCGAAGTTGAAAACAGTTATCGGTGCGAGAGTAGAGAAGACAGACTTTGAGGTGATCTCTCAAGTGCCTAATGCTACTCCAGGCATAATAGATGCGCTAGATGTGCTGCCTTCAGTAAACTTTATCTACAAATTGAGAGAGGAGTCAAATTTGAGGGTTTCGGCTACACAGACGCTCGCAAGACCTAATATGAGAGAGTTGGCTCCTTTTGCTTCTTTTGACTTGTTAGGAGGTTTCCCTGTCGTGGGTAACCCAAATTTGGATAGAACAAACATCACCAACTTGGATTTGAGATATGAGTTGTTTCCATCTGCAGCCGAATTATTTGCTATCAGTGTCTTTTACAAAAATTTCCAGAATCCTATCATACAAGAGCTAGATGTTGCTACAGATCAACCTCAATATAGATATGTAAATACTAATGAGGGTAATATCTATGGCGCAGAGATCGAGTTGAGAAAGAATCTTGACTTCATCACACCTGCTTTGAAAAACTTTAAGTTTAGCACTAACTTCACTTATATCTACTCCAGAGTTGATTTGAGCGAGCAGGAGTTTGAAGTAAGAAGAAGAATAGTTCCAGATATCGAGTCTTTCAGACCTTTTGCTTCTCAGTCTCCTTATATCTTTAACTTGATGTTGGGTTATGAGAATATCGACAAAGGCTGGGATATCAACTTATACACCAATCTATTTGGGGCTAGATTATTTGCAAATGGCTCGGGAGCAGCACCAGATATCTATGAGGTATATGGTAAAATCACCGATAAGGAGAACAATAGAATCACAAGTAATAGACCGACTCCTGAGATGAACTTGAAAATATCAAAAGCACTCAATGAGAAGTTTTCAGTGTCACTTACGGCTAATAACTTACTAGATTACAGTGTTATCAGGTATCAAGAAGATCAGGGTACTTTCTATACCACAGAGGCGTTTAACCCCGGAAGAACCTTTAGATTATCTTTCAACTACAATATTCAATAGTTTATTTATTTAACCATTTAACCTACTAATGCAGACAACCTGGCTTAATGAGTCAGGTTGTTTTTTTATTTTTAGCCAATGAAAGAAAGAATAGAAGCTTATAAACAATTCATCTGTGAGCGCGCTGCTAGCTATACCAAGCATCAGTATAATATGTATGAAGTAGATGCGCTACTGCGTCTTCCAGATAAGTTTGGAGGTGTCATTCCTCAAGAGCAAGCCGCTTCTGTAATGGATCAATTGGAAGCTTTGGTTAGTGTCATGCCTACCGCCTCTCAAAATGGTAGTGTGTATATCAAAGAGAAGACTAAGCTATTTTCATATTTGCAGAAAGCGTATAAAATATACCGTAAAGGCTTCTGGATGGTCATCATGATGCCTGCGATGATGGCTATAGGTATTCCGATCGGCATGGCTATGGATAATCTAGCACTAGGTATTCCAATTGGTATGTCCATAGGTTCTGTCATTGGCCTGCTCATAGATCAAAAAACTGCGAAAGAAGGTCGTCAGCTTTGACATAAAAAAGCCTCTACTTTACAGCAGAGGCTTTTCGTTGTATGATCAAATCATTTTACCTTCCTTGTTCTTTCATGAAGTCTGATTTCTTGATTCCTTTTAGGATGATATACAAGATACCTGATCCTATGAAGCCATAAAACCAAATACCTTGATTCCATGAGGCTTCCAGCTGTCCATCTATAGCGAGTGCTACCAATTCAAATAGATAGATCAAGACGAAGATAGCGAGCAAGCCATTTTTTTCTTTTTTCAGCACTTTTTTGATGCTAAACGGAATGCTAGGCTTTTTGAAGTTTTTAAAACTTGGGATAAAAGCTGGTGTTCTCGCTGCCCAATCGGTATATCTTTCAGCAAATTTTTTGCGTAAAAACTGCTCCTCAGCGTACATGATGCGCTCATAATATACCCAGTACATCAGGCAAAATGCTACGATAAACCAAAGGTTTTCCGTAAGCATAGCGATGCCTAGCCACATAAAGAAGTTGCCAACATAAAGTGGATGTCTCACAGTAGAGTAGATACCTGTAGTATTGACTACATCAGCTACCTGCCCTTCAGCAGTATTTCTACCAGAAGTATTGGCGGGAGTGTATCCTACTGTGTAGATTCTGATCAAGAGTCCAAACAGACACACAGCTAAGCAGATGATTTTAAAGGTTTCTTCCGTCACTATGCCGTCTATACTAGTAGGCACATTAGCCCACTCTTGATAAGCAAATACTGCTAAACTTAATATTAAGATAATCAATGGGAGATTGCTTCGATGTCTAAACAGGAAATTACCCTGTTGCTCCATTTCTTCTTGTAATGCCATAGTTTATTGGTGGTTAATGTATTTTTGACCCTAAAATGCTTTCAATCACTACTAAAGTGTTTGAATCGACTCGAAAGATAAGGACAAGATGTCAATTCTACAGCATCTTAGCTTTCGAGACGCTTATTTTTTTAATTAGCTAGATGAAGTAATTGTTAATAAATCAAAAAAATGTGAAGAAGGCAAACAAAGTCCTAACTTCAAAGTCATCATCATATGGATAAGAATATGCGCATATTGATCACTGGAGGAACGGGTTTGGTAGGAACTGTTTTGACTAAGCTCTTGATAGATAAAGGACATGAAGTGGCTCATCTCAGTCGTAGTAAAGCTGATGGCTTGATCAAGACTTTCACTTGGGATATTACCAAAAGGCAAATAGACCAAGAAGGGATCGAGTGGGCAGATGCTATCATACACTTAGCAGGGGCTGGCGTAGCAGAGAAGCGCTGGTCCGTAGATCGCAAGGCTGAAATCCTGCATAGTAGAACACATAGCACACAGCTACTTCGAGAAGCGATTGATCGTGCAACTAATAGGCCCACAATATTTGTATCCGCAAGTGCCATAGGAATCTATGGAGCTGATACAGGAACGTCTCTTCTAGATGAGTCTGCACCAGCTGGTTCTGATTTCTTAGCACAAGTAGTGCAGGCATGGGAGCATGAAGTGACACAGATCGAAACATTGGGTTTGAGAACTGTGATGGTTCGCATAGGTATTGTCTTGGCAAAGGAAGGAGGCGCACTTCCTCAGATGCTACAGCCACCAGTGGCGGCCCCACTCGGATCGGGCGATCAATACATGAGCTGGATTCATATCCAAGACTTAGCGGAGCTCTTTTTATTTGCATTGACGCATGAGATCAGTGGGGCTTTCAATGCAGTGGCTCCACATCCCGAGACCAATAGAGACTTGACTCAAAAGGCGGCTAAAGCTAAAGGGAAATTTTTTCTAGGTATTTCTGTTCCGGGGTTTTTACTCAAATTGATATTAGGAGAAATGGCGCAGATTGTCTTGGGAGGTTCTAAACTTTCAGCTCAAAAGATAACTGCTGCTGGTTTTCAGTTTAAATACCCACGTGTAGAAGATGCGTTAAGGGATATTTTCAGTAAGTGATTGATAGAGCGTTACCATTCCGAGTAAAACGATGAGCACAAGAACGATTTTTTTGAAGAGCATCTCGGGGATATACTGGAGAATTTTCTTTCCTATCCATGAGCCTAAGAATGCGATGATGATTAGCGTAGGGAAGTAGTATAAATGACTGCGGTCTAGATAGCCTTGGCTCAGGTAGATGATACTCCTGCTCAGGTCAACGCCAAAATCTATGGCTGAGGAAGTGGCTATAAATGCATTTTTGCTCAAGCTAAAAGCAGCCAATGTCAATCCACGAATAGCTCCTCCCGTACCTACTAATCCAGCTAGAAATCCTGATATGGTACCACCAAGTAGTGTATTTTTGGTGCTTGGCTGAAACGTGAGGTTTGGTTTGACTAAAAAGAGTGTTCCCATAGCGATCAGAAAAGCACCAAGGGCTACTTTGGCCCAATAAAGCTCTATAAGGTTAGTTAGAATAGCTCCTATTGAGACAAAAACCACTGCAGGGATGCCTAGTGTCCAAGAGATTTTCCAATCAATATGTTTGAAAAACAAGATCAGTTTGGCGGAGTTGCTAAACACATGAAAAAGTGCTGTAATCCCAAGCACCGTCTGAAAATCAAAGAAAAACTGAGCTAGTGGTACAAAGAGCATGGATGAACCAAAGCCTCCTATAGTCCCCAAGATCTCAGCGATGAGTGCTAGTAAGGCAAATAAAATGAGAGATTTGAGTGCCATGTCCTTTTTTAATTAAATGTATTCAAAATCAGCAAGAAGATTTATATTTGCTATACAAAAGGTGATGGGGTTCCACCTGCAACCGCCCTTACAGGGCTGATGACTCCTGTTTCAGTCGCTTTATAAGCTAGATATGCATATGTCCAGAAACAGGTTTGTCTCCAAATTTCTCTCTTCTCGTGATGTCCTTAGTGGCTATTTTCTTATCAAATGGTTCATCATAGCCTTGGTGATCAGCGTGCCTATTGGTATATCTTCGGCATTTTTTTTATGGTCATTGGCGGGGGTGACTGAGTTTCGCACCGCTCATCTGTGGATAGTGGCAGGCCTTCCACTCGCAGGTCTTTTGATTGGTTGGCTTTATCAGCGATATGGCACTTCAGTGCTTAGAGGAAATAACCAGTTGCTAGAATCATATTATGCTCCAGCGCAAGCTATTCCCTTCAGGATGGCGCCATTAGTGTTGATAGGCACTTTGATTACGCACCTTTTTGGGGGATCTGCTGGTCGAGAGGGAACTGCCGTACAGATGGCAGGAGCGATTGCAGATCGTGTCTATGCTTGGATTCCTCTATCCAAGCTTGAGAGGAGATTATTGCTTTTGATGGGAATAAGCGGGGGATTTGCCGCTGTCTTTGGGACGCCTTGGGCGGGCGCTTTCTTTGCGCTTGAAGTGGTTGTGATAGGTCGTTACCGTTGGTGGGCGCTTCCATTTTTGCTCATCGTAGCCTATACGTCTGATTGGGTTTGTCATGCCACAGGTGTAGGTCATATTTCCTATTTCATTGATGACTTCTTTTCATTTTCTGTAGTTGATCTAAGTAGTGTCTTTTTGGCTAGCGTGGCTTTTGGGATCATGGGTGCTGTATTTGCGTGGGCTTGTCATTTTTGGGCAGAGTTTTTCAAAGGCCTTGTGAGTAAAGCTATGTGGAGGCCTTTTGTTGGGGGAGTTTTTATCGCATTAAGTGTTTGGATGATGGGTACAGACAGGTATATAGGTTTGGGGATACCTACGATCATTGAGTCCTTTGAGGGACCGCTTCCTTGGTATGATTTTATTGTCAAAACACTCACTACATCATTTACACTAGGGGCTGGATTCAAGGGAGGTGAAGTGACACCGCTATTTTTTGTAGGTGCTACCATGGGCAATGCACTCTCTCAGTTTTTTACTACTCCTTTACCTTTATTGGTGGCTAGTGGTTTTGTGGGGGTGTTTTCTGGAGCTACTAAGACGCCTATCGCTTGTACACTGATGGGCATGGAGCTATTTGGAGCACAGCATGGACTTTGGTTGGCACTTGCTTGTTGGGTAGCCTATTGGGCCTCAGGTCAGACGGGTATCTACGGTGCGCAGCGATTTTATAAGAGAGCGATCTTGTTTGGTAAAATGCGGTTTGGCCTTTAGTTGTGATGTATTAAGAAAGCCGATTTTTGCCGTAAGTAAACCAAATGATGGCTCCTAAAAGTGGTGCTATAAGTACTATTACGATCCAGAGCAATTTATCTGTTTCGCTTTTGAAAGTATTCGTTCGAAGTACATCGATCAGAGCGAAGATGCTGATGATCAAGATTATAGAACCGTAGCCAATCATAGCGTTATTTTTTTGAATGAAATTAGGTAAAAGCCTCTAATCTGCCAAGTAAATGCCAGCCCACTAGTCAGATAATGTAACCTTCTGCCAAAAAAGGATATTTGGAGATTTTCTTTTCCCTAAATTAAAGGCACTAATCAGGAAATCAACCTAAAAAAGAACACCATGAAAAGAATATTTACTCTGGTAATGGCTTTATTGACTGTTGGCTTTGTACAAGCACAAGTCACGATGGACTATTACTTACCTCAGGATGTCACTTATGACCCTAACATCCCTACACCTGAGTCGGTACTCGGCTATGTGCCTGGTGAGTGGCATGTGAGCCATGACCAATTGGCAATGTACATGAGAACGCTAGCTGCAGCGTCTGATCGTATGACGATCGAGGAGTACGGGCGATCTTATGAGAACAGACCTTTGTACCTTTTGACGATCACAAGCCCTGCTAACCATAGCAAAATCGATCAGATCAAAGCGGATCATAAGAAACTTGTAGATCCAGCAGTATCTGGGAGTCTAGACGTCAAAAATATGCCTGGAGTCCTTTGGATGGGCTATAGCGTGCACGGTAATGAGCCAAGTGGTAGCAATGCTGCATTGATGGTGGCTTACTATTTTGCTGCCGCACAAGGTCAAGACATTGAAAATAAGCTGAAGGACTTAGTGATTCTTTTTGATCCGTCTATCAACCCTGATGGACTCAATAGATTTGCTAGCTGGGTGAATACGCATAAGAGTAAAAACCTAGTCTCAGATCCTAACTCAAGAGAATTTAATGAAGCTTATCCAGGCGGTCGTACCAATCACTATTGGTTTGATCTTAACAGAGACTGGCTTCCAGTACAGCATCCAGAGTCAAGAGGTCGTATCAAGAAGTTTCAAGAGTGGAGACCAAACATCTTGACAGATCACCATGAGATGGGAACTAATAGCACTTTCTTCTTCCAGCCAGGAGTGCCAGCGAGAAATAACCCGAATACTCCTTGGAAAAACTTTGAGTTGACAGAGAAGATCGGAACTTATCATGCAAAGTTTTTAGATCAAATCGGCTCACTTTATTACAGTCAAGAGAGCTTTGACGACTTCTATTACGGTAAAGGCTCGACTTATCCTGATGTACAGGGTTCGATAGGTATTTTATTTGAGCAGGCGAGCTCTAGAGGACATTTACAGGAAAGTGTCAACGGTCCACTTTCATTTCCTTTTACTATCAGAAATCAGTTCGTAACCTCTATGTCTACGCTACAAGCTGGCTATGAGATGCGTGAGGAATTGCTCAACTTCCAGAGAAACTTCTATCAAGAAGCTAAAAAAGAAGCTGCAGCAGATCCAGTGAAGGCTTATATCTTCGGAGCAGACGAGGACAAGACCAAAGCCGCTCACCTAGCGGATATCATCTCTTTTCACGACATTGAGATGTACCGTCCTGCTGGGGAAGTCAAGATCAATGGAAAAGTATTCAAGCCAGAGAGTAGCTATATCATTCCAACTAATCAGCCTCAGTATAAGCTGATCAATTCAATGTTTGAAACGCGCACCACCTTCAAGGATAGTTTATTCTATGACATTTCTTCGTGGACACTTCCTTATGCATTCAACTTAGAGTTTGATAAAATCAGCGGAAAACCATCCCTTGGAGAGCGTGTAACA
This sequence comes from Penaeicola halotolerans, assembly GCF_016464625.1. Taxonomy (GTDB): domain Bacteria; phylum Bacteroidota; class Bacteroidia; order Cytophagales; family Cyclobacteriaceae; genus Penaeicola; species Penaeicola halotolerans. The sequence continues at coordinate 491,209 of NZ_JAEAGO010000002.1, forward strand.
GAAGTAAAGCGTCCTGAAGGTAAAGTACTTGGCGGTGTAAGTGACTATGCTTATGCTTTTGAGTGGTTTGAGTATTATGCTGCGAGAGCTGCCTATCAGTTGATGGATAAAGGCCTCAACATCAAAGTGATGCAAGAGCCATTTACTTCAGCTGACGGAAGAGAATTTGCGAGAGGGACTATTTTGATTCCTAATAGTCTACAAAAGCATACGCAAGAAGAGCTACATGCCCTCATGGAACAAGTAGCTAAAGACAACGGTGTCGATATCTACGCGCTTAATACAGGTAATACTAAAGGCGTGATGCTAGGTAGCCCTAACCTCACTAACCTAGAGAAGCCACGAGTAGCTCTCCTCGTGGAGAGTGGCGCAAGCAGCAACAATGCAGGTGAAGTATGGCACTTATTAGATCAGCGATTTGATATTCCGACTACTTTACTTCCTACTGGAGATGTCAATAGAACAGACCTCAGCCGCTACAATGTGATCATCATGGTCAGTGGAAACTATGGGAATATCAATAAAGATGTCCTTAGAAATTGGGTAGCTGGAGGAGGTACGATCGTGGCGATGCAAGGAGCAGTTTCTTGGCTAGCAGCCAATGGTATAGGCAACTTCAAATTCAAGTCTGGCGGTAGCGGAGAGGAGAATCCTGCGCAATTGCCATATGCTTCTAGATCAGACTTCTATGGTGCACAGCGACTAGGTGGAGCGATTTTCAATGCCAAACTAGATCTGACGCATCCAGTAGCTTATGGCCATAAGCGTGCAGAGACGTATCTCTTTAGAAATACAACGCTATTTATGGAGCCAGCGAGTAGTCCATTTGCTAATCCTGTGATGTACACAGATCAGCCTTTGGCATCTGGCTATATCACTAAGCCACAGCTAGCCCAACTGAAAAACTCTGCTGGTGTAGTAGTGTCTGGAGTTGGTAGAGGCTCTGTTATAGGCTTTACAGACAATCCAAACTTCAGAGCATTCTGGTTTGGAACTAACAAACTTTTCATCAATAGTATCTTCTTCGGACAGATCACTAGATAAGTTGAATTGAGCATTCATTTAAACCCGACTGCTGAAAAGTGGTCGGGTTTTTCTTTTGCATCAAATGCGTAAAAAGCTGATTTTCGCTTTTGATCAGGGATAAATTCCTTAATTTTAAGCATTCATATAGGAACAGATGAATCAAAAGTTTTTTCCCCTAGATAAGAATTACATCCTGAGGCAAGCTCAAGAATCGGCAGAAGCGCAATTATTGCCAGCACTTATTGCTATACTGAAGGAGTCATACGTCCAACTTTTTAATCCGCTAGGTCTACAGGATAGCTTGAGTAGACAGATTGCTCAAGCTTCAAACTTTCCGACTACTTACATCAGTGCTATCTATCATCAGTTAGCAGGGATTTATCGCTATAAGTTTGGGTCAAATCAGCTAGAGTTTCTTTTTGATGGTCGCACGCATTTGGAAAAATATCAAGAAGACTGGACCGAACAGCTATGCGCTTGGATGAGATTTTTCTGCCAAGATGAGACTTTTGTAAAAGCTGTGCTAAAGATGACAATTCTATTCGACAAAGATACCAGAGCGATCTGTGCGGAAAACATGATCAAGGTAATGATCAATGAGCACTTTGCTGTGAAGGTAATCAAACGAAAAGGTGTCTTGAAGCTAAAGACAGCCTGATATTATCTTCGAAAGTCAAAGTCTTCATAATTTTTCAAACTCAGCTCTTCTACCTCCACTTTGTCTACAACTGCTTGACTAGGTCCTGAGTGCACCCATTCGATGAGCTTTTGTACTTGTTCCTCGTCACCTTCTGCTTCTATCAATACACTGCCATCTGGCATATTGCGTACCCAGCCAGTTAGTCCGAGTGAGACAGCTTTTTCTACGGTGCTGGCACGATAGTATACTCCTTGTACTTTGCCATAGACTTGTATGCGTTGACAGACTTTCAAGGCTTATTTAATTTGAGTGATGATATTTACTCCGGAACTAGTGCCGAGTCTATCAGCTCCAGCGGTGATCATAGCGATGGCTTGCTCGTATGTTTTGATGCCTCCTGAGGCTTTGATGCCTATGTTAGAGGGTAGTACTTCGCGTATGAGCTTGATATGATTGACTTGTGCCCCTTCTGGTGCAAATCCTGTAGAGGTCTTCACAAAATCCACTCCAGCATCTGCACATATTTTGCAGGCTTTGATGATTTCATCTTCCGTCAGATAAGCGGTCTCTATGATGACTTTGAGCACTTTTTCAGCTTCATGTGTAATGCTAGCTATTTTAGCGATTTCTATCTTTGGCCATGTGAGCCCTGCCTTAAAAGCAGAAATATTCCAGACCAAGTCTAGTTCATCCGCACCATTTTTGATGGCTTGCTTGGCTTCAAAGGCTTTGACTTCAGTCATCTGATAGCCTAATGGAAAACCGATCACAGTCACTAGCTGTGTATCACTTTCTCCAAGGTCTCTTTTTGCCTTTTCTACCCAAAATGGTGGGACACATATGCCACCAAATTCATGCGTTTTTGCGTCAGAAACAAGTTGTTCTATATCGGCATCTACGAGTGTGGGTTTGAGGTTAGTTTGCTCTATGTATCTATGTAGATTTTTCATGCGGAGGACTCGTCTTTGATTGATTAACCAAAATTAGGCAGGAGCGTTCACATAATCACTTAAATAGGCATAAGGAGGCGTTAATTTTCCAGCATGAGCAATAGTGGCTCTTTGTAGCATAGGGTTTTGAGCGTCCATGATCACGGGTATGACATGGGTCATTAGTTGCTTGCCAAAAGATAAGGAAGCGTCTCTTGGTAGCTCACAAGGAAGATTATCTATAGCCATGACGCTGATATGGTCTTCATCAGAGAAAGCAGATTTTTCTTCTAATGAGATGGTCTCTATATCATATACTGGATCTAAGATCGTACTCGCTCGATGTGTGGTAGGGATGGATCCATCGATATCACAAGTCACATCTGCAATCACACGGATTTTAAAGTCAATATTTCCAACAGCTGCTTTTTCAAAAAGTCTAGGCGCTTTAGGATCCCAGTAGGCACAAGCGATCAACATATCAGCTACAGCAGCAAAGTGCATGAAGGTACTTTTAAAAGCCGTTGGGTCTTTATAAAAATCTTGTTTAGAGAAATCGCCACCATCTTTTCTCTCATGATAATCTGCACTACTGAGTGCTGCATAGACGGGATGGTCAAAGTTTTGCTCTAGAAGTTCTGTCGGTGAGACTTTGGCTATGCCCATACGATCCAGCACTCCCATAGCACCACCAGCTACTCGGCCACCTCCTGTGAGGACGATTTTGATTGGAGGTAGATTCACTTTAGCATACTCTGTTTCCATATCTGCTAAGTCAAAACAGTCTTTGGCTCGTCTTAGATCAAAGCATTTGTACTTTTTACCATAAGTCCAAATGGCATTATAAGCACCGACTATTCCAGCATATTTTCCAAAAGCTGTCACTCGCTCCCCTCTCTCGTCTACGAGGCATTCATAGTCTATCAGGGTGATATTTTTAGCCAAAATGGCTTGAAGTAGCTTTCGATTATGTGCTTGTTTTTTGATCGTATGAGAAAAGAAGAAATAAGTCTTATCAGGAATCAGTGAGTCGATAGGTACTTCTTTGATTCCTATGAGGATATCAGATTGACCGAGTGCCGCGCTACATTCGATTCCATGGTCTTTATATTCTTGATCAGTATAGCATCTAAACTCACTTGGCTCGATACTTATAGAAAGTTGGTTCTGCGAGTCTTCTTGAATTTGCTTACATTGCTGTGGACTAAAGGCCACTCTTTTGTCAGCGGGCACTTTTCCTTCTCTGATGAGTGTGATTTTCATAGATGCTCAAAAAAATTATCAAACTGGTTTCTCATGATAGGTGATTATACAATCTTAATCCTTTCTTGGGTCGCTTTTTACAGCTTACATAGCTTGCTGGCTAGCGACAAGTTAACAAGAAAATATCAGCCAACTGAGGCTTCTCGATTTAATCGCTACCGGCTGTTGTTTTCCTTATTTTTCACCATATTTTTATTGGTCATCATGGTCTTTTCGGTCAGGATCACAGAAGATTTTTTGTTTGAACAAAGTCGCCAAACGATCTACATAGGATTATTGCTGACTACTGTTGGCGTGCTGATCATCAAGCGGGCATTTAGACACATGAGTGTTAGATCATTTTTAGGTTTGCAAAAAGAGCAGCAAGGCAAAAAAGAGCTAGTCATCCAAGGAGCTTATGCTTGGGTGAGGCATCCCATTTATTCTGGTACTTTATTGATTTTTATAGGTTATCTGATTTACTACCCAACTGGGTCAAGTCTGATTCATTTACTGATGACATTGGTATATTTACCTATCGGGATTAGGCTAGAAGAGCAAAAGCTGACTGCCCTATTTGGAGAGGATTATTTGAGGTATAAAACACGAGTGAAGGCAGTCATCCCTCGGCTACTATAAAAAAACCTCGGTGTTAGCCGAGGTCTCTGTTATCATTTCTTTCCTTTTTTCTTAGGGATGTCTAGATCGTCTCTATCTCTGAGTTTCTTATCATCTACTGTCTTATTGAGAAAATCATTGATCTTGTCAATATCAAAAGAAGTCTTGATCTCTCCAAAGGAGTCAATATTGATATCGAAGCCTTTCAAGTCATCATGAACTCGAGGCTTTTGCTCTTCTTTTTTTTCTTTATCCTCAGATTTCTTTGCCATATCAATGAATATAAGCTTTCAAATTGTCAATTGCAAAATCAATACGCTTAATGACTTCCTCTTTGCCAATAATTTCGATCACTTCCATCAGATCAGGACCAGCACCGACTCCAGTGATGGCGAGTCTCACGCCTTGCATGACTTTGCCCATACCGATTCCTTTTTTCTCTAAAGCAGTAGTCAAAAGCGCCTTAGCTAGCTCTGGGGTGATTGTTTCAGTGTTTGCCAGTAACTCTTCTTTATAAGCGGTCAAGGCATTGACAGTATCGTTATTCCATTTTTTCTCAGCGATCTTCTCATCAAAGCTCGTTGGAGATAGGAAGAAAAATTTACCCTCTTTCCAAAAGTCTGTAGGGAAGGTAGCACGCTCTTTCATCACCCCACATACTTTAGCGGCTTTCTCAGGCGTACAAGCTATTCCCTCTTGCTTCAGTGAAGCTAGTAGGTATTCAGCTAGTTCCACATTTGGCTTGGCTCTGAGGTATATTTCATTGAACCAGTTGGCTTTGTTGATGTCAAACTTAGTCCCAGACTTACCGATACGCTCGACTGTGAAGGCTTCGATGAGTTGTTCTTTAGAGAAAATCTCCTCTTGATTGCCTGGATTCCAGCCAAGTAGTGCTAGGAAGTTGACAAATGCGTCTGGAAGATAGCCTGACTCTCTGAATCCTGCTACTTGACCACCAGTATTTGGATCGGTCCACTCCAGTGGAAATACAGGGAATCCGTGCTTTTCGGCATCACGCTTACTGAGTTTGCCATTACCATCAGGCTTGAGCAAGAGGGGTAAGTGTGCAAATTGAGGCATGGTATCTTCCCAGCCGAAGTATTTGTAAAGTAGGACGTGTAGCGGTGCTGAAGGCAGCCATTCTTCACCCCTGATGACATGCGTGATTCCCATGAGGTGGTCATCTACGATATTGGCCAAGTGATAAGTAGGCATCCCGTCAGACTTCATGAGTACCTTATCATCTAGTGTAGATGAATGTACCATGACCCATCCACGGATCATGTCATTGAGTCTGACTTCCTCTTTTCTTGGGATTTTGATACGGATCACATAAGGTTCTCCAGAAGCTAGTCTCGCTTTTACCTCATCTTCAGGAAGGGTTAGCGAGTTTTTCATGGTAGTTCTGGTGATCGAATTGTACTGTGGGGATACCACACGGGCAGCAGTTAGGCGCTCACGCATCGCATCTAGTTCTTCTGAGGTGTCAAAAGCATAGTAAGCGTGGCCTTTCTCTACTAAGTCTAGGGCGTACTGCATATACATAGCCTTACGCTCAGACTGTCTGTATGGGCCATGAGGACCGCCTTTCCACGGATCTTCATCTGTTTCTATCCCTGCCCAGGCTAGGGATTCTTTGATATATTCTTCAGCTCCAGGGACAAATCTCGTCTGGTCAGTATCTTCTATTCTGATGAGGAATTTCCCTCCATTTTTCTTTGCAAAAAGGTAATTGTATAGGGCCGTTCTCACCCCTCCGATATGTAGAGCTCCTGTTGGGCTAGGAGCAAATCTTACGCGAACTTCTCTTTCCATATTGATATGAATGCTGTGTAAGGGAAAATGTTTGCTAATCCCTATTATTTGAAAATTTAGGGGCAAAGGTACGAAAATTAAAATAAGTCGCTATGTGCCTGAATAATATTAGCTACAGCTTATTTAGTGAGGAGTTGGTGAAGTAGTCGCTGACTTGCGCGCATTTTTCTAGAGAATGTGTTGACTGCAAAAAGGTAATTGAATGTGCCAAAGCTGATAAATAAAGCGGCAAAGAGTATTTGCTCTTTGAGGATGATCAGATAGAGCGCCATCAAGAGGCAAACTGCTGACCAAAAGAACAGAAAACAGATAGAACTAAAGAAAAGCTGATAGGTGATGAATATGATGGTGCCGCTTTTGGCAGTTTCTATTCTTCCTTTGATTTGGGGCAAAAAGCTATCCGCTCTTTTGATAAAGGGCGAAATACTAAATGAATGCTCTCCGATTTTGCCATTGAAGAAATAATGAGACTCCTCACGATAAGTACTGCTATCTAAAAAGTCTACATCTAAGGTAACTGTTTCCAGTCTGGTACAGACATCTTCTCTTGTAAGGGAGGATACGAGTATTTCACTGGATTTTGGGTAGAGCAGCATGATAGCATAAATCAAAATGAAGGGTAAGTGTTTACCTACCCTTGATTATTTAACGGCTATGCATGAGATCTCCACATTGACATTTTTAGGTAAGCAACTCACCTCGACAGTCTCACGAGCAGGAGGGTTCACTTTGAAGTACTGCCCATAAGCTTCATTAATCGTGGCAAATTGCTCCATGTCTTTGATGAAAATGGTACACTTCACGATATCAGCAAACTGATAGCCTGCGGCATTGAGTATGGCATCTAGGTTTTTCATCACAGCATGGGTCTCTTCTGTGATGTTTTCATTGATGAGCTCTCCAGTGTGTGCATCTAGTGCGATTTGGCCTGATACGTAGAGGGTATTGCCTGCTTCTATTGCTTGATTATAAGGGCCTATTGGAGCAGGGGCTTCTTTTGTTTGAATGATTCTTTTAGACATATTCGTATGATTTATTTCAAAATTAAGGATTATCAAGGAATGAAAGCTACACAGGTCTCGATACATAACTGAGAAGTACTAAAAAATGAATCAGTAATAAATAATAAAGCTCAATAGGCAAAAGCCACAAAGCAATGATATAGACTAGTGGAAAAGTGATTAGGCCTATGCTAAACTTGAAAGTGCCATAGAAAACTGGGTCTTGCACTTTAGGTTTGAAATAGCACCAAATCAAATAAAGTGGAGCGATTAGTACTCTATAGAAAGCTCTAGGATAACTTTCGCGGGTTTTAGCCCGAGGTACTTTATCTAGGTCCAAGTCTGTCTGATCAAGTATAAATGGCTGTTGAAAATCGGTATGCTCCTTCAGACTTTCTTTCTCTTGAGGGCTTAGACTGGTAGTGATGTGTACGGTAAGTTTTTCTAATGCACGCTGAGCGTCTGCTACCAGCATATTTATGGCTTGATCATCATAATTTTCTAAATCGAGCGCTTCACCAAAAAATATAGATACTTTGCTTCTACTGTACTGATGTGCACTGTAGTTGAGCCCTACTGGGACGATGACAGGCACTGCCGCTGGATATGCTTCTCTAGCACCAAAGGCTAGCTTTGCAAAGCCCTTTGTTAAGGGTCTTACTCTCCTTTCCAAACTATGATTGCCCTCAGGAAACATCACTATAGAGCCACCGTTACCTAAGACTTCAAAGCCCTTATTGAAGGTTTCTTGATTATTTTTCATAGCGGCAAGTCCATCTCTAAATCGATAGATAGGAATCATTCTGATAAAGTCCAGCATCCTAGCTACCATGGGATTTTTAAAGGCACTCGCACGTGTGAGAAAATGTGGCTTCTGATCGATATGTGTAGCGATCATCAATGGATCTAAAAGTGCGTTTTGATGATTGGCTATGAAGATGATCGGCCTCCCTTTAGGGATATTTTCTTTCCCATACACGTGGATTTTATGATAGAAAATATGAAGCGCTACCTTCACAAGTAATCTCAAAATGGTATTGAAAATATCTTTCATCTTTTGTTTCTTTCTTCACTCCAAAAAGTGGCTAAACCCATACCTGCGATGATGTGCCATATACCCCACCAAGCTGCGATGATAGCCATACCTCCCAATCCATCAAAATAAGTGAAAATGATCACCAAGGCCAAGCCAGAATTTTGGATGCCCGTCTCGATAGTGATCGTCTTAGTATCTGCTAGATTTAGACGGCCTAGTTTGGCTATGGTGTAGCCTGTAGATAGTGCCGCAAGGTTTTGTATCAAGACCCAAGCAAAAATTGTCCAGATGAATTTTAAGAATAAGCCATAATTATTGGCAAAGGCAACTGCTACAAACCCAGCAAAGATCAGAATAGAAAGAGGCTTGAGAATTTTACTAGCTTTCGTAGACCAAGCCGGCAGGTAATGACGTACTAGCATACCAACAAGTAATGGAATTCCCAAGATGATCAGTACAGTGAAAAAGACTTCCTCATAATCTAAGCTGATAGTTTGGAGCATATCAGCCGTAGGTGTGTACAAGGACGCCCATAAGCTGAAGTTTAAAGGAGTTAAAAAAATGGCAAATACGGTAGAAAAGGCAGTAAGACTAACAGAAAGTGCAGTATTTCCTTTAGCCATATGGCTGATAAAGTTGGAGACATTGCCTCCTGGACAAGCCGCTACGAGCATCATGCCCAGCGCGATGCTGGGTTGAGGAGTAAAGATAATGACGAGTAGATATGTGACTAAAGGGAGTAGTACAAACTGGGAAATTACACCTATAAAGAATGATCTGGGAGATTTGGCTATATACTTAAAGTCACTGATCTTCAAATCAAGTGCTACACCAAACATGATGATTGCCAGTGAGAGATTGAGCAGCAGGAGTGATCCTTGGTTAAACTGTAAGTTAGCGCTATCTAATGCCTGATTCATAGAGGTGGAATAGCGACAATAATACTAAAAATCTATGGATAAAAAGAAAGACTCCTTTTGGTGTACCCCTTCTTCAAACAATCATGAGGAAGCCCAACACCAAAAGGAGTCTAAGAATTGTATGTAGTATGGGTTATTCCACCGTTACTGATTTGGCCAAGTTTCTTGGTTGATCTACATTACAGCCTCTCATGACAGCGATATAGTAAGAAAGTAGTTGAAGCGGTACGACAGATAATAGCGGTACAAAAGCTTCATGTGTATCTGGAATCTCGATTACGTGATCTACCATGTTTTTCACATCATGATCACCTTCTGTCACTACTGCGATTACCTTTCCTTTTCTCGCTTTTACTTCTTGGATATTGGATACTACTTTCTCGTATGAACTATCCTTAGTCGCGATAAATACTACTGGCATCTCTTCGTCTATCAGGGCGATAGGTCCATGCTTCATCTCTGCCGCAGGATAGCCCTCAGCGTGGATATACGATATTTCTTTCAACTTCAATGCGCCTTCTAGTGCCACAGGGAAATTGTATCCTCGGCCTAAGTATAGGAAGTTTCTAGCATCTTTAAATTTAGCTGAGATTTCTTCGATCAACTTAGCAGATTTGAGTGCTTTCTCTACTTTGCTAGGAATTTGCTCTAGCTCATTAAGCAGCATCATATAGTTGCTCTCAGTGATGGTGCCTCTTCTATGACCTAGCATGAGTGCCATCATCGTGAGCACAGATATCTGCGCTGTAAATGCCTTGGTAGAAGCTACACCGATCTCTGGTCCAGCGTGTGTGTAAGAACCTGCATGTGTTGCTCTTGGAATCGATGATCCTACGACATTACATACGCCAAAGATGATCGCTCCTTTAGATTTAGCCAATTCTATAGCCGCTAGTGTATCAGCAGTTTCGCCTGATTGTGAGATAGCAATGACAAAATCACCTTCTCTGATCACTGGGTTTCTATATCTAAACTCAGAAGCATATTCAACTTCTACAGGGACACGAGCAAACTCTTCAAATAAATACTCCGCTACAAGGCCAGCATGCCATGAGGTGCCGCAAGCCAAAATAACAATGCGATCTGCATGCTCAAACTTATTCATGTAGTCTCTTAAGCCGCCAAGGACTACTCGACCACTCTTAGCATCTAGACGACCTCTGAGACAGTCAGCGATAGACTTAGGTTGCTCATAGATTTCTTTCAGCATGAAGTGCTCAAAACCACCTTTTTCGATAGCTTCTAGCTCCATTTCAAGCTTATGGATGTAAGGCGTATTCTCTACGTTCTCTATGTTTTTTAGTTGGAGCTTATTGTCACGAATGATCGCGATCTGAAAGTCGTCAAGGTAAACAACTTGATTAGTATACTCAATGATTGGTGTTGCATCAGAAGCTAAGAAATGCTCATTTTCTCCAACGCCTATGACGAGTGGACTACCTTTTCTTGCTGCGATAAGCAGATTTGGATCTTCTTTAGACATGATCACGATCGCATAGGCACCTACTACTTTGTGCAGAGCTAGTCTGACAGCTTCTTCTAGTGTACAGTTAGCGTTCTTTTTGATGTCTTCGATAAACTGTATGAAGACTTCAGAGTCTGTGTCACTATTGAAAGTATAGCCTTTATTGAGCAAATCTTGCTTGATAGAAGCATAGTTTTCTATGATTCCATTATGGATCAAGGCTAAGTTTTCACTTTGTGAGTAATGCGGGTGAGCATTTCTATCATTTGGTTCACCGTGAGTGGCCCATCTTGTGTGACCAATACCAATATGACTTTTTAAGTTTTTCTGATCGAGTAAGTGCTCTTCTAAGTCTGAGACTTTTCCTTTTTTCTTATAGACGTTGAGACCGTCACTATTTAGCAAAGCTACTCCGGCACTGTCATAACCACGATATTCTAGTCTTTTTAGACCTTTGATGATGATTGGGAGTGCTTCTCTCTGCCCTACATAGGCGACTATTCCACACATAAAAATATTGGATAAAGGTTGAAATATGAATTTAACGCTAATTCTTAAAGTTAGCGAATTTTACTGTAGTAGATTCTTAGTCTGATTTGATTTTCATCTACTATGAATCCAGAAACTCTCGTTTGATAATTGCTTGGATATATGAACAACTCTGGAATCTCATTAGGTTCGCCTAGACCACCTCTATTGACAAAGTCTAAGAAGTCAGTGATGGAGACACTATATAGTCTATCATCATTGTCAAACTCTATTTGCGCTGGAGCGGTGATTCCTCTAGGATCAGAGCGATCTCTCTGAACCGATCTAAACTGTCCATTTAAAGAATCTCTGAGAAATTCGTTTTGCTCATTGACATAATACAATACCCCTACAGGAAACGGTGTCGTATTAGCAGTGAAGGTATTTACAGGCCCTACAGCAAACTCTGCACGATTGATTACTAGGTTTTGTACAGTATCCTTAAAGGCGAAATAATTGTCAAAATTCACTTTAGCCAATAATCCTATGCCAGACTTAGAGGCTACTAAGCCGTTTTGTGGAGGGTATGTTTGTCTTGATTCAGTTACATTAGCAAATGTACTTCCTGATTTATCGTTTAGCACTTGAGAGAAGTGCTTGCCTCTGGCTGTGTTAAATATTACTGTTGCACTGTCATTTGAGTTTGTTGGATCTTTATAGAAAAGAATCAATCTAGTTTCAGAGTTAAGAAAGGTGATAATTGATTCTGGGTTATTATTTAGTGAAATTTTTATTCCTTTAAAATACTGCTTTAATGTACTATCTGATTCGACTGATGGATCATTGTTTTTAATTTTATTAAATAAATCATTGCCAAAATCATCCTCAAGTTTAATAGTGATTAATGTGTCTACTCTAGTCTCAAAATTGAAAGTATTTTCCCCCAAAGAGATATTCTCCGATGCCAATTGATCTCTTGAAAAATAAATAACGGAATCTAAAGGGCTTATATCTTCTACTAATCTAAATACCTGAATGTCCTTAGCGCTAGTCCTGTTTCCGAATAGTGAATTTACTCTAAGTTCAAGAACTAAAGAATCATAAATAGTTTCTTGATCTAAAGTAGGTTTCGCTAAGGCATAGCCGAAGTTAGTGAAGCCACTAGCGTCTATACTGCCAAAGTCACTATCTGAGTAGCTACCAGCTATGAGTGTTCCTGTGTTAGTTGTATTAGTAGAGTCTAGGAAAACTTGAGAAGCAGAAAGGGGTATTTCTGTATAAAATACCCCAAACTTATTTCTATCAGGATCTATTTCTAAACCTACTTCCGCAGGGTCAGTACAAGCATTTAGTAGGATAAAAGTTGCTGCTAAGCCTAATAGCTTAACCGGCAAGGTCTGTATAAAAGTTATAGTAGCTTTCGACAAAATTGTCGTCTTGATCACTGATTTCACACTTTTTATCTTTTGGTAATTCTTCAACTAATTTATTCAAGCTATCGGAGAAGTTGTCTTCGGCCTTGATGACTGCGTCTGCATATTCCATACCAAGCTTGATGAATCCCTCAAAATCGGCAGTTTTTAGACTCTTCAACATATTGTCTTCGATGTCTATCATCTTTACCTTTTCGATTAGATCAGTGCCAAATTTATGATTAAATCCGTTATTATAAACCCCGAACACACTTTTTGTATTTTGGAAGAGTGGATCGTTTTTATAAGTAGTCTTGAGATACATAGGGATCAAGCTCGTCATCCAATCATTGCAATGAACGATATCAGGATTCCAACCAAGTTTTTTGACAGTTTCTATCACGCCTTTGCAGAAGAAAATCGCTCGTTCGTCATTATCCTCATAAAACTTGTTTTCCTTATCGAAGAAAACGGACTTTCTCTGGAAATAGTCTTCATTATCTATGAAATAAACTTGAAGCTTTGCGTTTGGAATAGAAGCAACCTTGATAATCAATGGCTTCTCTTCATCTCCTACAGAGATATTGATTCCAGATAATCTAACGACTTCGTGCAACCTGTTCTTTCTTTCATTGATCAATCCGAATCTTGGAACTAGGATTCTGATCTCCATACCTCTCTCTTGCATGGCTTGAGGCATTTTTCTGACAAATTCGGCAACTTCAGATGTTTGTAGGAAGGGATTGATTTCACTTGCAACGTAGAGAATACGAAGTTTAGACATAATACTGTGGGGTTAATTGAAATTCAATATTTAGGGCATACAAAATTACAAAAAAATAAGATAATTTCATTGGAAATCATTGGGAAAATATACCTTTGCCGGTATTTTGATATAGCTTGAGCCCTCCTATATGCTAGTGGTAAATACAAAAAAAGCCCTTAGAGAACTGATTAAAGGGTATAAATCTAAAGGAAAGACCATCGGTTTTGTACCTACTATGGGCGCACTACATGAAGGTCATATTTCTCTCATCCAAGCTGCTAATCAAGCTTCAGATATCACGATCTCTTCTATTTTCGTCAATCCTAAGCAGTTTAACAATTCGGAAGATCTACAAAAATACCCTCGAACTGCTCAAGCAGATACTGATCAACTAAAGGAGGCTGGCTGTGATGTACTATTCATGCCCTCAGAATCAGAGGTGTACTTGGATGGGGAGACGCTTCAGCTTTCTTTTGGTTCATTAGAACATGTGATGGAGGGTGCATTTAGACCAGGACATTTTAGTGGTGTAGGTCTTATAGTAAGCAAGCTATTCAATTTAATACAGCCTGATAAAGCATATTTTGGTTTGAAGGACTTGCAACAGTGCACGGTTATTTCTAAGCTGGTAGCTGATTTAGATTTTCCTGTAGAAATCATCAAAATGCCTACGGTAAGAGCTCATGACGGTTTGGCACTCTCCTCGAGAAATGCACGCCTCAATCCCTCAGAAAGAACTGCGGCCACGATACTCTATCGATCATTGATCCATGCACAAAGCTTATTAAGCAAAGGCGTAGCGGTAAAGGAAGTGATTGATCATTCCAAATCTATGATAGCGCAGGAGCCACTAGCTCAATTAGATTATTTTGAGGTGGTAGATACCAAAGAATTAAAGCCACTTACTAATGTACAAGGCCAAAATGAAGTGGCTATTTGTATCGCTTGCTTCATAGGAAGCGTTAGGTTGATAGACAATCTGGTATTTATTCCCTAGTTTTGCCCGCAAATCCAATTCAATCATGCTTTTAGAAGTATTAAAGTCTAAGATTCACAGAGTGAAAGTCACTCAGGCAGAACTCCACTATGTAGGCAGCATCACTATAGATGAAGCGCTCATGCTAGAAGCTGGTCTGCTGGAAAATGAGAAGGTACAGATCGTCAATATCAATAACGGAGAGCGTCTAGAGACTTATGTGATCAAAGGAGAAAAAGGCTCAGGGACTATCTGTCTCAATGGTCCTGCTGCGAGAAAAGCGCAAGTAGGAGATGTCATCATCATCATAGCTTATGCACTGATGAGCCCTGAGGAGGCGAAGACATATCAACCTAAGGTGATCTTCCCAGATAGCCACAATAAACTCATATAAGCATTGAAAAGTACAATCGGTCAGGCAATTAGGTTCATCATATCACTTGGGATCGCGCTGGCTATTTTTTGGTTTTTGTACAAGGATTTCAATCTCAATGATTTGAAGACATACTTCAAAGAGCTTTCAGTTTTTTGGGTTTTTGTCTCTATTTTCATTTCTCTTCTGGGTTATGTGATGCGCACACTGCGCTGGAGATTACTATTAGAGACTAGTGAGACGCATTCGGATATTGGGTTTTTCAGGGTTTTTTGGGGCTTGATGTTTGGCTATGTAGTTAATCTAGTACTACCAAGAGCTGGAGAGCTGAGCAGATGTGTTTACCTGCGAGATACTACAGGTTATCCTGTGTCTTCTGCTTTGGGGAGTGTGATTACAGAACGAGTGATCGATCTTATCTGTTTGATTGTGATTACCTTGCTTGCCTTGATTTTTCAATTTGGTGTTTTTACAGACTTGTTCGAAGAGCTCGTGTTGAGTGGTTTTGAGCTCTCTTTTGTTTATTTTATTGTTGGCGCTTTACTGATTGCGTTGGTTGGACTTTGGGGAGCTATTGCTTTTTTCAAAAGGCTATCCGATACGAATAGATTCAAAGTGAAGGTCTTAGACTTTTGGAAGGGTTTGAAAGAAGGCCTTTCGGGGATTTTCAAATTGAGAAAAAAGCGTACATTCCTGATGTATTCGGTACTGATTTGGCTATTTTATTTTTTGATGATGTGGACTATCAGCAAGGCAGCTACTGATACAGCTGCCCTGAGTCCAGCTGCCATTTTGGTAGTTTTAGTGATGGGAAGTATTGGCATGATCGCTCCCGTCCAGGGCGGCATTGGCACATTTCATGCCTTGATCGCGTTCATTTTGTCAGTATATGGTATTGAAGAGTCGCAGGGTAAGATTTTTGCTATCATTACTCATAGTTCACAAGTACTGACTGTCATGGTGCTTGGGCTTGGAAGTTTGATTTATCTAGCCAGAAAAAGAAATAAAAATCGGGTAGTAGAATCAACCACAAAAAGCTAAATTCGTATCAAGTAAAAAATTAACCTTAAAGAGAATATGCTTATCCTCATTTTAATTGTATTTGGAATCATCAGCTTTGCGGTCAGCCGTAAGCTTAAATCAAAATTCAGAAAGTATTCACAGATTCCATTAAGTGCAAACCTCTCTGGTAGAGAAATCGCAGAACTCATGCTCAGAGACAATGGTATCAACGATGTGAAAGTAATCAGCGTAGAAGGTCAGTTGACAGACCACTATAATCCAATGGATAAAACTGTCAATCTAAGTCCAGATGTCTATCATGGAAGGTCTGCTGCTGCTGCTGCAGTAGCTGCCCACGAGTGTGGTCACGCGATACAGCACGCTACTGCCTACAGCATGTTAGAGTTCAGATCGGCCATGGTGCCTATCCAAAATATCAGCGCCAAAATCCTCAATATCATATTCATGGTGAGTATTTTCGGAGGGATGTTCTTGTTCAGTGGATCAGGTGGAGCCAACTGGAACATGATTTTATTAATTATCATAGGGTGCTATGGTGTCATGACACTTTTCACCTTTGTGACGCTTCCAGTCGAATTTGATGCAAGTAAGCGAGCGCTTGCTTGGATAAAAGATAGAAACATCGTCAATGCTGGTGAGCATGATATGGCTAAGGATGCCTTGAAGTGGGCAGCGATGACTTATGTGGTAGTAGCTATCGGTTCACTGGTGACGCTTTTATATTATATCTCACTATTCTTAGGGAATAGAGACTAATTGAAATTGCACTTAGTTTAGTACAAAAAAGGGACAACAATTTGTCCCTTTTTCTATTTTATAACTATCTTTCCACGCAAAATACAAACAGATGAATTTCGAACTTTCAGAAGAACAATTAGCAGTACAAGCAGCAGCAAGAGAATTTGCGCAGATAGAACTTTTACCAGGTGTCATAGAGAGAGATAATGAGCAGAAATTCCCTGCTGAGCAAGTCAAAAAGTTAGGCGAGCTAGGCTTTATGGGGATGATGGTAGACCCAAAGTATAACGGTGGCGGTATGGATACATTATCTTATGTCATCGCTATCGAAGAGCTTTCTAAAATAGATGCTTCAGCCTCTGTCTCTATGTCAGTGAACAACTCACTAGTGTGCTGGGGATTGGAGAAATATGGTACGGAAGAGCAGAAGCAAAAGTATTTAACCAAATTAGCTGCAGGAGAAGTGATAGGGGCTTTTTGTCTATCAGAACCTGAGGCGGGCTCTGATGCTACTTCTCAGAAAACAACTGCTGAAGATAAAGGTGATCACTATATCCTAAATGGTACTAAGAACTGGATTACTAATGGAAACTCAGCTTCAGTTTACCTAGTCATTGCACAGACAGATGCTAGTAAAGGGCATAAAGGTATCAGTGCTTTTATCGTAGAAAAAGGATGGGAAGGATTCGTTATTGGTAAGAAAGAAGATAAAATGGGTATAAGGGGTTCTGATACGCATTCTTTGATGTTTACCGATGTGAAAGTCCCTAAAGAAAATAGGATTGGAGCAGAAGGATTTGGTTTCACGTTTGCTATGGAAACGCTCAATGGAGGTCGTATCGGTATTGCAGCTCAAGCGCTAGGTATCGCAGCGGGGGCTTTAGAAGCATCTATCAAATACGCTAAAGAGCGTAAAGCTTTTGGTGTAGAAATAGCAAAGCATCAAGCGATACAATTCAAACTTGCCGATATGGCTACTGAGATTGAAGCTGCTAGACTTTTAGTTTACAAATCAGCTGCTCTCAAAGATGCTGGACAGGACTATGCGCATGCAAGTGCGATGGCTAAGCTTTATGCTTCTGAAGTGGCAATGAAAGTGACTACTGAGGCTGTTCAAGTACATGGGGGATATGGCTATGTAAAAGAATACCATGTAGAGCGTATGATGAGAGACGCCAAGATCACTCAGATATATGAAGGAACTTCTGAAATTCAAAAAATAGTGATTTCACGAGGATTGCTTAGATAATTCCTGTCATAGTACAACAATAAAAAAATATCGAGCGATTTTTGCTCGATATTTTTATTTTTAAAATAATAATCTATAAATTGTGAAGAATTAAAGTTAGAATAGTCCAATTGCATTTTTTACATTAAAACAAACAAACATGGAATACTATAATAAGATCGTTGAGTCGCTAGGGATACGATTCAGCAAAGCAGGCAACTCTAAGCAAGTAAAGCCTTTCACTATCATGGATTACTATGATGTGGACAACACTGTCATCTTAGTACACAATGGCGAAATCTTCTTTGATGAGGAAGAAGAGCCTGTGAGAGAGGGTGACATTCTATTCATTCCTGGTGGTAGAGCGACTAAGCTTACTTATGGAAATGGAAAGAAAAATGAAATGAGCTATGAGGACTTTAAGGTAGACAAGAGGAAATATCTTCAGTCGATCAGTTTTCATGACCTCAGAGAGGTGAGAGAAGAGAAATTCACGACAATCACTTTCGAGACGAAGGTTTTTGATGTGGTCAACTTTTTTTCTTCATTGAGTATTCCTCCTTTTGTGATCAAGTTTAATGACAAGATCGCCTACATCATCGAAGAGCTCGCTAAAGAAAGCGAAGGTACTCAGCAGGTAGGTAAAGAGCGTATCATTCAGGTGACTGCAGAGTCTCTTGTCATTGAGATCGTTCGTCATATCTTGAAAAACAGACTATTCGTAGAAGAGCTTACTACCAACAGTACTTACTTCAAGGATCCTCGTTTGATCGCGATGTTTAATCACATCAAGCAGAACATCGGTGGTGATCTATCTAATAAGGTACTTGCGAAAGTAGCCAATGTATCTGAAGACTATGTAGGACAGTACTTTAAAATGCTCACTGGTATCAATCCTCAGGACTATATCGAGTATCAGCGTATGGAAGCTGCGATCAACTTACTCAGAACTACAAAAGATAGTATCAGAGATATCGGCCGTAAGGTTGGGTACAAGGATACTGCTTACTTCTGCCGTAGATTCAAGATGATGTATGGTATCCCAGCGGGTAAGATGCGTAGAAGAGAGACTTTAATTAATGTTTAAAATATCATTATAAGCCAATATTTTCTCAGAAACCTCAACGATCAAGTTGGGGTTTTTTTCTATCCCATTGCCTATGACTACCATGTCTGCTCCCGCTATGAGCGCATCCAAGACTCTTTGAGACGTATTGAGTCCACCACCTACGATGATAGGCGTATCTACAGCTTTTCTCACTGCTTGTATGACGCGTGGATGTACGGGTTCTTTGGCTCCGCTACCGGCATCTAGGTAGGTGAGCTGTAGACCTAGCATCTCCCCAGCCATAGCAGTACTAGCAGCGATTATGGGCTTATCATTAGGGATTGGTTGAGTGCCACTGATGTAGCTCACACTGGTTGGTTGGCCACTATTTATGATCATGTAGCCAGTAGACAGGATCTCTAGTTGGCTCTTTTTTAGAATAGGGGCAGAAAGTACATGTTGCCCAATAAGTAAGTCTGCATTGCGACCAGAGATCAGCGATAAGAGTAAGATCCCATCTGCAGAGAGGTCGATTTGCATATTGCTACCAGGAAAAAGGATTACTGGGATTTCACAATTTTTTTTGATGGTTTGAATGACTGTAGACAGGTTATTAGCTGTCAGCAGGCTACCTCCTACCAAGAAAAAATCTATTTTGCTTTCTACTCCTATTCGGATTAGTTGAAGCAAATTGTTTTGTTCCTCTGCTTTCTCAGGATCAATGAGTACAGCAAAGGCCTTTTTTCCCTTACTTTTTAAGGATAGGATTTTCTCTCTGAGTAGTGTTGGTCTCATGGGATGTTTTCTTGTCAAATAGTCCGTCCAAAAGTCTGGATTTTACCAAGCCAAAAGCAAGCAGTCCAGCTTGAATCATGATTTTTCTACCAAATGAGCTAGATGATGTGGTGCTTTTAGTAGACTTTTCTTTTTTGCCACTGAGTAGCCTTGAGCCTATGGCTATGATGCTTACTCCAGCTGCGGCTGCGCCAGCGTATTTCAGGTATTCATTTGCCGAGGCACTGATCTGATCTACATCCTTACTGATACTCTGTGTGAGTTCAGCTTCTCTAGCCAAAAGTCTGTTTTTATCTTCTAAAATGCTGCTCATGGTTATTTCTCTTTAAAGATAAAGCTGTAGATGAAATCAGTGATTTGAACTTTGATCTTCTCACTTTTCCACATTTGAAGGATAATGAAAGCTAGTATAATGTAGGAAAATGAGACAATCACAAAGCCCATATAGATGCTCTCTAAGAGCCTATTGAGCAAGAAACAAAGGGCAAAACTGGAGAAAAGTAAGGCTAAGAGCCCGACTAGAGAGAGCGTAAGTAGGATAAAAACTTTGGTGATCAGTGTGCTAAACTCCTTTTTGATGTCGAGTTTGAATAGCTCCACCCTGTTTTCAACTAAGGCGATGATATTTTTTATCAGATTTTCTATAGGAGGCATGTGCTATATATTTTACTTAAAGATACATAATGCCCTTTGAAATACTAAATCTTAAGAAAAATGAGGCTTCTTGCTACAAAAATAGGTGTAAGAAAATTAATAGAGGGATATTTCTACCCCTCTAATTTATTGTTTCTTGTAGATGTATTCTGAAGTATTGTTGGTGAGTCTATATGATGTTTTATCTATTTGCTCAATAGCGTAGCTTATACGTTTTTCTTCAATTTGTCGATATCTATCTAGTTTCATGTGGCATTCAACACTTAAGGAAAGTCCTTTCTTGTTTTTAAGAGGGATATTGATAGCCTGGTATCCTAAGCCCCAAATTTTGATTTTATCGACTGATGAATTATTAGGTATACTAATCTGCATGATTTGCTGTTCAGCATAAGTAAGTCGTGTGATAACTTCATCATACTTATTTAAAAGTGTGACAAAAGCATTTGCAGGATTCATGTCATTTTCTGAGTCAAGAATCTTTAAGTTTATTAAAGTTGATTCGGAAGATAAATTTTCTTCTTTGATAATAAATGTTGACTGCTTCTCTTCTTTGATAGGCTGAAAAAAGAAGTAAATGGAATCATCTTCTATTAAGTAAAGTCCTTTTCCCTTCAAACTATCTAAACCATTTGATTCAGACCAATAGAATTTATTTCCCTCAAATTCGATTAAACGCGCGAACTCTTTAGTTGGGTCAGTTTTTAAGAAACTTCCATTAAGTGATTGCGAAAATGCATTTGTAGAAATTGAAACTATAAAAATTGACAATAATAATTTCATTTTTTATCAATAAGTTTATAAAAAAATTATTTAATCAAAAGTATTGATAATTTTATATAATTCAAATTATTAGTGAAATCATTATTTTACTACTATGATAAATCAGACTTATTTGTGTCTTTTTCTTCTTTAGGTATAGACCAAAAAGTTTCTGCTTTTTTGCGTGTTTGTAGTCTACTCTGGTCAGATCTATTGAAATAGATCAATAGGAAGGGGATCACAAAGAAAGTCATTAAAATATAGGCAAAACCAACAAAACGGGTTTTTGTGGTCATATTGCCAAATCTAGCAGCTAGATTGATAGGGATGTTTCTCAAAAATGGGAAGGGGAGGAATAAAAGTGCTCCAAATAAATTGAACAACACGTGAGCAATAGCAATGCTCACAGCAGCTTCAGATTTATATAATGAAGCGATCACAGCAGTGATAGTCGTGCCGACATTTGCTCCGATGATGAAAGGGAACACTTTGCTCAAACTCACTTTTTTGGCTGCTACTAGGGGAACAATCAGTGATGTAGTCACAGTACTAGACTGAACAGCAGCAGTGATCAGCGTACCCATAGAGAAGGCGCTAAGAGGTGACTTGAAAATTTTCTTACTTGTCTTTTTGAACCCCTCTACAATAAATGCCTTGTATATGATACCTGATAGGAGTTTAATCGCTAGGAATAAGAGCAAAACAGAAAGTGTGATCGAGAGATACACGTTAGGAATCAAAGACATGATAGCCTCTGTGAGTGGCCTTGTGAACAGTTTGCCATAGCTCAACTCTCCTGAGAAGTTTTGATCAATGGAAAAATAGTTGGTAGCAATATAAGCAGCTGAACCAGAGAGTGCCTGGAAGTAATATTCCAACGGGAGCAGTATAATGACTATGAAGATATTGAAGAAGTCATGGAGAATGCCAGCAGAGATTGCTTTTCTAAACTGATCTTTTTTGATCACATAGCCAAGTGAAACGAGTGTACTCGTCAGAGTCGTACCAATATTTGCACCCATGATCATCGGAACAGCACTAGCAAAGTTGAGATTACCTGAAGCGACTACTGCCACCACCATAGAAGTCACTGTAGAGCTACTTTGGATCAGGGCGGTCATTAGTAAACCGATAAATAGACCCACAAATGGATTGGCTGTGGCAGAAAAAATTTCTCGTGCAGTATTGTCATTTACTTGACTCACCGCAAAAGTCAACCAATCTATCGCTAAAAAGAACAAAGCTAGCGCAAGGATCATCTTGATTACCAGTGCAGCATAGTTCACTGGTTTCGGTATATCAGAAATAACTTGAGCTTGCGTCATAGTGAGGTGTAGAAAGGCACTTTAGCTAGTGTTGAGCTTTGGTCTTTATCAATTTACAAAAGTACTGGTTAGCTAAAGGATAAATGAATATTCTATATGAAGCTTTTGTTAATTTGCTTTAAGAAATTAATCGCTGCCTGAATCAGATATTCAAAAGATTATTTTGGCCTTTCAGAAGGGGAAGCTGAGTATTTTGGCGTTTAGATTTGTACAAAATGAATGTAAACTCAAAGGGGTAAAAGCGATTCGAATTATTTCTCATAGTTAACAATTAATTAATATGCCACCTTGCCAAAGTTCTTTAACTTTGCACAAAACAAAATTTGCTTTGTATAGCAATTAACTCTTTATGGCCAAACTTAAAGACCAAAACATCAATCAGGACGTACTATCTAAAGTCGCCTATAATCTCTTTGATGTTTCCAAAAAAGAAAAGACTTTCCTCCTTATCGTTTGTATACTAGTCACCACCGCAGGTGTCATTGCTGATTATACTTATGCGGCTATGTGGTTTGGATTTTTCTTAGCAGCATACTCAGCTGTAGCCAATGATAGTATCCAGACTATAGGGACTTTCATCTCATCAAATTACGATAGAAAGTGGTACTGGTTGTGGTTATTCATGGGGATCATTTGGCTATTGACTGTAGGGTATAGCTGGTTTGTATATGACGGAGATGTGAGTCATCAGCGTTTGGCAGTGCCAGGACTTGATCAGGCTCCACAGTCCTTTGAGTTTTTGCAACTTTTGGCTCCGATCGTACTCTTGGTGATGACGCGCATGCGTATGCCAGTGTCGACTACTTTCTTGCTCCTCAATGTATTTACTTACAAAGCAGGAACACTATTTAGTGTCATTGGTAAGAGTTTAGCAGGATATGTTCTCGCATTCGGTATTGCGATCCTTGTTTGGTTTTTGATGGAGCGTTTTGTGGAAAATTTCCTTAAGGGGAAACCACATCCTGCTTGGTATATATTTCAATGGATTATTTCTGGCTTGCTTTGGTCTGTCTGGATCATGCAAGATGCAGCCAACATAGCAGTATTTTTACCTAGGCAACTGAGTGCTGTTGAGTTTACTGTTTATGCAGGTTTTGTTTTCTTTGGTTTGGGCTTCTTATTTTACATGAAGGGAGACAAGATCCAAAGTATCGTGAATGCTAAAACACGTGTAACTGACGTACGTGCTGCTACTTTGGTAGATTTCGTTTATACGATCATCCTGTTTTACTTCAAGATGTATAGCAATATCCCTATGAGTACTACTTGGGTATTTATTGGTCTACTCGGAGGTAGAGAGATTGCTATAGCTATCGGTAAGAAAAAGGCTAAAGCAAATAAGAAGAAAATCAGATTTTTTAGATCACTTGGTATGGCAAGTAGCGATATCGGAAAAGCTAGTATAGGCTTGATCGTATCACTGATCCTAGCGATCTTGATCAATGAAAATATCAGAACAGAGATTTGGGAATACTTTAAATAAGCCCTCTAAATAACTCAGAGAAGCCCTAACATTCAGTTGTTGGGGCTTCTTCTTTTTATATGATTTTCAATTATTAATTAAGCCTCTAGCTCTTTGATTGCTAGCCAAGTCATCAAGCCTGCTCCGATCTCTAGCGCATCTTCGTCTATATCAAATGTAGGCGTATGTACACCTGAGGTGATGCCTTTGGCTTCATTGCGTGTGCCGAGTCTATAGAAGCAAGCGTCCATCTCATGCGTATAGTAAGCAAAGTCTTCAGCAGCCATCCATAGGTCTAGGTCTACGACATTGTCTGCACCTAAGTATTCTATGGCGGCAGTTTTAGCTTTAGCAGTGAGTTCTGGGTGATTTTCTAAGTAAGGATATCCATTGACTATTTTGAATTCACAGCTTCCACCCATGGCTTCTGCGATGCCCTCCGCCATTTTTTTCATGCGCTTGAGTGCATCTGCTCTCCAAGGTTCATCCATGGTACGAAAGGTGCCTTCTATTTTGACTTCATTGGGAATGACATTCGTAGCTCCATTAGCTATAAATTTGCCAAAGCTCAATACGGAGGGTACTTTAGGAGAAGCATTGCGGCTGATGATTTGCTGCAAACTGACGATGATATGACTGGCGATAAGTACAGGATCTATACCCATTTCAGGCATGGCACCGTGTCCACCTTTTCCCTTGACAGTGAGATAGAGTTCGTCAGCGCTGGCCATATACATCCCTGGTCTGAAACCTACTTTTCCCACTGGGATGAGTGGCATCACATGTTGTCCAAGGATAGCATGTGGCTTAGGATTTTGGAGAGCCCCGTCTTTGATCATGTAGGAAGCGCCTCCTGGGGCAGTCTCCTCTCCAGGTTGGAAAATAAGTTTTACTGTTCCTTCAAAACTATCTTTTACCTCAGTGAGGATCTTGGCTACTCCAAGCAATGATGACGTGTGCACATCATGCCCGCAAGCATGCATGATGCCTTCTTTGGTAGATTTGTAGCTGACATCGTTAGCTTCTATGATGGGTAGAGCGTCCATATCAGCTCTAAGTGCTACTATTTTTTTATCTGGATTTTTGCCTTTGACCAAGGCAACGATGCCTGTGGTAGCCTTACGCTCAAGTTGCGTGATACCTAAGTCCTTTAGCGTTTTTTCCACATAATTGGCTGTCTCAAACTCCTGAAAAGAAAGCTCGGGATTTGCATGAAGGTGCCTTCTATGTTGGATGATTTGTTCTTTGTATGCTTTAGCTAGGGACTGTATTTGCTCCTTGAGTGTTTGCATGATTATTTGTTTGGGAATCTTTGTGGGATCACATTGGCATCTTTGTAGACTTCTTTGATACGTCTAAAGGTGCTCTGCGCTTCTATCCTACTGATATATTGGCCAACTCGCACGATATAGCGAGTGGACTCATAGCTGATATCTGGTGTCAGGTCGGGAAATTTATCATAAAGCTCATTTCTCAGTGCATAAGCAGCCTCTCTATCTTGACCAGAAAAAAGTTGAATAGTGTAGCCAGAATAGAAGTCTTGCTTTTTATTTCTAGTCACTAGACTATCAATAACTAGTTCAAGTTCTGCATCTATCGTCCTTGTGCTGATGACCTTTTCATCCCCATCATTTTTAGCACTAGTTTTTTGACTAGCTTCCATCTGTTCTTGATAGGTAGCGTCTACTAGAGGTCTATAGGCTGAGAGGTCTTCAGTATAGCTAGTGGGGCTACTGGTCGTCACTTTAGTACTGGTACAAGCTACTGACCCTATCACTGCCAATAGGCAGCAATAGGTCATTACTTTTTTCCAGTTTTCGAATGTTATTCTTCTAAGAGTATACATTTCTTGTTCTTGATATCTTCCTCTACTGTTTTGAACTTGACATCTTTTTTCACAGTACCATCCATGTACTGTACCGAGACTTTATCATTTCTACCGATCAATTTTTCAGATTTGATTGGTGCAGTTACTGTCTGAGTTTGTGTCGCATTAGTAGCTACTGCTCTATTTCCTTGAGGATTTAGTACAGATTTAGAGTCTTCTTTGCTTGCTTTTACATTTTGCTGAGGGGCTCTTTGGCTTTTAGCTTCGCGCACATCGTCAGGCTGTGTCACTGGCAGGTCAGCTCTAGTCAAGAACGATACAATGTCCTCATTTAGTTTAGAGACAAATCTTTTGAAGAGTTCGTATGCTTCAAATTTGTAGATCAAAAGCGGATCTTTTTGTTCATAAACAGCATTTTGTACGGATTGCTTCAAGTCATCCATGTCTCTGAGATGTTCTTTCCACTGCTGATCGATGATCGCTAGGGTGACAAATTTCTCAATAGATCTGATGAGCTCACGACTTTCAGTTTTGATGTTCTTCTCTAGATTAGTCACGATACCGATCTGTTTGATGCCATCTGATACAGGCACCATGATATCCTTCACAGTAGCACCTCTTTTCTCATAGACATCTTTGAAAACGGTCAGTGTTTTCTCAGAGATACGCTTATTCTTTTCTTGATATGACTTAAATACTTGATCAAAAAGCTGTTGAGTCAAGTCTTCTACGCTGCCTCTTTCTACTTTATCTTTATCTAAATTAAAATCAATGTTGAGTGTACTGTAGGCGTTCATTCTAAGCGTTTCTACATCTCCGCTAGCCTTGGCCATGCGGATGAGTTCTTCGCAGGTATCATAAATCATATTCATGATATCCAACTCGAGACGCTCTCCCATGAGGGCATTTCTACGCTTCTTATAGATGACTTCTCTTTGAGAGTTCATCACATCATCATACTCTAGTAGCCTCTTTCTAACCCCGAAGTTATTCTCTTCTACTTTTTTCTGAGCCCTTTCGATAGACTTAGTGATCATCGAGTGTTGGATAACTTCACCTTCTTCAAGCCCCATACGGTCCATGAGTTTGGCGATACGGTCAGATCCAAAGAGTCTCATGAGGTTGTCCTCTAGAGAGACAAAGAACTGAGAAGATCCTGGATCACCTTGTCTACCTGCTCTACCTCTTAGCTGTCTATCGACTCTTCGAGATTCGTGACGTTCAGTACCGATGATCGCGAGACCTCCAGCCGCCTTGGACTCGGGTGTCAGCTTGATATCTGTACCACGACCAGCCATATTGGTAGCGATGGTGACTGTGCCAGGCTTACCTGCTTCACCAACTACCTCTGCTTCACGCGCATGCTGCTTGGCATTAAGGACTTGGTGCTTTATCTTTTTGAGCGTCAGCATTCGGCTGAGAACTTCAGAGATTTCTACAGATGTCGTACCTACTAGAACAGGTCTTCCTTTTTCCGTAAGAGAGACGATCTCCTCTACGACTGCATTGAATTTTTCTCTGACAGTCTTGTAGACTAGGTCTTGCTCATCTTTTCTCGCGATTTCTCTATTGGTCGGGATGACGACTACATCAAGCTTATAAATCTCCCAAAACTCACCCGCTTCTGTCTCGGCAGTACCAGTCATACCAGATAGCTTGTGGTACATACGGAAGTAGTTTTGGAGCGTGACAGTAGCATAAGTCTGTGTGGCATCTTCTACCTTGACATTTTCTTTGGCTTCGAGTGCTTGGTGAAGACCATCAGAGTACCTTCTGCCCTCCATCACACGACCTGTCTGTTCGTCTACGATCTTGATTTTACCATCTACGATGATATATTCCGTATCTCTCTCAAACATGCAATAGGCCTTTAGTAGCTGATTGACAGAGTGGATACGTTGTGCTTTGGTACCGTATTCTTTGATGATGTTATTTTTCTTCTCTAGCTTCTCCGCATCGCTTAGGTTTGGATCATTTTCATGCTTGACTAGCTCTACAGAGATGTCTGGTAAAATGAAAAAGTTAGGATCTTCTCCTGCTCCAGTGATCAGGTCGATCCCTTTTTCTGTCAAGTCTACCGCGTTTGATTTTTCATCTATGACAAAAAGCAAAGGCTCATCTGCCTCTGGCATTTTCTTTTTGTTGTCTTGCAAAAAGTAGTTTTCAGCCTTTTGAAGGATCGCTTTCATACCAGTTTCAGATAAGAATTTGATCAATGGCTTATACTTCGGCATCCCTCTGAAGACTCTGAATAAGGCCACTCCACCTTCTTCTATATTACCTTCTTTGATGAGCCTTTTGGCATCATTGAGATATTGTTGTACGATTTTCTTTTGTTCCTCTACGAGCTTAGAGATGCGAGGCTTTAGGTCATAAAACTCATGCTCATCTCCTCTAGGCACAGGGCCAGATATGATCAAAGGCGTACGCGCATCATCGATCAATACTGAATCTACCTCATCGACCATAGCGAAGTGGTGTCTGCGCTGTACAAGGTCATGTGAGTCACGAGCCATATTGTCTCTGAGGTAGTCAAAGCCAAACTCATTGTTGGTACCGTAAGTGATATCACAGTTATAAGCAGCTCTACGCTCTTCTGAGTTTGGCTGATACTTATCTATACAGTCGATAGTCAATCCGTGAAATTCAAAGATCGGTGCCATCCACTCAGAGTCTCTACGAGCGAGGTAGTCATTGACAGTGACGATATGCACACCTCTACCTGCTAGGGCATTGAGAAATGCTGGAAGCGTAGCTACGAGTGTTTTACCTTCACCAGTGGCCATCTCTGCGATCTTTCCTTGATGGAGGACGATACCACCGATGAGCTGTACATCATAGTGAAGCATATCCCAAGTGATTTCATTACCAGCAGCCATCCACTTGTTATGCCAGATGGCTTGATCATCATTGATCTCTACGTTTGATTTTCTAGAGGCAATGGCTTTGTCCAAAATCGTAGCAGAAACTTTCAGTTGATGATTTTCTTTGAATCTGCGCGCAGTTTCTTTAACCACAGCAAAACCAAGCGGAAGGACTTTCATAAGAGAGTCTTCCAATGTCTTGTTACGATCAGCTTCTATTTTATCTATTTGATTGAAAAGCGCATCTTTTTCATGAATTTGCTCAGCACTCATGGACTCTATTTGCTCATGCAGAGAGGCTATTTGGTCGTCATAAGTTTTTAAGTCTTGCGCTAATATATCTTTGATCTCTTGTGTCTTAGCTCTTAGGGCGTCATCAGAGATGTCTGATAGTTTGGCATATTCCTCATTGATGAGCGTCACATAGGGCATTACTTCTTTGATATCTCTACCGGATTTTGTGCCAAATACTTTGGCTAGTCCTTTTGCAATAAATTCAAGCATATTGATAATTCTTTAATTCAGGGTTTTAAAATTAATTCCTTTTTGTGTAAATAATAAATAATCAAGGCACTTTGGGAAGCAATATCTTACTAGTATCTACCCCTCCCTCAAAAACCAGCTGAGCAGGCCCTTCTAGATAGATATCATGGTAGCTACCATCCACTTTTTTAGTAAATTTTACTTGAAGACTTCCCCCAAGCGTCTTGATCTTGACAGGACTAGGACTGCCAAGTACACCCATGACTAAGGCACAAGCGGTGACACCTGTACCACAAGAAAGCGTTTCGTTTTCTACACCGCGTTCATAAGTTCTAACGAAGATTTCCTGTGGATTGATTTTTTCTATAAAATTAACGTTCGTACCATGAGGTTTATAAGCATCACTGTATCTGACTACTTTGCCCGATTCATAGACTGGGTAGTGAGTGATATCATTGACTAATCTGATATGATGTGGCGAACCTGTATTGACAAAGTAATCTTCATCGGTCTTTGAAACTTGGCTGACATCCCCCATCTTCAGAGATACCCAACCATCAGCATCGATGCTCGCAGTATGTGGCCCATCTATCGCTAGAAAGTGCGTTTTTTCTTGAATGATCTGTAGCTGCTTAGCAAAACTGACCGCGCAGCGTGCACCATTACCGCACATGCTCTGCGAGCCATCGGCATTGTAGTAGATCATCTCAAAATCATAGTCTGCATGATTTCTGATGAGAATCAGTCCGTCTGCTCCTACGCCAAACTTGCGGTCGCAGAGCTTTTGGACAAGATCTATTGCTTTTATATCAAAGCGCTCCTCTCTGTCATCTATCATGACAAAGTCATTGCCTGTACCTTGATATTTATGAAAATCTAAAAACATTCGTATCTCTAGTGTATTTATAATAAAAGTGCAATGGCAATTTAGTATCAAAAACCAAGCTATTCACCATATCTGTCACTAAAAAAGCAGAGATACTGACAATAGGTCAGGCCTTTTATGGAAATAGATTTTTGATCTCATGATCTTATCCCTAACTTTAATCAAAACAATCAATGACTATGAATACTTCTCGAAGAAAATTTTTAAGCCATAGCGCCAAAGGAGCCGTAGCACTCAGCGTGGGAAGCTCGCTAGTCAGTTCTGGTTTCTTGACAGCATGTGGCCAAAGTACCGAACAAGCAGCAGTACTAATGACGGGCTTTGAGCAGATGCCATTAGGCTATGAGTTTGCGGCACTCGAGCCACACATCGATGCTATGACGATGGAGATACACTATACCAAGCATGCTGCAGGTTATGCAAGTAATCTGAAAGCAGCCATATCAGAGGAAAGTGCATCTGCTGCTAAATCTGTGGAAGAGATACTAGCCAATGTGTCTAAGTATTCTACGAAGATGCGAAACAATGCGGGTGGTCACTATAATCACGAACTATTTTGGAGTATCATGTCACCAAATGGTGGGGGACAACCAAGTGGCGATTTAGCAGAGGCGATTACTAGAGATTTTGGTAGCTATGAGGCTTTTGTAGAGCAATTTGAACAGGCAGCTACTACACGCTTTGGCTCAGGCTGGGCTTGGTTAGTAGCAGGGGCAGATGGCAAGCTTCAGGTGGGTTCTACACCTAATCAGGACAATCCGCTCATGGATATCTCTGAGCTCAAAGGCACACCGATCATCGGTATAGATGTATGGGAACATGCCTACTATCTAGAGTATATGAATGAAAGAGCACGTTATGTATCAGCTTGGTGGAATGTACTCGACTGGAATAAGGCTGCGGCAAGATTTGCGACTATTTAAGCAGTAAGTATATTGCGAAAAGCCTCTTGATGTTATATTCAAGAGGCTTTTTTATGGAGTTAGTTCTGTGAGTTGGAGTTTGCCATCTATTCGCCAAGGAATATATAAGTTGAAAATAGAGTCATTCAGTGCATCAAACCCGCTCTTTTTGACCTCAAGCTTTGCCCAGTCGCCTACCACTTTAGAGATATATACCTCTTTAATCATGTGAGGTAAAATGGTAATGGACTTCTCTCCTTCCCAAGCGGTGTAGTACTTATTCCCGTGAGGCCTTGTACGTACCCCAATCAAAAAAGTAGACCAATCATAGATAAAGGCCTCTTGCGGTATTTTGATTCATCTTCTGATATCGTTTTGCTCATGAAAAACTACTTCCGCCACATCAGCATCTTGTGTAGCGACCATAAAAGCAAGGAAATTTTTCTTGACTGAGAAGCTTAGTGGCATAAATTCTTTTGGGAATATCCTTTGGCTTTTATCCTTACTCATGACCAGTGTATCTGCGGGCACACTGAGTGATGGATCTTCATAAAAGATGATTTCGACTGTTCGTTCGGGCTCTAGGAAAAGAACATGCTCTCCGACTATGGGGGTGCTATTTATTTCTTGTGCAATAGGTTCACATGAGATAAAGCTAGCTAGCATGAGGAGAAAAACTATAAAACGTATTTTCATTAAGTATTTGACTTTCTGATTAATAATCTTTTGAAATATGAAATAAATTCTCTTTTTAATCAAGAGATATCAGGCTTTATAGCTGTAACTTTCTGTCGATCTTACGTCTTCGTTTTTAAAATTAGGATCAAGATGAAGATACTTCAGCACCGCTTTTTTAGATTTTGTCATGTAGCTACGGGCATATTTTTGGGCTTTACTTTCTGGAGCTCTGGTATGGCCAAGCTGTACTTTGAACATTTATTCATTGGTTGGATAGGGCCGCCTTGGCTGATCGAGCGATTGGCTGAGTTTGAACTTGGACTTTATGGACAGTTTATCGCTTTGTCACAAGTTATCATTGGCTTCATGCTCATGACGCAACGCTTTAGGAGTTTAGGGGCGGTGATGCTTCTGCCTATGATTTTGAATATTTTGATGGTCACTATTTCTCAACACTGGGTAGGGACGCCCTATGTTTTAGCGGTACTACTCTCGATGAATATTTTTCTATTGCTAATGGAGTTTCCAAAGTTTTTGCCTTTGATCCTCGAAGGAAGGTCATTTCATTCAACTGCTAAGCCACAGACATGGAAAGGACATGCTGTTTGGTTGACAGGGCTTACAGTTAGTCTTTTGGCTGTAGGATTGAGCTATTATGCTTTGACATGGAGTTATTTTTTGGTGGGTTTGGGCGTTTTGATTGCTGCGATCAGTCATCGTGCGGATGGGACTTAGTGTGATTTAGATCACGGAGCTTTCTTGATGCTTCGATTAATTTTGGTACATTAATTTGAAGATCATGAAAAAGTCCGCAGATGACATCTCTTTACTGGTTAATGGCATACTAGGCTTGGTACTTGGTGTGCTGCTACTCGTTGGTTTGATTGGTGTATTGCTTTATGGTCAAGCTCACTGGTTTTCACCCGCTGATAAATCAATAGCCAAGGTGGCAGAATCTCCCATTCTCAAAACCATTTATAGAGGATTGATACCTAAAGAAGGTGTGTGGCAAGCGCCTGATTGGGAGACTGTTGATCAGCATCCTGATGCCGAAGCGATCAAGTACGGTCGAGAGTTGATCGCCAATACGGCTGCTTTCTTAGGGCCAAACGGTTCGGTAGCTCAAATGTCTAACGGCATGAACTGCCAAAACTGTCACCTTGATGCGGGGACTGCGCCATTAGGAAATAACTTCAGCGCGGTAGCAGCAAACTATCCAAAAAATCGAGCCAGATCAGGTGATATAGAGGATATTCCCCACCGTATCAATGACTGCTTTGAGCGTAGTCTCAACGGTAATCCCCTACCAGTAGGTAGTCCAGAAATGAAAGCGATGGTGGCTTATATCCAATGGGTAGGTAAGGATGTCCCGAAGGGTACCTCTCCTCACGGTTCGGGGCTTTACGAAGTACCTTATATGACTCGTGCTGCAGACCCTGTTTTAGGCAAGCAAGTCTATGATGCTCAGTGCCAAAGCTGTCACATGCAAGATGGACAGGGGATGATGAAGCCTGATAAGACGGGCTATATCTACCCTCCTGCTTGGGGCGAAAATAGCTACAACGATGCTGCAGGACTTTATAGACTTTCTCGATTTGCAGGATTTGTCAAGGCTAATATGCCACTGGGAGCAACGTACGAGCGACCTATACTGACGGATGAGGAAGCTTGGGATGTAGCCGCATATGTCAATTCTCTAGAAAGGCCACAAAAGCTATTTACTCGAGATTGGCCGGATATTACTAAGAAACCTATAGATCATCCTTTTGGTCCTTTTGCGGATGGCTTTTCTGAACAGCAGCACAAGTATGGTCCATTTCTTCCGATTCTTCAAAGTAAGGGAGGTCAGCCATGAGATATCTCCTGTTGACAATTTCGCTGATACTTTTACAGATCAGTGCACAAACTCAATCAGTCAAAGAGGACACTACTAATTCATGGATGAGGAGTTATACCATGTCTACTAGGTCTTACTTTATGACTACTCAATACTACAATGACTTCAAGCCAGATCATGCATGGGGTCAAATGCTCAGCGTACAAGTAAAGCAACAATTAGGTAATAAATTATCTGTCGCTGCAAGCTATGCAGGATTTGTTAGGATACTAAGTTCGGATCTACAGGCTTTGGATGCACGAGTGCCTATCCTCAATCGCTATGAGGTGGGGCTTTTTGATGTGACAGATCTAGATCAGCGTGTATTTGGTAGAGTTGAAAAACTTCATTTAAGCTACACTGGTAAGAACTTTCAAGCAAAGCTCGGAAGAATGGGGATCAACACGCCATTTTTGAATCCACAGGATGGGCGACTAAGTCCTACTTTTGTAGAAGGGTGGCGACTCGACTGGAAGCTAGATCAAAGGGTCAGTTTGTCAAGTGATTTGATTTGGAGGATTTCACCGAGATCTACAGGAGAATGGTTTGGTGTGGGAGAAAGTATCGGGCTATATCCTGTAGGTAGAGATGTGAATGGAGGGCCTTCTGCTTATGCAGGTCAGACGACTTCAGCATACGTTCATGTGACGGATCTTTCTTACAAGCCTTCTAAAAATACTTCTTGGAAAGTCAATCACACTTTGATAGACAATATTACAAGTACCTATTTGCTTCAATACGAAGGGAATAAAAAAATTGAAAGTATTACTTGGCTGTGGGGACTTCAGACTACAGTACAGCATGGAATAGGTAATGGAGGAAATGATGATCCAGCTCTCAGGTATAAATCTCCAGATGATTTTAATACGGTCTTGAGTGGCAGAATAGGGTTTAAAACGAGCCGAGCTGTTTTTAACATCAATTATAGTAAAATGGTAGGAGGAGAGAGATTTTTGAGTCCTAGGGAGTGGGGGCGAGATCCTTTTTATACTTTTATCCCGCGTGAAAGAAATGAAGGACTCACAGCGGTGGATGCTTTTACGCTATATTATCAGCAAACACTAGACGAGCAGTCTACTTGGCAAGCGTATGGGTATGGAGGGATTTATTTATTGCCAGAAGCCACTGATTTTGAGTTGAACAAGTATGCTTTTCCTAGTTATACACAGTTTAATCTAGGGCTTAAGCACCAACCTACTTCTTGGGGAGCAGGTTTGGATTTTCATTTGATCTTGATGACCAAACTTGCATTAGAGGATGAGATTGCTCCAGCTTGGGAGTACAATAAAGTCAATCTCTTCCACCTCAATGCGATCGTGAATTATTCTTTAAACTGGTAAATGAAAAGGATGCCGATGATCAGTCAACTGACTTATCGGCACCCTTTTCTTCTTGTTCCTCAGCAGATTCCTCTTCATGGATAGTAGGTTCAGCTACTGCTGCTTGTACAGTTTCTATTTTTGGTGGGTCAAAGAATCTCTTTTGGTACAAAATGATGAAAGCTACTCCGGTGAAGATAGCTGCATCTGCTATGTTGAAAATCGGCCATAGAGCGGTGTAGCTACCACCCCAAAAAGGAATCCACTCAGGGACGATCCCTTCCCAGATATCAAGGTAAAACATGTCTACCACCTGTCCATGAAACCAAGGCGTACTGGCATCATAAGGGGCATTGCCTAGCCATACACCATAAAACAAGCTATCGATCAAGTTACCGATGGCACCACCGAGGATCATTCCCACACAGATGAGCAAGCCGGCTTTTGCGCCATTTTTAGACAAATAGTAGAGATAATAGCCTATTCCAAACATGGCGACAAGACGAAAAGACGTCAAAGCTAATTTGCCATATTCAGTGCCCAGCTGAAGACCAAATGCCATCCCAGGATTGGTGGTATAATGTAGCTTAAACCAATCTCCGAAGATTTTGATCTGACCGATGGTGCCCATTTCCATATTGTAGTGGACGAGCATTTTGACTACTTGGTCTATGGCGATCACCAGCAGGGCTACACCGAAATATTTGAGATGCTTCATATTCGTTTTATTTGCTGATCACTCAGCCTACTTTTTCTATTTGGATGGAAAGCTCGAAGTCGTCCATTTCTACTACTTGACTAGCATTTACTTGATTTACCAAGACTAGATCAGTCGCCTGAGTCTCTACGCAGATATAAGACTTAAAGTTGGTCAGCGCATCATCTGCTGCTTCGTGGTGCTGTACTTGAATCTTGATTTTGTCTTGTACATCTAAGCCCATGTCTTTGCGAAGATTTTGGATGCGGTTGACCAGATCTCTCGCGATACCTTCTTGCTTGAGTTCGTCAGTGAGCGTAACGTCTAGCGCCACGGTCACACCATAATCAGAGGCTACAGACCAGCCAGGAATATCCTGAGAGCTGATGATCACATCTTCTTTTGTCAATGTTGCTTTTTCACCCTCTAGTTCTATGATCAGCTGACCTGTACGCTCGATCTCGCTGATTTCGGTGGCGGTCCATTGGTTGATTTGAGCCGCTACAAGTTTCATTTTTGGGCCAAATTCTTTTCCTAACTTAGCAAAGTTTGGTTTGACACTTTTCACCAAAATCCCAGAAGTATCATCGATATAGTCGATCGCTTTGATATTGACTTCAGCTTTGATGAGTTCCTCCACATGCTGAATTTGAGTTTTAGTTTGCTCACTCAGAACAGGGATAAGGATCTTTTGAAGTGGTTGACGCACCTTCAGCTTTTCTTTCTTACGAAGTGAATGCACGAGTGAAGAAATGTCTTGCGCTAGCTGCATGCTGTGCTCCAAGCTGTCATTGATCAAAGCAGTATCAGCTGCAAACCAATCTGTCAAGTGGACAGAGGCTGGTTGGTCTTTTCTCTCTTTGGTGAGGTTTTGGAAAAGCCAATCTGCATAAAATGGAGCGAAAGAAGACATCAGCTGTGATAGTGTCATCAAGCACTCATAGAGCGTCTCATAGGCAGCTTGCTTGTCAGCATTCATCTCACCTCTCCAGAACCGTTTTCTAGCCAGACGCACGTACCAATTGGACAACTGATCCACGGTGAAGTTCATGATGGCTCTGGTAGCTCTGGTGGCGTCATACTGATCCATAGCAGTCTCGACTTCTATGATCAGCGATTGTAGTTTAGAGATGATCCAGCGATCTAGTTCAGGCCTTTGTGCTACAGCGATTTTTTGATTTGGGCTGTAGGCAAAGTCGTCTAGATTCGCATAAAGGGCAAAGAAGTTATAAGTGTTTTGAAGCGTTCCAAAGAAACGTCTCTGTACCTCTTGCACACCCTCTATGTTAAATTTAAGGTTATCCCATGGATTGGCATTGGAGAGCATGTACCAGCGAAGCGCGTCCGGTCCATGTTCTTTTAGTGTGACAAATGGATCTACAGCATTGCCTAGACGTTTAGACATTTTGTTACCATTTTTATCTAGCACTAGGCCATTTGCAATGACATTTTTGAAGGCTACTTGGTCAAAGAGCATCACCGCGATCGCATGAAGTGTAAAGAACCAACCTCTAGTCTGATCGACACCTTCAGCGATATAGTCAGCCGGATAATTTGCTTTGAAGATATCCTGATTTTCAAATGGATAGTGCCACTGTGCATAAGGCATGGCTCCTGAGTCAAACCACACGTCTATGAGGTCTGGCTCGCGAAACATTTTCTCACCAGTAGAAGATACCAAGATGACATCATCTACATAAGGTCTGTGGAGGTCGATTTCTTTACCCTGATAAGGAGAGGCTTTCATAAAACCTTTAGCTACTCCTTTGGCTATCTCTGCTTCTAGTTCTGCTACAGAACCTATACACTTGGTCTCAGAGCCATCCTCTGTCCTCCAGATAGGAAGTGGTGTTCCCCAAAATCTAGAGCGGCTGAGGTTCCAGTCCACGAGATTTTCTAGCCAGTTGCCAAATCGCCCCGTTCCTGTGGACTCTGGCTTCCAATTGATGGTCTTATTGAGTGCTACCAGCTTGTCTTTATAAGCAGTGGTTTTGATAAACCAGCTCTCGAGTGGATAGTATAGGATAGGTTTGTCCGTCCTCCAGCAGTGTGGATAGCTGTGTTCGTATTTCTCTACACGGAAAGCCTTGTTTTCATTTTTCAAGATGATAGAGATGATCACGTCTGTACTCTTGTACTCTGGATCATTTTCGTTTTCATCTAGGTAGTTTTTGACATAAAAATCATCTGGTCCAAAGTCCTTATGCGCAGTGATTTGATGTGCCTTCATTTGCTCAGCTAGATAGCTTCCTACTACTGGAAGGAATTTACCTTGCTTGTCCACTACTGGGACATCTTGTCCATTTTCATCTTTGACAAATACGCCTGGGATGTTGTTTTGTACCAATGTCCTAAAGTCATCCGCACCGAAAGCTTTGGCTAAGTGGACGATACCAGTACCATCTTCAGTAGTGACATAATCGCCTGAAATCACCGTAAAAGCCGGAGCAGGCAGTGCCAAATCTGCGATAGGGAAAAGCTGCTCATATTGCATACCGAGTAGGTCTTTGCCTTTATACTCCGCTACAATCTCATAAGGGATGAGCTTGTCTCCAGCTTTGTAGTCAGCTAGAGCCAGATCTGCTGCTTTTGGATTAAAATAGCTATTTACACGAGCCTTTGCCATGATGATCTGCATCGGTTCGTATGTGTATTGGTTGAAAGTCTTGACCTTCACATAGTCTAAGTTTTCACCTACTGCTAGAGCAGAGTTAGAAGGGAGGGTCCAAGGAGTAGTCGTCCAGGCAGCGAAATACTCATTATCAGTGCCTTTGATCTTAAACTGTGCTGTGATGGAAGTATCTTTGACATCACGATAGCAGCCAGGCTGATTGAGTTCGTGTGAGCTCAGACCTGTACCTGCTGCTGGAGAGTAGGGCTGTATCGTGTAGCCTTTGTAAAGGAGATCTTTATCAAAAAGCTGCTTCAGCAAGTGCCACAAGCTCTCGATATACTTCGCATCAAAAGTGATGTAAGGATCCTCTAAATCTACCCAATAGCCGATCTTCTCCGTGAGTTCATCCCACTGATCTTTGAAGCGCATGACGGTCTCTCGGCACTTACGATTGTACTCTTCTACGCTTATTTTCTTGCCGATATCTTCTTTGGTGATACCGAGTTCTTTTTCAACTTGCAGTTCTACAGGAAGTCCATGTGTGTCCCAGCCTCCTTTACGCTTCACTTGGAAGCCTTTGAGCGTCTTATATCTACAAAAGATATCCTTAAGGGTACGCGCCATCACGTGGTGGATACCAGGTGTACCATTAGCAGAAGGAGGACCTTCGAAAAAAGTAAACGTTTCTTGGCCTGCTCTATTTTCTATTGATTTTTTGAAAATATCATGCTGCTTCCAATAGCTCAATATGGACTCACCTATGCCTGGGTAATCTACTTGCTTATATTCTTGATATCTTTTCACGGATCTCTACTTATCAATTTTTAATTTCTAACAACTCTAAGTCAATCTCTTCATCATCTTCTGCTCTATAGAACTCAAAATGTTCGATGAGTCCTTTCACTTCATTTTTATTGATGCCCTTATCAAATCTCAATAGTAATGCAGGCAGTACAGATAGATTGGTGATCATAGCAAAAAACAAAGTGGTGGAGGTCAAAATTCCGAGAGCTACTGTACCGCCAAAATTTGACCCCGAAAATATAACAAATCCAGCAAATAGCACAATCGAAGTGTAAATCATGCTTGCGCCAGTTTCTTTGATGCTTTTGCTGATTGCTAGTGGCACAGAAAAGCCATTGCTTCTGAGCTCCTGTCGGTATTTGGCTAAAAAGTGTATAGAGTCATCTACTGATATCCCAAAGGCAATAGAAAAGATGAGCGCAGTGCTTGGCTTCAAAGGAATGCCAAAGAAACCCATGATGCCAGCGGTCAATATCAGTGGTATCAGATTGGGAACTAAGGATATCAGTATCATCCTAAAATTAGCAAAGAGCATGGCCATAATCACCGCAATGATCCCAAAAGCTAATAAAAGGGACTGCACTAAGTTGGCGATTAGGAAGTCATTTCCTTTGATAAAGAGTAAGGTTGTCCCTGTGAAGTCAGCTGTAAGTTTTGACCCTTCTAAGACTTTATTGACAGCTGGTTTGATCTCTCCATTGATGAGTGAGTCCATTTTGAGAGAACCGATATCTCTGACTCGTGCGGTGAGTCTGATTTTTTGACCATCAGCATCGACAAAACCAGCCATTGCAGTGCTCATATCGCTATTTTTTCCCAGATAAGAAAGCAAGAAAGCTCTGTCTCGGCTATTAGGCAAGTCATAGTAGCGTGGATTTCCATTATAGTAAGCTTGTCTCGCTGACTTCACAAAAGATACAACTGACAGCGGTTTTGTCACATCCTCATGTTGTGCGAGTACTTGCTCTACTTCATCAATGAGTTGGAGGTTTTGCAAGATGGTTACGCCTTTTTTATTTCCCGTATCGATGAGTATTTCAAGCGGCATGACACCACGGAAGTTGGCTTCAAAGAAGCGAAGATCCTGCTTGACAAAGTTGTCCTCAGGGATATCATCTACCATGTAAGATACTGCTTGCAGCTTGGAGGCTCCCCACATACCGATAAGTGAGAAGGCCAAAGCGCCATACATCAACCTATAGCGATGTCTGTGTACCAGCAAGTCCAGTCCATGTAGGACACGTTTGAGTGATTTGAACTCTAGGTGTTTGAGTTCTCGGCCTTTTGGTGCTGGCAGCCAAGTAAATACTATCGGAATCAGGATAATCGATACTACAAATGTGGCTAGGATATTTACTCCTGCTACTACGCCAAATTCTTTGAGGATAGAGATATCAGAGCTCATCAATACCATAAAGCCGATGGCTGTGGTCACATTGGTGATGAGCGTCACTAAGCCTGTTCTTTTGATCACACGTACCATAGCACGCATCTTGTTACCATGCTGCGCGATTTCTTGATGGTATTTATTGAGTAGGTAGATACAGTTAGGGATACCTATGATTATCATGATCGTAGGCAAAAGCCCTGTGAGCAAAGTGATCTTATATTCTAAAATAGCTAGCGTGCCCATCACCCAGATCACCATCACACCTATGAGAGCAAGAGGGAATATGACCGCTTTTTTGGATCTAAAGAAAAGTAATAAAAACAGAGCTGTGATGATAGCAGAGGCAATGAGGAAAAGTTTGAGCTCTGATTTCACGATATTGCTCAGCATGACCCTAAAGAAAGGAAGTCCAGAGTAATGCACCTTGATATTTGTGTTTTCTTCAAAGAGCTTCCCACTCTCATAGACATCATTGATGAGGGTTTCCTTATAATTAGAATTGAGTTGAGCAGGGTCGAGTGTTATTAGAATTAGCGTAGCGCCATTTTCAGGATTGAAAAGCGTACCTTGGTAAAACTGCTGTGAGGCAGCGACTGCCAATAAGCTATCTAGTGTCGTCTGGTCATCAGGAAAGGTTGAAAAGATCGTTTCTGGTACAAAAGCGCGAGCAGATGTATCTTTTGCCAATCTGACTAAAGTGGGCAAGGAAATAACCTCACTGACTCCCTTAATTAACTTGATGTTTTCACTGAGGTAAGCAAATCTACGAAAGTTCTCTGGGGTGTAAAGCGCACTATCCTGCACTCCTAGTACCATCACATTGCCGTCTTCGCCAAAGGTCGCTTTGAAGCGCTCAAAGGTTAGCATCTCAGGATCGTCAGGAGGGACCACTTTCGCGAAATCATTGGAAAACTCAACTTCTTGGGCTTTATAAGCCATAAAAAGCGTGATGCCTAGTAAGATGACTAGGAGAAAAGTCCTGTATTTTAGGATGATATGGGCTAGTTTATTCAGCATTACAGCCCACAAAGGTAAGCAATTTGTTTTTTTAGCGGGGGCTAAACGGTAAAATTAAGCCAAGTTTTGAGAACGATTTTCTTTGTGTTGAAATTGATCAAAATGTCGCGCTAATCGCTCATTGAATTTGGCTCCATTGCTGAAGCGCATCAGGCTCGTCTCTGACTGAAACTCCACCCAAAGCTGAAACCCCACAAATGGGAATTTTAGCAAGAGTTTATTTAAGTCTTTTTGATTGGGAAGGGCTCGCAAAATCAGTAAATCTTCTACAGAACTTTTGGCCTCAGAAAGGGCTATATTGTATTCATGGATTTTCATTTTGATCGGGACTTTCACTCCGAATATTTGAAAAATGAATACAGGTAGGAACAAAAAGACTATCAGCGAGATAGCTAAGTGTGCAAAGCTGATGTCTGTCCAATCATAGAAAGATAAATAGGTAATCAAGGCCAATATACTGTATAGTAGGATCCTATTTTGAATCCTAAACCTGTCTTGTGCAAAGCTATAAATGCCTTGTAGTTTTTCTCTGATCTGCTGTGTCTCCTCCATGATGGCTATCGGCTTATTTAGCTTTTACAAATTTGCTAATTGTAGCAACCTAGCTCAATACCCATCATTTGGTATTTTGCTAGAAACCAATGCCTTTGACTGTTCGAAAGAGAGAAAGCGCGTGTTTGTCCGTCATGCCTGAGATGAAGTCAAGTACGATGCGGATTTGTTCATAGAGTGACCTATCTGTGAAGCCATTGGGCGGGCTCATCAGCTTGAGTACATTTCGGTCTCGGGTATTGAGTCTATCTGATTGCTGGTGCTGATGTAAGATAGCTTGGACAAATGTTTGGAGTAGTCCCTCGATGACTTCAAATCCTGCGGCTTCTTTTTCTAGTACCGACTTAGATTGATAGATCTTCTCGATGGATATTTGCTGGATCTGCTTCATAGCGACAGCTGAAGGAATTAGTGCAGTCAGAGCACGATCAAAATCTCCGGTCAATATATCTTCTTCATGAGATAAAAACACAGTCGTACACTCTTCTATGAGTTGGTTGATAGTCATGGCCCTTAAAATCGCTAATTTCTCTTGGTTGGTGGCGTAGCTATGGA
Organism: Penaeicola halotolerans; assembly: GCF_016464625.1. GTDB lineage: Bacteria > Bacteroidota > Bacteroidia > Cytophagales > Cyclobacteriaceae > Penaeicola > Penaeicola halotolerans. The sequence continues at coordinate 533,393 of NZ_JAEAGO010000002.1, forward strand.
GCTTTTGTATATCTAGCTTATCGCCTAAGATTGGACTTAGCAGAGAAAGCGTCTCATCGAAGCTGACCAGATTGAGCGCACAGCCATCCTCTAAATCTATGATATGGTAGCAGATATCATCTGCCGCCTCTACCAGAAAGGTAAGCGGATGTCTACACCAAGTCTCATCAGAAAGTGGAATCAAGCCAAGCCGACTAGCGATGTGAGCAAAGTAGGGAGCGTCTGATGCATAGAAGCCATATTTCTTTTGGCTTTTTCGACCAGCAATGAGCTGTTGACAAAGTGCAGGTCTTGGATATTTGGTAAATGTAGCGAGAGAAGTCAAAGTGAGTTTGGTGCCATTGGCAGGCTTGAGCAGTACGCGAAACCCTTGGGCGTTGCCTTCAAAGTTGATGAGATCTGCCCACTCGCTGGCATTGACCAGTGGTTTGATGGTTTGCCCAATATCGCTATGCTTAAAGAAGTCGGAGATGGCACTTTCTCCTGAATGTCCAAAAGGTGGATTGCCTATGTCATGTGTAAGAGAGGCAGCGGCTACTACAGCCCCAAAGTCAAAGTGAGAGATACCCGCTTGGCTCAGTTCAGGATACTTTTTTATAAGTACTTCACCTACTTTTTTTCCTAATGACCTACCTACACTCGATACTTCTAAGCTATGGGTGAGTCTATTGTGCACAAATCCCTCCTCAGGCAGAGGAAAGACTTGCGTCTTATCCTGTAAAAAACGAAAAGCTGGAGAAAAAATAATGCGGTCATAATCCTGTTCGAAAGCACTTCGGACGTTGGAAATTACTGATGGTTCGGCAGAGAGATTAGCTGGATCGATGCGTTCTGGACTGAGTAGCTGAAGCCAATTCATTTTTTTCATGAGCAGGGGGATTTGCGGGCAAGATATAGAAAATAGCCATAGACCTCAAAAAAGCCTCGTTTTAACGACCTTTAACTAAGTTTTTAAATAATTTTTGAAGCTATATTTTTCAATATAAAACCTTTGCATTATTATAGTAGTTGGATTATCTCTTTTGAATTTTGGAAAATACACTTAGCCCCTTCAGGATTGTCATTTTTTTCATTGCATTGAGCATCATAGGGATTGCCTTGATCCCGAGGCTTTCGGTAGACTTGACTCCTCCGATCAAAGAAAACTCCATATCGATGACATTCTCTGTGAGTAATGCTTCACCAGAGATCGTAGAAAAACTAGCTACATCCCCTCTTGAGAATGCACTCTCCCAGCTTCCTGATGTCAAAGAGATCAAGTCCAACTCTAGCTACAACAGAGGAAATATCACACTCAACTTTGATAAGAAAGTTGATATGGAGATCAAGAAGTTTGAGGTTGCAGCGCTCATCAGGCAGATTTATCCCAAACTGGATCAGCAAGTGGGCTACCCATCGATGACTTTTTCTAGTGATCCAAATCTCAACAGAAGTCCTATTTTGATTTATTCGATCAATGCGCCCTTTGCGGCATTTGAGATCAAAAAAGTCTCAGAAGACATCATCAAGCAAGGTCTGACTAGGCTGCAAGAGATAGAAGAAATCAATGTCTACGGGGCAGAGGAACTTCAGATCACGATCAATTATGATATCCAGCGACTCTATGCCTATGGGATCAATCGCAATGATATCGTTAGCCAAATCAATGAGAGCTTTGGCTTGTCCTATCCAGGTACTGTCAGTAACTCCTCTGGTCAGACACTTTTTCTCAGATATGACAGACAGCTCAATGATATCTCGCAGTTAGAAGACCTGATCATAGCCCGTAAAAATAATAAAGACATACGCTTGCGAGAGATCGCTACTGTAGCTGTAGAGGAAGCCGAAGCTAGATCATACTATCGTATCAATGGTAAAAACAGTGTCACACTTAGTGTCATGGCTCGTGAAGGAGTCAATAAGGCGGTACTAGGGACACAGATCAAAAATATGGTGGAGGATTTGGGAAAAATCATGCCTCCAGGCTACGATATCAGACTCGAGCAAGATAATACTGAATATCTGGCCAAAGAACTCGATAAAATATATAAGCGCTCAGGTCTATCTATACTCATTTTGATCTTTTTCATCTTTCTGATGAATCGCAACTGGCGCTACTTGCTGACACTTTTCTCTGGGATAGTGGTGAATTTAGCCATTACGAGCATTTTTGTTTACATACTTGGGATAGATATACACCTATATTCTTTAGCAGGACTTACGATATCCTTTGGTCTGATCGTGGACAATGCCATCATCATGATCGATCACCTGCATAAGTATAAAAACAGAAAGGTGTTTGTGGCCTTACTAGCAGCGTCACTGACGACTGTAGCGGCACTTTTGATGGTCTTTTTTCTACCAGAAAAGGATCAACAAAACCTGCTTGACTTTTCTAAAGTAGTAGCCATTACTTTATCAGTTTCATTATTGGTAGCGCTACTTTTCACTCCTGCGATGTATTCGTTGCTTTTTGGCGATCGAGTCAAAGCTAAGCGTCAACTCAGCTTCAAAAATCTTCGACTCCGCGCCAAAGGATTTAGAGCGTATGAACGGAGCTTATCATTTATCGGACGCAAGCGAGGATGGCTAGTTGTTTTGATGATCTTTGGCTTTGGGATTCCAGTATTCATGTTACCAGCTAAGTGGGAAGGTCAGGAGTGGTACAATAAGACGATAGGGAGTACCGTCTATCAAGAGACGATAAGACCTATTTCTGATAAGGTGCTAGGTGGCTCGTTGAGGATGTTTGTGCGTGGAGTATATGAAAAGTATGGCTACAGAGAGCCGGAGAAAACCCAACTTTTTGTTACGGCAAGGTTGCCCTATGGTAATACGCTTGAGCAGATGAACATCATCATGAAGGAGTTTGAGGATTATCTATCCACTATAGACGGTATAGATAAATATGTGACCCGAGTAAGCTCAGGTCAGTCAGCTCAGATCACGATCACCTTTGATGAAGAAAATGAAAAAGGAGCGCTGCCCTATCAGCTAAAGGCTAGACTTCAAAATAAATCCGTAGACTGGTCTGGTGTGAGATGGGGTATCTATGGAGTAGGGCAGGGATTTAGTATCGGAGGGAGTAATGAATCCATACCATCATATCGTGTGACGATGATGGGATACAACTTTGATGAGCTAGAGCGGCAAGCGGAAGTTATGGCTGAGAAGCTATTGGCTCATAAGCGTATCCAAGAGGTGAATACAAATGAGTTTATGTACGGCTCCTCTTCCAAGACTGAGGAATTTGTCCTCTCGCTAGATCCAACCAATATCGTGATGAATAATACCTCTCGCGGGGAGATCGTCAATACACTTTTGGATCTATCTAAACCTTCTGGACCTTCTACCTATCTGGCACTTGGGGACAAAGTTTTTCCAGTAGTCATCAAAGAGGATGAGTCTGATAGCTTCTCTAACTATCAGCTCATGGAGGAAAGTCTAACAGCTGAGACAGGGAGAATATTTAAAATTAAAAATATCGGTGAGCTGAAGTTTCAAACGACTGTCAATACGATCTCTAAGGAAAACAGACAATACATCCGAATCGTCTCCTTTGAATACTATGGTTCTAATAAGTTTGGTCAGGAGTATCTAGATGAGGTGATAGAAGAGATGGAGAATCAAATGCCTGTTGGCTACACCATTGAGAAATCTAGATACCCTGGTTTTGGTCAAGGCGCTAAGAGACAGTACTCACTGCTTGTATTACTCATCATTGTGATTTTCTTTCTCTGCGGGATTTTGTTCGAAAACCTCAAGCAACCATTCTACATCATATTGATTATTCCGATTTCATTTATTGGCTTATTTTTGATCTTCTCAGTATTTGATTTTGCTTTTGATCAAGGAGGTTATGCAGCTTTTGTCATGTTGGGTGGATTGGCTGTGAATGCAGCGATTTTTGTGGTGAATGACCTCAATAACAGATCAGAAGGCGTGTACAATAGACGCATCATCAAGGCCATAGCGGGTAAAGCTCAACCAATTATGCTGACTATCTTATCAACCTGCTTTGGCTTGATACCTTTTATCATGCAAGGCCAAAACGAAGTCTTCTGGTTCTCTCTAGCGATAGGGACTATCGGAGGCTTGATCTTCTCCTTAGTTGGGATTTTCATTTGCTTACCAGCTTTCTTATGGCAAAAAGTGAAGCGATAGCCTATTGCAGAATAATTGTCCTTCATTTAAATTAGATCTTGTTTTCACTATTTGACCAATGAGAAAAGTTGCTTTTGTATTGCTTTGTGCACTACCATTTTGGGCTTGTACTTCCTCAGAAGAGACAGCTGAGTTGATTCCTCAGACTTTGGTGAAGTCCGATAGTGTGATACTTCCTCTTCCTGACAAGGCGATTCCTTGGACGACTAATTTAGTGTATTTAGATGGGGAGAGCTCTTGGCTGTTTTTGATGGATCAGGCCAACAACGACATCCTTCTCTATGACCTTAAAAAGGAGAAACTTCAACACACTATTGATTTGCAATTGGAAGGAGTCAATGGCGTAGGATTTATTTATGGTTTTCAAGTAGAGAGTCTTTCTAGTATCTATCTACTACCGCAGGGAGATCCTTTCATTTACCAAATCGATACTTCAGCTACTCTACTGAAAAAGTATGTATATGAAGAGCCGCCATTGTATTCTGAAGCTTCTCATACTTCCTCTCATTATAGTGCGCCACCTCTATTCAGTAAAGGACAGGTACTAGTTAAGACTAAATTTGGTGGGAGCTTTAGAGAGATGACATCCCAAATGATACAAAATGGGGCAATGAGCTATACGATTGATCTCGAGGATAGGGCAGTGAAGCTGAGCAAGCATTTGTATCCTAAAGATTATCTGGATGAAGGACTTCGTAGCTGGGACTTGAGTATGGCTGCTTCGGCTGATCAGATTGTCTACAGCCTTTTTGCAGATCACCATGTATATTTTGCGGAGGATACCGATGAGGTGCTTCAAAAGAGATTAGCTAAAAGTAAGTATATAGAGACTTTTGATACGATTCCCTTGAAAAAGGGAGGTTTGAAAATAGCCGAATACCTCCTAGCCTCTCCTCACTATGAAAACTTGCTCTATGATCCTTATAGAGAGGTTTATTATCGTTTTGTGATTCACCGAACGACTATTAAAAACAGTGGACACTTGATACAATTGAGACAGTTTGCAGATAAGTTTTCAATCATGGTTCTTGATCGCTCACTTCGTGTACTAGGAGAGACACTCTTCGAAGAGGAGTTTTATGTGCCAAACAATGCCTTTGTGGGCAAAGAAGGACTTTATATCTCTAGAAACCATCCCGAACTACCAACACTCGATCCATCTAAAATGCAGTTTGATGTTTTCGTTCCTCAGCCCAAGAAGTGAAAAATTCAATGGAGCTTCATGCAAAATCATCTTCCGAACGTTTTCATGGCATTTTCGCTTTATATTTAAGGTCGGATTTGGGCAAGGATTTTGTTCTTATCCATTACATTTTTAATACTAAATACTAATAAGATGACAGAGAAAGAGAAAAAAGAGCTAATGGAAGCAGAAGAAGTGAAGATCAGGAAGGCTTTTAAGGAAAGGGATTGGAATGAAATCAAGAGTTCTGACTCTTGGGCTATTTTTAAGATCATGGCGGAATTTGTGCAGGGCTTTGAAAAGCTCGCTAAAATTGGGCCTTGCGTATCGATATTTGGTTCAGCACGTACTCCTGCAGATCATCCTCACTACATCATGGCAGAAGAGATCGCAGCTAAGCTAGTGCGTCATGGATATGGTGTGATCACTGGTGGTGGACCTGGTATCATGGAGGCTGGTAACAAAGGTGCAAGAAGTGAAAATGGTAAATCAGTTGGGATCAATATCGAGCTGCCATTTGAGCAGTCGCACAATATCTATATCGATCCAGATAAGGTGATCACTTTTGACTACTTCTTTGTGCGTAAGGTCATGTTTACCAAATACGCCCAAGGCTTTATCGTATTACCTGGTGGATTTGGTACGATGGATGAGCTTTTTGAGGCGCTTACACTCATACAGACTAAGAAGATCGGCAGATTTCCGCTTGTGCTAGTGGGTAAGGAATACTGGGGAGGGCTTTTTGACTGGATCAGAAATACCATGCTCAAAGACAATAAGTACATCAATGCAGAAGACTTGGATTTGGTCAATCTCGTAGATAACCCTACAGATGCCGTCAAAGTCATTGATGACTTCTACTCTAAGTACCTTTTATCTCCAAACTACTAATGTCGAGAGTTCATATATATGTCATCTATACACTGATAGGCTTGCTAGGGCTATGGGTTCTGGCAAGCAAGTCTCAGTCTGCGCAGCCAAGCATGATCTTGACACAGAGTGGTGATACGACTTTCATCAATTTTCCTGATAATTATAAAGTCTACACCTTTGATGTGCCTAAGGACTTGAAATTTGCAGGTGAGCGTGTGCCGCTAGAGCAGCCTGACGTATTGGAGCGTTTTGAGCGTGAGATATATGTGAACACTTACTGGAACTCTAATACCATCCTGACGATCAAGCGAGCTGGCATTTGGCTTCCTCAGATGGAAAAGATATTGGAGAAAAATGGTGTACCCACAGACTTCAAATACTTGGCAGTGATAGAAAGTGGTTTGCTCAATGTCGTCTCTCCAGCCAGAGCTACTGGGTTTTGGCAGATATTGCCTAAGACTGGTGAAGAGCTAGGACTTGAAATCAATGATGAGATAGATCAGCGCTATGATCCGATCGCTTCTACAGAGGCTGCTTGTAAATATCTCCTGTCTGCTTATGAGCGATTTGGTTCGTGGACAGACGTGGCAGCTTCCTACAACATGGGTCGCACGGGACTGCTGCGTAGGATGGACGAGCAAAAGGTCGACAGCTACTATGACTTATTACTCAATGAGGAGACCTCACGCTATGTTTTTCGCATCTTGGCGATGAAGGAGATTTTTGAAAAACCTAAGACATATGGCTATGAGATCAATGGCATCTATCAGCCAATCGAATTGAGAGAAGTGGAGGTCACACAAAGTATCAAAGATTTAGCGGTATTTGCCCAAGAGCAAGGGATCAACTACAAGATACTTAAGCTCTACAACCCATGGCTAAGGAAGCCACAGCTCACAGTAAGAAAAGGGAAATCTTACACCATACACATTCCCGTGAGCTATGGAGGGAAAAGTCCTGCACTATAAATCCATAGATCGGATAAACTCAATCCCTTTTATCTGGTTACCCTAAGTATGAGGCTAAAGTGATTTTAGCTAATTTGCAATTCTATGAACAGCACTGATTTGAAAGCAGGTAAGGCAGTGGTCTCTAAACAGACGGCAGAAGAGAAAATTGAGATTTTTGGTGCTAGAGAGCACAATCTAAAGAATATCGATGCGAGCATCCCCAGAAATAAACTAGTAGTCATCACTGGAATCAGTGGTAGTGGTAAGTCTTCACTAGCTTTTGATACGATCTATGCAGAGGGACAGCGAAGGTATATGGAGAGTTTCTCTGCCTATGCAAGGTCATTTTTAGGAGGGATGGAAAGGCCCGATGTGGACAAGATCCAAGGTTTGAGTCCCGTCATATCGATCGAGCAAAAGACTACTTCTAGAAACCCACGCTCTACGGTGGGTACAGTCACAGAGATCTATGATTTCATGCGCTTACTCTATGCGAGAGCGGGTGAGGCATATTCTTATTTGACTGGTGAAAAGATGATCCGCCAGAGTGAAGATCAAATCCTAGATCAGATCATTAAGAATTTTGAAGGTCAAAAACTCATCATCTTGGCGCCTATCGTGAAGGGTAGAAAAGGTCACTACAGAGAGCTATTTGAGCAAGTCCGCAAGATGGGCTTTAGCAAAGTACGGGTAGATGGAGTCGTGATGGAGATGGTACCCAAGATGCAGCTCGATAGGTATAAAACACACGATATAGAGATCGTCATAGATCGCATCGTAGTGGAGCAAGAGGATCGTTTTAGGATCAGTCAGTCAGTGAAGACAGCCATGCAGCATGGCAAAGGGATCATCATGCTTAGAGATGAACAAAATGAGATTCATCACTTTTCTAAATACTTGATGGATCCAAAGACAGGTCTTTCGTACGATGAGCCCGCACCAAATACTTTTTCTTTTAACTCACCATATGGTGCTTGTCAGACTTGTAATGGACTAGGAGAGATAGAAGAAATCACTGAAGATAGTATCATCCCAGACCGTAGTTTGAGTATTAGTAGAGGTGGTATCGCCCCGCTGGGAGAGTTTAGAGATATTTGGATTTTCAAAAAGCTGGAAGCTATCCTCAAGCGACACAAACTTAGTTTGAGTACTCCGATCGAGAAAATCCCAAATGAAGTACTCCATATGATACTTCATGGCGATAGCGTGCCAGTCGCTGTAGAATCGGTCAAATATCCTGGGACGCAGTGGAACACTACCTTTGAGGGAATCTTTAATTTTCTCCAAAAACAACAAGAAACAGGGACTGATAAGACCAGAGAGTGGTTGAGTGACTATCTCACAGTGAAGACTTGTCCAGAATGTGAAGGAACTAGACTGAAAAAGGAAGCGCTTCACTTCATGATCGGAGGAAAAAATGTCGCTGAACTAGCCATGATGGATCTTAGTCAGTTAGGCGAATGGTTTGCTGATGTAGAGACACGTATGACTGAGCGACAAAATCTCATCGGTGCAGAAGTGCTCAAGGAAATCAGAAAGCGCATTGGCTTCATGTTGGATATAGGGCTAAATTATCTCACACTCAATCGCCCACTCAGAACGCTCTCAGGTGGAGAAGCTCAGCGGATCAGATTGGCTACTCAGATAGGTACGCAACTCGTGGGTGTATTGTATATCCTAGATGAGCCAAGTATCGGACTGCATCAGCGAGACAATGTCAAACTCATCAAAGCACTACAAGACCTGAGAGACCTAGGGAATACAGTGATTGTTGTAGAGCATGATAAAGACATGATGCTTGACTCAGACTATGTGCTAGATATCGGTCCTGGGGCAGGCAGGCACGGAGGGACGGTAGTCGCAGCGGGTACGCCAGCTGATTTTCTGAAGCAAGGGAGTACAACTGCTAAATACCTCAATGGAGAACTTTCTATAGCCGTACCAGTAGAAAGAAGAAAAGGTAAGGGGAAGTCTATTTTGCTCAAAGGAGCAACAGGTCACAATCTCAAAAATGTAGACTTGGAGATACCCCTAGGCAAGATGGTCTGTGTCACAGGAGTGTCCGGTAGTGGTAAATCTTCGCTTATACATGAGACCCTATATCCGATATTAAATCAACACATATATCACTCGAAAAAAGACCCGCTTCCTTATACCTCTATAGATGGACTTAAGCATATCGACAAAGTCATAGAGGTGGATCAGTCACCCATAGGTCGTACGCCTAGGTCTAATCCCGCCACTTATACTGGAGTCTTCAGTGATATTAGAAGTCTTTTCACAGAGTTGCCAGAGTCTAAGATCAGAGGTTATAAAGTCGGTCGTTTCTCTTTCAATGTCAAAGGAGGCAGATGTGAAGACTGTGAAGGTGCGGGTATGAAGCTCGTAGAGATGGACTTTTTGCCAGATGTGCATATCCCATGTGAAACCTGTAAAGGCAAGCGATATAATAGAGAAACACTAGAAGTCAGGTTTAAAGGAAAGTCTATAGCAGATGTGCTAGACATGACAGTGGAGCAAGCGGTAGAATTCTTTGAAAATCAGCCAAAGATTTTAAGAAAAATACAGACACTCAATGAAGTGGGTCTTGACTATATCACACTGGGTCAGCATGCTACTACACTCTCTGGAGGTGAAGCTCAGCGTGTCAAGCTAGCTACTGAACTGTCCAAAAAGGATACTGGTAAGACCATGTATATCCTTGATGAGCCTACTACAGGACTGCACTTTCAAGACATCCAACACTTGCTAGATGTGCTCAATAAGCTAGCTGACAAAGGCAATACTGTGCTGATCATCGAACACAATCTAGATGTGATCAAAGTAGCTGACCATATCATAGATGTAGGGCTAGAAGGTGGAGAAAAAGGAGGTCAGATCATCGCTGAGGGAACTCCAGAGGAGGTCGCAAGGCATCCTCAAAGTCACACAGCGAAGTTTCTCCGCATAGAACTTGGAATGAAAGAAGTAGTATAAAAAAAATACCCCGAGCCAAGAAGCTTCGGGGTATTTACTTTTCAACCAAACTTTATTAACCTATTAAACTAAACTATGAAAAACTTTATTCTATTTACGAACTGTGATAGAAGAAGGTTTGACTAGTTTGATGATTTCTCACTTTTTAAGTAAAAGTATGTTTGATTTTTTACCATCACTAGTTTGCTTGAGTTGATCATTTGCTTGATCTCTTTACGATCAGCCTCACTCATGCCTTCTTCTAATACTACTTTTCTTTGTATATCTGCCTTTTCATCTATAAAGAAAAGGGTAAGGGAGTTTTCTAAAAGTTGATCTTCCGTTTCACTCAATTCTTGATTTAGGAAGCTGATTACTTTTTGATCTTTTGCAGGTCCCTCATTTGCCCAAGTAGGCTGCAAAGATAAGAAAGCAAGAGAAATTGAAAACAAAATAATTGATAATTTTTTAGTCTTCATTTTTGTATAAATTTTTTATTTGAGTTTACATACATCATTACGCGGAATAATATTCTAAGTTTCAATATTAATGAGAAAATCTTAAGTATTTTTCAGGTAGCTATTTTTGCCCATATATTTGATGCTTATATTCAGCGACTGACGAATATAAATGAAGATTTGGTAGGTGGTTAGACTTTAAAATGACACTATATTCCTTTTGTGTAAGGTATCTGCTAGTTGTCAAATTAAGCGAGTACAAACTCAGTATTCTGCTATATTTGAAAATTGGTCAAAGGATGAACAGCATTGAGAATGAATAGACAAAAGCTTTATTGGATATTACAAGTGTCAGGCTGGGGTATCTATGCACTGACCAATATCCTCTTGTCTATCGCTTTGCCGAATAATCGAGTGGATATCACCTCGATCATAGCATTGGCTGCCTTCTACCTTTTTAGTACCAATCTCTTCCGCTTAGTCATCAAGCGATATGGTTTTTTGAGCTTCTCTCTCAATAGACTCGTACTCGTAGTATTTACGGGAATCATCATTTTGAGTTTCTTCAATATCCTCTTTCAGATAGGTTTAGGGAAAGTTTTTGATACATTGAACAGTAGAGATTTGAGAGTAAGTGTGCTTTCAGTAAATTTCTTGTTTGCCTTTCTTTATTATTCGCTCTGGTCGATGATTTACTTCGTCTACTTCTTTTTCAATAATTATAATAACTCACTCAAATACGAAGCAGCTATCAATGAGATCAAGCTCAATCACTTACGTGCACAACTCAACCCGCACTTTATATTCAATGCACTAAATAGCGTTCGGGCATTAGTAGATGAGGATCCGATCAAAGCCAAGATGGCGATCACTCAGCTATCTAATATTTTAAGGAATTCTTTGATCATGGATAAGAAGCGATTGATCAACTTTGAAGATGAGTTGAATACAGTAAAAGATTATTTGGCTCTAGAGACGATTCGCTTTGAAGAGCGCCTACAAGTTGACATTCAGATAGATCCAGAAGCGTATGACTTCAATGTGCCTCCGATGATGGTACAGACCCTAGTCGAAAATGGTATCAAGCATGGTATCTCTAATCTAATCGCTGGCGGCAAAATCGAACTCAAGGCTCGTGTAAAAGAGAATGGGAATTTATATATTAGCATCGTTAACAGTGGGAAACTGAGCTCTGTGGTATCCAAGCGAAAGCATGGCGGACATGGAATCAACAATACAAAGCAGCGACTCAAGCTGATATACGGGGATAAGGCTTATTTTAAAATATACAATAAAGATGAAAGCCATGTAGCGGTAGACATAGAAATACCGACTAAGGACTAAAACTTACCAATATGCGCGCACTGATCATAGATGATGAAAGACTGGCTAGAAAAGAGCTGAGCAATTTACTGGCAGAATATAAAAATGTAGAGATAGTAGGTGAGGCAGTCAATGTGGATGATGCTATCCAAAAGATAGCAGAACTGCAGCCAGATCTGATATTCCTAGACATACAGATGCCTGGCAAGACGGGCTTCGAACTGCTAGAAGAATTAGAAGTGGCTCCTCATGTGATCTTCACAACTGCTTATGATGAATATGCACTCAAGGCTTTTGAATATAATGCTTTAGACTACCTGCTCAAACCAGTGCAGCCGGAGCGACTCAAAGAAAGTATCCAAAAGATAGAGACCAAGATCTCTCGTGATCAGCAAATCCAAGAACATCAGCAAGGCCAAAAGCTTACCATCAACGATCAAGTATTTGTCAAAGATGGAGACAGGTGTTGGTTTGTAAAGCTTGAAAATGTCAGACTCTTTGAGAGTGATGGGAACTACATCAAGATCTACTTTGAGAACTTCAAGCCGATGATTCATAAGTCACTCAATGCCCTAGATGAAAGATTAGATGAGCGTTCGTTTTTTAGAGCAAGTAGAAAACATATCATCAACCTAAGCTGGGTAGAAGGCATCGAGCCTTGGTTCAATGGTGGGCTAGTGGTGACGCTTAGAGGAGGAGAAAAGGTGGAGGTCAGTCGTAGACAAGCCGCAAGATTTAAAGATATGATGAGTTTATAATCAAAGCCGAGCTAGTCTCGGCTTTTTTATTGTCTTTTAGTTAGTTTTTATACATACACAAAAAAGCAAGTCTATTGAATCAAAAAGCTGTTTATCAAAATCAATGCGATTTAGTTGCATTTTTTGTCAAAAAAGAGTTGTAAATTATTTCGAAATGCTAATTTTAATCTCTGTAAAATTTTATAAGTCATGAGAGACGAGAAAATATTAATTGTAGAGGATGAAGTTTTCATCTCCGAAAACCTGCAAGAGATACTAGAGCTGATAGGCTTTACCAATATAGAAATAGCCAACTCGGCTAATCAAACAGTGAAGGCCATCAAGAAAACTCGGCCTGATGTAGTCTTTATGGATATCAAGCTCAAAGGAGATAAAGATGGGATCGAACTTGGGGAAATCGTCAAGAAAATGGTTGATGTCCCGATCATCTACGTGACTTCTTACTCTGATCCAGAGATCCTGGAGCGTGCCAAGCGTATCAATCCAGCAGGATTTATCGTGAAGCCATTCAATAGCAACGACATCCATGCGATGGTAGAGATCGTCCTCTTCAATGCAAAGAACAGACCTTCGTCTGTCGATGCTCCGATGCCAGGCGCTACAGATCCTGCCTTCTTAGTTAACGAGGCAGTATTTATCAAAAATGATACAAACTTCGAAAAGGTAAGACATAAGGATATACTCTACATAGAGGCTAATGGGAACATGGTGACTGTTAAGTCTAGAAATAAGGATTTTGTACTGAGAAAGTCTATGAAAGAGATGGAAGATAAGCTTCCAAGTCAGCAGTTTCTACGGATACAAAAATCATATATCGTACAATTAGATGCGATAGAACTACTCAATACCAAGGAAGTTACACTAGACAATGGTATGAAAGTGCCTGTAGGAAGACAATATTATAATGCACTCTTGGCTAAGCTAAATACCATCACTGAAAGTTGATTTGATATAATGGTCAAGGCATAAAAAAACCGACTAATGAGTCGGTTTTTTTCGTTTCAGGAAGCGTTTAAGCATCTTTCTTGTAGAATACAGACCTACGATCTGTCATCAGATGTGCACTTGAAGCGATATCCTGATTGATAGATTCATCTTGGATATTTTCGATATCTTCTACTTGATAGGTTCTGATGATTTCATTTTTTTCATCAAGTATGAAGATGGTAGTCATGCTTAGCTTTTTATCAAATAAGTCAGTTACTAATATATCATCTTCAACAGTGTCGTTAGTTACAGATACTTGATCAGCATCAGCATATTCCTTAGCTGTAGGAGAACAGCTAGAGGCAGAAAGCACTACTAAAAGTGCAAGGGCAAGTGCTACTAAAGCACACATGTTTTTTTGAGAGAATACTAGCGTTTTCATGGTAGAAAAAATTTTTGATAAAATCGTATGTCTCACAATTGCCAAATCCTATGCCAAACAGCCAATACGGCTTATTTTCGATGATTTAAGAGATTAACAGAAATTAACTGTCTCAAAAACGGACAATATAAAATTTGCTTTCGAACAGTAGATGGTTGCATGAACCAAATAATTATTCTGTTAATTTTTCTTAAAGCATCTCATTAGCAAGGTTAGCCAACTCAGAGCGTTCCCCTTTTTCCAGTTTGACGTGGGCATAAAGCGGGTGCTCCTTGACCCGATCTATGAGGTATGAGAGTCCATTACTTTGACTATCTAGGTAAGGGGTATCTATCTGATAGATGTCTCCTGTGAAGATAATCTTGGTATTTTCTCCTGCCCTGGTGATGATGGTCTTGACCTCGTGAGGCGTTAAGTTTTGAGCTTCATCTACGATAAAGAAGATATTGCTCAAGCTACGCCCCCTGATATACGCAAGCGGTTGTATCACCAGTTTTTCTAGATTCACCATTTCTGTGATTCGGGTGAATTCTTTGTCATTTTCATTGTATTGGTTCTGGATGAATTTCAAATTGTCCCAGAGTGGTTCCATGTAAGGGTTGAGCTTGGACTTGATATCTCCAGGGAGATAGCCGATGTCTTTATTGCTCAGCGGCACTATAGGACGCGCTAGGAAGATCTGCTTATACTCTCTGCGTTGCTCTAGGGCTCCTGCAAGTGCCAAGAGTGTTTTACCAGTACCTGCGACTCCTTGGATGGTCACTAGTTTGACATTTGGATTCATGATCGCATGCATAGCAAAGGTTTGCTCAGCATTCTTTGGCTTGATACCGTAGATGGTCTGCTTATCCACCTTGGTCATCAACTGCTGATCATGATCATAATAAGTCAAGGCAGAATTTTTATCGCTTTTTAGGATATAAAATCCGTTGATCATCGGTTTTTTACGCCCTAAGACATCTTTGACAGGCACTCTCTCCTGATCATAAAATTTATTGATCACAGCAGGGTCTATGTCTTCAATGATGGTTTTGCCTGTATGGAGTTCTGTTACGTTTTTGATTTTTCCAGTCTCGTAGTCCTCCGCAGGAAGTCCCAGAGATTTCGCTTTGAGTCTAAGATTGATATCCTTACTGACTAGGATGACTTTTCGACCTTTTTCTTCTTGCACGAGTTTCAGTGCAGCATTTAAGATTCGGTGGTCGTTTTTTTCTTCATTAAAAATCACTTGCGCATCCAGCGTACTGTCAGAATGCATCATGATTTTGAAGTTGCCTTTAGACTTGCCATTGAGCGGTGTCCAATCATGGATCATGTTGTCTTTGGAGAGTTTGTCCAGCAGGCGTATAAACTCTCTAGCTTCGAAGTTTTTAGTGTCGTTCCCCTTTTTAAACTGATCCAACTCCTCCAATACGGTGATAGGAATGGCTACATCATGTTCTGCAAAGTTCATGATAGAGATATGCTCATAGAGGATCACTGAGGTGTCGAGCACAAAAATCTTCTTTTGGGATTTTTCTTTTGGCATAATCTACAGCTGGTTAATTGGTTAGTTGTCTTTAATTTAGAGATAATATCTCGGAATAACTTCTCTAAATCTTAAAAGAAATGCAGGTAATGATGAAAAAAATATAACCTGCTGTAAATCAATTTATTTCTAAAAACTGATGGGCTAATCATAACAGTACCTTAATGTCAGGTCACTGATAGCTAGTGTTTAAGTCAAGGAAAACTAACTTTTCAAAAAGTACTTATCCTCTAACTCACGAGGTTCTATGCGGATCACACTGGCGAGTGTCAGCCTGACCAGTGTTTGTGAAGCTATAAATTTTGGGATTTGGGCTATCTCAGCAAAGGTCTTTAGTGTGATGAAGTCATGTTCTCCGAGATACTTCATTAGTGCATTTTCTTTTTCTCCGTAGATAAATGAGATATCCTTTTCTTTTTTACCACGCTTGATGACTTGCCAGACCTCTTTGCTAGCTTGTATGCTGCGATCCGCTACTCTTACATACGCTTTGCCTCTTTTATCAGCTGGACTAGTGATCACGTAGTGAGGCCTTTTGGTACTATGAGGGATTTTAAAGATTGCTACTCCTTTTTTCTCAGATAGTTTGATTACTTTGATTTCATAAGGGATTTCTGGTCTACAGTAGGTTTTAAAAGCCTTTTCTAAAGTATAAACTTCTTCTTCGATATATCTTTGCCCACTGAGTGTGCCATCGTCATCTACACCGAGTAGTAAATATCCTCCAGCGGTATTGGCAAAGGCTACTGCTTCCCTGACTACTTTGTCAGGATGATTTACTTTCTTTTTAAATTCAAGGTGTAGACCCTCTCCACCTTCTACCAGCTTTTTGAGTTCTTGTAGCGTCATCATGTATGTTTTGCTGGGATAAAAAAAGGAGGCTACTCACCTCCTCTGCAAATATATCAAATTAGCTGTTTAGCTAAAATCCTCATCTTCATCACCCAGATCTCCTGTCATGTCAAACATGCTGCTGAAGAGATCCTTGAATTGAAGGCCTGTTTCCAAAGTCTTTTTACTAATCTGACTAAACTCTGCTAGACCATGAAGTGCAAATTCCATGTAGAACTCTTTTTCTATGTCAGCAAGTTTAGGCACATAGTGTTTGACTAGATCCTCTAATCCAGGTACCTGACTCAGAGTTTCCTTGTAAGTCTTATCACTAGATTGCGTCAATATGTCGAGGGTATTTCCCGAACCAAACCATTCCATGATCGGTGCATAGTGGTTTTCTTTCTCCTTTTTACTTTTCTCAGGATCTGGGAAAAAGGATAGGAATAAAGATCTGATGGATTTGCCGATCAGTGACTGTGCTACAATACCCGCGCCTTCTTGCTCACCTTCATAGACAAGCTCTATTTTGCCCGTGATGGCTGGGATGATGCCGATAAAGTCAACCACTCGAAGCACAGTGTTTTCTTCTTTATTGATCAGTACTCTACGCTCTGCAGCACTCATGAGATTTTCATAAGCTGATATAGTCAATCGAGCAGATACGCCACTCTTTTCATCTACGTACTCGCTAGAGCGTGCTTCTACTGCTACTTGCTCTATGAGATCTTTGGCCAGTTCAGGGATGTGGATATTTCCAGCACTTCTCTTTTGAAGTCTTGCCTCTTGGGCTGTGATGCGCTTACCGATTTCGATAGACTTAGGATAGTGGGTGATGATCTGGCTTTCGATACGATCCTTGAGCGGTGTCACGATACTTCCTCTGTTAGTGTAGTCCTCAGGATTGGCAGTAAAGACAAACTGGATATCTAAAGGCAGTCTCAGCTTAAATCCTCTGATTTGAATGTCACCCTCTTGTAATATATTGAAAAGGGAAACTTGAATCCTTGCCTGAAGGTCTGGGAGTTCGTTGATCACAAAAATAGATCTATGGGCTCTTGGGATCATTCCATAGTGTAATACTCGCTCATCAGAGTAGCTGAGTTTTAGAGTAGCAGCCTTGATGGGGTCGATATCACCTATCAAATCTGCCACAGACACATCTGGTGTGGCTAGCTTCTCAGCATATCGATCGTCTCTATGCCACCATTCTATCGGTGTCTGATCTCCATGTGCTTTGATCAAATCCTGCGCAGCATGTGAGATAGGAACCATAGGATCGTCATTGAGTTCGCTACCTTTGACTACTGGGATGTATTCATCTAGCAACTTGGTCATCATACGGGCTAGCCTAGTTTTAGCTTGTCCACGAAGTCCTAGTAGGTTGATATTGTGCATAGAGAGGATAGCTCTCTCTAGGTCTGGGATGACCGTATCTTCATATCCATAGATTCCTTCGAAGACTTGCTCTCCTTTTTGGAGTTTGGAGATTAAGTTTGCCCTCAACTCCTCTTTGATAGACTTTGGTGTATAGCCGGTAGCTTTAAGCTCACCTAAGGTTTTGATTTTAAGGAGGTCTTTAGCGGAGATTTTTTCGTATTGCATGTATTAAAATCTTTTAGTTCTATTTCTTTTAAAATCTTCAAAAATCAAATGGCCTAAGCCTTCTAAGCTACTGTAGTAGGCATTACCATTATTGACTTTGGTGAACTCCTTCACGAACTCTTTTAGATAAGGATCTGAGGCAATCATAAAAGTCGTCACAGGTATACTGAGTTTTCGACATTGAGCAGCAAGCTTGAGTGTTTCATTGAGGATTTTGCTGTCGATACCAAAGCTATTTTTATAGTATTTGATGCCCACTTTAAGACAAGTAGGCTTGCCATCAGTGATCATGAAGATCTGTTTATTGGCATTTTTTCTTTTCCTCAAAAGGTCCATCGCTAGTTCTAAGCCAGCTACTGTATTGGTATGATAGGGCCCTACTTGCAAAAAGGGTAAGTCTTTCAACTGAATCTGCCAAGCATCATTACCGAAGACGATGATGTCAAGGGTGTCTTTAGGGTACTTGGTTTTTATCAATTCAGCAAGTGCCATGGCCACCTTTTTAGCAGGAGTGATCCTGTCCTCCCCATATAGTATCATCGAGTGGGAGATGTCGATCATAAGTACAGTAGAGGTCTGTGATTTATACTCTCTTTCTACTACTTCTAGATCATCTTCTGTAAGTTTAAAGTCTCCAAGGCCATGATTGACGTGGGCGTTACGGATAGATTCCGTGAGCGCGATTTGGTCTAAATTATCCCCAAACTCATAAGCTCTGCGATCAGTGCCTTGCTCATCCCCTAGACCTGTGAATTTGGTTGAGTGGTTTCCTTTGTTACCCTTTTTTAGCTTGCCAAATATTTCATCAAGGGCGCTCTTTCTGATCGCCTGCTCACCTTTTGGTGTGACCTTAAATGATCCTTTGGCATTTTCTTCTGTGAGATATCCCTTGTCCTTAAGGTCTTGTATGAAATCTCCTATTCCATAATTGGAGCTGGTGAGATTGTATCTCTTATCTAAGTTACTCAACCAGCTGAGGGCTTCAGCGGCATCTCCACCAGTCATACTGACTAGTTGTAGAAAGATATTGAGCAGGTTTTCGAATCTAGATTTTTCTGGATCTTGCTCTGGGATGAATTTAGTGAATCTATATCCTCGCATATGTAGCAAACACGAATTGAGTGTCTGGAGTTTATTTAATTAGTCGAAATGTCAGCGCAATCCGATATGTATTGATAAGTGGCTAGTCTTTGTAGGATAAAAATGCTGATAATCAGTCTGTGTGCTGATTAATTTTTGTTTCAATAGTTTTATAAATCAAAGACTAATTCTATCTTTGCAGTCCGAAAAAGATGGACGGGATCCATCGCATGACTAAAACAACAATAAAATGTCAGTAAAAATCAGATTAGCCCGTAGAGGTAAAAAAAGAAAGCCATTCTATGATGTAGTAGTGGCTGATGCTCGTGCGCCACGTGATGGTAAGTTCATCGAGAAAATTGGTTCATACAATCCAAACACTAACCCAGCTACTATCGAGATCAATGACGATAAAGCATTAACATGGGTGCTGAATGGAGCGCAGCCAACTGATACTGTGAAGGCGATGCTTTCATACAGAGGGGTGTTATTGAAAAAACATCTTCAAATTGGTGTATTGAAAGGTGCCATCACTCAAGAGCAAGCAGATGCTAAGTTTGAAGAGTGGAAAGCGTCTAAAGACAGCAAAATCTCTGGTAAGGTAGAAGGACTAGCTAAAGCTAAGCAAGATGCTAAGAAAGCTGCTCTAGATGCTGAGGCTAAGAAGAATGCTGCTAGACTTGAGGCTATCGCTGCTAAGCAGAAGGAAGCTGAAGCAGCCGCTGCAGAGACAGCTGAAGAGCCGACTGCAGAAAGCGCAGAAGGAGAAGCTCCTGCGGCAGAAGATAACACTGAAGAGCAAAACTAAACACTCTGTCCCATGAATAAGGAAGCTTGCTTCCAGTTGGGATATGTGGCTAAAATTCACGGTATTCACGGTGAAGTCAGCATCGTACTAGATGTAGACAATCCAGAGTACTACCAAAATTTGGAATCAGTCTTTGTAGAGTTTAACTCTCGACTGGTTCCTTTTTTTATTGAGTATATGGTGTTGCAGGAAAGGCGCGCACTTGTAAAGTTTGAAGACTTTGACTCTGTGGATCAAGCCGAACAACTGGAGGGTTGTGTATTGTACTTACCAGTGCAAATGCTCCCTGAATTAGGTCCTGATAAGTATTATTATCATGAGCTATCAGGATATGCTATACAAGATGCACACTTGGGTGGATTAGGCACTGTAGCCAATATCTATGAGATGCCAAGCCAAGTGTTGATTGGGATGGAATATTTTGGAAAAGAAGTCTTGATTCCTATCAATGATGCCATCGTGACTAAAGTAGATAAGTCGCTAAAGGTGATTCATACCAATCTACCAGAAGGGCTGTTGGATGTATATCTAGAAGACTAAAATATGAGGATCGATATCATTACTTGTTTGCCGTCACTTCTTGAGAGTCCTTTTAGTGCGTCTATTTTGAAGCGTGCAATTGATAAAGGATTGGTCACTGTAGAGATCCATGATTTGAGAGCTTACAGTACAGACAAGCACAAAAGTATAGATGATTATCCATTTGGTGGAGGCGCAGGGATGGTCATGTCGATCGAACCGATAGATGGATGTATATCGGCACTGAAGTCACAGCGAGACTACGATGAAATCATCTACATGACGCCAGATGGTGAGAGGTTCAGTCAACGTATCGCCAATGAGTTATCCTTGAAGGGAAACATCATTATCCTTTGTGGGCACTATAAGGGAATCGATGAGCGAGCCAGACAAATGTTTGTCACGAGAGAAATCAGTATAGGTGACTATGTGCTTTCTGGTGGAGAACTTGCGGCAGCAGTCGTCTCAGATGCGATCATCAGATTGCTTCCAGGAGTCCTTTCAGATGAAACATCGGCATTGACGGACTCCTTTCAAGATAATCTACTAGCTCCTCCTGTGTATACAAGACCAGCTGAGTATAAAGGGCTCAAAGTACCCGAAGTACTACTCTCTGGGCATGAGCAGAAGATATCTGAGTGGAGATTTGAGCAAGCGATAAAGCGAACTAAAGAGAGAAGACCAGACCTATTAGCAGATTGAGTTAAGTAGCTAATATTTCAGGTTTTAACTAAATATTTTTCTAAGGAAAATATCATACAGAAAAAAAATTCATATATTTGCAATCCATTTCGGATTAGAACTAGACATACTAAAGATATGAGCGACTTAATTAAACTTATTGAAGAGGAATACAAAGACGTAAGAGCTAATTTTCCTACTTTCAATGCTGGAGATACGATCAACGTTCACGTGAAAATCAAAGAAGGTAACAAAGAGAGAATCCAGCAGTTCCAAGGAACAGTAATCCAGAGAAAAAATGCTAACTCTAACGGTGAAACTTTCACAGTAAGAAAAGTTTCTAACGGTGTTGGTGTTGAGAGAATTTTCCCTATCCTTTCTCCAAGCATCGAAAAAATCGAGCTATTGAGACAAGGTAAAGTAAGAAGAGCTAGATTGTTCTACCTAAGAGGTCGTCAAGGTAAGGCAGCTAGAATCAAAGAGAAAATTGGTTAATGGTTATAATAATAGATTAAAAAAGGGCTTTCGGTTTCGAAAGCCCTTTTCTTTTGTCTTATAGTTTGATGTTGTAAACTGTGGGTGATTATTTAGTTACTATTTTTTCTGCATTTTAGCAATGTAGAAGCCATCAAAGCCACTCTGATGAGCCAGGACACGCTCTTCATGGATGAGAGTGAAATCTTTACCAGCTTCTGAGGCTAGAAACTTTTCTACTTGAAGGTTATTTTCCTCTGGCAGTATACTACATGTCGCATAGACCATGATACCCCCAGATTTGAGCATCTTAGAGTAGTTATGCAGGATGTCTTCTTGTAATGTTTTGACATGCTCAATGCTGTCTGGACTGAGCTTCCATTTCGTGTCTGGATTTCTCCTAAGTACGCCTAGTCCTGAGCAAGGCACATCTAGGAGGAGCCTGTCTGCACTTTCGTGTAGACGCTTGATCGTCTTATTGTTTTCTATCAGTCTACTTTCTATGATCTGTACACCAGCTCTTCTCGCTCTAATCTTGAGGTTGAAAAGTTTCCACTCTTCAACATCCATAGAGATGATTCTGCCCTTGTTTTGCATCATGGCTGCGATATGAAGGGATTTACCACCGGCACCTGCACAGGCATCGATCACACGCATGCCTGGTGCTACATCCAGTGCTGCTGCTACGCGCTGAGAACTGCCATCCTGCACTTCGAAGAGACCTTGTTTAAAGGCTGGATTAAGAAATATATTTTGTCTTTTCTCTAAGACCAAGGCATCTGGATAGTCTGGTACTAAGTAAGCTTGGACATCCGTAGATGCCAAAGTGCTTGCCAGCTCTTTAGGAGTTGTCTTTAGTCTATTGACTCTGAGAACTACCTCTGCTTGATCATTGAGCGCAGCGATTTCTTCTGGCCATAAATCGCCAAGTTGCATGCTTGCTTTTTGATCTAGCCAGTCAGGGATAGATTCTAAAATAGCCCTGTTGTCTAACGCTTCATATTGCTTTTTAATCTTGTCAGGTCTGAGCGTAGTAAACTCTTCCCAGTCTGGAAGATCATGTCCTTGAAGGATTGCCCAAGTGCCAAAGGCTCTATAGTAGTGAACTTTTTTAGATTGGTCTATTGGGGTTAAGGTGGTGATTAGTCTCCACCATCTGACTATTTCGTAGATATTTTCAGCGATGAATGCACGGTCTCTTGCACCCCATCTTTTATTGGTTTTGAGTAGCTTCTCTACTACTTTATCAGCATAAAGGTTGTCATGAAAGATTTGATAGAGTCCTTCGGCTACTGCCTCTGTAGTATTTTTGTGAAGTCTTATTGGCATGTTTTAAAATTAAGTCACAAAGGTAAGCATTATTTAGCGTAATGCGCTTCTGACAGGATATTAGTCCTTTAGGTATATGTCTGGTAGTGGGTATCCATCGCTTTCAGCACTCCAGAAGATATTCATGATGTAGTAGCGGTCTTTTCCTTTGAGTAGTTGGATGCTATTGATGCCTCTATTAGTAGTGGGGCCATCTTTAGTGGCTCTCGTGGCATAAGTGGTGAATACATGCACGATGCTACCATAAGTTTCTGTTTTCCTAGCGAGCTCTTCTTCAAAGAAACCAGTGGTTCTTCGGCTACTGGTAAACATCTCTACATAGTCAGCAGGTGTCCAATAGCGGTAAGAGATTTCTCCAGCGGCATTTTTTGTGGTTGGGATGAGTTTGGCATCTTTGGCAAATAGATTAGTGAATCTGTCCCAATCTCGAGCTTCATTGGCTTCTCCAGAGATCACTTCATACAGTGCCTCTATGATGTTGTCTATAGACTCTGTGTCTTGACTATATACAGTCTGTGCATTGGTTGCTAATGAGACGATACATATAAGGGAAATGGATAATAAGATTTTTTTCATGGCTATAAAAAGATGATTTCTTCTACGACATCTTTACCAAATTCTTGGACGATGATCTCCATGACTTTATGCCGAGTCATCATCATTTCTTGCTTCAGAGGCGCAGAGGTGAGTGTAACAAATAGTTTTTTATCCTTAATATAAAGGCTTGATGTGCGCTTGGCGATAGGTGTGCCCATGAGTTTTTCCCAAGAGCTGATCAAGCTTTTTTCTTCAAACTTATCTTTGATCTGATAGGTCTTCAGGAGCTGATCGATGGCTTCTTTTAGCGGACTTATATTAGACTTTCTTTTAAACTGTTCTGGTGTATTTTTCATACCATGTCTTCTACAAATAACTCCATAGCGATCTGGTCTGCTAAAAGCCTGCCCTTTGGAGTGAGCTTGAGTGTATTATGCTCTAGGCTTAGGAATTGATCTTGTATAAAGTTATGAATTTTATTGAGGTCTAAGGTGATTTGCCAAGTATTCGCGATTTTTTCTAATGATGTCCCCCATTTGGTTCTCAGAGAGGTCAGTATGTATTCATTTAGCTGATCAGAAGGGCTAAGGTGATCTATAGTCGCGGGAATCAAATCTGCTTGGAGGGATTTGATGTACTTAGGATTGTGGCTGATATTGTGCTGTCTTTGCTCGCCATCAAAACTGTGTGCTCCTGGCCCTAACCCAAGATAGGGAATGTACTGCCAGTAGGCACTATTGTGTTGCGAGTGATGCCCTTCTTTGGCAAAGTTGGAGATTTCATATTGCTCATAACCATGCTTGTCCATGGTAGCAAGTAGCAGTTCAAATTGATCTGCTGCAAAATCATCGCTACTTGCTTCAAACTTGCCACTAGTCTGCCATCTGCCGAGTGCGGTACCTGGCTCGACTGTAAGACAGTAACTAGAAATATGCCCAGGATCTATAGACATGGCTATAGCAAGGTCTTTTTGCCAGATAGTGTGATCTGCATGAGGAATGGCATAGATCAGGTCTATGCTCAACTTGTCAAACCCTGCGGCTCTTGCATGATCCACTACTTGCAGGGCTTCTTGGGCTGTATGTGCCCTATTCATCATTTGCAGGAAGGGTTCATGAAAGGACTGTATGCCAATGCTCAGCCTATTGATCCCAAGTTGTTTTAGTTCTGTAAGCTTTTCTCTGCTGAGATCATCAGGATTGGCTTCCAATGTTATTTCACCGACTTGGCTTAGGTCAAAGTTTTTAGCTAAGGTGTTCAATATCAACTCTAATTCTTGAGAAGATAAAAGTGAGGGCGTGCCTCCTCCAAAGTAGATGGTTTTGATTTTATGTTCTTTCAAAAAGCCTTTTTGTAACGCAGCTTCAGTCATGATAGCCTGCACCATAGCAGATTTATAGCTGAGATTAGTGCTGAAGTGAAAGTCACAGTAGTGACATGCTTGCTTACAGAAAGGAATATGGATGTAGATTCCAGCCAAAATTTATAATTTTAGACAAAAATAAGCATCATCAATTTGAAATACCTCCTTTTTCTCATATTCAGTTTCTCATCGATCAGCTTGTCAGCTCAGTATCGCTTGGTGTATTTGACCGCTGAGCCAGAGGGGCGCGCACTAGAAGGATTGAATTTGTCTAAAAGTGTTGATGATTCGCTTCAAGTCTATCAAGCAGCTCAAATAGCAGTCAGTCAGTTGCAGTCGAGAGGATACTTGGCGGCCTATTGGTCTGATTTGACTTTTGAGCAAAAAACTGCTTATGTGAAAATCATCACAGGGGAAAAGTATGAGTGGGTGTATCTCAAACCAGGCAATGTAGAAGAATCTTTGCTCTCTAAAAGTGGCTATCGAGATCGTTTTTTCAGGGATAAAGTTTTCAGTTACACAGAAGTGGCTGATCTCTTCGAGTCGGTGATTAGCATTAGTGAAAATGGAGGTTATCCTTTCGCTAATATTAGATTAGATAGTATGGTGATCAAGGATAGCAAAGTAGCCGCTTCGATAGCATATGAACCTGGGCCTTTGATTCGCTTTGATACACTACAGCTCTCGGGAAATACCAAAACCAAAAGGAAGTTTTTGTCTGCTTATCTCTCTATCAAGCAGGGTGAACCCTATGATCAGCGAAAAGTAGATCAAGCAGCGCAGCGATTAGCACGCTTGCCTTATTTACGTATCCAAAAAGTGCCAGAACAGTCCTTTCAGAATAGTGAGTCCACACTCTACCTAGCGGTAGATGATCGCAGGATCAATCAGATAGATGGTATCATCGGTCTCTTGCCTAATGAACTGGAAGAAAACAAGGTATTGATCACAGGGCAATTTAACCTAGCGCTCTACAACTTAGGCGGAGCGGGGCGGAATCTCAATATCGCTTGGCAAAGGCTCAGCCAGCTGTCTCAAAACTTAAATCTATTGGCAGAAGAAAGCAACATATTTGGTTCACCTGTCAGCTTGAAAGCTAATTTTTTTCTACTCAAGGAAGACAGCTCTTTTACTAACAGAAATTTTCGATTTGATATCAGCTATAGACCTAGTGCTCATGCAAGAATTGGATTTTTTACAAGTCTTAGAGCAGCCAATCTACTATCGACTTTTCAGTATCGTGAAGCGACCGAACTACCAGATTTAGTAGATTTTGACCTAAATCAATACGGGATTAATTATCAGTTGAGTTATTTAGATGATGATTTCAACCCTTTCCGAGGCTGGCAAAGTGAGGTAGAGTTTGCTGTCGGGAATAAAAATATCAGAAGAAATACAGGAATAGATGCCGCATTGTATGAAGGGGTAGATTTGCAGACGCTTCAATTAAATGTGCATGCCCGACTAGAGAGATTCACTCCAGTAAGTAGAAGGACAACACTGCTGACGAGGATTACTGGAGGCTTCATGGCAAATGATCGACTTTTTGTCAATGATCTCTACAGGGTAGGCGGACTAAAATCGATCAGGGGTTTCAATGAAAACTTCTTTTTTGCTAGCGAGTACGCTTTGTTAAATGTTGAATCAAGATTTTACTTTGATGAGTTTTCATATTTCTTAGTGTTTTTTGATCAGGCTTACATCAAAAGCGACTTGAAAAACCGTAATTTTAGGGAATATCCATTTGGAACTGGATTGGGGATCAGTCTAAGTACAGCAGGAGGGATATTCAATTTTATTTATGGATTAGGAAAGGCTGAGGCACAGCCTTTTGGACTTAATTATTCGAAAATACATTTTGGCTACATCAGTAGATTTTAAAAAACTAGGCATATTGATCTTTTGGCTTGTCGGGATATGCATATGCACAGAGTCCATAGGCCAAGAGCACTCGACTTTTAATGTGATCAAAAACTATCGCTATGACTGGTCTGTGACGCACGAGAGCAATTGGTATTTTTCGCCTGTATCAGTGACCACTGAGATTGACTTGAGTTATTTCCCAGAAGCCATTCTGAGAGTTTCACTACCAGCAGAAACAGCACTTTTGCTCAATGAGGAGATCGAGCTGATCACTAAAACAGATACTACACTTCAATGGCGTCATCGTGAGCTGAGTGAAAAACTTGGTGTAAATAAAGCAAAATTAGTCTTGCATGGTGAGGACATCTCTCTGGATGAAGTTCAGATAGCCAGTGGTTTTTTTATGTCCAAAAGTAGTTCTGATAGAGAGATCATGTCTAGGGAGCAATCTTACTTTTCAGATTTTCTAATCCTTGCAGCCATCATCATTTTGTTATCATTTGTGATCATCAGAAGTTCATATCCAGCTTCATTTAATGCCTTCTTCAATCCTTTCTCATTTTTCTCAGTGGAGGCACTAGAAGAAGGTACGAGTAGAGGGAGATTCTTTACCTTGGATTTTGTACTCATTTTAGGAATGATCCATTTATTGCTTGGTTTATCAGTGATGGTTGGACTTCAAGTCAACGATTATTTTTACAACACAGTAGACTATACTTCATCAGATGCATTGGTGACTAATTTAGGTGTTTGGTTATTGATCTCACTTGGATTTATAGCAGTAGCATTTGCCAAATATTTATTCTTAAGCTTTTTTGGCTACATCTATCAATTCGGCATTTTGGTAAAGTTTCACTACCTTTTTTTACTTAAGATGATTAATTTTTTTATGCTCTTAGCACTCGTGGTTTTTTGCTATTTATCGGTCAATCATCTCTACCTCATTCCTGATTTTTGGTTCTGGACGATTAGGCTGGGTTTTGTCTGGTATTTTGCTAGTATTTTCATTTTGTTTATTTACCTCAAACAAAATAGTGGTTTTAATAATATTCATATTATTTCTTACCTTTGCACCGCAGAATTAATACCTGTAGTCATACTGATGAAAATTTTCATTGGTTGAAACAATAGATTTAGGATAGGGAAAACAAATTCAATATGACGAAGACTACTACCAAAGACAGCAGATTTAAGCCAGTTAAAAGTATTTTGGTTTCTCAGCCGAAGCCTACTGATGACAAGTCTCCATATATAGTGCTAGCGGAGAAGTATAAGTTGAAGATTGATTTCAGACCATTTATTGAGATTCAGCCAGTTTCTATCAAGGATTTTAGGAAGCAAAAAATAGAAATACTTAGCCATACAGCGGTCATATTTACGAGTAGAAATGCGATCGACCATTTTTTTGAAATTTGCAAAGAGCTCAAAGTCGAAGTTCCAGCAGATATGAAGTACTTTTGTATCTCAGAGCAGACTGCTAACTATCTCCAAAAATATATAGTAATCAGAAAGAGAAAAATCTTTACAGGTACCAAGACTGCGGTAGAGCTTTTGGAGATTATCAAAAAGCATAAAAACGAGAAATACCTTTTCCCTTGCTCAGATATCAGAAAGGATGATATCCCTGAGTTTATGGAGAAAAGTGGTATTCACTGCACTGAGGCTATTATATATAAGACAGTGGCTAGCGATCTTTCGGATTTGGATGATGTCAAGTATGATGTCTTGGCTTTCTTCAGCCCATCAGGTATCAAGTCGCTCTTTGTTAATTTCCCTGATTTTGTTCAAGGAGATACGAGAATAGCCGCCTTTGGTCCTACCACTGCTGCTGCGGCTAGAGAGGCCAACTTGATTTTGGACATAGAAGCCCCTATGCCAAATGCACCATCTATGACGGGAGCCTTAGAGCTTTACATTAAAAAAGCTAACGGGTTATAATCTTGAGAGGTGCTTTTTCGTATTCTTCTAAACCATTAAGACTAAAATTGATTTTATTACGTATATTAAAATTCAATTTATGAAGAAGATGCGCCTCATTTTTCTATCGCTTGTTGCCTTATTAGCATCCTACAGTCTTTATGCACAACAAGACGCGCAATTGACGCAATACATGTACAATGGCCTCTTTTATAATCCGGCACTAGCTGGAGCTGAAGGAGGCACTGCTTTTTCTGTACTTCACCGATCTCAATGGTTGGGCTATTCAAACAATACTTCTACAGCTGCTACAGATCCCACAACTCAAGTTTTCAATGTTTCTCATGCACTGACAGGAATAAAAAGTGGTGTTGGCTTGAGTTTTGTGAATGATAATCAAGGGGCTGCATCTAGCATAGATTTCAAGTTGTCTTTTGCGCATCATATTGATTTATCTCAAGGTAGATTAAGTATTGGTGTTCAAGCAGGCTTTTATTCTGCGGCATTGAATTTTGCAGAGTTTCAAGTGGTGAGACCAGATCCACTGGTGCCAGCTACTGGAAGAGAGACTCAGATGAATCCTGATTTTGGAGTGGGTGTATGGTTTGATACAGATGACTACTTCGTGGGACTAAGTAGCAGACATCTTGTGAGACAAGATTTTGATTTTGGTACAGAAGGTATCACCAATCCACTGGAAAATCATGCATATTTGTCTGCTGGATACAAAATCAACTCATTTTATAACTTGGAGATCGTTCCAAGCTTTCTTTTGAAAACAGTTGCATTGAATAATTTTTCTTATGATGTTAGCGTTATCGCTACACATAAAAATAAAATCAGTGGCGGGGTTGCCTACAGGAGTGTAGAGTCCGCTTCATTATTGATAGGGTATAGCTTGTTGAAAGACAACAGTTTAAAGCTTGGATATGCATTTGACTTAGTGATAGCTGGTCAAGCTGCTAAAGAGCCTACCTCTCATGAGCTGATGTTGACTTACAGGATTCCTTCCAAAAGCGCAAGCTTAGGAGGCAGATCAGTGGTGAGAACTCCTCGCTTCAGATTTTAAATTTCACAATTAATTTATTTGAAATTTGTAAATTTTAAAGAGGATTATATTAAATTTCGATCTCATTTTTAACGAGTTAGAGATAAAATTAATTAAGTAGAGTTAATTTTGAGCTTTATGTATAAAAAACTGTATTCGAGAATTTATTTGCTCGCTTTTTCAATTGCTTTAGTGACCTTTTTACAAGGTTGCAGCCTCTTGGGAAACAAACAAGGCAAACAAATGGCTCGATTAAATTCAAGAGGGGAAGTCACTGGTGTGCCTGACCGTAAAGGGTGGAATATGATTTTGCCCTATGGAATGGTTGCGATACCAGGAGGTACCTTCATGATGGGTCAAGCGGATGAGGACATTACCGCTTCAAACATCAACTCCAACCGCAGAATTACGATAAGCCCATTTTATATGGATGCTTATGAAGTTTCCAACAACAAGTATCGTCAATTCCTAGTAGATGTAGGACTTTTGGATGAAAGTGGAAGACCACTCGATCCAAACGCTGGTGCTGGAGCAGGAGCAGGTCCTGTGGCAGCAGCTAATCCAGCTGATCCTGGTGCAAGACAGCCCTATGAAATACCAGCAGGGTTTGACTTGATGCCAAATCCAGAAGTTTGGACTAAGAGTTTTACGAACCACTATGGAGATCCATTGATGAACTACTACTTTGAGCATCCAGCATTTGACGATTATCCTGTAGTAGGCGTTAGCTGGGATCAAGCACAGGAATTTGCTAAGTGGAGAACTATTCACTTGAATAACAATAAGGATGCTGGTAAAAGGGGCAAAACTGTAGAGTTTGACATGCCTGACTTCAGA
The DNA here is from genome assembly GCF_016464625.1 of Penaeicola halotolerans. Taxonomy (GTDB): domain Bacteria; phylum Bacteroidota; class Bacteroidia; order Cytophagales; family Cyclobacteriaceae; genus Penaeicola; species Penaeicola halotolerans. Next base: position 563,825 of record NZ_JAEAGO010000002.1, read on the forward strand.
TTACCGTCTGAAGCTGAGTGGGAGTACGCTGCTAAAGGTGGGAAAGACATCGCTAAATATCCTTGGGGTGGACCATATATGACCAATCAAAATGGTTGTATGTTAGCTAACTTCAAATCAAACAGAGGTAACTATATCGATGATGGATACGCATACACAGCGCCTGTAGATGCATACTTGCCTAATGACTACGGACTTTTCAACATGGCTGGAAACGTAGCAGAGTGGTGTGAAGATGCTTTTAATCCAAAAGCGGAAGCCACTAATTGGGATCTAGATCCAGTTTACAAAGACGTCAATGAGCCTAAGAAAATGGTACGAGGTGGATCCTGGAAAGATATGTCTCATTTCTTACAAACAAGTACTAGAACCTACGAATATCAAGATGAACAAACAGCTTATATTGGATTTAGATGCGCGATGACGTATCTTGGTAGATCAGGAGCTGATTTTGGACAATAAGAAACACTTAACTAATAAATAATAATAACCACTAACTTTAAAAAATTATGTCTAGCAAAGGAAAAGCGGGTTTTAAGGAGTACTTCTATGGAGACTTAATGCCTAAAATTTACGGTATCGGTGCATCAGTCGTTATTCTTGGTGCTATGTTTAAAATTTTGGATTTACCAGGTGCATCTATCATGATTGGTACAGGTCTCGGTACGGAAGCAGTTATCTTCTTCCTTTCTGCCTTTGAGCCTAAGCATGCTGAAGCTGATTGGGAATTGTTCAACAAGTCACTTCAAGAAGGTGGAGGAATGGGAGGTAACAAACCTGCTGTCTCTGGCACACAACAATTAGATAAAATGCTTGCAGATGCTAAGATTGGTCCTGAATTGATCAATAGTCTTGGTCAAGGAATGAAAAATCTAGCAGATAATGCTTCTAAGATGAATTCATTTGCGGATGCTTCTGTAGCAACAGCGGATTATACTAAAAACATCAAAACTGCTTCTACTGCCCTTCTTGAAATCAATAAGTCTTATGCTACTACAGCTGAGGCACTGACGGGAATGTCTGCAGCTACTGTTGATGCTAAGCAGTATCAAGAGCAAGTAGTGAAAATTACTAAAAATTTAGGAGCACTTAATGCAGTTTATGAGCTTGAACTTCAGGATGCTAATAGCCACTTGAAGGCGATGAATAAATTCTATGCAAACATCAATACAGCGATGGAAAGCATGAATCAAGCAAGTAAAGAAACAGAAAGCTTCAAAGCAGAATTGGGTAAACTAAATCAAAACATTGGTTCTCTCAATAAAGTCTATGGCGGTATGCTTTCAGCTATGAAGGCTTAATTTAAATCATTGCTAACGAGTTAAATTAGGAAATTATGGCAGGAGGAAAAGAAACCCCAAGACAAAAGCTTGTGGGCATGATGTATCTGGTGCTCACAGCCATGCTTGCCCTTCAGGTGAGTAGTAAGATACTAGAAAAATTTATCTTCATTGAAGATGCTTTGAATAGAACAGCTTCTAATACAACAACCAAAAATGAAACTGCGGTTTTAAGTATTGAGAAAGCAGTAGAGCAGTTAGGAAATAGTTCTAAAGAACTTCCTAAGGTTGAATTAGCAAAACAGGTTAGAGAGAAAACTTCCGAGGTAATTGCCTATATCGAAGAAACGAGAATGGAGCTCATCAATCAATCTAATGCCATTGATGAAAGCTCACAGACTTATAGAACAGGAGCATTAAAGAACACTAGTGTTACTGGAGAACTTTTCATTGTTAAGAAGAAGGGTGAGGAAATGAAAGCGCGCCTAAATTCATACGGTGAAGAAGTTTCAGCTTTGCTTAAGCAAAAAGCAGGAATTGATTTAGCTTTCCAGCCTGTTGCACTTGATGCGAAGGACATCCCTGTTTTCGCTAAATCTACTGAGCCTGATGTGAGAAATGCTTCTTATGAGAAGATCACATTTGAAAAAGCTCCAGTAGGTGGTGTGTTGGCAGTGTTTGCTCAGTACAAAAATGATATCTTGAATATTGAGTCAGAAGCTTTAGCGGCTATTTCAAGCACTGTAGGTAGTATCTATATCAAGTCAGACGTCATCAATGCGATGGTCAATGCGGAATCAAGAGTAGTAGCGGAAGGGACTAAGTTTACTGGACAAATGTTCATCGCAGCATCTTCTTCTAGCATCACGCCTCGTATGACTGTAAATGGCTCTTCTATTCCAGTAGAGAATGGCTTTGGTAAAGTAGAGTTTACTGCAACTGGTGGCAATTATGGCCCTGATGGTTTGGCTAAGAAATCATTTGAAGGTCAGATCACTATCAACAATGCTGGTAAGGATACTACGTTTACTGTTAAGTATGACTATTTAGTAGCTAAGCCAGTGATCGAAGTTGAAGCAGCTGTAGTAAAGCAACTTTATGCTAACTGCGCGAATGAATTGACGATTAAAGTGCCAGCACTTGGTGTAAACTATAATCCTGATTTTAGAATATCAGGAGGAACAGCGATTAAAGGTGGACAGCCTGGACAAGTAACTATCGTTCCAACTGCTAATCCTGGATCTAGTTTAGGAATAGAAGTATTCAATGGTGGCTCGAAAATTGGTCAAACACTTCAGTACCAAGTGAGAGATGTACCAGCGCCAAAGGTTCAAATCAAAATTGGGGGTAACCCAGTAGATTTGACTAATCCAGTTCAGTTTCCAAATGCAGTTGATTTAAGCTTATTAGTTGATGAATCTTTTGCCTCTACGATGGCTAAAGACAATAATTTTGCGATCACTGATGGCAATATTTATGTCAATAACCTTGCTGGTCAACGTCAATCACTAGGAAAAATCACAGGATCTAATATTAACCTTGCTAGGTTTAGAGGTAATATTCGACCAGGGGAGACGTTAGTGTTTGAGATCTTGTCTATCGAAAGAACGAACTTCCAAGGAAAGAAGATCAAAGTCAAGATAGCTGGTGAAAGAGAAGTTATTCAGCTTAGAATAAAACAATAATAGATAATGAACAAACTAAGGCTTCAAGTTTTCATGTTTGTCTCTGTGTTGTCAGCTATGATGCTGACAACACATGAGTCATCCGCTCAGGTCGGTGATACTCCGAGATATGAATACAAGTCCTATTCGATAGATACTATCAGAATGGATGATGTGATGTATTCTATCACACTATGGAGAGACATGTATTTTGATGAAAAGATCAATCAGCCTTATGTTTCTAAAGGCTTTGATATCAGAAAAGAAATTCTAAACGGATTGCTTTCTGGTCAATTGCCTCTATACGCGGTTCCACAACTTGGTGAAGAGCCTTTTGAAGTGCAAGATCAGTTCAATACTAAGTATAGGACTTATTACATGCCAAAGGATCTCGATTTCAAAGAATTTGTTTCTACGATTTTAAGATATAGCGGTACAACACAAAGTTTAGCTAATCAAGAGTTAGTATCAAGTATTTTAGGCCCTGACTCAACGATAGTATTATCTGAGGCAGATGTAAAGGATATATTGACATTAACTTTTACTGAGTTTTTCAAAATAGAAATTCAAGAAGACTTCATAGTAGATGCTAAGCATAGTAGAGCTAAATTTGATATGAACTTCATCACGGTATATTTCACAGATATCGCTGATGGTAGTAGCAATGCTATCTGCAGAATTCCTTATCAAGATTTCTATGAGTACTTCCAAGACAATAAAAATGCTAAGTGGATCAATCCTCAAAACAGGGCAAAAAACCTTTCGGTAACCGATGCTTTTGCTTTACGTTTGTTTGGTTCCTTCATCACTAAATACTCGAACCCTGATGATCAGGGAATAGTAGAATTGGTACAAGGTGATGTTCAGTTTGAGATTGATAACATCACTCAGAGACTTGGTAGAGACGATATCAAAGCGGAAGAAAGAGAAAAACTTGAAAAGCAGCTTGAAAATCTTAGAAGTGCAGGCTTACAGAGAGCTAGAATTGCATCAAGACAGTTTGAGCAAAAATTGCTAGAGCTCGAGGCGACTCTTTGGGAATACTAAGTTTACTGTTAAATAAAAAATATTAAAAGGGAGAGTTATCTCCCTTTTTTATTTGTCTTGAAGTATCTGATATACTTTTTCAGCTTTTGCTTTTCCTAGTACTTCAGTTAATTGATCAAGTGTAGCAGATTGTACTTTTTTGACTGACTTGAACTGTTTGAGAAGTTTCTCTGCTGTGGCTTTTCCTATCCCTTCTATATCTGTGAGACTAGTCCCAAAAGCATTTTTGCTGCGCTGGTTTCTATGGAAAGTGATCGCAAAGCGGTGTGCTTCATCTCGTACTTTTTGAAGAAGTCTAAGTGACTCAGATTTCTTATCGATGTGTAGTGGAAATTGATCTCCAGGAAAGTAGATTTCTTCCAGCCGTTTGGCGATTCCAATGATAGGGATTTTGCCATATAGGTCTAGTGACCTTAAAGCTTCACAAGCAGAGCTAAGTTGACCTTTACCTCCATCGATGACGATGAGCTTTGGAAGAGGAAGACCTTCTTCTAAGACTTTTTTATACCGTCTTCCTACAACTTCCTTCATGGAAGCAAAGTCATCTGGTCCCACTACTGATTTGATATTGTAGTGTCTATATTCTTTATTGGCAGGCTTCCCGTTCTTGAAGTATACCATGGAGGCTACAGGATTTGTACCTTGGATATTTGAGTTATCAAAGCACTCGATATGATCTGGAAGTTCTTTGAGCTGCAAGTCAGCTTGTAACTGTTTGAGTACTCTATTCCCTTTGTCTTTGGTAGCTCCTAATGCAAGTGCTTTTTCTTTTTTATAGTAAAGTGCATTTTTGAGAGATAGCTCTATCAGTTTTCTCTTATCTCCGATTTTAGGCACTTGAATATCTGCCTCTATGAAGCTATCCGAAAGCTCTATATTGGTGATGATTTCCTTGGCTTCACTATTGAAATTATCCCTCAGTCTGACGATAGCGGTTTCTAGGAGTTCTTCATCTAGTTCATCTAGCTTTTTCTTTACTTCCACCGTTTTGGTGAGGATGATCGTGCCATTTTTGATTTTCAGATAATTGACATAACCGACTTTTTCATCAGATACTATACTAAAGACATCAATGTCTGCGATTGATTGATTGACTACTAGGGATTTGGCTTGGTATTTTTCTAGAAGCTCCAGTTTATTTTTATAGTGTTGTGCTTTTTCAAATAGATACTCTTCAGCGGCATCTTGCATTTGCTTTTTAAAGTAAGTTTTAGCAATCCCCAAGTTGCCTTTTAAAATGTGTTTAGCTTGCTCGATTTGTTGGTCGTAGTCTGATTCTTTTTGTTTTCCTTCACAAGGGCCTAGGCAATTTCCTATGTGATATTCTAGGCAAACTTTGTATTTACCACTCTGTACTTGATAGGGGGATAGGTCTAGCTTACAAGTGCGGATAGTAAACAGTGAATGAATCAAATCCAAGACGTTCTTCATCCCTCCTACACTCGCAAATGGTCCAAAATAAGTGCCTCTGCTCGGGATGACTCTCCTTGTTGGGATGATTCTAGGATAGTTTTCTTTGGTCAGACAGATGTAAGGATAAGTTTTATCATCCTTGAGCAATATGTTGTATTTAGGTTGGCTTTTCTTGATGAGCGCATTTTCAAGTAGTAGTGCATCAAATTCAGAGTCAACGATAGTGATTTCAATTTTTTTGATCTCAGACACCATTTTACGCGTCTTTCTATTGATCCCTGCTGTTTTTACAAAATAGCTGCCTACACGCTTTTTTAGACTTTTGGCTTTTCCCACATAGATCAAATCCTCATTGGCATTGAAGTATTTATAAACACCAGGTTGATCTGGTAGCTTGCTAATGTCTGAAGGGGTATAGTGTGGTACTTCCATAAATATGTTAACAAAAATAATCAAAAAAGGTCTCCCAAATACTGAGAGACCTTTTGAGGAATTGGTTATAGACTAAAATTCATCTACACTTGTGCCATATTCATACTCATTAAACTCATCAACAGTTTTTGTGACTTCATCACAGTTGAGGGTGACAGATAGTGGCCTCGCTGGTTTCTTAAATTCACCTTTTGTGACACCCAGTGTAGAGTCTTGATAAACTTTGGTCATGAATTCTGACCAGATAGGCCTAGCTGTTCTTGCACCTTGTCCATCGTACCAGTTGCGGAAGTGGATAGCTCTATCATCTCCACCTACCCAAGCACCAGCTACAAGGTCTTTGGTAACACCCATAAACCATCCATCAGAAGCATTTTGAGTAGTACCTGTTTTACCACCGATTTCATTGTTTTCACGTAGCTCTTTGCTTAATCCCATACCTGTTCCGCCTTCTTCTTCTGTAGCGCCTCTCAGCATGTATAGCATGAGATAGGCATCCTCCTCAGACATGGCTTGCTTCTTCTGCGGGCTTCTGATTTCTATAGGATTACCGTATTTATCTTCTATCCTCGTGATATAAAAAGGCACGATATGCTCACCTTCATTGACGAAAGTACCATAAGCACCCACCATCTCAAATAATGAGACATCGTTTACACCTAAGGATAGTGCGGGTACTGGTTCTAGCTCACTGGTGATACCTATTCTTTTCGCTGTTTCTGCTACATTTCTAGGCCCTACTTTCTTCATCATATGAGCTGTGATCGAGTTGACTGAGTTGGCCATAGCTTTTCTGATAGTCATTTTTTCATAGCTATATACGCCATTGGAATTTGGCGGAGTCCAAGTAGGTGGATCTTGACCAGGCAGCTGGAAAGTCTCAGGCTGATCGATGACTTGGTAGCAAGGAGAGTATCCACTCTCTATAGACGCAGCATATACGAAGGCTTTGAAAGTAGATCCAGGCTGCCTCTTACTTTGACGTACGTGATCAAATTTGAAGTATTTAAAATTAATTCCTCCTACCCAAGCTTTGATATGGCCTGTGTGTGGATCCATTGCCATAAATCCAGTTTGTAAGAAATGCTTATAGTATCTCAAAGAGTCCATACTGCTCATGAGTGTGTCTATTTCACCATTCCATGAGAACACTTTCATTTTCTTTTTACGATTGAGCTCATAATTGATTGAGTCAGTATCGTTACCATAGTGTTTCTTTAAGTTTTTGTATACTTCAGTTCGTTGAATGGAATTTTCCAAAAATCCAGGAAGTACTCGACCTCTCTCATCTATCCAAGGTTCCCTGCCATCAAGTGAGGCGATGAACTTTTCCTGAAGGGCCTTCATATTATTAGCGACAGCTTCTTCAGCATATTGCTGCATGCGACTATCAATGGTCGTGTAGATACGTAATCCATCTTCATAGATATCGTAGCCGTTGGAGATCGCCCATAGCCTCAATTCTTCTGCGACTACTCCTCTAAAGTAAGTGGCAAGCCCTTCATTCTGATTTTGAACTTTGTAGTCCAAAATCAACTCTGTCTGCTTCAAAGAATCAAATTGTGCCGTAGTGAGAAAGTCATACTTGTGCATTTGTGCTAGCACGGTATTTCTTCTTCTTAGAGAGTTCTCAGGGTTACTTACAGGGCTATAATAATTTGGATTTTTACATAATCCAATAAGAACAGCTGCCTCTTGAATAGCTAGTTCATTGGGTTCTTTATTGAAAAAAGTTTTAGCAGCTGTTTTGATACCGAATGAATTGCCACCAAACTCAAACGTATTGAGATACATGGCGATGATCTCTTCTTTAGTATATGAGCGCTCTAGCTTAGCTGCTACGATCCACTCCTTAGCTTTGATGATCACCATGTCTAAGATCGGGACATTGCTTAGTAGTCCTTGTGATTCTGCTCCTCTCGTTCTAAAGAGGTTTTTCGCTAGCTGCTGCGTCACAGTACTACCACCGCCATCTAGACTAGCTGTACCGAAGGTCAGTACATACTTGACTACTCCGAAGCCAGCTCTAGCCAGACCAATATAGTCAACACCTGAATGGTCATAGAAGCGAATATCCTCTGTAGCAATTAATGCATTGACTACATTTTTAGATAGCTCGTTGAACTGTACGGGAGTTCTGTTATTTCTAAAGTATTTACCCATCGACTTTCCATCAGCTGTAAAGAGTTCAGAGGCTATAGAGGTCTCTGGATTTTCCAACTGTCTGAAGTCCGGCAATGAGCCAAAAAGCCCAAGGAAATTGATGCTAACAGCGCCCATAAATAAAGGGAGTCCTACTATGAATCCTATAAATAGGATCCAAAGTCCTTTGATCACTTTTTTACGAAGCGGTTTTTTCACTTTTTCTGACATGGTATTTATTTGTAGTTCAGCCTAAAGAATGTTTTGTATTGACTTAGATTTTTATCAGTACTCAACTTTTGATAATTCTCATTGGTAATTACAAAAGTATCAATTTTAGCTTTTAAAAGCGGGTCTTCTGTTGCGATATATATCGTCAACTGCTCAAGATACTCAAGTGCTCGCTGCTTATTGGCCAATGGGCTAACGAGTACGAGACTTACTTTAGTATCAAAGGCAACCTGACCACTTTTTAGCATACTATCACTGTAGTATTGCTCATTAAAGGCATTGACGAGTGCGGATACGCGCTCAGCGTCTGCTTTGCTATCGGTAACTTCTACTGCAAGTACGTGGACTTGTGAGAGATTAGTAGAAAAACCACTTTGAATGATCTGTTGGCTACTGATCAGTTGCTGGCTGACATCTAGCATCTTTTGTGCCATACTCTTGAGCTTTGGATCCTTTACATTTTCTATATAGGATTTGAGTTGCTCATCGTATAGCGCTTTATTGAGTTCCATTTTTTGACCTACGATGATCTCAAGCAGTAGAAGTCTTTCTGTATGAGTTGTATTTGGGTAAGCCTCCAAGGTTTCATTGATGAGCTTTAATGCGGATAGATAAGCTTCCTGCTCATAGAGCGAATATGCTTCTGCATACTTTTGACCAACTATGCTATTGTTTGCAGACTCTTCTTCTCGGAAGTTGGGATTTTGTAGCAGCTGAGCAAAAGTCGAACTAGGATATTGGTCGATAAGCTGCTGTTTTGCACTAGCTGCTTGCTCCGCTTTGTCCAGCTCAAGGCTAATGAGGTGTAGAAGATAGAGAGCTTCTGCATGATACTCACTGTCAGGAAACTCATCTATGAGGCGTAAGAGGGATTTTTCTGCATCTAAGTTTTGAGATAAATTATTGAAGTAAATCTCTCCTAATCTGAAAAGTGCTTCGGATAAGCTCACCTTGAGGGTGGCTATCTGCGTACTATCTCTATAAATCTGCTCCATCAGTGTACTAGCAGAGATCAACTCAGTCTCTTCTACTTCTTCTTCCTTTACCTCTTCCTCTTCTGGTGAGATTTCTTCCTCGTTTGTACCACTCACTTCTTTGATGGATCTTCGCCAGTTGTCTTCCAGTGGTCTGCTACTCCACTTTTGTTTGAATTCTAGTCGCCCTTGGTTGACGGCATCTATATTATAAAAATACCAAGTATTGCCATCTGCTGTACTGACTTGACTACTACCACTTGGATCACTGCTGAGCAAACCAAAAAGTCGTCTTTTCTTATTAGCTTTCTCTGCTGCGATTCTCTCGGCTTCTTTTTCAGCTAGGTATTTTTCAAAATACACTCTTTGTGCAGTAGTACCTAGTGCATTGAGCCGAATGAGGCTGTCAGCTTCGTTTCTTTGCTGGTAAAATCCATTGAAAGTGTCTAGAATTTCCTTTTTCTTACTGAGACTATCCAGTGCTATCTCACTATCTGGCAAGGTGATAAAGGCACTGTCTAAATAATTTTGAGCAAGACTAAAATTTTTAAAATCATAGTAATTCAGCGCATATAGCTTGAGATAAGCGTAGGCTTTTTGTGAAGGATTGTTTCTGCTACTTTGTGCACTTTGTTGGTACATTTTAGCGGCCTCTGTTAGATTGTTTTGGCGCGTCTCAAAGATCCCCATCTCATAGTAGATCACATCCCTCAAGTCTCTGTTCTTTTTGTTTTTTAGAAGAGACTCATAGTATTTTCTGACACGTTTGAGGTCATTAGTCTTTTTCAGTTCAAATACTTGCTGCATGTAGAGCTGTGCATAGAAGCTTTGCTCATAGGATGGATTTCCATTTAGACTTTTATCATAATAGTCAAAGGCCGCAGCTTCAAAATCTAGCGATTGATAGATCTGTGCTAGGATAAAGTAGTAGCGAGATTTTTCTTTACCCTTTTTGGTATAAAGCAGCGCTTCTTCTAAGTATTTGACAATACCATTGAGGTCACCTTTTAGCTCGTAGTAGTGAGCCATCATCAGCGCAAACCTACGCTGATTGTCTTTATTGAGTGATTCTTTGGACAAAAACTCAGATACTGCATAGGCATTGTCCATCTCGCCATAGTACATGAAGGCTCTCATGAGGCTGATAAGTGCCTCATGTCGGAGGTCAGGCTTATCACTCTTGGTATTGACATACTTAAATGCTGTGATGGCGTCCGCAAATCTCCCTTTATAAAAATTAGCTAAGCCAATCATGTAATAGCAGTCATAGACCCAATCACTATTTTTGTGCCACTCGATGCCGATGGAAGCTTTTTTGATAGCATCATTCAACAATTCTACTTTAGATTCGATCGTTGTACTGTCTATTGCGTAGAAGATGGGTATGGTTTTTAAAAAATCATCTCTATGATCCTCCTTGATAGCTTGCTCTACTTCGCGGATATCTTCTCTCGCAATGAAGTAGGCATTGTAGTAAGCAGTGGTATTATGATAGAGCTTGCTAGTGAGGGTGTCTTTTTCTGCTGAGCATGCGAAGAGAAATGACATGAGCAGGACAAAAAAATACTTGAAATACTTGCTCGGCATGCGATCTGACATAGATGATATAGTTGTGAAAGTAATTTTCACATTTCGTGTAATATAGTAAACGTTACAAAATATTAATATATATTTTTGTACCCCATCAAAAGTAAAGATTTTGAACCTAAAGCAGAAAATATCTCATTGGTTATCTACAAAGTATCTCTTTGTAGTGAGGCGAGAGGAAAACTTCTCCGTCAAGACTTCTTTTAGTGTGACCTATGCTAGGATCTTCATGCTCTTTTTTCTGGGTTTTGTTTTCTCAGTGGTCATAGGCTTAGTCATGGCCAAGACCGTCATGGCTCCTTGGTTTGACCCTGAGTATTTGGAGATGGAAAACAACAGAAAAATCATGGGACTATCCATCACAGTAGATTCCTTACTCGAGGTTTCTGAAAGCAGAGAGGTATATCTCGCAAATCTAAAATCTATCATAGGAGAAGACACTGTCAACTTGAGCTTGACACCTGAACAGCCAGGAGATGTCCTAACTAACACTGACCAAATCAACTTGATGAGTAAAAGCGCCATCGACTTGGAGTTTAGGAAGGAATTTGAAGGCATGGGGATCGAGGATTTGAGCAATCAGTCCACCGCACAGTCGCAGATTACAGAACTTTTTTTCTTTAGCCCTATACAAGGAGTTGTTTCTTCATCGTTTAATCCAAAGCTAGATCATTTTGGTCTGGATATTGTGTCACAAAAAAACGAACCGGTAAAAGTAGTGGCGGACGGTACCGTACTGATGGCATCTTGGACTCAAGATGCAGGGTATGTGATCGCTGTTCAGCATGCCAATGATCTGATTTCTGTCTACAAGCATAATGCATCATTGTTGAAAAAAGTCGGAAATTTCGTGCGTGGTGGTGAAATAATTTCTATTATTGGTAATACGGGGGAATTGACCTCTGGACAGCATTTGCATTTTGAACTCTGGTACAAGGGAAACCCTTTAAATCCAGAAGAATTTATATCCTTTTAAAGACATGTTTAAAGATAACGAAAAGAGAGCAGCAGTGGACGTGATAAACTCAAGCAACATCATCGTCAAAGAGACCAAAATAGTAGGTGATGTGGAAACACAAGGTAATATCCGAATAGAAGGTCATGTGAAAGGAAACATCACTACTAAAGCTAAAATAGTAGTAGGAGACTCAGCTTTAATAGAGGGTAATATCTTTGCAGCTGAGGCAGAAATCTCAGGTGAGATCAAAGGCGAGATCAAATGTTCTCAGATTTTGATGCTTAAGAATTCTTGTAAAATCTATGGAAATATCTTGACTACTAAGCTCGTCATTGAGCAAGGCGCTTCTTTCAATGGACAGTGCAAAATGGGCACATTAGAAGAGATCAAAGGAGCTTCAAAAAATACTGAAAATGGACAACTCAAAAAGCCAGAAAAAGAAGCCGTCCAATATTAATACTTATTTAAAATACACTGGGCTTGGCTTTCAGATGTTTGCCATCATGGGAGCGGGAGCTTGGATAGGTCTGAAGCTAGACCGATACTATCAAAATGACTTTCCTGCGTGGCTTGTAGGATTGTCATTTTTTTGTTTTTTTGGGGCTTTGTACGGTGTTTTTAAAAGTTTAAAACACGATGCAGACAAGGAAGGCCGCTCAAACTAAAAAATGTCTCTATCTTTGCGCTCTACAAAAAGCCTGAGTTAATGAAAGAGATCCTCATCAGTATAGTTAAACTACTAGTTTTCAGTGCCTTTATAGTGGGATTGATCTATGTAGTGCCTTCTTTTACAGAAGATAAGGTGCTTCACGACAGCGTATATTCTATATTTATATTTCTTTTTGTTTTAAACCTTTTGACCCATACAGTTTCACTTTGGGCAGCGGGAAATAGCAAAGAAAAGTTCGCGGGTTTTTACTTTACCGCTATGGTTGTTCGTTTCTTTTTCAGTTTAATGTTTGCTTTTGTCTATTTATATCGCGGTACAGAGGATAAGATTCTGTTTGTAGCCAATTTTTTTGTAATTTATTTGTTGTATATCTGCTTTGATATATATGGTTTAGTAAGTAACTTGCGCCCGCATTCAAAATAGGGTTAACTAATAAGCCAAAATAATGCGTAAACTATTAGCAGCAAGTCTCTTATTATTATCATTTATCTCTCTCAATGTCAGCCCAGTAATGGCTGCTGAAGAAGAGGAAGGCAAGACAGCATTTATCATGCACCATATCAAAGATGCCCATGATTGGCACATAGTTGATATCGGAGATCATGCTATTTCTATTCCATTGCCGATTATCCTTATTACGGATGGTAAATTAGACGTGTTTTCTTCAGGAGAGTTTCACCATACTGATGATGGTTCAGTACCTGTGGTGAGAGGTGAAAACACTTACCTTAAATACCATGAGAAAATCTACCTTGCTGATGAAAATGGTGGTTTGACGATGGATGCAGATGGGCATCCGACCAATGCTAAGCCTTTCAATATTTCGATCACTAAAAATGTAGCTTCGATGCTCATCTCTGTAGCGATCATATTTGCAGTCTTCTTCACAGTAGCTAATCGATACAAGAAAAATGGTGTAAGTGCTCCTAAAGGTGTACAGTCATTGATCGAGCCTTTGGTGCTATTTGTTAGAGACGAGATAGCTATCCCAAATATTGGTAAGCATCACTATAAGAAGTTTATGCCATTCCTTTTGACAGTATTCTTCTTCATATTTATCAATAACCTTTTGGGTTTGCTTCCAGGTGCTGCAAACTTGACGGGTAATATTGCTATCACTGCGACTCTTGCAGTATTTACATTTATCATCACGACATTTTCAGCTAACAAGAACTATTGGAAACACATATTTGCCATGCCAGGTGTTCCGAAGCCATTGTTGTTGATCATGATTCCTGTGGAGATTCTCGGGATGTTTACTAAGCCTGTATCATTGACGATACGTTTGTTTGCAAACATCACTGCGGGTCACATTATCATTTTGAGCATTATTGGTTTGATATTTATCTTCCAGTCAGTGGCTGTTGGTCCAGTCAGTGTTGCTCTAGGGTCTGCTATGACATTCTTAGAATTACTTGTAGCATTTATTCAGGCTTATGTGTTTACACTTCTTTCTTCGATCTACTTTGGTGGAGCGGTAGAAGAGGCACATGACCACTAAGAGAGAACCAGTTTAATTAATAATCATAAATAAAAACAACTATGTTAGGTTCATTATTACTTGATGCAGCTCTAGGACTTATGGGTGCTGGTATCGGTGCAGGTATTGTAGCATTAGGCGCAGGCCTTGGTATCGGTAAAATCGGTGGTTCTGCTATGGAATCAATCGCAAGACAGCCAGAAGCTGGTGGAAAAATCCAGACTGCAATGATTATCGCAGCAGCCTTGATCGAAGGTGTAGCTCTTTTCGGAGTGCTAGTTTGTCTTTTGATCGCTACTGCTTAATTAAAACTTTAAGAAGGAGGGCGTTAGGCTCTTCTTCTTTTATCTTGTTTATTCACATTTAGCATATAAATCCATGGATTTAATTATTCCAGATTCGGGTCTGATTATTTGGCAAGCGATTATCTTCTTGATCGTATTGTTGATCTTGAGAAAATTTGCTTGGAAACCAATTTTAGGAGCGCTTTCTGAAAGAGAAGCTTCGATTGAAAATGCCCTTTTGGCAGCTGAAAATGCTAAAAAGGAAATGGCAAATCTGAAAGCAGAAAATGAGAAGTTGCTCGAGCAAGCGAGGCTTGAGAGAGACAATATCCTCAAAGGCGCTAATGAAGCAGCAAAACAAATCACTGAAGATGCTAAGACTGAAGCTTCTAAAATCAGCTCAAAAATGATCGAAGATGCCAAACTTGTTATCGATACTGAGAAGAAGGCAGCTTTATCAGAAGTGAAAAATCAGGTAGCCCTATTGACTATCGAAGTGACTGAGAAAATCCTCAGAAAGAACCTTTCTGAAGATAAAGCTCAGCAAGAGTTAGTAGAGGGTTATGTGAAAGATCTTAAGTTAAATTAATTAAACTGAGTAATGACGTCAACACAAGTAGCTTCAAGATACGCTAAGTCGCTTTTGGGTCTAGCCTTAGAAAGAGGTGTCCTAGAAGAGGTGAATCGTGATATGCAGTTTTTTAGCAGTACCTGCAAGCTCAATCCTGACTTTGTATTGATGCTAAAAAACCCTATCATCAATCACTCTAAGAAGTTATCTATCCTCAAAGCGATTTTTGCTGATAAAGTGGATCAGTTGACTTTTTCTTTCTTCGAGATCATTACTAGAAAAAATAGAGAGAGTGATTTGCCAGCGATTGCTACTGAGTTTCATCATCAGTATAATGTGCAGTCAAATGTACAAGAGGCTACGATCACTACTACGTTTGTTTTGACACAGGAATTAAGAGAGAAGTTTAGAAGCATCGTCAAAGAAATCAGTGGAAAGGAAGTTGAGTTGCTAGAAAAGGTCAATCCAGACCTGATCGGTGGCTACATCCTTAAAGTAGGCGACAGACAGATAGATGAGTCTATCAGCTCACATCTCAAAGCATTGAGAGTGGAGTTTGGTACTAATCTATATGAAAAGAAATATTAAGAAATAATCGAACAACTAAATAAATCTTCAGATACATGGCAGATGTAAGACCAGATGAGGTTTCAGCGATATTGAGAGAGCAGCTTTCAAATCACAAAACTGAGGCTGAACTAGAAGAAGTGGGTACCGTACTTCAAGTAGGTGATGGTGTAGCCCGTATATATGGACTGACTAAAGCACAAGCGGGTGAATTGCTCGTGTTTGAAAGTGGTCTAAGAGCCCTAGTGCTTAACCTTGAAGAAGATAACGTAGGAGCCGTGCTTCTTGGAGACTCTAAAGAGATCAAAGAAGGTGATATCGTCAAAAGAACTAAAACTATCGCCTCAGTAAAAGTAGGAGATGGTATGCTTGGTCGTGTTGTAGACACACTAGGTAATCCTATCGATGGCAAAGGCCCTATCGCTGGTGATCTTTATGAAATGCCATTAGAGAGAAAAGCTCCTGGTGTAATCTACAGACAGCCAGTAAATGAGCCTCTTCAAACCGGTATCAAGTCGATTGACTCAATGATTCCAATTGGTAGAGGACAAAGAGAGTTGATCATCGGTGACCGTCAGACAGGTAAAACTGCTGTAGCTATTGATACGATTCTTAATCAAAAAGAATATTACGAAAAAGGTGAACCTGTATTCTGCATCTATGTAGCCATCGGTCAGAAAGCTTCTACAGTAGCAGGTATCGTAGCAGCTCTCGAAAAAGGTGGTGCTTTGCCATATACGGTAGTAGTGTCGGCCTCTGCTGCTGATCCAGCTCCTCTTCAATTCTACGCGCCATTTACAGGTGCTGCGATTGGTGAGTTTTTCAGAGATACAGGACGTCCTGCGCTAGTCGTCTATGATGATTTGTCTAAGCAAGCCGTAGCTTACCGTGAGGTTTCTCTTCTACTTAGAAGACCTCCAGGACGTGAAGCATACCCAGGTGACGTATTCTACCTTCACTCAAGATTGCTAGAAAGAGCGGCTAAGATCAATGCCAATGACAGCATCGCACAATCAATGAACGATCTTCCTGAGTCTATCAAGCATTTGGTAAAAGGTGGTGGATCTTTGACTGCACTTCCAATCATCGAGACACAAGCGGGTGACGTATCTGCATATATCCCTACCAACGTGATTTCGATCACAGATGGTCAGATCTTCTTGGAGACTAACCTCTTCAACTCAGGTATCAGACCTGCGATCAACGTAGGTATCTCTGTATCTCGTGTAGGTGGATCTGCTCAGATCAAATCGATGAAGAAAGTAGCGGGTACTTTGAAGCTTGATCAAGCACAGTTCCGTGAACTTGAGGCTTTCTCTAAGTTCGGTTCTGATCTAGATGCTTCTACTAAGCTCGTGATCGAAAGAGGTCGTAGAAACCAAGAGATCTTGAAGCAAGGCCAGTACTCTCCAGTAAAGGTGGAGCAACAAGTAGCGATCATCATCGCTTCAACTAAAGGCATGCTAGACCAAGTCCCTGTTGAGCAAGTAAGAGCTTTTGAAAAAGAGTTTGCCATGATCATGGATGCTCAACACAAAGATGCGCTTCAAGCACTTCTAAAAGGTGATATCGATACAGCGACTGCTGCTATCAAGCAAGTGACTTCAGAACTTGCTCCAAAGTATAAGAAGTAATCAATCAATGATTCCCTGCGAGCTTAGTTCGTAGGGAATTTATATACAAGCGAATATGGCTAACTTAAAGGAAGTAAAGCAAAGAATCACTTCTGTAGTATCTACACAACAAATCACTAAAGCCATGAAAATGGTAGCAGCTGCAAAGTTGAGAAGAGCTCAAGACAGGATTGTTCAAATGCGCCCATATGCTGAGAAGCTCAATGGAATACTTACTAATGTGTCTTCGGGTGCTGAAGGTAGCATCGAATTAGTTTACGCAGATAAGCGTGAAGTCAATAAGGTTTTGATCGTAGCGATCACTTCTGATAGAGGTCTTTGCGGTGCATTCAACAGTAATATCATCAAAGCTACTAACGTACTTTTGAACGGTAAGTACGCTGAACAACATGCTGCTGGTAATGTGACTATCCTTCCTCTAGGTAAGAAGGTGTATGATTATTACAGAAAGCGCAATATCAATGTCGTATCAGACTTTTACTCTATTTTCACAGATTTAAGTTTTGACGGAGTTCGTGCAGCAGCAGAGTTTGCTATGGATGGATACGCTCAAGGAGATTATGATCAGGTAGAGATTATCTTCAACGAGTTTAAAAACGTAGCAACTCAAATAGTAAGAACGGAGCAGTTTCTGCCGATAGGTATAGAAGAGCAAGTAAGTGAAGAGAAAGCTTCATCTACTGACTATATCTTCGAGCCATCAAAAGAGTATATTATAGAAGAACTAGTGCCTAAGTCTCTTAAGATCACATTCTACAAAGCAGTGCTAGAAAGTAATGCTTCTGAACATGGCGCTCGTATGACTGCGATGGATAAAGCCACTGAAAATGCGGGTGAATTGCTCAAAGAACTTAGATTGACTTACAATAGAACGCGTCAGGCAGCTATTACTAATGAGATCCTTGAGATCGTAGCAGGTGCCAATGCACTCTCTGCTTAATCTTAGAAAATATATTTGATTGATAAAGCCCGCCTTTTGGTGGGCTTTGTTATTTTATAAGATATTTGATGCATGAAGTACTATAAATACATACAGTGGTTGTCATTGGACGTAGTCTTGGGAGCTTGTGCTGGGATGTATTTTTTTGCTGAGTTGTTAGAAGTATACTTACCTATCAGACTTTATTTTTTATTAGGGATGGCCGTATGGGTGATCTATACATTTGATCATCTTTGGGATGTCAGGAAGCTCACCTTTATTGCGCACACTGATAGACACGCTTTTCATCAGCGGTATCAAAGATATCTTTGGGTGATTTTATTAGCAGTCACATTTTTAGGACTATTGCTAGGGTGGAATTTTATCTTCAAAAAGGAGCTCTTCTTCATTGGTAGTGTCGGAGGTATTTTAGTCTTATCATATTTACTAGTGATATCTTTTTTACCTCCTACCAAGGTCATCTTTAAAGAAGTCTTAACAGCTATTTTATATGTATTTGGCCTAATTGCGGGACCTTTGATGTGGTACGAAGGACTGTTGCCAGAGACTTTCTACTTTGCTACAGTGATATATATCCTACTAGCTTTTAAAAACCTCTTCTTTTATGCCTATATGGATCAAGAAAGTGATCGTATCCATCAGTATGGTAGTTTGAGTTTGATCGTAGGAGAAAGTAATTCTAGGTTATTTTTAAAGTTATATGGGATCATATTACTCTGTTTGATCGCTATAGGAGCGTTCTTTTTTCAGTTGTCTATGCCATATACTTTCTGTTTGATCACGATTGCTTTGGTTCATACGCTTTTGATTCTTTTCTATAAAAACCTAAGCTATAATGGCATCTATAGAGCATTAGCTGATGGAGTTTTTATGGTAGGTTTTTTGAATATTTAAACAAAAGCACTCTGTCCCGTAATGGCTCTACCCACGATCAGTGAGTTGATTTCCTTCGTGCCCTCATAGCTGTATATAGCCTCTGCATCTGCTACAAATCGCGCAATGCTGTGTTCGAGAAGAATCCCATTACCCCCAAAGAGTTCGCGGGCATTGTCCACTATATCTCGCGTTCTGAGTGTGCAGAAGACTTTGGCCAAGCTAGCTTGCTCATCAGTTAGCTTACCAGCGTCTTGTAGCTGAGAAAGTCTGAATACCATCGTCTGCATAGCGGTGAGGTTGCCTAGCATAGTGACTAATAGATCTTGAACCATTTGGAAGCCAGCGATCGGTCTGCCAAACTGCTTACGCTCCATCGTATAAGCTAGAGCGAGTTCATAGGCCCCTCTTGCGCAGCCTACTGCTTGCCATGCTACACCTGCTCGAGTCATGCGGAGTACTTGAGCCGTATCTTTAAAGGAATTAGCGTTTTGTAAGCGGTTGACTTCAGACACACGGCAATCTTTCATAGTAATCAGTGCATTTTGTACGGTGCGGAGCGCCATCTTATCTTCCATTTTTTCAGTAGAAAAGCCTGGGGTGCCTTTTTCTACAATGAAGCCCTTGACTTGCTGATCTGCAAGGTCTCTTGCCCATATGACCGTGATGTCAGAAAATGTAGCATTGCCGATCCATTTCTTTTGACCATTGAGTATCCAAGTATCTCCATCACGCTGACAGGTAGTCGTGAGACCTCCAGCTACTCCAGAACCTACTTCTGGCTCGGTCAAGCCAAAAGCACCGATAACTTCCATTTTTTGCATTTTGGGAAGCCACTTTTGCTTCTGGTCTTCTGAGCCGCAGTAGTAGATAGAGCCCATCGCTAAGCCACTTTGTACTCCAAAAAAGGTAGAAATAGAGCTATCCACTCTAGCCATTTCCATAGCTAAAATGCCTTCCAACAAGGCTGAGTGATTAGGACAGCCGTAGCCTTCATAAGTGACCCCGCAGATGTTGAGCTCAGCCATTTTAGGAATGAGTTGGTGAGGAAATTCGGCTCTATTCCAATAGTCATTGGCTATGGGCTTCACTTCTTCCTCCATGAATTTGCGTACTTTCAGCTGAATGGCACGCTCTTCAGGGCTTAGTAAATCGCTCAAGTGGTAGAAGTCTCCTTCTATTTCAGGTTTAGGAGCTTTTTTTCCTCCACCAGCAGACATCATTTTCATCATTTTGGCGAGATCCTCTTCGCTCATTTTAGAAACTATGTTGACCATTTTGCCAAGATCTACCTTTTCGGATAGTGCTGCGATTTGCTTTATATCTATATTAGAGAGTAGTTTGCGAATGCCAGATAGGCTGCTGAGGAAATTTTTCATAGGTCGCTCTTTTAATTAAAAATTAACTGTTTTGGAAGACTTTAACAATGATCGATCAGACCATTACAAGTGGCTGACTCCTTTTTATACGAAATTGAGCCGAATTGTTTTTGCTGATCGTTTAAAGATAGCCAAACTACATGATATGAATCTAATCGATACACAGGCAGATGTATTGATTATTGGAGGAGGTGATGGGATAGACTATGTTGATTGGATTTGTTCACATAGTGGCCAAGTAGTCTATTTGGAAGCATCTCTTTCAATGCTTCAAAGAGCCAAACATCATTTAAGAAAAGATAATCTATATTTTATAAATAGTGATAGATTAGACAGTGTTCAAGGAAAGTTTGATGCTGTCATTTTACATTTTGTTTTGGATACGATGAATGATGAGTCGATTGCTTATTTGTTAGCATCTTTAAAAAATAAGCTTCATTTGAAAGCTAAGTTATTCATAACTGATTTTTACCCCAGTCGAAAAATTAATCATCAATTGCTGACTTGGGGTATGATTAATTTATTTAGAGTACTTGTGAAACACCCAAGGAGGAATTTACCCAACTATCATCAACATCTGATAGATGCAGGATATCAGTTGGATAAATCCACTAATTTTTCCAATGGATGGATAAAGTCGAGGGTTTATAAATTGAATTAATTTTCAAACCAACTCAGTCTTGGCTTTGAGTTGGTGAAGCTTGTTGATGATGTGTTCGAGGTCGATACGATCCCAATTTTCCATGATCAAGGGGTCTTTCATCACTTCTTGCATGATGCGGTCTTGGAGCTGTCCGAGTGCGTAAGCTTCCGAATACCTGAGGTCGCTAAAAGTCACCATGGTATAAAGAGGGATCCACTCTTGCGGATAGAAATGGTATAGTTTGGCTTCTAGTTTCTTGCGGATCACCCATTTTTCGTTTGCTACGAGATCTCGCATTTCTACAAAATTGTCCATGGCCAACTGACAGATAGCGTCTGCATCTGGTTTTCTCCTTTTTTGAAAGGCCTCAAATGCTACATCCCAGTTATGGTTATGCTCTTCTAGCAGCTTATCCAATACATAGCAATCTTCAAAACCACAATTCATCCCCTGACCGTAAAAAGGCACCATGGCGTGTGAGCTATCCCCGATGAGTAAGCACCTGTTTTTCACCCATGGATAGCAAGCAATATTGATCAAGGAAGAAGTAGGGTTTTCATAAAACTCTCTATCGAAATCGGTGATCAAGCTGATCGCATCAGGAAAATGAACTTCAAAGAAATGTCTTGCGATCTTTTTTTCATGGATAGTTTTGAAAGAGATATCTCCCTCAAAAGGCATAAAAAGTGTGCATGTGAAGCTTTTGTCTAAATTAGGAAGTGCGATGAGCATATAGCTTCCTCTCGGCCAAATGTGCAATGCATGCGGATCTAAGGCATAGTCTCCACTCGCAGTAGCGGGTATGGTGAGTTCTTTATATCCTGAGTTGATAAACTCCTGCTTATAGTCAAATCGATCTGTGAGTTGCATTGCTCTACGTAGAGCTGAGTAGGCTCCATCAGAACCAATGATAACGTCTGAATGTAGCTTTCGTCCATCAGCAAAGTGCATGATACGCTGGTCGATATCGATCTCTTCACATTTAGACTCAAAATGAAACTGTACTCCTTCGGCTTCTGCTTTAGAAACTAGCAATTGATTAAACTTCCCTCTTGGAATAGAATAAATGGCTTGATCGTCTTTGCCATAAGGTTGAAAATTAGTCTGACCTGCTTCAGGGTGAATCATCCTTCCCTTCATCGGGATACAGTACTGCTTGACTTCATCTGCTATGCCAAGTTCATAAAGGGCTCTCCAACCACGATCACTAAGTGCCATATTGATGGATCTACCACTGTCTAAATCTACTAGTCGACCATCGGAACGTTTTTCAAAAACCTCCACAGCGTATCCTTTCCTCTTGAGGTAAATCGAGAGTAGTGAGCCGATAAGCCCTGCGCCTAATATGCTGATGTGGTTTTGTCTCATGGTGCTATTTAAAACTCTGCCAAAGTTTCTTCTAAGATTTTGGCAAATTGATATACGTCTTCAAAACTATTATAGAGTGGAATAGGTGCCACTCGGATGACATTTGGATTTCTCCAGTCACCTACCACACCTTTTTCATAGAGTCTATCAAAGAGCGCTCTACCACCTTTGTGGATGAAAAGAGACAGCTGACAGCCTCTTTCGTGTGGATTGCTTGGCGTGATGATCTCTAGTGTGCCTTTGTCTTGACTGATTTCTTTGATCAAAAACTCCAAGTAGCCTGTCAAGAATAAACTCTTAGTACGAAGTCTCTCTATGCCTGCTCTGTGAAATATCTCTAGAGAGGCTTCATGTGCAGCTAGAGCAAGGATGTTAGTATTGCTCAACTGCCAGCCATCGGCTCCATACATAGGTTTAAAGCCTTTAGTCATCTGAAAGCGCTGTGCTTCATCGTATCCCCACCAGCCTGCTAGTCTTGGTAGCTCAGGATTCATAGCATGACGCTCATGTACGAAAATTCCTGAGATATTGCCAGGCCCTGAGTTGAGGTATTTATAGGTACACCAAGTAGCGAAGTCCACGTCCCAATCATGCAGCTGAAGGGGTACATTGCCCACAGCATGAGCAAGATCAAATCCAACTTGAGCACCAACAGCATGCCCAGCAGCTGTGATGGCTTGCATGTCAAACACCTGACCAGTATAGTACTGCAAGCCACCCATCATGATCAGCGCTAACTCATCTCCGTGTTGATTGATTGCCTCTAATATATCTTCTGTACGCAGAGTGTATTCACCTGTACGAGGACTTAGTTCGATGATAGTTTTTTCAGGATCTAATCCATGAAGCTTGACTTGACTCTCGAGCGCATAAAGATCTGACGGAAAAGCTCCTGCTTCTGAGATGATTTTAAATCGCTGAGCAGTGGGCCTATAGAAGGAAACCATCAAAAAATGCAAGTTGGAAGATAAGTTGTTCATGGCAACTACCTCCTCAGGCTTAGCTCCTACGATCTCGGCTAGGTGAGGCTTAGACTTGTGTCTTGCATGATACCATGGGGCATCTCCGTGGAAGTGACCATCCACCGCCATCTCTTCCCAGCGCTTGAGTTGCGTTTCTAAGTAGGCTCGAGTTTGTTTAGGCTGAGGGCCTAGAGAGTTACCACAAAAGTAAATAGCTGTTTTACCATTCACTTTAGGTAGGTGAAATTCCTCTCTAAACGCTTTCAATGGATCATTTTCATCTTGAGCCCGCGCAAAGTCTAAGCTATATTCGTATTTCATCTTGTTCTTATTTTTCCATGACTGTCCCGCAGTTTTTGCAGGTTCTCTTATCGACATCTCCCCAGAAGGCATCCATGATAGGCGGTAGCTGCGCGACTATATCATTGATCTCTGCAAAGCTAGAATGAAGATGTTCTCCACAGTTTTCGCAATGCCAAATGAACCCATCCTTTTCTCCAGGTCTGCGATAGCGTTCTATAACCAAGCCAACAGTATTGGCTGGTCTGCGAGGGCTGTGTGGAACCTTAGGTGGCAAAAGAAAAATCTCTCCTTCTTTGATCTCTATGTCTTTGGGCTTGCCATCTTCTATGATTTTGAGCACGATATCACCCTCTAGCTGGTAGAAAAACTCCTCTCCTTCATCATAATGATAATCCTTGCGACTATTAGGGCCACCTACGACCATCACGATAAAATCTTCATTGTCTAAAAATACCTGCTTGTTTCCTACAGGTGGTTTGAGCAGGTGCCTATTTTCGGCTATCCAAGCTTTGAAGTTGAAAGGTTTACTGACGCTCATCTTCTCTTTTCTTTTGGTGATGTAAGCATAACAAAATAAAGCCCCAAAAGTATTAAAAATTATCCTTTTTTAGCTTGTATCTTCGCTTACACTAATTGCAAACTGATGAAATTACCTATTGTAGATACCCATTGTGACTTATTATCTTATCTCGCCAGTGTGCCCAGTGCTGATGCATTTAATAGCTCTGATATAGCCTGCTCTATCCCACTCATGGCAGCAGGTAATGTCAAGCTACAGGTCATGGCGATCTATAATGATGTGGTGGCAGGTTCAGTCGCACATGCTAAAAAGCAAGCGGATATCTTTGCCTCACTAGCAAAAAATGAACAAGCTTTAACAGCAATCACTTCTGCCTCAGATGTCATCCACTTGACAAGTCAAAAGGAGATCGGCATGGTAGCTGCCATAGAAAGTGCTGCAGGTCTCTGTGAGGAGAATATGCCGCTGGAAGAGACTTTTAAGACCTTGGATTATATCATCCAAAAAACTGGAAGAGTCGCATACATCAGCCTAACACATCATGGTGAGAATCGATTTGGTGGAGGAAATTATACGCAGATAGGCTTAAAAGATGATGGTAGAAAACTTTTAGATCATCTTACAGGAAAGCAAATAGCAGTGGATCTTTCTCATACAAGTGATTTATTGGCTGAGGGAATATTAGAGCATTTAAGCAAAGAAAATTTAGATATCCCTATCATAGCAAGTCATTCTAATTTCAGGGCATTGTGGAATCATCCACGCAATTTACCCGCTGAGTTTGTTCAGGAAATCATACAGCGTAAGGGTCTCATCGGGATCAATTTTCTTCGCGCTTTTTTAGATAATGATGTTCCTGAGAGAGTTTTTGACCATATACTATATGGGTTTGAACATGGTGCAGCCGACTGTTTATGTTTTGGCGCTGACTATTTTTACACGAAAAATCACCCAGATAAGAGTCGCATACCTTTTTACTTTCCAGTGGTGGAAGATGCTTCTTGTTATCCCGATATACTGGATATACTCGCGGAGAGAGGCTTGTCTCAGAGGCAGCTTGAGGCTTTGGCTTATGGCAATGCTCAGCAGTTTTTCGAGAGGATTTGGGATTAAGTGCCCATTGCTACCATTTTCTCCACGATCTCTTTTGCGCTGAGCGGCTTGTAGTTAAACTTAGTCTCAAATTTTGAGCTATTGAAAAAGTAGTCACGGTCATATTGATAAGCCATCTCTTTGAGCTCTCTGAGTGTAGGAATGAAAATCCCAAGTAGGGCCAATGCCCATTTGGGTAACACTGCGACTTGGTTGTTT
Source organism: Penaeicola halotolerans (assembly GCF_016464625.1). Lineage (GTDB taxonomy): Bacteria > Bacteroidota > Bacteroidia > Cytophagales > Cyclobacteriaceae > Penaeicola > Penaeicola halotolerans. The sequence goes on from NZ_JAEAGO010000002.1 coordinate 589,058, forward strand.
TTTCCCATAGCGCTAGCAAATAGGCTTACCCATTGTCTACCAGTGATCATCGCCCGATCTGTAGGGAGATGCCAGACTTGACCGTAAGCTTCTGGAGTATTACCCAGTAGAGCAGTAGCCCAAGCAGCCTCTGGCACATACGTGAAGTTGTGCGCTACATCGGCATTGATCAGCCATTGGGCTTTTTTACCTTTCTTCAGATTAGTATACACGATATCTCCTAAGGCACTATTTTTAAATCCCGCAAAATCAGCTGAGCGCGCTATCAAAGCTTCCAAATGACCTGCCTTTATCTCATTGAGGAGCATCTGTGCGATCTGAGCACGGACTTTCCCCTTTTGACTAGGAGGGTTAATACGACTCTCTTCTGTCATGTTTTTGATTTCATTTTTATCATACATGTAGACATTGTCAAAGAATACCAATTTGGCTTGATGCGCGATGCAAGCATCTAAGACATTTCGCATGATTTTGGGCCACTGCATCTCCCAAACAGCCAGTTTGTAAGGAAGACCTACCGTCAAATAGACGATCTCACTACCAGCTACAGCTGCCATGACTTGATCGATTTCAGTGAGGTCTGCATGTAAGATTTGGTCAGTTTCATTGATCCTTTGTGGATTTCTACTGACGAGGCGAATTTGGTCAGTATATTCTTTGAGTGATTTGGCTAGTTCAATGCCGATGGCACCATTAGCTCCTAAAATAGTTTGCATAGGTTTGGCGTAAAAATGAAATGAAATATAGGTATAAACCTAAAAATGCATATAAAAATTGTGTGATATTATCATTAAGTATTTGGCAACACTCAATATACAACAAAACTGAAGAGGATCACTTCATTACTTTTCTCAAGAGTTAATTTCGCTAAAAACTAGCCTCAGTTATTTGAATTCCACTTTTTCGATATTGCTCATGTTTCGCATGATCCAGTTTTGCCTTCCATAGATGTAGTCAGTGGGTCTAGCTGGCGTCCACCTGCGAGGATTTGGTAGTGTGGCTGCGATCATGGCTGCTTCCGCTCGAGATAGCTTACTAGCAGGCTTGAGGTAGTAGGTTTGTGCGGCTGCTTCTGCACCATACACTCCGTTACCCATTTCGATCTGATTGAGGTACATTTCCATGATGCGTTTTTTGCCCCATAGAGACTCTATCAGGACGGTAAAGTATGCCTCAAGGCCTTTGCGGAGATAGCTTCGCCCTGGCCACAAAAAGATATTTTTAGCTGTTTGCTGACTGATGGTACTGCCACCTTTTAGCCTACGACCTTTCTTATTATTTTCATAGGCTTTTTGCATGGCTTCTATATCTAGACCAAAGTGTGTCATGAACTTTTGATCTTCTGCAGCTACTACGGCTTGTACCAGATTGGGACTGATCTCATCGAGTGACTTCCAATCTTTGTATAGCCTGAGCTCTTTGTCTTCAGACCACTGCTCCACTACCCTGATAAGCATGAGTGGGGTAGCAGGTGGTGGGACAAATCGCAAGATGACCACATAAGTGATCGTGATGTAAAAGAAAGCAAAAGTCAGTTTTTTGACCCAGCGAAATAAGAGACTTATATAGCTCATGTTCAGATTGAAATCGCGCAAATGTAGCTGATTTTCAAGATCAAAAAATTTTTAAGGACTACAAATTTTTAGGAGTTGCTTTTTTTCGTTTTTTCTTCAAAAAGTGGCTTGAAATCAGGGCTTTCTGTCTTCATCCATTTGTCCCAAAAGGTGAAATAAAGGCCATAGTTGTAACGAAACTGTGAGTGATGAAGGCTATGATGGGTAGCTCCTATCCAGAGTTGGCCAAAGAAATTTTGAAGAGTCTTTCTGGGGTAAATCTCAATGTTGAGGTGATTGATCGCGCTGGTCAGAGTCATCAATGTCAGCAAAGTGATGATCGCGTAGTAGTGCATAGGCAGTACAAATAAGATCACTGGGATGATCAGTGACTGCAGTACTCCCTCGATAGGGTGAAATGAAAAACTAGTCCAAGGAGAGGTGACGGTACTGTGATGGTGAACCTTGTGTATCAGTCCATAGACTGCTGGTCTGTGCATCCATCTGTGAAGCCAATAATAGTACGTTTCATGGATAAACATGGCAACGACCAGACTGAATATCAAATATGCCCAGCTGTATTCATTGATGTCTGTGTAGATTTTGGTATAGCCCATTTGCCATAGTAGTGCCATCGTAGCGCCAGCTAGAGCAAAAATTACAGATGTGACGCTTGACCAGAAAAACTCTTTTCTAAACTGCTCACTGTCTGGACTAAAGCGAAGGTTTACCTTTCTTTGATCAAAAGCCTTAGGCTTGACCACATAGAAAATCAAATGAAAAATCCCTGCTATGGCGACATAGCGAAACATGACGATGACTAAGAAGATCAGGCATATGCTAGCAAAGGTAGCAGGCTGACTAAAGTCGAATGGCTCCATGGCTTAAAAATAAGAAGGATCGAAATGGGAAATGTAGCTTATAGATTATTTTTCTTTAATAGCTGTAGCGAAGTTTTGAACACACTGATAGCCCCACTTCGGATGTGGACCAGTGGCAGTGCCTATGTAGTGAAAGTCGGCATTGAGTATCGTGTGCCTGTGTCCTCTATCTGGAACACCATCATCGATCAGCAAGCTGATGACGATATCACGTGCAGTAGCTGGACCAAAGCTGAGATTTTCGCCAATATTACCATCCCATTCACCAAACTTCTCGATTCGGATTTGAGGATCATCTTTTTTGCCATAGTGTGAAGCACTTCCACTTTTCATCTGATAGGCTACATGACTGGCGGCCGCGCGATAGAGGGCTTTACTAGGTTTTAGAGCTGAGCTGGCTGGTGTCTTTTTTAGCACTTCTATGGTTTCGTAAAGTGCTGAGACACCTTCTTGGGTGACTAGAGGAGTTTCTTGAGGTCGTTTGAGGAGTTTGCCTTCATAGTAAGCAGTCATAGGAGTGAGGTACTCTTCTGCATATCGGGTCGGATCAGTACGTACTTTATTGAGTTCGTAGATGACTTCTTTTTCGATCTGAGAGAGGTATGTTTCGTTTTTTGCAGTATGGAGCTTAGCCTCATCCCAGCTTACTGTCTGCGGGGCATTGAAAAGGGCGAAAAATATAATGGGAGATAATAAATGAATCATTTTAAATTGTGCTTATGGTTTTAAGTTTTGGTGATCTCAAAAACTAAAACGAATTATTTGTTTTTCAGATGAATGTAATGAGCATTTATTTTGATAAATTTATTGAATCAACAAAACAAACTTTTAAAACACTATGGGAATGATCAAAGAATTTAAGGCATTTGCTATGAAAGGCAATGTCGTAGACTTGGCAGTGGGTATCATCATTGGTGCTGCCTTTGGCAAGATCGTATCGTCATTTGTCAATGACATTATCATGCCACCGATTGGTATTTTGGTAGGCGGAGTAGATTTTAAAGACCTTTCTGTAGTCTTGAGAGAGGCCTATGTATCTGAGGGTGGTCAGGAGATGGCTGCGGTGACCTTGAGTTATGGCAATTTCATTCAGACAGTCGTAGACTTTACGATCATCGCTTTCGCTGTATTCATGATCGTCAAAGCCATGAATGCTACCAAAAAGAAGGAGGAAGCCAAACCTGCAGCTCCTGCGGCACCACCTAGGCAAGAGGTATTACTCGAAGAGATTAGAGATCTATTAAAGAAATGATACAAGCAAAAAGCCCGCTTCAAGCGGGCTTTTCGTTAGTTGAAATTTAGATTATATTGCCTAGGGTACTTCACAGTATAGCCTAGTTTTTTACTGAGACTTTGTTTGGCTGGGATACTAAGGAGCCACTTGACTTCTCCACTTTCAGGGATGATTGTAGCGCCTGATGTTTCAGTCGTTTCCACAGTGATCTCTTTCAGTGTAGAGACTGGGATCTGATCGATGAGTTGTAGCTCAATGGCTGAATTTTTATCATTTCTGATGCTGAACTCCCACGAACGATCTGAGATCTTATTACTACCTATTGTTTGGTTTTTGGTGGTATTGATAAGCGCTTTTCGAGTGACTTTGATTGCTTTGTCTCTTCCCAAACCTATTGTCACCGTATCTAGAGAACCTGTCGAGAGATAGGTTTTGCCCTGATAGGTGCCTTCAAAGAAGATGTTTGCCTCGCCATCTTCTATATATAGTCTGCTCAGATCTGTGAGCTTGGCATTGAGGAAAACACCCTCATCTAGCTTTGGCACTGCATAGTACTGATAGCTAGCAGGGATGCTTTCGCTGATCATCTCTACCATGACTGCGCGCTCTCCAGATCGGATTACATAAGGATCTGTAATTTCAAAAAGGGTATTGGTCTGTGTCTCGTTGATCGTGATATCGATAGAGTTGGCAGCTGGAGTTTCTCTTTTCTGATTGATATTCACTCCCGCTGCTTTTCCTTGAAGGGCTCTTTTGTTTTGACTAGCATATCCAGTTACTACAACTTCTTGAAGATAATTCACTTCAGGTTCAAGGGTGACATTAAGTGTGGCACTATTGGCTGCTATTGTTTTAGGTAAATATCCAAGAGCTTGAAATTCGATAGGGCCTGAATTTGGCGGGATATTTAATTGATATCTACCGTCTAAATCAGTCATTACATTTACACTTGTTCCTTCAATCTGTACTCTTGCCCCAGGTACGGGTGTTCCATCTTGACCATCGATCACTTGACCACGGAGTATACCAAAGAATGAGGAATTACCAGCTCTATTGTTATTTGTAGAGTAGTTATAAGGTAGTCTGATAGGTTCTAGGATTGGAGCTTGGCTAGATTCTCTGGGATTGCCAGTGGAAATATTAAGTTGGATTTTGTCCCAGTCTTCTCCAGTACTTTGATAGACAGAGGCTTTATAGACTAGTTGTAGTGGATTTTTGATATCATCTACTCTAAGGTCATAGGAAGGATCCCAGCCTGCATTGCTCACGAGATAGCTCAGGCTAAAGTTAGCTCGAGTAGCTACATCCGACTTGACAGTGACGATGATCTCACCTGTCATTTCTCTTCCTTTTGTACCCAGTTCTTTGATCTGATTTTCGATGTCAGTGATTTGATTTTTGAGTTCATCACTTTTGCCAAAGTTTTGCAACATACTTTTTCTAATAGCAGTCAGTCGCTCCTTGTGAAAGTCCATCGCAGCCTTGAGCTCTGTGGCATTGTTGCTAGAGATCAGCTGCTGATTTTTATCCAGCATACGCTCTTCTGCTCTCAGGATGTCCATTTCATAGTTGTACTCTACGAGCTTTGCTTTTGCTTTGGCCAAATCCGCCTCTAGTCCTATCTGATGTGCTGGCTTTTGTCCTGACTGGAGGAAGTTATTTTGAAATCTCACGCCCATGATCGTGAAGCTACCTTCACCTTTGACCTGTATGCTTTCTTGATTGATGTCTCGACTGAGTCCTGTGAAGGTGATATCTTGAGTGCCAGCACTGATATTGACAGTGGAGGTACGTTCTATTTGCGCACCAGTTCTAAACACGGTGACTTTATTAAGTTTACTGGGAGTATCCGCAGCATAAGCCGCTTGAAAGCACAAAAACAGCCCCAAAAGCAAAGAGGGAAAAGATAGTCTCATTTCAACAATTTTTAGATTTATTTTTGAATATAAGGATTTGAACAAGAAGTCTCCTTATGCTTCAGTCAATTATTTCAAATAAAGCCTTCCACTCATCCTCTTTGCAGTCCATTTACATATTGACTAGGGGCTTGGTGCTGATTCCATATTTTTCTTACAGGATATTTTGTAAACTGCTTCTTGAATAGAAACAAACATAAGCTTATGAAGAAAATTTATCTTACCTGTTGGCTGGCACTTTTTGCACTAGTATGCTTGCCAGCCGTGCTGATGGGACAGGACTATCCCACCAATGCACAGATCACTCAGCGGCTCAAAGCCCTAAAGAGTAAATACCCCAACCTGACAGATCTCAAGTCACTCACTAAGACGACTGGAGGCAAAGACATCTGGGTGCTTCGATTAGGAAAAGGCGATGCGGATAATAAATCAGCCATTGCTGTAGTCGGAGGTGTAGAAGGATTTCATTTACTCGGTGTGGAGATGAGCTTACGCTTCGCTGAAAGTGTCCTAGCCAATAATGCGGACGTATTGGATGAAGCTACTTTTTATATTTTCCCAAACATGAGTCCAGATGCCTATGAGCAATACTTCGCTGCACTCAAGTATGAGCGTAGAGGCAATGCTACTCCAACTGATGATGATAGAGACGGCAGTGTCAACGAAGATGGCTTTGATGATTTGAATAAGGACGGTGTGATCACACTCATGAGAGTGAAAGATGCTACAGGTCCGTACATCATGCATGAGGCAGATGAGCGCATCATGATCATGGCCAATAAAGACAAAGGAGAAGCTGGTCAATACCTCGTGACTAGTGAAGGAGTCGATCAAGACAAAGACGGACACTTCAATGAAGATGGTGAAGGTGGCGTGGCTTTTAATAAGAGTTTTTCTTATCAGTTTCCATACTTTACGCCCGGCTCTGGGGAGTTTCCAGTGTCTCAGGTAGAGCAGCGTGCGATGCTAGATTTCATGTATGAGCGATTTAATATCCATACAATTTTCACATTTGGTCCAGGCAACAACCTGTCCAGCCCATGGAAATACAATGCTCAAGGAGCTCGAGTGAGAGTAGTTACCTCTGTTTTGTCAGATGATGCGAAGCTCAACGCGCTACTATCAGAGCAGTATAATAAGACTATTTCTCAGAAAAATGCACCAAGTAATCCTGGTACAGATGGAGACTTCTTGCAGTGGGCATATTTCCACTTTGGTAAGCTAAGTCTCGGCACTCCAGGCTGGTGGGTCCCAACAGTGAAAGAGGCTGAAGGTGAAAAAGCTAATGCAGATAAAAACGAAGAAGTAAATTTCCTTCGCTGGGCAACTCAGGAAGGCATCAATGATGTCTTTGTTCCTTGGACTGCAGTGCAGCATCCTGATTTCCCGGGCAAGACTGTAGAAGTAGGTGGTATAAAGCCATTTGTGAAATACAACCCACCTTTTGCGATGATCGATGGAGCAGCCGCTGAGCACAATGCCTACTTGGTGTCTTTGGCTAAAATGCTCCCTTCTCTTGAGTGGATAGACATCAAGCAAGAAAGCCTGGGCAACGGTTTGACGAGAGTAACTGCTAAGCTGCGAAATAAAGGTCAACTACCAACGCACACAGAGATGGGTAAGCGCTCTAGATGGCTGAGAAAAGTCAGAGTAGACATGATGCTAAACGATAAGCAGAGCTTCATCGCTGGTCAAGGCATGACACTCATCGATGCTATCGAGGGCAATGGCTTTGTAGAAATGAGCTGGGTCGTCAGAGGAGCTGGTAAGGTCAACCTTAAAGGAGGAGCTGCTCATACAGGATTCGCAACAGCTGAGTTAACTATTAAATAATTGATGCTATGAAGATCAAATCAACCATATATAAATCAATGCTCTGTGGCGCCCTGGCTTTTGTAGGACTCCAAGGAGCAAATGCTCAAGAAAAGATATTCAGAGCAGCTGGCACACCTCATCAGCCCAAAGTAGAGGTAAGTTGGAACCGCTACTATACCTATGAAGGTGTAGTAGACATCATGCAGAAGATAGCAAAGGCTTATCCAAACCTTGCCAAAGTAGAGTCTATCGGAAAGTCTTATGAGGGCAGAGATATCATGCTCATCACAGTATCTGACTTCGCTACAGGCAATCCTGACCGCAAACCTGCGATGTACATAGATGGTAATATCCACTCTAATGAGATCCAAGGTACTGAAATGGCACTTTATACTGCTTGGTATTTGACTGAGTCGTTTAAGGATGTAGAGTTTATCAAAGAGCTTTTGAAAGAAAAGACTTTTTATATCGTGCCGACTATCAATCCTGATGCGAGGAATAACTACATGAATGAGCCAAATACGGCAAGTTCACCGCGTTCTGGTATGATCGTTCTAGACAATGACGGAGATGGTGAAGCAGGTGAAGACAGATTTGATGACCTAGATGGAGATAATCACATCACGATGATGATTCGTAAAGATCCAAATGGTAGATTCATCAAAGATCCGAATGATCCGCGCAGACTAGTCCCTGTAGCTCCTGGTCAAAAAGGCGAATATGAAATGCTCGGCCAAGAAGGTATAGACAATGACGGTGACGGCTATGTCAATGAAGACGGTATCGGCTACTATGATCCTAACCGTGACTGGGGTTGGAAGTGGCAGCCTGACTATATCCAAAGAGGGGCTTATAAATATCCTTTCTCACTTCCTGAAAATAGAGCTGTAATGGAATTCGTCATGAAGCATCCAAACATCGCTGGTGGTCAAAGCTATCATAATAGTGGTGGGATGCTCCTCAGAGGTCCAGGTGCTGAGGAAGACTTAGCTACTTACAACAGAGATGATGTGAGAATCTATGATGCGCTTGGTAGAAAAGGAGAAGAACTCATCCCAGGATATAGATATCTCGTAGTGTACAAGGATCTTTACTCTGTATTTGGTGGTGAACTAGACTGGTTCTATGGAGGCAGAGGTATTTACACTTTCTCTAATGAGCTTTGGACTAGTTACCTCATGTACAATGAGAATAAAGGAAGAGATGCACAGTATGACTTTGACAAGGACCTCTTATTTGGAGATGCTTTTGTACCATTCAAGTCATATAATCACCCGCAGTTTGGTGAGATTGAGATTGGTGGCTTCAAGAAAAACTTCGGAAGAGCCCATCCTGGCTTTTTACTAGAGTCTGATGCGCACCGCAACATGGCCTTTACGATCTACCATGCGTATCATACACCGAGACTAAGTGTACAAAGCGTGGAGGAAAAAGACCTTGGTGGAGGACTCAAGGAGATCACTGCAATCATCGAAAACGACCGCTTAATGCCTACACATTCTAGCCAAGATCTGAAGTATAAGATTGAGCGACCTGACTATGTGAGCATCAGTGGTGTCAAAGTAGTCACAGGAATGATCGTAGAAAATGAGGACTTCAACAGAGTATCTGAGCAAAAAAATAACCCTGAGAAAATGCAAGTAGCCAATATCCCAGGCAATAGCATCGTGAAGGTGCGCTGGATTGTCTCTGGCAATGCTAAATACAGCATCACTGTGGATAGTGCCAAAGGTGGCTTAGCTACTTGGAGCAAATAATAATTAGTAACAATAAACCCACATACCAAGCCCCGCCTAGTGCGGGGCTTTTTTGTTACTTATTTACAGATCTAAGTGAGAAAAAAAGGATTCATACTTTTCATCTGAGTAATAATAGAGTGCGAAAATAAGCTTGGTTTCCTCCTTTATTTTATCATCCCTTTTAGGAGTGTATACCTTTAAATTTTGACCTATAATATTTATTATTTTTTCATCAATATCCTTAGTATGAAATCCTTTAACCTGTTTTATAGATTCTACGCTTAAGTCTTTATTGATTTTAAGTTCGTATAAGGCAAATTCTTTATTAGGTAATTGAATTCCTCTAAATTCATCAAAGGGTTTGTTCAATACAGAAACTTCTAAATTAAAGGGATTATTGACTTGAATATTTTTTGATTTGATATAGTCAAGTAATTCAATTTTTCTTTCTAACGATTCTTTGCTGTTTTCACTTACAGGATCTATTTGTCGTGAATTTGAACAAAAGTTAAAACTTAAATGGCCGTTCTTATCTTTTTTAGCCAAAATTAGCCATGTTGAATTTTCTTTTATAATTAATGAACAGCTTGTATTTGATAAGCTTTGAACTTTTAATGAAGATAAATGATCTCCCTTATAGAGAGAAATAATGTTTATCTCAAGATCTGAATATACTTTTGGATTTTCCTTATTGGGAGTTACTTTGGTGACGTGAGCAGTGGCTACAAAATCTGATATAGATACTTGATTTACCAGCTCTGTCACTCCACAGTGACAAGCAAAAGCGCTGTTAAAGCTTAAAACAAGAATGATTAAAAAAAGATATTTTTTCATATTTCACAGGTTTTACTGCTCTAATAAACAAAAAATATTTAATAAATAATTGTTTTATTTTAATTTCTCAAAAAGCAAACTCAGAGAGAATCGCCAAAAGTGCAGCCACGATGCTAATCAAGAGCTTATTGGCTTGGAAGCGGTGATGTGGGCTGCTTTCAAAAAAGATAGTCGTAGAAATGTGCAAAAAGCCGCCACTGACGATCGCAAAGAGGATTTCCATGCCTTTGCCCTCTAGGAGTCCCATTCTCGCAAATAGATCACTTCCCAGCATACCGATCGGTGATGCGAGTGCAAAAAGTAAAATCATCAAAAGGACTGTTGCTTTCTTTTTTAGCTCGATGCGAAGTACTGTGGCCAAGGCAAAGGCTGCTGGCATCTTGTGTATGATAATGCCGAGTAGCAGCGTGCTAGAGCCATGATCGTGATTTTCTAGACTAGTAGGCTGAGTCAGTAGCGCACCCTCTAGGACAGAGTGTAGGCAAAGACCAACCATCAGGAAGACGACAGAACTCTTGTGAGAATGCTGCTCATCATGGATGTGTGAATGGTGAATGTGCCCATGCTCTACACCAGAAGTAAGAAACTCTAGAGACTGTTGCATTAGGAATCCAACCAATATAAATAGACCGGTATAATATGGACTAGAGCTAGTCGCGAATAGCTCTGGTAGGATGTGCAGGATCGTGATCGAGAAGAGATAAGACCCCGCAAAGACCAATAGTAGCTTGAAAGTTTGCTGATTAAACTTAGGGAAAAGATATACAGAAAGCCCAGCTGCGAGCGTAGTGATGAGGAGTACGATGAAGTTAATCAGCATCTTTTATTTCTTTTCTGTTAGGATGATCAAACGCTCCGATTGCTTCGCATCAAAAGCTTCCAACTGGTAATTCCCCATCAAAGCACATATCTCTAGTCCAGCCTGCTCAAAATAACGCTCGAAGTCACTCATTTGCAAAGCTTTTACAAATTCTTTGAAATGATAAGAACCTCCGTCTGCCTCAAAACGAATTTCTTTAGTGATGGCTGTTCCTGTAAACTTTCTCCTGATATCAAACTCAATGCCTGCAATGGTTCGTGTTTCCTCAGGGACTAGGTGTGTTTTGACATAGTCTACATTCATGAAGTCTATCAGAAATCTCCCTCCTTTTGGTAGTGCATCTGCCACATGACTAATGACCTTTTGGTTGGTCTGATCCTCTTCAAAATAGCCAAAGCTGGTAAAAAGGTTCAAAATCAAATTATATTGCTTAGGAAAGATAGGATCACGCATGTCATGCACAGCAAAATGCAGCCGATCATTAGCAGACTTTTGCGCAAATGCGATATTTTTTGGAGCGATGTCCAAGCCAGTTACTTGGTAGCCAAGCTGATGTAGATAGACTGCATGCCTTCCCCTCCCACAGCCCAGATCGAGCACATGATCGGAAGCTTGCGGCTTTAAATAAGCCACTAATGCATCGATGAACTGACGCGCTTCCTCACTTCCACGTTTTTGATAAAGTGTGTGGTAGTAGAGAGAATTAAACCAATCATCAAACCAAGCCTTAGACATTACTGGGCTTTAGAAATGTAAGACTTCATACCTTCTGTGGTGAAGCTTTGGAGCTGGCCTTGTTCATCACTATAGATGAGATAAGCATCAAGCTCTGGATGCGCAGCTAGGATCTCCTGACTTTTTTCAAGTCCTAAAACCATAAATGCTGTAGCATAAGCATCTGCTCGCATACAATCTGGTGCAAATACAGAAGCACTTAAAAGTGAGTGCTCCACAGGATAGCCAGTAAATGGACTGATCGTATGGGCATATTTCACGCTGTCTTTGATATAAAAATTACGATAATTGCCAGACGTGGCGATTGCTCGATCTTTTAGCATGGCGATGGCTTCCAATCGCTCACCTGCATCTGCTCCCTCAGGATCGAAGATGCCTACTTTCCAGATTTCTCCACGCTCATTTAAGCCACTAGCGACTAGTTCTCCTCCTATCTCAATTAGAAAATTTTGGATGCCACGCTTTTCCAACAAGGTAGCCATTACATCAACACCATAGCCTTTGGCGATAGCACTAAAGTCTAAATAGATGCCTTCCATCAACTTGCAAACTGAAGTATTGTCAAAAAACACAGAATCAAAATTGACTCTTTTGACCAACTCAGCGACATCGATACTGTCTTTTAAATTAGGACCATCAGGACCAAAGCCCCAAGCATTGACTAGAGGGCCGACTGTAGGATTGAAAGCGCCACCTGTAGCGTCATAGACTTCTCGGCTAGTCTTTAATACTTCAGGAAAAAAGGGTAGTTCAAATTTGAACATTGTGCCCTTGTTGAACTGGGAAATTTCAGAATCTGGGATGTAAGTGGACAAGCTTTGGTTGAAAACTACCAAAACACTGTCGATTTGAGGCTTAAAGTTGCGTCCTTCTTTGTCCAAGTAGATGACACGATAGGTGGTGCCCATCGTTTTACCTTCGATCACCTGTCTGTTTTCTACTGCTTCTGCAGCGGGTTGATTATTTTGACGATAGAGATAGACTGCAACTACTAGGATCAATAGAACGACCGAATAGATCGCGTTTTTTCTTGCGTTTGGAGACATTTCTTTTGGATTTGTTCACAAAAATAACTCAAATGACGGTAAGAAAGATGTCAAAGTGTAGATTTTACAAGAACTTAATGTCTTTACATTAAAAGAAGTGTCCATGCCGAGCTATTCTTTATTTTTGTATTTTTGGACAAAGCGTTTAATACCATGAGAGAGGATTATCTGAAGGGAGATGAAGGACATCTCAGTTCGCAAGACAAGGAAATAGAGAAAGCCCTGCGGCCGCTAAGTTTTGAGGACTTTACGGGACAGCATAAGGTGGTGGAAAACATCAAAATCTTCGTCTTGGCTGCTAAGAAAAGAGAAGAAACGCTAGATCATGTCCTGCTTCATGGCCCTCCAGGACTTGGTAAAACGACACTAAGTAATATCATAGCCAACGAATTAGGAGCTAATATCAAGATCACTTCAGGTCCTGTGCTTGATAAGCCAAGTGATCTTGCAGGTTTGTTGACCAATCTAGAGACAGGAGATGTCCTCTTCATAGATGAAATCCACCGACTCAACCCCATCGTGGAGGAATACCTTTACTCTGCCATGGAAGACTTTAGGATAGATATCATGCTAGACTCTGGTCCCAATGCACGCTCCGTGCAGATCGGCCTCAATCCATTTACTTTAGTGGGAGCGACCACTCGTTCAGGTCTCTTGACATCACCTTTGAGAGCCAGATTTGGGATCAATGCTCGACTTGAATATTATGATGCCAAGTTGCTCACGACCATCGTGCAGCGATCAGCTAGTATTTTACAAACACCTATAGACGAAGCGGCAGCTTATGAAATCGCTCGCAGGAGTAGAGGGACGCCTCGTATTGCCAATATGCTCCTTAGAAGAACTAGGGACTTTGCAGAAGTCAAGGGCAGTGGCCGAATAGATGTAGCCATCGCACAGATCGCACTCAATGCACTAGATGTGGATGATCATGGTCTAGATGAAATGGATAATCGCATCTTGATGACCATCATAGAAAAATTTAAAGGAGGACCTGTAGGACTCTCAACCATCGCTACTGCCTGTGGTGAGGAAGCTGAGACCATCGAGGAGGTATATGAGCCATTTCTGATCATGGAAGGTTTCATCAAACGCACTGCCAGAGGTCGTGAGGCGACTGATCTTGCGTATAAGCACTTGGGATTAAAACCTTTCAATAAAGGAGCGCAACCAGGGCTCTTTGAATCTTAAGTGATGTCTTATCAAGCCAAAAACAGTCAAATAGTCAAGGAAAAAGCCAGAGCTTTAGGTTTTGATTTTTGTGGAATTTCTAAAGCTGAATTTTTAGAAGAAGAAGCACCTAAGCTAGAGGCTTGGCTGAAGAGAGGCTATCAAGGTCAGATGCAGTATCTCGAAAATCACTTTGACAAAAGGCTAGATCCTAGGCTGCTCGTGGATGGAGCACAGTCTGTCATCTCATTGATCTACAATTACTATCCTGAAGAGAGGCAATCAAAGGATACTTTTCAAGTAGCAAAATACGCTTATGGAGAGGATTATCATTTTGTCATTAAAGACAAACTCAAAGAACTTCTCAGTCAGCTGCGAGGAGCGATAGGAGATATCCAAGGGAGAGTATTTGTAGACTCTGCTCCAGTGATGGAGCGTGCCTGGGCAGCCAAGAGTGGTCTCGGATGGATCGGTAAAAACAGTCTGCTGCTCAATAAACAAATGGGTAGTTTTTTCTTTTTGGCAGAACTCATCATAGACTTACCTTTAGAGCCAGATGGCCCTGTAAAAGATTATTGTGGCACTTGTACGCGCTGCGTAGATGCTTGCCCGACAGAGGCTATTCCGCTAGCTGGAGTAGTGGATGGTTCTCGCTGCATTTCATATTTTACCATAGAACTCAAAGAGGAGATTCCTCAGGAGGTCAAAGGGCAGTTTGGCGATTGGGTATTTGGATGTGATATCTGTCAGGATGTGTGTCCGTGGAATCGCTTCAGCAAGCCACACCAAGAATCGCGCTTCGAACCAGGTGAAATGATCTCTTGGACCAAAAATGACTGGAAGGAACTCACAGAAGAGACTTTCAACCAAGTTTTTAAAAACTCCCCACTCAAACGTAGCAAGTGGAAAGGACTCCAGCGAAATATAGATTTTCTTCAAGAATAACAGACTTTTGACATAAAAAAGCCCGAAACAAATGTCTCGGGTTTTTTGCTTCATTTAATCTATGGTTGTTGTTTACTCAAATTCATTTTTGTCATACAAGTCCATGTCTACTCCTCTGCGATAGTCACCCAATAGGTGCTCTGCAAAGTAGTACCACATCATCGTATCAAAGTACTGCTGGTACTGTGCAAATCCATGCCTTCTTCCAGGCATGATGAACATGTCAAAACGTTTACCAGCCTTCACTAAAGCATCTGCTACACGCATGCTATTAGCAGGGTGTACATTATTATCCATGTCTCCATGTACAAGAAGCAAGTGACCTTTGAGGTTCTTGACTAGCTCAGCATTGGTTTTGATTTCAGATTTGAAAGTGATTTCTTCCACTTCTTCTTCTACACCTTCTTCGTTTTTCTTTTTCACTTTCTTTTTGACCTCTTTCACTCCGTGGTGTACTTCACCCCACCAGATGTTGTAGATATTGTTGTCATGGTTACCAGCTGATGATACTGCTACTTTGTAGAAATCAGGATAAGTCAAAAGTGCAGCAGTAGACATGAATCCACCTCCAGAGTGACCGAAGATACCTACTTTGTCTATATCGATGAAGTCATGCTTCATAGAGAGTTGCTCGAGTGCATATTTGTTATCCTCTAGCGGATAGTCTCTCATGTTGTCATAGCCATAAGTATGGTAATACTTAGATCTCTGTGGACTACCACCTCTCTGGCCTACAGCCACTACGATGAATCCAAGCTGAGAAAGCGGCACATTTCTACCTCTAGCACCCACGAAATTGAGCGGCACTGGCTCAGTTTGAGGCCCTGGATATACGTAGGTGATCACGGGATACTTCTTAGTAGAGTCGAAGTCAAATGGCTTCCACATCACACCATAGAGATCCGTAGCGCCATCAGCAGCCTTCACGGTAAACTTCTCTGGCATCTGGTAGCCAGCCTCCATGAGTCTACTAACATCAGCAGTCTCTAGTTTCATGACCACGCGACCTTCGCTGTCTCTAAGCACAGCTTCTGGGATCATATCTACTCTAGAGTAGTTGTCTACGAAGAAGTTGCTCTTGTCAGAAAAGTTAGCACTGTGGGTAGCGTCCTCAGGAGTGAGTAGTTTCTGGCCAGAGCCATCAAATCCTACTTTGTAGTGGATGCTGTAGTATGGGTCGATTCCTTTTTCTTTGCCAAAAGCATCGTAATAAATCACCCTCTTGAGGGTATCTATCTTCTGAATATCACCTACTACAAAATAGCCATCAGTGATTTTATTTTTTAGCTTTCCATTAGCATCATAAAGGTAAAGTTGTCCCCAACCAGTGCGCTCAGACCACCAGATGATCTCTTTGCCCTCATTGATCAAGCCGACTTGCGCATAGCGTGTATTGAAGTAAGGCTTGCTTTCTTCCTCGATGAGTACTTGGACCTCACCTGTTTTGGTGTCAGCCTTGCAGAGCTCAATCTTAGACCAAGTACGATCTCTACGGATGAAATAAAGATAGTCTGAAGTTTTCATCGGCATGAAGAATCCTCCTCCTGAGCCAAAGTATGCACCGCCTAGAGACTGATCTTTCCACTTTTCTACATTGACTTTTACTTTGCTCTTATCTGCTACGTCAAAGATAAAGAGCTCCTCTTGTTGGATGTCTTTTTCCCCAGGCATAGGGTACTTATAAGTCTCTAGTGTAGGTCTGTCTTTGCCATAGCTATTGATGACCCATAGATCGCCTACCTTGCGCGAGTCAGTGCGTTTTACATACAGTTTCTTAGAGTCTTTAAACCACGTGGCTCTAGCTCTTACACGCTTGGTAGTAGTTGTATCACTATCACTTGCGCCATAGCTGTAGTATTTTTCACCATCATCTGTCAGCTGATACTCTACACTGTCACTATCTCCAGCCTTCATCAGATAGAGATTGTGATTTTTAGCAAAGGCTATCCATGTACTGTCTGGAGAGTAGCTCGCCCAAAATTCTCTTTTTGGGCCTCTCTCTAGGCTGTCACCTTTGATGAGGGTACGATTATTTAGGTTATAAGTAAAACCGATAGAATCCACATGAAAAGTGAAAAGCTTCTTATCCGTATCATACTTGAAGCCTTTTAGGTCTAGATTTTTAGAATTAAAAGGTCTGTTGAATGCTTCTGAAAGCTTAGCGGCCATGAATTCCTTATCGAAAAGTTCACGCTTAGTTTTAGCTACAGCATCTACGAAGTACCAGTTTTTACCATCACCCGTCTCAAACTCATACCAAAACTGATCAGTATCTTTGATCCAGTTGGCATTGACACTAGTACTACCGCTCATTTTTCGCATGTTCTCAGGGGAGAATTTATGAGCGAGTTTAAAGTTGGCTTGTCCCTGCGCCCATCCACTTGCTACAAATAGCAGCAGGATGATAGCGGTCAAGCTTTTGTGAGTAAAGATTTGCTTCATATTTTTTTGATTTGATTTATTTCAATAAGTCAGGAATATACTCAAGGAAAAGATCGGCTAGCCTAAATATTCTTTTAGTGGTTAGCTACTTATATATTTGGAGGATTGACTTTTCAACACTCAGAGAGTGAGTCTCATTTACCTCTCACGGAAATAAACTTTTGCACTTGCGGGGATTTGACTAATTTGGATTCTATAAATAACACTTAACAGACATGAAAACCAACCCTCACATGAAGATAAGTCTAGGTATCTGCCTACTAGCAGGAGCACTTTGGGGCTGTGAAGCGCCTAAGGAAGACCTTGACACTGTCTTGACCAAAATCAATAAAGACGTATTGGCCAACTCCAAGGCTTATCAGACTCTAGAAGATGCTACAAGTACCATTGGACACAGGCTTACAGGTACAGCCAATGGCGCGGCAGCAGAAGAATATGCTTATAACCTATTCGCTTCATATGGTCTTGATGTCAAATATCAGCCATTTGAAGTGGTAAGCTGGACAAGAGGCACTATAGAGACGCAGATAGGTGCCGAAGGTAAGCTAGAATATCTACCATCGGTGAGTTTGGCACATTCGCCAGTAGAGGCAGACGTGACGGGAGAGATCGTAGATATGGGTAATGGTATCCAAGCTGACTATGAAGCTAAGCCTGGGGCCGTCAAGGATAAAATCGCTTTGGTTTATATAGGCATACTGCCTGATAGCCCTGAAGGTACAAGCAATCTACATCGCTCTGAAAAAGCTAAGCTAGCGATAGACAATGGCGCTAAAGCGATCATCATTTACAATCAAGTAAAGGATAAAGTACTCCTCACGGGTACTGCTTCTGTGGATGGGGATCTTATTCCTATCCCTGCAGTATGTATTGGCTATGAGGATGGCATAGCACTACGTGAAAAAATGAAAGCTCAAAAGCAATTTGCTCGAGTACAGATGACAAATACTTCTGCTCCGATAAAAGCTAGAAATGTCATCGCTACGATCAAAGGATCGGAACTTCCAGAGGAGAAAATCATCATCGGAGGTCACCTAGACAGCTGGGATTTGGCCACTGGTGCTACTGATAATGGATTGGGAACTTTCGCGATCATGGATATGGCGAGATCATTTAAGCAGTTAGGTCTGAAGCCAAAGAGAACGATTGAGTTTATCATGTTTATGGGTGAAGAGCAAGGACTGCTCGGCTCAAGAGCATATGTCGAAGAGGCTAAGGCTAATGGCACACTTGATCAGGTGAAATACATGTTCAACCAAGATATGTCCGGAAACCCTATCGGGATGAATCTAGGTGGCAGAACGGAGGCGGAAGCTTTTTTCAAAGAGGTAGGTCAAAAAATCAATGGGATCGATTCGCTATACAGCAATTTAACCAGAACTGGCGCAGGGCTACATAGTGATCATCAGCCATTCATGCTAGAAGGTGTGCCTACCATGTCACCTATTAGTAATTTGAATGCAGATATTTTTCTTTGCTATCATGCAGATTGTGATGACTTTGACTTGATCGTAGAGGAGCATATTCTTAATAATGTTCGATTTAGTGGGATGGTACTCTATGCGCTAGCTGATGCGGATCAGTTGCCTGCTGCTAAGCTTTCGGATGAAGAAACAAAAACATTCATGCAAGAAAAGGGCTTGGAGCTCAAGCTTAGGCTTGGAGGAGATTGGAGATGGGGGATGTGATGATTCTCTAGCGGTCTGTAAACCTGAGTGTTAATCACTCAGGTTTTATTTTTTTATTCACACTTTACACAAAAGGTTTTATACTTTAATTTTTATTTAATATCATTATAAATCTAACGAGACAGTCCCAACCTAAAAATGAAGATAATACTTGCGACTTCTGTCGCATTACTTTTTTGCTTATCAGCAAAAGGTCAAATCAGAGTTTATACTGAAAGGGCTTCAGATGAGTCGATTAATATTTTTTGTGAAAACACTACCGATTGTGTTTATACAATTGTTTTTGATTTTGATACCCTCCAAAATTTATCTTCAGATTCAGTAGGGGTCCAAGTGATCAAGCCAGGAATTGTTAAGCTTGCACAATTGACCAAGCTGCAGGCTGGTGAACCAGACAAATTGAGTTTTCGCCATCAGTTTTGGTTAGGCGATTACAGCCAATCTCCAGATAGCGAGTTTGTTTATTTGCTGCCCTATCCTGAAGGGGTCAAAGCAAAGGCACAAGACATTCGAAATATTGATCTCGATGACCTTTACCAAGAAAAGACCATTCGTTTTGTTTTCGAAGAAGAAGTAGCAGTCTGTGCTCCTCGAGCTGGAAAAGTTGTGGGAATCACCTCAGCTACCCCATGTGAACATGGCTTATGTCTTCAAGAGGTAAACAGCATAGACATTCTTCATGGTGATGGTGCTATCACTACGCTCAAGATGATCAAAGATGGTTCTGTTAAAGTAAATTTAGGTCAGGAAGTCTTAGCTGGTCAAGTAGTAGCACTAAGTGAGCCAATAGTCAATGGCTCAGGCTATCAAGTATGCATGCATGTCAAGCACCTCATACAATCTCCATATCCTCATAGTAGATTAACTTATGCTTATTTATGGCCAGTATTTTTATCAGCTACAGCTGTTATGCCTATAGAAGAAGAGGGGCCTCATGAATCTGTGCACCCAGAAAGTGTTATACTTTCCAATAAGTAATCTTTATCGTTTTCTATTACCAAGCCACACCCCAAAAACGATAGCAGCCATTCCTACATAATGTCCAAATAGGATACGTTCACCATCAAATATTCCCCACATGATCGCTACTATGGGGATCAAGTAAGTCACGCTGCTTGCAAATACAGGAGTAGTGACTTTTACGATCTTATTGAATAAAATCAGGGCTATGGCTGTCCCCATTACACCTAAAAGCACGATAAATCCTGCTGCTCTCAGTCCACCTTCGGCATGGATCAGTTTGAAAGAAAAGTCTGTACCCATAAGCAAATATCCCGCTGCAAATGGTAAAACGAGTGCTAAAGAAATGGACGTGATATCAAGTGGTTTGATATTGACTAAGAAGTATTTGATCAGGTTCAAGTTGAGACCATAGCAAATGGTGGCTAATAGTACATAGAAAGCATAGCTATTGATATCACCTAAGTCCATCAGGTTGCTCCCTGGCTTGACTAATATAAGTAAAGTCACCCCTATAAATGCAATCATAAGTCCTATCGCGTTGCGCTGTGTGATGCGTGCTTTGAAAAATATAGCTCCCATGATGATCACAAACATCGGAGTGAGGGCATTGAGCACCCCTGTCAAAGAGCTGTTGAGTTGGGTCTGCGCTTTAGCAAAAAGAAATGCAGGAAAGAAACTACCTACAAGCCCTATGACAAAAAGGTTTTTCCAATCCTTAAGACTTAGATTTTTTAGTTTGGGCAGTGAAAAAGGCAGTAGAACTACAGCTGCAGCGAGTATCCTCAACCCACCTACTTCTCCTGGAGAGTAGACGAGCAAGCCTCTTTTGATCAAAATAAACGAACTACCCCAGATCAGAGCTAGTAAAATCAAAAGTCCCCAACCTTGGAGACTTTCCTTTGAGGAGCTAGTATCCTGCATTTTTCTTAATTATTCTGCTGTGTATACTCCTGAAAAAACCTCCTCTATCTCGGCCAAAGTCTGGTAAACATCTTCGATAGTCAGCGCTTCTACTAGGCGCATTCTATAAGGTTTGAAATTAGGAATTCCTCTAAAGTAATTGGTATAGTGTCTTCTCATTTCTAAGATCCCTAGTTTTTCACCCTTCCATTCTACTGAGAAGTCAAAGTGCTTTTTGGCTACTTTGATACGCTCTTTTAGGTCTGGGCCAGGGAGAAGTTCTCCAGTAGCGAAGTGATGCTTGATCTCATTAAATATCCATGGGTAACCTATCGCAGCACGACCGATCATCATACCATCTACGCCATATTTGTCTCTATATTCTTTAGCTTTTTGGGGGCTGTCGATATCTCCATTGCCAAACACGGGGATGTGGATATCTTGACAGTTTTTGACTTCGGCTAGATAGGACCAGTCAGCTTCACCTTTGTACATTTGCTTGCGTGTACGGGCGTGAATGCTGATAGCTTGGATACCTACATCTTGGAGCCTGCGAACCACTTCTACGATGCGGATAGTATTTTCGTCCCAGCCTAAGCGTGTTTTTACTGTCACTGGTATATTGACACGCTTGACGATTTCAGCAGTCATTCTCACCATCTTATCGATATCTAGAAGGATGCCTGCGCCTGCACCTTTACAGGCTACTTTGTTTACAGGACAGCCATAGTTGATGTCAAGTATCTCTGGTCCTGCTGCTTCAGCTATAGCAGCTGCTTCTCGCATAGACTCTATTTCATTGCCAAAGATCTGGATGCCGATAGGACGCTCATAGTCATAGATATCGAGTTTTTGCACACTTTTATCAGCATGGCGGATCAGTCCGTCTGCTGCGATAAACTCTGTGTACATCAAATCTGCCCCATTTTCCTTACATACTGCTCTAAATGGCGGATCACTGACGTCCTCCATCGGAGCGAGTAATAGGGGAAATTCACCCAATTCTAAGTTTCCTATCTTTACCACCTGTATTTTGAAATTTTGCTGTAAATTTACTGTCAATTATGGACAAACACGTAATCGCCAACAAAATATCTGAAAACAGAAATCCCTGGTTTTCATTTTTTTTACTCATCCTTGTCTCCTTTGGCTGTCTAGTTATCTTCCAATCTATCGCTTTTGTCTTAGCTCCACTGATCTTTGGAGTGCCTATGGATGAGATGATCGGTATGATGCAGGGGGCGTCTAGTGGTGAGAAAATGCTAGAAGTGATGTACCTCTTGCAAGCTATTTCAGCGATTGGAGGATTTATCGTAGGGCCTTTGATCTACTTATGGGTATTGGATAAAGCAAAGGTCAAAGAACTGCTTCCCTTCAAGGTGACTTCAACCAAACAGCTAGTGATGACGATACCGATCATGTTTGTTTTTATCATCGGGATCTCTTCGATCATTGAATTCAATATGAACTTGACTTTCCCTGAGCCATTTGAGTCTTGGGCCAGAGCGCAAGAAGATCAGCTAGCAGAGTTGACCAAAATGCTCACGACTTTCGATGGCTTTGGGATGTTTTTGGTAGGGATCTTTGTGGTGGCGGTGATTCCTGGTATTGGAGAGGAGTTGCTATTCAGAGGAGTGATGCAGCCCCTACTGATCAAGGCTACTAAAAGTCATCATGTGGGTATTTGGCTAGCAGCAATTATATTTGGCTTAATACACATGCAGTTTTATGGAGTGATTCCGAGGATTCTACTTGGTGCAGCATTCGGATATTTATACCATTATAGTGGATCTTTGGTCATACCCATGTTGGCTCACTTCTTCAACAATGCTTTTTCACTATCAATGGCTTATTTAGCACAATTGGAAATAATAGATCCTGAATTGGCAGAAGGTACTGATGTAGTCAATGTTTACTTCTCGCTATTTGCCCTTGGCTTGTCGATTTATTTTATCTATTTATTCAAAAAAACTCATCCATCTAACCAAGCGGTATCATGAGCAATTGGCAATCCGTCTTCACTTCTCCCTCTTCTGTACATGCAGAGATCGTGAAGGGCGTGCTAGAATCTCATGGGATAGCGGCAGTTTTGGTTAATAAGCAGGATTCTTTTTATAAGTTAGGTTACTTAGAAGTACATGTCAGTCAAGAGCAGGTCATGCTTGCTTTGAAAATTGTAGAAAATGAGATCACGTTTTAATATCAATAATTATAGTAACCTAGCACAGCGCGTCATAGCCGCCATCATCGGAGGGTCTATCTTGATAGCAGGGACTATCTATGATCAGTGGCTTTACTTTGCGATATTTTTTGTGATCTGTATGTTGGCTCAGTTGGAATTTTACAAGCTTGTAGGTCTTGATGGGATGCTTCCGCTCAAGACTGTAGGTACGATACTAGGCTGTGTGATCTTCACCATGTCTTATTTAGTGGAGCTCAAGCACCTACCAGATAGCTACTACTTTCTGATTTTTCCATTGGTATCTATTATTTTCTTTATCAAGCTGTATAAAAAGTCAGACAAGAAACCTTTTACGAGTATTGCATTTACCTTTCTAGGAATATTTTATGTAGGGATTCCGTTTGCTTTGCTCAATGTAGCGGCATTTTCTGTCAATGGAATATTTCAATATGAGATCATATTAGGAACGCTCTTTATCCTTTGGGCAAGTGACTCTGGAGCATATTTTGCAGGCACGAGATTTGGTAAGACTAAGCTGTTTGAACGAATCTCTCCTAAAAAGTCTTGGGAAGGAAGTGTAGGTGGTGCGATCACCTCATTTGGTGTGGCACTTGTGTTGGCGAGTAAGTTTACCATACTAGACGTCACTCAGTGGATGATCATCACTACGATCATCATCATCGCGGGTACGTATGGAGACTTGGTAGAGTCACTGTTCAAAAGAAGCATAGAAATCAAAGATTCAGGCCAAAGTATACCAGGGCATGGGGGCTTTTTAGACCGTTTTGATGGTCTTTTATTAGCTTCACCCTTTATTACTGCCTTTCTTAAAATCTTTTAAAAGGGAACTCCGTAATAGAATAAAAAGAACTAATATTGCATTAAATTTAGTACTACAACATAACCCAATATGGCTTATATAGAACCTGCTCCGATCAAGGATAGAGAAAATCCACTGGAGTCAATGATGTCGAGGTTTAACATTGCTGCTGAAAAGCTAGGGCTTGAAGAGCAAGTGTATAACGTACTCAAAAATCCAGCAAAACAAGTTATCGTATCACTTCCTATCACCATGGACAATGGTAAGATAGAAGTGTTTGAAGGCATTAGAGTGATCCACTCTAATATCTTAGGTCCTGCCAAAGGTGGGATCAGATTTGCGCCTGATGTACACCTCGATGAGGTGAGGGCTCTCGCTGCATGGATGACATGGAAATGTGCTGTAGTAGATATCCCTTATGGTGGTGGTAAAGGGGGCGTAAGATGTAATCCTCGTGAAATGTCAGCGGGTGAAATCGAGCGACTCATGAGAGCTTATACCCTAGCCATGATTGATGTGTTTGGCCCGGATAAGGATATCCCAGCGCCTGATATGGGTACAGGACCTCGTGAGATGGCTTGGCTCATGGACGAATACTCTAAGTCACATGGGATGACTGTCAATGCAGTAGTGACGGGTAAGCCACTTGTATTGGGAGGATCTCTCGGTCGTACAGAAGCTACAGGTAGAGGGGTGATGGTTTCTGCACTTGCGGCTATGGAAAAATTAAAAATCAACCCTTATCAAGCTACATGTGCGGTACAAGGCTTCGGAAACGTAGGTTCTTGGGCAGCGATCTTGCTTGAAGAGAGAGGACTTAAAGTCGTAGCGATATCAGATATCTCTGGTGCTTATCATAATAGCAATGGTATCAATATCCAAGAAGCGATCGCTTATAGAGATAATAATAAAGGAACACTTGAAGGGTACAAAGGTGCTGAAAAACTCAGCACGCCAGGCGAGCTACTCGAACTAGATGTAGATGTACTCGTACCTGCAGCAGTAGAAGATGTGATCACTACCGCCAATGCGGATAAGATCAAAGCTAAGCTGATCGTAGAAGGTGCCAATGGACCTACTTCAGCTAAGGCAGATCAAATCCTTGTAGACAAAGGTGTGATGTCAGTACCTGATATCTTGGCCAATGCTGGAGGAGTGACAGTGTCTTACTTTGAGTGGGTACAAAACAGACTGGGCTACAAGTGGACTGCAGAAAGGGTCAACAGAAGATCTGATAGGATCATGAAGGATGCTTTCCAGAATGTCTACAAAGCTGCACAGCAATATGATGTTCCATTGAGAATTGCTGCTTACATAGTAGCTATCGATAAGGTAGCCAAGACGTATAAGTTCAGAGGAGGATTCTAATACTCGAACATATTTGTTAAATTTGAAGGTGTGTTCGTGAGAGCACACCTTTTTTACTTTTGGTTCAGTGGCAAAGCTGCTGATTTGAAACAAAACATAAAAACATGAAAATACACAGAGAAGGTCACACATTGCTTTTTGTCTTACTCATCGTCTTGACAGTCATTAATGGTCTGGTCAATTACTTTTTTCCTGGAGAAGACACTTTATCTAAAGTAGTGCTATTGGTCAGTATATTATTTTATCTGATCATTTTGCAGTTCTTTAGAGTGCCTTATGTCAATACACCTCAAGATCCTAACTTAGTGTATGCACCCGCAGATGGCAAGGTAGTAGTCATAGAAGAGACAGAAGAAACAGAATATTTTCAAGGCAAGCGTAAGCAAGTGTCAATCTTCATGTCTCCAATCAACGTCCATGTCAATAAAAGCCCTGTGACAGGTCAAGTAAAATACTTCAAATACCATCCGGGTAAATACCTAGTGGCATGGCACCCAAAGTCAAGTACTGAAAATGAGCGTACTACGATGGTGATCGAAACTGCTCAAAAGACTGAGTTGCTTTTAAGACAAGTAGCAGGTGCTTTGGCTAAGCGGATCAAGTGGTATGTCAAAGAGGGAGACTTGCTTCCTCAAGGTGGTGAGTTTGGCTTTATCAAGTTTGGCTCAAGAGTAGATATCTACCTCCCACTGGATGCAGAGATCACTGTTGATTTGCAGCAAAAAACGAAAGGTGGGCGCACTGTCATCGCTAAGCTAAATCAGTAATTTATCCAAATTTATACATCGAAAAAGGCAATCTATCAACTGATGGATTGCCTTTTTCTTTTATGATCGACTAGCATTTAATAATCTAGGAGTTGCTGTAGCTTCATTTTAAAACGTGCCTTTGGAAGGAAGTTTTGTTCTAAGCTAGGCGCAAAAGGAACGGGTGTATCGAGTGAGGCTTCTCTCATCACAGGTGCATCTAGTAGCTCGAAACAATGTTCACTTATCCAAGCGGCTATTTCTGCACCGATCCCTCCCGTGAGACAGTCTTCATGAAGGATGAGTACTTTTCCAGTTTTGGCCACTGTAGCTTTTACGGCTTCTTTGTCCCATGGAAGAAGCGTTCGTAAATCTAGGATGTCTGCCGATATTTGGAGTTCTTCCACTGCTTGTTTTGCCCAGTGAACGCCCATACCATAAGTGATGATACTCACATCGGAGCCAGCGACTGCAAGGTTAGCTTTACCGATTTCTACAGTGTAGTAGTCATCAGGGATATCCTCACTGATCGCTCTGTAGAGTGCTTTGTGTTCAAAGTAGAGATATGGGTTAGGATCTTCAAGAGCTGCATTGAGTAGTCCTTTGGCATCATATGGGTTAGACGGATAGACGATCTTGAGTCCAGGTGTATGAAAAAACCAAGCCTCATTGGACTGAGAGTGAAATGGCCCAGCAGCTACACCTGCTCCTGTGGGCATTCTGACGACTACATCTGCATTTTGTCCCCAGCGATAGTGGATTTTTGCTAGGTTATTGATGATTTGATTAAAGCCACAAGTGACAAAGTCCGCAAATTGCATTTCGACCATTGACTTGTATCCTTTGATAGAAAGCCCTAGAGCTGCGCCGATGATCGCAGATTCGCATAGAGGCGTATTACGCACGCGATCTCTCCCATATTTCCCAACAAATCCTTCTGTGATTTTAAATGCCCCACCATACTCTGCGATGTCTTGTCCCATGAGGATCAGCTTATCATGCCGCTCCATATTTTGGTGAAGACTATCAGATATCGCGTCTATGAATCTTTTGTTAGATTTTTTATCTGTAGCAGGAGTGATTACCTTTTGATCAAAAGGGTAAAAAAGGTCTGCGACTTCTTCTGCTGTATAAGGCGTGATTGGCTCTTCTTCAAAGGCGATTTTGAGTCCAGCCTCTATTTCTTTTTTGATTCCTTGCCTAATCTTATCCTTAGTAGCTGAAGTGATTACCTGCTCTTTTAGTAGGTAATTCTCGAAGTTTTCTACTGGATCTTTTTTTGCCCACTCTTCAAAGAGGTGTGGAGGAACGTACTTGGTACCAGAGGCCTCTTCATGTCCACGCATCCTGAAGGTGATCGCTTCCACTAAGATAGGTCTTGGATTTTGGCGTAAGTCTTCTGCCAGCGTTTTGATACAGTCATACATGGCCAAGACATTATTGCCATCGACTTGTATGGTTTCGATCCCGTAGCCAGGTCCTTTGTCTATAAACTGCTTGAATCTATACTGCTCTTGATGTGGAGTAGAGAGTCCGTAGCCATTATTTTCTACTACGAAGATTACGGGTAGTTGCCATACAGCAGCGACATTCACACCTTCATGAAAATCTCCCTCAGAACTTGCTCCATCACCCGTGAAGACGAGTGATATTTTTTGCTCTTTAGCCAGCTTATGTGCTAAAGCTATTCCGTCTGCAATGGCTAGTTGAGGACCTAGGTGTGAGATCATCCCTACGACATGATAATCGGCCGCACCAAAGTGAAACGAGCGATCACGCCCTTTAGTGAAACCTGATTTTTTACCCTGAAACTGTGCAAAAAGCCGCGCTAGTGGAAGCCCTCTACCTGTGAATACTCCGAGGTTTCGATGCATGGGTAAGATGTACTCATCAGGTGCTAGCGCTAGTACAGAGCCTATGGATATAGCTTCTTGTCCCCAGCCACTAAACCATTTGCTGATTTTGCCTTGCCTGAGCAAAATGAGCATCTTCTCCTCTATCAAGCGAGGCATCAGAAGTGCTTCATAAAGTTTCAGGAGTGTCTGATCATCGTACTGCTTGCGATCAAAAGTCATCATAGGTGCTTGGGTTAGATTCCGATTTGAATTTACCAATCTATCCACAAGCCACAAGTCTGACCGCTGAAATAATTTTTTTCATTTCTTTCTTACTGTTTAGTATCTTTATCTATGGCTACAGAAAATGTGACATCCAATCCTTTTTTATTCAAATTCCAAGATTATCTCTGGGAGATAGTCTCTTGGTTTTGCTTGCTCATTTTTCTATACTATGCATGGCAGTACCAAGTGATGGCAGATGGTGAGACAGTGCCAGTACACTTCAATCTTAAGGGTGAACCAGATCGGTTTGGGGATGCCTCTGAGATGAATGTTCTCACTATTGTCTCTATATTTATCTTTTTGCTATTTAGCGCATTGATCTATTTCGCTCCTAAGATGCGCGTCAATATGCCTGGAGAAATCACAGGTGAAAACTTGATCAAAGCCCGACTAATCTTAAGAAGTTTTATGCGGCTGATGCGCTTAGTTTTATTGATACTTTTTAGCGCCTTGCTTTATAATCAGTTTGCTTTTTTGATAGAAGGAATGACAGAGATTTCTACCATGTTTTTAATCTTCGGGTTTATTGTACTTGACATGATCTTACTTGTTACTTTGTTAGTTCGGATCAGTTCATTGACTAGCAAGTAAGGGTTTATATTGATTGTGATTATTGTTGTAGAATTTTTATCGGATACTTTTTGAGTAAAGAGTCTATTGACTCAGGATTTTTTCTGCTTGTTCGGATGTTAATATCCGAGCTAAAGCCTTAATTTTAAGTTTTAAATAAAAGTCTTTTCATGATAAAATTTGAGCATTTTGAATTGGCCAATGGCCTTAAAGTCTATGTCCATGAGGATCATAGTACTCCGATGGCTGTTCTCAATTTATTATACAATGTAGGGGCGAGAGATGAGTTGGCAGATAAGACTGGATTTGCACATTTGTTTGAACACCTGATGTTTGGAGGCTCGGTCAATGTACCTAGCTTTGACGAACCACTACAGTTGGTAGGAGGAGAAAATAATGCTTTTACCAATAATGATATCACTAACTATTATATCACTTTACCAGCTGCAAATTTAGAGACTGCATTCTGGTTGGAGTCTGACCGCATGCTAAGTCTCTCCTTTGACCCAGAGGTACTAGAAGTACAGCGCAAGGTGGTCATAGAGGAGTTTAAGCAGCGCTATCTCAACCAACCCTATGGTGATGTATGGCTTAAATTGAGACCTTTGGCTTATCAAGAGCATCCTTATCGATGGGCTACTATCGGCAAAGAGATCAGTCATATAGAAGAGGCTACGATGGAAGATGTCAAGTCCTTTTTCAAAACGCACTATATACCTAACAATGCCTACTTAGTGATCGCTGGAGATGTCACACTAGAGGAGGCAAAACGACTCACAGAAAAATGGTTTGGTGGCATACCTGCTGGTAAATTATCATCTAAAAACTGGCCGAAAGAACCAAAGCAAAATAAAAAGAGAATCCTAGAAGTATCGGCAGAGGTACCTTCGGATGCACTTTACATGACTTTTCATATGTGTGGTAGACTAGATGCAGACTATTATGCTACGGATCTGATGAGTGAGGTACTCGGCAGAGGGAAGTCTTCTAGGCTTTTTAAAGAGCTTGTCAAAGAAAAGCGCGTATTCAACTCGATCAGTGCCTATATCACAGGAAGTGTAGATCCAGGGTTATTGGTGATTTCTGGTAAGCTCAATGATGGCTTTGATACGGTAGCCGCTGAGAAGGCTGTATGGGAAGTCATTCAAAAAATGCGAGAAGAAGGCATCCAAAAAGAAGAGCTTGAAAAAACTCAAAATCAAGCGGAAGCAGCCTTGCAGTTTGGAGAAGTGGAGTTACTCAATCGAGCCATGAACTTGGCCATAGCAGCCGCCATGGGTAGGCCTAACTTGGTCAATGAAGAGCCGCAGCTCATCAATGCTGTCACGGTAGCGGATGTCAATAGACTGGCCAAAGAAATACTTATAGAAGAAAACTGCTCAGTGCTCTACTACAATGCACAGAAGACAGTAGAGGTAATCTAATCAACTTGAACGATATGAATTTTAGAATAGGATTTGGCTATGATGTGCACCAGTTGGTGGAGGGAAAGGACTTTTGGCTCGGGGGCATCAAAGTGCCTCATACCAAAGGTGCCGTAGGTCACTCAGATGCAGATGTGCTTATTCATGTCATCTGTGACGCACTATTAGGAGCGGCTAATCTTCGAGATATTGGCTATCACTTTTCTGATAAAGATCCTAAATATAAAGGCATTGACAGCAAAATACTCCTCAAAGAGGTGATGGCACTACTCAGAAAGCACCACTATGAAGTGGGCAATATCGATACGACTATTTGTCTACAGCTCCCTAAGGTAAATCCACATATCGAAGAGATGAAGCAAGTCTTATCGGATGTCATGGCAGTAGCTGTTCAGGACATTTCTATCAAAGCGACTACTACGGAGCAGTTGGGATTTGTAGGAAGACAAGAGGGAGTATCTGCTTACTGCGTGGCCTTGATATACAAAGTCGAGCCAAATCATGAGCGCAATTGATCCTCAATCGATAAAAATAATCACTACGGAAGATGGATCGCATTCACTCTATCTTCCGCATCTCAATGAAACCTACCACTCATTTCATGGAGCATGGAGAGAGTCTATACATGTCTACATCAAATGTGGATTGGCTGCCTATCATGAGCAACATCCTGAGCAGAAGGAGATAGTAGTATTTGAGGTAGGCTTTGGTACAGGGCTCAATGCACTGCTAGCGCTTGAGTATGCAGATACGCATCAAGTCAAAGTTCATTTTCATAGCATAGAAGCTTTTCTCTTGGAGGAAAAATTTTACAAGGAACTGAATTACACGGCTATGGATCCTAGCTTCGAAAAATACAGCGCGAATTTTTTAACCATGCATGAAGCGCCTTGGGAAGCAGATGCCGAGATTAGTCCCTACTTTACCTTGCATAAGACCAAAGGTGATCTGCTTACTTATCCTTTCGAGTCGGATGTTTATGATGTGGTATTTTATGATGCCTTCGCTCCACGAAAGCAGCCCGAACTCTGGTCAGTGGAGATTCTTGAAAAGGTAGCAACAGCAATGAAGTCAGGAGGTATTTTCACTACATATAGTGCACAAGGCCAGCTAAAGAGAAATCTAGAAGCGGCTCATCTCCAAGTAAGTAAAGTGCAAGGCCCCCCAGGTAAAAAGGAAATGCTAACAGCTGTGAAGACCATATAAAAAAATAGCGTCCTGAGGGTCAATCAGAACGCTGTAACGGGTCAAAGGGTCTTTGAAAAAATGGTTTACTACTCTCTCAAAGATATCCCTCCAACATCAATGTATTGTGTCCTATTTGTTATGATTAGATGAATAAAATAAGCCTTTGTTAGTCACAAAGTATTTTATCATAATCCTCTTGTGTATATGTTTTATAGGCCATTCGTTCTCCTAAGTAGTTGAGATAGAGCACGACATACAGTCCTTCGATTCTCTTTTCTGCAAAGAAAACGGGTTCTTCTTCAGAGCCTATGTTAAATATATCATTGTAGGTAGGCTCGATCAGCTCACCTCTGACATTGCTCAGTACGCCATAAAATCGATTTTTATAGAAGATGATCAGCTTTTCTTTTTTATCCTTGACAAATGAAATGTTTTCAATGCCTTCATAGCGCTTTTGGCCAGTCTTTAGATCAAAGATCAGCCATGAATCACTGGTCTTTGCGAGCACTGTGCTATCATTCCAAGTTTTGATTTCGCTGAATTCAAAGTCGGCTATTTTTTTGCCATCAGGATCGATCAATCCTATTTTTCCACCTTTATTGACAGCAATGACCTGTTCACTGATGGCTTCTGGGTTACCATCATAGGCTGGTTCTATGATCTTTCCACTGGCAAGGTGATAGGCGCCAAACTTTCCTTTTAGGAAAATCGGGATGATTCCTTTCTCTAACTTACCAATGCCATCATATTTTAGAGGAAGCAGGGTCTTACCAGTAGAATCTATCAAGGCTTTTTTATTTTGCTTGTCCAATACGAGTAGATTGCCTCCGATAGCAGTGACTTGGCTATATTCACCAGCGATGATTTGTCTGCCAAACTGATTGAAGACTCTTTTGAATCCTTTCACATTAGTAGCGACTAGGATATCTCCGCCTGAGACACCCTGTGTATTGGCGATTTGATAATTGATATTGCCTGTTAGAGATGCTTTGACTCCTTTTTCAAAAAAACCGAAAGTGCTATCTGCTTTGTGTAAAATTACCAGCTGTTCACCAAGCATCTGCAAAGAGTCATAGTCAAACTGTGGAAACATGCTTCCTTGCTGATCTAAGAGCGTCCACTTCCCTTCTGATTTTAGTCCGAGCCAGTTTTTATTCCTCACCAACTGCTCGTAGGGCTTACTTCTGAGGTTGATCATATCCTCATGATCTACGAAGTATCGGTCTCCTTCTCGAATGATCCAACCTTTAGCAATAGGATAGATCAGATGGTCTGCTATGGGTATTTCTTCTTGTAAGTTGGCATCTAGTACTCCTTCTCTATCTTGGTCAAATACTTGTAAGAATTGTGGGCTCAAAAGCTCGAAATCTTCAAAGCTAAAAGTTAGTTTGATAGTCGCTTGGTTGACGATAGAGAGTAATTGTGACACATTGGTGACAGCTATGCGTCCTGCACGCTCGAAAATGACGAAATCAGAACGTACTAAGATATCATCGAACTGAGGAGGATAGATCTCTCTGCCTGAGAAAGCATGCAAGCCTACTTGACCATTTTTGACTACTCTAAATAAGCTAGGGTGTATCAATTCAATCTCTGAATAGCTACTTTCTAAGATGCGGTAACCTGATTTATGGATGACTCCCCAAGCGTTTTTTTCACGTATCTTGATCAAGCCATAGCCTAGATCTTCCGCATCTATGACAGGCCCAGCATATATCACGCGGCCATCTCTATCTCTGATTTCATAGGCATCTCTGCGATCTCCTGTGAGTAGGAAGTCATCTACTATTTTGTCACACTTATAGTCTTCGAAGATCTCCTTGAATTGGTTTTCTAGTACAGTTCTGCCTGACTGATCCATGAAGCCATAAGCTCCCTTTTCATAATTGATCAGTAAGAAGCCTTGGGTCAGATCGAGACTGTTTTGCAAAGAGTCACGTACACTGGCAAAAGCTGGCATAGAGAGGAACTTAGCTTCTGGATCTTTGGCCAATAAGCTGTGATAAGCGATATCTTGGGCTTTTCGCTTCCATACACTCTGAGGATACTGCTGGATGAAATCAAGCATGGCTTGAGGATCATTGGCAGATAGCTTGATTTCTAAAATATTTTTTTCAGCCTCCTTTCTATAAGGAGTATTAGGATACTGTTTCAAAAAAGCCTCATAACTTTCTAATCTCCTATCAGCGATTTGATTGTCAAAAAGGAGTTTTTCATAGCGAGACTCGGCTTCTTGGTATTCATCAGCATCAGGGTACCGATCCATGAAGGCTTTGTAACTCTGATAAGTATCTGCCTGAGCGGCTGCTGAAAAAGCCAAGGCATTGCGAGCTGAGATCGCTTCTTCTAGTTGCTGCGGAGCTCGGTGACGATCTATGAAGTCTTGATAACTATCCACAGTGTGGATGTCTTGCGCCACTTCGAAATTCAAGCTATCAATGACGGCCTTTAGATCTTCCAATACAGGTAGTGTTAGTCTTTGTTTAGCAAGCTTATTGATATCTTTTTCGCTGATCGAATCCATCAGATCGATTGCGTATAAGATGCTTTCATTGCTTTGGACTAAATCAAAACCGTAGTAACTCGTATCGGTTTGTACGAGTGCCTTTAGATAATAAGCCGAAGGATTATATGGATTTTTTGAGATAGACTTATCCAAGTATTTGTCTAGTTTTTCATAGTCCTGTTTTACGATTTGTTTGAGCCCTTTTTTAGGATTGGCCATTTGGGCCATCGCCAAACTGCTCATCAGGAGTAGATAAAAAATGATCAAGTAAACTTTGCGCTGCACGATGATATTGTTTTTAGAAAAAAGAATAGGCAATTACTATTCCCAAAAATAATCGAAAGGACTTAGAAAACAGGAATAAATTGTCTTGATGTTTCAGTCCACCGCCCATCAAAATCCTTTGTAGGTCAAATCGTTCTTTTAGTTTTTTGAGAAAAAATATCCTAGATTCATCACTTCAACGCATAATAAAACCGATATGAAGAAGATAACGCTGATTTTAGCATTTTTTGGAGCCATGCTCTGGAGCTACTCAGGGATGAGTCAAAGCTATTTTGATGATGGATTGGGCAAGGATTTTCACAAAGGCAGAAGAGATGCCCTCAGACAGCAAATGCCAGCTAATTCTGCTGCGATATTTTTTAGCAATCCTGTTCGCAATAGATCCAATGATGTAGACTACATCTATCATCAAGATCCAGATTTCTTTTACCTGACAGGACTTAGAGAGCCTAATTCTGTACTTTTGATCTTTTCAGAGCCTCAGATGATCGATGGCAAGTCAGTAGATGAGGTTATTTTCGTCCAGCCGCGAGATCCAAATGCTGAGATGTGGAATGGTATCAGACTAGGAGTCGATGGGGCTAAAGACATTTTAGGATTTGAGCATGCATATCTGAATGCTGAATTTGCAGGTTTTCCTTTTGATTATACCAAGTTGGATAAACTGATGACTTTGGGATTTGCTACAGATGCCAGAGATAGCAATAGCAAGGCAGATCTCGTAGACCTCATCAAGCAGTTCAAGGAAAACGCACAATTCCCAGAGGGTTTTACAGATCAGTCGCTTAAGCTCTATGAACTTATCCGCACTACCGATCAAGAGAGTAGTGCTAATGTAGCCACTGTGGTAGGTCGATATATCAGGATGTATCCAGAGTTGGCTGAAGATCAACTATTACTAGAATATCAAAAGACTAGCACTCCATCAGAAAGAGAAGCTATCAAAAGTAAAGTACCTAAAATAAATTTTGATTTGAGTTCTCTGGCACTCGTCATGAATAGCTTGAGAGAAGTCAAAACAACTGAAGAACTCAAAATGCTCCGCAAGGCAATCTCGATCTCTGCTGTGGGACAAGTGGAAGTGATGAAGGCTATGAAGCCAGGGATGAATGAGCGAGAGATTCAAGGCATTCACGAGTTTGTCTATAAGCGATATGATGCAGAAGATATCGGGTATCCATCGATCGTAGGTGCTGGACACAATGGCTGTATCTTACACTATATCGATAACAACAAGCGTAGCTTTGGTTCAGAACTGGTCTTGATGGATCTAGGTGCGCAGTACAGAGGATATACAGCAGATGTGACGCGCACGATTCCTTCCAAAGGGAAGTTTAGTGCAGAGCAAAAGGCTATCTATGAGATCGTCCTCAAAGCACAAGATGAAGCCATGGCAGCGATCAAAGCCGGGTTGCCTTTTGGTGAGATCAATAAAATCTCTCAGCGTGTGATCAATGAAGGGCTCGTAGAGCTAGGCATCATCAAAAGAGGACAGCGTCATAGATATTTCCCACATGGCACCTCGCACTATTTGGGGCTGGATGTGCACGACAGAGGTAATTATGGTCCTTTGAAAGAAAACATGGTGATCACTGTAGAGCCTGGCATCTACATCCCTGAAGGTAGCGACTGTGATCCAAAGTGGTGGGGCATAGCAGTTAGGATAGAGGATGACGTCTTGATCACAAAAGATGGTTGTGAAAACCTCTCTGGTCTAGCGCCTAGAACAGTAAAAGACATTGAAGCCATGATGGCCAAGAAGAGCATTTTGGAAGACTGGGTATTGCCTAAGTTGGACTGATTATCAAGATTGATATATAAATAAAAAGGTCAGTAGATAGATTTCTACTGACCTTTTTATTTGATATATGCGTATTATTTTTTCTTAAAATCTCCCCGTTTGATTGACTGGATGAATTGACTCCAAGCAAATGGATTGAGCAGTTGTAGTGGTCTTGGACCGAAGCGGTCATTGTAGTACATCATTTGCTGATTGGTGAAGTAGCGTTGACTTTCTCCACCTGTCATAGGCAGTTCCTCCATCATCCTGATGAGGAGTTGAGGATTGAGATTATCCCTCGTCATCATATTATCTTCTGTGATGTTGAGTGCTAGCACTGCCTGCTTGAAAGCCTCTTCTGTAGGAAATGGCGTGATATCTACTTGCGCGAGTTGTGTCGTGTCTGATTTGAGAGACAAGACCAAGGAATAACTGTCTCCTTCATCTGCAGGGATCACCACTGACTGTCTTTCAAAACCCACAAAGCTAAAAACCACTGTGTCACCAGCGAGTGTGGGCATAGAGAAATATCCATAAGGGTCAGATGTCGTACCGCGACCTGTTTTGGGAACAAAAATATTCACAAAAGGCAAACCTCTCGTACTATCTTGGTCTAGTATGACACCTGAAAATTGTACAACTTCTCTTTTTTTGGTTTGATCTTGTGCTATAGATTGTACACTCATCAGACAGATGAATACCATCACAGCTGCAAAGAGTCGATATTTGAGGGTAAATAGTTTCAAATCTTTCGGGTTTTATTAGGTCTTACGATTAACTTAGCCATAAAGTTAGCTAATTCAATCCTTTGTAAATTTAGGATAATGTATCCTATTATAAGACAAATCCAGTTAAAAAAGGTTAAATGAGACTCAAAAATTTCAGTTTGTCCTATGGCATGAGGATCTTCAAAGCTCTCTCTGAAGAACCTAGAGTGAGGGTTTTATATTTATTACTACAAAATAAAGAACTTTCTATTTCCGATTTAGAGCATATTCTGGATTTTACACAGACCAAGACTTCGAGGCACCTGACATATCTCAAAAACTCTGGATTAGTAGGCACCAGAAAGGTAGATCAGTGGACTTTTTATTACATACTAGATGAGGTCTATGATATCTTGCAACAAATATTCACTTATTTGGCTAAAGATGCCCAGCTGATCAAAGATCAAGAAATCTATCGTATCCTCTACTCTAACCGTGAGCTGGCTATCAACAAAATCGAACATCAACGCTATCGCAATTCTACATTTTGAAAAAGTACAAACACCTCCTCTTTGACCTAGATCATACGCTCTGGGACTATGACCGCAATGCCTTCGAATCCCTTTCAGATCTTTATCACCAGTTTGACTTGAAGTCTCTCGGCATCCCTTCAGCAGATGATTTTTTCAGTACTTTCAAGCGAGAAAATGGTGCGCTGTGGAAACTACACAACGTAAATCTAATAGATAAAGCTGGTATCCGAGCAAACCGATTTCCCAATATATTTAAAGCTTATGAGATAGATGTAAGGGCTGTACCTTGCGATCTCGAACAGGCCTTTAATCAACTCACGCCAGCTAAGCAGCACCTTCTGCCAGGAGCCGTAGAGATACTAGATTATCTGAAGAGCTCATATGCGCTACATATCATCACCAATGGCTTCGAAGATACGCAATACACCAAGTTGACAGCTTCTGGGATTTCGAACTACTTTGATGTAGTAGTGACTTCTGAGTCAAGTGGTTTTACCAAGCCTGACAGGCGGATATTTGACTTTACGCTGAAACAGCTAAAAGCAAAACCCACTGAATGTTTGATGATCGGGGACAATGCCGATACAGATATCCTCGGAGCGATCAATGCAGCTATAGATCAAGTGTGGTTTAATCCACATCATGGAGTCACTCAGACAAAGCCAACTTATATGATCAATATGCTAAAAGATTTAAAAGATATTCTATGATATAATTTATTATAGTATTACTTTTATATTATTAAGGATATGTTCATGAAAAAGTATTTACTAATTACCTTATTTTTTATTTCCTCTTATTCTGTTTTTGGTCAGCATTATGATATTGGTGTTCATGGAGGGATGTTTACTCCTATTGATTTTTGGTTTTATGAACGAGGTGAGGTAGGTCTTAGTGGGGGTATTAAGTTCAACTATCATTTCAATGATAAGCTTTCTATATCATCAAACTATTTTTATGGAGATTTCCACTATGTCCCTCAGTCGACCAATTTGAGGTCTAAGGTCACTTTTAATGTGGTCTCTTTTCTAGTTTTCAGAAAGTTTAATTTGAAAAATGATTGGAAGATTCATTTTGGGACAGGTTTTGGCTACTATTTAGAGCATCAAGTAGGTGAAAGGAATAGCCTGTCAGGATTAAAAGAGTACGATAGAGATTTGACTATGCCGATTGAGATTAATCTTAATAAAGAATTGTATCAAAATGTTGTCTTAGGTATTAAGACTGGAGTTTTTCTTTCGCCTTTCTATTGGTTTGGTGGTTTTCACATTGGTCCAGAAATAAGTTATCGATTTTAATTTTACGAATGATGAAAAAGCTCCTTTTGTTGCTCTGTTTCTTACTTTTTGGACTAGCCAATCTACAAGCGCAAAAACTTGATATGACTATAGGTTTTGGAAGTTATAGAGTTCCAAATCAGGTGAAATACGAACTTCCAAGAGAAGGTTTTAATACAAATTTTGGATTGATGTATCAATATAATGAATACTGGGCATTTGGCACAGGGGTAAACCATTCGGCCTTCAATTACTACAGGGTGTCGCTGATGTCTACACCCATGGCGATTGGAGATTTTGACATTACTGGCAGAGTCAATTCAGGTCACTTGTATTTTTTAGGACAAAGGAAATTCAATCTGCCTTTAAAAATTAATGGAGCCATTGGTATCGGACTTGGAGGTTATATAGAGGCCAATGAATACTATGTAGCAGTAAATTTCGATGAAGAAAGAGCACTGTATACTGGAATGACTTGGAATCGCGATATTGAGACGGGCCTTCATTTTCCAGTCATTTATAATTTGAAAAAAGTGATAGCCAACAAAATCCACGTTGGGATAGAAGGAGGACTATTTTTTGACAGAAGTCTGAATATTAGAGGGATTTTCTTTGGACCAAAAGCAGGAGTTTATCTTTGAAAAGCATATCCAACCGACACTTGTGGCGTAAAGAGATCAACGCGATCTGAAGTAAAAAAGGGTGTAAATCCAGCTCTCCAAAGAAAACCTGAATCTGACACTCTTCTATAACCAAGAATTCCACTGAATTGAATTCCTCTATCAATTCTTCTAGGAAATGAATATGTGTTTGTCGATAGGTTTTGTGATATGACTATCACTGTAGCACCTAGACCAAGTTCTAAAAACCCTTTCCTTTTACCAATCAATAAGTTTGCTGCTATGGGTATTGTTGCTATTCTAGCTCCATCTAGTGCACTGTAGCTTAAGCCCACTTTTCCTCCAAGACCATTTATTTGATCTTTTAGCCTCAAATCATAATTGAACGAATAAAATATTCCTGCTCCCAACCCCTCTAAATACACAGCTTCGCGTTTACTTGTATTTTGACAAATTGCTGAGGATAAGCATAAAGCACTGAATATAAGAGCAATCAAAATAATTTTAGTATAATCCATATCTGTAAAATTTAATAAATATATACTTTATTAATAAATATTATTAAAATTTTTAAATAAAATATTGTTAAATCGTTTTTAGTTGATTGTGAATTGAGAATCAATAAAACCTAAGTATGAAAAGGCATTACAAGTCATATTCCTTATATTTGCCACATTTAGAAATCAAATAAACTCAAATACAATATGCTAAAGGGTTTTTTCAATGTACCGACTCCTGTGAATGAACCGGTACTCAACTATGCCGCTGGATCAAAAGAACGAGCCAATCTTCAAAAAGCAATCAAAGAAGCTCGAAGCAAGCAAATAGATGTGCCGATGTATATCGGAAGTGATGAGATCCGCACAGATAAAAAACGTGCGATGACACCTCCTCACGATCATCAGCATGTACTTGGATATTTCCACGAAGGAGATAAAAGTCATGTAGAGCAAGCGATCAATGCTGCTTTAGGTGCTAAGCATGCTTGGGAAAATATAGCTTGGGAACAGCGTGCGGCTATCTTTCTAAAGGCAGCAGATTTGATCGCAGGACCATACAGAGCTAAGCTCAATGCCGCTACCATGCTCGGGCAGTCTAAAAATGCGTATCAAGCTGAAATCGACTCAGCCTGTGAGTTTATAGATTTTCTAAGATTCAATGTCAAGTATATGACGGAGATCTACGAACAGCAGCCTCCAGTCTCTGGCAATGGCGTGTGGAATAGAGTAGAGCAGCGACCATTGGAAGGCTTTATCTTCGCTTTGACACCTTTTAACTTCACAGCGATCGCAGGTAACTTACCTACAGCTCCAGCCATGATGGGAAATACGATCGTGTGGAAGCCTGCTTACACGCAGATCTACTCAGCGAGTGTACTGATGGAAGTGTTCAAGGAAGCTGGAGTGCCAGATGGCGTGATCAATATCGTCTATGTAGATGGCCCTACGGTAGGTGAAGTGGTATTCAACCATCCAGATTTTGCAGGGATTCACTTCACAGGTTCTACAGGAGTCTTCCAAAACATCTGGAAAACCATCGGAAATAATATCCATAAGTATAAGTCATACCCACGTATCGTAGGAGAGACTGGTGGTAAGGACTTTGTAATCGCGCACAAGTCTGCCCACGCTAAGGCACTTGCTACAGCACTCTCTCGCGGTGCTTTCGAATACCAAGGTCAAAAATGCTCAGCGGCATCTCGAGCGTACATCCCATCAAATCTTTGGGAAGAAGTCAAAGGGTATCTTTTGGCTGATCTCAAGTCTATGAAAATGGGTGGCACGGAAGACTTCACCAACTTCATCAATGCAGTGATCGATGAGAAATCTTTTGATAAAATCACTAACTATATCAAAGAAGCACAAGCAAGCGACATGGTAGAAATCATCGCAGGCGGTAAGTTTGACAAATCTAAGGGCTACTTCATAGAACCTACGGTGATCGTCACTAAAGATCCGATGTACAAGACGATGCAAGAGGAGATCTTCGGGCCAGTACTTACTATCTACGTCTATCATGAAGATCACTTCGAAGAGGCGCTAGAGTTAGTGGATAGCACATCACCTTATGCTTTGACTGGGGCGGTGTTCTCTCAGGATCGCTACGCACTAGAGCTAGCTTCTCAAAAGCTAAAAAATGCAGCGGGTAACTTCTACATCAATGATAAACCTACAGGTGCTGTAGTAGGTCAGCAGCCATTTGGTGGAGCGAGAGCTTCTGGAACCAATGACAAGGCTGGCTCTATGATCAACTTGCTCAGATGGGTTTCTCCACGTACGATTAAGGAGACATTTGTACCTCCTGTAGATTATAGATATCCATTTTTAGAGGCTGATAAGTAAG
Source organism: Penaeicola halotolerans (assembly GCF_016464625.1). Lineage (GTDB taxonomy): Bacteria > Bacteroidota > Bacteroidia > Cytophagales > Cyclobacteriaceae > Penaeicola > Penaeicola halotolerans. The sequence continues at coordinate 630,208 of NZ_JAEAGO010000002.1, forward strand.
CATTTGACTTTAGTATAAGAGGCTGTTTCAGAGATGAGGCAGCCTTTCCTTTTTATAGACATATCATTTTTAGCCAAAGTCTTGATTTTTTAATCATATCTTATGCTGATCCAATCAATTATTTTACTTTTATACCAAACAAGTTTTACATAATATATCAAAAAATGAGACGAACAATTTTTTATGCTGTAACAAGTGTAGTTCTTTCACCCATATTATTTTCTTGTGGAGGTGATGGTGAGCAAGGAAATAAAGGTTTGACGACTATTGAAGTGACAGATGAGTTGTACGCTGCGGATGAGTTGTATGATGAGGTGGAGTTTATCCCACTTCAAAACACTATAGAAGCTCAGATGAAAGTATTTGGATTAGATCCATTTATGGTATCTATAAAAGACGCTGTCTTCATAGTGACAGATGGTTATAAAGATCCAAAAGTGCACAAGTACTCTCTTAAAGGAGAGTTTATCTCAAATTTTGGTAAAAGAGGAGGAGGTCCTGGTGAGTATGAGTCTATCGATTATTTGGAATCAGATGGTAAACATTTAATTATTATATCTCAAGGAAACCTGCTTTACTATGACGCATCGACTCTTGATTATGTTAAAACAGAAAAATTGTCCGCAGATATGGCTTGGAACTTCACAAAGCTTGAAGATGAGAAATGGTTCACAGCTTCTTTTTCAGATATTGAGGTGACTGATGGAAGATATTTTAGACCTTATACGATTGAAGACATAGCTAGTGGTAAAATAGACACATTACCAATCAAAGTGCCATTATTGGTAGAAGAAATGGAGAGTAGTGGGTTTGTCTTTAGTCAAGATAAATTGTGGATAAACATACCACTTTCTGACACAATTTATACCTATGAAGAGGGCTCAATGAGACCAATTATTTATCTCAATTTGGCTGATCGAAATCTTCCTAATTCGGAGAAATTTATTTCTGGAGAAAATGACGTGATGTCTTTGTTGAGGGAGCAAAAGTATGCATTTAACATAGGCCCAATGACTAAGGCAGACGATGTCTTGAAGCTTAAAGTATTTGGTGTGAAAAGAAATCCAGAAGGAGTGAATATGCAAGATGAAACTACGATTCCTATCAATGATCTTTTTATAAATATCAAATCTGGTCAAGCCAAACTTGCCAAATCAGCAGCCTCTTTTTCAGATAGTGGATTTACCAAGGATGGATATTTCTATCAGTTATTGTTTGTAGAGCGTTGGCTTAGTCACTTGGAGTCTGGCTTCTTTGGCAAGCATACTGAAAAGCTACAAGAGGCGGTCGATAATTTGACGGATGGAGAAGACCCGATCTTGGTCAAATATAAGATCAAGTTTTAGTAATAGTAGCACAGGATAATACCTGTGCTATTTTCATTTTTAAGCATATTTTTCAGTGATTGACAAGTTTGTCGTAAACTTGTCACAGACTTGACGCAAGTATATGCCGTATCTGACAGGCATCTTTGTGCGAAACAAATCAACGAAAGTCTATGAAAAATAATACCCTGGCTAAAAATGTAAAGGCACTGCGAACTAAGGCGGCACTTTCACAAGAACAACTCGCTGAAGATGCCAAGCTGAGCCTGCGTACTATCCAAAGAATCGAAAATGGTGAGTCAGAAGCCAGAGGAGAGACACTCCGACAGCTTGCCATAGCATTAGGCGTCAGTCCAGATGAGCTCATCGAGTGGACGGCTCAGGAAGACAATGGCTATCTAGCCGTGCTGAACCTTTCCGCTTTGAGTTTTATTGCGTTTCCGCTACTGGGGATTTTGTTACCGCTCATCTTGTGGCTACTCAAAAAGGATAAAGTATCAGGAGCTCACGAGGTGGGTAAGTCAGTACTCAACTTTCAGATTACTTGGACGATCATATTTTTCACAAGCTATATAGGTTTAGTAGTATCTAAGATTTTGAATGCGTTTGATAGCGGAGAAGTGAGTGCGAGTTATGCGGGAAGTACAAATGGGGATATCAGCCCTAGCATGTTAGGAAATGCTTTGACTCTAGGCTTTGTCTTAGTTTTGAGTTTTTATGCACTCAATATCATACTGACAGTCGTCAATGCTATCCGTGCTTACAAAGGTAAAAGTGTGAAATACTTCCCTGTATTCAGGTTTATCAGGTAGCAGCGGGCTTTTACTTTATCAAGCCAAGGCTTTTGATTACCTTTGTGAAAAATCAGCATACATTGAAGACGAAAACACTCAAAAAAGATAAAGTAAACATCGTTACGCTAGGTTGTTCTAAAAACCTAGTGGACTCAGAAGTGATGCTTACCCAGCTCCGTGGCAATGCCATCGATACTACACATGAAGCTAAAAAAAGTGATGCCAATATCGTCATCATCAATACTTGTGGCTTCATCGACAATGCCAAGCAAGAATCTATCGATACCATCCTCCAGTATGCAGATGCAAAGGATAGAGGACTGATTGATAAAGTTTATGTGACGGGATGTCTGTCCGAACGATATAAGACAGATTTAGAGCAGGAAATCCCACAGGTAGATGCTTTCTTTGGTACGCGTGAGCTGCCAGCATTGCTGAAGAAATTCAAAGCTGATTATAAACATGAGCTAGTAGGTGAGCGGATATTGACTACATCGAGTCATTATGCCTATATGAAAATCTCAGAAGGCTGTGATAGACCTTGCTCGTTTTGCGCGATCCCGCTGATGCGTGGAGGTCACGTGTCAAAACCAATAGAGCAACTGGTCTTAGAAGCAAAAAATCTAGCCGCAAAAGGTACAAAAGAATTGCTCTTGATCGCTCAAGACTCTACATACTACGGTTTGGATCTTTATAAAAAACGTAATCTGGCAGAACTGATGAAAAATCTTGCTGGTGTGGAGGGAATCGACTGGATCAGGTTGCATTATGCTTTTCCGACAGGCTTTCCGATGGACGTCCTTGATGTGATGGCTGATTACCCTAATGTATGTAAGTATCTAGACATACCGCTACAGCATGGATCTACAGATGTCCTCAAGGCGATGCGGAGGGGAACTACTCGTGAAAAACAAGAAGAACTCATCCACACCATCCGTGAAAAAGTCCCAGGCATTGCTATCAGGACGACATTGATCGCGGGTCATCCAGGAGAGGGGGAAAAGGAGTTTCAAGAAATGGCGGACTTCGTAGAACGCATGAAGTTTGAGAGGCTAGGTATCTTTACTTATTCTCATGAGGAAAATACCCACGCCTTTGGTATGGCAGATGATGTCCCTCAGGAAGTCAAGCAAGAGCGTGCTAATGTCATCATGGAGATCCAAGAGCAGATCTCTTATGACTTGAATCAAGAGAAGATTGGCCAAACTTTTAAAGTGTTGATTGATAAAAAAGAAGGTGGCAACTACGTAGGTCGTACAGAGTTTGACTCTCCAGATGTAGACAATGAGGTGCTGATAGATGCCAAAGAAAACTACCTCAGAGTAGGAGACTTTGTCAACGTTCAGATCACCGATGCCACAGAATTTGACTTGATCGGTAAGCCAACTACCTGATATTAGAAAGCAGCTTCGGCTGCTTTTTCTTTTGTTTTACACCAGCGGTGGGGGATTTTAGAACTCTGCTTGAAAATTTGTAGTTTAGATAGCAGCAAAGTCAACAGACAAAAACCAACAGACATGACGCACGAAACGATAGCGCTGGAGCAAACCGGCCATTTTGCCCCTATTTTTTTAGATTATCTCAAACAAACACCTCAACTTAAGCCATACTATAGCTACTTCCCTACTTTAGATAATTTCAAGCAGGCAATTGCTGACAAGCAATTCAGCCAAGCCAACAGAAACATTTTAGCGGATGTATTAAAATCCCAGTATGTTACAACTGAAGGTGGTGATCAAGCAATGGCTCAGATCGAAAAGCTACAAAAAAGCAATACTTATACAGTGACTACTGGTCATCAACTTAATATTTTTACTGGACCGCTATATTTCATCTACAAGATCGTCTCTACGATTAATCTGACTAAGCAGCTGAAATCACAATATCCTGATCAGAACTTTGTGCCTATCTACTGGATGGCTAGTGAGGATCATGATTTTGAAGAGATCAGTCATTTCTTACTTTTTGGTAAAAAATACCAATGGGAAACTAGTCAAACAGGTGCTGTAGGACGTATGAATCCACAAGAGCTTAGTGCGATCTTAGAAGAAATGCCAGAGAAGCCAGCGATTTTTGAAAAGGCCTATTTAGGCCAGAAGACTTTGGCAGCTGCTGTGCGTCAGTATGTGCATGATTTGTTTGGAGCAGAGGGATTGGTAGTGATCGATGCCGATGATAGTCGATTGAAGAAAATTTTTGCCCCAATCATCAAAGATGATTTGATAGCAAATAAGGCTAATGAACTGGTAGAATCTACCACTCAGTCACTAGCTGACTTAGGATATAAAAGTCAGATATTCCCTAGGGAGATCAATTTCTTTTACCTCAAGGATCATTTTAGAGAGCGCATCGTGAGAGAAGGAAATCACTTTGAGGTGCTCAATCAAGGCATTCAGTTTACCGAAGAGGAACTATTAGCAGAGCTTGAGCAATATCCTGAGCGCTTTAGCCCTAATGTTGTGATGAGGCCACTCTATCAAGAGAGTATTTTGCCCAATATCGCTTATTTAGGAGGGCCTGCTGAGGTAGCTTATTGGATGCAGTTAAAAGGAGTTTTTGCACATTATCAAGTAGCATTTCCAGTGTTGATGCCGAGAAATTTCGCCCTTATTATCAATAAGACTAGTGCAAAGAAAATGGAAAAGTTGGAATTGACTACTACACAGATTTTCCAAGAGTTTCATGAGCTTAAGCATGCTTATGTTACTGCCAATGCTGATTCATCACTTGATCTAGGTCCGCAACGAGATGCTATTGAGAAGGTATTTGAGAGTTTGAAAAGTAAGGCGCATCAAATAGATCCTACGTTAGAAGGCTTCATAGGCGCAGAAGCAAGCAAGGCGCTCAAAGGACTAGAAAATATAGAAAAGCGACTAGAAAAGGCAGAGGAAGCTAAGCTAGAGACGGGCATCAAGCAGATAGAAAGTATCAAAGAAAAACTCTTTCCTGGTGGAGGGCTTCAAGAGAGAAAGGAGAATTTCCTTAACTTTTATCTAAATGACCCAGACTTTATCAAAATACTTTTGACTCATTTCGACCCCTTAAATTTCAGCTTTAATGTACTGACAGATGAAGGATAAAGCAGCACTCAGAAAGGCATATAAGCAAGCAAGATTAGCAATCACTGAAGCTGAGTTTGCTGGTAAATCTGCGGAAATCTATGCTCGACTGTTGCCGTGGCTCGCTAACCAGTCTGTTCGAGGTATCCATGTCTATATGCCCATAGAGAAGCATCGAGAGGTAAATACCAAGCCAATTTTAGAGGCGATATGGTCCAACCCTAAGCAGCTAGCGATTACTTCTATCAGTGATTTTTTTCAATTAAGCATGCAGTCGTTTTTGATTCATCCTGATACTGAATTTCAGAAGGATGCTTGGGGAATACCCAGTCCCATAGGAGCTGAAGGTGTAGCCGAAAAGGCTATAGACATTGTAATTATCCCACTCTTGGCATTTGATTTGCAAGGATACAGACTGGGTTACGGCAAAGGTTTTTATGATCGTTTCTTGAAAATCTGCCGAAAGGATGTACTGAAAGTAGGTATATCACTTTTTGAACCGGAAGACTCACTTCCGGTAGATCCGCATGACGTGAAGATGGATTTTTGCTTTACCCCGAGTCAATTATTTGAATTTTAAACAAAACCAAACCTAAGATTATTATGAAAAGGATTTTTGCAGTTGTTGCTCTTTTTTTCACCATTGGCGTGGCCTCATCTATGGCACAAAGTTACAATACTGGTATCGGTATTAGAGCTGGATTTGAAAGTGGACTTAGTGTAAAGCATTTTCTTAACGAAAAGGCAGCCTTAGAGGGTATTCTCGGCTCTAGATGGAGAGGCGTGACGATCACAGGTCTCTATGAGGTGCACAATGACATTGCGGATGCACCAGGCTTAAGATGGTACTATGGTGGTGGTGCTCACATCGGATTTTACGATAGCTATAGAGATAGACCTTGGGGTGATCCTAACAGAGATTATACAGTAGTAGGTATCGATGGTATTTTAGGTCTGGAGTACACTTTTAGTGAAGTACCTATTAACCTGTCCTTAGACTGGAAACCAGCCTTTGACTTCAATGGTGACAGAGGGTTCTGGGCTGATGGGGCGGCACTATCTATTAGATTTGTATTTTAATAACCAAACCATATCAATTTAAAAATCGGCTCATATGAGCCGATTTTTTTGTTTTTAGGGTGGTGATAAATTTTTTTTTTAAAAAAATGTATGCTTCTCAAAACCTTTTAATCGTATTTAATGTATATACATTGAATACTAATAGCATTAATGATGAGAATAGAAGATGTGATCAAGCAAAAGGCATTTAAAGATGAGTATAATAAGGTCATTGTGAATATGCTGTACACCAATAGCTGGATTATCTCTGAGCAAACTAGACTGATCAAGCCATATGGTATCTCTCAAGAGCAGTACAACGTCCTCAGGATCTTAAGAGGTCAAGCTGGCAAACCTATCACGATCTCATCTATCCAAGAGCGTATGCTCAACAAGATGTCAAATGCTTCAAGACTGGTCGAAAAGCTGAAACAAAAAGATATGGTGACTCGCGCAGAGTGTCCTAACGATCGCAGACAAGTAGATGTCTTGATTACCCAAAAAGGACTTGGTCTACTGCATGAGCTGGATGAGCAGATTATCAATCATAACAGGGCTATCATACAGCTGACAGAAGATGAAACAAGGTTATTGAATGACCTTTTAGATAAGTTAAGAGGCTAAGGCCTTTTTATTTGAATAAATACATGTATATACAGTTAATAAGGAAAGGAATCAAATGAAAACGATCATAGATAGAGCAAATACTAGAGGTAAAGCCAATTTTGGTTGGTTAGATTCTAGCCACTCTTTTAGCTTTGGTAGATATTACAACCCTCAAAAAATGGGTTTTGGTCTTTTACGTGTACTAAATGACGACTACATCGCACCGGGTACTGGTTTTGGTAGACATCCGCATGACAATATGGAGATCATCTCTGTGCCGATTTCTGGAGGACTAGCACACCAAGATAGTGAGGGAAATGAGCATGAAATACGTGCTGGCGAAGTACAAATCATGTCCGCAGGTACAGGCATAGAGCATGCTGAGATGAATTTGTCTAAGACAGAGACAACAAATTTCCTTCAGCTTTGGATCTTTCCTAAGCGTCAGAATATCAAGCCAAACTATGCACAGAAAAGCTTCCCTGCTGCAGAGAGAAAAAACAAAATACAGACTATAGTGTCTCCTACTGATGAGGAGGCTCTATGGATCAACCAAGATGCGGTACTCTCTCTAGCTAATTTTGAAAAAGAGCAATCTGCTGACTACAAATTTCACTTTAGTGGAAATGGCGTCTATGCCTTTGTGATCAAAGGACAGATCGCAGTAGGAGACCAAGTGATCAATCAGCGTGATGCTATTGGAATATACGACACGGAGCAGTTTTCTTTCAAAGCCCTCGACAATGCAGAGGTACTTTTGATAGAGGTTCCTTTGAATTAATACTATGCTACTAGATATTATCAAGAACAGAGTCAGTCCAGTCATATTTGACAAGAAAGAATTGACCGAAGAGCAGATAACAACATTATTGGAAGCCGCGAGATGGGCGCCTTCTTGCTACAATGAGCAACCTTGGCGTTTTTTTGTCATCAAAGGAGATAAGGATATCAGACAGAAGGTGATGAATACGCTTTTTGGGACTAACCCGATCATGGTGGCTAATGCACCACTCCTACTAGTGACAGTGGCTAAACGTAAGCTAGACATGACAGGAGAGGTGAATGCCTACAGCTGGCATGATGTAGGACTCGCTATGGGTCAGCTTGGATTACAAGCTACTTCTATGGGGCTAGTGCTACATCAGATGGGAGGATTTGATCATGCGAGAGTAAAGGATATCCTCAAGCTAGATGAAAACTTAGACGTGATCTCTGTGACAGCTATCGGATATAAAGGTCAAGAAGCTGATATCCATGAGTCACTCTTAGCTAAAGCAGCGAAACCTAGAAGTAGGAGAGCACTAGATGAAATCGTAACATATTTATAATCTATAATTTTAAACTACAAAACAATAATCATGAGTACTACAAAATGGAATTTGGACCCAACTCACTCTGAGTTAAACTTCAAAGTAAAGCACTTGGTCATCTCTACTGTGACAGGATCATTCAACTCTTTTGAGGCGTCTGTAGAGACTAGCACAGAAGATTTCGATGGTGCATCTGTATCTTTTGCAGGTGATGTAAGCACAATCGATACAAACAATGCAGATAGAGATGGACACTTGAAGTCAGGTGATTTCTTTGATGTGGAAAAGTATCCAAAGATGACTTTTTCAAATGGTAAGCTAACTAAGAAAGGCGGTGACTACGCTCTAGTAGGAGACTTGACTATCAAGGATGTGACTAAGCAAGTCACATTAAAGGCAACTTATGGTGGCACAGTAGTAGATCCTTATGGACAGACCAAGGCTGGATTTGAGTTAGAAGGAGAGATCAATAGAAAAGATTTCGGTTTAACTTGGTCAGCTGTGACAGAAGCAGGAAATGTAGTGGTAGGTGACAAAGTGAGAATCTTAGCTAACATCCAAGTGGTGAAAGCTTAAATAAAGCTCCTTTGTATATAAATGAAAAACGGCCTTGTGCCGTTTTTTTTTGCTCAAGCTCCACTCATCATAGATAACAGTTTCTTGAAATACTCTCTTAGGTACATCCAATAGAAGTCCTTAAATTAGAGACTTATTAGATAATGAAATCATGAAAAAATTACTGATAGCAGTTTTTGGAGCACTTAGTTTAGTGTCCTGTCAGCAAAATCAAAGAGAGGGTAAGCCTAAGTTGGTAGTAGGTATCGTGGTAGATCAGATGCGCCAAGAATACCTTTACAAATATCAAGATCGGTTTAGTGAAGGTGGTTTTAAGCGTTTGATGAGCGAGGGTTTCATGTTTCAAAATGCTCACTATAATTACACGCCTACTTACACTGGTCCAGGACATGCCTCTGTATATACTGGCACTACTCCTGCTAATCATGGCATCATCGCCAATGACTGGTATGTTCGTCAACTAGGAAGATCAATCTATTGCGCAGAAGATAGTCTAGTATCTAATGTAGGTGGCTCTGCCAAAAGTGGAAAAATATCTCCTCGCAATATGCGCAGTACGACTATCACAGATCAGTTGAGATTAGCTACAGGTAAGCAAGCAAAGGTTGTAGGTGTAGCAATCAAAGACCGAGGAGCTTCTTTGCCAGCAGGGCATATGGGAGATGCATATTGGTTGGATAAGGCTACAGGCGAGTTTATGACCAGCACTTATTATACAGATGTGCTGCCGCAGTGGGCGCAAGACTTCAATGCACAAAAAAGAGCAGATCACTATCTATCTCAGACCTGGGAAACGCTTTATCCGATAGAGACTTATACGCAGAGTACAGCAGGAGATGATAATGATTTCGAAGGCCCATTCATCGGTAAAGATGATACTGCATTCCCATATGACCTTTCAGCACTCAAAGATGATAATGGAGGCTACGACTTGGTGGCTAGTACTCCATATGGCAATGACTTAACTTTAGAAATGGCCAAGGCAGCTATAGAGGGAGAGCAGCTAGGTCAAGGAGATGTTACAGATTTCTTAGCACTAAGTTTTTCTTCTCCAGACTACATTGGTCATAGATTTGGTCCAAGTTCTGTCGAGCTTGAAGACAATTACCTCAGACTTGATCTGGCATTAGCAGATTTTCTAGCCTATTTAGATCAGACAGTTGGAGAGGGTAACTACTTGATCTTTTTGACAGCTGATCATGGTGTAGCTGACATTCCTGACTACATGCAGTCTGAGAATATACCTGCAGGTGGTTTGGATATGCGATTTATTACGACACAGTTGAGAGGCTTTACCAATGATAAATTTGGTCCAGGAAACTGGATTGAAAATGTATCCAATGATCAAATTTTCTTCAATCGTAAGTTAGCTGCGGAAAAAGGAATCAGTATAGAGTCTATGCAAAGACAAGTGGCAGATTTCCTTTTGAGATTTGATGGGATCAAAGAGACCTATACAGGCACAGATATGATGCGTGAAAACTATAGCTATGGGAAAAAACAATTACTCCAAATGGGTTATAGTCATAAATATTCAGGAGATGTGATCGTGATATTGGAGCCAGCTTGGCTATCTAGCTCATGGAAAGGAACTACCCATGGATCTGGCTATACCTATGATACCCACGTACCAGTGATGTTTTACGGTTGGGGTGTAAGGGCTGGTAGATCTAGCCAATATCACACGATCACGGATATCGCTCCTACACTGGCAGTGATGCTAGAGATCGGCATGCCTAACGCGACCACCGGTCAGCCATTGACGGAGATTTTAGATTAGATAGATAAAGCAAGAGATTAAAGAGCGGCTGTGTGGTCGCTTTTTTTATTGACTGATTTTCCCCTTTAGAAATAGCGATTTAGTTTTTCCTCTCATCACATTTACTGAGCTTTTCAGCCACCTTTTTATTAAATTGATATCTCAAACTCTGCTGGTCTATCAGCGTATGTTAAATGGGTGAAGTCCCCTTTTTTAAACACATGTTTCTTTAAATTTTCAAAACCTATGAGTGATAAGATACATACCCTTAGCGGATACTTTCATGAATATCAAAAAAGCGTACTTGAGCCAGAGAAGTTTTGGGCGCGCATCGCAGATTCTTTTCACTGGAAGAAGCGCTGGGATAAAGTACTCGAATGGGATTTTAAAACACCAGATATCAAGTGGTTTGTCAATGGAAAATTGAATATCACAGAAAATATATTAGACAGACACCTGTATACTTTAGGAGATCAACCAGCCATCATTTGGGAACCAAATGATCCAAAAGAGCAGGGAAGAAAAATTTCTTATCGAGAACTGCATGAGCAAGTTTGTCAGTTTGCCAATGTGCTAAAGGCTAAAGGAATCCAAAAGGGAGATCGAGTGATCATTTATATGCCGATGGTACCTGAGGCGGCAGTTGCTATGTTAGCTTGTGCGCGTTTAGGAGCGGTACATTCAGTAGTATTTGCAGGATTTTCTAGTACCTCGCTAGCCGATAGGATCAATGACTGTGAGGCTAAAATGGTTATCACCTCGGATGGAAATTTTCGCGGAGCCAAAAAAATCCCAGTCAAAGCAGTCGTAGATGAAGCTCTAGAAAAGACAAGTACTATCGAGTCTGTGATCGTCTATCAGCGTACAGGAGAAGATGTGAAGATGAAGTCTGGAAGAGATCATTGGTGGCATGAGGTCACTGAGGGTGTCTCCATAGAAAATAAGGCTACGGAAATGGATGCTGAGGATATGCTATTTATCCTATACACTTCTGGCTCTACAGGTAAGCCAAAGGGAGTAGTGCATACGACTGGAGGCTACATGGTGTATAGCCATTACACATTTACGAATGTTTTTCAATATAGCCCAGGGGATATCTATTGGTGTACAGCAGATGTCGGCTGGATCACTGGCCACTCTTATATTGTTTACGGACCATTACTCGCAGGAGGCACTACATTGATGTTTGAAGGTGTCCCTACTTGGCCTGATGCAGGGCGGTTTTGGGAGATCATCGATAAGTATCAAGTCAATCAGTTCTACACTGCACCTACGGCTATCAGGGCACTTCAAGCCTTTGGTACGAAACCTATAGAACCTTACAAATTAGATTCACTTCGCGTATTGGGATCAGTGGGTGAGCCGATCAATGAAGAAGCATGGCACTGGTATCATGCGCACATCGGCAAAGGAAAATGTCCGATAGTAGATACTTGGTGGCAGACAGAGACAGGAGGTATTATGGTCTCTCCTATCGCTGGAGTGACTCCTACCAAGCCTAGTTATGCTACTCTACCCCTCCCAGGAATACAGCTAGCGATCATGGATCCTGAGGGTAAGGAGCTCATGGGGAACTCTGTGGAAGGGAATCTCTGCGTCAAATTTCCATGGCCAGGGATGTTGCGCACTACTTATGGAGACCATGAGCGCTGTAAGCAAACGTACTTTGCTACTTACAAAGGAATGTATTTTACAGGAGATGGAGTCAAAAGAGACCATGACGGATACTACAGGATACTGGGTAGAGTAGATGATGTCATCAATGTATCAGGCCACAGAATGGGCACAGCAGAAGTAGAAAATGCTATCAATGAACATCCAAAAGTCATCGAGTCTGCTGTAGTAGGCTATCCACATGAAGTCAAGGGTCAGGGCATTTATGCCTATGTGATCTGTGATATGAGTAATCGTACAGCAGAAAATCTCATCAATGAGATCCGCGAGATGGTGAGCAATATCATCGGACCTATCGCCAAACCTGATAAAGTACAGATCGTGTCTGGCTTGCCTAAGACAAGGTCTGGTAAGATCATGAGAAGGATACTGCGTAAAGTAGCCGAGGGAGACACTTCTAATCTAGGCGATACTTCTACGCTACTTGATCCAGAAGTAGTCAAAGAGATCATAGAGGGTAGGATCAAGTGATTTTTACTCAGATAATGTAAATTCAAAAAATAGAGGTTAGCTTTAAGTTTAGATAAATAAAAAAGAACACATGAAAAAAATATTTTTAGCATTAGCCTTTATCTGTGCGGGATTTATTAGCCAAGCGCAAACTAGTCAAGAGGAGGTAAAAGAGTGGCTTAGTATCCTTTCTTCAGATGAGATGAAAGGTCGCAAAAGTGGTACCTATCAGATGCTTCAGGCAGCACAGTATATCGCCTCACACTATGAAGCTGCAGGATTGAAAATGATCCCAGGGCAGGATAATTATTTCCAGCCAGTGTCATTTAGCAATCGCCAAGGTGAAAAAATCATAGATCGAAATGTAGTGGGACTATTGGAAGGAAGTGACCCTGCATTGAAAGATGAATATATCCTTGTCACAGCACACTTTGATCATATAGGGATCAGTAGAGCGGTGAATGGCGATTCTATCAATAATGGTGCTGATGATAATGCCTCTGGAGTAGTCGCTATGTTGACGATGATGCATAATTTCAAAAAGCAAGGGATTCAACCTAAGCGTTCGATCATCTTTGTGGCTTTTACTGGTGAAGAGATGGGACTACAAGGCTCTAAATACTATGCAAATAATCCAGTATATCCACTAGAGAAGACTAATGTGAACCTCAACTTTGAGATGGTGGCTCACTCTGAAAAGCTCGGTAAACGTAAGTTTTATCTCACAGGTGACACTTATTCTGATCTAGCTACAGTGATCAGATCATCCCTTAATGGTACTGATTGGGAGTTGATCGATGACCCCTTTAGAGAGATGCAACTATTCTATAGATCAGATAATGCTTCTTTTGTAAGCATGAAAATAGAAGGTGATATGAAATATGGAATCCCTGCACATACACTTTGTACTTGGGGAACTGAGAGTCACTATCATAGGCCAAACGACCAAGTGGATATCGTAGATTTTGAAAACATGACATCATTTGTCAATATGATTTCGAAAGTATCTCTAGATATAGCCAATAGGCCAGCTCAAATCAAATGGACAAGTGATGAGTTTAGCAGATATGCTGGAAAGTAAAAGAAAAGGAGCCAAATGGCTCCTTTTTCATTGTGTGGCTAATTTGTAGATAACAAAGTCTGTGAACTCCTCCTCCACTTCTGTGGAGGCAGGTCTTCTGACAAGTAGTCGACCATCTCCCATAGTTACTAGCATATCTTTTGAAAGTAATGGGAGGGTGCCATCTAGTTGCTTTCCATCTTTAAAGAGAAGCATTCTCAAGTTCTCTGGATCATTTTTAGGGTCGTACGACTCATCGATGGCTACCTTTGCTTCAAAGGTACTTTCACTGATGCCAGTATAATACTCTAGCAACCAAAAGCCATTTCCAAGATCAATAAAGCTTTTATTGCGTCCAGCTATATAATTGAAAGCTTTCATCGCAGGATCTTCTGATGGGGTCTCGATAGAGATTGGGTCTAGTCTTTTGAAGTCTTCATAGTTGACAGGTATTTTTTCACTTAGGGCAAAGTCATTAGTAATGTCATAGACTTGGATCTCTTGTCCCACTTCATGAAGCAGATAGAGTTTTTGATCAGCTATAAAAAATCTTTTCCCCATCACCTCAGGATAAAAAGTCTTCGATTCAGGGCTGTAGCCAGCTAGGTCATAGGGGATGATAGAACCTTGTGTTTTATCATCTTGCTTGAAGGTATGGAGGCTTTTGAGTGTATCCTTCATTACAGGTACTTGTGCGATATGGTGCGCAGATATGTAGGCAGTAGGCCCTACGATATATACGGGCACGTCATCTTGCATATAATATTGTGTACGGCCCAGCGGAGCAAATGTCATGACAGGGAGAGGGCCTCTGACGATGCTTTTGTCAATCAAGTTCCAGTTTTGATCATATCTAGCCCAACCCATGGAAGGCTCTACGATTCGCTCTCCATTTTCCCCAAAACCTAATCCTAAGAGAGCCCTTGGTCCATAAGTGTCAGGGCCATCTCCTTTTCTATAAACTGATTTCAGCACTTCTCCTTGCTCACTGATTTCCATCAGCGTATCAGCTATGGATAGGTGTCCTAGGAAAATCTTTTCCTCTGGGCTGTAATCTGTGATAGTGACTCTAGTAAGCCGCTCTATGCGAAATGAATCAATAGGGATGAGTGAATACGCTGATGCTTGATCTGCAGAAGAATCTTTTTGTTCTTCTGAACTGGTACAAGCTATCGCTAGGGTAGCCGTCAGAATAGCAGCTAGTTGAATGTATTTCATAGTCGCTTTTGATTTTTCAACTAAGAAATTAATAATAAATAGATAATCAAAGAGATCGACTAAATATTTAGTAGACTTGACAAAAAAACCGACTCCAAGGTCGGCTTTAGCACTACAAAAATTTCTCTATGCTTCGCATCAATTGCTCTAGATACTCCTGATCAGTTTCGTCAAAGTCTGCAAGCTGGTCACTGTCTACATCTAGCACGATAGCTACTTCACCATTTTTGAATCCAGGTACCACGATCTCAGATTTGCTATCAGAACTACAGGCAATATGGCCTGGGAATGCATCAACATCGGGAACTAGCTGAGTTTTACCTTCAGACCATGCTGTCCCACAGACTCCTTTTCCTTTTCGAATGCGTGTGCAAGCGATCGGTCCTTGGAATGGCCCAAGCACCAGCTCCTCTTGTTTGACAATATAAAAACCCACCCAAAAGAAGCCCATAGCTTGTCTCAATGCTGCTGCTATATTGGATAAATTAGCTACTACATCTGGTTCACCCATGATCAGGCCTTCGATTTGTGGAAGTAGCGCCTCGTATTTTTCAGCTTTGCTGACTGTATTTGGTATATAAAGTGATTCTGCCATGATTTATTGATTATAATATATGCTTAGGGTATCCCCCAAAATGTCCACTTGTTCTGATGGCGCAATATTGAGCCTAGGTGAAGCTATGCCCTCTTTAAAAATGGATTGACCTGTAAACACACGTGCTTCATCCCAAAGTTCGTCATTGATAAATTTTTGTAAAAGTACTGCGCCTCCCTCTATGATCACAGATTGTACTTTTCTTTTATGAAGGTCAGCCAAAATTTGTGGAATCAGCTCTCCCTCTTCGAGTTTTACATAGTCTAAGTTTTCTTTTTGGGAGGTTTTTATCAGATTGTAGCAAATAGTGGGCTGCGTCTGATCAAATAAGGAGAGTTGGGGTTCTAATTTCAAATATTTGTCAATGACTATTCTTAAAGGATTCTTTCCTTTCCAATCCCTTACATTAAGTTTAGGATTATCATGCTGAGCAGTTCGAGTACCTACCATGATAGCATCTTCTTCCGCACGCCATTTGTGTACGAGCTGTCTGGCTTGAGGATTACTGATCCACTTACTATCAAAGTCCTTTCTGGCAATAAAGCCGTCTTGAGTCTCTGCCCATTTTAGGATGACATATGGTCTATTTCTTTCTATTTGATTAAAAAATCTTCTGTTGAGTGATCTGGCTTCATCATTTAGCACACCTAACTCAACTTCAATGTCTGCAAGTTTTAGTTTTTCGATGCCCTTCCCACCTACGAGTGGATTGCTATCGGTGGCTGCTATCATTACTTTTTTGACTTTATGTTTGACTAATAAGTCAGCGCAGGGAGGAGTTTTACCAAAGTGAGCACATGGCTCTAGCGTGACATAGACAGTTGCTTGAGATAGCAAAGATGGATCTTTGATAGCATTGACAGCATTTACTTCTGCGTGTGGCCCACCATATACTTGATGATATCCTTCTCCTATGATTTGATTTTGATGTACGATCACACATCCAACCATTGGATTAGGGCTTACTTTTCCTCTCCCTAAAGCTGCGAGCTGTAGGGCACGCTGCATATATTTTATGTCCATCGGGTCAAAACTCATGACGTAAAGGTAAACACTAAAATCAATAAAAAAGGAGAAAGCTAATAGCCTTCTCCTCTTAAATGGTTTGGTTTAGGATGGTTTATTCGTTTCCGAATGCTACAGTTTCTACTGTAGTGATTTCGCCTACTTCAGTTTCGACACCTTCTATCGTCACAGCTTCGAAGCCTGTTTCTTCTGCTGGAACGATCACTACACGATACGTTGCTGGAGCCTCTAGTCCTCTCAGATAGTAGATTCCACCAGCATTTGGATAAGCGCTGACAGTGTCTTCATCTATGATACCATAAACTACAGCTTGTAGATCAGCAGGGTCTATAGCGCCAGATATCACAGCTTCTTCGCTGATAGAAGTGATCACTTTGATAGTTGGTTTGAGTATGTACTGACCTGAGTTGCCAGCTTTCACCACTGATCTGGCAGCATCAAAGTCCAAAAGAAACTCATATACTCTACCTGCTTCTAGAGTTTCATTGACTAAAAGTTTCAAGCCAGATTGATGTGCGCTTGGTGTAGTAAGACGAATTTGCTCACCATCTATAGTGACATAGTTTTCAGATCCTAAGATTAGTCTGATTTGACCGATTCTACCTGCTGGCAGATCCACTTCTGTAAGCAATGTATCCACACCAGCCGTCAGTTTTAATAAGTCGTACTGACCTGCTTGGACATTGTCTAGTGAAGTCCATCCATTCTCTCCCTCTTCAGTAGTAGATTTTACTTGGATGTCTACGATGTCTATCCAGACTTCTTCATAGTCAGCTGGCGCATCAGTAAGTTTGATCGAAAGGCGAGCATTGCCTTCTTCTGGGGCATCATCATTACATGCTGTAAATCCGAATGCTAGCGCAAGAAGCGCTACAAATAAAAATGACTTCTTCATGATTAATATTTGGTTTTGGTTGAGTCTTGAAGTTTCAAAATCAATGCCAAATTCTTATATCAATAAAATTCTATCTTTGTAGCTACTATGAAAGCTACCCAAGAGATCTTGCGCGATGTGAAGGAAAGATTGGTAAGTGTGTATCAATCTGATGAAGCTGAAAGCCTATCTATGTGGTTAATAGAAGAGATTTTGGAGCTGAAAAGAATGGACATTTTGCTTAATCTAACTTATGAACTAAATGCAGCACAACAGCATAAGTTAGAAGAAAGTATAGCACGACTACTTAGGCAGGAGCCAGTCCAATATGTGTTAGGTAAAGCACCTTTTTTATCTCATGAGTTTAATGTGAGACCTGGTGTGCTCATTCCTAGACCAGAGACTGAAGAGCTAGTTCAGTGGATACTCAAGGAAAACGCTCAAGCTGATCTCCGGGTTTTGGACATTGGTACAGGTAGTGGTTGTATACCTGTTTCGCTATCAATTGCTAAGCCCTCAGCGACTGTCTATGCCGTGGATATCAGTGAGGAGGCTTTGATGATCGCTAAAGAAAATAATGATCTACTTGGTGCCACTGTAGCTTTTAGCAGACTAGATATTTTAGCAGAAGAGATTCCATTCAAAAACTTAGACATTGTCATCAGTAATCCTCCCTATGTTCGTAATTCAGAGAAGCAATCCATGCAAGTCAATGTACTCGATCACGAACCTGAGTTAGCTTTATTTGTCCCAGATGAGGATCCACTCCTATTTTACAGGGTTATCGCAAGCAAATCTAAGGCAGCACTGAAATCAGGTGGTAAACTTTATTTTGAGATCAATGAAGTGTTCGGAAAAGAAATGGAAAAGTTACTTTTAGAGGAGGGTTTTCAGGAAGTGCGGATTGAAAAGGACTTTAGAGATAAGATGAGGTTTGCGATCGCTAGTTTAGTGTAAGCGTTCACCTATCCAAAAGGGGGATTGCGCACATAGCACATGAAGTCCTTCTTGACTGATTTTTTCAACATTATCTCCATGAGGGTCTTTGATACTTACTTGATCGAAAAATCGGAGTTCAGTCTGAGCAAGAAACCATTTTTTCAGCGTGTTTGAGCGACTATAGTAATATCTCCAGCCAGCCGCAAAACACACTATATTGATCGTATGAAGAGATTCCAATGGGATGCGTTTTGGGACAAATTCTGGCAGAATGACATTGACAGCATGGTGATGGGTAGATTTTAATATTTCTAGACCTGTCTCTAGAGCTGTCTTATCAGTTTGTTTGACGATCAACTGATAGGGCGCTTGATGCATGAGTTGCGTGATGAGCTCATCAGTAGGTACTTCATCTAGGAGTACAATGTCAATCTTGATGCCCCATGATAGTGCAAGTGGTAACTGAGCAACATCTACAATCACCGTAGGCACCCACTCTAGTAGTGGGCCGATCAACTCAAAGCTTACAGTGTCTAAAATAAGTATTGCGGGCTCTTGTTCGTCTCTGACAAAGTGGTGTGAAGACATCAGATTTTCTTTTTGTTAAAAAAAGTACATTTTTTTCAATTTCCTATGACTGTACTAGAATAAAAGTATGAATGGTGCATGACTTGATCATTAATTTTTTCATATTTATAGGTCAGATTTAAGAACATTCCCATCCTACCTTTACCATGTTGAGAGCCATTGCTGTTATTTCTATCATTTTCTTATTTATCACGAGTGCACGTGCTCAGAACTGGGATTTAAATCAAATAGACAGTCTTTCTCAAGTTCTCAAAGATGATATTGGTAAAGGAGAAAGGTTATCTACTCTTGTCAAATTAGCAAGGGCTCAGCTCAAAGTAGATCAAGGGGCTGCCGCTAGAGAATCTCTCAAAGAAGCCCAAAACCTAGCAGAAGAACTGAGAAATAAAAGACTCCAAGCCGAGATTAACTTCATGCATGGATACATCAAGATGCGCTCTGGGGACTTTGGAGGAGCATTGGCGGACTTTAGGTCTGTAGATAGTGTGCTCAAGGATACAGATGAAGGAAAGGCTACCAAAGCAGAGTCAGCGCTAAAGTCAGGAGATGTTTTTGCACTTTCGGGTAACTTTGATAGTGCTGTTTATTACTATAATAAGACGCAGAGGATATTAGACGAGGAAAAAAATCCCTTTTTACAGTCGGCTCTAGATCTTAGCTTGGGCAACCTTTATGATGATATTAACCCAGAAATTGCACTGGAAAAATATCTCTCAACTCTCAAATACTTTGAAGATAAAGAAGATAAGTACAATGAAGTACAGGTGCTTAATAACCTGGGGGAATTGTACAGAAAAGCGTTTAAAGACTTTGAAAAGGCTGAAGAGCACTACCTTAGAGCGATAGCAATCAACGAAGAATTGGAACAATTAGCTTCTCTATCGATGAATTATGTAAACTATGGGATATTACTAAGAGAAAATGCCACAGCATATGAGCGTTCACTAGAATACACGAAAAAGGGATACGACATTCAAAAAGCATCTAATAATCCACGTGCGATAGCCAATGGGGCATTTAATATGGCACAAGTTCATCTGGCTTTAGGGAAGAATGAACTAGCCAAGCAATACTATGATGAGACGCTAGAAATGAGTGAAAAAGGTAATTTACTCATTGGCAAGTATTTTGGTAATTCAGGATTAGTAGTACTTTACTTACAGGAGAAAAAACCAAATCTGGCACTTAAGTATAGCGAAGCGCAATTAGCCCTTGCTCAGCAGATGGGTACGATAGATTTTTTGCTAGAGTCGTACGAAAGTTTGTATAAATCATATAAGGCCAGTGGAGATTATGCTAAGGCCCTCGCTAATCTGGAACAAGTAAAAGTCTATGCAGACTCAATCGAAAAGCAAAGAAACGCTGATAAGTTACTAACGCTTCGAACACAGTATGAGCTGGATCAAGCAGAATCTGAAAATGAGTTGCTCAAACTCCAGAAAAGTGAGCAAGAAGCAAAGATTGAAAATAAAAATAACACCCTGATCGGTATTATCTTAATCGCCTTTTTACTCATACTGACAACTTATATTTTATATAGATACTCTAAGTCAAAAGAGAAAGCTAACAAGAAGTTGGCTCTTCGAAATGATGAAATAGCCGCTCAAAACGAACTTTTAGAGGACCAGCAATTGAGGTTAAAAGAAGTAAATGCTGCTAAAGATAAGCTCTTTTCGATCATCAGCCATGACCTCAGGGCACCCATTGCCTCTATCAAAGGCTTCATAGAAGTGCTGAAGGACGGAGGTTTTACCGAAGAGGAACTAGAACTCATCCTCAACAAGCTACACGTGGAGACAGATAGTACTTATAAGATGATGGATAACCTTCTGCATTGGGCTAAGATCCAGATGCAAGGAGTCAATACAGAGAAAGTTTTCTTCAAACTTGATCATTTGATTGAAGAGACGATCAGACTATATGCTCCTATCTCAGAAACTAAGCAGATCCTTGTGATCAATGAAATATCGGAAACGGTGGTCGTCAAAGCGGATGAAAATCAAATTAAAATAGTCTTTAGAAACCTGCTTAGCAATGCCATCAAGTTTACCCCTGAGCATGGTCAAATCACCATATCCTATGTGAAGTTAGAGACCCACATCAAAGTCTGCATCAAAGATACTGGAGTGGGCATTACTCAAGAGTCCTTAGAAAAAATCATGAAAAATGACCATTTTTCTACACAGGGGACTTTAGGTGAAAAGGGAACTGGCTTAGGTATCCAGCTTAGTAGAGGTTTTATAGAAAACAATGGGGGCAGTCTCTCCATTGAAAAAAATCCAACAGGAGGAAGTATATTTTGCTTTACACTTCCTAAATAAAAAAGGGTGCCTAGTCACAAGCACCCTTTTCGAAATCATTTTCTTCTTATTAAGCAATCCTCTCAAATTGTGAGAAGAAGAAGTTGCCTTCAATAGCAGCATTCTCATCTGAGTCAGATCCATGTACTGCATTGGCATCGATAGACTTAGCAAATAAGTTGCGAATTGTACCAGGGGCAGCTTCTTTTGGATTAGTTGCACCGATAAGTGTTCTGAAGTCAGCCACTGCATTTTCTTTTTCTAAGATCGCTGCGATGATAGGTCCTGAAGACATGAAGTCACAAAGCTCACCATAAAAAGGTCTTGCACTATGTACTTCATAAAATTTACCTGCTACCTCTTTAGTCAGTTTAGTGGCCTTTAATGCTACGATTTTAAAGCCTGCCTCTTCGATCATCTTCAAGATCGCTCCTGAATTGCCCGCTCCAAATGCATCAGGCTTAATCATCGTGAATGTTCTGTTAGTTGCCATATTCTTACTTTTGATTTAATTTCTAATTTGGGTGCAAAATTACAACAAATCATAGAAAAGCGAACATTCCCTTCATTTAATTGATTGCTAAGATTTTTGATAGATAAAACACTTTGAGCTAACAATTGATTCATAGGAAGCTTGATTCAGGATAGAAACTGTGAAGATTCAGGTTTACAGACACTTGAATAAAGCATTTGTAAATTCAAAATTAATGCAGACCTTTGCGTCTTACCTTTTGAAAAAATCACTTTAGCAAAAGGGTAAAAAAATTTCTAATGCAACAACTCGAAGATTTCAAATCGAAAATCAACGGCCCAAAGCAAAAAATAGTCATCACTACCCATCACAAACCTGATGCAGATGCACTGGGCTCTTCCCTTGGACTTAAAGCATATCTTGATAAGAAAGGCCATAAAGTGACAGTCATCACTCCCTCTGATTACCCTGCGTTTTTGTACTGGATGAAGGGCAATGACACCGTCATCAACTATGAAGAGTATCCTCAAAAATCAGCTGAACTAGTCGCTACTGCGGATATGATCTTCGCTACCGACTTCTCATGTCTAAGCAGGATCAATGACCTCGGAGAGCTTGTCCAGCGATCAAAGGCCTACAAAGTAAACATTGATCATCATCAAGATCCCAAAGATTTTGCTGATATCAGAGTATGGGACACTGCAGCCGCTGCTACTTGTGAGCTAGTCTATCAGCTCATCGTAGATATGGGTGATAAAGATCTCATCGATAAAGAAATGGCAGAGTGTCTCTATGCGGGTATCATGACAGACACTGGAGGATTTAGACATCCAAATACTACAAAGAATGTACACCTTGTGGTGGCAGAACTGATTGATCTTGGAGCTGATGGCTCAAGAGTGACTCGGATGATTTATGATACCAACTCTGTAAATAGGTTAAAATTTATTGGCTTCGCTTTAAGCGAACGTCTGGTAATTTTGCCACATTTGCAGGCGGCATATTTTGCTATTACCAAGGAAGATTTAGAGAAATATCACTCTAAAACTGGAGATACAGAAGGCATTGTCAATTATGCCTTGTCCCTAGAAGGAATCAAAATAGCGGCTCTTTTTACAGAAAGAGAAGATGCTATTAAGATATCTTTTAGATCAGTGGAAGATGTAGCTGTTAATAAGTTTGCTGCGGAATTTTTCGATGGAGGCGGACACAAAAATGCCTCAGGTGGAAAATCATACCTAGGGCTAAAAGAGACTACAGATAGATTTGAGCAGCTTTTAGCGGAGAAAAAAGAAGAACTTTATAACCAAAAATAAAATGACCAAAACGACAATTAAACTATTTACACTGGCGCTTGTAGCAGGTACACTAGCGCTTACGTCTTGTGGTAAGAAGACTGCCGAAACTTCTGATGGTATCAAGTATACTTACATAGAAGAGGGTGATCAAGCTCCTAAAGATGGAGAATTTGTGATCTACAACTTCAGTATGAGAAATGATGAAGACTCCACGATAGTAGACTCATATGTTGATAGAACGCCACAATATTATCAATTTGTTGATTCTTTGATGGCTCAAGAGGTAGGTGTTGGTGAGATCATCAGAGTATTGAAAAATGGAGATAGCATTGTCGTTAACTTGACTGCTGCTCAGCTTTATTCGAATGGAATGGGCATTCCTCCGTTTATGCAAGAGGATGATCAACTACAAATTTCTATTGGTGTTTTAGCAGTACTAAAAGATCAAACAGAGTTGAGTGATTGGATGAGAAAGTTCAATGAAGAGTCTGCGAGAATAGAGGAAGAAAACAGTAAGGTTACTTTCGAAAAGGATGTTAAGACAATAGACGCTTTTCTAGCAGAAAAAGGCCTGGAGCCAACTGTGATCACCGAGTCTGGTGTGCGTGTAGTGATAGAGCAAGCAGGTACTGGTGAAAACGCTCAAGCTGGTCAAGAGGTAAGTGTTAATTACTTTGGAACCCTACTTGATGGAGCCGTATTTGACACCAACGATGCAGAAAAAGCTAAAGAAAATAATGTCTTTATGGAAGGCAGGAACTATGAGCCGTTTACATTTCAGCTTGGAGCGGGTATGGTGATTAAAGGTTGGGATGAAGGTTTGGCAGCATTGAACAAAGGAGCTAAGGCGAAACTCTACATTCCATCTACACTTGCCTATGGTAGCAGAGCAAGATCTGAAGTCATCAAAGCAAACTCAATTTTGGTTTTTGACGTAGAACTTTTAGAAATAAAGTAAAAATGAAAAATTTAATTAGATTAACAACAACTCTTTTTTCTTTGACTTTATTGTTATCATCATGTATGAATAATAATGAAGACGATTTCGATGCTGTAGCTCAGTTAGAAGCTGATATCGCTGCCATCGATGCGCATATAGCCGCTAACCCAGCTACGTATGAAGAGATCGAATATACGATAACGGTAGATGGCGTAGAGGAAACAAAAAATAGGAGATGGATTAATCTTGAAAATGGTGTTAGAATCTTTGTTACTGAGGAGAGATCAGGTGCAGAAAAACCAGCTTTAGGAGATCAGATTACTACTCATTATACTGGCAGATTTTTGTCAGGAACAGTTTTTGATAGCTCGAATCCTGGTACTGGCAATCCCTTTAGATTTAATTTAGGAGGCGGAGTTATTGCAGGTTGGAGTATAGCATTTTCCGAACTTACAGTTGGAACTAGAGCTATACTGCTCATACCTAGCCAATTTGCATACGGACGCCAAGGAAGTAGTAGCATCCCTCCTAACACACCTTTAAGATTTGAGGTTAATTTTATTTCAAAGTCATCAAGTAATATTTAAAATTCAAAAGCTCCTGATCAGGAGCTTTTGTTATTTTTGAGCATGATGGAAATTTGTTTTGCTACTAATAACGCTAAAAAGCTAGCCGAAATCCAAGCAGCGATAGGTGAGGAAATATTAATTCGTTCACTTGAGGATATTGACTGTATCGAGGAGTTGCCTGAGACTCAGGAGACCATAGAGGGCAATTCATTGCAGAAGGCAACTTATGTGCATGAGCATTATAAAATTAATTGTTTCGCTGATGATACAGGCTTAGAGGTAGAAGCGCTCGGTGGTGCACCAGGTGTTTACTCCGGCAGATACGCAGGAGAGCCGCGCAGTGATGAGAACAATATCGATTTGCTCTTGAAAAATCTATCTCCACACAGAAATAGAAAAGCTAGGTTCAAAACAGTCATTACACTTATCATTAATGGACAAGTGAAAACCTTCACTGGAATAGTCGAGGGGCAAATTCTGAAAGGTAGAACTGGTGTAGGGGGCTTTGGTTATGACCCCATATTTCAGCCGCTTGGCTATGATATCAGTTTTGCACAAATGAGCATGTCTGAGAAAAATAAAATCTCGCATAGAGGTATAGCTGTGCAGCAACTTATCAAGTACCTGAAGGGTCTCTGACAAAATACACACTATCTAAAAGGACATCGTTGCCAATTTATCTCTGAAAATGCTTAATTTTGTCTCCCATGAGCAAACCTTATATCGTGGGTATTACTGGAGGAAGCGCATCTGGTAAAACATTATTTCTCAAAAAACTCCTCAGCGCATTTTCTGAGAAAGAAATCACTCTTATCTCTCAAGACAACTATTACAAGCCACGAAATCTACAGCCTATAGATGATAAGGGTATCTATAATTTTGATACGCCCAATTCTATAGACTTTGAACAGTATGCTCAAGATATCACTCATCTCAAAGAGGGAAAATCAGTCTTTAGACAAGAATATACCTTCAATAATCCGAATAAAGTGCCTGAGATGCTCGAGTTCAAGCCAGCTCCGATCATCGTAGTGGAGGGGATATTTGTGTTTTACTACCCAGAATTAGAAGAGCTTCTCGATTTGAAAGTTTTCATCGATGCCAAGGATTACATCAGGCTAAAGAGAAGAATCATTCGCGACAATGAGGAAAGAGGCTATGGCTTAGATGATGTTTTATATAGATATGAAAATCATGTGATGCCTACTTATGAGAAGTATATTGAGCCATTTAAACATTATGCGGATATCATAGTCCCTAATAATACACACTTTGAGAATGCACTTAATATGGTGACCGTTTTTCTCAAAAATAAGATCAAAACTCATGACCAATAAATTTGCTGTCATCGGCCTGGGACTTTTTGGTAAGTCTATTGCCAAGAGCTTAGCCAATAAAGGGGCTGAAATCCTCGCGATAGACCATGATATCCATGAGGTAGAGTCTATCAAAGATGACGTGGCCTATGCAGTAGCTTTAGATGCTACTGATATCAAAGCGATCAAAGCTCAGAATATCACAGATTTTGATGCAGTGGTGGTGGCGATCGGTGAAAACTTTGAAGGGCTTCTCATGACTACTGTACTGCTTATAGAACTAGGAGTAAAAAGAGTCATCGCTAGAGCTGCTAATGAGCGTCAGAGAATCATTCTAGAAAAGCTTGGTGTCAAAGAGATACTATCGCCAGAAGGTACTATCGGAGAGTCTGTAGCGGAGATGCTCCTCAACCCTGATCTCAAGTCCTACCTCAAGTTACCAGATACTTATCAGATCATAGAAGTGACCTTGCCTACTAGCCTGATAGGTGCTAGAGTCAGAGAAATCAAGCTCAGAGAAAACTATAATATCAACCTGATCACTGTCAAAAGAAAGTTTGTAGAAGTCAAAGATGGGGAAGAAGTAGAGGTAGAGCATGTGATAGGAGTGCCTAAACCAGACTCAGAGCTTCTCAAAGGAGATCAACTACTCTTGATGGGAAAAGAAATAGACTTTGAGAAGTTTTTTGATGTAAACAAATAATCTTGTTTGTTTATCTCTTGTCAATAGTTACTTTTGTGGTAGAACATGAAAAAGGCAGATAAAATATCGATGATCAAGCAAAGACTGATGCTCTTATTGGCAGCAGCTTTTTGTGCGCTCGTATCTGTCCACGAGTCTCAGTTCGCAAATGTCAATCTATCAGAAAGCACTCCTGTACAGCAAACAAGTGCAGCAGAAAATCAAGATAGCCAAGACAGTGAAAAAACTTACTTCAGCATAAGTATAGATGCGGTCGTGCCATTTGCTGTGCAAGCAGCAGAGCAAGTGCTCTATTTTATTTATGAACTTTTTGTACCAAAGGACATCATGTCTTTTGAGAGTGTTTCAGTGAAGCCCGACTTGGCCCATTTTACAAAAGTCCTACTGAGACAGATCATATCCCCTAATGCTCCCTGAGTAAAATTGCCTTTTATCAATCAGCTCTCTAGAATTCTTGACTAGAGCTGCTTTCTTGTGTATTATTTTCAATCAATTATAATTTATTTCAACCATGCGTAACAAAGGAATAATTGTTTTCCTGACGGTAATCATTACAGCTTTTTGTTTGTATTACCTTCACTTTACTTGGGTGTCAAACAACATCCAAAAAGAAGCTACCGCCTATGCTACTGATGCTAATGGCAATGTAGACTTTGATAAAAGACAAGGCTATTTAGACTCTATTTATAGAGAGCCTGTGTATAACTTCTTAGGGTTATATGATTTCACTTATCAAGAGATCAAAGAGACGGAGCTAGGACTCGGACTTGACCTTCAAGGTGGTATGCAGGTGACATTGGCTGTCTCTCCAGTAGAAATTGTCAAAGGTCTTTCTGGCAACTCAAATAACCCAGCTTTCATCAAATCTTTAGAGGAGGCGCAAATAGCAGCAAGAACGTCAAACGATAAGTTTGTCGATCTTTTTTATGATGCTTTTCAGAAAAATAGTCCTGATACTAAACTAAGCAGCATATTTGCTACTGCGGCAAATAGAAATAAAGTGAGCTCTGAGACTTCTGATGCAGATGTGCTAAAACTTATCGATACAGAAATCGAAAATGCGATCGATAGATCATTCAACATCCTCAGAACAAGGGTAGATAGATTTGGTACTTCTCAGCCAAACATCCAGCGTATTCAGGGTACTGGTCGTATCCAAGTAGAACTCCCTGGTGTGGACAATCAAGAGCGTGTAAGAAAACTACTTCAGGGTACTGCACAGCTTCAGTTCTGGGAAGTCCTAGAGATCGGTGAATATAGTGGCTCTCTCGAAGCAATCAATTCGCTACTTGTCGCTCAACAAAAAGCAGAGGCTAGTAATTCAAGTACTAATGAAGCAACTGAGGCTAATACATCTACTGATTCTACTGCTACATCACTAGAGGAGCAGTTAGCTCAGGCAGAAGGAGATTCTGCCACGACAAATAACGATGTGTCACCTATATTCTCATTACTAAAAGCGGATTTCGGTCTTGTTTATAGTTTGAGAGATACTGTTCAAATCAATAGAATTTTGGCAAAGGATGAAGTAAAGGCACTTCTTCCAGCCAACTTGAAGTTCTTATGGTCTGTAAAGCCTATCAAGGCTGATGATGGTACTGAACTTTTACAGCTATTTGCTATCAGGTACAATAGGTCTGGTAAAGCATTGTTGGAAGGTGATGTTGTGACTAATGCGACTCAAGTATTAGATCAGTCATCAAGACCTGCTGTCAGCATGCAGATGAACGCCACTGGGTCTAAAGCTTGGAGAAAGATCACTGGTGAAAGTGTAGGTAAAAGTATAGCTATCGTCTTAGATGACTATGTATATACGGCACCAACTGTTCAAGGAGAGATTCCAAACGGGATATCTCAAATCACTGGTAACTTTACATTAGAAGAAGCTAAAGATTTAGCTAATATCCTCAAGGCTGGTGCACTTCCAGCACCTACACAGATTGTAGAAGAAGCTTTCGTAGGTCCTACTTTAGGTAAAGAAGCTCAAGCTCAAGGTATCAACTCAATGCTTGGAGGTTTGGCTATTGTGGTGCTTTTCATGATCGCTTACTATGCTAAAGGTGGTTTGATTGCAAACGCTGCTTTGTTATTTAATATCTTCTTCATCTTAGGTATTTTGGCGCAGCTGGGTTCAGCCTTGACTTTGCCAGGTATCGCGGGTATCGTATTGACAATCGGTATGTCTATCGATGCTAACGTGCTTATCTTTGAACGTATCAGAGAAGAGATGCGCAATGGTAATAAATTACTTGCAGCGATCAGCGCAGGTTATGACAAAGCTTTCAGCTCTATCGTTGACTCGAATGCTACGACTTTCTTGACGGGAGCTGTTCTCTATGCTTTAGGTCAAGGACCAGTCAAAGGTTTTGCGATCACTTTGATGATTGGTATTGCTTCATCTTTCTTCTCAGCAGTATTCATCACAAGAGTGATCGTCTACTGGTTGAGCAAAAAAGGTGATCAGAGCAAAATTTCATTTGAGACAGGTTTGTCTAAGTCTGCCTTCAAAGATTTGAACTTGGATTTCATGTCTAAGAGAAAAGTGGCTTATATCATCTCTACTGCAATTATTGCTGTAGGTATCGCTATCATGGCGACTACTGGACTTAAGTTTGGTGTAGACTTTACAGGTGGTAGATCATATATCGTAGAGTTCAATGAGCCGATGGTGGCTTCTGATATCAAGGTAAATCTAGACGCTGAGTTTGACGGATCTACAGAGGTGAAAACTTACGGATCAAATAATATCCTTAAGGTAACGACTTCATATAGAGTAGATGAAGATTCTGATGAGGCAAATGCTGAAGTAGAAGAAAAGGTGATCGAAGGTATCAAAGCGATCACTGGTAAAGAGTATGTTGGTAAAAATGCTCCTGCAGATGGTCAGTTTGCGATCACAGGTACTTCTAAAGTAGGTGCTACTGTAGCGGATGATATCAAGAACTCTTCTTATCAAGCGATTGGATTCTCACTTTTGATCATTTTCATGTACATCTTATTGAGATTTAGAAAGTGGCAGTATTCATTAGGAGCAATCATCGCTCTAGCGCACGATGCCCTATTTGTATTGGCTGCTTTTGCTATCGCAGGTGTGTTGGGTATGAATTTCGAAGTTGACCAAGTATTTATGGCAGCCATGTTGACCATCATTGGTTACTCAATCAACGATACAGTGATTGTGTTTGACCGTATGAGAGAAAACTTTGCCGCAAGAGGTACGCACAAACTACTCAAAGTCTTCAATGATTCAATCAATCAAACGCTTACAAGAACATTGGTCACGTCATTTACAACATTGATCGTAGTGGTGATATTACTAGTATTTGGTGGAGAAGTTTTGAGAGGTTTCTCATTTGCATTACTAGTCGGTATTCTAGTTGGTACTTACTCATCGATCTACATCGCTACGCCAGTAGTAGCTGATTTGATGAAAAGAGAGATCGATAAAGAAGGCTGATTCAAGCTTTAATTAAAAATTCTTAGACCCTTGATATTTGTCAAGGGTCTTTTTTTATGCTTATTTTTAAAATAAAAAAGAATGAATCCAATTTTTAAAAAGCTCAAATACAAAGATCAAAAAACAGTTTTGGTCATGAATGCACCTGATTCTTTTTTGGAAAATATGGAGGAAATGAAGGCTTTTGCTAGAGTTGAATCAAATCCTAAAGAAGTTCAGGAGATTGAGTTTGCATTGGTATTTGCTATGAAGCTAAAGGAAGTGGCTGATAGTATAGCCAGTGTAGGTCCTAAGTTAAAAGGGGATGCGATCTTATGGTATGCATATCCCAAAGGAACCTCAAAAAAATATAAGGGAGAGTTTAACAGAGATAATGGTTGGGCTGCTATAGGTCCTTATGATATGGAACCTGTCATGGCGATAGCGATAGATGAAGATTGGAGCGCGATCAGGTTTAGAAAGGTAGACTATATCAAAA
Source organism: Penaeicola halotolerans (assembly GCF_016464625.1). Classification (GTDB taxonomy): domain Bacteria; phylum Bacteroidota; class Bacteroidia; order Cytophagales; family Cyclobacteriaceae; genus Penaeicola; species Penaeicola halotolerans. The sequence goes on from NZ_JAEAGO010000002.1 coordinate 660,653, forward strand.
AAATAACTAGGGATAAAAGCTGGGTGCTTTCTGAAAAAGGAAAAGCCAAAAAAAGCGAGTAGTCAGTTAAGAATACTCGCTTGGATTTTATTTGATATAAGGCTGAAGTTGTGCTTCTATGCGGGCTCTATTGGGCTCTTGCCAATCTGGAAGTTTGAGGCCATTACCCATCGCTTCTCTAGTTTCATCTACTAAGAAACCAGGACCCTCGGTAGCGATTTCAAATAATACTCCTCCTGGGATTCTGAAATAAATGGATTCAAAATACTTTCTGTCCTTTACATCGGTAGCCATGATGCCTAAGTTGTTAACTAAAAAGTCTTTGATACGTAATGAGTCTGCTAAACTAGCCACTCTATGCGCCACGTGGTGTACGGTGCCGATACCATTGACACCTTGATGGGCTGTTTTACCATCTTTGACGATGAGTGTATTGCCTGCGCCTCCATCTCCAGCTTCTAATAATGTCAAGTCTCCTTCTTGCTTTTTAATTTCATATCCAAATAGCTCTAGAAATCCGATCGTAGTCTTGATATCAGAGATTAGAAGGGTGACATTATGAATACCTCGAATGGCATTTTCTTTAGAAATATCAGCAGTGGACCAAACAGGAGTACGCTCGTCTACAGCTTCCATGATGTCCAACTTAAGCCCAGATGGATCCTCAAATACTAGGATTTCTTGATCGAATCTCTGTTCTGTACTATATGAAACTCCTTGCGCTTTGAGTCTTTCCTTCCAAAAGGTCAAAGTGCCCATAGGTATAGAAAAGGATGTCTGACTTACCTGTCCAGAGCCAATAGCGCCTTTTCTTACACCTTGGCCAGCGTAGGGAAATGTCGTCATGATCGTTGAAGGAGAGCCTATTTCATTTCCATAATAAAAATGATAAACGCTTTCATTATCAAAATTCACAGTTTCTTTGACTAGCCTCAGCCCAAGTGTCTTTACGTAAAAATCATAGTCTTCTTGTGCTCCTGCTACAGTAGCAGTCACGTGATGTAATCCTTTTATTAATCCTTTGATATCCATTTTCTTATTATTTGAGCATTTCTTTTACTATTTCTATCTCATCTTCGCTGATGATGTGATCCATTCCTGGATAGATTTTTAAATTTACTTTTGCGCCCATTTTAGTGAGCTGTTTTTCAGAATCCTCTAATCTATGAACAGGAATGTGGTGGTCTATATCACTACATCCCATGAAAATAGGTGTCCCTGAAAAGTCTCCAGTATAATTCTTTGGCTCTACTCGAGGGCCTATTAGTCCTCCACTAAGTATCATCACTCCAGCATACTTGGTGGCATTTCTTGTGACATACTCTAGAGAAAGACATGCTCCTTGTGAAAAGCCCAAGAAATAGATGTTTTCCTTTTTAACCCCTGCAGCAGTGATCTCTGAGACTATTGTATCCAAAAGTGTCAACGCAGAATCTAACCAAGGCTGATTGATAGACCACTCTTCTAAGAATCCCTTGGGATACCAAGTGCTAAAGGTAGCCTTTGGGAATATCAGTGCTCTATCAGGATCTTCAGAGATGATCTCCGCTAGGTTTTGCATTTTGTCAGAACTATCGCCTCTACCATGTACCATGATCAGTGCACTTTTAGCTTTGTCTAGTGGACAGCCAGCGTAGACGGTATTTTTTATTTGATGTAAGTTTTCCATTTTTTGTTTTTATGAGCTTTTACAAGCATTTAAAACCATTTTTTTTAATTTTTCAACTGAAAGAGGAGCTACATTAGGATAAGGATTTGAGAGCATTAATGTTACAGCCTCATCCACTTGCTCTATTTTAAATCCTATAGAGCACAAATCTGTTTCTGCGCCTGCATTTTTAGTTAGGTATTTTAAGTATTGCGAGGGATTTTTTCCTAGAGCGCTCTGAAAATCAGCTTGAATATCACTTGTTAGATAAGGCCATTGGTATGCGAGTACATGTGGCAGTAATACGGTATGCACTTTGGCATGATCTAGTTGATACTTGCCACCAAGTACATGAGCAGTTTTGTGGTGGAGCGACATGTCTACTTCTGCTAAACATTTCCCTCCTAGATAGGCTCCATAGAGCAGCTCCTCATTTGCCTCATCATCAAGCTGCCCTAACTCAATGATTCGTTCTAGACCATACTTGATAGTGCTCATGCCTTGTAGTGCTTGCATCGTAGTGATAGGATTGCGACTAGGTGCATAAACCGCTTCTACTAAATGCGCCATAGCATTCATCGCACTTGTGACTGTGATGTGTTTAGGTAGCTCAGCAGTGAGCTTAGGATCGTAAATTACCAACCTTGGGAGTACGATATCTGTTCTTCCAGTGACTTTTCCCTCTGAGGTACTTTTGCCCCAAATCGGAGTTTGTTCTGATCCTGAGTAGGTTGTCACCGCTGCGATGATTGGCAGTGAAGTCTCTAATGCAATGGCTTTAGCAAGTCCTATAGCAGATCCTCCTCCTATGGCTAAGATCATGTCTGGCTTTGAGTCTTTGAGGAGAAGTAAGGCTTCTTCTACGAGTGATACTGGCACATGCTGAATGATATTATCTATGCGAGTGACTTGAGTCTTTGGCAGCTTACTTTGTAGTTCAGCTACTATAGGATCCACTCGCTTGGAACCGATGATGAGGAGGTTTTCAACATCCTTTAATCTAGTAGGAAGTTCTAAGAACTTGTCTCGGCCGAAGAGCACTTCGCTTGCGTATGATTTATAGCTAAAATTCACAGATTGTTACTTTCTAGTGAGATACTTTATAAACAAAAAGAGGAGCTTAAAAGCTCCTCTCGATGAATATTTTAGAATCCGTAGTCTTGGTCTCCACCATTTCCTCCGGCATCTGCTCTACCTTCTTTTTCTTTAAATCCACCGAATCTGTAGGTGAAAGTCAGTGTGGCGATTCTACTTTCTCTTCTTCTCAGACTTTGTTGACTAAAGCCAATTCCAGAAGTCTCTACTTCGAATCGTCTGGTGTTAAAGACGTCACTGACATTCATACTGATGGTACCTTTGTCTTTCAAAATATCTCTTCTCAAACCCAGGTTGATAGAATAGAAATCTTTGAGGATTCCTTGTGCTAATGCGATAGGTCCTCTGTAGAAACCCTGTACTTGGATGTCTAATATCTCAGGAATTTTGATGTTTGACTGAAGGTTTAGTGACCAGCTGATATTGGCATTGTTGAAGTTGGTGCCCAAGCTATTGCCATTTACTTGCTGACGGAATAGGTTGTAAGTCAGTGTCGCATCGAAGTTGTTGCTAGGGGTGATTCTATTAATAAACTCCACACCAAAGGCAGTTCTACTGTCTAGGTTATCAAAAGTGACTGTTGAGACATTGTTTTCATCTACCGAGATCACTCTTTGGATGATATCCTGCGTATTTCTATAGAAGATCGATGAAGTGACAAATACTTTTTCCCAACCTTTCAAATAGCTTAACTCATAAGAGTCTGTCAACTCAGGGTCAAGCTCAGGATTACCAAATCGTATATTGAGCGGATCTGAATTATCTACAAATGGATTGAGGTTCCAAATGCTAGGTCTACGGATTCTTCTGCTGTAGTTTAGTTGGATATCCTGCTCTACACCAAGATTGTAAGAGAAAAAGACACTTGGAAATAGATTAGCGTAGTTGTTTTCAAATGGTTGCACTGTTTGACCTTGATCAGAGAAAGTGACTGATTCTGTGAGTGTCTGCTCAGCTCTTAAGCCAAACTGATAGCCAAACTTATTTATTTCATTCGTGTATATCGCATAGAGCGCGTGTACCTGCTCATCAAAGATGAATCTATTTGATAGGTCATTATTCAATTGGTACTCTTGAGCTTCATTGTCAAAGTTTTCAAAGAGTTGGTCCCTATCCACTTTTCTGAAAGTACTTCTATAGCCAGCTTCAAACTTACCAGTTTCGCTAAATGGGTTGATAAAGTCTGCTTGAACTATTGAGAAAGAATTAGCTCTTGTATTCGTATTTCTTTGAATAAATGGATCAAATGGAGCCTCAGTGAAATCTGGATTAAGTGCTCTTTGATCAAAGAACTCAAACTCATCTCTGCCATTTTCAGAATAGGAGGCTATGACAGATAGCTCTGTGCCAGAGGTATCAAACTTATGCATGAAGTTAGCTGCTACTTCATAGTTTGATCCTGATTCTCTTTGGAGATTATTTCTCACATACAAGCTGTCTATTTCTCTTTGAAAATTGAGATTTCTAAACTCGATACGCTCAGTGTCATTTTCATCTTCGGTGTTGTACACATAAGAAAGACCAAAAGAGGTATTATCAGTGATATTATAGTCAGCGCCTATTCTGAAGACATGGTCGATATCTTTTCTATCTCCACGAGTATTTTGATCTAGGAAAGTAGCTTGTTCAAAATTGGTATTTTCTCTAGAGTTTTCTCCGATATTAAATCGCTCGTTATATCTGTAGCTGTATCCTCCGAAGAAGTTAAATTTATTTTTGCGGTAATTTAAGTTAACACCGCCATTGTATTTATTTCTAGTTCCGACCGAAGCGTTTACGTTACCATTAAAGCCTTGGACTTGATCTTTTTTCAAGATGATGTTGATGATACCTCCAACACCCTCTGCGTCATATTTGGCAGATGGATTGGTGATCACCTCTACTTTAGCGATGATATTAGCAGGTAATTGGTCAAGAATAGCGCCTCTATCTGTTCCTGTAAGAGAAGAAGGCTTACCATCAATCAGCACGAGGATAGACCCACTACCTCTCAAGGCGATACCACCGTCTTGATCGACTGTGATAGAAGGGATAGTCTCTAAAATATCTGTAGCAGATCCACCCTCAGATACGATGCTGTTTTCTACATTAAAAGTTCGCTTATTGATATCACTTTCGAAGAGTGGCTTACTCGCTTGCACGACTACTTCTTCTAAGTTTTGACCTTCAGAGACGATAGCTAATTTACCTAAGTCTACATTCAGATTATTAGCAGACAAGTTGACAGTCTTAAATAAAGACTCATAACCTACAAAACTCAGTCTAAGGATATAATTACCTGTATTTAAGCCTCTGATCTGAAAGCTACCATCTAAATCGGTATTTGCTCCAGTGACTACTGTAGAGTCACTAGCTTTCAATAGTGCTGCGTTGGCAAACTCTACAGGCTTTTGATTAGACTTGTCTACTAAGACTCCTTTGATAGTCCCTTGCTGGGCATAAAGTCCCATCATACTAGTCAAAAGTACTGCTACAGTAATAATCCCTTTTTGTAAAAATAAACGCATGATCAATTTTCGATTTTGAATACATGTTTAAACACGTAAATTTCATACCATGTTTTCAAAATGAGACACTAGTTTTATAAGCGGTCGTTGAGTTGTCTGAATGGGGATTTCAATGTAAAGTTTTGATAATGTGTGTTTAATAAATAAAAAAGGCTGAAAACAAATGCTTTCAGCCTCTATATAAAAGTTTATTTGGTATTACATCTTTACGCTGTAGTTTGGCGCTTCTCTAGTCACCATGACATCGTGAGGGTGCGACTCTCTGACACCAGCAGCAGTGATTTTGACAAATTTACCATCTCGCTGTAAGTCTTCAATCGTCTTGGTACCACAGTATCCCATTCCCGCTTGCAATCCTCCTACTAGTTGATAGAGTACTTCAGAGACTAGACCTTTATAAGCGACACGTCCTACGATACCTTCTGGCACTAGCTTTTTGATATTGTCTTCGGCATCTTGGAAGTATCTGTCTTTAGATCCAGCCTCCATGGCATCAAGTGAGCCCATACCTCTGTATGATTTATATTTTCTGCCTTCAAAGATGATCACTTCACCAGGAGCCTCTTCTGTACCAGCAAGGAGAGAACCAATCATGATAGAGCTTCCTCCTGCTGCGATAGCTTTGACCAAGTCACCTGAGTAGCGTATACCACCATCTGCAATCACAGGTACTCCAGTACCTTCTAGCGCTTTGGCGCACTCAAATACAGCAGAGAGTTGTGGTACACCTACACCTGCGATGATACGTGTAGTACAGATAGAGCCAGGACCTACACCTACTTTGACAGCATCAGCTCCTGCATCTGCTAGCGCTTTAGCAGCTTCTCCTGTGGCTACATTACCTACGATGAGATCTAAGTCTGGGAAGGTTTGCTTTACTTTTTTAGCAGCATCTATGACACCTTTGCTATGACCATGGGCAGTGTCTATACTGACTACATCTACGCCTGCATTTTTGAGGGCAGTCACACGATCTATCAGATCAGGTGTCACACCTACTGCGGCTCCTACTCTTAGTCGGCCAAACTCATCTTTACATGCATGAGGCTTGTCTCTTCTTTTCAAGATATCCTTGTAAGTGATGAGTCCTGTGAGCTTGCCATGCTCATCTACGATAGGAAGTTTTTCGATTTTATATTCTTGCAGAATGCTCTCTGCTTCATTGAGTGTGATACCAAGTTTAGCGGTGATGAGGCCGTCTTTGGTCATGATGCCCTTCACCGGAAGTGTTGGATCCTTAATAAAGCGAAGGTCTCTATTGGTCACAATGCCTTTGAGCATGCCTTGGCTATCGATGACAGGGATACCACCGATTTTGTATTCGCGCATGATGTGTTCTGCATCAGCTACCTTGCCATCAATATGGAGTGTGACAGGGTCTAAGATCATCCCGCTTTGTGATCTTTTGACTTTACGCACTTGGGCAGCTTGTGCTTCTGTGCTCATGTTTTTATGGATGAATCCGATACCTCCCTCTAATGCTATCGCAATCGCTAGCTCTGCTTCTGTGACTGTATCCATAGCCGCAGATACCAAAGGGATGTTCAATCTGATGTTTCTAGTAAGCTGTGTGGAAGTTTGGGTTTCTCTAGGGAGTACTTCAGAGTAACCTGGTACGAGGAGCACATCATCATAAGTGAGTGCATCGAAGATAAATTTGTCGTTTGTGCTCATAGCAAATAGGATTATAGGAACCTTACTTGCCGGTCAAAATTACGCAAAAGCACTTGATCAAAAAATATATTTGGAAATATTATTTCAAATTTCGTTCTGAGTATGAAAAAATTAGAAGATTCTTTTGATAAATCTAAGACCTGATCATGGATTGACTATTTTATGATTAGCCTAAAAGAGCCACGCTTGACTTTTTATCCACAGCTAAAATGTTTAATTAGCACAAAATTTTAACCCATGTCTTTTCAAGATATATATATCAGCATGCAAGAAGGCTTCTCTGCCATGACTTGGCGAGAGTTGATCGCAGTGATTTTTGGCCTTGCAAGCGTGTGGTATTCTAAGCAAGAAAACATCCTAGTGTACCCTACAGGTCTAGTGTCTACCTTGATCTATGTGTGGATTTGTTTAGAAGTAGGGCTTTATGCAGACATGGGGATCAATGCCTACTATTTTGTGATGAGTATTTACGGATGGTATGCTTGGACGAGACCTACAGCAAGTGGTACCAGCCCTAAGATCACTTGGAATAGTCTCAATGAAAATATCCTGTCCATCACTATCCTACTCATTTCTTACGCCATTCTATATTGGGTATTGTCAAACTACACAGACAGTGATGTGCCTTATTGGGACTCCTTTACTACCGCGAGTGCCTTTGTAGGGATGTGGCTGATGGCCAAAAAGAAAGTGGAAAACTGGATCGCTTGGATCATCACAGACTTAGTATCTGTTCCTTTGTATGCCTACAAAAATCTTTGGCTCACAAGTTTTCAATTCTTAGTATTCACAGGACTAGCCATCTGGGGACTTGATGCCTGGATAAAATCAGCTAGACAAGCCAATACCAATCATGCGTAAAGTAGTCATCATCGGGCCCGAGTCAACAGGGAAAAGTACGCTTACTTCTGCTCTAGCCGAGCATTTTGCAGCGCCTGCGGTGCCTGAGTATGCTAGAGAGTATTTGATCAAAAGAGGCGGTAGATATGTTAAAGCAGATTTATTAGAAATCGCCAAGGGTCAAATGGCACTTGAAGATCAGCTAGCTTATCGAGCTGATGATTGGCTATTTTGTGATACGGACTTGCATGTGGTCAAGGTATGGAGTGAACATAAGTATGGCACCTGTGATCCGTGGATACTCCACCAAATCAAAGAAAGGTCCTATGATACCTATTTGGTCACAGATATCGATATGCCTTGGGAAGCTGATCCACTCAGAGAACACCCTGATCCAAAGATGCGCCAATACTTTTTTAATCTTTATGTTAAACTAGTCAAGCAAACAGGTAAACCCTATCAAATCATTAGTGGTACGGTAGAGGAAAGATTGGCTCAAGCGATTAGTTTTTTGACAGCTTAGGACAAATACAAAGTACTGGGTATTTGGCAGAGAGGATAACTTCCTTATTTTTAGTGCTTATCTAAACAACTATGGAAAAAGAAAGACAATCTGCAGCTGATGAAAAATTAGCTTTTGAAGATTTTAAAAAAATGATCAATCGCTACAATAGCGAGATTAAAGCAGGCAAAGCAGGTAAAGGTCCTGCTAGATCTACTCCAGGTAACCCACCCAATAGAGAAGATATCAAAAACCAATCAAAGTGGGTCTGGTTTGATCGCGATACTTTAGAAAAGCTACTAGCACTTACGGATAGAAATGATGGTGGTATCAAGATGTATTTTTGTCAGTATGATGAAGAGACAGCTCCTCCCAAAAATCCAAATAAGTATATTGGTAGACTTACATTAGCGCTTGTAGCTTCTAATAAAGTAGGTGATGAGATCGTAGATATCAAACCAAGCCCGGTACAAAAATCATTAGTAATACCGCATGTGCTAGATAAATCTGATAGCTTAGAAAATGCAGGTCAACTCTGCCCTCCTAACTGCAATAGTGATCCTTGTTCAGATTTGGCGGATTTAGATAACTGCCCTGAATAGTCTATATGCTATCGATCATCTACCAGTATGTGCTTTTTTTAGGACTGCTTTTGGCATTGCTATATTATATCTTGCCCAAAAAAGAAGCCCCGCAAACTTATCATTTTGTAATCACAACACTCTTAGCGGTGGTGCTGATAGTGGAGACCTATGGCTATACACTCAATGTCAAAGGACAGTATAATCTCTGGGTTTATAACCTCTTCAACCCACTTCTCATGGGTGGATTTTTGCTCTATTTTTATTTGATACTGCATGGCACTCTAGTCAAGAAGTTTGTCATATCAGCTATCATCCTAGTGATCTCAGTAGGCCTGATTTCTAATTTATTCATTGATATCCAGACCAACTTTAATGCTTCCTCTTTTTTATTAGGTTATGCAGCATGTTTGATTTTTGCCGTGTATTTTTTCTATGAGCTTTTCGCAGAGGAAAGCTTGATTGAATTGCACTTGCTGAGCTACACACCTTTTTGGATGACCAGCTTCATGTTGTTTTATTTTGCGGGGACGCTGATCTATTTTATTTCTGTCAATTATCTATTTACGCTCAGCATGGAAGTAGCGCTCCGTTTATTTTTGATCAATCAGATCATGGGCATGACACTATATCTGGCGATCGGTCTAGCTTTTCATGCACCATGGCTAAAAAAACCTAGAAAACGAGATGAAGACCTTGGATTAGGCTTGCCAAAGGATATCTTTAAGTCAAAAGAAGACCAAAAAGCTTGAATCTATGGAGCAGGATTACTCTCAGATCACTTTTATCATACTAGCGAGTACTTTTTTTATGCTATTGATGGCGGGATTTATCATCCTGCTAGTATTCATTCACCGCAATAGACAGCTCAAAAACAGACAAAAAGTAGCAGAGTTGAAAGCTACGCATGAGCAAATCCTACTGACTTCAAGACTTGAAATGCAGGAGGAAACGCTTCATTTAGTGGGGCAGGAGCTTCATGATAATATTGGTCAAATACTATCTCTCGTCAAGCTCAACCTGACGCACAATTTGGAAGATGAAGCAAATCAAGCAAAACCATTACTTTCTCAAGCGATCAAGGAAGTCCGCGCACTGTCCAAAAGACTCAATCTCAGCTGGGCAGAGGAGATTTCTTTGCAAGCATTTATACATCAGGAGCTGGATAAGATAGAAAATACAGGCCTTATCAAAACGGTTCGTGAAGTAGCTGAGGAGTCATCAGCCTTGCTCACCAATCGAAAAGTAGTTCTTTTTAGAATCATCCAAGAGGTGCTTAACAATGTCCTCAAGCATGCACAAGCAGATAAAATCACCTTTAAGCTAGCTACTCAAGGTGATCAACTCATGATCGAAATCAGTGATAATGGAGTCGGCTTCGATATAGCAGAAAAAAGCACAGGAAGTGGACTTTATAACTTGCACAGTAGAGCCATGGCTATAGGAGGAGACTTTCAAATTCAAAGCCTTTCTGGCCTCGGAACAAATGTCAAAATAAAATTGCCTCTACTCTGATTATACGCTATCTTCAAGCAAAGATTGACTTGAAATGATAAGACTCGTACTTGCGGATGATCATACTTTATTTGCCGAAGGAGTAGCTAATCTACTTCGCAAAGAATCGGATTTTGAAGTGCAAGGAGTGTTTAATAACGGTCTAAGTGCACTGCGTCATCTGGAGAAAATGCAGTCGGATATCATCCTATTAGATCTCAATATGCCTGATATGGACGGCATCGCTACACTCAAGGAGATTAAGTCTCGTAGACTGCCCGTCAAAGTCATCATCCTCTCTATGTATGATGAAGAAAACATCTTCAAAAGCTGTGAAAAGGAAGGAATAAGTGCTTACATCCTCAAAGATGCAGATCCTGATGAGCTCATTTATATCATCAGAGAGGTATTTGAAGATAGACACTTGCTGAGCTACCAGCGTGTACTTAAGCAAGTAGATGAAGACGCTTTTTATGATAGCTATAAGAAAAAGCTGAAACTTTCTCGTAGAGAAATCGAAATTCTCAAGCTCATCAAGGATGGAAAAACCAATAATGAAATTGCTGAAGAGTTATTTTTGAGTGTTTTCACGGTAGAGACTCATCGCAAAAACATCAATGCTAAAATTGGAGCTAAAAATCTCGCTGATCTGATCCGTGTAGCCCTCGAATTAAATCTTTGATCAAAAAGTGCTTAGGCATGTACTTTGCTGATGGATGTGCAAAAAGTAAATACATGCAGTTTAAACAGTTTTCTTTAGGTCTATTGCTGGTTTTTACCACTTTGTCAGTAGCCGCTCAGCAATCCGAAAAGTTAGAAAAACTCCTTCAAGAACGCTACTTGCTAAATGAAGCTTGGGAAGAAAGTCAAAAGCAAAAAAGTGGTTTTTTTGGCAATCGTACCAAAGCTGATATGCAAAAGACCATCAGCACTCTAGAGCGTATCTTAAGAAAGGACAATGAAATAGTGGATGAACTCACCATCCTGACTAAAAATGAGAAGTTTGACTTAGTGGGAGAAAATGCCGACCTCGCTAATCAAGTACTGCTTCTCAATAGAAAATTAGCCAACGCACAACAAGCCTATCAAGATGCACAATATCGTGTAGACAATGAAGGTGGGACAAGGAGGTTCTTTGAAATACTCTCATTACTTGGAGTAGCTGGCACAGGAGTATTTGGCTGGCTATACTGGAAGCAACGCAAGTCTTTGATGCTCTCTAGTGTAGAAAAAAATTAATTAATCTGTGAGCTACAATAAAGCCATTATTTTGCTAGTTTAGCTATCGTAAGCCCCCTATTAAGCTTATTGTTTCACTTTAAAACCTTTCATATGAATAAGCTGAGGCATTTTCTATGGCTTTGCTCTGGGGCGCATTTTTCTTTGCTTAAAAGAGCCCCTACAGATACTGAAAAGTATGCAGGCATCGGAGCCACTATTTTTTTTACAGGACTACTAGCCGCCATCTCTGCTGGATATGCACTATATACAGTCTTTGATCAAGTATGGATAGCTGCACTGTTTGGCTTGGTTTGGGGACTGATGATTTTCAACCTAGATCGCTACATTGTGTCAAGCATGAAAAAGAGCGATCAAAAGTGGCAAGAGTGGAAGACTGCAACTCCAAGAATCTTCTTGGCGGTTTTGTTGGCCATAGTCATCTCTAAGCCACTTGAGCTGAAAATCTTCGAAAAAGAGATCCAAGCAGAACTCATCATCCAAGAGCAAGCAATCTGGAAGCAACAAGAAGATACGCTCAGAGCACGCTATGGAGAACAGCTAGCACGACTAGATAGTCAGATCATACAACAAGAACGTGCGATAGTGGCTCAAAAAGCCAAAAGAGATCAGTTGGAAATGCTAGCACTCCAAGAAGCTGATGGGACAGGGGGCTCTAGAAGACCTAATCTCGGCCCGATATACTTGGCTAAAAAAGCAGATGCTAACAAAGCTGACTTAGAACTCCAAGCCATGGAACTAGCACTCAGTGAAACGCAAATGCAAAAAGGACAGCTAGACCAAAGTATCAATGCGGAGATCATAGCGCTTGAGCGCAAGCCTTACAATGGTCTCGCTGCACAGTTAGATGCCCTACAGATCCTCACCAAAAAAAGTACGGCTATATTTTGGGCGAATTGGTTCATCATGTTGCTATTCATAGCCATAGAGACTGCGCCAGTTTTTGTGAAGTTGATCTCTAGCCGTGGACCTTATGATGATCTTTTGGAACCTGTTGAGCACAACTACTCTAAACGAAAAGTCAGACTCATGGCTAAGTCAAATTTTGATACGGAGAATTACCTAGAGGCACTAAATCAGGATAAATCAAAAGAAGTAGCCAGAAAATCAGCCCAGCTTCATCAAGCTCAAGAGGTATAAAAAAAGGTTGTCAGTTCACTGAGAGCCTTTTTTGATTAGTCTATGATCATATTTGGCCTATTGGCTTGCTTGCGCAACGTAAAGTGATCAAACAGCTCACCAGTGACTTTGTAGGCATTGTACTTGAGCTCATCTCCATCGATGCTGATCAACTGATAAAGCTGCGTTTGCATGATGCCTTTGTCCCACCAGGCATCCTCTCCATGCTCATACATCTTAGGGCCACTGACAGAGACGACATACATCGTTCCCGTCCATTGGTCTTGCGTTTGCACACCGATAGGCGCATTGTTTCCTCTGGCGTAAGTATGGTCATGACCTTGTAGGATCAGATCTACTTTATAAGCATCAAATATAGGCTTGAAGGAATCTCTCAGCTCTTTATTGTCCCTTCCGCGAGCGGTAGAGTACACAGGATGGTGAAAGGTGATGATCGTCCACTTATTTGGATTGTTCTCAAGTACTTTTTTGAGCCACTCGGCCTGTACTTGTCTATCTACCTCGCTGCCAATGATGCGATAGGAGTCTAGAGAGATGATACGCACACCTTGGTAGTCGATATAGTAGACAGTCTCTTCAAATCCAGCTGGACCATTTGCAGGCAGGCTAAAAGTCGCTTGCCAGTAAGGGTTTAGTTGTCCACGTCTATTTGGCCCGTAGTATTCATGGTTGCCAGGAGTGACGATACTTGGGATCATCCCATGGATGAAGCTTCCAGCATAAAACCACTCATCCCACTCTTGATTGATCTGGTAGCCATTGATCAAGTCACCCGCGTGGAGCATAAAGTTCGCCTTAGGCAGATCACTGTAAGCTTGTCTGATGGCACGAGACCACATGGACTTGAGGTCGTTTTGTGCATCTCCAAAGTAGATAAAAGAGAAGGGCTTAGCCTCAGCAGCGGCAGTTTTGTACTGTAGCCATTCGCTCCAGACTTCTCCATCTCCTACTCGATAGGCATAGAGGGTCTCTGGCTGGAGACCAGTGAAGTTGACTGAGTGAAACTGACTGACTAAGCTATCAAAATCAACGATGGTACTCTTGGCCATCACAGTTTTTGCACTGTCTTTGAGCGTAGGTGCTGCTGTAGCGAGTGTGATCTGAGCCTGAGCTGGGGCATCACTTGGTGCCGTCCGCCAAGTCACCGCTACAGAGGTAGCAGGATCTGTCATCATGTTGAGGATGATGCGGTCTGGCGTCTGTGCGGGTTGCTTTAGCTGTGCTTGAGCCGCAAAACTTCCAGCCAAAAACAAAGAGAGTAGTATTTTTTTCATGGTATTGTCGCTTGTCAAAAGCCAAAAATGCGATAAAAATGCTTGAAAACCATGATTTACGTAAAGCTTAACAAAAGGGTAATGAATGATTACTTAAGGATTGGGGGAAAGTAAAAAGTCAAAAATCACCTTTTTTCTTTATATTGAAAATCAAATATTTATAAGTTCAATTTTACAGAATGACATGCAGTTAAAAACAGCTTTAGATTTTTTCAATAGTTTAAGATCTGATACAGAAGACAAGAAAGCCTTAAAACTATATGATCAGTATATTTTGATCTTGGAAGATCTAGTAAATAGAGAGCTGACAGCCACCCAAATACAAGTGATAGAGCGGGAACTTGAAAAACTACCGATGGATGTCGCTCTCGCAGATCGTAAGGCTTCCTTAAAAAAGTATCTCGCCACTTTTCAAAAATTCTTAAATCAAAAAATCGCTTTGGTGATGAAAGGTCATTACTCCAATGCATTTGGTGGTGGCGGACTACTTTTTGGAATGATACTAGGATTATTCTTCAATGTGTTTTTGCAAACACAGTTTGGCTTAATAGCGGGGACAGTTGGAGGGCTATTTATAGGATGGATGATAGGCTCCTCTTTAGATAAAGAAGCAATTGGTCAAGGACGTGTTCTGGGAGCACCCGCTAAATTGGTATAAACACAATAACTAAAAAAGACATGGGAATATTTTCAGCCCTGATGGGCAATGCAGGGGCAGTGAGCCAAGAAGAATTGATGAAAAAGTACGGTCAACTGCTGATAGAGGGCGAGCAGATTGAACTTGGATTCAAACTGATCAGAGATACCTTTATTTTTAGCAACAAGCGACTCATCTTAGTGGAGGTGCAAGGCCTCACTGGGAGCAAGACTGAGTATAAATCCATTACTTACAAGAGCATCTCACGCTTTAGCATAGAGACAGCGGGTACATTTGACTTAGATGCGGAATTGAAAATCTGGATCTCAAGTGAGGCCCAACCAAGTATCAAAAAGCAATTCAACAAATCAGTCAATGTTTATGAGGTGCAAAAAGTACTGGCACATCATGTAGTGGGTTGAGGAAAGTGAGGATTATATTTAATGTTCAAAACCTACGAATGCACAAATGACTTTCTATTAGTGCATTCGTGGCTTTATCTTATTCCATTCCAGGCTGTGTGATTTTCTCCCCCTTTTCTTCTTTGATCTTTTGCACCATCAAGCGGACATCTTCGAGAAGCTGCTTAGCGTCATAGATGATCCCGTCTTTGATTGTGTATTTTACACCACCGATGCGTACAGGTTGATTTTCCTCATTGAGACTGATGGCTCCTGTGCCGTAGAGCACTTTGAAGTTTTGTAAAGGATTTTCTTCTACGATCACAAAGTCTGCTAGTTTGCCTACTTCCACAGAGCCGATCTTATCTGCCATACCGAGTGCCTCCGCGCCATTGAGCGTAGCAGATCGAATGACTTCTAGCGGATGAAAGCCCGCCTCACGCAGGAGCTCAAGCTCACGAATATAGGCAAAGCCATAGAGCTGGTAGATGAAGCCCGAGTCAGAACCTGCTGTTACTCGACCGCCTCTATTTTTGTACTCATTGACAAAGGTCATCCAGAGGCGATAGTTTTCCTTCCACTGCACCTCTTGCTCTGTACCCCAGTTGAACCAGTATGATCCATGTGAGATGCGGCTAGGACTATAAAATCTCCATAAAGAAGGCAGCGTGTAGTCATCATGCCACTCAGCTCTGCGAACCATCATCAGGTCACGATTGGCTTCATAGATATTGAAAGTAGGATCTAGGGTAAAGTCCAGCGAGATGAGTTCATCCATGACTTTATTCCAGTGCTCACTGTAAGGTGAAGCAGCTTGTTTCCAAAGCTTGCCGGCTTCGGAGAAGCGATGCTCTTCATTTTGATAGTTGTAGTCGAGGCGATAGTCTTGCACTGTACGATCAGTAAAGAGCGCTTCAGGCAGTCCATACCAGTGTTCCATAGAGGTGAGTCCTGCACGTGCTGAGTTGAGGACATTCCAGCGAGCTACATCCATTTGTGCATGGTGCATGGCAGAGCGAAGTCCCAGTTTCTTATTTTCCTCGAGAGCTGCTTGCATGATATCTGGTGCTGCTCCGAAAAATTTGATGCCATCTGCACCATTTTTAGCATTTTGCTGTACCCAAGCACGTGCTGCTGCGGGACTTTCTATGCTACCAGCTCCCTGACCAAAGCTCGTATAAGCTAGGATTCTTGGGGCAGTGATTTCATTTTTTGCGCTTTTGGCTTTTTGATCTAGCACCCATTTGAGGCCATTGCCTGCGGAGGGATCTCGGATAGTGGTGATCCCGTGAGCCATCCACAGCTTGAACACATACTCTGCTGGCGTGCCTTGACCTGAGCCTCCTATGTGACCATGCATATCAACAAAGCCAGGGAGTAGATACATCCCTGTAGCATCCAGCACTTTATCATTGGGGCCTGCCTTGGGTCTGCGGGCTTCGTTGATCGGGACACCTGGGTATCCGACTGTCTGTACACTTTTGATGATGTTTTGCTCTACTACGATGTCTACAGGGCCGATGGGCGGGGCTCCATTGCCGTTGATGAGGGTGACTCCTCGGATGATGAGCTTATTAAAAGGGCCTTCTCCTTCAGCTCGAGCGGGCGCTTCTTGTATCTGTGCATGGACTAGAGTAGCCACTAGCAGGCATAAGAAAGCAAATAGGTAAGTGGTGATTTTCTTCATAATCTTCCGTGTTTGACTACTCAAGATAAGCTATCCTTGGCTTAACCGAAAACCTTTGGTATAAAAGAAAAGCCGATCAGTGAGATCGGCTTTCATGTAGTATGTGTATCGTTGATTTATTCACTTCGTAAAACTTCCAGCGGAGGTCTGTTAAGTACACCCCTGCCATTGAGCATCCCGAGGATGACGGTAATGCTAGTGATGATCAAGTATAAATACAATACTGGTAGAAGTGCAGGTGTGAATTGCATCTCAAAGGTGAACTTGCCTAAGAGCCAAGTGGCGATCAGGGAGAGTATAATTCCACTTAGAGAGGCCAAACTACCGAGAAAGAAATATTCTAAGACATTGATCGTAGTGATCTGATTGCGGCTACCACCTAGTGTCCTTAGTAGGATGCTTTCTCTCATACGCTGATACTTACTGATGATCAGTGAACCTATCAGCACTAGTATCCCTGTCAATATGCTAAACAGTGCCATAAACTGAATCACGAAAGTGATTTTGTCTAGGATATTTTTTAGTGTACTGATGATGGTACCCAAGTTGATGATGGAGATATTTGGATAAGTACGCACAACTTTTCTTTGGACCTGAGCAGCTTCTCTATCTGTCTCGGAGCGTGTGATGATCACATGAAACTGGGGAGCTGACTCTAATACACCGCTAGGAAAGAGGATCAGGAAATTGGTCTGTGCGCTCTTCAGAAAATCAACTCTACGTGTGCTACCAACGTAAGCAGTAAACTCTCTTCCTTGCACATCAAAGGTCATCTCAGTACCTATTGGCATATTATTACGCATAGCAAAGTCACTATCTAGTGAGACAAATATGCTGTCAGTAGGACTGGTGACTGGTCTTAGTTTTCCAGAGAGTAAGGTCTCTGAACTAATAAGCGAATCACGATAAGTCACGCGATACTCTCTTCTAAAAGCTCCTGTGCCTAGATCTGTGCTGTCAGAAGCTTCTATCTCTTCTTTGGTCATGCCATTGACCTTTTTGACATCCACAGTGACGATTGGGACGCTTTGCATGATAGGAAGTCCTTCACTTTGTACGATATCCGTCACATCTGCTAGCTGTGCTGGCTGTATGTCAAATATGAGTAGGTTGGGTTGATCGTTTTCCCCTTTGATTTCTAGCTGACCGACTAGTAGGCTTTGGATGAAAAAGAGTGTACTAATCATAGCAGTACCCAATCCTATGGTAGCGATCAATATCACCGTTTGGTTATTTGGACGGTAGAGATTAGCAAGTGCTTGTCTTGAAAGGTAGTTCCAGCTGATAGGGAGAAATTTTCTCACACTCCACATGGTCAGTCTCGCTACACCGAAAAGTAGCGAAAAAGAAACACCTAAAAATAAGGTGAAGAAAATGGCAGGAACTACCTCGCCTAACTGCTGATAGGTAAAACCCCAAACAAACAGTACAATCCCAGCAAAAACTAACCATCTCAGAGGATCTTTGATAAAGGCTGTACTCTCATCAGATGATCTGAGGGTGTACATCGGAGAAGTGTTGCGAATCTTCAGTAGTGGTAGCATCGCAAATAGAAAAGCGACCAATACGCCTGTGATGATGCCTTGAGCTATAGCAGACCAAGATAAACTCACTGATACTTCAACAGGTAGGAAGTCTTGAAATAAGCTAGGAAGGGCAAACTGGATCAAACTTCCCAGTGCGGCTCCAAGTATAGAGCCTAGTAATCCCATAGTTAGGATCTGTACAAGGTAGATCAAAAAGGCTTCTTTGGCACTGACACCTAGACATCTGAGGATGGCTACTGTAGCTAACTTTTCTTTTACATAGACATGTACCGAGCTCGCCACACCCACACAGCCAAGTAGTAGGGCTATAAAGGCAATGAGTGATAAAAATTCTCCCAACGCCTCAAAGTTTCTACCGGTGCGTTCTTGACTACTTTCTACCGTTTCTAGTCGGATTCTCTGCGAGCGTAAGGTATCGCGATTATCTTCTACCCATTTGTCAAGGACTTTCTGATCATCTATCTTATAATAGTTCTTATACTCTACCCTGCTACCAAACTGCACCAGATTAGTTTCTTCAAGGTATTTTTCAGGAATAAACATAGAAGGAAGCGCCAAACCAGCTATCCCAGTCTGACCTGGAGTGCTGATTAGTTTGCCCTCAATCTTAAAGAAAACACCACCTACACGTACAGAGTCGCCTGGCTCAAGCTCGTATTGGATCATTGTCAGTTCATCGACTAGGGCTTTCTTTGTACCGTCTCTAAAAGTTCTAGAGGCTGTCACAGGATCTGTCTCAAAGTCTCCGTAGTAAGGGAAATCTCCAGAAAGTGCTCGAACTTGCATGATGCGAGAGTCCTCATTTTTTGGAAAGAAGATCATGCTAGTCGTGCTCGCTTCGGTACTGATCGCACTGGCTAGGCTATCTGCGGGTCCATTTTCCAAGACATCTCTACTCTCTACCACTAGATCGGCTCCAATCAGTTCTTTTGACTGGTTGTTGATGTCTTTTGAGAGATTGTCACCGAAGCTATTGATAGCGACAAGTGCAGCTATGCCGAGGACGATCGAGGAAATAAAAAGTGCAAGGCGTGTTTTGTTTTTGCGACTATCACGCCATGCCATCATTAGGATCCACTTCATACTTTGGCCTCCTCCTGAGCGGTGTCAGAGATGATTTTACCTCCCTTGATGCGGACGATTCTTTGTGTTCTGGCAGCAAGTTCAAGGTCGTGTGTCACGAGGACTAGTGTAGTGCCACTCTCTTTGTTCAAATCAAAGATCAAGTCTTCTACTATTTTGCCTGTTTCTTCATCCAAGTTACCTGTAGGTTCATCAGCGAAGAGAATCTTAGGCGCATTGGCAAAGGCTCTAGCGATAGACACGCGTTGCTGTTCACCGCCTGAAAGCTGTGTAGGATAGTGGTGTGAGCGATCTTTCAAGCCTACTTTTTCGAGTAGTGTAAGTGCGCGCTCCTTGATGTTTTTTTCTTTGCGAAGCTCCATAGGCACCATCACATTTTCTAGCGCGGTGAGTGTAGGGAGCAGCTGGAAGTTTTGAAAAATAAAGCCCACATACTGATTTCTTAGCGCAGCTCTTTCATCTTCATTTAAGTTTTCAAGAGCGATGCCATTGATTTTGACACTTCCTGAACTAGCTTTGTCCAGTCCTGCGGCAAGTCCAAGTAGGGTGGTTTTTCCACTTCCAGATGGACCGACTATAGCAAATGTGGCGCCTTCGGCAATTGAAAAGTTTACATGATCTAGTACAGTGAGGGAGTGTGAACCAGATTGGTAAGTTTTGGTCAGCTGGCTGACCTCTAGGATATTTGACATAGTATAAAAATTAAATTTTTGAGCTTTCAAAAGACAGGAACATAACAAATGCGTTATAGTTTTGATTGCTCTTAAACTTGAAATTAAACATAAAATGAGACAAACACTCCATAATATCTTATTGCTGGTATTTTTTGCAGGGCTACTGGCATGTGGAAGCGCTTCAGATTCTACTGACAGTACTCAAGCACCTGTAGCTCCTGAGGCTTCAGAAACTGATATATCCAATGAAGAAATAGCTGATACGCGACCTCGAATAGTATTTTTTGGCAATAGTCTCACGGCTGCTTATGGGCTGGATAAATCTGAAGGCTTTGCAGGACTCATTCAAGTCAGACTAGACTCACTGGGCTATGACTATCAGGTAGTCAATGCTGGGCTAAGTGGGGAAACTACCGCTGGAGGTGTCACGAGAGTAGATTGGGTTTTAGAAAATCCACTGGAGATATTTGTGCTGGAGCTTGGCGGCAATGATGGCTTAAGAGGTATCGCTACAGAAGAGACTTATAAAAACTTAAAGCAAATCATCTCTAAAGTACGTGCCAAGTATCCTGAGACTAAAATCCTGCTCGCTGGTATGCAAGTGCCACCTAATATGGGAACCGAATACAGTACAGACTTTGCAGCAATCTATCCAAAGGTCGCTAAGGAGATGAATGTAGCACTAATTCCTTTTCTTCTAGAAAATGTAGGAGGCATCAAAGAACTCAATCTACCAGATGGCATCCACCCAACTGCTGAAGGACATAAGATCGTGCTAGAGAATATTTGGCCATATCTCAAGCCGCTTTTGTAAAGGATCATCCAGCCCAGCCTTCTCGATCTAGGCTTCTGTATTGGATGGCTTCAGCTAAGTGTTCTATCATGATATTTTCGCTTCCTTGTAAGTCTGCGATTGTTCGGGATACTTTGAGGATGCGGTCATATGCTCGAGCAGAAAGCCCTAATTTTTCCATGGCAGTCTTGAGTAGCGTTTTCCCTGCTTCATTGATCTGACAGACTTTTTTGACCATTTGAGAGGGCATCATGGCATTGCAGTGGACATCATCTACGTCCCTGAAGCGTGCGTTTTGAATTTCACGTGCTTTGATGACTCTTGATCGAATCTCCTCACTACTCTCCGCTTTGCGATTGGCAGTCATCTCATCAAATGACACAGGCGTCACTTCTACATGCAAGTCTATGCGATCGAGTAGTGGACCGCTGATCTTGTTGAGGTATCGCTGGACGACACCTGGTGCGCAGACACATTCTTTTTCAGGATGATTGTAGTAGCCACATGGGCAAGGATTCATGCTGGCCATGAGCATAAAGTTGGCAGGATAGTCCACGGAGATTTTTGCTCTGGAGATAGTGACCTTACGCTCCTCTAGCGGCTGACGCATCACTTCTAGTACGGTTCGTTTAAACTCTGGCAACTCGTCTAAAAACAGTACGCCATTGTGGGAGAGTGATATCTCACCGGGCTGTGGATTGCCACCACCTCCGACAAGTGCGACATCACTGATGGTATGATGCGGGGACCTGAAAGGTCTGCGGGATACCAGCGCAGCATCTGCACCTAGCTTGCCTGCTACGGAATGAATCTTAGTAGTTTCTAAAGCTTCATGAAGCGAAAGTGGAGGTAGAATAGAAGGTAGGCGCTTTGCCAGCATCGTCTTACCTGCTCCAGGAGGACCGATCATGATGACATTGTGCCCGCCCGCGGCAGCGATCTCTAGCGCACGTTTGATATTTTCTTGCCCTTGGACATCTGAGAAGTCAGCTTCATAGTCATTGAGTGTATTGAAAAAAATCTCTCGGGTATCAGTGACCAGTGGCTCAATCTTTTTGACTCCTTCAAAGAACTGAACTGCTTCCTCTATAGTCTCCACCCCGATGATGTCAAGATTATTTACTATAGACGCTTCAGGCGCATTTTCTTTTGGAAGGACGAAACCTTTGAAGCCATTTTTTCTAGCTTCTATGGCGATAGGAAGTACACCTTTGATTGGCCTGAGTTGACCATCTAGAGAGAGTTCTCCCATGATCACGTATTGGTCTAAGCTGTCGGCTACGATTTGCCCAGAGGCTTTTAGGATGCCTAGTGCTATAGGTAGGTCATAGGCGGAGCCCTCTTTGCGAATATCTGCAGGGGCTAAGTTGACGACTACTTTGATGCGGGGAAAATTATAACCGAAGTACTTGATGGCTGATTCGACTCTTTGAGCACTTTCTTTGACTGCGCTATCTGGCAGTCCGACCATGAAAAAATTGGTGCCTTGTCCTACATCTACTTCTATCGTGATGGATCTGGCATCTACTCCAAATACGGCACTTCCAAAAGTTTTTGCTACCATATAAAATCTGGGTTTACTTGGCTACAGGGTCATCATTTGTAGCATTTGGTTTTCTACCTGTTTCTGTTGCTTGATATAGTTTGAGTTTAGTTTTATCTAGTTCTTGCTCAAGTTGTTTGATACGTTTGATAGTCGCTGAGTTATCGATGTATTGTGCCAAAAAAGCCGCGACAAATAAGACAGTTCCGATCAGTGACCACTTGATCATAAAGCTTGCGGAGAAATTATTCTCACTGCCGAGACTATCAAATATGATGAAGAAAATAGATGATCCAGCTAGGTAGATCAGCAAGAGTAAATTCGCAATTTTAGCCACTCTTTTCATCAATAGTATTTTTAATTAAGACAAGAAATATAAGGATTTTTTTAGCTTAAAAAGAGAAGGAAGCTTAAAATGTATTTATATCCATTCGTTTAGTGGGCCATTACATCTGGAGGTTTAGACTCATTTTAGCTCCCAGCGCATTAAATATTTTCAGAACGGTTTCAAAAGTCACATTGCCAGAGCTATTCTCTAATCTGGATATCTGTGATTTTTTCACTCCTACTAGCTCTCCTAGTTGTTCCTGTGTGAGATTTCTGTTTTTTCGAGCAGTTTTGATCATATCTCCTATGAGTTCGAGTTTAAGTTCAAATTCATATTCATTTCTTTCTTTGGTGCCTTTTTTACCAATTAAAAGGTCTTCTGCTTCATCTAGTTTATAGCTTTTCATTACTTTTTACTTTTCAAATAAACGGTTCTGATTCTATCAGCTTTTTCTATTTCCTTTCTATCTACTTTACTTGTCTTTTTGACAATACCGTGAGTTGCTATCACAAGTGTTTCATTTTTATCTTCTTTGTCCCAAAATGCTAGAAGACGATATTGAATTCCTTCATATAAAGTTCTAAACTCCTAAATTTCACTATTGAGCTTCTTGAAAAATTTCGAGTCAGTATTTTGTTCAGCGCGTCTGATGTTCTGAAGTATTTTCTTTCTCGCTTTTAGGTTCTGGTTTTGGATAAATTCAAAAGTTTCTTCTAAAAGCTTTGTTTCAAATCTTTTTTCAGTCATCCTATTGAATACAGATTTACGACTTAAAGTTACTAAAGTTTACTTAAATGTAAACTATTCAATAATTTAAAAATACCTTAATTTTTATGGTTGAATATCTAACTGAAAGGAACTCAACAGACCCTGTAAGTTATCAGCGCTAAATTTAGCTTTTTTGAGCTTGTTGTTGAGCGGGTTGATTTGAAAGTGATGACTTGTGCGGAAGTCAGCTTGCTCTAGGTTAGACTGGTCAAAAACGGCATTGAATAGATCGCTATCACTAAAGACAGATTTATTCAGATCAGCTTGACTGAAGTCCACTTGCTCTAGTTTGCAATTCTTGAATTGAGTAGCACGAATGCTCAGTTTGAAAAATGAGCTAAAGCTCAAATTACAGTCTTCAAACGTAAAGCTCAGAAGCATTGGATTGCACTCATCAAAACGGACACCCAAGATTTTACAACCTTTAAAAGACACTTCTTGAAAGGATGCTCCTCGAACTTTAAGACCACTTAGATTACAGTTTTGAAAGCTACAATCATCAAATAAACAGCCTTTGACATCTACTTCAGTGAAGTCGCAGCCGTCAAATGTGCATTGGAGATATTCGCCTTTTTTAAGCGTTTTTTCTACAAATGATACTTGCTTAAATAACTGATTTTGAGCGCTCATGACTACTGGAAGGACTGCATGTTAGACAGCTTGTGATACAAACCTTTGTTTGCAAGTAATGCTTCGTGTGTACCTTTTTCGATGATCCGTCCTTTTTCTATCACTACGATTTCATCGGCATGTTGTATTGTGCTGAGCCTATGAGCAATGACCAAAGAGGTTCTATTTTGCATCAAGTTAGTCAGTGCCTCCTGTACAAGTCTCTCCGACTCAGTATCGAGTGCAGAGGTAGCTTCATCCAATATAAGTATGGGAGGATTTTTGAGTACGGCACGGGCGATGCTGATTCGCTGACGCTGACCACCAGAGAGTTTGGTGCCTCGCTCACCGATATTGGTTTCATAGCCATTTTCTAGCTTGAGGATAAACTCATGGGCATTGGCTATCTTAGCCGCATGCTCCACTTGCTCTTGACTTACATCAGTCATTCCAAAAGCGATATTATTGAAGATTGTATCATTAAAAAGGATTGACTCTTGTGTTACGATTCCCATCTGCTTTCGAAGAGAGTCGATATCTATTTGCTTCAGATCAATGCCATCTATCAAGATACTACCTACAGTAGGGTCATAAAATCTAGGAACTAAGTCAGCCAAGGTGGACTTCCCGCCACCTGATGGACCTACTAGCGCGATGGTTTTTCCTTTTTCAAGTGTTAAATTGATGTCTGAGAGCACTACATCCTGTTCATAGCTAAAAGAGACACTATTAAATGTGATACTCTTATCAAAGCCACTGATTTGAATGGCCTTTGGATCGTTTTGGATTTTCGTCTCTGTATCTACCACAGCAAAGATCCTCCTTGCACTGGCTAGTCCTCTTTGAATAGAGCTCAAAGCGCGCGAAATCTCTTTAGTCGGGATGAGTATCTGAGTGAAAATGATGATATAAGAGAGGAATGCACTTGGACTAAGTGGGCTTTCGTTGGCTAAGACAAGACTACCACCAAACACCAAAATACCTGCCACTACTGACACTCCAAAAAACTGCGAAATAGGCCCTGCAGCTTCATTTTTCTTAGCCATAGAGATATTGACTTTGGAGTAGAAATCAGTCTCCTTGTCAAATTTCCCTACGATATATTTACGTGCATTGAAGGCTTTGATGACGCGCATCCCGGAGATGGTTTCATCTAGGATATTGACGATTCGTCCGAGAGACTCTTGACTTTGAAGAGCTCTTCTTTTGAGTTTTTTAGTGATATAGCCTATGATCCCGCCTGATATAGGGATCAATACCAAAGTGAAAATTGTCAGCTTAAAAGACATAGCAAAGAGTACCGCAAAGTATAGAATCACGGTAGCAGGCTCTTTAAAAATCACTTTGAGAGATTGTACTACGCTATTTTCTACTTCTTGTACGTCATTGGTGATTTTCGAGATCAAGTCACCTTTACGCTCATCAGAGAAATACCCGATATGTAGGGTACTGACTTTTTCAAAGATATCCATTCGCATCCTTTTGATCACCTTAGCACGCACTCTGGCGAGTATCACTCCTGAGATATAGGTGAAAAGATTGCTCAGAAAAACAGAAGTGACAATGATCAGACAGACATAAACCAAAGAACCAAAGGCGCCATAAATCTCAGTAGCTTCTATTAAATAATAGTTGAAGAGATGGTTGAGATAGTTTATACTCGGCTCGAACTCAGGGTATACGCTATAGGCTAGTAGTTCGTCAGGATCTGCTTGTTTGAAGATTACGTCAAAGAGCGGCTTCAGCAAGGTGAAATTTAGGAGTCCAAAAAGTATCGCCAGCGTAGCACACAATATATAAAGTGGCACATGCTGTCTGAAGGGACGCGCGTAGGAAAGTATTCTAAAGTATGTATTCATTCAATCTTTTATTTCAGGGCGCAAGTTAGCCCTTTTGTATGGGATCAGAAAAGTAAATCTCGGGAGGCTGCATTGAGCCTGATGCCGACACTAGTTACGGATACACTACTATTTCGTTCTGGAAGCGCGCTATCTTTTTGTCTGATGATCTGATTAAACTCCAAAAAGAGGTTATGCCTCACTTGGTAGCTTAGCTGTAGCTGCCCATAGAAGAGGTCTGTTCGGACACCTTGACCGATAAAGTTGCCATAAGTGCGCTCTCTTGTATCTCGGTTTTTGAGAAGATCTCCGCCCCAGTTGGTATCTGCTGTATCTTCTCCAGTTCTTAGATAAAAAGCATTGGCTGTAACTTGCAGACGCTTAAATGGCTGATATCTCACCGAGCCTATCACTTCTCTGAAGTTGGCACCAGCTGGATGTGCTATGGGTTGGTTGAAGTTGGTGTAGGAGATCACCGAATCTCTCGCAGCAAATAGATAAGGTCGTGCGTGATTGTACTCGAGCTGTAGGTCTAGATTTTTGATTTGAAGTGCATCGATGTATTTCACGCCAAGTTGCACGGCATGTTTATTACCCCACCATTTTCTCCCACCAAACACTTCACTGAATACAAATTCATCAAAGGTGAACTGCCCATAGGCTTGAAATTGATTGAGAAAATTCCATTTGAAATCTATACCCAGTGCGACATTGTCTGGAGTGCCTAAGTTATGCTCTACATATCTGTAAAATATGATAGGATTGAAATAAGCTAAATTGATGCGCTCAGAGATCACTCGCTCAAAAAGTCCTACATTTAAGTTTGGACGGATATTCATCCCAAGTCTGTGGAGGGTTACATACTTTTTGGTAGTGAGTCCATCTCTAAACTGCCCCCTGCTACCGATAAAACCTCCCGTCATCTCTGCAAAGACATTGGTGTATTGTAGCTTCCAGATGTTGGTATTGAACTTCAGGAAAAGATAGTTGCTCGAGAAATCAGACATCAACATAGACCGGAGGCCTTCCCCGATAAAATTTCTGTCATGACCAAACTGTAAATTGATACTTTTGCTAACATCAAATGTAATGTGACCTGTGGCAGTGAAGAAGTCATATCCCGTAGCGTTGAACATGTCATAATCTACACGCTTAGATACTCCCTCTTGTGGGACGGTTGCGCGTTGATCAACTAGATCTACTCCAAAAGTAGGTAGGATGAGCTGGGTTGAAGTCAGTGTAGAGTGAAAGCCGATCTTGTCATCGATCATACCATGAAATCTGATGCCTCGAGTATTGGTAAAAGGAATGGCTGTTTCACCAGCTTCTTTTCCGACATTCATATTGAGCATAGGATTTACGCGCACGTAGAAGCCTTCTTTTTCAACATGATAGAAATCCGTAGTCTTCGTGTAAAGCTGTTTTAAGAATGGTTTCTTGCTGGCATTCTCAGCCATATCTGAAAACTCCCAGTTATCATTTGCTAGATAGGCGATATTGAACCTGTCAGCTTCACTTAGGCCAGATAGGCGCAAGCTAAGACTATCTGTAAAAGCCGCTACAGCTTCTCTGGTGTATGGTTTAAATCCAGTATGAAAACTCTCTGTAAATTTGCCTTGTAGGATCTCATATCGGCCGATGAGGTGATAGTAGTCTTTGTCATAAGGGATGTAGGCGCTTTGTGCTTTAGCCAAAAGACTGAAAAGCACGAAAATTACAGAGAGGGTGGTTTTTTTCATGGATATGTATTTCGCACTCAAATTAAGACAATATAAGCATTTGAGGAGGCAATCATTTGTTAATTTTTATTCAAATCACTTATCAAAAGACTTTCACTCAGATATTTTCACTAAATGTTTGGTGAGTATGTAGATATGTTTTAATTTTGTGCCTCATTTAGGAAAGACGTAAAGTTCAAAATTATCATACAATGAAAAAAGATATCCATCCAGAATACAGAGAAGTAGTGTTCCTAGATACATCTAGCGAGTACAAGTTCTTAACACGCTCTACAATGAGCACTAATGAAACTATCGAGTGGGAAGACGGTAAAACTTATCCATTGATCAAGATAGAAGTTAGTTCTGCATCGCACCCTTTCTACACTGGCAAGAAAATGCTATTGGATACTGCTGGTAGAGTGGAGAAATTCAACAGAAGATACAAGAAGTAATTATTACTTTATATTCAAAGTGAAAAGTCTTTCGGGTTATGATATCCGAAAGACTTTTTTATTTTTGTAACCTATGGAAAATATCACGCTTTTCGATGATCCGCATATTAGGCAGTCACTTTTGCCTTTCACTTTTACCCGTCCTGTAGCAGCTATCAGAGTCGGTATACAGACTATAGCAGAGAAGTGGCAATCACGGCTTCAAACCAATGTAGGATATGCCACTTCAGATTATCTAGCGAGCAAATTTCCACGGCTAAATACTGCTGGTCTTTACATCAATGGAGCACTCTGTCCCAATGATGCTTTGATCAAAGCAGTCATGTCGCTAAAGAGTGGGCAAGTGCTAACTGTAGGAGATCATGCATTGGCAGCCAATTTATCTTCAGGTCAGTCTATCGAGGATATTGATTCTTTTCAAAAAGTTACTTTTGAGGGTAGTTATACTTTCATCCAATTTCCATGGCAGGTTTACAAAGTAAATGCTGCGGAAATCAGAGCAGATTTTGAGTTTTTGACAAAGGGACGAACCTCTGCCAAGATCACCGATCCACATACCATGACTTATGGTATAGAAAATATATTCATCGAAGAAGGCGTCAGTATTAAAGCAGCCATACTCAATGCGGAGTCTGGCCCTATCTATCTAGGAAAAAATGCCCAAGTACACGAGGGGGCGATCATTAAAGGTCCATTTGCTCTAGGAGAGGGCGCTCATGTCAATATGGGAGCCAAAATCAAGGGAGATACTACTGTAGGACCTTACTCCAAAGTAGGAGGTGAAATCAGCAATTCGGTCATTTTTGGCTATAGTAACAAGGGACATGATGGTTTCTTAGGGAACTCTGTAATAGGTGAGTGGTGCAATCTTGGAGCAGACACCAATACCTCTAATATGAAAAATAATTATGCGCAGGTCAAACTTTGGAGCTACACCAAAGGAGGATTTGTCAACACAGGTGAGCAGTTTTGTGGCTTGATGATGGGAGATCACGCCAAAGCTGGGATCAATACCATGTTCAATACAGGCACTGTAGTCGGAGTTGGAGCTAATATTTTTGGAGATGGTTTTCCGAGAAATTTCATTCCATCTTTTTCTTGGGGAGGAGCTGCTGGCTTCACGACTTTTACCCTCAATAAATTTTATGAAGTGGCTGAAAAAGCCATGGAAAGAAGACAAGTCCAACTCACTGAGGTGGATAAGGTACTTTTTTCTGAGGTTTTTGATTTGACCAAGTCATACAGAATCTGGGACAAATAGCCTATGCAGTTTGCTGATATCAAAGGACTTCAAGACACCAAGCAGCACTTGGTCAATGCCATTAAGCATAACCATTTGGCGCATGCTTTACTATTTCTAGGTCCAGAGGGGAGTCCGAATCTGGCGATGGCACTTGCGATGGCTACCTACATCAACTGCGAAGATAAAGAGGAGGCAGATGCCTGTGGTGTATGTCCAAGTTGTCAAAAGATGGCCAAACTCGTGCATCCAGATGTGAACTTCGTCTATCCAAGTGCCTCACGTAGCAAAGAAGATGAGGAAAAAGATCCCGATCCAGATAAGAAATCCGATATACAGTCTCTTTGGAGGCAGTTTTTGATCGATTTTCCTTATGGGAATATCAACGACTGGATGCGTCATACTGGTCTAGATAATAAGCAGCTCATCATCAGTGTAGGTGCTGCTCGTCAGATCGTCAAGACACTTAGTTTAAAATCCTTTGAGGGCGGCTACAAGATCATGTTGATCTGGCTTCCTGAGTTGATGAATACCCAAGCAGCCAATGCAATTTTGAAAATACTCGAAGAGCCACCTGCCAAGACGCTCTTTTTCATGGTAGGAAATCACATTGAGCAGCTTCTGACTACGATACGTTCACGTGTGCAAGTCGTCCAAGTGAGGTTGTTTTCTGATGAAGAGATCCTATCATACTTGTCGGAAGCAGGCATAGCTGAGCCTCGAGCAAGGGAAATCGCAAGATTGGCTGATGGGAGCTTGAGAGAAGCTTACAGACTGCTTGAAGAAGATGAGGATGAAAGTACGCAGCAGTTTAAAACATGGATGAGACTCTGCTACAACTTCGACTTTACAGCTATAGTTAGGATGTCGGATGCGTTTTTCTCTATGACCAAAGAATCTCAAAAGGGACTTTTCTCTAGTGGTTTGGCTATCTTGCATGAATCCCTAGTCAAAGATGCAGCGGCAGATGAGCTGCTTAGGGTGCTAGGAGACGACTTGGTTTTTGTACAAAACTTCAGTAAAGTACTTACTGCAGATAAGATTTTAGCACTTTCTCAGCAGCTGAGCGAGTCGATTTATCACTTGGAGCGAAATGCGAATCCGAGGATCATATTTACTAATCTTTCTCTACAACTGGGAAGGATCATGCGAACCTAAAGATATGCTTCATGAAAATCATCGGGAGAAAAGAGCGAATTCACTTGCCTGATTGGGGAGTGAAAAACATCATAGCAAAAGTAGATACTGGTGCTTATACAAGCTCAATACACTGTAGCCATATAGCCGTAGATGATGGAGGTGTTCTGCACTTTGTGGTACTTGACCCTTCGCATAAGCAGTACAAGAATACAGTTCAGCAGACCAGTACTTACGAGGTCAAAAAAGTAACGAGCTCCTCAGGTCAGTCCGAGATGCGATACAAAGTCAAAACCCGAGTAGTTATTTTTGAGGAGGAGATTGAAGCAGAATTTACGCTTACTAATCGTTCGGAGATGAAATATCCCATACTTTTGGGAAGAAAACTTCTCAAGGGTAGATTTCTAGTGGATGTCTCTAAAATGTACTTAGCCAAAAAGTCAAAGAGAACCGCGCTTTGAGCAAGTGAAGGCAATCCGCTCATTATTTTAAATCAGGAGAATTATGAAAATCGCTATACTGTCCAGAAACTCAAACCTCTACTCTACCAAGAGATTAGTAGAGGCTATTCGTGAGCGAGGTCATGAAGCCTTAGTGATCGACCACATGATCTGTGACTTGATCATCGAGCAAGAGGGACCCTCTATTTGGTACAAAGGAGCCAAGCTGACTGATATAGATGCGATCATTCCAAGGATTGGTGCTTCTGTTACTTTTTACGGTACAGCAGTAGTCCGACAGTTTGAAATGATGGGCGTATTTACAGCCATAGAATCACAAGCGATCGTACGCTCGAGGGATAAGCTTCGTAGCTTGCAGATTTTATCCCGATCAGGTCTAGGCATGCCAAAGACGGCTTTTACCAATTATTCCAAAGGAGAAAAAATGCTCGTAGAGCAAGTAGGTGGTGCACCACTGATCATTAAGTTACTAGAAGGTACACAAGGACTAGGGGTTGTTTTGGCCGAGACAAAAAAGGCCGCACAAAGTGTGATCGAAGCATTTCATGGATTAAAAGCTAGGATCATCGTCCAAGAATTTATCAAAGAAGCTAAAGGAGCAGATATCCGTGCCTTCATCGTCAATGGTGAGGTAGTAGGAGCGATGAAGCGCCAAGGAGTAGAAGGGGAGTTTCGCTCAAATCTCCATCGTGGAGGAAAGGCTGAAATCATCAAGCTAAGTAGAGAAGAGAAACAAGCAGCGCTCAAAGCAGCCAAATCCTTAGGACTTAATGTTGCTGGAGTTGACATGCTCCAGTCTGCAAGAGGACCGCTTATCCTAGAGGTCAACTCCTCTCCTGGTCTAGAGGGCATAGAGAAAGCCACGCAAGTCAATATCTCTGGCAAAATCGTAGAATACATCGAACAGGCAATAGAGACTAAAAAGAAAGTAAAAAAAATAAAAGCTTGAAATGAGTAAAGTAATCAAAATAGGCACGAGAGGGAGTAAGCTTGCTTTGTTTCAGGCGTATTATGTAGAGAAGTTGCTTAATATCTGTGGTCTACTTACCGAGATCGTGATCATCGATACCAAAGGAGATCAAATACTCGATGTGTCGATCGCTAAGATCGGGAGCAAAGGGGTTTTTACAGAAGAGTTGGAGGACAAGCTGAGTAGTGGAGAGATAGACATCGCAGTCCACAGTGCTAAAGATATGCAGTCAGTATTGCCTGAGGGATTTGAGTTGATCGCATTTACAGAGCGCGAGGTGGTGAATGATATCATTCTCAGCCACCGCAAAGACATCAATATAGCAGATGCCAATAAACCGCTCACGTTAGGGACTTCCTCTACCCGTAGAGTAGCCATGCTCAAGCACTACTATCCACATGTGAAGACGGTAGATGTCAGAGGTAATTTACAAACGCGCGTAGCCAAGATGGAGGCCGGACTATGTGACGGACTTTTACTAGCATATGCTGGGGCGCACAGGATGGGTTTTGATGAGATGATCGCAGATAGATTGGATATAGGGAAATTTACTCCTGCAGTCGGTCAGGGTAGCATCGCTGTCGAGTGTGCTACTTCACTAGATCCTATGATCAAAGGTACGATCCGCAATGCTGTCAATCATCCAGAGACAGCCTATAGATTATTAGCTGAACGCGCTTACCTCAGAGAGTTAGAGGGAGGGTGTAGTATCCCTGTTTTTGGATTGGCTACAGTTAGCGGGGCATCACTTTCACTTGAAGGAGGTATCGTGAGCTTAGATGGCCAGCAGATCATTCGTAAACAAGTCAGTGGTCCTCGTCATCAAGCAGAACAGCTTGGAGTGCAGCTAGCTGAAGCTGTGCTCACTGCAGGTGGAGATCATATATTAAAGGAGATAAAAAGTCAACTCAATAAATAAGTAGGAAGATGAAAAAGATCGGTTTGATCCTCATATTGGCAGTGATGTTCACTGCTTGTAAAACAGAAAAGGACTATCTAGTCACTATCCAAACGAGCTATGGCGATATGCAAGTGATTCTTTATGATGAGACGCCACAGCATAAAGCCAATTTTATCAAACTAGCAGAATCTGGGAGATATGATTCTACTATTTTTCATCGTGTGATCAAAGGCTTCATGATCCAAGGGGGAGATGTTTTCACCAAAGAAAAACTCAATCAAAGCGACATGTACACTGTACCTGCTGAGTTTGTAGCAGATAAGATCCACCGAAAAGGGGTCCTCTCTGCTGCGCGTATGGGAGATAATGTCAACCCTGAAAAAGCCTCTAGTGGCTGTCAGTTTTATATAGTCCAAGGGATGGTCTGGGATAAAGATCAGCTGCTAACGGACATGAGGAAGCTCAATCAGTATCTAGGTACGTTCATCACCATGGAGAGCAATCAAGCTCTGGCAGATGAGTACACTAAGATCTATGAAACAGGTGACAAGGATGCACTCAATGATTTCATCTTTAGTCTCAAACCAAAAGTAGAAACTTACTATGGTATAGACTTATCTCTCAAGAAAACACCTCAGCAAATAGAAACTTATACAACCGTAGGTGGTACGCCACATTTGGATGGAGAGTATACTGTATTTGGTGAGGTGATCAAAGGTCTAGAAGTGATCGATCAGATAGCTGATCAAGAGACAGGAAGGGCGGATAAGCCTCTTCAGGATATTTTTATGAAAATGAAAGTAGAGCAGCTTTCCAAAGCTAAGATTACGAAAGAATACGGCTATCAATATGAGCAAAAGTAAAAGAGTAGTTTTGGTCACGGGAGCCAATGGGCTTTTGGGGCAAAAACTACTTGTACAACTTTCAAATGACCCATCTATAGAGCTACATGCTACTGGAAGAGGTGTCCGTAGATTGAAGGATCAAGGAGCTTATACCTATCATGTGGCAGATCTATCGCTCGCAGCAGATGTCGATCGTATGATTGATCAGATCCAGCCTGATAGTATCATCCATGGGGCAGCTATGACCAATGTAGACCAATGCGAGACAGATCGTGAAGGATGCTATGCGGCCAATGTCACCGCTGTCAAAAACCTACTTGAGGCAGCAGCAAAGTATCAAAGCTACTTTTTACTAGTCAGCACTGATTTTATTTTTGATGGATTTGACGGGCCTTATGACGAGTCCGCAGAGGCAAATCCTCTGAGCTATTATGGTGAAAGTAAACTACTTGCTGAGCAGCTGGTACAGGCGTATACAGGGTCGTGGGGTATCGCTAGGACAGTACTTGTTTATGGAATTGCAGAGGACCTTAGTAGATCAAATATTGTGCTTTGGGTAAAGAAAAGTCTGGAAGAAGGAAAACCTATACAAGTAGTCGATGATCAGTGGAGGACACCTACTTTGGCAGAGGATCTGGCTACAGGATGTTTATTGATGGAAGAGACGCTCGCTACAGGTATTTATAATATTTCTGGAAAAGAGTTGATGACGCCCTATGAAATAGCATTACAGATAGCTGATTTCTTTAAATTAGACATAAAGCTCATCCAGCGAGTAGATGGCTCTATATTTACACAGACGGCTAAGCGTCCTGCTAAAACAGGTTTTATCATCAAAAAAGCACAAGAAAAGCTGGGTTTTCAGCCACATACTTTTGTGGAGGGAGTTGCTATTTTGGCAAAACAGCTTAATTTAGCCTAAATTTTAATATTGCATAATTAAACCAAACACCTTAAACTAAACAATATGGCAGCAATTCCTGATGCAGATAACAGAGGACAATGGGGCTCAAAATTTGGGTTTATCATGGCCGCAGCCGGATCGGCAGTAGGTCTGGGTAATATTTGGAGATTTCCATACGTGACTGGTATGAATGGCGGTGGTGCCTTCGTCATGGTCTATGTACTCTGCGTGATCCTGATAGGCGTTCCTTTACTTTTCACTGAGATGGGCTTGGGTAGCTTTACTCGCAAGAGTACTATCGGAGCTTTCAAAAAAACTGGTGCTAATCCATTTTGGATGGGTACAGGCGCTATTTTAGCCTTGTTAGTTAGCTTTTTCGTGCTTTCCTACTATGGCGTGATCGCAGGATGGACGATCGGTTATATCTTCAAGTCACTTTCTGGCTCTACACAGCCATTTGAGGCTTTTGCTTCAAATCCGATGTATACGATTCCCTTGATGGCAGTTTTTACTTTGGTTACTATAGTCATCATCCTTGGGGGAGTATCTGGGGGTATCGAGAAGGCAGCCAAAGTATTGATGCCAGTATTATTTATCCTGATCATCACTGTAGCTATTCGTAGTTTGATGCTGCCAGGTGCTATGGCTGGAGTGGAGTTTTATTTGAATCCTGATTTCAGTAAAATCAATGCCAATGTGATTCTTGCAGCCTTAGGACAAGCCTTTTTCTCCATGAGTATTGGTTGGGGTATCATGATTACCTATGGTTCATACTTACCTAAGTCATCTGATATTGTTTCAAGTGGTATTTGGGTTGGATTTATGGATTCAGCGGTAGCGATCCTAGCAGGATTTATGATTTTCCCAGCGGTATTTGCCTATGGTAAAAGTCCAGAGGCTGGACCTACGCTTGTTTTCCAAGTGTTACCTGAGATTTTTGCAGATATGCCAGGTGGTGCGATCATCGGAGCGATTTTCTTCTTGCTCCTCACTGTGGCAGCTTTGACTTCATCTATCTCGATGCTTGAAGTACCAGCTTCATATTTTATAGATGAGAAAAAGTGGAGCAGAAAGAAAGCTGCTTGGGTAGTAGGTGCTATGGTATTCTTAGTAGGTATCCCATCTGCGCTTTCTGCGGGAGGATCAGCTTTCTTTACAGATATGAAGGTGACTGTCTTTGGTGGTACAGAGGTCAAAGGTTTCCTAGATATCTTAGACTACTTCTTTGGTACGTTCTTTATAGTAGTAGTAGCATTGGTGACTTGCGTATATGTAGCTTGGAAAATGCCGATCGCTAATATCGTCAATGAGCTTTCTTATGGGTCGAAAATGTTTGATCCAAATACCCTAGCTTCTAAGACATTTGTCTTTTTTATCAGATTCGTATGTCCAATCACTATAGCGGCAGTATTACTCAATATGATGGGCATCTTTGGTGTGTTCTCTGGTGGAGGTTGATATGATTAACATAAAAAAATAAAAACTAACCCTGCTGACTATCAGTGGGGTTTTGTTTTTATATTCCTTTTATCTTTTGATTTAGGCTCTTTTTGGAATAGTGTTTGCCGATTGTTACATGTTATACAAACCAAATCTTAAATTTTAATATCATGAAAAAGATTATTTTAGCAATTGCCGCATTGTTTACTGTAGGTATGGTACAGGCGCAAGACTTTTCGATCGGTCCTAAGATTGGTGTTAGTACTACTAATATTAAAGTAGATTCTGACCAGTTTGAGAGTGGAGATTCGAAGATGGGTTATCACGTAGGTGCTTTTGCCAGAGTAGGCATTGGTTCATTTTTCTTACAGCCAGAGGTGCTTTATGTGAATTCGGGTGGAGAGATCAGAGAGCGTCAAGGACTTAACTCTAGATCATATGACGTAAGATTCAATAAAATAGATGTACCTGTAATGGCGGGTTTTAGATTTGCAGAGGTCTTTAGAATTCAAGCTGGCCCTGTTGCTAGCATTCTTTTGAATAGTGACGTAAGTGATGAGTTTCAGCAATTGTTCAATCCTGACTACAATAGGACTACTTTAGGCTATCAGGCAGGTATAGGACTTGACTTGGCTAACCTAGTGGTAGACTTAAAGTACGAAGGAAACTTAAGCAAAGCAGGTGAAGAACTTGGTGGATTTGCTACAGATCAGAGAGTGAATCAGTTGATCTTGAGTGTTGGTTTTAGAATATTCTAATCCACTTTCAAAGTAATAAATGAGAAAGCTCCGAAGATATCTTCGGAGCTTTTTTGTTGTTAGGCTTTTCCTAGTGTCCAGCCTGATCTATATTCTCTCCTGACAAATTGATTGGCCAGATCGAAGTTGGTCACTTTCATGTTTGGACCATCCCATAGGAGTTTGATATATCTGCCTGGGTAGTTGTATCTATTAGGTTCTCCATCTCTTGCTACTCTGATATCATAGCTTCTGATAGCTAGATTTCCCATCAAAACTGATTCAGTTAACGGGCCTGCTATGGAAAATGGCGAACTGAGTAGGTTAAACGGCTCACTGCCATATCCAGCGATGCAGGCATCCACCCACTGCTTATAGTGTCCAGCTTCACCATCAGCTACTCTAGGGATACTTACTGGTAGATTAGTTTCTTTGGTTTTAGAGGTAGGTAGTAGTTGTGGGTTTCTACCGTATGTAGAGCACATCATTTTACCTTTGGTGCCTTCTATGATCACACCATTACCTCCATCTCCCATGAGTTCGTTAGGCCCTAGTTCTTCGGGTCTGGTAGGCTGTATACCACCATCCATCCAGTGAAACTCAATATCAGGCTTTCCAGCTTGTTTGAAAAGTAGGGTGATATGTGAAGATGGAGGACAGCTTTCAGGGAAGTATCCTCTTTGAAATTCATCCACATAGACAGAACCTACACTTGCCTGAGCTTCGCTCGGATAGCCCAATCCCAACACTCTGAAAGGAGGCTCCATGATGTGACAGGCCATGTCTCCAAGCGCTCCCGTACCATAATCCCACCAGCCTCGCCAGTTGAAAGGCACGAGCTTTTCTACATAGTCTTTATAAGGAGCGGTTCCTAACCACAGGTCCCAATCGAGATCAGCTGGAGGAGTGACTTGATTTTTTGACCATGGGATGCCTTGCGGCCAAACTGGTCTATCTGTCCAGCAATAGACACGTGTAGCTTCTCCGATAAGTCCAGCATTATACCATTCCATCATTTGGCGCACACCATCACCAGAAGATCCTTGATTACCCATTTGTGTGACTACTTTGTATTTTTCTGCTGCTTGGGTGAGCATTCTAGCTTCGTAGATATCATGTGTCATTGGCTTTTGTACGTATACATGCTTGCCAAGCTCCATAGCAGCCATGGCTTGCACCGCATGGTTATGATCTGGAGTCGATACGGTGACCGCATCTATGTTTTTATGCTCTTTGTCGAGCATCTCGCGAAAGTCTTTGTAGTATTTGGCTTTAGGGAAATCTTTGCGAGCATTAGCTGCTCGTCTATCATCCACATCACAAAGGAAGGCTATGTCGGCATTACCAGCATTGAATACACCCTTGATATCATTGTAGCCCATACCGCCTGCTCCTATCCCAGCTACTCTGAGCCGATCACTTGGAGCGACAAATCCAGGTCCACCGAGTACATGTCTTGGTAAAAAATAAAATCCTGCTAGAGCTGTAGCAGTTCCTTTGATGAAGTTTCTTCTAGAGTCTCCATTTGGAGTTTTCTTGTCCTTTTTCATATCAATCGTTGGGTTTAGTGCTTGCTTTTCAAATCAATATAAGAAAATTATAAATGATTTACCTCTGATAAGTTGGCAGTGGTTGCCTTTCTAGTATTGAGTGGAGTTGATCAAAAGTTTAAAGCATAAAAAAAGCCTCTCCTATATTGGGAGAGGCTAAAATACATGAGCTTTGAAATTTATCTTATTTCAAAGGCTTTAGTGTCGGACTGATTACCCGCAGTGATTTTTAAGCTAAACTTTCCAGGTCTTATGTATTCACCACTATCATCTTTGAAGTCCCAACCGATCGTGTTGAAGCCTTTTTTAGCATCAATTGTGATCGTACGGACTGTATTGCCTTTGTCATTAAGGATAGTAGCTGTAGCAGTGCCTGAGCTTGGCAAGTAAGCCATCATCCAGGCATTACTATTGATGCCAAAAGCTGCCCATCTAGGATTGAATCTTTGATCATTGGCCATCACTACAGCAGCTGTATTCATGTCTTTGACAGCATGCATTGGATTGAGGTCTATGATGTAGATACTTCTTCCGTGAGTTCCTACTACTAGGTGGTTTTCTTTTGGCTGAATGATCATGTCATAGACAGCTACATTAGGCACTGAACCTTGGAAGATATCATAGTTCTTACCACCATCCATGCTGATGTATAGTCCGTGGTCAGTTCCTACGTAGAGCATGTTTTCATTTTTCAGATCTTGTCTGATGATGTTTGTAGCTTCTGCTGGGAGATTGCCTGCTACTGAGGTCCATGTTTTACCATAATCTGTACTCTTAAAGACATGGGCTTTGAAGTCATCATTTCTATAGCCAGTCAAAGTCACGAACACTGTACCAGCATAGTGAGGAGAGGTTTCTATGCTGCTAATCCATCTACCTTGAGGAAGTCCTTTATTCACAGCTGTCCATGTACGTCCATTATCCCTCGTCATCCAAAGGTTACCGTCATCTGTACCCACGTATAAGTTTCCAAACTCTTGGTGTGACTCTGCTATCCAAGTAGTGGTAGAGAAAGGTACATTACCTTGAGGTAGATTTTTGGTCAAATCACCAGAGATTGTTTCCCAAGTTTCGCCTCTATCCATGCTTCTGTACAGATATTGTGATGACATGTATACAATGTCTTGATTAAATCTGCTAAGGATGATAGGTGTTCTCCAGTTCCATCTGTTTGGCTGATTGCCGATGTCATGACGTGGCGTGATAGACTTTCTCTCTCCAGTAGTCGTATTTACTCTAGCGTATGATCCAAATTGAGATCCAGTATACACGATGTCATTGGTGCGCGTGTCTACGGCTACAGCCATGCCATCACCACCAGCGAGTCGCTTCCAGTCACCATTTTGGTAGCCTACATTGTGAGCATTTGACCAGACACCATTGTCTTGAAGTCCACCATAAACGTTGTATGGCTCAGCATGATCTACCATGATAGAGTAGAATTGACCGATTTGCATGTTATTGATATGAGTCCATCTCTCACCGCCACCATAAGACTGGTATAGACCACCATCAGTACCAAGCAAGATATGCTTACTATCCTTTGGATTGATCCACATAGACTGATGATCTGAGTGTACCCCTCCTACAGAGTCAGACGTAGCGAAAGTTTTACCACCATCTCTAGAGACCATAAGCGGTACACCCAGTACAAATATTTCATTTGGATCTTGAGTAGATACTCTAAGTTCTCCGAAGTAGTAGCCATAGGTATTGTATAGTCTGCTGAGGTCTGATTCGCTTACTTTTTTCCAGCTCTTACCAGAGTCTTCAGATCTATAAACTTCCGCACCAGTTACTGTACTGTTGATGATGGCAGCATTGGCATCTGTATTTCCTGATCCATTGTAGTTGGCTATTTGTACAGGAGTGATTTTGCCGATTCGAACTTCTTTTTTCACTACCTCAGCAGTGTATTTGGTAGCGAAGCCATTTCTTCTTAGAAACTGCTCTAGCTCCTTATTATCCAGCGCCTGTACATCTGCTGCTGACATGGTTTTGAATTTATCAAAACTCAAGCCCTCTTGATTGCCTCTGTTGGCAGGCCTTTCAGTTGTTTTTTCTTTTTGGCTATCGTGTAATACGTAGACTACGTTTGGCTCACTCTGACTGTACTCGATGCCTATACGACCCACAAAGTCTCCAAGTGGAAAACCATCTACTGACTTAGCCCAAGTCTCTCCTCCATCTTCTGATCGCCAGATCGCTGAGCCATCACCACTACCGATGAAGTTATTGGCTTGACGAAATCGCTCCCAAGTAGCGGCAAGTAATTGGTTTGGATTTTCGGGATTGATTGTGATTTGAATGACGCCTGTATTATCATCTACATATAGTGTGCGCTTCCAAGTCTTACCACCGTCAGTTGTCTTATAGAGTCCTCTTTCACTATTTTGTGAGTAAAGGCTACCCATCGCACCAACCCACACGATGTCAGGATTAGTTGGATGGATGATGATCTGACCGATGTGTTGAGAAAAAGGCAAGCCCATTAGCGTCCAAGTTTCTCCGGCATCAGTGCTTTTATATACTCCAGATCCAGCGTAAGTCGATCGGCTGGAGTTATTTTCACCAGTACCTACCCAGATGATATTGTTGTCAGATGGTGCGATGGCCATATCTCCTATGCCAAGTGCACTATGGTGATCAAAGATAGGCTTAAATGACTGACCATTGTCAGTAGTCTTGAAGACTCCACCTGAGGCTGCGGCTATATAGAATGTCTTAGTATCACTTGAGACTTCTATGTCTATGATTCGACCACTTGTTTTGATTGGCCCGAGATTGCTGGCAGCGTAGCCACTAAAGATCGTATTGTCTTTTAGTTTTTGGTGTTGCTCTACTGCTGCTTTGAGTTCTGCTGCTGTAGTAGGCTTCACTTCTTGTGCCACTGTAGCTGGTGCTATGCCGAGATAGA
Source organism: Penaeicola halotolerans (assembly GCF_016464625.1). Classification (GTDB taxonomy): domain Bacteria; phylum Bacteroidota; class Bacteroidia; order Cytophagales; family Cyclobacteriaceae; genus Penaeicola; species Penaeicola halotolerans. The sequence continues at coordinate 701,830 of NZ_JAEAGO010000002.1, forward strand.
GGCAAGCCGCTAAAAATGAGACAGGTAGTAAATGTTTTTTCATAGCTGTTAGGTTGATTTTCAAACAATATAAAATTTCTTTTTACATGCTTTTCATAAAAAATGATGAATAGTGATATGCATGGTTGATTGGTTTAGGAGAAATCTTTTGTCCAACTGTCAAAATGACATTTTTTAGGCTTTGGAACGGTGCTTGACAAGTATAAATCAAACAGCACATAAACGTAAACTAAATATAATTATGCAAGAGAAGGGTACTATTTCGATCCATACCGAGAATATCTTTCCGATTATTAAAAAATTTCTCTATTCGGACAATGAGATATTTCTCAGAGAGCTTGTTTCTAATGCCGTAGATGCTTCTCAGAAGATCAAGCGTTTGGCTTCTTTGGGAGAATACAAAGGAGAACTGGGCGATGTGAGAGTAGAAGTGAGCTTCGATGAAAAGAAGAAAACAATCAAAATCAGCGACCGAGGTATCGGTATGACCGCAGAGGAAATCAAGAAGTATATCAATCAGATTGCTTTTTCGGGGGCTACCGAGTTTGTGGAGAAATTCAAGGATGCCAAAGATGCCAATGAGATCATTGGTAAGTTTGGTTTGGGTTTTTACTCAGCATTCATGGTAGCAGACCTAGTAGAGATAGACACTTTGTCTTATCAAGAAGGTGCAGAACCAGCCAAATGGACATGCGATGGCAGTACGAGCTTCGAAATCAGTAAAGGAAAGCGCAAAGAGCGCGGTACTGACATCATTCTGCATATCAACAAAGAATCTGAGGAGTTTTTAGAGCGCTTCAAACTACAGCAGATTTTAGATAAATATGCGAAGTTCTTACCTATTCCTATCGTGTTTGGGACTAAGACTAGACAAGTAGAAGATGGAGAGGATAAGGACGGTAAAAAGAAATATAAGTCTGTAGAAGAAGATAATATCATCAATACGACAGCACCTATCTGGACGAAGTCTCCAAGTGATCTGACTGATGAGGATTATTTAAATTTCTACAAAGAGTTATACCCTATGAGTGAAGATCCACTTTTCTGGATTCACTTGAATGTAGACTATCCATTTAACTTGACGGGGGTGCTTTATTTCCCTAAGGTCAAAAATGATTTCGACTTCCAGCGTAATAAAATCAAGCTTTTCTCTCGTCAAGTATTCATCACAGATGAGGTGAAGGATATCGTTCCTGAATTTTTGATGCTATTGCATGGTGTCATAGACTCTCCAGATATCCCACTCAATGTATCTAGAAGCTTCCTTCAGGCAGATGGCAATGTGAAGAAAATCAATAGCTACATCACTAAGAAAGTAGCAGATAAGCTAGGAGAACTTTACAAAAAGGATAGAAAAGCGTACGAAGAAAAGTGGAATGATATCGGGCTCTTCGTCAAGTATGGTATGATCAGCGAGGAGAAGTTCTATGAAAAAGGGAAAGACTTTGCACTTTTCAAAAACACAAAAGATGAGTATGCTACAATAGAAGAATACAAGGAGAAAATCAAAGACATGCAGACTGACAAAGATGGCAATCTAGTCATTCTATATGCCAGCGATGTATCTAAGCAAGATGCCTTCATCACCTCTGCCAATAAGCGCAACTATGATGTGGTCGTGCTGGACTCTCCGATCGACTCACACTTTGTCAATCAACTAGAACAAAAGCTTGACAAAGTAACTATGAAGCGTGTAGACGCAGACGTGGCAGACAAGCTGATCAACAAAGAAGAGAGTATCGCTAATGTACTCACTGAGGAGCAGACTAAGCAGGTGAAGGAGATCTTCGACAAAGCGATCAACAATGCCAACATGCAAGTAGAAGTCACTAGTCTGAATCCTGAGGAACTACCTGTCACGATCACTATGGATGAGTTTATGAGGAGATTTAAAGACATGGCGCAGACAGGTGGTGGGCCAAACTTCTATGGTGCGATGCCTGATAGCTACAAAGTAGCCATCAACGCCAATCATAAAGTCATAGATAAAATCCTCAAAGCAAGCGGAGAAGAACAATCTCGACTAGCCAAGCAGTCATTTGATCTAGCGATGCTAGCACAGGGAATGCTTACCGGCAAAGAACTGACGGCCTTCGTTCAGCGTAGCGTAGAGATGATATAATGTGTTAATCATCAAATAAAAACAAAAGTGCTCAGTCTCGATTTGGCTGAGCACTTTTGTTTGATAGCGTTTGCGCTAAACTTAAGGAAATATGCCTAGATCCAAGTAGCTCACTGCAATACGGTCTAGGGCTAGGATAAATCCAGCTGTTCGTAGACTTTTGATCTTTTTTTCATGGCGAACTTTATTCATACTGTGATAAGCGTTGACCATAGTCTCTTCTAGGCCAGAGTTGACCAAGTCTCTTTCACTAGCTCCCTGCGCGATGACAGCTCGCTGCTCTTCGCTAAACTTATCCCCAGTAGCTTGCTCGATATTATCAAGTAGTCGATCAAACTTCTGCATGTCATAGCGCTTTTCGATCTTGCCAAATGATACTCTTGAAAGATTTTTTAGCCATTCGAAATAAGACACTGTCACACCACCAGCATTGAGGTACATGTCTGGGATGACCATGATGTTTTTTTCAAGTAATATCTTTTCAGCTTCCTGCGTCACTGGGCCATTAGCGGCTTCTCCTATTATCTTTGCTTTAATGTGCGGGGCATTTTCTTTTGTGATTTGATTTTCCAGTGCCGCAGGGATCAGTATGTCACAGGCAGTAGTCAGTAGGTCTCCGCTATTCTCTATAAACTTGCCTTTTTGATAACCTTTGAAGCCTTTATTTTCTATTTGGTATTTTTTGATCGCTTCTACATCTATACCATTTTCATCATAGATGCCACCATTCCACTCAGCGATACCGATGATTTTAGCGCCAGCCTCTTGACAAAACAATGCCGAGTAATACCCTACATTACCTAAACCTTGAACGATGATTTTTTTATCTTTCAACCCTGTTTGTAGTCCTAAAGCTTCCATGTCTTCTTTGACACTGACAGCTTCTCTGATACCGATGTACACACCCATACCAGTCGCCTCTGTACGACCGTCAATCCCATGTTGAGATACAGGTTTACCTGTCACACAGCCTTTTGAATTGATCGAATCTGGGTTAAATGCCTCATAAGTGTCTACGATCCAAGCCATCTCACGGGCACCAGTACCATAGTCTGGCGCAGGCACATCGATAGCTGGCCCTATAAACTTCTTTTTGATAAGTTCAGAAGTATATCTCCTAGTAATTCGCTCTAGTTGACCGACATCGTACTTGAGAGGGTCTATACGCACTCCACCTTTAGCTCCACCAAAAGGAATGTTTACTAAGGCACACTTGAAAGTCATTAGGGCTGCCAAACCTTTGACTTCATCTTCATTGACATGTTCACTAAATCTGATACCACCTTTGACTGGAAGCTTGTGGTGAGAGTGCTGTATGCGATAGCCAGTGAGTACTTCATAGCTACCATCGTCTTTTCTCAGTGGGAAGTTGAACTTATAGATACTATTACACTGCTTGATCTGTTCTACCAGTCCAGGGTGCAGGTCAAGGTGTGCTGCGGCATCATCTACGAAGCTACAGACATCATTGAATAAGCTATAATCTTGATTTTTTGACATATCTAAAAATTTTGATTCAGCTTAAATTACGAATAAATAGGTTAAAACCAGTCTAATTATGGTTTTTCTAAACTAGCCAGTTCTCTAGTTTTCCACTCATAGACGAGCTGTGGCAGCTCTTGATAGCTTTTTATTCCAGCTTTTACTCCTTGGGTTTTGAGATAGATATCATTTGTTTTTTTACTGATCTCTATAGAAAACGGCTTGTAGAGCTGGCTATTCTTATAGATTGAGAGGATGTCATTGCGCACACTTCGAGACATGCTAGAAACTGTCTCTGCATAGGCCGCTTCACTCATTTTGAGTAGGTCATTGAGCAGGTATCTGAAGAGTCTTAGTTCTGCGGAGTACCTCAAGCGTGGATCTTCCGCTTTTGAACAAGCGATATAAGCCATCAGGTTAGCCTCGCCTTCATGAGTGATGCCATAAGCATGAGACAGTTCATGGGCTATAGTGAATGGTTTATCTACTGTATGAAGTGAGTTGTCAATATAGCTTTCTCCAAAAAAAGGCACATAAATACCCGCAATTCCGAATTTCCGAAGTAGACCATTTGGTCGGAGTGATTTGGTACGACCTTTTCCCCAAGTGAGAAAACCAAGACTGTCTAACGGCTTCTTAAGTGCTTCACGTACCAGATTTTCAGCTTCTTTGTGTGTCATGAGTTCGGTGATCGCAGCTGTATCAGGCTTGATATCATCTCTCAAGGTATTGAGTTTGTGGATCGTTTCTAATGCTAAAGATCTGACTTCATCTATTCTCAGTCGCTCAGGTGCTAGGGACAGTTTGTCTCTCAAGTCAGGTCGTGGATAGTTATAGCCCCAGAGAATAAAAAATAAACTAATGGCTAAGGCTACAGCACTCGCTATGTCCAAAATAGTGAAGGTAATTCGCTTTGACCAAGACCATTTTGGCAGGGGGGACTTTCGCTTGATGGCTTTGAATAGTTTCCAGCCCAGAAAAAGAAGGAATAAATGAAAGATAGGTAATGGAATAAGCCCTACACTGAAGTCAAAAATAAATCGAAGGCTAGGAAAAATAAACTGTCCATATACAGATTCAGCGAGTTGAGGATCTTGAATAAAAAAATGACGCACTAGCAGTACTACAGGCAATATCAAAATCCAAATCCAGCGTAATCTCCAGTTTATCATGTACGGGGGTTTTATGATAGATACGAGCTATCAGCAAAAAAGCTTCCAATTTTGGAAGCTTTTTGATAAAGTTTTAGCCGTTTAACGCTTCTACAGAGGTGACCTCTGGCACCATACGCTTGAGCAAGTTTTCTATTCCAGCCTTGAGTGTGACTGTAGAGGAAGGACAGCCAGAGCATGAGCCTTGCAGCATTACTTTGACTACTCCATCTTGGAAAGAGTAGAAGGTAATCGCCCCGCCATCTTGCTCTACTGCTGGTCTGATGTATTCATCCAGTATACCTTTGATGACTTTGACTGTTTCAGAGTCATTTGGGTCAAAAAGTGGATCGCTAGTAGGCGCTACTTTTACTACTGGTTGCTCACTTTCGAAGTATTTCTTGATCGTCTCTTTGATAAAGTCTTGGATATCTATCCATTCGATATCAGCTTTCTTAGTGACAGTAATGAAGTTGGCCGCGATAAATACTCGCTCCACAGCAGCGAAATTGAAAAGCTGCTCAGCTATCAGTGAATTATCAGCGCTTTTAGCGTCTGGAAAATCATAACTAATACCATCGCCCAAAAGCATGAAGTTAAGTACAAACTTCATAGAATTAGGGTTTGGATTGGCCTCCATGTATATATTGACAGGTCTTTTGGTCGCTTGTAGCATATTGATTTAGTGATTTTGATCGATGCAAATATAACAGCTACACACTAATATAGTTCCCTGAGATGCTGAATCATCATGTACTAATTGAATCTATAGCGGATACCCCAGCTTCCTCTAAAAACGTCCGGGTTGAAATTTGATCCAGTAGCGATCAGAGCTGCGGCTTCTATGTGAAATCCGAACCTTTTTTCTGCAAATGGATAAAACTGTACTCCGACAGGCAAGACTACCGATTCAAAAGCATTGAAACGGAAACCAAGTCCGCCATAGAAATTGAGATCTTCTTTTTCCACAAAATTATAACTACCAGCGATCTCGGGCGAGAAGTCATTGAAGCTAACGTCTGAGGCAAACCTCAAATGAGCATTGATTTTATTTTCAAAAGTATAAGTGCCTTCTATCATAGGTAGATTTGACTGATGGAAAGCTACAGCAAACTGCGCTTGTGCTTGAAAGCTCAGCAGGATTACAAAAAGGATTAAGCCTATTTTTTTCATGATGTTAAAAATTTGGTTTGAAAGTTAAACGTTCAAGTAAACCAATAATTGCAAAAATGTCATGCTCTAAGCAAGTGCATTTTACAAGTCAAACTGATAAAGATCAAAATCTTTAAAGTCTTGGTCTACATGAATGTCGAGATCTTTGATGATACCATCTCTGAGATCATAGACCCACCCATGCACTTGGATGTCCTGCCCAGATTTCAAGGCCTTTTGGATAAAGGAAGTCTTATAAATGTTAAAGACTTGTTCTCTCACATTGGCTTCTACGAGTCTATTGATTTTATCTTCTTCCGTTGCAGCATTATCTATGTAGGAGCGGTTGAGTCTGTAGACATCTTTGATATTCCTTAGCCACTTGTCTATCAGTCCATGGTGTGTGTTTTCTAGGGAAGCTTTGATTCCTCCACAGCCATAGTGCCCACAGACGATGATATGCTCTACCTTGAGCACATCGACTGCATACTGCATGACAGACATCAGGTTCATATCGGTATGCACGACTAGATTGGCTATATTCCTGTGCATAAACATCTCCCCAGCGTCTGTCCCAGTGATCTCATTGGCAGGCACTCGGCTATCAGAGCATCCGATCCAGAGATATCTCGGAGTTTGCTTGACTGCTAGTTCTTTGAAGTAGTTTTCATTGAGGGCTAGCTTTGCTCTGACCCATTTCTGATTGTTTTCAAGTAATTTCTGATAAGACTGCTGCATGGTGGATTATTTAAGAGGATTTTCTCTGATAAATCTCTCTATATTGATTAGGTCAACTTTGATGTTTTTGTAGGGTGCTGTTTCACGAACAAATTCATAAATAGCCTCTATCACATCGGGATCTATGTAGTAGCTTTTGCTAGCATCTATGATAAGATGCCTGTCTTCAGGCACTTTCTCTAAGAAAAGCATGACATTGGCTTTATTTAGAAAAGACACTTCTTCGGAGAGTAAGAGTGTGATTGGCCGCTGAGTAGTATCTTCTACATAGCTTTGTATATGGCTATTTTCCATATTTCTCTTGAGGATAAAAATGATCCCTACAGCCATACCTACACCTATACCGACTAGCAGATCAGTAAGTAAAATAGCTATGATCGTAATGATAAATGGGACAAACTGATCCTTGCCAGTCTTCCACATCTGTTTGAACAAGCCCGCATTCACTAATTTGTACCCCGTCACTAACAAGATGGCAGCTAGACTCGCATAAGGGATGTAATTGATCCATCTAGCAAAGAATAGCACAGCAAGAAAGAGTAGCATTCCATGGATAAAGGCGGCAAGCTTGGTCTGCGCACCAGAGTTGATATTGACAGACCCCCTCACGATGACTGCTGTCATCGGTAGCCCGCCTATGAGTCCAGATAATATATTTCCAATTCCTTGTGCTTTGAGTTCACGATTTGTTGGCGTAGTTCTTTTTCTCACATCGAGCTTGTCGATAGCTTTGACACTAAGCAGTGTCTCTAGGCTAGCAACTACAGTGAGTGTGATCGCTATGATGTAGACATCTACATGGGCCAATGCTGACCAGTCTGGTAAAGTCAAAAATGTCAGAAAATCAGCAAGACCGCTCGCAACAGGGATACTGACGAGTTGCTGTGTTGACAGATACCAGTTTTCGTTTTTAGAAAGCAGGAACAGTTGATTCAAGCATACGCCTGAGAAAACAGCGAGTAAGGGGGCAGGGATTTTTAGTAAGAATTTTGACTTTACTGAAGGCCATAGAGTGAGTATCAACAAAGAAACTACAGCGATGCTCAAAGCTCCAAAATGTATAGAATCGATGATGGTAGTGAAAAAATCTACCTCCTTATTTAACTGAATAAAACTGATACCTTCAAAGAAGGCTTCTTCTTTTCCGATGACATATGGGATTTGTTTGATGATGAGGATTATTCCGATTGCGGCAAGCATTCCTTTGATCACACTAGAGGGAAAATAGTCGCTCACGATCCCTGCTTTGACAAATCCCAGCACCAACTGTAAGACGCCACAGATGACTACTGCTACTAAAAAGGCTTCAAAGCTTCCTAGTTTTTCTATAGCTGAAAGTATGATCACCGTCAGTCCTGCGGCTGGACCACTGACTGCTAGTTGACTCCCACTTAAAAATGCCACTACTGCGCCTCCTATGATGCCGCTCACTATTCCAGAAAAGAGCGGTGCGCCAGAAGCCAATGCTATTCCCAAACACAATGGCAAGGCTATGAGGAAGACAATCAATCCAGCCTGAAGGTCTTGTTTAAAGTAAGCAAATGTTAATTCTCTATCGGGGGTTTTTTCAGATGCTTTCATAAATAAATCATTTAGGACAGTTTATTAAGTCCTATAGTAGATCACATTTGCTGTTTGATGTGGATACCTTATTAAAAGCAAGTTAAAAAAAAGAGTGGCTATTACACCACTCTTCTATCAATCTGAAAATTGATTTTAATTAATCGTTAGGAGTTAGAGGATTTGATTTTCTAATAAGTCCTGATGGTAACTCACCTTCTGTGGAGGCTACTACTGTACAGACTACAGCATCTCCAGTGAGATTGACTACAGTTCTGAACATATCGAGGATTCTATCTGGAGCTATGATCAAGGCGATACCTGCTCCAGGAACACCGATAGCTTCCAATACAATAATCAACATGATCAATCCTGCCCCAGGAACTCCAGCTGAACCGACAGCCGCTAGTGTGGCAGTCAGTACAATGGTTAGTTGCTGTGCGATGGTCAAATCCATGCCAAGTGCCTGTGCGATAAACACCGCAGCCACAGCTTGATAGAGGCTAGTACCATTCATATTGATCGTAGCACCAAGTGGTAGGACGAAGCTACTAACTTCTTCAGAGACACCGATCTCTTCTTCTACTTGCTTCATGGTGACAGGTAGTGTAGCAGAGCTTGAGCTAGTAGAGAAGCCTAGAAGTAAGGCAGGTCTCATGGCTTTCAAGAAATCGACAAAGGATATCTTGGTAAATGCCTTGAGCATCAAAGCATATACAATGAAGATGATGGCAGCTAAACCGCCTACAACCACTAAGCTATATTTCAATAAAGCTAAGAGAAGCTCTACTGCCGAGTCTGGGTTTTCGCCAGCGATCTCTACGATCAGTGAAGCCATCAATGCAAATACTCCATAAGGCGCTATCAGCATGATATATCCCACGATCTTGATGATCACATCATTGAGTGCATCGAAGAAAGAAGTGACAACATCTGCTTTTTTCTTCGGGATTTGAAGCAGCGCTATACCCATGATGATTGCAAAGAATACGACTTGTAGCATGCTACCATTGTCAGCTGCTGCTTGGATGATATTTTCTGGAACGATATCTACGAGTGGCTGTAGTGGGCCTTGCTCTTTGAGATCTGCAGCTGCATCTGATTTAGAGCCAGCTGCATCATCATAAAGTGACATGAGGTTATCTCTAGTATCGCTAGGTAGATTTTTACCAGGTTCGAAGACATTCACCAAAACCAACCCTAATGTGACTGCAATGATAGTAGTGATGAGATAAGCCAAGATGGTTTTTCCTCCAATCCTAGATAGCTTGGAGACATCGCCTAAATTAGATACTCCTACGATCAATGAAGCCAACACTAGTGGAACAGCTATCATCTTCAGCGCATTGATGAAGATGGTTCCTACGGGCTTTATGTAATCAATGGTAAAATCAGGTGCTATACTGGTCTTGATGATTACCAGTCCGAAGATCAAACCTAGTATCAAGCCTATGATGATCTGAGTATGTAAGGGAATCTTTTTCAGCATTTTATTTAGGGTTTAGAATTTATAGTTTGTTTAACCTACTGATGAGTAGGTAGTCTGCTATGACCAGTGCAGCCATCGCTTCTACGATAGGTACTGCTCGAGGGACTACGCATGGATCATGTCTGCCTTTGCCTGTGACCGTGACACTTTCGCCTGCTTCATTGACACTGTTTTGATCTTGCATGATGGTAGCTACTGGCTTGAAGGCTACTCGAAAGTAAATATCTTCACCATTGGAGATGCCACCTTGGATGCCTCCAGAATGATTAGTAGTTGTGCTGATGCCTTTTTCATTTTTTATGAAAGCATCATTGTGTTCGGATCCTTTCATTTTGACACCTTCGAATCCGCTACCATACTCAAATCCTTTCACCGCATTGATACTGAGCATGGCCGCGCCTAATGTAGCGTGAAGTTTTTCAAATACTGGTTCACCTATCCCTACAGGAACACCAGTGATCACAGCAGATACTACACCACCTATCGTATCTCTGTCTAGTCTAGTCTGATCTATAAGTGCGATCATTTGATCTGCCATGATAGGGTCAGGGCAGCGTACAATGTTATCTTCTGTTAGGTCTAGATTTAGGTCTGTGTACGGTTTTGAGAGGGCTAGATTTCCTACTTGGGATACGTAGGCTTTAGTCTCGATTTGGTAATGTTTCAAAAAAAGCTTAGCAATGGCACCAGCTGCTACTCTAGCGACAGTCTCTCTAGCAGAGCTTCGACCGCCACCTCTGTAGTCACGGATACCGTATTTCTCTTGGTAGGTATAGTCAGCATGAGAAGGACGATACTTGTCAGCGATGTGGCTATAGTCTTTGCTTCTTTGGTCTTGGTTGGGAATATTGATGTGGATGGGAGTACCAGTACTTTTACCTTCAAATACACCAGAGAGTATCTCAAAGGCATCAGCTTCTTGTCGCTGTGTGGTGATTTTAGATTGACCAGGGCGTCTTCTGGCGAGTTCTGCAGCGATAAAATCTTCATTAATCTCTATACCCGCAGGACATCCATCTATCGTCACACCGAGGGCTTTGCCATGCGACTCGCCATAAGTGGTGATGCGGAATATGCGCCCAAATGTGTTTCCCATATTATTTTTTGATCAGTAGATAAGCTATCAAAGCCAGCATGATGATCATGAAGACATTGATTAAAATCGAAAAATAATACTTATAATCTTTAGATCTAAGTGTATTGTCAGCTATTTCTATCCGTTCATATAATCCTCCAGGTAAGCTACTAGAGATATTTTGATTGGCTTTGCTTTCGCCCGAAACTTCAAATCTAGCTGTTGGTTTGAGCGTATCATATTGTGCTATTGCAGTATTAAAAAAGATCCATTGTAGTTGATCTTTCATTTCGTAAGATCCTGGTTCACTAAATTCAAGAAAGTAACTAAAATTCTTTGAGCCAGTGACTTGATTATTGCTTCTATTGATACGTTCGTTGGTATTTGGAGGATAGATCTGTATGCCTTCTTTGGAAGTGATGATCGGTGCAGGGATAGCACTGATATTGCCTACTCCGTATACATTAAAATCATACTTTAGACCCTTATCTGTAGTAGCTTCAGCAGTTTTGGGTTGCTCGGCTAGCTTAAAGTTCCCCACAGCTACTTGATCTTTGAGCGGGTGATCTGGAAGTGGATTTACTTTGACAGTTTTAGCTTTAGAGTAGTATGTTTTGAAATCTTCCTGCCTACTGCTACCAAAAAAAGAAGGGTTTTTGGCCACTTTATATTTGATCATCTCCAGAGGAACTGATTCAAAGGTGATGTCTTGGTCATTGAAAGGAAAATATGTCGCTTTGTAGAAACTATATTTGGTATATCTCTTACCTTGGATTTCTACACGCTCGCTTTCTATGTTTTGGATGTTGAAGTTTTCTTCCCAGCAATTTGAAGGGCGAATTTTTTTCAAGATCTCTACTAACTGCCTTCCTGGATCATGAAAATTGATGGGCGCTTGATTTTGATCAGATATATAAAAGGCCAAAGTAGTGGTAAAGCCTTCTCCTTCAAAGACTTCATCCTTATCAGTAGTCAGGGCAAAGAATGCATCATCTTCAAGCTCTATGAACTCTTGCTGTTGCGGTCTTCTATTGCCAAAGAAATCATCGAAAACATCATCGCTAAAAGGAGAAAAATTTCTTTGTTGTGCTTGCCCTGGAGGAAGGACCTTTACCGTTTTTCCTTGCACGCCATAGCTTACTCCATTGACTTTTAAGCTAAAATTGGGAATAGTGTAGGTACCTTCTTTGATTGGTTGATAGCTCTGAGTGATGCTCTGAGAGGAGGTCATCTGATTGTTGATGTAGCTCATATTTGAAGAGGAGGAAGTTCCTCTTTTCACGAAACCCTCTAAATCTGGGAAGGCATCATAGCTTGAGAGCTTTTCGTCAGTCACTGTGATGGTGATAGTGAAGTATTGATTCAACCTCACCTCATCAGGGCCAAGCTCTATCTTGACACTTTGTGCTTGAGACCACCAAGAAATACTAAGGAAAAGAAATAATAGTAAGCTCTTAACTGACGTTTTGATCATGTGAAAGCAATGATTTGATCACCGGAGTTTACAAATTTAATTTTATTTTTCATTTTGGTAACCGACTCCGATAGTTTTCGTAAATTTTAACGTAATAAACCCAATTATTAAGATGCTAGAATACACAAAAACTATCCTGATGAAGGTCAGTTTTGACAGAAGACTCTTTGAAAAAGAGTTGAAAAAGGCACTGAACCTCATCTTACCACATGAAATCATAGCGTTTAAGAGTTGGTGCTATGAGAAGTTTGGCCAGATATATGGCACTATTTTAAATAAGTATTTCGTGCAGTTTGCATGATCACATCTGAGCCTCCAAAAAAGGAGGCTTTTTTCTATTAATTTAATGAAAACACTATGAAAAAAAACCTACTCATAATCCTCATGTCAGGAATCATGCTGTCACCAGCGTGTGCTGATATACAGGATCCAGATTCTACTGAGCAAGCGCAGGTGGAATTTGATGTAGAAGTAGTCACTGATAAGCTATCCAATCCATGGGGGATGGCTTGGCTACCTGATGGTAGGATGCTGGTCACTGAGCGCGCAGGAGATATTCGTATCGTTCAAGATGGTAAATTATTAGCAGATAAAGTGCAGGGTTTTCCTGAAGTATATGCGCAAGGCCAAGGCGGCCTGATGGACATTAAGCTACATCCCGACTATGCAAGCAATGGTTGGATATACTTCACCTACTCAAGCCCTAGTGGAGGGGGAAATGCTCACACAGCAGTGTTGAGAGCCAAGCTCCAAGGCAATCAGCTTGTGAATCAGGAGAAGCTTTTTCAAGCACTACCACAGGTTAGATCTGGGGTTCACTATGGTTCACGCTTAGTATTTGATGGCAATGGGTATATGTACATTTCTGTAGGAGAGCGTGGCACTATGCAAAACGCACAAGACTTGTCTACGCATAGCGGCTCTATCATCAGACTTCATGACGATGGTCGTATACCATCAGATAATCCATTTGTCAATCAGGCTGGGGCTATGAGGGAGATTTGGTCTTATGGACACAGAAATCCACAAGGAATGGCAATGCATCCAGTCACAGGGGCTATATGGGCACATGAGCACGGTCCTAAAGGAGGTGATGAGCTCAATATCATACAAAAAGGCAAAAACTATGGCTGGCCACTTGTCTCATACGGTATCAACTATGACGGAAGACCAATTACTGACAAGCAAGAGATGGAAGGTGTAGAAAATCCAGTGCACTACTGGGATCCATCAATAGCTCCTTGTGGGATGGCTTTTGTGACTGGGGATAAATACCCTGGATGGAAAAACAGCATTTTGATAGGAGCTCTTAGCTTTAGATATGTGGCTAGAGTAGAGGTCAAAGACGGGAAATTCGTACGTGAGGAGAAGCTTCTACAGGATATCGGTAGAGTGAGAGCGATCGAACAAGGACCAGATGGTCTGATCTATGTTGCCACAGAATCACCTGGTCAAATCGTAAGATTAGTACCGAAGAAATAAACTAAACCCCTTCCTTGCGAAGGGTTTTTAGTTTCTAAACCTTAGTTGTAAACCCTTCAAAAAGTTTCTCAGAACTTGATCTTTGCATAGTCTGTACTGAGGCTGTGCTGGGTTTCTGAAAAAAGCACTGAGTTCATGAGGGCTTAGGTTGAATCCAGCCTCTTTGATGATAGCGAGCATGTCTTCATTCTGTAGGTTTAAAGCTATCTTTAGTTTTCTAAGCACAAGATTGTTGCTGAGTGTTTTTTCTGCTTTTAAGGGTTTGCCATCCTCTTTTACACCTCTCTTTTCTACGATCAAACCGTTTAGAAAAGCAGCTAAGTCAATATCATATATCCCCTCAAACTCCTCATCTTCATCCCTTTTCAGCCAGTTGCTCACCTGAGGTCTATCTACTGTTTTACCTCCTTGGGCAAAGAGGTTTATCATTTGCTGATCATTGAAGTCAAAAGTGTAGCGAAGGCTTCGTAAGATGTCATTGTTACTCATAACACAAAGATAGTAGGAAATCTCAGTACTGAGGATCTGACGCTTACTAAATAACTTACTGTAATCGACAGGAGTCTGTTTAATCAAAATAGCCACCTCGAATATTCAAAGTGGCTATTTGGAGGAGGGACTTTGATGAGATTAGATCGCGATAGGATCTACATTTTTGAAATAGACATTTTTGTCTGCATCTAAGTCCGCTAATACTGCACTATCGTTTTTAATATAGCCAGCCAATATCTGTTTGGATAGCTCATTTAAGATCAATCGCTGCATCATTCTCTTGAGTGGTCTAGCTCCAAAAGTAGGATCAAACCCCACCTCAGATAAATAATCCAACAGTTCTGGTGTAGCCTCTATCGTCACACCGCTTTCTTGTAAGCGATCTTGAATCTGCGTCCACTGGATGTCTACTATTTTTCTTAGGATTCGCTTGTTTAGTGGCTCAAACATGATGACTTCATCGATTCTATTAAGAAACTCTGGTCTCACAGATTTTTTGAGTAGCTCAAAAGCTTCTGTTTTGGCTTTTTCCAACACTTCTTCTTTATTCCACTCTTCGATTTCAGCAAAACGCTCTTGAATCAAATGAGAGCCTATATTGGTAGTCATGATGATGATCGTATTTTTAAAGCTGGCCACACGACCTTTGTTATCAGTCAGTCTACCATCGTCAAGTACCTGTAGGAGGATATTGAATACATCAGGGTGTGCTTTCTCTATCTCATCTAGCAAGATGACAGAGTAAGGCTTTCTCCTCACTGCTTCAGTCAACTGTCCGCCTTCATCATAGCCTACATAGCCTGGAGGCGCTCCTACGAGTCTGCTGACTGCATGTCTTTCTTGGTACTCGGACATGTCTATTCTGACCATGGCGTTTTCATCATTGAAGAGGTATTCAGCTAGCGCTTTAGCTAGTTCTGTCTTACCTACCCCTGTGGTGCCTAGGAAGATAAAAGAGCCAATGGGTCTTTTAGGATCTTGTAATCCTGCGCGACTTCTTCTCACCGCATCTGATAGCGCTATGATAGCTTCTTGTTGACCCGCTATTCTTTTGCCCAGTTCACTTTCTAGATTGAGTAGCTTGTCTCTATCACTTTGAAGCATTTTAGCAAGAGGAATCCCTGTCCACTTAGCTACCACAGCTGCGATATCTTCAGCATCCACTTCTTCTTTAAGCAGTGAGCTGCCTTGCTGCATTTCGCTCAATTCTTTTTTTAGTTTTTCGAGTGCAGCTTCGCTTTCGGTGATTTTGCCATAGCGAATCTCTGCTACGCGTCCATAGTCACCTGACCTTTCCGCTTGCTCTGCTTCAAGCTTATATTTTTCGATATTTTCTTTTTCTCTTTGGATGCCTGTGATTACGGCCTTTTCACTTTCCCACTTAGCTTTGATTACTTGTTGCTTTTCACTGAGCTCTGCGATTTCCTTGCTTAGGATTGCCTCCTTGTCTTTGTCTTTTTCTCTTCTGATCGCTTCACGCTCGATCTCAAGTTGCATGAGTCGTCTATTTAGCTCATCTAGCTCCTGTGGGAGTGAGTCGATCTCCATGCGCAGCTTAGCCGCTGCTTCATCCATTAGGTCTATAGCCTTGTCCGGCAGAAATCTATCTGAGATATATCTATGAGAAAGTTCTACAGCAGAGATGACTGCATCGTCTTTGATTCTCACTCCATGATGTAGCTCATACTTGTCTTTGATCCCTCGGAGGATAGAGATGGCATCTTGTACATCTGGCTCATCGACTATGACTGCTTGAAATCTCCTCTCTAGCGCCTTATCCTTTTCGATATATTTTTGGTATTCTTTGAGCGTAGTCGCACCGATGGCATGTAGCTCTCCTCTAGCTAGGGCAGGTTTGAGTAGATTTGCAGCGTCCATTGCGCCTTCTCCGCCTCCACCAGCACCGATGAGTGTGTGTATCTCATCTATGAAAAGGATGATCTCGCCTTCTGAGTCTGTCACTTCTTTGATGACTGCTTTGAGTCTTTCTTCAAACTCTCCTTTATACTTCGCACCAGCAACCAAAAGTCCCATATCTAGAGATACTATGATCTTAGATTTGAGATTTTCAGGCACATCTCCAGAGACGATTCGCTGGGCGAGTCCCTCTACGATAGCAGTTTTACCTACTCCAGGCTCTCCGAGTAGTATGGGGTTGTTTTTGGTACGTCTAGCGAGTATTTGCAGTACTCTTCTGATCTCTTCATCTCTACCGATGACAGGATCTATTTTGCCTTTTTTAGCTAGTTCGTTTAGATTTTTTGAGTACCGCTCTAAAGATCTGTATTTAGCCTCTGCGTTTGGATCTGTCACTTTATTTCCTCCTCTTAGTTCTTTGATTGTTTGGATCAGTGTCTTTTCTTGAAGTCCTTGGTCTTTTAGTAGTTGACCTACTTTTTCCTTTCCATGAAGCAAGCCTAATATCAGGTGTTCTATGGCAACATATTCATCGCCAAACTCTTTGAGATAGCTTGTAGCTTTCTGCAAAGCAGCGTGCGTATCGTTGCTGAGATAGGGTTGCTGACCACTTACTTTAGGGTATGCATGGATGATATCTTTTACTTTTTCAAGTAAAAGCCCTTTGTCCACTCCTGCCTTTTTAGTCAGGAAAGTGGTGACATTTTCTTCTTCTGTGAGAATCGCCTGAAGCAAATGACCAGGCTCAATGGCCTGTTGCTGAGAGGCAATCGCTATTTCAGCGGCTTTCTGTATCGCTTCTTGTGATTTTATAGTGTATTGTTTAAAGTCCATCTTGATATTGATTTGCTTTCGGGTCGATTGGATCAAATTTGAAACCAAGCATAAAATCAGGCTGTTTTCGGAAATTTTGACTTGTTTTTAGAAGATATGGAGAGAAAATAAGACAAAATGACTGAAATCAACAATTCAGCACTCCGTTAATCAGCACCTTTGGCGGAGAATATTTGTTACCTTTGCACTATGAGTGGGATGACGCAGAAAATAGATATCAGAAAGTACTCTCTGGCAGATTTAGAAGAGTTTTTTGTAGCTAAAGGAGATAAGAAATTTAGGGCCAAGCAAGTCTATGATTGGCTGTGGAATAAGTCTCTAAAAAACTTTGATGAGATGAGTAACATCTCTAAGGAAACTAGAGAGTTGCTGAAAGCGCACTTTATCATCAATCATGTCAAGGTAGACCATATGCAGCGTAGTACTGATGGCACGATCAAGAATGCGGTTAAACTCTTTGATGGTAAAGTAGTGGAATCTGTCTTGATCCCTACTGAGAAGCGGATCACCGCTTGTGTATCTTCTCAGGTGGGCTGTAGTTTAGACTGCAACTTCTGTGCGACAGCAAGGCTCAAGCGCATGAGAAATCTCAATGCGGATGAGATATATGATCAAGTAGTAGCAATCAAAGATGAAGCAGAGCAATACTTCAATAGACCATTGACTAATATCGTCCTAATGGGCATGGGTGAACCGCTACTTAACTATCAAAATGTCATGCAAGCCATCGATAAGATCACTTCTCCAGAGGGACTAGGTATGGCCCCGAGAAGAATCACACTTTCGACAGCAGGGATTCCCAAAATGATCAAGAAAATGGCGGATGATGGAGTGAAATTTAAATTGGCGATTTCTCTTCATTCAGCAATCAATGAAACACGCAATAAATTAATGCCCATCAATGAGGTCAATCCACTAGAAGACCTGATAGACTCACTTAAATATTGGTATCAAAAGACCAAAAGTATAGTCACTTATGAATATGTTGTATGGGAAGGGATCAATGATGACGAACGACATGCGCTGGCATTAGCGAATTTTTGCAAATATGTTCCCTCAAAAGTCAACCTTATTCAATATAATCCGATAGATGAAGGAGACTTTAGACAAGCGGCTCAATCCAAGGTCGATATGTACGTAAGGATACTTGAAAATCATGGTATAGTAGCCAAAGTGCGTAAATCTAGAGGGCAAGATATTGATGCGGCTTGTGGTCAGCTGGCTAACAAAAACGAAACGGCTATTTTATAATTTAACCAATTTTAATTTTTCTTTCTGAGATTCATTATTAGTTTCGCCTCTACAAAAACATGACTTTTTGATTAATAAATATTGATATAAAAACTGATTGGTTTGTTAAATAAAATGATGAATAAAAAAAATATTGCCAGCTTTGTGATTTGCTTTGTTGTGCTAATAGCCTTCAAGCCTTTTTCAAATATTGATGATTTAGCAAACAAAATCATCCAAACACTCAATGATATCTCTCAAGAGGCTCCAGTAGAAAAAGCATATCTGCACCTCAATGGGCATGTTTTTTCGCAAGGAGATGATTTATGGTTTAAGGCTTACGTCACTGCTGGTAGCTTCAATCAGCTGAGTCCTTTGAGTAAAGTACTCTATGTGGATCTATATGATGAGGCTGGACTTAGAGTTGACCAACGTATAGTAAAAGTAGAAAATGGGGTTGGTTTAGGCGACTTCATAATTCCGCCATTTTTGCCTCAAGGGAATTACACTTTGGTGGCTTACACCAATTGGATGAAGAATTTCGGAGAGGAGTATTTTTATCAGGACCAGATCACTGTTGTAGATCCATACGAAATCAACTTTAACCCTTCTATAGATATAACTGTAGAAGAATCAGCCAATCAGCTAATTTATCATATGGAGGTTCAGGCGATGGATAGATCAAATAATCTCATCTCAAATAAAAAGTTGAAGGCTAGCTACATCTCAGCGAATGATACACTCACTCAAACTAAGCAGTTAGATGCAAGTGCTCAAGCGAAGTTTAGTTTTACCACAGCTGATATCAATAATTTAGCTTTTGTGAGATTAGAACTCGAAGAGAATGAGTCTTCTGTGCTTTCTAAAAATATTAGATTACCCTACTTAGATCGCCAGATAGATTTTCAACTACTCCCTGAAGGAGGATATTTGGTTGAGGGACTTGCTTCAAATGTAGCTTTCAAGGCGATTTATCCAGATGGTACGGGAGCAGATGTCGAAGGATATGTTGCTGACGAATCAGGAAATAAGCTTGTCGACTTTAGTACTTTAGCATTTGGTATGGGGTCATTTAAGTTAGAGCCAGAAGCCAATGTCAATTATCAAGTGTTTTTCAAGACTTCAGGGCAATCGGGGTATTCAAGTCAAAAAATTGAGGATATTAGGTCTCAAGGTCTTGCTATAGAAGTAGATAATTCTAGAGAAGGCTTTGTCAATGTCTTATTAAAAGAAAAGGAGTTCTTCAAAGAGGAACAAGTTAAAGAGTTACTTCTTGTAGTGCAATCTGGAGGTTTTCCAGGATATGTTCAAAAAGTGGATTTGAATCTTGGGTTTTCAGGAGTAAGGATACCTAGAGGGAATCTGCCTGTGGGGATCAATGAAATATCCATCTTTGAAGAAAGCGGTAGACAATTAAGCAGTAGACTTATTTTTATAGATCAGCCGAGTAATGAGGCAGCTATTACAGAAGTGAATTTTTCCTTTGATAAAAGATCAAAGGAAAGTTTTAGTTTGAGCATTTCAGATAATGAAGGTCAGCCCATTATGGGAGATTTCTCAGTTTCAGTGCTGGATAATTCTGTTCCTGTCAAAACGAAAGGGAATAATATAAAGACGCAGCTTCTGCTATCCTCAGACTTGAGAGGCAGGATAGAAGATCCCTCTTTCTTTTTCAAAGATCAGAGTTCTGAGACTTTTAAAGCTTTGGATTTATTGATGATGACTCATGGATGGTCTCGATTTGATTGGAATAAAATTTTAGATGGCTCTTATCTATCTAGTTTTGATGATTATATCGAACAAGGCATCACCATCCAAGGTACGGTAAGTGAAAAGTATCCAACAAAAAAAGGTGTTGGCGGAGGGGAAATAACTTTTTTCCTTGGGGAAAATTCGTTTTCTGTCTTAGAGTATGGTGCTGACGGAAGATTTACAGTTTCAGATTTAAACTTTGAAGATAGTGCATCATTAGTTATTCAGGCAAAGGATAAAAGAGTAAAAGATCGTGTAGCAATTTCAATTGACGAACCTAGTCATGAGATGATAAAAAATCTGTATTTAGATGTTCTTTATATAGACGAAATAATATTTAAAGGCATTTCAAATAGCTTCAGTCGTTTGAATTATAATAAATACTTAAACTCTAATAATGAAAGTATTGTAGATTTAGAGGAAGTAACTATTGCTGCTAGTAACATAGTAAAAGAAGATATTTCAAGAATATATGGTAGAGGAGATGTTGTTATAAAACCCGAAGATGTTCCTGGTTTTCAATCTTTTACTAATGTTTTTCAAATGATTCAAGGAAGAATTGCGGGGGTTTTAGTTACAACTGATATTAATGGAGCAAGTATACAAATAAGAGGAGGCGGGAATTTATCAGGTAACTTACCTCCACTTATATTATTAGACAATGTTCCTGTAGATATTCTTACTGCATCTTCTATAAACCCGAGAGATGTAAGTTCTATCGAAGTGTTTAAAGATGCAGCTTCTACCTCTATTTTTGGTGCTCAAGGAGGAGGAGGAGCCATTGCTATTTATACAAAAACAGGAGAGGGTGTCTCAACTAGAGTAGACGGGATTTCAAATTTCAGATATCCTGGGTATTCTATTGCTAGGAAATACTATCAGCCTAAATATGATTCGCCAGATGCTAATAGTGTTCCTGACTATAGGCCTACACTTCTTTGGGAGCCGAACATCAAGTTGGATGCGACCAAGCAAGATATTGAACTGAAGTTTTTCAATAATGATATAGCAGATCAGTATTTGATCACTGTAGAAGGGATAGATAGTAAAGGAAGAATCTTACACTTCGAAAAAGTATGGAAAAGGGGAGAGTGAGTTTACGCTCCCCTTTTATTTTTTACTAGCATTGAAGAGCTTTTCTTTTTCTGACTTACTTAAGTTACTATAGCCTTTTTCAGCGATTTTATCCAAGATGGCATCTATTTCCTCTTGAGTTACTTGAGTAGGGTCAGTATTTTGAGTTTTGTTATTGCTTTGACTTCTTCTGTAGCTTACTTTGATCTTTGGATTTCTTTTAAAAAGTCGCTTTACCCACATAACAGATTTACTCCAGTCATTTCCCCTTCGAAGTTGGATGATATAGAGAAAACCAAGTAAAGCACCGCCCAAGTGTGCAATCTCTCCACCTGCATTGGCACTGACAGTATTGGCAAATGATAGTATGACATAAAATATAGCGATGTACTTAATCTTGACAGGCCCGAGTAGCAATAGGTGAAAAGTAAAGTTGGGCATGAAGGTGGCTGCGCCTACGACTATAGCAAATACACCCGCACTGGCACCTAGCATGGTGGAGTTAGCCACTGTGCCCTCTGAGAAGTAGGGAGAAATATTATAAATAGCCACATAAGCAATAGCACCCGCTATACCACCTAGTACATATAGTGAGAAAACGTGTTTGCTCCCAATAAAATCAAAAAGCAGTCTCCCAAACCAATACAGAAAGAGCATATTGAAGAGGACGTGAAAAAAACCCTCATGCAAAAACATATATGTGATGATCGTCCATGGTCTAGTAGCTAGCAAAGAAAGGTTTGAAGGAATTGCTAGCTGCTTCATGATGCTCTCATACAACTCTCCAAGCCCTGATAGCTTTAGTATGACTTGTGCCACTAAGACTACAGCAAAAACAGCAATATTGACAGCTAGGAGCTTGTACAAGCTGTTGTTGTCACGGGTAAAAGCGTGTCTTAATTCAAAGAAAAAACCATTCATATCAATAGAATCTTTTACTGTTTTTTTGCCAATACTTAATCAATAGAAAACCCACTAATGCGCCAAATAAGTGCGCAAGGTGTGCGATGTTGTCATTGCCTCCTACCCGGATGAACTCTGAGTAAAACTCATAACTAGCATAGAAAAGCACAAAGTATTTTGCCTTGATAGGAAAGGGAATGAAGAGTAAGAAAAGCTCTGTATTTGGAAAGAGGAGTGCAAATGCTACCAGTATCCCAAAGAGAGCACCTGATGCTCCCACCATAGGGGTATTTGCATCTTTTACTTTACTAGCCGTCATTTCTCTCACATATTCCTTAGATATTGCGATGAGTTTTTCGTCTGTTGGATTTTCAGATAGCCCCTCTCTAATTTGGAGTAGATTTTCCTTGAAACCTTCATTTCTAGGATCATTCATAATCGCAGCATTTTTATCCAAGAAGTCATAGACTATCCCGCTAAATTCACTGCTTGTAGGGTTTTCTATATAGCTTTCATATTGATTTTGGGCCTGGTATGAATTAAAGAACTTATATCCGCCATACAGCACACCTGCCAAAACTCCAGAAAGCATCCAAAGGATTAGGAATCTCTTTGCACCTAAAAACTGCTCTAATAGTGGGCCGAAGACAAATAGGCCAAACATATTGCTAAATAAATGCCAGCCATCAGCATGCATGAACATATAAGTGACAAACTGATACACCCTAAAGTCAGGTGACAAAATATTGTATAAAGCCAAACTACTGCTGAGACCCGTAAGTAGCATTGAAAATACTACGAAGACACCAATATTGGCTAGCAATAGGTTTTTGACTGTGGGAGTTAGGTTTCTAAACATACTATTTGTTGAAAAACGATTCTACTTTATCTAAAGTTAGGATAAAAAATGTTTTACTTCCAGAAAGCCCATAGTTAGGATTTTTGCAAGCAAAAAGCTGCGCCATAATCGTGGACATCTCTTCTGTTCCTAGCTTGACACCTGATTTGGTGCCCGATCTTTTAGCGATAGAACGCGCGAGATTTTCTTTTTTATCTATAGACAATTCATTTTTGTGGTGCTTGTATTGCTCGATGAGTCCCTCTAAAAGTGCTTTTTCATTAGTGATACTCACGTCTGCTGGGACTCCATTGACTAAAACGGTGTCTTTACCAAAATCACTGATTAGAAAACCCATCGCTTTGAGTTCAGGTTCCAAATCCATCAACAGTTCAAAATCCCCTTTGTTCAAGGTGACAGCCTGTGGGAAGAGGCTTTGCTGTGAAGCACCAGACTTATTTTGTAGGCTATTGAGGTATTTTTCATAGAGGATACGCTCATGAGCTGCTTGCTGATCTATGAACATCATGCCTTGTTTGACTTGAGCTACGATGTAGCGCTGTTGAAACTGGAAGATAGCTTGTCCAACGGTCACGAGATCGCTAGAAGTACTTAGATCTGGAAGTTGATTGGCTGCGCTAGAAAAGGTCAAGACTTCATTGTCTGATCTATCAGGCTGATCTACTTCATGTCTTCTAGGCTGATCAAAAAGCTGCTCCCATCCTTTAGCGCTTTCATTTTTGCTAAATGCAGCAGAAGAAAATTTCATATAGCTCCTTTCAGCCTGTTGTTGATCTTTTGGTGAAGGTGCATGATCAGTTCTAGCTTGATGAAAGTTGACATCAAGTGAAAAATCTATCGCAGGCACTACATTATGTGTCCCTAGTGCTTGCTTGACGGTAGCTCTGATGATGGCATAAACCGTACGTTCATCGTCAAACTTGATCTCTGTTTTAGTAGGATGCACATTGATATCTATATGCTTAGGATCGATATTTATAAATAAAACGTAGAATGGATGTTGTTCACTTTGTAGTAGCCCCTCATAAGCTCCGCTCACGGCATGGTGTAGATAGCTACTTTTGATGAATCGATTGTTGACAAAGAAGAACTGTTCTCCGCGGGTTTTTTTAGCAAATTCTGGTTTGCCTATATAGCCATGGATTTGGATGTGATCAGTATCCTCTTTGCAGCTGACTAGTTGCTCTTGATAGTTTTTGCCAAAAAGCCCTACTATTCGATGGCTAAGTTTGCCTGCATTGATTTTGTATGTTTCTAGGTCGTTTTGATATAGGGAAAATGACACTTCTGGATAAGCAAGAGCGACCCTTTGAAATTCATCCATGATATGGCGCATCTCTACAGGGTTAGATTTGAGGAAATTGCGTCTAGCTGGCACATTGTAGAAAAGATTTTTAACAGCGATAGAAGTGCCATAGCTGCACTGTACAGGTTCTTGCTTTTTGACTTCAGATCCCTCGATGACGAGTAGAAGGCCGAGTTCTGCATTTGCCTGACGAGTCTTCATCTCTACTTGAGCGACCGCTGCTATAGAAGCTAGTGCTTCACCTCTGAATCCAAACGTCCTGATAGCAAAGAGATCATCTGCGCTACGGATTTTAGAGGTAGCATGTCTCTCAAAGCTCATGCGAGCATCTGTTTCAGACATGCCTTTTCCATCATCGATCACTTGTATGAGTGATTTACCAGCTTCTTTGATGATGACTTGCACTTGTTTGGCGCCTGCATCTACGGCATTCTCCATCAGTTCTTTGATAACCGAAGCAGGTCTTTGTACTACTTCGCCAGCTGCTATCTGATTGGCAATAGCATCGGGTAGTAGTTGAATGATATCTGGCATTAGATGAATTTTCTGATTCTAAGGTAAAAGTATAAAGGAAAGGCTAGTGCAAAAATATAAAAGACTTGGTTGCCATAATAGTAATACCCTGCAAGTAGTCCGATGAGACAAATGATGATCACCATCCTGATGATAGCCGCTCTTCCTTCGGTGTCTTTAGATTTATAGTTTCTGCCTTTTGCTTCTTTGAAAGCACCTCGTATGCGTGAACTTTCATAAACATAGTCATCTTCGCTGCCTTCTGAGTTTTCTCCCTCTAGTTCTTTTTTGATACGACTTGTACGCTGCTCTATCTCTTCCTTGATAGGATCATAGTATCTTGGCTCTATGTTGAACCTTTGATTTTTAGCTGTTCTTATGATAGATGGAAACTTCATGATTGATTAAAACTTTGGATTATCAAAAGTAGACTTTATTGGCTTGATAATTGAATTTTGATGTTTGAATAAATAGCAGCCATTAATCCAAAATAACTTTGAGATGTAGCTGTTTTATTTATACTTTCAACGACTGATAGGGGTTTCCCTCAGTTTAAGTAGTTACTAATTTACAAAAAAATACGCTAGGATGAAGATTAAAGTTTGGCTAGTCATAGGAGCATGGATAGGAATGGTGCAGATGGGATATGCTAAAGATCCACTTGAAGGAGTGCAGCCAGACAATCAGCGTAGGTGGGTAGATAGTGTATTTCAATCTATGAGTTTAGACCAAAAGATAGGTCAACTCTTTATGATCGCAGCATTTTCGAATAAGGATGAAAAACATCAAAAGGAAATAGAAAAACTGATCCAAGATCATCACTTAGGAGGGTTGATTTTTTTTCAAGGCGGGCCTATCCGCCAAGCAGTTCTGACTAATCGCTATCAGTCATTGGCGAAGATTCCCCTTATGATAGGAATGGATGCGGAGTGGGGGATCTCTATGAGACTGGATAGTGTACCACAGTTTCCCAAGCAGATGGCACTTGGAGCGATCGCTGATGATAATAGGATATATCAAATGGGTGCTGAGATCGCTAGACAGTGTAAAGAACTCGGTGTACATATCAACTTCGCTCCAGTAGTAGATGTCAATAGCAATCCACTTAACCCTGTGATTGGATATCGCTCATTTGGGGAAAACAAGGAAAATGTCACTAGAAAAGGGGTAGCCTACATGAAAGGCCTTCAAGATAATGGAGTATTAGCTAATGCGAAGCATTTTCCTGGGCATGGAGATTCTGAAAGTGACTCTCACTATACCCTGCCTACCATCAAACATGATCTTAATACTTTGACAGATATAGATCTCTATCCATTCAGAAAGTTGATGGAAGAAAATCTGATGAGTGTAATGGTTGCGCACCTTTTTGTACCATCTCTTGATGCGGAGCCCAATAAGGCTACGACTTTGTCTAAAGCTGTAGTAACTGATTTATTGAAAAATCAAATGAAGTTTGAGGGGCTGATCTTTACAGATGCACTCAATATGAAAGGAGTGGCAAACTACTACAGTCCAGGTCAAGTAGATGTTATGGCATTGCTCGCTGGAAATGATATCTTGCTGTACTCAGAAGATGTACCTAAGGCTGTCACAGAAATAAAAAATGCCCTCGATTCTGGGTTGCTTTTAGAGAGTCAAATCGATGAAAGTGTCAAAAAAATCCTCAAAGCTAAATACTGGGCAGGACTTCATGACTATCAGCCGATAGTTACGGAGGGGCTATATCAGCGACTCAACTTACCACAGTCACAAATGCTCATAGAAGATCTCTATGCACGTGCTTTTACAACTGTGAGAGATGAGCCAGGGTTACTACCATTTACCAACCTAGACCTTCACACATTTGCATCTCTTAGCATTAATTCAGAGATAGGCCAAAATACTTTCAAAGAGTCGCTCAGTAATTATGCACCATTTGCACATTATGATTTGGCAAAGACTACCACTAGAAGTGATTCTGTCTATTATGACTTGACTCAAAAGCTATCAAGCTATAATACAGTAGTGGTAGGCTTGCATGGAGTGATTAGCAATACCAATAGAGGTCATGGTATAAAGCCCGAAGACATAAAATTCTTAGAGCAATTAGCTGAAAAGACCAATGTAGTACTGGTTGTTTTTGGAAATGCCTACAGTCTGCAGTATTTCGATAAGATACCAAGTTTGACTTGTATCTATGAAGAAAACCCAACCACACTAGCTTTGGCACCACAAATGCTTTTTGGAGCTAGGGCTTCTCAGGGAGCGCTTCCAGTGACGGCTTCTACCAAGGCGCAGTCAGAGCAACAGATTTTTGGTCCTAATTTAGGCAGGCTTAGCTATGGTGCTCCTGAGTCAGTAGGCCTAGATGGGGAAAAACTTAAGGAAATAGATTATCTCATAGATGATGCAGTAGCGCGTAAAGTATTTCCTGGGGCGCAGGTTTTGGTAGCTAAAAATGGCAAAGTAGTCTATCAAAAAGCTTTTGGGTATCAGACTTATGACAAACTAGAGCCTGTCACAAATGAGACCATCTATGACATAGCATCTATCACTAAAGTAGCAGGCACCATGCAGACGGTGATGTTTTTAGTGGATAATGATGCCTTAGACCTTGAAGAGACGCTAGGGCACTATTTGCCAGAGCTCAAAAAGACGAATAAAGGTAAAATCAAGATCAAAGATGTGCTAACACATGAGGCAGGGCTTCAACCATATATTCCGTATTTTACCCAGACCCTGATCGAAAGCCAGTTAGATAGCAACTATTACAGTAAGATGCCAGAGCATGGCTATACGACTGAGGTAGCCACAGGACTTTATGGAGTATCTTCACTACCAGATTCTGTCTGGAAATGGACCATCGAAAGTGATTTGAGAAAATTACCAAAGGGTAAAAAGCACTATGACTATAAGTATTCCGACATGGGGTACTATATCCTAAAAAAGATATGTGAGCAGATATTGAATCAGCCTATGGAGGATTTTCTTCAACAAAACTTTTATCAGCCATTAGGTCTGTCTACTATGACTTACTTACCACTATGCAAGTTTCCAGAGGAGCGGATCTCTCCTACTGAGTTGGATAGTACTTTTAGGAAAATGCTCCTCAGAGGTCATGTGCATGATCCGGGAGCTGCCATGTTTGGCGGTATAGCGGGACATGCGGGCTTATTTAGCAATGCAAATGACCTTGCTATTTTGATGCAGATGAATCTACAAGGAGGCAGCTATGGAGCGCAGCAGATACTATCTCCGAGGGTGATCAGGCAGTTTACCAAAAAGCAAAAAGAGGGTAATAGAAGAGGCCTAGGCTGGGACAAGCCAGACTATGAGATGGAGGAGGGACCTACTAGTAAGCTAGCATCACCAGAGACTTTTGGACATACTGGATTTACAGGTACAGCGGTATGGGTAGAT
The DNA here is from genome assembly GCF_016464625.1 of Penaeicola halotolerans. GTDB lineage: Bacteria > Bacteroidota > Bacteroidia > Cytophagales > Cyclobacteriaceae > Penaeicola > Penaeicola halotolerans. Next base: position 729,837 of record NZ_JAEAGO010000002.1, read on the forward strand.
CCTGAGCATGATTTGATCTATGTGTTTTTGTCAAACAGGGTATATCCAGATGCAAATAATAATCTGATCTCTAAAGAGAATATCAGACCGAAGATTCACCACATACTGTATGAGTCTATGGCTTCTTTTGATAAAAAGTACCGAGCAAACTGAACAAATATGAGGTGTTCGCGTGTTTAAGGTTTGTGCTCATAAGTATTGGTTTTGTTAAACAATATCAAAGTACAAAAGCACTTGAACTAAAAATAAGTCAATGAAGATTGGTATGGTTTGTTATCCCACATTTGGTGGGAGTGGAGTAGTAGCCACTGAGCTAGGCAAAGCACTGGCTAAGGAAGGTCATAAGGTTCATTTTATCACTTATAGCCAACCTACACGGCTCGATTTTTTTAATGAAAACTTGGCTTATCATGAAGTAGATGTAGCTAATTATCCCCTGTTTCAGTTTCCTCCATACGAACTAGCCCTAGCCAGCAAGATGGTGGATGTTGTAAAATATGAGCAACTAGACCTGCTTCATGTGCACTATGCGATCCCTCATGCTTCTGCAGCATATATGGCAAAGCAGATACTTAAAACACAAGGCATTCATATACCTGTGATCACTACGCTACATGGTACAGATATCACACTGGTAGGAAAGGATCCAAGCTATGAACCTGTAGTGACCTTTAGTATCAATCAGTCGGACGGTGTCACAGCGGTATCAGAAGATCTGAAAAGAGATACGCTAGAGCATTTTGATATTAATAGAGAGATAGAAGTAATTCCCAACTTCATCGATTTAGATAGATTCAAGAGACAGAAAAAAGAACACTTCAAGAAAGCCATCTGTCCAGATGGTGAAAAACTCATTGTGCACACTTCTAATTTCCGTAAAGTAAAGCGTGTAGAGGATGTGGTCAGGATATTTCATAATATCCGTAAGGTCATGCCTGCCAAACTCTTACTAGTAGGTGATGGGCCTGAGCGATCTAAAGCTGAAATTCTCTGTCGTGAGTTAGGCACCTGCAATGACACTAGATTTTTAGGAAAACTAGATGCCGTAGAAGAGGTGCTTTCTGTGGCAGACCTTTTTATCATGCCGTCTGAAAAAGAAAGCTTTGGATTAGCAGCTTTGGAAGCTATGGCCTGTGAAGTACCTGTGATCTCTTCTAATACAGGTGGTCTGCCTGAACTCAATGTGCAGGGAGTGACTGGCTTCATGAGCAATGTAGGAGATGTGGAAGATATGACTAGAAATGCACTGGTCATTTTAAAAGAAGAGAATCTGGGCAAATTCAAAGCGAATGCACTTGCTAGAGCTAATGAGTTTGACATCAAAAATATCCTACCACTCTATGAGGAGTACTATAAGAGAGTTAAAGAGCAAACTTTAATACCAACTATTCGTTAGTGATGAGCGAACAAATCGCAGGTATCAGTGGTTAAATAATTGTTTTAACATCAGATTTATTTCATTTCGTTTTTTAATAATAATACAGATATCAAATGAAAAAGATTGGAAGACTTGATAGACCAGACAACAACGGTTCAGCTCAACTATTTAAAAACCCATTGCTGGAAAAGTTATCTAGAACACACATTTCTGTTCCGATTTCTATGTTTTTAGTGATTAGCATTATCAGCTTTTACTATGCGGTGAAGCTTACAGACATTGGTCTAGGTCTGGGGATATTGATTATGTTAGGAGGTCTCCTAGCCTTTACTTTAGTAGAGTATGTGCTTCATAGGTTCTTTTTTCACATGGAGCCAGATAGCGGAGTGAAAGATAAGATTCAGTATAGCATACATGGTGTGCACCACGACTATCCTAAGGATAAAGACCGTCTCGCCATGCCGCCCTTTGTGAGTGCATTGTACACTGCTATTTTTTATTTTGTTTTTACATTCTTGATGGGAGATTTGGCGCTTTATTTTTTACCAGGATTTTTACTAGGATATGCGGCTTATCTATTTGTGCATTTTGCGGTGCATGCATTTCAGCCACCTAAAAACTTTTTGAAAGTACTATGGGTCAATCACGCTGTACACCATTACAAAGATCCCGATGCAGCTTTTGGAGTTTCTTCTCCTCTATGGGATTACATCTTTGGTACAGCTCCTAAAAAATAATCTTACTATTACTAATAGAAAATGCCCCTTGGAGAAGAACTCCAAGGGGCTTTTCATTTCATATATCTATTCTGATTTTAGAGCGCGTGCTCTAGGATTTTGGTGATATCTTGTTTCTTGATATCGCGGTGTTCACCGAGTCCGACATTTCCGAGTCGCTTGTCCAAGCGGTTAGCGATTTCTGATATGGCTTCGGGGCGTACATCGTAGTCTGCCAACTTGGTCTTAACTTCCAAGCTTTCGAAAAACTCCACTGTACGTTTAATGGCATTTTGGATTCTCTCTTCATCATTTCCTTCGTTTAAGTTCCAAATTCTCGATGCATACTGTAACAATTTTTCTTTTTTCTGCTCTGACTTGTGTGTGAGCAGCCCCGGCATCACCACGGCCAACGTCCGTGCGTGATCTATCTCAAACAAGGCGGTCAATTCATGGCCTATGCCATGAGTAGCCCAGTCTTGCGGTACTCCGACACCGATGAGTCCATTGAGAGCCATCGTACAAGCCCACATCATGTTGGCTCGGCTGTCATAGTCCTCTGGATTGGCCAGTGTCTTCGGTCCTTCTTCTATCAATGTAAGCAAAATCCCTTCCGCAAATCGATCTTGTAGTGGTGCATTTACTGGATAAGTCATGTATTGCTCCATCACATGTGAAAATGCATCTACTATACCATTGGCTATTTGTCTTTTAGGAAGTGAGAAAGTCGTCTCAGGATCTAAAATAGAAAACTGAGGATACACTTTTGCAGATCCAAAGGACAGTTTTTCTTGAGTCGCCTCTTTAGTAATTACGGCAAAACTATTCATCTCGGATCCTGTAGCAGAAAGTGTCAATACAGACCCTATTGGTAAAGCCTTTTTGACAGGGAGTCCTTCAGTGATGATTTTCCATGGGTCCTCACTCATCTCAGCACCTGCTGCTATGAATTTGGTCGCATCTATCACCGATCCACCTCCTACAGCTAGGATGAAAGTAAGCTTTTTTTGCTTGATGAGCTCTATAGCTTTGAGACAAGTCTCATAGCGTGGGTTGGCCTCTATACCACCAAACTCCGTGATGTCATAGTCGCTGAGTGCCTGCATTACTTGTGTGTAGACGCCATTTTTTTTGATCGATCCACCTCCATAAAGCAACAGTATTTTTTGATCCTTGCTTAATTCTTTTGGCAGATTTGCTATCTGGCCTTTCCCGAAAAGTATTTTAGTTGGGTTTTTAAATTGAAAATTATACATAGGTCTATTTGGTTTTTAGTTCATCTACCTATATACAACACGCGATCTCTGAAATAGATTTAGAAAAATGTAAAAAGGCTATCTACAAATCGTAAATAGCCTTTTGAAGTGGTTTGAAGATGATGGTAGTCTCAATAAATATTGAAAGTGACTCCTGCTCTAAACCATCTGCTAGGCATCTCGACAGTGCCAGCTTCGATATATTCTTCATTGGTGATATTTGAAGCTTCTAAGAAGAAGCCGAAGGCACCATTTCTATTGAAGTCTGCGCGAGCATCAAGTAGATGATAGGTAGGGAGTGTTTCTCTGTCTATTCTACGTCCTTTGATAGAGAGGCCTACTTTGTCTCCAAAGCCTAAGAGAACACCACCTAAAAACTGATGTCTCAATGCGGTGAATGCATATCTGCTCTCAAATCCCGCAGACTCTTGTAGGTCAGCATCATTAAAGTTGTAGGAAAGTGAAGCTTCTTCTACTTTGATACCTGCAAGCTTGAAATTAAATGCCGCTCTAGCGCTTAATTCTAGCCCTTGTATAAGCACCTTATTGAAGTTTTGTGGTTGCCAAGTCGTTGTGCCTTCGGGTCTTGTCCACTCTATGAGGTTATCCGTGGATCTGTTGAAGTAAACTGCTTCAAACTGTAGATTTTTTTTATTGAGCTTCCCGCCAAATTCATAGCTAAAGGCTTTTTCAGGCTCTAGATCAGGGTTTCCGATATTTGTAGGACCTATATAATATAAATCTGTGTAGGTCGGCACTCTAAAACTTGTTCCCATATTGGTATAAAGTCTTAATGCCTTCGATACCTGATATCCCGCTTCAAAACCAGGAAATGCTTTCCAGTCGTAATCAGAAATGTATGTAGCATACAAACCTGCACGAATGTCGATTTTTTCTGTCGGATTGATACGGTGTTCTAAAAATGAACCCACTATGTCTCGGAAATTATCACCTAAATTGTTGCTGACGATATTTTCTCTTCTCCCCTCTATGCCGACCCCTGTAGTTCCTAGAAATGTCTCTATTCGGCTATTCCACTCTAGGGCATAGATATTTGTACGGTGGATATTTTCATAAAAAGCAGGATCATCTCTTCTTAGTAAATATCGGTCATTATTGCCTCTCCAGTAAAATCGGGTGTTGGAGAAAAAAGTGCCATTGTCTAAAGTATGGGTCAACGCAACTAATGAAGTTCCTAGCTCTTCATATTGGTCTGGGAAAGCCGAAGTGTAGAAGCCATTTGCTCCAAAAGCACGCGCAGAGTAAGCACCCATAGCTCTGAAGTCTCCAGCGTATGTGTTCCATGCTGCTTCATAAAATAGATTGGTCACTTTGAAGTCAGAATTGTACCAGTGACCATCACTTTGATCATGAGAGACTGAGATCGTCTGTCCAAAGGTATCTCCCGCAGGAAGTGAGATGGCAGCACTAGCACCTCTCAAACCAAAATCTCCTCCATATATTTGACCAGTGATGCTTTTTTGCCTAGAGATATCCGTGATGATATTGACTGCTCCAGCATAGGCATTTTGTCCATAGATTCTAGCACCTGGACCTTTGAGTACTTCGATCTGACTGATGGACTGAAGCGGCACGGGGATATTCATCATGTGGTGACCAGTTTGAGGATCTGTAAGTCTGATACCATTGACCAAGATGAGTGTCTGATCAAATGAACCTCCTCTGATACTGATATCAGCTTGCGTGCCAGCCACTCCTCTTTGGCGAATATCTACTCCTGGAGTAAAACTCAAAACTTCTGATAAGCTTCTAGCAGGCGTCCTCAAAATCTCCTGTTGCGTGATCACACTTACATTTCTAGAGACTTGATTGAATGGAATTTCTAATCTATTTTCTTTGATCATGACTACAGGCAAGCCTACAGCACTTGTATCAGACGCTTCTTGTGCCTGACCAAATGATGTGTACAAGACTGATAAGATCATCAGAAGGTAGAATTTTTTCATGGATTCAACGTTTTATAGATGACAAAAATACAGCTGTAAATCATTATACCATGTATTTAAGGCTGCTTTTTATCCTTGATTATCAAAGCTGTTCAGCTGTATTTTATCAAATTGGAAAACTTAAATCAAAGCTTTGCTTAAATTAGCATCCATTCAAACAAACAATATCAGATATGCTTAAAAACAGAATCTTCTTTTTAGCTTTTTTTCTCATCATGGGAGCATCATGGACAAATGCTCAAGAGGGAAGAAAAAACAACTTATCACTTTTTGATAATGACATGAGCTGGCAGAGTAGCCCATACAGATCTGCTAGTGGTGCTCCAGGTGAGAAATATTGGCAAAACAAGGCAGACTATGTCATCAGAGTCAGCCTAGATGAGTCTACGGACATCGTCATGGGTGATGTCAAAATCACTTATACCAATAACAGTCCAGAGGATCTGCCCTTTGTATGGCTTCATTTGGAGCAAAATAGATTTACGGAAGATTCGCGTGGCACACTGACACTTCCGCTCACTAATAATGGCGGCAGATATGGTGGTGATGTAGATGGTGGTCACATCATCTCAAATGTGTCAGTCAAAGGAACTTCTCGAAGGGCGGAGGCTTATATGCCTGAATATCTAATCACAGATACTAGGATGCAGATCTGGCTTCAGCAGCCTGTTAAAGCTAACGGTGGTTCTGTAGAACTATCTATGAACTTTGAATATAAGGTGCCAAAAAAGGGTGCAGATAGAACATCCATATTAGATACTAAAAATGGTAAAGTTTATGCGATAGCTCAGTGGTATCCTAAGATGATCACTTTCGATGATATCAAAGGTTGGAACGTAGAGCCATACTTAGGTGCTGGAGAGTTTTATCTAGAGTATGGAGACTTTAATTATTACATCACAGTACCTTATGATCACATAGTAGTTGGTTCAGGTGACTTGATGAATCCAAGTGAAGTGCTACCAAAAGAAATTCTCAATAGATATAACCAGTCTAAAAATAATGCAGAGACTGTGATGATCATCAAGGAAGAGGAAGTGGGGAAGCCTGAAGTGACGAGACCAAAACAAAGTGGCACGGTGACGTGGCACTTCAGAATGAACAACACACGAGATGTGGCTTGGGCATCATCTAAAGCATTCATCTGGGATGGTGCACGCATCGATCTACCAAGTGGCAAGAAATCTCATGCACAATCCGTATATCCTGTAGAAAGCAAAGGTCAAGAAGCTTGGGGTCGCTCTACTGAATATACCAAGGCTTCTATAGAGCATTATTCAGAAAAATGGTTTGAGTACCCGTATCCAGTAGCGGTCAATGTCGCTTCAGAGATTGGCGGTATGGAATATCCAGGCCTATCATTTTGTGCGTGGGGAGATACAGGTGAGGCACTTTGGGGTGTGACTGACCACGAGTTTGGACACAACTGGTTTCCGATGATCGTAGGCTCCAATGAGCGACTATACCCTTGGATGGATGAAGGTTTCAATACTTTTATCAATCATTATAGCACACAGGCTTTTAACGATGAAGAATATCCAGCTACATTAGATAGGACAAGAAACTTTGTCTTTTGGTTTAATAGTGAAAATAGAGAAGGTATAGATACTTATCCTGATATCGTTCAGTCAAACAATTTAGGTATGACAGCTTATATGAAACCAGGGATAGGACTCATTTTGCTGAGGGAATACATTTTAGGACATGAGCGATTTGACTATGCCTTCAAAGAGTATATCAAGCGCTGGGCTTACAAGCACCCTACTCCACAGGATTTTTTCAATACGATGAATAATGTTGCTGGAGATAATCTTGATTGGTTTTGGAAAGGCTGGTTTTATGGAAATAAAAATATTGACATCTCGATAGACCAAATGTTTAGTAGAGGGACAGAAGCGTATGTGTATTTGAGTAATAAAGGAGGCGTACCGATGCCTGTCGAGCTGGAGTTTACTTATCAAGACGATTCTAAAGAGACTGTGATGCTACCAGTAGAGATCTGGCATAGAGGAAATACTTGGGTGTATCGTCATCAGGGGACTAAAGCTGTCAAGTCAGTGAAATTTGACCCTAGAGGGATCGTTCCTGATGTCAATGCAAGCAATGATGCGTTTCCAGTGAATATTTATGATAATTAAATGACAAGATCGGGGATTACTCAAAGTGATTCCCGATTTTTATTTTATACTTCATCAAAGCATCACATTGACATAAACTATTTGTGAGTGATATTAAGTTATTTCATGGTTTATTTATTGATTTATGAAAAAGAAGGTTTTAACACTAGTACTAATCAGTATGGTGATGACAGCTACGGGGCAGCAGGTAGACATACAAGGTCATAGAGGTGCACGAGGGCTGATGCCAGAAAATACCATCCCAGCCATGATCAAGGCCATAGATCTTGGAGTGACGACTTTAGAACTTGATGTAGTCATCACCAAAGATAGACAAGTAGTACTTTCTCATGAGCCGCATATGTCTGGTTTGATCTGCCTCACTCCTAGTGGCGAGCGGATAGCGATAGATGACCATAGCCACAATATCTACCAACTCACTTATGAGCAAGTAAAACAATATGACTGTGGCTCGATAGGCAATGCTGGTTTTCCGATACAAGTCAAGCTTCATACTTCTAAGCCACTACTCAAAGACATGATACAGACAGTAGAAAAGTATGTGAAAGATCATGGGCTAAAGCCAGTCAGGTATAATATTGAAATCAAGAGTACTGTAGAAGGAGATAATATATATCATCCTGATGTCACTGGGTTTAGCAGCCTTGTTTATGACTTGATCAGTCGAGAGCTAGACTGGGAACGCGTGACGATACAGTCTTTTGATTTTAGAGTATTGAGTCATTTTCGTGTGAAGTATCCAGATGTCCAATTGGCGATGCTGGTCGCAAACGATAAGACTTGGGAGCAAAATGTGCAAGACTTAGGATTTACACCAGAGATTTATAGTCCTTACTATAAAATGCTGGATGCCTCATCAGTCAAACAAATCCAACAAGCCGGCATGCTAGTGATCCCTTGGACAGTCAATGCTGTGAGTGATATGAAAATGCTTTTAGAATGGGACGTGGATGGTATTATCACAGATTATCCTGATAGGGCTAAGGGCTTGTAAGATTTAGGTTTTTTTACCTTTGAAATAAACACTATTTTTGGGCGATACTAAAGTATTGCCTTTTTTATGCGATTGATAGAAGTGAACACTACATCACTGGAAAATGAGTTTATCCTCTTTCCAGTTAGACTTTATAAAAACGAGCAAAATTGGATTCGTCCGCTAGATAAAGATATCAGAGACATCTTTGACATCAATAAAAACAAGCTTTTCAAGCAAGGAGGAAAGTGTATTCGTTGGATTCTAAAGGATGTCGAAGGCGTGACAATCGGTCGCGTGGCTGCTTTTATCAATCCTAAGGCTAATAAAAAGGAAGAAGTGCCTACAGGAGGAATAGGATTCTTCGAATGTATAGAAGATCAAGAGGCTGCAAACACATTGTTCGATGCGGGTAAAAGGTGGCTTGAAGCTCAAGGTATAGAGGCGATGGACGGATCTGTCAACTTTGGAGAGCGAGACAAATGGTGGGGAGTGCTAGTCGATGGCTTTTCGGAGCCTAACTACTGCATGCCATGGAACTTTCCTTATTATGCCAGTTTATTTGAAAACTATGGGTTTCAGCTTTATTTCAAGCAATTTACTTACCACAGGCCCGTTAAAAATCTCGACTTTGACCCACGGATGTACCAGCGTGGCGAGCACGTGCTGAACGATTCGGATTTTGAGTTTAGATACTTAGAAGGAGCAGAGATGAAGAAAGCTCCTGAGTACTTTGTCAAAGTATATAATCAGGCTTGGGCAGGTCATGATGGCGGTGGTAAAGAACTGTCCTTGATGATGGCCAAGCAGCTTTTTAAAAGTATGGGACCGATCATGGATAAGCGATTGATTTACTTTGGTTTTCACAAGGGGGAACCTATTTCATTTTTCATCTCCATCCCCGAAATCAACCAAATCTTCAAATACTTAGATGGACAGATGAACTGGTTGGGCAAACTGAAATTTTTATACTACAAAATGACCAAACCTAATCGCAAGATGTTAGGATTGGTCTTTGGTGTAGTGCCCAAGTATCAAGGTAAAGGCATAGAAAGTGCGATGATCATCAAATACACAGACCTGGCTTGGAGTAAGGACTATCCATATGAGGACATAGAACTCAACTGGATAGGGGATTTCAATCCTAAAATGATGAAAGTAGCTGAACAAATAGGTGCAAAAGTGAAAAAAACACATCATACCTATCGGTATTTGTTTGACCGTACAAGAGAATTTAAAAGAGCAAAAAGTATATAAAATATGACTAAGAAGTATGACGTTTACGGCATAGGAAATGCCCTAGTAGATATCGAATTTAAAGTGCAGGATGAGTTTTTTATCCAAAATGAAATAGAAAAAGGATTCATGACGCTGGTGGATGAGGAACGCCAAAATAAACTCATGAAGGCAATCAATGCTGCAGAAGCTAAGAAACAGTGTGGAGGTTCGGCAGCAAACTCTATCATCGCAGTCAGTCAGTTTGGGGGAAAGTCCTACTACTCGTGCAAGGTGGCAAATGATGAGTTGGGACAGTTTTTCATGAAAGATCTCAGAGCTGCAGGAGTAGATACTAATCTGCAAGAAGCGACTTTGGAGGATGGTATCACAGGTAAGTGCTTGGTGATGGTCACTCCTGATGCAGAGCGTACGATGAATACTTTTCTGGGGATCACCCAAAACTACTCTACAGCTGAAATCAATGAATATGCGCTGAAGGATTCTAAATATATCTATATAGAGGGCTACCTAGTCACATCAGACAATGGCAGAGAAGCCATGCTTACTGCTAAGAAAATGGCGGAAGCCGCTGGCGTAAAAGTAGCTTTGACATTCTCAGATCCAAGTATGGTCAAGTACTTCAAGTCTGGATTTGATCAAGTGATCGGTGCAAGTGTAGACCTGCTATTTTGCAATGAAGAAGAAGCCATGCTCTATACTGAGAAAGCAACTATCAAAGAAGCTCGAGAAGAATTGAAGAAAGTAGCAAAGGCTTTTGTCATTACTCAAGGTAAAAATGGCGCTTTGATCTATGATGGGGATACTTTCATCGATATAGAGCCTTACCCTGTTACTGCTATAGATTCAAATGGCGCAGGAGATATGTTCGCTGGGGCATTCCTATATGGCATCACTAATGGACATTCTTATGCACAGGCTGGAAAGATAGCCTCTTTAGCCTCTTCGAAAGTAGTGACTCAATTTGGACCTAGGCTCGAATGGCATGAGGTCAAAGAACTCCTTCAAAAAGCTACTGCGACAAACGTATAGCTGAGTATCAAAAAGACCTGTTTCAGGTCTTTTTGCATTTATGTCAAACAATTTCTTAAAGGGGATTTAAGAGAAGTGTTCGTTTTCGATCAAAATACCTGTATGAAAAAGCAGTCAAGTTCGAATTCGGACATTTTTATATTTTTTTCAAGAAATATTAATAAGATACCTCGTTGGATAAGTTGTTCTTATCAATTATTTTGCAATCCCATTGAATTATAAACAAACAATAAACTTATGAGAAAAATTAGTCTATTAGTTTCTCTTCTCTGTTTACTTACGCTCAGTACGTTTGCACAGAAGAAGATAGCATTTGAGGAATTTACCCTAGACAATGGTCTGAGGGTGATTATGCACCAAGACAATGCGACACCTATAGTAGCAGTTTCTGTACTATATCATGTAGGGTCTAAGAATGAAAACCCTGAAAGAACGGGTTTTGCGCACTTTTTTGAGCACTTACTTTTTGAAGGTTCCGAAAACTTGGACAGAGGTGAATACATGAAAGTCATACAGTCTGCTGGTGGTACGCTGAATGCTTTCACGTCTAGCGACCAGACTTACTACTATCAGATCATGCCATCCAACGAGCTGGAGCTGGCACTCTATATGGAGTCCGAGCGTATGCTACATGCAAAGATTGATCAAACGGGGGTGGAAACTCAGCGAGAGGTAGTAAAGGAAGAAAAGAGACAAAGCTATGACAATAGGCCATATGGATCTTTACTTCCAGAAACACTTAAGAGAGCTTACAAAGTACATCCGTATCAGTGGCCGCCAATTGGCTCGCTAGAGCACCTCAATGCCGCATCATTGGAGGAGTTCATGGCTTTTTATGAGACTTTCTATGTGCCTAATAATGCCATATTGACTATAGCTGGTGATATCGACCCTAAGCAGACCAAGGATTGGGTTAAAAAATACTTCTCAGAAGTACCAAAAGGAACCAAAACAATCCCGAGACCTACTGTAGTAGAACCTGCAATAGATGGAGAAATCAGAGATGTGATTTATGATAATATCCAATTGCCAGCAGTGGTACAGGCTTATCACATGCCTAAAAAGACAGATAAGGACTACTATACTTTCCAAATGATATCAAGTATTCTATCAGGTGGAAACTCTTCTAGAATGAACAAGGAGCTTGTCGATAATCAGCAAAAAGCAGTTGGTGTAGCAGCTTTGCCGCTTGATCTAGAAGACGGTGGGCTTTTCATCCTTTATGGCATCACTGCACAAGGAGTAGAGGCGTCTGAGCTTGAGCCAGAGATGGATAAAGTAATAGATGAGTTAAAAAATACATTAGTCCCTGAGAAAGAATTTCAAAAGCTTCAGAATCAAATCGAGAACTCAGTCGTATCAGGAAATTCTAGCATAGAGGGAATAACTCAGGCACTTGCAGAAGCAAAGCTATACAGAGGAGATGCTGACTATATCAACAATATTTGGGATGAGTACAAAAAGGTAACTCGTGAGGATATCCAAAGAGTTGCTAGAGAGTATTTTAAGAAAGATAGCAGAGTAGTATTATACTATCTACCTAAGCCAAGTGAAGATAAGTGATTTACAAAATGACTGATAAGACAATGAAAAAAACTTTATTATATATATGCGCGGGTCTATTGACATTTAGCACTGCTTTTGGGCAAGGGCTTGATAGATCTGTGAGACCAGAGTCAGGTCCAGCACCTGAGATTCAGATAGGTCAGCCAGCTACTTTTACACTAGCTAATGGACTAAAAGTGTTCGTAGTAGAAAATGATAAACTACCAAGAGTATCATTTTCATTGACTATTCCAAGAGATCCAGTTTTGGAAAAGGATAAGGCGGGACTTTCGTCTATGGTGAGCCAGCTAATGAACAGAGGGACTACTACTCGTACAAAGGAGCAGCTCGATGAGGAAAAAGACTTCATCGGTGCTTCAGTATCTGCTTCTTCTTCAGGTGGATATGGTTCTTCTTTGAAAAAACATCAGGACAAAATGCTTGAACTGATGACAGATCTGCTCTACAATCCAGCTTTTCCAGAAGAAGAGCTAGATAAGATCAAAAAGCAGGCACTTTCGGGTATAGCGCTTCAAAAGAATGATCCTAATGCTATCGCTTCTAATATCGTTCGTAGGTTAGTTTATGGTGATCATCCTTATGGTGAGCTAGATTCTGAAGAGACACTTAACAACATCACCGTAGAAGATATCAAGAATTATTACAAGACCTATTTCAAGCCAAGTAATGCATATTTAGTCATCGTAGGAGATATCACTAAGAAGGAAGCTGAGCAGGTAGCTAAAAAGCATTTTTCAAAATGGCCGAAAGGCACCATACCAACATTTGAGTATGAGAAACCTAAAGCGCCTGCTAAAACTATGGTGGCACTGCACGATAGGCCGAGCAGCGTACAGTCTGTGATCAATGTCAGCTACCCGATCGAGTTGAGCCTCAACTCACCTGACTATATCAAGACGCGTGTTTTGAGCTACATACTAGGCGGAGGTTCGTCTTCTAGGATGTTTATGAACTTAAGAGAAGATAAGGGTTACACTTACGGAGCTTATGCAAGTATAGGAAGTGATCGTTTAGTAGCTGCTGTGAATGCAAGTGCTAGTGTGAGAACAGAAGTGACTGACAGTGCAGTGTATGAGATCATGTACGAGTTGCGTAGAATCGTAGATGAGAAGGTCACTCAGGAAGAACTTGACGCTGCTAAAGCATACTTGTCTGGTAGCTTCGGCAGATCGCTAGAAAGCCCAAGTACTATCGCAGGGTTCGCACTCAATGTAGAGAGATACAATCTACCAAAAGACTTCTATGCAAACTATCTTAAGAGTCTTGATGCTGTAACTATTGAAGATGTACAGCAAGTAGCCAAAAAGTATATTCGTCCTGACAATGCCTATATCGTCATCGTGGGAAATACTGGTGAGTTTAAAGACAAGGTGGCTAGATTTGGCGAAGTCAAAATGTACGATATCTATGGAAACGAAGAAGTGCCTTCTGATAGTAAGATAGATGCTAGTGTCACTGCTGAGAGTGTCATCAATAAATACATCGATGCTATAGGAGGAAGAGCAAAACTCGAGGCCATCAAGTCTGTAGAAATGATCACTTCGGCAGAAATACAAGGAATGACTATCGAGACGACCACGCTCAAAGAACAACCAGGTAAACTGGCCCTTAGCGTGAAAGTTGGTGGGAATACTGTTCAAAATGTTGTATTGAATGGAGATAAAGCTAAGATATCTTCTGGTGGACAGAGCCAAATGCTTGAAGGCGCTCAAGTAGCTCCTTTTAAAAGTGGTGCTTTGATATTTCCAGAGTTAGATTACCTCAAAGAAGGATATAAGCTTGTACTTGAGGATATCAAAAGCGTAGAAGGTAAAGATGCTTACAGAGTCAAGGTGTCTGTTCCAGGTGGTGTGAGCATGGTAGAATACTATGATGTAGAGTCAGGACTAAAACTACAAACTGAATCAGCTCAAGGAAATGCAATCTATCGAGACTACAAAGCGGTGGAAGGAGTACTTTTCTCTTTCTTCCAATTGGCTACTAACCCACAGATCCCTATGCCACTTGAGACGAAAGTCACTTCTTTGAAAGTAAATACTCAAATAGATGCCGCTACTTTTAAAGTAGATTAATATCTATAAGAATAAGATTAAATAGGGAGATCTTTGACCTCCCTATTTTTTTAGCCATTTTTTCAAAAGATTGTTTTCTGATGATTGATGCTTTAGATGCAGATTGGTTACATCAAAGTAGGTTTGATTTGATCTCTTTAGATCAAACACTCTCTCTTCACCAAATCTTTTGACGTGAATTTCTCCTAATTTTGAGTCAAATGATATCACTTCATCTTGCAAGCTCAAACAAGCTGCGGCAGGACTTTTAGGAGCTATTTGGATGATTTTTTCTCCTTCGCGTTTAGCTCCAAAGTGAGCAGTGAGCAGATCGGGATGAGGTGATGTTTGTAATTCGATACCCACTTTGTCAAGGTAGCTATGCAGATCACCGATAAATGCGTGTGTGCCAAATAGATATTTATCAAAGAAATCAGTCAAGACTAAGCCACTCTCAGATTCACAAATTTTTATAAAATCGGTTAAAGTATATCCAGCATGATCTCCAAATAAGGCCCACATTTTCCTCATAATATCATCAAGTGATCGATCGCTTTCTATGCGAAGTTTTAGATCAAGCATTAGTGCTATGATGGCTCCTTTGGTATAAATGGATACCTTTTTATCAGGTATACCTTTCTTATATCCATCCATCCATAGGTCATGAGAGGATGCTACTATTGATTGATGTTGGTTACCGTAGTTATCAGCTTCTCGTTGGATGATTTTGGTCAATTCGGATAAGTATGCCTCTGTAGAAAAGTAACCACTTCTAGCCAGAAACAGGTCTCCGTAGTAAGTAGTGATGCCTTCTAACACAAACCCTTCAGATAGCATCACAGGCTTACTAAAGTCATAGGGGTGAAAAGTCTGAGGTCTGAGTCGAGTGACATTCCAAGCATGAAAAAGTTCATGAGAGCTGATGCCCATCAAATTGTCTTGAAACCCTTGTGATAAAAACTCTCCTGCTGGACCTAGTACAATGACTGTACTCTCCCTATGCTCTACGCCATGGTAAAATTTATAGGGAGTAAATTGAAAAAGAAAATGATAGGCTTGTGCTGGAAATGCTCCCATCATACTTACTTGAGCAGTAGTAAAGTTCTTAAAGTCGGGGATTAGTGCTTTTAAGTTTGCTTTCTCATCAAGTCCCTGTGCCCAAAGGTGAAAAGTCGTCTCTCCTACTTGGTAGCTTTCATGCATTAGTTCAGCTGAACAAATCAGAGGGTTGTCTACCATTTCAAAATATGACTTTGCAAACACTTCTTGCTTGATAGTCTTCAGTGCACAAGCAATTTGATATGATGGAGGTAAGTGCAATTCTAAACTACATGGGTGATGTACTTTGTCTTTTTGGTAGAGCAAAAAATTAATAGGATTTAAATACACTTGTCGATCGTCAACCCAAGACCCTCCGCCATCGAGCTGACCTGCATAGTAGACGTAGTTTACATGGATTTCTTGTGCGTCTTCACAGTATACGCGCCAGCTGTTGACAGTATCTTTTGTATAGGTCAGTACATGGCCATTTTCTGATCGGAAACTGATATTTCTGATGTACTGAGCGTAGTGGGCGACCTCATATCTCCCAGGTCGCCAGTCAGCCAGCCAAAATATCTCCTGTGTGGAGGATGCCTTTACAGAGAAACTAATACTGAAAGTATGTAAGTTTGCTTGTTCGATTTCAAATCTATATTTCATGATGTTTTGAATTTAAACAAAAGTAAATGACTGATTTGTATTTAAAAAAAAGCTAGCTATCTTTGCAGTCCTTTTAGAATGGTGTTTCGAGCGCCATCTTCGGCAATGTATTAAAAGAACTAATTAATAATCTATAAAGAGATGAAAAGAACATTTCAACCTTCTCAAAGAAAAAGAAGAAACAAGCACGGTTTCAGATCTAGAATGGCTTCTGCAAACGGTAGAAGAGTACTTGCTAAGCGTAGAGCTAAAGGCAGACATAAACTTACTGTTTCTTCAGAAAAGACATTGAAGAAATAAGATATTCCCATTGACGCATTTAGCTTCAGCTCAAATGATGATTGATGAAATATAAATTCACAAAAGAGGAACGTTTAAACAGCGAAAAAGCGATCAAGGAACTTTTTGATAAAGGTTCCTCTTTTTTTTTACACCCTTTTAAGTTACTTCTCATCACCACACCTGAGGGGTCTGTCAACAAAGTACTCATCTCTGTATCTAAGCGTAAAATCAAAAAAGCAGTAGATCGCAATTTGATCAAAAGAAGGATCAAAGAGGCATACCGTTTGCACAAGCATCTACTAGAATCACAGAATTTAGGCAAAGTCTCTATTGCATTTATTTATATTGCAAGTGACATCTTGCCTTATCAAGTGATCGAAGAAAAACTAATCCTTTCGCTCGAGCGTTTGGTAATAGATCTAAAGTCCAAAGTATCATGACTAAGCGTAAAATCACCCTTATTGTAGCAGCATTTATACTAGCTTCTACAGTTCTTTTTTCATTTAGCGTACGAAATGACAAACTTTTTGCGATAGCTAAAAACCTAGACATCTTTGCTTCTTTAGTCAGAGAGCTCAATACACTCTATGTAGACGAAGTGGCAGCAGAAGAGATCATCGAGACAGGTATCAATGCTATGCTAGAAGAGCTAGATCCATATACCCAATACATACCAGAGAGTCAAGCTGAAGATTTTAGAGTGATGACTACAGGTGAATATGGCGGAGTCGGTGCGTTGATAGGCAATAGAGGGGATCAGACCATTGTCATCATGCCATATACCGGTTTTCCAGCTCAGAAGGCGGGCATTAGGATCGCAGATGAGTTTCTCATGGTCAATGATGAAAATGTGAAGGGAGCTCCAACGGCTGATATAAGTGCGAAACTCAAAGGTCCAGAGAATACCAAAGTCAAAGTCACGCTGCTTAGAAATGGAGATACTTTAAATTTCGAACTATCCAGAAAGAAAATCACTATCAACAATGTGCCTTTTTATGGTATGTTAGAAGATGGAGTTGGCTACATTAAACTAGCAGATTTCACTACAAATGCCTCAAAAGAAGTCAAGGAAGCGCTTTTAGACCTCAAAGCTCAAGGAGCAGAGAAATTGATATTGGACTTAAGAGACAATCCTGGAGGGATCTTAGATGAGGCAGTGGGTATTTCCAACTTATTTATCCCAAAGGGAAAAGTAGTCGTCAATACAAAAGGTAAGCTATCAGAACTTAATAGGACATACAAGGCCCTAAACAGTCCAGTGGACAAAAAAATGCCTCTTGTTGTACTTACCAATAGCAGAAGCGCTTCTGCTTCAGAAATCATCGCTGGAGTTTTGCAAGATTATGACAGAGCTGTGCTTGTTGGTCAGAGGACCTTTGGTAAAGGCTTAGTGCAGACATCAAGACCACTTCCATACAACTCTCAGGTAAAAATCACAACTGCTAAGTACTATACACCAAGCGGAAGATGTATCCAAGCTATTGATTATGCTAATAGAAATGAAGATGGTAGTGTAGGCAAAATCCCAGATTCACTCAAAGTGGCCTTTAAAACAGAAGCTGGTAGAATAGTCTATGATGGTGGTGGAATTGATCCTGATATCAAAGTAGAGCAGCCAAATTATGCACCTATTACTTACAGCTTAGTAGCGCGTAACCTTACTTTTGATTTTGCTACTCAATACTTCTACAAGCACGACAAAATTGAGAATCCTAGATCATTCAAGCTCAGTGACCAAGAGTATGATGAATTTGTAAAATGGCTCGAAGATAAAGAATATGACTACATCACACGAGTAGAAAAGACTATTGATGACCTTGAGCAATACGCACAAAGTGAAAAATACTACAGTGATATAGAGGATCAGTTGAACGAACTCAAGAAGAAAGTTTCTCACAATAAGGAACAGGACTTGATCAAATTTAAGTCAGAGATCAAACAAGCTTTAGAAGAAGAGATCGTCTCTAGGTATTATTTTCAAGAAGGTATCATCGAGTCTTCATTGGATGAGGATATGGATATATCTGAAGCGCTTAAAATTCTTAAAGATCAAGCAACATATCAGCAGCTGCTAAAACCCAAAAAGAATAAATGATTGACATATTGGTCTTAGTTCTTGCGGGACTGATCGGAGGATTTCTTGCAGGCTTGCTAGGGATAGGAGGTGGGATGATTTACATATTGATTCTTCCAGTGGCCTTGACTAAAGCCGGAGTGCCACAAGAGGAACTCGTACAATATGTCATTGCTAATTCTACACTAGGGACTTTTTTTGCCTCAGTTTCAGGCATAGCAACACATATTAAGACCAAGACATTTTATTTGAGAGAAACGGTGTTTGTAGGAGTAGCAGGTGCGCTGACCTCTCTACTGATGCTTACTTTTGTGGTCAATACACCTTTTTACAATAGACTAATATTTAATGTAGTCGTAGTTGTCTTTTTGATTCTAATTCTACTTCAGGGGTATTTGAATCGAAAGAAACCAATCCAGACAAATGACTATCAAGTTTCCAAACTAGGCATGAGCCTTTCAGGTTTCCTCGGGGGAGGGATGTCAGCACTTTCTGGATTAGGAGGAGGTACTATTATAGTCCCGCTTTTAAGTAATTATTTTAAGGTGGATATCAAAAAGGCCAAATCGATTTCGATAGGGATGATTTTAATAGCTACTGGATCAATGGCTGTATTTAATTTTTTTGAAAGTCCAAGACTCCCTTATGAAGGAGCTCACGTAGGATATATGATATTATCTATATCACTCCCTATGGTTGTGGGAGTGCTTATTTCTTCACCTTTTGGTGTAAAATCCTCTCTTAGGATGAGCTCTACTATGCTTCAAAGGATATTCACTACCTTTGTATTACTTGTCATAGTTCAAAAAATCGTAGAAATCTTTTCTTGAAATGGCTTTGATTTTATCTATCGAGACAGCTACTCGCATATGTTCAGTTGCACTTCATCAAGATGGTCAGTTATTATCTTTTCGAGAGTCAGATGATGAAAATGCACACGCAACCAATCTCACAAAGTTTATCGAGCAGGTACTTTCTGAGAGCAGCGTTGCTATTAATGAACTCTCTGCTGTGGCAGTTGCCATCGGGCCAGGATCTTATACGGGTTTAAGGATAGGTCTTTCTACTGCTAAGGGTATTTGCTTTGCTTTAGATAAGCCACTGATCACGTTTTCTACTTTGGATGCACTCCTTCATGAGGCACAACTTCTGAGATCAGACTTTACTACTTATGTCGCTACGCTAGACGCTAGAAGGCTAGAAATCTATCGAAGAATGAAATGTATAGACTCTTCTGATTATTCGAATATTGAAGCACACATATTAGATGAGCGATCTTTCGAAGAGGAACTTACGAGAGGTCAAGTGCTGTTTGTAGGGGATGCTGCATTGAAAACGGTAGAATCAATTAATAATAAACATGCTAAAATGATCGAGCTTTTGCCATCAGCTAAGATCATGGGTGCACTCGCTTATGAGCGATATAAACAAAATGCATTTTCTGATTTAGCATATAGCGAACCGTTCTATTTAAAGGAAGCAGCAGCAAAAGTTAAGAAGCATAATTTCTTTGATTAAATATGGAAAACGAAATAGTCAATCGAGTAGTAAATAGTAGTCTAAAGACAGTTGATTTAGAGGAGCTATACAAATCCACTAATGTTGGAGTATTCGATATAGCAGATTATTTATTTGAGGGGATAGCCTTAAAAGAAAAAGATTTTAGACAAACTCTCAAAGCATTTGATTGGACTACATACAATGGTAAGTCAGTCGCGATATATTGCTCTGCTGATGCCATAGTTCCTAGATGGGCATATATATTATTAGCTACTTATCTTGCACCAATAGCTGACTTTTATGCTTTTGGGGATTTGGATGCATTGAAGACGCAGATCTTTTTAGAGAAAATTAACCAACTTGACACCTCAATTTTCATTGATCAAAAGGTGGTGATCAAAGGTTGTAGTAAGATAGAAGTCCCCAATGAAGCATACATAGCGCTTTCTAGAAAGCTTCTTCCCGTAGTTTCTAGCCTCATGTATGGAGAACCATGCAGTACCGTCCCTTTATTTAAGAAAGCAAAATAATTTTTCTTCTTGTTACTCAGGGTGTTTGGTTAGTTTGTCAAAAAAGGTTTTGTGTATGATTTGGTAGTTGATTTAAAAGGTTCTATGTTTGCAGTCCCAAACGGGGGATAAGGAGTTGGTGAGATGAGAAAAAGTAGCTTTTTGAGAGGATTGGAGGGATATTTTTCTTTCGAGGGGATCAAAAAATAAGTTAACATTTTGATTGAATTGAGAAAGCTTTCTATTACCTTTGTAATCCCAAAAGCGGGGAGAGAAGAGGAGTTAAGAGTTGAGGTAAAAATCAAATAATTTTTTCTCTTCAGGTATTGCACTACAAGAAACATTTCTTACCTTTGCAGACCCAAAAGCGGGGAATGATTAGGGGGGATGGATTTAGGGTGATGATATATTAACTGAAAGGGTTGATATATTGACAAGAGTGAAAGATTGCGGCAGAGGTTG
>NZ_JAEAGO010000026.1 GCF_016464625.1 Penaeicola halotolerans
GCATCCCCCGTACGCCCTTATTCACTTAACTCTACTATTCTTATTCTATTTCTCTTATACATTATGTCAAAGAACTTTATCCATCATTATGGATAAGTGGAGAATATCGGAGTCGAACCGATGACCTCCTGCTTGCAAAGCAGGCGCTCTAGCCAGCTGAGCTAATCCCCCAAAGTTTTTAAATTAAAGTGGGCTTGCGTGGACTCGAACCACGGACCTCTACATTATCAGTGTAGCGCTCTAACCACCTGAGCTACAAGCCCGACTAAATAATTTCAGTAAGATAACAAGCAACCAATATTCACCAGAAAGGAGGTGTTCCAGCCACACCTTCCGGTACGGC
>NZ_JAEAGO010000027.1 GCF_016464625.1 Penaeicola halotolerans
TCACCTTGGAGTTATAAGAAGTTGGATTACAGCTTTTCGAGTTATGATTCTTCCCATTCTTAGGTCCCAGGGTATCCCAGGGTTTTTTATTGATTTTTATTGAGCCCTACATTTTTCTCTGTTCCCCTCCTTGCCTCTCCCCTCCCCTTCAACCCTCTCCCAAGGTCCCCATGCTCCCAATTTACTCAGGAGATCTTGTCTTTTTCTACATCCCATGTAGATTAGATCCATGTATGTCTCTCTTAGATTCTGCATTGTTGTCTAGGTTCTCTGGAATTGTGATTTGTATTTTTTAATTTGAAGGAGTATAGGTTTTTTAGAAGTCTATCTGTATGATTCTC
>NZ_JAEAGO010000028.1 GCF_016464625.1 Penaeicola halotolerans
TCTCTTATTGTAGAGTTCTGTTTTGTCTTCCATGAGCTCTGAGGGCACGTGGCTTGAGTGTGATACACACATAGACTTACTATTAAGGAAAGTTTAAGATCAAGATCCTTTCCTAACTCTGTGACCTTGCAATAGAGAAGTTTCAAAGGGTGTGCCTACAGCTCCACTGCACTTCTTTGATGTGCCTTTCTTTATCTGTTGCCTTTCCTGTAAACATTCTTGTTGGAGTTGGGAAATTGCTGATTTGAACTCAGGCAATTTCATATAATAGCCCTGGCTGTCCTGGACTCACTTTTATAGACCAGGCTGACCTTTTGGTGACATTTTATTCTTTTT
>NZ_JAEAGO010000029.1 GCF_016464625.1 Penaeicola halotolerans
ACCTTGTTGATAGCTCTAAGATCTGTCACCATTCTCCATTTACCAAATTTTTTCTTAACAACAAATACAGGAGAATTCCAAGGGCTGGTAGATTCTTCTATATGTCCAGCATCTAATTGCTCTTGTACCAGCTGTTCTAAAGCCTGTAACTTTTCCTCAGCTAAGGGCCATTGTTTAGTCGATATTGGTTACTCAGTCAACCATTTTAGAGGCATGGCCGTTGGTACCTCTGAAGGGCCATCAATTGTGTTGTGTTCTTGTATAGCTCTAATGGCCGGTTTCCGCCATCTGTAATATCTTGTAATATTTTCCTCAGAAATATAGGCTCTAGAAGCA
>NZ_JAEAGO010000030.1 GCF_016464625.1 Penaeicola halotolerans
ACTGTCACCGTTGCATCATCTGTATTCGCTGCATCTATGTTATCCGTCAAACGGTAAGTCAAGGTATACACACCTGCCGATGTACCAGCCGCTACTGTTACCTCGCCCGTTGTCGTATCGAAGGTGATGCCTGTATCTATTGACAGTTGGGTGATCGTTACCTCGCCAGTAGTCGCTGGGTTAGCATTGTATGTGTCATTTGCCAATACATTGAAGCTGCCGCCATCAAAACCATTGATCGTTATCGGATCATCATTGGCTACCAAGCCTGCGCCTGCTACTATTACCGTGACTGTAGCCTCATCTGTATTGCCTGGATTCAGTGAGTCAAC
>NZ_JAEAGO010000031.1 GCF_016464625.1 Penaeicola halotolerans
GTATAGGGAGGAGGAGGGCAAATGGAGGATGAGGGAGTATGGAGGATGAGGGAGTATGGAGGATGCAGGAGTGTGGAGGATGAGGGAGTATGGAGGATGCAGGAGTATGGAGGATGCGGAAGTATGGAGAATGCAGGATTAGGGAGGATGCGAGAAATGGAGGATGAGGGGTATGGAGGATTCAGGAGTGTGGAGGATGAGGGAGTATGAAGGATGAGGGAGTATGGAGTATGAGGGCATATGGAGGATGAGGGAGTAGGGATGATGCAGGAGTAGGGAGGTTGCGGAAGTAGGGAGGATGGGGGAGTATGGAGGATAAGGGGGTATG
>NZ_JAEAGO010000032.1 GCF_016464625.1 Penaeicola halotolerans
GGAAGCCAAAATAGAGAAAATGGCCAAAGTGACTTCTGAGGAAAATGTCACCAATATCGCTGGCGTGCCTACTTGGTCTATCGTTTTGATCCAGCGTATCGTAGAGCTTAAGGGTGCCAAAAACATCCTAGAAGTATGGCCTAACTTAGAGCTTTTCATTCACGGGGCAGTAGCTTTCGGACCTTATAGACAGCTTTACAAAGAGTTAATCCCTAAGAAAGGCATGAATTACCTAGAAACTTACAATGCCTCAGAACGCTTCTTCGGCATACAGGAACAGGCTAATTCAGGAGAGATGCTCTTGATGCTAGACTACGGGAT
>NZ_JAEAGO010000033.1 GCF_016464625.1 Penaeicola halotolerans
GTGTATACCTTGACTTACCGTTTGACGGATAACATAGATGCAGCGAATACAGATGATGCAACGGTGACAGTGACGGTGACTGCAGCAGTCATTGAAGCGAATGATGATACGATCACAAATGTAAATGGCTTTGCGGGAGCGACTACGGGCAATGTACTAGGCAACGATGAGTTGAACGGATCACCGGTGAATGCTGGAGATGTGACGATCACACCGAATACGAATGGGCCATTGACAGTAAATGCAGATGGTACGGTGACGATAGTGGCTGGTACAGCAGCAGGCACTTACACGGTAACATATGAGATCAGTGAGAA
>NZ_JAEAGO010000034.1 GCF_016464625.1 Penaeicola halotolerans
GACCTTAGTGAGCGATTTTTTGAGCTTTTTATTCATTCAAATTGAATTGAGCTAGTAAAGGGTAGCCTGGTGGTGCTTCCCCTTTTCTATTTTAAAACTGGTGTCTAAATGACAACATGAAAATACGGTCATTACCCACGACAAACTGCGTGTTGTATATTGCACTCGTATAGTACAATCGATCAGCAACATTCTTGACATTGAGTCTTAGCTCCGAATTTCCAAACTTATATCCAATAGTAGTGTCTATCACCCAATATGCTGGAAGCACCGCTGTATTGGCTGCATTATTAAATATTTCCGAAAGG
>NZ_JAEAGO010000003.1 GCF_016464625.1 Penaeicola halotolerans
GTAGTCCGTACGGGAATCGAACCCGTGTTTTATCCGTGAAAGGGATACGTCCTAACCCCTAGACGAACGGACCATTTCGAAAGGCCGCTATCGCACGATGACGATGTTTAATGTAGTCCGTACGGGAATCGAACCCGTGTTTTATCCGTGAAAGGGATACGTCCTAACCCCTAGACGAACGGACCATTTGACTCTTTGAGGCTTCCCTCCCGAAATGGTGATGCAAATATAGAATTTAGCTTTTGATTCACAAAATGTGACCAAAAAATATTTCGTTTCTACAGCCAAATGGCTGATGCTAAGTAGGAAATCTTTTTCATTGTACATTCTCCCTTTCTTTGCTAATTTCGCATACCAAACCATCATAATAAACCCAGATATCAAGATGTCAAAGATCAAAGTAGCTATCAATGGCTTCGGACGCATCGGTCGCCTGGCTTTTAAACTCCTGCTAAAGCAAAGTAATATAGAGATAGTCGCTGTAAATGACCTCACGACAGACATCCCTACCCTAGCTCACTTACTCAAATATGACTCTGTCCATGGCAAGTTCGATGGCACGATAGAAGTAGCATCAAACGGCTTCATCATCAATGGCTCATTGATCAGGTTGTTTTCAGAAAAAGAACCTAAAAACATTCCTTGGGGATCACTAGGTGTAGATATAGTGCTTGAAGCTACCGGCAGATTTACAGATGAAGCAGGTGCTAGGGGACATTTGATCGCAGGAGCCAAGAGAGTAATCATATCCGCTCCTACCAAAAGTCCTGACACAGTACCTACCGTTGTTTTAGGGGTGAATGACCACATTATCACAGGCCAAGAAAAAATCATTTCTAATGCTTCCTGCACGACCAACTGCCTCTCTCCTATGGCTAAAGTGCTAGATGATCACTTCGGAATTGAAAAGGGCTATATCACTACCGTACACTCCTATACAGGTGATCAAAATATCGTGGACGCTCCGCACAATGACCTCAGAAGAGCCCGAGCAGCGGCATACTCGATAGTACCTACCTCTACTGGCGCTGCTAAAGCTGTCGGTCTCGTTTTGCCACATCTCAAAGGCAAACTAGATGGTGTAGCTATGAGAGTACCGATCCCTGATGGATCCCTCGTTGACCTGACAGCAGTGCTTTCTAGAGAAGTCTCGATAGAAGAAATCAATACTGTGATGAAAAAAGCTGCTGAAGGCCCGTTCAAGGGCATTCTTCAATATGTCACAGACCCAATAGTCTCCATAGACATCATCGGCAATCCTCACTCTTGCATCTTTGACTCGGAACTCACTGCTGTCAATGGCAACTTAGTCAAAGTAGTCGGCTGGTATGACAATGAGGCGGGATACTCGAATAGAATTGTTGACTTGATCAATAAACTAGGTTAAAACTCACATGATTTCACAAAGGCCTCTGAACATCATCCAATCCATGTGTTTCTGAGGCCTTTCTTTTTGACTCAGCACAAAAAAATTATTTCAAAATTTTAATACTCCTCCCTAAAAACTTGTAACTTCATACTGTTGAGAGCAACCTAGTGCAACGAAGCCTAGCATCCCACTCAGCAACTACTCCCATGGCTAAAAGTCAAGACGCAAAGAAAACGACCAAAAAAGAGCCTACTAAGACGCTCAAAGAAAAAAGGCAAGAAAAGCAAAACAAAAGAGATCAAAAAAGCAAACACGATTGATCGACTTTCAAATCCATAAATCAGACAGTAGTTTTAGTAATCACTAAAACTACTCTTTTTTTAACTTCTTCACTCCTATGAAATCTCCAGAGGTACTAATCAAAAATTTCTATGAAGCATTTGCCAATAATGACTTGGAACAAATGATGGCCTGCTATCATCCAGAAATCATTTTTGAAGATCCTGTATTTAGAAAATTGAAAGGTACGGAAGTCAAGTATATGTGGGAAATGCTGCTACTGAGAAGTAATGGCCAACTGAAAATCTCTTTTGAGCAAATAAAAGCTTCCGAATCCAATGGAAGTGCCAAATGGAAAGCTATTTATCCCTTTGGCAAAAAGAAACGCAAAGTGATCAATCACGTAACAGCTCAATTTACTTTCAAAGAAGGCCTCATCTACAGACACTTCGATCACTTTGATCTTTGGAAATGGAGCAGGCAAGCTTTAGGTTTACCAGGCTTCTTTTTTGGATGGACCAAATTCATGCAAGACAAAATCCATCAAACCACAAGATCTCTCCTAGATCAATACATTAGAAAGCGCCTTCATGAGGCTGCATCGGACAATCTCTGAGTCTAAAAATTGTAACACACTGATCAGTAATAATTAATCTCGCTTGCGCTAGGAGTCCATTATTTTGAGGAACATATTTTTCTTATCTTTGCACCTTCAAAATCAAAATAAGCAAACGAAATGATTACTGTTTCTGACCTATCCCTACGATTTGGCAAACGTATCCTTTTTGAGGATGTCAATATAAAATTCACTCCCGGCAACTGCTATGGCGTCATTGGAGCCAACGGTGCAGGTAAATCTACTTTCCTCAAAATACTTTCTGGTGAAATAGAAAGTACTACAGGGCAGATTGCCATCTCTCCAGGAGAGCGTATGGCTACATTAAAGCAAAACCAATTTGAATTTGACAACTACCAAGTATTACAGACAGTGATCATGGGTCACAGCAAGCTGTGGAAGATCATGGAAGAAAAGGATGCTATCTATGCAAAACCTGACTTCTCAGAAGAAGATGGTCTCAGAGCCTCTGAACTTGAAGGGGAGTTTGCAGAGATGGAAGGTTGGAATGCCGAAAGTGATGCTGCATCACTATTGAGTGGTCTGGGGATTTCTGAAGACTTACACTACCTTCAAATGAGCGAACTTGATGGTAAGCAAAAAGTAAGAGTTTTACTTGCACAAGCCTTGTTTGGCAATCCTGACATCCTCCTACTCGATGAGCCTACTAACGACCTTGATATCGAGACAATCAACTGGTTAGAAAACTTCCTGATTGATTTTAAAAATACAGTTATCGTAGTTTCTCACGATAGACACTTCTTAGATACTGTCTGTACACACATCGTGGACATCGACTTTGGTAAAATCCAGACTTACTCTGGTAACTATACATTCTGGTATGAATCTAGTCAGCTAGCTGCAAGACAGAGAGCAGACCAAAACAAGAAAACAGAAGAAAAGCGTAAAGAACTACAAGAGTTCATCGAGCGATTCAGTGCCAACGTAGCCAAATCTAAGCAAGCGACTGCACGTAAGAAAATGCTCGAAAAACTTAATGTAGATGAAATCCAGCCAAGTACTAGAAAATATCCTGGCATCATCTTTAAGCAAGAGCGTGAAGTTGGTGATCAGATCCTCATGGTGGAGCAACTAACCAAAAAAGCAGATGACGGTACTACCCTATTCCATGATGTGAATTTCATGCTTGAAAAAGGTGACAAAGTTGCCTTCATCTCTAAAACAAAGCTCGCAGTGAGTACTTTCTTCAGAACCATCATGGGAGAAGTCAAAGCCGATAAAGGAGAGTTTAAGTGGGGCGTGACCGTTACAAATGCTTACTTACCGTATGACAATGCCAAATACTTCGATGGCAACATGAACCTCATCGAGTGGCTGCGCCAATACACGGCCGAAAATGCTGAAGAAAGCTATGTAAGAGGATTTTTGGGTAGAATGCTATTCACAGGGGAAGAATCTCTCAAAAAGACCAAAGTCCTCTCTGGAGGTGAAAAGGTCCGTTGTATGATCTCCAAAATGATGCTAGCTAACCCAAATGTACTAGTACTCGATGAGCCTACTGCGCACTTGGATCTAGAGTCGATCACTGCTTTTAACAATGGGATCTTAGAATACCCTGGTACAGTGATGATGTCTTCTTATGACCACGCATTTGTACAGTCGGTAGCTAACAGAGTCATCGAACTTACTCCTAAAGGCATGATCGATCGTAGGATGTCTTATGATGACTACCTAGAAAGCGCAGAGATCAACGCACTGAGAGAAAAAATGTACCAAAAATAAATCGCATCATTCATATCAAGAAATCGTCCTCTTATAGCCAAGCACTATTTGAGGACGCTTTTATTTAAGGCTCAGGATATTTTATGAGTACTAGACCTTATAAAATACCCTTGTGACCTTATCTTTAATGAGTCAATTTGTTAAAAGATTCTATGAACTACCCTCAAATATACCTCAAGCCAGGTAAAGAAATTGCTGTCAAAAGAAGACACCTTTGGATATTTTCTGGTGCAATAGCCCGTATGGATGCCGATATCAAAGATGGTGACATCGTCAAAGTCTGTACGCATAAAGGCGCTTTTCTCTGTCTTGGACACTATCAAGACGGTAGTATTGCCATCAGAATTATCGCTTTTGAAGAGCAAGCTATCGATCAAAAGTTTTGGGATGAAAAAATCAAACAAGCACTCAGACTACGACAAGCTTTAGGCCTTGTAAATAGCTCAGAAACCAATGTTTATAGACTTTTTCATGCAGAAGGAGATGGCGTACCAGGACTCATCATCGATATCTATGCACAGACTGCCGTTATTCAAGCACATAGCATAGGTGTATATCTGCAGATAGACTTGATCGCTCAAGCCCTGCAAAACTGCCTTGGAAAGCAGATTAACTGCATCTATGACAAGAGCTCTGAAACACTTCCTAAAAAGTTTGCAGCCCAAATAAACAATCACTTCCTTCTAGGTGAAGCACCTAGTACACAAGTCCAGGAGTATGGTCATCGCTTTCAGATAGACTGGATTACAGGTCAAAAAACAGGCTTTTTCATAGACCAAAGAGAAAATAGAGCTTTACTCGCGCGCTACAGCAAGGGAAAAAAAGTACTCAACACTTTCTGCTATTCGGGTGGCTTCTCAGTCTATGCACTCCAATCTGGTGCCACAGAAATTCATTCAGTAGACATTTCTGCAAAAGCCATCGCACTCACGGAAGAAAACATCGCCCTAAATCCATCTAAAGGAAAGCATGAGGCCATTACGGCTGATGTAGTTAAATATATTAGAGAAATAGGTGATGATTTTGATGTGGTGATACTTGACCCTCCTGCCTTTGCTAAAAGTCAAAACGCTAGACACAATGCCGTCCAAGGATACAAAAGACTCAATGCTGAAGCGCTCAAAAAAATCAAATCTGGCGGAATACTATTTACTTTCTCATGCTCACAAGTAGTAGACAAAGCGCTCTTTGCCAATACCATAGCCGCAGCAGCCATAGAAGTAGGCAGAGAAATCAAGATCCTACACTACCTCTCCCAGCCAGGAGATCACCCGATAAATATCTATCATCCAGAATCTGAATACCTCAAAGGACTCGTACTTTACGTTAGTTAAACAAAGAGTCCTACGAGCCGTTAATCTAAAAAAGCAGAGAATATGAAAAAGTTAATTTATATCATGAGCCTTGCCACCTTAGTCCTAGGTGCATCATGCTCTCAAGCACAAGACAAAAAGATCGAAAAGAAAATGGATAACGGAAAAGTAGCCAAAGTAAGCTTGCCTGAAGAAGAGTGGAAAAAGAAACTGGATCCACTTTCCTATCATGTATTGAGAGAAAAAGGAACAGAAAGAGCCTTCACTGGAGAATACTACCTCAACAAAGAAACGGGTATCTATGAGTGTAAAGCTTGTGGCAATGAGATATTTAGCTCGGAAGCTAAATATGACAGCGGCTGTGGATGGCCAAGCTTTACAGAGCCGATCAGCAAAAATGCCATCAAAGTATCTATGGATTACTCACATGGCATGGTAAGAGAAGAAATTACTTGCGCCAAATGTGACGGACACCTCGGACACAGATTCCCTGATGGACCTAAAGACAAAGGGGGTATCAGATACTGTATCAACTCAGTGTCTATGAACTTTGACAAAAAAGAAGCCTCCAGCGCAAAAGCTAAAAAAGATAACTAAGCAACGCTTAAACAGCTTAAAGCCCTCATGGATAATTTCATGAGGGCTTTTTTTATATAAAAACTCCACAATGAAATTTAGAGAATCTCATTCCTAATTCCGATCCTCTATTATCTTTGTTATCAAATATCAGGTATGAAATACGACATCACGATCATAGGAGGAGGCATTGTAGGCTTAGCTACTGGATTACACCTCATCCAGCAAAAACCCACGCTTAAAATCGCCATTTTAGAAAAGGAATCTAAAGTAGCACTGCATCAAACAGGCAATAATTCTGGAGTGATCCACTCTGGACTTTACTACAAGCCTGGAAGTCTAAAGGCTACCAATTGCATCAAAGGATATCATCAACTGATCAAGTTTTGTGAGGAAGAAAACATCCCATTTGAAATCACAGGAAAGGTAGTCGTAGCCACGAAGCAAGAGCAAGTTCCCCTGCTCAACAACCTACTCGAAAGAGGTCTACAAAATGGCTTAGTCGGAAGTCGAAAAATCACACTAGATGAATTGAAGGAATACGAACCTTATGTACAAGGGGTGGCTGCACTGCACATACCACAAACAGGTATTGTAGATTATAAAAGAGTAGCCGAAGCCTATGCAGAAAAGTTTGAGAAACTAGGCGGGCAGATATTCTTCCAAACCAAGGTACAAGGACTTAAAGAAATCAATGGAGAGACAATTGTAGAAACAAGTCAACACAACTATATAACCAAGCTCGTCATCAATTGCGCGGGTCTCTACTCTGACAAAATCGCCAAGCTAAGCTCCAAGGTAGACTTGAAAATCATCCCGTTTAGAGGCGAATATTTTAAGCTCAAAAAAGAGAAAGAATACCTTGTCAAAAATCTCATCTATCCCGTTCCAGATCCTAATTTCCCATTCCTAGGCGTACACTTCACGCGAATGATGAAGGGTGGTATAGAGGCAGGACCAAATGCCGTGCTGGCCTTTAAGCGTGAAGGCTATAAGCGAACAGACGTCAACTTCGCTGAACTAGCCGAAACACTTGCTTGGCCAGGTTTTCAAAAAGTAGCAGCCAAATATTGGAAGACTGGTCTGGGTGAACTTTATCGCTCTTTTTCCAAGGCAGCTTTTACCAAAGCCCTTCAAGAACTCATCCCTGATATCCAAGAAAGCGATTTAGTAGATGGTGGAGCAGGTGTTCGCGCGCAAGCTTGCGACAGAACGGGTGGGTTGATCGATGATTTCCTCATATTAGAAGAGCCATATGCGATCAATGTCTGCAACGCGCCTTCTCCAGCTGCCACTTCTTCCCTATCTATAGGTGAAACAGTAGCTGGACTGGCACTTAATAGGTTTAAATAAGAGATTTTGCTTACAGTTTAGTCAAAAAATCCCGAATCCTATACTCTGCCCAAGTGAACTCATCTCCTTGGAGCATAAAGCCCGTATGACCTCCTCTAAGTGGTGTCTCCAAATGAATAAAATCATGCGCTTTAGCCAAAGTTACGGGATAACAAGCATCTCCTAAGAGTGGGTCATTCCACGCATTGATAATCAAAACAGGTACATTGATCTGTGGCAAATGAGACTCCGCACTGGCTTTTTGATAAAAATCTGCAGCATCTCTAAAGCCATGAAGCTTAGCTGTATACAGACTATCAAAAATATCAAAAGAGCTTATATCATCTATGCCACTGATATCGAGTCTATCAGGATACTGCGCAGCTTTGAGCTTCATCTTTTCCTTCAGCTTCTTTAAAAAACGATTTTTATAAAAGCTATTTCCTTTCACACTCAGCGTAGCAGCACTGGAAGGCAAACTACAAGGAACAGAATAAACACCTGCACCTCTGATCCTATCTGACAACTGATGTGCTTGCTCACCAAGGTACTTAAGTGTCATGCTACCTCCCATGCTGATACCAGCGAGATAGATCTCCTCATACTGACCGAGAGCCAATACATGATCGATCACAGCAGCCAAATCATCTGTAGCACCATGATGATAAAGCCTAAAAGCACGATTCATTTCTCCCCCACAGCTCCTACAGTTCCAACCCATCACATCCCAACCTGAGCCATTCATGAGCTTAGTCAAACCCTTCACATAGTGCCTGTCCGTACTCCCCTCCAAACCATGAGAAACTATAAGTAATCTCTTCTGACCTGTAGAAATACGACTCCAGTCCAAGTCTAAAAAATCTCCATCTGAAGTATCAATACGCTCCCTTTCATAATTGACCCCTTTTACTTTCCTAAAAAGACTTGGGATGATGGTCTCCATATGTCCATTACGCAAGTAAAAAGGCACTTTGTGATAAGTAGATGATGAGATATAAGGCATAAAAAATTATAAATTCATTAATTAAATAGATACTAATCCAACAAATTTGCAAAGAAAAGAACTATTTACTGAACAGATCGGTTTTAAAAATGATCAGTATAAGACTGGTCATTTAAATTATTTTTAAATCTAAATTTTTAACATGATGAAAATCAAATGGTTAATCATCCCATTTTTACTGTTACTGGGATTTATGCTTGTAGACAAAGTCGTCTATGAAAACAGTAAAACATCTGTTACCGTGGCTAACAACCAAAGGTAACAGAAACCTTCAAAAAAAATCAGCTTCCATTCCTTCAAAAATCCTTGAATTTCCAGCGACTTATCTGTATGATTATAGATAATTTAGCCAATCAATGAGAAGCATTTCCATATTTATTATCCTATTTTTTTGCTGCTGCTTTTCTGCATTTGCACAATCCGTAAAAATCATAGATCAAAAAACATTAAAGCCCATAGAAAGGGTGATGATCACTGATTTGCAAAAAAATCAGTACGTCTTGACAGATGAAAATGGCATATTCAATATCCGTATTTTCCCAGAAAACACGACCCTGGAGATCAAGCATCCCTCCTACGAAACACTCATACTCTCTCCTCCAGCAATCAAAGAAGCCAAATATGTCATTCGGATGCGAGAAAAGGTGATCAACATGTCCGAGATCGTCATTGCAGCAGGCAAATGGGAACAGGATAAAAATGAGATCGCTCATGAGGTAGTCGAAGTAAGTCCTCGAGATATCAATTTCAGGAATCCTCAGACTGCGGCAGATGCACTCTCTGGTAGCGGACAGGTATTTGTCCAAAAAAGCCAATTAGGTGGTGGAAGTCCGATCATCAGAGGCTTCTCTGCCAACTCTGTCCTGATCGTGGTAGATGGCGTTCGTATGAACAATGCCATTTTCAGAAGTGGCAACCTTCAAAATATCATCAACATAGACCCCAATGCCCTAGAAGGTGCTGAGGTTGTATTTGGACCAGGGTCTGTACTCTATGGCAGTGATGCACTCGGTGGTGTGATGGACTTCCACACCAAATCTCCCAAGCTAAGCAGTGACCAAAACATGCTGATGCAAGGCGAAGCGATGACCCGCTACTCAAGTGCAAACAATGAAAATACGGTTAATTTACAATTGAACCTAGCAAGTCAATTCTTTGGGAGTTACACTTCCATGTCCTTCAGTTCCTTTGGAGATCTCAGAGCGGGAAATAGAAGACCAGACAAATACCCAGACCTTTTCAAAAACTTCGATTATGTAGACAGAATTGACAACAGAGATACCATCTTAGTCAATGACAATCCCAATGTACAGATCCCCACAGCGTACGAGCAGGTCAATATCATGCAAAAGTTTCGATTCAGGCCATTTGATGAGATTGACATGAGCTACACCTTTCATTACTCCAATACCTCTGATATCCCACGCTATGATAGACTCATCGAGCGAGAGGAAGATGGTAGCAGAGATGGCGCATGGTACTACGGACCTCAAAAGTGGGTAATGCACCAGTTCAAATCTATCGCCTATACAGACTATAGCTTGATGGATCAGAGCAAATTCATCTTAGCTTACCAGAGATTTGAAGAAAGTAGAAATACCAGAGTTTTTCAGTCGGACAACCTTACTAGCCGCTTAGAAAAAGTGGATGTCGTCAGTATGAATTGGGACATCGAAAAAGCATTTGATGAGGAAAACGAACTCTTCTATGGCTTTGAATTACTCTACAACTATGTGGGCAGCTCGGCTACTAGAACGAATCTAGTAACGGAAGAGCAAACAGCTGCTAGCACGCGCTATCCAGATGGAGGCACTTACTACTACAGTGCTGCCGCTTACTTCAACTATAAGTGGAAATTTAGACCACGTTGGATCATGAACTATGGCGCGAGATATAGCTATGTAGGACTTTTAGGCTATTTTGACAACACCAGCTTCTTTGAACTACCCTTTGACCAACTGTCTCTAGCCAATGGATCTGTCAATGGAAGTGCCAGTATCATCCACCAACCTGTAAATGATATCAAGTACTCCTTGATGGTCTCTACAGGATTTAGAGCGCCCAATCTCGATGATGTAGGCAAAGTGTTCGATTCAGAACCTGGCAATGTCGTAGTCCCAAACCAAGACCTTAAACCAGAATATAGCTACAATGCGGAATTTGGTATAAGCAAAACCTTTGAAGAGAAATTCAAAATAGAAGGAACTGTCTTCTACTCCTACTTATACAATGCCATGGAGCGAAGAAACTTCACTTTCAATGGCTCAGACAGCATCGTTTACGATGGAGTCAATAGTCGAGTACAAGCGATAGTCAATATCGGGCAAGCTTACGTTTATGGAGCTAGCATGAATTTCAAGGCTGCTTTCACGCCAAAATGGTCTGCTTCTGGTGCGGTAACTTATACTTTTGGAGAGGACGCTGTGAGTAATATCCCACTGAGGCACGTCACACCAGTATTTGGTCAGCTGAGCGTCAACTACGAAACGGACAAACTGCAAGTAGAAACTTTCACGCAGTTTAATGGTCCACTACCTTTTGACAGACTTGCCCCATCAGAACAAAACAAACCTTTTCTTTATACCCCTGACGGAGCACTTGCTTGGATCACTTTAAATATCCGTGGAGCTTATAAAATTAATGATAACCTAGAGGTAAATGGAGCGGTAGAAAATATCTTGGATCAACACTATAGACCCTATTCATCAGGCCTGAGCGCACCTGGAAGAAATTTCATATTATCTGCACGTGTGATTTTCTAAAGAAACTTAACAAATATTTTACATGAAGGTATTTTTTTATCACAAAACAAAACTTAATTTTGTGGTAAGTAAAATTTTCTTCATAGGTGTTTGGAATAAAAATAAAGAGAGGATGAGTTTCATCCTCTTTTTTTATGCCCTAAATCAAGCATTTTGCTGGATCACTGCCAAGACTTCGTCACAGCACCTTAGAACATCTTCCAAGCTCTTTTTGACTACTTCAGAAGATTGTTCGTGAGTTT
Source organism: Penaeicola halotolerans (assembly GCF_016464625.1). GTDB lineage: Bacteria > Bacteroidota > Bacteroidia > Cytophagales > Cyclobacteriaceae > Penaeicola > Penaeicola halotolerans. The sequence goes on from NZ_JAEAGO010000003.1 coordinate 11,236, forward strand.
CCGTGATCTGTTTACTTTCATCTAGTGCATTTTTGAGTTGGTTCATCTCAAAAAGCTGTAAAGTAGGCTTGATTTTATGGCGCGCCTGCTTGAGCAAAATCAAATCATAGGAAGCAATTCCCTTTTGATATGTTTCCTTTAGCTCTGTAAGGGAATCTTGGAGTGCCAAAATCAAATCTTGCTTAAACTCCTCATCACCCTCAGCAGTTTCTAATATGCGCTCATAATTCAAGATGTCATTGGACAACATAGATGTGTTGGTATTGTTAGGTTTATTGGCTAAAAACTAAAGCAATCCAAATTATCAAATTCCCTTCAGATTTCCTAAAGCAGACTTACCTGAAACATATCCTGTAGACCAAGCCGCCTGAAAATTAAAGCCCCCCGTGATCCCATCTACATCAATCACCTCCCCTGCAAAATACAAATTAGGCACTTTACGGCTCTGCATGGTATGAGGATCGATATCACTCAGTGCTACTCCCCCAGCGGTGACAAATTCCTCTTTGAAGGTCGTTTTACCTGACATCTCAAAGTCAGCGCGACAAAGCAGCTCTATGAGTTTATTCATGAGCTTTTTGCTACAATCAACCCAGCGCATATCCTGCGGAATCTCTGCGCGAGTAATTAAAAATACCCAAAGCCTACTAGGAAGTTCAAATTGAGGATGTGACACGATCAGCTTTTTAGGATTTTCACCCTTATACTTTTCTAGCGCAGCTCTAGCATCATCTTCTTTGACGGCTGCTTGCCAGCGCACCAACACTCTACAGCGATAGTCAATTTCTTCAAGCCAGCGAGCACCCCAAGCTGAAAGCTTCAAAACAGCCGGACCACTCATTCCCCAGTGGGTAATCAGCAAAGGTCCCTCATATTCTAACTTGGCACCCTCGATCTTGACATAAGCCGATGGTACAGCCACACCGCTCAAGCTAGTCACTGGGTCTTTGGGGTAGTTGAAAGTAAAAAGAGAAGGTACTGGTGAAGCGATCTCATGACCGAGCGATTTGAGCCAATCAAAGTGAGCTAACTTACTCCCTCCGCCCGTAGTCACGATCACTGCATCGAAGTTTCCCAAGTCTTTATTTGAAGCTAATCTTATCTGTCCACTCGGGAGTGGATCTATCTGGAGAATAGGTGTCTGAAGCTGCACACGTACGCCTAACCTATCTGCTGCTTGCGTCAAAGCCTGTATGATAGAAGCCGAACGATCTGTCACTGGAAACATCCGCATATCTGGCTCCACTTTGAGCTTGACACCCCTAGCCTCAAACCAAGCGATGGTATCCTTGACAGCGAATTGCTGAAAGACTTTCTTGAGAAATTTCTCTCCTCTAGGATAGTTTTTGACCAGTTTACTGATCTCAAGCGTATGATTGGTCACATTGCAACGTCCACCACCAGAGATACTCACTTTGGCGAGTACCTTGCTGGTCTTTTCAAAGATCGTGACTGAAGCTTTAGGAGAAGTCTCTGCAGCGTGGATCGCAGCAAAAAAACCTGCGGCTCCTGCTCCTATGATGGCTATGCGGGGCTGTTTCACTGAGCAAATATAAGTAATCCTACGAGCCAGACCTTAGCCCAGAGATTTATTAAATATCAAGAAGGCTTATAGATTAGCTCGAACATATTTTGATTATTTTTGAATCGATGGCAAAGAGCACTCGGCAAAGAAGAAAAAATACCTCAAGCAAAAGTAAGAAATGGATCAGCATCGCAAGTATGATCACTGGATTGATACTGATCATGATCCTCAGCACTTGCGCAGTGAAGGTCTACCAAGACAGTAAGTCCAAACTACCCACAGTAGAGGAAATCTTTTCCCCTAAAGAAGCATCGCCTCCTGTTGAAAATAAGAATCCTACACAGCCAAATACTACAAACACAGCTTGGGAAGCTGCTCTCTTTGAAAACTTCTCTCTAAGCTACCCTACAGTCAATAAAGCGGGAGAACTCATAGAGCATAGTGCCTATACCCTCTTCTATGATGAACCCACAGAGCAGGCTGCTTGGGTCATCTACAAACTAGAAAGTACGGAGCTCAATGGTGCCGCTGAGCGCTCAGATAATTTTAAAATAGACCCTAAAGTGAGTACGGGCTCAGCACATCCTGATGACTACTTACGATCGGGCTATGATAGAGGTCATCTAGCGCCTGCGGCAGACTTTTCCTTCTCTGAGACAGCCATGCAAGAGTCTTTTTACATGAGCAATATGTCGCCTCAAGCACCTAGCTTCAATAGAGGCATCTGGAAAAAACTGGAAACCCAAGTGCGCTACTGGGCTAGCCAATATGAGACGCTCTACATCGTCACAGGCCCTGTCTTTGAGCAAAGCCCACAAACGATCGGCAGCAATCAAGTGGCAGTGCCTACTCACTATTACAAAGTAATTTATGATCTCAAAGGACCTAAATACCAAGCAATAGCATTTATATTTGAAAATAAGAAACTAGATAGACCTTTGACCGAGTTTATCGTTTCAGTAGATAGCGTAGAATCTTTGACTCAAATAGACTTCTTTCCGTATCTTCCCGATAGTTTAGAAAACATACTTGAAAGCAAAGCCACTAAAACACCTTGGTTTGAAGAATAAGCAATATATGAATAAGTATTTACTCCTACTGATCCTCTTCCTAGGGATGCAGTCGGGAATAGCACAAGTCAGACTCACCCAAAATCCAGCCGATAGACTCCTCGAGCAAGCAGTCCAAAAGATGCAAGTAGCCGACTATGAAGGCGCCAATGAGATCTTTAGAGATATCCTCAATAAGGGCTACAATATCCCCGCAGAGATGCCTTACTACTTTGCAGAGACACTCTACATGATCAAGCAGTACTTCAATAGCAAAAACTTCCTAGACAAGTACTTCGAGATCAATGAAACCAATGGGGATAACTATGAAAAAGCCCTAGAGCTCAATAATCTCCTCAAAGCACCCCTGCTCAGCATCTCTAACTGTAAACTTTGTGATACCAAAGGCTATCTCTACGAAATCTGCGGCACTTGTAAAGGCGCCAAAGAAAGCACCCAAACTTGCAACCTCTGTCGTGGCATAGGCATCATCTCCTGCACCACTTGTAGTGGAAAAGGTGTCATCACCAAAGTCAACGCACTCGGCATCAAAGAATTTTACGAGTGTACCCGCTGTGAAAGCAAGGGCCGACTCACCTGTACTAAGTGTGAAGGATCTAAATTGATCTTTACCGCATGCATGAACTGCGGAGGTGCTGGCAAAGTAGCCGGTACAAGCATCTGCACACATGAAGGCGCAGATTTGGACCATGACCATGAAGGCCATCAGCATTAAATCGAAAAAGGTGATCAAATGATCACCTTTTTTGCTATCCTTTAATCCCAACTACCAAATTTACCATCTTGATAGTCTTGATAAGCTTGCATGATTTCCTCTCGCGTATTCATGACAAAAGGTCCTTGAGCCACCATCGGCTCATTATGCGGCTTAGCATGTCCTAAGAGGATGATGCTATCTTCTAGCGCTTCTACCGCTAGTGCATCCCCCTCATTTTTAAATTCTACCAGATTTCTAAAGGGCACTTCTTCCCCACTCACCTTGACCTTTCCTCTGACTACATAAAAGAAGATATTCTCCTCAGCAGGGATCATTTTTTCAAAAGAACCTCCTGACTGCATCGTGACTGTATGCAGCGAGATTGGAAAAAGCGTCTCAAAGCTACCTGCTACATCATCCCAACCGCCAGCGATCACTTGCGCACTGACCTTTTCATTTACTTGGATATGATTCATCTCAGACTTTTGCTTTCCGATATAGCGCGGCTTGGTCATCTTTAATTTAGCAGGAAGATTAACCCAGAGCTGCAGGATCTCTAGATCTCCACCCTCGCGCTTAAACTTATCCGAACTCACCTCTGCATGGATCAAACCACTACCCGCTGTCATCCACTGAATACCACCAGCCTCGATCACACTCTGATGCCCACCAGAGTCTTGGTGCATGATATCACCCTCTAGGATAAAGGTCACCGTCTCCATCCCCCTGTGGGGGTGTGGTCCAAAAGGCAAACCCTGATTATTCGGCTTATAGGTCTGATGGCCATGGTGATTCAAAAAGATAAAAGGATCGACCTGCTGTAGCTGATAGCTAGGCATCGGACTGTATGTGATCAAGTCTGCGATCGGTCTATAGTCTGCTGGATGTATGCGTTTGATAGGTCTCATAATTACTTTATTGATGTATATACATATAATACAAAGTCTATGAATAAAAGTTCAGAAAAATGAGGAGAAATTGACCCACTAGTCCTCGTTTGCAACGAGGATTTTTGAGGTTGGCATTTCTAATGCCTTTGACATAGACTTTTTTATAGCCTCTAGTTGGGAAGAAGGTGGTCGAACCCGCCTCCAGAAGGGGTTGGTAATGGTAGGGTTATGATGATCTGGATGCTTCGGGTCAAGCCCTCGCATTTACCTCCCGCAGGGATGGCCTGCCTCCAGAAGGGAGGATGACGTACCCCGTCTGCATTGTCATACCGCACGTGCGGTATCTCGGAGTAGCGCGTTTGTGCACGGTTAGGGCTAGCTGGTCGCACCTGCCTCCAATAGAGAGGGTATACTTTTGAACAAAAGAGGTCATGATCCCGAAGTGGGTCATATATTTGTAGCAATTAGATAGCAGGTAGTTAACGACCCCGAAGGTGGTCGAATAGATGATAAAGTTTTTAGTTTTAGAATAGCCTCATTCGATACATACTGCGACCAGTTAACCGAATAAATACAGTATAATTTCTGCTTTGAGACCCTTCCTATCGTCAGGGTGACAAAACGGGCATTTTACATCAAACCAGCATTTCAATAATTGTTAACGACATGAAGTATCCCTATTAAGACGTACTCAGCCTGCCTTGTCATGCTGACGAAGGAAGCATCTCGAAGTAGCGCGTTTATATACGAATAAGGTTTGCTGGTCGCAGACAATATGGGATTAGATGCTTCTTATCTTATATATGATACGACCACCTGGTGGCGGTAGGTCAGTAGCACTTCTGCTAAGAGATTTTCCTCATGGGAGGTTGTTAGGATGCATCAATAAATGAGAGGCGTTATCACACGCTACAGGTTCGATTTATATGTTCTTACAGCACCTCTAAAAAAACTGTGATTTTTGTCCATTTTTAAGAATTCATAGCATTCTGAGGATTTGCGCAAAGTGCCTTTTTAGGGGTGGCACAAAGCGTCTCGAAAAAAATAATGTCGAAGTATAGTCGAGGAAGAGTCGAGGAAGAGTCGAGGATAACCCTGGGGAAACCCTAGGTAAAGTCGGAGAAACACCAACTAAATACCACAGATTCTGGCAATAGTGAAAGTTTTAAGTCTTTTTCACATTCAAAATATCACTTGTACTTTTTGGGGAGGTAATTTCACTGAGATTTTGCTAGTATTGGCTACATACTTTTGGTTGAAAAGGGCATCCAAATAAGCCTTATGATGCAAGGAGTTTGCAACAAGTCTTAAAACAAGCTTTAGAAAAAGCAGGCATCAAAAAACCTGTGATACCACATTGGTTGCGTCACTCTTATGCCACTCATCTATTAGAACGAGGTACTGACTTAAGACATATTCAAGAACTACTAGGTCATAACTCGAGTAAAACTACTGAAATATATACACACGTTAGCTTGCGCTCATTACAAAATATCGGATCACCATTTGATGATCTCTGAAAAAACCGTAGTTTTAATAAGCCTGACAAAATACGAGAGAAAACCAGGCTTATCCACCCATAATTGGTGGGCTAAGCCTGATAAGGGTCAGGGGTATATACAAGTTAGCGCCAATGCTGAAAAACTGACAGCAAACAACAAACTAACACTAAGAAATTATAATTGAAGACAAAAAAACTTGACAGAAAGAACTTTTTTGTATTTTTGACAAAAATGTCAAGGCGTAATTTTCAAGAACATGAAAGAAACATTTGGTGAATATATCCACAAACTAAGGACTGAGGGTTGCATGACTTTGACAAAGTTGGCTGCCGCTTTAGACCTTGACCAATCGACACTCTCTAAGATTGAGAATGGCAAGAGAAATATACCAGCTGAAATACTACCTAAACTTGCTTTAACTTTTTCTTTAGACATAAAAGAACTCGAAAAAGAGTACTACAGCGAAAAAATTGCTGAAATAATTTATTCTTATGACGAGCCTAAAAATGTTTTAAAACTTGCGGAGGAAAAAGCCAAGTATTTTAAATTAAAAAACATCAAACAAGGAGAAATAAAATTCTAATATGAAAATAGAAAACATAGTCGAAGAACCTCAATTGCGATTTGAGACTCCTTTACCAAAAATTAAAAAAGGAAAATCCCCTGATAAAATTGAAATGATTTCTCTTTTTTCAGGATGTGGCGGAATGGATTTAGGCTTTCATTTATCTGGCTTTGATATAAAGTGGGCTAATGATTTTGATAAAATGGCTTGCGAAACATACGCTAAGAATATCGGAAATCACATTGTTCATGGTGACATTACTGAATTAGACTACAAACAAATTCCAGATGCTGATTTGGTTATAGGAGGCTTTCCCTGTCAAGACTTTTCAATGATATGGAAACGAGGAGGAATTAATACAGATAGAGGCAATCTTTATAGAAACTTTGTGGAAATTGTTTCTTTAAAAAACCCTTTGATGTTTGTAGCAGAAAATGTAAAAGGTATTTTGACAGCCAATAAAAAACAGGCAATAAAACAAATAATTAAAGACTTTTCGGAAACAGGCAAATATGGATATACAACAACACCATATTTAATAAATTTTGCGGACTATGGAGCACCACAATTACGAGAAAGAGTTCTGATAATTGGTGTTAGAAAAGACATAGATACATTTTTTGACATACCATCTCCTACTCACTCACCAACAAATTATGTTTCAGCAAAAGAAGCATTAAAAGGAGCACATAAAGTTAAACACAACAACGAACATCAAAATATTCAGGAAAGTACAATTGAAAAATTAAAATTAATTCCACCAGGTGGCAATTTCACAGACATTCCAAAAAGTTCTCCTCATTATGTTAAAGGCATGATTTCCCATGTTTATAGACGACTACACCCAGACAAGCCATCTACAACAATAATTGCTGCGGGCGGTGGTGGAACTTGGGGTTATCATTTTGACGAGCCAAGACCATTAACAAACAGAGAAAGAGCAAGGCTATTTGGTTATCCAGACGACTTTGTATTTGAAGGAAGTATAACAGAAGTAAGAAAACAAATTGGTAACTCAGTTCCTCCAGCAGGAATTTTACCAATTGCTAAACACATAAAATTATTTTTAGAAGCCGTTAAAGCCAATGTTTACTAATTTATCACATCACGGAGGAGATTTTAGGGATATTCTTGACAATGAATTTCCAAAGGCAAAAAATGTTTGTATTGCTTCGGGCTATGCTTCTTTAGATATATTACACGCATATGAAACAGAATTTTTAAAAATCGCAAATAAAGGTGGAATTTCTAAACTACTTTTAGGCATGGCGTTTTATGAAGGCTTGAGTTCTAAAAAACTTGATGCTGCAAATGCCTTGAATGAAAAATTGAAGAAGTTTAAGAATGGTTCAGGCGTTTATGTAACTAACGGAAGGCGTTACCATGGAAAAGTCTATTGGTTTGACCAAGAAACAGATACTAACATCTATGTTGGTTCTTCCAATTTTTCATCAAGTGGAACAAGAGGTAATATAGAATGTACAATCCCTGTTTCAGACAAAAATCAAAAACAATCTGTTATTAAGTTTCTGAATGACCTTTATTCTCCAACTCATGCAATTACAATCGACAGAGCAGAAATAACCGTTCCAGGCAAGAAGAAAGTAGTTTTAAAAACGGTTGAGAATTTTTGGAATGCTTTGAAAAGGTATGACCCTAAAACAATAAATATTGCAACACTTCCAAAATTCGAGTTTCCACTAGAAAGAGTGGCAGAAATGGAAAAATCAAACCTTAATGTTTATTTTGGAAAAGGCAGACTTAATACAAAAAACGGCAAAATAATTCCGAGACCTTGGTATGAAATTGAATTGATTGCAAGTAATGACTTAAACTCTCAAGTTTATTATCCTAAAGGTGACTTTTTAGCCTATACAGATGACGGTTACATTATTCCAATGCGAACCCAAGGTGATTACTACAAAAACATAAGGTCTAAGCAAAGTTTACAAATTTTTGGTATTTGGCTTAAAGGAAAACTTGAAAGAAGTGGAGCTTTATCTAAATACGAGCCCGTAACGCTTGACACATTAGAAGAGTATGGAAACAATAAACTAGGTTTTTACAAAATTGAAGAAGGTAAATATTACATGACTTTTTAACATATGAACAGCAAGACGTTAGACCGACAATTAGACGAAAAAAAAGAAGCACTATGCCCAATCGAGTAGACTGCCCCGCCAGTAGATACTGACGGGGAGAGCCTCTCACACCACTGTACGTACGGGTCTCGTATACAGCGGTTCATTGAATTGTAGGTTGCGTTTTGAAATGCTCCGAAATCCGCCACTGCGCCAAGCTCCAAAAGTTATATGTGATATATATAAACTAAAACAATGAAAAAGAAGAAAGTATTCCTCACCATTTTTATATCTCTATTATTGATAGTATCAGTATTTTTATTTATCAACAGAGATAATTTTGTTTATGTTGGTTCTGTGGACTACGTTGAAGTTGACTGCAATAAGAAAAGCCAAATACTTAGTGAAGTCTATATAAGTGACCAAAAAATAAGACGAGAGAACAACCTAATTAAGTATGCAAAAGAAGACCATAGAAATCAAGAATTGATCATAAGTATACTTGAAAAATGTGGAATGCCGACCTTAAATGAAGTAAATCAACAGCAAATGAATGCCATCTGGCTGGGATTACAACATACTGAATATAAATATAGAATAAAGTATTTTCCTCTCATTGAAAAAGCTGTCAAAAATGGCGACTTAAGCAAAGAACAATACGCTTTAATGAAAGATAGAATTCTAATGGATGAGGGTAAACCTCAAATTTTTGGAAGCCAAATGAAGAATGGTAAATTGTATGATTTAGAAGCGCCAGAAACTGTCAATGAAAGAAGACAGGAAATGGGATTAGAACCGATAGAAGATTATCTAAAAAGATATGACATAACATTTAACCCTAACTAGAAATACCACACACAACAGCGCCTACCCAAAAGTGGCGGTTCAATGGTTCAATCAAGCAAGTGGAAAGGGTACCCACTAGTCCTCGTTTGCAACGAGGATTTTCGAGACTGGCATTTTTAATGCCTATACCCTGCTCACTAAAATATCGTTCCCACTAGGTAGTAATGATCTTATATGCACTCAGCAGCTTTTAGGACACAATAGCAGTAAAACTACTGAGATATACACACACGTAAGTCAAAAATCCATTCAACAAGTGATAAGTCAATTAGAAGATTTAGACTTGTAGAGAGAAAAAACCAGACTTATTTGTTATAATTGGTAGTTAAAGTCTGGTTTTTCCAGACATATATTCAAGTTGTGCCTAATTTGAAAATGAAGATATTCCCGACAAAAGAAATTAGCTTCCGACTTATCGACAGTCACGATGAGACTTTGGACAGACTGAAAAGAAGAACAGAACCCTCTGAAAATGTGACTTCTCAATACACCGACAAATCATTCCGTGGAAAAATAAATGGGACAAGATTTAAAATCATATCCTCAGCTATCGGACGTGGTGCTTTCTGCGTACTGACAGGTGAAATTGGTTCTGACCAGGGAAACGTAAGAGTTGAAATTCATAATGTATTTAAAGTGCTATTGAGCATTATTCTTTTATTTCCAGTAATCGGACTAATAATCGCTCTGATAAATGGGACAGAAGATTTTTCACCGATATTTATTGTCGTTGTGATCCTACAGATTTTATTCATTAGACTTCTGTTCATTGGACTTGCATTTCGATTTCTATCAAAGTCAAGTCTCAATAGATTTCGAGATGTATTGGACATTGAATGGAAAAAAAACTAGGCACAACACAGCATATAGCTTATGGCGGGTGAACGGCTGCCAGCAAGGTTTTCGCTTCGTAGCCAACTTAGGTTTCGGTGGACAGGAAAGTGCTTCGAAACCGCTACAAGCCATATGCAAACCGTTATAATAATTTTAATCTTTTGTTCATTTTATTAAGTTCTACATTGGCTACGTTTCATACACCCAACCGTTATGGGCAATTATGCAATTCCAGAGCATAACTAATTCAGGATTAAGTCGTAAATTAAGATTTGGAATAAATAGAAAATATGATAATTGAAGCAGGACAGTTACCTGACATCAATCAATTGCTTTTAACTTTGCAACGTCAATTCTCCAATTACAAAGTTTATACATTTGGCTCTAAGCCTCATAAAAGTATAATTGTTCAAAAATCTGGCATAATTGGTGCCCAAATAACCCTTCGTAATAACGAAATAATGGTTGATGCATGTAGCCCAAACATATTTGTGTCAGGCATATTAGGTGCATTAAGTGCTATTTTCCCACCCTATATTAATTTCGAAATAAAGATTACAGATTTCTTGAAAAGTAAGTACAATTGATAATTTTTTCCAGCTGTCGAGAAGACAAGAAGTTTATTTAATCAAAGATCTCAAAAACTCAACGCAATGAAATTAGGTCAGATATAGCTCATGAAGCAAACAGGTGAAATAGTGATTTATCAGTCAGGTCAAGACGCACCTACTATTTACGTGCTTCTTGAAAATAACACCCTTTGGTTAGATCAATATCAGATTTCTGAATTGTTTGGCACTGACAGGACATCAATCGTTAGGCATATCCGAAATATTTACAAAACCTCTGAATTGGATGAAAAGGCAACTTGTGCAAAAATTACACAAGTTCAACAAGAGGGAGAAAGAACGGTAAAGAGACAGGTAAAAATCTACAATTTGGATCTGATTATTTCTGTAGGTTATCGAGTCAACTCCAAAAAGGGTACATTCTTTAGAATTTGGGCTAACAAGACCATTAAAGATCATCTGGTAAAAGGCTATACGTTTAACGAAAAGAGGTTACTCGAACTTCAAAAAACAATAAAACTTGTTAATAGAACAATACAAAGTCTTGGTTCAGACGATCAGACTAAAGGTATATTTGAAGTTTTAGCTGAATTTTCGACTGCTTTGGATATTCTGGATGATTATGACCATCAAAGATTAAGTTTATCCGATACCCCAATCCAAGCAACTTTTAGAATAACCTACGAGGAAGCAAAACATGCTGTGGATGAATTAAAGAAAAGATTCGGTGGGTCAAGTCTTTTTGGAAATGAAAAAGACCAATCCTTTAAGAGTTCAATTTCAGCTATCGATCAAACATTCGATGGCAAAGAATTGTATCGAAGTTTAGAAGAAAAAGCTGCTCATCTTTTATATTTTGTTGTGAAAAATCATTCATTTTCAGATGGAAACAAAAGAATTGCAGCCTGGCTATTTATTTGGTATTTGGAAAAGAACAAAAGTTTGTATTATCCAGATGGTACTAAAAGAATCAGTGAAAGCGCATTGGTTGCTTTGACTTTGTTAATTGCTGAAAGTAAGCCTGAAGAAAAGGAAATGATGATCAATGTAGTCGTAAATCTTATAAACCGAACATAGAAAGAAGAAAAGCCCATAACAGCACCTACCCAAAAGTGGCGGTTCAGTAGTAAAATCAAGCTTTGTGCTTCTATCAAAGTTTATACTCGGCTGATCCCGCATGTGCGGGACTTCAAAATACGCTTCTTCCCAACTAGCCCCCATTCACAACCAGTATTTTTGAGACTGGCATTTATAATGCCTGTAACCTACCCACCAACATATCCCCTCTATTCAAACCCTCTCAATACCAAAAAAATACACACAGCTTTTTGAATATCTTATTGGAATAGCCTATTTTTATAAGGGTTAAATCAAATATCTACTGAGAAGGACATCTTACAGATAGAAAACCAATTAAATTTTTGTATTTACCAAAAAGTCGAGAGCATGAAGAACACCTGTTTCCTTGATGAACTTTTACTGGACAACTAGATAAATCGCTAAACATAAGCTGTATGATGAAAAAACTACTCATTTTTTTAATTCCTGTGTTGGTCCTCTCCTCTTGCTGGACAGGCAAACACACGATCATCGTCTATAGAAGCCCTAAAAATATTGATCAAGCTGAATTTGTAAACAACGAAGAGCAATCAGCACTGGCCTACACCGCCTTGAATGATGAAGATAGTGAAAACCGAAAGCAAGCGGTAAGAGAATTGAATTCTCAATCTACCCTGTCGCATGTAGCCCTTAATGACGCGGATAGTGAAGTGAGGAAATTAGCCTTGAGCAAATTGATAAGCCAGTCAGCCATATCTTATATGGCTTTAAATGACAAAGACGTTGAAATCAGAAAGATAGCCTTGAGCAGAGCGATGTCTCAGTCTACGATTTCATCAGCTGCACTCAATGACCCTGACAGTGAAGTCAGGATGTTGGCCTTAAGTAAAGTAGCCAGCCAATCAACTTTATCTTCAGCGGCTTTAAATGATAAAGACGTTGAAATCAGAAAGCTAGCCTTAAGCAGAGTCGCTTCTCAATCTACCCTTTCCTCAATAGCGCTGAATGACAAAGATAGAGACATGAGAGCATTAGCCTTCGGTAGAGTTAGTAGCCAATCAACCATCGCTACTGTAGCCCTAAATGATCAGGACGTAGAACTTAGAAAACTCGCTGTAAGAAGATTAGCATCTCAATCGGCACTTGCCTCAGTTGCACTTAATGATCCTGACAGTGAAGTGAGGAAATTAGCTGTCAGCAAATTAAATAGCACTTCAACACTCTATCAGATAGCCTTAAATGATGAGGATAGTGAGATTCGAAAATTAGCAGCAAAACGATTAGAATAATGGAATTTGTAATAGTTGGACTAGTGGCGATTTTTAAAGTTTCCGTTTTAGCGGTCATTGTCTACCTCATTTGGAGACTAGGATTTAAACAAGGTAAAAAATCGATACAGAAATAATCGCAAAGACACCTAATAGGGCGTCTTAAACTAGTCCTCGCTTCCAAAGAGGATTTTTGAGACTGGCATTTCCCAATAGCTTGGACATATCCCCATTTCATAGCCTCCTGCTTTAGCTGTAAGTATTTCAGATCATAGAGTAGAGACCATTAGGCTTTAGCCAAATTATTTATTCGACCCGCTTCGAGGTCATGAATCATCTTTTAAAATACGTATGTCCGTTTTATCACCCTCCCTTCAGGAGGCAAGCGGGGTACGTCATCCTCCCTTTAAGAGATAAATGCGAGGGCTTGACCCGAAGCAATCTAGATACCTACTGATTGCACTGGATAGCTTCGCTTGTGGCTCGCCCTTGCCGGCCACTTTTGGTAGGATGACTGTAAACTGACAGGGTAATATACCGTCAGCTGGCCGCACCCATAACTCATCACTCATAACCCATAACTTATACCCCACTCATAACTCACCTTTAGCTCCTCAATCTTCGCCAAATATTATTTTGTAAAACTGACAAAAACAAACAATCGATTTTTCGCAATCCTCGAAATTCCCCGTTTTTTTAACTTTCAAATATTAGACAAAACCAAGAATCCATAATACTATTTAGCAAGATAAGGGGTAGATACTTGGGGGATGGTTGGGGGGATACTTGGGAGATACTTGGGAGATACTTGGTACATAGTTGGGCATTAAGGGTCTGACCATGCGAATAAACCGCATAAAACGCATAAAGCGCATAAAGTGTCAAAATGCGCATAAAACGCATAAAGCGCAAAAACCGCATATTCCGCATAAAACGCAAAAAGTGTATAAATGCGCAAAAAGCGCATAAAACGCACGTTCAGTTGGAGGATTGCGTCTCATTGCCCATCTTGCTTCCATACTCGGCCGACTGACCGTTCTTTGACATGACAGATCACTACAATAGCCTCTGAATACTGATGCTATTTGGTCAAAAGTACCTGATATTGTCTCAAGATCTCTGCATGAAAGCGCTCTCTAGCATAGTACTGAAAGACTTGCTCTTGCAATCGCTTAGCCCTGATCTGAGCAGCATCATAGTGGCGGTGCACCTCCTCTAGCGTCTGTTCTAGCGCTACCTGCTGCTTCACAGGAAAGATCAGCCCAGTCTCTTCATGACTGATGATGTCAATATTACCTGGAATATCCGAGCAGATCACAGGACAAGCCATCGCTCCCGCTTGAAGTAGGACATTGGGAAAACCCTCTCGATGAGAAGGATGTACCAGCACATCAGCCATCGCCATGAAGTACGCCACTTCATCTGACCAATGCACATGAATGATACGAGGGTCTGCCCCACTCAAAGCCTGTAAGGTTTCCTCAGGTAACGGATCTAAGGACTGCTCCAAAGGCCCTAGCAAAAGCAATTTTGCATGGGGAATATTGACTAACTGAAAAGCCCTAACCAACTCAGGGATACCCTTGTCAGTCACCATCCTACCAACACTGAGGAAAATGAAATCATCTGCACCTAAGCCATACTGTAAGCGCATATCGGCTAACCGGCTAGCCTCCAAAGCAGCTACTTGAAAGGCACTAAGATCGATGCCATTAGACGAACCTTTTAAGATCACTTGCAGCTTTGAAGCACGTGCAAGTCCTTGCTTTAAGATAAAGTCATACAGACTCTTACTATTTGGCCAAACCTGATGAGCCGCTCCATAAGTCAGTCGCTCCATAGCGAGCAAGAGTTGACGCATTATCCCCTTTTTAACCATCAGAGGCATACCAGCAACGGTATGAATCCTCAATGGTACACGGGTGATCCAAGCAGCCAGCATCCCGAGAAGACCAGCTTTGGGCGTATGCGTATGGACGATATCAGGCCTTTCTTGACGAAAATAACGAATCAGTGATAGCAGGCATTTGAGGTCTTGCCAAAGCGTAATCTGTCTGGTGAAAGGAATGACATGATGTGGACAGCCTTCATGAGCCACCACTGCTGCTACTTCTGGACCATCAGCACTGATAAGCTGTACGTTGATACCATGAGCACGCATGTACGCAGCTTGACCCGTGATCAGTAGTTTCAAAGAAATAGGAACGGTGGTGATGCGAACAAGCTTTATGGCATCAGTGCTTTCTTTCATGCTCCAAATATCCAAGTTGTGTAGGAGATTAAAAATAAAAAAAAGGGATTCCTAACTGACAAATGGATAATCCTATTAGTCAAACAATGCCCGCCTATAATATCCGATTTGTTGAAAGCTTAAATCATGATAAAAATTATCTAAGAGGCGTATTTCAAATACCTTGATTTTGAATTATCTTTTTAGTTATGCATCTTACAACATATATAAGCCAACCTAATCCAAATATTATGAAGATCCTCCTCAAAAAACACTATCTAATATTACTTACAGTCTGTATATGTTCATGCTCATCTGAGAAAGAATCTCAATCTACTAACGAGCTAAATGAGCTGTCGATTAAAGCGACACAGTTTGATCCTAGTACACTAGAGCTCGCACAGCTCATCCCACTGGAGACCTCTGCAAACAATCTCATGAGTAATAATCTCCGAATAAAAATGCATGAAGGACAGTACTATATCATAGACATGAATGACCGCAATCGCATCCACCATTTTGGAATTGATGGTCAATACTTAGGGGCAGTTGCTACTGTAGGTGATGGACCTAAGCAAGTTCGAGATATCCAAGACTTTCAAATCAACGCTGAAGGACAACTTCTTACCCTCTCCTCTATCGGGGATCAAACTACAGTATTTAAATTTGATGAAACTGGCTCACCAGACACACTTTTTCAACCAGGTTACTTGGCCAGTGCATTTACATTATTACCAGAGGGCAACTTCCTTTTTTCAGGTAGTTACAATTCACCTATAGTAAGCTCTAGGATCTATCAAACAACTAACCAAGGCGACTCAGTAGCCACCTACTTACCCAATGATTATACGATCATGATGATGCCAATGGGAGAGCGCAATTTCTACGAGTCCAATGGAAAAATCCTCTACACTGAAATCTTCAATGACACCATTTATGAAGTAAATCAATCAGGCATTAAGCCCTTTTTAAAACTGAATTTCGAGCAATATAGCTTACCGAGTGACTTTTGGAAAAAAGACATCATGGAAAGCTTTCCTGTCATTCAAGAAAATGGATTTGCTGTGTTGAACGGAATCTTCGCTGATGAAAATCAAACGCTTATCAATATCAGAATACAAGGAGGAAAAGGTTCTTTCACACGCATCCTTTGGTATGATCATAATACTCAACAGACCAATTATTGGGATG
Organism: Penaeicola halotolerans; assembly: GCF_016464625.1. GTDB lineage: Bacteria > Bacteroidota > Bacteroidia > Cytophagales > Cyclobacteriaceae > Penaeicola > Penaeicola halotolerans. Next base: position 27,563 of record NZ_JAEAGO010000003.1, read on the forward strand.
GAGACTCCAATGAAGAAAATCCATTCATGCTCCCTATAGCTGTAGATGATCAAGGCATGACATTTATCACTTACCAATCTGCCCTAATGACCAGTCTCGAAGATCAGTTGAGTGCGGAGCAAAAAAGCCTATTGACAGAACAATCCTATGACTACCCTGTCATTATCAAAGTCAAAAACTAAAAAGAGATGAAACAGCAAATACTTGTCTTACTCATTTTCTTAGGATTTCTTTCTGCATGCGAAGAGAAAGGCCCAGAAACCATTGTTTTTCCTCCTGAATTAGTTTTGATTAATCAAAATGACTCGATCCCTGCTCCTTGTATGAGTTGTCCTAAGAAACTGGTGAATTATATAGATTTAACTAAAACGAATTTGTTTTATGCATATTTGAGCGAAAAGACATTGATAAAGTTGCAGAAACAACATCCCGAAATAGGGATAGTATGGGTATTTGCATATCCAAAAAAACGAGAAGACGTGGCTAATTCTTTAAAAAATAGAAACTTTCACTTTGCCGCATATTATGACAGTACAAATATTTTCTATGATATCAATCAATTAGATACATACCCCAACGAGCAAAAAGCTATTCAATCATATTTTATAAATGGAGAGAAAATATTCTCAGAGGCAGAACCAGGCATACCTGAACTTCTAGAAAGGCAGGTGGCGAAACTTTTAAAGGAAACTGATTAATTGTCATTCAAAACATGAAACAGCAAATACTTGTCTTACTCATTTTCTTAGGGTTTCTTTCTGCATGCGAAGAGAAAGGCCCAGAAACCATTGTTTTTCCTCCTGAACTAGTTTTGATTAATCAAAATGACTCGATCCCCGCTCCTTGTATGAGTTGTCCTAAAAAAATAACGATGTATGTAGACTTATCTCAAAAGTCTCTTCAATTTCCTAAAATGATAGAGTATTCATTATTGAAAATGCAGAAAGAATATCCTACAATAAATATTATCTGGGTATTTGCAAATGCAAAAAGCAGTAAAGCTCTAACTAATGATTTAGAAAAAATACAATTTTCTTTCCCTGTTTATTATGATAGTACCAATATCTTCTATGAAGCTAATCAATTAGATTCTTACCCTTATGAACAAAAAGCATTACAATCTTATTTTATCAATGGAGAGAAAATATTCTCAGAGGCAGAACCAGGCATACCTGAACTTCTAGAAAGGCAGGTGGCGAAATTTCTTCGTGAGAAATGATTAAATTTCATCATGCAAACGACTATTTCAGGATATTTAGCAGATGGCTGCGGACGCTGTGCACATTTCGCTACAGATCACTGTAAAGCCAGACATTGGCAGCGAGAACTCATACTACTACGAGACATCGTCACAACTACTCCACTCACAGAAACCATCAAATGGGGTGCTCCTTGCTACACTTATGAGGATAAAAATGTCTTAATGATAGCAGCCTTCAAGGATTGTGCTTTTATCAGCTTCTTCAAGGGAAGCCTACTCAAAGACACTAGTGGACTGCTCAATAAAGCGGGAGAAAACTCCAACTCAGGCATGCTGATCAAATTCACCGGTGTAGACCAAATCCAAAAAGCAACTCCTACCATTTTAGAACTCATTCAACAAGCTATCGAGGTAGAAAAACAAGGGCTTCAAGTTCCAAAATCAAATGAGATGATACCCATACCAGAAGAATTGACCGAAATGTTCGCTCAACACGAGGGATTCCAAGAGGCATTTGAAGCACTCACACCAGGTCGTCAAAAAGGTTATCTTTTACACTTTTCACAAGCCAAACAATCCTCCACAAGAATAGACAGAATCGAAAAAAACCTTACAAAAATTTTCCAAGGTAAAGGGCTTCATGATAGATAATCAAGATAGCTAAAAACCTAACTCTTGAAGATAAAAGAAATAGCATAAACCTCCCATCACCAACAATCCACTACTCCTATTTAAATCGTATATCTCTACAGATGGGTTTGAAGGTCGCTTGACCCTCATTTTCAAAAAGTTTATTGTTTAGGTTTAGTATCAAAAAAAGCCCGTGACTTTCTCGGGCTTTTTTTATATATTTCCACTTGTTATGAAAATTTTTACACTAAACCGATTATTCGTAGCACTTTTCCTTTTTAGTGCGCTACTCATCTTCTCTGCCTGCGAAAAGAATGAGGACCGTTATATCAAGACCGAACTCTACTTTGGGCTTTCTCAAAACAACAAAACTATCTCAGAATCAGAGTGGAACAGCTTTGAAAAAAATGAAATCAGCATCAGATTACCTGAAGGCTATACAATCTATGATGCTGATGGTGCCTGGAAAGATAAAAATACAGGCCTCACACTAAAAGAAAAGAGCAAAGTGCTCGTAGTCATCCATCACAAAGACCAAAGAAAAAGCCCAGCTATCGATCAGATCCGTGCTCGCTACATGAAGCAATTTTACCAGCAGAGCGTCATGCGCATCGATCACAAAGTAAAAATGAAACCTCTCAAATCAGATAATTCCTAAGAAATCATTTTTTGATCTGAGATTTTGATGTAATTTTCTCCTATATTTTTAACCTATCTATACTATCATGCAAACAAAAGTAGCAGGTGTCATGGTCGGCACCATCATCAGTTGGTTACTCATTGCCTTTGTAGGTTTCGGACTTTATGGTTGCCCTAAGTATCGTGTTTGGCAGCAAGAGATGGAAGGCAAGGCGGAGTTTGCCAAGGCAGAGCAAAACCGTAGAATCAAAATAGAAGAAGCACGCGCCAACTTAGAAGCTGAAAAGCTCAATGCGGAGGCAGAAATCGAACGTGCCAAAGGTGCGGCACAAGCCATCCAAATAGAAAATGGCAGCCTCTCTGAAAAATATATCCAGTACCTCTGGGTCAGACAGCAAAATAACTTGGGAGACAAGACAGTCATTTACATTCCAACGGAAGCCAACTTACCAATATTGGAAGCAGGCAAGACAGGTAACCTCAAATAAAAGGAAAAGGGAAGTTCACACTTCCCTTTTTTGGTTCTACTCCCTTCAAAACAGCATAGGAAGCACCTTATTACATGTGACTTAAGCTAGATTAGCTTTTCAACCAATCTGGTTTAGTCGTCTTGATCTTCGCCCCTATTTCATTGAGCATATTGTAGAGACCAAAGTAGGTCCTATTGATGTATAGACCATGTCTCGATCCTCTAGCTTGCTTAGATTTTCTAAACTCTTTATCATTGGAGATACGATCTCCTAGATCAAAGATTTGCTTGAAATAAGTATCATCACTAAAATCAAACTCATCCGCATGAAATGGCTGACCTAACAAAGAGATCATCTCTTTGAAAATGGCTTTAAAGAACTGCTTTTCCTTGTCCGTATCCTTATCACTGATAAACTCCAAATCGTAAAAGATCTGATCTAGCTCACTTTCTTTGATGAGTAAGTCTTTTTTGATCAGTGAGAAGTAGCCTTTATAAAAAGATTCAGGCATGACTTTCACACAACCAAAATCGATAACACCTAAGCTTCCATCTTCTCTGATGATAAAATTACCTGGGTGTGGATCAGCATGTACTTCCATCAGCGTATGAACTTGATGATCATAGAAGTCCCATAGCGCTTGTCCGATCTGATTACGCATCTCTTGGCTAGGATCAGTTTTGAGCCACTCTCTGAGGTGTAAGCCCTCCACCCAATCCATCGTGATCACGCGCTCAGCAGACAATTCTGGATAATAGTTAGGAAAAAATAAGTTCGGTATATGAGCACACGCCTTACTGATAGACATACTTCGCTCTACCTCTAGCTTATAATCTGTTTCTTCTAGCAGACGCTCCTCCACTTCCTCCATATAGTGATCGAGTTCTTTCTCATTCATATTAAGCAGACGAAGCGCAAAGGGTCTTACAAGCTTTAGATCGGAAGTCACACTAGAAGCGACTCCAGGATATTGTATTTTCACAGCGAGCTTTTGATCACCCTTAGTCGCTTGATGCACTTGACCGATAGACGCTGCATTTACAGCATTTTTAGTAAACGTGTCAAATATATCCAAAGGTGCTTGCTTGAAATACTGCTGAAAAGTCTTCACGACCAATGGGTAAGACAAAGGAGGCGCACTGTACTGTGCCATCACAAACTTATCTTGATAAGCTCTAGGCAGCATATTCTTGTCCATGCTCATCATCTGAGCTACCTTGAGCGCACTGCCTTTCAGCTCACTGAGAGAGTTGTAGATATCATTAGCATTATCTTTATGCAACTCATCCTTACTCAACTCTGGATTGAAAACCTTCTTGGTATAATGCTTCACATAATTACCGCCCACTTTAGCCCCTGTGGAGATAAACTTAGCCGCTCTTTGTACTTTACTCGTAGGGATACTACCCTGCTCTTTCACTCCTTCTTTTCCCACGATTATTTGTTTTGATAGATAAATTTGGCAAAGTCTAGCATAGAGTCTAGTGCACTTTTACCGATGAGGTCAAAGAATAGATTAACAGCTTTCTCTACTGCAGCGTCTGTTCTTTCGAAACCTTTACTAGTGTCTTTTTGCCAAAAATTGAGTAAAAACATGGCTTGCATCCAAAGCAGATCAGCATAGCGGTCACTAATTACTGGCCTAGCGACTACTTCATCCGTCTCCTTACCCTCAGACATGAGCTCCTCTGCATATTGCTTAAAGGCTGACTTGAATCCTTTCAGTACTGTAGGGTCTAAAGATTTCTTCTCTTTGATCTGTTGCAAACTGTATTGAATGTAGCTTCTGTTACTCTTCAATACTTCTAGCCATGTAAAATAAAAAGCCAAGAGCTTTTCTCTCACACTATATTGGATGTAAGTCTTATCTTGATCTAGTCTCGATTTGGTTTCCCCAAAAATATCTGTCCATATAGCAGACTCCACCCCTTCGAAGGAATTGTAATAATTATAAAAATCCTCTTCTTTCATTTTGAGGAGTTTAGCAAACTTAAAAACCGAAGCTGGTGCTTGTCCATGCTCCAATAAATAGGTTATATAAGCTTCTTTGATCTGAGCTTCTGGGCTCTTCTTCTCTTTAGCAGTTTTGGCAGTTGTTTTTTCCATATCGCTTTAACTATACGTCTCAAAAAAGGTTAAGGATTACCTCATGAAACCATAAATATTTCTACAGGCTTGCTATTTTTTCAGTCTTGCACTCACCGAGATAACATTCAATTCGTATATTTAGTTGATGTTGAGATAAGTTAATTGACTATGAAAAAGATATTTTACCTTGGCTTGAGCCTCTTGATTTTGTCTACAAGCCTTATGAGCTGCAAAGACCTAGATGAAGAAAGTACTATAGGGGGGCCAGCCTATCAAAGTGTAATCAAATCAGGTATCCTGAGAGTATTCAATGAAGAGTACCTGTACAATGACCAAGTGCGCAGAGATGTGAATCCTGCCCAGTATAGCAGCTTTGATCAGATGGTCAATGACCTCATGGTATCCCCAGATGTATTTAGCTATTTATTGACCATAGAGGAATTTGAAAGTGCTGTCCTTACGGGAGCTTTTGCTGGTCATGGCTACTCTGCCTTTGTGACCCAAGAGCAACGTATGTTTTTAGGGGTAGTCTTTAGAAATTCTCCCGCTGATGAAGCGGGCTTCACTAGAGGTACCGAAATCCTCCGAATCAATGGCAGCACGATTTCTTCTCTCATCTCTAGTGGCCAACTCAATGCAGCCATAGGGCCAAGTACTCCAGGTGTGGTCAATGAGTTTGAAGTAAGAGACCTAGATGGTACTATCAGAACAGTTAGTGTAGGTAAGCGCGTCATCACACCTAATACAGTGCTGCACGATGAAGTCTATGATATAGATGGAGTCAAAGTAGGTTATGTAGCTTTTAACTCATTCCGTCAGCCTTCAGTACAGGAGCTCAATACTGTGTTTAATAGATTCAAAGCAGAAGGCATCACAGAGATCATCATAGATCTAAGATACAATGGCGGTGGACTAGTCCAAACTGCAGTTTTCTTTGCCAATGCCATTGCGCCAGCCTCTGCTAGAAATAAGGCCATACTGAAGTTCACCTATAACGAAGACAAGTCTGAGAATAACTTCACCGTTCCTTTTACCAACAATGATTACAACTTTGAATTTGAGCGTTTCTTCTTTATCCAAGCTGGCGGAACAGCCTCTGCAAGTGAGTTGCTGATCAATGGGATGGCAGGAGTATCTGAAGTGATCACGATCGGAAGCAACTCTTTTGGTAAGCCTGTAGGACAGTCTCCTTTTGAGATAGGTAATTTGATCTTCTATGCCACCAACTTCACGGTGCGCAATGAGTTGGACTTTGATGATTACTTTGATGGGATACCTGCCGATATCTTAGCTCCAGATGATGTCACCAAAAACTGGGGAGATCCTACTGAACCGAGGCTAGCTGCGGCACTTGATTATATCAGAAATGGTGGACAGACAGGCTTCAGATACAGTAAAGAGGCTATTGAAGAACCACTATGGGCACCTTACATGCTCAAAGGACTTGCGAGAGAAATTGGAGCTTTTTAAATCTTATTCTAATACAAAAAAGGCTGTCATTCTCATCGATTGACAGCCTTTTTTTTGTAAATAACAAATGAATTATCTCGGCAACCAATTGCTAATGTTCATGGCAGGCAGCGCATCATTTCCATTTTGCCCATCAAAGAGCGTAGCATTGTCCCAGTGCGAGCCTTGACCCCACAGGGTACGGCAAGAAGAACTGATCCAAGCTGGCTCCCAGTAAATAAGACCTTCTCCTCCACCCTTGATGACAGCTCTTGTAAGGTCTTGCATATATCTTAGTTGACCCTGAGGACTCGCCTCATAGCCTTCGATCAGTGAATCTTCTCCAAGTATATTTGGCGCATTGTCCACATCTGCCATGGTGTGGATATAGGAAGTTTCTACGATCATCATGCGTTTGTCAAATAAGCTTCTTAATGAATCTAACGCTTGACTAACATCTGACACAGATTTGTAAGTAGACCACTTTGGATAATAGGATAAGCCTATCCATTCGAAACTATTATCTAATCCATTGGCTATTGCATCTTCAAACCACCAAAAGGCATTTTCAGGCTGGGCGATGTGCAGCATGATGCCGATTTCTTTACCTACTGATGCTTCTACATCCTTCACTGCTTTGATACCACTATTGAGCAAAGTTACATTCCTCGACCAATCGATATTAACTAAGTCCATGCTAGCAGAGTCCTGCATGATCTCTATATTCGTTTCATTTCCTACTTGCACATATTCTGGCAGCAAATTGTCTTCATGCAGTGCTATCAGCACTTTTTGCGTGTATTGATACAAGGAGTCTGCAAGTAGTGCTACTGTAGGTACATTCTCCCAAGCTTTGGGAATCACTTGATGCTGTGGATCCGCCCAAGTATCAGAATAGTGAAAGTCTAGGAGAATCTTTAAGTTTTGAGCTCTTGCCCTAGCGATGGTTTTCTTTACATCTTCAAAGTTTGAATATGCAGTCCAGTCAGAAGGGTCATACCACAGTCTTACACGCATAATGTTCCCACCGTTTTGAGCTAGCAATTCAAAAGGATCCACCTCCTCTCCTTCGCTTCTATATACTGCACCGCAGTCTTCTACTTCATTGACGTAGGACATATCCCCTCCTACAAAAAATGTAGACAAATCTGCTGGCATCTCTTGACTTGGCTGACAAGCATAAAAGCCCAGGCCAAGTCCTAAAAATGAGCAGCCTAAAATCCATCTTGAGAGATTAATCATTTTCATGTTTTTCTTTATTGTGAGGTCTAAAACTACAAAATCTTATTTTCAAAAAGGCAGATCTATTGACCAGTTATCATAAATACGGATGCTTTTACCTTGATTCTTCTATTAATTTTTTACTTTCAAAACTTAGCTATCAAAGACCTATATGCTCAAGCGTGAAATCAGTAAATGGGACTTAGTCCTCCTTTTGATTAATGGCACTATCGGTGCAGGCATATTTGGATTACCTGCTCAGCTTTATGCTTTGGCAGGCGTCTACAGTCTTCCAGCACTTTTTCTATGTGCTTTGATCGTTTTCATATTGGTCTTCAATTTTGCTGAGGTTGCTAGTAGGTTTTCTAAGACTGGTGGTCCGTATCTCTACATCCTAAGTGCCTTTGGGAGGATTCCAGCTTTTACCATAGGCTGGCTCATCCTCATCACACGTGTCTCTACTTATGCTGCTTTGGTTAATCTGCTCGTAACTTATTTAGGCTATTTCAACCCTATACTTACAGAGACTAGCTATAGATTTGTATTCATTACAGGCATTACCCTTTGTCTCACTTGGGTCAATTACTTAGGCATCCGCAATTCTACTTTACTAAACAATACCCTCGCCATCGCTAAGATGCTTCCTTTGCTAATCTTCATCGGAGCAGGATTATTTTACTTTCAACCAGAACAGGTAGATTGGCAACAAACACCTCCACCTTTACCTGATTTTTCTACGGCTGTGCTAGTCTTGATTTTTGCTTTCACAGGATTTGAAGCCGTACTTGTCACTACTGGAGAAATGAAAAACCCTAGGGCCAGTATACCTTTTGCTTTAGTAGTATCTATGACCTGTGTTGCCATATTCTACGGACTCATCCAGTTGGTAACCATGGCAGCCCTACCCGACTTAGCCACTTCCTCCACACCTATCACAGATGCTGCAGGTATCCTGCTTGGTAGCAGTGGTGCATTATTGATCACGCTTGGCGCTATAGTCTCAATAGGTGGCACACTGAATTCCGTCATGCTCATAGGATCACGCGTTCCATATGCACTGAGTGAAGAAGGGCAGTTTCCTCATTTTTTTTCTAAGCTGCATTCTAAAAGACAAACGCCAGTTCTTTCGCTGCTTGCCTTTGTTGTCATTACCTTGATAGCCTCCCTGACTGGCACTTTTATCTACGCGGTAGCCATCAGCGTGATCAGCAAAGTCATGATATTCTTGCTAGTTTGTATGGCCATGATCAAACTACGGATGAAGGACAAAGGCACCAATACTAACCACTTCAAGCTACGAGGTGGCTATACCTTCGCTATTTTAGGAATACTAGCTTCTCTAGGGCTTTTAATAAGTGCTAAAGCAGATGAATTTTGGCAGGTAGTGATTACTGTTGTCATTGGACTTATTCTCTATGCACTAGCTTCAGCTTATCAAAAATTCAAAAGAGACTAGGGAAAAACCACCTAAGACTAGGAGCTTTTCTCATGATTTTGTAGATTGTAGAGTATTCTAAATCAATTTTTAACTCTAAAAAAACAAGCATTATGGCGATCAAAAGAAATGCAACGGCTGTCTGGAAAGGCACTGGATCCACTGGTAAAGGCGTACTGAATACTTCTAATAAATTTTTCGATCAAACACCCTATAGTTTCAAGTCAAGGTTTGAAAATGAAGATGGAAAGCAAGGCACCAATCCCGAAGAACTCATCGCTGCTGCACATGCTGGATGTTTTGCCATGGCTTTGAGTTTTGCGATAGCAGAAGCAGGTCATGAGGCAGAAGAACTCAAAGTGGATGCCGCAGTAACACTGGATAAAGCTGATGGAGGATTTGCCATTACTGGTATCACACTAAAACTAGCAGGGATAGTACCTGGCATGTCTGAAAAGCAGTTTAATGAACTAGCCAATGGAGCTAAAGAAGGTTGTCCAATCTCTAAAGCACTTAAAGCCGTACCAATCAAACTAGAGATTACTTTCAAAGGATAATATCCTCTTTTTAGTAATTCATTTTTCAATTTTAAATTTTAGCTCATGGATCAAGACCCTTATAAAATCTTAAGAACCTTACCTAGCAGTAAGGGGGACCTTAAATACTACAGCCTTGCTGAATTAGCTAAACAAGGTCATGCTGTAGAAAAGCTGCCTTTTTCGATCAGAATTCTCTTAGAAAATGCCCTGAGAAACTTTGATGACTTCGCGATCACCAAAGAAAATATAGAAACACTCCTACACTGGCAGCCAGAAGCTTCGGATAAAGACATCCCATTCAAACCTGCCCGAGTGCTCATGCAGGACTTCACAGGTGTACCTGCTGTAGTCGATATCGCTTCACTCAGAGCAGAAGCAGTCCGAAAAGGAAAAGATCCTCAAAAAATCAATCCGCTCATACCAGTAGATCTAGTCATTGATCACAGTGTGCAAGTGGACTACTTTGGTACCAACTATGCTTATCAGAAAAATGTAGATGTAGAATATGAGCGCAATGGCGAACGCTATCAATTCCTCAAGTGGGCACAAAAAGCTTTTGATAATTTCTCTGTAGTACCTCCTGGCATGGGTATTTGCCACCAAGTCAATCTAGAGTACTTAGCTCAAGGCGTCATCGCTAGAGACGGTCAAGTCTTTCCTGACACGCTGGTGGGTACAGACTCTCACACTCCAATGGTCAATGGTATCGGTGTGGTAGGTTGGGGAGTCGGTGGTATAGAAGCTGAAGCCGCTATCCTAGGTCAGCCGATTTACTTCATCATGCCCGAAGTGATCGGTCTCAAACTCACTGGTGAGCTTCCTACTGGAACTACCGCAACTGACATGGTGCTGACCATCACCCATCTCCTGAGAAAGCATGGTGTAGTAGGCAAATTTGTAGAAGTCTTTGGGCCTGGTCTTGATCATTTGAGTGTACCAGATAGAGCAACGATATCAAATATGTCTCCTGAGTTTGGCTGTACCGTCACTTATTTCCCTATAGATGGACAGACCCTTCGCTATATGGAGAAGACCAATCGTAGTGCCGAACAGATCAAGTTGGTAGAAGACTACTGTAAAGCCAATATGCTCTGGAGAGAAAATGAAGAAGCTATTCATTATTCTAAAGTGGTTTCTCTTGACCTAAGTACCGTACAACCTACGGTTTCTGGCCCTAAGCGTCCTCAAGACAAGATTTTGGTAAAAGACTTTAATCAGACTTTCCAATCCTTGCTGAGTAAAGAATATGGCAGAGCATACATTTCTCCAGATAAAAGAGAAGAAGGTCGCATGTCAAATGAGGGTGGAAGTCAGCCTCACAGCCATAAATCAACAGGCATCGCAGATGTGGCTTTTGAAGCCAAAGAAAAAGGGGGACTCAAGACAGTAGATATCCGTATCAAAAATGAGGAATTCACCTTGAGTGATGGGTCTATCGTCATAGCTGCTATCACTAGCTGTACCAATACATCTAATCCAAGTGTGATGATCGGGGCTGGACTCGTAGCAAGAAAAGCCCGTGAAAGAGGCATCAATGTGAAGCCTTGGGTAAAGACCAGTTTAGCACCTGGCTCTAAAGTGGTCACTGACTACCTAGACAGTGCTAACTTGTTAGATGACTTAGAAGCACTCAGATTTCACGTGGTGGGCTATGGCTGTACTTCTTGTATCGGAAACTCTGGGCCCCTTCCTACCCATATTGCTAAAGCTGTGGAGGATAATGATCTAGTAGTTGCTTCAGTGCTTTCTGGCAATAGAAACTTTGAAGCACGCGTACACCCCCAGGTAAAAATGAATTTCCTCATGTCACCGATGCTAGTAGTCGCATATGCCTTAGCTGGTCGTGTAGATATTGATTTGGCTGATGAACCACTCGGATTAGATCCTAATATGGAGCCTGTTTATCTCAAAGACATTTGGCCTAGTCAAGAGGAAATCTTTGAAGTCATGAATCGAGTACTTTCTCCTAAAGATTATGCAAAAAGCTATGGAGAGATATTCGATGGAAATGAGCAATGGCAAAACCTAAGAGCTCCTACGGGCAAAGACTATGCTTGGGATGAAAGCTCTACCTACATCAAAGAAGCACCCTTTTTCAAAGACCTCAGTGTATCTGTGAGTGAACCTAAAGATATCAAAGGTGCTTATCCACTTTTGGTTTTAGGAGATTCCATCACCACCGATCATATCTCACCTGCAGGTTCTTTTAACGAACATTCGCCAGCTGGACAGTATTTGATCAAAAGAGGCGTTTCTCGTCCAGATTTCAACTCTTATGGATCTCGTAGAGGAAACGATGAGGTGATGGTCAGAGGTACCTTTGCCAATGTTAGGATCAAAAATAAGCTAGCTGAAAAAGAAGGTGGCTATACCAAACATATACCTAGCGGTGAGGAAATGGCCATTTATGATGCATCCGTGAAGTATAAAGAAAAAAAGACTCCCCTGATCGTATTGGCGGGTAAGGAGTATGGCAGTGGTTCATCTCGTGACTGGGCAGCTAAGGGCACATACTTACTTGGCATCAAAGCCGTCATCGCTGAGAGCTATGAGCGTATACATCGCAGCAACTTGGTTGGTATGGGTGTATTGCCATTACAGTTTGTAGAGGGTGAAAGTGCCGAAAAACTAGGACTAGACGGCACTGAGCAGTTTGACATCCACGGTATCTCAGATGGGTTGAAGCCTCTCTGTGAGTTGAAAGTCACCGCTATGCATAGCAAAGGAAAGCAAACCGACTTTAAAGTGGTAGCCAGACTGGATTCTCAAATCGAGATTGCCTACTATAAAAATGATGGCATCCTTCAATATGTCTTGAGACAGTTTCTCAAAAATGACTAATTAAACAAACCCAGCTTCTCCTTCAAGAAGCTGGGTTTTTCTTACCATTTAATGGGTGTTTTGCCTTGCTTTTCAAGATAAGCATTGGCTTGACTGAAATGCTTGCTTCCAAAAAAACCTCTACTGGCAGAAAGTGGAGATGGATGTACACTCTTCAAAACACAGTGCTTATTCTCATCGATCATAGCTCCTTTTTGCTGGGCAAAATTACCCCACAGCATAAAGACTACTCCCTCCTTTTCTTCTGCTATGTGTCGAATGACTGCATCTGTGAATTGCTCCCAGCCTTTTTTCTGATGAGAGCCTGCTTCATGTGCCCTTACTGTCAGTGTAGCATTGAGAAGCAGCACCCCTTGCTTAGCCCAGCGCATGAGATTGCCACTGCTTGGCATATCTTGTCCTAGATCGAGTTTGATCTCTTTGAATATGTTGAGTAAAGAGGGCGGAAAAGGCACTCCATCTCTTACAGAAAAACAAAGCCCATTAGCTTGCCCAGGACCATGATAAGGATCCTGACCGATGATGACTACTTTCACATCCTCAAATGAACATGCCTCAAAAGCACTGAATATCTCCCTAGCTGGTGGAAAAATCTGATGCTGACTATACTCAGCTCTTACAAACGATGCTAGATCCTTAAAATACGCTTGTTCAAATTCTGTTTGTAATCTCTGCTTCCAACTATCTGCTATTTTTACTTGCATGCAAGGTCAATTATTTAGAGAATTAAACTTAAATTTCGATGAAGTCGTTAGTTATAAAAATATTTTCAAATATGGTAATACAAGAGACAGAAGGTATCAAAGTGGGCGTAGAAACACAGTATTTAGCTGAATACTCTAATCCTCAAGCGATGCATTTTGTATTTACTTACAAGATTACCATCCAAAATGAAAGTACCTACACTTATCAATTGCTTCGCAGACACTGGGAGATTCATGATGCTTCTGCTCCTATCAAAATGGTCGATGGTGATGGAGTCGTAGGTCAGCAACCTACTCTTGAACCTGGTCAATCGCATCAATATGTCTCTGGATGCAATTTACAGTCTGGTATAGGTAAGATGCTTGGCTATTATGAAATGGAGCGCATCGTAGATGGTAAAATCATTCAGGTGCAGATCCCAGAGTTTCAATTGATGGCGCATTACTTACAAAATTAAGATGCCTAATCATTTCTTCATGGCTTGGGAGTGGCTTCAGTATTGGCTAAAGCAAGAAGATGCGCACTCTCTACACTCACCCTACATCTACAAACTCTACACAGAGATCATTAAGCCAGATGAAAATATTCCTGCTTTTGAAGCTATAGAAAAAGTCCGTAAGCAATATCTCCGCAGTAAAGAAAAGATAGCCATTACCGATCTAGGCGCTGGATCACATCATCACAGTACTCTAGAGAGAAAGCTATCAGCGATCACTAAGAGCAGCTCATCAAGTCCGAAGTACAATAGACTATATCATCGACTCGCTCTAGCAGCTCAAGCCAAACATATCATAGAACTAGGCGCCTGTACAGGCATCAATACAGCCTATCTAGCAAGCAGTGGTGCAGATATCACTAGCTTCGAAGGTTGCCCGAACCTCACTCTACTCGCCAAACAAACACTCAAATACACGCAACAGGAAGCACATATCATTCAAGGCAATATCGATGAAACCTTACCTGATTATTTGGCTAGCTCCCCTTTGATAGACATGGCTTTTATAGATGCTAATCACACTTATGAAGCCACGCTTCGATACTTTCAGTTACTGATTACAAAGATGCTTCATGGTGGTTTTTTACTTATCGGAGATATTCACTGGTCTCTGGGCATGAAAAAGGCATGGAAAGAAATCAAAGAAGATCCTCGAGTGACCCTAAGCATTGATCTTTATGAAGTCGGCATTATCTGCATCCAGCCTGATTTACCTGAGCAACATTATTGTTTGGCTTATTGAGCTTTAATAAATTGAATAAACACTTCTGAGCCCTGTCTTGGTGGGATAGAATTGTAGCAAGGGGCTAAAGTCTTTATCTCAAAAGCTTTTTGAAACAAAGCCTGATACTCCTCAACAGATCCTCCAAAAGGCGGTCCTTGATGCGTAAATTCCCGATCGAAGAGTACTCCTACCAGCTTCCCATTTGATTTCAATAAGCTACTTGACTTTCTCACATAATTCTCCCTCAAACTTGGATCGATCGCACAGAAAAAAGTTTGCTCCAAAATTAAATCATATGCAGCTTCATGCTCGAAAAAATCTCTCAATATCAAATGTTCCTTGGGAAACTGAGGATATCGCTCCGCAAATTGTTGCAGCGGCAAAGGCGATATATCTAGTAAATAAACCGAATTGAAGCCATTTTCGTGTAAATAAGCAGCCTCATGTGCATTACCACAGCCTGGAATGAGTATTTTTGTTGACTTATTTTCAACTTGGTCTAGATATTGCTTTAGCGGAGTTGTGATACTACCTGTATCCCAGCCAGATTGACCAGAAAGATATCGATTGGTCCAGTAGGACTCGTTTAATAGCATATGGATTATGGCGGATTAAAATGGTGTGTATATACAATATTCTTTTAAATTTACGACCAGAATTTTAAAAACAACCACAAAATGAGTGAGAATACGAATTTCAGAAATGCAGAACAGGATAAAAAGAAAAACGTCCTGATCATTATCTTGATCGTCTTATTGGTACTGAGTGGGGTGAAACTAACCTTTGACTATTTAGATAAAGAAGAGTTGAAGACAGACCTATCTGCCACTACTAATGAGCTTGCAAACACCATGAACAAGCTAGATTCTATCAGCATCCAGTTAGATATGAAAATAGCTGAAATACAGCAACTAGGTGGTGATGTGGACTCACTAATTGTAATCAAACAACAATTAGAAAAAGACAAAGAGCAAATCAGAAGATCTGGCAACTCACAAATCGCAGCCTTGAAAGATAAGGTAGAAGGATATGAGTACCTCCTCAAGCAGCAGGATGCTGAAATCGTTCGCTTGAAAGAACTCAACGAAACGCTTTATACAGAAAATGTGGAATTGAAGACAGAGAAAAACGCACTTTCTTCTAATATCACAGAACTCACTAAGGTAAGAGAAGAGCTTTCTGAAAAAGTAGCTGTAGCCTCGCAGCTGAAGGCCGAAAATATCAAGGTCTTTGCGGTCAACTCAAGAGGCAGAGAGCGTGAAGGCGAATTTAGAAGCAGACAACTAGAAAAGCTCAAAGTTTCTTTTGGCCTAGCAGATAATAAAGTCGCTCAAAAAGGCACTAAAGACATCTATGTACAAGTAATAGATCCTAATGGCAATGTGATCTTTGACGTAGCCAAAGGCTCTGGTACTTTCATGCTCAATGGTAAAGAAGAATTTTTCACCGCCAAGCAAGAAATCCTCTTTGACAATACCAAGCAACAGCTGTCGTACTACTATGAAAAAGACAGTGATTATGAGCCAGGTAGCTACGATATCTTCATTTTCTGTGAAGGCTATGTCATAGGAAAAGAAACATTTGTGGTAAAATAAGCCACCTTACAAATCAAAGCTCCTCTAGTGGAGCTTTTTTTATGCCCAAGCTTTGGAAATACAATGTAAAAACTTATCTTTGCGTTCCAAAAAATAATTCATTAATAAACAGTTAAAACATGTTGTTAAAAAATTACGAGACGGTATTCATACTTAATCCCGTTTTATCTGAGCCTCAGATGAAGGATGCTGTCGACAAGTTTGTAAAAGTTTTAACCGATGAAGGTGCTGAAATCATCAACACTGAGAATTGGGGTTTGAAAAAACTAGCTTACAATATCCAGAAAAAAACTACTGGATTCTACACACTTGTTGAATTCAAAGCTCCTACTACAACTATCAAAAAGTTGGACATCGAATACAGAAGAGACGAGAGAGTGATGAGATACATCACCACCGCGTTGGATAAGCACGCAGTAGCTTACAACGAAAGAAGAAGAAACGGAGAATTCAAGAAAAAAGCTGAAGCTAAGGAGGAGCAGGCATCATGACATTAGTAAACGAAGCTGTAAATAGAGCGGAAAACAAGAAAAAATACTGCCGATTCAGAAAGCATGGCATCAAGTACATCGACTATAAAGATGCGAGCTTCCTTTTGAAGTTTGTTAATGAGCAAGGTAAGATCCTTCCAAGAAGACTCACTGGCACAAGTGCTAAGTATCAGAAGAAGGTAGCTGTAGCGATCAAGAAAGCTAGACACTTAGGTCTACTTCCTTATGTAGCTGACGGCTTGAAATAATCACAGCTCACGGTTCATTTATAACCCTATAATTACAAACAACAATGGAAGTTATCTTAAAAACTGATATAAAAGGGCTAGGATTCAAAAACGACCTAGTAAAGGTGAAGCCTGGCTACGGTAGAAACTACCTCATCCCTGAAGGATATGCGGTAATCGCCAATAGCTCAAACAAAAAAGTACTTGCTGAAAACATCAAGCAAGCTGCTCACAAAGCTGATAAGATCAAGCAAGACGCTGAAGCTATCGCTGCTCAACTAGAAACTATTACACTTGAAATCCCTGCAAAAATCGGTGATTCAGGTAAGATTTTCGGTAAAGTAACGACTCTTCAGATCTCTGACGCTTTGAAAGCTAAAGGTGTTGACATCGACAAGAAGAAAATTGCTTTCACTTCAGAAGTGAAATCTGCTGGTGAATTTTCAGTAGAGATCGATCTTCATAAAGAAGTAAAATCTACAGTAAACTTTACTGTAGTCGCTGAATAAGCAAAACACATCTACTCAAAAAGGCACCTCAAAAGGGTGCCTTTTTTTTATGATTTCCTTTTATACACTTTGCTTGATCTAACGAATATTTACTTCATAGCTTCCAATTTAATTGGTATTTTCGAATATGTTTAGAACTGCCCTGCCTCCTACTTCAGCTTCCTTTCAGGTTCAGCATGATCAAAGTTTGCTCTCTTTAGGTTCTTGCTTTGCTAGTAGCATGGGAGATCGACTGGAGCGCAATAAATTCAACATATTAGTCAACCCATTTGGAACACTCTTCAGTCCAATGGCTATCAATCGCATATTACGTGTAGTACTTGGTATAGAAGAGTTTTCTGAAGATAAAATCATCCATAGAGAGGGCGTTTACCTGCACTATGACATGCATTCCGCCCTATCTGCGGCTCAAAAATTTGACCTGTTGACAAAGATCAAATCTAAGGTAAAAAACCTTCAAGATTGGCTCCAAACCAGTCAACCTATACTTCTTTTGACATTAGGTACAGCTTTCAGCTATCAACTAAAAGACTCACAAGTCAGTGTAGCCAACTGTCACAAACAACCCTCAAAACTATTTGACAAAGTACTCTTACAGCCAGCACAAATCGCTAGTGCCCTGAGTGAGACCTTTGATGAGCTAAAAGCGAGGAATCCTTCCTTAAAAATCATCCTTACGGTAAGTCCCGTGAGACATACTAAAGACTCACTCCCACTCAATACAGTAAGCAAAGCCAGTTTAAGACTAGCCGCTCATGAATTAGCAGAAAAACACCATGATTTGGTACATTATTTCCCTAGTTATGAGATCATGATGGATGACCTGAGGGACTATCGCTTTTACAAAGCTGATCTGATTCACCCCAATGATCAAGCGGAAAACTATATTTGGGAGCATTTTTCTCAGGGATTTTTTTCTAAAGAAACACAATCGATTGTCTCTAAATGGCAAAAAATCCAACAAGCAATAGCACATAAACCTTTTAATCCTGAATCAGAAGGACATCAGCGATTTCTTCAAGATACTCTCAGTCAATTAGGAACACTTGCTGGTCAATTAAACGTTGATGCTGAGATAGCCCTCATAAAAGCCCAGATCAAATGAGCCATAAATACACCAATCAACTCATTCATAGTAGTAGCCCTTACTTGCTACAACATGCGCACAACCCTGTCAATTGGTATCCTTGGGGCAAAGAAGCGCTTGATAAAGCCAAGAAAGAGGACAAACCAATCATAGTGAGTATTGGATACTCCGCTTGCCACTGGTGTCATGTGATGGAACGAGAGAGCTTCGAAAATGAAGAAATAGCTGCATTGATGAACACTCACTATATCTGTATCAAGGTAGATAGAGAAGAAAGACCTGACGTAGATCAAGTTTACATGGATGCGCTGCAAACGATGGGTCTGAATGGTGGCTGGCCACTCAATGTCTTTCTTATGCCTAATCAAAAACCATTTTATGGAGGCACTTACTTTCCTCCTAAGGGTTTTGCGCAATTACTGAAAAATATTCATGAAGCTTATACAAACAATCGAGTAGAACTAGAAGAATCTGCAGACAAATTCAGAGAAGCTATTAGTATTAGTGAGCGTAAAAAATATGGCTTAGGAGATCCTTCAGATCAAACCATTTCTCTTCAATCCACCCTTCAAGTTCTCAAAGAAAAATTTGACGAAACTCACGGAGGTACCCAGCGCTCCCCTAAGTTTCCAATGCCCAGTCTTTGGGAGTTTTGCATGCGTGCTGCTCAAGCCACCAAAGATGATGCTGCCTTAAATCAAGTATGGCTCACTTTGGAAAAAATGGCCAAAGGAGGCATCTATGATCAAATAGGCGGTGGTTTTGCACGCTATTCAGTAGATGGACAGTGGTTTGCGCCTCACTTTGAGAAAATGCTCTATGACAATGGACAGTTGATCAGTTTATACAGCAAAGCTTACCAACTGAATCCCAATCCGCTCTTCAAAAATATCGTCTATGAAACCATAGCTTGGATAGAAAGAGAGATGCTACACTCTTCGGGAGCATTTTATGCAGCGCTAGATGCAGATACAGAAGGTGAAGAAGGTAAGTTCTACACTTGGAAGTATGAGGAACTTGATCAGCTTCTCCTAGATCATGAAAAGTGGGTACTCTCCTACTGGGGAGTTATCAAAAAGGGGAATTGGGAACACGGAAATAATATCCTGACAGCCCATCAAGAACTCGAAGGCGATAAGAAATCTTATCAAGCGATCAAAGATAAAGTACTGGCTAAAAGAAATGAGCGGGTCAAACCTGGCATAGACAACAAACTTTTAGCTGGATGGAATGGACTAGCCATCAAGGGACTAGCTGATGCTGCGAAAATATTTGAAGACAACTCTTTTCTAAAATTAGCCGAAAACTGTGCAGATTACATTCAAAATGTGCTTTTTGACGGGAAGCAGCTCTATCGTATCAAAGAAGGAAATACTCGTATCACTGGCTTTTTAGAGGATTATGCACTAGTGATCGATGGCTTTATCAGTCTATATCAAGTCAGTCAAGAACCCAAAAGGCTGACTTTCATACAAGAACTCATGGAGAACTGTATGGATGAATTTTATGATGCGGATGAAAAGCTTTTCTTTGTCACAGGAAAAACTCAAGAACAACTCATTGCAAGAAAAAAAGAGCTTTTTGATAATGTGATCCCAGCATCTAATTCGATCATGGCGAGAAACCTTTATCATGTAGGACAACTTCTCTATAATGACAGCTATATCACCCATGCCAAAGAGATGCTGCAACTAGTTCAAGGAATGATACAAACAGACCCTCAGTATCTCAATAACTGGGGTAACTTATTGATAGAAAATCAGTCAGACTTCCCGGCTATCGTCATTTTAGGACCTGAGGCTAAAAAATGGGCGAAAAACCTAGGGCAAATGATCTCGAAATCATATGCCATTGTAACCTCCGATGCGGTGAGTGATGAACTTCCTTTTACAGGAAAAAGTCTACTAAATAATGAAACTACCGCTTTTGTTTGCTACAACAAAGCGTGTCAAAAACCAGTCAATTCTTGGCAAGAGGCTTTAGAACAAATCACCCATGGATAAATTATTCGATGATGAGCTAGGGCTTTTTGCAGAGGTGATGCTGCCTGTACCTATACCCCGTCTATTTACCTATCGCATTCCGAGATCTATGGAGCAGGATGCTAAGGTGGGTAGTCGTGTTGTCATACAGTTTGGGACAAAAAAAATCCTCACAGGTATCATTGCTGTCATCCATCAAGAAGCCCCAAAGCAATACGCAGCCAAACCAATTTTAGACTTGCTAGATCATACACCTATCATGAATGATTGGCAACTAAAGCTGCTCTACTGGATGTCAGAATACTATCTCTGCTATATCGGAGATGCACTCAATGCTGCGCTTCCGGCAGGATTCAAACTGAGCAGTGAGTCTAAAATTCAGCTTCACCCACACTTTGACCCTGAACTAGTCGACTCTTTAGAAGGTCATCAAGAAGTTATCATCAAAGCACTTTTGGCAGGAAAAGACTTGGATTTTCAAGAAATACAAGACCTGTTACAAATCAAGTCTATTCATCCTATCATCAAGCAAATGGTGGCTGATGAACTTGTATTAGTATATGAGGCTATCAAAGACAAATACCAACCTAAAATCATCCGTAAAGTAAGACTGAATTCAGTACTGAGTAAAGATCAAAAAGCCCTACAGTCGGTCTTTGAGCAACTCAATAAAAAGGAAAAGCAGCTAGAAATATTACTTAAATACCTCCAAGAAGTCCCTATACACCGACTCGCTATTGAAAATGAGGCTGGCTTGGATAAAAGCATTTTTACGCAGGGAAACTTTTCTAATTCATCCTTACAAACACTCGTGAAAAACGGCATTTTCGAAGAATTCCAAGTGATCGTATCGCGATTTGACACAAGGTTAGATGGTACCAGAGATTTTACACTCAGCACAGCCCAGCAGCGAGCCTATGAGGATATTCTACAGCAGTTTGAGACTAAGTCTACCGTATTGCTTCATGGAGTGACTGGCAGTGGCAAAACTGAACTTTACATCAAGCTAGTACAGGATGTCTTAGCTCAGGGTGAACAGTGCTTGATCCTACTTCCAGAGATCGCCCTGACAGCCCAAATCGTTCAGCGATTGAGACGCGTATTTGGAGATGAATTGGCCGTCTACCACTCTAAATTCTCAGATAATGAGCGAGTAGAAACATGGAATGGTCTATTGGAAGGTCGCTTCAAGGTGATCATAGGTGTAAGATCCTCAGTGTTTTTACCATTTGATAATCTAGGTCTAGTGATCGTAGATGAAGAGCATGAGTTTAGCTACAAACAGTATGATCCCGCTCCTCGCTATCAGGCTAGAGATACGGCACTTATGCTAGCCAACTTGCACCATGCCAAAACAATATTGGGCTCCGCCACGCCATCTATCGAGAGCTATGCCAATGCACATGCTGGCAAATTTGGCTTGGTCAAACTTCACACACGCTACCAAGACATCGCACTACCTGATATCATGCTGGCTGACACTAAAGCTGATCGTAAACGAAAGAAGCTACAATATGACTTCTCTGAGCTTTTGATCAATGAAATTAAAGCTAGTCTTGAGCTTGGCAAACAAGTCATGATTTTTCAAAACCGTAGAGGGTATGCCCCCTATCTTACTTGCGAAGATTGTGCTTGGATCCCGCAGTGCGAACGCTGTGATGTGAGTTTGACTTATCACCAATTCTTCAATGAACTGAGATGCCACTATTGCGGCTTCAAACAGCCAGTTCCGATGGCATGCGAAGCTTGCGGCTCCACTAAAATCCACAATCGCGGTCATGGTACTGAGCAAATAGAGGAGTCTCTACAAAGTCTTTTCCCATCTGCGCGAGTAAAAAGAATGGATCAAGATACCACTCGGGGTAAAAACGCCTATCAGGAGATCATTGATGAATTTGAAAATGGTGAGATCGACATCCTAGTAGGCACACAAATGATTAGTAAAGGATTTGATTTTGAGCGTGTTGGATTGGTAGGAGTTTTTGATGCGGATAAGATCATCCACTTCCCAGACTTTAGGAGCAATGAGCGCGCCTATCAAGTACTTACTCAAGTAGCGGGTAGATCTGGTAGAAAAGAAAAAGGGAAAGTCATCATACAGACTGCAGATCCGTCACAAGCTATCCTTCATCAGGTGATCAGTCAGGACTTTGAAGGACTCTTCGCGCATGAAATGGCAGAGCGTAGTACTTATCAATACCCTCCGTATGTTCGTATGATTCGCGTGACAGTAAAGCATCGCGACCTTAAAGTCAGTCAAGAAGCCGCTCAGCAACTCATGATGGTCTTAAAGCAAAGAGCTCCTAAAATCACAGTCTTAGGGCCAGTAGTCCCTTTAGTTAGCAAGATCAGAAATCAGTATTTACAAGAGATTGTGATCAAAATGGATAGACAAATCATACATGCTGCAGGCCCTAAAAAAGTTCTTTGGCAAGCAATCATGGAATTACAAAACCAAAAAAAGTTTAAAACCGTTACTTTTGTTTCGGATGTAGATCCTTACTAAATATATGAAATACCAAATAGCAGGCTTTTTCAAAGACGGACTTTTGCTCAAATTCCAATGGATAGGATTTTTACTCATCGGCTTAGTGGCTAGGTTACTCATCTTTGCTTATGGACTAGAAGAATCCTACGCCAATAAGGTCTATGGCTATGTAGATGTCAATGCCATAGGTGTAGTATTGCTTTCGATATTAGTCTCCTACATTCGTTATAAGGTTTTCCCCAAAATAGGCTCCAAATTAAGCATCATTGCCTTTGTAGGCTATTTGATCACTTGTGTTTATTTGATGATATTAAGTGCAGAGGTCAATATGACGCTGTCTGTTTTATTCAAAACCTCTTTAGCACTCATCATCATATACATGTCGGCTATTTGGTTTAATAAAATCATGTACATGAAAGTGGAAGAATAGTGTCTAAATTTCGACATTTTAATCATTTAAATTTTTAAATATCTATCTTCGAGCTTTGAAAATCGCTTTTCACATAGCATTTACCACTAGGTGATAGTATTCAAGAGAAGAACCTATTAAACTATAAATAAACAATGGACAGCAACATCAAAAGAATTGGTGTGCTTACTTCTGGAGGAGATGCTCCTGGCATGAATGCCGCGATTCGTGCGGTAGTCAGAGCGGGAGTGTTTTATGAAAAGGAAGTTTACGGCATATCTAGAGGTTATGACGGCCTGATCAATGATGAAATCAAAAAACTAGAAGTCCGCTCAGTAGGCAATATCCTCGAAAGAGGTGGCACTTTCCTCAAGTCTGCTAGAAGCATGGACTTCAAAACTCCAGAAGGACGAAAAAAAGCCTACGAAAATCTCCAAAAAAGAGGAATAGACGCATTGGTAACGATCGGTGGTGATGGCACCTTTACTGGAGCTAATTTATTTTTTCAAGAGTACGGTATTAAAGTAATTGGTGTTCCTGGTACTATCGATAATGATCTAAGTGGTACTGACTATACGATTGGATTCGATACTGCATGCAATACCGCCATAGAAGCGATAGATAAGATCAGGGATACTGCTACATCTCACGATAGACTCTTTTTTATTGAAGTGATGGGAAGAGATGCAGGGTTTATTGCTGTGAATGCTGGAATAGGCAGTGGTGCGGTGGCTACACTCATTCCTGAAAGAGAGATGACTACCGAACAGCTCATCGCTCGACTCAACAAGGGCTTCAAAAACCGTAAACTATCCAATATCGTGATCGTAGCGGAAGGAGGCAAAAGCGGTGGCGCAATAGAGGTAGCTGATAAAGTCAGAGAACATTTTCCAAACTATGATATTAAAGTCACGATCCTAGGACACCTGCAACGTGGCGGGAAACCAAGCTCTTTTGATAGACTTCTCGCTAGTCGATTAGGCGTAGCAGCAGTAGAAGGGCTGATCAATGGGCACTCAGGAATGATGGCGGGTATCATCAATCAAAAAGTCGTCTACACTCCACTCGAAAGCGCCATCAATAACACTAAAGTAGTAGATGAAGAAGAGTTTAGGGTAGCGAAAATCTTATCAATTTGATCATTTCATTGGTTAGATTAGATGAAAGCCGAGCAATGCTGTTCGGCTTTTTATTTGGATTTTGTAAGTTTGATCATTAAGACTCATGTATGAAAAAAGAAATCATTCATCAATACTTCAAAAAAGAAATGGAGGAAATGAAAATCCTCGTTCAGATCAATCCTGAGAACTTTCGTGGACTTGAGATCATCGCGTATCCTGATGGACAGATGGAGCAAACTAAGCGTCAGTTTGAACCAGATATCTATGTAGATCTTGAGGCTGATGAGTTCGAAACCTGTAGCCCATTAGAATTTAACCTTTATCTAAAGGGCTTAGTAAAATAATTGCTTCTCAAAATGAAGCACTTAGTCTTTTCCTACTTTTGATTGCTAAATTCCTTTGGCAATCCGCTGCAATATCATTACTTTTGCATCGCAAGTCGGCACAACCAGCTCCTGCTGAACTCCCCCAGGTCCGGAAGGAAGCAAGGGTAAGTGGTCGTAGCGGTGTGATGTTCGGCTTGCACTTTTTTATCTCCCTCTGACAAATCCCCTTTTCTTCTTTTCAGCTAGCAAAATTTGGTAAGAAAATTTACCTTTGCGCAAACAAAACCCTACAAACCAACATGAAATTCTTCATAGATACTGCCAACCTAGCCGAGATCAAAGAAGCCTATGACCTAGGCGTATTAGATGGCGTCACTACCAACCCTTCACTCATGGCCAAAGAAGGCATCAGTGGAGATGCTGCCGTAAAAGCACATTATAAGGCAATATGTGATATCGTAGATGCCAATGTCAGCGCTGAGGTGATCGCCACAGACTTCGAAGGCATGATCAGAGAAGGTAAAGAACTAGCTAAAATCGATGATAAGATTGTAGTGAAAATCCCTATGATCAAAGATGGTGTGAAAGCTTTGAAATACTTTAGCAGTGAGGGTATCCGTACAAACTGTACACTCGTATTCTCTGCAGGTCAAGCACTTCTTGCAGCTAAGGCAGGAGCCTCTTATGTATCGCCATTTATTGGAAGACTAGATGATATCGCTTATGATGGTCTAGAACTCATCGAGCAGATCGTACATATCTACCATACTTACGCTTATGAGACAGAAGTATTAGCAGCCTCTGTGAGACACACGATGCACTTGATCAAATGCGCAGAGATCGGTGCAGATGTAGTTACTTGCCCGCTAAAAGTCATTACTGGTCTACTTGGTCATCCGCTGACAGACAAAGGTCTAGAGCAGTTTCTAGCAGATCACGCTAAAGTGAATAAAAAATAAGCATCAAAGAATTGAAAGCCCTTCCTAGCAGAAGGGCTTTTTTTATCTAGTCCTTACTTCAAAGTTTTCTGGGTCTATGGTGGCTTCTACCCTGACTATAGCAGCTGCATTGAAATAACCTAAAATCACAGGAGAATCACCAGAATTCTTTACGCTGAAATTACCTCTAGCATTTGCAGGCTGCGTCTCAAAAAAACCACCTTGACGGCTCAGCTGTTCAAAAACCAAACTCAAATAATCATAAAAGCCACTTGTGATAGACATCTGCTCTATCAAGACAGTGTCTCCTACTTCGAGAGGATCATCATTCATATTGATATTTCGAAGTTCATTTCCTCTAAAAAGCTCATCTGAAGTAAAGATAAAGCCATCCAAGCCTCCTATTCTTTGGCCATTGACACGCACTCTCCATCTGTAAAAATCATCTCGATTAGGATTATCTGTCATGTTCAAACTGAGATAATAGCCTTCTTCGCTAAAAATAGAATTGGATCGAAATTCCAAATTGACCTGATCGATAGCTGGCACAGGCCATATACGCTCCTGTGTAGAGATGATCGTTTGTCCTGCCAACTCTGCCAGAGGAAAATCATTAGGCAAGTCGATCTCCACATGATAGCGATTGATGAGATTTCCGCGAAAATTAACCTGATACTCTCCCACTACATCCGTATCGGTATAAAGCGCTACCAACTGATTATTTTGATAAAGGCGAATCTGGTCGGCTGTCACATGGCTGAAGTCATCTGTCTCAAAAAAAGGTCTCGATAAGCTAAGTTTAATGATATGCCTACCATCTCTATTATTGATTTCCCCCTCTACTACTAGGCTGGGAGGAGCTTCAGATAAGTCCAGTTCTATGACATCAGAACAGCTCAATAAAAGTAACAGAATGAATAAAAAAGCAATATTTCTCATCAGATCAAAACTTAAGATTGTAAGTAGCAGATGGGATGACAGTACCAAAAATCGAAAGTCTCACTGCCTCCAATTGTGATGGGTTTTGTTCGCTTGGTTGAAAAAATACTGAATAAGCATTTCTCCTCATATAAGCATTATACAAGCCAAAAGACCAAGAGCTTTCAAAACCCTTGCGTTGTCTCCTAGGTGTCAAATTAGCCGAAAGGTCTAGTCTATGATAAGCAGGAAGCCGATCACTATTTCTAGCTCCATAGATAGGTACTGTATTCCCTTCAAACTGAAAAGAGCCCGTTGGATATGTCACTGGTCGTCCAGTAGCTACTATAAAGCTCGCCCCAAAGTCCCACTTGTCATTTAGCGTGTACGTCAAGATCATGTCAAGCTCATGAGGTTTGTCAAAATTTGCACGGTACCAATTCCCATCATTGATTCCATCTGTCCTTCTCAGTGATCTTGAGTAAGTATAGCTCAGCTTTGAATAGAAATTTCCAAGGGATTTCTCACCTGCTATCTCCAAACCATAGGCTTCTCCTTCTCCTGATCTTAAGTCTGCTTCTAAATATTCATTGAAGAGTAAACTAGCTCCATCTACAAAATCGACTAGATTTTCATATTTCTTGTAAAATACCTCCGCTGAAACTGACCAATTTTTCTCTACAGGCTCTAAAAAGTATCCTAGTACAAACTGATCAACTTGCGCTGGTCTCAGATATTGATTGGATGGCTTCCAGATGTCCACAGGTGTCGCAGCTGCTGTATTCGAGATGAGTTGCGCGTACTGATAAAGTCTATTGTAACTTGCCTTTATGGCCGACTGATTCGCAAGCTGGTAATTAATAGCAATGCGAGGTTCTAGCCCGCTATAAGTCTGCATCGTCTGACCACGACTAAAGCTAAGCGTATCTACCACCGCTTGCCTATTTCTGTTTACAGGATCCTCATATACATAAGTACGCCCAGGCCCTACTAGACTGTACGCAGTCCATCTCAAGCCGTAGTTTAATGTCCACTTCTTTCCTATTTTTTGATCAAAATGAAAAAATAGGCTGTTTTCTCTTGTGATATCTTCTGGCAAAAGCAGCGCATTGAGTGAAGCATCAGCTGCTCCTGGTATGATCTCGCCTGGTGCATAGATATGAGCACTATAAGCATAGCCAAAATCCATCGTCAGCCCATTACGAGCAAACCAAGTAAAATCTGCTTTAAGCGTTTGCTGATTGATCTTACTGGTCCACTCAAAGCTATTAATATCATCATCAGAACCGATCGTATAATCGTAGCGACTATAGATTCCTGTGATATTGGCAAAAAGCTTAGGAGAAAAAATATGATTCCAGCGAAGTGTACCTGTACGGTTTCCCCATGCTGTTCTGAAAAGGTCTTGAAAAGCAAAGACGTCATTACCAAAATAGCCTGAAACATAGAGTCTATCTTTTTCTCCCAAGTCAAAGTTCACTTTGGCATTGAGGTCATAAAAGTAAAGTGTGTTATCTCGAATATCAGGATCAGCAGCCAAAGCCGTAAATACATCTAAATATGAACGCCTACCAGATATCATAAAAGAGCTTTTATCCTTTTGAATGGGCCCTTCTAATGTTAGCCTTGAGCTTATTAGACCTAGGCCACCATTTCCTGCAAATTCCTTTTTATTACCATCTTTCTGCCTTACGTCTAGTACTGAGGAAAGTCTTCCGCCATAGTTGGCCGGAATGCCGCCCTTGTAGAGTTTGAGGTCCTTGACAGCATCTGCATTAAACACAGAGAAAAAACCCAACAAATGTGATGAACTGTAGACAGGTGCTTCATCCAAAAGCACTAAGTTTTGATCGATATTTCCGCCTCTGACATTAAATCCTGTAGCACCTTCTCCTACTGTCGAAACACCAGGAAGTAACTGTATCGTTCTGATCACATCAACCTCCCCAAGTAGCTGAGGCAGTTTCTTGATTTGATCTACAGATAGTCGTTCAACGCTTATTTCGGCAGTCTTTACTTTACTTTCTTCTCTATCACTACTGACCACCACTTCTTCAAGACCTAGACCATCCATTTGTAACTCAAAATCCTTTCTCACATTGGACTTGATCTCAAGGCTATACTCTTGAGGAGCGTAGCCAAGGAATTGGACGATGATATCATAAGTGCCAGGAGGGAGATTCAGCACATAATATCCATAATTATTCGCCACCGCTCCAGTACTCGTTCCCTTGACAGATACTGTTGCTCCGATGAGTAGTTCCCCATTAGCCGCATCTTTGATATAGCCATTTAGACTCACATTTTTTTCCTGAGCATAAGTGATGATAGACAGCAGCATCACTATCATTACTGATAAGACTTTTTTGAGAAAGCGTTTAAACATAGGAAACAAAAAGTATACTGGTATCGACTAAAAATAGAGACAAATCTTTCATTTTAAAAAACTTCGAGATTTAAAGACAAACTAGCAAACTATACGCGCTTCTTTCGTATAAGTTTGATAAAAAGTAAAGCTATTTTAATAGCATATTGTTAGAATAAAGATGATAATTATGCTTGCCAATAGCCTATCTATGCCACCATATTTGTTATATTTGTCTAAATAGAATAATCTGAAAAGACCTTCGCATGTACATCATCAAAGTAAAAGGCAAAGCCAAAATACCCGATTACATACAGCTGCGAGATGAAAATTTCGTTTTGATCGCATATTTCAGAGCTGATCGTCCATTGAAAAATATGGATAAATATGGACTTGAAGGTAAGGAAGAGGCCTTTGAGAAATTGATAGCGGAACTTCCTTTCGGTAAATTACAAGCGTTAAACCTAGTATAATCGATGTTTTCAAACGAACCAGTAGTACGTGTCAAAGACGCCTGCATATTTCAAGAAACCAATACTATCCTAAGCGATCTCAATTTCGAGATTGAAAAAGGAGAATTTGTCTTCCTAATAGGTCGTACAGGAAGTGGAAAAAGCTCCCTACTCAAAACGCTTTATGCCGATCTACCGCTTCGCATGGGACACATCGACATCGCTGGTATCACGATCGAAAACATCAAGAATTCTGAAATTCCATTTCTAAGGAGAAAACTAGGTATTGTTTTCCAAGATTTCCAACTTTTCACAGATCGCTCAGTAGCAGAAAACTTACTTTTTGTGCTCAAAGCCACAGGATGGAAAGATAGCGGAAAGATGAAAAACCGACTGTCAGAAGTACTCATGCGCGTAGGGCTTGGTGCCATAGGCAACAAGATGCCTCACCAACTCTCAGGTGGTGAACAGCAGCGTGTGGTAGTCGCTAGGGCACTGCTCAATGAGCCAGTACTTCTACTAGCAGATGAGCCAACTGGAAACCTAGACCCTGAAGTAGCAGAAGGTATTTTCAAACTTTTTCAAGAGATCAATAAGAGTGGTACGACTGTTTTGATGGCTACTCACAACCACAATTTCCTTAAGCACCACCATCAATACAGGGTGTTAAAATGCGAAAAAACTAAATTGATTGACTCGAAGGAAACTCCGATCGATATCAATAGCGTATACTAAGTTTTAACAATGCTTTTCGTAAATAAACTGCGGAGATGAATATCACCATAGAGAACATATTGCTCATAGGATCCGTCTTACTCTTCCTAAGTATATTGGCTGGTAAGACTTCCTATAAGTTTGGAGTACCTACACTCGTACTCTTCTTGATGATCGGCATATTGGCTGGATCTGAAGGTATCGGAGGTATCGAATTTGATGACCCTAAGATCGCGCAGTTTATTGGTGTAGTATCGCTCAATTTCATCCTTTTCTCAGGTGGGCTAGATACCAACTGGTCATCTATCAAGCCTATACTTTGGCAGGGAATTAGCCTCTCGACTGTGGGTGTACTCCTGACGGCCGTCTGTTTGGGATTATTTGCTTGGCAGATTACAGATTTTACTATTTATGAGGGTTTACTGTTAGGAGCGATCGTATCCTCTACGGATGCTGCCGCAGTATTTTCCATCTTGAGATCTAAAAATCTTGGATTAAAAAGTAATCTGAGACCTACACTAGAGCTAGAAAGTGGAAGTAACGATCCTATGGCATATTTCCTGACTATTGCTTTTTTAGGTTTGGTCTTACAGCCTGAGCAAAGTGTTTGGATGGTAGTTCCACTCTTTCTTCAGCAGATCATCATAGGAGCTGTAGCAGGATTACTACTTGGCAAACTCACCAAACTGATTATCAATAAGATACTGTTAGATTTCGAAGGTCTCTATCCAGTTTTAGCCATTGCTATGATGTTTTTCGTCTTTTCCTTCACGGATTTTATTGGAGGAAATGGCTTTTTAGCTGTCTATCTCTGTGCGGTATACCTAGGTAATCAGGACTTAATCCATAAAAAAGCCATCATGAAGATGTTTGATGGTTTGGCTTGGCTGATGCAGATCGTACTATTCCTCACATTAGGACTACTTGTATATCCTAGCAACATATTACCAGTTTTGGGAATTGGAGTCTTGATTTCAGCCTTTTTGATCTTCGTAGCGAGACCTTTGAGTGTTTTTGTCGCGCTTTTACCTTTTAAAATGAAAATGCGTAGACGTTGGTATATCTCTTGGGTAGGACTTAGGGGTGCTGTACCAATTGTATTTGCAACCTACCCGCTCATCGCAGGTATAGATAAAGCGAGTATGATCTTCAATATTGTCTTTTTCGTCTCCCTCAGCTCAGTATTGATCCAAGGCACTACGCTATCTCTATTTGCCAAATGGCTACACGTAGCACTACCTGAAAAAGTCAAACCTAAGTCACCTGTAGACTTATTCTTAGCCGATGACGCCAAGTCTATCATCAGAGAGTTTAGCATAGCCCATAGCAATCCAATCATCAATAAAAGGATTGTAGATTTAGATTTTCCTAAAAAAGCCATCATTGCGATGATCAAAAGAGGAGACAAATTCATCACACCAAATGGTGCCACTACAATAGAGCCTGAAGACACTCTCATTGTCCTTAGTGAAGACGAAAATACATTAGAAGCAATCAACAAAAGTCTACACACCACATATGCAAGTACACCTGCTTAAAGCGTGTTTCATTAAAAATTCTTTTTTCAAATATGATTTTAATGTAGTTTAATGAAATACTAAAACAACTCGCCATGAAATACCTCGCACCTAAAAACACTAGAATTGGTCATGTGCATTTAAAAGTATCAAACTTAGATGTTGCACTTTCTTTTTATCATGACTTATTAGGTTTTGAGATAACTCAACGCTATGGAGATCAAGCTGTTTTCTTATCAGCTGGTGGATATCACCATCATATCGGCTTGAATACTTGGATGAGTAAAGATGCTCCAAAAGCAGCTAAAAGAGGTGTTGGACTTTTTCATACTGCTATATTGTATCCTGAAAGAAAAGACTTAGCAGCCATCCTACAACGACTATTAGACAAGGGCTATCCACTTACAGGAGCAAGTGATCATGGTGTGTCAGAAGCCCTCTATTTAGATGATCCTGATGGTAATGGGGTCGAACTCTATTGGGATAGACCTAGTTCAGAATGGCCAAAGGACGCTGCGGGTAATCTTCAAATGGTCACCGAACAGCTAGATGTAGAGGGCTTACTCGCTGAACTAGCATGAACTAACCTATTCGCGTGATTTCTTCTTGCAACTGATTGATGAGTGATTTGAGTTTGGGTAGATCCACCTCGACCTTTTCTTGCGGATCTGGAAAATCTAAAGAGATATAAGCGACAGCTTCCCAGATCTCTAATATCTCTTCTCCTGTGACTTGATAAGGCTGATATGTCGTATTATCCGACACTAAAAATAACTTCCCATTCTCTTTGAGATAATTAAATACTCTTTTGTAAACCACACCTTCTTGCGCTGTGACGAGGATGTAAGTTTTACTATTTTTGATTTGCTCTGCCCCTTCTACGTATCGCCCTATCACAATAGTCCCAGGACGAAGCGGCAGCATAGAGTCTCCTTTGATCTCAAAGGCTCTGAAAGTGCCATTTTGTAACATAGGCAACTGAAACTTAGGCAAGTTTTCGATATACTCAGGATCTGAAAAACCATTAAGATATCCTGCAGAAGCCTTTTGAGGCACCAATTCTATATTTTCTCTTTCTTGTCGATCTACTGTGATCGCTAGCACTTTAGGGGAATTGCCGACTGAGCCTTTAGGAGTACTTGTTGAACTAGATCGACCTAGTAGCTCATCGATGCTTTTACCAAAAAAGACACTGATCGTCAGTAAGTTTTGCAACCTAGGCTCTGCCCTACCTTCTTCATAGGCTGCCAAAAGCGAACGCTTAATACCCAGTTCGGCAGCTAACTGTTCTTGTGTCAGCCCTTGCTGCTTTCTTAAAGATTTGATGTGTTCACTTAGTACACTCATGCTGGCATTTTTTTAAGCTTCAAATAAAAGAAAATTGTGATCGTCCTTCCATCTCTGTGTCAAAGATAGGTGCTTAAAGATAGATAAGTTATCTCTTTTCGCTGCTATTCTCTCCTTGATCTCATCGATCACATCACTCAATTTACGATTGGGTTCTACCAATACATAACCATATGTTTTCTTTTGACCATCCATCGTGAACTTCACTTGACACTTACCTGAAGGTAGTTTTTTGGTCTCAATTTTCATTTTATTTTCCATCTGATTGCTAATTTTATTACTATTTACCTGACAAATATAAAGCTTAATTTGCCAATAAAAATAGTTTTGCTAAATATTATAGCAATTATCGAGACAATTAATGTCAATAATAGAAATACTTATGAAAATTTGAACGCATGATGATCAGAACTATTAGCAATTGCCATTCAACACGTAAAAAGGGGATCAATCAAAATTTTATAGTCGATCAAACGAGAATAGCTTATCTTTCTTTTCAGATATAATCAAACAATCCAACCTTATGAAAAACAAACTTTTACAAACATTCAGGTGCCACTCCAAAGGCATGGGCTTGTTGTTGATGAGCTTGCTTATCGGAGGAGGTCTATCCGCTCAAAAGCTAGATACTGATCGCCTATCTGTGATGAAAGCTCGAAATATAGGTCCAGCTGGTATGAGTGGTCGTATCACGGCCATCGATGCTGTAGTCGCTGACCCAAATATCATCTATGCAGGTGCAGCCTCAGGTGGTGTATGGAAGACAACTAGTGGAGGTGTCAAGTGGGAACCGATCTTCGATGCTAATGAAACAATCAACATCGGAGCAATCGCTATCCAGCAAAATAATCCAGACGTAGTCTGGGTAGGTACTGGAGAAGGTAATCCTCGAAACTCACTCAACAACGGTGAAGGTATCTATAAAAGTCTCGATGGCGGTAAGACTTGGAAGCTAATGGGTTTGGAAAAAACCAGCAATATCCACCGTATCATCGTACACAGAGACAATCCAGACATCGTCTATGTAGCTGCAATCGGTAACCCTTGGAGCGAGCACCCAGAGCGAGGAGTATATCGTACAAAAGATGGTGGTAAGACTTGGGAAAAGATCCTTTATACAAATGATCTTAGCGGAGCTGCTGACATGGTAGTAGATCCGAGCAATCCTAATAAGCTGTTTGTAGCCATGTGGGAACACAAGCGTTGGCCTTGGTTTTTCAAATCAGGAGGAGAAGGTTCTGGCTTATATGTGACCTTAGACGGTGGTGATACTTGGACTAAAAAAACTGATGCAGACGGACTCCCTAAAGGTGAGATCGGGAGAATCGGTCTAGCCGTAGCTCCAAGCAATCCTGACCGTGTGTATGCACTCGTAGAATCTACTAAAAATGCACTTTATCGCTCTGACGATGGTGGTGTGAAATGGACAGTAGTCAATGATGACAATGGTATCGCCAATCGTCCTTTCTACTATGCTGACATCTTTGTAGATAGTAAAGACCCAAATAGAATTTATAATATTTTCTCCATGGTCTCTATGTCAGAAGATGGCGGTAAAACTTTCAATACGATCATCCCTTACTCAGGAGTCCACCCAGATCACCATGCGTGGTGGATTCACCCAGAAAATCCAAACTTGATCATAGAAGGTAATGATGGAGGACTCAACATTTCTTATGATAGAGCAAAGACTTGGAGATTTGTAGAAAATATCCCAGTAGCACAACTCTATCACGTCAATGTAGACAATGAGTTTCCTTACAATGTCTATGGCGGTATGCAAGACAATGGCTCTTGGAGAGGTCCAGGCTATGTCTTGAGAGCTGGTGGTATCATCAATGCTTACTGGGATGAACTGATGTTTGGAGACGGCTTTGATGTTGTCCCAGATCCAGAAAACGCTAGATACGGCTATGCCATGTCTCAGGGTGGTAATGTCGGTAGATTTGACTATGAGACAGGTAATACTAAAACTATCAAGCCTACTCATCCAGATATCGATGTGAGACTCCGCTTCAACTGGAACGCAGCTATTGCACAAAATCCGCATGACCCTAAGTCTATCTACTATGGTAGCCAATACCTACACAAGAGTAATGATAAAGGGACAACTTGGGAAGTGATCTCTCCAGATCTATCGACCAATGATCCTGAGAAACAAAAGCAATACATGAGTGGTGGCTTGACTATAGATGCTACTGGAGCAGAAAACCACTGTACCATTATCGCTATCGCACCTAGCCCACTAGATCAGCAAGTGATCTGGGTAGGTACAGATGATGGACAAGTACAAGTCACTAGAGATGGTGGCAAGACTTGGACTAATACTTCAGGAAAAATCACTGGCATGCCTAAAGGTAGCTGGGTACCTCAGATCCAAGCTTCACGCTTCACAGCAGGAGAAGCTTTAGTAGTAGTCAACGACTATAGAAGAGGTAACATGGAACCTATGGTTTTCCGTACCAAAGACTTTGGTAATACTTGGGAGCGCATCGTCACTAGCAGCCAAGTGAAAGGCTATGCATTGAGTGTTTTACAAGACTTAGAAGAACCGAACTTGCTTTTCCTAGGTACTGAAAATGGACTATGGGTGAGTATAGATGCAGGTAAAAACTGGACAGCTTGGAAGCATGGATTCCCTCCAGTATCTACTATGGACATGACTATCCAACCAAGAGAGCATGACCTTGTCATCGCTACTTTTGGACGTTCATTCTTTGTCCTTGATGATATCAGACCTTTGAGAGAAATCGCCAAGACTGGTGGTAAAGCGCTTGACAATATCCTAACTGTCTATCAAGCCAATCCAGCTTATATGATCCAAGGCTATAAACAAGCTGCAGGAATGAGATTTGGCGCAGATGGAACCTACTCGGGTGAGAATAAAAACCTTCGTGGAGCCACTATCCGCTACTCTGTAAATCCTCCTAAGGCTACAGAAGCAGCTACTTCAGCCACATCGGCTAAAGGCAAAAAAGCAACACCTGCTGCCCCAGCAGCTCCTAAAGCTACTGTGAAGTATGACACGCTTTATACGCATATCTTTGATGCTTCAGGTAAGAATATCAGAACTCTCAAGACAGTTCCTAAAGAAGCTGGACTTGCAGAAGTGAACTGGGGACTAGACGAGCGTAGCACATCTACCAGTGCTCGCGGTGGTCGTGGTGGTGAACCTGGCGGAAATTCAGTCATGCCAGGCACTTACAAAGCTGTCATGATGTATGGAGATCAAAAAGACTCTACGATGATACAGGTCATGCTTGACCCACGTGTAGAATATGGTGCAGAAGTGATCAAGGCTAAAAATGAGTTGTATGACAGACTCGCTAAGTCTACAGAAACACTCGCTGATATCAATACGCAAATCAGAGAAGCGCAAGAGATGATCACTAAAGTGAATACGCTGACCAAAGATCTCAAAACAGACGAAGCTAAAGCACTTGCTAAAGCAGCTAAAGAGATCGAAAAAGAGCTTACCGAACTCAATGAATCGATCAATGGTGCTAGAAGAGGTGGTGGTCAAGGACTCGTTAGAGCTCCTGAGTTGACTGTAGGTAATAAAGTCGGAGAAGCTAGACGCTATATCGGATCTATGCAACAAGCTACTCCTACTCAGACTGAGCTAACACTGATCGAGCATGCTGAGCAAATGGTCGCTGATGCCAAAGCCAAAGTAGATGCATTCTTTGCAGACAAATGGCCTGCTTTCAAAAGCCAAGCAGCAAAAGCAGACTTTAATCCTTTTAAAGACTAATTGTCAAAAATCTATATAAATCAAAAGGCAGTGTCGTTGACACTGCCTTTTTTATGAGCGATAAGATAAACTTTGATTATGAACAGCGACTATGATAGCTGTGTTCTGAAGTAAGCAATCGTTCTATCAAGTCCTTCTTCTAGGGCGATCTTTGGCTGCCAGTTAAGATGTTCTTTGGCCATATCTATAATTGGCTTACGCTGTAGTGGATCATCCTGAGGCAGTGGTTTGAAGACTAAATTACTCTTGCTCTTGGTCATTTTGATGATCAGTTCAGCTAATTGCAACATCGTAAACTCTGTAGGATTCCCGATATTCACTGGGCCTGTAAAATCTGGACCACTATTCATCAGGCGGTACATCCCATCTATCAGGTCATCCACATAGCAAAAGCTCCTTGTCTGCATACCATCTCCATAAATAGTAATATCCTCATGGCGCAATGCCTGCATGATAAAATTACTCACTACTCTCCCATCCTCTGGATGCATGCGTGGGCCATAAGTATTGAAGATACGCATGACCTTGATCTCCAACTGATGCTGTCTATGATAGTCAAAAAATAAAGTTTCTGCACAGCGTTTTCCCTCATCATAGCAGGCACGTGGACCAGTAGTGCTTACATTGCCACGGTAAGACTCAGGCTGAGGATGCACCTCAGGATCTCCATACACCTCAGAAGTACTCGCTTGTAGAATTCTAATCTTAAGACGCTTTGCTAGACCGAGCATATTAATGGCTCCTACTACGCTTGTTTTGGTGGTCTGTACTGGATCAAACTGATAGTGAATAGGACTTGCAGGACAAGCCAAGTTATAGATCTCATCTACCTCCACATAAAGTGGAAAGGTGATATCATGCCTAAGCAACTCAAAATTGCGATGATCCATCAAGTGATGAATGTTTTGCCTTCTTCCTGTAAAGAAATTATCCACACAAAGTACCTCATGACCTGCTGCTATGAGCTTGTCACAAAGATGACTTCCTAGAAATCCCCCACCTCCTGTGACGAGTATTCTTTTCATATATTCAATATTAATCTTGTAGTCCTATAGATACTCTAAACTTTGTCATAAAGCACGATGCCTTGATCCAAGCATAATTCTACTTGTCTCTCAGCTAGTTCATGCTCAGTCAAGATATGCGTACTCACTTTTCGCTGAATGATTTGCTCTGCCTTCTTGACCAATCCTTCCAAATACACTTGATCTATGCGTCCAACCAACACTAACTCTATAACACCACTATCTCTTCCTTTGGCATAATCACCTATGATCACTGCATAGTGCAAATCGCCAATCTTACTGATGATTTGCTCAATGAGACTGTCTATACCCATGTATTTGGATACAATCTTGGAGATCTCTGGAAATAGTGGATGCGATTGATTGGCAGTATAGACGATAGTATTTCCACTGGGTTTGCTCGAAAGAAACTCGGCTTCTGAGAGTCTATTGAGCTCTACTCGTACAGCATTGGTAGATTCTCCAAACTCCTCCGCAAGACTTCTCAAGTAACTCTTTGTCTGAGGGTTACTAAAAAACTTAAGCAAAAGCTTTAGTCTTGTTTTGGAAGTGATCAGTGACTCTAACATGTTTAAAAAGTGAGTAACAAAATTACTCGAATAATGAGATTATCAAAATTTTTATAAAAAATATATACCCAAAGCTATCATTGAATCTCCCCTACTTACATCAATAAAAGTTGATTTAAACTGTTATAAGCCAATATTTAATATTATTTAACTTAACCTGTATAAAATTAAATTTATCAAAGCTTTTCATTTCCCAAATCAAATGATATGTTTAAATAAAAATAAGCATTTAAACCCAACCTTACCACTATGAGAAAACATATACTTTTACTTCCCATACTAGCACTTTTTGGAGCTTGCAGTACTAGTAATATTCAAGAAGGCCCGCTCGATAAGCTAAGCATCCAACTAGACACAGTGATGATCGATACGGGTGATGATATTATAGACCTTAGAAGCAACTTATATAATGCCCAATTATCTGAAGATAATAGATATCTATACAATTTGATATCATATGGCGATCCAAGTTTGGAAATCATTGA
This sequence comes from Penaeicola halotolerans, assembly GCF_016464625.1. Taxonomy (GTDB): domain Bacteria; phylum Bacteroidota; class Bacteroidia; order Cytophagales; family Cyclobacteriaceae; genus Penaeicola; species Penaeicola halotolerans. Next base: position 66,320 of record NZ_JAEAGO010000003.1, read on the forward strand.
TTTAGATGAGCTCAAATTAGTTAGAAGCTCCCCTCTTGAAAAAGATGGGCCAAATGGAATTCCCCAATATTTGAATAAGTTTTATGTGACAAATACAGGGGATTTATTACTCTTAGATTATAGATTCTATAAAGTTTTCAACTTAGACGGAAAAGTCATTAATGACTTAGCTCTTGAAAAAATCGCACCTGAATTGCTCAACGGCTTTGATAACTACCCTAATGCTCTAATAGATTACCCAAACAACCCAAATAAAAAAATACTAATGATAAATAATTGGCAATCAATGAAATATACATTATTGCAATTTGATTTAACTACTAAATCTTTTCAAGAAATCTCTCTTAATGGACTAGATAAACTAAACGACTATCGTACCAAGATCATGATAAATGGAATGGATGCTGGAGGAATGGGGTCAAGAGCAATAGCATCCTACGGAGCAGAAAAAATAGTAATCAGTAATGATGCTTTCAATGAAATTCAAATCTATGATATGTCAAAAGACACGCTTTATATTAAAGATCTTACAACAACCCTATTAGGAAGTAAGAGAAGTTTCATTCCTCCTAAAGAAATTGAAAGAGATGCAAAATTAATGAATGAGTTAATAAAATCTGTGGATGAAGATCTTAAATATGGTAAGTTTATTTGGGATGCAGCTTCAAAAAACTTTTTCAGATTTTCTAGTAAAGAAAACTTCAATGGTGAGCAAAATGAAAATGGTCGATTTATCTCAACAAGTGCAGACGTTTACCTCAGCATCTTTGATGAGGATTTCAATTTATTAGCAGAAGCGCTCATCCCAGAGTTGAATAAAGCTCCTAGCTTACATTTCATCAAGGACGGAAAGATCTGGCTCTTTGAAAACATGAATGATGAAGTGGCTTTTATAAGAATTGATTTGAGTGAAAATAAGCTCTAAATAAAAAAGGATGGTCTGCAAAGACCATCCTTTATTTTCACGCTATTAATTGATTATTATTTCTGTAAATCAAATCTGTCTAGATTCATCACCTTGTCCCAAGCTGCTACAAAGTCTTTCACAAACTTCTCAGCAGAATCAGACTGTGCATAAACCTCCGAGATCGCTCTCAGTTGTGAGTTGCTACCAAATACAAGGTCTACTCTAGTACCAGTCCATTTCACTTCACCAGTCTTACGATCACGACCCTCGAACACATCCATTTCTGAATGTGATGGAGACCATACCGTATTGATATCTGTCAAGTTTATGAAGAAATCATTTGTCAGCTTACCAGGAGTCTTAGTGAACACGCCATGTTTAGCCCCTTTATAGTTAGCATTCAATACACGCATACCACCAACAAGAACTGTCATCTCAGGAGCACTCAATTTGAGTAGTTGCGCCTTGTCGATCAACATTTCCTCATCAGGTACACTGAAAGCTGTTCTTCTGTAGTTTCTGAAACCATCTGCTTCAGGCTTGAGCGGATCAAATGACTCAGCATCTGTCAACTCTTGAGTAGTATCTGTACGACCTGGAGTGAAAGGAACCTCTATATGGTGACCAGCTGCCTTAGCTGCTTCCTCGATGGCTACACAGCCACCTAATACGATCAAATCAGCTACTGATACACGTTTCTTACCAGTTTGTGCATCATTAAACTTCTTCTGAACTCCTTCTAGTGCAGTTAACACTTTATTGAGTTGCTCAGGCTGATTAGCCTCCCAGTATCTCTGTGGAGAAAGTCTGATACGTGCACCATTAGCACCACCCCTTAAGTCAGATCCACGGAAAGTAGAAGCTGATGACCAAGCAGTATATACTAACTCTGAAGTAGATAAGCCTGTAGCTAAGATCGCAGCTTTCAAAGCTTTGATGTCTTCTTTATTGATCACCTCAAAATCAACTGCAGGGATCGGATCTTGCCAGATCAAATCTTCAGCTGGTACTTCAGGACCTAGGTATCTACTCTTTGGCCCCATATCTCTATGAGTCAATTTGAACCAAGCACGAGCAAAGGCATCTGCAAACTCTTCAGGATTTTTATGAAAATGCTCTGAGATCTTACGATAAGCTGGATCTTCTCTCATAGCCATGTCAGCAGTAGACATCATGATGCCAACTTTGATATTGCTATCCTCAGCATCTGGTGCCATATCCTTGTCTTTGAGGTTCTTCGGTACCCACTGGTGTGCACCTGCTGGGCTTTTAGATAGCTCCCACTCATAGCCAAATAACATATCAAAGTAGCTCATATCCCACTTCGTAGGAGTCGGAGTCCAAGCACCTTCTAGACCACTCGTGATGGTATCACGTCCTTTTCCACTTTTGAATGAACTCTTCCATCCAAATCCCATCTCTTCGATAGGTGCTGCTTCTGGCTCAGGACCTACATGTGCTGTATCACCTGCACCGTGCGTCTTACCAAATGTATGTCCCCCAGCAGTCAAAGCCACCGTTTCGTAGTCATTCATAGCCATACGAGCAAATGTCTCTCTGATATCTCTCGCAGAAGCTAGTGGATCTGGATTACCATCTGGTCCTTCTGGATTGACATAGATCAGACCCATCTGAACAGCAGCAAGTGGATGCTCTAGGTTTCTATCACCAGAGTAGCGTTTATTGCCCAACCAAGTGTCCTCAGCTCCCCAATAAATATCCTCTTCTGGTTGGAAAATGTCTTCACGACCACCACCAAAACCAAAAGTCTTAAAGCCCATAGACTCCAAGGCCACGTTACCAGTCAAAATGAAAAGGTCAGCCCAAGAAAGCTTATTACCATACTTTTGCTTTACTGGCCAAAGCAGTCTTCTTGCTTTATCCAAGTTACCATTATCAGGCCAGCTGTTAAGCGGAGCAAAACGCTGATTTCCTGTGGATCCCCCACCTCTACCATCGCTAGTACGATAAGTACCAGCAGCGTGCCATGTCATACGAATCATGAATGGACCATAGTGACCGTAGTCTGCTGGCCACCAATCTTGAGAAGTAGTCAATATCTCTTCAATGTCCGCCTTGACAGCTTTCAGATCTAGTTTCTTAAATTCTTCAGCATAGTTGAAATCGTATCCAAGTGGATTCGACTTAGGTGCATGCTGATGCAAGATATTAAGATTGAGTTGGTTTGGCCACCAATCTCTGTTCTGTGTCCCTCTATTACCCATCTTAGTATTGGAGCCGTGCATCACCGGGCACTTCCCTTCACTATTGACGTTGTAGGACGTTTTGCTGTTGTGATTGTTGTCTTCCATTGATTATGTATGTTTTTGATTTATGCTAAATAGATGTTCGAAGTTACCAAAAAAGATTTTTAATATGATTATAATTCTCATTGATAAAAACTATGAGACTTATCGAAATTCACAAACATTGAATCTACCTATACCTAACTGCTTATCTACTTTGATGGTTTCACAAAAAAGTCCAAAAGCCCACTTATCACACCAAGTCTCTAAGCCACAGATTAAAACTTTTATATTTAGCTCCTTTTACTAATTTAGCTTCACTTTAAACCCAACTATATACTATGAAAAAATTTACTTGGCTATTCTTATTCATCACAAGTTTACTGATCTCCTGTGCTGCTCCTACCCCTGAACAGTCCTGGGAGGCATATGCAGATCAAGTGACTATCATGCGAGATCAGTGGGGCATCCCACACATTTATGGTAAGACTGATGCTGATGCTGTATTTGGTATGATCTACGCCCAGTGTGAGGACGACTTCAACCGCGTAGAAGTCAACTATATCAATGCACTTGGTCGCATGGCTGAAGTAGCAGGTGAAGATTACATTTTCACTGACTTCAGGATGAAACTTTATATCAATGAAGATGAACTTAAAAAGGAATACGCTAACAGCGCCCCTTGGCTCAAAGAGCTCATGGACGCTTGGGCTGCAGGCATTAATTATTACCTACTTAAGCATCCTGAGGTAAAACCAAAGCTAATCACACAGTTCGAACCTTATATGGCACTGGCATTTATCGAAGGTAGTATCGGTGGCGATATAGAGACCATCTCTACAAATGGACTAAAAGCTTTCTATGAAGAAAACTTCATGGCTTACACAGAAAACCCTGTGCAAGACTGGGAAGAAGAGCCAAAAGGATCAAATGGTTTTGCCATAGCTCCTGAACTCACCCAGAATGGCCATGCGCTACTAATGATCAATCCGCATACCTCATTTTACTTTAGACCAGAGATGCATGTGGTTAGTGAAGAAGGCTTAAATGCATATGGCGCAGTGACTTGGGGACAGTTTTTTATCTATCAAGGCTTCAATGAAAACAATGGCTGGATGCATACTTCTGCTAAAGCAGATGCTATCGATCACTTTGCCCTAACAGTAGAGAAAAGAGACAATGGCTACTTCTACAAATTCGGAGAAGAATGGAGACCTCTAACAGAAAAAGTCATATCAATACCATACAAATCTGGAGATGAAACGCTCACTAAAAATATTACAGCTTACTACAGTCATCATGGTCCAGTGATCAGAAAAGAGGGAGATAAATGGATCGCCATCTCCCTTATGGTAGAACATGAGAAAGCACTCACACAGTCATATCAGCGAACTAAGACGACCAATCATGCGGAGTTTAAGGAAAACATGAACCTCAAAACCAACTCCTCTAATAGCACTGTCTATGCAGATAAAAATGGTACTATTGCATACTATCATGGTAATTTTGTCCCTGTGAGAGATCCGCAGTTTGACTGGAGAAATGTAGTAGATGGTAGCGATCCTAGAACTGACTGGCAAGGGCTGCATGAAGTCGAAGAGATGATCTACATCGAAAATCCTTCAAATGGCTGGATACAAAACTGCAACTCTACCCCTTTTACCGCAGCAGGTCCTAACAGCCCAGATCCTGCCAACTACCCTCCGTACGTAGCGTGGGATGTAGAAAATGCACGTGGACTCAACGCTGTCAGAATATTGACTGATAAAAAAGATTTGACCTTAGAAACTTTGATCTCAGAAGTAGCTTATGAACCTACTTTGATGGCTTTCAAACCACTCATACCTGCACTCGTAGCAGCCTATCAAAGAATGCCTAATGGTAAGCGCAAAGATACTCTCAAAGGCCCCATAGACACTCTTGCTAACTGGGATCTTAAGACAGGTGCAGCCTCAGTGGGCACTTCTTTGGCAGTATTTTATGGCAATCAACTCCTCAGTGCTTCCAGAAGCTTGGAACGAGAGTGGAACACCTACATATTTGATTTCCTTGCCGCCAATGCCAGTGATGAAATGATGCTAGGCTCATTAGAAAAAGCTATCGAAAGGTTAAACGAAGATTTTGGTACTTGGGACATCGCATGGGGTGAGATTAATCGTTTCCAAAGACTAACAGGTGAAATACAAGCTACTTATGATGATGAAAAGCCAAGCATCCCAGTAGGCTACAACTCCTCTATGTGGGGATCACTAGCAGCTTATGGCAGTAGAGCCTATCCAAATACCAAGAAGTGGTATGGAAATGTGGGCAATAGTTTCGTAGCAGCTGTGGAGTTTGGGGATAAAGTAAGGGCAAAATCTCTCCTCGCTGGTGGACAAAGTGGTGATCCTAACTCACCTCACTTTACAGACCAAGCAGAGATGTATAGCAGAGGTGAGTTCAAAGATGTTTATTACTATAAAGAAGACGTCACAGCCCACGCAAAGGAGACTTATCAGCCAGGGAAAAGATAACATATTGCCTGTTTAGGTAATTTACAGAGCCCAGTTACCTTTTTAGTTAGCTGGGCTTTTTCTATGGAAACCACAAACACTAAGGCCTCTAAATGAATTCTTCCTAAAGAGATATCAAGAAGCTTTTTAAAGCACTGTCATTTTGTCCGATTTATCTTTAACTTTGCGCTAGAATAAAAGCATACATGGAAAATATCATCAAAGACATCGAAATCCTAGGGGGAGAACAAGCTCCTGAGGCTTGTGATTATAAGACAACTGCAGAGGAGAATACTGGAAAGATCAAGAAGCTCTACATCGAAAGCTACGGTTGTCAAATGAATTTTTCTGATAGTGAAATCGTAGCCTCCATCATGAAAGAGCAAGGCTATGATACGACAGCAGATTTCAATAAAGCTGATGTCATTTTTCTCAATACTTGTTCTATCAGAGAAAAGGCCGAGCAGACTGTTCGCCAAAGACTCAATAATTTCAATAAAGTAAAAAAGGCAAGACCTGAGGTCACTATAGGAGTACTAGGCTGCATGGCAGAGCGACTCAAGGATCAACTTCTCGCTGAGGAAAAATCTGTAGACATCGTAGTAGGTCCAGATGCCTACAGAGACCTACCTAACCTTGTCAATCAAGCAGATGATGGTATCAGAGGGATCAATACTTTCCTGTCTAGAGAAGAGACTTACGCAGATATAGCCCCGGTGAGACTCAATTCAAACGGTGTGACTGCCTTCATTTCCATTATGAGAGGCTGTGACAATATGTGCTCTTTTTGCGTAGTTCCTTTTACTAGAGGGCGTGAGCGCAGTAGAGACCCACAGTCCATCTTAGCAGAAGCACAAGACTTATTTGCAAAAGGCTATAAAGAAGTCACTTTACTTGGTCAAAATGTGGATTCCTATAAATGGTCCCCTGAAGAAAACAATAAAGCAAGACTAGAAAAGAAAACAGACGAAGTCTCTACTGTGGTGACTTTTGCCCATCTTCTAGAAATGGTGGCACAAGTTTCTCCAGACCTTCGTGTGAGATTTTCCACTTCACATCCAAAGGACATCACTGATGATGTGTTATACACTATTAAAAAGTATGATAACATCTGTAATTATATCCACCTGCCAGTACAAAGTGGCAATTCAAGAGTGCTTAAGATGATGAATCGTACTTACGATCGCGCTTGGTACATAGAGCGTGTCCAAAAGATCCGTGAAATCCTAGGAGATGAGTGTGGGATCTCTTCAGACATGATTGCTGGATTTTGCTCCGAAACTGAGGAAGAGCATCTAGACACACTGAGCATCATGGATATTGCACAGTATGATTTCTCTTATATGTTCTACTATTCAGAGCGTCCAGGGACACTAGCGGCCAAAAAATATGCAGATGATATTCCTTTGGAAGTAAAAAAGAGAAGACTTCAAGAAATCATTGATAAACAAGGGGCACTTTCATTAGAAAGAAACAAAATGGACCTAGGAAAAACACATAGAGTCCTACTGGAGGGTTTTGCTAAAAAGTCAAATGAGCAACTCATGGGGAGAAACTCTGCCAACAAAGTAGTCGTGATCGATAAAGGCGCTCATCAAATAGGTGACTATGTAGATGTCTTGATCACTGACTATACGAGAGGCACACTCTTCGGCACTGTAGTTAATACACAACCTATCGCAGCCCTATGATAGCAGACTCAGAGATATTAAGCATCAAGCAACGCTTTGGGATCATTGGTAACTCTCCCCTACTCAATCATGCTATCAGAGTAGCCATGCAAGCTTCTCCTACAGACATGACGGTCTTGATCACAGGTGAAAGCGGTAGTGGTAAAGAGTCATTTTCCAAAATCATCCATAGCCTAAGTTCAAGAAAACACGGGAAATTTATAGCAATTAACTGTGGGGCTATTCCTGAAGGCACTATAGATTCTGAGCTTTTTGGTCATGAGAAAGGCTCGTTTACAGGGGCTCATGAGGCTAGAAAGGGTTACTTCGAAGTCACAGATGGTGGCTCTATCTTTCTAGACGAGATCGGTGAGATGCCTCTAGGTACACAAGCTAGACTACTAAGGGTTTTAGAAAATGGAGAGTTCATCAAGGTAGGCTCTTCTAAGGTTCAAAAGACCAACGTACGTGTCATAGCTGCAACCAATGTCAACCTGATCAAAGCAGTAGAACAAGGCAAATTTAGGGAAGACCTTTACTACAGATTAAATACGGTTCCTATCTACGTTCCCCCTTTAAGAGAGCGAGGAGAAGATATTACATTGCTATTTAGAAAGTTCGCTACAGACTTTTCTGATAAGTATAAGGTAAAGCCTGTCCAACTAACAGAAGATGCTAAAGAAGCTTTATTAAAGTATCGGTTCCCAGGGAATATCAGACAACTGAAAAATCTAGCTGATCAGATTTCACTTTTGGAGCAAGAGCGAGAGATTGACAGTGCTACTTTACTGCGCTATTTACCTAGAAACAGCGATAACTTACCTGCCTTTTTTACTGGTAAAAACGAGAAAGAAAGCATCAACGAAAGAGATATTTTATATAAAGTCCTCTTCGATATGAAAAAGGACATGACTGAACTAAAGAAGTTAGTGCTAGAATCTTTCAACTCTGGTGGTCTTAGTAGTCAGATCATGCAGCAACATGCTGATCTCTTTGAGGACATGGATGAGGTAGGAGATTTTGAGCGAAATATGCCCGAGGCAAGCAAGCCCGCTCCACTTATATTAGATGCTGCCAGAGACCAATCTGAGGACTATGAAGTGGACCAGATCGAGGATATCAGCCACGAGATGGAAGATGATAACTCACTTTCACTGGAGCGAAAAGAAAAAGAAATGATCATCAAAGCGCTGCAAAAAAACCATAATAAAAGAAAATATGCTGCTCGAGATCTAGGTATTTCTGAAAGGACGTTATATAGAAAAATAAAACAGTATGAAATCAATGAATAAGTTTCAAACATTGCTTTTGTTGCTGATGCTAAGCCTTTTAGCGGGATGTGGTCCCTATTCATTTACAGGAGCTAATATCGACTATAATGTCACCAAGACCATCTCTGTAGCTAACTTCTACAATGAGTCTGGAGGAGGTCCTCCCAACATCAATCAACAGCTCACCGAAGATCTGAAAGACTATTTCTTGAGAAATACCAATCTCAACTTGGTCAATGGAACTGGGGACATTTCATTTGAAGGAGGCATCGTGCGCTATGACCTTTCGCCACAAGCTCCTGTAGCCAGTGGCAATCAGAACGTAGCTGATCAGTCTGGCCTGATGCGCTTGACCATCGCTATAGAAGTTACCTACACCAATAACGCCAATGAGGAATACAACTTCAAGCGTACCTTCTCCAACTTTGAAGATTATGATCCTCGAACGACTAATTTCTTGAGTGCAGAGCCGCAACTCGTAGAGCAGATTCTAGAGAAGATCATTGTGGAAATTTTCAATAACTCTGTGGCTACTTGGTAAAAAAACCTTACATTAGTTCTTTATAAAAGCTTAAAAGTGAAGCCGGAACCTTTCTTCAAAATAATTAGTCGCGCCAATCAACTCGGTGAGGAAGATCAAACACTGCTTCTTCAGATGAAGGAGTCCTTCCCCTATGCACAATCCATCCAGGCACTTCACCTCAAAGCCATTTCAAAAGATGCCGCCTCATACAGTGCTAACTTACCTCATGTAGCTATCAGAACTTCAGATAGAGCTCATTTGAAGTCCTATTTAGAAGGTAGCCTTCTCTTTACACAAGACTATCAGCCTATCAGCAATTTGATCATTCCTCAAGTAGGCCAAGAACCTGTGGAAATAGCTGACTTGATCGATGATAATGATGAAAAGTCAATCATAACTGCAAAAGAAGAAGTGAGCCCTATAACGGCAGAAAATATAGAAGTTACTCATCAGTCTACCGAGCCTGAAGCAGCTGCTCCAGTAGAAACGGTAAAACAAAAAACTATTGAAGACACTTCGAAAAATGACCATCAAGACATCCTAAAGGAACTAGAAGCTAATCTAGCCAAACTTAAAAAAAGTAAAGAAAGCATAGATAACAACCACGCGTCTGAGGAAAAGCAAGCAAGAAAAAAACCGATTGAAAAGCCTAAAACAACTGCTACCAAAAGAGCCTCAAAGGATAATAATGACTTGATCGAAAGCATTAAAAAGAAAGAAAAAAAGCAAATCACTGACTCCAAAAAGAAGATGCAAATAGACATCATCAGAGAGTTTAGTCAAAAAGATATTAAAATCAATAAATCACTCAAGGACCTAGAGGATATCCAAGAAATAGAAGATCTCGCAGTCAAAAGCACCGAAAGAAGCGATAAATCACTTTCCGAAGCCTATGCTAAAATGCTTGTAAAACAAGGTAAAAAGGCTAGTGCAATTGAAATATATGAGAAATTAATTTTGAAGTTTCCTAAAAAAAAGGCTTACTTTGCGACTCAAATTAAAGCATTAAAAAAGGAATAACATGTTTGAATTAATCATTGGTATTATAGTATTGCTAGCTGTATTGTTAGTATTGGTCGTTTTAGCTCAAAATTCTAAAGGTGGCGCAGGTGCGGCATTCGGAGGAAGTGCAAGCCAAGTAATGGGTGTCACTAAAACAGGTAACATCCTAGAAAAAACCACTTGGGTGCTAGCTTTAGCTATCATGTCTCTTGCATTGGTTTCAAGCATATTTCTAGGAGATGCTACTCAATCTACAGGGATCACCTCTCCAAATCTAGAGAGAGCACAGGATCAAATCGTAACTCCTCCGAGCTTTGACACTGAAGAAGGAGACGCTGAGATGCCTATCATGACAGATACTACGGGAGAATAAGCTATTTCAATTCTTGAATATAAAAACCACCTCAAACAGGGGTGGTTTTTTTGTTTAACGCCATTCTTCAAAACAGCTCCTTTTTTGTAGTAATCACAGATTGCTTAGGTATAAAAGAACAACTTTTGGCAAATCCGCAGATAAGCCCCCTTTTTATTTCATACTGAGCCAAATAATGATTAATTTGTTAGAATTAACAAAACAGTAAAGTAATTATATTTTGGAAAAGCAACCAGTAACCTTTGAAAGTTTGGGCGCTTCGGATTGGCCCAACATCATCGCCTACGCAGCCCCTATTATGTTCCTCTTAGTATTTGTAGAGTGGGGCATCAGCATATATCAGAAAAGAGATTCATACGATAAACGAGACTTCTTTGCAGCAGCCACAATCGGTTTGACCAATGTAGTCATCAGTGCTTTGATCAAAGCCTTGACTTTTGCCATTATCTTGTTTTTCTATAACCTTGTTCCTTGGAGCGTTCCCCATACATGGTGGTCTTATATACTATGCTTTTTTGCCATTGACTTTTGCCGCTATTGGGCACATAGAGTCTCTCATGAGCAGCGATTTTGGTGGGCTACGCATGTTACACATCACAACTCTGAGAAATACAACTTCTCTGTCTCGTTCAGATTAGGCTGGGTACAACACATCAAGCTCATCTTCTTTCTCCCTGCTGTCATGGTTGGCTTTGATCCATTTGTATTTTTCATTTGTCATCAAATCGCTGTTTTATATCAGTTTTGGATTCATACAGAATACATTACTAAGCTACCGAGACCTATTGAATGGTTTTTTGTTACACCATCACACCATAGAGTGCATCATGGCAAAGACGAAGGCTATATTGATAAGAACTACGGCTCTACGTTCATCATTTGGGATCGCATGTTTGGCACATTTACTCCAGAGACTATTCGCCCTACTTATGGTATTACCAAAAATGTCGGTAGCTATAATCCCATCACGCTAAACTTCCATGAGTTTAGAGACATTTTTAAAGATTTGAAAAAGGCAAGAAATGTCAAACAAGTCTTTCAAGTACTCTTCGCCCCTCCAGGCAAAGGGCCTTTTGATCAAGTGCAGCTTCAAGAGGCTGTAGAGGAGATCAAGGCGAGACCAAACCTCACTCCTACTAATCACATGACTACACAAGTCATGAAGTCAGAAGACTAAATTTGAAGCCTCCTTTGTGAGGCTTTTTTTATCTCTACACACCGACACGACTAATCGACAAAAGTAAAAATGTCAGCGCATGACTTCCATGTGAAAACAAGTTCTGCCACACACATCAAAAAAGTCCGACTTTCTGTCAGCAAAATACGCATAAACGTCATTGGCATAGGAAATGCAACTACTCAAGCCAAACAACGAAACACACAAAACACGATAAAACTATGTCAAAAGTAAACATCAAACCTTTAGCAGACAGAGTGCTCGTAGCACCTGCTGCAGCTGAAGAGAAAACTGCTTCTGGACTTTATATCCCAGACACTGCCAAAGAAAAACCTCAAAAAGGTACTGTTGTAGCAGTAGGTAGTGGTAAAAAAGATGAACCATTGACAGTAAAAGTAGGTGATACAGTCCTTTACGGCAAGTATGCAGGTACTGAGCTTTCTGTAGATGGAAGTGATTACTTGATCATGAGAGAAGCAGACATCTTCGCTATTCTTTAATCCTTACTCATTTCATTTAATCCAAAAGACTTAAACAAAAAACACAATGGCAAAAGAATTATTTTTCGACACAGACGCTAGAGACAGACTGAAAAAAGGTGTAGATGCACTAGCAGATGCAGTAAAAGTGACACTTGGACCTAAGGGTAGAAATGTCATCATAGATAAAAAATTTGGCGCTCCGACCATCACCAAAGATGGTGTATCTGTAGCAAAAGAAATCGAATTGGCTGAGCCAATTGAAAACATGGGTGCTCAACTTGTGAAAGAAGTAGCTTCCAAAACTGCTGACAATGCAGGTGATGGTACTACTACCGCTACCGTATTGACGCAAGCGATTTTCGGTGCTGGTATCAAAAACGTAGCCGCTGGAGCAAATCCTATGGACCTCAAAAGAGGTATCGATAAGGCAGTAGCCGCTGTAGTAAATGAGCTAAAGAAAACTTCGAAGACAATCTCTACATCAAAAGAAATCCAACAAGTAGCGACCATCTCTGCAAATAATGATGATGAGATCGGCAAAATGATCGCTGATGCTATGGATAAAGTAGGTAAAGATGGTGTGATCACTGTAGAAGAAGCAAAAGGTACTGAAACCGAAGTGAAAACTGTAGAAGGTATGCAGTTTGACAGAGGTTACCTATCTCCTTATTTCGTGACTAACACTGAGAAAATGGAAGCTGAACTAAGCAATCCATACATCTTGATCTATGACAAGAAGATTTCTTCTATGAAAGAGCTGCTACCTGTACTTGAGCCAGTAGCGCAGTCAGGCAAGCCACTTCTGATCATCGCAGAAGATGTAGACGGTGAGGCACTTGCTACATTAGTAGTCAACAAGATCAGAGGTTCTCTGAAAGTTGCAGCTGTCAAAGCACCAGGCTTTGGAGATAGAAGAAAAGCCATGCTAGAAGATATCGCTATCCTCACTGGTGGTACTGTCATCTCTGAAGAGAGAGGATATAAGTTAGAAAATGCAACTATCGACTATCTAGGTACTGCTGAGAAAGTCAATATCGATAAAGATAATACGACTATCGTCAATGGTGCTGGTGACTCTAATGCGATCGTTGCAAGAGTAAATGAAATCAAATCTCAAATCGAGAAAACTACTTCTGACTATGACAAAGAAAAGCTACAAGAAAGACTTGCTAAGCTTTCTGGTGGTGTAGCGATCCTATATATCGGTGCTGCTACAGAAGTAGAGATGAAAGAGAAAAAAGACAGAGTAGATGATGCGCTGCACGCTACTAGAGCCGCTGTACAAGAAGGTGTAGTAGTAGGTGGTGGTGTGGCTCTCATTAGAGCTGCTAAGGCATTAGATGGTCTCAAGTTTGAAAACGAAGATCAAGAGACTGGTGCAAACATCATCAGAATCGCAATTGAATCTCCATTAAGAACTATCGTAGCCAACGCTGGTGGTGAAGGCTCTGTGGTGATCAATAAAATCCGCGAAAACAAAGGAAACTACGGCTACAATGCAAGAACTGACAAGTACGAAGACTTATTCGAAGCTGGTGTAGTAGATCCTACAAAGGTGACTAGATTAGCGCTTGAAAATGCAGCTTCTATCGCTTCTCTACTATTAACTACTGAGTGTGTGGTAGCTGATGTGAAAGAAGAAGGCGGTCCAGCTATGCCTCCAATGGGCGGTGGCATGGGCGGCATGATGTAAGCCTTTGACGCTCAAATATTAAATAGGTCTGCTATGAAGCAGGCCTATTTTTTTTGCTTGTAACTCCTGTTTATACTTTTCACTTTTTGCAACAAAATTGTATAAACGGATAGTATTACTTCCGATTTTTAGACTAGCTTTGAATAGCTTATGGTACAATATCTCACTAAACTTCTAGTAGATTTGTATTATTTGATCAGTAGTAGGATTAGTTCTTGACAAATCCTATATTGTGACATATCGCTAGTAAGTAGAACAACCAAACAACCGCTATTTTTGAATCAGGCATGAATTTTAAATATGACAAGGTTATTTTGATTGATGATGATCCGATTAACAACCTGATCAATAGAAAAATATTTAGCAAAACCGTTCCTGATGTTCATATCTTCGAATTTTTAGAAGGAAAAAATGCACTTCAATTCCTAGAATCAGCCGAATCTATCGAAAACACCTTAGTGCTTTTAGACATCAATATGCCTATCATGAACGGATGGGATTTTTTGGATATATTTACCAGTAAGGGCTACAGACTAGACGTTTGGATGCTCTCCTCTTCTATTGATCCTAGAGACGAAGTTAAGTCTCATACATATCCTTCTGTCAAAGGATTCATTGGAAAGCCACTCAGTCAAGATAAGATCAAGGATACTTTTTTCTAATCTTTAAGCACCCAAATTACTTAGCTTCTTTCTCATCTTAAGATATTTTTATTAGCTTAATGTATGGGTAAAAGAAGAAAACATAAATCCTCCATCAAAAAAGGGTTGGCTCCAGGCACACTCGTTCACGTGGGTGAAAAGAACATGGAGCAAATAGAACTTGATCTCTACTGCTATAATGCAGATGAACTCAGCTTTCACAATTTGCAATCTGTCGAAGAACTAGACCCTTTCATGACTAGAAAAGGTGTCAAATGGCTCAATATCAGTGGCGTACATGATGTAGATATCATCTCTGCTATCGGTAAGAAATTCAACTTACATCCACTGGTTATGGAAGATCTCGTCAGCACCCAGCAGCGTCCAAAGCTTGAAATCTTTGATCATTATCTCTTCATTGTCAATCGCATGCTCTACACCCTCAATGGACACCAAGAATTTGTCTCTGAGCAGGTAAGTTTTATTGTGGGAGATGACTACATATTATCCTTCCAAGAGAAAAAAGATGATGTATTTGATGGCGTAAGAAAAAGACTAGAAAATGCCATCGGTCGCATGCGAAAAAGCGGTCCAGACTACATGCTGTATGCACTGATGGATAGTATAGTGGACCACTATTTCATCCTACTCGAACATGTGTCTGACAGTACCGAGGAGATTGAAAACGATGTATTTGATGACAAAAGCCCTAGAAATGTCTTGTCCAAGATACACGCGATCAAGTATGAACTGATCAATATGCGTAAAGCGGTCTGGCCACTCCGAGAAGTACTCGCTAATATTAAGCGCTTGGAGTCCCCACTAGTTCAAGAGGAGACTAAGATCTTTATCAATGACGTCTATGACCACACGATACAGATCATTGATGGTATAGAGACGCAGCGCGATATCACTGGCTCACTGGTAGAGTCACACATGACCAATCTGAGCAATAAGCAAAATGATGTGATGAAAACTCTTACCATCATCTCTACCATATTTATCCCACTAACCTTTATCGCTGGAGTCTATGGGATGAACTTTGAGTATATCCCTGAGCTGAGCTGGTCCTATGGCTATTTTGGTGTATGGGCAGTTTTCCTCATTTTAGCTACCGTCCTATTTATTTATTTCAAAGTCAAAAAATGGTTTTAGCCTATGCCTTATCTATCAATCAATGGAGCCAATATCTATTATGAAATAAGTGGAAAAGGTACTGAAACCATCGTTTTCAGTCATGGTCTACTTTGGAGTGGACAGATGTTTCACAAACAAGTAGCGTACTTTCAAGAAAACTACCGCTGTGTCACTTATGATCATAGAGGACAGGGAAAAAGTGAAGTGACTAAGCATGGATATGACATGGATGAACTCTATGAAGACGCTGTAGCACTAATCGAAGCACTTGATTTAGCCCCTTGCCACTTTGTAGGTTTATCTATGGGAGGATTTATAGGAATGAGACTAGCAGCTCGTAGACCAGACCTACTTCGCACGCTGATCTTGATGGAGACATCTGCCAATGAAGAAGCTTTTAAGGGAAAATATAAGAAGCTAAATTTTATCGCGAAGCTATTTGGCATAGGTATAGTAGCAGATAAAGTAATGCCCATCATGTTTGGCCAAACTTTTCTAAACGACCCCTACAGAACTGGAGAACGCAATAAGTGGCGAAAAATATTAGCAGATAACAAACGGTCTATTACCAAATCAGTGACAGGTGTCATCACTCGAAAGGCTGTCTTAGAGGAGCTCAAAAGTATAGAAATGCCTACACTTATACTCGTGGGTGATGAAGATGTGGCAACGCCTGTAAGCAAAGCTGAGGAAATCAGTCATCATATCATCAACTCAAAATTGGTCGTCCTAGAGGGCGCAGGACATTCTTCATCTATCGAAACACCCGATCAGGTAAATGCTCTTATCGGTGATTTTATCAAAACCTTTTGAAAAAATTAAACCTAAATCTGGTGGCTTGTGGCATGAATACAAGTACCTTGATTTAGGTTTTAAAAATATTAAATCAAAGCTAGAGATAAATTACCCACCAAAACATCCCCTAAAATGGGTATTTTTTGCTCATTGATAAGCTATCTCAAAAGGGTAAATGTCCCCTGAAGTGCCTTTTTGATCAACTGTCCGTCTTGCTCGTAGACATATTCCATTTTATATGAGTATGAGCCCTCTTCTGCTTCTGCTCCATTGATCCGACCGTCCCAGCCTATACTCTCTCCTGAAAAAATCAATTCTCCCCATCTATTGTAAATCAGCAATGTGAAAGACAAATCGCAAGTGGCTACTCCTTGATAAATCGCGTTGTCCCCTATTGTTTTCCATAAAGCCAAGCCAAAACTCCTTCCCAACAGTCGTAAGATGGGCTTGTACCAAAAGACTTTGGAAACAACATATGAAAAGAATGAAGACAAACTTACGGAGCATGCGATAATCGAGTGGACTATTTGTCTCTCAATATCCTAAAAAAATATATGGCATTATGCTTTAAGCACCATATTTTCTTCACATCGCTTTAATACACGAGAAACAGTTTGCCTAGTCAGTCCCGTGAGGTCTGCTATATCCTGCATTGTCATCAGTTTTAAAAGCATATACCTCCTATCGTTTGCGTCTACTATTTGAACTCCATAGTTCTCTCGAATATTATTTACTCGCTCTTCTGGCTCGGCTGAACAAACTGCAAAGAGTCGAGATTCTGCGCGACACCAGCGCTTGACAGTCTGGACATTAAACCACTCTGAGACTGCTGGATCATGCACGATTAGATATTTGTAGTAATTGAGCTCATACTCTCTCAGTACTACATCGGTAAGACACTTGGCAAACTCAAAAAATTGACCATTTAGATAGCGGAGGTTACCGAAAAATTCCTCTGGTCTCAAAACATCATAGCAGATTTCAGCACCTGATTTAGCATAGCTCCCGATCTTTACAGCTCCTTTGACGATTTCGTAGATCTCAGTATGCTTAAATGGAGGAATATAAACATAATCCCCTTTTTGAAAAACTCGCTCACGCACATGCTTAACCAACTCTTGCGGCTGGATAGCTTGTAAGTACTGATATGGATTAAACCCTGCTAACATCACGCTAAATCTCCTCTAATCTCCATGAAATCAGCGCTTAAATCAAGTATGTGAATCAGAATTCACAACAACTTAATAATCTGTTAATCAATCGAATTAAATCTCTTTGAAAAAATAAGCGGTCCGAAGACCGCTTAGATTAATACTTCACAGTAAGTGTCTCTTGGAGATAAAGAGCATCTTCCTCTCCTCTAATTTCCATTTTGACGTCTACTCGGTCTGACTGCCAATCGAAATGCAGCAAACCAAAATTAAGTTTTGCTATCAAATCTCCTACTCTATGCTTATTAGCTTCTGGCCTGTAGCTATTCCATGTATGCGTCAGTCCACTAGAAGTCACATCATAGATTGGATGATTGACCCCAGCGATCTCTACTTTAGAAATCTCTGCGATATGTCTATCACCACTTAGCAAGATCGTCCCGTTAGCTTGAGTCTTTGAAAGTAGGTCAAATAAGCGTTGTCTTTCCTTTGGGAAATTGGCCCACTTCTCATAGATATGCTCTTCTGAGATAAATTGAATCCCGCAGCCTATCACTGTGACGGCAGCATCTTTTTTCATCAATTCTTTTTCTAACCAAGCCCATTGTGCATCTCCCAGCACTGTACCAGTTTGATTGATCACATAGGCATTGTCTGCATCCTTTTGCAAATCATCCCTAAAATATCGAGCGTCCAATAAGATCACCTTTACTCTTTGATCACCCTCACCAAAAAGATGAGCTGAATACGCGCCTTCTCTCTTTCTAAGATCGCTATCCGCAGGAATATTGAGAAAGTCATACATCAGTTCTCTACTTTCCACTTTCTTTGGATATTCTTTTCCAGCATCATTTTTTCCATAATCATGGTCATCCCATGTACCCACTACAGGCATTTGCGCGATGATCTGCTGATAATCTGGATTGCTTAGCTGCTTTTCATACTTAGCTTTCATCAAGCTCATGTCTTCCGTATCACCATATATATTGTCTCCCAGCCATACAAAGGCATCAGGCTGATGACTCAAAATAGGCTTCCAAAGCGGCTGAGCACGATCCTGTCTATTGCAAGATCCAAAAGCTATCGTTTTGACACTTTGGGCGTAAGTCGCTGTAGTCGTCAAAAGGATGAGAAAGAGTAATTTAATTTGCTTCATATGATGAGTTTTTAAATTCGGGCAGTCTAGGACTGCCCGATATACTTTTATTGATTAAAATGCGTATCTCAAACCTAACTGCAATCTCCAAGGTGTACCATTGATCGGCTGTGTACCCACACCACTTTCTACTCGGTAGATGTACTGTTGATTGACCTGATCGAAACCTTGTATGCTGTAGAGGTTTCTACTTCTCCCAAGGTCATTGTTATTTCCCCAGTCCTTATTGAGCAAGTTGCTAAAGTTAAACAAGTCAGCAGTAAGCCGCAAAGCATCATCCAGCAGCTTCTCCAAGCTTTTGTGGTAATTGTTTGATTCATCAGATTATGGTTAAATGGTTAATGATGTATCAAAACTACAGAAGCCAAAAGTCTGCGAATGTTAAAAATTAACTTGTTAAGCCATCTTAATGAAAGCTTAACAAATCCAACATTTAGCCACAAAAAAGCCCTTGACGAAAGGTTTCATCAAGGGCTTATGCTAATCTTTAAATAACTTACTGCTTGTAGACCACACCTTCTTTCATCACAAAAACTACTTCTTTCATGACTTTGATGTCTTTTAATGGGTCTCCATTGACTGCTACGACATCGGCTATTTTACCTTTTTCTACAGAGCCTAGTGTGGCCTCCATCCCGAGTAGTTCTGCTGCACGCATCGTAGCACTCTGGATCGCTTCCATTGCTGGCATTCCTACCTCAGTCATGTAGATAAACTCCCTGTAATTTTCCCCATGAGGAAATACCCCAGCATCTGTACCAAAAGCAATCTTTACGCCTCGCTTATAAGCTTTCCCAAATGTCTCTTGAATCTTTGGACCAATAGCCAAAGCCTTAGGTCTTACCAAGGCGGGATAATACCCTGGAGTCTTGGCATACTCTGCTACAGACTTACCCGCAGTGATCGTAGGTACATACCAAGTGCCTGATTTGATCATCATATCCATTGTCTCTTCAGACATCATCGTACCGTGTTCGATAGAGTGAATCCCCGCAGTAACGGCACGTTTCATCCCCTCATCACCGTGTGCATGGGCTGCTACATGGATGCCAAAGTCTGTGGCTGTTTCTATCACAGCATTGAGCTCATCCTGCTGAAACTGCGGTGCAGAACCATCTCTCGCTACACTGAGAACTCCACCTGTAGCAGTTACCTTGATGACATCTGATCCATTTTTTACAGCTTGTCTGACGGCTTTTCTAGCATCTGTTTCCCCATTGATCACACCTGACTCTGGTCCTGGATCACCCATTAGATCTTTTCGCATACCATTGGTAGGATCTGCATGTCCTCCTGTAGGCGCAATAGATTTACCTGCCGTGATGACTCTTGGGCCTTTTACTTTACCCGCAGCGATGGCATCTCTAAGAGAAATATTGACGCCTGTACCTCCAAGATCTCTGACAGTAGTAAAACCTGACATCAAAGTGCGCTCTGCATAGACGATACTATTGAAAGCCACATCAGCATCATTGAGCACGAAACGCTCTAGATACTTCTGAGGACCCGTCTCACTCTCTAGATGTACGTGCATATCCATCAGACCTGGCATGACAGTTTGGCTTTTGAGATCAATCACTTGATCACCTGATCCTGCCTTTGCATATCCTTTAACTACCGAAATGATCTGCTCACCTTCTATGATGATAGACATTTCCTTTTGAGCAGTATTTGACTTACCATCTATGAGTGTACCACAGTGGATGATTGTTTGCTGCGCACTAGCCATCACACAGGTGAGTGTCAAGAGCACAAGGCTTAGTATTGTTTTCTTCATGGTTACTAGGTTGTTGACACTCTAATCTATCAAAAAATCCGCGCATTATGATAGTAGGGCAATAAAAGGGCATAAAAAAAGCCACCTAAGTTCATTAGATGGCTTTAAAATTATCAAATCTTTATTTCCTCATTTGCTTGAAGGCGTTGATAAGACCATTAGTCGAACTATCATGACTATTGACTTGTCCTTCATTTTCTAACTCAGGAAGGATATTTTTAGCAAGCACCTTGCCCAATTCTACACCCCACTGATCAAAACTATAAACATTCCAGATCACACCTTGGACAAAGATCTTATGTTCATACATCGCGATCAAAGCACCCAAAGTGTAAGGATCTAGTTTTTTAAACAGGATGGAATTAGTTGGCTTATTTCCTGCAAACACTTTGAAAGGCGCAAGCTCGGATATCTCCTCTTTTGACAATCCAGCCTTTTGAAGCTCTGTCACTACTGTGTCATAGTCTTTACCATTCATGAGAGCTTCTGTCTGCGCAAAATAGTTAGACATCAATTTAACATGGTGGTCTCCTATGGGGTTTTGAGAAATTGCTGGAGCTAAGAAATCACATGGGATCAACTGTGTGCCTTGGTGAATCAATTGATAAAAAGCGTGCTGTCCATTAGTTCCTGGCTCACCCCAGATGATAGGTCCTGTCGCATAAGTCACTGGCAGACCGTTTCTATCTACAGACTTACCATTACTCTCCATATTACCCTGTTGGAAATAAGCCGCAAATCGATGCATGTATTGATCATAAGGTAAGATCGCCTCAGAAGCCGCACCAAAGAAATTGGTATACCAAAGACCTATCAAGGCCAAAAGCACTGGAGCATTTTCTTTAAAATCTGCCTTGCGGAAATGCTGATCCATGGCATGTGCTCCTGCAAGTAGTTTTTCAAAGTGGTCAAAACCAATAGCACAAGCAATAGGCAATCCAATCGCTGACCAAAGGGAGTAACGACCACCTACCCAATCCCAAAAACCAAACATATTTTGTGGATCTATCCCAAAGGCTGTCACGGCATCTTTATTAGTAGAGAGTGCTACGAAGTGTTTAGCAACATCCTCCTGCTTACCAAATTTCAAAAACCATTCTCTAGCCGTATTGGCATTGGTCATTGTTTCTTGTGTAGTAAAAGTCTTAGACGCAATGAAAACAAGTGTCTCCTCAGCATTTACCTTTTTGAGCGTCTCCGCTATGTGCGTACCATCTACATTAGACACAAAGAAGATCTCCAAACCTTCCTTTTGATAGGGTTTTAGTGCCTCTGTGACCATCACTGGACCTAAGTCACTTCCTCCTATGCCTATGTTTACTAGATACTTAATAGGCTTTCCTGTATAGCCTTTCCACTTTCCACTATGTAGCTTCTCTACAAATCCCTTCATCTGATCTAGCACTGCATTGACATCCGGCATGACATCTTTGCCTTCGAAATAAACTGGCTGATTGCTTCTATTTCTAAGTGCTGTATGCAAGACAGCTCTGTCCTCTGTGCGATTGATTTTTTCACCCACAAACATTGCTTCTATAGCATCTTTTAAGCCGCACTCCTGCGCTAATGTGATGAGTTGATTAAGAGCTTTTTGATCGAGGATATTTTTGGAGTAGTCTAATAGGATATTTTCAAACTGTAAGTGAAATCGCTCAAATCTCTGAGGATCGCTTGCAAAAAGTGCTGATATATTCGTTTGCTTTAGTCGCGCTGCTTCTAGTTGCAGTTGCTGCCAAGCTTTGGTTTCTGTAGGGTTGATATTTTTCATGAATAATAGGTTTTCTTTGATCGGCCGCAAGATAAGCAATCTCACAAAAGGTCTGAGAACTGAAGTGGAGAAATTAAGTCCTAGACTGTGAGACTTAATCCTAGCATAATGAGCTAACAAAAGAAAAACCGATACTAAATATCGGTTTTTCTGAATAGAATAAACTTAAGATTTACTTCTGATGACGCTCGATGAGCTCATCTACGACTTCATCCAGCTCGTAACCTTTGGCCTCAAGCAGTACCAAGTAGTGGAACAATAAATCGGCCGCTTCCCCCATGAAAAGCTCCTTGTTATCATCTTTGGCCTCAATGACGATTTCTACTGCCTCCTCGCCCACTTTTTGAGCTACTTTATTGATGCCTTTTTTAAAAAGTGAAGCGGTGTATGAAGTATCGCTAGGGTTATTTTTTCGGTCTTTGATCACAGCCCTGAGCTGATCGATAAAAGCCGTCTTAGAAGTATTAGACTCATCCCAGCAAGTGTCAGCACCTGTATGACAAACAGCCCCTTGAGGCTTTACGCTAATCAATAAAGCATCTTGATCACAGTCAAGCTTAATATCTATTAAGTGAAGAAAATTCCCAGAAGCCTCGCCTTTGGTCCAAAGTCTATTCTTTGTCCTACTCCAAAAGGTTACTTTTTTCTCAGTCATTGTTTTCTCAAGCGCCTCCTCATTCATATATCCGAGCATGAGGACTTTGAGCGAAAAAGCATCTTGAATGATAGCAGGAACTAAGCCATCACCTTTTTTAAAATCTATAGTTTTGATATCTATCATTTGCTGATTGATTTAAATTCTAACTGAAATCTCAGACGTTCTAAGATAAGCTTTCAAATCTGGAATGGAGATTTCTTTAAAATGAAATATACTCGCTGCTAATGCGGCATCTGCTTTTCCTTTAGTAAAGACATCCTTGAAATGCTCCATGCTCCCTGCCCCGCCAGAAGCGATCACAGGAATACTCAAGGAAGCAGATATCTCAGCAGTCAGCTCATCAGCAAAACCGCCTTTGGTACCATCATGATCCATCGAGGTAAGTAAAATCTCTCCCGCACCTCTGTCTGCGACTTCTTTGGCCCATTGGATAGTGTCTAGGTCCGTAGCCTGTCTACCTCCATGTGTATGTACTAGGTGCTTGCCATGGACATAGCGTGTATCTATGGCAACGACTACACACTGACTACCAAACTCTGCTGCCATCTCATCGATGACTTCAGGCCTCTTGACTGCAGCAGAATTAATCGAAATCTTATCTGCACCAGCAGCCAAAAGCGCAGAGACATCCGCTACTGAGGAGATGCCTCCTCCTACAGTAAAAGGAATATTGATCGTAGCAGCTACTTTAGTGACAAGCTCTATGAGTGTCTTACGATTTTCTACGGTGGCAGTGATGTCTAAAAAAACAAGTTCATCTGCCCCTTCTAGCGCATAGGCAGCTGCTAGCTCTACAGGATCACCCGCATCTCTCAGGTCTACAAAGTTGACTCCTTTGACTGTTCTCCCCTCTTTGATATCAAGGCAAGGTATGATTCTTTTGGTCAGCATATCAGTTTACAAATGCGGCTAATTGCTCTAAACTTATTCTTCCTTCATAGTAAGCTTTCCCTACTATAGTACCATACACGCCCAATTTCTCTAACTCTTCTAAGTCTTTGACTTCAGCTACACCTCCACTAGCAATGAGCTTGATCTCAGGGATTTCTTGCATGATCTCTTTATACAAATCAATAGAAGGCCCTTGCAGTAGACCGTCTTTGCTCACATCTGTGCAGATCACATATTCGATACCTAAGGCATGGTATTTTTTAATAAAGTCTATCAAAGCTAAAGCAGTCGTCTCTTCCCAGCCACTGATCGCGATCATTTTATCCTTGGCATCTGCTCCAAGGATGAGCTTTTCTGCACCATATTTCTCAAGCCAACTAGTAAATAGCTCAGGATTCTTAACTGCTATACTACCTCCAGTCACCTGTGCTGCTCCAGCTGCAAAGGCTAAGTCAATCATCTCATCCGACTGCACGCCTCCACCGAAGTCTACCGTCAAGGAAGTACCTGAAGTGATGCGCTGCAACACTTCCTTATTGACAATTTGCTTCTGCTTAGCTCCGTCAAGGTCTACTAAGTGTAATCTTCTAATACCTGCTCCCTCAAATCGCTTAGCGACTTCAAGCGGGTCACTGGCATATTCAGTCTTTTGGCTATAGTCTCCTTTGGTAAGTCTGACACATTTGCCACCGATGATATCTATTGCTGGGATGATCTCCATTATAATTTCAAGAAGTTTTCTAAAATACGTGCACCTACGCTTCCACTTTTTTCAGGGTGTGCTTGCATGGCCCAAAAATTATCCTTTTGTAACAAAGCTGAAAAGTCCAGCATGTAATGTGTCTTTGCAATCGTGTACTCACTCAACTCGACATAGTAGCTATGGACATAATATACAAATGAAGCATCTGTCAAACCTTCAAATAAAGGTCCTTTCATCTCCAAAAGATCATTCCAACCTACATGAGGCACTTTTTCTATTGCAGGGAATTTTTTCACTTTGATAGGGAAAATACCTAAGCAAGTGGTATCATTTTCTTCGGTATGTTCACAGAGCAATTGCTGCCCAAGACATACGCCAAAGAATGGTTGTTTTAGTTCTTTAATGAGTGTATCCAGTTTGCGCTCTTTGAGATATCTCATAGCGGTACTCGCCTCCCCCTGTCCAGGGAAAATCACTCTATCAGCTGATTTGATCTTCTCTGGATCATCAGTCAGCTCTGCTTGAACGCCCAAACGCTTGAGGGCTAGATCTACAGAGTGAACATTGCCAGAATTATATTTGATGATGACTGTACTCATAGGATCAACCTGAGTCAATTAGATTTAGTGAAAATGAAAAGGATGCTTTTTGTCAAAAGCACCCTTAGAAAGAAAGGCAAAATTAAGAGAATAATTTAGGAAGCAGAAGCTTCGCTCAACATCTCATCTAAAACTCTTTCAATTTCTGGCAATGACTTATACAATTGCTCGTAATTATCGATCACAAAGTACTTATCTTGGAATTTATCCTTCCAATATGGCGTATTCATGATCTTAGCTACATTGTATGGATGATGTGCCGGCTCATCGCTAAGGCTAAACTTAGTCTCTCCTGCTGATGATAAGATACCCGCACCATAGATGCGCAACTCACCATCTTCTCTGATCAAACCAAACTCAATCGTAAACCAATATATACGGGAAAGTAGCTCGATTGCATACTTATCATCAGAATGCTTGAATGCTATTTTACTCAACTCCTGAAGGAAATCTACGAAAGGCTGATTAGTCAAAAGTGGGACGTGTGCAAAGACATCATGGAACATGTCTGGCTCTTCTAGATAGTCCAACTGACTCATCTTTCTCAACCATGTAGAAGCTGGAAAACGCTTGTTAGACATCAAAGAGAAGAAAAGATCATCATCGATCAGTCCTGGTACAACTTCTATCGCCCAGCCTGTTTGCTTGAGTAAGATTTCATTAGTCTCTTCAAAGTTTGGAATCTTATCGCCAGTGAACTTGACGATCTCCAAACCCTTCATATATTCCTTAGTCGCTGCTTTAGGAAGATTGACGATCTGACGATCATAGAGTATCTTCCATACATTAAAGGCTTCTTGATCATAAGCAGCATAATCCTGCTTCATCTTTTTAAATCTAGGGTCACTATATACCCAATCCAATGACTTTGCCATGTTAATCAATTTTAGTTTTATCTGTCTCAGGATCAGCTCCTAAGCACAAAATACTTTTAATAAAAAAGCCTAATCCATCTGGAATTAGGCTAGCTTATCGTTCATGCACACACAAACCCAAATGCCCAATTCCCTTTTAGAAATTGTTCATAGAGATAATGAGGAGTGCAAGGGTTTATTTTCATGTTGTAAATATAAAATTATTCAGTCCATCAATCAACAACCACTGATATAAAAATCAGAAGCTATTTCTTAGTTCAAACGTTTGATTGAGTTGTTTTATTAACTTAGAACTCTCCTCAAAGTTTAAGGTTTGCTGTCCATCAGAGAATGCTTTTTCAGGTATCTCATGGGTCTCAAAGATGATCCCATCTGCTCCTGACATCACTGCTGCGAGTGCCATCGCTGGCACATACTGCCTGATTCCTATTCCATGTGATGGGTCTACCACTACAGGCAAGTGTGATTTCGCCTTTAAGATAGGTACGGCATTGAGGTCTAATGTGTTTCTACTGGCGCGCTCGTAAGTTCTGATACCACGCTCACAAAGGATGAGTTTTTCATTTCCTCCAGAAAAGACATACTCAGCAGAGTAGAGTAGCTCCTCGACAGTACCTGAGATACCACGCTTGATCATCACAGCTTTATCTATTTTACCTAGTTCGTCTAGTAAATTGAAGTTCTGCGTATTACGAGCACCTACCTGATAGATATCTACATAATCGTACATCTCCTCGATCTGAGATACTTGCATCACCTCAGTTACGATCTTGATTCCAGCTGCTCTAGCGAGCTCATACCACATCTTGAGACCATCGATACCCATTCCTCTAAAAGAGTAAGGACTACTTCTTGGTTTAAATACTCCTCCCCTCATGATTTTGACTCCATTGGCAACTAAGTGGTCGATCACCTTTTTGATCTGCTCTTCACTCTCGATGGAGCAAGGTCCAGCCATAAGGGCAAGACCTCCATCTGCTATCGTCACACCATCTCCAAGGTCTATCACAGTAGGATTTACTTTCCACTTTTTAGAGACTAGCTTATAGTCGTCAGAGACCATGTGGATATCAGAAATACCAGAGGTATTACCTAGGTTTCTGATATCAAACTCACCCTTTCCGATCCCTATGATATAGTGACCTATCTGTGTTTTTACTTCTGTTCCTTTATGGTTGATCGCAGCAAGTTTCTCATGAATAGCATTTATCTCTTGCTCGCTGATTCCTTTTGTCAGTTGAATGATCATAGTTTCATTAGTTAAGCGATGACGCTTTGGATATAGGTTTGAATGGCAGCCTTTAGATCACCACCCTTGGCTTTTGTAAGTACATTGATGAAGGCACTTCCGATGATAGCACCTTTAGAATATTGACAAGCAGTATCAAAAGTGGCCTTATCTGAAATACCAAAGCCAATCAATCGTGGATTTTTAAGCCCCATCTCATTGACTCTTTTGAAGTAGCTGATCTGCTCTTCTGATATGCCTGACTTAGCACCCGTGATGCTCGCTGATGATACCATGTAGATAAATCCCCTGCTGTTTTCATCGATCAGTCGAATCCTCTCTGCGGAGGTCTGTGGCGAAATCAAAAAGATATTAGCCAGATCGTAAGCATCAAAAGTCGCTTTATACTCTTCCATAAATTGGCTCATCGGCAAGTCAGGCACAATGATACCATCTATACCGATTGCAGAGATCTCTTGACAAAACTTCTCTATCCCATACTGAATGATAGGGTTAAGATAGCCCATCAAAATCAATGGTACTTGTGTCTTTTGACGGATATCTTTTAATTCAGACAGCAACTTTTTGAGGGTCATTCCCTGATCCAGCGCTGCTTGATTACTCTCTTGGATAGTCGGACCATCTGCCACAGGGTCTGAAAAAGGAATACCGATCTCAATGATATCAGCACCAGCTTCATCTAGTGCTTCGATGATCGGAATGGTATCTCCTGCACTCGGATAGCCCGCGGTGAAGTAAACTGATAAAAGTCGACTGTCTTTATTTTGGAAAAGTTGTTCTATGCGATTCATTTCAATGCTTATGAATATATAAAGTCTATTTCAACGATTTGATTAATAATTTCCCCACTTGATATAAGTATCCAAGTCTTTATCTCCTCGGCCAGACAAGTTGATCACGATGACATCATCAGATTTGTATTTGACCTGATTGAGGGCTGCAAAGGCATGGGCTGTCTC
This sequence comes from Penaeicola halotolerans, assembly GCF_016464625.1. GTDB lineage: Bacteria > Bacteroidota > Bacteroidia > Cytophagales > Cyclobacteriaceae > Penaeicola > Penaeicola halotolerans. The sequence goes on from NZ_JAEAGO010000003.1 coordinate 94,515, forward strand.
AATGGCCGGAATGATGCCTTCTAACCTGCTTACTTCTATACCCGCTAGCATGGCATCTTCATCTTCTACGCCTACAAACTCTCCTCTACCCGTCTCAAATAAGTGCGCATGCACTGGGCCGATCCCTGGATAATCTAGACCCGCTGAAATAGAGTAAGGCTCTGTCACTTGACCATCTTCTGTCTGCATGAGGAGTGTTTTGCTACCATGGAGAATTCCTGGTTTACCTAGTGCTGTAGTAGCTGCTGATTTGCCTGAAAAAACCCCCAAGCCTGCTGCTTCGACTGCAATCAATCTAACTTCAGGCGTATTGTAGTAGTGATAAAAAGCACCTGCTGCATTACTGCCTCCACCTACACAAGCGATGACTAGGTCTGGATTTTCTCTTCCTTCTTTTTCTAGCAATTGTGCTTTGATCTCTTCGCTGATCACTGACTGAAACCTAGCCACCATCTCAGGATATGGGTGTGGCCCAACCACGGAACCTATGATGTAATGCGTATCTACGGGATTATTGATCCACTGACGCATGGCTTCATTGGTAGCATCTTTGAGCGTTTGGCTACCACTAGTCGCAGGTACGACTTTAGCACCAAGGATACGCATACGCTCTACATTAGGACGCTGACGCTCCATGTCATGCTTCCCCATGTAGACAGTACAATCCATACCCATCAGAGCACAGACAGTAGCTGTAGCGACTCCATGCTGACCGGCACCAGTTTCAGCGATGATACGCTTCTTACCGAGTTTTTTGGCTAGTATGATTTGTCCAATCGTATTATTGACCTTGTGCGCACCTGTATGACAGAGATCTTCTCTCTTGAGATATATCTTAGCACCATACTTCTCTGACAGCCTTTGAGCATAAAAAAGTGGTGTAGGTCTCCCTACATAGTCTTTTAAAAGACTTTTAAACTGCGCTTGAAAGTCTGGTTCAGCGACTATACGTTCGTAGTTATCTCTCAGCTCTTCTATGTTTGGATGCAACATCTCTGGGATATAAGCCCCTCCGAAATTGCCATAAAATCCTTTTTCATCAACTGCTATCAATGTTTTCATCGTTATGAGATTTAGATCTTTGCTATAGGCTGATTAATCAGCATTTTTAATTTTTCAATATCTTTTATACCTGGCGAGGATTCAAACTTACTATTCACATCCAAAGCCATCATACTGGGAGTTCTCTTGGATAGTTTTTGAATAGCCTCCGACATCCCCATATCTACTCCTCCACTCAAAAAGAATGGGATACTCGATGGATAATGATGCAGTACTTTCCAACTGAAGGCTTCTCCTGTACCGCCAAAGGCTTCACTTTTGGTGTCAAATAGGAAATAGTCTGCAAAAGCCTCATAATCTGCCATATCCAATAAGTCAAACTTGGGCCCTACTCTAAACACTTTGATGATGGGCAGTTTAGTAGCTTTCTTGATAGCCTCCACCTCCTCAGGAGATTCATCCCCGTGCAGCTGAAGGATATCAAGCTGATGAGTGTTGATTTTCTCTTGGATAAAATCAATAGATGCCTTTACAAACACCCCTACCTTTTGGGTACTACTTGGCCAGGATTCATAGAGTTCCTTAGGAAGAGGTGCTGCCATGTATCTAGGAGATTTTTCATAAAAGATAAATCCCATGTAGTCTGGCTTGATTTCTTCCAAAACCTGACGCACATTGTCAGAATCTCTCATCCCACAGACTTTCAGTTGAAGGCGCTTTCTCATCAGGCTTACTTCTTGGTGTCTAGAGATTTAAGTTTTTGCATGAAATCTTTAGCCGCATCATGTGGTCTGCTGCTCTTCATAAAGTTTTCTCCTATGAGAAAACCTTGAAACCCAGCAGTTCTTAAGTCAACGATGGTCTGTGGGTCACTGATGCCACTTTCGGAGATTTTGACATACTGATCAGGAATTTGATCCAGCAGATCATAAGAAGTTTGTACACTCACCTCGAAAGTCTTCAAGCTTCTATTATTCACCCCTAGCAGATCAATCTGTGGATGAAGATTGTTTAGCAGCTCAGCGTCATCATGGACTTCTAAGAATACTTCTAAGCCTAGACTATGAGCAAAATCCGCAAGAGACTTCACTTTGGCTGGCTCTAAAGCCGCTGCAATCAGTAAAATACAGTCAGCACCGATAGACTTAGCTTCTATGATCTGATACTCATCCACAACAAAATCCTTTCTCAGGATCGGACAGAAATTATACTGACGAGCGGTAATCAAGTCTTCATTTTTTCCACCAAAAAACTCCGTATCTGTCAATATAGAAAGTGCTGAAGCACCTGCTTGCATATAGCCGATAGAGGTTCTTTCTACCTGTGCTGTAGCATTGATCAGACCTTTAGAAGGTGACTTTCGCTTAAACTCTGCGATAATTCCCGTCTTATCCGGTCTGAGGATATATTTTTTCATAGAAACTGGCTTCCCTTCGAAAAAAGTGCTCTTTTCCAACAGTTTAGTCGGATAAAGGGCCTTTCTTTCGGCCACTTCTACATGCTTATGTGCAATAATTTTATCTAATACGTTCATATCTTATATCAAGGTCAACCTTATTGATTTAATTAAAAGAAACTGAGCTGTTAGGGCTAACAAGCTTCTGAAATACCCCTAAAGCCTTTTTGGATAGCAAGGCTTCTTCTGCCTGAGCTACAGCCTCTGGGAAACTTATTGCCTCATTAGCAGTCACTAATGCCGCTGCAGCATTGGCGATCACTACTTGGTTTTGTGCCTTAGTCCCATTTCCTCGGAGTATATCTTCAAATATCTTAGCAGACTCCTCTACGGTCTCTCCTCCTTTGATTTGAGCAGCTTGGATAGTTTCTAAGCCTAGATCATCTGGATCATAGAGTTTTTCACCACTATGGGACACCATCTTGAAAGCTCCAGTAAGAGAAATCTCATCATAGCCATCTAAAGCATGAAGGATCGCAAACTTCGCATCAGTATTTTGATACAAATATCCATATAACCTCGCCAATTCTAAGCTAAATACCCCGACCAATTGCTTTTTAGGAAAAGAGGGATTAACCATAGGTCCGAGCATGTTGAAAAAGGTCTTCACACCAAGGTCTTTTCTGATCGGTGCTACATTTTTCATCGCAGGGTGAAAGAGTGGCGCATGTAAGAAACAGATGCCTGCCGTATCTAAACTCTGTTTGATCTTACCGATATCATTTGTAAACTCATACCCAAAGTGCGCTAGCAAATTTGATGAGCCACAAATAGAACTTACTCCCGTATTGCCATGCTTAGCCACTGGCTGACCACAAGCAGCTACGATAAAAGAGGATAAAGTAGAAATATTGAAAGTGTCCTTACCATCTCCCCCAGTACCACATAGATCCATGGCATCATATTCGGAGATTTCTACTGGGACGCACAGCTCTAGCATTGCCTCACGAAAGCCCTCTAATTCTTCCACGGTAATACTGCGCATCAGATAGACCGTCATGAAGGCCGCCATTTGGCTCGCATTATACTTTCCTTGGGTGATGTTTTTCAAAATCTCCTTTGCCGTAGCCTTATCTAGTGATTGATAAGCAATGAGTTGATTTAAAATTTCTTTCATATAATAGCTTTGGCCTAAGCCTTTGGATTAAATGTTAACCAGTTTTGCATCAGCTGCACACCATTCTCTGTGAGAACACTTTCTGGATGAAACTGAACCCCTCTGACTTCATGCTGTGCATGTTTAAATGACATCACTTGCCCATCTGGACTGGTCGAAGTCACGATCAGTTCAGCAGGCATCGTCTGTCTATTGACCACCCAGCTGTGGTATCTTCCTACTCGGAATTCACGAGGCAAACCTTCAAATATGTGATCAGTATTTTCCACTTTGATTTGAGTAGCCAGTCCATGAACTACCTCACTTAGATTATGGAGAGATGCGCCATACGCTTCTGCAATCCCCTGATGCCCCAAACAAACCCCTAATATATCCTTGCTAGCACCGTATTGTTTAATCAATGCTGGCATGATACCCGCCTCATCGGGCACTCCAGGACCTGGTGAGAGCAATATTTTATCATATTGCCCCGCAGCTTCAAGAGATATAGCGTCATTTCGATAGATGTCCAACTGCGCACCGAAGCCTAAGTCTCTGATGATATACACCAGATTATAGGTAAAGGAGTCGTAATTATCTAATACTAAAATCTTCATGTCAGAGTGTTTGAGCGACTTCTAATGCATTTCTCAAAGCAGCCAGTTTATTGGTCACCTCTTGTAGTTCACTTGGGATGTGTGACTTGGCCACTACACCCGCCCCAGCTTGATAGCTTAGTTCATTTTGATGAGAAACAAAAGAGCGAATCAAAATAGCGTGATTGAAGTCTCCATTGAATCCCAAGAAGCCTATAGCTCCGCCATAAAAGCCTCTATTTTTATTTTCCAGACCATCGATTAGCTGCATAGCCTTGTACTTTGGTGCACCTGATAAGGTACCCGCTGGAAAAGTATCCGCCACAAGTTGCAGCCTGTTGACATCAGGATTCAGTTTACCAGTGACTTTGGATACTAAGTGGATGACATGAGAGTAATATTGGATCTCCTTGAATGTCTCCACATTGACCTGGTGGGCATTTCTACTCAAATCATTACGAGCCAAATCCACAAGCATCACATGCTCTGCATTTTCCTTTGGATCATCATAAAGCTGAGCAGCTAAGGCAGCATCAGACTGATCATTGCCCGTCCTACGAAATGTCCCCGCGATAGGGTGAATGGTTGCCTGCTCTCCTTTGATCACAATCTGAGCCTCTGGAGATGAACCAAATACCTTAAAACTTCCAAAATCAAAGAAGAACAGATAAGGAGATGGATTGACGGACCTCAAAGCACGATAAACATTGAAGTCATCCCCCTTAAACTTATTCGTATACCTTCTCGATAGTACGATTTGAAAAACATCACCTCTAAAGCAGTGCTCCTGTCCCTTTTTTAAGATCTCCAAGAAGGCTTCATCTGTAAAATTGGATGTCTCCTCTCCTGTCAACTGAAAATTGTAAGCTGGTATATTTTTATTATTCAGCACATGGAGGATAGTATCTAGCTGAGAATCTTCATGTACACCAGCGATATTATGTTCGATGAGATAGAGTTCATTTTTAAAGTGATCTACTACGATCACATAGCGATAGGTGCTGTATAGCATCTTAGGGATCTGAGGTTTCTCTGCCTGCTGTATCTCTATAGTGTCAAAATGAGCCACTGCATCATACTGCATATAGCCAAAGAGGCCATTGGTCACAAACTTATACGGAAGATCCACATGCTTAAAATAGTTAGAAAAAACCCTCACCTCATCCACTAAAACACGATCACCCAGAGGCTTCCTATCTATATTTCCATCTGGCAAGGTCATGGTCAACTCAGTCCCCAAAAGCTCAATGGTGGCATTAGGCTCGAAACAGATGTAACTGTAGCTATTCTCTTGCCCATGGTAGTCAGAGCTTTCTAGCATGATCGCATTCTGATATTTATCTCTGATGCGCAGATAGATACTTACTGGCGTGATGGTATCTGCCAATTTTTTCACTACCTGTGTTTTTATTTCAAATACTTTTTGACTCATGATTTTTTCCTTGAATTTCCCCAAAACAAAACGACCCATCGGAGAGTCCGACAGGTCGCGTCTAATATGTTTATCAAAACAGTTTAGGCAATAACGATCCGCTTACTCTCACCGAGAATATGAAGATGCCACCACCAATATTTGTTAACTGTATTGTTCATTTTTTCTAATTCGAATTTCAAATTTAGGAAGCCAGATTTTACATCAAAATAATTTCTCGTTTATTTTTTAATGCAAAAAACTCAACAATCCTTATATCGCTCAATTTCAAATACTTAGATTTATCTAAACATTAATATCTAAGCATCGCAATGTAAAGAATAGCAGCCAGCCAATTTGTTGATGACTTGCCAGCTGTTTACAAAAAGTGATACAAGAATATCAGAGTTGCGGTGTAAGCAGGCTTTTTCTGACCCTTAATCTCTAAGGTGATATGGATATTAGCCTTGGTAGTTCCTCTTAGATTTACCACATTTTCCATCTTGGCTACGAGCCTCACTTCGTCATTGACCAATACTGGCTGCGCAAATTTCATATTCTCCACCCCATAGTTGATCATCATCTTGAGGTTATTCACTTGAATGATCTGTTCCCAGAGGTATGGTGCAAGCGATAGCGTGAGGTAACCATGAGCGATGGGAGCACCAAAAGGTCCTTCCTTAGCTGCTCGCTCAGGATCCGTATGAATCCACTGATGATCAAGCGTAGCATCTGCGAAACAATTAATTTGCTCTTGGGTGATCTGGTGATAGTCTGAGGTGCCTAAAGTCTGGCCGATTTGTTTTTCAAAATCCTCAAAACCATTGATAATAAGTTTGTTCATGTACAATTCATTGATATCAAGCCCCGAATATAGCCGTTTTAGTTTTTTGAGGAGACATTTTACTCAACAAAATAGCGGGTCTTATCCAATTCACTTATTTTTGAGCACCTCTTCTGATATGATCTATGTTTTTCATACTATCTAAAATAGTAGGCATCTTGGTGATGCCACTTACCATCATCCTCATCCTGTTTGGGGCCTCTTATCTCCCTAGACTTAAGAAAAGAGCTGCCCTACTCCGTATTACAGCTTTTGTCATGCTGCTTGCGATGAGTAATCAGTTTCTAACCAATATCGTCATGAGACTTTGGGAACCTGAGGCCATAGATCTACAAGAGATGCCCACCTATGACCTCGCAATTGTCCTCACAGGAGTGACCAACTTGAATAAGAGTACTCCTGATAGGGTATTTTTCAACAAAGGAGCTGATCGTGCTACGCAGACTATACAGCTCTATAAACTTGGGAAAATAAATAAAATACTCATCACTGGCGGACAAGGATTGTTTACTAAAAATGGCAATCGTGAAGCTGAACTCTTAGCCAATTTCATGGAAATAGCAGGAGTGGCCAAAGAAGATATCATCATCGAAAATCAAGCAGTTAACACCAGAGAAAATGCAGTATTCACCGCTGAGATCTTAGCAGATGAGTATCCAAAAGAACAAAAGCACCTTTTGATCACTTCAGCATACCACATGTACAGAGCGCAGGCTTGCTTTGACAAGGTAGGCTTACAAACAGCAGCTTTTCCAGTCGCTCACAATAGCCACCCGATCCGATTCAATATAGAAGAACTCCTCTTTCCAGACCCTATGTGCTTGGTCAAGTGGCAATCTCTATTCAAGGAAATCATCGGGATTGCTACTTATAAAGTCATGGGCTACCTCTAACCGAAATAGAGAGTCTTGATATTCACAAACTCCCGAATGCCATTTTTAGAAAGCTCTCTACCGTAACCTGACTTTTTGATTCCTCCAAAAGGCAAATAAGGATTAGAAGCCACAAGTGAATTGATAAATACGCCCCCGCTTTCGATTTGTCTAGCGATCTTTTCTGCCTTTGACAGATCTTTACTCCAAAGGGAAGCACCCAGACCAAAACGAGAATCGTTAGCTATCCGGATAGCATCTGTGGTATCTTTGGCTTTGATGATGGAAGCCACAGGTCCAAAAAGCTCTTCTTCGTAAGCAGGCATACCTGGCTGAACGTCTGTTAAAATAGTAGGACTAAAAAGCGCACTATCTGCCTCAGGACGTATACCTCCAATTAGCGCCTTAGCGCCTTTTTGAATCGAAGCTTCTACTTGTTCCCAAAGCTCCATAGCCAAATCAGCTCGGGCCATACAAGCATAGTCTGTCTCCTCTTGCAGAGGATCTCCTTGTTGCTGAGCGGCCATCTCCGCCTTAAAAATGCTCAAAAATTCCTCATATACTGCCTCTACTACGATGAAGCGCTTAGCTGCAATACAACTTTGACCAAAATTGATCATCCTAGCCTTGACAGCTGTTTGAGCAGCTTTTTCCACATCTGCATCAGCTAACACGATAAATGGATCACTCCCACCAAGTTCGAGTACGCTCTTTTTGATGTGCTTACCAGCCAGTTCGGCTACTTTACTTCCTGCACCCTCACTTCCTGTAAGTGTGACAGCCTGTACGTGCTCATGTGCAATAATATCTGCCACCATATCGCTTCCCACCACCAAAGTCTGAAAGCAACCTACTGGAAATCCTGCTTTGATGAACACCTCTTCGATAGCGAGTGCACACTGAGGTACATTAGAAGCATGCTTGAGTAGGCCAACATTACCCGCCATCAATGTAGGTGCTGCAAACCTAAATACTTGCCAAAAAGGGAAGTTCCAAGGCATAATCGCCAGCACGATACCCAGAGGATCATAGACTACTTTGGCATTGTTTTCCTCAGGTAGATTGATGATGTCTGCAGAGAGAAAACGCTCCGCATGACTGGCATAAAAATCACATGCCCAAGCACACTTTTCTATCTCTGCGATAGATTCCTTGAGTACTTTCCCCATCTCCAAAGTGATGAGTTTGGCAAGTCTTGCTTTATCCTTTCTTAGAATATTGGCAGCATTTTCCATCAACGCTTTACGCTGATCGAATGTAGTAGCACGCCAAGATTCGAAAGTTGCCTGAGCTATGGCGATCTTTTCCTTTACCGCTTCAGAATTATGCACTTGATATGATTGGAGGGTTTCTTTAGTGTATGGATTGACAGAGTGAATCATGATGTTTGGGTTTTCTTGATTGGGAATCCTTTTTCTTTCCAATCAGTAATACCAGACTTCAAACAAAGCACATTTTTAAAGCCACTATCTTTCATGATCTTCATCACTTTGTCTGATCGATTGCCCGTACGGCAATACACATAATAAACAGCTGCTTTATCTAGTTCTGCTAAGCGCATATCAAAATCCTCCGCCTCAAAATCTAGATTAATTGCACCTTCAATATGTCCCTCGATGTAATCTGAGTAACTTCTCACATCGATCAAAAAGGTCTCTTCATTATCCAAAGAGGCTTCTTCTATCCTTTCTTTGAAGTATTCTGCATCAAGATTTAAAAAAGTCAATCGCTCATTAGACTCACAGGCCATCAGGAGCAATAATAAAAATAGCATACTTAATTTTCTCATCGTATTTTCAATTAAATGGTCAAATTTAAAGGTACAACAAAAAGAGGTTGATTAAAAACCAACCTCTCTATGACTATTTTTTAGCTAAAAGCGCTTCTCGTTTCAGTTGATTCGGACAAGCTCCACTTTCTGTAGTGATGCCTGCCACTTTTTTGATCGCTGCAAATCCCCCATAGACATTGGTTACATGATCAAAACCTTTGTTTTTCATCATGGATGCGGCTATCATCGAGCGATAACCTCCCGCACAGTGAATGATATATGGCTTAGCAGGATCTAGTTCGTCTAGACGCTCTTCTAATTCTACCAAAGAGAGAGATTTAGCACCTACTATGTGATCTGTAGCATATTCAGTGCTTCTTCTAACATCTATGATTTCTTGATCTGGGAAGTGCTTGATCTCCTCCGCAGTGATAGAGGCTACTTTTCTAACAGGCTTTCCTGCTGCTTCCCATGCAGCTACTCCCCCAGCGAGATAGCCTTTTACTTGCGTAAAACCTACTCTAGCCAATCTTAAGACAGACTCATAAACTTTGTCTTCTGAAGCTACCAGTATCAATGGTTGGCTGATAGAAATCAATGCACCAACCCACGGAGCAAACTGTCCATTCAATCCAATATTGATCGAATTCGGCAAGTGTCCCTGCTCATACTCATCTGGAGTTCTAGTATCTAAGATCAAAGCATCTTTGGCAGCTGCTTCAAATTCACTGACACTAAGCGCCTTTTGATTGCGCTCCAGAATCAAAGAAATGTCCTCATAGCCACCCTTGTTGAGCTTCACGTTTTCAGGGAAATAAGCAGGTGGTGTCTCTAGTCCATCAGTCACTACTTCTATAAACTGCTCCTTGCTCATAGGCTGTAACGCATAGTTCATTTGACGCTGTACACCTACCGTGGAAACTGTCTCTTTGGAAATATTTTTACCGCAAGCCGAACCAGCCCCATGTCCAGGATAGACGATCACCTCATCTGCTAGTGGCAGTATTTTCTGCTGTAGTGAATCATAGAGCATGCCTGCCAAATTCTGAATAGTCAGGTCACTTTTGGCTGCAAGGTCAGGTCTCCCGACATCTCCTATAAATAAAGTATCTCCTGTGAAAATGGCATGGTCTTTACCTGCTTCATCTTTGAGCAGATAGGTAGTAGACTCAGGGGTATGCCCTGGGGTGTGGAGTACTGTGATGCTGATATCCCCTAGCTTGAGCACTTCACCATCTTCTGCATTGTAAGCATTGTAAGCGGTATTTGCTTGAGGGCCAAAGATCAGCTTAGCACCTGTCGCCCTTACTAGATCCAAGTGTCCTGATACAAAGTCAGCATGAAAATGCGTCTCTAAAACATACTTAATCTTAGCACCACGAGCGGCTGCCATATCGATATAAGGCTGCACTTCTCTCATCGGATCGATGATCGCTGCCTCACCTGCTGACTCTATGTAATATGCCCCCTGTGCGAGGCAATTAGTGTATAATTGTTCTACTTGCATAGCGTATTGGTTTGATCAAAAAAATGCTTCATTTGGATTTTCAAAGATAAGAAAGAATCCCTTTTGAGTAGATACTTTATTGATTAAACTGTAGTTTCAAAGTGCAAAACACAAACACATAAAATGGCAAAAAAGATTGGGATCATCTCAGATACTCATAGTTTCCTAGACCCTCAAGTCAAAGAAGTCTTTCAGGACTGTGATGAGATATGGCATGCAGGTGATATCGGAGATGCAGCGGTAATAGAAGAACTGGCTCGATGGAAACCTCTCAGAGCAGTATATGGCAACATAGATGATCAAAACCTGAGGCGTGCCTACCCCGAGGATTTGTTCTGGGAAGTAGAAGGCCTATCCATCTACATGACCCATATCGGGGGAAAGCCTCCCCGATATAGCAAAGGTATCAAAGCAAAAATCAAAGCAGCTCAAGCCAACATATTCATTTGTGGCCATAGTCATATCTGCAAAGTAGAAAAGGATCCTGTGCTAAATTGCCTCTATATCAATCCCGGTGCTGCGGGAAATCACGGCTTTCATCGTGTGAAAACGGTGCTAAGAATGACCCTAGACCAAGGAAAAATCAGCCACTTAGAAGTCGTAGAATTAGGCAAAAGAGGGGCGCTAGTTTAAAATAACGCATATCTAAACGAAAAATGCAGTGCCATCTCGGATAGCACTGCATTTTTTATCTTAAGGAATTAAAGCAGATTACTTCTTAGTAAACTGTGCTTTCAATTCTTCTTTGTCTACATTTTTGATAACAGGAGTCGCTGTCAATTGCTTGATTTTGATCACTCTTGTGTTTTGAGCCTGTCTTTTTCTCTTAAGTTTTCTAACTAGTCTAGTAACTGCCATTGCTATATAATTTAAAATTTCGGTACCTCTTTTTCCAAACGAGCCACAAATATAGAGATTTCTATTCGTAATACACAAGGGTTAAAAGAATTTGCTAGGATTTTTTAATCCTTATCGCTTGTCCGCTCTGGATTAGCTAAAATTGAGGGCATTTATTAGTTTTGGGGAAATTTTGAGATCATGAGTAACCAGAAACCAAGCCTTCCTAAGGGTACGAGAGACTTTGGCCCTATCCAAATGGCCAGAAGAAACTACATCTTTGATACGATCAAAAAGACTTTCAAACTCTTTGGATACGAACAAATAGAAACTCCAGCGATGGAAAACCTATCTGTACTCACCGGTAAGTATGGTGACGAAGGAGATCAGTTACTCTTTAAAATCCTCAACTCTGGAGACTTTATGTCCAAAGCTGACTCCAGTGACCTGAATTCCAACACACTCCTCCCTCAGATAGCAGAAAAGGGCTTGAGATATGACTTGACAGTGCCTTTTGCACGCTATGTCGTGATGAATCGCCATGAGATCAATTTCCCCTTCAAGCGTTTTCAGATACAGCCAGTCTGGAGAGCCGATAGACCTCAAAAAGGTCGCTATAGAGAATTCTACCAGTGTGATGCAGACGTTGTGGGCACAGACAGCCTCCTATGTGAAGCAGAGATCGTACTCATGATCAATCGTGTATTTGCTGACTTAATGATCACAGACTACAGCATCAAGATCAACAATAGAAAAATCCTCAGTGGCATAGCAGAAACGATCGGAGCCCCAGGTCAAGAAGGCCCCCTCTGTGTGGCCATAGACAAACTAGATAAAATAGGCCAAGAAAAAGTCAACGAAGAGCTTATCCAAAGAGGCTTTAGCACTAGCTCAGTAGAAAAGCTAGCCCCTATCTATGATCTAAAAGGTGATAAAGAAACCGTCATCAATTCCCTCAAAACATACTTGCAAGACTCAGAAATAGGCCTCAAAGGACTTGAAGAATTAGAAGAAGTCTTTCAGTTAGTCAAAGACTTTGGCTTGTCGGAAGACCATATCGCATTTGAACCTACATTAGCGAGAGGACTCTCCTACTACACAGGAGCGATCTTTGAAGTCAAAGTAGCCCATGTGAGCATAGGTTCGGTGAGTGGTGGTGGCCGCTATGACAACCTCACAGGGGTATTTGGCATGGAAGGTGTCTCTGGCGTAGGATTTTCATTTGGAGTGGATCGCATCTATGATGTGATGGATGAGTTAGCGCTCTTTCAAAACATCCAACTAGAGGGTACGCAAGTCCTGATCACTACCTTTGACGAGCCTAGCTATCGCTATGGCTTGCAAGTATTGGCTACCCTAAGAGGTGCTGGTATTGCAGCTGAACTCTTTCCAGAAGCAGGGGCTAAAATGAAAAAGCAAATGAACTATGGGGATAAAAAGCAAATTCCCTTTGTCTGTATCATCGGCAGTGAGGAAGTCGCTCAGCAAAAGCTTACCTTTAAAAATATGAGTACTGGAGAACAACAACTTTTAACTCCAACCGAAATCATCCGTATGCTCACTTAAAGAAATAAGATGGAATTTATCGTCAGCCCCGATTTTTTAGCATTACAACAACTCTATGAAGTCATAGAAGAACCAACTCTTTTAAAAATAAGCGAGGCTTCTCTAGAGCGTGTGAAGAATTGCCGACTCTATCTGGATGAAAAACTCAAACAGACGAATAAGCCGCTTTATGGTATCAATACAGGCTTTGGCTCATTATACAGTAAAAACATCTCGGGAGAAGACCTGGAGAAGCTTCAAGAAAACCTCGTCAAATCACATGCTTGTGGCACAGGAGCAGAAATAGACAGTTCACTAGTGCGACTCATGCTTTTACTCAAAGTACAGTCTTTAGCCTATGGACACTCAGGCGTACAAGTCAATACATTAGAGAGGCTCGTTGACTTATTCAACGCAGGTATTTATCCTGTGATCTACCAACAAGGCTCACTAGGCGCCTCTGGAGACCTAGCGCCTTTAGCACACCTAGCCCTACCATTGATGGGCCTGGGAGAGGTTTACTTTAGAGGTGAAAAAGTCCCAGCGGCTTCACTCATTGAGAAACTGGGTTGGGAACCTATCCGCTTCAAAGCCAAAGAAGGATTGGCGCTCCTCAATGGCACACAGTTCATGTCTGCGCTAGGGCTTTGGTCGATCTATCATGCAGAAAAGCTCAACCTCCTAGCTGACATTATAGGGGCGCTTTCTTTAGACACCTTTGATGGTCGCTTGGAGCCATTTGATGCCCAAGTGCAAAACATCAGACCACATCAAGGACAAGAAGCCACTGCACAACACATCAGGCAATTGCTTCATGGAAGTGAACTGATCGCACAACCTAAGCAGCATGTGCAAGACCCCTACTCTTTTAGATGCATGCCACAAGTACATGGTGCGAGCAAAGACACCCTGCAATTTGTCAAAAAAACCTTCGAAACAGAGATCAATAGCGTCTCTGACAATCCAAATATCTTCCCGCAAACAGATGATATCATCTCAGCAGGAAACTTCCACGGACAGCCACTTGCATTGGGACTGGACTTTTTAAGCATCAGTCTAGCAGAGCTAGGCAGCATCAGTGAGCGGAGAACTTACCAGTTGATCTCCGGACTGAGAGAGCTTCCTCCCTATCTAGTGGCCAATCCTGGACTACATTCAGGCTTGATGATCCCACAGTACACTGCGGCCTCCATCGCGAGTCAAAACAAACAACTCTGCACGCCTGCTTCTGTAGATAGCATCGTCAGTTCCAATGGCCAAGAAGACCATGTCAGCATGGGTGCCAATGCCGCTACCAAAACAATTAAAGTAGTCGACAACTTATATACACTGCTTTCGATCGAACTGCTGACAGCAGCACAGGCACTCGATTTCAGAAAACCCCTGACAAGCAGTCCGACTTTGATGGCATTCTGCCAAGAATACCGACAATTAGTGCCTTTTATAGAAGAGGATCGAATCTTGCACGAGGACATTCAGACGACAATTGCCTTTCTAAAAGGCTTGTCTATCGCATCAGTACAACACATCATTAAAAGATAAGCTATGTTTGATTTTATGAACATCATGAGTAAGGTAAAAGAAGTCCAAGCCAAAGTAAAAGAGGCACAGGAAAAACTTGCTCACATCCAAATCACTGCAGAATCAGGAGCCGGTATGGTCAAAGCCACCATCAATGGCAAAAGAGAAATCATCTCTATCGACATCGATAACAGCTTGGTCAAAGTGGAAGACAAAGACATGCTACAAGACTTAGTCGCTGCCGCAGTCAACAATGCCAACAGACAAATAGACGAGCGGATCAAAGAAGAAATGAAGAAAGCGACAGAGGGATCACTTCCAAATATCCCCGGCATGGACTTCGGCAATATGTTTGGTGGCTGATGAAACGCGCAGCAGTCGTCATACTGAATTACAATGGAAGGCAAATGCTCGAACAGTATTTGCCTTCTGTGATACAACACACGGAGGCTAGCATCATCATTGTAGATAATAATTCTTCGGATGACTCAGTGACTTTTTTACAAGCCCATCATCCTGACCTGCCACTGATCCAGCTAGATCAAAACTATGGCTACAGTGGTGGCTATGCCAAAGTCCTAGAGACACTCCAAGGACAGTACACCTATTATATACTACTCAACTCAGATGTAGAAGTCACACCCAACTGGGACACAACTCTCCTAGCTTGGCTAGACGAGCATCCCCAATATGCTGCGGCACAGCCTAAGATTCTTTCTTATCAAAATAGACAAGCCTTTGACTATGCGGGAGCAGCAGGTGGATATATAGATAGCCTGGGTTATCCTTATTGCCGTGGCCGTATCTTTTATACCATAGAGGAAGATCATGGACAATATGATGAGGTCAAGGACATTTTCTGGGCGAGTGGTGCCTGCATTGTATTGAGAAGTAGCGCCTATCATGAAGTAGGAGGATTAGACCCTGATTTCTTTGCGCACATGGAAGAGATCGACCTGTGCTGGCGCCTATTTAGACAAGGGCACAAGGTAGCCTGCATTCCCCAATCAGTAGTTTATCACCTAGGTGGAGGCACACTAGATAGGCAAAGCAGTTTCAAGACTTACCTCAACTTTCGTAATAATTTATACCTTTTGGACAAAAACCTTCCAGAAACTGAAAGAGGAAAAATCATCTGGATGAGGTTGTTTTTAGATGGCTTAGCAGGACTCAACTACCTGATCAAAGGTGAGTTGCGAAATATACAAGCCATCATTCGTGCCCACAGACACTATTTTAACCACCGAAATGAGTGGAGAAAAAAATGGAAACTGGCATCAAGTTTGCCTCGTAATAGAGGTCTTGAGAAGTATTTTGAAAAGAAGAATATTTTGAAAGACTATTTTATTCGTGGAAAAAAGACGTACGTTGACTTGATTAGCTAAACCACATTCTACGCTTAGATCGAAAATACTTGCGCATATCGATAACAAAAGCGAGTGCTAAGTAGATTATAAGAGGAGAACCTAAAGCTAAAAATGAAGTATAGATAAAAAAGAGTCTGATATGATCGATAGGCATCCTTAGTTTTTCGCCTAATTTGGTACAAACACCAAAAGCTCTTTCTTCAAAAAACAACTTTATCTTTTCCATATGCTTAGTCTATTATTGAAAGTATTAACGAATCACATACCAATTTAGTGAAAATTTTAATAATATTGTAGTGCTTAATAAACGAAAACAATCTAAAAACCAATTTAAATACCACGTTATGAAAAAAACACTTTTTCTACTAGCCATCGGTGGAACAGTTGCTTTCTCGGGATGCTCCCTTAAGCAAATGGTCAAAATGGCCAAGGATCAAGACCTTGCCGTTAACCCTAGTCCACTAGAAGTGCACGCAGATACCGTTAAATTCGAAATGTCTGCCGTGTTGCCAACAAACATGCTGAAAAAAGGAAAGGTATATTCTATCAATACCTTCTATACTTCAGGAGCGGATGAGGTAGCATTGCCTACTGCACTTTCTTTTTCAAGAGAAACTTATCCAAATCAATCTACAGAAGCCCCTTCTACTAGCGTTCAGCAAGCTTTCTTATACAAAGAAGGTATGAACCCTGGTGAACTTCAAGTTCAAGGTGTGGCCTCAAACCCTAAAAACGGTAAAGAGAGAAAGACAGACAGAATGACTGTAGCTCCTGGCTTGATCACTACTTCTAAGCTTGTCATCGCTGATGGTGGTGCTGCTTACGGTGTAGGTGGTGAAGGTGGAAGCATGGCAGCTATCGCTGATCATGGTTACAACAACCAAGAAGAATTGATCCCAACAAACGTTGAGTTCTTCTTCGAGCAAGGAAGATCTACTTTAAGAAACTCTGAGAAGTCTTCTGAAAGAGGTAAGTTCTTAAGCGCTTTCGTAGCAGAGAAAAACGTAACAAGATCAGTAACGATCACTGGTACGCACTCTCCTGAAGGTTCTGAAAGAATCAACTCTAAACTATCTGAAGACAGAGCAGCTGTCATCGAGAAGTTCTACAGAGAGCAAATGGCCAAGTATGACTACAAAGGCGAAGCAGATGGTATCAACTTCATCTTGAAGCCAGTAGTTGACGATTGGACTGATTTCAAAAACGAACTAGCTTCTTATGATGGTATTAGTGCTTCTGAGAAGTCTGAAATCTTAAACATCGTAAACGGTGCAGGTTCTTTTGACGAAAAAGAGAAGAACTTGAAGAAATTGTCTACTTACAAGACTATCTTCAGAGACATCTATCCTAAGCTAAGAACAGCTAAGACTGATATCTTGACAGTAAAAGAAAAGAAAACTGATGCTGAGATCTCTGCATTGGCTAAGCAAATCGTAAGCGGTCAGACTAACGCTGATGCTCTTTCTGCTGAAGAAATGGCTTACGCTGCTACTTTGACTCCTGACTTGAAGGAGAAAGCTGATATCTATGCAGCACTTGTGAAGAAGACTGACAGCTGGGTAGCGCACAACAACCTTGGTGCAACTCACCTAGAGATGGCACTTAGAGGCATGGATGCTACAGCTAACCTATCTAAGGCAGCTACACACTTCGAAACAGCTAACAGAAAGAAAGCTAACGCTGAATCTACTAACAATCTTGGTGTAGTTTACTTACTACAAGGCAACGCTACGAAGGCTTACGCTACATTGAACAGTGTGGCTTCTATGAATCCTTCTGCTAGCACAATGAGATCTAATGCAGCTGCTAAAGGTGTAGTAGAGATCATGCTAGGTAAATATGATGCAGCAGTAGCTTCATTGTCTAAAGCTGACGAAACTTCTGTAAACCTATTCAACAAAGGTCTTGCGCAACTATTGAAGAAAGATTTCCAAAATGCATCTACTTCATTCAATGAAGCAGCTAGCAAAAACAGCAAATTAGCTATCGCTCACTACGGTGCAGCCATCGCTTCTGCTAGATTAAATCAAGAGAGCAAAGTATATGAGCACTTGACGAAAGCAGTAGCTGGTGATGCTAAATTGAAAGACAAAGCAGCTACAGACCTTGAGTTCAGAAACTACGCAAGTACTGACGGATTCAAAGCCGCTATCAGATAATACACAGAGATTTTATCTCTTACACTAGAAGGAGTGATTCACGTCACTCCTTCTTTGCGTTTATACCCCTCCCCACTCGTCAAAAATCAGCGTTAAATCCCCTATCAAAGCCAAAATATCTTTGGTAATTGAAGCCGATCTTCCTATTTTTACGCTTCCTTAAAAAGACCTTTCCAATGAGAGAAATACAATTTAGAGAAGCTTTGAGAGAAGCGATGTCAGAAGAGATGAGACGCGATGAGCGTGTTTTTTTGATGGGAGAAGAAGTAGCCGAGTACAACGGTGCTTATAAAGTGAGCCAAGGCATGCTAGACGAGTTTGGTCCTAAGCGTGTGATTGACACCCCTATCGCTGAGCTAGGATTCGCTGGTATCGGTGTAGGTGCTGCTGTCAATGGCCTCCGTCCGATCATCGAGTTCATGACTTTCAACTTCTCTCTTGTAGCGATAGATCAGATCATCAACTCAGCAGCCAAGATGCTCTCTATGTCTGCTGGACAGTACGGTGCCCCGATGGTATTTAGAGGACCAACAGGTAATGCAGGTCAACTAGGTGCACAGCACTCACAGAACTTCGAAAACTGGTATGCCAATACACCTGGGCTCAAAGTAGTCGTGCCTTCTAATCCTTATGATGCCAAAGGACTCCTCAAAGCCAGTATCCGTGATGAGGATCCTGTGATCTTCATGGAATCAGAACTCATGTATGGAGACAAAGGCGAAGTACCTGAGGGAGAATACCTCCTACCACTCGGACAAGCACATATCGTCAAAGAAGGGACTGATGTGACGTTGATATCTTTTGGTAAAATGATGAAGATCGCCCTAGAAGCTGCTGAAGAAATGGCCAAAGAAGGCGTCAGCTGTGAAGTGATCGACTTGAGAACTGTTCGTCCGATCGACTACAAAACAGTGCTCAATTCCGTAAAGAAAACCAACAGAGCCGTGATCGTAGAAGAAGCTTGGCCACTTGCCTCGATCTCTACAGACCTCGCTTTCAACATCCAAAGACATGCCTTTGACTACCTAGATGCACCAGTCTTGAGAGTCAACTCCATGGACGTTTCGCTTTCTTATGCGCCTACCCTCATCGAGGCTACGCTGCCTAGTGTGAAGCGTACGATCGAGGCGATCAACAAAGTAACTTACAGAGCTTAAAACACTTAGCATCTACAGAAAGGAACTCAAAGGGTTCCTTTTTTTATTTTTTACACAAACTGACGGCCTAAACACCTGAGAAATTCTAAAAATCTGAGTATCAACTGCGCTTTTGAGGTCATTAATTGTTTTTCGATATTTTCATACACAGAAAAACTACATTAAAAACTATTATATTGTTTTTAAGTAAATATTATATATTTTATTTTGATTTCTTTCTTTTTTGTCTTGCAGATGATTGGATTATTTTTTTACTTCACATCAAATAGACAGGGGTATATGAAAAAAATCTACGCACTAACACTGGGAGTACTAGTAGTATTAGCTACTTGGGGATGTGAACCAAAGGGCGAGCAAGTGATTCAAGCATCACTGAGTGCTTATATCGACTCCTACAACATGCGCAATCCAGAAGAATGGATCAACATCGTCCATCCGCTTTGCTATGATGGTAGAGCAACTGCGCTCATGACCTATTATGAAAACAAGCCAAAGTCACTACAATATGAGCAAGCTAAACTCGTCAAGAGAAGTGGCTTCGTCAGTCATGGAGATACGCTCATTACTTTACTCAAGGTAAAGATCAGGGCTTATGAAGATACCGAAAACCAAAACATCTATCAATTAGCTACTTCCCTACGCACCCACAAGGTGAGTTATGGAGAGCGCAATGTGACTTATGCCAAAGAAGAAGCACGCGTCTGGATAGAAAGCCTCGTTCCTTTCCTAGCCATCTCTGAGGATGCAGGCAACTCTTGGAAGCTAGTGCCAGACCTTAAAGAAGAGCTGCTACAAAACATCCCGCTCAATGCTGGCGTGAGGTACAAACTCAACGAGTTTTACCAACAAGAATTTAACCACCAACTGTATAAACAAACGGCCGGCTTATAAGCCCATTTTTTAACCTGATGAAACCGCTGTCTTTTCGGAGATAGCGGTTTTTTTTATGCCCTAGTCTACAAACTTTCTGCTCGCCAAACTAGTTATATGTACCTACACGTAAATTAACCAAATCTATGAAAACGATCAAAAAACTCACTTTTGCCCTAGCGCTCGTGCTTATGGCATTTGCTGCTCAGGCACAGAAGAAAATCATCAAACAAGACGTGACCTATACAGATGCTAACGGTACCAACCTCATCGGTTACCTAGCTTACCCTGAAGGCGCTAAAAATAACCCAGCCGTACTCGTAGTACACGAGTGGTGGGGACTCAATGACTATGTAAAGATGCGTGCAGACCAATTAGCTGAACTAGGCTATGTGGCTATGGCTGTCGACATGTATGGAGACAGAGCACAGGCAGACAACCCTCAGCTAGCTTCTGAGCTATCTGGTAAAATCTATGCAGACCCTACCCTACTCAAAGCAAGATTTGATGCAGGACTAGCCAAAGTAAAGACCCTAGACTTTGTGAATAAGGACAAAGTAGCTGCTATGGGCTACTGCTTCGGTGGATCAGTCGTGATCAATGCCGCCAAGCTAGGCGCAGATGTAGACGGTGTGGTCAGCTTCCATGGCAACCTAGCCGGTGCACCAGCTGACAAAGACCTCTTGAAAGCCAAAGTATTGGTGCTGCATGGCAAAGACGATCAGTTCGTCAGTGCAGAAGAGATCAGCACTTTCAGAACGGGAATGGATGGCATCCAAGCAGACTACGAGTTCATCGAGTATGACAATGCCACTCATGCCTTCACAAATCCTAATTCTACGGCTACAGGAGAGAAATTCAGCATTCCGATCGCCTACAACGAGAAAGCAGACAAAGCCTCATGGAAAGAAATGAAAGGCTTCTTCAAAGAGCTTTTCAAATAAAGGAGGATAAACCCAAAGATAAAGGCAAGCCGCACGGTTTGCCTTTTTTTATGCTATCTGATCGTATTGATGACCCCAAAGTGTGTCACACCACGCCTCTGTCCAAAAGCCACGAATGCACGAATTGATCCCTACATAGATTGTTACCCATGTAGAGACGCGATTTATCGCGTCTCTTGTATGCATGTGTAATCAGCCAATCGTATTTACCTCCTGAAGGGAGGGAATATATCCATAGCATCACGCTGCCAGTTTACCGTCATCCTACCAAAAGTGGTAGGCAGGGGCGAGCCTCAAGCGAAGCCATCCATGAACCCGCCTGCCTCCCGCAGGTCTGCCTCACGAAGGGAGAGATCTCAGTGTAGAAAGGCTACTGCCCTCCACTTATTCATTGGTCGCAGAAGGTATCGGTTGAGACGATAAAGCCCTGAAAGGGCGTAATAAACTAGCACAGGGTGAAGCCCTGTGTTTAAAAAGATGGATTTCCTATGAGCGCTGAAGGTGCGAAACAATCACTTCCTCCTACTAAAACACGAGCCTATTGATTGACTAAACATAAACCACTAAAACCGTTAGACTCCCATGACCACCTCCCCCCTTCTAATCATTTCAACCATTTCATCAATAGCATCCAACATAAAAAACCAACACCTCAAAGAACGCTCAATCGATCATCTGAAAAGCAAGATCAAAAATCACAAAATAGGACGCAAGTGAGATGGCGTGTTTGGCGCGTTTGGCGTGTTTGGCGCGTTTGGCGCAAATCTACACTTTTGGCGTATTTGGCGCATATGTCGCATGATATAGGGGTATTTTGACCCTCTAAGGCAGTATAACCCTCCTTTAGGTAGAGGATAATACGGGGATAACCCCGAGGAAACCCCTATAAAACGAGAGGATTCATCTAAAATAATACTACGAATTCCCTCTTTTATCTAAAATGAAATGGCAAGATCCCTTGACTCAATACGCCTTTTCTCAGACACCAATCGTCAAAATTTCATCCAGTTTGTAGGGACTTGGCTTGGTTTGTTTTATATTGATTTAAAAATACTAACACTGACTGAAAATCAGTCTTAGTTACCTTATAGTAGCTAAATGCACCTTATGGTGTATTTAGCGAATTGTTATAGGCTATGTTAAAGAACGACTCAATCAAAAGATGAATGAATAAAACTTATGATTACATAATTGCAGGTGGTGGTCTAGCAGGACTAACCTTACTTTATTACATACTCGAGGAACCAACCTTAAAAAATAAAAGAATTCTAGTTATTGATAGCGCCAGGAAAGATAATAACGACAGGACTTGGTGCTTTTGGGAAAAAGAAAAAGAATTTTACGAACACTTAGTCAGTGCCAGATGGAATAAACTTAAGTTTGAGTCCCCATCATTAAATCGAATTTTTGAACTTGAAAAATATGAGTATAAATTAATTAAGTCTATTGACTACTACAATTTTATTATAAATAAAGCCATAGATAATAATGTTGAATTCAAAATAGAAACTATAAAAGCAATTTATGATATAGATAGCTTGGTACGTGTTGAAACTGAATTGGGAGAATATAATTCGACATATGTTTTTAACTCAACTAATTTATATACTCCAATTATGTCCAAAAAAGATACTTTGCTACAACATTTTGAAGGTTGGTTTATAAAGTTAGATAACAATCATTTTGATAAGAGTATTGGTACCTTAATGGATTTTACTCTACCACAAGATAATGGAGTTACATTTATGTATGTACTACCTACTCAATCTGATGAAGCTTTAGTTGAATATACTTTATTCAGTGAGAGTTTATTAGATAGAGACGATTACGCTTTTCAATTAAAAGAATATATTAAGGAGAAATTGTTTATTGAGAAATACAAAATCATCCACAAAGAATTTGGCGTAATCCCTATGACTAAAGTTAAATTTCATTCCAACCAAAAAAAGGAATCAAATATTATAAATATTGGAACAACTGGAGGCTACACCAAAGCTAGCACAGGATACACATTTAGATCTGTACATAAGAAAATTAAGAAAATAGCAAATAAATTAATTGAAAATGAAAAGCCAATTTTGACCCATACTTTTAGAGAAAAGATGTTTCGCTGGTACGATTTAACATTGCTTGACGTTTTGATTGAAAAAAAATATAGTGGAGAAAAAATCTTTACAAACTTATTCAAAAAAAATAATCCAGAGATAGTTTTAGCATTTTTAGCTGATGAAAGCACACACTTAGATGAATTTAGAATTAGAAATAGTGTCCCCCTTGCACCATTTATATCATCTGGTCTTAAGCAACTGTTGAAGTAATAAAGTATCATAGACATATAAATTAATAAATCTTTTAATGTATAGAAATATGATCGGAAAAGAAACACAGCCTATAACAGCACCTACAAAAAATTGGCAGTTCACTGGTTAAATGAAGCTTTGTGCTACGAATTAAGTTCAGTGGTGGTTGACACTTTTGTGCTCCTAAACCCGCCCGAACGCAAAGCCCGAAAAGGTTAGTGGCAATACTACGAATAATAAAGACAATAAAATGACTCAAAAAACTGTATACATATTAGGAGCAGGATTTTCAATGAATGCAGGTGCACCTTCACAAGGACAACTAATTAAAGAAATCTATAAACTCAAGACGACATACACTAAATCTTCTAAAGCCAAAGTTCAAGAATGGGTTGATAAATTTGATGATTTTTTAAAAAATAGTCTAATGGTTTCTGAAAATGAAATTAACAATTACACACTTGAAGATATTTATACACCATTAGACAAGTGTATTTCTGAGAACATTCCATTTCGACAGCATACACCTAAAAACCTATCAGAATTAAGAGACATATTTAATAGACTAATTGTTCTTGCTGTAAGAGGCTCAATAGAAAACAGCAATAAGAAAAAAGACTCTGTATATAATTTTGCTAAACACTTGCTTGAATTGAGTAGAGAAAGGATAAAAAATGAAAAAACAGATAATGTATCAGTCATTACAACTAACTGGGACATTATGCTTGATAATACTCTATACAGTTTAATGAGTAAAGAAACTAAACCGAAAAGTATTAAATTTTCTGGGGTTGTAGATTATTGTTGCTATATCAGCTCGCTCGACAAAAATGATGACAGTATCAAACCAGGACTTTATGCAATTGGAAAAGGCAGATACAATACAAAAATTCTAAAACTACACGGTTCTTTAAACTGGATGCAATGCCCAAGATGCCAGAGACTTTACGTGAAGTTTTACCAGAAATGGAATGGAGGTTACATATTTGATAAAAAGTATTGCAGACATTGCGACTCTAACTTTGGCGCTAAACAAGAAGAAGCAAATCTATTAATGACAAATTTAATAATGCCGACCTTTCTAAAAAACCTAAATAACATACAGAACAAACTTATATGGCAAAATGCTGGAATAGAACTTTCAGAAGCTAGCAAAATAGTTTTCTTAGGTTATTCACTACCTCAGGCGGACTTTGAATTTAAACAGTTATTAAGTCGAATGATTAGAAGGGATGCGAAAATAGAAGCAGTACTTGTTGAAGATGACAACCCAGATAACTTGAAAGACAGTGACAGTTCAAAATATCAAACCGCAGGTTTTCGCTATCAAAACTTTTTCAGTGGACGAGAAATCAAAATACATTATGACGGAGTTGAAACATACATTAAAAAGTACTGCCATTAACAGCAAGGTGGAGTTCAATGCTTCTATGAAAGTGAAGTACTAAATCAAAGTTCTGTACTTTTAATGTAGTTCAGTATTAAAAATCCCCACCTGGGTGTAGCTGCGACACATTGGGCGTCATGTTAAAAAGATAACACAATGAAAGAAAAAGAATTCATCCAAGGGACATTATTTGAAGACGACTACTTAGTTCGGACACTTGGAAATTTAGGAACTCAACCTGAAATTGCTTTGACCGAATTAGTAGCAAATGCTTGGGATGCAGGAGCTACCCAAGTAGACATTTTCATCCCAGAAGAAAAGGGACAAAAACTAACAATTCAAGATAATGGAACTGGCCTGACTAAAGAAGAATTTTACAATCGGTGGATGAAGCTGAGTTATAACAGACTTAAGCACCAGGGAAAAATTGTAGAATTTCCCAATGGAGTTGACTTAAAAAGATATGCTTACGGTCGAAACGGAGTTGGTAGACACGGATTATTGTGTTTTAATAGTGAATATCAAGTAATCACAAACAAAAATGGAGTTGAATCAACATTCACTTTAACTACAAAGAGTGAAAAACAACCTTTCATAATAAAAGAAGAATCTTTCAAGAAATCAAAGTCAGTAGGAACCCGACTGGAAGTTGTAGTTGAAAAAAATTTACCTAACCCTATAACAATACTTGAAGTAATATCTGCTAGATTTTTACATGACCCCAAATTTTTCATTTCAATAAACAGGCAGACAATTCAATTAGAAGAACATAAAGGATTAATTGAGTCGAATCCAGTTGAAGTTGATGACATAAAACTTCAAGTAAACCTAATTGACTCCAAAAAATCAAGAAAATCGACACTCTATCAGGGAATTGCAATTTGGCAAGGTGGAAGACTTGTTGGTGAGCCTTCTTGGATACTTGGTAATATTATGGTTTTAGATGGAAGGTCGAAAGAGGCAAAAAGATATACAGTAGTAGTTGAGACAACAGACCTTGCAGACTTTATAAAAGAAGATTGGACAGGTTTCAAAAAGGACGAGAAACTTGACAGAATTTACGAAGCAATAAGTGTAGAAGTCCAAAAAATGTTTTCCAAAATTGCACAAGATAATATTGAAGAAACCACAAAGCACATTAGAAATCAATACAAGAAACAATACAATGAACTAAGTCCTTTAGGCAAATATGAGTTTAATGAAGCTGTTCACCATATCTCAATTACTAATCCAACTGCAAAAGATGAATCAATCTCTTTAGCTTTAGAAACAGTAATAAAATTAGAAAAAACTAGAAGTGGTAGCGAACTACTTCAAAAGCTTTCAAACTTATCACACGAAGACATTGAAGGCTTAAATAAACTGTTAGATAATTGGAGTGTAAAAGATGCTTTGACAGTGCTTGACGAAATTGATAAAAGAATTTCAGTCATTGAAGCTATTAGAAAATTATCGACCGATTCTAATGTTGATGAATTACATGTCTTGCACCCATTAATTGCTAATGCAAGATGGATTTTTGGACCTGAATATGATTCTCCAGAATATTCTTCAAATAGCCAACTTCAAACTACAGTTGAAAAAGTATTCGGCAAAAAAATTAACAAAAGCGTTTTCAATAACAACAAAAAACGGCCAGACATTGTCGTAATGGGAAATTCTACGTTTTCAATCACTGGAACAACGGATTTTGACCATGACAACGGGCTGAGTTCTCTAAGAAAAATATTAATCATTGAACTAAAACGTGGTGGTTTTAAAATCGGTAGAGAAGAGAGAAATCAAGCTGTTGGTTATATTGAAGATTTCTCAAACTGTGGGACAATAATTGGTAATCCTTACATTAACGCATTTGTAGTCGGTGAATCTTTTAGCGAGAAGGTTCAGCCTTTTCAAACAATTGAGAATGACAATAAAGTAGAAATTGGCAAAGTTCATATTTGCTTATTTTCTCAAATAGTTGACTCTTCAGAAAAAAGACTTTTTAATCTAAGAGAACGACTAAATGAAAGGTATACAGACATAGCTGGAATTGACCTATTCTACCAACAAAAAAGACTCGCAATATGACGACTGAGAAAGAAATACGAATGCACAATTGAGTAGACAGCCATGAGCTATAACCCATGATACGGCTCTCAAATAAACTCTCATCCCCTATCATCAACCCCACAAACCACCCCTCTCTCACCAAACATTATTTTGATTTTTTCTCATAACTAATTCCTTCTCACAAAAGACCTCTTCGAAAATCGCTGTTTTTCAAACATTCTGATTTGTCTATTTCTAATATTCCATGGTACTTTTCACTATGATTCTGGGTAGATACTTGGGGGATGGTTGGGGGGATCCTTGGGAGATACTTGGGGGATACTTGGTACATAGTTGGGCATTAAGGCTTTGACCATGCGCATAAAGCGCACAAAACGCAGAAAGTGCAGAAAAGCGCAAAATGCGCATAAAACGCAAAAAGTGTCGAAATGCGCATAAAACGCATAAAGCGCACAGAACGCATAATCCGCATAAAACGCAAAAAGTGTATAAATGCGCAAAAAGCGCATAAAACGCACGTTCAGTTGGAGGATTGGGTCTCATTGCCCATCTTGCTCACCATACGGCCGAGATCCGTTCTTTGACATACTGTGCAGGCACATCGTCCTTCGTTTGCAACGAGGACGGGCGAGATAGGCGTTTGTAACGCCTTTTGATCAAATGATCACTAGCCTCCTGCTTTAGCTGGAGGTACGCATTGCCCTTTTTGTCATGCTGACGATAGGAAGCATCCCGAAGCAGAAATGCCATTGTACTAGCGCTACTAGCTGGTCGCAGACAGTATATGATTTGTGCTTCTTGTTCTTTTTTCTTAGCCAAAAAAGAACCAAAAAGACAAGCCAAAATAATCCTCCTCCCCTCATGGCCAACGCACCCTCGGTATTTTGGCGGCCCACCGCGAAGACGAGACAGTGAACGGTAATTTTTCGTTTCAACTGATATATTAAGCGCCCAGCTGGCTGCGATTGTTCTTTAAATGCGCTACTCCGAGATACCGCACGTGCGGTATGACAATGCAGACAGGGTACGTCATCCTCCCTCTGGAAGGCAGTCCGTCCCTTTGGGAGGTAAATGCGAGGGCTTGACCCGAAGCAATCCAGTTAGGTCAACATGAATTATTTATGCGACCACCTTCCTCCCTGCAGGAGGCAGGCGGGGTCGTCAACTATCTGCTATCTTCGAGCTATAATCATGTGACCCATTCTGGGTCTAAAATGATCGTTTGAAACACAAATGCCCGTTTTGTCACCCTGACGATAGGAAGCATCCCGAAGCAGAAATGCCATTGTCCTAGCGCTACTAGCTGGTCGCAGACAGTATATGATTTGTGCTTCTTGTTCTTTTTTCTTAGCCAAAAAAGAACCAAAAAGACAAGCCAAAATAATCCTCCTCCCCTCATGGCCAACGCACCCTCGGTATTTTGGCGGCCCACCGCGAAGACGAGACAGTGTACGGTAATTTATCGTTTCAACTGATATATTAAGCGCCCAGCTGGCTACGATTGTTCTTTAAATGCGCTACTCCGAGATACCGCACGTGCGGTATGACAATGCAGACAGGGTACGTCATCCTCCCTCTGGAAGGCAGTCCGTCCCTTTGGGAGGTAAATGCGAGGGCTTGACCCGAAGCAATCTAGGTACCTACTGAATGACACTAGATTACTTCGCTTTCGCTCGTAATGACGTTACCGATACAGGATTATTACTATGGAGATATCCCCTCCCTTCAGGAGACATTTTACGATTAGCTAAATGTAAAAGAGACGCCATAAATGGACGTCTCTACGATTATTGCTGCATTCCTGGTGATCAGAATCTTTATGCAGAAACCTGGCTTTGCTTCACATACCAGGCATATACCTGCTTCAAACCTTCTTTGAAACTCACTTGAGGCTTGTAGTGTAAGAGTGTTTGAATCTTGGTAATATCGGCCTTAGAATGCTTCACATCTCCGATGCGCTCTGGGCCATAGATCGGTTGAATGTCCTTGCCACTGATCTCTTGCAGCATCTCGATCATCTCCTTGAGCGTAATCTGATCCCCACAGGCAACATTGTACACCTGATTGAGCGCAGCAGCATCTTCCGTAAAGAGCGCGAGCATATTGGCTTGCACCGCATTCTGCACAAAGGTAAAATCACGGCTATGGCTGCCATCACCATTGACTACTGGCTGTCGGTCTTCGATAAAGGCTTGACAAAAAAGCGGAATAGCCGCGGCATAGGGATTGGTCGGACTTTGTCTCGGTCCGAAGATATTGAAATAGCGCAGCCCTACGAAATTGAGCCCATAGGTCTTGTAAAAAACATCTGCATAAGACTCGCAAGCAAACTTACTCACCGCATAGGGCGAGAGCGGCTTACCGATACGTTCTTCCACCTTGGGCAATTCCTTAGAATCCCCATAGGTAGAACTTGAAAAGGCATGTACTACCCGATCGATTCCCATCGCTTGGGCAGCTTTCATCACCGTCACGGAACCTCCGATATTGACTTCATTGGTACGCATAGGATTTTCGATCGAGCGTGGCACTGATCCTAGCGCGGCCTGATGACAGACGCGGTCTATGCCCTGCATGGCTTGCACACAAGTATCATAGTTGGTGATACAACCCCTGATAAACTCATACTTAGGGTGTCCTTCAAAAAGCTGGACGTTTTCTATATAGCCATTGGAGAGGTCGTCTAGCACCCGCACCAAGGTGATGCGCTCATCTGCTAAACAGGCTTCTACGATATTACTTCCTATAAATCCGGCTCCTCCGGTGATCAAAATTTTCATGTGGTTGGTGCTAAGGCGATTGCCATTCATGATCCAATAAGCTTACAATAATACAGGATGATCAGCAATCGAACAAGCAGAAATCCCCTTCACCTATCAATAATCAAAAGAATACCCAGATACAGGTACTGGATGTAGCATTTGTCTTCCATGTACCCATGACAGCCATCCCCCAGCAAATGAGTGATTTGACTAACCAATAGTGGCCAGATATTTCCTGACTCAGCAGGTATATCAGAGCCAGCTATCCCCTTTAGCGTAGAGCATTTGCGCAAATAGTCTCATTTATATTTGCTCAAAAGCGAAGAATATTCTGAAATAATCCCTAATTTTACATCCCATAAGTTTACATCTACTACCACGCAAACAACTTATGGATCATCCCAAGTATATCTTCATCACAGGGGGCGTTACGTCCTCACTAGGCAAAGGCATCATCGCTTCTTCTCTCGGCAAACTCCTACAAGCCAGAGGCTTATCTGTCACCATTCAAAAGTTTGACCCTTACCTAAACATCGACCCAGGGACACTCAATCCTTATGAGCATGGCGAATGTTATGTGACTGATGATGGCGCTGAGACCGACCTTGATCTTGGTCACTATGAGCGCTTTCTCAATGAGAGCACTTCCCAAGGAAACAACGTCACTACAGGTCGTATCTACAACAACGTGATCACCAAAGAACGTAATGGCGAATACCTCGGCAAGACGGTACAGGTGATCCCGCACATCACGGATGAGATCAAAGCCAACTTCTACAAACTAGCCAAAACGAAGAAATATGATGTCATCATCACCGAGATCGGTGGCTGCGTGGGTGACATCGAGTCTCTTCCTTTTATAGAAGCTGTGAGACAAGTCAAATGGGACGTAGGTGCCAATAACTTCCTCGTGATCCACCTGACACTCATCCCCTACCTTAAGGCTGCTAAGGAGCTGAAAACCAAGCCTACCCAGCACTCTGTAAAGCAGTTGCTCGAAGCAGGGATCCAACCAGACATCCTTGTCTGCCGCTCAGAGTACACCCTACCGACAGATGTGAAGCGCAAGCTCGCCCTCTTCTGCAACGTAGAACTCAACTGTGTGATCGAGGCCATGGACGCAGATACCATCTATGATGTGCCTCTCCTCATGCGCAAAGAAAAGCTAGATGAGCGCGTGATGAAAAAACTTAAACTCAGCACAAAAGAAAATACTAACTTAGAAGACTGGAGGATATTTTTAGGCAAGCTCAAAAACCCACTCAATGAAGTCAAAATAGGTTTGATCGGAAAATACGTATCCCTACCAGATGCTTACAAGTCTATCATAGAGTCATTTACCCATGCTGCTGCTGAGACAGAATGTAAGGTAGACCTGCAATTAATTTCCTCAGAAGACATCGATAAGGACTGTGTTGCCAAACAACTTCAGGAACTTGATGGTATATTAGTGGCGCCAGGTTTTGGAGAGCGTGGTATTGAAGGAAAAATAGAAACGGTTAAATTTGCCCGTGAGCAGCAAATCCCCTTCTTTGGAATCTGCCTAGGGATGCAAGTAGCCGTAGTGGAGTTTGCCAGAAATGTACTCAAACTGGAGGGAGCTTTCTCTACGGAGATGGATCCAAATACGCCTCATCCAGTGATCGACATGATGGCGGAACAGAAAAAAATCACCCAACTTGGTGGAACTATGCGATTGGGTGCTTATCCTTGTGACCTCAAAAAGGGAAGTAAGGTAGCCAGTGCTTATGGAAAGTTGCACATCACTGAGCGCCACAGACATAGATTTGAATTTAACAACAAGTATCTAAAGGACTATGAGGCCAATGGCATGATGGCCACAGGCATCAATCCTGATACTAAACTGGTGGAGATCGTAGAGCTAAAAGACCATCCATGGTTTGTCGGCACACAGTATCACCCAGAGTACCGCAGCACGGCACTGAATCCACATCCATTATTTGTGCGATTTGTAAAGGCTGCTTTAGATTTTCAGAAAAAGAAAAATAATTAATAATTAATCCTTGAATCATGGATAGAAATCAAGCCACGGGCTTAGTTTTATTTGCAGTACTCTTATTAGTTTACTCTTACTTTTTTGCCTCTAGTCCTGAAGTGCCAGCAGAACCACTTGCTGCACAGACAGAGACGAGCATCAGTCCAGCCACAGATCAACCGACTGCCCCTACGCAACTGCCAGATAGCAGTGCTGCCAGTGCCGCTTTGGTACAGCAGTACGGTGCTTTAGCTTCTTTGGCTTCAGGAGAAGAGCAGCAGTTCACTGTAGAAAATGATCTAGCTTCTTATGTTTTCTCAACTAAAGGAGCGAAACTCCTTCAAGTGGAGCTAAAGGAATTTACTACTTGGGACAAGCAGCCTTTGATCCTCTTGGATGAAAACTCCTTTGAGATGAACTGGACAGTAGAGACACCAAATGGGACAATCGACCTATCAGATCTTTACTTTCAAACAAGTCAAATCGATCAGACGATCACTGGAGAAGATTCCGTACAGATCGACTTTGTAGCCACCCTGCCAAATGGCGGTCAGCTGATCCAGCAGTATAAACTCTATGGCGACAGCTATGTAGTGGATTACAACTTAGTCAATAATGGAGTAGCCAATCAGTTCACAGGGGAAAACCTGACTTGGACTTGGAAAAACAAGTTGAAAAAGCAGGAGATGGACTTGAAGGAGTCTCGCAGCAAAGCTACAATCAACTATTACACAACGGCTGGTGACTTTGACTACTTGAGCTCAACTTCCGAGAGTGATGACGAGTCTATCAGTGAATCATTGAAGTGGGTAGCTTTCAAACAAAAGTTCTTCACCACAGCAGTGATCGCAGAAAACGGCTTGAAGTCAGCTGCCATCAGCAAAACTACGCCTAGTGACACTCTTTCAGTAAAAGACATGCAGGCTACATACCAAGTAGCTTTGACAGACTTTAGAGAAAACAAGACTAACTACAGCTTTTACTTTGGTCCAAACGACTACAAGATCCTCAAGAAGGTAAGTCCTGACTTTGAGAAAAACGTAGACCTAGGTTATCCGATCGTCTCTTGGGTCAATAAGTACATCATCATCAATATCTTCCAGATATTAGAGCGCTTTATCGGCAACTATGGGATCATCATCATCATCATGGTGATCTTGATCAAACTGGTGCTCCTGCCACTTTCATACAAGTCATACATCTCTATGGCCAAGATGAAAGTACTCAAGCCTGAGTTGGACAAACTGAAAGAAGAGTTTGGAGATGATCCTGCTAAGATGCAGAAGGAGCAAATGTCGCTATATAGCAAGGTAGGTGTGAATCCATTGAGTGGTTGTATCCCGCTATTGCTTCAGATGCCGATCCTCTTTGCGATGTTCTTCTTCTTCCCTAACTCGATTGAGTTGAGACAAGAGCCATTCCTATGGGCAGCCGATCTATCGACTTACGATTCTGTTTTGAGACTGCCGTTTGAGATTCCATTCTATGGTAGCCACGTGAGTTTGTTTACACTCCTCATGACAGCCTCTACGATCCTCTATACTTGGTCAAACAATCAGGTAAGTAGCGTGTCTGGACCGATGAAAAACATTGGTTACATCATGCCAGTGATGTTTATGTTCGTCTTGAACTCTTTCCCAGCAGCCTTGAGCTTCTACTACTTTGTGTCTAACATCATCACTTTCGGACAGCAGTCCATCATCAGAAAGTTTGTAGATGATGACAAAATCAGACAGAAACTGGAAGAGAACAAAAAGAAAAATGTGAACAAGAAAAAATCAAAATTCCAGCAGCGCATCGAAGAAGCGATGAAGCAAGCGGAAGAAAGCAAAAAGAAAAAATAAGTCGAGAGGGATGCTGCAAAGCATCCCTTTTTACGTGCTAATCCCCTACTAATCAATCCTAAAGGGCTTCTCAAAAGCTATCCACAATGTGCTGTGGAAAAGAATTTTTATTATGTTTCGATTAATCTCATATCTTTGTAAACATCGAAATTTATCCCAAATCAAACTATATTGAACCAAATGATAGGATTGACATATTATGGACATTCTACCTTTTTACTAGATATAGCTGGAGAAAAGGTCCTTTTTGACCCATTCATCAGTGCAAATGAGCTAGCAAAGGACATCGATATCAGCATGATCAAGCCTGACTACATCTTGGTGACACATGGTCATTCGGATCACGTAGCAGATGTGGAGCAGATTGCCAAAGCCTCTGGGGCTAAGCTGATTGCCAATTTTGAGATTGCTACTTGGTTTGCTAATAAAGGGATCAGTAATTACCATCCGATGAATCATGGAGGCAAGCTCAAGCTACCTTTTGGTACCGTCAAGATGGTCAATGCGATCCACTCTAGCACACTGCCTGATGGCGCTTCAGGGGGCAATCCTGCGGGTTTCGTCATAGAGACAGCGCAAGGGACGTTTTACTATGCTGGCGATACAGCATTGACTTATGACATGAAGTTGATCGGAGAGTCTTATGATATAGACTTTGCTTTTCTACCGATTGGGGATAACTTCACGATGGATATTCATGATGCGATCAAGGCGGCTGATTTTGTCAAAACTGACAAGATCATCGGAATGCACTACGATACCTTTGGGTATATCAAAGTGGATCATGAAGCCATCAAAGCAGCTGCAAAGCAAGCAGGCAAGCAGTTGCATATTTTAAAAATTGGAGAAAAAACTAACATCTGACATCCGAATGGGTAAAATCATAGCAATCGCCAACCAAAAAGGTGGAGTAGGAAAAACTACTACTGCCATGAACTTGGCTGCCAGCTTAGCGGTATTAGAATATAAAACACTCGTAGTGGATGCTGATCCTCAGGCCAATACAACTAGTGGTCTAGGGCACAACCCAAAAGAAATCGATAAGAGTATCTATGAGTGCATGGTGGATGGAGTTGATATCAATGACATCATCCGTGCTACTGAAATAGAACACTTAGACCTCCTCCCTTCTCACATAGACTTAGTCGGTGCAGAGGTAGAGATGGTCAACTTGCCCAATAGAGAAGAAAAGATGCGTGAAGTCTTGGCTTTAGTCAAAGACAACTATGACTTCATCATCATCGACTGCTCCCCTTCCCTAGGTCTCATCACGATCAATGCCCTCACGGCTTCTGACTCGGTGATCGTGCCTGTACAGTGTGAGTACTTCGCCCTAGAAGGTCTCGGCAAGCTCCTCAACACGATCAAAATCATCCAAACTAGGCTCAACCCAGACCTAGAAATAGAAGGTATCCTCCTAACCATGTATGATGTCCGCCTCAGACTCTCTAACCAAGTAGTGGAAGAGGTGAAAATACACTTCAAAGACATGGTGTTTGAAACGATCATCCCAAGAAATGTAAAGCTAAGCGAATCTCCTAGCTTTGGTCTACCTGCCATCGCGCATGATGCCGAGGGAAAAGGTGCCATCGCTTACCTCAATTTGGCGACAGAGATCGTTGAAAAAAATGGAACAGAACAAAAAAAGTAAGGCAATGAGTGATAAAAAACCAGTGAAGAAAAGTGCGCTAGGCAGAGGTCTAGGAGCGCTTCTCAAAGATACCCCTTCTGAAAAGAACCTCAGAAGTTCGGAAAACACTCCTGCACCTGCTGTTTCTAATATCAATGAAATATCACTCAAGGAAATACAAGTAAACCCTTATCAGCCAAGGATCCACTTTGACAAGGAAGCCCTACAAGAGCTTTCTGATTCCATCAAAGTACAGGGTATCATCCAACCGATCACCGTCAGAAGACTCGGCCCTAATGAGTACCAACTGATCTCTGGCGAGCGTAGATTCCAAGCGTCTAAACTAGCAGGATTGGATCGTATCCCTGCTTATGTGCGTACTGCGGATGATCAGCAGATGCTAGAGATGGCCTTGATCGAAAATATCCAACGAGAAAACCTCAATGCCCTAGAGATCGCTCAGTCATATCAAAGACTCATGACAGAGTGTAACCTCAAGCAAGAGCAGCTGGGAGACAGAGTTGGTAAAAACCGCTCTACGGTCAATAACTACATGCGATTGCTCAAACTCCCACCAGATATTCAGGCTGGCATCAGAGACAATAAAATCTCTATGGGACATGCGAGGGCTATCATCAATGTAGAAAACGTAGACAAGCAGCTAGATATCTACAAAAGGATCCTTGCAGAAGAGCTATCCGTGAGAAAAGTAGAAGCCCTCGTCAAAGCACTCAATGAAGCGCCTGAGACTGAAAAGGCTGATAAAAAGCAGGATAATCTAGACCCTGTCAAGAAGTATGAGTTGAACAAACTTCAAGGAAAACTCGCGTCTATGTTTGGGACTAAAGTAGCGCTCAAAAGTGATGAGAAAAACCGCGGAGAGATCAAGATTCCTTTCAACTCGACAGATGATCTCAATAGAATATTGGAAATTCTCAACCTCTAAGCCATCTTTGCGTTTGATCGGACAAAGCTATTGAAATGCCTCTAAAGAAAAATCTTCTATCATTGCTCACTATCCTGTGCTTGGTTACAGGGTTTTTCTTTATGACAGTAAACGCGCTGGCTCAGGAAGTGACGGTATTGAGCGCGGAGGATTCTGTACAGCTCAAAGGTGCTACAGAGAAGTTGGCTTATGAAAGAGGTGATTTCCTCCCTATAAAGTATAAAAATCCGAAAAAGGCCGCTTTGCTATCCGCTATTTTGCCTGGACTAGGTCAAGCTTATAATGAGAAATACTGGAAGATCCCTATCCTCTATGGAGGTGCTGCAGGGATCGTCTTTTTTATAGACTTTAATGACAATCGTTACCAACTCTTCAGACAAGCCCTCTTTGCTGAGATAGATGACGATGAGACCACCATCAATCCATTTCCAAACCTCAACGAGCAAGGACTGAGGAGAAACGTGGATTACTGGAGAAGAAATAGAGACTTACTGTATGTAGTAAGTTTTGTTGTTTATGTATTTAATATAGTGGATGCTAATGTAGATGCGCATTTGTCTTCGTTTGACCTGTCAGATGATCTCTCCTTGCGTTTTGAGCCGACTAATCAGACCTTTGCGCTCAACAATCAAAATTACCCCGCTATTTCACTCAAATTGTATTTTAAATGAGTCGCATAGCCTTAGTAGGATACGGTAAAATGGGTCGCACCATAGAAGCCATTGCTTTGGAGCGAGGTCATAGTATCTCTCACAAAATCAATATCGAAAACCAAGCAGATATCCAGTTGATCAAGCCTGACAATACAGATATCGTCATCGAATTTAGTCAGCCTGAGTCTGCCTTTGACAATATCATGGCTTGCTTGAAAAATGGCGTCCCTACCATCTCAGGTACGACAGGTTGGTTAGCCAAAAAGGCAGCAGTAGAAGCTTATTGCCATGAAGTGAATGGTACCTTCCTGTATGCCTCTAACTTTAGCATAGGGGTCAATATCTTCTTCAAACTCAATGCACAACTCGCACAGATGATGGAGAGATATGCTGACTATGATGTGAAAATGGAAGAAATCCACCATACACACAAGAAGGATGCGCCTAGCGGAACAGCCATCACTTTGGCAGAAGGCATCATCGATGGCCTGAGTCGTAAAAGCAACTGGAAACTGAGTACCGAACAACCGCAAGCAAGTGATATCGCTATAGAAGCCCTGAGAATAGATGAAGTACCCGGAACACACTCGGTGACTTATCACTCTCCTATCGATGAGATCGAGATCAAGCATACTGCTCATACAAGGGCAGGATTTGCGCAAGGTGCTGTGATGGTAGCTGAGTGGATCAAAGACAAAAAGGGTGTGTTGACAATGAATGACTTTTTAAATTTTTAACCAATGACTACGAAGAAAAAAAATACGAAGAAGAAATCAGCCTTAAGAGAATGGGCTGATGCGATAGGCTTTGCAGTGATCGCTGCTACTCTGATCAGATGGCTACTCCTAGAGGCATACACGATACCGACTGGCTCTATGGAAAAGTCGATGCTCGTGGGTGATTTCCTTTTTGTAAGCAAGATGCACTATGGAACACGCACACCTACTACTCCACTGCAAGTCCCACTCACCCATCAGAAGATTTGGGGTACAGAGATCCCTTCTTACACAGACTTGATCCAATTGCCATCTTATAGATTGCCTGGCTTTAGTGAGGTGAAGCGTAATGATGTGGTGGTGTTTAACTATCCAATAGAACTACAATATCCAAAGGATCTAAAGACGAACTATATCAAAAGAGCCATTGGTATCCCT
Organism: Penaeicola halotolerans; assembly: GCF_016464625.1. Taxonomy (GTDB): domain Bacteria; phylum Bacteroidota; class Bacteroidia; order Cytophagales; family Cyclobacteriaceae; genus Penaeicola; species Penaeicola halotolerans. The sequence goes on from NZ_JAEAGO010000003.1 coordinate 132,194, forward strand.
GGAGATGTGATAGAGATCAAAGATACGCAGGTCTACGTCAATGGTGAAAAAGGTGAAAACCCTGCTGAGATGCAGTTTAACTACATAGTAGACACCAAAGAAGCCCTCTCAAGAAGCTTCTGGAGCAAATATGACATTACCAGTGTCTACCCACTTTCTAGAGGTGGATTTTCTGTTTCAACCACTCCTGAAACAGCCGAAAAACTCAAAGCGGAGAAGTTTATCAGTGGTGTAGAACTTGATCTCAGCATTGAAGGCATGATCGATACACAAGTCTATCCTAACTCTACACAGTTTGCTTGGAATGTAGACAACTTTGGCCCGCTAGAAGTCCCTGCTGAAGGCCAGACGATACAACTCACGCCTGATAACCTCATCAAGTATGGCCCAGTGATCAAAAACTATGAAGGCTTAGAAGATGTCAGAACTGAAGGAGATCAACTCTTCATCAATGGAGAGAAAGTGACTGAATACACCTTCAAGCAGAACTATTACTTCATGATGGGTGACAACAGGCATGATTCTCTAGATTCTAGATATTGGGGATTTGTACCAGAGGATCATATTGTGGGAAAAGCTCTCTTTATCTGGCTATCCATAGATCCTAATGAGTCATTCTTCAGTAAGATTCGTTGGAGTAGAATCTTTAGCGGCATCAAATAAGATCACGATAACAAAAAAGGACTTCTCTCGAAGTCCTTTTTTTATGCCTTTGCTTTGTAGTGTGTCTTGGGCAAATCCCTGAGGATGGCAGCTGCCTTTTCTGCTGTGAGATCTCTCTGTGGTGTAGCGAGCATCTCATAGCCTACCATAAATTTCTTAACTGTAGCTGATCTAAGTAGCGGTGGATAAAAAACCATGTGCAAATCCCACTCAGGATGGGGCTTCCCATCTGTAGGAGCTTGATGTATCCCGCCAGAGTAGGGAAAAGACACTTCAAAAAGATTGTCATACAAGATCGTCAGCTGTCTATAGGCTGCTGCTAAGTCCCTTTTTTGCTTGACATCAAGATCTAATAAAGACGCCAAATGTAGCTTAGGAGCGATCATGGCCTCAAAAGGCCAAACCGCCCAAAAAGGGACTAAGGCTACGAAAGTATTATTTTCAAAAAGGATCCTTTGTTGTTTCTGGAGCTCTTGATGCACATAATCTACGACCATCGAAGAACCCTTACGCGCATAGTATTCGCTAAATCTCGCTGCTTTCTTAGCTGGTTCATCAGGGATACTTTCTTGCGCCCAGATTTGTCCATGAGGATGCGGATTAGAGCATCCCATGATCTGCCCTTTGTTTTCAAATATCTGCACGTGATTGACCCAAGGCATTTGACCGAGGATTTTGTACTCTTCTTGCCAGCTGTCGATGACGGCTTTCACCTCATCGATGGATAGTTCAGGTACTGTCAGGTCATGCCTTGGAGAAAAACAGAGTACCTTACAGATGCCTTTTTCACTTTTGGCTTTGAAGAATTCTCCTTCATCTAAATTGCCGTCTGGAATATCTGCGGTAATGGCTCCAAAGTCATTTACAAATATGTAGGGTCCTGTGTAGGAAGGGTTTTTCTTTCCTCCTATCCTATCATTACCCGGACATAGATAGCACGTAGGATCATAAGGAATACTCGGTGATGCTACGACCTTTTCTTGTTGGCCTTGCCAAGGTCTTTTTCCTCGGTGAGGAGAAACTTGCACATAGTCTCCAGTGAAAGGATTGAACCTCCTATGACTATGTTCTTCAAAATCAAACTGACTCATATACCTGTCACTAAACGTGTACCGTCTTGAATTTTCACTTCGTAGATAGGTAGCTCTTTTCTATGTTTGGCTTGGTAGATAGCCTGCATTTGTTCTTTAAATTCTTCTACATGGGCTGAGGCGACTAGATTGATCGTACAGCCTCCAAAGCCACCACCCATCATCCTGCTTCCCAGCACATAAGGCAAGTCTTTAGTAGCATCCACTAGGGTATCAAGTTCTCTACAGCTCACTTCATAGTCCGTAGAAAGTCCCTCATGTGAGGCATACATCAACTTACCAAAGCTGACCAAATTGTTTTTAGCGAGCATCTCACAGGCTTGGATGACCCTTTGGTTTTCCTCGATGACATATCGACACCTTTCGTAGATTTTTCCTTTAAACTCTCCCTTGTGGCTTTTAAGCATCTTTAGGGTGACATCTCTCAGGCTAGAGATCCCAATATCATATCTTTGAAGGAGGTCTACCCCCTCTTCACATTCTTGTCTACGGGTATTATAAGCAGAGTCTGCTAAAGCATGCTTTACTTGTGTATCACATAGCAAAAACTCATATCCTTCTAGGCTTATCGGGAAATACTCAAACGCTAAAGATCTGCAATCTAGTCTGATAGCGTGATCTGCTTTGCCCATCACAGAGGCAAACTGATCCATGATACCACACTGCACACCTGCGAAAGTATGTTCGGCCTTTTGTGCCATTTTGATTAAGTCAAGCTTAGGTACCTCATGACCAAAAAGCGTAGCCAAACCCAATCCAACACCACATTCGAGGGCTGCAGAAGAAGAAAGACCTGCTCCGATAGGAATCGCTCCGCCAAAGACACAGTTGAAGCCTTGTACAGCCAAGCCTTTCTGTTGGAACTGATCGATGACTCCCAAGATATAATTGAGCCAACCAAAAGGTACTCGCTTGAAGTCGTTGATCGCAAAAGTAAGCTCTGCATCATAGTCAGTCGAGTACACTTTGCATTCGTCCGAACCACTGGGTCCCATAGCCAAAACGATCTCTTTGTCTATGGCAGCAGGCAATACAAAACCGTCATTGTAGTCTGTATGCTCTCCGATGAGATTGATACGCCCAGGAGAACTGATCAAGATCGGTTCTCCCTCATAGCGCTTTTGATACGTTTGCTTTATCTTATTTTGAAGACTCATATAGAAAATAATCCTTACCAGAATATACCGTAGAGCACTACAAGTACAATCATGATAATGAATGATGAAATATTAAATGTCGGTGAAGTAGCAAAAAGACTTTTGGTAATCACAATTCCTTTTTCATGATCTTGCCCTTTGCCTTCGATCTGTGAGATGATCATCATGACGATCATAGAAAGCACCCACGTGATCATCATCTGATGCATAAATGGTATCGTGACAAATAAAGCACTATCTGACCAGCCATTTGGCGCTACTTTAAAGTAAAGAGCAATCGGAATAGATAGTAGCACTCCCCAGATAGCGGCATTGTTGGTTGTACGCTTCCAGAAGAGTCCCATCATGAATACCGCTAAGATCCCTGGGCTGACTACCCCAGTGTATTCTTGGATGTATTGGAATACTTGTCCTAGATTTTTTAACTGTGGTGCTAAGAATACTGCAATCAGCAAAGCCACTGAGGCTGAGATTCTACCCACATTTACCAAGTTTTTCTCAGAGGTCTTTGGTCCAAAGTATGGCTTAAAGATATCCATCGTAAAGATCGTAGCGGTAGAGTTGAGCATGGAAGCGATAGAACTCACGATCGCTGCGGCAAGTGCTGCTAGTACGAGTCCTTTTAATCCTGTTGGGACAAATGACTTGATCAACCAAGGAGCTGCGTTGTCATTGATGATGCGACCTGTCTCAGAGAAGAAAGATGGATCTGCAGACCCTGTAGAAACCACCCCATCAGGACCGACATTCATCACAAATGCGATAATACCTGGTAGTACGACTATGATCGGTATGATGAGCTTCAACCCTGCTGCAAGCACGATTCCTTTCTGAGCTTCTTTTAGACTTTTGGCGGCTAATGTTCTTTGGATAATGTACTGATTAAATCCCCAATAGTATAAGTTGGCTACCCACATACCACCGATGATCACTGCTAGACCTGGTAGATCCCACCAAGCGTCTTTGCCATCAGGCGTGATGATCTCTCCTTTATCTAAGATCATAGAAAACTTCTCAGGCACTTGTTCATACACCATAGAAAGTCCTGCTAGTACTCCTTGACCATCTGATACATAAGACAAAGCAAATACTGTAGTGATCAATCCACCGATCACTAGCAAGACGACTTGGATCACATCTGTCCAAGCTACTGCCGAAAGGCCACCATATAATGAATAAGCTGCTGAGAAGAGCGCTAGACCTATAATCGCCTTTTGGAAAAGTGCGCCACTGCCATCACCCATGATCGTATCCATTGCTGTAGCACCCAAATAGAGTACAGAAGTCAGGTTGACAAAAACAAAGAGTGCAATCCAGAAGATCGCTAAGATGGTCTTTAGATTGGTACTAAATCGCTTCTCGATAAACTCAGGGATGGTATAGAGTTTTTTCTCGATAAAAATCGGTAAAAAGTACTTACCTACTACTATCAGCGTAAGAGCTGCCATCCACTCATAGGAGGCTATCGCCAGACCTATGGCAAAGCCAGAGCCTGACATACCGATAAACTGTTCGGCCGAGATATTGGCTGCGATGAGTGAGGCACCTATTGCCCACCAAGGGAGGGTCTTACCTGCGAGAAAGTAGTCTTCTGAGGTGTTGCCGTTTTTGCGAGACACCCAGATGCCTATACCGATGATGATGATACCATAGGCAATGAAAATGCCCTGATCAATCCAAGAAAATTCCATAGTGTTTGATTTAGTCAAGTAATCTATCTGTACCCATTCTTCAATTTGGGCACAATTCTACGATGGCTTGAATATCCCTATTTTTTGTTTTACAGCCTAATGTTTTTTCAATCAAAACATCGTTTAAACAAAAGCTGATGATCTATAGGGTTATTGCACTACAGAGAATTTATAGATACAAGTCTGTGTGTAAGTCTCTCCAGGATTTAAAACAGTAGAAGGGAAATTAGCTTGATTAGGGCTATCAGGAAAATGCTGTGTCTCTAAGCATAATGCTGACCTGAAAGTGTAAGCCTTATCTTCTTTCCCAGTAATGCTGCCATCAAGGAAATTGCCACTGTAAAACTGTATGCCCGGCTCTGTGGTATATACTTCCATTTTTCTACCATTGGCTGGAGCAATCACCGTAGCCGCAAGACTTAGTGCTCCTGCTTCCTCTTTGTCCAAAACCCAATTATGATCATAGCCCTTACCATAAGCTAGCTGCTGAAAATCAGCCTCTATACGCTCACCAATCGCTACTGAAGATCTGAAGTCCATAGGAGTACCCCCTACAGAGGCGATTTCTCCTGTAGGAATTAGTAGGCTATCTACGGGTGTGTAAGCACTGGCATTGAGTGTCAAGATATGGTCAGTGATCTCTCCACTTCCAGCTCCATTGAGGTTGAAAAAAGAATGATGGGTCAAATTCACAACCGTTTGCTTGTCTGTACTAGCTTCATAAGTGATCTTAAACTCACCTTCCTCAGTCAGCGCATAAGTCATCAATACGGACAAAGTCCCAGGAAATCCTTCTTCTCCATCTACTGAGGTATAGCTAAAGACGATCTCTTGCTCAGTGGCTGATACAACTTCCCATACGACATTGTGAAAACCATCAGGTCCACCATGCAGCGAGTTAGGGCCATTGTTTTTAGCCAGCTGATAGGTTTTACCATCTAGTGTAAACTCGCCATTGGCTATGCGATTGCCATAGCGACCGATCGCAGCACCAAAGTAAGGTTCAGCACTTTTTTGGTAGTCTTTTAAACTGTCATAACCTAGAACGATATCTGCAAGCTTTCCATCACGGTCAGGCACGAATAGTGTCACTACCTTTGCGCCAAAGTTGGAGACAGTCATCTCTATCCCTTTACTATTTTTAAGTGTATAAAGCTGCACGGGCTTACCGGCTATGATTCCTTCCATGGGTTGTGTTTGTATTGATTTTTCTTTAAAGTAAGGACTAAAAAAAGGAGGCTGTTTGTGTAAACAGCCTCTAGTCTTATTTGATCTTACCTTTTTCTAATCTCTTGAAATACCTCCTAAAAAGGAAGTTGTGTCTGATGGCCACCATATTGGTATCCAGCTTTTCTGATGTGCTTTCTAAATTCTCTGTCATTTGCTTGATCGTGGCAGCAAACTCTGAATCATTGAGCATCATACCCATGAAATTATCAGACTCAGTGAGTCTCTGAGAGCTTGTCTCCAAGTTGAGGCTAAGATTAGCAATGCGCTCACTGGCTACATTGAAATTACTCAGTGTACTATCTAATTTAGGATATAATTCTTGGTCAGTGATGAGCTTATTAAAGAGTGTACCTTCTTGATTGAGTGCACTTAGGGTTTTATTCAAGTTATTGAATGAAGCTCTCGCTCCAGCTACTGTGGCCTTCATTTCTGAGAAAGTGAGTTTTACCTCATCTCTAAAAACTGTATCCGTCAGTAACATCCCAACCGTACCCTTACCACCTGCTAGATCATCAATGATAATAGACAAATCTGCAATGATTTTAGTGAGGTTTTCTACGTTTTCTGGAAGTTTGGCCATGAGTGCATCTGTATCTATAGGCGCTTTGATCTTGAGCCTATCTCCATCCTCTACTGGTGGTGCATCATTAGACCCTCCCGAGATGACGATGATCTTGTTACCTATGAGGCCATCTGAGCCAATGCTTGCCTCTGAGTCCTTCTTGATGAATTCTCTGACTTTCTCTTCGATATTGAGGTCGATTTCTATCTGACCACCACCTAAGAAGTGGATATCCTTCACTGTACCTACTTTCACACCTGAGTACCAGACGTTATTGCCTTTTTGAAGTCCACCTACATTTTCAAAGACTGCCTTGAGTCCGAATGTACTAGAAAAGATCTTTTTTTGACCTCCTAAGGAGATGATCATAAAGATGAGTATGGCTAGCGCAATCGCTACAAATATGCCTACTATGACTGATTTTTTGTGATCTGGATTCATCTATTCTATAAAGTTATAGTCAAAAAACGGTTTCAAATTTGGATCCTGAGTACGAGATACTTCCTCAAAAGTCCCTTCTGTCTTGAACTGCCCATCGATCAATACCACTACACGGTCGCCTGTTTGCTTTGCACATGTCAAGTCATGTGTGATGATGATAGAGCTCGTATGATATTTCTCTTGCACTTCATTGATCAGTTCATTGATCTCTATGCAGGTGATGGGATCTAGTCCTGCGGTTGGTTCATCATAAAGCATAATCTCAGGGTTGAGGATCAGCGTACGTGCGATCCCTATACGCTTACGCATCCCTCCAGAGAGTTCTGAAGGCATCTGATTGATCGCTCGCAGAAGTCCTACATCTTCAAGCGCCTCCTCTATCTTCATTTCGGTTTCCTTTCTTGTCAATCTCTTGTTTCTCACAAGCGGGAATGCGAGATTTTCCCTAACAGTCATCGAGTCATACAAGGCACTATTTTGAAATGAAAAGCCAATCTTTAAGCGCAATTCGTCCATCTCTCTGACCGAAAGCTTATCGATACGCTTGCCTAGCACGTCTATGGTTCCCTCATCTGCTTTGAGCAGTCTCACTACTAGTTTGATCAATACTGACTTGCCAGAGCCTGATTTACCGAGCACTACTAGGTTCTCTCCTTTATATAAGTGTAGATCTACTCCTTTGAGCACATCCATATCTCCAAAGGATTTTTTGACTTCTTTGACCTCTATTACCTTCTCACTATAGTCTATCTCGTCTCTCATAGCTTATGCGTATCTGATAGCATTTACGATTTGTAAGATCAATATCTCTAAGATAAATATCAAAAACATGGAGGCGACCACCGCTGAGTTGGCGGCTTTACCTACTCCTTCTGTACCTCTCGAAGAGTGATATCCTTTATAGCAACTCACCATTCCTATGGTAAATCCGAAAAACACCGACTTGATCACTGATGAAAATAAATCCAAAAAAGTAATCGCATCAAATACTTGTACCACAAATGAGCTTAAACTCACTAATTCATTGCTCCTAACATTCAAATAAGAACCTGCTAGTGCGACAAAGTCTGTATACATCACCAGTACAGGGATCATGATCGATGTTGCTAGTACTCTCGTGACCACTAAATATTTGAAAGGCTTAGTGGCGGATACTTCCATCGCATCTATTTGCTCTGTGACATTCATCGATCCTAGTTCTGCACCTATATTGGAGCCCACCTTCCCTGCTGCGATCAGGGCTGTAACGAGCGGTCCTAGAGCTCGGATGATTGCGATAGAGATCAAAGCAGGAAGCCATGAAGTAGCACCAAATTCGGCAAGTGATGGTCTAGACTGATTGGTAAATACCAAACCAGTGATAAAACCCGTCATACTGATGAGCGGAAGCGATTTATACCCCACTTGGTAGCACTGTCTGAGTACCTCTTTAAACTCATATGGAGGAAACCATACTTCTCTAAAAAATCTAGCGACAAAGGAGAAGACCCCATATAACTCACTAAAAAATCGATCTATCTTTTTACTGATGACGTATTTCGGAGTTGAACTTTCTTTTGGAGATTCTTCTACGACTTGATTTGCAGATGCCATACTATTCATTTAAAAGCGCGAGTTGACTCTGATTGACAAAGCCAAAATAAGGCAAAAAAAAGGGAATCTTGAACGTTTATTCCATAAACTTAAGACTCTCCACAGAAAGAAGCCTTCAAAGCACTGAAATGTTTAAAGAATTTCACTCAGATTTTCTTTTGAAAGCGGCTTGATGATGAAGCCATTGACCTGATTATACTTCATCGACCTGAGCACGTCATTCGGATCAATAGAGGAAGTGACCATTTTGACTTCCATCTGTATCTCCTTTGCTTGAAGCTTGTCTAGAAACTGCCAGCCATTCATACTAGGCATATTGATATCTAGTAAAAGTAGATCTGGCATATCCTGGCCGCCATCTAGTAAATATGATAAGGCCAACTCTCCCTCTGTGTAACTACTCACCTTCATATTGGGGTGGAGGGATTTGATCATCTTGGTATTGATCAGGTGCTGTATGCTATCATCATCTACAAGCATGACATGATTGATCTGCTTACCCGTAGTCATCTCTCCTATATGCTTAGCAGCTGTTCTTGATGAAAGTATTTTGTTGATCACCTGAATCTCATTGTCCAATTGATCAGCAGCAGTTTTTAATTTACTTATTAAGCTTTCTTCTACTAAGGTTTTTTCCTCATTGAGGAGATTGACTAAGCCTAGGATATTGGTCAGAGGAGCACGTACCTTGTGCGAATTGATATAGCTATATTTTCTCAATTGCTCATTTTGCTCTTTGAGGAAGCTATTGAGTTTTTGATTTTCTTGTAGAGACATTTCCTTTTCGGTGACATCTATCAGCAAAGCGAGCACCGCAGATCTTCCTTCAAAAATAAATGGATGCGCATATACTTGCATCAATACCACACTTCCGTCCTTTTTCAAGTGACGCTCTTCCACCATTGAGTTGTAGACTACCTTATGCACTGTGCTAGCTTTGCCCATCTCTTGGTGAAGCAAGTCATCCACTTTCATGCTATAAAAATCTCTAGTGGAATATCCGTAACTATTTACCGCCATGGCATTGACTTCAATAAAGGCCAAAGTGTCCTGATCGTAGATCCACATAGGGTTGGGATTGTCCTGAAAAACTAGCCGATAGTGCGCTTCAGATTCGATTAATTTTCGATTAAATGACTTGACAAAAAAGTAGATCAAAGCTGCCGTGATAAAGACAAAAACGAGTCCTTTGATAGTTTGTAAATAAGCTACATTGTAGTCTATAAATAACTCATCTAGTAGCGTCAATAATCTATCACTACCCAGTATCCAACAGGCTCCAAATATCAAGTAAATCAGCGCTATTCTGTGAGGAATATACTTGAAAGATCGCTTCGACCTCATATATCAATACATTTATCTGGGTATCAAAAGCATTTTTGTAATTCTAAAAATTATAAAAAGCCTGATCAAATGTACTCAATTAAACATTCATTTCACCTAATTGGATGATGAATCTGTTGTTAATTTTTTACTTAAAAAAATTTAGGGTAGACTAATTTAGCCTACCCTAAATTTAATTTATTATTTTTAATATCAGACAGTTACCTATATAATATTAAATAATTTGATCAATCCCTCTCATAATGAATGAAGGTGTAATATAAAGCGATGAAAAGTGTCACAGTAAAGGCAATTCCTAGAGTAATGAAGCTAATCCTACGCACATTGTTGATACGATCATAGCTACTCTGATAGAGTTCCTCCCCTACTTTGACCTGTATCAAAGCGATCTCTTGAAGCGGCAAAATCATCGCATCAAAAGTAGAATACCCCTCACTCTCGAAGAGCTGAGCCGCTTGAACAGGCTCATTCAGTTGGACTAGAGAAAAGACTTTAGCTACTACATCATCAAATAACTTTTTGTTGACTTTGTACTGCTTGAAAGCTTCGTATTCTGCTGGTGTCAAAAAAGTATTCGAATACAACTTTTGAAGGCTGTCAATGGAAGCATTATAGGTCTTGATGCTAGCCATTTCTGTCTCATCTAATTCGGCACTACCATCCAAGATTTGACGCTTGATCAGACTCTTGATCGCATACTCAAATTGAGACATGAGTGCTACCTGATTGGAAGGGACGAGCCTATCTTCATAGATAGATCTGAAAGAGACTGACACCTTACTCAGCGAGTTGATCCCAACCAGACCGCTCACTGTAAATAGCAAGAAAACCACGATTAGGGCGTTCTTTATTTTCCCGAACTGGGCAATTTTTTTCTTTATCATCTTCTTTTAATTATTCGTAGTAGTAGAAAGTCAAATATAAGCCAACTATAATGACTGAGACCAAAGCTATACCCATGATGACTAGAAACAATACTTTTACATTGCCTGTAATATTTTCTACATCTGTATAGAGGGTTTTTCCTACTTCTAGCTGTATGTTCATAAGCTCTTGCAAGTGACTAATGACACTGTGTAAAGACTCCTGCCCCTTTTGTTGTAGCATTTTCTCTGCCTCTTCTCCTTTTCCTTCCATTTTGAGACGAATGATCTCTTTTTCCACCTCTTTGTAGGCAGCATATGAGTCTTTAAACTGTTGCAAATACAGCTTCTCATCGTCTACTAGATAAGTTTCGGCCAGCTCAGCGATGAGTAGATTCAAGTCTGTCTTGCGCTTGGCTATAGCTCGCTGGACAAGCTCAGGACTGACTACATCGGCATTGCTGTAGACAAAAGATTCTAAGCCTATTTCTGTTTCGTAAAAGAGCTCCATCATCTTAGCGACATTACGCTCAGGGACTAATCGATCATCATATAATGTCTTAAATGAATCTGAGAGCTTCCCTACAGTAGAAAGTCCAATGATTCCCACTAGCATGACCAATACGACCAAACCTACAAACAGGGCTGAAAGCTTAGATTTGTGTTTGTTTTTATAAAACCAATGCATCTTAATATTATTTTTTTATCAAATTTCAAGCTAGCACAAAATAACTGATTCTAATACATTTAAGCAAAATAAGCTTCTATTTCGGTTATATAGAGCTTTTGTACTTTAAAAGATCAACAACTTTTACCAAAATATAGAATCCGTTTTCTTTAAGCACCTTTTTAAAATTGTTTTTTTGACTATTTATTTCCTAAATTTAAATAATCAATGATTTTTTGATCCAAAACCAAAGCAAACACACAATGAGCAATGCCCAAATCAAATTCTTTATAGCAGATACGGATGAGATCAAAAACCTCGCTGTATGGCTAAAAAGTCACTTCCCCACTATGGAGAAAACGTATATTGGAGAAAAAGGCTTTAAAACCTATATCGATAATTTCAAGGAAAAAAACCTGCTCGATAGACGTAAAAAAGGATTTGAAATCTGCTGTGCAAAAATAGAGGGGGAGATCGTAGGGTTCTGCGAATACAACAGCAATCAGATCCACCTCTTCTTCGTAGCCCCTAAGTATCAAAATCAAGGAATAGGCAGTATGATGCTTGAGCAACAAGTTAAATCCCTGAACCAAAATGGCGTTTATAATAAAGTCATCATAGAGAGCCCTCCACAAGCTTATGACTTTTTCAAAAAGAAACATTTCATCCCTACTGCACCCGAGCTCGAAAGAGATGGTATGATCTTTAAGCCTATGGAGCTACATTTTGGATGATTAACTAGCGGTTAAATAAATTAAACCTAAGTCAAATATTTGGTAGAAAAAAGCCTTATCTCATCGATAAGGCTTTTTTTATATTATTTAAACTTATTTTTAAGCATCGCCAATTTAGTAGCTAGATCTCCATCAGCTACTGCAGAAGTCTGTTTGGTTTGTTCTCTTCTTTGAGCTTGAGGTCGAGCTCCCTCTTCCCTCTTTGGTTTCTCTGCAAATGGATCTGACTTCATACTCAGCGCGATACGCTTTCTAGCGATATCTACTTCGACTACGGTCACTTCTACCTTTTGCTGTACTTGTACGATATCATTGGCATTGCTCACATAGCGATCTGCTAGATGACTCATGTGCACAAGTCCATCCTGATGAACTCCGATATCTACAAAGGCTCCAAAATTGGTAATATTCGTGACGATACCAGGGAGCTTCATTCCTACTTTGAGGTCTTCCATGTGGTTGACACCCTCAGCAAATTCAAATGCTTCAAAAGCCTCTCTAGGATCTCTACCAGGCTTGGAAAGCTCCGATAGGATATCTTCTAAAGTAGGCAAACCCACCTCAGCAGTTACGTATTGTTTGATATTGATTTTTTCTCTCAGCGTATCATCCTTGACCAAATCAGCTATAGTGCATCCTAGGTCTTTGGCCATCTTGCTGACGATCTCATAGCGCTCGGGGTGCACAGCGGAGCTATCCAGAGGATTGGCAGCATTGCGAATTCTCAAAAATCCAGCGGCTTGTTCAAAGGCTTTATCTCCCAGTCTTGGGACATTTTTGATGGCTGCTCGATCTTTAAATGGTCCATTTTGATTTCGATACTCTATGATATTCTGTGCTAGCTGAGGACCTAGTCCTGATACATAAGTGAGTAGTTGCTTACTCGCTGTATTGACTTCTACTCCTACTGCATTTACGCAGCTCATGACGACATCATCTAGGCTATTTTTAAGTTGTGATTGGTCTACATCATGCTGATACTGACCTACGCCTATCGACTTAGCGTCTATTTTGACTAGCTCAGCTAGAGGATCCATGAGTCTCCGACCGATAGAGACTGCTCCTCTCACGGTTAGATCATGATCTGGAAACTCTTCTCTCGCCACATCAGATGCAGAATAGATCGAAGCACCGCTTTCATTGACCATGACAATCGCGATATGGCTTGGAAGTCCCAATCCTCTCACAAACTGCTCTGTCTCTCTACTGGCCGTTCCGTTGCCAATAGCGATCGCTTGCACACCATACTTCTCCACCATGTGCTTTACTAAAGCAGCAGACTCACGCACTTGCTTTTGTGGTTCATTTGGATAAATCGTCTCATTTTTCAGTAGCTTGCCTTGCGCATCTAGGCAGACTGTCTTACAGCCTGTTCGAAATCCTGGATCTATAGCCATCACACTGCGCTCTCCTAGTGGTGCCGAAAGCAGCAGCTGTCTTAAATTTTCAGCAAAAACCTTGATCGCCTCTTCATCTGCTTTCTTCTTTGTTGCCAATCTCACCTCTGTCTCCATAGAAGGCTTGAGTAGACGTTTATAGCTATCCTTTATGGCTATGTTTACTTGATTAGCGGCCGCGTTACCTGCTTTGATGAAATGTTTTTCCAACAGCGCAATAGCCAGCTCTTCTTCGGGACAAGAGTCTAGCATCAAAAAGAGCTCTTTCTCCCCTCTTCTCATGGCTAATACCCTGTGAGATGGCGCAGTCTTGATGGGCTCTTCCCAGTCGAAGTAGTCTTTATATTTTTGTCCAGCTTCTTCTTTGCCAGGAATCACTTTTGATTTGAACACACCTTTTTCCATAAAAAGCGTCCTCATAGCAGCTCTAGCCTCCGCATTTTCATTGATCCACTCTGCGATGATATCTCTCGCACCAGCAAGTGCATCCTCTACTGTCGCCACTTCTTTGGCTTCGTCTATATAGCCTGATGCTATAGTTTCTAGATCTATCTTTTCTTGTGCAAATATCAGTTCTGCCAGTGGCTCGAGTCCTTTCTCTCTAGCAATAGTAGCCTTCGTTCTCCTCTTAGGCTTATAAGGCAAGTAAATATCCTCAAGCACTGCCATAGTCTCTGCTCCGACTACTTTGGCTTGAAGTTCTGGTGTTAGTTTTTGTTGTTCTTCTAGTGATTTTAGTATAGCTTCCTTGCGCTTATCCAGCTCTCTGAGTTGGGTGACACGATCTCTGATAGCAGCTACTGCTACCTCATCCAGACTTCCTGTGACCTCTTTTCGATACCTAGAGATAAAGGGCACTGTGGCTCCTTCATCCAAAAGTTCAGAAGTAGCCTTTACTTGTTTTTCACTAATGCCTAATTCCTTGGCTACTTTGAAATAATGTACTTCGCTCATTGAATTATTTTTAAGATATTGTATGCACAAAGATGTGTAATCCGAGTCACATATAGAAAAACAAATGTTGCTTACCTTTGAAAGCTTTTGACGCTCAAGTAGAAAAGAATTCTAATTAAATAAATCCAATAAAATGTCTCCAACTCTGAAAAAGGAAATCAAATCGTGGGTGATCATTCTCAGTGTGATGCTGGTGGGGCATTTTACGGGCATCAACAAACACTTCATCACGGGAATCCAATCGGTCATGATCCAAGTGATGCCACTAAACCTAAGTCCTGATCATGAAAAAGTAGCTCAGAAAGCTGACTATAGTCTGACTATGAGCAATCCAGCGGGAGAATTGATAAAATTTGAAGATTATAAAGGGAAGGTAGTTTTTCTTAACCTTTGGGCAAGTTGGTGTCCTCCATGTCTAGCCGAGATGCCTAATATCAACAACCTGTATGAAAAAATGAAAGACGAGCCTGATATCAAATTTGTCATGCTGTCTATCGATGAAAACTTCGACAAAGCACAAGCTTATGTCAATAGAAAGAAGTTCAACTTCCCTTATTTCAAGGTGGAGTTCATGCCTCAAGTATTTAAAAGCCCCTCTATTCCAACCACCTATGTGATCAATAAGTCTGGTGAGATCATCTTCATCAAAGAAGGTATGGCAGACTACAATACCAATAAATTCATAGATCTATTAAAAGAAGCTGCTAATGAAGGTAATTAGCATCACTGCAGCAGGTGGACCAGAAGTACTGCAACTGGATGATAGGCAAATGCCTACTCCAGCTGCTAACGAAGTACTGATCCAAGTACATGCTGCCGGTGTCAATCGTCCAGATATCGCACAAAGAAAAGGTCACTATCCTGCACCCAAAGGTGCTGTAGCTGATATACCGGGCTTGGAAGTCGCTGGGGA
This sequence comes from Penaeicola halotolerans, assembly GCF_016464625.1. GTDB lineage: Bacteria > Bacteroidota > Bacteroidia > Cytophagales > Cyclobacteriaceae > Penaeicola > Penaeicola halotolerans. Next base: position 147,494 of record NZ_JAEAGO010000003.1, read on the forward strand.
AATCACTGCTTTAGGTACAAGTGTACAACACTGGGAAGTAGGTGATCGAGTATGTGCACTCCTCACTGGTGGTGGTTATGCGGAGTTTGTCACAGTAGATCAAAAGCAAGTACTTCCCATTCCTGCAGGCTTAGATATGGTAGAAGCGTCAAGCTTACCCGAGACATTTTTTACCGTTTGGAGCAATGTTTTCGATAGAGGCCAATTCAAAGCAGGAGAAAAAGTGCTCATCCATGGAGGTACTAGCGGCATAGGCGTAACTGCTATCCAAATGGTCCAAGCGATGGGCGGGTATGCTTTTGCTTCAGCTGGCACTCCTGAGAAAGTTACTTTTTGTCAGTCTCTTGGGGCGCAAGCTTACAATTATAAGTCAGCTGATTTTTGGGAAGCATTGCAGAGAGACAGTGAAGGAATTGACATTATCTTAGATATGGTCGGAGGTGACTATTTTGAGCAAAATATCAAGCTACTCAATCCAGATGGCAGACTGATCTTTATCAATGCGATGAAGGGGCGTCAAGCGACTGTTGATATTCTACAGATCATGACCAGAAGACTTCACATCACTGGATCTACTTTGAGAGCAAGAGATGCTGACTTCAAAGGGGAAATCGCCACAAAGCTGTCTCAACATATCTGGCCACTACTATCTGCTGGTACGATCAAACCGATAGTCTACCAAACTTTCCCTTTAGCCGATGCTGCTAAAGCGCACCAGCTCATGGAATCAAGTGAGCATATAGGCAAAATCGTACTGGTGGTTTCTTAAAGGCTATCATTCAGGATACTGATTCAGCTTTTCATTTTTCAAACTCCATTTCAAATAATCCCACTTTGCCTACCTACTTCCTCAATTTGCGTATTTAGTCCGCAGCGCTCACTCTCAAAAGTAGCTTTTAAACCCTAAAAAAAGGCTTTTTAGACGTGGTATAGTAGTTGAAACATCAATCTGGAGCGATGCTCATAAACCAAACCTATACCGATCATATGGATACCAGAGAAAAAGCAACACTGGAGAAGGAAAGCGAAATAAACAGCGCTGTAAAGAAAAAGCAGGCACACGAAAGCCGATTGTTTAGCTTCGTCTTACCAATGGACAATCAGGCGATCAGCCATGCATTAAATACTAAAAATTGGAAATCAAAAGCAGTTCATCCTGCTCATCCAACTCAAGGATTTTATAAGAAAGATATTTTCCTACTTATAGCAACTTTCACACTGCTATTAAGTGGTGCTTACTTAGTGTATGAATTACAGCCAAGCTTCGAAGCATTGCATTTGAGTAGAATCAGTTCGACTTGGGGCTTTAGTTTAATAGTCTTATCTATATCATTGATATTATTCAAAGCAGGGTTCTTCCTTTTCAACTTAGTCCTCTATCTACGCTATAAGCCAGTGAAGTCAGTGAGTGATGAGCTACTTCCGACTTGTACTGTGATCGTCCCTGCCTACAATGAGGGCAAGCAAGTATATGATACTTTACAAAGCTTGGTAGAAAGTGATTTTCCAGCGGACAAATTGCAACTCATAGCCATAGATGATGGTAGCCAAGATGATACGTGGCACTGGATGCAAGAGGCTAAAAAAACCATCGGTGATAGACTGGCCATCTATCAACAACCTGTGAATAAAGGAAAAAGACATGCATTGTATAGAGGATTTCACTTGGCTACAGGTGAGATATTTGTCACAGTAGATAGTGACTCCATCGTCAAAAAAGACACACTACGTAACATGGTATCACCATTTGCTTTGGATCAAAAGTGCGGTGCAGTAGCAGGTAATGTGCGTGTATTGAACAATCAAAAAGCGATCATTCCTCGCATGCTGAATGTCAGCTTTGTCTTCAGCTTTGAGTTTATCAGATCTGCACAGAGTCAGTTGGGATCAGTGCTTTGTACCCCTGGTGCCCTATCAGCTTACCGCAAAAAAGCAGTAATGGCTTGTCTGCCTGAGTGGATCAATCAAACCTTTATGGGACAACCATCTGACATTGGGGAAGATCGTGCCATGACAAATATGATCCTCAAACAAGGTTATGAAGTGAAGTTCCAGAAAAATGCTTACGTCCTAACTAAGCTCCCTGAAAAATATAAGGGCCTCTACAAGATGTTTATCCGATGGGAAAGAAGCAATGTGAGAGAGAATATCATGATGTCTAAGTATGTATTTAAAAATTTCAGAGAAGGTTCTACTTTCGGAACGAGGTTACTATTTGTGAATCAGTGGGTCAAACTCATTATGGCTTATCCATTCTTGGTATTGATGCTATCTTTTATCTTGACACATCCAGTTCTCTTCTTAAGCTCTACTTGTATGAGTATTTTGATACTGTCTAGTTTTCCTGCGATCTTTTATGCTAAAAAGTATAAATCAGCAGAAGCATTCTGGGCATATTCTTATAGCTTGTTTTACACCTTTGGCTTATTTTGGATTACACCATATGCCATCGCTACTGCAAGTAGAAGAGGTTGGCTGACTAGAGGACTCCCACAAGCTAAATAAGTTAAGTGCAGTATTACTTAAACCAAAACGGCTACTTCAGATGAGGTAGCCGTTTTGGTTTGTATTATTATATATCCTCAAGCTTTTTCAGCCTTCATCCTAGCAAAGTAGTCTTTAGTAGCTGCTACCACCTTTGGTGCTAAGATGATCGCAGATACCATGGTAGGTATCGCCATCACGGCATACATCGCATCTATGAGGCTCACCACAACTGCCAATGAAGCCACTGCTCCAAAGATGATCGTGGCTAGATAGAAGTAATTGTAATATTTAGCTTTATCGGCACCAAAAAGGAAATTGGTGCACTTAGTGCCATAATAAGAATAGGTAAACATGGTAGAAAGTGCGAAAACAAAGACACTTAACATGAGTAGATAAGTCCCAAAGCCTGGCAGTGCTGTCTCAAAGGCTGCAATGGTCAATCGCACGCCATCATTTTCTGTAGACTCCCAAGCTCCTGTCGCAAGAATCGCTAAGGCCGTCAACGTACATACTATTACCGTATCAATGAAAGGACCTAGCATGGCGACAAGCCCTTCTCTTACTGGCTCATTGTTTTTAGAGGCTCCATGAACCATCGGTGCTGTTCCGATACCTGCTTCATTAGAAAATGCAGCGCGTCTAGCTCCGATCACGATCATCTCTCCTACTACACCGCCCATGACAGCCTTTCCTGTAAATGCATCCTCTATGATACTCCAAAACATGGCTGGCACTTCTGTATAATTGATAATCAAAATGATCAACACTGTAATGAAGTAGGTAACCACCATAAAAGGCACTAGCTTCTCTGCTACTTTACCGATACGCTGAATGCCCCCAAGAATCACCAAAGAAACCAACCCACATATAATAATTCCCAATACTAATTTTCTCAGATCAATCTCTCCCATAAAAGAAGACCACATCATAGGCTCAAGTCCATTGGGCAGCATGATCACTTCATCGATCACCGCGATGAGTTGATTCGCTTGAAAGATGGGTAATAAACCTATCATCCCCGCTACGCAGAAAATCACTGCAAGTGGCTTCCATTTTTTACCCAAACCCTCTGTGATGACATACATAGGGCCACCTTGGATCTCTCCTTGGGTATCTTTTCCTCGGTACATGATCGCAAGGGTACATGTAAAATATTTGGTCGCCATACCCACAAAGGCGCTCACCCACATCCAAAAGATCGCTCCTGGGCCTCCCATATTGATCGCTACGGCTACCCCTGAGATGTTTCCAAGTCCAACTGTAGCCGCGATAGCTGAAGTCAAAGCCTGAAAAGAACTGATCTGACCAGGAGCATTTTCATCGTCATATTTACCACTGACTACCTTGATCGCATGACGCAACTTAGTAAAGGGCAGAAACCCACAGTAAATCATAAAAAAAGCTCCTCCACCCATCAAAAGATAGAGCAGCGGCATCCCCCAAATCCAGTTACTAAAATCTACAATTCCTTCCCCAAGTATTTCAAACATGATTCATTGCTATTGTTACAAGCTTCTAGTTTACACTTTTGGATGTTTACTCCCAAGATTTAATTCAAAATCCCGCAATTATCTGTTTATTTTAGGTTGTTTTTAGTAAATAGTCATGATAAAACTGTCAACTATGAAGTATCTATCCCTACTCACTGCTACCCTATTTTTAGGAATCTGTCAAGTTTCTGCTCAACAGGTTAAGTCCATTGAGCAACATATCGCTCAAGAATACCAAAGCTTGGAAACGCTCTACAAAACCCTCCATCAAAATCCTGAGCTCTCACTTCAAGAAGAAAAAACCAGTGCTCGTATAGCGGAGGAACTCCGAAAAGCTGGCTTTGAAGTAACTGAAAAAGTTGGAGGCTATGGTGTAGTAGGTGTGATGAAAAACGGTGATGGGCCTACGCTGCTTATCAGAACGGACATGGATGCCCTTCCACTAGAAGAAAAAACGGGAGTACCCTATGCTAGCACAAAAAAAGCGACCAGTAATGCGGGTCAAGAAACCTTCACTATGCATGCTTGTGGCCATGATGTGCATATGACCGTATTCGTAGGAACAGCTAGAGCGCTCAGTCAGTCAAAAGACCGCTGGAGAGGGACACTCGTCATGATCGGTCAGCCAGCCGAGGAAAATGGTCTAGGTGCAGATGCTATGCTCAAAGCTGGTCTTTATGAGCGATTTCCTAAGCCTGACTATGCGATTGCGCTTCATGACAATCCTACCCTACCTGCTGGCACCATCGGATATAGAGAAGGTGCACTCATGGCTAGTGTAGACATGATGGACATCACAGTCTATGGAGAAGGTGGACATGGTGCTGCTCCTCATACCACTATAGATCCTATTGTTTTGAGTGCTCAACTGATCAATGCCTACCAAACCATCATCAGCAGAGAGATCAACCCCATAGACCCTGGAGTGATCACCGTAGGCGCTATCAATGGTGGTACTGTGCATAACATCATCCCTGATCAGGTCAAGATGCAACTTACCATTCGTGCCTATTCACAGGAAGTTCGTAATCAGATGATCGATGCTATCAAGCGCATCTCGATAGGCTATGCCAAAACTGCTGGGCTGCCAGAAGACAAAATGCCTACTTTCAGTATACGAGATCCACAAACACCCGCTACAGTCAATGACCCTGCACTCGCTCGAAGGCTTGTCGGAGTGTTTCAGGAGACTTTTGGTAGAGAGAAAGTTGTAGAAGTAGCGCCTTACATGGTTGGAGAGGATTTTTCTCGCTACGGACAGCAAGCTACTCCTATTCCTAGCTTTATGTTTTGGCTAGGTGCGATAGAGCCAGAAAAGTATGCAGCTGCTCTTCAAGAAGTAGATGGTGTAGAGAGTAGTCTATCGTTTGTATTGCCTTCGCTACACTCGCCCTACTATGCGCCTGTGATTCGCCCTACCCTAGAGACTGGTATCAAAGCCATGTACACTGCAGCTTTAGAGATATTGGAGAAGTGATTAATAGATAAAAATCAATTAACTATTTTCTATTAATATAAAGCTCCTATGGAGCAAGACTATACCTAACTTATTTGTAGTTAAAAAGGTAAAATTCAATCTCCATCATAAAAAAAACCACCTCAATAAATCATTCCTGAGGTGGTTTTTTTATGCTTATATGAATTAATTCAGTCGTTGAATGACAATCTCTTCTGGCTAACGCCTAGCAAGTTGGCCATACGGTAAAGCACACGTGCACCGACATTGCCATCCCACTCATCGCCATCAGGTCCTGGAGCAACCTCTACTAAGTCAAATCCAATCATTTCCTTCCCAGATTTCACAAGTTGCTTCATCAAGTAGAGCATCTGCTCCAACTCAAATCCTCCTGCTACTGGCGTTCCCGTATTTGGACACAGCTTTGTGTCTAGGCCATCTATATCGATGGTCACATAGACCTTATCTGGAAGTGCTGAGATGATATCTTGACAGATGGCTTGCCATGATTTGCCTTCATATTGTTGCGCTTTGATCGCATGATCATAGAAGCTCACGATTCTTCCTCCTGAGTGCATCACATAGTTAGCTTCTGCCTCACAGTAGTCTCTGATACCTACTTGCACCATTTTGCTGACTTGAGGAAGCTTGAGTACATTGTGCATGATAGAGGCATGGCTATTTTCAAAACCTTCATAATCTACTCTCAAATCAGCATGTGCGTCTATCTGAAGCACACCAAAGCTATCGTGCTTTTCTGCCATGGCTTGTAGCATACCTCTAGGTGTAGAGTGATCACCTCCTAGTAGTGCTACTAACTTACCTTTTGCCAAAAGCATTTGAGTCTGTTCCCTGACCCAAGCATTCATCTCTTCTGCAGCTTTATCAATTAATCTAGGAACTGCGATAAATCTCTCTCTCTCCTCTTCTGACTCACCTTCTTCCAGCCAATTGATATAATTAGCCGCTAACGCTCGGTATTTATCACTCATTTCAGCAATATGCTCTGGGATAGGAAGCATAGCGATTCCCATTTTCCAAGCATGATCTATATCATATTGGTATAAATCAAGTTGTGGAGAAGCATTGAGCACAGCCTCTGGCCCAGCCGCTGTGCCAGCACTGTATGATACAGTCACTTCCCATGGCACTGGGATGATCACTAGATCTGCAGTCTCTGTGTCAAATGGCAATCCAAAAAGCGTACCCTGAGCTCCTACTCCATTAGGATCAAAGGATTGGATCAATTGTGTCTTGTTCATAAAATCTTAGGCTAACATTTTTTTAACAAAATTTGGTAGGGCAAATGCAGCACGGTGTATTTCAGCATTGTAATATTTGAGCTGTAATTGATTTGATAGGGCATCAACCTTGGCTGCGTCAAGACCCGCTAGTGGATCACAATCCCCTTTAGCTGAATACGAGAAAGACCACATACCTGTTGGGTAAGTAGGGATATACGCTAGGTAACAATGCACTTTATCTTTACCGAAAATCTCTCTGTAACAGTCATATATCTCCACAAAAACTTTTTCATTAAATCTTGGAGATTCTGACTGTGTGACCATGATACCATCCTTTTTGAGGATTCTGTAAACCTCTTTGTAAAACTCCGCAGTGAAGAGTCCTTCGCCTGGTCCGACAGGATCTGTAGAGTCGACTAATACGATATCAAATGTCCCATCTTTGGCGTCATTGACATACTTGATACCATCATCTACGATGAGTGTCAACTTGGGGTCATCAAATGCCGAAGCGATACTTGGAAGAAACTGCTTAGAAGCTTCGATGACTTTATCATCGATCTCGACCATCACTACTTCTTCCACACCTGGATGTTTGAGGATTTCTCGAGCTGTACCACCATCTCCTCCACCTATGATCAAGATACGCTTAGGATTAGGATGTGTCATCATCGGGATATGCGTGATCATCTCATGATAGACATACTCATCCTTCTCCGTAGTCATGACCATGCCATCAAGTGTCAGCATATTGCCATAAGCAAAGGTTTTATAAACCTCTACTTTCTGAAAATCAGACTGCGCATCATAGAGTTTGCCATCGTGCTTGAGGGATAGTGCGATATTGTCATTACGCTCAGTGAACCATACATCTTTGGTACGAATAGGACTGCCATCTCCTGCCGACTTTTCATCTCGCATTTGATTAATATCAAAATCCTTATGTGTCAAAAGCGCCATCTCTCCTCTTCTGAGCTCAATGGCAGAACCATGTGCTGCTTCAAAAGCATCTTTGAGATAGTTGTAGGATACCCATGGGTTGACAGTCTCTCCACAAGTAAATAGATCTACGGCTGCATAGCCATACTCTGGCCATGTATGAATCGCTAAGTGACTCTCTTGAATCACGACTACACCTGACACACCATAGGGTGAAAAATGGTGAAAAGTAGAGTTGATCAAAGTAGCACCTGCTTCTTCAGCTGCCTCTTCCATCTTATTTTGTATTGTGACTACATCATTGAGTATAGCCGGACTACAGTCGTATAGTTCTACTATGATATGTCTTCCCAGTGCGCTCATTTTCTTGTATTTGAAATTTTAATGATAAAATAGAAATACAAAAAAAATAAAATTTTACCGCATCAGGAAATTAAACGCGTATTCAATCGAAAATAGCTGAGATTAATTGAGATGGTGCTGAAAGACTATCGTGCAAGTATCTGCACTGAGATGATACCATTCCTCTATCTCTGTCTTCAAGATGAAGACTTGACCTGTATCCATGGTGATGTATCCATCACCGCTCAAATGGGTCAATAGCATTGAGAGTTCTGGGTTATGACCTACCACCATCAGTTTCTCTATAGTACTGTTTTGGTCAGAAAGTATTTCAATGATCTGCTCCATAGATGTACTATAGAGTTCTTGCTTTAGGTATAAAGCAGTTTTATTACATTCCATCTCTAGAAAGGCAATAGCTGCTGACTGTCGTGTACGGGTAGCTGCACTCGCTAAAATGACATCTGGTATTAGCTCTTTTTCTTTGATAAAGTTTGCTGCAGATTTAATTTGTTGTTTACCCAACTCTGTCAATTCTCTTTGAAAATCAGAAGTTTGATGTAAAAAGGAATGTGCTTCGCCATGCCTAAGCACAATTAGATATTTAACCATTTGATAATTTAGGAGTTAATCCTATTTGAGGACAAACCTTTACTTTGAAAACCGTGCCAAAAATAGCATCGATCTAAACACTGGATTTTAATTTGTGCTTTTTTTTCAACAAGTTTGCCTCGTCCAATATATTTGCAAAACTACCGAGTACTAATAAATCGATCAAATGCCAAAGAATCTAGTCATAGTTGAGTCACCGGCCAAAGCCAAAACCATAGAGGGATATTTAGGGAAAGATTATACGGTGGCATCTAGCTATGGTCATGTAAGAGACTTACCCAAAGATAATAATGCCATCGATATCAAAAATGGATACAAACCAACCTATATCGTATCGGCTGATAAAAAAGAAGTCATCAAAAAGCTTCAAGCCTTGGTCAAAGATGCGGAGACTGTCTACCTAGCATCCGATGATGACCGCGAAGGAGAGGCGATATCTTGGCACCTTAATGAAGTACTCAAACTCAAAGATGCTCATACAAAAAGAATTGTTTTCAGAGAGATCACCAAAAATGCCATCCTGAAAGCCATAGACAATCCTAGAAAAATCGATATCGACCTAGTGAATGCTCAGCAAGCGCGAAGGGTATTAGATAGATTAGTTGGATTTGAGCTTTCGCCAGTACTCTGGAAAAAAATCAAAAGAGGTCTCTCTGCAGGCCGTGTGCAGTCAGTAGCCGTCAGACTAGTCGTAGAGCGTGAGCGTGAGATCGAAAAGCACAGCGCTCAGTCAAGCTTTAGAATTACAGCTATCTTTCTAGTGGATGGCAAGGAAATGCAGGCAGAACTTCCTCGCAAACTAGCCAATGAGGAAGAAGCCTCTGCTTTTCTCAATGAATGTTTAGAGGCTACCTTTAGCATAGACAACTTAGAAACAAAGCCTGCTAAAAAGACTCCTGCACCACCGTTCACTACTTCTACCCTACAGCAGGAAGCCAGTAGAAAACTATATTTCTCCGTCTCTCAGACAATGAGTGTAGCTCAGCGACTGTACGAAGCAGGTAAGATCTCTTACATGAGAACGGACTCCGTCAATCTCTCTGATGATGCCATATCCAGTGCTAAGGCTGAGATCACCAAATCCTACGGAAAGGAATTTGTTCAAACGAGAAAATTTGCCACTAAATCTGATTCAGCTCAAGAAGCGCACGAAGCCATCAGGCCTACCGACTTTTCTACACTAGAAGCTAGTGGAGACCGCAATGAGCAACGCTTATACGAACTCATCTGGAAACGAGCCATTGCTTCCCAAATGGCAGACGCTCAGCTCGAAAGAACTAATGTGACTATCGGTATTTCCACCTCAAAGGAAACACTTAGTGCAAGTGGTGAAGTCATCAAATTTGAAGGATTTCTCAAAGTATATCTAGAGAGTACTGATGACGAGCCAGAAGAAGAAAGCACTGCAAAAGGTCTACTACCTCCACTGAAAGTCGGTCAAAAACTCGACTTGAAGGAGATGAAAGCTAGGGAAAGCTTTACCCGTCCTCCTGCTAGATATACTGAAGCTAGTTTGGTCAAAAAACTAGAAGAAATGGGCATCGGTAGACCATCTACTTATGCGCCCACCATCTCCACTATTCAAAAGCGTGAGTATGTGCTCAAAGAAGCGCGTGAAGGTGTAGAAAGAAAGTATAGAGAGCTGATCTTAGCAAATAAAGCAATCGATAAGAAAACCAAGACTGAAATCACTGGAGCAGAGAAAAATAAACTCTTCCCTACTAACATCGCGATGGTAGTAAATGATTTCCTAGTAGAACACTTCCCCAACGTCATTGACTTTTCCTTCACTGCCAAAGTGGAAAAAGAGTTTGACGAGATCGCTCAAGGGAAGCAAGCTTGGGATACGATGATAGACAATTTCTACCAAAAGTTTCATGTCAAGGTAGAAGACACAGAAAGTATCGAACGACAGAATATCAACACTTCGCGCGAGATAGGAATCGACCCAAAGAGTGGTAAAAAAATCATCGCTAGACTTGGTAAGTTTGGACCACTCGTACAGATCGGAGAAGCGGAAGATGAAGAAAAGCAATTTGCTAGTTTGAAAAAAGGGCAGTTCATAGAAAGCATTACGCTAGAAGATGCTTTAGAGCTCTTCAAACTCCCACGAGATGTTGGTCAGTTTGAGGGTAAAAAAATAGTAGCAGCTATCGGTAGATTTGGTCCATACCTGAGACATGATGGAGGCTTTGTTTCCTTAGGCAAAGAACACGATCCACTCAGCATCACGGAAGAGGAAGCCATCGCCTTGATAGAAGCTAAGCGTAAAGCCGATGCCGAGAAGTTTATCAAGGAATTTGAGCAAGATAAAGATCTCCAAATACTCAATGGCAGATGGGGGCCATATATCAAGTACGGTAAGCAAAATGTAAAAATCCCAAAGGACAAAGAAGCAGCAGACTTAAGCTATGAAGAATGTATGGAGCTTGTCCAAAACCAACCTGCTAAGAAAGCTGGTGGTAGATTTGCCAAGAAGAAAAAATAAACGAAAGAGGCGCCCATCACAGGCGCCTTCTTTCTTACCACTAAACTAAAAACTGTTTTAAACCAGTCTCTTATTGCGCTCATCGATCAACTGACGACTGAGCTTTCTTTCTCTTTCGAGTGCATTTCTTCTATGTTGTTCAAATTCTTCTCTGGTCTCAGAAAGGGTTTTATTGGTATCAGCGATGATCCTAAAGCTGGCATTGAATCGATAGATAAAGAATAACAATCCAATACCTAATACTGCTATGATACCCAGCATCAAAGTATTGTAAGTAGACTTATGCATATTGGCGCCTAAGAATGGAATGCTTTCTTGAATCGCTATGGTACTTTCTAATTCTTCTTGAGCAGCTGCGACTTCAGATTTTAACTGCTCGATCTCCTCATCTCTTGTTTTCAGTTCAGCACTAAGCTGCGCAAGGTTTTTCCTAAAAGTATTCAGCGTATCTAGTACATTCGACTGCATTTTAGTCATGTTGTACTTCTTCACTACTTTATACTCTTCGTAATTATTTGAAATACGATTGAGGTACTCAAACTGGCTTTCTATAGTCCCTTCCTCCAGAGATCCTTGAGCCATTGAGTTGAGAGGTAGCCATGCAATGCACAAGAGCAACACACCTCGGATGGTGTAGATAAGTATTTTCATAATGTTACTGTTTAGATGATTTGGTTTTGGTCGTTAGAATTTTAACCTTTTTTAAGATTCGATTATTGTATGTTTTTTCAAATTAATTTACGCGAGTTGTACTATCCTTATCAGCTCATTTTGATTGTGCCTTGCTTTTCTTTAAATTAGGTATCAAACTAAACCAAATCAACATGATCCTCAAACTACTCCAAATCGAAAATATTGGCAAAACTATTCTTAGAATCATGTTGAGCCTAGTACTACTTTTGATCGGCATTAGCACCTCTACCCAAGGGGCAAATACGGCATCTTCATTGATTTGTGTACTCTTAATCGTGATTGCATGTGGGCTACACACACATTATTTCAAACCCACTTGGGGAATTGTATTTGGAGGGCTCGCCATGATCACCTTTATCTCATTAAGCGTCTGGATGATGTTCAAGAGCTTTTCTGCTTTTGATCTGACCATGTATTTACTTTTTGCAAGTGCTTCTTTAGTAGCTACAGGACAGTCATTCAAAGAATACATTCGACAAAGAATCACTGCGCCATTTCCTAAGCGCTAATTGATAGTTTTGACATTTATCATTATTATCAAATTCTTAAGTAGTTTAATAGCATTAAATAAAAATAATATTCGCTATTTTTCCTCTTGAAATAACACCAATAACCTATAGCCTAAACAGACAGCATAAAAGAAAAAAAGCGCCTAAAATGCTATGTAATTTGCCTTATGAGGCATTCAATCAATTTTTAGAGGGATAAAAGTGAAAGTATGAGGCGATCAGATATCAAGAGAGTAAAAACTATAAATAGTTATCACATATTAGATTCTCCTTCGGAAAAAGAATATGATGATATCGCTAAGCTTGCGGCAAGCATCTGTGGCACTCCCATAGCCTTGGTTACTTTGTTAGACTACGAAAGGCAGTTCTTTAAGGCCAAAGTAGGGATTGACATAGATGAGACTCCGATAGAGCACGCTTTCTGTACACATGCAGTAGAAGCATCTGACGAGATATTCATCATAGAAGATGCCCGTGAAGATGATCGCTTTAAAAACAATCCTTATGTCACCTCAGATCCTCATGTAGTCTTCTATGCTGGTGTTCCGCTTGTCGCTCCAAATGGAGCTGGCATGGGCACGCTCTGTGTGATCGATGATACTCCTAAAAAACTCAGCGAAACCCAAAAAGAAGCACTTCAAGCCCTTGCTAATCAGGTCATGCAGTTGTTTGAGTTGCGGAAGACTCACAATGAACTTTCCGAGAATAAAAAAATCCTCAAAAAAGAAAATCAAAGATTAAATAATATCATCTCTGCGACCAATGTAGGAACATGGGAGTGGCATATAGAAACCAGTGAAGTCTTCGTCAATCATCGCTGGGCAGATATGATTGGCTTTAGCATAGAAGAGTTAGCACCTATCAACCTAAAGACTTGGTACATGATCCTACATCCTGAAGATGTGGGCTTGTATGAGCAAAATATGCAAGCATGTTTTGATAAAAAACAAGAGTTCTTTGATATAGAATGCCGCATCTATCATAAAAATGGCCAGGTCGTCTGGATACACAATAGAGGTCAGGTAACTGAATGGTCAGATGATGGAAAACCTTTGATAGTATCGGGATCACATGAAGATATCACAGAAAAGAAAGAAATAGAGGTTCAAATACTCAAAAGTGAGCAGTACTACCGGGCACTTGTAGAAAATGGAAGCGATGGTATTGCTATCATTAATATAGATGGCTCTCTCTCATATATCTCTCCTTCTATCTCTCGCATATTAGGTTATTCTGAGACTGAAGCCCTCCAACTCAACCTTTTCGAAGTAGTTCATCCTGAGGATATTCCTGCACTGGAGATCAAAATGCAAAGCGTGTTCGAAAATCCTGGAGTACCTATGGAAGGCCACACTTCTAGAGTACAGCACAAAAATGGCTCTTGGAGATGGCTAGAAGCGACTATCACCAATATGCTCCATGATCCTAATATCAATGGCATAGTGGACAACTTCCGAGATGTCACCGATAGAATTCACAAAGATAAGCTAATAGCCGATAGTGAAAAGCGCTTTAAGGCATTGGTACAAGAAGGTGCTGATCTCACTGCCATCCTCGATTGGGAAGGCATCTATCAGTACATCAGTCCTAGTTATGGGCCAAACCTAGGCTATACTGAAGCTGATCTATTAGGCGCTAATGGTTTTTCTTTTGTTCATCCCGAGGATAGAGAATTTGCCAGACCTGAGTATGAGAAACTTGCTCATCAAGAACGCGTCCGACTACTGCCCTATCGGTTTAAAAACAAAGCTGGTGAATGGAGATGGATTCAAAGTACCTGCACCAATCTACTAGATGATCCTGCTATAATGGGTATAGTCGTTAATAGCATAGATATCACAGACCTAATCCGTACGCAGAGAAATCTTCAAGAGAGCAATGAGCGCTACGAACTGATCAATAAAGCTACCAATGAAGCAATCTATGAATGGGACATTGTAGCTGATATCTTCTACTGGGGGGATGCATTTAAACGTGTCTTTGGTCATGATTTTCAGGAAGAAAAGTTTACCATCAGCACTTGGGCGAGCTTCATGCATCCTGTAGATGATGAGAAAAACAAAGGACTGTGGGAGAAATTTTTAAACGATAAGCATGAGCATCTCTGGCAAAAAGAATACAGGTTCAGAAAAGCTGATGGCAACTATGCCTATGTAGAAGAAACTGGACATTTGATTCGAAACAAAAAAGGCCAGCCAATCAAAATGATAGGTGTCATCAGAGATGTGTCTGATAATAAAATCATTGAACTACAAAAGCAGATTCAGCAAGAAATCGCGCAGTATTTTAAAGATCAAACAAGCCTAAGAAGCACACTACAATATACTGTAAGACACTTAACTGAATTTGGAGAGTATCACACTTCAGAAATATGGATAGTAAGTGAAGAAAAAGAAGAAATTCACCTCATCGCTTATCACGGAAAGGATACTAAGAGTGAAAAGTTATATGAACAGGCTATCGAAAAAAATACACTCGCCAAAGGTCAAGGCTTACCCGGACATACATGGGAGAGTCTTTCAGTTGAGATTTGGGATGATATCGATACTGATCCTCGGTTCATTAGATATCAATCCGCTCAAAAAGCAGGGTTGAAATCTGCATTTTCTATCCCTATCATACATAATGAGCAATTTCTTGGTGTACTTTTAGTCACTAGTGCACGCTCCCTATCAGAGGATCATTACAAAACAGCCATTTTCACCGATCTAGGTAAGTTTTTAGGTGCTGAGATCAAACGAAAGCAACAAGAGGAAGAAATGTACCTGCTTTTTCACAGTGCGCCAGAGATACTTGCTATAACTTCTCCAAATGGTTATTTCAAAAAGGTGAATGCGGCATTTTGCAAGTTGATGAGTTATACAGAGCAGGAACTTACCTCTCAACCTTTTACTAATTTTGTGCATCCCGAAGACCTTGATAAAACCTCTCTAGAATACGTAGATACAATCACAGGAAAGAGACAGGCAAGGAATTTCATCAATCGATACATCACCAAATCGGGAGAGTATCTATGGATATCATGGGACTCATCAGAAGTATTTGGTGAAGATGGATTTGTATTTAGCTATGGTAGAGATATCTCAGACATCATCGAACTACAACATCTACTTGATCGCGCATCTAAGCTCTCAAGAGTAGGTGGATGGGAAATCGATCTCGAAAATCAAAACCTATACTGGTCAGATATCACTAGAGAAATTCATGAAGTTGATAAAAACTACAAGATCGATTTAGAATCAGCAATCAATTTTTATAGAGAAGATTTCAAGGATCAGATTAAATTAGCCGTTGAAGCTGCTATCAAAAATCAGGAAATCTATGATTTTGAAGCAGTCATCATCACCGCCAACGGTAATGAAAGATGGGTCAGAACTATTGGTGAGATAGAATCTATAGATGGGAAAGTCAAACGAATTTACGGTAGTTTTCAAGACATTCATGACAAGAAAATCACTGAACTCAGACTCAAAAACCTCTCTGACAATATCCCAGGGGTGATTTTCCAATATATTCTAAAGCCTGACATGACAGACCAGCTCATGTATGTCAGTAAGGGGTCTCACCTCATCTGGGGAAGAAGCCCAGAAGCTTGTATGGCTGACTCTAAGATCATCTGGGAGCGGATAGCCATGGCAGGAGATCAGCAGCACCTACAACAAACAATACTAGAATCTGCCGAAAACCTCACCTACTGGCATGCTAAATGGCGCTATCTTTCCCCTATCGATGGACAAATCAGATATCATGAAGGGTTTGGCAATCCCCAAAAAATGGCTGACGGAACGATCCTATGGGATTCTATCATCCTAGATATCACAGAAAAAAATGACCTTGAGCTACTCGCTCAGCGCACTGCTAAGATGGCTAGGATAGGTAACTGGAAAATGGATATCATAGAAGATGAAACAGACAAAATGTATTGGTCTCCTATGACTAAGGAAATCCTAGAAGTTCCGGATTCATACGACCCTTCATTATCTGGAGGCCTCGAGTTTTATGAAGGTGAAAGCAAAGAGCGTATCACAGAAGCCATCGACAAACTCATCAAAAGTGGCGAAGAATTTGACTTGGAGCTATTGCTCAAAACTTACACAGGTAAGTCCCGCTGGAACCGTGTCATAGGCCATGCCGATGTCATCAATGGAAAAAGCACACGAATCTATGGTAGTATCCAAGATATCGATAAGCAAAAGAATACTGAAATAGCTATTCAGAGATCACTCGAAGAGCGAAATACTATTCTAGAAAGTATCGGAGACGCATTTTTCGCAGTAGATAAAAACTGGAAAGTGCTTTATTGGAATAAGCAAGCTGAAAAAATCCTTTACACCAAGCGTGAAGACATCATAGGAAAACTGCTTTGGGACGTTTTTGAAGATGCTAAATCACTCAATTCCTTCAAGCAGTACTCTAAAGCTATGGAAACCGGTCAAACGGTGCATTTCGAGGACTATTACCCTCCTATCAACAGTTGGTTTGAAATCAGCGCCTATCCATCAGCTGAAGGACTTTCCGTGTATTTCAAAGATGTTAGCATCCGAAAAATAGCAGAAATGCAAATCAAGGAGTCTAATGAGCGATTTGAGAAAATTTCAGAAGCCACTAATGATGCTATCTGGGACTATGATATCCACGGTCAAAAGCTATTCTGGGGCAAAGGATTTGAAGAGTTATTTGGCTATCGATTAGATCAAATAACACCTTCGTTTGAACTACTCATCAGCAAAATACATCCAGAGGACCGCCAACAGATTAGTGATAAAATAATGGCTAGCATGGCTGATCCGCATACTAATAACTGGTTTGAAGAATATAGATTCAAGCAGAAAGATGGTACCTATGCTTATGTCATAGACAGAGCGGTATTTATCAGAGATAGCGCTGGTCAGGTCACTCGAGTAGTCGGTGCGATGACAGATATCAGTCAACGCAAAGCCTATGAAGAATACCTCAAACAGCTCAATGAGCAATTGGAAAAGCATACGAGGGATTTAGAGATCTCCAATAAAGAACTAGAACAGTTTGCTTATGTAGCCTCTCATGACCTTCAAGAACCACTTAGAATGATCACTAGCTTCATTAGCTTACTAGATAAGAAGTATGGTGACCAACTTGATGAGAAAGCACATCAATACATCAACTTTGCCGTAGATGGAGCCAAGCGAATGAGGCAAATCATCCTTGATCTTTTGGAGTTTTCGAGAATTGGTAAAGTAGAGGATAAGATCAAAAAAATCGATATTCAAAAGATCGTGGATGAAATCTGCTCGCTAGAACGGAGACGCATTCAAGAGAAAAAAGCTGTTATCCATTATGAAAATCTTCCTGAGATAGCTTCTTATGAAATACCTATACGTCAGGTATTTAACAACTTAATAGGCAATGCCCTCAAGTATAGTAAAACAAATGTCAAGCCTGAGATCAAGATCAGCGCAAAAGCGCTCAAAGACGAGTGGCACTTTCAAATAAAAGACAATGGCATTGGCATCAATGAAAGCTATTTTGAGAAGATTTTCATCATCTTCCAGCGACTACATGGAAAAGATGAATACGGAGGAACGGGTATGGGATTAGCGATCGTCAAGAAGATCATAGACAACTTAGGAGGACGCATTTGGGTCGAATCTAAAGAAGGAGAAGGAAGTACCTTCCACTTCACACTACCTAAGACTCCAAATTCGTAGAAAAACAAAACTCCCAAGTAACAATCATACTTGGGAGTTTCTATTTATAGACTTATTTAGCTTCATGTAGCTCCTTGATTTTTCTTCGGAGTATTTTACCTACATTCGATTTTGGAAGCTCGTCTATGAAGTGTACCTCTTTAGGCACTTTGTAGTTAGTTAGATTCTCCTTACAATGCGCGATCAGTTCTTCAGCAGTCACAGACTTGTCTTTGGCTACGACATAGGCTACTACACGCTCGGTAGAACGCTCATCTGGCATACCTATCACACCAGATTCCAAAACCTTTGGATTTTCAGCGAGACAGTTTTCCACTTCATTTGGATAGACATTGAAGCCTGACACGAGGATCATCTCTTTCTTGCGATCTACGATCTTGAAGAAACCGTCTGCATCTACAATACCGATATCACCTGATTTAAACCATTCTCCATTCATGACTTTATCCGTCTCATCTTGTCTCCTCCAGTAGCCCGACATGACTTGTGGACCTTTGATGCAGATTTCGCCTGGCTCGCCTAAAGCTACTTCATTGCCAGCATCATCCATGATCTTCATCTCCGTATTTGGTAGTGGGATACCGATCGTACCAATTCGTTCTGTTCCATTGATTGGATTGCAACTCGCTACAGGTGATGTTTCTGTGAGACCATAACCCTCAGCTAGTGACACCCCTGTGACTTGTTTCCATTTCTTAGCTACGGCATCTTGAACCGCCATACCACCTCCTACAGCTATCTTGAAACTGCTAAAGTTGATCTTAGCAAAATCGGGCTGATTGAGTAACCCATTAAAAAGGGTATTCACTCCAGTAAGTATAGTAAATGGATAGCTATTCAGGTCTTTGATGAAGGCCTTCATATCTCTAGGATTAGTCACCAATATATTCTTAGCGCCTAGCTTGAGCATAGCTAGACAGTTGACTGTCAGTGCAAAAATATGATAGAGTGGCAAAGCGGTAATCACAATCTCCTTGCCTTCATGCAGGTCTTTACCAAACCAAGCAGAGATCTGCTGCATATTAGCAACTATGTTTCGCTGCGTCAGCGCTGCCCCTTTTGACACACCGGTAGTTCCACCAGTGTACTGTAAAAATGCTATATCTGAAGATTTTACTTCAGGTCTATCATACTTAAGATTAGCACCTGCTTTAAGTACCGCATTGAATTTAATGGCTTGAGGAAGGCTATAGGCTGGCACCATCTTTTTGATATGCTTCACTACGAAATTGACGATACCTCCTTTAAGTCCACCGAGCATGTCTCCGATTTCGGTGATGATGATATGCTTGGCAGGAATCTCACCTTGGATTTTCTCTAAGTTATGCGCAAAATTGGCTACAATCACCACAGCGGCTATATCTGCATCCTTGAACTGATGCTTCATCTCACTAGCTGTATAGAGTGGATTGGTATTGACCACGATCATCCCTGCTCTTAATATGCCAAAAAGCGCTACAGGGTACTGAAGCATATTGGGCATTTGAATAGCTACACGATCTCCTTTTTGTAGTTTAAGTTCATGCTGTAGATAAGCAGCGAAGTTTCTAGAGAGTTTGTCTAACTCATTGAAGGTGATAGATTTGCCCATACATACATAGGCTTCTTTATCTCCAAACTTCTTTACACTTTCTTCTAAGAGATCCATCACGGATGAAAACTGATCTGGATCCACTTCATGAGGCACCCCCTCAGGATAGTTCTTTAGCCAAGGATATTTTTGCATGGTTTATTGGTTTATTTTGGGTCAAAAATCCGCTGCCAGTCATTCGGCATGCATACCTTTAAATATAGTATAAAAGGCCATAAAATGAAAAAAGCCCTCAAAGATTTCTCTTAAAAGGGCTTAATTTCTGAAAAGAAAATCGCTTTACTTCAATATTTTTCTTGCGATCAATTCTTTCATGATCTCATTGGTACCAGCATAGATTCGCTGCACACGAGCATCTGCATAGGCTCTCGCTACTTGGTATTCCCACATATAGCCATATCCACCGTGAAGTTGCACACAAACATCAGCTACCTTACACTGTAGCTCTGTCATTGCGAGTTTAGCAGCTGAGGCATTGGCTCCATCGAGTTGACCTTCTTGGTGCAGTTCTACTAGTTTATCACAGTAAACTCTGCCCATTTGGAGTTCTGTAGCCAACTGTGCGAGTTGATACTTGGTGTTTTGAAAATCTGCCACCGTCTTACCAAAGGCTGGACGCTCTTTCACATATTCCACAGTGATCTGATAAGTACTCTCTGCAAGGGCCAAAGCGGCAAGAGCCACAACTAATCTTTCTTGTGCAAGCTCTGTCATGAGGTATACGAATCCTTCTCCTACTTTTCCTAGGAGATTTTCTTTAGGCACTTTGACATCTTCGAAAAATAATTCACAAGTATCCTGTGCATGCAAACCTACTTTTTCGAATGGTTTACCTTTGCTAAATCCAGGCATGGTGCTGTCTACTAAAAATAAGCTGATTCCTTTAGCACCTTTAGTAGGGTCTGTTTTAGCAGCTACCACTACGACATCTGCTAAGTAGCCATTGGTGATAAAAGTCTTGGAGCCATTGATGACATAGTGATCTCCTTGATCTTCTGCTGTAGCTCTGATACCCTGTAAGTCACTACCTGCGCCTGGTTCAGTCATGGCTACAGCTGCGATGTAGTCTCCAGAGATCATTTTAGGTAGATATTTCTTCTTAGCCGCCTCAGTAGCGTAGTGGATCAAGTATGGTGCTACGATGTCATTGTGAAGTGGATAGCCAATCGCAGGTCCACTACAGCCGCTAAGCCCTAACTCCTCTATAAATGCTGCATTGAATCGGAAATCATTGATACCTAAGCCGCCAAATTCTTCTGGTGCTTGGATCACTAAGAAGCCATTTTCGCCTAATTTCTTCCATGACTCACGAGAGACCATTTTATCTTTTTCCCAGGTAGCATTATTGGGTGTGATTTCTTTAGCAACAAAGTCCCTAACTGACTGCCTGAACATCTCATGGTCTTCATTGTAAATAGAGCGGGGTAATCCTATCATGTTAATATTTGGGTTTTGATCAAATCACTTCTGTTCAAAACAGAACATTATTTTATTTTTAACTAAATAACAGTTTTTCAGTTCGAAATATACACTCAAAAAGTCTGATTTAGAAATTTAGCTTGCTAATAGTCTCTATAAAAACGAAAAGGCCATCCATTGCTGAATGACCTCTTCTTTATTACAATCAAATTATTGTTTACACCAAGGTTTTCTTGGTAGTTTCTCGTCTCTCTGTGCAGTATTGTACACTAGGGAAGCTACGATAGTGGCCGCTTGTGCCATATCAGCCATTTGCAGTCTTTCGTATACGTCCATATTAGTATGATAGCCTCTACCATAGTCGATAGGATCTTGGATAAATTGGAATCCTGGGATACCTACAGCCTCGAATGCTACGTGATCTGTAGAACCTACTGATCTGTTGGCGATCGTCTTGGCACCTAGCTCATGGAAAGGCGCAAACCATGATTCAAAGATCGGCACCACAGCATCATTGCTTTGTGTATTGATACCTCTGATTTTACCAGAACCATTATCTAAGTTGTAGTAAGCTGAGATTTTGTCCCACTCACCCTTTTTCTCATAAGTTTGTCTGTCCGCTACGTACTTTTGGATGTAGCCTCTAGAGCCATATAGACCCTGCTCCTCTTCACCCCAAAGTGCGATACGAATCGTACGCTTAGGCTGTACACCTAGTGTCTTCAAGATACGAATCGCTTCCATCATCACAATCACACCAGCACCGTTATCATTAGCACCAGTACCTGCATGCCAAGAGTCTAAGTGAGCGCCTAGTAGGACGATCTCAGACTTTAAGTTTTTGTCTGTTCCAGGGATCTCAGCCAATACATTGTAACCTTTGTAGTCATCATCTAACCACTCTACTTGTACTTCAGCATCTACTGATACTGTCTGGCCGTTTTCTATCAATCTGACCATACGACCCCAGTGCTCAGCTGACAGCTCAAGCTCAGGGAGTGTTTTTCTTTTGTCTGTAGAGTATGATCCTCCAGTAGAGTGAAATACTGTACCGAAGCTACCTCTAGTGCCCGTTAGTTTCAAGGCTACACCTTCTTCCAAAAAGAAATCGTTGATTTTTTGATTAAGTGCTCTTGCATTTCTCATTTGAGCAAGTTGTGCAGGACTCATCGGTGTACGACCGCCACTTACGTTGACATTGACCTCTTTCATCCCATCTAGCTGCTCATCAGTCCATCTTCTAGCAGATGGATCAAATGATGTAGTGACAGAAAGTGTAGAAGGAAGTGTTACCACTTTACCTTTCAACTTGCCTTTGTATTTAGCAAAGTCTTCCTCAGAGTCGATTTTCACCAAGACTACTTCTGAACTCACTGGACCATCAGTACCATCTGTCCAAGCCTTAGGCGTAGCGATCAACTGCTGATAGTAAGGAGTAGTCATTGCTAAATATGACTTCTTGATATCCCAACCTCTACCAAACTCACCATAAGAATCAATCTTCACGTTTTGAAGACCCCACTCTTTAAATTTCTCAGCTGACCAATTTCTCGCTCTTCTAAGATTGGAAGACCCAGATAGTCTTGGTCCTAAATAGTCTGTTAAATAATATGACAAATCTCTTACTGTAGAGTTTGACAAGCCTTCTCTTTTGATCTTGTAGACCATGTCCAGATCCACATTTTCTGTAGCCTTTGGTGTAAAGGCGAAAACGAAAAAGATGGCTAGGAAAAAGTAAAAATTCTTCTTTAGCATGTGCGTTTAGTTTAGTTGTATTAGGTATTTGATTTATGGATTTATTTCTGCCTTGATATTAAACTCCTTTAGTGGGAAAGTCCGCTTAGTACTGCCCACGATGAGTGCTACAATGTTGGTCTGCTCGGCAAACAGCTCCATGAGATAAGTCGCTTCCACCTCTAACTTTTTAGGTTTGGTCGGCACACTCTTGATCTCATACTCAAATATCAGCGCATCATAGTTTTTACTCTTTTTGAGAAAAGTAAAATCCTTGCGAGACTTTCCATCTATTTTGATTTTGAGATTATCCCATACATATTCATCGATGTATTTTTGAATATTCGGATTTTTAGCATCACTGACGATATCTATCCCATGAGTGATCTGCAGGACCTCCTGAATATCTGTCTCAAAGATTTGTACCCGCACACTCAATGCCTTCTTACTCTCTTCATATTTGATGATGGTGTTGGACATGTAGAGTGGGTGCTGATTGAAAAACAACCCTATCCAAACGAGGAAACTAAGCATGGTATTCATAATTTATAATGTCAAATTTGTTCATTTTTAGCATAAGCATTTCGACCGTTTGTGTAAAAAAACGGAATAAAGACATAATTTACCATAAAATTGAGAAACATTAAAAACTTAAACCTAATCATTCATGTCTGACTTTTCTTTATTTCTAAAGCTTGGTTTTGAGCATATCTCTGATCTTCAAGGTTATGATCACATCCTCTTCATCGTAGCGCTCTGTGCAATCTACACACTCAAAGACTGGCGAGGCATCCTATGGATGGTCACAGCCTTCACGATAGGTCACTCTATCACTTTAGTATTAGCTACTTTTGAAGTGATCATGGTATCTCAGACATTAGTGGAAAAAGCTATCCCTTTGACCATTCTTCTCACTTGTCTTTTCAATATCTTCTTGACTAAGGGAGAGAAAAATGTCAAACAAAGTGCCACTATCAAATACCTCATCGCTTGTGGTTTTGGTCTGATTCACGGATTAGGCTTCTCAGGCTATTTGAGAAGTTTACTAGCTATGCAAGACAGCATTGTTTTAGAGCTTCTTGCCTTCAATATTGGCTTGGAACTAGGTCAGATATTGATCGTGATGATCACTCTTGTTCTTGCTTTTATCTTTGTAGATAAATTAAAAGCCCCAAAAAGAGAGTGGAACTTAGTCCTCTCAGGAGCAGCAGGAGGAGTTTCACTTTTGATGGTATTAGGACTTATCTAAACAAACTAATCGATACAAAAAGTCCGATATGAGTTTCATATCGGACTTTTTTACTTTAATCCTCTTTGTAGTAGTATCGCTTTTCGTACCATAGCCAAACCCAAAGTCCACTACATATAAAGAGAGTAGAAAAGACCCAAAGTGGATTGATCTTCAGATCTGGCAGATTCACTGATGGCATCTCCAAATCTGGAAAAGTGATGTCAAATGATCGAAGCGAAATCACGCTGATGATTAAAATAATTACAAATAACACTGGAACCAGATAGATCACTGAAGAGCTAGCATCAATTGTTTCAGGAGCACTTTTAGTTTCTAAAGTATCTATGCTATGCATGACTCGCTTAGAAAAATCCGAACTAGGACTTTCATTTGCTTCTTTGAGCCATTTTTTGATCGATTCTTCTTTCATGTTTACAATATGCTTTTTACCTCACCCTTCAATATTCCTTCTAATGCTATTTCAAAACGCTTTCTAGCACGATGAAGTTGCACTTTGAGCCTTTCCTTAGGCACTTCTAATATCTCCTGCATCTCAGCTAGCGTACACTCGTTTTGATAGTATAAGTTAAGCAAAACTGCCTCATACTCCTGCAACTGATCCAGTGCCAAAAGGATAAATTGCTGGCGCTCTTTGGTAGTCAACTCATCCATACTACTCTCAGAGCTAGAATATGTTTGGTATGCTTCCTGCCACTCCACATCCATCCGAAATTTTTTATTGGACTCAAGTTTATTGAGACATTTATTATACGCTATCCTGTAGAGCCAAGTGCCAAATTTCGATGTGGCTTGAAAAGTGTCCAGCTTCCTATAAGCAGATACAAAGGCATCTTGTGCGATTTCTTCCGCATCTTCTCTGTTTTTAAGCATGCGCATACACAGTGAAAATACTTCCGACTGATACGCTTGGATGAGGAGATTAAAGGCTTTAGTATCGCCTTTTTTCACCTCTTTGATGACTGTTAAAACTTGCTTTTCTTCCAATCTTGCGCGCATACGAATACTTAGACAAGCTAATAAATAAGCCGGTTACAGAAAAACTTGAATAATGCATTGATAAAAATTTTCAATACGAGATGTAACCAGTATACCTTAAGCTCTGTCAAAAGAGCAAAATCACTTAAACTTTAAACCTAAATTTAAAATCATGGAAGCTGTTTTAATTATTCTTACGCTTTGTGCTACTGTTTTTGGCTGTATTTATTACACACTCTTTACTAGAAATAAGGAGCGTATGGCACTTATAGCTGCAGGAGCAGATGCCTCTTTGTTTCAGGCTGACCCTAACAAGCGCAGAAGACATCCTGCATACAGCATTGTACTAGTGCTTGGCTTGATGTTGACTGGTGTTGGATTAGGTATCCTGACCGCATTGATCATTAGCACTGTAGCAGAAGTAAAAATCTATGAAGAAGGCCCTCTCTATATGAGTACTATCTTCCTTTTTGGTGGATTAGGCTTAGTGACTTCCTTTTTGAGTTTGAGAAAACTAGACAAGGCAGATAGTCTCAAAAAATAATAAAGGTTAATCCAAACAAAATAGGCTTGGTGCAATGTATCAAGCCTATTTTGTTTTAGACACCATTGGCAGCTGTGAGGATCACTGGCTTGCTATCTGTGACAAGTATAGTGTGCTCATGCTGTGCCATGTAGCCTCCCCGATTGCCGACCATCGTCCAGCCGTCAGCAGTGGTATCAGCATAGTGAGAATCCGTAGCTATGAATGTCTCGATAGCCACTACAGAGTTTTGCTTAAACCTCCGCTGATCAAATCTATTTCTGTAATTCAGCAGTTCATCAGGTTGCTCGTGAAGGCTCCTTCCGATACCATGTCCCGCTAGATTCTTGATGACCTTATACCCAGCTTTCTTAGCTTCTGTTTCTATTAGGTAGCCTATATCCGCTATTTTCACTCCTCCAGATATATTATCAAGGGCTTTTTTCAAAATATCCCTTGAAGTATCTACCAAAGCTTGATGCCCATGAACATCTTTGCCCAAGACAAATGAGTTGCCATTATCTGACCAAAAACCATTCAATTCCGCTGAGACATCAATATTGATCAGATCTCCTTCTTTTAGAATCCTACGGGAAGATGGGATACCATGACAAAACTCATCGTCTACACTGATACACGTCCAACCTGGAAAACCATAGGTCATATAAGGCGCTGATTTTGCTCCAAACTGCTTTAATATCGTAGCACCATATTCATCTAGCTCCTTAGTAGACATGCCAGGCCTTGCATATTGCGTCATTTGCTTTAGCGTATAAGCTACTGCTTGGCTTACAAGCTGCATTCCGATGAGTTCTGATTCTTTTTTGATAGACATGGTATCTCTTTTATGATTTTTATTTCAGTTCTTCCTTGATCTGCTTGATGCGCTCACGCATGGTAAGGTTTTGAAAATCTACCCCTGGAACTAGTGCCGCTTTGAGGTAATCTAAAACTGCCCCCTCATGTGGTGTAGTCTTAGCCGTTTTCATATCGATGTATCTCAGCGTAGTCCAGAGCAAGGTCTTCAGCTCTTGTTCGTTGTCATCTGTCATATAGTACTCTACCACTAGGCTGTTTTCGTTATACCAAATGACTCGTGACATGATGCGCACCCATTCGCCTACATTGGCTGGACGGACATAGCTGATTTGGTGATTATACACTACCCAAGCGGCCTTGTACTTTTTGATAAAATCCATGATCTCTACACCATAAAGCTTCGGCACTTGATCTTCTCGAGCATTGAAAAAGTAATCAAAGTACTTAGCATTATTGAGGTGCTGCAGGGGGTCACAGTCTTGAAACCTAATGATCACACGACTTTCGGTTTGCTTTGGATATTGCTTATGTGGATCGTATTCAAACATACTTATCGAGGTAAAACTGGTAAATAACGCGTCTGATAAACGGCCATGTGATGTGCTACGTGCCCAGGGATCATATACGCGATGGCTTGAACGGACATTGGGTAGTTGTTAGCTTTGCCCAAATGCGCAAAAGTATGATCTCCAAAACTTGAGATAGTCTTTAAATAGACCCTTCTACCTAGCTCAAAGTCTTCTAATAGATCCGCAATAGATCTCTTTTCGAATCCGCCATTGGCTACATAAGCGTTTTCATCAAAGCCTGCCAAGGACTGCTGCTCACCTCTAGCAAACGAAAGCGCACGATAAAGCATAATCTTCTCTGTATCGATCAAGTGACCAAGAAGTTGCTTCGCAGACCACTTTCCCTCAGCATAGGCAAAGTCAGCCTGTACCGCTGTCAAAGAACCAAAGAGAGAGCGTACTTCTGCTATTTGTGCCTCCGCAAAAGCTAAAATATCAGTCACCTTTTCCACATATCCCAAGTATGTACCGTAATAGGAAGGGTATTCGTCTTTTAATGGAAATGATATCGTTTTCATGGAAAATTTATATTTATATTGCTTGACTATAAAAGTATCCTCTAGTACTAAACAAACCTAAAGTAATGAAGAAAATTTATACAGCTATACTAGTGTTCGCAGTATTGGCTACGAGCCTACCGAGTATAGCACAGACGACTATCATCAAACGTGATCCTGAGATTGCTAAAATGGTCAATGAGATCTCTGCTGAAAACCTAGAAAAGTATGTCACTGACATGGTTAGTTATGGCACAAGAAACACCCTCAGCACACAAAAAGACAAGGATAAAGGAGTAGGCGCAGCGATGCAATATGTGCTCAGACACTTTCAAGAAGTCGCTAAAACTTCCAATGGACGCATGACTGCAGAGATAGATGAGTTTGTGATCAAAGCAGATGGCAGACGTATCAGAGAAGACCTCCCTATCGGCAATGTGATGGCTACACTTAAAGGTACTGATCCAAATGATGACAGGGTATTCATTATATCAGGTCACCTTGATAGCCGTGCTAGCAATGTCATGAATGGAGAAATCGCAGCTCCTGGAGCCAATGATGATGGATCTGGTGTAGCAGCTGTAATGGAACTTGCCCGC
Source organism: Penaeicola halotolerans (assembly GCF_016464625.1). Lineage (GTDB taxonomy): Bacteria > Bacteroidota > Bacteroidia > Cytophagales > Cyclobacteriaceae > Penaeicola > Penaeicola halotolerans. The sequence goes on from NZ_JAEAGO010000003.1 coordinate 175,419, forward strand.
ATCATGGCGACTCGAGAGTTTCCTGCCACTATCCTATTTGTCGCAGTGACAGGTGAAGAGCAAGGTCTGAAAGGCGCTAGATACCTCGCTGAAAAGGCTAAAACAGAAAACTGGAACATCACCGCCATGCTCAATAATGATATGATAGGTAATAGCTCTAGCTCTGAAACAAACATCAATGACAACACAAGACTCAGAGTATTTTCTGAAGGTGTACCAATGGCTGAGACAGATCAAGAAGCACTCGTGAGAGGCTATACCAATGGTGAAAATGATAGCAAATCACGCCAGTTAGCGAGATATGTCAAAGAAATCGGTGAGCGCTATGTAGACCAACTAGAAGTGAAGCTCATCTATAGAAACGACAGGTTCCTTAGAGGTGGAGACCATACAGCATTTGCTGAGAGAGGATTTACTGCTGTGAGACTTTGTGAGATGAATGAAAACTACAACCAACAACACCAAGATGTTCGCGTAGAAAATGGTATCCAATACGGTGACTTGGTGGAATTTGTAGACTTCGAATATGTGAGAAAAGCATCAGGGGTTAACCTTGCGACCCTCGCCAGTTTAGCCATGGCGCCAGAGCAACCACAAAATGTAGGTATCGATGTTCGTGTCCTTGGCAATGCAACCACCCTCAGATGGGAAGCACCAAAGACAGGAACTGCCAAAGGGTACTATGTACTGATGAGAGAAACAGATCAGTCTGTTTGGGAGAAAAAATTCTTTACTACAGATACCATGATAGAGCTTCCTTACTCTAAGGACAACTACTTCTTTGCCGTGCAGGCTGTCGGTGCCAATGGACACGAAAGCTTAGCCGTATTCCCAAGACCAATCACTCGATAATATGAAAAAATCAAACATCAATACCTGCTTGTTAGCGATTTTGACACTGGGATGGACTGCCTGTAGTAGTCCCTCGGCAGAAAAAGAAGATGATCCGCTTGCAGCACTGATAGCAGAAGGAGCTACTCCTACACTCTTAGCAGATGGCTTTGGCTTTACAGAAGGGCCAGTTTGGTCACCTGCCTTAGAAGCTTGGTTATTTAGTGATATTCCTGGCAATACCATCCATCAAGTAACGGAGGCTGGTGAAGTCTCTGACTATATCACACCTTCTCAAAACTCTAATGGACTCATCTACAACAGCATGAGCCATCTGATAGCCGCTGAACACTCTGGCAGAGCACTTCGTGTGTATTTTAGACCAGACTCATCAGCTATCTTGGTAGACAACTATCAAGGTGCTAAGCTCAATAGTCCTAATGATGTAGTGCAACATTCTAATGGCAGCTACTACTTCACTGATCCTCCTTATGGGCTCAATGGACAAGATGACAGTGAGGATAAAGAAGTCAAGTACAATGGAGTATATCGCTTTCAAAATGGTGAAATGACCCTTTTGGACAGCACATTTACCAGACCAAATGGTTTGGCATTTTCTCCTGATGAGCAATATCTCTATGTCACGCAATCAGATGCGGCTAATAGAATCATCGCCAAATATGAAGTAACTACTGAGGGCACTTTGGCCAATCGCACACTTTTGTATGAAGCTGGTGATGAGCCTGCCAAAGGACTTCCAGACGGAATCAAAGTGGACGATAAAGGAAATGTATGGTCTACAGGGCCTGGTGGTATCTTGGTATTTGATTCTAATGGCACTCAGCTAGGTACTATCACTGTCCCTCAGGTACCTACTAATTTGGCCTTTGGTGGTAGTGATGGTAAGACGCTTTTCATCACTGCACAGAGTGGTGTTTATACGCTCAAGCTGAGATAAGTTAGTACTGCATTTTATACTGCAAATAAAAAGAAAAGCCCTATACTCAACGTATAGGGCTTTTTAGTGGGCCCACCTGGGCTCGAACCAGGGACTTACTGATTATGAGTCAGTTACTCTAACCAACTGAGTTATAGGCCCTAAAGAAGTGAATCTTTATTTTCCCTAGTCAAAAGCTTTTCATTACTGAAATACCTTGATTTTGGGACTGCAATGTTACATATTTGTCCTCAATTACACAAATAAATAAGGGTCTTGGAATTAAAAAATATAAAGAATTTTCTCTTCGATTTAGGGGGTGTAATCATCGATATTGATATCCCTTTAACTATCAAAGCCTTACAAAGTAAATTACCTAGCACCGCTCAAGATACCGTGAGTGCGTTTTTTCAATCAGACCTTCATGACCGCTATGAAAGAGGCTATATTTCCTCGGGAGAGTTTAGAGAGGAATTGAGAACGCTTGGCCTATCTGGATTGACAGATGAGGACATCGATGCGCTTTGGAATACTTTGCTTTTAGACATCCCTCGAGAGCGTGTAGCCTTGCTACAGTCATTGGCTGAAAATCATGCACTCTATATGCTGAGCAATACAAATCCTATCCACTTCGTAGAAGTAGAAAGAAGGCTCGCTGAGAATCACTCCATAAATGGCTTTAAAGATATATTTACTCACCTTTTTCTTAGCTATGAGATGGGTATGAGAAAGCCCGAAGCTACTATCTATCAAACGGTAGCTCAGCAAGCGAGTATCCTACCTGAGGAGACACTTTTCATAGATGACATGCTTGTCAATATAGAAGCGGCAGCAGCTGTAGGTTATCAAGTTTTTCATCTAGAGAATCCTAGTCAACTAGCTCAATTAATACGATATGCACGATCGTAAAACTTACATAAAGCATATATTGCTCTTCTTGCTTACAGCAGTGTGTACAACATTGGCTGGGATGGAATGGACCTATGGCAAATTCATTATGGTCGAAGAAGCGCAACCTGAATGGAAACATCTTTGGGGCGCACTCCCCTATACCATTTCTTTTTTGAGCTTCCTCATGGTGCATGAGTTAGGGCATTACTTTATGGCTCGGTACTATAAGATCGATGTGACGCTACCCACTTTTATGCCGGGTTGGTTAGGATTCTTGGGAGCTCCCTCTATTGGTACTTTTGGGGCAGTGATCCGAATCAAAGGCTTCATCAAATCAAGGAAGGAATACTTTGACATAGGCATAGCAGGACCTTTGGCTGGATTTATCATAGCAGTAAGCGTGTTAATTTATGGCTTTACACACCTTCCTGAGCCTGATTTTATTTATGAAGTACATCCTGAGTATGCAGCATTTCAAGGTGACTTCAAGGATTATGTCTTTGAAGATGAGTCAGGGGTCAAACTCAGACTTGGCTATAATTTACTCTTTAGTTTACTTGAAGACACATTCGCAGATTCTGATAAGATGCCTAACGCTTATGAGGTGATCCACTACCCCATCCTATTTGCTGGGTATCTTGGGCTACTCTTTACTGCACTCAATCTTCTTCCTATTGGTCAGCTAGATGGTGGGCATGTTATCTTCGGTTTGTTCGGGAGACATCGACATAAGCCTATTAGCATTGCGCTTTTCATTGCTTTACTCTTTTATTCGGGGCTAGGCATTGTATCACCATATCATGCCGTAGAAGAATTGATCTTTAGCATTCCGCTTTACACGGGATTTCTTTACATCTGTTTTCACACAACTGGTTGGCGCAAAAGTAATAAACTCCTTGCAGCGGTGAGTATTGTTTTGGGTCAATACTTGATCTCACAGTTTTGGCCTCATGCGGCAGGCTATCAAGGATGGCTACTTTATGGGTTTCTCATCGGTAGAGTACTAGGAATCGGGCATCCACCTGCCCTATTTGATGAGCCTTTGAGCAAAAGAAGGAAATTATTAGGATGGGTTTGTTTAGTGATTTTCATCCTATGTTTTAGTCCTCAGCCATTGGTGATTGATTTGTAGTAAACTAACTATTCTACAAATACCACCTTTGTTTGCGTCTATTAAAATCTACATATAGGAAAATAGAAAGCAGCGCTAAGCAAGCACTGGTGAAAATACCAATCACAAATTGCTCTCCTGTAAAAGCTTGATAGCCAATCATCAAAGCACCGAAACTCACGATACCTGCAAATACAGCATACCATGCTGTACGATAATACCATGCATAAGGGAAGAAATGTGCTCCAGTGATGATCGCATAAGCCATCAAGAAATATTGAGGATAGCGTAAAAGGCAAAAAAACAAAAAAGGGAAATAAAAGAGCTGTGCAAAGTTGAGCCAAAGACCAAGCGGCTGGAGTGGATTGTTTTTTACTTTCCAATTGGTCTTTAGCACTTTAGAAAAAGTAAAAGCTAAGGGCAATAAAATCCCTCCTACGATAAAAGTAAGTACAGACTTATCATACGCATCAGCTTCATCTATCGTCCATATAATAGCGATAAGTGCCCACACAACAGAAGCTGCCAAAGTGAAGTCCAAACCATTTTTAGCACGCAGAGATAGCTCATCCCTGAGATAATCAAAATCCTTCGTTTCCATAAAATCCCTTTTCCCTTAATAAAAATAGCCTACTTTAAGAGTCCCATCAACTGCTCTTTACGATCAAACATGATCCATGTCATCACTGCGAGCATCAAGACGACAATAGGTAAACCATCAGGTGCTACAGTCAAATGGGTCAAAGTGATCCCTACCATGATAGGTGTCAAAATCACAGCGGCTAGTAATCTAGTCTTTCTCGGGATGAGCATTAGCCCAGCTATGATCTCTACGATAGAGATCAGCGGCATGAGCCAAACGATTTCTTGTAGTGCTACAAAGTCATCCACTACTTCTTGTGGCATGTCTTCTGGCATAGGGAAATAATTGAAAAATTTGTTGAGACCACTATTGACAAAAAGTATCGCCAATAGTACCGAACAGATGAGCTGGGCTTTCTTTTTCATATTTGTTTTGGTTTAAATGTCGATCGTTCTGTCAAATCCAAGTCAGATTTTCCACAGTCTGCGCTGATTTGACCTCTCCAGTATGCTTGGTAGACTTAGGCTCTACTAGCATGACACAAGCTTCCTCTCCCTCTCTCGTCCATGGCTTGTGCTGTACACCTTTTGGCACCAAGATGACTTCCCCTGCGCGAGTCTCTACAGTCGTCCCATCATTAAAATCCATCATCAAAGTGCCGCTGATTACTACAAAAAGTTCATCTTCTAGATCATGCTGATGCCATACAAAATCCCCCTGTAGTTTGGCCAGCTTGACATAGTTGTCATTTAGATCACCTATGATGTATGGATGCCAGTGATCTTTAATCTTATCGAACTTTTCTTTTAAATTAGTTTTCATAACAGCTGTCTTGGTTCACTAAAGATACACAGCTTATCCTTTATTTAGAATACTTTAGCCCAATTATAAAAGTGCATTGGTTACCAAGTCCTTAGCTGACAATTCACTCACTTCTAAACCCTTTGCATAGATCCAGTCGAGGTATTCCTGCACCTTAGCCATATCCATCTGTCCCCAGTTAGCTTCATCTCCATAATACTGTGAAGTATAGAGCTGACTATCCAATAAAAATCCGAGATCATGTGATCCTGATGGCATGTAAGCTTCCATGATTTTAACTACTTGTAATGGGTTGGCAGCGGCATGTAAAAAGCCCTTTTTAGATGCTTGCAGAAATGCTCGATAAATAGCCTGAAGCTTATTCATCTTATCCTCTGAGGCCATGATTACTGGCGAATAACTGTAGGGAATTCCAAAGTCTTCCATTTTGAAAGTAGATAGTGCCACACCATTTCTAGCAGCTTCTACGCCTTCCCAATTATCAAAGATCCAAGTAGCATCCGCTGTGCCTTCGAGGAGTGTATTCCATATCCCAAGCTTAGCAGGATACGTGATTTTGATATTCCCTTTTCCTCCATCATTTTTGATCATCTCTTTGACTATATGATCTTCATACCTGGCCTGATAGGAAGCATAAATCTTTCCATCTAAGTCCTTGGGAGACCGAACATCTGCTCGCTTGAGCGTCACGATCGCACTGATATCTGACTTAAAGAGGGCAGCTATAGCTTTGACTGCAAATGGCTTCGCTTTGGTGCGGTAGCTGAGTACACTCTCCATAGGACAGAGCGCAAAATCCACTTGTCCAAGCTCTAGCTTTTTAGCTGGGGTGACTTGATAGTCGTCCTGATCTGGAGTAACCAAGTCTAAGGCTATACCAAGATCTTGGTAAAATCCGAGCTCTTTGGCTACTACGAATCCAATATGATTGGTATTGACTGTCCAGTCTAGGGCTATTTTCAATGAATGCATAAGCGTAAAATGGTTGAAAAGCTAAGATACTATCTCAGGGGAGAGGAAGCAAACCATCTAAAACTTACCTTGGGTCTCCTAATCACTCAAGATAAACTGTAAAGGAATGTGAAGTCTTTGCTTCCAGTCTGCTTCTGCATGTGCTGCACCTTCAATCTTCATAGTTTGCCAACTGTCTGAAGTATATCCTTTATCTCTCATGACTTGATCTACCTGAAGCTGATATTTCTCATAGTAAGCATCAAGCGCTTCTGTGCCAAAGTCAAAATATAGTTTGTGTGAAGCAGGATCAGGCAAATGGTCTTTTAAGTATGCTAAAAATGACTGCGGAATGTCCGCTCTGCTATCGTCAAAAACCCCTATCCAGTGAGTAGATAGGCAAGCAGCTGCAGAAAACACCTCTGGATACTCACAGAGCGCATACATCGAGATCAATCCACCCATGCTTGATCCTGCTATAAAAGTATGTGCTTGATCTGGAAGCGTAGCATAGTGAGTATCTATGTATGGCTTTAACTCCTCGACAATAAACCGCAAATAAGCATCAGAACTAACATCATGGACGAAAAGCGTAGATTCTTCTAATAGCCACTTTTGATAATCTGAGGACAGTGACTCAAAAGGTTTCTGAGGAAAATAATCTGCATGTCTTTCTTTGTTTGCATTCCAGATACCTACTACGATTGTTGGTGGGACTTTTTCCTCCGAGCGTAGGCTAGTCATTACTTCATCTACACCCCACTCCTGCCTATTCCATGTGGTGGTACTATCATAGAGCATTTGACCATCGTGCATGTAGAGCACTTGATAAGCCCTCTGCTCATCATAGTCCGCTGGCAGCCATATGTCTATATGTCGAGGGGTGACATGCTCAGAAGGAAAATCAGCCAAGCGTAGGACTTGTCCCCCTGCGAGCTTAAAATCCATCGGCTTTGGTACTATCTTAGTTTGACAGGCACTCATGAGAAGGAAAAAACATAAGAAGTAATATTTATTTAAAGCTTTCATATCAATCCATATCATCTTTGTAAACAGAAGGACTTTGTCCATACGTTTTTTTGAAGACCTTACTAAAGTATGGCACATCTTGAAATCCGACTGCATAAGCCACATCAGCTATTCTGTACTTGCCAGATTGCAACATCTTTAAAGCCATCTTCATTCTATATTCTTTGATGAAATCCGATGGAGAAAGACCTGTTAGGGCTTTTAATTTCCTGAACAAATGCACCCTACTCATTCCAACTTTCTCTCCTAAAAAATCTACAGTAAGGTTAGGTTGATCTACATTCTCCTTTAATATCTCATAAAGCTTTTGTATCAGTTGCTCATCAAACCCTTGCTTAGTGGACTCTTCTGAAGATATATCTGATCTGGCTTCTCTATATTTATTTTGGAGTAATTTACGATTGATTAAAATATTTTTAATTCTTGCTTTGAGCTCCAAAATATTGAAAGGCTTGCTGATATAATCATCTGCTCCATACTCCAAACCTTCCAACCTATTCATTTGTGAGTTTTTAGCAGTTAGCAAGATGACTGGAATATGACTTAATTCATTTGTTGATTTGATCGCTTTGCATAGCTCAAAACCATCCATTTCTGGCATCATCACATCACTGATGATTAAGGCTGGCCCTTTTCTTTTTACTTTTTCAAGTCCTGATTTTCCGTCTTTCGCAGTGCTTATCTCAAATTCATTTTTAAGATGATCCTTCAAAAATCTCCTCAGCTCCTGATGATCCTCTACAATTAAGATGAGCTCTTTCTCCTCTTTTGATTGTTCACTAGAGATAATTAGTGGGGTATCTTGATATTCAAGTGGAATAGGTTTAGTGAATGGCTCTGGAGATGCACTATTGCCTTGATTTGTAGCAGGATCAAAAGGCAACCAAAACTCAAAAAGAGTCCCCTCCCCAAACTTGCTTGATACATTTATCTCCCCTCCTAGTATATTCACTAAAGACTGTGTGAGCGAAAGACCTATCCCTGCGCCATAATTATTTTGACCTGTTTTAAAAAATCTATCAAAAACTCTCCCTAAATCCTCGGGTGCTATTCCTGAACCCGTATCCTGTACTGAGAAAAGGTATCGATCATCTTTGTCTAGTTTCAAACCAACTGTAATCTCACCACCTTCCTCAGTAAACTTAAAGGCATTTGATAACAAATTGAAAAAGATTTTCTCTAGTTTGTCTTGATCTATCAATAAGGGAACTTCTCTAACATCAGTTTTGACATAGCTAAGTTTGATTTTTCGCTTATCTGCCATAGCTCTAAAGCTATCTATCACTTCCTGCATCAAGGCATCAAGGTACACTGGCCTCAAGTTCAATTTGTGATGACCCGTTTCTATCTCTCTAATCTCTAAGATCTGATCGATGAGATGCAATAGCCTTTTAGCATTAAAGAGCATGATTTTCAACCTACTCTTTAGCCACTGATCTCCTATTTTACTATTAATGATCTCTTCAAGGGGACTCAAAATCAGTGTAAGTGGTGTCCTAAACTCATGAGAAACATCTATAAAATATTTAAGCTTTAGATCATGAATTTCCTTCCACTTTTCCTTTTCTAACTGTTCTAGCTTAAGGTTACTTTTTAGCTGGGTACTTTTGACAGCATTGTACCTGATGATCCAAAAGCCAAGTAAGATACCTACACCATACAAGCATATAGCCCACCAAGTACGCCAAGGTGGTGGTAAAACAATCACTTCTAACGTCTTGGGAGTCTCATTCCATACGCCATCATTATTAGATCCCTTTACTAGAAATGTGTAAGTTCCATCGGGTAAGTTGGTATACGTCACGCTTCTTCTATCACCACTGTACACCCAGTCTTGATCAAAACCCTCCAGTTTGTAAGCATATTGATTGTTCTCAGGCCTGATATAATTGAGCGCGGCAAACTCAAGTGTCAAAATGGATTGAAAGTAATCAATGACAATTTGTTCTGTTTTATTAAGCTCTTTACTTAGAATTCCTGTCGGATCCCTAGGAGATATTTCTTTATTTGAAATGCTCAGACTAGTCAAAACCACAGGAGGAATGTAGCTATTACTTTCTAGTTTGATCGGGTCTAGCATCACATAGCCATTACTCCCACCGATCAAAAAGTCCCCTGATTTCAATTTATAAAAAGCTCCCTCATTAATTTCTTCCAGCGGAAATCCAGAATTGAAATTATAATTTTTGAAAGTTTGCCCTAAATGAGGAGTCCATTTAGATAAGCCATCCAAGCAAACAAACCATATTTGCCCTAGATCATCTTGAAGTGTTCCAAGTACGATATTGTTGGCTAATCCATTGCCCGTATGAAACTGCCTCAATTCCTCACTATTTGGATCAAAAGCAAACACTCCTTCCCCATTAGACGCTAGCCAAAGGGTACCATCAGCGTCTTCAAATACATGATTAAACTCATCTACTCTGACTGATACACCATTCACCAGTCCTTGCTCATAGGGAGTTATATTACCACTTTTTGGATCAAAAACTACAATCCCTTTACCCTTAGTAGCCAATATGAGAGTACCATCTGATCGCTGAAGAATATTTTTTACAGGATAGTTTTTAAGAAAGTCATGCACTAAGTCCTCTCCTATAAAAGACTCATATTGTCTTCTTATTGTATTGAAAAAATAAAGTCCTCCATCACTATCTGTTCCTATCCACAAGCCATTGTTGGCATCTTCTACTATGCAATTGATAATAGATTGACTTAGTGATATATAATTAGAAGATTGTTCACCAGGATATTTAATCAGCGAATTTTGACTCTTATCCAAAAGATGTAGCCCTTCTCTAAATATGCCAACCCAAATCTGATCTTGCTTATCCCTTAAAATGGCTTTTACAGTAGACTGTGCATTACCTATGATCTTATGCGTATCCTTATTTTTATTGACAAAGTTGATCCCTCCACGCTCAGTGCCGATATATTTATTTCCTTCTGCATCTTCTACAAATGCCCCTACCACATCATAGCTTAACGAAGAAAGGTCAGTTGGTACGTGATAATAATGTTTGAATTTTTGGTTTTCAATATCAAATAAGTTGATGCCTCCAAAGTAAGTTCCTACCCACATAGATCCTTTTTGATCTAACAATAAAGCCCTGATACTTCCATGAGAAAGCCCTTTGGCATCTCCTTCTTGAAAGTTTATTCTTTTAGATATTTTACCATCTGAGATTAAGTTTAAACCATTGAAAGTCCCTACCCAGAGTTGTCCTTCTTTGTCATGTTGGAGTACTCTAATGTTATTATTTGAAAGCACTAAATCTTTACTATAGGCTCCAGTGTGGTAGTGAGCTAGAGGTTTACCAGAGAAGTCAATGAGAAAAAGACCATCACCATAAGTACCTAGCCAGATGCCTCTATCTGAAAAAGCGATAGCCTCTATTCTCGCTTCATAACTTTGAGCATATGAGGTTTTAACTTTTTCTACCTTTCCATTTTGATTGATTTTATACAGACCAAGCCTAGATCCACCTACCCAGATATTGCCCATTTCATCAGAGGTGATCGCACTGATCATCCCTATTCCGTTAAAAATGGGATCGTCCTGTGGTTCAAACATTTCGGACTGCTGGTTAAAATTAAATAATCCATAGCGACCACCTATCCAAATTTGATTTTTATCATCTATGTAAATGACATTAAATGGAGTAGCTTCATAAGTTGCTTGTGGCAATTCATAATTGATAAAAATACCTAAAGTCCTATCGTACTTACTTAATCCATTTTCTGACACTACCCAGATATCCCCCCTATCATCTTCAGCTATGTCATAGATGATATTACCTCCTAGGGTAGATGAGTCCCCTACTTCATGCTTAAAAACATCAAAAACGTATCCGTCATATAAATTAAGCCCATCTCGGGTTCCGATCCATATAAATCCATAGCTGTCTTGATGTAAGCTTAATACTGAGCTTTGCGATAAGCCATTTTTGACACCAATTCTTTCAAATTTAAAATCACTATAATCTAGTCCTTGACCATGGACATGGTAAGAAAAGCTAATGCAAATCAAAAGCTTGAATAGGCAGTAGAAAATGTTTCGGATAGATATCATATAAATACTTCCTTAAAAATGAGGGATGCATTTATCAGTATCAAATTTTGAACATTAAAATTTTGTGTTAATTTTATGCAGCTTTTAACGATTTTTAATTTTACACTTCATTTGCTTGTATTGGAGCTTAAAAACTCAAAATACACGTTTAATGAACACTTTGTCATACAGACTTCTCATTCTAGCTTTCTGCTTGAATGCCTTCACCTCTGCACTAGCTCAAGTCAGAACTACATCTACCATCAATAGCCTGTGGAAATTTTCTAAGGGAGACTATTCCATAGCCGACATTGATCACTTAGCACAATCATGGCAAACAGTCAACATCCCGCATACTTGGAATGACAAAGATGTATTAGCTGATGATGAGAGAGGCTACTATCGTGGACCAGCCTGGTACTTTAGGGAGCTAGAGGGTGCTTTTGATCTTCAAAACAAACAATATTTCCTACACTTTGAAGGGGCTAATCAAGTAGCCTCAGTCTATATCAATGGTCAGTTTGTAGGCGAACATAAAGGCGGTTACTCGGCATTCACCCTTGATATCAGTCCCTACATCACAGCAAATGATAATACTCTTGCAGTAAAGGTGACTAATGCACATGATCCAGACATCGCGCCTCTCTCAGCAGACTTCACTTTTTTTGGTGGTATCTATAGAGACCTGTGGCTGATAGAAACAAATAAGATTCACTTCGACCTGTCTGATCATGGAAGTAAAGGCATCTACCTATCCACACCACAGGTCAATGGCGATCAAGCTCAGCTTAAAATCAGAGGTGCTATACAGAATCACACCTCCTCTAAACGAAATATAACCTTACAGATAAATGTGATCGATCCAAATGGTAATAGTACAAAGTCACATCATCAAAAAGTCGCTTTAAATGGGGAAAAGGCATCTTTTGAAATCGATGAAATCTGGATTAAAAACCCAATGCTTTGGAGTCCAGATGCTCCTAATCTATACCAATTAGAGGCCAATTTACTCATTGATGGTGAAGTGATAGATGAGCAAGCATTTCATTTTGGAATCAGAACCTTTGACTTTGATGCAAATGAGGGCTTTAGGATCAATGGCCAACCGCTTAAACTGATAGGTGCTAACAGACATCAAGATTACATGGGTAATGGTAATGCCCTTAGTGACGAACAACACTACAGGGACCTCAAGCTCATTAAAGATATGGGTGCCAATGTAGTAAGACTGGCTCATTACCCACAAGACCCAGCAGTGCTAGCTGCTGCAGACAAGTTGGGACTGCTGGTCTGGGAAGAAACTCCACTAGTCAATGAAGTCACACTATCAGCCCAACATGATAACAATGCAGAAGTCATGCTCATAGAAATGATCCGGCAGCACTATAACCACCCCTCTGTCATCATCTGGGGATATATGAATGAAATCTACTGGGCACACAGATTTATAGATAGTAGCATAGTAGATGCTCATACAGCACATACAGTGGCACTCGCTCAACGATTAGAACAAGTGGCGAGAACAGAAGATCCAAGTCGATATACCGCTATGGCACTGCACAACTATCCCCTCTATGAAAGCTCCCAAATAGCTAAAATCCCTCAAATAGTCAGTTGGAACCTCTATCACGGCTGGTATTATGATGCATTTGATGATTTTGGAAAGTTCATGGATGAGCAACACCAAAAGTATCCAAATAGAATCCATTTCATCAGTGAATTCGGTGCAGGAAGCGATGAAAGGATTCACAGTACAAAACCTGAAAAATTTGATTTCAGTGTTGAAGGTCAAAAGCGTTTTTTAGAGAGTTTTTTGAAGCAAATACATGAGAGACCTTATATCTCTGGGGCTACTGTATGGAATTTAATAGACTTTAGTTCTGAAAGAAGGATCGATACCAATCCACATCTCAACAACAAAGGCATCATGACCTCTGATAGAAAGCCAAAAGATGTCTATTATTTGTTTCAGGCTTACCTATTAGATAAGCCATTTCTTAAAATCGCTGAAACTGGCTGGACAAATCGAAGTAGTGTCACTTCTGATCAAAATAGTGCGAGACTTCCAGTACAGATCTACAGTAATATGGAGAAAGTAACGCTTTATCATAATGGCAAATCTCTGGGAGAAAAACTGGTAGTAAATAAGCAAGCGATCTGGGAGGTTGATTTTACTGAAGGTGATAACAATTTTTCTGCAAAAGCTACAAGAGGATCTTTAGAAGAAATTGACCAAATAGCCATACATTTTAAAGGAGTGCCAAAAAGATTTGAAAAAGGAGAACCTGTAAACCTACGGGTGAATCTTGGCAGTAATCACAGCTTTAGAGATGATAAAGGCAATGTCATATGGATCATCGATCAAGCTTATGAAAAAGGCAGCTGGGGAAGTGTATCAGGAAAACCATTATATGTAGGTAATAAAATAGGAACAAAAGAGGATATCTTGACAGAAAATGATTTAGATCCGCTCTATCAAACTATGTCAGAAGGAATCGCTAGCTTCAACGCTGATGTGCCTGACGGTTGGTACACTGTGGAGCTGTTGATGGTAGAGCCTTTTCCAAAGTCTAGGAGATTTGTAGATGGCATAGAGTCCCCAGATCATCCGGGAGGTTTACGCATATTTGATGTGATCATCAATGACAAGAAAGTACTTCCTGCCTTAGACTTACTGAAGGACTACGGGTATAATTATCCCATTAGGAAAAAATACCTCATCAAAGCTCAAAACGGTGAGGGGATTAAAGTAACCTTGGATGCCATAAAAGGAAAACCTATCCTGAGTGCTATCAGCATCCAAAGCCATTAAACAATCAAATTCAAGCCTATCAGGGTTCTTAGTATAAATAGCTAAGAACCCTATTTTTTGATCTCAAAAACACCAAAACTAAATGCCTCTGGAAGCTCTACCGAAAACTTAGCTCCATCTGCATGGAAAGAAGTAGGCGAGTCTCCAAAAAGGTGCTTTATAGAACTCACCGCTTTGGGAAGCATGAAAGTATGACTCGACTCTGCCGTTTGCTCTCTATAAACAATCAAAAAATCACTTGCTTCAGTATCAATGTAAAAACCCGTCCAATGGTACCCACTAGGCTCATCACCTATAGGGATTACTATACCCCTATGCCAAATATCTGCAAGTGCTTTATAATCAGCAAGTAACTCTTTGACTTCTAATGTGTCTTTCGTAAGTCCTGACAGCTCCATCCAAGCCAAAGGCTGTGCAGTAAGTGTGGTAGCAATTGCATAATCAAGCCCCACTTGAGCTGGTGCTTGTACATCACTTGAGGGGTACTTATCTACATTTCTGAAGACATTCAAAAACTCGATCTGCAGCCTATCCGCTGGCATGTGATGTGAGAGCAACCAAAGATTTCTAAGCGTTCTATAAGGAAAATAATTAGCCCAATCGGTATATCTGTTTTCTAAAAACACATTGCCAAATTCTTGGAAATAATGGTAACCCACTCGTTTTCCAGCAGTAACATCTAAATTGAAAGTGACATTTCCATCACTTTCAATCATAACCTTCTCAAAAAGCTTTTTTACATTGTTTTCAGACACTCTATCCCCTAGATCAAGTCCGTCTATTTTGAAGACTTTGATCCCATAAGTCTTATAATAATCTATCAGAATAGTTGCGTCACGTTCCCATGAAGCATACTGATTTTGTTTGCTAGGGTTAAACCAAAGACAAATCTCAATGCCATGCTTAGCTGCCAAATCAATAATAGGCTTCAGTCCATTAGGAAATCTTTCTCTATGAGGCATCCAGTCTTCTTGTTTCCAGTCATCCCATTTAACGCCAGCTTTTGAAGCTGAATTTCTTGAGAGCCCCTGTTGCCAACCATCATCCAACTGTAGATGTGTAATGCCTAAACTAGCAGCTGCATTGATCTCGGCTATGATAAAAGCTTCATTCATTCTCGAATCTTTACTCCTATCACCCCAGGTATTGGCGAGTATCATACCATCCCTGTCAGGTCTATATGCTCTCAACGTCTTTTGCGAACTTACTACATCTGAGATTTGTCTAAAGTGCCCACCAGAAGTGATCCCTAGGGTATAGCCATACAACGACTGCCAATCATCTGATAACTCTGAGGGTTTCAGTCCTATGCCTCTAAGCAGGAGCCTCTCTTGAGAGAATTCAAAATCATAACCTGGATAGCTTGACTGGCTGTATCCTATCGGGGACTCCTTGACTATAAAAAAGTGGACATCATTTTCATCACGAGACCCAATAAGCAGATTACCTAAAGCTGTCTGTGTCTGCCTATGCAGAAAATATGATTGTGTATTGACAGGCTGATCATGATAATCAGTAGCTTCTCTGAAGCTATGAACCTTCACTTTCCAGTGAGGACTTTTCATCGGAATAGCGGATAGCCAACTTAGCTGAAAATCTTTCTTAGCAAGCTGCTCTATCATATCATTCTCTTTGGGTTTGATAACTTCCCAGCTATCAACTGTAGACTTTCCCCTGACTGAGATAAAATGTCTGATAGCTGGACTCTGATCATATATTTTAATGCTTCTTTGAACTTGTAGTGCGGCACTTGTGATATGAAGTACCACTTCTGTATAAGGTACTTCAGTAGCTCCTCCATCTCGTATCTCTAGATCCGCTCTAAACTCACTTTCAAAATCAGGCAGCCAAAAATCCACTTCAGGCTGGTTGATCTCCCAGCTACTATTAGATCTTTTATCCTTCATGCTGTGTAGCATCAGTTTTCCGTCATTCCAGAGATACTGATATTCGACTAGCTCATTGGCTAGAATCAATTTATCATCCAATCGATAAACTTCACGCTGCGCCTGCAGTTCAAGCCACTGAAAGAGTAAAAGGCTAAGAAGGATTACAGTTTTTTTCATCATTCTTCTATGAGTTTCTCTATTAGTTTGTTTGCACTACCTTCTATCTTGATGAGATCAAAGGCATCAAAAACGTCTCCATCAAGCGTGTACGCTTTATAGCTTAATCTATCATTTCCTATGTTGATGACTTGATAAGTCTGCACATCCTGACCTTTTTTCTGCATCCAAGGGTGATCGCTGAGCTCATACATCTTGCGTCCAGCGACAGAAACGACATATACAGTACCACTATCTTCATCCCATTTGCCAAGGCCACTATTTACCGCATTGCCTCTGCCATAGACATGATCATGTCCTTGTAAGACCATGTCTACTTTATAGCGATCAAGTAGTGGCTTCCAGTTTTTCATAACTCCCTCATTGATTCTACCTTCGGCAGCAGAGATCACTGGATGGTGAAAAGTCACTATCGTCCATCGCTGAGGATTATTCTTGAGGAGGCTTTCTAGCCAAACCGCTTGAGTTTCGATGTCATCATTAGAGTCCAGAGCTATAAATCTAACTTTTTGATAGTCTATATAATACGCTCTATCAGATAATTTTTGAGGTGCGTTTTTAGGGAAATTAAACTGCGGATCCCAAAGTGGGCTAATCCCTACTTTTTCTCCATTCTCATTTTTCACGTATTCATGATTACCTGGAACAATGATCTGAGGAATGCTGGAAAGTATGTACCCTCCAGCAGCAAACCACTCAGCCCATTCGTAATCATTTTGAGAATGATTAATCAAATCCCCCGCATGTAAGACTAACCTAGCTTCAGGTGCTCGTTGATATGCTGCTCGGATTACTCTAGACCAAAGTGGATACAGATCATTTTGAGCATCCCCTAGATAGATGAATTGAAACTCATCAGCAGCAGTTGTTTCGAAATCTATCCATTCACTCCAATGGACGCCATCACCTACTCTGTAGGTATATTTTTCGTTTGGTTTTAGTTCATCCAATATTACTTCATGATAAGTGACCCTCTCACCCAAAATAGTAGTGAGGCTAGTAGATTCAGCTTCTTTTTTGTACACATCTTTGTAAAACTCCACTTCTTTTGTTTGTGAGGACCATTGTATTAAACCTTTATTTCCAGTTTCTTTTGTTCTCCAAGTGATGATACGACTATTACCTTTATCATCACCAAAAGTCATCAAAATCCGATCAGGTCTTTCACTAGCTAAATAGGAAATGTGCTGTACGCTTGGAGGAGTATTTTGCTGAAGGCTTTGACCCAAAACCAATCCAGTACTGACCCCGAAAAGTAAAGTGAGTAGATATTTCATAGGCTTAAAATTGAGAAAGCTGGCCAGCGCAAACTGACCAGCTTTTTAGGCAAATGGTTGATTAAGTTTTATCTGATGCTACCGTCTGAGTTTTTCACCCATCCAGTAGTCCAGTCATTTGCAGCATTTTGGATAGCGCCTACAAAGGCCGCAGAAGCAAATCCTGAAATGCTATTAGGATTGAAATCACTCGTCTCCTCAGCCGTTGGCACAAAGCTATTAGTGCCTATGCCAGCGATGGAGGTCAAGATTGGATCTCCCTCTGCATCAAATCCAGTGACATTATTGAAGAATGGGTTTTGAAAATCTCCATTACCGTCTACAAATCCTCTAAATGGATTGCCATTAGCTGTGTCATCTCTGTAAGGATCAGTTGGCACATTAAAGATAAAGCTATAGGCAAATACCGTTTCTCCATCTAGGTCCGTGATATTCACTGCATCATTGAGTCTAAGTCCTCTGCGTGGGAAGTCTGCTATAATGGTATTGTATATTTTACCTGCACTGCTGCTTCTCATTCTGATACCTGAAGTGTTTTCAGCCTCTGTACCAGGACCTATCACTGTAAAGTTGGCTAGTATCGGAGAGGCAGTCTCTCTGATTTCTATCTCAGAGTTGTCATCCAAAGTTTCTGAAGTCATAGCGATACCAAACTGAATTCTTCCAGAATAAGCATCCCCTAATCTAAATCCACCACCAGCACAGTCAGTAGCTACTAAATAGCTCATATTGACATTGCCATCTGTAGGCATGATGCCTTCACCATCAGCTTTATATACTTGGATATGATCTATTACAGTACCATCTCCGACATTTTGTAGTCTAAAGTTTCGTGCGTTTCCATACTCAAGTCTTACATATTGGAATGTCCCACTGCTAGTACCAGCACCGCCACCTCGGATATTAAATACTCCCCAGTCTCCAGGAGCTGCATCACCCGATATTGCTCTATCAGATGTGATCACGATTGGGTTATTTCTAGTGCCAGTAGCTTCTATAGTAGCCCCTTCATTGATCACAATATCTACTAAAATGGCTGCATCAGATGCCATGTAGACATTGACGCCTTCTTCTATGGTGAGAGAAGAACCCGCTGCAAAACTTAGTGTCTCAGAGATGTAGTAATCTCTTCCAGTAATGAATTTGACATCACCTTCTACGATACCATCTGTAGGAATGTCCACATTGTAAAGTGTCTCTCCATTGACCTCTATCTCATCATATGCAATGGTAACTACTGTAAGCCCTACCCTTGGTGAGCTAGATCCCTGAGTATTGAAGACAGCAAACTCGTATTCAAATTCTTCACCTTCTTCAGCATCAGCAGGCACTGTCTGATTTGTATAAGTAAAAGAGGTTGCTGTAGCATTTAGTGGCACAACTTCTAGTACACCACCACCTCTGTAAACTACAAGCTCTCTATTGTTGCCATCTGTGTCGATATTGAGTGTAACAGAGATCGCCTCGCCTCTCTTCACCTCAATCACCTCACCACCTTGGATAGAGAGTGTAGGATCTGGTAGAATTGGGTCTTCATCATCCGAACAGGATGTCATGACAAAAGCTGACATGGCCAAGCAAATAAGTAGCTTTGACATGTCTAATAGGTTCATCTTTTTCATAATAAATTTAGGTTAAGGGTTAAAGTTTTATCTTATCGTTCCATTCAGGTTTTTAAACCAAGAGCCATCCGCAGTCCAGTCATTGGCTGGATCTACTGCACCTGCATATGGAGCAGATGAAAAGAAGGCACCTAGTACCGTAGGATTATAGCTTGTCGCTTGTATCCCTACAAAGTTTTCTTGAGTAATCCCTCCAGCAGTTTGCTCAGAGACATTGTAGGCAGGGTCTTCTGCGAAAATGGGAGCATCTTGCTCATAATTCGTTCTGTTGTTAAATGAGTAAGTATTGTCCAAGATCATGGTCTGACCGAAACTTTCTACGTCAAGGTCTTCTATCCTCACACCGTCACCAGGAAACTCCGTGACGATTAAGTTTTGTAAAATACCAGTGGCACCAGTTCTGATTCGGACTCCTCTCCTCGTGCCCGAGTTGACACCATCTGTAAAACCATTTCCTATGAGTGTGACATTAGAAATCCTAAAAGTGGTACGAGGTTGTGTCAAAAATGAATTGTCATTGTTGCGCATCTCTAGTGATCTGGCAATATTCCAGAAGTTTACTGGAACGAGAGTCGCTTGTCTATCTGTCTGAAATAGCCAAAACTGTCCATTGCCCTGCCAGCCAGCATCAGCCCAGATACCATATCCACCATGACCAATCGCAGAAATGTATTTGAAACTCACACGACCGCCTCTTACGCGAATGGCTATGTTTTCATTACGATAAACTTGCAAATACTCCACTCGAGTCTGGGATCCCACACCAAAAAAGTGAATTCCGTGAAAACCAAGTTTACCAGCGTATTCAATCCTTACATAGCGTAGTATTCCTGAGTTGTCATTAGGCACATTACCTCCGTAGCGGTAGCCATCTACGATCACTACATTTCCCTCATTGGTAGGTGCATTGCCTAGTAGATAGATGCCTCCCCAGTCATTTGGCTGTGGTGTCTGGCCTAGCAGCACCTTGTCACTTGTCATGACTATAGGCGTGTCTTTAGTTCCTTCTGCTATGATCTGAGAGTTTCTATTGATGACTAATTGAGAAAAGAGATTTGGATCATCATAGGTCTTAAAATAAATCGTACTCCCTGCTTCTATGGTGAGTGTAGCGCCATTTTCTACTGATAATACACTGTCTATGAGATAAGTATTTACTGCTTCAAATGTGTAGTCATTGTTCAACTTACCTTTGATAGTGATGACATCCGTGCCATTGATGTTTTCTTGTATTTCTGAAAAAGTAGACCTTACCAATACTGTCAAATCATAGCTATCAGTACGACCATCTCTATCTCGCACAGTAAAAGAAAATTGATTTTCCGAACCAATTTCCTGATCCTGTGGTACTACATATTCAAAAGTATAACGAGAAGAAATTTCTGAATCAAAAAGGACTTCATCAAAAGGCTGACCATCCTTAAGCACTGTAAATCTATCTAATCCTACAGATGCAAATACATCAAACTCTAAAAAGACTTCATTGCCAGGCTCCTGTACTATCTCAGGTGGACCACTATAGCTTGTTAGGATCAAGCTGGGAGCTGGTAGATCAAATGCTTCTTCTCGCTCGCATGCTCCTAAGGCTAGCAATAGCAACAAACCTATACCGATCAAATGTCTTGTTTTCATCTTTATTAAAATCTAAAGCTCACACCCATTCTAGTCCACCAACCGAAGTATGCTATTCGGGAAATACGCTCTCGCTCACCTTGGTACCTGATGCTTGGTGCATTGGTGATGTTTACCCACTCTCCGAAGATCCTCCACTTATCATTGATGGCATAGGAAGCATTAGCATCTACTTGCAGACGTTGCTCTTGGATGATATCATCCTGCCTCTGAGAAGCTAAAGAGCTGACAAAATCTCCATTGTAGTTGGCCATGATGCGTCCTGTAAACTTCCCAAAGTCTCCCGAAAGAGCTGCATTGAACGTATGCTCCGCTTGACCTGGAAGGGAGATGTTATTTCTATCTTGTGTAAATGCGTCAGAGTATGCATAAGTATAATTAGCATCTATATTTAACTTGCTCAAAATACCTGGCAAAAAGTCTAATGCTCTCACGAAATTCACCTCTACACCAGCCACTTGAGCATTTTCACCGTTTTGCTCTTGCTCAAATCTAAAACCTTGAGTACTAGGATATCCAGGGAAATCATTTAATAAAGAAGGATCTATCCTACTGAATTGAAACTGGTCGATGTCCTTGTAAAATCCACCCACTGAGATGATCCCTACGTTGGCAAAGTAATGCTCATACATCAAATCTAAATTGATCGCCTGAGCTGGCTGCAAATCTGGGTTTCCTAAACGAAGTGTAATCGCATCTGCATCATAGTTGACAAATGGTACGATGTCTACAAAGTTTGGTCTGGCATAATTGACCACAGCAGAAAACCTGATGGCTCTGAACTTATCCAAACTATATTTCACATGTAAATTAGGAAGGATGAAGCCGTAGGAAGTACCTCCAGTGATGGGACTACCTTCTACCGTAGTACCTACTCTAAAGACCTCAAAGGCATCATATCTGACATCATTATACTCATAGCGAACACCAGCAAGCACCATCCATTTATTTAACTGTATTCTTGCCATCGCATAAGTAGCGTAGATGTCTTCAAAAGCATCATAAGTATCATTGAGTGAAAGCCTCTCAGAATCCCATGCATCATCTGATGTGTCTAATAGAAGTCTGTTTTGATTGATATATGATTGGAAAGCTTGACGACCAATCAATGGTCCAAATCGGTATCCTGAGTTTAAAAAGCTAATTGGTTCTGTACGACTAAGCACTCTTAAAAAGGCTTCCTGTGGATTGATGAGTCCATTTGGATCATTAAATCTCAAGACTTGATTATTTCTAAATTTTGAATTAGTCTGCGACCTGTATTTACCTCCTACTTTGATGTATGCTTGCGTATCTCCGAAAAGTGTAAAGTTTCTTAAGATATCTAGCCTGGTCACTAAATTAGTCGCATCAGTAGTCTCAAAGTCTTCTTCGTATCTTCTGAAGTCACTGTAGAAAAATGGATCGTACATACTTTGTTCTCCAGCTGCTTGTCTAAAAATAGGCACATCTGCGTAGATACCACCGGGATTATCAGCCACTATCCCCACTTCATCTTGGGCAAAATCCCCTCTATCTGATGAAAAAGTCCTATTGGAAACTGTGTAATAGGCAGACCAGTCTAACTTCCAGGCACCTAGTCTATGATAGCCTTGTAAATTGAAGCTTTGGTTGGTTTTTAGCTCATCAAACAAGTTGATATCTCTTCGGATACGACCATCAGTGATAGAGTCGAGCCTTTGATAGACTGCTCCACTTCTATCCATATCAAATCGCAGTCTATTTCTAGTATCTATGTCTTCTCTTCTATTGTACATATAGTTGAAGACAATCTCATGCTTATCATTGAAGTGGTAATCTAGTGTAGCCGTTGCCCCTATCCTTTCTCTTTGATTGATAGTGCTTCTAAACTGATAGTTTCCCATGACTATCTCTGGGTTTTCCATATTGCCCACTGGTCTAGGGATACCCAACCAAGTAGCATCTATCCTGTCTTCAGAATTATTGGTACTGTAGTAGCTCGCCCCCAGGATCACTCCAAGTTTACCAATAGGGTCATTGTCTGTCGCAAAAAACCTTCTGTCTAGGCGAAGTTTACCGATGCCATTGAGTCCTCCAGAGATGTCATTGTAACCAAGAGCTGCTTCAGTCCTAACTGCGAGTTCCTTTTTTCTTGCTATTGGAGTCTTGAGATTGATCACACCACCGATAGCATCACCGTCCATATCGGGAGTTGGAGCTTTAGTGATTTCCATGCTAGAAAGCTGGTCAGCAGGAATCAAGTCTAAGGCTTCATTTCGAGAGCCATCCTGTTGTACTGAGGGGATTTGTTCTCCATTGATTTGTATAGCGGTAAAGTGCTGTGGAGTTCCTCTGATCGAAACGGTCGACCCCTCTCCTTTGTCTCGCTGTATGTTGACACCAGGCACACGCTGCATAGCTTCTGCCACATTGAGGTCTGGAAAGCGACCTATCAAATCTGCAGAAATGATGTTTTTGATATTATCGGCTGTTCTTTGTTGGTTGAGTGCACGCTGCTGACCCTCTAGACTACCTCGTACTTCAAATGTTTCCAGATTAGAGACATTTGCTCCTAGCTTGATAATGCCTAGATCGATATCTTGATCCGCTATATTGACAGGTATCGATTTAGTCTCAAATCCTATAAAACGAATGACAAAAACCTGTGAACCTTTTTTATCTGTTCTGAATACAAAATCTCCATCCAAATTAGTCGCTACTCCACCCACCAAACCTTCCAAACCCATCGATGCTCCGAAGAGTGGCTCATTGGTTTCAGCATCTATAACTTTGCCTTTGATCTGAATAGTCTGCGACCAGCTAGTCAATGAAAATAAACATACCAGCAGTAGCGTGGTCAGTGTGATTTTGGGTTTCATGCTTTGCTATAATATTAGCGTGAGTACTAACAAGAATACCAGAAAGAGAAGACCAAAAAGTACTTCTCTTATCTGATATAACTTGAGCTTTTTCGATTTTGAAATTTTACTAAACTTCAATTCTTGTTTATTGGATGTTTTAACGATTCAAATTTGTCGAAAAAGGCTCTCCGCCTATTTGTAATTTGGTTGCTAAAAATATGTAAAATTGTTACATCGCTGTTTAAAGGCATTTAAAGGATGTTTTTCAAACACAAAGCACTAAAATATCCTCCTTTGGATAGAGAATATCTTAGACTATGGCAAAAAATGTAATAACCCTAACTCCAACCCCCTCAACTCTGCTAAGCCTTTGAGTCTTCCTATAGCTGAATAACCAGGGTTAGTTTGCTTATGTAGATCGTCTAGCATCTGGTGTCCATGATCGGGACGCATCGGGATACTCTCTTTTCTTATTTGCTGCAAAGTCAAGAGCTCTTTGACTACATCAGCCATAGGAACATCTCCAGCTAAGTGTTCTGCTTCGAAAAAGTCCCCTCGATCATTTCGCTGTGTACTCCTTAAATGAATAAAATGAATCCGATCACCAAACTCTCTAATCATCTGAGGAAGGTCATTGTCAGGTCTGACTCCAAAGCTCCCTGTACAAAAAGTAAGTCCATTGGATAAACTAGGCACAGCCTCAAAAAGCATCCTCAAATGAGTCGCAGAGCTCACTACCCTTGGTAAGCCAAAAATAGGGAAAGGGGGATCATCTGGATGGATGGCCATTCTGATACCTAAAGAAGTTGCTACGGGAATGATTTCTTGCAAAAAGGCAATGAGGTTTTGTGTTAGCTTTTGAGCATCAATATTTTGGTAAGTAGCAAGTGCTGCTTGGAACTGCTCCATGGAGTAACCCTCTTCTGAGCCTGGTAGACCCGCTATGATCGTAGCTGCTAGTTTAGCCTTTGCCTCATCTGTAAGTGAAGCAAAATATAGGGAGGCTTCCTCTACTACTGCTGGGGAGTAATCCTTCATGGCATCCCTCCTACACAATATGTACAAATCAAATGCTGCTAGTGCACGCCATTCAAATAATAGTGCTTTAGCTCCAGTAGGAAGTTCATGAGAGAGGTCTGTTCGCGTCCAGTCAAGTATCGGCATGAAATTGTAACAAACCCTCAGTATCCCCGCTTCTGCCAAGTGTCTGAGCGTTTGCTTATACCGCTCTATGTAGTGGGCATAATCACCTGTTCTTGTTTTGATGGATTCATGTACTGGGACGGATTCTACCACTGACCAAGTGAGACCTGCCTCTTGGATCATTTGTTTGCGTGCCTCTATGACTTTTATTGGCCAGACTTCCCCATTGGGTATGTGATGGAGTGCTGTGACGATCCCAGTGGCACCTGCTTGTCTTATATCAGACAGTGAGACTGGATCAGATGGGCCGTACCATCTCATGGTCTGCTCCATCTTAAATGTAGGTGTGTGATTCATATACTATCAGTAGTTATGTTGGAGTAGTGTGTTAAAACATCCAAACAAATTCGATAGCGATCACAAATATACAATCTCTTGTGATCAAACATATATAAGTTCTAAAATACTCTCCATCAATCACTTGCTTATTATATTCATATATAAAGATAAAATTGGCATGATCTTGGAAATATGGGAAGTAACACCAAAGGGAAAATATCATGAAAACGTTCAGAAAAATGCTCGGAGTCACACTCGTACTTGCTATGATACTTGGGACAGATGCTATCGCTCAGCGAGGCAAGGGCAGAAAGGATGATGACAGGGATCGCAGAAAAGAATATAGACATTACCCTAATCAGCAGGGAAGGCATCATGCCCCTCGATACGAAAGCCATAGAAGACCGCAAGGTCCTCCACCTTGGGCTAGAGCGTATGGATACAACGGTCGACACCACGTCTACTTCCCTGACTATCAGGTGTTCTATGATGCACGTAGACATGCCTATATCTACAGAGATCGTAGAGGCTGGGTGACGAGTAGACAGCTGCCCTACTTCATGGCGAGGGTAGATATGAGGAGGGTGCGTGTGCAGATGATGGCGCAAGTGCCTCTTCACAGACATCCAGAACTGTACTATGCGGACTACAACCGTCAGTATCCAGCGAGGAGAGGCGGCACACAGATCAATATCAATGTGCCCATCCGAATAGATCGATAAATTTTCAGGCTGCTTCACATGAGGCAGCCTTTTTTTATTGCTCAACTAGGAAAATATCTTTATATTGAATGATCAAAAAGCGATCACCATGTACTATTTCATTTTCCTCGCTACAGCACTTTGGATCTGGATGATTATCAAGGTACTCTATAGTCACCAAGTCAATCGACAAGTACTTAGATGGTCTTGGCTGTTTCTTTTGCTCATTTTTCCTATCATCGGGCCGCTGATCTATCATAGCTTAGAGCGAAAAAATAGACTAAGCCGCAGAAAAAGCTTCCTAGGAGGCTATCAGCGCAGATTATACACAGATAATTCTACAAAGGCTTAATGATGATCTCCACTGAAAATTTTGCTCAGGTACAGATCAGTTCTCCAGCTGATCTACGGACTTGGCTAGAAGCAAACCATGCCCAACAGGAAAGTGTATGGCTTGTGACTTACAAGAAAAATGTGCCTGATAAGTATGTCTCCACGCAGGAAGTACTAGATGAACTGCTTTGCTTTGGTTGGATAGATGGCATCAGGCGCAAGCTGGACGAGGAGCGCACCATGCAGCTCATCTCTCCTCGCAGGGTGGAGCACTGGGCCAAAACTTACAAGGATCGCGCAGCCAAACTCATCGCTGATGGCAAAATGCATACTGCGGGCTTTCGCTCCATAGAGGTGGCCAAGCAAAATGGGCTGTGGGACTTCATGGATGATGTAGACCAACTCATCGAGCCAGCAGATCTCCGAGCAGCGCTCGACCAACAGGCACATGCTGCGGTATTTTTTGATGGGATCAATCCTTCCAGCAAGCGCTTTGTCTTGCGCTGGCTCAAACTCGCCAAAACGGACAAGACTCGCCAATCACGCATCGAGCAGCTGGTAGCCCTCTCAGCCAAGGGTGAAAAGCTCAAAGGCAGCTGATCTCTCCACTCGCCTATCAAGATGTCAAAGAACTAGTAATGAGGTCTAGCTAGGGAGGCAAGATGGGAAAGATCAAGGAATCAAAAAAACGAACGTTCGTTCTGTTCGCATTATGCGTATTATTCGTTTTGTTCGCTTTATTCGTTCTGTTCGTATTATTCGTTTTATTCGCCTTTTATAGGGTAAAGTAAAGGATGAGTCGAGGATAAGTCGAGGATAAGTCGAGGAAGAGTCGAGGATAACCCCCAGCAAAATCTGCTCAAAATATCAATATAATACAGTGATAAATTATAAATATACAATTTTATATAAACCTTCAATGACACAAACTGTCACGGACTTTTGAGATTTTTTGTATGGAAATTTGGTGATTAGACGTGTGAAATGCCTGCCCAAGCGAGGAGTATTTGAGGAGGTGATGGGTGTTTTTTCTTAAGCTAGAAAGGGCTATTTTAGAAGAGAATTTTTGAGCGGGGACAGATTATCCCTAAAAATGAATAAGTTTAAGAGGGGATAAAAGCATTTTATCTGAGTTTAAATCCAATTTCTTACTTTAAAAAGCTGAATAACAAGGTGTAAAGCTTGGGATGTAAGAGGTTGATCTTTAAAAGAGAAGTGGGTGGAGAAATACTATATTTGATAAATAAGGATTTGAAATAAAAGAAAGAGAATGTTTGAACAGACTTTTAAAAACATAGACGATATACTTTACAAGGACGCAGGTGCAGATAGCGAACTAGATTATATTGAACAGACTTCATGGGTTTTGTTCTTACGATACCTTGACCATTTGGAGAGTGAAAAAGCAGATGAAGCTGCTTTAGAAGGCAAAGCATACAAATATATTATCGATGAAGCTTACCGCTGGCCAAATTGGGCGATGCCCAAAACAGCTGATGGGAAACTCGATCACCACAAAACCAAGACAGGGCCAGATTTGGTCAAGTTTGTTGACCATGAACTATTCCCCTACCTAGCTGAATTCAAGCAGAAATCCATTGATAACCCGAAATCCATTGAATACAAAATCGGGGAGATTTTTAGTGAGTTGAGTAATAAAGTGAAAAGTGGCTACAACCTGCGTGAGATCATCGAAATGACAGATGGTCTACCTTTTGGCAGCTCTCAAGACAAGCACGAACTCAGCCACTTGTACGAAACCAAAATCAAGAACATGGGCAACGCAGGACGTAATGGCGGCCAATACTACACGCCACGTCCTTTGATTCGTGCCATGATCGAAGTGCTTGACCCCAAAATTGGTGAGAAAATATATGATGCCGCTTGTGGAAGTGCGGGCTTCTTGTGCGAAGCTTATGAGTACCTATACAACCGCATGGAGAAAACCACTGCCAACCTCAAAACCTTGCAGGAAAACACCCTGTACGGCAAAGAGAAAAAGAACTTGGCTTATATCATTGGGGTGATGAACATGATTTTGCACGGCATTGAAGCCCCAAACATCATACATACCAATACGCTTACTGAGAACATTCGCGACATTCAAGAAAAAGACCGCTACCATGTCATTCTAGCCAATCCACCATTTGGAGGTAAAGAGCGCCCTGAGGTTCAACAGAACTTTGATATTAAAACAGGCGAAACGGCTTCTTTATTCTTACAGCATTTTATCAAAAGCTTAAAAACGGGCGGAAGAGCAGCTATTGTTATCAAAAATACCTTTTTGAGCAATTCAGATAATGCTTCTGTTTCCTTGCGAAAGCATATATTGGAGAGCTGTAACCTGCATACCATTTTGGACATGCCCGCTGGAACGTTTCTAGGTGCGGGCGTAAAGACGGTAGTGTTGTTTTTTACCAAAGGTGAATCCACTGAAAAGATTTGGTACTACCAGCTCGACCCAGGACGTAAAATGGGGAAAACCAACCCATTGAGTGATGCCGATATGCGTCATTTTGTAGAGCAGCAAGGCTCCTTTGCAGAAAGCCCCAATTCATGGACCATTTCGGTGGCTGAACTTGCCAAATCCAGCAATGGAAGCTACGACCTCAGCGTAAAGAATCCAAACAAAAAAGAAGAAGCTGCCCTACGCCAACCGCAAGCCATTTTGGAAGAAATGAGAGCATTGGATGAAGAAAGTGCCGAAATTTTAAACTCAATTTCGGAATTGATATGAAGCAAGGAAAAATGTCTGAACCAAGATTATCAGGATTTAATGATGAACAGGATTTAAAAACAAAAAAAATCTTGAAATCCTATAATCAAGCAAATCCTGATTCTGACAATATGAAGCAAGTTTGGGAAATAAAGAAGTTGGGGGAAGTTGTTGATATTATCAACGGTAGAAATCAATCAGCTGTAATTTCAGAAAGCGGACAATATCCTATTTATGGAAGTGCGGGAAATTTGATGGGTTTTGCTACTGATTATTTGTGTGAAGAAGGGACTACAATAATTGGAAGAAAGGGCAACATTTCAAATCCTATTTACATTGAAGAAAAATTTTGGAATGTTGATACCGCTTTTGGATTGTATCCTAAGAATGGCTATGACCCAAAGTTTATAAATTACTTGTGTCAAACAATAGATTTTAAAAGTCGAAACAGGGGAACAACAATTCCAAGTTTAGTAAAATCTGATTTAATAACTATTGATGTTCCTTTCATCTCAACTCTCCCCGAACAACAACGCATCGTTTCCATATTAGATGAAACTTTTGCCGCCATAGCCAAGGCAAAAGCCAATGCCGAACAAAACCTCAAAAACGCTAAAGAACTTTTTGATAGCTATTTGCAGGGGGTGTTTGAGAATAAGGCTGATGGTTGGGAAGAGAAAACTTTAGGACAATTATGTGTTTTCACACAAGGCATACAAAGAGATGTAAAACTTCAAAGCGAAATAGAAGGTGCAAATCAAGTTAGATTTTTAAGGATTGTTGATTACACACAAGGAAATGAACCTCCAAGGTATATTGATTTCCCAGGGGATAAATACATTTTAAATACGGATGATGTGGCACTTGTTAGATACGGTGCATCAACAGGGTTTGTGTGTCGTGGTTTGGAAGGTGCTTTGGCAAACAATCTATTCAGAGTTATTCCTAAATCAACCGAAAAACTGACAACTGATTTTTTGTTCATTTATCTTAATTCACCAATATTCCAAAATGTTATTAAAGCAACTATGAATGGTGCAGCAATGCCAGCAATAAGTTTTGGTCTAATTGAAGAAATACCTTTTCCTCTTCCACCACTCAAATCCCAACAAACCATCGTCCGCCAATTAGATGCCCTCCGAACCGAAACACAAAAGTTGGAAGCGGTGTATCAAAAGAAAATAGATGATTTGGAAGAACTGAAAAAATCCATCTTGCAAAAGGCGTTTAGTGGGCAATTGTCAGCATCAGGATTGGCAGGATTAAAGGATGAACAGGATTTTAAAACTGTAAATGTATGACGCTTGATGAGCTAACATATAAGATCAATGGCTGTGCAATGAAAGTTCACAACACTTTAGGCAATGGCTTTCAGGAAGTCATTTACCAAAGGTGTTTGGCTATTGAGATGGAGCGTGCAGGTTTAAGTTTCGGTAGAGAAATAGAACAAGTAATTTATTATGACGGCATTCAAGTAGGAACACGCAGGGCTGATTTTGTGGTGGAAAATCAAGTAATCGTTGAGTTAAAAGCCGTTATCAATTTAGAAGATGTGCATTTGGCACAAGCAAAGAACTATGTAGTGGCTTATGATTTTCCTATTGGCTTGCTCATCAATTTCGGAGCAACCAGCTTGCAATTCAAAAAGGTTTTTAACCCGAAATACAATCTTGCAAATCCTAAAATCAAGTAAATCCTGATTCAGACAAATGGAAGAAAATAAAACGAAGACAAGAAATCACTCAAATTCTGAAAGAACTTGGGGCAAACTTCATTCATTTTGTCGAAGCCTTTTTTATTGTAAGGTTTACCAAAATATGAGGGAAGAGTTAATAAATTGTAAACAGTATGAAAAGTTATTTCAGAGTCATATTAGGAGCCAAAAGCATATACGCCAAAGAGTGTTATGATGGTAATTTTATCGGTGCTCATTACGGTATCAACCAAGACCTTACCAAAGAACTACCCGAAAATTGGCGTGATTTTAATGCCAAGTTCAGAGATATTTGGTTGCAATTGCACCCCAATAAAACCAAAGTAGCCGCAGGTTTAGCTTGCGGTATGTTGTGGACGGTTTGCAAAGGCATCAAAAAAGGAGATGTGGTCATTTGTCCTGATGGGCTGGGTAGTTATTACGTAGGTGAAGTTATATCAGATTACAGTTATCAGCCCAACACCAATTTACCCCACCGCAGAAGCGTAAAATGGTTTCCTGTTTTCATTGAGCGTTCGGCAATGTCGCAGGAACTTAAAAATTCCACAGGTTCAACAGGTACAATAGCCAACGTCAGTCAATATGCGGATGAAATTGAAAAACTCATTGGCAATGTAAAACCACCTACTATTGTTTCAAATGATGCAACTGTAGAAGACCCATCGGTTTTTGCATTAGAAAAGCATTTGGAAGATTTCTTGGTGCAAAATTGGAAGCAAACCGAATTGGGCAAGAAATACGACATCTATGAAGAAGATGGTGTTATACTCGGACAGCAATATCCAAGTGATACTGGACCTATTGACATATTAGCCGTAAGCAAAGACAAGAAAATCTTATTGGTAGTAGAACTTAAAAAAGGAAGGGTAAGTGATAATGTAGTTGGGCAAATACAACGCTATATGGGTTATGTAAAAGAAGAATTAGCCGAACCTAATCAGGAAGTAAAAGGCATCATCATCGCTTTAGAAGATGATATTCGCATCAAACGAGCCCTCTCCGTTACCAACAACATTGAGTTTTATCGTTATCAGGTGAGTTTTAAATTATTCAAGAATTAAGAAAAATGAACGAAACCGAAACAAGAGCTGAATTCACAACTAAATGAAAATAAAGCATCACGAAATAGAAATACCTCAAGAAAATCCATTTGCCAACTGCAAATTGGCAAGAGAACCCTACGCAAGCATCTTAACAGATATTGTAAATACATATTCGGATGGTTTTGTCTTAGCTATAAACAATGAATGGGGAGCTGGAAAAACGACCTTTGTGAAGATGTGGCAGCAGCAACTTAAAAATGAAGGCTTTCAAACTATTTATTTCAATGCTTGGGAAAATGATTTTGATAATAATCCTTTAGTTGCACTAGTCTCGGAGTTACAAACTTTAACTAATGAGAAGAATAAGGAGGTTTTTAAATCAGTAGTTGAAAAGGGAGCTGTTTTAGTCAAGAATATTGCTCCTGCACTTGTAAAATCATTGATTAAGAAATATGTAGCTGATATAGATGATATTGCCATCAATTCCATTGAAGACGCTACTAAAGCATCTACTGAAATTTTAGAAGAAGAACTAAAAGAATATGCTTCAAAAAAGAAAACCATCATTGAGTTCAGAAAAGAGTTAGAAAAATTTGTAAAACAAGCTGATAACTCAAAACCTCTAATTTTCATTGTTGATGAATTAGATAGGTGCAGACCGAACTATTCTGTTGAAGTTTTAGAACAGATCAAACACTTTTTTTCAGTTTCGGGAATTGTGTTTGTGCTATCTATCGACAAGAACCACTTAGCAAGTGCTGTAAAAGGTTTCTATGGAAGTGAACAAATTGACAGCAATGAATATTTAAGGCGGTTTATCGACTTAGAGTATTCAATACCCAAACCTTCTACAGAGGATTTTACCAAGTACCTTTTTGAATACTATTCATTTGACAGCTTCTTTTATTCAGAGGAGAGATTGAGAATTGGATTCTTTCCATACGATTCAGATAAATTCCTCTCTATGGCTAACTTTCTTTTTACAAATCTAAATGCTACATTGAGACAACAAGAAAGAATATTTGCATTAACTCGACTTGTTCTGTGCTCGTTTAAAAGTAATCAATTAACATTTTCTGATTTACTTTTTATTTTAGTCTATTTGAAAATAATGCGAAATGATGATTTTCAAAAAATTGAAAGAAATGATTTCTCTCTACAAGAATTAAGTGACTTATTTTTTGACATTACCTTTTCAAAAAAAAATGAGTCTAATGGAATTTCCTTTTTGTATATAGAATCCTTATTGCTTTGGTTTTATAATAATGACCGAGATTATTCTAAGAAAATTAACTTAATCAAGGAAGATGATGCTGGAAATCTATCAGTTCCAATCAAATCAAAACTTGAAAATGAAACCCAATCTACAAATTTGATTCAATGTTTAAGCAATATTAATAACCATTGGGATCATAATAATATAAAACTAAATTATTTAATTAGAAAAATAAATTTGACTGAGTCAGTGACAATTCAATAAGATCATGAACGAAACCGAAACAAGGGCTGAATATATTGATCCTGCATTAAAAGCAGCAGGTTGGGGCGTTGTGGAAGGCAGTCGCATTCGCATGGAATACCCTATCAATAAAGGTCGCTTAATCGGTCATGGTCAGCGAAGCAAGCCCGACAAGGCTGACTACATTCTACAATACAAAAATAGAAATCTTGCAGTAATTGAAGCCAAAGCACGGGATAAACATTATACAGAAGGTGTAAGTCAAGCTAAAGACTATGCGGGGAAATTGCAGGTTCGATTTACCTACAGTACCAACGGATTACAAATTTACCGTATAGATATGCAAGAAGGACAGGAAGGTGACGTGACCTCCTATCCTACTCCAGACGAATTGTGGGAAATGACCTTCCCAAGTTCAAATGAACCTAAGGTCATTGAAACAGCTCATTGGAGAGAGACATTATTATCTGTTCCCTTTGAAGATCGAGGTGGGACATGGCAACCGCGCTACTATCAGGAAAATGCCATCTCAAAGGTTTTAGAAGCTGTCGCCAAAAACCAGCAGCGCATTTTATTAACGCTCGCTACAGGAACAGGAAAAACAGCCATTGCTTTTCAAATAGCATGGAAACTGTTTCAAGCCAAATGGAATATCCAGCAAGATGGACAGAGAAGCCCTCGAATCTTATTCTTAGCAGACAGAAATATATTGGCAGACCAAGCTTTCAATGCTTTTTCAGTTTTCGAAGAAGATGCCTTGGTTCGCATCAACCCAAGTGACATCAGGAAAAAAGGTAGAGTACCCAAAAATGGCAGTGTGTTTTTTACCATTTTCCAAACTTTCATGAGCGGGTCGAATGACACACCCTACTTTGGCGAATATGAGAAAGACTTTTTTGATTTCATCATTATTGACGAGTGCCACCGTGGCGGAGCCAATGACGAAAGCAGTTGGCGAGCCATCATGGAGTATTTTAGTCCAGCAGTTCAGTTAGGTTTAACCGCTACACCAAAACGGACCATTAATTCAGACACCTATAATTATTTTGGTGAGCCAGTTTATGTGTATTCGCTGAAAGAAGGCATCAATGACGGTTTCTTAACACCTTTCAAAGTCAAACAAATTGACACTACGATTGACGAATATTTATTCACTTCAGATGACACTGTTTTAGAAGGAGAAATCGAAGAAGGTAAACGCTATACTGAAGCGGAAATGAACCGCATTATTGAGATTAAGGAACGAGAAGAATATCGAGTGAAGATTTTTATGAGCCTGATAAATCAAAGTGAAAAGACTTTGGTTTTTTG
Organism: Penaeicola halotolerans; assembly: GCF_016464625.1. Lineage (GTDB taxonomy): Bacteria > Bacteroidota > Bacteroidia > Cytophagales > Cyclobacteriaceae > Penaeicola > Penaeicola halotolerans. Next base: position 209,615 of record NZ_JAEAGO010000003.1, read on the forward strand.
TGCTACGCAATTACATGCTTTGGCCATTCGTGACTTAATCAATCAATATGCAGAAACTAAAAATCCGAACTATTGCCACCGAGTTACAGCCCATGATGGAAAATTAGGCGAACAGCATTTAAGAGATTTTCAGGATAACGAAAAAAGTATTCCAACCATTCTCACAACTTCACAGAAGTTAAGCACGGGAGTAGATGCTCCCGAAGTGAGAAACATTGTTTTGCTTCGACCTGTAAATTCCATGATTGAGTTTAAGCAAATCATTGGGCGTGGAACTCGTTTGTTTGACGGCAAAGATTATTTCACTATCTATGACTTTGTAAAGGCACATCATCATTTTAGCGACCCTGAATGGGATGGTGAGCCTGAAGAACCTGAAACATCTAGCCCGAGGCCACAACCACAGCCTTGTGATACTTGCGGACAAAGACCTTGTATTTGTCTAAGTGAGCCTCAACCAGCATGTGAAGTTTGCGGGTATGTCATGTGTCGTTGCGACAATCCACCTAGAAGAATGGTAAAAGTGAAATTGGCAGATGGAAAAGTTCGTCAGTTTCAACACATGGTAAGCACGACATTTTGGAGTCCAGACGGTAGACCCATTTCAGCAGAAGAGTTTTTGCATTCACTTTTCGGAGCATTGCCCGAACTTTTCAAAAGTGAAGATGAATTGAGAGCTATTTGGAGCAAACCAGATACAAGGAAAAAGCTATTGGAAGAGCTAACTGAAAAAGGTTTTGCCAAACAACAGTTGACAGAGTTTCAAAAGATACTAAACGCTGAAAATAGTGATCTTTATGACGTTTTGGCTTATATCGCATTCCATTCAGATATATTGGAACGAACAGATAGAGCAGACAAAGCGAAAATTCAGTTAGCCAACTATAACCCAAAACAGCAAGAGTTTTTGAATTTTGTTTTGAGTCAATATGTAAAACAAGGCGTTGATGAATTGGACGATACTAAAATTGGAGACTTGCTTGTATTGAAATATCATGCCATTGCAGATGCTAAAAAAGAGCTTGGTGACATTCCTAGTATTAGGAGTGCATTTATAGGATTTCAAACTTATCTCTATAACAAAAGAGCCGCTGTTTGATATTCATTGAATAGCTACATCCTGCCTTTGTACGATATAATGCCATATCGCTTCATTAGACGATATTTTGAATTATCGTTGAGTTATACGATACATCCCAATTGATAGGGATTCTTACAGAAGGCTTTATCAATAATGAAAATTTATAATCCTTAGATCTCGCAAAGACAAAGCCCTTAAAACAAAAAAAACGACCCATTGCTGGGTCGTTTTTGGTATGTGCTCTTATGAGGTTTTACTCTCCTTGACCTAGTGAGTAGCCTAGCTGCCCATCAAAGGTGTAGAGGTTCTCTGTTTTGATAGCATCTAGCTGCATGCTGTCTATTTTAGAGAGGAGTTCGATCACTGTGGCATTGTTGATGCTGCCACCGTCTGCTTTTGTGAATCTGCATCTCCAGTGATCTGTACAGAAGGTTTCCTTCATACCACCTGGATATACTTTCACCCCTCTATTGGTGATCATCTTTAGTTTCAGCCCATTGAGGTTGATCTGTGCTAGTTGGTCACCGAGTACATTAGGATCTCTGTTGTCCTTGTCCCAGTCGATGAATACATCCACTCCTACTAGCTCTTTTTTAGCTTTCTTGCGCTCTTTCAGCTTGATCGTGAAAGAAGAATCAGCTCCTTGGTCAAACTTAGCCGGTGTCATCGTCTGTGGCACTTGTCCTAAACGTTTGATCACTTCTTGGGCAAATTCTTTTGTACCCACTTTCTTCTTGCTGAGCCCTTCTTGGTAGATGTCTGCTGTGTGCATACCATCTTCTAATGTCTTCATCCAAGCGTTGCTTACTTTCTCAGCGATCTCTGGCTGACCGATGTGCACGAGCATCATCACGGCACCATTGAGCAAGCCTGATGGGTTAGCGATGTCTTTCCCTGCGATGTCTGGAGCAGATCCGTGAATCGCCTCAAACATGGCTACCTCTTGACCTACGTTAGCAGAGCCACCGAGCCCTACCGAACCTGTGATCTGCGCTGCGATATCAGAGATGATGTCCCCATATAGGTTGAGCGTCACGATCACGTCTAGTGTTTCCGGACGATCTGCGATCATAGCTGATCCGATATCGATGATCATGTGATTGGTCTCGATCTCAGGATACTCTTGTGCTATCTCATCAAATACTTTGTGGAAAAGGCCATCAGAAAGCTTCATGATGTTGTCCTTAGACATACAAGTCACTTTCTTTCTGCCGTATTTTTTAGCGTATTCAAAGGCATAACGGATGATCTTCTCACTACCCGGTCTAGAGATGAGTTTTAGACACTGATAGACTTCGTCTGTCTGTCTGTGCTCGATCCCTGCATATAGGTCCTCTTCGTTTTCACGGATGATGACCATATCCGTCTTAGGATGATTGGTCTTGACAAAAGGTGAAAAAGCTCTGCATGGACGCACGTTAGCATACAAGCCAAGGCTCTTGCGTGTCGTCACGTTTAAGCTTTTGAAGCCTCCACCCTGAGGTGTGGTGATAGGAGATTTTAAAAATACTTTGGTCTCTCTCAAAGAATCCCAAGCACTTGGTTCGATACCAGAAGTAATGCCTTTGAGATACACTTTCTCGCCTATTTCGATCACATCTGTTTCGATCTGAGCGCCTGCGGCATACAAAATATCCAAAGTAGCTTGCATGATATCAGGTCCGATACCATCCCCGTAGGCTACCGTTATTTTTGTCTTTGACATATATATGTGGTTTTGAAGATTAAATGAAATGTTGTGCGAAATTAGCAAAAATTGATGGAAGCACAGCCCATACATCCAAAGATTTCAGCCGCTTAACAGAACAATCCCGAAAAACTATACGCGCTTTCTCTCTATGGAGTTATCCCGAGCTGCAATTTTCACCCTGCTTACTTTGTGATTGCAGAGGGTCGTAGTATATTTGACCGAAACATTATAGCAATCCAATCATGTCAGACTTCAAAAACCTCAAGATTGAAGAAGAAAAAGGCATCCTCCACATCACTATCGACAGAGAGGACAAGCTCAATGCACTCAATCTGGCGACCATAGAAGAGTTCAGAGTAGTATTCAATGAAATCTATGACAATAAGCAGATCAAAGCTGTCCTACTCACTGGTGCAGGCGAAAAAGCCTTTGCTGCAGGAGCAGATATCTCTGAAATCGCTGAACTGAATGAACTCAATGCCCGCAAGTTTGCGGAAAATGGTCAAGAAGTCTTTCAACTGATCGAAAACTGCCCAAAACCTGTTATCGCCCTTGTTAACGGCTTTGCCCTAGGTGGTGGCTGTGAGTTAGCGATGAGCTGCCACATGCGTGTCGCTAGTGCTAATGCTAAGTTTGGTCAGCCAGAAGTAAACCTCGGAGTGATCCCAGGATATGGTGGTACACAGCGCCTGACACAACTCATCGGTAAAGGAAAAGCCCTCGAACTGATGATGACTGGCGACATGATCGGAGCAGAAGAAGCTAAGTCACTAAGACTGGTCAATCACGTGAGTCCTACTAAAGAAGAAGCTAAAGTCAAAACACTAGAGATCTTAGGTAAAATCATGTCCAAGGCACCTTTGGCTGTCAGCATGGTGATCGACTGTGTCAATGCAGTCTATCTCTCTGAGGAGGATGGCTATCAGATGGAGGCCAATGGTTTTGCTAGATGCTGCAAATCAGAAGACTTCAAAGAAGGAACTACTGCATTTCTAGAAAAGAGAAAGCCTGAATTCAAAGGAGAATAAGCTGACCAAACATGAGTCAGATCAAAAAACTAGCGGGTGATACCGCCCTCTATGGCGTCAGCAGTATCTTAGCCAGACTGATCAACTTCCTACTGATCATCGTCTATACGGGATACTTAGACGTAGCAAATAATGGGTCAATTACGTCTTTATACGCGTATTTGGCCTTTTTTAATGTCATCTTCACTTATGGTATGGAGACAGCCTACTTTAGGTTTGCTTCCAAACAAAATGCACTTCCTCTGCAAGTTTACAACAATGCCCAGAGCTTGGTCATCACGACTACTGTGTTACTAGCTGGATTGATCTATTTTTCAGCTGACTGGCTGAGCACGGTCTTAGACTATCCTGGCAAAGCTTACATCTTCAGGTGGATGGCGATGATCTTGGCGATCGATGCAGTCTTAGCGATACCGTATGCTAGACTCAGGCTAGAGCGTAGGGTGAAGCTCTTTGTCAGCACCAAGCTCTTTAACGTCTTGCTGACAGTACTTCTCAATTTACTCTTTATCGTATGGCTTCCACAAATCGCTAGTGGATCACTTTTCCCAAGTTTGCAAGATTGGGCTTTGGACGTTTACCAACCTGCTTGGGGCATGGACTATGCGATACTGGCTAATCTATGCGCCAATGCCGCGATCATCCCTTTACTATTTTGGGTCAATAAAGGCTTTCGCTATCAACTTGACAAAGGATTGCTTCAAGAAATGTGGAAGTATGCCTATCCGCTACTATTCATGGGACTCGCTGGCGTGACCAATGAGATGCTCTCACGAGGGATGTTTGAATATATCCTACCCGCAGACTATTATGCGCATCTGACACCAAGAGAAGCTAATGGTGTCTTTGGTGCTTGTTATAAATTGGCCATCTTGATGAATCTCGGCATTCAGGCTTTCAAGTATGCTGCAGAGCCTTTTTTCTTTTCACAGGCCAGTGACAAAAATTCTCCTCAGCTTTTCGCTGACGTGATGCATTGGTTTGTGATCGTCTGCTGCTTTGTACTCTTTAGCATCACGATCAACTTACACTGGATCGCCCCGATCTTTCTGCAAAGACCTGTTTTCCTTGAAGCGCTAGACATTGTACCGACATTACTCCTCGCCTATTTGTTTTTGGGTGTTTATTACAACCTGTCCATTTGGTTTAAACTCACTGATAAAACTGGATATTCCGTATGGATCACGAGTATAGGAGTGGTAATTACTGTGGCGTTAAATATTGCCTTGATCCCGATACTGGGTTATCAAGGGAGTGCTTTGGCGACATTGGCCTGCTATATTGGTATGGCGATCATTTGCTATCTATGGGGACAGCGCCACTTGCATATCCCCTATCAGACTGGCAAGGATTTAGCTTACATTTTGCTGACATTTAGTGTAGCCTATCTTGTGTTTACATTCAAAATCAACAACCTTTGGGTTTCGATAGGAATCAATGCCTTGCTGATGCTTGGTTTTTTGGTGCTTGTCTATGGCCTAGAGAAAAAAAATATCAAATCGCTTACTGCTCGCTAATATGACGATCAAAATCATCAACCAATCAAAACATCCTCTTCCTCACTACCAAACTGAGGGGGCTGCTGGTATGGATTTGCATGCCAATATTGAACATGCTATCGCTATTGGTCCTCTAGAAAGAAAGCTGATCGGGACAGGTTTATTTATAGAGCTTCCCTTAGGCTATGAAGCCCAAGTGAGGCCGAGAAGTGGCTTAGCTTTCAAGCATGGATTGACAGTACTCAACTCTCCTGGTACGATAGATGCTGACTATAGAGGAGAGATCAAAGTACTTTTGGTGAACTTGTCTAAAGAAGCCTTCCTTATACAGGATGGAGAGCGCATCGCTCAGCTGGTGATCGCCAAGCATGAACGCGCTTCTTGGGAGCAGGTAGAAGTACTTTCAGATACCGAAAGAGGCGCTGGAGGATATGGTAGCACAGGAACTAAGTGATCCACTATTCGTAAACAATAGCAGCAAACATTAGTCGTTTAATCGATAGTATAATATTTATGAAGACTTCATTTCTTTTCCGTTGGGTCCTTTGCCTTTTCCTCTTTGGGGGAGTGGTGGATACTTTTGCCCAGTCCAAAAAACTCAACAGAAAGGAAAGAAAAGAGCGAAAAGATCGAATACTTGCTGAAGACTATTTCATAGAAGGTGAGCGCTACTACATGAATGAAGAGTATGCCAAAGCCTTGTGGTTCTTTCAAGAGTCGTACAAGTTTAATGAAAACAATGCGGCTACTAATTTTAAAATCGCAGAGATCAAGAGTAAGGCAAATGACCTAGATGACGCCTATATTTACAGCAGTCAGGCCGTAGCACTTTCTCCTGAAAATAAGTACTATCGACTCCTGCTAGCGGAAATTCTATCCAATCAAAATAGACTTGAAGAGGCCACAGCTATATTAGAAGATTTGGTCAATGACGTAGAAGGCACAGAGTATTATCTTTTTGACCTTGCTTCGTTATATCTCTATCAATCTAAATTTGAAGAAGCCTTAGTCGTCCTAGACAAAGCTGAAAGCTACTTTGGCGTGATCGATCAGATTTCTTTTCAAAAGCAGCGCATCTATTTGAGATTAAACAAACTAGATCAAGCCATTGCTGAGGGTAAAACACTTATTGAAAAGTATCCTGGTGATGGCCGATATGTCTTAACGCTAGTGGAGATATTGGCTGCTAATAATCGCACTAGAGAAGCCATTTCTTTGATCAAAGAGAGCTTGGCCATCAATCCAGATCAGCCTACTTTAGACTTGACTTTGTATAAGGTTTACAAACTATTGGGTGAAAAGGAAAATGCTGCCATTTATCTCAAAAAATCATTTGACTCCCCTGATCTAGCGGCTGAAGATAAGGCCAAAGTGATTGCTGATATGCTCCGAGAGTATCCATCTGCCGATCTGAATAATACGATAGATAAGCTAGCTGCTCAGATCATAGACATGCATCCTGAAAATGACCAAAGCTATGGCATCAATGGAGATGTACAATTGGCTAGAAATAACAAAGAAGAAGCACTAGGTTATTACCGCCAAGCTAATGAACTCAATAAAGAAAATGAAAACGTCTGGAGTACTTTGCTTTCGCTTTTATTGGAGAAAAGTGATTGGGAAAACCTTTATGATTATAGCTTAGAAGCCGTGGAGTATTTTGAAAAAAAACCTGAGTTTAGGTTCTTTCTCGGTACTGCACAACTCATTCAAAAAGACTATGATGGCGCTATCGAAGCACTAGAAAAAGCTAATGAACTGGTCAAGAATAATAAAGAGCTGAAGCGACTCATCAATAGTCAACTGGGAGATGCCTACTATGGTGCTGATCGTCCTGAGGATGCTTTTGAGACTTATGAAAAAGTCTTAATCGACTTCCCCGAGGATGCGCAAGTACTCAATAACTATAGCTACTATTTAGCGCTTCAAAATAAAAATCTAAATAGAGCGAAAGTCCTCTCCGCACAATTAGTGAAGCTTTATCCTCGTAATGCCAACTATCTAGACACGCATGCCTGGGTACTCTTCAAGCTTGGGGACTACAAGAGTGCTAAGGAATATCAAGAGCGCGCACTAAGCCTTACTAATAATCCAAGTGCAGAAATGTTAGAACATCTCGGAGATATCCTATCCAAACTGGGCGATAGTGAGGGCGCTGTCACGCAATGGAAAAGGGCAAAAGAAAAAATGGCCGACTCTGCTACACTAAGTGAAAAAATAGCCACTGGCAAATATCAAGAATCACAGTAATCATCAGGAAGTTAATCACACAATGCAAAAACTAAGCCTCTGGGCACTGCTCATCCTACTCATCTTCTCTTCATGTGCTAGAAAATCACAATTGAATGGCACTAAGGATAGAGATGCTGATGTCAAAGCATTCAGTATCGATGAAGTAGATTTTAGCTATTTCACTTCAAGAGCGAAGTTCAAATACGAAGACAGCGATGGACAGAAGTTGCGTGCTACGGTTAATTTCCGCATCAAAAAAGACAGTTTGATTTGGTTTTCTATCACACCAGGTTTTGGAATAGAAGCCGCTAGAGGAGTGATCACACAAGATATGATCATGATCAATGATCGGATCAATAGAGACTACACAGAAATGTCTATTGAAGAACTCGGTGCTCAATACAATATCAATCTCAGCTATGGAGTATTTGAAGCCTTGATTCTGGGAAATACTGCCTTTTCGGACTTGCCTGGCAAATGGAAGAAATCAGGAAGAGAAGCAGATTTCCTACAAGAAATATCTCACATCACCATCCAAAATACTGTCGCTATAGGAAGTCAAAAAATTCGAAGCTTAGAAATGTCTTCTAGCCAATATCCAGCTAGACTCAGTGCTCAGTATAGTAATTTCATGCCACTGGCCAATCAGCAGATGGCCTCACTGATCACTGCTATGCTTGCCTATGAGACCAATGCTGGTCAGAGCAACATCTCTGTGGAAATAGAGCATATCAAACCAGAGATTTCAGAAAAACCCTTAACTTTCCCCTTTAATAAAGGAAGATAACACATGCGCCACCTCTCGGTACTCCTATTGATCCTCTTTCTATCAGGTAGCTATGCTTTCGAATCCATCGCGCAGACCAAAACCAAGGCTCAACTAGAGAAAGAAAAGCAGGAGACCCAAAAGAAAATAGCGGAGTATGAAAAAATACTCCAACAAACTACTCAACAAAAACGCAATACGATTGGCCAACTGACGATTGTAGCCAAGCAATTGGAAGCACGCGCCAATTTGATCAAAAATATCAATAATGAAGTGTCTTCTCTCAACCGTGAGATAGATGAGACACAGATGCTAGTTGATGCCCTTCAAAGTGATCTCCGCAAGCTTAAAGCTGAATACGCTCAGATGGTCTATCACTCTTCAAAGTCCAATAGAGACATTGGAGTCATTACATTTTTATTTTCTGCCCAGACTTTTAGAGAGCTCTACATGCGACTCAAGTACATGCAGCAGTACAGCGATGCCCGAAAAAAGCAAGTCAAACAAATAGAGCGTGTCTCTCAAGATCTCGCCCTGCAAGTACAAAAACTTGAAGAAAATAGGAATCAAAAGCAGGCACTTCTGGGTGAAGAAAGACAGCAAAACGAAAAGCTACAATCACTCAAGCGTGACCAAGAAGCCATCGTATCTAACCTAAATAAAAAGGAGAAAGAACTCAGACAAGAAGTAGAAGATCGAAAAGTAGCGCTCAATCGCCTCAATAAGCAGATCACGGATATTATCAACGAGGAAATCAGAAAGGCTGAGGCAGAAGCTCGTAGAAAAGCAGAAGCTGCTAAAAAAGGTGGAGAGAAATCTAACATCACGACCAAGCCAGGCTCTATGCCGATGGCGCCAGAGGCAGTCGCACTTTCTAATTCATTTGCAGGAAACAAAGGAAAATTCCCTTGGCCAGTAGGCGCAGGTTTTATCTCTAAGAAATTTGGTATCACGCCTCACCCTACGCTCAAAGGTATCGAAGAGTCTAATGATGGTGTAGACATCCAAACCAATCCTGATGCTGAGGTCAAGAGTGTGTATAGTGGAGAAGTAATCGCAGTGCGCACTATCCCAGGTGTAGGTGCCTTTGTGATGATCAAGCATGGAGAGTACTTCACCGTGTATTCTAAGTTGAAAAAAGTATATGTCAAGCCAGGTCAAGCCATAGAAGCTAATGCCTTGGTCGGAGTCGTATATACTGATAAAAATGGTGTGTCAGAATTACAGTTTCAAGTCTGGAAAGGAAAAGACAAACTCAATCCGGAACTTTGGCTCCTGAGACGCTAGTTGTAAAGAAACTAGGGGCGATACGATTTATATAGTCAAATATATTTACGTATCTTTACCGCATCAATTGATATAAAATAAACAGAGTTATGGAAACCGTATTAGCATTTGGAATGCCAGGTGGAATGGAATGGGCTTTAATCATTTTGTTCATCATTATCTTCTTTGGCGCTAAGAAAATCCCTGAACTAGCTCGTGGTCTTGGCAAAGGTATCCGTGAGTTCAAGGATGCTACAAAAGACATCAAAAGCGAAATAGAAGACGGAGTTAAGGACGAGAAAAAATAAGATATTGGAAGCACTTATTTCTTTTGAGAAAACGCAAGAAGAAATCAAATCCGGTCGCATTGATTGTGTCGGAATTGTCAAACATTACCTCAACAACATTCAAACGAAGGCATCTCTCAATGCCTTCGTTGAAGTTTATGAGGAGGAGGCACTTACACGTGCTGCCCTCATAGATCAAAAAATCAAAGCAGGCTCAGCGGGAAAGCTGGCTGGCATGGTCATCGGCATCAAAGATGTTCTTTGCTATGAAGGACATGAAGTCAATGCTGCTAGTAAAATCCTTTCTGGATTTGAATCACAATTCACCGCTACTGCTGTACAGCGACTCATCGATGAAGACGCTATCATCATCGGCAGACTCAATTGTGATGAGTTTGCGATGGGCTCATCCAATGAAAATTCCTATCATGGCAAAGTACTCAACGATGCAGACCACGAACGTGTACCAGGTGGCTCATCTGGAGGCTCTGCAGTGGCGGTTCAAGCTGATCTTTGTTTAGTTTCTCTAGGAACAGATACAGGTGGATCAGTGAGACAGCCTGCGGCATTTTGTGGCGTAGTGGGTTTGAAACCAACTTACTCTCGCATCTCTCGCTATGGCTTGATCGCTTATGCTTCTTCATTTGATACAATTGGGATCTTTTCTAAAAATATAGCAGACAATGCCCTCGTCCTAGAGGTCATGGCAGGTGCAGATGAGTATGACTCTACCGTCTCTCAGAAACCAGTGCCTTCCTACAGCACGCTTCTAGCGCTTAAGAAAAAAACTAAGGTAGCCTATATCAAAGAAACTATGGACTCTCCTGCCCTACAGCCTGAAATCAAAGTGGCTATGCAGGAAAAAATAAATGCGCTCAGAAGTGCTGGACATGAAGTAGAGGAAGTTACTTTCCCTTATTTGGATTATGTACTACCTACTTACTATATCTTGACTACCGCAGAAGCTAGCGCTAATCTTTCTAGATTTGATGGTGTAAAATACGGCTACAGAAGCGCACAAACAGCGAATCTAGAGTCTATGTATAAAAAATCTCGTGGAGAAGGCTTTAGCGAAGAAGTCAAAAGAAGAATCATGGTAGGTACTTTCGTATTAAGTGCCAGCTATTATGACGCCTATTTTACAAAAGCCCAAAAAGTCCGTAGGTTGATCAAAGAAAAAACGGAGGACTTGCTTAGTACTTATGATTTCCTCATCTTACCTACTACTCCAACTACTGCGTTTAAGTTTGGTGAGCATTCTGGTGATCCCGTAGCGATGTATTTGGAGGATCTTTACACTGTACAAGCCTCGGTATCAGGCATACCTGCGATTTCTATTCCGATTGGTCATGACAAAAAAGGTTTGCCAATAGGCATGCAAATCATGGCCAATGCGTTTAAAGAAGCAGATATCTACGCTTTTGCAGCAGCAGTATCTAATCTAAAGTAAAGCTCATGAAAAAGGCATTCACATACCTGACCATTTTGTTCTTAGGCCTATTAGGCACTTTCCAAGCTAGTGCACAAGCACCAGCAGAGAGTCCAGCCTCTGACACCTTGTTTTCACCTGTGTATGCCTATGAATATATCCCAGACTTCACCTATGCTGAAGTAGCTTCTCGTGTAGAGGCTTTAGAAAATGGGATGCCATTTGAGCTTAATAAGACGATCTATTCTTTTATCAACTATTTCACTGTCAGAAATAGAGAATACACTAAAATGATCATGGCCCGAGTGGACTTCTACTTCCCGATATTCGAGGAAGCCTTGAAGCGTCACGGGCTACCTGATGAACTCAAGTATCTGGCCATCATAGAGTCAGGTCTCAACCCAAAAGCTAGGTCTCGTGTAGGTGCCGTTGGACTTTGGCAGTTTATGCCTGCTACAGGTAGGGCTTATGGCTTGAACAATGACTTCTACATGGATGATCGCATGGATCCTTATGAGGCTACAGAAGCTGCTTGTAAGTATCTTAAGTCACTCTATAGCATGTTTGGCAACTGGGAACTTGCTCTGGCAAGCTACAATGCTGGTCCAGGTAATGTGCGTAAAGCGATCAGAAGATCTGGTTATAAGAAGACATTTTGGGAAGTTTATAATTACTTGCCAAGAGAGACCCGCTCCTATGTACCGCAATTTCAAGCGATGATCTATGTCCTCAAGCATGCAGAGGATCATCACCTTTTCGTGAATGAAATCGAATATCCTGGAAGAGTGGCTCAAGTAAATTTGGATTCACACATTGATTTGGAGAAGTTATCCCTTCTCACTGACATCTGTTTAGAAGATATCCAAAGACTCAATCCAAGTTTGAAGTCAACTATTATCCCTGAGCATAGAAAGTCTTATACGCTCAATATTCCCGCTGATAAGCAAGAGTTTCTCGTGAGTAACCTAGGTGCTATCAAAGATTCCCTCAAGGTATCTCAAGAGCGCCTCATGGCAGTAACTGAAGAAATCAGAAAAAGCTCTCCCTATGGTGATCGTCAAAGAAGCACTTATACCGTCAGAAGCGGTGATTTTCTCGGAAGAATTGCTCAGCGATATGGTGTATCAGTAGCGACAGTCAAAGAATGGAACAACCTCAGTTCAAACACCATCCGAGTAGGTCAACGCTTAGTAGTCTATGAAAAAATCAATCCTTCTACTACTACTAACACTGTCGTAGCTCAAAGACAACTCCCAGCCAACGCCACCTCTCCTGATGGCAAATATTATACAGTTCAGCCTGGAGATTCTCTATGGCTGATTTCTAAAAGATTTCCAGGCTTGACCATAGATAAGATCAAAGAACTCAATAACCTGAACACAAGCAATATCAAACCGGGGCAAAAGCTCAAAATAGGATAAACTAACTATTTAGGTATTTTTCTGTATATTGCTTATTGAACAAAATTCTACACCATGAAAAAGTTAATCTTCCTCCCTTTTTTATTACTCATTGGCCTACTGTCCTTGTCCAGCTGTGAATCAGAAGAAGGAGATGAATCTAGCAATAAGTCTTCACTTCCTATCGCCAGAGGTGAGGCTGCAGAAATCATCTTAGCCATAGACTCAGCCAAATGGAATGGCCCTGTAGGAGATGTTCTCAAAGACATCTTTTATGCCACCGTCCCAGGTAACTTCAGAGATGAAAACCTTTTTACTCTTAGAAGGGTCGATCCTGTCAAGATGAATAGTGTCCTACAATCTGCACATAGCTTAGTCTATGTGACAACACTAGATAGTAGAAGTGCTGGAAGTAGAAGGATCAGCTCGCTTTTCTCTAAAGAATCAATAGAGCGCATCGTAGCAGACTCTTCTCTCTTTATCAACAGGAGAAAAGATCAGTTTGCTAGAGGGCAAGAAGTACTCTATCTCTTTGGTAAAAATGACGCAGAACTCATCAAAAACCTCAAGCAAAATAAAGACAAGCTAAGAGAAGTCTTTAATAACAATGAGCGTCTTCGTCTAGAGAAAAAGCTGTATGCAGCTACCCCTGAGAGAGGGATCATGAATAAAGTGGAAGACAAATTTGGTGTTCAAATCAAAATTCCAAGAGGCTATAAAATTGCGAGCGAGTCAGATAATTTCCTTTGGATCAGACAGCTTTCTCCAAATACTTATGAGCCAGACAAAAACTTATATTTTTATGAAACGGACTATTATTCAGAAGAGCAACTTTTTCCTTCTAGCTTAATAGATCTGAGAGATCAAATAGGGCAAGAAAATATCTTTGGTGATCCTGCAAGGCCAAGTACCTACATGAAGACCGAAAAAGAGATTTTGCCTGGCTTTAAAAACCTTCAAATTAACGGTAATTTTGCCTCGGAAATAAGGGGCGCTTGGAGAACCAATGAGATCATCATGGGAGGCTCATTCATCTCTTATGCTATAGTAGATGCAGAAAAGGGTAAAATTTATTTTATCGAGGGATTTGTATATTTTCCTAATGAGCCTCATCGAGAACTGATGAGAGAATTTGAAACGATCATCAAGACAGCCAAAATTGTCAAACCTAAAACGGAAGAATAAAAAGAGTAATATGGCGATTAAAATCAGAAAAGAAGACGCACTCAACTACCACCAGCAAGGTCAACCTGGTAAAATAGAAGTAGTCCCTACCAAGCCACTTAGTTCACAGATGGATTTGGCATTGGCCTACTCACCTGGCGTAGCGGAGCCTTGTAAAGATATAGCTGAAAACAAAGAAGATGTCTATAAATACACTGCCAAAGGCAATCTAGTTGCTGTGATCTCCAACGGTACCGCGGTACTAGGCTTGGGAGATATCGGTCCAGAGGCTTCTAAGCCAGTGATGGAAGGTAAAGGCGTACTCTTCAAAAAATTTGCTGGTATCGATGTTTTCGATATCGAAATCAACGAAAAAGACCCAGACAAACTCATCGATATCATTGCTTCTTTAGAGCCTACTTTTGGTGGTGTCAATCTAGAAGATATCAAAGCACCTGAGTGTTTTAAGATCGAAACTGAGTTGAAAAAGCGCATGGCTATCCCTGTCATGCATGATGATCAGCATGGTACGGCCATCATCTCTGGAGCTGCCCTACTCAATGGACTAGAGGTAGTGGGTAAGAAAATCGAAGAAATCAAGCTAGTAGTCAATGGTGCAGGTGCATCAGCGGTGTCTTGTACTAAGCTATACATGAAACTGGGTGTCAAGCGTGAGAATATCATCATGTGTGACAAAGAAGGCGCTATCCGAGCAGATAGAGCTGATCTAGATGAGATCAAATCTCAGTTTGCCACGAGCAGAGATGTGACTACCCTGCTTGATGCTCTCAAAGGTGCTGATGTATTTTTAGGTCTTTCTGCAGGTAACATCATGGGGCCTGAGCATATCCTAGCCATGGCGCCAAATCCTATAGTTTTTGCTTTGGCCAATCCAGATCCTGAGATCCCTTATGAAGTAGCTACAGCGACTAGAGAGGATATCATCATGGCGACTGGCCGTTCTGACTATCCTAATCAAGTGAATAACGTGCTTGGTTTCCCATATATCTTCAGAGGTGCACTAGATGTCAGATCAACAGCTATCAATGAGGAAATGAAACTCGCGGCAGTTTATGCTATTGCTAAGCTCGCTAAAGAGCCAGTGCCTGACATGGTCAATAAGGCTTATGGAGATGCTAAAATGGCTTTTGGTAAGTATTATCTCATTCCTAAACCGCTTGATCCTAGACTCATCACCACTATCGCGCCTGCAGTAGCTAAAGCCGCTATGGATTCAGGTGTCGCTAAGACACACATCACTGATTGGGAAGCTTACGAAGTGGAGCTACAGAAGCGAATCGGTATCGATCAGCGACTCATGTCTAGAGTGATTGGAAGAGCTAAGAAAGATCCTAAGCGTGTAGTATTTGCAGAAGCAGACAATAAGAAGATCCTCAAAGCCGCTCAGATCGTCCAAGATGAGAAGATTGGTATCCCTATTCTTTTAGGAAATAAAGAAAAAATACTCGCACTCATTGAAGAGCACAACTTAGACCTTTCAAATTGCGAAATCATCGATCCATTTGAGAATAAGGATAAAATGAAAGCCTTTGGACAGCAGATCTATGAAAAGAGAAAGCGCAAAGGGATCACACCTTATGAAGGAGAAAAACTCATGCGCGACCGTAACTACTTTGGCGCTATGATGGTGGATAATGGTGAAGCTGATGCTTTGATCTCTGGCTTGACCAAAGATTATCCTCGTACCATCACACCTGCACTTCAGGTGATCGGTGTGAAGCCTGGTGTCAAAAAAGTAGCCGGCATGTACATCATCGCTAGCAAAAAAGGAACTTTCTTCTTTGCAGATACCACTGTCAATGTAGATCCTACAGCGGACGAGCTAGTAGATATCATTGGGCAAGCTGCTGAGGGCGTTCGCTTCTTTGATCACGAACCTAGAATGGCTGTACTTTCTTACTCTAACTTCGGCTCTGCTAAAGGAAAAACTCCTACAAAGGCTGCTGAAGCTACCATGAAGGCCAAGATCAAATATCCAGACCTGATCATAGATGGAGATATTCAAGCCAATGTAGCACTAGATGCACAGCTGCAAAAGGAAAACTATCCTTTTAGTGCGTTAGCAGAAAAAGGAGCTAATACGCTGATCTTTCCAGACTTGACATCAGGTAACATTGCCTATAAACTGATCATGGAAATCGGAGATGGCGAAGCAATTGGCCCTGTTCTCTTGGGTATGAACAAACCAGTTCATATATTACAACTTGGTAGCAGTATTCGCGAGATCGTGAATATGGTAGCTATCGCAGTTGTAGACGCTCAACAGAATAACTAATATGATCGCATACCTCAAAGGAAAACTTGCTTTCAAAGATCCTACCTACGTCATCATAGACATACAAGGCATCGGATATGAAGCTAAAATTTCTCTGAATACATATTCTAAAATCAAGGATGAGGAGCAAGTTATGCTCCTCACCTATTTACACATCAAAGAAGACGCTCACACACTCTACGGATTCAAAGAAGCTACTGAAAAAAGACTGTTTCTGGACCTGATTTCTATTTCAGGCGTAGGGCCAAATACCGCACTGATGATGCTCTCTTCGCTGAGCGCTGAAGAACTCAAAACAGCCATAGCCTCAGAAGACATCAGAGTCATCCAAGGTGTCAAAGGAATAGGTGCTAAGACGGCTCAACGAATCGTCTTAGAACTAAAAGATAAAATCAAAAAAGAGGGATTATCAGAAAATTGGACTCAAAATACTGGTTCTCATCAAAATACTTCCAGAGCTGAGGCGTTACAAGCATTGATCACACTAGGGATACCAAAGGCTGCTGCTGAGAAGAATATCGAGGCGATCATCAAGCAAAAGGGAAATGATATATCGATCGAGGAGTTGATCAAACTTGCACTTAAAACCAACTAAACCACGGGCTCTTGACCATGCCAGCAAAAATAAGCCGACAGTTTATCTGTTCAGTTTTTTGCTTGACAGTAGCTTGGATACTGTCTATGGGAAATCTCATGGCTAGCCCTCTCCAACAAGTTCAAGGCACTCCTCAAACCACTCAAATAGATACCCTAGCTCTAAGAAGAACCATTAATAGCCTCTTACTATGGCCTAGCTTACCCAATCCGATGCGCTTGGGTAATCCATTTTTAGGGCAAAGGTTGAACTCACCTTTTCTTTTCAAAGACCCTAATGATGTCACGGTACAGACCAAACTAGACACCAGTCTTACCTATACTGTTACTGAGAGATTGGGAGATTTTAACTATCGACCACCCTCGACTATTGGCTTTCAGCAATATGCTGCGCAGCGGGAAAGAGAAATGACACGCAACTATTGGCGTGAAAAATCTAGAGGTCAAGATGGTGAAAGCGCAGTATCCAGTCGAAGTTTGATTCCTCCTATCGAGGTGAGCGAAGTCTTTGATAAGATATTTGGTGGTAGTACGATTGAGATCGTGCCTACTGGCTTTGTCAATTTGGACTTTGGTGGACGATTTCAAAGGATAGACAATCCTGCACTCCCAATTCGCCAACAAAGAAATGGGGGATTTGACTTCAATCAGCTCATCAATATGTCTGTGACAGGTACGCTAGGTGAAAAGATGAAAGTGGGCGCCAACTTTGACTCTAATAATTCTTTTGACTTTGAAAATCAGCTCAAAGTAGAGTACACTGGTTTTGAGCAAGACATCATCAAGAGTATAGAAATCGGTAATGTCAGCATGCCAATACAAAATAGCCTCATCCCAGGTGCTCAAAATCTCTTTGGCTTGAAGACCCAACTACAGTTTGGTAGACTGTATGTCACCGCCTTAGCTTCTACTCAAAGAGGTATTCGAGAAAGCATAGAAATCAATGGTGGAGGTAGCCAAGGACAACCTTTTGAGATCAGAGCGTCTGACTATGATGATAATAGGCACTTTTTCTTAGGACACTTTTTTAGACAAAATTACGAAAACTGGCTGAGGGGTCTACCTCAAGTACTTTCGGGAGTGAATATCACTCGTGTAGAAGTCTATATCATGAACCGTGCGAATAATACGGAAACACTCAGAAACTTTGTCGCATTCACTGATCTAGGGGAAGGACAAGTATTGCAAAGCCCCACAAACCCTAACATAGCTCCTGCTCAGGGCAATGTAGCTAATGGAAATAATGCCAATCAACTTTTTGCGGCACTTAATGCAAATCCCAGCATCAGAAACTTTGACCAAGCCAGCAGCATCTTACAAGGTACCTTTGACCTACAGCGAGGCCAAGATTTCGAGCAGATCAATGGTGCCAGAAGACTTGCAGAAACGGAGTTTGTGGTGCATAAAGAGCTTGGCTACATCACACTGACAAGAAGACTCCAAAATGATGAAGTCCTAGCTGTTTCCTATGAGTATACTTACAATGGTCAAAGTTTCAAAGTAGGTGAACTCACAGAAGACTACCAAAACAGGCCTGAAAGTGAAGTACTATTTCTCAAAATGCTCAGGCCTGCGAGGATAGATACTCGAATCCCTACTTGGGAACTGATGATGAAAAATATCTATACGCTCAATGCTTCTCAAATCCAGCGTGAGGGCTTTCAGTTGAGTGTGATTTACAGAGATGATCGTACAGGACTAGACAATCCTAGCTTATTGGAAGGGGCAAACACCAAAGATGTTCCACTGATCAGACTTTTGAACCTTGATAGGCTCAACCAAAACAATGACCCTCAGCCAGATGGCAACTTTGACTATATACAAAATATCACAGTAGATGAAGCTAGAGGATTGATCATCTTCCCTACCCTAGAGCCATTTGGCAATACTTTGAGGCAAAGGTTTGATCCTGGAGAGATCCAGTTTATCAATAAATATGTCTATGATACGCTATATCGTACTACCAAAGCAGACGCAGAACTGGTGTCTAGGCTCAATAAATATTTCATCAAAGGTCAAGTACAATCAGGCGCGAGTAGTGAAATCATCCTTCCCGGACTGAATATCTCTCCTGGTTCGGTGATCGTCACTGCTGGTAATATTCCTTTGACAGAAGGGGTGGACTTTACGGTAGATTATAATATAGGAAGGGTCATCATCATCAACGATGCCATCCTTAGCTCTGGCAAAAGTATCCGAGTGAGTTTTGAAAAAGCGGATCTTTTCAACCTTCAAACGAGAAGTCTCCTTGGGACACGCTTTGACTACATGGTAGATGATAATCTAAACCTTGGGGGTACATTTTTATACCTCAATGAGAGACCACTCATCAGCCGAGTCAATGTGGGCAGTGAACCATTGAGAAATTCCATCTGGGGACTAGATGTCAATTACAACAAAGAGTCTCGCTTCCTCACCAAAATGGTTGATTTTCTGCCATTTGTACAAACCAAAGAGCCTTCTAGCATACAGTTTAGCGGGGAATTTGCACACTTGATGGCAGGAACATCTAATAGAGTCAACGGAGAATCTACTTTTTACATTGATGATTTTGAAGCCGCTGCTACGCCATTTAATCTAGGGCAAGGACCCCAACAATGGAAGCTAGGTGCCACCCCAGAGACAGATGATGATCGCTTTGACATGGCTGCTCAAGCAGGAACTATTCTGGGCAATTCATATAAAAGAGCGCGACTTGCTTGGTATAGTATAGATAATGTCTTCTATGTGAGAGGAAGAAGACCCAATAATATCGAAGATGAAGATGTACAAAATCATTATGTAAGGCAGGTTTTACCGCAAGAAATCTTTAAACTAAGAGATCGAGAGCAGTTTCAAGTCAATGAACCTATCTTCGACCTTGCCTACTACCCTTCTGAGCGAGGCATGTACAACTATAATGTAGGGTTAGACAATAGTGGATTTCTTCCAAACCCAAGATCAAACTATGGCGCAATCACTAGAGCGATCTTGACAGAAGTCGACTTTGATCGAAATAATATTGAGTATGTGGAGTTTTGGATGATGGATCCTTTTATCCAAGGTCCAAATGGTCGTGTGCTCGATGGTATCAATAATGAAAATAATCAAACAGGTGGTAAGCTCATCATTAATCTAGGAGATATCTCTGAGGATGTCATGAAGGATAGCCGTCATGCATTTGAAAATGGACTTCCTGCGGACTATGATGAAGCACTCACCCTACTCAATGAATGGGGTAGAGTCACGAGACAACAGTTTCTCACACCAGCATTTGATACAGATCCAGCCTCAAGACAAAACCAAGATGTAGGACTTGATGGATTGAAAAGTGAAGATGAAGCAGCCTATTTTGAAGACTTCATCAATCAGCTCAATGTATCTCCTCAGGCGTTAAATGCTATCTTGGAAGATCCCTCTGCAGATGACTTTAAATACTACCTAAGTGCCGAATACGATGCTGATAACATTAAGATCCTTCAGCGATACAAGTACTTCAACGGCATGGAGAATAATAGCCCTGTACTGACTAATTCAAACTTGAACTTCACTCCTTCTGGTAGCAATAATCCAGACAATGAGGACTTGAATAACGATAATACCATCAATGAACTCGAGCAATACTATGAATATGAAATTGATCTGAGACCTGGTCAGCTAGCTATAGGCAATAAATACATCGTAGACCAAGTCACCAATACGATCAATGGTGATGAAGTAAGATGGTATCTTTTTAGAATTCCTGTTAGGATTCCTGATCGCGTACAAGGCAATATCCAAGGATTTAAATCAATCCGATTTATCAGAACCTACTTGACTGATTTTGAGCAACCTGTGGTGTTGAGAATGGCGAAATTTCAAATGGTCGGTAGCCAATGGAGAAGATTTAATGAGCCGCTTTTCGAACGAGGCTTCTTTGAAATACCAGAAAACTCAAATGCATCAGTCATTGTATCCGTAGTCAATGTAGAGGAAAATAGTGAAGGAAGTGCTGGAAGAAGCCCATATGTACTCCCTCCAGGCATAGAGCGTGATAGAGACAATACGACAACTGTACAGAGAAGACTCAATGAGCAATCACTTCAAATCTGTATTGATGACCTAGAACCAAGAAACTCTCAAGCAGTCTTCAAAAATGTCAATTTTGATCTAGTACAGTATGAACGCCTCAAAATGTTCATCCATGCAGATAGTGAGACAACACAAAGTGGTGAAGTGAGTGCCTTTTTGAGACTAGGAACAGACTTCACCGATAACTACTATGAGATCGAAGTTCCCCTAACTATCACACCTGAAGGGACTAGAGATCCTCGACAAATATGGCCTTTAGAAAATGAAATAGACATTTCCTTTGAAGACATCGTCTCTGTAAAAGCTGAAAGAAATCAGAACATGGTTTCCCAAAACCTACCTTACAGTAAAATGATCGGTAGATATAAAGTCACTATCGTGGGTAGACCTGAGCTGAGTTTTATCCAAGCACTACTCCTCGGAGTTAAAAACCCTGGAAATGACGGACTCAACAAATCAGTTTGTATCTGGGCAAACGAACTTAGAGTGACTGGTATCAATAACTCAAGTGGCTGGGCAGCCAATGCGCGTACCAACATCAAATTGGCTGATCTAGGAACGATCAGTAGTTCGATCCGCTACAATTCCTTTGGCTTTGGAGCCATCGAGAGTCGTATATCAGATTTATCGAGAGAGAGTACCACACAGTATGATGTAGCCGCTAATATCAATGCTGAAAAAGTGCTTCCTGAAAGTTTTGGGTTGAAAATCCCAATGTTTGTCAGTTATGAGCGTGCGGTGACAAGGCCACAGTTTGACCCACTCGATCCAGATGTTCCTTTTGAAATAGCCTTGAGAACGCGACCTACCTCAGGAGACCGAGAGGCTTACAGGAGTCTCGTACTTGATCAGATGACTGCTAGGAATATCAGTTTCAATAATGTGCGCAAAGTCAAAACCAGAGAAGGTGCCAAAAATCATATTTATGACATTGAAAACTTTGCATTTAGCTATGCGCAAAGCTCTATTCGCCAGAGCAATATCAATACTGAGTCATACATCTTCAATACTTATCGTGGTGGAGTAGCTTACAACTATCAGCCAGAAGAGCGATTTATCACTCCATTTAAAAATTGGAATTTCTTAGACCTTCCTTTCCTCTCTTTGATCAAAGAGTTTAATATCAATTTTATTCCAGATCAAATCTCAGCAAGAGGAGATCTCGATAGGCGATTTATGAGGACTCAATACAGAAATGACAATCTAGAAACTGATGGTGTAGAACCACTCTTTCAAAAGGCATTTACTTTTAACCGCTCCTATGGTTTTAACCTCAATTTGACCAAAAGTCTGGACCTGAACTATAACGCCCGAAACTTTGCCATCATAGACGAGCCAGAAGGTGATCTCGATACTGAAGCTAAACAGGACTCTGTCAGAAATAACTTGAGGAACTTTGGTCGAACGACCAACTATCGACATGAACTTGTAGCCAATTATACCTTGCCTTTTGACAAAGTAGCCGCCCTAGACTGGGTCACTGGTAGCGTCAGATACAATGCGACCTATGACTGGAGAACTGGTGCTATCGGACAGAGAGATACTCTGGGCAATGTGCTACAGAACACCAGAGAGCAGACGCTCAGTGGTAAGGTAGATCTTGTAAAGCTGTATAATAAAAGTAAGCGTCTCAATGCGATCAATTCCCCTAGACGTCCAAGTACAGTCCGGACATCTGGTTTTAGAGGTGCTGCACCAGAAACCCCTCCTACTAATCCCGCAGTAGATAAAGCACTACGCTTTTTGATGATGCTGAGAGAGGCTAACTTTACTTATACCATTACTGAAGGGACTTTCTTACCTGGATATATGGGAAATACTTTCCTTTTTGGTATGGATAGAGGCTTCCTCAATCCAGGGCTTGGATTTATCCTAGGAAGTCAGGATCCTAATATTCGTTTTGATATAGCTGAGAAAGACTTACTAGCACCAAGTGGATTTTTGACCAGTCCTTTTGCGCAAAATCAAATCAAGAACTTACAGATGAGTGCCTTGGTCGAGCCTGTGAGAGATTTGAAGATCACACTCACTGCCAAGCGTAGAGAAGTGGGCGATTTCAGAGAGATATTCAGGATAGAAAATGGTGAGGCAGTCTCACTCAACCCAAGCAGAGTAGGTAGCTATAGCTTGTCGTTTAATCTCCTCGGAACAGCATTCACAGGCGCTCGTGGGGATAATTCATCTCCACTTTTTGAGCAGTTTGTAGCTAATCGAGATCTTATCAGAACGAGGCTTAATCAAAGTAATGCTGGAGGTGAATACAATTTAAACAGTCAAGATGTACTGATCCCGGCTTTCCTAGCTGCATATCGCGGACAAGATGCTGTCAGTAGCGGATTGAGTCCATTCCCAGCTATCCCACTTCCTAACTGGCGACTTGATTACAGAGGTTTGGCAAGGTTACCAATTTTCAGCGAATACTTTACTTCTATCAACTTATCTCATAGCTACACTTCTACTTTTGATATTGCTAATTATGCTAACTCACTTTCTTATTTTGACAATCTAGAGCTTAGAAATAGCATCTTAGACTACCCTACAGCAGGGGTGACCAATGACGAGGGAGTCTTTTTACCAGTCTATATCGTCAATCAAGTATTACTCACAGAGCGATTTGGTCCGTTTTTGAGGATAGATGTACAAACCAAAAGCAGGATCACTTTCCAGATAGAGTACAACCGTGAGCGAAATGTTTCCCTCAACTTATCCAATGCACAAGTCACAGAGCTGATTGGACAAGACATAAGAGTGGATTTTGGATTTACGCAAGCGGGTATACCAATACCATTTAGAATACAAGGAAGAACAGAAACGCTCAAAAATGACTTGACGATCCGCATCGCAGGTCGACTAGGAGACACCCGTACCCTTCAGCAAAAAATCGGTGAACCTGCTACAGTCACCAATGGTAACTATAACTTCAACCTTAGACCAACAATCAGCTACATCGTCAATCAAAACCTCAACGTGCAGTTTTACTTTGAACGTACAGTCAATGATCCAAGGATATCTACCAGTTTCAAGCGAGCTACCACTACCTTTGGTGGACAAGTGAGATTCAACTTATCTGAGTAACCAGTTGACTTTTAGGGGCTTTAATACGATATATTATCCAAAGTCTTACCATTAATTTATTTTGTGGACTAAAAATTTCTACATTGGCCAAAAGCATGTATTTTTGATCAAAATAAAACGTTTAACATGAATTTTCCAGCAGAGCTTAAGTACACTAAAGACCACGAGTGGATTCGCGTAGAAGGCGATATCGCTACCGTTGGCATCACTGATTTCGCACAGCGTGAGCTAGGCGATATCGTATATGTAGAAATCGAAACAGCCGGTGATACCATAGATGCACATGAGGTATTTGGTACAGTAGAAGCTGTCAAAACAGTTTCTGACCTATTCATGCCTATATCAGGTGAAGTGATCGAGTTCAATGAAGATCTAGAATCTGAGCCTGAATTGGTCAATGATGATCCTTATGGCAAAGGCTGGATGATCAAGATCAAAATAGCTGATGCTTCTCAAGTTGCTGATCTACTCGATGTAGCAGCATACAAGGAGCTCATAGGAGACTAAGCATAGGCTGTGTTTCTCCGATATAACCTCTTCGGTTTGCTATGGCTGATCGCTATCCTAGTACTCACTCAGATGCCTGGAAGCGAAACACCTCGTACCTCTCTCTTTGAAGGTTTTGACAAAATAATACATGGATCTATTTTCGCGGTCTTTGTGTTATTGATGGTAGTTGGCTTTATCAAACAAAGAAAGTATATCAAGTTGAGAACTAAAGCCAAATCTATTGCGTTAACTATTGGTATAGTTATTGGAGTTATCTTAGAGATTGTCCAAAGTGCTGTACCAGATAGATCCTTCGAATGGCTAGACATGCTAGCCAATGTAGGAGGTAGTTTGACAGGTATCCTATTATTTTATTGGATATATAGGGTTTAAAATAATCATGCTTGACATGAACAATAAAATTAGTTATCATTGTTTTTCCTTAATGGAAAGATATGGTAGAAATAACCAAAATTAACCGCTTATAAACCATGGAAGCAAAAAAGACACCCCAAGCTGACCTAACCCGTAAGACAGGATTATTCCTGAATATCGGATTGGCTATCAGTTTGTTTATTACGCTCATGGCCTTTGAGTACAAATCTTACGATGATGGTGAGTTAATGGACTTAGGGACAGTGAACGATGAGTTTGAAGAACTATTAGAAATCCCATTAACGGAGCAACCACCTCCCCCACCACCAGAGATTCAACAGCCTGAGGTGAAAGAGGTAGAAGATGAGATCGAGATCGAAGAAGAAATCGAAATTAACTTTGACGTAGACGTTAAAGAAGATACTAAAGTAGCCGAAATCATAGTCGCAGAAGGTCCTGCAGAAGAAAAAACAGACGAAATCTTTGAATTCGTTGAAACTTCTCCGGAGCCAGCTGGTGGTATGGAAGGTTGGATGAAATACCTCAGTAAAGAGACTAAATATCCTACCCAAGCTAGAAGAATGGGTATCGAAGGTACAGTATATGTGGCTTTCGTTATCGAGACTGATGGATCTATCACTGATGTACAAGTGATCAGAGGTATAGAAGGTGGATGTAATGAGGAAGCGATCAGAGTAGTAGAAAACGCTCCAAAGTGGACTCCTGGTAAGCAAAGAGGACGTCCCGTGAGAGTTAGAATGAGACTACCTATCCGATTCAAATTAGGTTAATCCATTATAGTTATATTGAAGCCCAATCGATGAGATTGGGCTTTTTTTGTTCACTTTACTCAACTTTTTTTAGCTTCAATTAATTTTTTAGTTGACATATTTTGAATTGACTAAAATATTAGTTAATATTCATACGGCTTGCAAGTCTTTCTTTTATTCATTTAAACAAGAAGTATATGGAAACTAAAAAATCCCCCCAAGTGGATGTTCATAGACATCGCACACTCTTCAGGCATATCGGACTGATGCTTACTTTGGCTATCGTACTGATGGCATTCGAGTACAAATCCCCTATGAGTAATGCTTACATTAGCTTGGATGACTTGAGCGATCAGTTTGATCCATTGTTGGAGATTCCGATCACGGCATTTCCTCCACCCCCACCACCAAAAGTGGAGCAACCTATTATCAAAGAAAAGCTAGATGACATAGAAATACCGCCAATAGATGTCATCTTAGATACCAATATACCAGAAGTAATCTCTTCACCGCAGATTATATTATTAGACTCAATCACTCCTGAAAAGACAGAAGAGATATTCACATTTGTCGAAGAATCTCCCTCCCCTGCTGGAGGCTATGAAGGCTGGGTCAAATACCTGCAAAAGTCTGTCAAATACCCAAATCAAGCTAAAAAGATGGGGATTAGCGGAATCGTCTATGTCTCGTTCATCGTGGATAAAGACGGGAGTATCTCAGATGTATCTGTGACAAGAAGTATAGGAGGCGGCTGCGATGAAGAAGCCATGAGAGTTTTGAAAAATGCACCAAAGTGGAATCCTGGTAAGCAAAGAGGCAACCCTGTAAAGGTAAGGATGTCACTTCCCATCAAGTTTGTTCTGCAATAAATGAAAGAGGCTGCTAAATGCAGCCTCTTTATTAAATTTATCTCTTAGAGAACATTCAGACTTTGTTCCTTAATCTTTTCTAGCTCATCTTTCATCGCTACTACATAGCGCTGCAAGCTCGCATCATTTGCTTTAGAGCCAATGGTATTGATCTCTCTGCCTATTTCCTGAGAGATGAATCCTAGCTTTTTGCCTTGAGACTCATGAGCATCTAGTGTCTTTTGAAAATAATCCAAGTGAGTAGAAAGCCTTACGATCTCTTCATTGATATCTAGCTTCTCTAAATAATAAATCAACTCTTGCTCAAATCTATTCTCATCAAATCCGTTTTCAGCAATCAATTCTGCAAAGTTATTTTTGATACGATGCTTGATCTTAGCGGCTCTATCTCCTTCTACTTTTGTGATCTCATGTAGATTCAAAGCGATATTATCGATATACTCTCCAAGTTTGCCTTGTAGCACATTCCCTTCATCTTCTCTAAACTGATTACAGTTTTGTGCAGCAGTTCGGATTACCTCTTTTACTTTATCCCAGTCATAACTAGTCTCGCCTGTTTCCCCTACATAAGTGGACACATTAGGAGACTGCAATGCCAATTTGAAGAGATCCGTATCAGACGCTCCTACCTTATCTGCCATGCCTTTATACTTGAAATAGTATGCCTCAAATAGCTCTTCGTTGATACTTACTGGAATATCTGCTTTACCTTTTTGGATATAGTCTAGCGATACACTCACTTTACCACGCTCAAGGATATCAGCTATCAGATTTCTAACTTCTAACTCTTTGTCTGAAAATAGCTTAGGAAGCTTCAGGCTAAGATCCATGAATTTAGAGTTGAGGGACTTCACCTCCACTTGAATAAGCACTTCATCTGATTCGAATACGGAAACTCCATATCCTGTCATTGATTTGATCATGAGAATTTATTTAATGCTTTTAAACAAATAAAGGCTCTCAAAAGCCTTTATCTTAAGCTATGAAAATGCTGTTTTCTTAAAAATTATAACCCAAAGTTAAGTAAAATCTAGGTTCTTCTACTTGATAATTTCTCACTGGCCAAGCCACATCCATTTTCATATAATAACCTAATAGCACTGTTCTCAGTCCACCTCCATAGCTTTGCAGCCATGGATTGTTGAAGTTATTGATTATTCCTTGGAATGGAGAACCTGGGTTTTTAATCACCTCTGTATTGAGATTATTTTCTTCCTCAAATGGAGATCTATTAGTCCAAGCAGAACCTATATCGTAAAATCCTACAAGCTCGAAGTTCCTAACGAAATTTGAAGCAATGGAACCTCTCTCAAAATACCTAAACACTGGTATTCTCAACTCGGTGCTGAACGTCAAAACATTACTCCCCCTGAGTTCATTGTAATCATATCCTCTCAAGTCTTCAAACTCAACAAATAAGATATTACTTGCATCCTTTTGAGTCACATTGGCTAGAGGGCTATCACTCTCGATAGGCTCTTGTCTGAAGTCATTGAATAACCAGTTATTCATCCCACCTAGAAGATAGTTTTGTGGATTTGCCCCAAAAAACCTACCGTATTTCAACCTAGAAGCTAATACGATTTCTCTATGGATCTTTTGATAATTTCTTAAATCAACTGAGATATTTCTAAAACCTTTATCACTGCCACTCAAACTGCCATAGTGATTGTAACTGATTTTTCCTTTGAATCCTTGTTGCGCATAAAGCCCAGTCACCACAGTATTGTCATATACGAAAGCAGTGGAAGCACCTGCATAGTTGACACGTGCTTCACTCGCTGGTTCATTTGGAGGGCGATTAGGTGTCAGCAGACTAGGGTCTAAGTCATAAAACTGTGTCTGTGCAAAGAATGGGCTCACCGTAAATCTCGCATTCACAGAGATCGGATAGGAAACACCAAAGTTCACCTCACTCAATATATACCGCTGCTGCGCAAACTCTGTAGCTCTAAATATAGACTTACGATCAAATCTGGCTTCAAAATCAACTCTGTACTTAAGATACTTATACTCTGCAAATATGTCACTTCCACTCCTAAAGTCTAGTATGGCCATCGCTCCAGCTCTGAATCTATGATTTTCTAATAGATCTGTAAGCTGCGTCTCTAACTGCAAACCGAAACCTCTCAAGGGATCTATTGTCCAGCCTGTGACGACATTATCTGTAAAAAACCTAGTCTGATATGGAAGAGGACCTACCGTTGTTTTACGGGTTTGAAGTTTGCGGAGATTGTCTAAGAGTGAAGGTCCAGCTTGGCGTTCTTGCTGTGTCACCGTAGAGTCAAAGGTATAATTAGTGAAATCGATACCTTTTGGCTTATCAAAGGTGTATGATCTTACGTCTAAAGCTTTGGTGAGATCTCCTGACTGTTTGGTTGTATCACTAGCACTTTGTCTTCCGATCAGATCACCTTGGGAGAGATTTATCCCAACTGTAGAGTCAGGCTGAGCAGCCCTTCTTCTCGCATTAGCGATGGATTCTTCCTGCTGTTGTTTTCTAAAGTCTTGAATCCTTTTGGTGATGAACTTTGATTGGATAGCATCTTGACGAGCAGTCTGCTGTGTGAAAACCTCAGAGAGGCCATCTAGTGACTCAACGTATATTTTTTGACGATCTTCATCTAGTAGTATGAGGGCTAGTTTATTTTCCTTGACATTGATATCGTAAGCCTGAATGTTGTTAGAGAAATTACTGTACTGTACAAAAATCGTATCAGCTACATTGTGCCTAAACAAATTGATGATTCCCTTTTGATCAGATAGATAATAAAACGAACTACTATTGTCTATCACTTTTGGATCAAAGTTGATTCCCATGATATTAGTGATTTTTGACAATACCTGAGTAGTCGTATCTAGATCAAAATGATAGATATTGAAGTCCTCAGGCATCTCTAACATCTTAGGAACTGTCCTAGCAAATAAGGAATCTGAATTCCTGTTTGAAGAAAAGATCACCCCATTGTCTCCATAAAACTGCGGAGTGATATTATCAAAAATATCATTAGTTAGTCTACGTGTATTGCCTCTCAGTGTATTGAGTACGTAGATATCCGATCGGCCATCTATCTCTGCACTGAGTACGGCAAGTCTACCATTTTTTGAAAACTCCATCTGATTGACTTGGTTGATTCTAGTCAACGGGATATTGAGTTTACCTCTACCTGATACCGGTATGAGGCTAATGGTTGCTTGTCCCTTCTCATGATGTGCTACGCCTATGGTCAGGTTATCTTTCCAATCGATGATTGGCTGAGAAAAATCAGGCGTTTGGTAGATAGCTTTGTAGCCACCTTTGAAGACCACCTTTTCATTATTATTTTCTAGATCACGGATGATGACTTCATACTTTCCTTCTTGATTGACACTATAGGCTAGTTTTTTTCCATCCGGACTAATTTTCACTTCTTTGACGAAGTATTTTGCTTTTGGATTTTTAAAAATCTCACTTTCTTCATCTGGTTGAATGTAGTTATCAGCGATGATTGCCTGCTGATTGGTATAAAACCCTTGCCACTCGACCATGAATTTTCTGAAGCTGATTCCTAGAGTCTTTGACACACTATTTTCTTCATTTCGGATGATTCGAGAGAGATTCAGGACGTTGGAGATATTTCTTCTTCCATATTTTTCTACGATATAGTTCCAAAGAGATTGGCCTATGAGCTCAGCTCTTTTACCTTGTAGATTGGTCAGTTTGATGTTCTTTTCGGTCGTCACATACTCTCTGACATAGTCATCCATCTCTACACTCCAGCCACTAGCGATATATCTCGCAGCCCCATCTATGAACCAGTCTGGAAATGAATTGATCAAAGAGGACTGAAACATATCTGCTATGCTTCCCCCAAAAAGCATGTCAGTGATGTAAGATTTTGACAACTGAAATACGAGCTCTCGCTTGTAGCTATACCAATCTCCTGTAAAAGGGACTTCCACTAGGAGTTTAGAGAATTCTGTCTTTCCTCCGATCGTGTAGTTATTTCGCTCTATGCCAACATTACTTTGAAGTAGGTCTGCCCTTGAGTTATAAATGAAAATTTTAGTCTTGGTATAGGGAGCATATCCTATCAAATTGGTCAGTCGATCGAATTCATCTTCTAAATATGCGATAGTCTCTCGGGCTGTTGCTTGCCCTCCTTGTGTGTAGTGTACTTCAAAGTTATTGGACTCATAATATGCCCAATCAAACTCTCTATATTGTATTCTATTTTTACCAAAAGGCTCATTAAAAACTTGCGCTTTGGCTCCAGAGAAAAAGCCAAGCCCAAAAAAAGCCAATAAAAATAGTCCTTTATAACACTTATTCATTTCACAATCAATTTATTAAGACCATCAGAGACTATTGATTCACTTTTGCTATTCAGAGAAAAATTAACGTAAATCAGCAACTAATGGACGAAACTTTCGCATTAATATAATTATAAATATCGTGTAATGTTTAACTGCGGATCTATTTTATGACCATCTAGAATTTGACCTAGCAATTGCTTCACACAATAAGGCGCTAGTGACACTCCCTTAGCCCCGAGCCCGTTTACAATGGCGACCTGTGTAAAGCTAGGATGAACTCCGACAAATGGCCTTCTGTCCTTTGTGGCAGGTCTCACACCTGCGACATGAGCTAAGATTTCCTTAGGACTGATATGGATTAAGGTGGCCAGTTTTTCTAAAATTTCATCTTTTCCTTGGGCCGAAATTCCTCCATAGATATCTTTAAAAGAATAGGTTGATCCTACCCTATATGTCCTCGCTTTTGTAGGCACCATGAATACTCCTCTATTGATGATCTGCTCTGAATCCAACGCTATCTGAGTAGTCAATATTTCTCCTTTGACAGGATGAAAAGGTAAGAAATTAAAATACTTACTCTCAGATGCGGCTAGCCCATTACAATAAACGATGAATCTAGCTTGCACATCTGCGTATGTCAATCCTTCATCAGTCAGTATTAATTTGGATTCATCAAACTGCTCTCTTCTATGCGAGATATATGGAAGCTGCGCTTCTCTGAATGCATCCAACATCTGAGCAACAGCCAAGTATCCTGAATGATTGAGTAATATGCCACCATATGGGTCATTTACTTTTTGATCATATTGAGGTGTGGTAAAAATCTCCAAAACGTAATCGGCAAAAAGATCTGTAGCACTTTTTCCCATCCATTCGTTTTGCTCTTCTATGGATAAAAATGGCCTATAAATCCTTTTTTTAAATAAAAACTTAGCTGAAGTAGCCTCCTCCAAACCTTCATAAAAAGGCTCAATCAATGGAAATAAAGCATCGCAATACCAAGTCTTGACCATCTTTCGACCTGTGATGGGATTGTACAAACCTGCAGCAACCCTAGAACTGCTGTGGTGCTTTTGATCATCTATGATGAGTACAGATTTCCCTCTTTGGGAGAGTTCAAATGCTAGCGCAGTGCCTGCTATTCCTTGACCTATGAGTAAAAAGTCTACTTCCATGACACGAAATAAAGCAGTTAATTTATAAATTTGACCACATTGCTTAAATAATTTCCAAAGACACATTGCTCATGATTCATATCAAAACATTCACGTTTAACCCTTTTCAAGAAAACACCTATTTGCTATATGATGACACTAAAGAAGCCGTATTGATAGATCCTGGGTGCTATGAGAAATATGAAAGAGAGGAGCTTTCCTCATTTGTGGCTAAGGAAGGATTAAAGCTTAAATTTTTACTCAATACGCATTGTCATATAGACCATGTACTAGGAAATCAATGGGCTAAAAACACCTTCCAAATTCCACTAATCATGCATGAAGCAGACTTGCCAGTCCTAGCATCCATCCCTAGTTATGCCAGCAACTACGGTTTCCAACAGTATGAAGCAAGTCAGCCTGATCGATTTGTGGATGAAGGGGATGTAATCTCCTTTGGCGAGAGCAGATTATCGATCCGTTTTGTGCCAGGGCATGCACCTGGACATATCGTTTTTATTTCAGAAGCAGATGGGTTTTGCATAGCTGGAGACACGCTATTCAGTGGAAGTATCGGCAGAACCGATCTCCCTGGAGGTGATCATGAGACACTTTTGAGCGCTATTCAAGAAAAGTTATATACCTTAGCTGATGACATGGTCGTCTACCCTGGGCATGGACCTAGTACTACCATAGGTAAAGAAAAATCTACTAACCCATTCGTAAGAGGATAAGCCTGTGAAAATCATCAAACATATCCCTAATTTCTTGACTTGCTGTAACCTATTCAGCGGATTTATGGGGATCATCTTTGTAGCGAACTATGACCTAGTAGGTGCTGCAGTGATGATCTGGGTTGCAGCAGGATTTGATTTCTTAGACGGTTTTGCGGCCAGACTGCTCAATGCCCAAAGTCCCATTGGAAAGGACCTAGATTCTCTTGCAGATGCTGTGACTTTTGGTGTATTGCCAGCATTTATCATGTTTACTTTGTTAGATAAGGTAGCCCTTTATGATCATGTGGCACTTGTAGCTGGTCTGATCGCAGTTGCTTCTGTGGTGAGATTGGCCAAATTCAATCATGACGAAAGGCAGTCAGATAGATTTATTGGACTCCCTACACCTGCTAATGCGCTTTTGATCAGTGGTTTACCCTTTCTGATGGAACAATCCACTTGGTGGAGAAGTTATCTCGAAAGACCTGATGTCTTGGTTTTCCTAATTTTGAGCTTGTCATATTTATTATTGGCACAGCTCCCTCTGATAGCTTTGAAGTTCAAATCCTTTGCACTGAAGCCAAATATCTTTAGATACTTATTGATAGTATTGAGTATCGGGCTTGGAGTGATTGGCGGAGTAGCGGCATTACCTGCTATCATACTCTTGTATCTCGTCCTTTCGATGATCGAAAATATAGTTTCCAAAAATAAGGCTGTGTGAGACTTCTTTTGTATTTGGTCTTTTGTCTCTATGCGATTCAAAGTACAGCGCAGTCGGCTTCTGTTTTTACGAGCGGTGACTGGATAGCAGTGGAAATCAGTGAAGACGGCATCTATAAGATCACCGCAGCACAACTAAGATCACTCGGCTTCAATCCAAATACTATCCGAACTGATGAGGTTGCTCTTTTTGCAGGCAATTCAAAAATGCTTCCCCAATCACTGGCTCAAGCTTTTGACTCAGATCCTCACCCAATCAGTTTTGAACTATCTGCTACGAGCAATGGCTTTTTAAGTAATGATGGAGCCATAATTTTCTATGCGGAAGGCCCTCATCAGCTCATATATCAAGAAGAAGTTGTCAGATATGAGCATCATTTATATAGTGATACAAATTATTATTTTCTCCGATTAAATGCTGGACCAGGTGTGCGTCCTCTACGCAATACAAGTATCTCTGGTAGCTTTGATGAGGTCAATCAAGTGACTGAAACGCTCGTTTATAAAGAAGATACTCATAATATCCTAAACTCTGGTCGTGTCTGGTACAGTGACCGTTTTGAGCAAAATCTGAATAAAAATCTCAACTTTGATCTTAGAGGTTTAGTGTCCTCTGACCCTGTGAATATCCAGCTTGAACTGATGAGTCAATCTACTGCTACTAGCAATTTTTCGCTTTCAGCAGCAGGTTCTAATGTTGCCACTGTATCTATGAATCCTATCAGTGCAGGCATCTACAGCAAAAGGGGATTTGAAAGGTCATTCAGCGTGGATATCACAGCTAACTCCCCTACTTTGAATCTTCAGCTCACTTATGACAAACAGGGACAAAGCAATGCTGTTGGATATCTCAAATCTATCCTCGTCAGCTATCAGAAAAAGTTAACTCTAGGCAATATACCTTTTATATTTGATCCGAGAAACCATAACATGGATCTTAAAACCTATATATTTGATCAAAATTTAGCTGATCAAATTATATGGGATTTGAGTGACAGGACATTCGTAAAAACCATACAAACAAGCGATAATCAATTTACCTCTGGTGCGAAAGGGCCTTTTGCAGTTTTCAAAATAGATCAGGTCCCTCAAGTCAGTCAACTGACACGAATAGCCAATCAAAACTTACTCAACCCAAGCACTGTCGATATGTTGATCATATCACCTGCAAGTCTGCTCGGTGTAGCGGAAGCCTATGCACAGTATCGCAGTGAGAAAAATAACATACAAGTTTTAACCGTTTCTTCTGAGGATATCTATAGACAGTTTTCATCAGGCAAGCAAGATCCTACAGCACTTAGAAACTTCATCAAGTACGTCAAAGAACAGTCAAATGACCAATTGAAATATGTTTTATTCATAGGAAAGGCCACCTTCGACTACAAAAATAAGTTGGGACTAAACAACCACCTTTTGGCTAGCTACCAATCTAGAGATCACCTCAATCCACTATTGACCTACAGCTCAGATGACTACTTCGGCTTCATGGATAGTGACGAAGGCGACTGGCCTGAAGAAAATCCCATAAATCATAGTTTGGATATGGCCATTGGTCGGATCCCCGCAAGAAATAGACAGGAAGCGCGTGATTACCTGAATAAAATCATCCACTATGAACAGCAATTTGGCAAATGGAGGCAAAAGGTAGTTTTCATAGCAGATGATGCAGATAATAACCTACATCTAAATGACGCAGAAAAACTCAGTCAACATGTAGATACAGTAGCTACGGGCTATCGGATAGACAAACTATATCTTGACAGCTTTGAGCAAATCCAATCTCCTACTGGCCAAAGATCGCCTAATGCAAGCAATGCGCTGCAAAGAACCATAGATGAAGGCGCTTTGCTGATCAACTATACGGGGCATGGAAATGAAACTACCTTAATGGCTGAGCAGATATTTACAAACTCTGACCTTAACAATTGGAAAAATATCGATCGTTTGCCTGTCTTTATCACTGCAACTTGCGAGTTTGGCAGACATGATAGCCCATTTATCCGATCAGGAGCGGAAGAGATGCTATTCAAGCCAGACGGTGGTGCTATTGCGATGCTTACTACTAGTCGTCCTGTATTTTCAAGTACCAACTTCCAATTGAATGAAGCTTTTATCACACAAGCGTTCAGGGCAGATGCGACTCAAGATCAAACTTTAGGAGAGATTTTTCAGATTACAAAAAATGAAAGCCAAAATGGCGTTTTGAATAGAAACTTTATCCTATTGGGCGATCCAGCCATGCTGCTATTTAGGGCTAATCCTCAGATCACGCTCACTGCTCAAGATCAGGTTTCAGATACGCTCCGAGCAAATCAGCATGTCTCTTGGTCAGGTGCTATCACACAAAACAGTAATCTTGTGAGAGACTTTGACGGAGCGTTTGAATACGAGTTGATAGACAAGCTAACCAGATTCCAGACCTTAGGGGATGAAAGTAGTTCTACACAATACGCGCTAAGAGACAAAATCATCGCTAGAGGATCTGGAGAAATCCGAAATGGGGAGTTTAGTATCTCAGAACTTATCGGTGAAGCGATAGACTACAGTATCGGAGAAGGCAGGCTCAGAGTCTATGCTTTTGATGAACAAAAAGAGGTGGTTAGTGGTCTGAATGATTTCAAAATAGGTGGTAGCCTCTCTTCAATAAGCGATCAAACTCCTCCAGAAATAAGGATGTATATCAATGATACTACAAAACAAATTAGAAGCATTGCCAGCAGACGAGCACTGCTCATCGCCAATCTTGTCGATCTTAGTGGTATCAACTTGAGTGATGCGATCATAGGCAGAAGTCCCATACTGACTATAAATGGTGACCGAACTATCGCACTCAACAGTGAAATAAAAAGTTTAGGAGGAGATTTCACGAAAAATATTCTCATGATCGAAATTGATAGCTTGAAAGAGGGTAATAATACACTAGAAATTAGTGCTTGGGATAGGGCTGGAAACAGGGCCACAGCTAACTTAGAAGTGGTCGTAAATGGTAGTAATCGAATAAAAATATTAACCTTAAACAACTATCCAAACCCTGCTAATGCAGAAACAACATTTAGTTTTAGTCATAACCGACCAAATCAAAACCTTCAAATACAATTTACGGTTTATGACTTGTATGGAAAAAAAATATTGAATTACACGACAGCGATAAATAGAGCTTCGGAAAAAATTGATATTTTGACTTGGAATATTTTTCAAAATAAGGTTAATATTCCCACAAAAGGAATTTATATTTACGTACTTGAGGTGATAGATAGAGAAGACGGTT
This sequence comes from Penaeicola halotolerans, assembly GCF_016464625.1. Lineage (GTDB taxonomy): Bacteria > Bacteroidota > Bacteroidia > Cytophagales > Cyclobacteriaceae > Penaeicola > Penaeicola halotolerans. The sequence goes on from NZ_JAEAGO010000003.1 coordinate 246,132, forward strand.
CTTCGGATAGTAGTACAGGAAAACTCCTCATAGATTAATTAAGCATGAAAATAAAGCATTACACCTTAAAATCTCTAGTAGTACTAGTAGCAAGTAGCCTTCCAGGCGTATTGATGGCACAAAATTCGGCTGTCATCGCTGGTCAAGATACTACTAATAGAGTCATTACTACCGCAGTCCCGTTTTTAACTTTTTCACCAGATTCTAGACATGCAGGTATGGGGGACGCTGGAGTAGCTACCAGTCCAGATGCTAACTCTGCTCATTGGAACCCCGCCAAATTTGCCTTCATCGAGGATGATTATGGATTTGCACTTTCATACACTCCTTGGCTAGGTCGTTTCTTTAATGACATGTCGATCTCCTATTTAGCAGGATTTAAGCGCATAGATAATCTATCCACGGTAGCAGCATCTTTGAGATATTTTGACTTAGGAGATATCCAATTGACTGATGGTGGTGGCAATAGCCTTGGGGAATTCAATCCAAGAGAAATCGCCTTAGATGTAACCTATTCGAGGGCTTTATCTGAAGCATTGTCCATTGGTTTGACTGGTCGATTTATACATTCAAATCTATCAGGAAGTATAAGTGCTAGTGGCAATGAAGGTCAGCCTGGGGTAAGTGTTGCTGCGGATTTAGGGATTTACTACAGTAAAGACGTAAGCTTCACTGGAAGGGCTTCTACCCTATCTTGGGGTGCTAGTATCAGCAATATTGGTTCAAAAATCACTTACAATAGTGCCGAGAATAGCGACTTTATCCCTACAAATCTTAGGGTAGGTTCTGCTCTTACTACAAAGCTAGATGCAAGAAATAAGATCACTTTTGCGCTTGATCTCAACAAACTCATGGTGCCTAGTACTCCTATCTATGCAAGAGATGAAGATGGCAATATACGTACAGATGCTGATGGCAATAGAATCGTAGAAAGAGGTAAAAATCCAGATCGTGGCCTACTCAGCGGTATGTTTGGCTCATTTGGAGATGCACCTGATGGCTTTAGCGAGGAAATCCAAGAATTCATGGTAGCTGCAGGTGTTGAATATTGGTACAATGACGTATTCGCAGCTAGAGCTGGTTACTTTTATGAAAATCAGCAAAAAGGTAACAGAAGATACTTCACAATGGGCTTAGGTTTTAGACATAAAAAGTTAGCTTTTGACTTCGCTTATCTAGTGCCTCAAGTACAAAATCATCCGCTAGGAGAAACCCTTCGCCTCACACTTGGCTTCAACTTCTCTAAGATAGCAGCGACAGAAACAGCCGAATAAAATGGTATTAGATAGAACTCAAGCGCCACCTTTTCAACTTCCTGATAAGGTGGCTCTTCAACATATATCCCCTAGATATCTAAAAAATGGCACCCCAGCCTATGTATTGAATCAGGGAGATCAATCCATCATCAAAGTAGAAATCAGCTTCAAATCTGGTGCTTGGTATGAATCAAAGCAAGGAATCGCATTCTTTGTCACCAAAATGCTCACAGAAGGCACTAATAAAAGAACTTCTACGGAGATCAATGATATCTTAGATCATTATGGCGCATATCTAGAGACCATACCAGGCCTAGACAATACTACCGTATCACTCTATGTACTAAATAAGCACCTAGATAAACTCCTTCCGCTATTTGTAGAAATGATCAATGAATCTAACTTCCCTGAAGCTGAGCTCGAGACACTGAAAAGCATCAAAAAGCAAGAAATCAGAATCAATCGGGAGAAAAATAGCATGGAAGCAGGTAAGGTTTTCAGAGAAAAATTCTTTGGAACAGACCATCCTTATGGCCGATTTATCTCAGAAGAGATTGTAGACAGCTATCATCGAGAAGACTTATTAGCATACTTCACTGAAGGCTATAGAGTCTCTCCAGAAGTGTTTTTATGTGGCAAGGTAAGCGAGGAAGACTTTCAATTAATCGATCAATATCTCAGTCAAATAGCAATCAGTGAGCTGAAGACTAGTGTGAATTATGAAAACACCTTCACACCTAGTGCTTACTATCAAGAAAAAGCACAAGCTGTGCAGACTAGTATTCGGGTAGGCCTACCCATTATCAATCGATCGCACTCTGATTACATGGCGCTGTCAGTACTCAATGAGCTATTTGGAGGATACTTTGGTTCACGTCTGATGAAAAATATCCGGGAAGAAAAGGGCTACACCTATGGCATACATAGTTCACTGCTGCATCTTCAGAATGCGAGCTATCTAATCATCGGCACTGATGTGAAGAAAGAGCATGCTCAGGCTACTATCAATGAGATACATGCTGAAATAAAAAAGCTCCAAACAGAATTGGTTCCTTCCCTAGAGTTAGAAACTGCCAAAAATTATATGATTGGCCATTTTCTATCAGAAATCAACACTTCTTTTCACTTGATGGACAAGTTCAAAACTATCCATCACGCTGGATTAGGCTATGATTTTTATGAAGGAATGATCGCTCGTATCAAAGCTGTAAATGCTGATATTTTGCAGGAAACGGCTAAGAAGTATTTGAAAACTGAAGAGCTACTTCAAGTCATGATTGGTTAGTAAAACCATCGATAAATAAATTGCCAAGAAATAGGAAGCCTATTGAGTACTGACCAAAAGTATCGATAGGCTTTTTTTACTCTCATTTTGCTCAGTAATTCTATAAATCCATCCCCTACCTCTTTATTGCCACTGAGAATTGCATGTCTTAACTCATAAGCCACCCTTTCAGCTAGTGCCTGGTGCTCTTCTTTGGATCTATTCAATTGCCAAGCTTTCTCACATACGATCAGTGTTGATTGCAATTGCTCACTATCAGGCTGATACTGTGAAGTAACCATACTGTCAGTATGCAGACGTTTTTGAACTAAAACTTCATCCTGATATTTAAACTGATAATTACGTGCTGCTCTCACCCAGAGGTCAAAGTCCTCATAGTACAGCGTCTCATCGTAGCCCTCCAAATCAATTAGCATAGATTTTCTAAACATCATAGTCGGAGAACAGATAAAGTATCGCTTCAAAACCTCCTGATAGACATTACCATCTGGTACTGGTCGTACAAGTTGACCTTTGTGATCTCTTTTATAAAAATAGCGAACATGGCGTCCTTTTTCATCGATCAATTCCGCATCTGAAAAGAGTAGCCCCACTTGCTCAGAACTATTCAAAAAAACCTCTATGCCTTGCTCCACTCTAGAGGGTAAAAGTACATCATCTCCTGACAAGTCTATAATAAAGCTTCCACTAGCCATCTGAAGGCACTGATTAAAAAGCTTAGTATATCCTAATTTGTGTTCAGGTAAAAGTGTCTTAAAAGTATATGCTTTAGCCAGTTCGTTAATAACTGATCTGCTCTGATCGGTACTCATATCATCTGCTACGATCAATTCTATCTTGGGGTAAGTTTGATCCCAAACAGATCCAATCGCCTCTTTAATATAGGCGGCCTGATTGTAACAAATGCATATGATCGTTACCAGTGGATTGTTATGCGTCATCTTTCAGCCATTTATACCAAAAGATAGTTAAAAACAGCAAAAAAGAAGTAAATCTAAAAGCATGCGCCCAAGCAAAAATCTCTAATCCAAGGAATGAAAGTCCAAAATAGACAATCAAAATATATATAAAAGCAGAAACCACTTGAGCTCCTATATAAATACTCGTTTGAGTACTGGCTAAAAATACATAGGCTAATAAATAACTAGGCACCATCAATATATCTCCGATCAATTGAATTCTCAAAAGCAACGCTTGATCTACATAATCTCTGCTGTAAAAAAGTAACATAGTTTCTTCAGCAAAGACAGCCATTCCAATAGCAATGACCAAAACAGGTATTAGAAGTGTCTTCGATACCCTCTCTAAGTAATTTTTTACAGCTTTTTTGTCCTTAATGATGGCTGCCACGCGTGTATAAAAGACCACCCCGACAATCCCACTTACCAATGCTGCTAACTGAAGTGATATGCGATAGGGTGCTTGCCAAAGCCCCGTCTCAAACTCTCCTAATAGATCAAATGAGTATGTCCTGACTAAAAAATCTAAACCTGTTCCACAAAAAAGCGAAATCAAAGCCATTGACAGAAAAGGAATCAGCGGCTTGAATGAAAACTTGTTAATGCGCATACTGGGTAACTTTGGTCTAAATAGCCAAATCAAAATCCCAGAAAACTGCCCTACCAAAAATCCAAAGGCAATCAAATAAATAGGAAAAGCTAGCCTAGCGAGTCCTGTCACGATCAATAAAGATACAACAGCGGAAAACAACTGCATCAAAGCAAATGACCTGATATTTTGCTGGGCTTGATAGAGTCCTAAGAGTAAAATAAACAGTAGAAATAACCCAAGTAAAATAGAAAAAAACAACCAAAACCAAATGGATAACTCTATATCAAGCCACTCCAAAAACACTCCTCTTCCAAGCCAAAGCACCCCAAGCACTCCTATGTAATAGATCACATACCACCTGATGGTCAATCCAAATATATTTCCTCGCTCTTCCGATGCATTATGTTTTATGAGAGCTCGATTGAGTCCATCAGCTGGCAAAAAGGTGATGATCCCTAAGAGATTTTGAAAATGAACTAAGAGTGAAAAAACCGCTGGGCCTAAAGTTGAGGCGACTACTTTATTGATCCAAAAGCTGACCAAAGCTCTGACAAATACAGCTACGCCAGACCAAGAGATATCCTTGAGAAAACTCGTCATGACCAAGTAGCTTTTAGTACATGCTTCATCGTACGATTAGCCCCAAGGCTGTCCTTAAACTGCAGAAGCCCCTTATTAGGTCCGTCTGACAGATAAGATGTCCCTAAGTCCAAAAATCTAATCCCCTCCTTTCTTGCAAAAGCATGCATACCTTCTACTAGCCTAATAGCAGGACTTATCTCATCATAAAGCGGGTCTGATGCTGGATAAAAATAATAGAGAATGTCTCGATGAGGCCTCACGGCTAAGCAAATGGCAACAGGATCACTATCCAAACAAACTGCAAACAGGTGAAGGTAATTTGGAATTTTCTTCGATATCTTCTCAAATGCAATTAAAGTCATCGAATTTTGATGCCCTCTTAGTGCTCTCCACTTACTGACCATTTGGTAGGCAGTGGCTAATTCTGTATCAGGAAGCATCTTAAATACTAATTCACGCGACTTTTCATATTTACGCTTAGCCGTCTGATGAAGTGATGAGGTAAATCCATTACCTGATGGCAAAAGTTTGAAATAATGATTTGGATGGGATTCTATTTGACATTTAGCCAATGACTCCCATGCTGAAACTGTCTCATCTACCACGTTCTTAAAAAAATCAACTGGTGGCAACTTCCAGTAAAGTCGGTATATTCCTTTGCTAGACCAAAACTGAAGCAAATCAGTATAAAAGGATCTTAAATAGCTTTGAAATGCATTTCCATAGACACTAACCAACTGATAGGGAGCTCGATCTGCTATGATGATTGTATCATTTCTCACCGCATACTGTAAGCTCAACACGATCTGACCATTGACTTGGTAAGCATGTGATTGGATCTCAAGATCATGAAGTTCATAGTAAAGCGCAGTATCGAATACCAAGTCCTGAGCAGGAATACTTGCCTGATCTAATGATATGAGCTGTCCCTTAGACATGCTTGTATTTACGCTGCAAAGCATCAAAAACTGCACGGTCTCGGATATAATCCTTCTCTTGATATAGATCTGAAGCCAGCCCTACTAGTAAGGCGTCATTTTTAAACTTCATCGCACCCCAGCATAGCTTTGGAATGTAAAGCCCCTGTGTCGGATCCGACAAAGTAAAGTCAAAACGCTGTCCTGTCATATCCTCTAGCTGAACTTCAACACTGCCTCTGACACATACGATCACCTGCATCGAAGTGTAGTGCGCATGACCACCTCTAACTACATCATCTGATACTTGTGTGATCCAGTAGACCCTTTGGAGTTCAAAAGGAAGTTTGATGGAGTTTTCTGCAAAGGCTAAAAGTCCCTTTTCTGAATTAGTATGTTTGAAGTTGATGATCTGAGGTATTTCCATAAGGGCTAATTTAATACAAAAGCCTTCTAAAGCACAGCTTCAATAATTTAATTATTTTTGTATACTATGATCCATACCTCTGATTCCTATCTCACCCTAGCACGATCATCTGAAGGATTTTACAAAGAAAAAGGGAGTAAATTTATCAGCCTAGCCTACAAAGTATATGATGAAGAAGAAGTCAAGTCAATTCTATTGTCGCTCAAAAAACAATACCATGACGCTCGGCATCACTGCTATGCTTATATCCTAGGACAAGATCAGACAAACTACCGAGCCAATGATGACGGAGAACCAAATCACAGTGCTGGAGATCCCATATTAGGTCAAATTCGCTCTCATAATCTGACAAATGTTCTCATCGTAGTCATACGTTATTTTGGAGGTACAAAACTTGGCGTAGGAGGACTCATTTCAGCTTACAAAACAGCTGCTGCGGAAGCCATCGCTAGCAATGAAATCATCGAAGAGATTGTATTTGAAAAGATCACTGTAGATTTTGAATATCCAGCTATGAATGAAATCATGCGCGTGATAAAGGATTATGATCTGACTATCATTGAACAAGACTTTGGAATAAAGTGTCATATTACTGTGAAAGTGAGGGCTGCTTTAGTCGAAGAGGTAAATGCAAAGCTCCACGTAGCAATCAATGGGTTCTAACATCTATCTAGACCAATGCGCTAATCATGAAGGAGGAATCAGCTGTACGAAAGATTATACATGTGGATATGGATGCATTTTATGCTTCTGTAGAGCAGCTGGACAATCCATCACTGAGAGGGAAACCCATAGCAGTAGGCGGAAATCGTGAAAGAGGCGTGGTAGCCGCTGCAAGCTATGAAGCGAGAAAGTATGGTGTAAGATCCGCCATGCCTTCTAAAATAGCAGCTCGAAAATGTCCCGAGTTGATTTTTGTTAAACCAAGATTTGATCGCTACAAGGAGATCTCGCTTCAGATCAGAGAGATTTTCTTCGATTATACTGACTTGGTAGAACCTCTCTCCCTTGATGAGGCTTTTCTAGATGTGACGGTCAACAAAAAGGACATGCCTTACGCAACAAAAATCGCTAGAGAGATCAGAAATAGGATCAAAATTGAACTAGGACTCAATGCCTCCGCAGGGATTTCTTACAATAAATTTCTAGCCAAAATAGCCTCTGATCTCAATAAGCCAAACGGTCAAGCTGTCATTTTGCCTGAAGATGCCGAGGCATTCCTAGAAAAACTTCCCATAGAAAAATTCTTCGGTATTGGTAAAGTAACTGCTGAAAAAATGCAAGAAATAGGCATCCATACAGGTGCTGAACTGAAAGAGCGCAGTCTCCAAGAGCTCACGAGGAGATTTGGCAAATCTGGCTTGCACTACTACAATATCGTAAGAGGTGTACATCTCAGCGCTGTCAAGCCAAATAGAATCAGAAAGTCCATCAGTGCTGAAAACACATTTGCTAATGACCTGTCTGAACCCGAAGAGATTCAAGAAGCACTGCACAAAATAGTCGATGAACTACTTAGAAGAATAGAAAAAACAGCGATAACAGGCCGTACGCTAACGCTTAAGATCAAATATGCAGACTTTGAGCTGCATACTCGTAGCAAAAGCCTTGAGCGGTATATTCTCAAGGAGGAAATTTACCCGATGACCATTGAGCTGCTCCATCAAGAATCTCTGGCTAAACCAGTCAGATTATTCGGCATCGGACTGTCAAATCTCAACCTCACAGATCCTGCAGACGAAGAAACTGGTCAACTCAAAATCAAATATCCGCTTTGATCTAAAAGCAAAATGCCAGAGCGGCTTGCTCTGGCATCAGGACTATTCGTCATCCTCCTCTATCTCTGAGACTGGCTTGAATCCATCTGGAACCTTCATAGCTTTCTCATCCGAAGAGACATACTTAAATATATCGATGATAGGACTCTCTGTGACATCTGGCACTCTAAAAGTAACCAACATATTGTTGAGACTTTCAAATATTCGCTCAAAAGCCTGCTTGACATCCTCAGCCTGTACGAGCATATAGTTAGTTACCTTCTTCTCCTTTCCAGAGTCTCCATCTGCTACTAAGTAAGTCACCTTGCATTTGTGCCATAGATCTGACTCATGAAAGAAAAAGACATCTGTGAGATTACTCTTACTGATATTGGTCACCTGAAACTCCCCACGAATCATCATTCCTAGCTCCTCATAGATCCTCGCTTCTGCCTCTGTAAAAGAAACAGCATCTACGAGATACTGCTCAGAGACATTTTTGAGCAGCCCTTGCTCATTTTCTTTTTGATATTTTACTTTACACAAAAACCAAGTTCTCATTTTTTTCTACTATTTAAGTCTGCTAAGGTAAGCATACAGCTTAAAGAGAAAAAGAGCAATGATTAAAATTGACCGAAGATGTCCTTCACTTGACCTTTATTCCTATTATTTTCATAAATTCAGCGAAATCAATTACACAGATGCTAAAGGCCTTTTATTTTTCATTTCCAATACAGTTGCTTGTCACGCATTTCAAGAAAAACATTTTGCTGCTGATCATTTGGTTGCTACTTTTTCTGATCGTTACGGGCAGGTTTGGTTCCGTTTTAGGCATTCCTTATTTGTTCCTAGATCCTGAGTATCTCAATCAGGTTGACTTCACTTCTTTTTTCATCATGGGTTTTGTAGTGGGTGGATTCATTATGGCCTTTCATATTGCATCATACATTCTTGACGGCCCTAAGTTTCCATTTTTAGGAAATTTAAAGCACCCATTCACCAAATTCTGTGTAAACAATAGCATCATCCCAAGTATTTTCAATATCGTCTACATTTACCATTTCGTCAGTTTCCAAATCAAAAATGGAGAAGACGAACCTATTCGCATCGTCATATTGGTTATTGCCTACTTGATTGGCGTGATGGCGATGGTCATATTTCTCTTCGCTTACTTCAGATTGACCAATAAGGACATCTTCAAACTACTAGCAGACAACTTAGAAAAACGACTCAAAAAGGTAAAAATCACCCGTGCTAATGTGCTCAAAAGACTTTCTGATAGTAAGAAAAAGGTCAGCCCGATCAGCTACTATTTCAACTCTTTCATGAAGTTAAAAAGAGTGGATCAAATAGTCCATCAATATGATAGAGAGGCTATCATGCGTGTTTTTGATCAAAATCACCTCAACTCTATCGTCATCCAATCAGTGATTTTTGTGGTCATAATACTACTCGGTGTCTTTAGAGACAATCCAGTGTTTCAGATACCTGCAGCAGCTAGTGCTGTGTTACTTTTCACCATCTTGGTGATGTTCTTTGGTGCTTTTACTTTTTGGATGAGAGATTGGGCAGTTCCAGGTGCTATCTTACTCATCTTAGGGGTAAACTTCTTAGCTAGTCACCCCATATTTGATCGGCCTAATGAAGCCTATGGAATCGTCTATGATGGACCTAGAGCTAGCTACAACCTAGACGCTATAGCTGCACTCAATCACCCTGACACACTCACCAAAGACCTAAGTGCCACACTACAAATCTTGGAGAAATGGAGAGCTAAATTTCCACAAGACCAATCTCCTAAACTCGTTCTCATCGCTACAAGTGGTGGTGGTCAGCGCGCTGCACTTTGGACCATGCGCGTACTTCAGACGGCAGATAGTATCTCAGAAAGCTCCTTGATGAAGCATACAGCCTTGATGACGGGTGCATCGGGTGGATTGATAGGAGCAGCATACTATCGCGAACTTTATAGACAAGCGCAAATGGGAGAAATTCCTTCAGCTTATGCTCCAAGCTACCTTAGAAAGATAGGTGCTGATAATCTTAATCCCATCATTTTCACCGCAGTGGTCAACGACCTTTTTATTCGTTATCAATATTTTCACTATGCAGGTAGAGATTATCTGAAAGATCGAGGCTTTGCTTTTGAACAGCAGTTGAATAAAAACACTGACTTCGTACTAGATAAGCCGATTTCTGCTTATCAGGAGGAAGAAAGCGAAGCAAAAATTCCACTACTTTTCATCACTCCTACTATCACCAATGATGGTCGTAAGCTATTCATCTCTCCACATCGGCTATCTTTCATGACTTCCTTTGGCTATGGAGATAGACTAGGCAATGAAAAACTTCAAGGAATAGATTTCGGCAGGTTTTTTCAAAATCAAGATGCTGGTTCCTTAAGATTTAGTAGTGCCTTAAGGATGGCAGCTAGCTTTCCCTATATCACGCCTAATGTGGAACTTCCAAGCGAGCCGGTCATAGAAATCATGGACTCTGGCTACTCTGACAACTTTGGTGTGCAGGATGCGCTCAGATTTGTACATGTCTTCCAAGACTGGATCAGTGAAAACACATCCGGTGTTGTAATGATCACAATTAGAGATTCTGAAAAAGTCACAGAGATAGAAAAAAACATGAGCACTAGCCTTTTTCAAAAGATCTTCACTCCTCTGAGAAGTATTTATATCAATTGGGATAATGTACAAACCCTCAATAATGAAGTAGCCATCAATTATGTGCCTCAATGGCTTAATGCTCCTTTTGAGCGAATCGAATTTGAGTACTCTACCAGAAGAATTGTAGAACAAAACAATCCAAAAGGGACTGAAAGCGAAAAACAATTGGCAGAAGAAATCGAACGTGCCTCACTTAACTGGAGACTGACAGCTGGTGAAAAAAGAAGTATACTAGAAAGCATCTACTTACCTACCAACCAAGAGTCTCTTAGAAGGCTAAAAGAAATACTAGTGGACTAAATCCAACCAAATGATGCTAATGATCTGAAATACAAAATGATCAATGCTAAGGAAAATAGCCCGATGATCAAGCCTGTTTTCATAAAATCTTGATTGGTCAATACGCCTCTAGCATAAGCTATGGCATTGGGAGGCGTACTAACGGGAAGTGCCATGGCTGTGCTAGCACTTAGCGCTACACCGAAGCATAATACCAACTCTGAAAATCCTCCTATAGTCCCTAAACTAATAGCTATTGGGATGACCAAATTGGCTGAAGCCGTATTGGACATAAAAGTACTAAGCGCTAGGGTAAATAAAAGCAGGAGCGGAAATAGCCACTGACCATCCATAGGGATTTGAGCAATCAAAGCAGTGTCTAAACTACTAGCTTGTAGCCCTTTGCCTAGCGCTAGACCTCCTGCTATAAGTAATAAAATATGCCAATCGATGTCATTGACATCTTTAGTACCAATAATACCCGTAGTAGTAAATGCAACAGCAGGTATCATCGCTACTACCGCTGCCGGAAGTCCATGCACTCGATCTGTTAACCATAGAGAAACAGTCACCACAAAGACCGCGATCACAAACCAAGACCTTGGCTCCATTTTACTATAGGATATCTTTAAGTCCATCTGTCCCGTAGTACTGGGCTTAAAATAGCGCCACAAAAGCCCCCATAGTAACAGCAAAGTCAGCAACATCAAGGGCATAGCATAGATCATCCAAGAAACAAAATCTAAAGAAATACCTGCTCCATTGAGATAGGCGACTGCTACAGCATTGGGTGGTGAAGCGATGGGTGTTCCCATACCACCTAGATTCGCAGCAAAGGGTATAGCTAATAAAAGACCTTTTCGAAAACGATCTGTCACTGAAATCTGACTGATTACAGGCGCTGCCAAAGTCACCATCATGGCAGTAGTGGCGGTATTGCTCATCCACATAGAAAAGCCAGCAGTGATCAATATGAAACCTAATAAGATAAATAATGGCTGACGACCAAATACCCTCAAAACAATCGCTGCCAGCGACTGATCTACTCCTTCTTTAGTCGCGGCCATAGCCAAAATGAACCCTCCAAAGAAGAGCACTAAAATAGGATCTCCAAGTGGGCTAAGGACTTGATTGACACTTAGCACAGAATCTCCTACCCAAAGCCACTCTCCTGGATTGGCCAATAAGACGATCTGCAAGGAGAGGATCAAAATAGCTGTAGCAAAAAGTGGAATCACCTCAGTCACCCAAAGCAGAGAGGCCAAAATAAAGATCCCCGCCATCCATGAAGCTGAAGCACTCAATGTTGTCTCTGTGCTTAGTACATAAGATAATAACACAGCCACTAACACCATGAGCCAAAAGCCAAGTAACTTTCCTAATCTAATAGGCGACTTCGTGCCTGCCAACAACTGAAAATCAATCAGTTCTTGATAGGCTTCTTTCAGCTTGTCGTAAGATAGTAGCTTCATTTTAGACTTTTATTTCATCCTCAAAACGCGTGATATTCTCAGGAGTACCTACCACATAGACAAGATCTTCTAATCTAATTTCAGTATCTGCAGAGACATCCGTGATCATCTTTTCTCCTCTCTTGATGGCGACTACAGATACACCAAAGTGATTTCTAATATCAGATTCATTAAGTTTTTTTCCGACTACTTTACCGCCTTCTCTATGCACACTGAGCGAGACGAAATTGATGTTGGGTAAGTCTATATTTAATTTATCTCCGCCCATGGCTGTACGGCTAGATCGAAGCATCTCATAGTTGTCCATACGGATAGATTGTGTGAAATCCTCTATTTTATCTTTAGGGATCAGGTACTTGTTCAGCACACGTGTAAAGATCTCAATAGATGTCTCAAACTCCTCTGGAATGACTTCATCCGCACCTAGTCGATAGTTGGCCTCCATCTCTTGGATGAATCGTGTCCTCACGATCACGTAGATTTTTTTAGAAATAGATCTAATGTTTGAAATGATACTTTTTGTGGCTTGCGCATCAGAAATCGCTACTACCACTACACGCGCTTTGTGAATATTTAAATGCTCTAGGATAGTACCATTGATAGCATCACCATACATGATGGGCTCTCCTTTGGCAGCCTCACGTTTTACAGTCTCCGCATTGAGTTCTACGATCACATAAGGGATCTGAGCGCTTTTGGCTGCTTTGGCTACGTTTTGCCCATTCAGTCCATAGCCTATGATGACTAAGTGATCCTCCAAGTCATGACTTTGATCGACCTCCATATCTGGCAAAGTCCCATTAGCGCTAAATCTAGATTTGATCTTTTCTGGTATCGGGATGTTTAGGATTCTACAAGCCATATTATTAGAGCCTTTCATCACAAATGGTGTCACTGCCATAGTCAAAATAGACACTGCCAAGAAATACTGATAAGATACCGGATCTAATATCTCTAGCTTCACTCCCTCTTTAGCTAGCAAAAGTGAAAACTCTCCTACCTGAAAAAGTGAGAAACCCACAATCATCGAAATTCTAGCAGGCAGCTTAAGTGCTGCAGCCGCACCATATCCTGTAATGATCTTGAGTAGCATCGTCAAACCGACTAGCGCCAAAATCATCGGAAAGTTTTCTATTAAGAAGTTAGAGTCAAAAAGCATCCCTACAGATACAAAGAAAAAACTAATGAATATCTCTCTAAATGGTAGTATAGCACTGGTCGCCTGATGACTATAGTCTGATTCACTCACAATCAGTCCAGCCAAAAATGCTCCCAAGCCTAAAGAAAGTCCTAGCTGTGATGTGGCATAGGCTACCGCAAAACAGATCACCACAATACTCAATATAAAGAGCTCTTTGCTCTTAGTCATAGCCACTCTGTAGAGCAATTGAGGCACTACATATCGCGCCAATACCAGTGTGAGGACGATGACTAGCAAACCTTTTCCTCCTAAAATAAGCAGCGACATACCCACATCGTCTGTCGCTCCCGCCAGCATAGGCGTGAAAAGCATCATAGGAACGATTATGATGTCTTGAAATATCAAAATAGCCAGAATGGTCTTACCGTGAGGTGCATTGACTTCTCCTCTTTCTTGGAGTAGCTTGAGTACGATAGCAGTACTACTCAGCGAAAAAAGGAAGCCAAAAAATACGGCCTTATTCCAATCAAACCCGAAAAAATGCGTCACTACTGCTGTAGCAGCTATGGTCAGTAAAACCTGAAGTGTCCCTCCTATGAATACATAGCGCTTGATCGCTGAGAGACTTTGAAGTGAAAACTCCATTCCAATCACAAAGAGCAGCAAGATGACACCTATCTCTGATAAGATATCCACCGCTTCTGAAGCTTCTACCAAACTGAGTCCATAAGGTCCAGCGATGACTCCTGTGATCAAAAACCCAATGATCGTAGGAAATTTAAGTCTTTGGAAAGCTAAGATCACAACAGTAGCCAGTCCAAGGATCACTACAATGTCTGACAATAAAGGAATCTCAACAGCAAGAAGTGGTGTCATAAAGTTCAATGGTTAATCAAAAGTATGTACAAAATAAGGATTTTAAATAAAATAGCCGCTCTATGGCAAAAGCGGCTTTTCAAACTTCCTATAAAAACTAAAAGCTAATACTTTAGTCCAGCCTTCTTGTAAATGAAATGCATCAACCAAGCTGGACCAATGAGTAAAAACTGTAAATCTTTTAGAAATGAGGGTTTTTTACCTTCTACCTTGTGACCATAAAACTGCCCTATCCAAGCTAGTACAAAAATCCCCAAGCTAATCTGCCATAATGGAATAGTCGTGCTATTCACTATCACACTTGCCATAAACAAACAGGCCGCAGAAAACAGGAGCATACCAAAAAACAAGGGCGGTGAAAGCCTGATATAATACAGTAAAACCAAAGCCAAAACCACAGTGGCCCAGTTAGCAAAAACGCCCAAACTTCCCTCCATAAAAGAAAGTGCTCCACTAGGTATCGACCATATCAGCCCTACTATGCTAAAAAAAATCAAAGGAACACATATCCAATGAATCAACTTATTGGTTTCATTTTGATGGCTGACTCCGTATTCGGTGAGTAACTGATCTATCTTTCTCATCGTATGTTGGGTTTAAAGTGTCGTTTTTACCTTTTGCCAAGATTTGATCTGCCAAGTAACTTTAGCAACCACTACAGCCCGATCATCTGTATCATAAACAGTGATCTCACAAGTGACAAATACTGCTTCTTGACTTTTTAAAGGTATCAAAATTGTTTCTTCCAACCAATCCTTATGTAGCTCAAACTTGGCATAAACATCTTTTTTGGCTTGATAAAGGTACTCTAACTCCAGTTTTTGAAGGATGATCCTATAGTCTGATGCCCCTAGCACATCTATCAATTTAAAGCCTGTCACAAACTCACACAATGTTGCCAATGCACAAGCGTGTATTCCTCTGATATGGTTAAAATTACCTCGCTTATAGGGTAAGTCAATCCTAAGTGACTGATCACTGATCGCAGTAATCTTAAATCCGTGTGGCTTATTAAAAGGAATCTTATAAGCCAACACCTTATTGAGTAACCAAAGGTGAAAATTAGACTGCTTAGCTTTTTGTATGATCTCAGCGGCTTCCATAGATTAGGTTTAGATATCTTTTCAAGTTAGTCTTTTGTTAGCTAATTTGCCACAAACAATAAAAAAGACATGATCAGCATTTGGGAAAAGAAGCACTTTGTGAGCTTTGACTATCTCATCATAGGAGGTGGTATCGTAGGGCTGTCTACCGCTATTCATCTCAAAGAGCATCATCCACATGCCCAAGTAGCCATTTTAGAAAGAGGTCTTTTCCCCAGTGGAGCTAGTACCAAAAATGCAGGATTCGCCTGCTTTGGCAGTTTAACTGAATTACTCGATGACCTAGCACAAACTAACAGCGATACGGTGCTAAAGACAGTAGAAAGTCGATGGCTTGGCCTACAGAAACTCCGCTCCAAACTGGGAGATCGGCACATTGATTTTCAAAATCATGGTGGATACGAACTATTAGGAGGTGCTGACCTAAAAGCATTAGATCAAATGCAAGAGATCAACGAATGGCTAAAACCGCTCTTTGGCAAAGCAGTATTTTCCATCCAAAATGAAAAAATAGATCAGTTTGGCTTTTCAAAAAATGCGGTCAAAAGCCTAGTTTGGAATGCCTTTGAGGGTCAAATAGACACTGGATTGATGATGAAGTCACTACATCAGCTCGCCAGTGAACTTGGTGTCAAAATATATACAGGTGCCCATTTGGAGAGTTACACGCTTATAAATAATGATGTAGCTTGTCAAGTAAACACACTACAGGGGTCTTATCCACTTAAAACCAAGTCTCTTATATTCTGCACCAATGCTTTTACCAAGCAACATTTCCCTAATTTAGACATTCAACCTGGCCGCGGAATGGTCATGGTTACTACGCCTATCAAAGATTTGAAATTTGAGGGAACCTTCCACATAGAAAAAGGGTATTACTATTTCAGAAATTACCAATCTCGACTACTCATAGGAGGCGGAAGGCATTTGGACTTTGCGGGTGAAACTAGCTATGACTTTGGACTCAATCCCAAAATCTCCTCTGCCATTCATCAATTAATCCAAGAAGTGATCCTACCTGATCAAGCTTATGAAATAGACTTAAGTTGGTCTGGAATCATGGCATTTGGCCAGTCAAAATCGCCTATTATCCAGCAGCTTGAGCCAAATGTCTATGCTGCTTGTAGACTAGGAGGCATGGGAGTAGCCATCGGTTGGCAGGTGGGGGAAACTGTAGCTAAGCTAGTTTTAGAGGCTTAAATGCAATAATTTTTATTATCTTTCAAATCTCATTATAGAATCGAAAAATCAGCATGAGTAGTCAACCCCAAAAACCGGGATTATTTCTTTCGCTTTTCCCCATTATCTTCCTGATAGGACTTTTGATCATCAATATCCAAGTATTTGGAGATGATGGGCTTTCTGGTTCTAATCAAATGGTGCTCGTACTGGCTTCAGCCGTAGCAGCTATTATCGCTGTAAAGCTTGGACATACTTGGGAGAAAATCCAAGATGGGGTAGTCGCAAGTATTAGTTCTGCCATGTCTTCCATTCTTATTTTACTTTTGATAGGCTCACTTGCGGGTACTTGGCTATTGAGTGGTATCGTACCAGCCATGATATACTATGGACTTCAAGTATTAAATCCCACTATATTTTTGATGGCTGCTTGTGTAGTCAGTGCTGTAGTTTCTGTCTCTACGGGTAGCTCTTGGACTACTGTAGCCACTGTCGGTGTAGCCCTTCTAGGAATAGGTAAAGCGCTGGGTTTTGAAGAAGGCATCATCGCAGGAGCGATCATTTCAGGAGCTTATTTTGGAGATAAAATGTCACCCCTTTCAGATACGACTAATCTAGCTCCCGCTATGGCTGGTACGGATCTTTTTACTCATATTAAATATATGGCTAAGACGACTGTACCGAGCATCATCATCACCTTGATCATCTTTACAGTCATCGGCTTTACAGATGGCGCATCGGGAGAGCTTAGCGATGTAGGGATCATCTCTAATGTCATCACAGAAAACTTTAATATCAACGGTTGGCTCTTCATAGTTCCCGTATTAGTCATCATCATGATCGTCAGAAAAGTCCCTGCCGTACCAGCATTATTGGCGGGAGCTTTGCTAGGAGGTATTTTTGCGGTGATTTTCCAACCAGAGATCATCCAGCGAATAGCTGATACCAATGGATCTTACGCTTATCTCAGCTTTATCGCTGTGATGAAAGCACTCTATGGGGACATCGGGATCGTCACCACCAATGAGATCGTCAATGAACTACTACAAACCAGTGGTATGGCAGGTATGCTCAATACCATCTGGCTTATTTTAGTAGCGATGGTATTTGGCGGTATCTTAGAGTCTAGTGGCATGCTCAAAACGATTGCTGAATATGTAATCAAACTAGCTCAAAGCACAGGTTCGCTCATCGCTACCACCACAGGTACTTGTGTATTCTTTAACATCACCACTTCTGACCAATACCTAGCCATCCTCGTTCCAGGACGTATGTATGCGGATGTCTACAAAAAGAGAGGGCTTAAGCCAGAAAACCTCAGCAGAACGCTAGAAGATTCTGCGACTGTGACATCCGTCTTGGTGCCTTGGAATACTTGCGGTGCTACACAAGCCTCAGTGCTCGGAGTCGCGACATTAACTTATTTACCATTTTGCTTCTTCAATATCATCAGTCCGTTCATGACGATGATCTATGGCTACTTCAATATCGGCTTGACGAGATACAGCGATGAAGAAATGAAAGCATTCGAACAAGAAGATGCTGCTTAGAAAGATAACTAAAGAAGAAATTACTGAGCTTCCACTGGGAGCATTTGAGGGTGAGTCTATCGTGATAGATGATGAAAAAGAAGTCACTGAAGCCATCAAAATCCTCTACAAATCAAGAGTTATAGGCTTTGACACAGAGACGAAACCTGCCTTCAAAAAGGGACAATTCAATGAAGTCGCTCTACTACAGCTCAGCACATTAGACCAAGCTTTTCTTTTCAGATTGAATCATATAGGACTGCCTAAAGTAATCACTAAACTGTTGGCAGATCCCGCAGTGATCAAAGTAGGAGCAGCTGTACATGATGACATCAAAGCATTAAAAAAACTCACCTACTTCCAGCCAAAAGCATTCTTTGACCTCAATGATGAGTGTAAAGCTGTTGGCTTTAAAAGCTATGGTGTGAGAAACTTGTCAGCTTTGGTTTTGGGCATTAGAATCTCTAAATCAGAGCAACTTTCTAACTGGGAAACGGATACACTATCAGAAAAGCAAATCAAATACGCAGCTACTGATGCTTGGGCATGCTTAGAAATCTATCAGGAATTAGTCAAACAAGGTTACTTTGATTAAAAAGTATAGCCTAGACCAAATTTAAAGACCCTATTGTAGACAGACTGTGCGCCATCTCTATCTAAGGTGAAAAGTCCATGATCATAAGTGGCCAACACTTCAAAAGACTTGAAGAATCGGTATTTCAGACCTAAATGTGGGGCTAGGTCAAAATTTCTAAAGCCTTGAGTGTCCAATAAAATCACCGTCCTATTTTCTCCTGAAAAATCTGGCGCATCAAAAAACAATTCGTTTTCAAGAAGATAAGAAGGCTGTAAGCCGACCAAAACATCTAAGTTAGGCAGCACATTTCTTCTCAAAGCTATAGGCAAATCTAAATAGTAACTTCTGACAGCATACTCTCCGTTAGCGAAAGTCTCTTTAGATCCTTTGGCTGCAAACTGCAAACCTACTTCTATTCTAGATTGCTCATCTTTGAGCGGAAAACTTACAAATGCTCCTCCGAAATAAGCTAATCTCATCTCTTGGTTCACGGCATCAGCACCTCCAAAATAGGGCGCTGTGATACCTGCCCTCAGACCATAGTCTATTTGAGCTTGAGCTGAATAAGAGAATAACACAAAACAAATCAAGAGAAGCTTTTTCATCAGAGCCGAATTTTAATCCAAAATAATGAAGTCTAAACTACAAAGCAATAGGTAATTGTTTCACCACTCATTTTAAAATACTAAGCCACCCGCTTGTCTATGTAACTCGAATTTAAAATTGCTAAAGCACCCATATACTTCAACTGAAAAGGAAGCAAATCTCCTACCTTATACTGATGCGGATTATCCCCTAGATCGATCACTAACATGTCAGAACTGGCACCTATGATCTCAATGCCCATATTTTCCTCGATGATCAAATACTTTGGGTCTATGTCCAGCAAACCGATATCGATGATTGCTCTAAAGCTCGTTTTACCATAGAGACTTTCATCTACTTCAGCCACTACACCTTGCGGATTAGCTGCTAGCTCGCCAGAAGGCACGAGTGGCTTTTCGTGCATCTCAATGATTTCAGTGAATAGCTCAAATACATCTCCATGCATCCCATCGATGACTTTGTCTTCAAAGAGATCCGCTCCAAAATAAAGCGTCTCTCCCACTCTAAAGTGATTGACTCCAGCAGGCAACTGCTGACGCATCATCAGTGGGATAGTCACAGATGTTCCAGCTGATACCCAAGGAATCTTTTTATTAAACTTGAGCTCTATGATCTGCTTATAAAGTGATAGTTGTATCAGCTTATCTGTAGATGGCATGACACCATTGAGGCAGTTTAGATTGGTTCCTAAACCTATGATCTCAATGTGCGGAAGCTCAAATACTTGCTCATAAAAATGCACAAGTTCATCTCCCATCACCCCTTCTCTAAGATCACCTGTCTCTACCATGATGATGATCTTATGATGCTTATTTTGACGCACAGCCTCCTCTGATAGCCAAGTGATAGTGTCTAACTCAGAGTTGAGGCTGACATCTGCATAGCTGATAATCTTGGGAATATTACGCTTCGAAGGAGGCTTGATATACACCGTCTGCACATCTCCATGGATCTCTTTGACCTTTTTGAGATTGCTGATACGAGAGTCATGTATTTCTCTAACACCCAAGTTGATCAATTCTTTAAGGTACATACGGTTACCGCAAAGCAATTTGGAAACCACACCCCATTCTACTTGCTGTTTGTCAAAAAGCTCCTTTAGGAAATTAAAATTATGCTGAAGCTTATCCCTATATAGATTTAAAAATGCCATGTTATCTAGTTAACCTCATCTCAAGGTATTTGTTGGTAAAACCTAACTTTTCATAAAGTTTTCTAGCAGGATTGTCAGGTTCTACGTGCAGTGCAATACTTCCTTTCGCCATCTCTATAGCCTTCTGCATGAGCGATTTACCTGTTCCTTTGCCTCTTTGATTTTGATGTACTGCTATGTATACCAAAATATTCTCAGGGATGTACCCGTCCATACCGGTATAGTTGATCACCGTAGCACCGACTATATCTCTACCCTCACGCGCCAGTATCGCATAGCCTCCTCTATTTTTCGCACTATCTAGCGCGTAGTCTAGGCATTTCATGATATCCTCATGCCTATCACCATACTGATCTAAATGGGTGAAAAGAAAATCTGCTATCTCCTTCTTTTGAAGATAAGTAGCATTGTCGATACTAGTTAGTGTTTCAAAGTTCATGTGTTTTGACTTTTGATTGATATGTTGGAAATAAAATAGATACTAAAACAAAAAGAGCCAAGGAAAGTAACAGCCCAAAGAAGTTAGGATCGAGCCCTAAAGGCAAGTCTACCTTCAAAATAGAAAGTGTCGCAGTAAGTCCGCCTCCACCGATCATAGCAGCCAATGCCGCTACCCAATTACTTTTCCCCCAGAATAGTCCCGCGATAAGTGGCACCAATAGTCCAGAGACCATAAAAGCATAGGAATAGATCATGAGATCGAGCACATTGGTCATCTGAGAGGCGATGACTAAAGCTAATACCCCAATGACCAAAGTAAGAAGCTGGGAAACTCTCAATGTCTTAGCTTCTCCGTAAGAAGCCAATTTCTTGCCAAGAATGTCTGAGGTCAGATTTCCCGAAGCAGCCATCATGCAACTATCCGCTGTAGAAAGCACCGCAGAGAAATAGGCTGACATCATGAGACCCATTAGTCCTGCTGGAAGTACCTGACTAAGTAAAATAGGCAAACCCATCTCAGGGTCTACATCGGCTAATGCTACAATATCCGTAAATAGCCCTTGCTCAAAGGCCACTCTAGCAAGCAAACCAAGCGTCACTCCCATCAGTGCCATGATCGGCCACTCAAAAAGTCCCGCAATAAACCATGCTTTCTTAGCAGTTTTCTCATCTCTACAAGCGAATATCCGTTGATAAAGCGTCATGCCAACAAACCAAATAGGAATGATGGTAATAGCCCAATTGGCAAGGTCCTGCCAAGCCAAATTATCAAATCTTAGAAACTCAGCAGGCAAAGAACTAACAATACCCTCCCATCCACCTACATAAGTATAAGAGATCGGGATGCCTATAAATATAAATCCTGCAAGCAAAATAATCCATTGTATGGTATCGGTATAGATCACTGCTTTGATACCGCCTAATACGGTATAGACTACTGCGATCAATCCCATGATCCAGAGGGCGGTATTCATCTCTAAGTCTACAAAAGTCCCTGAAGCCAACTTGGCTCCTGCAAGGATCTGAGAACTCGTAAAGCCCAAATAACCAATAAAAGAAATGATAGCGGCTACAAAAGCTACTTTGCTATTGTATAAAAAACCAAAAATCTCTGGGAAGGTATAGAGATTTTTAAATCTAGGCTGTGACTTCACGACAGGAATAAGGAGAACTGCAGCCAACCATGCTCCCAAAAGTCCAGTGAAGAGCATCCAAGAGCCAGACATCCCCATCATAAATCCTAGGCCTCCAAGGCCTACTGAAAATCCCCCACCAACATCTGTAGCTACTACTGACAAGCCGATATGCCAACTCCCCATATTACGACCACCGACATAATAATCCTCTTTGCCAGCATTGGTACGCATAAAATAATAACCCACACCCAACATGATGAGCATGTAAATAATGAAAATACTAATATCTATTGGACTCATGGCTAATGGTTTAGACTGGTGTAACGCCTGTAGACTAAAAAGAACACCGACACATTAATTATGACAGATTGCTAATTTATATGTTTTTGGACTTAAAACAAAATAATATAACAAATCTAAGTTAACTAAACTCAAAAAACGCAATTTTGTTATGAGCTAAATGAGAGAAGTGAAATTTAATTGTTTTGAAAAAAGAGTACACGACTATTATGTAGGTTTTAAAATTATAATTGTTTCACAATTTAAAAGAGTCATTTTCTTACTTTTTATTTATATTTCTAAATAAAATTTAAATCCAACCACTAACCTTTACAAAAAATGACAAGAGAAGCTCAACTTGCATTTTGCAAAAGATGCACTAACCGACACATGGATCAAATGCAAGGTCTGCTTTGTGGTCTCACAAATGCTAAAGCAGATTTTCAAGACAGTTGCATAAGCTATCAAGCGGATGATAGCACTAACGTTTCTGAAAATGATGATCAGGTAAGTTATTCTGGTGCTGAGATTGATAGCATGATATCGCCTGAAATGCATTCTTTATTAAGCAGTGAACAGCGTTTATTCCCCGCTATTTTAGTAGGACTTACAGCAGGGTTTATCTGTTCGATATTATGGGCGGCTATCAGCGTAGCTACAGGATATCAAATAGGCTATATGGCTATCGCAGTCGGAGCAGCTGTAGGGTTTTCGATGCGCTACGTAGGAAAAGGAATCGATCAAATCTACGGCATCATGGGAGGTGCGATTGCTTTCATAAGTGTTCTACTGGGCAATTTCCTTGTCTTTATTGGATTTGTCGCAGAATCTGAAAATCTAGGTTATCTAGAGACTATTTTAGTTCTAGACTATAGCTATCTTCCAGAGATATTGATTGAATCATTTAGTTCTTTAGTAGGTATTCTATTTTATGGTTTGGCTGTTTTAGAAGGTTATAAATTTGCATTTAGAAAATTTACAAAAGCAGATATAGAATCTATGATGAGATCTAAAACCTTATAAAAGTGTAATCCAACTCAAAACATACACTATATTACACAGCAACTAGCACAATAAACCTACACTCCATTTGGCAAAATATCAACTAAGGAATCCGAACTAATTGACCATGAAAAAAATTTACAAAAACCTCGCAATCGTGATGGCATGCTATCTAGCAGTCATCCTTTCTAACATCGAATCCTATGCTTGTACTAGAGTCGTCTATAAAGGACCCAATGGGACAGTGCTGACAGGAAGAACGATGGACTTTTCATTAGAAATCCCAGCTAATCAGTGGATTTTTCCTCGCGGGATGAAGAGAACTGGCGAGGTTGGCAAAAACTCAATCGAATGGGTCTCAAAATATGGTAGCCTAGCCGTTAGCTCATGGGATATCTCTATCTCAGATGGCATGAACGAAAAAGGACTGGTAGCCAACATGCTTTGGCTTGTAGAGTCTGAATACCCAAGCTTCAATAAAGAAGGAAATACTAAGGGACTCGCTATTTCTCTATGGGCTCAGTATGTATTGGACAATTTTGCCACCGTATCAGAAGCTGTAGAGGCACTCAGCAAAGAATCATTCGCAATCGTCTCGGACTTCATCCCTGGAACCAACAAATTCACTACCGTTCACCTCTCTATCTCTGACGCCTCTGGAGATAGTGCCATATTTGAGTATATAGGTGGTAAGCTAGTGATTCATCATGATCCTTGCTATACTGTGATGACCAACGACCCAGCTTACGACAAGCAACTAGCCATAGCGAAGTATTGGGAAAACATCCCAGGAAAGACTTTCCTGCCAGGCTCTGTCACTGCCTCAGATCGTTTTGCGAGGGCATCCTTTTTCATCAAAGCCATCCCACAAACAGATGATACCCGCATCGCAGTAGCCAGTGTATTCAGTGTGATCAGAAACGTTTCTGTGCCTTATGGTTTTGAGATAGAGGGCTATCCAAACCTTTCAACTACGCGTTGGAGAGCAGTGGCTGATCAAAAAAATCTTGTGTACTATTTTGAAACTGCCCTGACGCCTAATGCCTTTTGGGTTGATCTTAAGAAAATAGATTTTAGTGAGAAAGCCAGTGTCAGAAAATTAGATTTATCGAACCACAAGACTTACTCTGGAGAGACATCTGATGAATTTAAAAAAGCTACTCCATTTAAATTTATTGGTATATGAGCCATGAGTTTATCAAAAAGTTTGAGGTAGCAGTCTTCTATGTGCTAAGTGCTATCATCGTACTGTACATAGCGGTAGAGCTGATCGAGTTGATTTATCAGTTTGGCAAAGCACTACTAACTATGAATGACACGACCACCCGACTGCTGATCACCAAAGAGCAAACAGCCATGGTGCTACCTGTCTTCTTCAACATTCTGATCGCAGTGGAGCTGATCGATACCTTTAATGTCTACATCAAAGAACACAGTATTAAGGTACAAAGCATATTACTCATCGGCCTGATCGCCATAGGTCGCAAGTTATTAGTACTTGACATCGGACATGCTGATGGCTTGAGCAATATTGGGATAGCCTCCATCATCGTAGCCTTGTCTCTAGGATACTATTTGGTGAAAAAGAAATAAGGAGCATCAGTGATGCTTAAGCTTCCACTACTAAAAATCCCTTGTTCACCTACTGACAAGGGATTTATCTTTTCATAGCTTTTTGGCAAATCGATAAATAAAATTGGCTTGCAATTTATGGACAGCAAAGAACCTACCTTGTGCAGCAGGAAGACCCAGCACTGGATCCCCCGCAAAGTCTGTATTCTGCCTGGACGCGTGCTGATATTCCACCCCAAAGGAAATGTTTGAAAAAGGCTGATGAATGAGTCCTAACGTAAAATAATTCCCTCTTTCAAAAGAGGTACTCAACTGCGAAGCAAAAGTCTGATTGACAACTCTAGAAAAGACTACCGTAGCACTAAGCGTCTCAGACAATTTGACTTCACTAGCTGCCATGATAGAATAAAAAGGAATAGCGCCACCGGTATAAGGAGTAACGGTATTATCAGGATCAGTCCTAACACCCACATCCGCAGTACCATCATTGAGAAAGTTTTGGATGCCCTTACCCGTGACAAAAGCCCCCTTGAGCGTCACATGACTACTAGCTACTAGGCGCCCTGTGAGATTGGCGCCATAGCCCCACGTACTCCCGCTATAGTCTTCCTGCGGAGTACCACTCCTATCAAACCATGAGATATACTTCGTGACCCAACCCAACTGAAAATGCCCTTTGGCAAAACTCCTCCTGTAATGAATCGTAGCTGCAGGAAGCTTATTAGTAAAGACGATATCAGATAGCTTATCCGCATACTCGAAATCTCCTCTAAAAGGACTCAAATCTGAAGTGGCGGAGGGATTTTCCAGTCCGACCATCACTTGGGTGGCTTGTCTATCCACTACTTGATAACTCACCTGAATATTGCGCAACAAAACCAAGCCACTAGGCCCGAAAAAATCAACAGTAGTGGGATTCACACTGCCATCCATAAATACCGAATTTCGCTGACCAAAAGCCCATCGATTCCACTCGAGGTAGGCACTATGCACCCGAAAAAAGGTCTGTCCGATATTGCTTCCTCCTCCTACAAGATCAAATGCAAAGCGTGTCACCAGATCACCTTTCTTAGTCTCTTGTCGTGTATTAAACCCAAACCTAGAGGGTCTGATACCGATGGTAAATTGCCCATCATCTGCAAAGGGTCGCCCTTGATCATTGAGCAACTTACTTGGCCTAAGCATCTCACTCCAATTGGGATCTGAAGATTGGAAATTATAAGTCGTAGTCAACCAAAACATCCCCGTAAACTCTACCTCGATAGGAGGTCGGTCCTGAGCAACTAACCGACTCGAAAACAAACTCACCAGTAGAAACAACCTTAAAAATAAGTTAATACGCCCCATCAATAGCTCACATTAGTTTTCTAGAATAATCAGACTTTATCATAAATTTAATCCAAAAGCCCTTAAACCGGAGCTTTGTTTCGGTTTTGAAAATTAATTATTTTAGACATCTCCTTTGATTGTATTTATTAGTCTATCTAATAAAAAATCAAAGGTAAAATCTTAAAATTATGCTATAACTGCCCTTTAGCAAAAACAGTAATCTTAAATCATATGAACTCAGATATTTTAGCCTATCATAATAGACAAACTGCATCTGATAAGATAATTTGCGAACTAATCGCAGAAATCATCGAAGCCGAACTAATCGAAGCCGAATCAAAAATTTGGCATGGACATCCTGTTTGGTTTCTAAACGCTAATCCTATTGTAGGTTATAGTAAACAAAAAAGAGGTGTTAGACTAATGTTTTGGAGTGGTGCTGATTTTGAGGAAAAAGACCTTACAGTTATAGGCCATAAGTTCAAGGATGCTTCTATTTTTTATCAGGATGTCTCTCAAATCAAAGTAAACGATCTAAGACGCTGGCTCAATAAGTCTAGAGCAATTCAATGGGACTATAAAAATTTGATCAAACGAAAAGGGCGTTTGGAAAGAGTAAAATAATTAGAGCTCTAACATAGTTTAGTTTTACTATTAGTCAATTAATCGGATATTCTTGCTGTTCTGAGCTGATTTTAATCAAACACCTGAATACGCATTAAATCCTCCATCTATGGGGATGATAACACCAGTCACAAATTTAGAAGCATCACTAGCGAGCCAATGGACGGTGCCTAACAGATCCTCATCCTCACCAAATCTACCCATAGGTGTATGCGCTATTATTTGTTGACCTCTGACAGTAAGAGCACCATTGACCTCAGTGAGTAAAGCTCTATTTTGCTCTGTTAGAAAAAACCCTGGTGCTATAGCATTGACACGCATATTGGGTCCATATTTCTGGGCAAATTCTACTGCCAGCCATTTAGTGAGGTTATCTATAGCTGCCTTAGCTGAAGAGTAGCCCATGACACGCGTTAGCGGTCTTTGAGCCGCCATCGAAGAAGTATTGATTATACTTACAGGATGTCCTCCATTGAGTAAAGGTAAAAAAGCTTTGATCGGTAAGAGGGTTCCTTGATAGTTCAGTTCCATGACTTTCTTTAATGCCCCAGCATCCAAGTCTTCCAATGTCTGATCTGGCCTAATGACTGCCCCAGGCATATTGCCGCCAGCTAAGTTGATCATGACATCTATAGCGTTTATCTCATTTGAGAGCTCCTTAGCTACTTTAGTTAGTGCACTCTCATCCGTTACATCTGCAACCAAAATTTTTATCTGAGTATTGGGAATTTTAGATTTCAAGTTCAAAAGCTTCTCTTCACTCCTGCCTAGTAAAAATAGATTTGCTCCATGAGCTGCAACATAGCTAGTGATCTGAGTACCCAGCACTCCTGTAGCACCAGAGATCAGGATATTTTTACCGTCAAGGTTAAATAGGTTTTTCATATCAGATTAGATTTAAATACCGAACAATCGAGGTAGCCAAAGCGTGAGCTCTGGAAAGAGCGTGATGATAATAAGCGCAATGACCATTGCTAAGAAAAAGGGCAAAATCGGTTTTAAGACTTTTTGAATAGTGGTATTGGCTACACCCACACCTATAAATAACACAGATCCTACAGGAGGCGTACAGAGACCGATACACAGATTGAGTATCATCATGATACCAAAGTGTACAGGATCTACGCCCAACTCCTCCACTACTGGCAGAAATATCGGAGTGAAAATCAACACCGCTGGGGTCATATCCATAAATATCCCAACAAATAGCAAAATCAAATTAATGATGATCAAGATCACAATTTTATTCTCACTTAGCGAAAGTAATATGGCGCTAATATTTTGAGGAATATCTTCACTAGACATCACCCAAGACATACTCATAGACGTGGCGATTAGTAGCATGACTACAGCGGTAGTCTCTGAGGATTTAAGTAGTACAGCAGAGAGATCCTTGAAGCTTAACTCCCTATAAACAAATGACAAGATCAATGCATAAAGTACCGCTATAGCAGATGCCTCAGTAGCGGTAAATATACCACCTACTATGCCTCCCATCACCACTACCAAAAGCAAAAGGCTCGGAATAGCATGACCAAATTTATTCCAGACCTCCTTCATAGAGCTTCGCTCTCCTGTAGGCAACTTTTTCTTTCGGATCATGATAGCTCCAGTCAGCATCAGCATCAGTCCCACCAAAAGCCCTGGTATGTATCCTGCTAAAAATAAAGCCGCGATGGATACTCCTCCAGAAGCTAAAGAGTACACAATGAGCACATTAGATGGAGGGATGATAAGACCTGTAGTCGAAGAAGTGATATTTACAGCAGCTCCTAGTTCTTTAGGATAGCCCTCTTGCTCCATGCGCTTACCCAAGATACCACCTATAGCCGAAGCTGCTGCCACCGCAGAGCCTGCGATAGCGCCAAAGAGCATCGCTGCCAAGACATTGACATAGATCAAACCTCCCGGAAGTCTGCCAGTGAGCGCTTTAGCAAGTTCGATGAGTCGATGGGCTATACCTCCTCTATTCATGATCTCCCCAGCCAAAATGAAGAATGGAATCGCTAGCAAAGAGAAGCTATCTAGACCAGTAGCCATACGCTGGGCAATCGTAGTAGCTGCTGGCTCAAATGGTACAGTGACCAAAAGGGTCAATAGCCCAGACAATCCTAAGCTCCATGCGACAGGCACGCCAATACTCAGAAATAATAAAAAGGAACAAACTAAAATCAATATGCTAAGAAACTCCATGTGTCTGTAGGTTACTTGATAAGCTTGATGCGCTGGAAAATCGCTTCTAGTTGATAATAAACAGTCAATAAGCCACTCAAAGGGATGATGGCATATACATAAGCTAATGGCACTTGCAGTGTGGCCGATTTTTGTGACAATGTATAAGTGATATAAACTAAGTTAGCACCTCCATATACCATAGTGACTAAGGCAAATATCATGACCAAAGCACAAATAATCATTTGGAGTTTAAGCTGATTAGGGGCTGACATTTTAGAGAGCAGCAGATCTATGGCAAGGTGCTTACCTTGGCCTGCCACATAGGCAGCACCCAGCATCCCCAGCCATATCAACATATAGCGAGAAAGCTCATCGGTAAAAGCACTTGGATTTTGAAAGATATAGCGAGAGCTTACTTGCCAAGTGACGTTCAGCACCATCAGCCCCATCAAAATGATCAAAAGAACAGCGACTACCTTGTCAATGCTAGTTTTCATCCTTATTATTTTTTATCTACCACAGGCTGATCCCTGATCTCTCTAATGATCTGATAGAGCTCAGGTGCTGTTTGTTCAAATGAACGATACATTTCCTCTACTTTCTCCCTAAAACCCGATTGATCTGGATAGTTGATGGCGACACCAGCGGCTTCAAGTGCTGCTAATGACTCTGCTTCTGCTTGCTCCCATATTTTGTATTGAAAAGTAGCTGATTCATCTGAGGCTTCTTGAAGCCATTGTTTTTCTTGCTCAGTCAGATTATTCCAAACTTTGGTGCTGACGATCATGATATCTGGTAGTGCAGTGTGCTCATTGATACTGTAATACTTGCATACCTCATAATGCTTAGACGTGAACAGACTTGGTGGATTATTTTCAGCACCATCTACGATACCCTGCTGCAGTGCAGTATATAGCTCACCATAAGATACTGGTGTAGGAGATCCTCCAAAATGTTTGACCATAGTGGTGGCAGTATTGCTTTCCATCACCCTGATTTTCATTCCAGATAGATCCTCTGGAGCATTGATCGGTTTATTTTTTGTATAAAAACTTCTTTTACCAGCATCATAATAGCAAAGCCCTCTCAACCAAAAATCTTCACCTTCAAGCAGAAGTTTCTTACCAATTTCACCTTTGAGTACTTGGTCTCTATGGGCATCGTCTCTAAAAAGATAGGGCATGCTAAATACCTGCATAGCTGGAGCAAAACTCTCCATGACTGCCGAGGAGACTTTAGTCATTCCCAAACTCCCTATTTGCAGCAGCTCTACAAGTTCTCTTTCTGTACCTAGTTGTTGATTAGGATAGACTTTTACCTGCATCTTCCCATTAGACTTTTCTTCCACCCTTTGAGCGAGATACAACATCGCTTCATGTACGGGATGTGTGACTCCTAGTCCATGTCCCAGTTTGATCACGCGTACTTGTTGGACTTGCTGACATGCGCCTACTGTAATGAGAAAAGTGACTATAAGAATATATTTAAATAGCTTCATTTCATACCTTTTTAATTAACGAAGTATGTCCTGCATCATGGATGCTCAACTTGCGCAATGGTCTTTTTTACTACTATGATTTTATTTTTGAGACCATCATAATCTTTTGATGCTATAGATCTCTGATCAAAAAGCTGCGATCCCATACCTACACAGTGTACCCCTGCGCTGAACCAAGACTTTAGATTCTCTTGAGTAGGTTCTACACCTCCTGTAGGCATAAGTAGTACATCTGGCAAAACAGATTTGATAGCAGAAATAAAAGCAGGCCCAAGTACATTGCCAGGAAAAGCTTTGATCAAAACAGCTCCTTGGTTTGAAGCTTCATAGACTTCTGATACTGTACCGCAACCAGGAATCCAAATCACTTTTTGTCTCATCATCCAGTCGCAGAGGCCTTGTGACCAAATAGGTGATACAAAAAAATCAGCACCAGCAGTATAGTAAGCTTCAGCAGAAGTGATATCTAAGATTGTCCCGATACCCAAATAGAAGTCCGACCATTCTTTGGCTATTGCTTTCATTTCTTTGAAAACCTCTAAGGAATGTACACCTCTATTAGTAAACTCAAAGACTTGAAGTCCCGCCTCTTTCGCAGTTTTCATAACTGTTATGGCGGTTTCTGGATCTTTATGATTAAAGACAGGAATCAGACCAGAGGACTTCATTGCTGCTAGAAGAACATTAGCATTTTTTATACTCATCTTAATAATTTACCAATGTTATTACCAGAAACCAACGCATTTACCTCTTCCACAGACACTAAATTAGCATCTCCAGGAATGCTATGCTTCAATACTGATGCGGCTGTTGCAAACTCCACAGCTGCCTCATCCTTCATGTGTAGTAAACCATATATCAATCCCGCCATGTAGGCATCTCCCCCGCCTATACGATCTACCATGGCGCTCATATCATAGATATTGGAGCGGATAAGTTCTTTCCCGTTCCAGAGTAGTCCTTGCAGCTTATTATGGGAAGCAGATATGGCTTCTCTTTCCGTTTTGGTGATATACTTGACTTGGGGAAATTGCTTTTGAGCCAATTGACAAGCTCCCTCATAATCGACCGCAGTAATCCCTGTACAATTTTCAAAATCCGTCATACCCGCTACAATGATGCTAGACTTACTAATCAAATCTGGCATGACATCTTGGGGATTTTGACCATACTGCCACAAATTTCTCCTGTAGTTAATATCTCCACTGATAACCAACCCTTTGTGATTTGCTGCGTCTAAGGCTGCTCTAGTCCATGCTAGAACACTCGATGAGATGGCAGGCGTGATACCAGTCCAGTGCAACCATGTAGCCCCATCTAATACTTGATCCCAATCTGTATCATTTGGATCTAAGTGGGCAAAAGCAGACTCAAATCGATCGTAAATGATCTTTGGAGCCCTTTGCATGGCACCATTTTCAAAAAAGTATACACCCATTCTACCAGCACCATATTGAATGGCGCTTGTATCTACCCCATACTGTCTGAGGTATTGGGCAGCAGCATACCCTAGCTCTTGGTCTGGAAGTACAGTCACATGAGTAGTATGCAAGCCAAACTGAGCTAATGAAATGGCTACATTGGCCTCAGCGCCACCATAAGTTACTTCAAAATTTTTGGCTTGGACAAACCGCTCATAATTAGCGGTACTGAGCCTCATCATAACCTCTCCTAAAGTGATGATTTTATGCTCCATATACAGATTCAATCATGATAAATAAAATTAATCGATTAGCTTTTCTTTTTCTACTTGTTTTATCTAACTTGTGCAATCGATTGCGCAATATAAACAAAAATTCTAATGAACCATAAAATTTTACAGACTCATCCAAAAGATAACGTTTTAGTTGCTTTAAAGGATCTATCAACAGGAGAAACTATTGTTTTTAATGATAAAGCCATCGAAATAAAAAATGATATTCCAGCTAAACATAAGTTTGCAATCGATGATTTGTGCAACGGTACGCACATTTATATGTATGGTGGTATCGTAGGAAAAACAACTACCTCAATAGCTTCTGGAGAGTTACTCACTACACTAAATGTAAAGCATGAGGCAAATGACTTTGGACAGAAAGAGGGCAATTATCATTGGGAGACTCCAGATATAAGCCGCTTTAAAAATAAGACATTTCTAGGGTATCATAGAGCTGATGGCCAAGTAGGTACTGATAACTATTGGCTTGTAATACCTTTGGTTTTTTGTGAAAACAGGAATGTTGAAATCATCAAACAGGCTTTTATAGATGAGCTTGGATTTGCTAAACCGAACCCATTCAAAAAACTGGTCAAAGAAATGGCCTCCTTGTATGAAAGTGGTGATCAGAAAAGCATCCAAACCCTAACTGTAGAAGCGGTCACTCAAAAATCTGATAAAAAGCTTTTCAATCAGATAGATGGTATCAAATTTCTAACACACCAAGGTGGCTGTGGTGGTATCAGACAAGATTCAGAGATGCTTTGCGCATTATTGGCAGGCTATATCAATAATCCCAATGTAGCTGGAGCTACTGTCCTTAGTCTGGGTTGTCAAAATGCCCAAACAAGTTTGTTAGAATCAAAACTGGATGCGATCAATCCGAACTTGACAAAGCCTGTTATTATTTTAGAACAACAAAAAGAAGGTACTGAGATGCAACTTTTATCTCAGGCTATCAAGCAGACATTCTTAGCGATGGCAGACGCCAATGAGCTCAAAAGATCTCCCGCCCCACTAAGTAAACTGACAATAGGGCTAGAATGTGGCGGCTCTGATGGTTTCTCAGGCATATCTGCCAATCCTGCTGTAGGTTATGCTTCTGACCTTATCGTAGCATTGGGTGGCAAAGCGATGCTTTCGGAATTTCCAGAGCTCTGTGGAGTCGAGCAAGACCTGATCAATCGCTGTGTAGATAATCACACCTCCGATAAATTCAGCTCACTAATGAAAGCCTATGCTGCATCTGCAGAGGCTGTAGGCTCAGGATTTGATATGAATCCATCGCCAGGCAATATCAAAGATGGACTCATCACTGATGCGATGAAATCTTCTGGAGCTGCCAAAAAAGGTGGTACATCTCCCGTATCTGATGTGCTTGACTATGGTGAGTATGCTACCAAACCAGGACTCAATCTCCTCTGTACACCTGGCAATGACGTGGAAAGCACCACTGCTATGGCAGGATCTGGTGCAAATATTATACTGTTTACCACAGGGCTTGGGACGCCTACTGGCAATCCTATCTCCCCTGTCATCAAGATTTCATCCAATACAGCTTTGGCTAGACGAATGCCTGATATCATAGATATAGATGCAGGTCCTATCATTGCTGGTGAAAAAAATATACAAGAGATGGGAGAAGAAATACTTGAATTCATCATCCAAGTAGCTAGTGGCGAAATCAAAACTAAAGCACAACTCTTAGATCAAGATGACTTTATCCCTTGGAAAAGAGGGGTGTCGCTTTGAGCTTGTCTAGAAGGCTCAAGAGATATACCTATAATAAAAAAGATATGAAACAAGACAGGGCAACCATACATGATATTGCTAAAAAGCTGAATACAACTGCCTCTACTGTATCTAGAGCACTCAATAATCACCCGAGAATATCAGAGGCCACTAAGAAGCAAGTACTCAAAATGGCTAAGAAGTTAAACTATCAGCCCAATCACATTGCTTCTGCATTACGTAGCGGAAGAAGTAGACTAATCGGAGTCGTCTTACCAACGATCAATCGTAACTTCTTCTCCTCTGTGATTAGAGGAATAGAAGAAATCGCCAATAACCTCGACTACAAAGTCATCATTACCCAGTCTTATGAAGACTATGAAAAAGAAGTACAGACAGTAGAAGCACTCCTCAATGCTCGAGTAGACGGCATCATCGCCTCTATCGGTAAAAACACTGAAAATTTTGATCACTTCAAAAAAGTATTAAAAAAAGGAATTCCGCTTGTGCTGTTCGATAGGATATCAAATGAATTAGAAGTCAGCCAAGTAGTCATTGATGACCATTTAGGTGCCTATCAGACAGCAGATCACTTGATCAAGCAAGGGTGTAAACGCATCGTCCACTTCACTTCTTCGCAGAAAATCAATATCTACAAAGAACGAAAGCGTGGATACGAAGATGCGCTCAAAGAACATGGGCTTCCTGTAGATCCTGAGCTAGTAGTGCTGTCCAATATGCAACTAGAAGATGGCCGACAAGCCATGCTTCAAATCATAGAAAAGGGAATTCCATTTGATGGTGTTTTCTCTGCATCTGACTATGCGGCCATGGGCGCAATGCAAGTATTGAAAGAAAAAGGCTTCAAAATCCCAAGTCAAGTGAAAATTGCTGGATTTGGAGACGAACCCTTTACATCATTTACAGAGCCATCTATCACTACAGTCGATCAAAAAAGTATCCCGATGGGACGCATCACTGCCGAAACCTTCTTTGAACTACTCAAATCAGATCCAAAGCAAAGTGTCCCACAGCGAACAATCTTAAAGCCTGAGCTCATTATCAGAGACTCTAGTAAAAAAACCAAATAGCCTATTAACATGGACAATTCAGTTTTAAAACAACAAAAATTTCTATCCGAAGACTTCCTACTTCAAAATGAGTTTGGAAGACTTTTATACCATAATCATGCAGCCCATCAGCCTATCATAGACTACCACTGTCACTTATCACCTCAAGCGATCGCTGACAATCATACCTTTGCTAATATCTCTCAATCATGGCTAGCAGGCGATCACTATAAGTGGAGAGCTATGCGTACTCTGGGTATCAATGAGAAGTATATCACTGGGAGTGCCTCAGATGAGCAGAAATTTCAAAAGTGGGCTGCTACTGTGCCTTACACGCTTCGCAACCCACTCTTTCATTGGACGCACTTGGAGCTTCAAAGATATTTTGATATCGATCAACTTTTAACGACAAATACGGCACAGGAGATCTATCAAGAGACTACCGCAAAACTCCAAACTCAGGACTATCGAGTAATCGGCCTAACCAAAAAAATGAATGTAGAGGTTATCTGCACGACTGATGATCCTACAGATGATCTTGCACATCATATCAAGGCTAAAAATCAAGGTGATGGTCCCAAACTCTACCCCACATTCAGGCCTGACAAAGCCTATGCAGTAGAAAATTCAAAAACTTACACTAAATATCTATCCCAACTTGAGTCTGTCAGCGGTATCATGATTAGCCGATATTCAGATCTTTTGCAAGCATTAGCTCAGCGAATAGATTTCTTTCACAACCATGGATGTAGGCTATCCGATCATGGACTAGAGCAACTATACTACTTTGAAAGTGATCCTTACGATATTGAAAATCTCTTTAAAAAAGTACTGACAGGCCAGCAACTTGATGTAGCAGAGGTACAGTATTTTAAATTTAGAACACTCGTATCATTGAGTAAAATGTACCATAGTAAAGGCTGGACTCAACAGTTTCATTTAGGTGCTTTGCGCAATACAAATGAACGAATGCTCAGTAAACTAGGGCCAGATACTGGGTTTGATTCTATAGGAGATTTCTCTCAAGCCCGTGCACTTGCAGGATTTCTCAATCTCCTAGATAAGACGGATCAACTTTCCCAGACCATCTTGTATAATCTCAATCCTGCCGATAATGAAGTTTTTGCCACAATGACAGGCAACTTCAATGATGGCTCTGTAAAAGGCAAAGTCCAATATGGATCTGGATGGTGGTTTTTGGATCAAAAAGACGGCATGGAAAAGCAAATCAATGCGCTATCAAACATGGGAATGTTGAGTTGTTTTGTAGGCATGCTAACTGACTCTCGTAGCTTTTTATCCTTTCCTAGACATGAGTATTTCCGTAGGACGCTCTGCAACCTGATAGGCAGAGATGTTGCCAATGGAGAGCTTCCTGCAGATGAAGCTTGGCTAGGCAAAATCGTATCAGATATCTGCTATCACAATGCCAAAAACTACTTTAAGTTTGGCTAACTATAGCTATTTGATGATATGAATGAATTGAATAAAAATACCGCTAATAAAATACACCGTCCTGTGAAAGTACTTCAGTATGGTGAGGGTAATTTCTTGAGAGGATTTGTTGACTGGATGATCGATATCGCTAATGAGAAGACTGACTTCAATGGCAATGTCCAACTAGTGCAGCCTCTACCTCAAGGTCTAACCGAACTGATCAAAAAACAAGACGGACTGTATCATGTACTCCTTCAAGGCATTGAGGAAGGTCAAGCTAAGGAGTCCAGTAGACTAATTACCTGTATTGCTGACATTCTCAATCCATATGAGGATTATGCAGCTTATTTAAACTTGGGTACCAATCCTGATTTGAGATTTGTCATATCAAATACCACAGAAGCGGGGATTACATTTGATCACACGGATTCAGATTATAGTAAGTTACCCACTACCTTTCCAGCGAAGCTTACCACCCTCTTGTATCATCGATACCTTCACTTCGATGGGGCTACAGAAAAAGGCCTTATCATCATTCCTTGTGAACTAATAGATCAAAATGGCAATCAACTACGTGATTGTATTTTGAACTACATCTCTCTTTGGCAACTTCCGGCTGCCTTCGCTGATTGGGTACTATCAAGCAACACCTTTTGTAATACCCTTGTTGATAGGATTGTCCCCGGATTTCCTAAAGACACAATACAACAAGTTCAGCAAAAATTAGGATTTACAGATCAGCTTGTTGTGACAGCAGAGCATTTTCATCTCTGGGTAATTGAAGCACCAGATCATGTTGCAAAAGAGTTTCCACTACACAAGGCCGGACTTCAAGTCAAATTTGTCAAAGATCTTACACCCTACAGAACTAGAAAAGTAAGGATATTAAATGGAGGACACACCGCCATGGTTCCTCTAGCCTATCTATATGGTCTTAGGACAGTACGAGAAGCTGTCGAAGACTCAAAGTTAGGAACCTTTATAAAAGCAGCCATCTATGAAGAAATCATCCCCACATTAGATCTGCCAGAAGATGAGTTAAACAGCTTTGCGGATGATGTCTTGGTGAGATTTGCCAACCCATATATCAGACATGAATTATCCTCCATAGCCCTAAATAGTATTGCTAAATTTAAAGTTAGAGTATTGCCGTCACTCCTTAAATACCATGAAATAAAAGGGACATGGCCTAAAAACTTAATTCTTTCATTTGCTGCATTGATACGTTTTTATAAAGGATCGCAAGATGGCATAGCACTTCCACTCAAAGATGATGATGAAGTACTCGCCTTCTTTAAGGAAGTTTGGAAAAACAGCTCCTTAGAAACATTAGTAAATACCGTCTTGTCTGA
Organism: Penaeicola halotolerans; assembly: GCF_016464625.1. Taxonomy (GTDB): domain Bacteria; phylum Bacteroidota; class Bacteroidia; order Cytophagales; family Cyclobacteriaceae; genus Penaeicola; species Penaeicola halotolerans. The sequence continues at coordinate 283,842 of NZ_JAEAGO010000003.1, forward strand.
AAAAAAACTTTGGGGAGAAGATTTGACAAAATACCCAAATTTAGCTGCCGAAATAAAACAATCACTTATCACCTTAGAGCAGCAAATCAACGCCTCAACTAATTCTGCTTAATCAGTCCAAAACTCATTATATAATGAAAAAGAAGTTACTTAAATGAAAACGACCTCTTTATATTAACTTTATAGCCTACCAGACGCACAAGATGCCTGTCATGAAGAGGATTTATAGCTTTATCATATTATGCTTTCTCAGCAGCTGTGCTCATCAGCAGCAGCTCGAGCAAGACATCCTACAGATACAAGAGAAATATGAGCTGATGGGTGGCATAGTGGTGACCTTTGATGATCGTGAGATATTAAGTCAAATTCCTTTTGGAGTCGCAGACCTCAAGCAAAACATTCCTGTCACTGACCAAACCTTCTTTAGAGTAGCAAGCATTTCCAAAACGATCACCGCGATGGCATTTATGCTACTTGTAGATGATGAAAAAGTTTCTCTAGATGATGACATCAGTGAGATACTCGGTTATACAGTAAGACAACCTGATTTTCCACAGCAGCCTATCACGCCTCGAATGCTCCTATCCCACACTTCCTCTCTGGTGGATGGTAAGCACTATGATGATTTTTTATCAGCTTTAGCGAAAGACACAGTTCCGCCACTAGCATCTCTCATCCAAGAAGGTGGACGCTTTTACAGCCAGTCAAACTTTATACAGCATGCACCTGGATCTTTCTTTAGCTATTCCAATATCAACTATGTAATCCTTGGTACCCTAGTAGAAAAAATCAGTCAACAACGATTTGACATTTTTTGTGAAGAAAATCTCTTCAAACCACTATCCATTGAAGGTAGTTTTTCAGTAGAAAATCTATCTGATAGTGCCTCTGTAGCAGTGCTGTATCGAAAAATAAATGGCAATTGGAAAGCCCAAGCAGACAGCGCTATGATTCCTATCCAAAGAATGCCATTACTTACTAATTACATTCCGGGTACTAATGCCGTTTTATTTTCTCCACAAGGAGGACTTAGAATCACCGCTACTGATCTTAGCAAAATATGGCAACTAATACTCAATGAAGGGCAACATAAGGGTAAACAGATAATTTCTCCATCAGTGATTAAGCAAATGACTCAAGCCAGCTATGAATATGATGGAACAAATGGAGATCATGCACAAGGCCTCTTTAATAGTTGGGGATTAGGCATCCACCGAATCATCGGAAATAAGGGTTTGGACAAAGTTTTTGAGCAAAGTGAGCTAGTCTATGGCCACCCTGGAGAAGCCTATGGACTGGTTTCAGGAGCATACATAGATCCCGACAAAAAGTATGGAGTAATTTTTATCACCAATGGAAGCGGAAAAGGATATCAAAATGGCGAACGCTCCGCTTTTTATGAAGTAGAAGCCGCTATTTACCAGGCAGTAAGTAGGTCTCTTGAATAGCCATAATTGAGAGATTATCATGATGCTTTCCACCTCAAACACCCCTCGTAGAGACGCGATTTATCGCGTCTTATCTACATACAACCAACCGATCATAAAAAGCACCTATAGCAGTAAGCTACCTGCATTGTCACCCTGAGGCACGAAGGCCTGCCTCCTGAAGGCTTGCCTCACGAATGGAGGGATCTAGGAGCAGCCCGCTATTGAACAAACGAGATCATGACCCCGAAGTGGGTCACACATTTGTAGCACGGGGTGTCAACCCCGTGAAAAAAGCAATCACATTTTCAACGACCCCGAAGTGGGTCGAATATCTACCTGTTAAACCGCTAAAACGCTTAGGTATCCATGACACCGCTATAGCCCACGGTTTAGACGCTAGAGACTGATGACCACCTCACCCCTACCAATCGTTTCAATCCTTTCATCAATATCACCCAACATAAAAAACCAATACCTCAAAGAACGCACAATCAATCAACTGAAAAGCAAGATCAAAAATCTCAAAATAGGACGCAAATGGGATGGCGTGTTTGGCGCATTTGGCGTATTTGGCGCGATTGGCGCAAATCGACACTTTTGGCGTATATGGCGCATATGTCGCGTTATATAGGGGTATTTTGACCCTCTAAGGCAGTATAACCCTCCTTTAGGTGGAGGATAATACGGGGATAACCCCGAGGAAACCCCTATAAAACCAGAGGTGTCATCTAAAATAATACCACGAATTCCCTCTTTTATCTAAAAATGAATTGATAAGACCCCTTGAATGAGTACGCCTTTTCTCAGACACCAATCGTCAAAATTTCATCTAGTTTGTAGGGACTTGGCTTGGTTTGTTTTATATTGTTTGGAGATTAGGAATAAAAGCCATAAAAACCAATGAACAGAATAATTACTACAATTCTAGTTTTTTTCCCTTTTCCAAGTAATAATCATTGCTCAAAACATAGTGATAGAAGGAGTAATAAAAGACTCGAAACAAAAAGAAGCTTTGTCCTATGCCAATATTTTTTTAAAGGGAAGTTATTCTGGAACTATAAGTAATCAAAACGGACAATTTAGAATTATAATTCCGAAGGAAAAAACAGTGACAGTATAGTAGTCTCATATATAGGATACAAAACACAAACCTTTTATATATCAAAAATCCTTTGTCAATGTATTTTTCAGCAATATCCGCTATTTTGCTCCAGGCGGTCAATCTGTGCCATTGTGTTTCTTCTACCTTTTTCCATTTTGGTTTTTATAGGATTCATTGGTAGCCAGGTTGATGTTGACAAATTCCTTTCCATTATCGAAAGTTTTGATTTCAGACTTAGCACCTAAGCGACCGATTAACTGAGAGTTGTTTTTTAAAATGTACATGGTTTTTTAATTTTAATAAAACATTTATTGATTTAAGTCGCTACCAATCAGCAGCAATATCACAAAGGTGTAGGTTGGGCTAAAAATTAATCGGGTGCTAAGCGTTTACTGTCTTTTGTTGTCGTTTGTAAACGTTTATTGTCGGTTAAGAAAAGAAGATTAATTCATATAAGGTTGCCATTGTACTAGAACGAAGCGTTCAATGCCTCTAGGGTCTTTCTTAGCCAGGAAGCCAAACTCGTAACAGAATAGGTAAACTTCACTCTTAGAATTCTTCCAATAGTGAGTAAAATACTTGGGATCGAAGCCAACTTCCAATAATTTTTCCTTTCGAATAGTCGCTTTTCCAGCCTTATTAAAGTTTTTCAGAATTTTCCTGTTGATTTTAAGTTGCCTATCTATTTGCTTGTACAGGCTACTTTCATGCTGTTTATTTTGCTCGTAATGGAAGTTAGATTTGCAGTAAGGAGAGCAAAATTTCTTATCTGACCGACCAGTAATTACCTCTTTACAATTAGGACATTTCTTCATAAGCGTAGATTTAAACGATTATTATACGTTTAAATCTACATTTATTTATGTTAAAAACCAGACTAATCAGCTAGTTTAGAAGAAATAAAACTTTAAAAATCATGAATTTACAAAAGCAAATTACCTTGAAGCATCTCTTAATTAACAATGAAAAGAAAATTGGCCTTCAGTTTTACCCTGACAAGGTTATTCAAGCCTTGATTAAATCATTGCCGGAAGTTAAGTGGACTGAAAAGTATCAGATGGTCTATTTACCTAATACACAAAAGAATTTTTATACTCTACTGAAAACATTTAAAGGTGTTGCATGGATTAATATGAAATATTTCGCCCGAAATAAACCGGTAAACACTTATGGAGAGGAATTGAAAATTGATGATTTACGTAAGAAATATCCCCAGATACCAGAAGCCTATTTTCAGAAATTGGAATTGAAAAGGTACGCATATAAAACAGCACTTACATATTGTAGCTGTTTTGCTAAATTTCTGAGACATTTTCCCAAATCGAATTTAATTGAGATTCAAGAGCATGACATTAAAAAATTTATTCAGAGCCTTATTCAGAACGGATTATCAAATTCTTCAATTAATCAGGCCATTAACAGCATAAAATTCTATTTTGAGGTAGTGTTAGGAATGCCTAATAGATTTTATGATGTAGAAAGACCGATAAAGGAAGAAAAACTTCCTGAGGTAATAAGTAAAGAGGAGGTACAAGAGATGATTAATAAAACCTTTAATTTAAAACATCAATGTATTATTAGTTTACTTTACTCCGCTGGTTTAAGAAGGGGGGAATTATTAAGGTTGAAAATTAAGGATATAGATAGCAAAAGAATGACTGTTAGAGTTGAGCAAGCGAAAGGGAAAAAAGATCGTTACAGCTTACTGAGTGAAAAGTTATTATTAAAATTAAGAGCTTATTTTAAAGAGTATAGACCTAAAAAATACCTTTTTGAAGGTAATCCAGGGCATCCTTACAGCGCCAGTAGCGTAGTGAAGATTGTAAGAAAAGCAGCTCAAGATGCACACATTAAAAAAAATGTTAAACCACACACATTAAGACATTCATTCGCCACTCATTTGTTGGAAGCTGGAACAGATTTGCGATACATTCAAATTCTGCTAGGCCATAATTCAACCAAAACCACAGAAGTTTACACGCATGTGGCCACTAATACTTTTAAAACAATTAAAAATCCGTTAGATTGCTAAAAATATAATGTAGCTAAATGCACCTTATGGTGTATTTAGCGAATTGTTGGCGGTAATTTGAAGAAACAATTAACAACGAAAAACATTCAAGAAAATGAAGCTATAAGTAACTGTAAGATAGAATAAGAATTGAAATATCCTTTAATACGCAAAGTATAAAGGGCGATTGTTAATATTAAAAAAATTAGAAAATGACACAGTTACAAATGATTGACAAAACAAAGTCAATAGCTCAAAATGATAAAAATATTTCTGCCGTATTTATGTACGGGTCATTTACCAAAAATGAAGGGGACAAATATTCAGATATTGAATTCTACATCTTCTTGAAGGATAAAGAAAATTTTTCCGCTGAAAATTGGGTAAGCCAAATTCATCCTTTGGCATTATATTTTACCAACGAGTATGGAAGTGAAGTTGCCATTTTTGAAAATATGATAAGGGGGGAGTTTCATTTTTTGACAAACGACCAAATGGAAGTTATCAAATCGTGGGACGGTTTGGTAGAGTTTAGCGACTTTGACAAGATGATTTTAGTAGATAAAGAAGATTTATTGACTAACACGCTCAAAGAAATAAAAACTAAAGTACCTGATCGAACAACAAATGAAAATATCCTGTGGTTGAGCCAATCATTGTTGAATGTTTTACTTACAACAAGCAACTTAATTAAACGACAGGAATTTGCTCACGCTTACCAAAGCTTATCAAATGTTCAAAAATATTTACTTTGGTTAATAAGAATTGAAACATACCAAACCAAACATTGGGAAAGTCCAACAAAAAGCTTGGAAAAAGACATAGACCCAGATTGGTATTCGTTATTTCAGGAGACAACATCAGAATTAGATCCGACAGATATTAAAACAGCTTTCAAGAAGACATTAACATTGACTGAAAAACTTTTTGATAATCTTGGAGTTGAAGCAAAATTAAAGGGGGTATTAAGGAGAATTGAATAAAAAAAACTACCGCCAACATTGTATAAGCGTAATGCGGGCGAAGTGGCTAAAATTTAGTATTTTGGCATCTATCAAAGTTCGTGCTAGCGGACAGTGTATTGCTCCGAAAACCCGCACTACGCTTATACTTGACCGTTGGCAACAAGGCTAATAGCTACACACATCAACCCCAGGAAAAAAGATTAAGTTTCGATTAATAAATGGACTGGTCAAAAAAATAAGACCAGCCCTAAATAATAAAAAGTTAATCACGATTAATACTGAACACCTAACTGGACTTTTGCACCGTTTATATGGACTTCATCCTGTGTTTCAACAGCAAAATAACCATAAGCCAAGGGTGCAGCCGCAGCTCGCTCAGCGGCCTGCTCAAAAATCTTATTCCATATTTTGCCACCTTGTTTTTCATACTCTGAAATTAAAGACTTGAGACTTTCTTCTCCGAAAACAGTGAGATGTCCCGAAAAATCTTGGGAAATATCACTGATTCGGGCTGTTGACCAGTCAATAATTCCACATACATTACCATCGGCATATGTTATAATATGTCCTGCATACAAATCACCATGAATGAATTTTGTGAAGTTCGGCCACAGTGTATCATTATCCAACCACTTTTTGTAACGATTTTCTAAATCATTACTTATGCCAAGTTCGGATTTTACCAAGCGTAATCGTTCGGAAATCTCGCTTCTCAGACTTTCAGGTGTAGTAACTTCCAATCCATTCAGAACAACTTCTTCTTTCGGAATAGCATGGAGTTGCACCAAAATTTTAGCCAATGACTGAATGTAGTTTGGACTATCTTTATCCATATTCCAAGAAACCTCATAAGTTTCAGCATCATAAGTCAATGCTGGTTTTCCATCCAATAAAGGATACGCTACCAGTTCTTCGTTCGCAATTTTCCAATCTGGAACTTGCACAGTGAGATGTTTGCAAACTAACTGTAGAATTAGTTTTTCCTTTGCAATCTGCTTACCCAAATCGGGTCTTCTGGGAATACGCAACAGCCATTGATTTTCATCTTTGTCTGTTGCAAAACCAACCTTGAAATCTATTCCCATTTCGTTGAATTTCATCTTGTCTGAAAGCATTAAACCATGTCTTTCTGCAAGTTTCTGAATGTCTGTATTTTTCATTTGTTTTATTTTTTTAAATTATTACCTAACTGCATAAGTTTCTCAGAGCCATACGAAAGCAACCCGATAACGATAGCCAAACATCCACTTATGATAAAAGTGATGTTTATACCTATATTTTCTGCAATCACGCCTGTGAACAATAAACCGATTATACTTGGCAATACCGCCAAACTGTAATAAAGAGAAAAGACTCGTCCCAGCATTTCAGGTTTTACTGTTATCTGGACAATAGCAGTAAAACATGCATAAAAAACAGATAAACCAATACCTCCAATTGCTGTTACCAGAACAAATCCAATGAACCATTCTTTTGGGAAAACTCCGCTAAGAAGGAATGTTAACCCCAATATGATATACATTGAATTAACCAATACAATCTTTGACATCGCAATTTTGAACAAGCCTAAAACAGCTCCACCAATCAGCATGCCTCCCCCCCAAACTATCTCAACAAGGCCCATTTCCCATTTTCCTCCTCCATAATGTCCTGTTGTCAGTAGTGGGAACATAATTGCAGCAGGCATGATGACAAAGGTGATAGCCATGGCATAAAGAAAAAGGTAAGTTAAACCTCTATTTTTAGATACGATATGTAACCCATCTATAAATTCGGTTGATATTGTATGAACAGAAAATTTAGAACCTTTTATTGTCTGTGGTATTCTTACCATCATAAGCGAAGAAATTGCCAGTAATGCTCCAATCAAATCAAGATACAAAACATTTGAAATAGGCAATATGGCAATTGCCACTGTACCAAGTGCAGGACCACCAATACTACAAATCGAATGTAACATTTGATTAATACCAGCAACTCTTAGCAATTCTTTTTTAGGCACAATTAGCGGAGCCAAAGCTTGTAGAGCCGGTGAATGAAAGGCATTGCCAACCGAACGTAAACCTAACATGATATAAATCCATACAAGATTTACCGTTTCCTTGTTAAGGATAAATATCAAAACAATAGCACATACAGCAATGAAAGTATCAGAAAGAATCATGATACGTTTTCGATTAGTACGGTCTATATATACCCCTGCTAACGGGCCAATAATAGCTTGTGGCAATATTCCAGCTATACCTGCATATGCTAAAACCTCGGCGGATTGATACTCTAGACTAAGCCATATGACAATAGCAAATTGGACTGCATAACTTGTCAACATTGAAACAAATTGCCCAGCCCATATAAATATATAGGTGTTAAACCATTTTTGGTTCTCCATGAAATAAACTTGATTAAATTATACAACAATAAATGGATAGCACTGAGAAGAGCTATCTAAAAAAAATGTGGGTATTTTGAGAATTACCCTATTATTTTATCCAAGGCTTTGCCATTTGTAGTATAATTTATTGGAAATAACCGCACAAAGGTAGGAAATATTTTTTTTAATTTGAAGAAATAAATAGTCTGAATTTGGATGTAAAAAAGCCCAGTTGCCAACAGCGTATATAATTAAGTGCGGTTTCGGTGCTGATAATTAGCATTATCTCCCGCATCAGCCTCGGTGCTTTTCGACAGGGAAGCAACCCGCAATCCGCACCTAATCATATACGCGGACCGTTAGTGCCAATGCTATGACGACAGACACGAAAGACATAGAACTTGAAGCAGCTTGTAGTTTGACAGAACGACAAGCAAGAGAGATTTTGGCTCGTGACAAATCTTGGTTCGACAAAATTATTGGTGGGAATAATGACATAAAATTCAGTTTCAATCAATTCGACCTACTTTCCTACCTTAGACAAAGACCCGAACTATGTGGCAAAATCTTGCAGTTTTCTTATGACAAGAGATGTTCACCAGCGACATTTATAGAAGAACACGAAAACACATATAGAGTTGGTTGGTTTGACAAAGACCGTGAGCAAATAAAGACTTTTGACAAATTGTATGAAGCGGCAACGGACTTTGTGCTGTTCTCGTGGAATTTAGGAAGACTTGAACGACAAGAATACAGACTTCCAAAACAAATAAGAGAAAGAGCCATAGAAAGCGGAAACGAATTTGGTTGGAAACAACAAGACTTCAAAAAAGTAGTTGAAGCAGCTCGACAAGTTCCAATGGCAATTGTAGGTGGACAGGTTCAGTATGTTTTTGATGACGGTATTTGTGAACTTTATTGGCTCTCTTACGACCCTGACGAAAGACAGGAAAATGAAGAATGGGTTACTTACTGCAACAGGACAGCAAACCAAGTTAATCAAAAGTTCGACAAACTAATTAACGAAACAGACTTTGATAAAGAAACACAGACTTTTGAGTTTCTGAAGGAAAAGAAAAACGAAGGCGTTGACATTGACGAACACAAGATTTTTATAATTTACTTCAATGACAATGAACCTGACCTTTGAACGAAATAAAAGAAGCACAGGCACTAACAGCACCTACCCAAAAGTGGCGGTTCAGTGGTTAAATCAAGCTTTTTGCTACTATCTAAGTTTGTGCTTGGTTGACAGTGAAGTGCTCCGGAATCGCCACCTTCGGGTAGCTGCCAACCGTTATGAGCAATTAATTTGACTCTAGTTTAGCAAAACCAACTGTCTTACGATAAATATCAGGCGATACTCCTACCTTCTTTTTAAAAAAACGACTAAAATAGAATTCATCGTCAAAACCTAAAAAAGCAGCAACTTGTTTCACTGGTTTAGAAGTTAGATAAAGTTCTCGTTTCGCCTCAATAATGATTCTATTTGAAATTAAGGATGAAGTCGTTTGATTGAGATATTTCTTGACGATACTGGCTAAAATTTTAGGACTTACACATAGTTCATCTGCGTATTCTTGGGGAGAATGGAATTTGCAATAATTACTCTCAATTGCATCGACTAAATTTTGTAAAATTTCTGTATTTGAATCTGATAATCTGGGAGTTAATTGTTGATCAAATTGTTTCTTATGTCTGACCGCTTCTATTAAAAACACTTTTAAATATGCCACAAGAACTTCATGCTGAGCGATTGAGTCTTTGTCCATCTCTTTCGAAATTTGATCAATCAAACTAAGAAATAGGCTTTGCTCGTTTACAGTAAAATAGGGTAAACCATGGAAATTATTAAAAAGGAATCCCTCGGTCTCTATTTCGTTTTGATGTCTATATGTACAAAAAAAATCGGGATGAAAATTCAATAAGTAACCCTGACACTTTTCTTCAGAACGTATCATAAAAGGTTGATACGGAGCCAAACAAATCATTTGATTTCCTTGCAATTCAAAATTCTGAAAATCAACGCTTAGTTCATAGCTAATTCCACATAACAAAACGATAGAATAATAATTTCTTCTTTGTAAATGATCAAACTGGCTTAGGTCGTTGAGCTCTTCTAATCTAAACGCAAGTTCTCCGTTTTGTTTGTCTATAATTATTTTTGCCATACTAAATTTATTTTTTAGCTCATTCAAATTTTAAAAAAAAGGAGTACCTAAAGCACTCCTTTCTTAAATCAAATATTTATTTTGAAGCTAGAATGTTAATTTTTTGAATTGCTGAAGCATCAAAGCCTTCCAAAATTACAGGCGCATTCTCCATCAACGCTGCTGCTACTTTCCCTGTCAAATGAGCATCTCTGCCAGCGTCATCTGCAAACGTATCGAAAATGGCATATGTTTCTTCATTGATTTTAAAAGCATACCATGATAAAGTTGCAGGCTCAGAACTTACCAATGACTTGCCCGCTTGTAAGAAATCCTCCACTGCAGATGTCTTTCCTTCTTTGGCTTTCATAATCACCAACAATCCCTTATTCTGATTACCCACTTTATGATTACTTGCTTGAACATCAACAGCCTTAATGTCTCTGCTAACATCAAAACCTTCTAAAAGATCTCCAGCATTGGCCAATAAGGCTTTTGCCACTTCTCCTTTTAAGTGTGCCTGTCTGCCTTCTTCAGCTTCAAATGTGTCATAAATTCCGAAAGTTTGTTCATCTATTTGAAATGCAAACCAAGATGCAGTTTTTGGTTCTGCATTTACCAATGATAAACCACCTAGAAGAAACTCTTTCACTTCTTGCTCCTTACCTTCTTTCGCTTTCATGATTACTAATAATCCGATTTTTTCATTTTTTGTATTGACCATAATATTACTTTTTTTAGATTGAGAAAATGTTTGAATTATTATCCCTAGAATTAGAACTAAGCTACTTAATTTGATTAAACTTTTAAATTTGATTAAACTTTTAAAGTTCATTTTAACTTATTTTTGTTACACTGCAAATGTGGAACTAAATAAGGGGCCTTGGAATGGAGATAAGAGACTTAAGCATGGACAATTTTCAGTGACAATGAAGAATGTAAAAAAGCTCATAACACTGTATATGAAATCATAGATCCATTCGGGCGCTACGCTTCATATACTAAACGTTAGCGGGCATTGTAAAAGACATTTTATTTAGGTCTGAGTAGAAGAAAGATTGGGTCGAAATAACTTTTGATGACTTAATTAAGAAGCTTAAAAAGGAAGAATGAAAAGAACGGCTGCTTATAACAGCACTTACCCAAAAGTGACCATTCATTGATTAAATAAAAGTTTTACTACGGCAAAACAAACTTTTCCTAAACCACATTCACCACTATCCTCAAATCACTTTCACCCCTTTATCAAGCTCTCCAATCTCGCCATCATCTCATCCTTTTCCTTAAGCATACGCTCATAAAGGGCAATTTTTTCTTCGTGTAGCTGTACTATCTTTTCAATTGGATTATAATTAAGATTTTCTACCCTGTTATTAAACACGGCATTATCAGAAAAATTACATGAAATTAAGTTCACTGCCTGTTCCTCATCAAAATTCTGAATAGCTTCTACAGGGATTTTGAGGATATCAGATACTTGACGGAGGATATCATCTTAGATGGTTTCTCTTTGTTCGAGGAGGGAAATTTTCTTTTGCGACCACTCTTCACCGAGTTCTAGCGTCAGGACTTCTTGCTTGATACCCAGCATCTCTCTGAAGCGTTTGACATTGCGACCTTGGTGTATTTTCTGTTGCATAGCGATCCGTAATTTTTGAGACAGATTAAAAATATAGACAATATAGCAAAATCATCCTAATTGACCAGCATATTTTATTCATCCAAAGGGGGCGTTTGTCAGGTATTGCTAAGCGAGGGTAAAGCGCGGATGATCTGCACGCATCGGTGGCTAGCAAATCACCAAAATTGTCTTTCAAAAGTAGAACTTCGAGTGTCAATTTGTGACAATCACATAAATCTATAATTTATAAATTTTTAATTTATAATATAATTATTTTTATATTTTGAGTCATTTTCAAAAGGAGTTATCCTCGACTCTTCCTCGACTTATCCTCGACTCTTCCCCGACTCTTCCTTTACTTCCCCTTATATCAGGCGAATAAAACGAATAATACGAACAGAACGAATAAAGCGAACAAAACGAATAATACGCATAATGCGTACAAAACGAACATTCGTTTGTGAATTCAAATTCCCCTCCCCATCTTGCTCACCATACGGCCAAGATCCGTTCTTTGACATGTTGAGTAAGCACATCGTCCTACGTTTGCAACGAGGACGGCCGAGATAGGCGTTTTTAACGCCTTTTGGACAGAAGCTCTTAGCATTCACTCACCCTAAAAACCACCCCTCTCCTGCAAAATTCATGTTCGCTATTCCTTTTCAATCATGATTTCTGTTGAAATTGATACTTCAATCGATAAGAGCCATTTAATACGGTTTGAGGTCTACACTGTAATCAACTCAAATCATCGACAGACTACACTATCTAAATTATCAAATCTAGCAGATTTACTATAGTTACTAGATTCATTATGAAACTAGGATAAATTTTTCAATTAAATGATGCCCTGAATTGCACAGGTGTCTGTTGTGTGTGCTTCTTAAATACTGTACTGAATGACTGAGAATATCCAAATCCCAAATCATAAGCGATTTCCTTTATGCTTAAATTAGTAGTAGAAAGTAGTTCTTTCGCTCTTTCGACTATCGCTTCTTGGATATGTATTTGCGCACTTCTGCCAGTAGCACTTTTCAATAAATCACTGAAATAATTTGGCGAGACATTAAATTTTTCGGCAAAATAGCTGACCGTTGGAACGCCTAAGTGTGCAGCATCAATTCTTAGGTACGCATCCATTAATTTTTCCATTTTTACTACTATGTCACTATTCACAGAACTTCGCGTCAGAAACTGTCTATTGTAAAAACGCTTTGCATAATTTAAAAGCAGGTCGATATGCGAAACGATTAAATCCTGACTGTAATGATCAATGTTATTTTTTAGTTCATCCTGCATTTGATGCATCAGAGACATGATGACATTATCTTCCTTTTCAGAAAGGTGAAGCGCTTCTGAGGTAGAATATGAGAAGAATCCATAATTACCTATCACCTTCCCTAATTCATGATGCCGTATAAGATCAGGTTTAAAAACCATCATATATCCTGATACGGGGTCATCTGGGATATTTGTGACAGAAAAGATTTGACCTGGCTTAGTAAAGCTCATTACCCCTTCATCAAAATCATAATAACCCTGCCCGTACCGAAACTTGCCTGAAGCACCTTTTTTAATCGCTACGCAATAGAAATCATAATAAAAACTGCTCCAAATTTGATTAGAATCAAATTTTAATTGCTCAAAATCAATCACACTTATCAAAGGATGAATTGGTTTTGACAAATTAAATAATCTATGAAGTTCAGATATTGACTCAATTTTATATGGAGCAGCTTTTTTCATCATATTTTATTCAAAATCTGTAGATAAAGATAAGCTTTTCCATTGTTCCATTTCCTGCTTCTCGTGTTTACGAACTTCCAAAATGGCATGGTAGCTATCTGAACCTAGTGGAAGATGCAAGGGAGGATTAGGCATGTCTGTAATCTGAAGTACGACCTCAGCCAATTTTTTAGGATCTCCTAGTTGCTTACCATCGAATCCTGTAAACTGCTCAATCTGATTATTTAATTCATAGACGTCAATTTGATGCTGTGCAACCGTGAGAGTTTCCTGATTCATAAAATTTGTCCGGAAGGTTCCTGGAGCCAAAATAGTCACCTTAATGCCAAAAGGAGCAACTTCTTGAGCCAGTGCTTCCGACAATCCTATGACTGCGTATTTCGAAGCACTATAGCTTCCATTGCCAGGATAGCTCATGTACCCCATCATAGATGCCGTATTGATGATATGTCCTGATCGTTGCTTGCGCAAATGCGGAAGAACATTTCTAATGATATGAGTCATAGCAAAAAAATTGACTTCCATTGTTTTTCTAAATTCTTCATCACTGATTTCTTCGATACTCCCTAATAGGTTGTAGCCCGCATTATTGACCACAATGTCTATCCGTCCAAACTTAGCTATACCATTTGAAATAGCACTTTGAACATCCTTTTCGTTGGTGATGTCTAGTTTTATTGGAAGCAAATGACCTCCATGCAGTTTAGATAGTTCTACAAGCTCATCTATATTTCGAGATGTTGCTATGACTTTATCGCCATTATTCAAACCTGCTTTTGTGATTTCAAGCCCCATTCCTTTGGAGGCTCCTGTGATAAACCAAACTTTCTGTATACTTTTCATATTTGTTTTTTTACAAATCTACAGGATACAAATAGTGCTAAAGTTTGTAAATCAAGGATAAACGTATTAGAATTCACGAATTTTGTTCAAAAAAAGAAAGCTAACAAAACAGCATTCAATCTTGATTAAAAAATCAATAAATATCACGGATCTGTCTTTCCCAATCTAAAAGCTCTTGAGAACTCACACTATCAGCCTTTTCGAAAAAAATATGTCTTTTGACACTTATACCACTGTAAGAATAAATGCCAATGTCAGAAGTAAGTAGAAGTGCTTTATGCATGCCACTTTGATGATATTCCGCATGTGATTTACCATGGGAATTAATGATTATAGCCTGCTTATCAGTTAACAAACTTTCATGAACTCCTTCGTTATATCGATAAGCAAAACCATAAGTGAAGACTCTATCAATATATCCCTTCATGATGGCTGGAAAACCAGTCCACCAGATGGGATAAATAAACGTAAGGCAATCCGCCCATTTTATAAACTCCTGCTCAACCCTCACATCACTTTTTACTTTCCCTTGTCGTTGACCGGCTATGTCTTCAGCTGATAATATCGGATTGAAATTTAATTTGTACAGATCACGAATTTCTAATTCATCACCTTTTCTCTTGACGCTATCTTCAACCACTTGTTTGAAGAATCCATTTAAACTATGTAGTGAGGGATGAGCATAAACAATTAAATGCCTCATAGATTACTAAAAATGAATAATTTTGTAATACATAATAAAAGGTAAAAGCAACTTGGTAAAAAATTTTACTAAACGTTATCAAAAAAAGAAGTTGTTACTATATTACGATAACTAAACAAATACCAAGTGTGCCTTTACCAGTACTTTTAAGAAATATGAATTGTTAAAAACTAATCAATCATATTTAATAAATGTGGCTAATATTTTCTTTTTGGTTAATTCAACAGTAGATGAACTACCTGTCGCAGTAGTCTTATTTTTCTTCTTAGTATTCACATTTGCACCACTAGAAGTAGACGATCCATAATTTTCTTCAACTACAGTGAAAATGATTCCATCAGCTCCTTTCTTCTTAGCTAAATCAACAATTTTTTGCTGACACTTTTCTAAAGATCTAAAGCCTTGATCCATTTCAGCCTTTCCCATGATTGAATGAGAGATCTTGACATCAGAGGCATCATAATACTCATCAACCTCTACTGTAGATTGAAAACTCTTTCCAAAATACTTTTGAGCATAGCCTGTATTCATAAAAGAATAGCTCAAGAGCAGAAACATTACCATTTTTTTCATCATATATATCATTTGTTTAACAATGATGTAAAGGTAGTAATGAGGATGCCCGGGAAAGGAAATAAATGATCGAAGTGATGATCTTAGGTGATGAAATGATGTGAAGCGCGATCGAAATCGATAGCCACTCAAACTATGAATCAAGCCATTCTTTAAAGAGCGTTGCTTTCAACCTACTGATAAACACGCCCTCTTTACATTGTTTGATATCAAGTTTAAGCTTAGAGTTAAAATAGTTATGAACTTGAGTTATTGATTTTACATTGACGATGTACTGTCTATTTGCTCTAAAAAATTCTTTTGGATCCAACTGTTCTTCAAGTGACTCCAAAGTATGAGATACGAGATGTTTCTCCCCATCAAAAGTAACGCTAAACGTAGACCCGTACTCTGACATAAAATAGGATATATTAGAAACACTTACTTGTTTGAACCCATCTTTATAGGTGACTAGAAACCTTACCCGGTATTCCTTTTGGAGCATCATGTCAAGAATTTCACGAGGAAAGTCAAATTTATTTGATATTTTTTGTTGCTGATTTTCGAATTTTTCCAAAGCAAATTTAAGCTCGTCTTCTTCTATAGGTTTTAAGAGATAGTCTATGCTGTTATGCTTAAATGCTCTTAATGCAAATTCATCATACGCTGTAGTAAAAATGACAGGGCACTTAATATCAATCAAATTAAAAATTTCAAAACTTACCCCATCAGATAATCTAATGTCCATAAACAATAAATCTGGATGCTCATTATTAGAAAGCCAATCAACAGATTTTTCGATACTTGAAAGAACCTCTAGTATCAGATAGTTACTTCTCAAGCCTGTGACCATCCTTTTCAGTCTATTGGCATTTGCTTCCTCATCTTCGATTATCAATACGCTTGTACTTAAAGTCATTTCAGTAAGGGGAGTTGTACGATAAATGAATTATTGTCTTGACTTATGATTGGGGTCTTATCTGAAATCAGGGAATATCTTTTTACTATATTCTCTAAACCTATACCTGAAGATATGGGGTTTTTCAATAAGGGCTTAAGTTCATTATATACTACTAAATAATCCGTACTTAGAGAGTATATCTTTACTTGCAAGGGAGAATCCTTGTCTACTTTATTATGCTTGACAGCATTTTCTATTAGGATTTGTAATGATATAGGAGGAAGTTTTAGACTCATCTGCTCTTCAGACACTGAAATTAAAAAATCGACTCCCTCCCCCATTCTATTCTTGAGTAAAAAAAGATAAGATTCAATAAACTTCATCTCTTCCTTTAATGTAATTAACTCCTTCTTGGAGTTAACTAACAGATAACGATAAAGCCTAGCAAAATTTTCACTGTATTGATACCCCAAACTTTGATCCTTTAGGATCAGTTCAGACAATACACTTAAATTATTAAACACAAAATGAGAGTCAAGTTGTAAACGTAAAGCAAGTAGCTCAGTTTGGGCAACCAACTGTTTACTCTCAGCAGCCTTGGTTTTATATTCTGCCGCTGTAATGATCTCTCTCCGCCAGTTAGAAGATAAGAAAACTACCGTATTGACCATACTCACTATCAACGACAAGAATATAACTGATAAAAAATAGTATGCATAAACCTTATCCTCCCTCTTAGGAGCTTGATCATCAACTTGAATATTAAAAAGTATCATTAAAAGATAGGTGACGAAACCATAGATAAAAAGTAAAAGTATAGTGGTAAATATTTGTATGATCGTTTGAATTATCCAACGCTGAATAGGTTGAAGATGCCATGGCATTACATTATTCATTCTACGATCTATCCATTGAAACAGCTCAATAATTAAGACACATAGGATTAAGGAAGTAATTATATCAAATACAGCATTAACAGGATATTGATCAAAATAATGCTTATTGTATACTTCTGGGAAGTTTAAAAAACCTATAAATAAAAGACCAAAAAAAGTAAGCAAAATCAAAAGAATCTTGCTTACTTTCTTCTTGATGAATTGAATCATTTTAAATGTCATATGACTATTCGCATACTAAGTACCTAATTACACTAAAATCTTAGACCTGCGGAAAGCTGAAAGACTCTATTGCTTACATCTGCATCAGACTTAATATCATTCAGACCATGATTATATCTCCCCTGTATAAATAAAGGCCCAAGTACTCGAAATGTTATCCCACCAGCTACAGAAATATCATAATTACTAGAATTGTCAAGAGTAGGCTCATTCTCTTCATCCCACAAATAAGATAACTGAGGGCCTAAATCTATTGATAACCTATTAGGAATCAGGTAGAATTTCGCCATTACTGGTACAGAAATATAACCTAATTTATTTTTAAAATTTCTTGTAGCATCTTCAAATGATATATTTGCTCCCGTTGTGGAATATAAAATCTCAGGTTGTATTGAAAACTTTTCAGTAAACCCAAGTTCTACAAAAAGTCCTGCATGATAGCTAGTAATACTTTCGGAGTCAAAAACAGCACTTGATCCATTAAATCCTGCAAAGTTTACTCCTCCTTTTATCCCAAAGTTGAGTCCTTGAGAACAACTTTGCAAAACTACAACCACTGTCAGTAACAATGTCAAATAAATTGATTTTCTCATTTTTTTTGATTTTTGATTGAGTTGCAAACCTATTCTCTCTTATAGGGTGTCTCAATGAAAAACCTATTGAAATGATAAAAATGATCACTGAAGTGCTAATTCCTTAAATCGGATATCTATCACTGATATACCAAGTTACCGCCTATAAAGACCATAATTTCAAGAGTCCTTCTATTGTACTTGTATTTGAACATCTATATTTTATCCATACTGAGTTAGCTAAACTTAGTACAAAGACTACTGTATATTGATCATAGGATACCTACAAGATTGACTACGTATAATCATTGACACATCGAGACATGGCCAATGTCAAGAGCAAATTCTAAATATCTATCTCCGGAGAAACCTAAAGCAGCTCACTGTGTCATTTAAGTCACTTCACTAACAATTTTCATCATATCAGTAAGATCTGAGCTTTCCTTGAAAACTTAGAAAGTTAGGTTTGTAAACTTTAAATACTCAATAAGAAAACCTATCAATAATGAAATCCTACATCAAACCTATTTTGAAAATCAATATTTTGATTCTCTTATTTTTGGCATTGAGCGTTCACTCATATGCTCAGTCAAGTAAAAAAAACTCACCTATAACAGTTGACTATGGCTTATTCAAAACCAAATACTTATATGAGAACCATGTATTTGAAAGTCCATATGCATTGCAGATCCCATTATTGGAAATTAAGGATGAAAACATTACAAGAAATTTCAACAGATTTAAAAAGAATGCAAGAACTACTAAAATATTAAAGTTTGTAGCCTCCGCGATCTCACTTTACGGAATTTCAAATCAAGACAATCTTCCAAGCGAAGTCTATTGGTCAGCCCTTGGTGCATCAACTGTCGCTTCAATATTTTTTGACATTAGGGCTTCGAGATTTTTAGACAAAGCCATAAGGCGATACAACAATCAAATAGTAGCGCCAGAAATCGGCTTTCAATTTGAAAACTTTCCGAATGGCAATGGAATGTTGAAATTTGGAATCACTCAAAGATTTTAAAGATTAGATATCAGAAGCTATTTCACTATTCTACCTCATAATTACCCAAAACATTATTTGGAATTTCTCTCATAACTAATTCCTTCTTACAAAAGACCCCTCCGAAATTCGCTGTTTTTCAAACATTCTGATTTGTCTATTTCTCATATTTCATGGTACTTTTCACCATGATTCTGGGTAGATACTTGGGGGATGGTTGGGGGGATACTTGGGAGATACTTGGGGGATACTTGGTACATAGTTGGGCATTAAGGCTTTGACCAGGCGCATAAAGCGCATAAAACGCATAAAGTGCAGAAAAGCGCAAAATACGCATAAAGCGCAAAAAGTGTCGAAATGCGCATAAAACGAATAAAGCGCACAGAACGCATAATCCGCATAAAACGCAAAAAGTGTATAAATGTGCAAAAAGCGCATAAAACGCACGTTCAGTTGGAGGATTGGGTGTCATTCCCCATCTTGCTCACCATACGGCCAAGATCCGTTCTTTGACATGTTGAGTAAGCACATCGTCCTTCGTTTGCAACGAGGACGGCCGAGACAGGCGTTTGTAAGGCCTTTTGAACAGGAGCAGGATAGGGTGCGTCATCCTCTCGTTTGTTTAGAAACATCTAGCGACCAGCTAGCGCTATCCGTTCAGAAGCGAGCTACTCCGAGATCCCTCGTTCCTCGGGATGACAATGCAAGCATGCTACATTTCAATACAGATACTTCATACTGTTAACAATTATTGAAATGCTGGTTTGATGTAAAATGCCCTTTTTGTCACCCTCCCTACAGGAGGCAGGCCATCCCTGCGGGAGGTAAATGCGATTAGCTGATTATAAAAGAGACGCCATGAATGGACGTCTCTACGATTATTCCTGCATTCCTGGCATTCCTGTTTCGCGCCTGCCAACAGGCATTCAACGCTTTTCTCACACAAACGTACTACTCTGAAATTCCCAACAGAACACTTCCTCTCCCATTACGTAAACACAGAAAGCTTCAGTCGGCTACCTAAAATCAGCTTATGAAACCATACATCTTAGCAATACTCCTCTTGAATGGCATCCTTTTTTCAACGAAAGCCATCGCCCAGTCCAACTATGCCCCTGGCTATGTCGTTACTCACCAAGGAGATACCCTAAGAGGGGAAGTGCGAGACCGCAAATCTCAAGTCTTCAATACCACCCCCTACCAAAAAATAAGGCTAAAAGGCCATGGCCTCTTTCCAAAGAAATTCTCAGCCAAAGACATCAAAGCCTACAAGCGAGGAGATGACCTGTACCATAGCATCTGGATCAAACTGAGAACCGAACGCCTGAAAGCTAACTATGATAGCCGCCCAGGTCTAGGTAAGCCCCAGTTTATGAAAGTTATCCTATCCGACTACCTAAGCCTCTACGAATGGGAACAGCCCAGTGGGGATAATTCAGATCCAATCTATGTTCCATTTTTCAAGCGGGAAGGTGAAGACTACCTCGTGAGAGCCACTCAAGGATTATTCGGTTTGAAGCGACAAAACTTGGAAGCTTATTTCCAAGACTGTCCCCCACTCCAAGCCCAGATAAAAGCCAAAGAAATCAATACAGCTTTTGACGTAGCGGTTTATTATAATGAGTATATCAAAGACCGTAGGGCTAAAAATTAAGAAGCATTTTGGCTAACATTCCTATTTTTCTTTGAGTTATGAGGGAAGTTAAACCGATCCCATCATGCCTAAAAGAACTTCTGTCAATGATGTCAAGCAACTAGAAGACTTGGACAACCTCCACGAGATTGTGAAGGACAAGCGAAATGATAAACGCGCCTCTGCCAAAAAAGAACGTAGAAATAGGCACTATGTCAAGCTGCTCATCAAGCAACAAATCAAAGGATTGGAAGACGAGGATTATGATAGCTGATAGCAGCCTCAATAGTTAAAAAGCTTCCCCAAAAGTCAAGTAAAATCTAAAATCTTCCCCAGGCGAGTGCGCCAAATCCAATCGGATATTCAGTAAAGAAGTCTTGCTCAATTGGTACCTAAAGCCTAGCCCATATGTTAGCTTAGTCACTGAATCAGACATATCCCCCAGCGATTCTGTGACCGTTCCCACCCCTGTAAAGAGCACATAGCCCCAGCGCTCCCAAACTTTTTGGCGATAGTCCACTTGTCCTGCATAGACTTGGTTATCTCGGTATTTACCCTCAAACAAGCCTCGCAGGAGGCGATTACCTCCCAGCTGTGGCAAGGCATAAAAGGGTACATCTCCACGACTGCCTTCTGCATAAAACTGCCCCACAAGCGTTCGAGATTTTCCCAAGCCATATACGCGCCTGGCATCTAACATCCAGCGATCATACGTATAATCACTCCCTAAAAAATCAGTATAAAATTGCCAGCTTGCAGCCAAATAGCTGCCCTTGGTAGGATAAAGTTGGCTATCCCGATCATCATAGGTGATCAATGGCCCTAGTCCACTAATGACACCTCCTGTCACACCTAAGACGCCCTGTACCAACTGACCTGAAGGATCTGGCCTTAGATCTTGAAAATCATCCATCCAATAGCGAAGCCCACCGTACCAGTTGCCTATCAACTTATGCAAATAATCTAAGCGCAGCCTCGGATAAGTGACTTCATAGACTTCTCGTTCCTCCTCCGGCACGACTTGGTTTCCTTGTCCATAATAGTAGTAGACGTAGCGATACCAACCCAGTTCACCTGCGAGCACATGCTTATTTTCATTGGTAAATATCCGCCAACTGGCATAAGTCAAGAACTGATCTTCCAAGGTATAGGCACCTCCTACAGTTGCTTGACTCTCATAAGTACTCGTGTCCGCCCCTAGTCTAGCGCTAGCTACTGCCCCAATACCAAATGCCCAACTCGTCTCTGGCGTGCTATAAACGATAGGCAGCACAGCCCAAGAAAATGGCTTCGCTTGACGCGTAGTATCTTGTTGAGCAAATAATGAGAAACTATAGCCTAAGAGATATAGTATGAGGTAAATTTTCCGCATAGCGAAATATACGTAGGAATGCAGAGATATAGTCCGCATCCACAAAAAAGCCTCCAAAACAATTGCTTTGGAGGCCTCCTGATCAGATCACATAATGACCATTATTTTTTTATAATCATCGGCAGGCTGATGCTGCTAGGATGCTTTGCAGAATGGTGAATCGTATTGGTCGCCACCACACCCGTAGTCTCATCATAGGTATTGCCACCCGTATTCATATTACGATCAAATCTTGGGAAGTTTGAGCTAGAAACTTCTATACGGATACGGTGCCCCTTTTCGAAATAATTGGAAGTAGACATAGGCGTCATATTGACTTCATAGACTTTGCCTTTTTCCATCCATACTTCTTTCTCATAGCCTTCTCTATAGCGAACACGCTGTATGGTTTCATCTAGATTATAAGCTGTGCCATCAGGATACACATCGATGATCTTGATCGTCAAGTCTGTGTCCTTCACATCCGAGGAAAGAAAGAGTTTAGCCTCGATAAATCCACTCACCTCCACACCTGCTTCCAGTGGCGCTGAAGTATAGACAAGGATATCGTCTCTGAGTTCCATTTCCTGCTGATCAAAGGCACCCCCTTGGATCGCATTGCCTGTACAGCAGACATTGCCTCCATTAGAAGTTACTGGATCCATTGGGTCGTATTGAAAAGTATCAGGATTGTCTTTAGATGGTCGCTTCGTGCTAAGTGTACCATCACCCAACCTGCTATTGGCTTTACCTTTACTATCTAGGTAGTAAGTCACCATCTGCGTTTCCGCAGGAGGCCATGTATCGGCACTCTGCCACTTATTAGCTCCCATGGTATAGTAGCGCACTTTAGGCATTTCATTTTTGGTCGCATTTTCTTCTCCTTTGAGCCAAAAGTCAAACCATGCATAAGTCAGCTCCTCATAGTTAAGCCGAGCATCTCCTACTGAGCGCTCTCCTACGATCGTATTTTCAGTAGCTCGAGTATAAGCACAATGCAGCGTAGGAGCGATCACCAAATACTGATTGTCTCTTACTTTAGGATCTTTCGCATTGGCTCTGATATGATTGTACATGGCGAGGTTTGGGCTAGTCGATACATCATACCATGACACAAACCAAAAGCTTGGTTTCTCAAACTCCATATCATCATGGAAAAGACCACCCTCATACCACTTAGGATCATTAGGCTTTCTAGTGATCATTTCCTCATAGATTCCTTGAGGACCATTGACATTTTTGATGATATCTTGAATAGGCAAATGACTCAAACCTTCTTTCCAGTCTACCCTAGGGTATCTAGGAGCCATGTCATAAAACCTTTGAAGTCTTTGTAGATCTTCTTGCGCGATACCTTCTGGCAAACGGGGCGCCATTGGATCATGCTGCGTACTGTATAACCAAGTGGTAAAGAGCATCTGGCCAGCACCTCCACGGTACCAGTTGCCTTGCTCATAGTAATTACCTATACGACCTACTCCTGCGCCAAATGCCTGTGGAATCAAGGCAGCATGTGCTGGATGATCCATCGCTGCGACAGCCATCTGCCACTCTGCGGTCGAGCTACAACCGATAGTACCGATCTTGCCATTGCTCCAAGGCTGCTCTGCCATCCAAGTGAAGGCATCATAACCATCCGTCAGTGGCGTACCGAGGATATCCCACTCTCCCTCAGAAAAGAAGCGTCCTCTTTCATTTTGCACCACATAGGCATAGCCTCTCTTCACTGCCTCCAGGGCGGTCTGCATGGTACGCGTGACCAGCTCTCCATCACGGTAGCTGTTGAAATTATAGGGAGTACGGGAGAAAATGATCGGAACTGGCTTGTCACCCTTAGGTCTGTAGATATCTGTAGCCAACCTGACACCATCTCTCATCGGCATCATCACCTTTTGATCGACTATCGCGATCTCTTCGAGCTGCGCTAAGATACTTTTCTCTTGAGCACTCACTGTCACCCAACAAACAGCGAGCAACAGCAGTAAAGTTACTTTTTTCATCATAAGCTTAGTTTTGGAATTTCCTTTCACAAAATATCATATTAATCTGAATAAACTAAGGCAAATTTTATGAACGATACTTATAAGCTTTCAAATCTTGATAATGATGCATAAACCTTGTCCGTTAGTGCTATGCTAAGATGTTTAATGGAGTGATAAAGTGAAAATCTTATTCAAAGCCATGATTTAATGTGTAGCCATTAAAAATATTTGAAATAATATGCCCCACGATCGCAACTATCTCCTATCAAAAAGCATTAATATAGCTGAAATTTATACCTAGATGTCTACACTTCGTCAATGTGCCTTACTTTTTGCAGTATTGATCCTCAGCAGTTTGCACCATCATGCCTCTGCACAAAGCTTTGCCAAGCGCTATATCAATAGCATCATCAATGACACCAGTGATATCTCTAAACCTCAATTTCTGATTTATCCTACCCTAGCTTATGCTCCAGAAACTAGCTGGGAGATTGGTCTTTCCTCGCTTTATGTCTACTATCAAAATAGAGACACGACCAATCGACTTTCTGAGATCAGTGGTTTTAGCTTTTTTACGCTAGAAAATCAATATGGCTTTTGGTTTGAGCATGCGCTCTACAGTGACCAAGACAAGTGGTTTTTCTTAGGGGATATCAAGATTCAGAGCTTTCCTATCTACTATCATGGCATAGGCTATGATACACCATCCGACTACCTAGCTTTGGTAGATGCCAATCAGATTTTGATCAAAGAGCGTGTGCTGAGAAAGATCAAAAAAGACTTCTTCATCGGCTTAGAACTAGACTACCAAAGGATGCGTCAGGTGAACTTTGAAAACAGTGCGTCTGCCCCCTCAGATTTCCCCCTTCCACTAGGTGCTCAGGGTTCTACTAATTTCGGTGTAGGCTTAGGCATAGTCTATGACAACAGACACAATGTACTCAATGTCAGAGATGGCTTTTTTGCGGAGTTAGGCTTTTTGAGATATAGCGATGCACTGGGCAGTACATTCAACTTTAGCAATGTATTCTTCGATACGAGATACTTCAAACCCGTCAGCAAACGGAATGTCTTTGCTGCGCAGATGATCGGTCAGTTCAACTCCTCTGGCACGCCTTTCAACCAACTTGCGCTCTTGGGCGGAGAAAGTATGATGCGTGGCTACTACCTCGGCAGGTACAGAGATTTCAATCAAATAGCTGCTCAAGCGGAGTTTAGAATGCTTCCTCTTCCCCTAGGCTTTACCAATAGAATTGGAGCAGCGGTATTTGCTAGTACGGGCAATGTATTTCCTTCTTTTGACCAAGCCTCGTTCAATAAGATGCTTTATTCAGGTGGAGCAGGCTTGCGCTTTTTACTATTTCCAAAAAAGGACATCTGGACGCGATTGGACTATGCACTCACCTCAGAAGGTTCTGGCTTTTACCTCTTCATAGGCGAATCATTCTAAAAAAGACCGCCCGATACGCTCAGGCGGTCTTTTGATTAAAACGTATGATGTAAACTAACTTGTGCTTGACCTTTACTGATGTCATCAGTAGTTTGATTCATCCAGCCCAGTTGCATGCGTAGATTATTCTTTAACCCATAACCTAGTCCTCCATAGGCTCGGTTTCTATCAAATATTTCTACAGATCTACCATCTCCTATGCCTCTCTGACCATTGATAAAGAGCTCATTGTATAAAGCGATATAGACTGTCTTCTTTTTCAGATCAGTAGCATTCAGAGGGATATTTAGGAAGAGATTGTATCGATACCTTGTCCTGAAATCTTGCCCATCTACCCAGCGCTGCTCATATCTAAACCTATGTGTAAGTAAAAACCGACTTCCGATACGCTGTGGTATTAAGGCTTCTTGGTAAATACGATTTTCGATGACATTTTCAGTACTTTCCCCAAACGCTCCAGAGGATATAAATCCATAGCCTAGGGTAAAAAGAATATCTGCCTTTTTCGGCTTATAGGTAATTCCAGTTCTCAATAAAATCTGTTCCTTATCAGACCCAAAATCCCAATATCGAAACTGATAATCTCCCTGAATCCCAAACCTACTTTTCTCAAATTTCTTGGTAAAGAAATACATGTACCAAGCACCCGGTTGCTCTTCATCTATGGCTGTCTGTGCTTGACTAGTAAACACCAACGAGCCTAAAATC
The DNA here is from genome assembly GCF_016464625.1 of Penaeicola halotolerans. GTDB lineage: Bacteria > Bacteroidota > Bacteroidia > Cytophagales > Cyclobacteriaceae > Penaeicola > Penaeicola halotolerans. The sequence continues at coordinate 310,054 of NZ_JAEAGO010000003.1, forward strand.
AATAGTAGCACTAACTTCTTCATAAATCATAAAGGGAGAAAGCCATTTGATGACTTTCTCTCATTTAGTGAATTACCTCTTACTTTGAAATTTAGCCAAGCTAGTGATCGTCTCTTCGATGAAGTTGACATAACCAGTCTCGATATCATACACAGCACCTACGATGAGTACTTCACCACTTTCTGACCTTCTGCTGAGCACAGGCTCTAAACCTCTCAAGAGATTGACTTGCTCTATCACATTTTCTTTGATCGCATAATCAAGCGCATCAGTCCCTACCAGATTTGTTTGCTTAGCTCTGAGAGAAGCTGGTTTAATAGCATTGATCAAAGTGACCACATGGCCTGGAGGATTGGCAGGTAGCTTCATAGCAGCATCTACCGCGCCACATGATTTATGGCCCAAAACCACGATGAGTTTTGTATTAAGTACTTCTGTAGCATACTCTATCGTACCATAGGATGCCTCCGCCATCACTTGCCCTGCAGTCCTAGTGATAAATAAATCACCTACTCCTTGGTCAAATATGATTTCATTAGGAACGCGACTATCCGCACAGCCTATAATGGTTGCAAATGGTGTTTGACCCTGCCCAGCATTCTTGAGATCATTGTCTGTTTGACGCGGACGTACACTCTTGTCTTCTGCAAATCGTAAATTACCAATGATCAGCTTTTTCAATCCATAATAAGGATCTAAATAAGCACTATCTCTGTTTGCATCATATTGCTTATCCTTTACATTTAAAAGGTTCTTGATAGTAGAAGAATTTTGTGCTGTCGATTGTCCTACAGCTATTATTAAGAGCATAGCTACGCTAGCTAGAAATTTAGATATGAATTTCATGATTGGTTTATTTTAAATATAGAATTCCAATCTCATCCCTTAGAGACGAGTTTTTTTAATCAAATAAATAAAAGGAAGTACTCCTAAAGATTAAACTTCGGGCGGGATATCTATGAGTGAAGGCAATAGCTCAGGCTTAAGAATTAAGTGAAATGCCTCAAGTGATTTATCACTATTGAAAAAGTAAGAAGTATCTGCTTTTCTAGGATAGATTTTAAGTGGATCATCTACCTTATCCTTTTTCTCTTCGTCTTGCTCAGCTTCTAAGATTTCGAAAAGTGTTATTCCTATTTTTTCACTAATACCATCTATGTCCACACTTTGAAGGGTAAGTGTGAAACACATAGAAGCGAAAAGCACGAATGATATAAAACGATACATTGGGAGAAGAACATCCCCAAATGAAAAAGGTTTTATAAACTTTATTGAAAAAATCTATTAGTAAAATTCCGACAAACCTTCAAGTAAAAAGCATCACTTACCAATCAATAAAAAAGCCAAACCAGCCAATAATCCTCCTATCAAAGGTCCTAAAACAGGCACCCAAGCATACCCCCAGTCATTAGAGCCTTTCCCTTTAATAGGTAGTAAAGCGTGCGCTATCCTTGGGCCTAAGTCTCTGGCAGGATTGATGGCATAGCCTGTAGTCCCTCCTAGAGAAAGGCCGATCACCCACACCAAAAACGCCACTGGAATAGCCCCAAGGGAGCCTAGTCCGACAGGAGTTTGCACTGCGTCTTCCAGAGCCGCTGGAGCAAAGTAGAGCACTACAAATACTAAAACAAAAGTTCCTATTACTTCACTAAGTAAATTGCTTTTATAGTTTCTAATGGCAGGTGTGTTTGAAAAAACCCCAAGCTTGATTCCCTGATCCTCTGTGATATCAAAATGATCCTTGTACATCAGCCAAGTAAGAGAAGCTCCGACTATAGCCCCCAGCATTTGCATCAATGAATACGGCAAAACTTCTGACCATTCAAATTGTCCAGCCATAGCTAGGCCAACACTGACCGCAGGATTGAGATGTGCTCCACTGTAGGGAGCGGATATAGAGACCCCTACAAAAACTGCCAATGCCCAAGCAGTAGTGATCACCATCCAGCCACTATTATTCCCTTTGGTGTCCTTTAAGATCACATTGGCGACTACGCCTACTCCCAAAAGGATCAAAAATCCAGTTCCAATGAACTCTGCTAAATATGGATGCATATCTTTTATTAATTTTCTAACCAGCCTTTGGTTCTTTCGATGGCTTTGTGCCAAAAGTGTAAGTTATGTTTTACTTTTTCTTTATCCATTTTAGGTGTAAAGATTTTATCTTCTTTCCAAAGATTTTTAAGCTCCTCTTGATCTTTCCAGTATCCCACTGCAAGACCTGCCAAATATGCCGCTCCTAGAGCTGTAGTCTCTAGAATCTCTGGTCGCTGCACTTTACAATCTAAAATATCAGTCTGAAACTGCATCAAAAACTCATTAGCACTCGCTCCTCCATCTACTTTGAGTATTTTAGTAGGCAGCTTACTATCTTTTTCCATGGCCTTGAGTACATCATATACTTGATAAGCGATAGCCTCTAGTGCTGCTCTGGCAAAGTGCGCCTCTGTAGTCCCTCTTGTGATTCCAAAAAAAGTACCTCTTGCTTCTTGATCCCAATAGGGCGCTCCCAATCCCGTCAAAGCCGGCACGAAATAAACTCCATCATTGTCTGCTAGGCCTTTGGCTAAAGCCTCCGTCTTATTAGCTTTATTGATGATCTTGATCCCGTCTCTGAGCCATTGGATAGCTGCACCACCGATAAAAACACTACCTTCTAAGGCATAAGTCACTTCACCTCCTATTTGCCATGCAATAGTCGTCAGCAGTTTATTATCTGATTTTACGGGCTTAGTTCCTGTATTCATCACTAAAAAACAGCCCGTTCCATAGGTCGTTTTGACCATCCCTTTTTGAGTACAAAGCTGACCAAATAGTGCTGCTTGCTGATCTCCTGCAATACCCGCTATAGGGATTTTGGCTGAAAAGATCTTACCTGATGTGGTACAAACTACTTCACTACTAGCTTTGACCTCTGGCAGTATAGCTCTGGGTATATCAAACAAATCCAAGAGATCTTCATCCCACTGATGCTCATGGATATTATAGAGCATCGTACGGCTAGCATTGGTGATGTCTGTGAAATGTTTAGCGCCATTGGATAGCTTCCATATGAGCCAGCTATCGACAGTACCAAAGCAGATCTCTCCTGCTTCTGCACGCTTTCTAGCCCCTGGTACTTCGTCTAGTATCCATTTGATCTTAGTAGCGGAAAAGTACGCGTCTAAAATAAGCCCAGTCTTCTTATTAATCAAATCCGCTTTTCCCGAAGCTTTGAGTTCATTACAGTAAGCAGCTGTGCGTCTATCCTGCCATACGATGGCTTTGTAGATCGGCTTACCTGTTTTTCGATCCCAGAGAATAGTGGTTTCTCGCTGATTTGTAATGCCTATACCTGCTATCTGATCAGCTGAGATATTTGCTCGCGTGATGGCTTCTGTGGCTACTGCGGCTTGACTAGTCCATATCTCTAACGGATCATGTTCCACCCAACCTGCCTTAGGAAAAAACTGCTCAAAGTCTTTTTGTGCGACAGCTTCAATTTCACCTTTATGATTAAAAATGATAGCTCTAGAACTCGTAGTCCCTTGATCTAAAGCCATGATAAATTGTTCGTTAGTACTCATCTCTTAAAAATTTCATCCTTAAGGTATTAAATATTTGGCAGCTAACTGCTGAAAAGCTTCCAGCTCTTTTGCCTTCCATGTATCACTTTGATCAAGCGCCTCCTGCATCAATTCCGCTACTCGCATGGACATCTCTGTAGCAGCTTTAGCATCGATAAATAATATCCGCAGACGCCTAGCCAATACATCTTCTATATGACAAGCCATCTCTTCGCGAACCATCCAGATGACTTCAGCAGCAGTATAAGGATAATCTGGATGCAGTTTCTCAGCTAAAGCTGGTTTTTCTTTGATAAGCGCTTGAATCTCCAAAGCATCTTGACCATAGTTGGCTAAGTGATTATCCAAAATCTGTTGCTCGGGGAAACCATGAATCTTGATAGTGGCTGAAGTACTTGGCTTGGAAGATATTTTTTTAAGCTTGATCAATGCTCCTACAGTATCTTCCCCCATTTTTCTAAAGGTAGTCCACTTTCCTCCAATGATAGATACCAAGCCACTTTTGGAGATCACTACTTTATGACTTCTTGAAATTTCCTTCGTCTTTGAGCTTCCTTCCTTTGGTGCAGCTAAGGGTCTCAGTCCCGCATACACAGCCAAAACATCTCCTCTTTCAGGCTTTTGAGTTAGGTATTCACGAGCAGTATTTAAGATAAAATCTATTTCCTTTTCTAATGCTTTTGGCTCTAGCTTAGGCACTTTCCTGACGGTATCTGTTGTTCCTAGCACTAATTTTCCTTGCCAAGGAATGCCAAAAAGCACTCGCCCATCAGAAGTCTTAGGGATCATCAGTGCATGCTCTCCTCCCAGAAATCGGAGATCTAATACGAGATGAATACCCTGACTAGGCATAATAGATGTCGCAGCCTTTGGGTTATCCATTTGCAAAATTTTATCAGCAAAAACTCCCGTTGCATTGACTACTGATTGGCCTTTGACTTTGTAAGTGAGTTTAGTCAGCTGATCTTTCAGCTTTACGCCTATTACTTGTCCTTGATCATCTTTGAGCAGGGCAGTTACTTTCATATAGTTTAGCATGGTTCCCCCTAAGGACTCGCAAGTCTGCGCTAGATTGATAGCCAGTCGTGCATCATCAAACTGACCATCATAGTAAATCACTCCGCCCCTTAGACCTTCTGAGTTGATAGTAGGCAAATGCGCTAAAGTCTGTGTTTTAGATAGCCAAGTAGACTTACCAATGCGAAGACTGCCTGCCATCAGGTCATATAGCTTGAGGCCGATCAAATATTTGATTTGATCAAAAAAAGTATAGATGGGAATCACGAAGGATTGTCGATGAGAAACGTGTGGCGCATTTTTCATAATGATTCCTCGTTCCTTAAGTGCTTCCAAAACAAGAGCTACGTTTCCTTGAGCCAAGTATCTGACACCTCCATGCAGAAGTTTGGTACTTCGGCTGGATGTTCCCTTAGCAAAGTCCGTTTTGTCCACTAGCAACACCTTCAATCCTCTACTACAAGCATCTAAGGCTACTCCTAACCCAGAAGCTCCTCCACCAATGACGATGACGTCCCATGTTTGATTTTTTCGAAGGTGATGAATATTCTGCTCTCTATTCATGTGCTATGGCTTATTCTTTTCTAATATAGGTAAATTCACCCAAGGAGTTTAATCGCTATTGAAAATTCAGCGCTATGAATCCCATGCAGCCTATCAAGTATATGCAGGATCTAATGATAATCTCGTTTGCATTAGCTACATTTGTGCTACAGTATGACGATGACCTATTGATTTAGAATTCCATTTTCTTCTAGTTCAATATCCTCCTTTTCATCTCTACGGATCCTATGCTAGCAATTTAGCAAGGTATCTGAATCGTAAATCTTAAACATACTCGATGAGCCAAGATCAATCAACTAGAATCAATAAATACTTAAGTGAAGTAGGTTATTGCTCTCGCAGAGCAGCAGATAAGTTGATAGAAGAAGGGCGCGTCACCATCAATGGAAAAGTCCCAGAAATGGGCACAAAGATCACAGCAGGCGATGAAGTAAGGGTCAATGGTACTCTCATCTCTCCTCCCAAAGAGAAATTTGTATATATCGCTTTTAACAAGCCTGTAGGCATCGTCTGCACCACAGACACCAAAGCCGAAAAGCACAATATCATAGACTATATCAATCACGAAAAACGTATTTTCCCTATCGGTCGCTTAGACAAACCTAGTGAGGGACTCATACTCCTGACTAGTGATGGAGATATCGTGAATAAGATCCTACGGGCTAAAAACAATCACGAAAAAGAGTACATCGTGTCTGTGAATAAACCTATCACCACTGATTTCGTAGAAAAAATGAGTAGTGGTATTCCTATTTTAGATACGGTCACACAGCCTTGCTATGTGGAAAAAATCAGTGCTTTTAAGTTTAAGATCATCCTCACGCAAGGTCTCAATCGACAAATCCGCAGAATGTGCCAGTACTTGGACTATGAAGTTACAAAGCTGAAGCGTGTGCGTATCATGAATATACATTTGGATATTCCAGTAGGTCAGTGGAGAGATCTCAGTGAAAGCGAAATCCAAGAAATCAATACCTTAGTCGCTCACTCTTCCAAGACCTTTGACGACTAAAAATAATTTAATCAAAGCTGATGTTTTCGAGAGATCCTGTTGGCTTTTAAACCAAAAACACAAATTGACACAATGAGTAAATCGCAAGAAACATTTAGCAAAAAAGAAAAAGAGAAGAAAAAGCTCAAGAAAAGACAAGATAAAGAGCAAAAGAAAGAAGAGCGTAAAGCTAATTCGGACAAAGGCAAAGGTATAGATGAGATGCTAGCCTATGTGGATGCTGATGGTAACATTACAGATACACCGCCAGATCCTACCAAAAAGAAGCCTGTCATCAAGACAGAAGATATCCAGATCGGAGTTGCCAAGCAAGAACCTATTGATCCAGCAGATTTGATCAGAAAAGGTACAGTAACCTTCTTCAATGACTCTAAAGGATACGGCTTCATCAAAGATCATGAATCTCAAGAAAGCATCTTCGTACACATCAATGCACTAGAGAGTCCAATCAAAGAAAATGACAAGGTAACTTTCGAAACAGAGAAAGGTCCTAAAGGACTCAATGCAGTCAATGTAAAGTTGATTACTAAAGAGTAAAAGACCGTTTTGGCTATAAAGACATAAAAAAACCGCAGCTTTCACTGCGGTTTCTGTATTTATAAAGGTTTATTCTTCTGTAGCAGGTGTGTCTGGCACAAACTTTTCTCTCTCAGGACGCTCTTGCTCTGGACGTTCTACTTTCTCTCTTTCCACTCGCTGACGCTTAAATTTATAAGGAGTCGTTCTATTTGTTGGGTTAGAGTTGGCAATGTCTAGCATACCAAAGCCTTTATGTGCAAAAGTCCCCAGACCACATCTAAAGACGAAGTCTTGCACTTCTTTAGCCGCATATAAAGTGAATGGGAAAGTATATCCACGCACTTCATACTTCACATCCATATCAAACACAGAGTAGATTCTAGCAAATTTCTTTTGCTGCTCTTTCAGTCTATTGATATAGACCATATCAGGCACCAATTGGAATTTAAAGAAAGAAGTCAGCTGCTCTGGTGTGTACCATCCCGACTTCTCCATACGGCTAAGCGTAGACTCGTATAGAAGGTCTGAAAACTCATCTGAATCAGGGCTTATAAATCGTTTACCAGACTCATCATTGAACGATGGCTGTATGATCACCAAAGGAGAAATACAAAGATATTTAGGTGCCTCGTCTAATTCAGGCTCTTCTTCTAGCTCTGTAAACTCAGGTACAATGATCAAATTACCCAATTCGATTTTAGGTAGCTCAAAGACTTGTTTGAGTAGATAATCAATAAATTCTTCCTCTGGACATGATAATACTAAAGTCACGTAGCTGGAGTAATAATGAAGTCCACTTCTACTGACTTTTGTTTGTCCTTTGAGACCAGAAAAACTATAATAATTATAATTATAGAACTTCTCTTCGCCACCTTTTACGATCAAGCCCTTGATAAACTGGGCCAGAATATACTGGTGATGGAAGGGTAAAAATGACCCTTTGTTTTTTAATGAAAATATTATTCTAACTCTCACGTCTTTAAAAAAAATTAATACAAAATCACTTTTTTAAGCCTTAATCGAAAAACGAGTATATACATGAAATTGTTTAAAGTTACTCATAATCAGACTAAGTAGTCAAGAAATTAGACATTAAACCTAAAGTGCATAATGTCTCCGTCCTTTACGATATATTCTTTGCCTTCAATGGCTATTTTTCCCGCTTCTCTACAAGCAGCTTCTGTTTTATACTTTTCATAATCTGGCAGTTTGATCACCTCTGCTTTGATAAAACCTCTTTCAAAGTCAGTATGGATCACGCCTGCCGCTTGAGGTGCTTTCCACCCCTTGCGTATAGTCCAAGCTCTCACTTCTTGTACTCCAGCAGTGAAGTAAGTGATCAAGTTAAGTAAAGAATAAGAGGCTCTGATCAGCTTATTGAGACCTGACTCTGTCAGCCCATATTCACCTAAGAACATCTCCTTCTCCTCTGCGTCTTCAAACTCCGCTATCTGCGCTTCGATCGCAGCACATAACATGACTACCTCTGCATGCTCATTTTTCACTTCTTCTTTGAGCGCGTCTACAAACTTATTGCCTGTCTGCAGAGACTTTTCATCTACATTGGCTACATAGATCACTGGTTTGATCGTCAGCAAGTGTATATCGGCCAATACTTCTAGATCCTCAGGCGCTACCTCTACAGAGCGAGCATTTTTACCTGCGACCAAAGCGTTTTTAAATAGCATCAAGATTTCCAAGTCTTTTCTTGCCTTGGCATCACCTGACTTAGCGATCTTTTCGATCTTCGCTATTTTCTTATCTACAGATTCCAGATCCTTCAGTTGGAGTTCTGTATCTATGACTTCTTTATCAAATATCGGGTCTACAGAACCAGCCACATGTACAATGTTTTCATCTTCAAAGCATCTGATCACATGTACGATAGCATCTACTTCACGGATGTTTGCTAGAAATTTATTTCCAAGACCCTCTCCTTTACTAGCTCCTTTGACCAATCCTGCAATATCTACAAACTCAATCACCGTAGGTACTACACGATTTGGATTGACAAGTGACTCTAACACTTTCAGTCTTTCGTCTGGTACTGTGACAACGCCCACATTTGGTTCTATTGTACAAAAAGGAAAATTAGCTGCTTCAGCTTTGGCACTTGATAATGCATTAAAAAGGGTCGATTTACCAACATTTGGCAAGCCAACAATCCCACACTGTAAACCCATTTTTATTTTAACTTTTAAATATTCTATAAGAGCGATAGCCTTGGAAAAGTTCAATTATTGAAACTCTGAAAATAGTATAAACTGGAATCGCTAATATCATTCCTAGAACACCTGCTATCTTTGCTCCCACAAATATAATCACAAATATTTCTAACGGATGTGCTTTCACTGATTTTGAGAAAATTAATGGTTGTAGCAACACATTATCCAGTAATTGTACAAAAGAGAAGACCGATACAATTTTGATCATCAACCAATAATACTCAGGTGTAGTCTCAAAACTAGCTGTAGATATCCCTACCAAGATACCAAACGTAGCCCCCAAAAGAGGTCCTGCATACGGGATCAAATTAGCCACAGCAGCAAAAACAGCGATCGTCAATGCATACTCTACATTGAAGATCGTCAGCCCTAGACTAGCTACTGTAAAGATGGAGGACATCTGTATCAATAGTCCTACTAGGTAGTTGCTCAAAAGACGCTCTACCTTGTGAAAGGTAGCCACGGACAACTCAAAATACGCATTAGGGACTAGGTTAATGATATTTCTGCGTAAAAGACCGTTTTCATATAAAAGAAAAAAAGTAATGAACAATATCGCCATCAGCGCAATCAAAAAGCTACTCGTAGTGTCTATGAGACTATTGATGAAGCCTTGAACACTCACCGTGCTTAGATTATTCACGAGCGTTTGTTTGAGACTATTGATCAAAAATCCTTTAGAATTATCCGTAAGCTGATTGTATATAAGGAAATCTTCTAAGCGCTCTACAGGCCCCATGATCACCCCGTAGACATAGTCAGGATTGATCTCAGAGATCGTCTGTATCTGACTTCTAATCAGCGGGATGAAGAGCAACACTAAGAGAGATATCACACCAGAAATGAGAAGAAAAGCGCATAAAATGGCAAGACCTCTAGGGATGTTCAATCCAAAAATCTGGAAATCATGGATCTTATTAGCTACAGGTCTTAGTATCGCTGCTAATACCAAAGAAAAAATGAAATAGAGCAGGATATTAGAAAAGTACCAGCTTAAGAAAATAAATACTGCTAAAAAGAGTAGCGTGTACAAAACAGCTTTTTTCATACCTAAAAGTATGAAAATAACCGCGCGAAAAAAAAGCTTTTGATCAGATCAAAAGCTTTGGTCATTTCTCTATTCCCACTTCAAGTCATCTCCAAATGCTGAAGAGTCTTCATCTATTCTATCAAATTGTGAAAAATCTACATCCGCCATCAAGTCATTTTTGACATGATCTATAGCCCCTTGTAGTGCTTCCAAAAACTTGTTAAAATCTTCCTTATATAAGAATATTTTATGCTTTTCGTACACAAAACTATCATCTCTCATCTTTCTCTTACTCTCAGTGATGGTGAGATAATAGTCATTTGATCTTGTAGATTTCACATCAAAAAAATACGTTCTCTTCCCCGCTTTAATTCTTTGTGAATAAATTTCTAGTTTGTCTTGGTCTTTGTTGTCTTCCACCGCCCTAATACTTGTTGATTGAAAATTCGTTTGGTTTAAATTATGAAACAAGTTAAACTATTTCTTAAAAAGAAAACAAGTAGACTAAGGCAAATTTTATGAAAAAAGGATCATCAAGGACTTCCTAAGTATAAACTACAAAAAAAGCCTAGTGAAAACCAGGCTTGATATTTTATTCAGCGTGCATCCAGTCCTTTTTGGCTAGTAGCTCTTCTTCCGTCTCTCTAGCATCAGGGTCATCCACACAGCAGTCTACAGGGCAGACAGCCGCACACTGTGGCTCTTCGTGAAATCCCATACACTCAGTACACTTACCCGTTACGATGTAGTAAAACTCATCAGAATATGGCTCCTGAGGCTCATTGCCAGATACTACAGTACCATCTTCCATTTCCACTTCTTTCAAGTCTGTACCACCAGCCCAAGTCCATTCTATGCCACCTTCATAGATAGCGGTATTGGGACATTCTGGTTCGCATGCACCACAGTTGATGCATTCATCAGTAATCATTATAGCCATGATCGTATCGTTTCTAGTTATTAATTCAAAAGTAGCAATGAGATAACATAAAACCAATGATAATGTTGTTATACTAACTATTTTAGAATCAGTCTAAAGTTTTTAAAGCATGTAAACTCCAGCAATAATCAACTTAGCACATAGTCGAGATTTAGATTTATCGGCAGGCTATCTTATCTTTGTCAAAAAACAAATCATGACGCTTCAAGATCGCATCGCTGCCTTTGCTTCATTAGGAAAAAGACTTTCTCACATGGATGAGGAATCATTCGAAGAACTAGCTTGGCGTGTGCAAAACAATAATAATTGGTTTAGAAAAAGTGAATTGAAAGAGGCTATCAATGGCTTAATCTTCATGCTACAAGAAGATAAGCTTCAAAAATGGGTCTCAAACTATACATTAGCTATAAAATCACCCAAAGTAGTAGGTCTCATGATGGCTGGCAACATCCCTGCTGTAGGCTTCCATGATATGCTCTCTATACTCATCGCTGGCCATCGACTCAAAGCCAAATTAAGCTCCACTGACACCATTCTTCCAGTTTACTTAATGGATGAATTGGTGAAAATAGAACCTCGATTTGCTGCTCAATACCAATTTGCCGATATGCTCAAAGAGGTAGATGCTATCATTGCAACTGGAAGCGATAATTCTGCGAGGTACTTCGAATACTATTTCAATAAATACCCTCACATCATCAGAAAAAACAGAAGTTCTGTAGCCATATTGACTGGCGCAGAAAGTACTGAGGAGCTAACAGCTTTAGGCAAAGATATCTTTTTGTATTATGGACTTGGCTGTCGCAACGTATCAAAACTTTATCTAGCGAAGGATTTTCCTTTGCCTAGACTTTTAGATGCGCTAGCCTCTTATGAACACATAGCTAATAACCATAAGTATAATAATAACTACGACTACAATAAATCCATCTATCTAGTCAATGGAGTCCCTCATCTGGACAACGGCTTCCTTTTACTCAAAGAAGATGAACATCTCGTCTCTCCTATTTCGGTAGTTTTCTACGAGTACTATGATGATCAAAATGACCTAGCTAATAAACTAGCCCTTCAAAAAGAAAAAATCCAATGTATCGTGGCTCAAAAGCCTAGTCCATTTACACAAACAGGCTTTGGTGAAGCACAAACACCCGAACTTTGGGATTATGCTGATGGTGTAGACACTTTGGTTTTTCTAGAAAATCTGTAAAATGATGTCACTAAAGAAAATAAAACTAAGCTTCCCTGATCCATTTCAGATTGCGATAAGCCTTTCTTTAGTCACTTTTTTGCTCACCATTCTAATTACACGCCCAGTTGAAGTATCAACTATTGATTATAGCTATCAAGTCTTAAAATACTGGCAAAAAGGCTTCTGGGAATTGCTAGAGTTTACCATGCAGATGGTACTAATCCTGGTATTGGGACACGCGCTTGCGCTTTCACCAGTGATAGATCGTACACTTACCATCATCGCCAAAAGAATCCACTCCAATACCTCTGCTATACTCATTGTCGGCCTCTCAGCCTTGATTGCTGGCCTGCTCAATTGGGGTTTGGGATTAATCTTCGGTGCGATTTTCACTAGAAAGATTGGTGAACAAGCAGTACGAAATAACTTCAAACTCAACTATCCCTTATTAGGTGCAGTAGCCTATACTTGCATGCTCGTCTGGCATGGCGGATTTTCGGGATCTGCTCCACTCACAGTAGCTGCGCCAGATCACTTCTTAGCGTCAGAGATTGGAGTTATCAGTATAGACAAAACTTTGCTCAGTCCACTGAACATTACAGCTACTTTACTAATCCTAAGTATCTTACCAATAAGTATGTGGATATTGTCGAAAAGAAAGATCTCTTATGAAGATGAACCCACACATTATCTAGGTTCTGTCAATATCAAAGAGGAGACAAGTCCTTCAAAAGCCTTTGGCGGAGTTATCTTGGGTACTATCATGCTGAGTTTAGCACTTTCAGATTTATTTGTCCAAGGTGGTGGACTCGCCACGATCAATCTAAACTACGTTAACTTCATCCTGTTTGCAGTAGGTTTGATACTCCATCGGTCATTCAAAGACTATATCCAAGCTGTACAAGAGGCCATCAGTGGTGCTACTGGAATTATTATCCAGTTCCCAATTTATGCAGGGATTATGGGGATCATGAAGTATTCTGGTTTACTAGCCATGATTGCAGGCTTTTTCATTGCTCACTCTACTGCGGAGAGTTTTCCGATACTAACTTTCTTTAGCGCTGCCTTGATCAATGTCTTTGTACCTTCTGGTGGTGGACAATGGGCTATTCAAGGACCTATAGTGATCGATGCTGCTAAGCAACTTGGTGTCAACTATGAGCGTGTGATCATGGCATTATCCTATGGTGATCAAGTGACTAATATGCTCCAACCCTTTTGGGCGCTACCATTACTAGCACTGACAAAAATCCCCGCAAAGAAACTTTTAACCTATACGATCCCGTTGATGATAGTGGGGATTTTAATATTTGTTTTAGTCCTTTGGCTGGCTTAAAATCAGCTAATTAAATTCATTATAAATAAAGTTTTAAGACGCATCAAAACTTCCCTTGTTAAGCCTAAAAGACTATATTTGCGGCAGTTTCAATGTAGGTACACACAAACTAAAATTTTTCAATAAAATGGCATTTGACATAGAAATGATAAAAGCTGTTTATGCGCGCTTCCCAGAGCGTATCGAAGCAGCTAGAAAAGCAGTTGGTCGTCCTTTGACCCTGACAGAAAAAATCCTTTATGCACACTTAGATGGCGGAGCCGCTACAAAAGCGCACGAAAGAGGCAAGTCCTATGTGGATTTCAGACCTGATAGAGTTGCCATGCAAGATGCTACCGCTCAGATGGCACTACTTCAGTTTATGCAAGCTGGTAGAAGCCAAGTAGCCGTACCTTCTACAGTTCACTGTGATCACTTGATCCAAGCTGAAGTAGGCGCCAGTGCAGATTTGACTAAAGCTAAAGATAAGAACAAAGAAGTATATGACTTCCTCTCTTCTGTTTCAAATAAATATGGAATAGGCTTCTGGAAACCAGGAGCGGGTATCATCCACCAAGTAGTGCTTGAAAATTATGCATTCCCAGGCGGTATGATGATCGGTACAGACTCACACACTCCAAACGCTGGTGGTCTAGGAATGATCGCAATCGGTGTTGGTGGTGCTGACGCTTGTGACGTGATGGCAGGCCTTCCATGGGAGCTAAAATTCCCTAAACTAATCGGTGTAAAACTTACAGGTAAGCTATCTGGATGGACATCTGCCAAAGACGTGATCCTAAAAGTAGCTGGTATTCTCACTGTAAAAGGTGGTACTGGAGCTATCGTAGAGTACTTCGGTGAGGGCGCTCAGTCACTATCTGCTACTGGCAAAGGCACTATCTGTAACATGGGTGCTGAAATCGGAGCTACTACCTCTATCTTTGGATATGATGAAAAATCTGCTGCTTACCTCAGAGGTACTGACAGATCAGACATCGCAGATCTAGCTAATACTATTAAAGAACATTTGACTGGAGATGCTGAAGTCTATGCGCAGCCTGAGAAGTATTTTGATCAAGTGATCGAGATCAACTTGTCAGAGCTTGAGCCACACATCAATGGTCCATTTACGCCAGACTTGGCTTGGCCTCTATCTAAATTTGCAGCTGCTGTCAAAGAGAATAACTGGCCTGCAAAACTTGATGTGGGATTGATCGGATCATGCACTAACTCTTCTTATGAAGACATCTCTAGAGCAGCTTCACTAGCACAGCAAGCTGTAGACAAAAATCTAGTAGCTAAGTCTGAATATACTATTACTCCTGGATCTGAGCAAGTACGCTTCACCGTGGACAGAGATGGCTACTTAGATACATTCGGTCAGATGGGTGGTGTGGTTCTGGCCAATGCTTGTGGACCATGTATCGGCCAGTGGGCAAGACACGGTGCTGATAAGCAGGAGAAAAACTCTATCATCACTTCTTTCAACAGAAACTTTGCTAAAAGAGCAGATGGTAATCCAAATACACATGCTTTCGTAGCATCTCCTGAGATTGTGACTGCATTGGCTATCGCTGGTGACTTGACGTTCAATCCGATCACTGATACCCTTACCAATGAAAAAGGTGAGCAAGTAAAACTAGATGAGCCAGCTGGACTAGAGCTTCCTACCAAAGGTTTTGCGGTGGAGGATGCTGGCTATCAAGCTCCAGCAGAAGATGGTTCTAAAGTTAACGTTATCGTAAGTCCAACTTCAGACAGATTGCAATTATTAGATCCATTTAAGCCATGGGAAGGCACAGATCTGAAAGGTTTGAAACTCCTCATCAAAGCTAAGGGAAAATGTACGACTGACCATATTTCTATGGCTGGTCCATGGTTGAGATTTAGAGGTCACCTAGACAATATCTCTAATAACATGCTTATCGGTGCAGTCAATGCATTCAATGACGAGACTAATAAAGTGAAAAACCAGTTGACTGGTACCTACGGTGAAGTACCAGCTACTCAGCGTGATTACAAGAAAAATGGTATTGGATCTATCGTAGTAGGAGATGAAAACTACGGTGAGGGATCTTCTAGAGAACATGCTGCCATGGAGCCTAGATTCCTTGGCGTGAGAGCTATCTTGGTGAAATCTTTTGCACGTATCCATGAGACCAACTTGAAGAAGCAAGGTATGCTAGCTTTGACTTTTGCTAATCCGGCTGACTATGATAAAATCCAAGAGGACGACAACATCGACATCTTAGGGTTGACTTCATTTGCTCCAGGTGTACCACTTACAGTGGTATTAAATCACAAGGATGGCTCTAAGGATGAGATCAAAGTGAATCATACTTACAATGAAGGTCAGATAGGCTGGTTCAAAGCAGGTTCTGCATTGAATCTGATCAATCAAGCTTAATCAAAAGTAACTTATATCAAGCCCTTCGTACATCCGAAGGGCTTTTTTTTATAGCCATTTCTAAAAAATCAAATAACAATCTTTGAGTTTCAGCCGTTCTAAACCTTATGAAACAATTCGTTTTTCTGTCAATATTTGTGATAGTAGCACTCACCTCAATACAGGTTAGTCTAGCCCAAGACGCACTTTCTCCCAAAGTAGAGAGAGAGGTGAGTATCAAACAAAGAGATGTGCCTCAGCCTGCTAAGGATTGGCTTGTAGATACTTTTGAGGATATCAAAAGACCAAATTGGTATAAAGAATTTAATGAAATCGGCTACTCGTATGAAGCTAAGTTCAAGTTAAAAAACCACTTCTATAGTGTGAAATTTGACTCGCTGGGTATCATACTAGATGTAGAAATCGAACTTAAACTGTCTGAACTCAGTGAGGAGCTCCAGTTAGCTTTAAAAGATTACTTCACTGCTAACTATGAAACTTATCAAATCAATAAAATTCAAATCCAATACACTGGATTGCCTGATGACCTTGAAGACTTTTTCGATGAAGATGAAAAAGAGGGCATAACCACTCGCTATGAAATAGAGTACCGAGGAAAAGTTGATAGTAATAAGGATGAAATATGGGAAGCTTTATTTACTGAGAAAGGAAAATTTATCCAAAAAAGAGTCATCAAGGTTTCTTCAACTGACAATCTGATTTTTTAGCATGCTAAAGTACTTTACGCTATTTCTACTTTTTCTGTGGGTAAGTCATGTACATGGTCAAAGCAGTAATCGCTTCTTTACAGGACCATTCGCAGAAGCAGCTATCACTAAGAAGCTGAAAAATGACAATAAGCTCAACTTTAAAATAGAAAATCAGCATGTCATGTTTGACAATAGAGAGCCAGATATCCTTCAGTTTGATCACTATCGAACTGACTTGATGGTTTTCTACGACTGGAGATTGACACCAACTTCGAGTGCAGCCATTGGTATTTTTAGACGGTTCCAAGACGGGGCTGATGGCAATAGAATCATCCAACAGTTTGCATTCCTCAACAGACTCCGTACGATCAGACTAGCCCATAGACTCAGAACTGATCAAACTTATACAGATGGACAAGATATCGAGTGGCGACTTAGATATCGAGTAGCTACTGAAGTACCTCTAGATGGAGCTACACTCGATCCAGGAGAACTCTATTTAGTTATCTCGAATGAACCTATTTTCAGTTTGCAAAGCGGTGAGTTCAACATTGAAAATAGACTAATCTTTACCTTAGGTAAGTTATATCCTAATAATCATAAGCTTGAGTACTCGATAGACTATCGCACTGATGGCTTCTTTAATGACCAGTTTAGAACTCGGCTTTGGCCTAAAGTTGGATATTTTTATAGTTTTTAAGGTTTTAGCGAAAGTCATAAAAACAATCTTTGTTATTATTTGGCGGCTTTGAAATTCATTTAGATTTCTGCTTTATTTTTTTCTTCAATTAACTAATAATCAAATATTTCATACTATTTTGTGTGTGCTAAGGGAAGGACAAAAGACATGTCCAATGATGAATGGCTGAAAGCAATAACAACACACAAGCAATTCTAGCTGAGCTTTTGAGCTTGGTAGATAACGTAGAGAATCTCACTTGGTCGGTAGAATCAAAACCGCCCTATCACTTTTTATTTGCCAATAAATCTTTTAGAAAGGCATTTGATATCAAAAATCCTAATGAGCTGTCATTAGCAGATATATGCTCAATAGATCTATCGAGACTTTCTACCATACCTCAACTTCAAGCATTTAAAATAAAAGAAAAAAGCATCATTTGTGAGGTTAGATTAAATGAAGGTGGATTACTAGATAGAATAGATTTTGTCAATGGCCGCATTCTTCCAAGCCCCGAAACCGTAGAAAATAGTCAAAACCACCTCAGTGAAGTTAATTTCTTACGCTCACTTTTAGAAACACAATCAAACTATGTAATCAGAACAGATATTACTGGCAACTATACCTTTGCTAATGAGTCTTTTTTGAAAAAATTTGATTTCACACTTGATGAGATTTTGGGGAAACCATCGATGAGTACCGTTTGCGAAATAGATCATAATATCTGTATGAAAATGGTCTATCAGTGCTTAAGTAGTCCTGGGACAGTCAGACCACTTAAACTACGCAAGCCGAATCCTCATGACCCTAATAATCCCTATCTCACCGAGTGGGAATTCATTGCTACCATAGATGAACATGGTAACCCAACGGGTGTACAAGGTGTGGGACATGACTTATCAGAGGCACGTTTTTTTGAGCATCAAACAGAACTACTAATCAACCTAATTAATCGTTCTTCAGAGGCTATTCAAATCACCGATGAGGCTGGAAACTTCATTTTTCTCAATAAAGAAGCTGAAAAAAGACTAGGGTTTAAACTATCCGATAAACCTCAGATCAATATAAAAGAGGTAGAGATTGTCTTCAAAGGTCAAGGAGCTTGGGAAAGACATGTATCTCTCCTGAAAAAAGATGGCAACATGCTACTCTACGGCATCAATGTCAATCAAAATACTGGAGAGGAATTCCCAGTTGAGGTCACAGCTAACTATCTAGAAATCTCTGGAAAAGGGTACATCATGGCATTTTCTAGAGATATCACTGATCGTAAAAAGACTGAAAATCAAATACGGGAAAAAGACCTCCTGCTTCAGCGATTATCTGATCAGGTCCCAGGCATGTTATTTACTTTTAAAATATCAGCTGAGGGGCATGTCACCTATCCATTTGTAAGTAGTGGGGCCAAAGATATTTTTGGAAGAGAGACAAAAGATCTTGATAAGGATGCTAGTTACGTGTTTCAATTTGTACATCCTGAGGATCTTCAAGAACTTCAACAGAGCATCAGTGAATCCGCAGAAAAGCTGACGCCATGGTATAAAGAGTTTAGAATCGTCCTACCAGATGGTCGCACATCATGGCGCATGGGAAGCTCTATACCAGAAAGAACTCCTACGGGAGATACGATTTGGTATGGCTTGCTTACTAATATAGACAAACAAAAAGAGACAGAGTATAATCTCATCCAGTCAAAAGAAGCTGCAGACGCTGCTAATCACGCTAAGTCTGAGTTCCTCTCTATGATCAGTCACGAAATAAGAACGCCCCTCAATGCAATCATGGGTACAAGCTATCTACTTCTCAATGAAGAACAGCGAGAACTCATCAAAGAAGGCGTCCGTACTATTCAGTTTAGTTCAAGAAATCTCCTAGCGATCATCAATGATATCCTAGACTACAGCAAAATAGAAGCTAATAAAATCGAGCTTGAGAAAAATACCTTTAGCTTAAATAAACTAATCAATAACCTCATTCAAGGCCAAACATATAAAGCCATAGAAAATGGCAATAAAATCATCGCCACATTAGATGAAAAACTACCAGAGTATCTCATAGGAGATCAAGTGAGGCTAGGTCAAATCCTCAATAACCTGTTGAGCAATGCCGTCAAATTTACTAGAAATGGTGAAGTGGAACTGGTCGTAAGAGAACTCAATCATGATGATAAAAAAATCAAACTCTACTTTGCTGTACGTGATACGGGAGTAGGTATCCCTAAAGACAAACAAGAGCGTATTTTTGAGCGGTTTCAGCAGGCCAATGTATCCAATACTAGAGAGTTTGGAGGTACAGGACTAGGGCTTTCTATCACTAAAAGACTGCTTAACTTGATGGATTCTGAGATTCATTTAGAGAGTGATGAAAATGAAGGAGCGACTTTTTACTTCGAGGCGACTTTTGAGATCAATACCTCACAGGATAATTCAGCAGTACAAGCAGAAGCAGCTGATGACACCAATAAAAATCTCAGCGCTGCTAAAATCCTCATGGCTGAAGATAATCAAGTCAACGCCATACTTGCTAAAAAATTTATCCTCAAATGGAATGGGCAAGTAGATGTTGCTGAAAATGGCGTAAAGGCATTAGAAAAGGCTTTCCAAGACAGCTATGACTTGATCTTGATGGATATCCAAATGCCTGAAATGAACGGGTTAGAAGCTACAGCTGAGCTAAGAAGTAGAGGTGTGAAAATCCCAATCCTTGCCATCAGCGCAGCTGCTATGTCCGAGATGAAAGAACAAGCACTCCAAGCTGGGATGAACGATTTCATCGCCAAACCTTTTGAACCAAATCATTTATATTTGAAGCTCAAGCAGTATTTGAATCAATAATTAGCAATTCTCCTTCAACCAATCTGCCAATCCTTTGGATACCTCTTTCGCACTTTTCGCTACTTGACAAGCCTTCTCTAGATCCCCTAGTTCACTGTAAGCCTGCGCTAAGTACCAATGCGCATCTTCAAGTTGATCGTCCATAGTAAGTGCTTGATTGAGCATGATGACAGCTTGATTTGGATCATTTGTTAGCAAAAAATACAAACCCCTATTGCGATAAGCCCAAGGATTTTTTGAGTTCATCCTGATCGACTGATTGATCAAATCACCTGCATCCTCATATTGACCCAATTGTAAAAGAATAAAACCCTTATTGTTTAAGTAATAAGCTTCCCCCGGATTAATTTCTATAGCCTTTTCAACTTGCACTAAAGCCTCTTGCCAGTCCATCTCTTTGATGGCTATCTGCGAGTATAGATTATAAATATTTGCTTCATTTGGATTAAGCGTCAAGCCTACAGATAAGTCTTCTTTAGCTTGATCAAAAGCACCTTTATAGAAATAAATAGTGGCGCGATTCACGAAGGTTTCTGCATTGTATTCATCCAGTGCAATAGATTTGGTAAAAGCTTCAATAGCTTCATCATATCTCTTTTGCTCAGTCAAAACCAAGCCTTTCGTAAATGGCACATAGGGAGCGTCTGGAATAAGCTTTTCTAACCTGTCTAAATCAGCAAGGCTGTTGTAGTATTCACTGACATTTTGATAAGCCACTGCTCGATTAAAGAGTGCCTGTTGATGATCTGGAGCAAGTTCGATAGCCTTATTATAGTCATAGATGGCTTCTCTATCTTTACCTGACTTGGCATAAGCAAGTCCTCGATTATTGAGCGCATCTACATAGTTTGGATCTATCGCTAGCGCTTCTGTGAAATAGTTAATCGCCTCTTTATAAGATGATTCATTGATCTTATCTATTCCTTTAAGTAAAAACCGTCCCTTTTTATCCTCATCTGAATCACACGCAAATACGATGACAGCCAAAACAAGTAAAATCCCTAATCTCTTTATTATCATGCTATTAAATCTTATTCGCTACACATTTTTTTATTGGAGAATCCAAAAGAAGTCTTTAACTTCGAACAAATTTAGAAAAGTATTTTTATAATTTTTTCTAGAAGGGAAATCAAAGCAACTATTTAAACCACCATTTGCCAATGAAAAACAACTACCTCAAATTGATCATGAGCAGCCTGATCTTAATCTGCGTGATCCCATTTTCATCAGTACAAGCACAAACACTAGACGACTATATCACTAGATATACTGGAGAGAATGGACCTGGATATATCAAACCAGCTGTAGAGTCTATCAGTTCAAATATGAATAGTGGATGGTATCGCAGTGCTAAAATCAAAAAACTCAGACCTCAATTCTATCTAGGTGTGGTCGTCATGGGAGCTTTTATCCCAGAAGACAACAAGACTTTCAGAGCAACTACTGAGGGTGATTTTAGTCCTAGACAAACAGTAGATGCACCGACTATCGTAGGTTCAGGAGAAAGCGTCACCATATCAGGTGATGGTGGCACGACTTACACATTTCCAGGCGGTGCAGACATCAATTTCATCCCTTTGGCAGCTCCTCAGCTGACTTTAGGCTCTGTCTTTGGCACTGACGTAAGTGTCCGATATGTCACAGCACCTATTGGTGGTGAGATAGGCGATGTCACGTTATCCGGCTTCGGCATCAGACATAGTGTGAGTCAGTATTTGCCCGACCTGTTTCCTGTAGATATCGCTATCAATTATAATAATAGCACTGCTGAAGTAGGTGATATCATGAAAGTAAAATCTTGGATAGCAGGTGTGCAAGGCTCCTATTCTATCAAGATTTTAAATGTTTATGGAGGTTTTGCTTACGAAAAAGGAAATGCTGATATCAACTATACTTCAAGTGAAGGAACAAACATTGATTTCAACATAGATACTAATGCAAACATGCGTGCGACACTAGGTCTGTGTCTCAATATGGGGCCAGTTAAATTGAATACCGACTATAGTATAGGTGCTCAAAATGTATTAACAGTAGGATTTGGAATAGGAATTTAAAAAAACAAATAATAAAAAAATGAAAAAGACAATTTTAGGTTTTTTAGTCGCTAGCTCATTGATGATGACTAGCTGTTTGGAAGATATCGCTACTGATTTAGTTGGTACTTATCCATTCAATGAATTGTATGAAATCGATCAAACTGGTGCGTTTGAAGAATCAAGAACGCTCTCTGTAGCTGATGTAACAGACGAGATCGACTTTGATGGAGAAGTGAAATCTGTCGGGGTAAACTCTGTGAAAATCTTGGTGACAGTAAATAGTGGCAATACTGCTGAGTCAGTAGATTTGTTTGCAAATATCACTTCTGGAGGCATCTCATATGACCTATTTACTAAAACGGTAGATCTTACAAGTTTCACAGTAGGTCAAGAGCAGGAATTTATCTTAAACCCAGAGCTTAATCCAGCGGCTGTGACACTTTTCACACTGAAGGTTAAAGAAATCATCAATGGTACATTTGATGTCAATGAACAATTTACAATCTCGGTGGGTGGTGATACTAATCCTGGCAATAGCACGATAAAAGCAACTGTAAGATTGATGATAGACTCAGAGTGTGTATACACTACTAATTGATAAAAAACATATTAGTTTAGATTCCTTAAAGCCTGATGTAAATGCATCAGGCTTTACTTTTTATTTTAGATAAATAGTATTTTTTATCTTAAAAAGACATTCTTTAAAGATCAAATACATTAATGTTAATATAAGTTGATATTAAGCTAAAAACCTCTTATAAATCAGGCTACTAGATTCTTTTCACTCAATATTTTTTTCTAAAATTTGGAAATAAAATCTCTAAATTAGCAGCGATAATCCCAAGATTAATTTTTGCTCAGTAAATGAAATACCTCTTTTGCATTTTATTATTTTTTTTATCAGTAGGAAATTCTTCCGCCAATGAGCTAGAAATAGATTCATTGACAAAAACATTACCTAAACTATCTCCTTCAGAAAAAGTAGATGCACTCATCAGATTAAGTTGGTTAAATAGAAATATAAACCCTGACAAAATGGTGTCTTATGGCAATGAGGCACTTTCAATCCAGCAAAAAATTGATTCGCTGAGTCCTAAGATGGCTACCATAGTCAATTATATAGGTGTAGGATATAGGAATCTTGGTAACTACCCCAAAGCGTTGGACATGTACTTTGCGACTATAGATATCGCACAAAAAACAAAAAACGAACAGCAACTTGGATTTGCCTATCAAGGGATTGGTGATATTTTTGAGCGACTAGGTGAGTTTGATAAGGCCATTGAGTATTGTGAAAAAAGCATCACGCAATTCACTAAACTAGATGATGATTTTGGTTTAGGATATGCTTATCACTCTTTAGGCAGAATCTATGAAAGCAGCAGTGATCTCAAAAAATCTCGTGAAAGCTATGTAAAGGTCTACCAAATAAGAAAAAGTCTAGGCGATACTGTAGGCATGTCAAGTGCGATCAACAGGCTGGGCAATATCTACAGAGAAGAAGGCAAATACCAAGAAGCTATAGAACATGCGACTGAATCGATCACACTATCTAGAAAAGTCTCTGACCAGATCGGTATCTACTATGCTTCTGTGAGTCTATCTCATACTTACCTGCTACTTAAACAGCCGACCAAAGCAATTTATCATATCAAAGAAGCTGAAAAAATAGCCCAGATACTCCGAAATAAAGAATACCTAAAAACAGTATCGGATCTTTATAGCCAATACTACGATATGGTGGGTAACTATCAAATGGCTCTATCTGAGTATAAAAAATATCAAGCATATCAGGACAGCTTATACAATGAACAAAACCTTAAATCAATAGCCCAACTTGAACTTGCTAGAAAAGAAGCTGAAAACAACGCTCTTCTAAAAGAGAGGCGTCTGAATGATGCTATTTTGCAAAAGCAAAAAGCCACGCTTCGCTATCAAAATATGATTTTTATAGTTGTTGCGGTGTTTTTAGTCAGTATGGGTGTAGTCATTGCTATCCAATACAGGCAAAAGAAAAGGGAGAAAGCCATCAATGAAGAGCTAAAAAATAAATCGCTAGAAATAGAGAAGCAAAGTTTAAAGCTAAAGGAAATCAATAGACTTAAAGATAAGTTGTTTTCCATTCTCGCTCATGACTTACGAAGTCCTCTTACAGGCTTGAAAGGCACATTAGATCTAATTCAAGATGATGCATTGAGTAAAGAAGAGCTTCAGTCAATCATTAAAAACTTAAAAGACAATTTTCAATATGTCAATTCTACCCTAGAAAATCTCCTAAGATGGTCTGTACTTCAGTTCAAAGGTGATCAGATCATCAGACTCGAAGCCATTGATCTGAAGTGCATTTTAGAAGAATCAGTAGGCCTTATGAAGCAGTACGCTTTCACTAAGGAAATCAAAATCAATATGTCTATCCAGCCTGAAAACCTCCAAATCATGGGTGATAGTGATCAGTTAAGAGTAGTCTTTAGAAATTTACTTAACAATGCTATCAAATTTTCAAACAAGGGGCAGACAGTCAATATCCAAGCCACAGTAGAGGGGCATGAAGCTGTCATAGAAGTGACTGACTACGGTGTGGGTGTCCCAATTGAGAAAATCGACACCCTCTTTGAAGTGAATGACTATACTTCTACCCCTGGAACACTTGGAGAAAAAGGAACTGGACTAGGTTTGATCCTTTGTAAGGAATTTATAGAAAACAATAAAGGATCCATAGCAGTAAAAACTGAGCTTAACAAAGGAACAACATTTAGCGTTAGATTAATCAAAGTTTAATTTTTAACATATTTTTATCATGATTTGTACAACAACAAACAGTATCGAAGGGAAGAAAATCACAAAATACCTAGGAGTCGTGACAGGCGAAACGATCATAGGTGCCAATATCTTCAAAGACTTTTTTGCTAGCATCACAGACATCGTAGGTGGTCGCTCATCTGCTTATGAGAAAGTACTGAAAGAAGCTAAGGATTTAGCAATGAGTGAACTTCAAATGCGTGCTATGCAGCTTGGGGGTAATGCTATAGTAGGTATTGACTTAGACTATGAGACTATCAGAGAAGGGATGCTGATGGTGACTGCAAGTGGTACTGCTGTAGTCATAGAAGGGTAATCAAATAAGCCACATTTTAAAGCAAGTAGCTCAAATCGACTACTTGCTTTTTTGGTTTAATCCATACTCAAAACCCTCCTGTTAAGAAATATTCCTTATTTTTGGCAAAATTTTAACTTATGGCAAGAGTACTTACAGGGATACAGAGTTCAGGAAAACCACATCTCGGCAATCTCCTCGGGGCGATCATTCCAGCAGTATCCCTGACCAAATCATCTCAAAACGAGTCCTTTATATTCATAGCCGATCTACACTCTTTGACTACGATCAAGGATGCTGATCAGAGGAAAGCAAATGTACAAGCTGTAGCAGCAGCATGGCTAGCATTTGGGCTAGATCCTGAAAAAACTGTTTTTTATCGTCAGTCTAAAGTGGCAAAGGTCACCGAGCTCGCTTGGTATCTTAACTGCTTCACGCCATTTCCGATGCTTGCCAATGCACACTCATTTAAAGATAAATCTGACAGACTAGCTGATGTCAATGCTGGGTTATTTACCTATCCCGTACTCATGGCCGCTGATATCTTGCTTTATGATGCGGACATAGTGCCTGTCGGAAAAGATCAAATCCAACACCTCGAGATCACGAGAGATATAGCCAGTGCATTTAATAATCGATATGGTGAGGTGTTCATACTGCCAAAAGCCCAAACTAATGAAGCTATGATGAC
The DNA here is from genome assembly GCF_016464625.1 of Penaeicola halotolerans. Lineage (GTDB taxonomy): Bacteria > Bacteroidota > Bacteroidia > Cytophagales > Cyclobacteriaceae > Penaeicola > Penaeicola halotolerans. The sequence goes on from NZ_JAEAGO010000003.1 coordinate 335,861, forward strand.
CATCCCTGGCACCGATGGACAGAAGATGAGCAAGTCTTATGGTAACATCATCGACATCTTTTTACCAGAAAAAGAGCTGAAGAAAAACATTAATACTATTATAACTGACAGTACTCCACTAGAAGAACCTAAGGATCCAGATACCTGTGTAGTATATAAGATCTATAGCTTGCTAGCTGAAACAAGCCAAACTAATGAGCTGAGATCAAAATATCTGGGAGGAAATTTTGGCTATGGACATGCTAAAAAGGAACTTCTAGAACTGATCTTGAATAAGTTTACTGAGGAAAGAAAAAGATTTGACTACTTCATGACGCATACCTCAGAGCTAGAAAATCAACTCCAAATAGGAGAACAAAAAGCGAACGAAATCGCAGAAAGAACACTTCAAAAAGTGCGAGAAGCACTTGGTTTTTAAACAATTAAAAAGCCTATAAACAAAAAATGAGATGCATCACTGCATTTCATTTTTTGTTATATCAATTCACAACTTATTTTGCTCTCCAAGCTTCATGAACCATATTGCCTTCAAGCTGCACCATAATTCGTGTCGGATATGGCAAGAGCAATAACCTGACATCTTTACCACCAAAATCATCCGCCTCTACTGGTACTCCAGCTACACCTTTAACCTCATATCCTACCCTCCCTTTAGCATCGGGCTGTAGTGCTATATACTGATCTGCGATATAAGCTGTAGGTAGCAAGACATCATTATCTGGACAGAGATCATCATAAATTCTTTGAAAAGCATCTTCTAGATACTCTCCATAAGTCTCATTGAAAGCATCCTCTAAGTCATGTAGCTCATCTTCTATGGTATCATAGTCGGTATCACTATAAGTAAGTTGACTTAAAGCGTATTTTTTTTCTACTATTTCCCCTAGTGATTTCTCCAGAGCTGATAATTCCATGTGTTCTTCTTTTGGTTAAAATCTATACAAAACTCTAGAGTATCCCTTAAACTTGCAAGGAAAACAGGCATTTATCTTAAGTGAATTCTTTTAACTTTGCGGCTGTTATAGAATCAAAATCATCTAAATAAACCCAATATTAAAATGGAACAAGACTTTTTGCCAATCAATGGTACAGATCACGTTGAGTTTTATGTCGGTAATGCCAAGCAATCAGCGCTATTTTATCAGTACGCTATGGGATTTGAACTCATCGCCTATGCAGGTCCTGAGACAGGCGTGAAAGATAGAGCTTCGTATGTGCTGAAGCAAGACAAAATCAGAATCGTACTCACCACTGCGCTTCAAGAAAATCACCCAGTGGCAGACCATGTACGCAAGCATGGAGATGGTGTCAAAGTCCTCGCACTATGGGTAGATGATGCTGAAAAGTCTTGGAAAGAAACTACAAGCCGAGGTGCTGTCTCTGCTTCAAAGCCTCAGATCATCAAAGACGCGCATGGCGAAGTAAAAGTAGCTTCTATCAAAACTTATGGGGAAACAATACATACTTTCGTAGAGCGCAAAAACTACAGTGGAGTCTTCCTACCAGGCTATCAAGAAAGAAAATCAACTTATAAGAGTACATCTATTGGTCTAAAATATATAGATCATTGCGTAGGCAATGTCGGTTGGGGAGAAATGAATAAATGGGTAGACTTCTACGAAAACGTGATGGGATTCAAACTTCTCATCACATTTGATGACAAAGACATCTCTACCGAATACTCTGCGCTGATGTCTAAGGTGGTGTCAAATGGTAATGGATTCATCAAATTCCCTATCAATGAGCCTGCTGAAGGCAAGAAAAAATCACAAATCGAGGAGTATCTAGACTTCTACAATGGCCCAGGCGTACAGCATCTTGCTATCGCTACTGATGACATCGTACACTCAGTATCAGAGCTACGCGCTAGAGGAGTTGAGTTTCTCAATGTCCCTAGCACTTACTATGATGATTTATTAGACAGAGTAGGTCATATCGATGAAGATCTAGAGCCTCTCAAAAAATTAAACATCCTTGTAGATAGAGATCCGGAGGGATATTTATTACAAATATTCACTAAGCCAATTCAAGATAGGCCTACTGTTTTCTTTGAAATCATCCAAAGAAAAGGTGCTACCTCTTTTGGTAAAGGAAACTTCAAAGCACTATTTGAAGCAATTGAAAGAGAACAAGAATTAAGAGGCAATCTATAAGTCTCACAAAAATCAAGTAAAAGCATGGATCAAAATGGTTCATGCTTTTTTTATTTCTAAGAAAACAAGCGGATATTAGTGGTCAAAATGTATTCAAAACATATTTTTTACTATTTTCAAACCTATAATATGACCCTTTATGGCAGATCAACATATCATCTCAAAAGCCACTGCTTGGCTAAACAGTAATATAGACGAGGATTCTAAATCAGCTATTCGTAAAATGCTAGATAATCCTGACTCAAAAGAGTTAGAAGATGCCTTTTATCGTGATCTAGAGTTTGGAACAGGAGGTCTGAGAGGTATCATGGGAATTGGCTCCAATCGGATGAATAAATATACCGTGGCCATGGCAACTCAAGGACTTGCTAACTACCTTTTAGCAACTTATCCTGGAGAAGAAATTCGCGTAGCCATCACGCACGACTGCCGCATCAATAATACCCTTTTTGCTGACACTACAGCACATGTTTTTGCTGCCAATGGGATCAAGGTGTTTTACTTCAAAGAGCTCCGCCCTACTCCCATGTTGTCATTTGCCATCAGACAGCTAAAGTGCCACAGCGGTGTGATGGTGACTGCCTCTCATAATCCTAAAGAGTACAATGGCTATAAGGCTTACTGGAATGATGGTGGTCAGATAGTAGCACCTCACGACAAAAATATCATCGCTGAAGTACAAAAAATCACAGACATCTCTATGGTCAAAATGTCTGGGAATGAATCGGCTATCAGCTACATAGGAGAAGAAATGGATGCTCTTTATCTGAAAATGGTCAAATCACTCAGTTTATCTCCAAGTGCAGTTACTAAACACAAAGATTTAAAAATCGTCTTTTCCCCTATTCACGGAGCTACTGGCAAAATGGTGCCCGCTGCACTTAGGGCTTTTGGTTTTGAGAATATCCACTTGGTCAAAGAGCAAGAACAACCTGATGGCAACTTTCCTACGGTCATCTATCCTAATCCTGAAGAAGCAGAAGCACTGACATTGGCCATCAAGCTCGCAGAAAAAGTAGATGCTGATATCGTCATGGCCTGCGACCCTGATGGAGACAGATTAGCCATCGTAGCCAAGAATAAAAAGGGTGCATTCGAAATCCTTAATGGTAATCAAACTGCGGCTATCCTTACCTATTATTTAATCCAAAAATGGAAGGAAAATGGGAAGCTAAAAGGGAAGGAATTTACCGTAAGTACAATCGTCACTTCAGAGATCTTAGAAAAAATCTCAGCTGGATTTGGTGTGCCATGCTATGTAACACTGACTGGCTTTAAAAATATAGCAGCAGTCATTCGCGAAAAAGAAGCTAAAGAAACATACATAGGAGGAGGGGAAGAAAGCTATGGATATATGATCGGTGATCAGGTACGAGATAAAGATGGTGTATCTGCCTGCGCCATGATGTCGGAAATCACTGCATGGGCAAAGACCCAAGGTAAAGACTTATTTGACATCTTGGCCGATATTTACACACAGTTTGGTTTCTATAAAGAGTCTCTGATCTCGCTTACTAAAAAAGGAAAAGATGGAGCAGAAGAAATCCAACGAATGATGCAAAACTTTAGGGAAAATATGCCCGAAGAGATCGCTGGACAGAAAGTCATCCGTATCATTGATGTCAAAAAAGGAACTGATAAAGATATCCTATCAGGAAAAGTAACTCCATTGACACTAGAATCTTCAAATGTACTTCAATTTTACCTAGCAGACGGAAGTAAAATCTCTGCAAGACCATCAGGCACAGAGCCAAAAATCAAATTCTACATCAGCGTCAATGCACCACTTCAAAATGCCAATGACTATGATAAAGTAGCCAATCAACTCGATGAGCGAATCGAGCGATTGAAAGTCTTTTTAGATCAATAGATAAATCCTTTTACCTAATTATAGATGATGTTTTCACCTCTAAATACGCACCAAAACTCGCTAAGTATCAGAAAAGTTTTATATGTGTCTATAGTATCATTTCTTGCCTGTTTCATACTATTAAGTGCTCATCAAAAGTCTTGGGCACAAGAGGAAGTGATCTTCTATTATGATGAGGCGAAGACAAAGAAAAAAGAAGTCTACACACGTGTCAGAGGAAGAATGGACGGTCCTTACATCAAATACTATGAAAATGGCAACCCTCAGATTGAAGGTAGATTTGATGCAGGTCTGATGCATGGATTGTTTAAAGAGTACTTTGAAGATACTTTTGCAGTAGCTAGAACCACCGAGTACGAAGCCAATAAAAAGCAAGGAAACTCCATTGCTTACTTTAGAGATGGTACTATCAAAGAAAAAGCAATCTATCACCAAGACTCATTAGCTGGCCCACTCACCTCTTACTATGCCAACGGTAAACCTAAGTCAAAAATTAATTTCATGGGCAATTTTCCAGAGGGAATAGCCACTGAGTACTACGAAAATGGGAAAGTCCATAAGGAACTCACTTATCTCAAAGGAAGAGTGCATGGATTAGTCAAAATTTATGATGAAGCAGGTAATCTCAGAGCAGAAGAAAACTACATGACAGGTCTGAAACATGGTCAATTTACAGAATACTATGTCGATGGCCAGATAGCCTCACAATTTGTCTATGAGATGGGCTATAAAACTGGTCCTTTCAAAACTTATTTTGAAGACGGAACGCTACGCGCAGAAGGAAGCTATCTAGGAGGATATCCTGATGGGGAAAATAAGGAGTACTATGAAGATGGTACGTTGAGTGTCATCTCTAGATACAAGAAAAGACAACCTGTGGGTAAGTTTATCAGCTATTTTGAAGACGGAAAAGTCAACGAACTCAAAGAATATGCTGGTAAAGGTCAACTCAAACACTATGAGCGCTACTATGAAAACGGTCAAAAAGTAGAAGAAGGTAAATTCAAAAATGGAATAGAAAATGGCCTATGGATATACTACTATGCTAATGGCAACCCTGAGCGAAAAGAGACTTATAAAAAAGGTAAAATCCAAGGAGAAAGACTCTACTACTATGAGTCAGGGCAGCTAGCGACTTCACGTATATATGCTAATGGTCAAGCTAATGGCATTGAGAAAAATTACGACCAATCGGGAAGATTGATTAGTACTTACTACAATACCAATAATAAGAAAAATGGCACCTTTACTGAGTTTCATACAAATGGAAAACCAGCTGTGACAGGCGCTTACTACAACGATGAACGACATGGAAACTGGCTGATCTACAATGAATCAGGCCAAGCTATAGAAAAAATCAACTATTTCCGTGGAGAGGAAAGAAGCAGAGAGAAAGTTGAGGTCAAATAATCCCTCTCACCTTCCATATTAAAGGAATCTTACTATTTTTGTTTAAACAAACAAACTCATGAAGTCAGCGATCAAAGAAACTAATTTTTCTTTCCCTCAACAGACAGGATTTTATAAAGGTAAAGTAAGAGATGTCTACTTTTTTGGGGATAAAATAGCGATGATCGCCACAGATCGCATTTCTGCATTTGATGTAGTACTCCCATTACCCATCCCATACAAAGGTCAAGTGCTAAATCAGATCGCTGCTAAGTTTTTGGATTTGACAAAGGATATCGTGCCTAACTGGGTGATCTCTACTCCAGATCCAAATGTAACGATCGGAAAAAAATGTGAAGCTTATCCTGTAGAAATGGTAGTCAGGGGCTATTTGGCAGGGCATGCTTGGAGAGAATATAACCTTGGCAAGAGAATACTCTGTGGAGTACCACTTCCAGACGGACTTAAAGAAAATGACAAACTGCCCTACCCGATCATCACTCCTACTACTAAGGCTCATGAAGGGCATGATCAAGATATCAGTAAGGCAGAAATCATCGCACATGGCCTCGTAGCCAAAGACGAATATGAGCATTTGGAGAAATACACGCTAGCTTTATTCGAGAGAGGAAGTGCCTTCGCTAAAGACAAAGGATTGATTCTAGTTGACACCAAGTACGAATTTGGCAAGTACAAAGGAGAAATCACACTCATCGATGAGATCCACACACCCGACTCTTCTCGTTACTTCTATCTAGAAGGATATGAAGACAGACAGCAAAAAGGTGACGTTCAAAGACAGCTTTCAAAGGAGTTTGTAAGACAGTGGCTAATAGGCAATGGATTTCAAGGAAAAGAAGGGCAAGAAATCCCTAGAATGACTAATCAGATCATCGACAGTATCACGGAAAGATACATAGAACTATATGAGCATATCACAGGTGAGAAGTTCATCAAATCAGATAATGCTGATATGATGGATCGCATCAAAAATGCTATCCTTTCAAATATTTAATAAGACCTCAAACTGAATGGTCGCAATCATAGTTTTTAAAGAAAAATAGAGATGAAATACACAATCGATAAAAAAGAACAGTACTGCAACTTCACACTAAATGAAGAGAAAATAGATACAGCACTAGCACCTGCTCTCAAGTCAGAATTGATTACCATGGCAGCCGAAGGTCATAGAAATATGATTCTTGATATCTCAGGCGTAAAGTATGTAGACTCTTCAGGACTTAGTGCGCTTCTAGTAGGAAATCGCGCTTTTACAGAAGTAGGAGGTATATTCGTGATAGTAGGATCTCAAGAACATGTGCTGAAGCTAGTGAAGATTTCTCAACTAGAAAAAGTACTCTATCTCGTACCTACACTCGAAGAAGCAGTAGATGCGATATTCATGCACGAAATCGAAAGTGAGTTAGGAGACGAAGAATCTGAAGACTAAACTTGGATTTTGAAGTCACCATATTGGGCGCCAACTCTGCTGCACCTGCTCATGATAGAAATCAAACTGCACAGTTTCTAACCTATCATAATCAGGCCTATTTGATCGACTGTGGAGAGGGTGCTCAAATGCAACTCAGAAAGTACAAAATCAAATTTTCTAAAATCAATAAGATCTTCATTAGTCACCTACATGGAGATCATTATTTGGGCTTAGTTGGATTGCTATCCACATTTCACCTGTTGGGGCGTACTACTAAACTTGAATTGTACGGGCCTCCAGGGTTGATTGAGATCATCACTACTCAGCTACAGCACTCCAATACCCACCTAAACTATTACATAGACTTCAAGCCCACAGACCCTTCGACAGGACTGACCAAAGTAACTGAGGACAAATATTTGGAGGTTTATAGTTTCCCATTAAATCACAGAGTGCCTTGTACAGGCTTCTTATTTAAGGAAAAACCAAAACTAAGAAGTTTAATCAAAGAAAAACTCCCTACTGGGATAAGCATAGCTGAAATCAATCGACTTCGCAATGGAGAAGACATCTATCATACAGATGGCACCATTAAGTACCTAAATAAAGACTATACCAAACCAGCCAAAGCTCCAAGGGTGTACTCCTACTGTAGTGATACTGCCTATGATCCTAGTATAGTAACCTATATCAAAGGATCAGATCTACTCTACCATGAAGCTACCTTTATGCAAGAGATGGTTGATAGAGCACATGAAACTCTACACTCTACCACTCTAGAGGCAGCCCAGATCGCTCAGGCAGCCGAGGTCAAACGACTGATCATTGGCCATTACTCAATTAGATACAAAGATCTAAATCCTTTGATCAACGAATGTCGAACTATATTTGAAAATTCTGACTTAGCACTAGAAGGACACACTTACGCGCTTTAATCGCATCTTTATGAGTTTCGACCAGACATTTCATCATAAAAAGACTAATCTATTCATCATATTGAGTGGTATATTTTTGACCAATGCGATCCTTGCAGAAATCATTGGAGTCAAGATATTTTCTGGTGAAGCCACTTTAGGTTTAGCACCTGCCCAGATTAGTTTCTTCGGTCAGTATATTCTTGATTTCAATTTGACAGCAGGGGTAGTCATTTGGCCAGTCGTCTTTATCACTACAGATATTATCAATGAGTATTTTGGCAAAAAGGGAGTCAAGAAGATCAGCTTCATCACTGCTGGATTGATTCTATTCTGCTTTTTTATCATCTGGATCGTCACTATACTTCCTCCTGCAAAGTTTTGGTTAGAAGTCAATAATGTGGACAATGATGGAAATACTTTTAATATTGATTTCGCATTTAGTACTATCTTCCGACAGGGTCTTGGGATCATCATAGGCTCATTGACAGCCTTTTTACTTGGTCAGTTAGTGGACGTCTTTGTCTTTCAAAAGCTCAGACTGATCACAGGCCCTAAAATGATTTGGCTCAGAGCTACCGGTTCTACACTTGTCTCTCAATTCATAGACAGCTTTGTAGTCCTCGGGATAGCCTTTTATGTTTTCGGCAACTGGAGTTTCTCGCAAATGATCGCTGTAGGCATTATCAATTACATCTACAAGTTCAGTGTAGCAGTCCTCCTAACCCCAATCCTATACATCGCACATAGCTGGATTGATAGCTATCTTGGTAAAGATATCGCTGAAAAAATGACAGCAGAAGCTTCATCAGACACTTCATTTTTGTAAATATTTACCGCTTATAATTTATCCCAATAGTTTATAGGAGCCTTTTTTGAAATGAAGCCTTTGTCAACTACCTTTAATTTATCAAATCTATCCTCTATTTACTATTCCACAAATCCATGGCACGAAGCTTAACGATCAAGCGTTAAACTTTAAGACAAACAATCTATTTACATAGCACTACCTTATTTCAATTATATAGTTTATGAAATTACCCAATATCAGATTAGAAGTAATGAATACCTTGGAGAAGTCGATGAATGAACTCTCTGCCAAATACCTCAAGCCAATTGAGGAAAACTGGCAACCATCTGACTTCCTTCCAGACTCAAGAGATCCCAATTTCTTTGAGAAAATAAAAGAACTGCAAGAACTCGCCAAAGAGATGAGCTATGACTTGTGGGCAGTGCTGATAGGTGATACAATCACAGAGGAGGCATTGCCGACTTATGAAGCATGGTTGATGAATATCGAAGGTGTAGATCAAGAAAATGAAAATGGCTGGTCAAAATGGATCAGAGCATGGTCTGCTGAAGAAAATAGACACGGAGACTTACTCAATAAGTACCTCTATCTCTCTGGAAGAGTAAATATGAGAGAAATGGAAGTTTCTACACAATACCTCATTGCGGACGGTTTTGATATTGGCACGTCACATGATCCTTACAAAAATTTCGTCTATACCAGCTTTCAAGAACTAGCAACCAACATCTCACATAGAAGAGTCGCTACACTAGCCAAAAAAGCTGGTAACAACCAATTAGCCAAAATGTGTGGAGTGATCGCGTCAGATGAAGCCAGACATGCCTCCGCTTATATAGAGTTTGTCAAAAGAATATTTGATCTAGACCCTAATGAAATCATGTTGGCATTTGATGACATGATGAAAAAGAAAATCGTCATGCCTGCCCTCCTACTGAGACAATCAGGCGGTGCTATAGGAAGTTTGTTTAGCCATTTCTCTGATGCTGCTCAGCGTATCAAAGTTTATACGACTTATGACTACATCGATATATTAGAATCTCTCCTCAAGGAGTGGAATATCGAAAAAATCGGAGGACTCAATGAGTCAGCTGAAAAAGCAAGAGACTATCTCATGGCACTTCCTAATCGACTGAGAAGAATCTCTGATCGCATAGTAGTCCCTGAAAAACAGTATGAATTTAAGTGGATTGGAATCTAATCAATGAAACTATAAAAGGCGCTAATGGCGCCTTTTATTCTTATAAATGCAAACTCTTGTGGATTTAGGTTTTATTTATAAATCCTAAGTGATTTTTATCCCTATTTTTGTGTCAAAATCATCCTAGTGAAGCACAAACTACTCTTTATCATCAATCCTATAGCTGGTACAAGAAGGAAAAATCACGTTCCTGCTCTCATTGATCAATATCTTGATGCCGAAAAGTTTGATTACAAGATCAGCTTCACTACCTATGCTGGACAGGCTAAGGCACTAGCACATGCTGCCTTAGAAGAAGGATATGATGCAGTAGTAGCTGTAGGTGGAGATGGTACAATCAACGAAATAGGAAACGCCCTCCTTCATAGTCAGTGCAAACTTGGTATCATTCCCTTTGGCTCAGGTAATGGCCTAGCGCGACATCTCGGTATCCCTATGGATACTAAAGCTGCCATCCAAAAACTCAATCACTGGGAAGACATTCAAATAGACGCTGGTCAGGCCAATGAACATATATTTTTTTGCACAGCGGGACTAGGCTTTGATGCGTGGATAGGTAAAGTTTTCGCAGATATGCCTCATCGTGGCTTGAGTAATTATGTGAAAGCAGTATTGAAGGAGTATCGCTCTTACCAGCCAAGTACTTATCAGCTAAAAATTGCAGATCAGGTATACCAAGAAAATTGCTTGCTGATGACTTTTGCCAATACGACTCAATGGGGCAATAATGCACATATCGCACCTCAAGCCTCTGTGGAAGACGGTATGCTTGATCTCTGTATCATACGCAGTTTCCCCTTATATAAAGCACCCAAACTTGGGCTGGATCTCTTTGGTAAAAAACTAAAACCAAGCACCATTATGGAATATAAATTATTCCAATCCTGTGAGTTATATGAGCTGCCTATGTGCTGGTTTCACACAGATGGTGAAGTGCATCAAGTCACCGATAGACTTCATATAAAGTGTATCGAAAAAGCCCTTCGGGTTATTATTTAAGCTAAATTAATGGTACATTCATTTACGATATGAAAATCCAACTCGGCAAAGGAAAGAAAATATATTTCGCTTCAGACTTTCACCTAGGCGCGCCTAATGCTTCTGAAAGTTTAGAAAGAGAACATAGAATCATTCGTTGGCTAGATCAGGTATCCAATGACGCTGAAGCCATATTTCTAGTAGGTGATATTTTCGATTTTTGGTTTGAGTACAAGCGAGCAATTCCAAAGGGGTTTATCAGATTTCTGGGTAAAATCTCTCAGCTAAAAGATGCTGGAATCAAAATCTATTTTTTTACAGGCAACCACGACCTATGGATGTTTGACTATTTCCCAAAGGAACTGGGTATCCCTGTCTACAAAGAGCCGATCACTTTAGAAGTGAATAAGGCTAAATTTCTAATCGGACATGGTGATGGGCTAGGTCCAGGAGATAATTTTTATAAGTTTCTGAAAAAAATCTTTACTAGTCCTATTGCTCAATGGCTTTTTGCAAGGCTTCACCCCAACTTTGGCATATGGTTGGCTACTTCTTGGTCTCAGAGCAGTAGAGCCTCGAATCTAGAGAAAAACGAAGACAGCTTCAAAGGAAATGATGAATGGCTCTGGGCCTACAGCAAAGAAGTAGAACTCAATGAGCATCATGACTACTATATCTTCGGACACAGGCATCTGCCTCTGGACCTACAAGTAGGTGATACTGCACGCTATGTCAACTTAGGCGAATGGATCAGGTTCAATACCTACGCTGTATTTGATGGTGATCAGCTCAGCTTAGAAACTTTTGAAAAATGAAAGCCTTTCTCTCTCTTTTCTTGATGATTTCCTCCATTGGGAGCTTCGCTCAAGACAGTAGCTGGAAACTATTGAAAACTCATCCCATAGATCGCGTATCTGCCGTATCTATCAGCAATAAAGGCAATGTCTATGCTGCAGATAGTCAGGGAAATATCAAGCAATTTGACGCTAAAGGAGAAGAATTACTCAGTATCTCCCCCCAAAGAGTAGGCAAGGTATCGAGTATAGAAGCTTGGCAAGAGATGAATATTTTTGTCTTCTACAGAGATTTTCAGTCTTATACAGTATATGATCGGTTTTTGAGAGCACTGTCAGAAGTCAATCTCAATCAAAATAATCTCATCGATCTCGCCAGTCAAATCAGTCCCGAGCCTAATGGTAGAATCTGGATGATCGATCAAGTAAGTTTGAGTTTAAAAAAAATAGATCCTCTTTATCAAAGATTGATGGTAGACAATCCACTCAATCTGCAAATCCCTCAAGATGAAATCAATCCGCTCTATATGCGAGTGTATCAAAATTTGATTTTTATAAGTACAGAGGAAAATAATATCTTGATTTTTGATCAGTTTGGCAATTACATCAGAAGTATAGCTACAGAAGCTCCAGTAAGCTACTTCAACTTTGAAGGAAATACACTTTACTTTGCTTTAAAAAATCAACTCATCAAACAAGATATCTACAGTAAAGAAGTAACTAGATTAAACTTTCCTGTAAATGGCATCAACTTCTATCTGCAAAATGGGAAGTTTAGCTATTTATTCACTGAAAAGGCCTTACTAATCTATCAGTTAGATTGATCAAAAAGAAGTCTCTCCAGGCACTTGCATGCCATCAAACAAATGCAGTTTTTTATTAGCCATCAAAGTGTCAGAAGCCGTATGTGCGGTCAATAAGATGGTCATTCCCTCTTCATTTAACTTTACTAAGCTATCTCTCACAAAATTAATTTCAGCCCAACTCAGCTTTTCGAAGGGTTCATCAATGATCAAAATTTGAGGCTTATGAACGATCGCTCTTGCCAAACTAGCTTTTACCAAGTGATCTACAGTCAGATTACTCACCTGCTCATCCGCTTTGTGAGCGATCTTAAAACATTCTAAAACTTCCTTAACGCGATCTACTCTTTGACTTAAAGGCAATCCTGAATAAACCAGTGGTATCTCTATATTTTGGCTGAGTGTCAGTCCTGAAATAAGATTGAAGTTTTGAAATACATATCCAAAATATTGCGATCTAAATCTAGCCAATTCATCTTCACTGTATGTCGTAACATCCCTACCCAAAAACAGTAACTTACCCTGATCAGGGATCTCCAACAAACTCAATAAACTAAGCAAAGATGATTTACCTGCTCCTTCAGCACCTGATATCACTAGAAAATCTCCTTCCTGCAAAGTAAGATTAACTCCTTTGAGATCATGCTGTAAGTGAGCTGTAGATTTTCCCAATCCACGTGCCTCTATGAGTGTCTGCTTAGTGTACATAAACTGTTTTATTCAGATAGCGACAAGCTAAGTGCCAAGATAGCAATCTTCTCTAAATCAGCAGCATGAAGTGAAGCATGAAAATTTAGCGAACGAATACGAACGCTGCACGTACATGTAAACGGGCACTTTATTTGACATGCTTTTTGAAGTCGTTCCTCAAATTTTGTTTAACTTGCGCCTCGATTTGGATAAATGAAACATATTTTAACTCATACTACAACGATTTTTTTTAAATTGGGCGTTTTAATAGCCTGCTTGCTCCTGTTGCAAGTGACTTTATTCGCACAAACCAAGTCAACTAATACGCAAAAACCTGTTACACTCACTGAAAAAGGACTGTATTATCCAAATGAAATGCTAACCACTGAGGTGGATTTCAAACTAAAATCTCAAGGGAAGCGGAAGTTTAGCTTGGAGTTTAATAATACGCAATCTAGACCTATCGTCATTAGAATCTACGACATCATAGGAAATCTCATACATGAAGAAACTGTTCTCAAAAAAGGAGAATTCAAAAAAACCTATGAGATGGACAAAGAAAAGACTGAGCTTTTTGTAGTCAAAGTGAGTAACGGTAAGATAGACAAAGCTAAAAGTATCTTTGCTATACCCGTCAGCTCAGCCAATGTCAAAGATCAGTGAGATTTGGCACTCCAGCTGCCCAGTAAAGCGTAGCCCTCGCTTTTTGATATTTTGTGTTGAGATCTAGAAGCTTCATACGTGCTGATAGCAGATTGTTTTCACGTGTATTGACTAAGAAAAGCGTACTCTCACCATTTCTAAACTTCAAAAGTTCTCCTCTAAGCATTGCTTCATTATTGATTACTACTTGCTGTTGCATCTCCGTCAAGCCCTTCAGTGTCAGCAGCTCATTATATACTGCATTGATCTCGTTGAGGATTTCTCTGTTGAGAATATTACGATCATAGGAAGTCTGCTGTAACTTCACATTGGTGAGTTGCATCTTAGCACGCTCCTTTCTCATAAAAAGCGGTATGTAAACTGAAAGTCCCCATTTATAATCCTCTCTAAAAAAACCTTGATTAGGAAACTCAGGACTTCTAGTATACTCTTGCAGAAAGTTATAGTTTGCCTTAATAGAAGGGAGTAGATTATTCTTAGCCAACTGCCTTTCTATTTCTAACTGCTTCAGTACGGTATTTACTCTGATCAACTCAGGATGGCTGACAGCTGCTTGATTTCTCAAGCGCTCCAGATCTGATAGTGTCAACTCAAAGAAATTAAGACCACTCGGAGCGGGAAATATTTCATTGAGTTCAAGGGGTTCTTGATTTTCTGACCATATAAAGTTAGATACTCTAATGCTCGCATTTTGATACTCCAGCTGTGCTTGCTTGAACTCTATCTCTCTAGTCTGCAAAGTGATAAGTGCCTCCACAGTATCAAGAGGCGCATTATCTCCAGAGATCATATTTTGTCTCAAGAGCTTAAATCGCTCTCTAGCCAAGTTGATTCCTTCCTCTTGTATAGTGAGATTTTGATGCGCAAAATACCAATCCCAATAGAACTTAGTGGCATCTAGCAAAAGTTTGTTAATCAGCTTAATACGATCCGCCTCAGCTAGCTCAGGCAATAGCTGCGCTTGTCTCAAGGCAGCCCTCCTGCCATCAATGATGAGGTCTCTACCTAGTGGGACAGAAAAACCTGCGGTCAGTAGCCCATTGTCAGGAAAAGTTCGCTCATCGCTCAAATAAGTACCATCAGCTCTATCATAACCCAATTTCAAATCAGTCCCAAACCAAACGGGGATCTTTAACTCAGAGCTCAAAATATCCCAATACTCAGTGTTGCTGAAATTTTTATAATCATAATCGCCTCCCAAGACAGGATCAAAAGCACCTCTTGCCAATCTAATCTCCTGTCTTGCGATCTCTTCATATAGCCTCGCTTGTGAAGCCACTGGGTGGTTGGCCAATATGATGGTATAAAAATCCTCTAAACTTAAAGTTAGCTTACCATCTAGATAGACATAATCTAATCCTGCCTTAGTCTGCACAGTATCTCTCTCCTGTGCTTCGATAGCATGGACTAGACTTAGGACTAGAGCCAAGGTCAATAAGATATATCTATTTATCAGTGTCAAAATGGTATTACTTAATAGGTGCTGAATCTGTATAAGCTTTCTTTCCTAAGGCTGATTCGCTAGGCTCCGTCTCTAAGCTTGGAGGGAAGCCATTGAGTTGACGCCAGATCTCGTACCATACAGGCACTTCATCAAGCATCGCCCAGCCATATACTCCTGAGCCAAGTCTTAATTGATTTGGCCATGGTTCTTCCGTAGGATCAGGCCTAACGAGTATTCTGTATTGACCAGCTTTACTATCTACAAAATCGATCACTTCTATTACACCACCAAAAGTACCAACTGCTACTTGTGGCCATCCACTAAACTGTAAGGCTGGCCATCCGTCAAATTCAAGTCTAACTTTTCTTCCTTTAGACAAAAGCGGCACGTCCATAGCCTTCACGTATAGCTCTACAGCCACATCTGGATTTTCAGGCATGATAGTCGCTACCGGCTCGCCTTCTTTGATGGTCTGACCCAAACCTGCTTTCAATGCTTTGACCACATAGCCATCCTGAGGAGCAAGTATCGCATATTGACTGGTTCTTATACGCACATTGGCATACTGGTTAGTTAGCTTTGATAGCTCTGCTTCAGATTCAAAGAGTGTCGAACTAGCCTTACTTTTGTCAGACTCAGCCTTACTGATTTTGTCCATGAACTCAGCCTCAGTAGCAGAAATATCTACTTCTGCGATGACTCTTGCGTTTCGACTAGCGTCTAGATTATTAGCAGCTGTTTCTTGATCTGCTTCCGACTTTTGTCTAGTAAGATTTATTTGTTGGAGCTTATTAAGCGAGATAGTACCAGAGTCATACATCACTTTGAATCTTCGGTACTGATCATTGGCGATTTGGTAATTCAGCTTTGCTGCCTCTAGCGCTGCACTGTCTGTTTGTACTTTGAGTATTGCCTGTTGAAATTTATTGTTTGCTTGCTCAATCTTGAGGACCATACTCCTTCTCATAGCAGTTAACTGCTGCTCTAGCGCTGCTATTTCCGCAGTTTTCGCACTGATTGTCCCTCTTTTAGCAGATATCTGCTCAGAAAGCCTAGTGAGGTACTCAGGATCGAAATAAGCATCCTTCACCTCAGAAATAACCATGATAGTATCTCCTCTAGTCACATACTGACCTTCCGCTATACCCCATTTCTCTATTCGACCTGCGATCACAGTCTCTATAGTCTGAGGCCTATTGGCTGGAGTCAAGGCAGTTAGTGATCCGTATCCTTGTATATTTTGCTGCCAAGGCAGAAAGAGAATAATGAACAATACCAAAAATATTCCTGATAGCCACCTAGCCAAAAGCTTTCCAGCCTTGGGTGTTTTCAACACTTTCAAGGAGTATAGTCTTTCGTTTTCTTTAGACATCTCAGGCGCTACCCTTCTATTAGATAAATTCAGCATAGTTATTTGCTTAAAATAGTATCTGCAAATCTTTCGTTTTTCACTAATTCTTCAAATGCTCCCTCAACAGCTATTTTGCCATCTTCCATAAAGCCAATATGGTCACATGCGGCTAATATCATTGGGTCATTTGTTTCGATCAAGACAGTCCAGTCATACTTTGCATCAAAAATATTACTGATCAGATTGAGTTTTTCTGATTTACCAAATCTGTGGAAGATATCCCCGAGTAATAACAGCTTTGGACGCTGAACGAGACACCTTGCGATGACTATCTTGTAGTTGACTGTAGAAGAAAAATCCTTTCCTGCTCCTACTAATCTAGTCTGTAGACCATCTGGTAATCCATTGACAAAGTCCTTGATACCTACCATCTCCATAGCCCAAAGGATATCTTCATAGTTGACATTTGGTCTGCCGCAAGTAAGGTTTTCTAGGAGTGTGCCTTCGAAAATCTCATACTCTGAAGTAGTCTTCGAGATATGGTCTCTTAGACTCATCAGATTGATATCTCTCAGAGGAAGTTCGTTGATCGATACACCACCCTTATAGTCAAAGTAAATACCTGATAGCACACTTAATAAAGTGGATCTTCCAGAATTAGACCCACCAGCTAAACCTACTCTTTGCCCTGGCTTTAGCTCAAAATCTACTCCATCAAGGGCTATTTTACCGTTTTCTTTGTAGACATAGCGTAAGCCTTGCATTTTGGCTGAGAAACCTTTGGTAGTCATACGCTTTGGCAGCATGATGCCTCGCTTATTTTCAAGCTCTAGATCAGTCACTGCACCGAGCTTTTCTACCGCTGCTAGCATGTCATAGATCACATCCATGTAGTTGATCACCTTTTCTAGCGCATTGAGTATCGTAATGATGATGATCTCAGACGCTACAAATTGCCCTAGTGTGATCTCTCTATTGATCACTAGGATACTACCGATGATCAAAAGCCCCCCAGTTACGATCGTTTTAAAGAGAATAATATAGCTATACTGTCTTACTAGTACATTGAAATGTTCTTTTCTATATTTTAAATAGCCATTGAGTAAAAAATCGGACTTCTTAGTTGGTAGATAGGTACTTCCTGCCATTTTGAAAGACCGTATATTTCTACCTAGCTCTTGTAGCCAATAGGCCATTTTATACTTATAGCTAGACTCTTTGATAGCTGTCTCCTGACCTCTGCGACCTGTGAAGTAAAAAAGTATAAACATCACTAGCAGCAGTAGAATCGCAAAGAAAACGAAAAACTCATGATAGAAGGCTAATAGAATCAAGCCAAATAAGACTTGTAAAAAGCCAGCCAATAGGTCAATCAAAATCTTTGGAAGACCTTTTTGAATAGTCAAAACGTCAAAGAAGCGATTGATCAACTCTGGTGCATAATTTTTCAAAATACCTTCCATCTTGATACGAGGAATTCTGAAAGAAAACTCATATGCTGCTTTGGCAAAAACTCTCCTTTGCAAAATCTCCACTATAGTGATCTGCATGATCTGAAGCCCTCCAGAAACTAGCACCCCGAGTATCACAAAGGCAATCAAAAGACCTACCTGAGTGAACAAAAATCCACTCGAGATCAAATTGATAATCGCCTGAATACCTAAAGGAAGCGAGAGACTGACCAAACCAATAATGATGGCATATACATATATATAGGTGATGTCTCTCTTCTCTAGTGAGAGTATCCTCATCAGTCTTTTGAAAGGTGTCGGCTTAACTCCGTTTTCTATATCCTGCTCGTCTGAAACAAGACTATTGTATCTGAAACTTGTCAAAAATGAGATCCCATCTTCGTCTGCTACCAGATCTTCGAAATTTGGAAATTCACAAGGAACGGAATTCTCTATATCCCTATCAAATTCGTAGGCTTTTACTTCCCCCTTTTTATTAGGAGTCAGGATGATAGGCGCTATACCAGCGTCTGTTTGTTTAAAAACAATAATGGGGAACTCCAGTACTTCTATAAAATCTTCTAAAGACTCTCGACTTGTCTTGTTCTCCAAGATGACAATCTTGAACTTACTGGCTATCTCCGTGATATCATGAAGGAAAGAGTTAAAATCATCTCTCTCATAGACAGTATCATTGAAATCAATATTATTGAGTTCAAATTGACTAAATGGCTGCTCCAGCTCTTCAGAAAGGTGCTTTATGATCCACTTGATCTGCTTTTTATTCATAAAAGTTTGGTCGAAGTGTTATTCGATTTGGCTGTATTAGGTTTGGATAGTTAGCACACCAACTAAGTGCAACTTAACTGCAAACGGACAAAAACGGCATTAGTTTCAAGAATTGGCAATTTAGTCAGTATAAAGCATAAAAAAAATTACATAAAAAAATGCCCCAAATCATACCATTAGGCAGATCGGGGCAAATTACGTTTGGATCTATACCAATAACTTGCTAAAAGCCTTAGTCTACAGACACTAGCTCAATATCAAATATCAGATCTTTCCCCGCAAGAGGATGATTGGCATCCAAAGTGATCTTAGCATCATCTACATGTGTGATCACTACTGGTACTTGCTGTCCATCTGGCTGAGATAGACTAAGCTGCATACCTACTTCAGGCGTGATATCAGCAGGTACCTGCTCTCTAGGTACATCTAAGATCATGTCTGCTCTCGCTTCACCGTAAGCTTCCGCACTTGGGATATTGACTGACTTTTTATCTCCGATAGTCATCCCATTGACTGCAACATCAAAACCTTTGATCATCTGACCGCCACCTACTGTGAACTCTAAAGGCTCTCTGTTGGCAGAACTATCAAATACCGTCCCGTCTTCAAGTCTTCCTGTGTAATGTACTTTTACTTTACTTCCGTTTGTTGCTTTTGACATTGCTTATCTCTTTTGTTGTGATGAATGCTTGAAGGTAAGGCCTTTTGATAAAAATTGAAAAAATAGCCCCTCTATAAAGCTAATTTGTATAAAAACGTGACACTTTTTGTTCACTTCCGAACATTTTTTACTTAAATTTCCTCATCAATCAGCCATCTTATCCATTTCAAGCGCTTGGCATGATTTTGACCTCCATTTTAGAAATTTTATACTCATGGAAAATACGTTAGGTAAAATACTCATCATAGATGACAATGAAGACTTGCTCTTCGCAGCAAAGATGCTCTTGAAAAAGCACGCTAAGGAAGTCATCATAGAAAAGAATCCTAAGAAAATACCTTTTTTGATGAATAATGGCACCTATGACATCATCTTATTAGACATGAATTTCAGCCAAGATACTACCAGTGGCAAAGAGGGCTTTTATTGGCTCAAACAAATTCATGAAATGGATCCAAAAGCAGTAGTGATTCTGATCACAGCATTTGGAGATGTAGAGATGGCTGTACAAGCACTCAAAGAAGGTGCTACTGACTTCATCCTCAAACCTTGGCAAAACGAAAAACTCATCGCGACTCTCTCAGCTGCTATCAAGCTCAAAGACTCTTACAATAAAGTAGATAAGCTGACAAAAGCTAAAAAAGTCTTAGAAGAAGATGTCAATAAGCCCTTCAATGATATCATCGGTTCGAGTGCAGCCATGAAAAACGTCTTCTCTATCATAGACAAAGTCGCCAAAACTGATGCGAATGTTCTGATCCTAGGGGAGAATGGTACAGGTAAAGAGCTAATCGCTCGTGCAATCCATCAGAGAAGCTTAAGAAAAGATAATGTCTTTGTCAGTGTGGACATGGGAGCTATCACTGAGTCACTTTTTGAAAGCGAACTCTTTGGTCATAAAAAAGGATCCTTCACAGATGCTAAAGATGACAGACCAGGAAGGTTTGAAATCGCTAATGAAGGCACCTTGTTTCTAGATGAAATAGGCAACCTTAGCATGCCTCTTCAATCTAAACTTTTGACTGTATTACAAAGGAGAGAAGTCACTCGAGTAGGTGCCAATAAGAGCACCAATATAGATATCCGACTAATCTGTGCTACTAATATGCCTTTGCATACGATGGTGTTAGATAACTCATTTCGTCAAGATCTACTCTATAGAATCAACACAGTAGAAATCTACCTTCCTCCACTCAGAGAGCGCCAAGATGATATCCCTACACTTTGTGATCATTTCTTGAAAATGTACTGCCAAAAATATCGTAAAAATCAAAAGGAATTCTCTGTCTCTGCTCAGAATCTACTGCAAAAGTACCCTTGGCCTGGTAATATCAGGGAGCTTCAGCATGCGCTTGAGCGAGCTGTCATCATGAGCGATGATGATGTGCTAGACAGTCGTGACTTCTTCTTTCTATCTGGAAAACCTGTGGCACAAGACGCCCCAGAAAGTAGTGCCAATAACCTAAACCTAGAAGATGTAGAGCGAAATGTCATCCAAAGAGCTATCGATAAAAATGGTGGCAATATATCCAAAGCTGCCAAAGAACTCGGTCTCACACGTGCTTCTCTATATAGAAGGTTAGAAAAGTATGGATTATAGAGTTGGGCTTTTATTGAGAATTGGCTTTCTTATAGTCAATACCATCATCCTAACTGCTGCTATCAGTGGATCAGCAGGAGTATTCAATATCTCCTTGCTATTGATCATCTTGATTGCGCAGATCGTCTATTTGATCAAGTTTGCAGAAAAATCTTATCGACAAGTAAGGGACTTTGTGAATACGATCAAGTTTGATGACTATGCACAGATGTATCCAGTCAAATTGGATGGATCAGTCGTAGATGAGCTAAACTTAGAGTTTAATAGTATCCTTAAAAAACTAAGAAACTCCAGAGAAGAGAATGAAGCTAACTATCAATATTTTCGTACTATAGTACAGCATCTTAGTATTGGTATCATCACGATCAATAACTCAGGAGACATTCAAATCATCAACTCCTCTGCCAAACAACTGCTAGGCATACAAAAGCTCAGCAATATCCGAGAACTTAAATTCATCAATCAAACGCTTCTAGACACCATACTAAATCTACGAACTGGAGGAAATGAATTGATCTCTATCAAAACTCCCGAAGGTTCTATACAACTATCTGTATATATCATAGAGCTTGCCCTGAGAGATGAGGTCTTTAAGTTAGTCTCTCTACAAAACATCCAAAGAGAGCTTGAGGAGAAAGAAATGGAGGCCTGGCAAAACCTCGTCAGAGTCCTCACCCATGAGATCATGAATAGCATCACCCCTATCTCATCACTTTCAGCGACTGTAGGAGAAGAATTGAGGCAAGCTAGATCAGGAGAACATGTCATGTCAGAGTCTGATATAGAGGATTTCTCCATGGCTATCCAGACTATACAGCGCAGAAGTGAAGGTTTGATTAGATTTGTAAGTGACTTTAGAAATCTAGCGCATATCCCACAACCAAAAATCACGGATGTCTACATCAAAGACCTACTTGACCACGTGGCGGTACTTTTCAGTGCGCAAATGGAGGAAGCTGGCATCACATTGACTTTGCACACTGAGCCAGAAAGCCTTAGAATAGCTGCAGATAAGTCACTTATCGAACAGGTACTTATCAATATGGTTCAAAATGCCATGTATGCAGTAAAGGACAAACCTGAAAAAAACATCACACTAAAAGGTGGCATGGAAGTGAGTGGCAAACTTTTTATCAGTGTGATGGACAATGGTGAAGGCATAGATGATGAAGCACTTTCTAAAATCTTCATTCCATTCTTTACAACCAAAAAAGTAGGCTCTGGCATCGGTCTTTCTCTATCCAAACAAATCATGAGACGCCACAAAGGCAATATCAATGTACGCTCTCAGATCGGGGAAGGAACTACTTTCAAACTTGTTTTCAATGGCTAATCCATGTTAAGCAAGGGTTAAATCCAAGCAAACCTATGCCAATTTCATGTTATTTTGATAATAAGCGCTTCATTATCAAGTAATACCCAGCACCTACCTTGTAGAAAAATTCAGCTATCTTGAAATTTCACTACAAAACTATCGTGATCTCAGACATTCATCTGGGCACTAAAGGATCAAAGGCAAAAGAACTTGTCAGATTTCTCAAACAGTATCAGTGTGAAAATCTCATCCTCAATGGCGACATTATCGATGGGTGGCAATTGAAAAAACAAGGGGCTTGGAAACGTAAGCACACGCGCTTTTTCAATAGAATCCTCAAAATGATCTCTGAGGAACAGACTAAAGTCACCTATCTCAGAGGGAATCATGATGACTTTCTAGATCAGATCCTACCTATCCAGATTGGCAATCTATCCATTCAAAAAGATATGATCTATGAGTCCCATGGAAAAAAATTCTATGTCACACATGGGGATATCTTTGACTCGATCACTACCAACCTCAAGTGGCTTGCTTATCTCGGTGATATGGGCTACACGTTCTTACTTTGGCTCAATGCTCGCGTCAATGCCTACCGCAGAAGCAAAGGTCTACCCTACTACTCACTTTCTCAAAAAGTGAAATCAAAAGTAAAGTCAGCGGTGACTTACATAGATAAATTTGAATCAGAACTAGCTCATGTGGCTCGAATCAAAGGCTGTGATGGCATCATCTGTGGGCATATACACAAAGCAGAAATCAGAGACATAGAAGGTATCAAGTACATGAACTCTGGTGACTGGGTCGAAACGATGAGTATTTTGGCTGAGGATTTTAATGGTGAGTGGAGTCTGATCCACTATGCGGAAATCGATCTCAATAGAACTGTCACTCCTAAGACTGTCAATTTGAAAAAAGGTACTCCTGAGCTAGACTATAAGATCGCCATGTTTAGTCAACTTCCTAATGCTATTGCCCCAAAAGGTTTTACAAGTCTAAATGGTCAATAAATGAAATTTGTCTTCTTAGTTCAAGGCGAGGGTCGAGGACATATGACACAAGCCATCACGCTTTGTCGCATGCTACAGCAGCACGGACATGAAGTATCTACTGTCATCATAGGTAAAAGTGAAAGACGCGTACTGCCCAAGTTTGTTTTTAAAGAAATACAAGCTCCCATCATACAACTAGACAGTCCTAACTTTGTGACTGATAAAAAAGCCAAAACCATCAACCTACCAAAAACCATCGCTTACAATGCATTAAGAACAAAGACTTTCAAGCAGAGCTTGGAGCAAATACACGAGATTATCCAAGCGGATCAACCAGATGTCTTACTCAATTTCTATGATTTTCTTGGAGGACTATACTGTTGGTTGTACAAGCCTGATCTTAAATATTATTGTATTGGACACCAGTATTTAGCTAGTCACCCTGATTTTATATTTGCGGAAAAAAGACACATACAACGTTGGCTTTTTTTATTAAACAATGAAATAACCGCACTACGGGCTGACAAAAGAATTACTCTTTCCTTTCAGTCGTATCATCCAAGCAGGATCAATAAATTAATAGTAGTTCCACCTCTAATCAGGTCTGAAGTCAAAAAGCAAAAAGTCAGCAAAGAAGATTTCTACCTTTGCTATATGGTAAATGCAGGTTATGCTGAGGAGGTGATCACATGGCAAAAAGCTCACCAAGATGTCAATATTATTTGCTTTTGGGATAATAAAGCCTTTCCTAAAGTCTATCAACCACAGCCTAATCTTACTTTTCATCAAGTAGACGATCAGTTATTTTTAGAAAAAATGGCTGCTTGTAAAGCTTATGTAAGTACTGCTGGCTTTGAATCTATCTGTGAGGCCATGTATCTGCAGAAGCCTGTCATGATGATCCCCGTAAAAGGTCAATATGAACAAGCTTGCAATGCACTGGATGCAGTTTCTGCTGGAGCAGGGATAGCTCATGATCAGTTTGACTTTAGCCAACTAACACATCATATAGACACCAAAAGCAATAAGCACTTAGGTTTTTTGAATTGGGAAGGAAAAGCGGAAGCCATCATACTGCATGTGCTGACAGGTCAGTATATACCTATACCTAGTGACGTATCCTTACGCGTGGCTGATTAAACAAATATGAGGCCTTCAGCGGGATTGCCATAGGCGATAGCATGACCATGTAAGTATCGATAGGACGCAAACCAAGCTAGCATAGCATCTACCTCATGCCAAGTTTTGACTTCTTGATCCACAGATATACCATATTTGGCTTTGAGCATGCCTATAAAAGCGGGAATAAGTGATTTATCCTTTTTAGAATAGCCCTCGAGTTGAGCTATCTTCACTAATCCACCTGGATAAACTTCTATCCAATCAACTGAAGAAAAAGATGCTTTGAGCTGCATAGCTCTGGCAGTTAGTCCCCCTAAAAACATTGGAGACATGGCATTGATCGCTTTGTCTGCTTGTCTGTAAAAAAAACTAGCCCCCGATAGGTCTGGCTGCTGATAAACTAATGGTAAACTTAAAGGCGCATCAATCCCTATCAGGCTAGGTCGAAGCTCTTGTATAAGTTGCCCTATAAATGTATCCGCATCAGCATTCTTGCAGGAACAAAAAAACCTAAGTCGCTCAGGGTGGTCTCCCATGGCAATCACTGTTGTCCCCGCCAGCTTGCTCCCGTAGTCTATACCAAAAATCATACAGAGCCATAACCTTGAAGTACCCAAGTAGTTTAGATTTATTTTTCTAAAATGAAAACAATTCACTTCTACAATCTTTGAAAAAAAATAAAATCAAGGACTCGGTCTAATTGAGGGATATTTACTAAAAAATAAAAACTAAATTAATTATTTGATTATCAGACATTTTAGAGCAAACATGATAAATATCTTCCATAAAAGACATCTACTTTAGATATTAATCGTAATATTGCAATGTAACATTTATCAATCATGGGAATTACGAAAACTGCACTCTTCAATGACACTCAAAATGAACTTGCGCTATATGCCAAAGTAATTGGTCATCCAGCTAGAGTAGCCATCCTGCAACACCTAATACAAACCAATCAGTGCATCACTGGAGAACTAGTAGGCGAACTTGGACTCGCTCAAGCAACCATATCTCAACATCTCAAAGAACTCAAAGCACTTGATCTGATTAAAGGAACCGTGGAAGGTACTGCTGTATGCTACTGTATCAATCAAGCCAAATGGCTAGAAGTTCGTGCCTTATTTCTAGACTTCTTTGACACATTCCCTATTAATAACTGCTGTTAATCACATAAATAAACAAGACCATGACTACACGAGATTTTATCCAACTCCTCAAAAATAATCCTGACAAAGCCTTGTACTTTGAATATCAAAAGGGATTTTACGCAAGACCCGATTATCATATCACAGAGATCAAAAATGTATCTTTTGATACAGTCGACTGTGGTGGCCTACAAAACAAATGGGAAGAAACTCATATACAACTTTGGGAAAACGAACTACCTGAACCAAATCATCAAGTAAACACTACCAAAGCCCTTCACATATTTGAAGCTGTGGACCGTGTGAGACCTACTTTCTCTGATACTGAAATCATGTTCGAATATGGCAATTCAAACTTTCATAAAGCTCCTCTAGCCATCTCTAACATTATTAACTCTGATGACAAACTGATTGTTCAGCTATTTGCTACGGCTACTTCTTGTAAAGCACAAGATAGAGCAACTACTCCAGAGGAGAAAGCCATGGCTTGCTGTGCACCAGCGGAAAAGCCAAAAATGAAAATCAATTTGAAAGATTTCAGTACCGAAGGAGCAAGCTGTGCTCCTGGCTCAGGATGTTGCTAAAACTATTAACCATTTGACCATGACACTTCTGCTACCAGCACTCCAAAAAACAGCTAGTCGAATCCAATACGATCAGATCACAGCGGATAGACTAGCTGTAATGGAGCCTTTGATCCACTACATCCAGACTCAAGTAGATTTAGTAAAGCCTATATATCTCAACTTCATCTGCACACATAACTCTAGACGCAGCCAAATCTCTCAAATTTGGGCACAAACGGCTGCCAGTTATTTTGATATTCCAAGTGTTCATGCAGTTTCTGGAGGTACAGAAGCTACTGCATTTCATCCAAATGCTATAGAGGCTATGAGGAGCCTTGGCTACGAGATCACACAGCTTGATCAAACTGAAAATCCAATATACCAAGTGAAGTATAGTGCGGATAGTGCCCCTCTCCTATGTTACTCAAAGGTTTTTTCAGAAGCAGTTCCTAATGACACAAACTTCGCTGCTGTGATGACTTGTGATCACGCAGATGACAATTGTCCTTTCATACCAGAAGCGACAATCAGAGTTCCATTGCGCTACTTAGACCCCAAAGTATCCGATGGTACTGCTGAAGCCAGAGATACATATATAAATCGTGCATTGGAAATTGGCTCTGAAATCATGTACATCTTCTCTAGAATCAAAGTAAATGTCAAGTAGTTTATCTTCATGCACTTTTAAAACTACTTAATACCTAAAAATAGCACCCCTATTCATAAAAAAACCCTACTCATCAGAGTAGGGCTAGTAGTGACCTCGTCAGGATTCAAACCTGAAACCTCTTGAGCCGTAATCAAGTGCTCTATTCAGTTGAGCTACGAGGCCGTCTTTATGACTGCAAATGTAAGTATAAAAATACATTTAGCAAATATTCGCATTTCATCTGTCATGGAAATTATTAACTTTACATCGTTGTTGGAGGAATAAATAACTAACATTTTATCTCTGATTCTTATAAGTTTTTAACATATAAGACGTTAGCGAAAAGAGAGAATTTTAAAAATCAACAACCCGATAAGCAAATTATTTTTGGCCTTTCTAAGCGTTGATTGGCCATTTCAAACACTTTATAGTTAAAAGAACTAATCATAATCAGATGAAAAAACTGAATCTACTTGCCGTATTATTTTTATTACTATCTGTAAGTGCCTGGGCCCAAGAGTCTAGCGAGGATACTGGCGCCCCTGTAAACAGAAATGGAAGAGCTGACATACCAGGCTCACTATATTTTGACCTTGGGTTTAGCCTATTGCAGGGACGTCCTGCTGATATGGAAACCTCATTTTTTGGATCTAAAGTAGTAAATGTATACTACCAAAGAGATTTGAACCTAGGAAAGAATTCAGGTTTTACATTTGCTCCAGGAATTGGTTTAGGTCTAGAAAGGTATGCTTTTGATGGCCAACAGACACTTATTTTTGATCGTACAGAGGGGACATCTTCATTGGGAGAGCTTTCAGACATCTATGGCGCTGGCCTATCTGTCAATAAATCTAAGCTGATAGCAAACTATGTAGATATCCCGGTGGAATTTAAATACCACACTAATAAAAATGACTATTCCAGAGGATTTAGAGTAGCACTAGGCGCTAAGTTTGGTGTATTATATCATTCACATACTAAGTCGAAATTTGAGCAAGACGGTGAATCAAGAACTGTCAAAGATAGACAAGGATACGCACTAAATTCATTTAGATATGGTGCCTATGCTAGACTAGGCTTTAATGGCTTTAACTTCTGGAGCTACTATGGCTTGTCAGAAGTCTTCGAAAGCGGCAAAGGTCCCTCTCAAACAGAAGCTAATACTTTGAGCTTTGGTGTATCGATCGCTTGGTAAAAACATCTAATTTTGCGTCAAAGTCATCGTAGCAGCCCTGCGATGACTTT
The DNA here is from genome assembly GCF_016464625.1 of Penaeicola halotolerans. Lineage (GTDB taxonomy): Bacteria > Bacteroidota > Bacteroidia > Cytophagales > Cyclobacteriaceae > Penaeicola > Penaeicola halotolerans. The sequence goes on from NZ_JAEAGO010000003.1 coordinate 363,889, forward strand.
TTTATTTTAGTCTAAAACAAACCCTGAATGCCCTCAAATGGCTTTATCACTTCAAATATTTCAGTCTTTTGTTTTTATTTTTCAAAAAAGATAAACTTGATAATAATTGTCGTACCTTGCATGAAATTAAAATTACAATATAATGAACAAAGGAACTGTCAAATTCTTTAACGACTCTAAAGGATTTGGATTTATCAAAGAAGAAGGATCTAGCAAAGAGTACTTCGTACACGTATCAGGTCTTATCGATGAAATCAGAGAAGACGATGAAGTAACTTTCGACCTTCAAGAAGGAAGAAAAGGTTTAAATGCAGTAAATGTTAAATTGTCATAATTTAATTCTTTTACATATTTAAAGACCAAAGTCTCACTATTCGATAGTGAGACTTTTTTTATGTCCTGATTTATTTGCTGAGCGACATCTTTACTTTAGTGACTCGTACTGCGCCTCATCAAAGCCCAAGATGATATTTTTCCCAGTCTCTAAGATAGGTCTTTTGATCATGCTAGTTTTCTCCTGAAGCACTTTGATAGCAGTAGAAGGATTCATAGCGGCAGATTGTGTAGCTTCGTCTAGCTTGCGCCACGTCATTCCTTGTTTATTGACCACCTTTTCTATACCCAGCTCATCGATCCATTGCTTTAGCTTTTCTGCTGAGATATTTTCTTTTTTATAGTCATGAAACTGATATGATACGCCTAATTGATCTAATTTATCAAAGGCCTTTTTCATCGTGTTGCAATTTTTGATTCCGTAAATTGTCACCATAGCGATTTATTCATTTAAGTTATTCGTAAATTTAGATTTTAATCTTTAGTCATATAGTAGATGAAAATCAGAAGAAAAACAAATGCTTGTCTAAACTGTGGTCATACGCTCTCTGAAGTATATAACTTTTGCCCAAGTTGCGGACAAGAAAACAACGACAACAATGTCTCCATCAAAACATTAGCTTCTGATTTCATCGCTAACTATTTCGCCTTAGACTCTAAACTAATCGTCAGTCTAAAACCCTTCTTTTTTAAACCGGGATATCTGACCAATCGTTTCATCGAAGGTAAAAGAGTCACTTACTTTCACCCTGTTAGGCTGTACTTTTTCCTAAGCTTACTTTACTTCTTCACCTTTAGCTATGTCCTCAATGACACACTAGAACCTGATAATATCAAAGCAAATATCAATCAAGAGGCACTAGCTGATCTAAGTCCTGAAGAAAAAGCTGAACTAGATCAAATGCTCGAAAAGATAGATCCAAATGCCAATTCTGAACTGGCGCAGCGACTCAAAAATGATTCCACTCCAGAGCAAACTACAATCGCTGAAAATGGTCTGATCAAATGGACGAACTGGGCCAAAGATGAAAGCTTGTCAAATAAGGCATTTATGGACTCTATCACATCCAATGGTAAAAACAGCATTTGGCCAATCGATAATGAATTAGGTGCTGAAAAAGTTAGAAAAGCACTCAAAGACCGAAATGCGCTAAAGCAGCAAATTTTTAGAAATTTCTCGATCATGATGTTTTTCATGCTACCGATATTCGCTTTAATACTCAAGCTACTTTATATCAGATCAAGCTTCAAATTTATTCAGCACAGTGTGCATACACTTCATTTGCATGCTTTTGCTTATTTGATTTATAGCATCTCTTTGTGCCTGATGCTGATATCAGTCAGTGACGAGATCGCTGGATGGATATTCTTTATCTCTTTTATAGGAGTGAGCACTTATGCCTATTTCTCCTTTTTGAAAGTCTACAAACAAGGTTGGCTCAAGACATTGATCAAATTTAACCTACTTGGATTCATTTACATCAACGTACTTTTAGTAGCAGTGATTTTTGAGTTTTTCATCTCACTACTTCTTCTATAAAAGAAAAATGCGGATTCAAACTGGACCCGCATTCTTTGATTAATCAAAAATCTATTCTAAGCATGTAGTGCTTTCAAGACTTCATAATCTGCTTTAGTCAATTCATCGATCAATTCATCTGTGATAGCCGTAGATACGAAGAAAGACTCATACTGAGAAGGTGCTATGTATACTCCTCGCTCTAGCATCATCTGAAAGTACTTACCAAACATACCCGTGTCTGAAGTTTTCGCGCTTTCAAAGTCTGTCACTGGCTGTGTGGTAAAAAATCTATTGTACATACTTCCTACCTGATTGATCGTATAGTTCAGACCAAGTTTTTCTTGATTGATACGCATACCTGCTACGATCTTATCAGTGATCTCTACAAGCTTAGTATATACCTCAGGATGATCATTGAGATGATTAAGCATCGCTAAACCCGCTGCCATAGCTATAGGATTACCAGATAGCGTACCTGCTTGATAAACAGGTCCTGCAGGAGACACACAATCCATTATTTCCATTTTACCGCCATAGGCACCTACTGGAAGCCCTCCACCGATGATTTTACCTAGTGTAGTCATATCAGGAGTGACTCCATAGTATTCTTGCGCGCCTCCTTTGGCAAGCCTGAAACCTGTCATCACCTCATCAAAGATCAGGACGATACCTTCTCTCGTACAGATCTCTCTTAATCCTTCAAGATATCCTTTTTGAGGCGGGATACAACCCATATTTCCTGCTACAGGTTCTATGATCAGTGCAGCTATTTCATTCTTATTCTGACTTACAAGTCGCTCTACAGCTGCTAAATCATTGTATGGTGCTAGCAAAGTATCTTTGGCAGTTCCTTTAGTCACTCCAGGACTATCAGGCGTACCCATAGTGATGGCTCCACTTCCCGCAGCGATCAGAAAGGCATCTCCATGTCCATGATAGCATCCTTCAAATTTAATGATCTTATCTCTACCAGTGTAGCCTCTAGCTACCCTGATAGCAGACATCGTAGCCTCCGTACCTGAGTTAACCATCCTTACCTTTTCTACAGAAGGCACCATAGATATGATCAGTTCAGCGATCTCTACTTCCCTAGCTGTAGGTGCTCCAAAGGAGGTGGAATTAGGTATAGCTTCTTGGATAGCACTTAATATCATCGGGTGTGCATGACCTAGTATCATAGGTCCCCAAGAGTTGATAAGTTCTATATATTGATTACCGTCTTCATCTATGATGTAGGGACCCTTTGCCGATTTGATAAATATGGGATCACCTCCTACTGCCTTAAATGCCCTCACTGGTGAATTTACACCTCCTGGTATTAGGTTTTTTGCCTTTTCAAATAAGGCCTTACTTTTATTCTTGATCATTAGTAATGGATTGTTTTAAAACGACTAGTTTACCTGACTCCAACTTGAGCATTGGTACATATTGATTATCATTTCTCAATGAATAATCTAACCCTCTACTGATCTTACCTCTTCTAAATGGCATCCCTTGTAAAAAATTCTTCATGCCATTCACTTGATACTGCTCAGTGATGATATAAATCAAGTCATAACCAATAAAGGCGTATGGATTAGGGAATGCACCAAAGCGCTTTTTGTAGTTAATTCTAAATTCTTCTACTGCTTTATTTTCATAATCGAGAGAAGAATTACTAGTAAAGTAAAAGTTTAATCGCTCTAATTGTTCGAAACTAACAAAGTTAAAATTTAACCATGCATCTGAGGCGATCACAGGAATACGACTACTATTGATCTCTAAGGCACTAATGATCGGTGCAGGTAAGCGAGGATCCTCTGTAACGAAGTAAATATGATCAGCAGGGACATTTTTATCTTCCTCTTTAATAGGCTCTGCATTTTCTTCTTCTACTGGTAAATACCCAAGAATCACCTCAGTGATAGCATTCTTAACATTGTCAGTAGAGATACGTTTCTTATAAGCCACATTGATCCCTTTAGCCTCCAGCTCCCTAGCATAAATAGCAGCAATCAAAGAATCTCTACTTGAACTACCGTAGAGTATAGCTGCATTGGATCCTCCCCATGTTTCTGCTACAAAATCAGCCGTAGATAAAGCCACATTTTCAGATCCTGGCTTATATAGATAGGCAAAATTGTTATTTTCTATTTGCTTACTATTTGTAGAAAGTGGATTGACAAATGGAATCTCATGCTGAATGGCAAACTCTGAAACCTGCTGAAATTCATTTGGGTATAAAGGACCAAAAATCACATCAAGAGACTCTACAGCCTCATCTTGTAAGATAGTCCTAATGGCACGCTCATCTCTCTTCGTGTCAAATGGAATCAGGTTTACTTCAAAATCTCCAGACTTATTGATCTCTTCTTGAGCCAACTTAGCCCCTAAGTATAGATCTACTACAAAGTTTTCGCGTACTAATCTGGCTATCTGAGCAGAGTCCCTACCATACATAAATGGCAAGAAAGCACCGATATTGATAAGTTTGGATTGATTGACTGGTTGATATGTTTCTGAAGGATCTAAAGCAGCTAGCAACTCTAGCTCCTCTTTTGAAGAGGCTTCATATTTGAGTTTTTGCACCAAAGCATTCTTCAAAATAGATTCATCTCTGTATTGATCATACAGTTGCTTTAAATTTGCTTTATCAAGCTTTACTAGTGCATTTGTAAATGAAGTATTTGCTTGCTGCTTTAGTGAGCTCGATTTGATATCTGCTAGCTGATCTAAAGCGAGTCTGTATTCATTTTGAGCTAAATAGATATGAGCCATTAAGTAATTGGCTTCATCTATTTTATCAAACTTACCTGGCACAAGTAGTGGTCTGAGCGTAGTCTTTGCCAACTCATACTTACCATCTTCATAAGCTGACAGGGCAAAAAAGTAAGTGGCATAAGACGCATAAGGATTAGAAGAGGTAGCTCCTAAGACTGGTCTTAACAAATCCATCGCTTCTTCATAGTTGCCTAGCTCGATTTGAGTTTTTGCTTTTTGAAAATTAGCCTGATAGTTAGTCTGTGCAAAACCAACCTGTACAGACAGCATCACTAGGCAGAAAATAAAAGTAAAAATGTTCTTGTTCATGTGCTTCTCGATCAAGGTTTAATCAAAATTAAGGGTATGGCTTTCAAAAACCATACCCCATGCTCATTTATATAAGGAATTATTCCCATTCGATAGTTGCTGGCGGTTTGGAGCTGATGTCATACACCACTCTATTAACGCCTTTTACTTTATTTATGATATCATTTGAGACCTCGCCCAAAAATTCGTACGGCAAATGACTCCAATCAGCAGTCATCCCATCTACGCTCGTCACTGCTCTTAGAGCAATCACTCGCTCATAAGTTCTCTCATCTCCCATCACTCCTACTGATTGTACAGGTAGCAAGATAGCGCCTGCTTGCCATACTTGGTCATAAAGACCAGCATCTTTGAGTCCTTTGATCCAGATATGATCTACCTCTTGGAGGATCTGCACCTTATCAGGAGTGATATCTCCCAATATCCTAATAGCCAATCCTGGACCTGGGAAAGGATGTCTACCGATGATCGTCTCAGGAATACCCATCGTACGACCAACTTCTCTCACTTCATCTTTGAAAAGCGTATTTAGCGGCTCTACAATTTTGAGTTTCATGTAGTCTGGGAGTCCTCCTACATTGTGGTGAGACTTGATAGTAGCTGAGGGACCTTTGACTGATACAGACTCTATTACGTCTGGATAGATAGTTCCCTGACCAAGCCACTTCACATCCTCTATCTGATGAGATTCATCGTCAAATACCTCTATGAATACTCTCCCGATTGCCTTTCGTTTCCCTTCTGGATCACTGATGTTGGCGAGTGCATCATAGAATTTTTGCTTAGCATCTACTCCTTTTACATTCAAGCCCATGTCTTTGTAAGAAGCTAGGACTTCTTCAAACTCATTTTTGCGTAAAAGTCCATTATCTACAAATATGCAATAGAGGTTTTTACCAATTGCCTTGTGGATCAACATAGCTGCTACAGAACTGTCTACTCCTCCACTAAGACCTAAGACAACTTTATCATTGCCCAACTGAGCCTTAAGTTGTTCCACAGTGGTCTCTACAAAAAGTGATGAAGTCCAATCCTGCTTGCAACCACAAATATCTACTACGAAATTTTTGATCAGTGCTTTACCATCTAGTGAGTGCGTCACTTCAGGGTGAAACTGGATGCCATAAGTCATCTCATTTTTAACCTTGTAGGCGGCTACTTTTACCGAAGGAGTACTTGCTATGATCTCAAAGTCTTCTGGAAGAGCCGAAATAGTATCGCCATGAGACATCCATACTTGTGAGTTTGGAGTGAAGCCATTCATCAAGTCTGTATCATGATTGATTTCACTGAGTTTGGCCCTGCCATATTCTCTGATAGTAGAAGGTGTTACATTACCTCCATTTTTTTGCGCCATAAGTTGTGCGCCATAGCAAACACCTAGTAGCGGGAGTTTTTTTCTAAAAAGCGAAAGATCCACATCAGGTGAACCTTCATCTCTCACTGAGCAAGGACTACCAGACAAAATCACTCCCTTGATGTCAGAAGTGATTTCTGGGATTTTATTATAAGGGTGAATTTCGCAATAAACATTGAGCTCTCTCACGCGTCTAGCTATGAGCTGGGTGTACTGAGAGCCAAAATCGAGGATCAAAATTTGTTCTGCCATGTGCAAAATTAATACCTTAGAGGGCTATAGCAAACCTTTCTTCCAAATAAAATTTGGATCGCTAAAAATCAGCACTTCTCTTCAAAAAATTCACTTAAATTTAATACAGAATACCGTCAGATAATTGGCCAAACGAGGTAAATAGAAAGAAAAAACGAATGAAAAAATTTTTACGCATTGTCGGAATATTGGTAGTCATTCTTGGACTGATTTACCTAGCTGGACCTAAATCTAAAGTTGTCCAATTGGATGGTACCATTAGTGACCTCTCATTAGAGATTGACCAAGTGGACGAATTCCTCGCCCAAAAAGAAAGCGCAACAATAGGCGTGAAACCAGATAATCAAGCTCGAGTGATTTGGTATGACTCGACTCCTTCTAAAACTAAATATAGCATTGTCTATTTACATGGATTTGGTGCTAGCTGGGCTGAAGGCGAGCCAGTCCATAGACAAATAGCTGAAAAATTTGGTGCAAACTTGCTATTAGCTAGGCTAGATGAACATGGGATAGATCGAGAGAATTCCTTTGAAAACCTCAGTGCTCAAAGTCTAGTCGATTCTGCCAAAGAAGCGGTTGCTCTTGGACAAGTTTTGGGAGACTCCGTCATCGTCATGGGTACTTCTACTGGAGGAGCCTTAGCTACTTATTTGGCTGCCGAGAATCCTTCTATTACTGCAGTTATAAGCTATTCACCTATCATAGCTGCCTATGAAGATAGACTCGACTTCTTTTTCAAACCTTGGATGAAGCAGCTAGCCATCATGTCGCGTGGAGAAATGCTAGACATGAGTAGATCCGATAGCTTAGAGCAACGGTACTGGAGTACCCGCTATCATGTCAATGGCTATGAAGCACTAGCAGTATTTGTAAAAAGCACTATGACCCCCGAAACGTTCCAAAAAATTGAACAACCTTATTTCTTAGGATATTACTATAAAAATGAAGAAGAGCAAGACAAAGTAGTCTCCGTAGCCGCTATGCTAGAGATGTTTGAAGTCCTAGCCAGTTCTACTAAAGAAAAAGAAGCTTTCCCAACCAGTGGCAATCATGTAATAGCGAGCTTTATCAGGTCCCAAGACTATGAGACAGTCTATCAAAGCACTGAAGCATTCTTGATAGAAAAAGTAGGGTTGAAGCCGATAAAATAGTAGAGGCTACATCTTTTAAAAGTAGCCTCCTAAATACTTTCATTTTAATTCACAAAATAAAAACTACTTGGCACCAAGCCTACATTGGCAGAATCAAGTGCTATGCCTGCACTACTATAGATAACTATTTTACCATCTGAATTGAAATCAAGAGGATCTGATAAAAATAGTTGCCCTGTGCGGTTGTTGATTCCTAGTCCATAAAATGACCTCTCGATCAGTGGTGAATCATTCAAGGCACTTGCATTTATGGCGAAATCATAGACTCCTCCATTGTACAAATAGTACATTCTTTGACCATTTGCCGTGATGGCTAATTCACTTGGTGAACTAAATTCACTTTCAAAATCAAATCGCTCAACTATCTCACCTAGTCCTGGATCAACTTTGAGCAGAGCACCAGACACCTCTAAACGAGAAAAATCTGGAGCATATCTTCCACTACATGCTACCCAGATAAACCCCTCAGCATCCACGACCATACTATTTGGCCCATCCACCAAAGTAATTGTGTTTTCTACTTCATCTGTAGTAGGATTAATCACCGTCATGTTGTCATCGCTACCAAAACCTCCTGTATTGAGCACGTAGACGCTGCCATTAGCTAATATCATTTGTTTTGGCCCTTGACCCACAGTGATACGCTCGGTGATCGTTCTAGTAGATAAATTTACCACTGCTATCTGAGTTCCAAACCCATCTTCTCCCCACTCGCTGACATAAGCTTTATTATTGCCTACCACTAACAGTTGCTGGGGCTTAGCTAGATCATTGATCTGACCAGTCACCCTTAGATCTGCCATATCTATGATCTGAACTTGATTAGCATTATCTATAGCAAGATACCCAGTGTTATTAAACACAGTCAAACTCTGCAAAAAACTACCAGGCATCGCTCCACCATTCTGTGCGGCATAGACATTGTTTTGTACATCTTCCGTATCAAAACTATAAAAGGAAAGCTCGCCAGAGACGCTAAAGCCTCCTTCATTGATGACCCATACACCATTAGAAAACTCTCCTACCTCTATCTCAGGAGTTTCGTAATTATTACATCCAAAAACAGCTGATAGCAGCAGGATTAATAAGAATGACTTGAATTGGTTTAGCATTTTCATAATTCTATAGTTAAGTTAAAAGTATAATTTCTTCCAGGCATCGCTCTCAAATTCATATTTTGATACATGACATTTGATACATTATGCACATTGGCTTGCGCGGTGATCTTTGTCCCATTCCAGCTAAATTGATACGAGAGCCCTAAATTCAATTCATAAAAAGCAGGTAACATTTGAGCGTTATCAGCAGTGATGAAGCGCTCTCCCGTATATTGATGATTGATTATAGCTTGCCAACTGTTAAAATTGATTTTTTGAAGCAGTGCACCTGTGTGCCTTGGTGTGTAAGGCAAATCTCTGCGCTCAGTATTTGATAAGTTGACAGTTCGATTTAAATGATATTGAAGTGATTGATCTAGGACAAAATTGGCCAATCGTTGTGTAACAGAAATACTCATCTCTACTCCTGAACTATTCACTTTTTGGATGTTTTCTGGTGACCAAAAACTCCCTTTTGGCTGCCATAAAATCCAATTATCAACCAACATATCAAACACTGTTAAGCTAGCACCCCATGAGGAATTCTTTCTCTTTTTACTAAAGTCTACACCTGCTTCATAACTAATACCATCTTCGGCCAATAGATCAGGATTGCCACCAGGTCTCCAATATCTATCATTGAGCGTTGGCGTTTTGAAGCTTCTAGCCCAAGAAGCTCTCAATGAAAATCCTTTGTTCTGTAAAAAATCTGGACTCCAAGTCGCATTGACAGCAGGAGTCAGCGGAATAGTCCAATCATCTACCAGTGCTTGTCTCAAGCTCCCCACTAAGGTGAATGAGGATATAGGTTGCCACCTTGCGCTAGCAAAAAGATCAGTCCGAGACTCTTCCTCCTCATAAGCACTAAGGTCAGCTGTCACATAATTGTACAAAGCTCCATACTTTATAGAAAGCTTATCAGCTATGCTCCAGTCGTCCTCTAGCTTGATGATGTGTTGTTTTGTTTTTGAATCGTCTGATTCATTATAAAGTAATTGATCTGATAAATAAGCAAACTTGATCTGCCAAAAGTGATTATCTGACATCAGACTGTAATCAGCCATTAGTCTGAGGTTTTGATCTGCTTGGGTGTCTTTGGTATTACTCAGCATGGTAGGCTGCAATTCCCTATCTGTAGTCGTATACCACGCATTGACTGATATCTGAGACAAAGCACCAGGCTTCCAGGCGATAGATTGTTGGACATTATACTGTGAAATGGCTCCATGATCAAGGCGCTCTTTTGGTCGACCTATTTTTGCAGTATTGATATACTCAAAATCATTTTCTGCAGCCAACCGGTCAATGAGTGTAGAAATACTCCACTGATCATTACTCCAGCGATAATTAACCGAAGATCTCATCCTACCAAAGCTCCCCAGCATTTGGTCCAACCTGACTTGTGAACCCTGCTTGAAATTTGATTTTTGGCTAAGGTGAATTGCCCCACCAATGGCATCAGTCCCATAGAGCGCTCCAGTAGCACCATAGTGTATGGCTACTTGATCCACTCCTACAAGTGGCAAAAGCGCAAAATCACTTTGCCCTAAAGAAGGATAATTGATATTGATCCCATTCCAAAATACACCTGTATGACCTGCTCCTGTTCCTCTCAGACTAATGCTAGAGAGCATCCCAGGACCATAAGACTTGATGTAAACTCCAGCTTGTCTAGAAAGTAAATCAGAAAGATTACTACTCGGAAAAATACGTAATTGCTCTTGGTCAAAAGTTTGGATTTTAGTCCCTAGACCATATTTTTCCAAAGGCACGGATTTGATCTCCACAGCCTCCAGCAGCAGCGTATCTGATCCTAGCTGTGCATATGCAGTAGTACCAGATAGCAAAAATGCTATAAGTAAAACACAGAAACCTGTTTTCATTGTCTTTGAATTAAATTATGAATCATAACTTAACTCAAAGCTCACCAGCTAATAAAGTAGAGAAACCTCGTGTAATAAAACCTTTGGTCATCTCAGCCTTTCACCCGAAAGCTTTGAATTCAACGAATCAGGCAGGTCTCCTGGCTTTCCCGACATTTGCTGACCTTCTCATCCACTTAGGGACAATGGTGTTGCTGAGCAAACGCGCTTCCCGATCTAGACCGGGCGGGATTACAGTTGCGGGGACAGCTCTCGTTTCACACGAGATTCCCTTTTAATTTTTTCTCAGCAGGTATGCTGATCAAAAACCTGAATCGATACAAATGTACAGAAAATTTGGAATAGCCAAAATTTTTCGAACTTAGCGCAAATTATGAAGTCAATGAAAGCCTCCATCTTGAGTCCATTTAAATGTATTTTATCTACAGTTCTACTAGTAGGAAGTCTAAGCTGCGACCAAAATAATAAGACAAAAATAGATAATCAAGTAATTGATATACAGCATATTAGTAGAGAGCTTACTTCAATACCTTTGGACTATGCTGAAAATTTCAGTTTAAAAAAAGGAGAAGGCTTTTATTTGCTCACGATCAGCAATCCGTGGTTTGATGCTGATCAAAAGTTTCAGTATGTCCTCAAAGAAGCCACAGCAAACATCCCTTCAGCGCTTGAGAAAGTTCCTCAAATCTCAATCCCTGTTAATAAAATTGTTTGTACTTCTACTACTCATATCCCACTACTGGATGCGCTAGAAAGTAGTGAATCCTTGATTGGATTTCCCAACACTGACTTGATATCTTCTACTCAAATGCGTCAGCTGATCGATCAAGGTAAAGTTCAAGAAATAGGAAAAGGCGAAGCACTTAATGTTGAAAAAATCATAGCATTGAAACCTGATCTCGTGATGGCTTTTAGCATGAGTAGCGACCTTAGCAGACTAGAATTGCTCAACCGTGCTGGTATTCCTTATTTACTCAATGCTGATTTTTTAGAAAAAACAGCACTTGGCAGAGCTGAATGGATCAAATTTGCTGGGGTACTCCTAGGAAAAGAACAGTCCGCAGATAGTATTTTTCAGCAAATAGAGTCGAGCTATCTTCAAACTAAATGTAAAGTCGCCTCTGTAGTGGATAAACCGAGCGTTATCAGCGGTGTGATGTATAAAGATATCTGGTATGCCCCTGCAGGAGAAAACTGGTCTGCACAACTATTTGCAGATGCTGGTGCTGACTATCTCTGGAAAGATAAACAAGGTACTGGTAGCTTACAGATGAGTATAGAGCAGATACTTACTCAAGCTGATGAAGTGGATAAGTGGGTGAATGTTGCTTCCTTCCGTAGCTTAGAAGAAATGGAAAATGCAAACGCTCGCTATATCCATTTGAAACCCTTCAAAGAAGGAGAAGTCTATAATTATACCAAAAAAATAGGCGCAAAAGGTGGTTTTGAATACTTAGAGCTTGGCTATATGCGGCCTGATATCGTCTTGGCTGACCTAGCTAAAATTTTCCATCCAGAACAAATGACTGATCATAAGTTTTACTTTTACGAAAAACTACCCAGATGAGTCAAAAGTCTCCCATAGCCAAAGGAAAAATCATCTTGCTCCTGATCAGCCTAGTCTTCTGTTTTCTGGCTTCTATATCAGTTGGATCAGTTTATATCCCTTTTGGAGAGCTTATCGACACGCTTTTAGGAACTAGTGACAATATCGCTTGGCAACAAATCATTTGGCAATACCGCCTTCCAAAGGCACTAAGTGCATTATTTGCAGGCAGTGCGCTGGCTATCAGTGGACTGCTGATGCAGACACTTTTTAGAAATCCACTCGCTGGACCTTATGTACTCGGTATTAGCTCTGGTGCAAGTTTGGGAGTCGCCCTGCTCGTGATGGCTGGTTCGATGATTGGATTTGGTGCCACACAAATCTCCAATGCATGGGCTCCTGCGCTCGCTGCCAGCATAGGAGCATTTCTTGTCTTGCTCTTAGTCGTATTAATCGCTGGTCGAGTCAAAGATTCTGCCACGCTTCTTATCATAGGATTGATGTTTGGTAGTGCTACTGGAGCGATTGTGAGCTTGCTATCATATATCAGTGAAGCCAAAGACTTGCAAGCCTATGTCATTTGGACACTTGGTAGCTTAGGTGCCATCTCCTATCCTCAGCTACTCATTATCATCATTGCTTTTTTGATTGGTATTTCTCTTGCCTTTAGTCAAGTAAAAGCATTGAATGCCATGCATTTGGGAGAAAACTACAGTCAGAGTTTAGGGATTTCCATCAAGCAGTTCAGGTTAATAGTGATCTTGGCTACAAGTATACTAGCTGGCACTATCACTGCCTTTTGCGGTCCTATCGCATTTATAGGTATCGCAGTCCCTCATCTCACGAGACTATTCATTCCTACTTCAGATCATCGACTATCGATTCTACTGTGTGGGATAGTTGGCGCCTCACTTTTACTTGGTTGTGATGTGATCAGTCAGCTTCCAGGAAGTGACTATACCTTGCCTATCAATGCCGTTACTTCTTTATTTGGTGCACCAGTTGTCATCTGGCTCATCTTGAATAAAAAATCTTCTAGAGTCCAAGTCTAATGAAGCAGCCTATCCTGACAGCCGAAAATCTCACCATTGGATATGTGCATAAAAAAGCACAAAAGGTGATTTTATCCAATTTGAATTTTTCTCTTTATCAAGGAGAAGTTGTGGGACTATTAGGTGCCAATGGTGTCGGAAAGTCTACCCTACTCCGTACCTTATCAGGTGTCCAACCAGAATTAGCAGGAACTATCTCGATAGAGGGTAAACCATTGAGTAGTTTTAGTAAAAATGAGCTTGCTCAAAAACTTAGCCTTGTACTCACCGATAGTATAAGGCAAAGTCAGCTCACTGTCTATGACCTAGTGGCTCTTGGACGCATACCATATACCAACTGGACAGGACATCTAAGTCCTAATGATCACCAAAAGGTAGCAGAAGCGATCGCCCTCACACATATTCAATATATCCAAGAAGCTAATTTAGATGAACTAAGTGATGGTCAACTTCAAAAGGCTATGATCGCTAGAGCACTTGCTCAAGATGGTGAAATCATGATATTAGACGAACCAATAGCACATTTAGACATACCTAATAAGCTTGATATCATGAAGCTGCTTCAAAACTTGGCTAGAACTACTCAAAAAGCTATCATAATCGCTACTCATGAGCTAGAACTAGCACTTCAGATGAGCGATAAACTTTGGCTTCTCGAATGTGATAGTCAATTGACTGTAGGCTTACCCGAAGAGCTCGCCCTCAAAGGCGAGATTTCAAAGATATATGGAACGCACGCAGCTCACTTTGATATCTCTCAGGGAGTTTTTAAGCTACATACTGAGATAAAGCATCATATCCATGTCAAAGGAAATAGTGCTGAAACTTACTGGACAAGTCGAGCTTTAGAAAAATTAGGAATTGGTCTGAAAGATCAAGCTGAAAACTCTTTGAGCTGGCATGATGATAGGCTCACGCTAAAGTGGCAAGGAAATGAAAACACCTTTAACTCTCTCGGTGAGGTTGTGGCGTTTTTGACCCTCGATCAAAATGAAAAAACCTCCTCAAACTAGTCTGAATTAACCAGTTGAGAAGGTTTTAAAGATTTATTTTTAGAATCAATTCTCTACTCCTGTTATTTCAGCATCTCTCAAAACATACATGAGTTGCTCTGGATCAGCAGCATTGAGATAGAGTTTTCCTTTCACGATTACTTTCTTTTCTGTGTATTTCACATTGCCATTCAGATGTACTTCAGCAACTGTCTCTGGACCTCCAGATCCACAGAAAAAGCACTCCGCTAGCGGCAATGAAGACAGAATGATGTGATTTGGCTTAAATAGCCCTTCAAATGGAATAATAAATCCACTTAAAGTAACCTCTTTGCCTTCTATCTTCTTGATGTTGGGACTAAATACTGGTAGATAAACCTCTCCAAAATCATCCTGACCAATCTTAAAGGTCACCTCTGAGAGGGTTTTCCAAGTATTCGTTTGCGCTTGGATAGTGTTCATGATCACCAACCCTAAGCATATCAATAATAACTTTTTCATATACTCTTTTTCTACTCTTTAGATAATACTTTCGAAATATCTGTCTTATAAGCACTCCATGCAGGGATCAATGCAGCTAATATACCTACTACCAAACTCAGGCCAATAATCCAGAGCTCTTCAAAGATAAAAACAAAACCTGAAATGCCCGCAGCTGCTGACTGACTGTTAGACCAAGTTAACAAAAAGACCAAGCAATGCCCAAGAGCTATACCAGCTAGCGCACCAATCCCTGTAATCAACAAGCCTTCAAGGATGATGTGTAAAAATAACTTGCTTCGTGAAGCTCCCAAAGAACGCATAATCGCCAAGTCATATCTCCGCTCCTTAAGTGAATTTATCAAGGCAATAAAGATACTTAAGCCTGCAATGAAGATGATCAAATAAGCAAAGCCTTGAAATAAAGAGATGCCAATACCTAAAAGAGAAAATAAACGAGCAGTTTCGAAAGCTGGTGAAGCTGCTTGCATGTTGGTGTTGGCATTGATCTGTCTAGGAAGTTGTATAGCAGCCATCGGAGATCGATATTGGACTATCAGCGAAGTAACTTCTTGGAGAGAATCCCCTTTAGGCAAGCCTTTTAAGGTTATTTCATCGTGGTGATGGTGATCAGCATGTGTCTCATGTGACTCAGGATCAATTGCTTCATCAGTTTCATGTTCCTCATGCATGGCCCATACGGTCTCTACACTTGTTAGGATCAATCTATCAGGAACTGACTGACTAGCAGATAGTATACCTACTACTTCATAAGCTTGCTCTTCGTGCGTGTGGCTTTCATTTGATATACCATGCGCTCCCTCAAACAAATCGCCTACTTTAAGCCCTAAAACAGCTGCTACTTCAGCTCCTAAAACTGCCTCATTGACATTTTCCCAAAGTCTTCCTTCATTAAGCGTAAGTTGGTAAAGCGAAGGATAATCATGATTGGTACCTACTATGCGAAACCCCGAATAGCTATCACCCATAGCTAAAGGGATGATGTTTTTAACCAGCCTATTCTTGGCTAATTTCTCCGCTTCTTGTAGCTTAATATTTCCAGTAGGAAAGTCTACATGGTAAACACTCGACAGGATCAATTGTAGTGGGCTTCCTTTTGCTCCTACTACGAGATCAATCCCTTGAGCATTCTTTGACAGCTTCTCCTCCACCTGCTGAGATAATAGTAATAAAACCACTATAATAGATATCCCAAGCGCCATGAGCGTGATGTTCAAGAAAGTATTGAGCGGCTTGGACTTGATGTACTTCCAACTAAGTTGATATAAATTCATGACAGCTGCTGCATTTCTATGGTCTGTGGAATTAATGACTTGACACGCTGATCATGGGTAGCTATGATCAAAGTAGCTCCATATTGATCTGCTTGAGACTTGAGTAAGTCTATGACTTTAGCACTATTGAGGTCATCCAAGCTTGCTGTTGGCTCATCTGCTAAGATTAGTTTTGGCCTATTGAGTAATGCTCTAGCTATACTCACTCGCTGTGCTTCACCTTGGCTCAACTCATTGATTTGAGATTTGAGTTTATCAGCAAGTCCCAAGTTTGTCAAGACTTCCTTTATCCTTTCATTATCTTGTGGCAATCCGGCTAGATACTGAGTCAGTTTCAAATTATCAGCTACATTGAGTGCTTTGATCAGATGCGGCTTCTGAAAAACAAGGCCTATGTGAGTGGCTCTAAAAGTATCTAATTTGCTCCCGCTGAGTGCATAGATAGACTGACCTGCCAAAGACACCTCACCTCTCTCAGGTGCCAAAAGACCCCCGATGATATGAAGCAAGGTGGTCTTGCCACTACCCGATTGACCCAGTAAAGCGATGTGTTGACCTGAAGAAATCTCCAAGTCTTCTATTTCAAAAAGCTTACTTTTGGTATATCCAAATGCTAGTTTACTGATTTTTAACATAGTAGCAATTTCTGAAAATAGAAATAAATAGCACAGCAAAATTAGACGAGTGGCTACTAATTTTGCTGAGAATACTTACGATTTAATCACTGGGATTTTGACGAAAAATGTCGTCCCTTGGTTTTCCTTACTTTCAAAAGTAATCTCTCCTTTGTGGAGCTCAACACACTTTTTGACGATAGAAAGACCTAACCCTGATCCCTCGATCACACCTACATTGCTTGCCCTGTAGAAGCGATCAAAAAGTTTGTTTTGATCCTTTTGAGGAATACCTATCCCTTGATCTGATATGGTCGCACTGAGCATTCCATTTTCATAGATTAGTTCAAAGTTCACTTCTCCCTTATCAGGAGAATATTTACAGGCATTAGAAAGGAGGTTTTCTAAGATTTGATAAAGTAAATCACTGTCTGCATAGACATACTGATCGATATTTTTTGTTTTTAAATTGACATGACAAGTACTGGATGCGCCTGTCTTGACAATATCCATGATATCTTGAACGAAACTCCCAAGATGAAGTCGATTAGGGTTAAAATTGACCTTAAGTGCATCTGCTTTACCAAAAAAGAGCACTCCAGTCAAGAGATTATTCAAGCTTCGAACAGCAGTTTCTATTTTATTAGCATGCTTTTCGATCTTTTCCTTACTTTCAAGCCCCTTCTCCGTATAGCGCATGATGAGCTGTGCCGAAGATAAGATCGATGTTAATGGCGTCTTAAATCCATGAGAAACATTAGCCACTATTCGCGTTTTCAGCTCTCCTAGTTCACGCTCCTTCTCCAAAGATTTCTCCAACTCTTTCTGAGCTTTGATACGCTCTAAGACTTCTTTTTGAAGTTCTTCATTAGTTCTCTCCAGATCCGCTGTACGTTCTTTGACCTTTTGATCAAGCTCGTTATTGAGTTTAGTTAGCTCTTTTTCTTTTCGATCTTTGAAGATAGCGGTCTCGATCACCATAGAGAGCTCGCGCTCATTAAATGGCTTGATCACATAGCCACTTGGATTGAGGGCTGCTACCTTTTGTATAGTCTCGTCATCAGAAGAACCAGTCAAGAAAACCACAGGTATGCCATAGTTAGCATTGATGATTTCTGTCGTTTTGATACCATCCATACCACCTGGTAGACCGATATCCATCAAGACCAGATCAGGCACCTGATCAGATAGGCTATTGAGTGCTCCTTGACCCGTATCCTCTATTCCCGTGATGACATGACCCATCTTTAGAAGAGCCTTTTTCAGAACCATCACTGAGACATTATCATCTTCCGTGATTAATATTTTATAAGATTTCATTGCTAAAACAAAATGTGAAATGTAGCTTTAAAAAGCATAGAAATTAAAGATAGAGCTATTTTTAAAAATTCAGCTTAATGAAAAAGAAAATTTTAGTAATCGAAGACAACGAATCATTAAGAGAAAACATAGTTGAAATTCTATCTAGAGAAAATTTCGATGTGAAGTCTGCTGTCAATGGCAAAGTGGGCCTTGATCTCGCCAAAAGCTATCTCCCTGATCTGATCGTGTGTGACATCATGATGCCAGAAATGGACGGCTATGAAGTCCTAAGTGCTATCAAAAAATCTAATGCAACTGCCCTCATCCCATTTATCTTTTTGACTGTCAAAAATACTATGGCAGACCTAAGAATAGGTATGGGGTTGGGTGCGGATGACTACATCACTAAGCCTTTTAATATAGACGATCTTTTATCTTCAGTAAAAACCAGACTTAACAAACTCGAAACTATCAAAGAAAATGAGGGTAAGGAGCTCGCTTCATTCAAGAAAAAAGTAGGGATTCCAATCACTTCTAAAATAGATGGACCTGCGAAAAGCATCAGTCATTTGACAGATTTTATCCTCAAACAATACCTCGAGCTAGACAAAGAAGAAATCGCAGAAATAGTATCCCTCATCCGAACAACAGCCAACAACTTAAGCGATGTCGTTCGCAAAACGCTATATTATTACAAATTAGAAAGTCTGAAAAACAATGAATCTGAACTCTCTAAATATAAAATTGAGGTAACGGATTCGATAAAAAGAATCATCGAAGAATCTGCCATAGCCACTGGCGAAAAATACCATCGAGTAAACGATCTTTTCTTTCACCTAGAAAATGGAGAAATTAATTTCCCTGAAGAATTTTTCAAGCTAATCGTACACGAATTGATAGATAATGCTTTCAAGTATTCAAGTAAAAGAACTCAGATAAAGATAATCGGTGAGCAAGGAAAAGATGCGTACTATCACTTGACCATACAAGATGAGGGTGTCGGCATGACTGCTGAAAATATTGCCAAAATAGCTGCTTATGCGCAGTTTGAACCTAATAATTTACATACTTCAGGTCTTGGCTTAGGACTTTATATAGCACAAGGTTTTGTCGAGATTTTTGGAGGAGAAATTGAAATCAAGAGTAAACCCGGTATTGGCAGCATTTTCAAAATAGCACTTCCGCTCAATGGTCAGTCTTAAAAACAATCATGTTTGATTTGATCAAGTCTACTATACGATACAAAGTGGCTACAAAATAGGAAACTAACCGTTTTAACCTTGAAACAACTCCATAAGAAAGCGCAAAAATGGGTAAATAAAGTAGCGTAACCATGGACTCACGATCCTTTGCTACGATCAGGCTGTATAGACTCCAAATAACCGCTAGATAGAGTACATAAAAGAGGTAAATCATCCCTATCAAAAAAGGAAGAATCGCTGAACTAGATATGATAAGTCCTATCACAAAAATCAACCACAACAAATCAAAGAAATACTGCGCAAATATCTCCAAAACCACCTGAATCATCATTTTGAAACTAAAGTCTGACTTAGGCAAAAGCATCCCTATGTATTTATCAAATGCCCTCAAAAATGATTGTGATCTAATGGGTATAAAACCTTTACTCTGTGACCTGACTCGAGGATCAAATGTCACATGATAACCAATTTTTGATAGTTTCAAACCGATAGCTCCATAGGAAGCAGTATGCACATCCCAGCCTCCTACTCGATGAAGTAGCACCTTGCGATACAACACCAAACTGCTAGGATTTCCAGCCCATATACCTAAGTATGATCGTACGTATATACTGATATCTGCCGTTCGATTGGCAAGTCGATAGAGATGCTTCTCAAAAGTATTTGCCTCGAAATCAATTTGACCTGCTATAGCTCCCAAAGAATCATCTGCTCTCAAGTGGTCAAGCATGATCTTTATAGCCTCAGCATCTACAGAACGTGTATGATGATCTAGCGTCAACACATATTCTCCAGTACAGAAGTTCAGTGCATAATTTAGACATGCTTCCGAAGAGATGTTTTCATCGAGAAAATGTAAATCATTTATCCAACCCTTCTGCTTTAAATTGCGGTAGGATCCCTTTACGGCATCTGATACACCATGACCTATCATGATCGTCTCTATATGCTCATGACTTTGCTTACTCAATGAGTATAACAACCCTTGTATTTGATCTATATTGCCATTACCCAATATAATGACCGATACTTTATCGCTAGATGGAGAAAATAGGCGAGACTTAGTTTTTAAAATACGTTCAGATACGATGGCTCTATATGCCAAAGTGTAAATCATTAGAATACCAAGAGGCAGCTCTATGTAATAGATAAACCACAAAGATTGGGAAATCGAGGTCTGACTGATGAAACTTATCAGTTCAAAAATCGCTTCAGTGATCATTTTACACGGGTGTGTTGATGGATGCTATTGACCAATTCTTGATAGTCAGTATCAGCTGAGACTCGATAGCTCTGAGTCAAAATTCTGTTGTCTACATCTTTACCGATCACATCCTCCATGAGAAACTGCGTGCTGGATAGTAAACTTGCCAAAGACGCTTTTACCTTATCTACTTGACTATCAGGAGACAATATCAAATAGCACTTATCCTCTAGCATGCAAATCACTTCTTCTGTAGGTAAGTTACGCTGAATATACAGCGATAACTCTTTAGAAATCTGATCTACCCCCTCACCTAACTTATCGATAGTATCTGGTGAAAATATAAACCTAACTGAAGACAGTGTACTTTCTAAACCGAGAGAATTGGCACGCTGAACCTCAAGCTTTAGGATAGTCTTAAAAACTGCGTATGAAATAAACCCTTCTAGAACATCTGTATCTGCATTGACTTTGACCACTCCACTTGTGATGGCTTTGATACCAGCTGGCGTCAAAGAATAATGGTAAACGCTATATTCCTTCAAATCTTCAATCCCAGCAGTCTCACCGCAATGGTAACAGTAAGTTTGAATCGATGATTCTTGAAACGAATGCTGACAGGCTAGACAAACAGCAGTTTGTGTAGGCTGATCGTGGTCTATCCCTATATGCTTTAAAGGCTTAGCACACTTTGGACATACATGTTTCTCTGCAGCTCTAAAAGCTGATAATGGCGCTATATGGCCACAGGAAAAGTGATGAACTGATGGCTCTACTTTCAGATCAGAGTGACCACATTTTGGACATACTTCCCTGTAATTGATAAAACCCGAATGACATGAATGACAAAGATGCACCTTGTCCATATAGTCTCTCCATATCCATTTTTGTTCAAAAGCCGCATCCAAAAGTTGACGCTGAATCACAAACTGCTCAGCCCCAAAATGCGCCTCTAAAACAGGGTAAATGTACCCAGTATGGGAAGTGGAAGAAGGGATCGCTTGGATATTTCTTCCTCTAGAATAATAATATCTCAAGAGCTTGAGCAAAACTCCAGACCCTTGAAAACTTGTCTCAATTTGATCAAATTTATCTATAGTCGATAGGATCTTATCTATGAGCAATAAATAAGGTTCTATAGAAGTCGTAGCCAAAACTCCATCAGCCAGTTCTTCTAAAATTGGACTTACCTTTACAGGTTGTTGATAAAGTAGAAAAACTGGCTTTAGATAAATACGCTCATAATTGGACGACCTGAGCAGGTTTAAAAACTTAATGCTTGCATCTACTTGCTCACCGTCAAGGATCAAGACTTGATAGGAAACTGTCTCTAAAAGTGTTACTTCACTAAAGTCACTGATAAAAAGGACATCTTTATCAAACTGATAAAGGACCATCTTAGCTCCTTTTACGAAAGAGTCATTCGCAGAATCAAGATTTTGATTTGCTATCGATCCATCTTTGAGTGACACTTTACCTCTCATCACTCGCAATATTTAGATTGATTGCCTTTTGCTTGAATATCAATACTTTATCATCAAAAATAGAAGGATATGCCTCTTCTAGAGGTTTGATTAAGATCAGCAAATCATCAGCATCGACTTGGACATCAGGTAATTCAAAAGAAAGTTTCTCACCTTCTGAAATTTTCTTTTTCACTTGCCCCTGTATTATGACCTCGTCTGAAAACTTCAAACTTACCTCATCTCCTATTTCAAAATCATCCTGCTGACTAGGTGTTAAAGTGGCCACTACATAGTGGTCATCCTGCTCGATCTTGGCCAAAACCTCTCCTCTCAATCCCACTTCATTTACTGCAAAATACAAGTCTTTCAATGACCCTGATACTGGTGATAAGACGAAAGATCTCTCTGATCGGCTTGTCTCGTCTGATGGAGACTTGGCTACTCTATCTCTCACTTGATCATAAGAA
This sequence comes from Penaeicola halotolerans, assembly GCF_016464625.1. GTDB lineage: Bacteria > Bacteroidota > Bacteroidia > Cytophagales > Cyclobacteriaceae > Penaeicola > Penaeicola halotolerans. The sequence goes on from NZ_JAEAGO010000003.1 coordinate 386,173, forward strand.
TCCATGTATGAAAACAAAGTATCGCCAACTTGAACCTGATCTCCCTCAGCTACATAATAGGTCTCTATCCACAAATCAAAAGGAAGTCTGACCTGATGCGTCTTAGAGACTACCCGGCCTTGGGTCTGACTAAAAAACACCTCACCTAGATAATAGCTAGAAAAAGTAATGCCTATAGCTAATAAAATCATCAGATAGATCAATCTATCCCAATTGATTTTTCTAGAAGTCTTTATGTTTGATGCGACATGCGAAGTGAGCTTAGGTCCAAATCTGATATTTCTCATATTACCTGACCTTAAAGTTTGGAGAAACTGTCACTTGAAAAAGGCATTCTAAATGATCTGATAAGCTTAAAAAAAATCTTTCACTTGAAAAACAAGCTTGCATACTGAGATAGCTCTCGCTCAATGAAAGACGAAAAACTTTTATCATTATTTGAAAATACTTTTTATGTATTCAAATATACTACATAAAAAATTCACCAACCTACAGATTGGTGAAATAAATTATGAGTTGAGAAAATGTGATAGGATAAAAAGAGTATTTCAACTCTTAAGCTTTAGAAGGTATGATGAGTCTGAATGTACTCCCTTGACCTTTGACTGATGACACCTCGATAGAAGCATTGATTAGATCTATCAATCTTTTGGCAATGGACAAGCCAAGCCCTGTGCCCTCATACTTTCTATCAAGCCCCATACTCTCTTGCATGAATGGCTTGAATAGATTTTTTTGAAACTCCTCACTAATCCCTATCCCAGTGTCCTTGATTTCAATAATGACATTTGCAGCGTTTTCGAATACCTGTACTTGCACCATACCTTCATCTGTATATTTGACTGCATTGCCGATCAGATTATTAAGAATCATTTCTAGTAAGTACCTATCTGTTGGGATTTCTATCGGCCTTCTTTCATACTTAGCTGATAGTAAAAGTCCCTTCTTAAATGCCAATGCTTTCATAGGCACCAGCACCTTAGCGACTATGTCTGTAATATCAAGCAACTCAAACTTAATACTCATCCTATTTGACTCGATTTTTGACAAATTGAGAATAGCATTGATGGTATCAAGTAGTCTTTCGCTACTTTGAATGATATCATTTAGATTGTCTTTCAGCTCAGGATTATGCTCATTTTTCACCAAAAGCAGTTCAGTCATTCCGATGATACCATTGATCGGAGTCCTGATCTCATGAGACATATTAGCCAAGAAATTTGATTTGAGTCTATTAGACTCTTCTGCACGATCTCTGGCTTCGATCAAGTCTGTTTCATAAGCTTTTCGTTCAGAGACATCTCTGATGACGGACATGACAAGCGGCTCATCAAAGCCTGGAATCTCCAAGATAGAAATCACCCCTTCTATGTATTTTTCTCCAGAGTGATATGGTGCTAAAGTCTGGAAAGCCACTTTAGCATCTACTTCTTTTCTATTTAACTCTGGGATCTGTATGGTTTTCGCGAACTCAGGATCCTTAAATATTATTTGATAAGGCTGACCAATGAGTGCTTGCTCGCTCAAACCAGTAAGTTCACAAAAAGAAGGGTTGACAGAAACATAAACTCCATCTACAGTTGAAAGACTGATCGCATCTTGTGTGGAATTCCACACTGCTCTGAATTGAAGCTCTTTCCCTTGTATCTCTTCTACTTTTTCAGAGATTATATATTTCAATTTTGACTCGTTCTTTTTCTGATTCAAAAGAGAGTTGGTAGCATAGCCTAGCAATAGGAAAAAACCAATCACACTAAGTAGAAACCAGGTCTGTAGATATACTGGTCGGGCGATTCTGATATTGGCAGATGAGACGACCTCACTCATGAGGTTATTATCCAAAGAGGCCTTGAGGAAAAACTTATAGTCTCCTGGAGGTAGGTTGGTGTACCTGACAAAATTTTGCTGTGGGATCTCGATCGTCTGCCAGTCTTGATCATACCCCTCCAACTTATAGTAGTATCTTAGCCTTCGCTCTGAGTCAAATGAGATGACATTGAAGTGAAAATCTAAACTATTCTCTTGATATGAAAGTCTTTGATTTTCATTTAGCGGGAAAATAGTCTTCGCATCTGTCTGCATGTATTTGATAGAAACATTAGGACTAGCATCTCCATCTAACTGCTCTGATGGATCATAAAGTGCTACACCCTTTTCTGTACCTATCAATACCCTTCCTTGACTATCTTCTATCAGTGCAGAGCGATTGACCTCATCGCCTATAAGTCCGCGAGAACCTGTATAGTGACTGATCCTGTTCTCTACACCTATGACATAAACTCCCCTATCAGTACCGATCCAGATCTCTCCACGTTTGGTTCGCATCAAAGCATAGACAGGTCTATCTACCGAAAAATCATTTAACCTAAACTCCTTTATTCCTACACCATTGTAAATGAATAGACCGTTTTCATTGCCTAGCAATATCCCATCATCAGTCTCCAAAAAAGTGTAGCCTTCCATCAAAATCAGTCCATTGTGAATAGTAGGACTCTCTTTGATGTTAATATTTGGACTATGGAGTAGGATGATCCTCCCATCTGATAGCACCCCCATCCTTCTGATGAAATTTCTAAAGTTTTCCTGTTGATCATTATATCCAGGAAAGACTATTGGCGTCTCAAAGAGCCTGTTAAGTTCATTTGGATTATCTACTAGATAGACATTATTTGAGGTGGCTATGTAGAGCTTACCATCTTTATAATCCACAAAAGACACCGGCTCATTATTGGCTGGTTTGTGCCAAGTGAGTTGTCTTTTCTGATTTATCCTTCCCAATCCACTATTATTAGCTGAAAACCAAATGACTCCATCGTCATCTTTGACAAAATTGATGATCCGCTTATCAGCTGATTGACTTGCAATGTCCGATATGAGCTGGCTTTCTTGAACCATCCCATCTTTCATAAACATATAGCCAAAGTTTGACCCTAATAAAAATTCATCAGGTCCCAACTCTAAGATCGCACTCACTTCATCATCTATGAGTCCATTGTCCTTATTGAAATACTGAAATCTAAAAGACTGCAACTTACCGATTCCTCTGGAAGTAGCCATCCAGAGGCTGTTTTCTCTATCAATAAAAAAGTTATTTACATAAGCTGCCTTCATGCTCGTGTAGAGCGAAACGAATTTTTTCTCATTAGTGACCAAGTTGTATTTCCGCACATAAGAATTATCAATGTAGTACAACTGATCATCTACCAAACTCAGTTTTGTATACGATCTGGTATTTAAAAAACTTTTGTAAAACCCTTGATCCAATATCCTGATTAATTCCCCATCTTTAAATTCACCCAACCAATCATTTCCTAAGACATACCATTTAGCAGATCTTTCATGGATTTTCCAGCTTTTGACAATTGTATTTGGTGTCTTACTTAGATCAAGAAGGGGCTTTGAAAGCTGACCATCTTTGATCTTAAAAAGCCCCTCATCTGTACCCAAGTACAGTTCTCCTCTATAAAAACTCAGATTTTTAAGAAAATCATTATTACTCACACTTCTATTACTGAGATCTACTCCATAAAGTAAATTACCCGCTGTATCAAAAACTTTGACTTCATCCGTTCGGCCTACAGCTATCTGCTTCTGTTCTCCCACATAGCCTACCGCAAACTCCAGATAATAGTAGTCTTTATACTTAAAATCTTGAGCTTCAAATGGCACCTCATACCACTTCCCACCCTTTAGATAAAAAGCCACTGGAAGTGATGACCCCGAGTACACCCAGATGATCCCGTCTTCATCTTCACGAATTTTAGAGTAAGCAGAAAGCTTGTTGTTGATAGAATCTGGGATATCAAAAGTCTGAAAACCATCAGAATATGACACACCGCGAGAAGTAGAAAACCAAATCTGTCCGATATGATCCTGCCCGATATCATAGACGAGATTTGACATAGGAAGTACCCCATTGATATCTGTCTCCACATAATAATTCTGAGCAGAAAGCCTTCCTCCTACTAAAATTAGGCAGAAAATGAGTGTGCAAAATTTAACTATGTGCATGTCGGGATCGTTGCAAAACGCTACAAGATAGAAAATCTCACTAAGCTATAAAATTACATGGATATTGTGATCGATGTTTTTGTATAAGAAGCATAATCTCCTATTTTTGTGCAAACTTAAAAATTCGAAACATGAGTGTTTTAGTTAATAAAAATTCAAAAGTCATCGTTCAAGGCTTCACAGGCTCTGAGGGCACTTTCCATGCACAGCAAATGATCGAGTACGGTACAAACGTAGTCGGTGGAGTGACTCCTGGGAAAGGCGGTACCAAGCACCTAGAAAGACCTGTTTTCAATACAGTACAAGACGCAGTAGAAGCTACAGGAGCAAATGTGACGATCATATTTGTACCACCAGCATTCGCTGCTGATGCGATCATGGAAGCTGCTGATGCGGGCATTCAAGTCATCATCACCATCACCGAAGGCATCCCTGTAAAAGATATGATGACTGCTAAAACTTACATCAAAGATAGAGGCGTCACACTCATCGGTCCTAACTGCCCTGGAGTAATCACTCCTGGAGAAGCTAAAGTAGGTATCATGCCTGGCTTCGTCTTCAAAACAGGTAGAATCGGTATTGTATCCAAGTCTGGTACTTTGACCTATGAGGCAGCTGACCAAATCGTCAAAGCAGGTCTTGGTGTATCTACTGCGATCGGTATCGGTGGTGACCCTATCATCGGGACACCAACAAAAGATGCCGTGGAGCTATTGATGAATGACCCTGAGACAGACGCGATTGTGATGATCGGTGAGATCGGTGGTAACTACGAAGCAGAAGCTGCTAAATGGATCAAAGCTAATGGCAATAAAAAACCTGTAGTTGGATTCATCGCTGGTAAAACAGCCCCAGCTGGTAGAAGAATGGGCCACGCTGGTGCGATCATCGGTGGTGCTGATGATACAGCCGAAGCTAAAATGCGTATCATGAGAGAAAACGGTATTCATGTAGCCGAATCTCCTGCAGAAATCGGTTCTACGATGCTAAAAGCGCTAGGCAAAACTGTTAATGCTTAAATAGCCTTAACTCATCATATAAGCTCTCCATTGATTTGGAGAGCTTTTTTTATGTTTACCCTATACTGTGGCGAGATAGATAATTCACTTATCTTTGCCCCTTCAAATAACCCTTTTATGATCTCTGTTGACAATATCACCGTCCAACATGGCGGCTCTGCATTATTTAGCAATGTTTCATTTTCCATCAATGAAACAGACAAAATAGCCCTCATGGGTAAAAACGGTGCAGGGAAATCTACCCTCCTTAAAATCATCGCTGGTGCTAGCAAAGCCACTTCAGGTGCTATCTCTGCTCCTAAAGATGCTGTCATTGCTTACTTGCCACAGCACTTGCTAACTGCGGATGATTGCTCTGTAAGAGATGAAGCCGCCAAGGCTTTTGCTTCCTATTTGAGTATGAAATCTGAGATCGATCGACTCAATGAGGAGTTGACAGTGAGAACTGATTATGACTCAGAAGACTACTACAAGATCATCGAACAGGTCTCCGAACTCAGCGAGAAGTTTTATGCTATAGAGGAGGTCAACTATGAAGCTGAAGTAGAGAAAGTTTTGCTAGGTCTAGGGTTTGAAAGGGCTGATTTGGATAGATCTACTGCTGAATTTTCTGGAGGTTGGCGCATGCGTATTGAGTTGGCCAAAATCCTGCTCCAAAAGCCCGACCTCATCTTACTCGATGAGCCTACCAACCACCTAGACATAGAATCTATTCAGTGGCTAGAAGAGTTCCTCACTGAGAAAGCCAAAGCTGTTGTAGTGATTTCTCACGATAGAGCCTTTGTAGACAACATCACTAATAGAACCATAGAAGTCACTATGGGGAGGATATATGACTACAAAGCCAAATACTCTCACTACTTAGAGCTGAGAAAAGAACGCAGAGAACAACAACAAAAGCATTATGATGAGCAACAGAAGTTCATAGCAGAGACCACTCAGTTCATCGAAAGATTCAAGGGTACTTATTCCAAGACTTTGCAAGTACAGTCCCGAGTGAAAATGCTAGAAAAGCTTGAACTAGTAGAAGTAGATGAAGTGGATACCTCTGCACTTCGATTGAGATTTCCACCAGCTCCTAGGTCTGGAAAATATCCTGTGAAAGTAGAAGGACTCTCCAAGTCTTATGGTGATCATATCGTTTTCAAAAATGCCGATATGACCATAGAACTAGGGCAAAAAGTGGCCTTTGTCGGTAAAAATGGAGAAGGTAAATCTACGATGATCAAAGCCATCATGGGTGAGATCGACTTTGAGGGGAACTGTGAAGTAGGTCACAATGTCAAAATAGGCTATTTTGCTCAAAATCAAGCTTCGCTTCTTGATGAAAGTTTGACCATATTCGAAACCATAGATCAAATCGCAGTCGGTGAAATCCGCTCTAAGATAAAAGATCTGCTTGGAGCATTTATGTTCAAAGGAGATGACATCAATAAAAAAGTAAAAGTACTCTCTGGAGGAGAGAAGACCAGATTGGCAATGATCAAACTCTTATTGGAGCCAGTTAACCTATTGATCCTTGATGAACCTACCAATCACTTGGATATGAAAACTAAGGACATCATCAAAGATGCACTCAAGGATTTTGATGGCACATTGATACTGGTTTCCCACGACAGAGATTTTCTAGATGGTCTTGCCGAGAAGGTGTTTGAGTTTGGTAATAAGCGCGTCAAAGAACATTTTGAAGATATTAATGGCTTCTTGAGAAATAAGAAATTGGAAAACCTAAGAGAAGTAGAAAGAAAAGCATAAACTCTCTTATCAAAAAGCTCCTGATAATTACTCATTATCAGGAGCTTTTTGGTTTAATGACTCCACTACTTTCTAGGCTCATACACACGCTTGGCATATTTTAAGACAGAGTCTTTATCAAGCGTCATAGGTTTGAGCTTCTGCTGTACAAAAAGCTCCATTTGATCAGCATAGTGGGGACTATTTGGTTGATTGGAGGCACCATAAGCATTGATAGTCTCTATGACAGGCAATCCTGCTCCAAAACGCACCATCATGATGTATGACTCCCCTTGCACACCTTTTCGCATTCCTGCTTGGTGAGGTTCAGACCTCATCGCTGACAAGACATCTTCTAATCCAAAAAGTGGGAGCTCTTTCTTTCCTCTGACTAATTTCTGATAGGTACCTAGATCGACCAATTCATTATCAAAATAAATTTCAAAATGTCTCTTAGCAGAAGTCAGCGCCTGTATAGCTTGTTCTTCTTTGAGTTTAGCATCTTGGATTTCTAGACTATCTCGCTGAAAATAGTACACATAAGCAAAAAGTGCCGCTCCTTTACTATCTGTACTTGCATTTTTATCCCAATGCTTCAAAGTTTCTATTTGCTGAGATATATCAGGATATTTGCTTACCTCTAGTTCAAAAAGTGTCTGTACATCCACCTTGAATGCTAAGGAATCTGGTAATTGCTTATCAAACTTGATCTTTTTAAAATCTTCATAAGAAAGCCTAGTCGTATCAGACATCCACTCTCTAAATCTCAAAGAGCGATTGTTATCACTTAGTAAATAATCCATCGACTTAGGATAGTCTGTGGGATGGAGATTATCTGCTAAACCACTGGCTTTAAACGGAGAGTGATTCGTGTTGTACAAATATCCTGATAGAGGATTGAGCTGCTGAGGAAGTGTGTCAAATGGATAATAACTATCCCAGAGTTTATCCTTTTTGTCACCTAACAAAACGCCTGTGTAATCATAAGCTTCATTCCTGATAGGCAGCAGCGCATTGCTCACAAAATATATCGTATCATATTTGTCCGCATAGACAGTATTGAATCCCGTCAGCGCCATCATGTCCATGGCCTTTTTGAATTCGGTATAACTCTTAGCCTTATTCATATGATACCACTGCTCTGGTGCTCTGATCTCCTCTAAAGCACCTGTTTTGATACTGTAAGCCCCTTGACTATTGATCAGTGTAGGGCCATAGATACTCTTCCACACCTTCTTAGGTACTGGAACTGTGATCATATCCCAGAGCTTTACCTTTAGCCAAACACGCCTCTCTTCAAGCGCAAGCCATTCACCATCTACTTCATAGAATAGGTCCTTTTCAGGATGCATTTTCAATTGAAATACATCTAGCTTATCTGGACGATTGACGGTATGCGCCCAACCCAAGTGTTCATTTACGCCATGAAAAATAGTCATTCCACCAGGAAAAAGTCCTCCAATAATGTTCCAACCTTCTTCAGATTGTAAATGTGCTTCATACCAAGCGACAGGTCCTTCTAGTGGCTGATGGGAGTTGATCGCTAAGAATGCTTCTCTAGTATCAGTCCTTGTTGGATGAATGGCGATAGCATTTGAGCCTTGATTGGGAGTCTGTTCTATCGCTTGGTCAATGGTCTCCTCTACGATAGCTTTTACAGCTTTGTCAGCCCCAGACATCTGAGCTAGTGACAAGATATAAGCACTCGTGATATCTTGTGTGCTGACTGGAAAAGCATCTCGCAACAATACCCTCTCAGGATAAGCCAAAGCAAAATCATTCATCCCTGCGGCATAGGCTTTCATCATACTACGAAACTGAGGACTAAAGTCATCAAATTTAGCAGCTGCTATCTCCCTAGTTTCTAATAAGTGAACAAAGAAATCAATGGCAGCACCTTCCTCACCAAAAGCTCTCCCCACCATGCCCTTACCAGCCAAAAGAGTTTTCTGAATAGTCTCAAAATCATCCTCTGCATGTGCCCAAGCCAAACCGTAAACAACCTCCACATCAGTCGGTGCAAAAATATGTGGGACACCAAAGTCATCTCTGACGATTTGAATCTCTGATGTATCAAAACCAGATGGTGCATATGTGTCAGCTGAACAAGCCACTAGCCATAAAAAAGCACCCATGCAGGCCGTATATTTTGATAGTTTCAAAATCATGTCGATTGGTGTTTAAATACTTCACTTTTACAGAGTCAAAAGATAAGCTTAAGCATCGCTCATAAAAAAAACCGCTCCATGACTGAAGCGGTTAGTATTTTTTATAAAAGATTACTTAGCATAATTGACTGCTCTCATCTCTCTGATCACTGTGATCTTGATCTGTCCAGGATACTGCATTTCTTTTTCGATCTTCTGAGAGATGTCGAAGGACAACTGACCAGCGCGCTCATCTGTTACATTTTCAGCATCTACCATGACTCTGAGCTCTCTCCCTGCTTGCATCGCATAGCACTTATTTACTCCATCAAAGCTCAAAGCCATATTTTCGAGTTCATGCAAACGCTTGATATAGCTATCCATGATCTCTCTACGTGCACCTGGCCTAGAGCCTGATACCGCATCGCAAGCTTGTACGATGGGTGAAATCATAGAAGTCATCTCCACTTCATCGTGGTGAGCACCGATGGCATTGCACACTTCAGGATGCTCTTTGTATTTCTTGGCCAGCTCCATACCCAATACTGCGTGTGGCAGTTCAGCTTCTTCTGGATATACTTTACCGATATCATGAAGTAGACCTGCGCGCTTAGCCAGTTTAGCATTGAGCCCAAGCTCAGCTGCCATCGTAGCACATAGCTTGGCTACTTCTCTTGAGTGTTGCAGCAAGTTCTGCCCATAGGAAGATCTAAATCTCATACGACCAACCAATCTGATCAACTCAGGATGCAAGCCATGAATACCCAAATCAATAGCAGTACGCTCCCCGATTTCGATGATTTCTTCCTCTATATTTTTTTCAGTCTTCGCTACTATCTCCTCGATTCTAGCTGGATGGATACGTCCATCCTGCACCAGTCTATGAAGAGATAGTCTAGCGATCTCTCTCCGTACAGGATCAAAACCTGAAATAATGATCGCCTCTGGCGTATCATCTACTACGATCTCTACACCTGTAGCAGCTTCTAATGCACGGATATTTCTTCCTTCTCTACCGATGATTTTCCCTTTGATATCATCACTTTCGATATTGAATACCGACACGCAGTTTTCAATTGCATGCTCTGTAGCTGTACGCTGAATAGTATCCAAGACTACTTTCTTGGCCTGCTTAGTAGCGGTGAGCTTAGCTTCATCTAGGATGTCTTTGATATGAGAAGAGGCTTTAGTTTGTGCCTCATCTTTGAGGGTTTCTACTAACTGATCCCTTGCTTCATCAGCTGTCAAATTGGAGATTTTCTCTAACTCAGCGATTTTGAGTTTCGTGACTTTATCTAACTCATCCTTCTTGACTTGTAGCGAGTGTAGTTGAGCCGAAAGATTTTCTTTCATACTCTCTAGCTCCGCCTCTTGTCTCTTCACTTGCTCCATCTGCTTAGAGATCACTTGTTCTCTTTGCTTGAGCTTATTTTCATTAGTGATGATGATGTTCTTTTTCTTATTGAGCTCTTCTTCGTATTCCGTTTTGAGTTTGAAATACTTCTCTTTAGCTTCTAAAATGCGGTCTTTCTTGATGCTTTCAGCATTGATTTCCGCCTCTTTCAAGATCATCTTAGCCTTCTCTCTGGCCTCTCTTTCAGATTTTTTATTGAATTTCTTGAGCAAAATACGCCCTACGAATACTCCCAGTCCACCTGCAATAACTGCCGTGATGATGACCACTAAAATATATTGTTCCATTTGTGCTTATAATTTGATAAACACCGGAGGAAATATGGCCTGCCTCTAAAAATAAGAAGGATATTACATTAAACTTGGGTAGCTATCAATTGACTCAATGCCTGTATTCTATCAGCGATGTAGTCCTGATCTTGGTTCGTATTTTCCCTTGCCTCTAGTACCGCCACTGTGCTATCGAAAGCGACCATGGCTAAAAGGTCTTGCTTATCATCCAACCCAAACTGCTCCCTATAATTTTTCAATTTCTCATTGATCAGCTTTCCGGCTTGGCGTATCCTCGCCTCTTCCTCGGCCTTCACCTTCATGGGATACTCTCTATCGCCTATTTTGATCCTAATTGAAAGCTGCTCCATAATGAGTTCCTACTCAGATAAGTAGGCTATTATATGATCGATTTCTTTAATGTATTGATTAATCCTTTTCTTAAGTTCAGCCGCTTCTATATTTTCAACCGGCATACTTTTTACAAGTTTAGTTATTTTTATTTGATTTTGAAAGTCATTCAAGAGCTGGTCTTTTTTATTATTTTCTGCCTTCAAAACAGCATTTTCTTGCTGAAGCTGAGCACAGGTAGCACGCAAAGTCTGATACTCCCCTAGGAGATGCTTGACTTTGGCTTCTAATATGTCGAGCTGTGCTGATGAAGACATGGCTTTCTATTACTTTCTGATATTAGCTCCTATTTCCTTTTCAAAGACTTGCATCAATCTGCTCATTGTCTTATCTATAACTTTATCCGTTAGGGTTTTTTCATTGTCTTGAAGGATAAAACTCAATGCATAGGCCTTCTTACCTGCATCGATTTTGTCTCCTTGATACATATCAAAAACATTGATCTGCTTCACGAGCGCACTACTCTCTCGCTCAGCGATCTCTCTAATTTGAGCAAAAGATACACTTTTATCAATTACCAATGATAAATCTCTTCGAACTTCCGGAAATTTAGAGATTTCTCTAAACTGCTCTATTCCTTGTGCATGCTTCGTGATCGCCTGCCAGTTGATATCTGCGTAAAAGACTTCTTGCTTGATCTCAGCCTTCCTCAAAAGCTGCTTATTCAATAGTCCATAAGTAGCCATTACTTCTCCATTGAGCTTTAGGACTGCTGCATACTCATACACTTCATTATGTAGAATGTCTATATCCTTTGTCTTTACATTAAACTTGTCTAAAATCAGCTGAACAGTCTTGTAAAGATCATGAAAGGCTACTTTTGCTGAAGGCTGATACCAACTCTCAGCTGTTAAGTCACCCGTTAGCCAAATTCCAAGTCTTTTAGATTCCTGATAGCCTTTACTTGACTTCTTATAAGTAGTCCCAAACTCAAATAACTTAAGATCAGTCTGCCTTCTATTGATATTATGCGCTAAAACTTCCAATCCTGAGAAAAGAAGGCTTTGACGCATCACTCCTAAATCCTCACTGAGCTTGTTTAATATTTCGACATCTTGTGAAGGATCCAAAGACTTCTCTAGTGTACTGTAAGCTGGCTTAGTCAGGGAGTTTGTGATGATCTCAAAATAACCATTGGCCACCAAAGTCTCTGTCAGTCTAAACTGCTGCTTATTCAGGTCTTTTTCAGGAAACTCTGCTAAATAATCTGCACTATAATGCTCCTTGAGTGCTACATTTTCAAAGCCATAAATCCTCAATATCTCCTCTACGATATCTGCAGGACGCTGCACATCTACTCTATAAGGATGTACTTCTACCGTAAAGCCCAAATCATCCTCATTCGTGATCTCGATGTCCAATCTTTCCAAAATCTGTTTGATCTCACTGGCAGCTAATTCCTTTCCGATAAGTTTTGCTACATAAGCATATGTGACGTGAATCTCAGTTTTAGAGATTGGATTAGGATAGATATCCACTATCTCAGAAGAAATCTCTCCGCCAGCCAGTTCTTGGATGAGGAGAGCTGCTTTTTTGAGTGCATAGATCACCATATCTGGATCTGTCCCTCGCTCAAATCTGAAAGAGGCATCTGTTTTTAATCCATGATGTTGAGCACCTTTTCTGATGATATCTGGAGAAAAATAAGCACTTTCTAAAAAGATGTCTTGTGTCTGATCATTCACGCCAGAGCCTTTTCCCCCAAAAATTCCAGCCATGCATAATCCGCCATTGGCATCACAGATCATGAGCTCCTCACCAAATAGTTGACGTTCTTTGTCATCTAGTGTGGTGAATTTAGTGCCCTTGGCTAACTTTTTGACTTGAATGTGAGACCCAGCTATTTTGGTCGCATCAAAGGCATGCAGTGGCTGACCCAGCTCATGCAGTATATAATTGGTCACATCTACCACATTATTAATAGGATCTAATCCAATAGATTTCAATCTATGCTGAAGCCATTCTGGTGAAGCACCTACTTTGACTCCTGAGATCGTAACCCCAGCATATCTAGGACAATCAGCCGCATTGTCTACAGTGACTTTGATAGGCTTTTTTTGATTATTGACCTTGAACTCCGCTACTGATGGAATGCAGATCGGTCGGCCCGTTACGGCCTTGATATCTCTCGCTACTCCTAAGTGTGAAGCAGCATCTGCTCGATTAGGTGTCAAGCCTATCTCTAGTACAACATCGTCTTTTATCTCAAAATAATCTGCAGCAGGCGTACCATTTGGCAAATCAGTGTCTAATACCATGATGCCATCATGACTAGTTCCTAAGCCTATCTCATCTTCAGCACAGATCATTCCTTCTGACACCTCTCCTCTGATTTTAGCTTTTTTGATCTGAAAAGACTCTCCATCAGCGGGATATAAAGTAGCTCCTACCGTTGCTACAACTACTTTTTGACCTGCTGCTACATTGGCTGCTCCACAGACTATAGGCACTATTTGACCACCTATATCGACTGTTGTTTTATTCAATCTATCAGCATCAGGGTGTTTTTCACAAGTCAAAACCTCTCCGATCACCAGACCAGCTAGGCCTCCAGGTATAGTCTCGTACTTTTCCACTCCTTCTACTTCCAAGCCCGTGTTAGTCAGGAGCTGAGCGAGTTGATCAGGTTGCTCTTTTATATCGATGAAGGTCTTTAACCAATCTATAGAAATCTTCATTTGTTCATTATTTAAGGCGCAAATTTAGGGATAAAAATCAAAGAGTACCGCTATTCAAACTTTTTCTCCCCAGCCTCTATAGCGACAGTGAGTAGGTTCTCTTTGGGAGGAAGCGGACATGCAAAATCAGCGTTGTAAGCACAGTAAGGATTGTAAGCCAGATTAAAGTCAAGCGTAGCTGACCTTTCGGTATCAAGCGTCACATCTAAGTATCTGCCTCCACCATAGGTCTCGCGAGCACTGGTCTCATCAGCAAAAGCCAAAAAGAGTTTACCTGGGATTTTTTCTTCAAAGTCCTGAAGCAGCAATAGCTCGTGTGTCCGACCACCTAACTCAAACTGAGCAATGGCATATTTGATATACTTAGCTTGACTACCATCGGTCATGGGCAGTTCCAGCAGTTTTTGATTTTGCACTGGTGTGAGTCTTGCCTTGACTTTATATCGGGTATTGATCGGATAATAGCTTAGTGGCTTAAACTCCGCTTTAGCATCCTCCACGTTGAATGGTGACTCACTATTAAATCTCAGAAACTTCTCTTGTCGCTGACGCTCGCTCATCACTCTCGACTCATAGTCATCTATCGACTCCCCACCTTGAAATGAGTAATACAAGATCACTATAGATACCACTCCAAATAGAAAGTATATCAGCGTTTTTTGCTTATTCTGCTTAGCCATTTATTCAATATTTCTCATCTAAAATTGAAAGAAAGTCATCCATTAGAGCATGCCTTCATCCGCAAAGCTAAAATAGCCATTATCTGCGAATATGAGATGATCCAAAACAGGTATTTCTAGAGATTTACCCGCTGAGACAAGCTTCTTAGTGAGATTGATATCGGCAGTACTAGGCTTGAGTTGCCCAGAAGGGTGATTGTGTACTAAAATAATTGAGCTGGCATTATGTTCTAAGGCGGATCTGAAGATCACTTTAGGATCTGCTACGGTGCCTGTCACTCCTCCTGAGCTGATCATGATTTTTCGCAGCACTTCATTTTTTCTATTTAGCATGATGGTATAAAAAAACTCCACTGGCTGATCCAAGAGCTCAGGCTTCATCAGATTATATACTATATTGGAGGAGGTGATTATTGGTCGCTCTTTGGACTGCATGTCCTTTTTTCGTCTGCCCAGCTCCAATGCGCTGACGATACTAATAGCCTTAGCTTCTCCGATTCCTTTAAACCTTTGCAGGTCCTTCACACTCTGTCGAGCGAGCAAATTGAGATCATAATCATTGGCTTGCAGGATCAGCTTGGCTACGTCTACAGCACTCATCGAGGTAGTCCCAGAGCCTATGAGTATAGCGATCAGTTCAGCATCAGATAGTGCTGCTTTGCCTTTGAGCAGGAGTTTTTCTCTAGGCCTATCTTCCTCAGCCCAGCTCAGGATTCGAGAAGGATGTCTTTGATCTTCCATAAGATAAAAAATTAATGGAAGATTAATATACAGAATATCAATGTATAAAAAAAGCCCTCCATGTGGAGAGCTTAAGTTGATATTATAGTACCCCTGGTCTGATTTCTATATTGTCTTTCTTTCGCTTACGGTTAGTAAAATCTAAATTATGATATATACTGAACCGAAGCATACTTCTACTCTTATATTCAAAACCACTGTTTTGGGGCTGCCAAGTCCATTGAAAACCGGTTTGGAGCTGAATATTTTCATTAACTATATAACCAAGACCAGAAAACAGTCGAATGTCTTCAAGATAGTTTGAAATGATCGGTTTTCCTGCTTGAATAAATACTTCTGCATACCCAGCATAAAAGAGGGTATTATTTTCAAGTCTCGTAGAGTTTAACGGAATGTAAGAAAGTATTTTATACCTAAATCTATGCGTCAGCTCCCAATCAGAATTTACTTCGTAGTCTCTTCTCCACCTTTGCTCAGTTCTGAATTGGTGATAAAGCTTTGCTACTCCTACAGGCTGAACGAATAGAAACTGTTGCCAAAATCTAAATTGAGGAACAATATTGTCATAAGTGCTAGGGTCTGCATCGCCAAAGTCAGCGCCTGGAGCCCAGTAAAATGGCGTCACGATACCACCAGTAATTTCCAAGTTTGGATTTACTATATACGATAGTCCAAACCTCAAATAAATCTGAGCCATCTCTCTGATGAGTCTATCTCTTGTCCTCAAGTGATACTCCCCATAATAGTAAAGTCGCTCTCCTATTTTGTATTTGGTATAAAGTCCCAACCAAAATCCAGACTCCTGCTCTACTATCCTCCTTTGTGCTGGGGTCGGTTCAGGTAAGGTTTCTTGAGCACGAACTGTTTGTATAGTCGATATGATAGCTAGTAACAATATCCCTGCTACTAGCTTTAAATTTATTGATTTCATAGGTCTAAAAGCCTTTCATATTGCGCGATATCCTCTGTTCTAGAAATCCTTCTTTCTAGCTTTCTTGTGTCCTCGTCTCGCAGTTCCTTCATGCGCTTATGCAATTTGTATATTTTGTTGAGCTGCTCACTTATGAGTGTGTAGTCTCCTTGAGTTCTCAGCTGATTCATGTATTCACTAAATAGTCGCTCTCCAGCCCTGTAAAGCCTAGGTTTTGTTCTTTTTTCTACTGTCTGATAAATAAATGGGTCAAAAGACTCCTCCATGTAATAAGTATCTAAATCAGCCTGATTTTTATAAATCACTAAAAATGGTGCATGAAGTTCTTCCATTTCCTCTAAAAACTCCATCATGAGTTCAAGCCTATTAAATCTGTCCTCGTACTTTTCAGCTTGGGCATAAGAGGCATTCAAGCTATCATAGTAATCCTCCAAAAATCTTTGATGCATGTCTTTAACCAATCGCTCAGTCTCTACATCTTCATATTCAAACTCTAAATAGAGTGTGTCTAATGTCTCTTTTTTATTCAGCAGTTCAGTTTCTAATTTTTGAAGAGACTCATCTTTCTCAATTTTCTCAAGTTCTAGGCTAACTTGCTTGATCACTTGGTCTACCACTTTATTCTCTTCTTTAAGATAAGAATTGATGGCATTGAGGAGTTCAGTCTCACTTTCGATCACTTGTCTGAATTCAAGTACTTTTTCCCTGTCCTCTCCTTGAAATCTATAGCGAATCGTATCATAAGCTGCTAGATAGTCCAAGCCATTTCTAGTGTAGATTGATTGGTCTACATACTTGATCCTGTCAGTAGTGATGATATCGATGATGTTGTCAAAAGCATCTAGCTTCTGATCCATGGTCTTGAAAAATGCCGCTGCAAACGCCAATGAGTCACTACGCTGTCTATTGATGTTAAGCGCATTGTAGTTGACATATTTATCAACTTTATCACTTAATGATTTATAGATCTTACCAGCTTCCTCTCCGATTTTCTTATCATCAGCCGCTACAGGATACTCAAATCTTTTGGTCTTAATTGGGAAGTTTTTAAAAGTGCCATTTTCTGAAAAATAAGACTCATCAAACTGCAACAATTGCTGTAAGATACGCTCTATAAAAGCATTACCCGAAAGCTGAAATTGAAACTCATCATCTCTTCTCCTGTAGCCATCATTGAACCTTAGATTAAACTCCCTGTCAGATATGATAAAACCATCATTCTTTTTGTCTGCTATAAGCTTTAACTTTCTTTTGCTCTCCACATAATCAACTCTCTGAGTAGTCGAGTCCTTTAGGTTAGTTTTACTCAACTCTAAGAGGATTCCATCTTGATAGAGTCTATTCTCTTGATAAAGAATGGAGTCTTCCATGTAACTCAGTCTCCATGTAGAATCCATGAATCCAGCGCTATTGGTGTAGCCTTCTATAGAGTAATTATTGACACCATCGAATCTCACTATACTGATGCGTCCGATGACATCTCCATTTTTGAAACTAAGTTTTTCTGCTGCAAACTTCGGCTCCAACTCTCCTTGCTGATAGACTTTAGCATCATATGACCAATCTCCACTAGGGACTTCTTCTTTGTAAGCAGCCTTCAGAGATCTGACAATACTTTGCAGATCCACATCCACCTTAAAGTCTATGACATCATTGACCTTGACAGTATGCTCTTCAGAGATGTAAGACCAGTCTCCAGTCTTTTTACCGTTTTTGTAAGTACCTCTCACTTCAAACTTGTTGAAGATATTCTGATCTAATGAGTCAGCTTTTTTACTTTTAAAGATGAAATCTCCATCCAAAATACGGTCTCCATTTTTGGCTTCTATGTATTGAAAGGTAGCTGTTCCTTCTCTCCCATCTTTCCATTGATAAGGACCAGAAAAGGTCTTCTTGCTCTGTGAAAAAGCAGGATTTAAACCTGATACAAAGTGGATTAAAACCAAACTAACTAATATACTCCTGAATCTGTAAGTAGAATTTTTCATATCCATCGAGGTTAGATGCGCAATAATTGTTCAAAAAGACGTATTCCTGTCTATATATTCAATAGAATATTGCAAATATACTAAAAAGCTAAAGCCTCAACAGCTCATAAATGTTTATGACCGCTCATACCAAAAAGAAAACTCCACAAGTTGAAGAGTTTTCCCTCAACCTGTGGAGTCCTTTATTCCTCAATGTGGGTAACTAGTACCCAAGTGTCTTCAGCATAGAATCTGACGTCTGCTCTGGTGCAAAGAGCCAATGTTTGATCGTACCATCTGCTTCTCGATCAATGATCACATGCTTAGGTGCAGGGATCAAGCAGTGCTGTATCCCACCATAGCCTCCGAGCGATTCTTGATAAGCTCCTGTATGAAAAAATCCAATGTACTGCTTTTGTTTCTCTTCTATTTTAGGCAAAAAGACCTCATAGTTATGAGCTTCTGAGTTGTAATAGTCCATACTGTCACAAGTCAGTCCACCCAAACTTATCTTGTGGTATTCGTTTTCCCAGTTATTCACTGCGAGCATGATATACTTTTGGTTAAGACCCCATACGTCAGGCAAGTTGGTGATGAATGAACCATCTATCATATACCAGAGCTCTTTGTCATTTTGAAGCTTCTCATCCAAGATTGAGTAGATGATCGCACCGCTTTCTCCTACTGTATAAGAACCAAACTCAGTGATGATATCTGGTGTATCCGTATGATTTTTATCGCAGATCCACTTGATGTTCTTGATGATTTCCTCCGCCATGTAGTCATAGTCGTAGTCAAAAAACATATTGGTCTTGATCGGAAATCCACCACCAATATCCATCGTGTCTAGCGTAGGACAAACCTTCTTCAACTCACAGTACTTAGAGATGAATCTACTCAACTCACTCCAGTAGTATCCCGTATCTTTGATGCCTGAGTTGATAAAGAAGTGAAGCATCTTAAGCGTCACATTTGGATTATTCTTGATCTTCTCTTCATAGAGAGGCAAGATATCATTGTATCTCACTCCTAGTCTAGAAGTATAAAACCCAAACTTTGGCTCCTCATCTGCTGCTATTCTGATACCTACCTGAAAGGGCACTTTGACATTTTCAAGGTAGTAATCTAGTTCATTGAGATTGTCTAAAACTGGTGTACAATTGACAAAACCATCATTGAGCAACTCAGTGATGTATTGCTTATAAAGCTCTCTTTTGAAACCGTTACAAACAATCTTAGTCTCTTTAGTGATCAGTCCTCTTGCTTCAAGATTTCTAATAATGGGAATGTCATAAGAAGAAGAAGTCTCTATATGTATATCGTTTTGAAGTGCCTTTTCCATCACAAAAGAAAAATGTGAAGACTTGGTGCAGTAGCAGTACGTGTATGAACCTTCATACTTATGCTTCTTCATTGCATTGTTAAAAATGCGTTTGGCGTTTTGTATATTCTCACTAATCTTAGGCAAGTAAGTGAGCTTCAAAGGCGTACCATAAGTCTGGATAATATCCATCAAATTGACGTCATTGAAGTGCAACTCATTGTTTACTAATTTGAATTCTTTAGTAGGAAAATCGAAAGTTTGATTAATTAGATCGATGTATCTATTCATTCTTTGCCTAAGTTGTTTATTTGTGTTTTTAATGCGAAAATTGCATAAATAATTCATTAACCCAAATATGAGAGATATAAAGTTAGTAGAAGTAAGGTCTGAAATCGCTGCAGGGACACGTGGAGCCAGTCTAGGAGTGGATGCGCTCAAGATCGCAAGTTTGGATAAGAAATCGAATTATTTTACGCGCTTTGACCCAATCAGTGTCAAAGATGAAAACAATCGCTTGTTTCAAGGAATCAAAAATCCTACAGCAAAATATATAGATGGAGTATATGAAATGGTGAATCGCGTAGCTGAGACAGTCAAGTCTCTTCGCGCTGAGCGATTGTTTCCTATAGTATTGGCTGGCGATCACTCTACCGCTGCTGGTACCATCATCGGTATCAAAGCGGCTCATCCTAATAAGAAACTTGGTGTCATCTGGATAGATGCTCATGCTGATTTGCATACGCCCTATACTACACCTTCTGGCAATATGCACGGCATGCCTTTAGCCATGTGCATTGCTACAGACAACCTTGACTGCCAAGTGAACAAGCCAAATGATGATACAGTAGCTTACTGGAATAAAATCAAAAATATCGGTATAGAAGGCCCTAAAATAGATCCAAAAGACATTGTCTTCATCTCCGTAAGAGATACTGAAACTCCTGAAGATCATCTGATTAAAAAATATGGTATCCGCAACTTTCCTACACAGGAAGTGCGTGAGAAAGGTATCCAACAGATTTCCAAAGAAGCATTAGAAGTGCTTAAAGACTGCGATCAAATCTATATCTCATTTGATGTAGACAGTCTAGACACGGAGATCTCCGTAGGGACGGGTACACCAGTGCCAGGTGGACTCACTGTAGAAGAAGCCATTTCGCTCAATACCGAACTCATCAAAGACAAGCGCGTCTGCTGCTGGGAGATCGTAGAGGTCAATCCAACACTAGATACAGAAAATACCATGGCCGAAAATGCATTTGATGTATTAGAAGCTACGACAGCCTCATTGATTGCTAATTTTTAAGAAACCAAAATAGATGAATATACAAGAATCGTTACAAATCAGCATACAAGAAGCTCTTCAAGCACTATACAGTGTATCGCTTCCTCTAGAAGAGATCGCACTTCAATCTACCAAAAAAGAGTTTGAAGGAAGCTTCACATTTGTAACTTTCTCGCTGGCCAAAATTTCCAAGAAAAACCCTGAACTCACAGCCCAAGAGATCGGTGAATACCTTGTAAAAAATAATGAACTTATAGAAGGCTTTAATGTAGTCAAAGGCTTTCTCAACTTAGTCATCAAGGGACAAGCTTGGCTAGCGTTATTCAATGAAATCTATGCAAATGATCAGTTTGGTACCTATAAGTCCAATGGCCAAAAAGTCATCGTAGAGTACTCCTCTCCAAATACTAACAAGCCACTCCACTTAGGACATTTGAGAAATAATTTCCTAGGGTACGCTGTGGCACAAATCCTAAAGGCTAATGGCTATCATGTAGATATGGTCAACCTAGTCAATGATCGCGGTATTCATATCTGTAAATCAATGGTAGCTTACCTAAAAATGGGAAATGGAGAAACGCCCGAACAAGCTGGTATCAAAGGAGATCATTTGGCAGGCAAATATTACGTGCTTTTTGATAAAGCTTATAAAGAAGAAATCGCACAACTCATGGCTTCTGGTAAAACAGAAGAAGAAGCTAAAAAACAAGCTCCTCTCATCTTAGAGGCACAGGAAATGCTACTCAAGTGGGAAGCAAATGATCCTGCTACGGTAGACCTATGGAAAAAGATGAATGGATGGGTCTATGAGGGCTTCGATGCTACTTATAAAAGTATGGGCGTTAGCTTTGATAAGTTCTACTATGAATCTGACACCTATTTATTAGGTAAAGATATCGTAGAAGAAGGGCTCTCAAAAGGAGTATTTTTCAAAAAAGAAAACAACTCTGTCTGGGCTGATCTCAGTGCGGAAGGTTTAGATGAGAAACTTGTCTTAAGAGGGGATGGTACCTCCGTTTACATCACACAAGACTTAGGAACAGCAGATCTGAAATACTCTGATTTTGGTTTTGATAAGTCTGTCTATGTAGTCGGCAACGAGCAAGACTATCACTTTGATGTGCTTTTTAAGATCCTCAAAAAACTGGGCAGACCCTATGCAGATGGACTATATCACCTCTCTTATGGTATGGTAGATCTACCAAGTGGTAAAATGAAGTCAAGAGAGGGTACGGTAGTAGATGCAGATGACCTAATCCAAGAGATGATCGATACAGCTGCTAAGCAGACCGAGGAACTTGGAAAGATCGAAGGCTTCACTCCTGAGCAGGCAGCTGAGCTTTACAGAACTTTAGGACTAGGTGCACTGAAATACTTCTTGCTCAAAGTAGATCCTAAAAAGCGCATGCTATTCAATCCTCAAGAGTCTATCGAGTTTCAGGGAAATACTGGTCCTTTTATCCAATACACTCATGCCAGGATCTCTGCTATATTGAGAAAGGCACAGCAAATAGGCGCTGCTGGAGATTTCAGTCAGTTGGGAAATATCAACCCTGTCGAACAGGAAGTGATCGCTATGCTCAGTCTTTATCCAGCTAAAATCAAAGAAGCTGCTGAAGCTTATGCCCCATCGATCATCGCCAATTACGTATATGATCTAGCCAAAGAATATAACCGCTTCTATGCTGAAGTGGCGATCTTCAATGAGCAAGATAGTCAGGCACTTGCCTTTAGAATTGCACTTTCTCAAAAGGTGGCACAAACAATTCAAAAAGGAATGCGTTTACTCGGTATCAATTCACCTGAAAGAATGTAATCAAACTTTACACACTATGAAATTAACAATCATCGCACTATCAATCTTCGCTACAGTGGTAGCAGGATTTACAACCCAAAATGATATGGAAGAAAACGGTAAGTCATTCTACGACTACAAGGTAAATACCATCGATGGTAAAGAAGTGAGCCTAAGCCAATACAAAGGCAAAAAAGTATTAGTTGTCAATGTAGCTTCTAAATGCGGTTATACCCCTCAGTATGCAGACCTTCAAAAATTGCACGAGACTTATGGCAAAGATGTCACCATTCTCGCCTTCCCTGCCAACAACTTTGGTGGTCAGGAGCCGGGTTCAAATGAAGATATCCAAGAGTTTTGTGAGTCAAACTATGGTGTGAAATTCCAGATGTTTGAGAAAATCTCTGTAAAAGGGGTAGACAAGCACCCTCTTTACAGATGGCTATCAGATAAGTCGCTTAACGGTTCTAACGACCAAGAGCCTAGCTGGAACTTCTGCAAATACTTAATCGATGAAAATGGAAAATTGGTGAAATTTTTCCCTTCAAGAGTAAATCCAATGGACGAAGAAATCATATCTTTGATCAAAGCTTAAGAAAACCCTTGGATTCGTATTCATCTAATAAAAAAGAAGCCTGGTTGGAAGCAATCAGGCTTCGTACTTTACCCCTAGCCTTGTCCTGCATAGGTATGGGAAGTTTTTTAGCCGCCTATGATGGGCACTTTAGTCTGCCTATTTTGATCTTGGCGGCCATTACTACCATTTCTCTTCAGATACTTTCTAATCTCGCCAATGACTATGGAGACACTATCCATGGCGCAGACTCTGCCGAGCGGGAAGGACCTAAGCGCGCTGTGCAAAGCGGTGCGATCACATCGGCAGAAATGAAGCGTGCTATTATTATCCTTGCCATTGTTTCGCTTCTTTCTGGTATCGCACTGATCTGGTTGGCTTTAGGTGATCAGTGGTACTTGGCCTTATTATTTTTAGGTTTCGGATTAGCCAGTATTTGGGCAGCCATCACCTATACCGCAGGTAAAAATCCTTATGGCTACATGGGATTAGGCGATATTTCAGTTTTCATATTCTTTGGATTACTAGGCGTGGGTGGTACATATTTCTTGCATGCTGGCAGCATCACTTGGGATTTCATCCTTCCAGCTGTAAGTTGCGGACTTTTTGCCACAGGAGTACTCAATCTCAATAATATCAGAGACATCACTTCTGATATCAAAGCAGGTAAAAGGTCTATTCCAGTCAGACTAGGACGATCAAAAGCCATCATCTATCATTGGACTTTATTAGCATTAGGATTTGGTGCTGCATGTTGGTTTGTGGCATTAAATCAAGCCTCTCTTTTTAGCTGGTTATTTGTATTCAGCGCACCACTCTTTTTGATCAATGCCAGAGCAGTAGCTATCCATCAGACAGCCAGCACACTAGACCCATTTCTCAAACAGTTAGCGATTAGTACACTTTTGTTTGTCTTGCTTTTTGGAATAGGAATTCTCCTATAATTTTTCTAAATTTTAGGTGTTAAGCGATTGCTTCTAACCTAAAACAATATCTTATGAAAACGATCCTAGTGCCCACAGACTTCTCAGAAGAAGCTCATCATGCTACCCACGTAGCTGCACAATTAGCCAAGGCATCTGATGCTAAGCTAAAGGTAATTCACATCATAGAGATCCCTACAGGTTCTTCATTCAATACCATTGGGGAAGTAGATGCAAGTTCATTTATGCTAGACCGCATCATGATCTCTCGACTAGTAGAAGTCCGAAAAGAAAAGCTCAAAGAGCTTGAAAAATCCAGCGTTTTCAGAGGGGTGAAGGTTGAAAGTGAAATCATTTTTGGAAATCCATATGCTGGTATCTCCAAAGAAATCGCTAAAATAAAAGCTAATCTAGTCATCATGGGATCAAAGGGCTCATCAGGAATTGAGGAAGTACTCATAGGGTCAAATACTGAGAAAATCGTTCGCCAAGCCCTCTGCCCAGTCCTGACCATCAAAAAAGATGTTTCTATCAAGAAGCTTAAAAATATCGTTTTTGCTACGAATTTTTCTGAGGAAGTAAAGGGTGTCACCAAAGAAATCAAAAAGTTGCAAGAAATATTAGGCGCTAAGATCCATCTAGTAAAGATCAATACTCCTAATAGCTTTGAAACCGAAAGAGAAGTAAAAAAAGCAGCCCAAGTATTTATCAAAACCCATCAAATCTCCAATACTCAAGTACATATCTACAATGCCCTCAGTGAAGAGGATGGCATCATCCATTTTGCAGAAGATTATAAGATGGATATGATCGCTATGGCTACCCATGGACGAACAGGCTTTATGCATCTGCTAAGTGGCAGCATAGCAGAGGATGTAGTCAATCATGCGCAGCGACCTGTGTGGACGATGACGATCAAAAAATAAAAGAATCTTACACCTTCATTCAATCTACCCTACGTGAAGGTTTTTTCATTTGCTTCCCTTATTTTTGATTCATGGCAAAAGGTAAAAACAATGACTGGAAGAAAAGAGATGGTGTTGTCTACTCTACCAGTGATGATTTTGAGTTCAACTTAGGAGAGGATGATATCACAGAGACGCTTCCTCCGCAACAACAAAACTTAAAGGTATCTTTAGATAAGAAATCAAGGGGAGGCAAAGTTGTTACGCTGATATCGGGCTTTGTAGGAACAGATCCTGATCTTCAAGATCTAGGAAAAACCTTGAAAAATAAATGTGGAGTAGGTGGATCCGCTAAAGATGCTGAAATATTGATCCAAGGTGACCAAAGAGATAAAGTCTTACAGCTATTGCTAAATATGGGCTATAAAGCCAAAAAGGCTGGTGGTTAAAACAAAAAAAGTCGAGGATATCCTCGACTTTTTTATGGCTATTATCCTATGGATTATCTAGCGAAAGCACCTACAGTAAGGTAAGTAGTAAGATCTGTTGTACTTAGGTCTTGTGTTGGATCGTGAACTACAAAGAAACCAGCATATGTCTCAGTCAACTGATCAAAAGAGAATGATGAAAGGCTAGTTTGTGAAGCAGTTGCACCATTACCATTGATCATAGCTACCAAAACCTCTTGATTTGGCGTCTCATTGTAAGGAGTTCCATTTGGAGTAGTTGCTGGATCGGCACCATCGTGAGCGTGAACCATGTACATACGACCTTGTAGTGTGTTGTTAAGCGTCACAGTTACGTTAGTAGTACCATTAGCTTGCTCGCTTAGCGTGATAGAAGCGCTGAAGTTAGATGGGTGATCTCCACTATATGCAGTACCTTCACCTACTTGACCTGTATTGAATGCATAGTTGAATGTCTCAGTACGGAGCATTGGCTCATCGTCATCATCATTACATGCCATAAATACTGTAGCAGAAGCGATCATCAAAGCAACTGCAAAAAGCGATTTCATTTTTTGTGTCATTGTTTTCATTGTACTTTTAGTTTGATTTATTTGTGATCATATACGAAGCCCCTATTAAGCTTGGATCTAGTAGACTAAAAAAATATGACGAAAGAAGAAAAGATATACTATACTCCAAAGCAGGAACTCGCCAATGTACTATCACATGGTATAGGCATTCTTTTTTGCTGGATAGCTTTGCCTATACTATATAGTCTAGCTGCTCAAAAAAGTGTAAGTGATTTCACTTGGCTCACGATAGTCGTTTATGGTGTGTCTTTGATGCTAGTTTATATCAACTCCACCGTTTATCATGCTTTAGTTAATAAACAAACTAAAGCTGTCTTCCAAAAACTAGATCATATAAGCATCTATTTATTGATCGCTGGGACTACCTCCTACTTTGTCTATCACTACGCTCCAAAAAACACTGCCTTCATATTCATAGGCGTACAATGGCTTTTGGTACTTGGTGGCATCATTTTTAAAATATTTCTAACAGGTAAGTTCAAATACCTCTCTACCTTCATCTATCTAGCGCTTGGCTTGATGGTCATCGTGATTATCAGACCTATGTATGCCAATCTAACAGCTGACGTACTTTTTTGGATAGTTTCAGGAGGATTTTGCTATGTAGGTGGCACTTATTTTTATCTATCCAAGCGATACTATTATCAGCATGCAATTTGGCATCTCTTTGTCTTGGGTGGAAGCATCTCTCACTATATAGCCATGCTATACTCACTTAGATATCTATACCCTTAAGTCCTTACATTGATTTTTTGAAACAATTGCTTGTTGGCTCGGTTTCAATAATTAAATTTGTACATCTAATGAGCTATCTATTATCAAATATCGAATTCTCACTTTTTGCAGCACCACAAGTGTCTGTAGCTCATCATGCATGCCATCATTCCTCTTGATAGAGGAATCCATTTTACATATCGCCCCAAGCGGTCTTTGTCATATTTAGACCCTATATTTACAGCCTTTAAGCTGTTAACTCATCATTAATTATAGAAATTATTTATCCTAATGGACAATATTATCAGAATAGCAGTACAGAAATCTGGCAGGCTAAGTGACGATTCACTTAGCTTAATCAAAGAATGCGGCATCAAATTTTACAATGGTACTGGCAAACTAAAATCAACTGCTACCAACTTCCCCATAGAGTTTTTATTCCTCAGAGATGATGACATCCCTGGCTATGTAGCAGATGGTGTAGCCGATATCGGTATAGTAGGTGAAAATGAAATGGTCGAAAAAGACAAGCAAGTGACAGTGGTCAAAAAGCTGGGCTTTTCTAAATGCAGACTATCTCTTGCCATCCCAAAATCAAAGCACTATCAAAATCTTCAGGACTTTCAAGGAGCCAGTATCGCCACCTCTTACCCGAAGATCTTGCAGCAGTTTCTTGATAAAAATAAAATCAAAGCTGACATACATGAGATCAGTGGCTCTGTAGAAATCGCCCCTAGTATAGGTCTAGCAGATGCCATCTGTGATATAGTCAGCTCAGGATCTACGCTCATGATGAATGGGCTCAAAGAAGTAGAAGAGATCTTCAAATCTGAAGCAGTACTGATCAGCCATCAAAACCTCAGTACCGAAAAGCAAGATATCTTAGAGAGATTGCTCTTTAGAATCAATGCCGTACAAACAGGTAAAAACAACAAATACTTGTTGCTCAATGCCCCAAATGACTCACTACAGGAGATCGTGTCACTCATCCCAGGCATGAAAAGCCCAACGATTTTACCTTTGGCAGAAGAAGGCTGGAGCTCAGTGCACGCAGTAGTCAATGAAGATCGCTTCTGGGAAGTAATCGAAAACTTACGCGCAGCAGGTGCACAAGGAATCTTAGTAGTACCTATCGAAAAAATGGTCATCTGATAATCCCTGAACATGAAAATTATCAACAATCCAAAGAAAACTGAGTGGGAGTCTATACTGAAACGCCCTACCCAAGAGCTCAAAACGATTGAAAAAATCGTGAAACCGATCATGAAAAAGGTGAAAAGACAAGGGGACAAAGCCTTGAGAAAATTCGCTTTAGAGTATGATCATGTCGAGCTTAAAGAGCTATTGGTTAGTAGAGAGGAAATAAAGGCTGCCACTAATCAAATCAGTGAAGAGCTCAAACAAGCTATCCAAGTAGCCAAACAAAATATAGAAACCTTTCATGCAGCTCAAGTTCAAGACTTACTCACTGTAGAAGTCATGCCAGGAGTGACTTGTATGCGCAAGAGCGTTCCTATCCAAAAAGTGGGTCTCTATGTACCAGGTGGCACTGCCCCGCTTTTTTCTACAGTATTGATGCTGGGCATTCCAGCCAACATTGCTGGCTGTGAAGAGA
Organism: Penaeicola halotolerans; assembly: GCF_016464625.1. Classification (GTDB taxonomy): domain Bacteria; phylum Bacteroidota; class Bacteroidia; order Cytophagales; family Cyclobacteriaceae; genus Penaeicola; species Penaeicola halotolerans. Next base: position 414,349 of record NZ_JAEAGO010000003.1, read on the forward strand.
TCGTACTTTGCACACCTCCTAATAGAGAGGGGAAGATCCATCCTGCTATCCTCTATACAGCTGATCTGATCGGTATAGACCGTATCGTCAAGGTAGGTGGTGCACAAGCAGTCGCTGCGATGGCCTATGGCACAGAGAGTGTCCCTGCGGTCTACAAAATCTTTGGTCCTGGCAATCAATATGTGACAGCAGCCAAACAACTCGTCAGCCAAAAAGGAACAGCAATAGACATGCCTGCAGGCCCCTCTGAAGTACTTGTCTATGCTGATGCCAGTGCTATTCCAGCATTTGTGGCTGCAGACCTTCTATCACAAGCTGAGCATGGTGTAGACAGTCAAGTAGTACTGGTAGCCAGTGGTGAAAAAGTAGCTGAGAAAATAATGGCTGAAGTCAATACGCAAGTGGCACTTCTCCCAAGAAAAGAAATTGCTAAAAAAGCCTTAGAAAATAGCATAGCCATCGTGCTAAGTGACCAAGAGAAAGCTCTCTTACTCATCAATGAGTATGGCCCAGAACACTTGATTCTATCCGTAGAAAATGTAGATGAGGTCAGTCAGAGAATCATTAATGCTGGATCAGTCTTTATGGGTAACTATACGCCTGAATCTGCTGGTGACTATGCTTCTGGCACTAATCACACATTGCCAACCAACGGCTATGCGAAGTCTTACTCTGGTGTTTCTTTAGATAGCTTTGTGAAAAAGATCACCTATCAAAAAATCACCGCTGAGGGCATCAGATCGCTCGGTCCTACAGTAGAAATCATGGCAGCTAACGAGCTACTGGAAGCCCACAAGCAAGCCGTAACTGTAAGATTAAACTATCTAAAGAATAACAGCTAAGCGATGTTTGAACTACAGAAATTACTCAGACCACACATAGCTGCCATCAAGCCATACTCATCTGCCAGAGACGAATATTCTGGAAGTGATGGCGTGTTTTTAGATGCCAATGAAAACCCTTTTGGCTCTATCACACAGGAAGCCTTTAATAGATATCCTGATCCTTATCAAAGTGCCTTAAAAGTTGAAATAGCTAAAATTAAAAATGTCTCTCCGCAGCAGATCTTCTTGGGCAACGGAAGTGATGAAGCTATTGATTTATTATTCAGAGCATTTTGTAGACCTAGTATCGATGAAGTAATCATCCTGCCTCCTACTTATGGCATGTATGAAGTCAGTGCCAACATCAATGATGTCAAACTGAAAAAAGTAAATCTTACTGCAGATTTTCAAATAGACCTGAATGGAATCTTAGAGGCCATCTCAGCAAATACTAAGATCATTTTTTTCTGCTCTCCAAACAACCCTAGCGGTAATAAACTAAAGAGACAGGACATGCTTAGCATCTTAGCGCAGTTTGAGGGTTTGGTAGTCGTAGATGAAGCCTACATCGACTTCTCTGATGAGCCTAGCTTCACTACAGAGCTGGCAAAGTACCCAAACTTGCTAGTCATGCAGACATTTTCTAAAGCTTGGGGCTTGGCTTCATTAAGACTTGGGATGGCTTTTGCTTCAGTGGAAATTATCAAAATTTTAAACTTGATCAAACCACCCTACAATATCAGTGGATTGACGCAAGAGACTGTTTTGGCAGCTATCGGCAACGTCAGCGCCAAAGATCAAATGGTGAAATCACTTTTAGTAGAAAGAGCGAACCTACAAGAGTCGCTTGCTGCTATAAGCTATGTGCAGAAGATCTATCCTTCTGATGCGAATTTTCTATTGGTCAAAATGAAAGATGCTAGGAAAGTATATGAATATCTGATAGACCATCTGATCATCGTACGTGACCGCTCAAAAGTAGTGCTTTGTGATGACTGTCTCCGAATCTCAGTAGGAACTCCCGCTGAGAATCAACATTTGATTCAGATCATGAAAAAATTTCAAGCGTAAATAACAAAGGCTGATATTTAAATCAGCCTTTATTGTTTTAATAGTACATCTTACGCCTTTTCTTGATAAATATTGCTCTGAAGCTCTGCCCAGTAAGGGAAGAAATCCCTCCTATTAAGCCCCCTACCAAAAATGTAAGACCATAAATCACTGCCTGGTTTTGCCCTGGAAAAAGTAGTGCAATCTTATCTACTAACAAATCTCCATTGCTTGAGGCAACAAAAAAAGCTAGCAATACCCAAAGAATACCCACAGCGACAAATCCACTAATGAAAGCTGTAAAACCTTTGGTATCCATGATCAACCCTATTACCAAAGCTGAGACCATCAGAATCCAAAATGGATACATGTAGGTAAGAAAATAGCCTAAAATCAAAATCAATAATCCTTGATAAACTCCCTTATTCATTGCTCTCAGGTTTTATGATGGTCGTAAAAATAATTTTATCTTCTTGCTCACTAGGAGTGTGTAAAAACAAAGCTTCAAAGTATTTGCCTGCAGCCCAGTCTTCGATCATATTGTCATAATATTTACTCCCAGGATTCCCCGACTGGCCACCTGGATAAATGCCATAAGCCTTGACTTTATCACCTAACTCTACGATCATTCTCCATGAAGCACCATGTCTTCTAGAGTTAGCATTCACGATTCCTTTATTACCACCTACACGCACACCTTTTTTACTCAAAGGTTCTAACATGAGTAGATGCTGTATATAAGTATCCTTATATGTCGCCCAATCATAAGTGTCACTTCCTTGTTTTGACTTCCATTCTTCAATGGCTTCATTTGCTCCTAAGAAGGCAAATCTTACTAAGTCCATTCCGGTCTCTACTGTAGCAGTGCTATCGATATCAAAATACTGATTTAAGGAATCAGTCTGAAGCATCTGTATCGTCTGATAGCTATTTGGATATCTGACAGGTACCTCCATTGCTCTAAATTCATCCCAAACTGACCTATAAAAACCATCAAACCAAAGCTCAAATACAGTAGCCGCCTCAGCCTCTATCTCATTTCTGAAGTCCCAGTTATCCATTAGTCTCAATACATCAGCATACTTCGCGACTAGTGGTGTATCCATTTTGACCATACGAAGCATCATAGGCAATGCCTCAGCAGCCATCAGGTTGTAATTGTCATTTTGCAGTTTCATCATATCCTCGACAGTGATACTGTCTGAGCTAGTCAGTACTTGATCGATCCGCCTATTGCGGTAGTGCTCAAAGGTATGATCATAGTAATAATATGGGTAATTTTCATCCGTAGGATGCTGATTGGCAGAGGTAACAAAGCCTCGCTCTGGATTGAGCACATAAGCATTATGCTCAAAAGGAATATAAGCCTTCCATTCGTATGCAGGATCAGCCCCATCCATGAGAAACTTACCTTGCTCCTCCCATTTCACTGCAAATTTGCCTTGAACTGTCAAAGCGATATCTCCTTCATGACTAGCAAAGACAAAGTTTTGCGCTGGAGCAGTATAGCTTTGAAGTGCTGCTCTATAGTCAGCCAGATTATTGGCTCTATTGAGTTTTAGAAAAGTCTTTTGTTGATTACCTCCTTGATGACCGATCCACTTGAGGGCATAGTTGATTCGCTGCCCTTCACCTTTAAAGTTACGATCATAGACTACAGGCCCATGGTGGGTGTAGACTACCGTGTCATAAAAAGTCTCTCCTCCTTTGACCTTGATCTCTTCTATGCGCTTTTGTGTTTTTAGCCACTTGCCATCATACTTATACTCATCATGACTATCATCTTTAAAAGTAATGGCATACCAGTCTCTCACATCTCTTGTAGCATTAGTGACTCCCCAAGCCGTAGAGTCATTGAATCCTATGATCACACCCAAAGCACCAGGCAAAGTCGCCCCATAGGCATTGACATCTGGGGAGTTGAGTTGCATGACATACCAGATAGAAGGTAAGTTCAAACCTAAGTGTGGGTCATTTGCTAAAATAGGCTTGCCTGATTTGGTCTTAGTACCAGATACCGCCCAGTTATTAGATCCATTTTGCGGATGTGGTTTTTGGATCACCTCTCCTGTCTCAGAAAGCGGCCAAATGATATTTTCAGGTTTTTCTACTGTCACTGCTTCAAAATCCCACTCAGTACCATTCGGAATGACAGGCGAACTATCTTTAGGAAATTCTGGAAAAAGGAAATCGAACTGCTCTTTACCGATTTGCATGAGCAGATTGGTGTTCTCAAGATCTACATCACTACCAGCTAGCATATCCGCCATGTATTGTAAAAGCAAAGCAGTCTTTAGTAGCGTCCAAGGTTCAGGTTTGTAGCCTATGAGTTTATATTCTACCGGCAGATCTTTCATGGATAACTGCGCTATGTAGTCATTGATACCTCGTGTGTAAGCCTCCAACCATTTCAGAGATTCAGCATCTTCTTCCATGGTCTTTAGCACGTTTTCAGCTCCAAACACTAAGCCTTTACGTCTTTGTAGTTGATCAAATGGAATAGCTCGAGCTCCTGCTACTTCCGAAACTCTACCAGCAGCAGCAAAGGTCTGAAATTCCATTTGCCAAAGGCGATGCTTTGCTGTGATGTAGCCTTGTGTGTAGTAGAGATCCTCATTGTTTTGAGCAAAAAGGTGAGGAATCAACTGCCCGTCATATCGCACGACCACAGGACTTTTGACACCTGGAAGTTCTATTTCACCTTTGATGATATCTGTCTCGGCTGAAGTATTTTGCCAGAAGCCATGCCTTGGATCGAGGAAATATCCCAGTGGAGGAATTTGCCCTATTGGTCTACTTAAAAAATAATAGCATGCACTAAAAAGTGCCAAGCAGATAATCAGTTTTATAAATTTCATCGATGATCAGTTTGGAGTCTGTTTTCAACTGATGAAATATAAGTAAAATTCGATAAATAAAAACCAAATAATGTATAAGTATAGGCTATCTGTGGATAAATGAATAGGCTAATTAACCACAGAAATGATCTCAAGAAATGACTTTCGGTTTGTGATCTGGCTTAGCATAACTCAACCTAGCGATCTTTTCTACCCTATGGTATCCATCCAGACCAGAACAAGTGATCGTTCCTAGTGTCCCCAAATCAATAAAGCCATCCTCGCCAATCGCATTTTCCTGGACATACAACTCCCTGATAGCCCCGATCATGAGGATCGTCCCATTGATCTCCAGATCTTTGCGATCAACCCATTCTAAACCTATCTGAAGCGGACTTCCTTTGACATAAGGCGCTATGAAGTCATCTTTATACTCTTCCTCTAATCCACACGCAGCAAACTCTGATACGTCCCATCTAGCACTTGTGTGATGTGCCTCTTGGTAGAAACCTTCAGTTATATGATTGAGGGTGAAGTATTTTGTTTCAAGGATATTTTCGAGTGTTCCTCTCTCCACTGTGTGCGGTCTAAAGAGAACACCCACTAGCGGAGGATTGGCTCCAATATGAAACACTTGACTGAAAATCGCCAAATTAGTCACTCCCTCCTTACTAATAGTACCTAAGAGATTGACACTCTTATAGCCACTCAAACAGTTGATCAGATTTCTTCTAAAAAATGTATCTAAAACAGGGAAATCTTGTTCCGTAAAATGCTTCATATCAACTTTCAATGGCTTCATCTATGCTATTGCAGTATCTAATATCTAATTGTCCAATGATATTATCAGGAAACTCCTTCAGGATTTGATCTTTGGCAATCATGACAGTCTTCTCAAACCATGGCTCATCTGGAAGGATTTTTCTGTGTGTCTTGACACCATGCTCCATCATTTGCTTTTTCCAGATGATAAAATACCATTCCATAGAAGGCTGATGGAATGCTCTCAAAGCTCGTTTGTCAAAAATAAACTTTGTATATCCTCCACCTTTTACTAAGTCAATCATCTGCATGAAAGTCTTCTTAAACTCATCGATAGGAATATAATCTGCCGTCAGTTCGCAGATCACTATACCCAAAGATGGCTCGTGATAGATCTTCGCATACAAACTCTCTGCATATAAGGTCAAGCTGTAATTAGTCGAAAGTGTATTCATGATGGTTTTTGATTGACTGATTAGTGAAAAGTTTTTCTACCCTTATTTTTATCATCTTCCATTTTATGATTGAGATTTTTCATCTCCTCTTCTATCTTAGAAGCATACTGTATGGTAGTTTTCATCATATCTTGCTGAGCAGATATCTGTTCTTGCAATCGTAAGAGTTCTTGGTTCATCTGAGCTATTTTCTGCTCGTATTCTTCTTTGAGTCGCTTCTTCTCCAGCTCAGCCTTTTTCAGCTCTTCCCTAAATATCAAAAATGACTCAGGCGGGGTCTTCATACTTATTCATTTTTACATACATATTCATAACCTTTAGATAATTGAAAGGTTTGCAATCCTTATTCAAAAAAATGAATTTTCTCACAAAAAAAGGCACCCATAGGGCACCTTTTTCGTCTATAAATGGTTTGGTTAAATTTTCTTATCCTCTCACTACAGACATCCCACCATCTAGATGAAATATCTGACCTGTGATCCAGCTGGCTTGATCTGATAATAAGTAAGTCGCCATGGATGCAATCTCCTCTGATGTGCCAACCCTGCCAAGCGGATGTCTTTTATCAGAAGCTTCTTTGCGCTCTGGCGTAGAAAGTAGCTGAGCAGCCAGTGGCGTATCAGTGAGAGATGGTGCGATGGCATTCACTCTGATATTGCTCGCTACCCACTCAGCAGCAAGTGATCTTGTAAGTCCTTCTATAGCCCCTTTTGCCATAGCTACTGAAGCATGAAAAGTCATTCCACTCTGAACGGCTACCGTACTGAATAACACTACAGATCCGTTTTTTCCTTTTTTCAAAGGCTTCAAAGCTGCCTGAAGTATCTTAGTCGCACCTAGCACATTGACTTCAAAATCATGTTGAAAATCCTCTTGACTAAGTCGCTGAAATGGCTTCAAGTTGATAGTACCTGGACAATAAACAACCCCATGAAGCTCCTCTGGCAATCCATCTATCTCAGAAAAGTCACTAGTAATATCCAAGTTGATATGATGGGCACCTTCTGGAGATTCATCTCTTCTAGAAGCAGTATAAACTTCATGACCAGCAGCAATCAACTGCTCAGCCACAACTTTACCTATACCAGAACTAGCACCTACAACTAATATATTCTTTGACATGCTATCTTAGTATTTTGTTTCTAATGATAGATAATTCAAAAATTCCTTCTTGACATCTTCATTTTGAAACTTTCCACTAAAGTGAGAAGTCACTGTAGCACTATTTACATCTTGTATACCTCTCGAAGAAACACACATGTGCTTAGCATCGATGACGATGGCTACATTATCTGTACCTAAGGCTTCTTTAAGTTCATTAGCGATTTGTACAGTCAAACGCTCCTGCACCTGTGGGCGCTTGGCATAATATTGTACAATCCTATTGAGTTTAGAGAGTCCTATTACACTACCATTGCTGATGTACGCTACGTGCGCTTTACCATAAATCGGCACAAAGTGATGCTCACAATTAGAGAAGAAAGTAATGTCTTTCTCTACAAGCATTTCATTGTACTTGTATTTATTTTCAAACAGTTTCATGGCAGGCTTATTCTTTGGATTCAATCCACTGAATATCTCCTTTACATACATTTTGGCTACTCGGTGTGGCGTGCCTTTTAAGCTGTCATCAGTCAGGTCAAGGCCTAAGATGTTCATGATCTCTTTAAAATGTTTTTGAATCATCTCGATCTTCAAATCATCATCCATCTCGAAAGCATCTTCTCTGAGAGGTGTATTGATAGAAGATAGAATGTGCTCATCACCCATCGCATCAAAAGCTTCGTTTGCGAGTTTCTTAGTTTCCACTGCCTGAGTATTCAACGTAATTTCTCTCTGTTTCATATAGGGTTACAGTTAGTTCAAATTTTTGGTCAATGACCTTTCTTAAAATATTCCAAATAACCACAGAGATGTTCTCTGCGGAGGGGTTGAGATCACGAAATTCATCTGTATCTAGGTTTAAATTTTTATGATCAAATTTATCTAATACATGTTTCTTGATCGTATCACTGAGGACTTTCATATCATATACATAGCCCGTTTCAGGATCTACTTCACCAGTCAGCTTGACGATCAACTCATAATTATGACCATGAAAGTTCGGATTATTGCACTTACCAAAAACAGCTGCATTCTTATCTGCGGACCATTTGGGGTTATTTAATCGGTGAGCTGCATTGAAGTGCTCTTTTCTAAAAACGGATACTTTCATTTACTTTTTTGTGTTCGAAACTTAAACAAAACAATGACCAAAATTAATTCCTTCAAAGCTATTTTGCGAATTCAACATATTTCAAACAATGACTTTTTTATATTTGTTTAATATTTGTAAAAAATTATTAAACAAAATACATAAATGACTGACAACGTTGATGTTGCTGTGATTGGAAGTGGAATGGGTGCCCTGTCAGCCGCTGCACTTTTAGCCCAAAGAGGATTGAAGGTACACATTTTTGAGCAAAATTATTTGCCCGGAGGCTGTACGAGTGCTTACTGGCGTAAGGGATTTGTGTTTGAAGCGGGAGCTACTACCCTCGTTGGATTGGATGAAGGCATGCCACTCCGTCAAGTTTTAGACCGTACAGGAATCTCGCTTCCTGCCAAACAATTAACACTTCCTATGCAAGTGCACCTTTCAAATGGGCAAGTCATCAATAGATACCAAGACCTAGAACAATGGATCCAAGAAGCAGAGCGAGTCTTCGGACCAAAAAATCAACGCGCATTTTGGGAGTTTTGCTATCGCGTCAGTCAGTTTGTCTGGGATACATCTGTGAAGCAAGTACACTTCCCTCCCAGCTCGATCAAAGATCTACTCAAATCAGCTCAGAGAGCTAGCCTGAAGCAGGTCAACTATGCTAGATACGCGCTATTTTCCATGAAGTGGCTTTTAGAAAAATATGACTTGCTAGAAAATCAGACTTTTGTGGATTTTGTAGACGAGCAGTTACTCATCACTGCGCAAAATCAACATCCAGAAGTCAATGTCCTATTTGGCGCTACGGCCTTATGCTATACCAATTATGGTAATTATTATTTAGATGGCGGACTGATCTCTCTAGTGCAGCCATTTGTAGATTATGTGGAAGCAAAAGGAGGTAAACTTCACCTAAGAACAGGCGTTAAAAATGTAGCTAATACAGCTAAAAACTATCTTATCACTACAGATAAGGGGGATCAGTACAGTGCCGAATATGTCATCTCTGGCATACCGATCAATAATACACTTCCACTTTTTGAAGGTAATTGGAAAGGGAAATTAGAAAAGAAACTCATGGTTTCCGAGCAGCTTAACTCTGCCTTTCAAATGGGAATAGGCTTCAAACCGCATCGTGAATTTGAAGCCCTTCATCATCAGATCCATCTAGACAAACCTCTAGCCGAGACTGGTTCTCATAGCATATTTATTAGCTTAAGTGACCCTGATGATACTTCTAGGAGCGATGAACCTGGCTTGAGAGTCATGTCGATCAGTACGCACGTGCCCAATCCTAGCAAACGCATCATAGACAATGAAAAAGTAGCACAAGAGATCTTGAAAAAGCTCTTTGAAGATGACATCCTTTTACCCGAAAATATCATCTATCAGCACCATAGCGGACCAAAATCTTGGCAAAAGTGGACAGGCAGGGCTTTTGGATTTGTGGGAGGCTATCCACAGTTCAGACATATCAAGCCTTGGCAAATGCTCGATGCTAGACTAGACGGACACAAAGCCTATATCTGTGGTGATACGACCTATCCTGGACAAGGCATCCCAGGCGTAACCCTCAGTGGACTGATTGCTTTTGAAAAACTCAAGTCTGATTGGCTCTAAAGCATATTGAATCGTATATTGAAGTGTAGGATTCTTTGAAATAAAGTAGAAAGAAGTTATGTTCGTTTTGCACTGAAAGACTAAGCATATGCCTAAATCTACTAAGCCGAAAAGAAAACTCGATGGCAACCTTTTGATCAGTTTAGCCGCTATTTTTTTGAGTGCTGGCACGCTTTTCATTTTGATCTACCAATCAAATGTTATCAGCAAACAATTTGATTTACAAAAGAAACAACAACTTGCCTCAAGCTATCCTTATTTGATGCTAGCTAGTGGCTATAATAATGGAGATAGCTATCGAGTATTTTTTATCAATCAAGGACTTGGCCCAGCTTTTATCAAAGAGATAAGTATCACTTATAAGGACTCCCTTTATAAGGATTATGACTATATAACTTTCCTCAATGAGCATCTCGGCAAAAAAGACTTCCCTCATAACATAGGCGAATATGCTGATATAGTAAGTGGTTTGGCTATACCTGCTGGTGAAGAATTTACTCTTTTAGAAATCATTCGAGACCCAGAAGTAAAAAGCCAAAACGATATTATTTCATCTAATGAAGTGAGACTAAAAGTAGTCTATAAGTCCGTTTATGATGAAGAGTGGGTGATCGATGGACTTTTTGATATCCCTACTAAGATCAAGGAGATGGAAGACTAATGTTCAAAACACTACTTCAATCTATTTATGATCTCTTCAAATAAATCAAACCATTTGATCAAAGACGAGATACTTGAGATTCAATATATCTCAGGCAATGGTGCTTGGACTTATCATCTCATCATCCCTCATACCAAAGATATCAAAGGAAAGTGGGGCGATATCAAGGTTTCTGGCAGCATCGATGGCTATGTGATCGACTCTAAAAATCTCGCTCCTACCAAAAATGCTGATAAGATACTTGCCATCAATGGCACTATTCGCAAAGCTATCGGAAAGACAGGTGGAGATAAAGTTACTGTGACTTTGACACTAGATCAGCCAACAGAAGAGGCGCTCGAAGAGGACTACATCAGGATCAGTTTTGAAGAGGCGCAGGTCTTGGATCAATTTGAAGTACTTAGTCAGCATGAACAACAAAGTATCCGAGAGCAAATCACTTCACTGACAAGCGAAGAAGCCCAAGTTGAAAAAATTCTTCATTATATCAATTGGCTACAAAGCAAAAGCCTCTGAAATTCAGAGGCTTTTTGTACGATTTACTATTTATTTCAAATTAATATTCTGGTACTTTCTACCGAGCTCCCATGACTCCTTCAGCATGATGAGAAACTCACGCATATGGTGTAGCGGGATGAGATTTGGTCCATCACTTAATGCCTTTGATGGATCAGGATGTGTCTCTATGAAAAAGCCATCGATCCCTGTAGCCGCAGCCGCTCTCGCTAAAAATGGTGCAAACTCACGCTGACCTCCTGAGGTACCTCCAGCACCACCAGGCTGTTGCACACTATGCGTGATATCAAACACGACAGGAGCATATTGACGCATAGTAGGCAAAGCACGCATATCTACTACTAGATTATGATAGCCTAGCGTAAAACCACGCTCTGTCAAGCATACATTGTCGTTTCCAGTGGACTTGACCTTTTTGACCGCATACTGCATGTCCTCTGGCGCCATAAACTGCCCACGCTTGACCTTCACTGATTTGCCACTCTCTCCTGCTGCCAAAAGCAGATCTGTCTGACGACAAAGGAATGCAGGGATTTGAATCACATCGACCACCTCTGCTACATCTTTGACTTGATAGCTCTCATGCACATCCGTTACCAATGGTACAGAGAGTTCACGACCTACACGCTGCAAGACTTCGAGGGACTTATCCATCCCGATACTTCTAAAAGACCCCGCTGAAGTACGATTAGCCTTGTCAAAAGAAGCTTTGAACACATACTCGATCCCTAGCTCATCTGCTAGTGCCTTGACAGTAGCCCCGATCTCGCTACAGATTTCATAACTCTCCACGGCACATGGCCCGGCAAACAACACCATCTTTTCTGCACCCAACTTAATGTTTGGCGTGAGCTGTATGGCTTTTTCAAACTTGTCCATTAAATATCTTTGGTTTTGATGATGTCTATAAATTTGTTTTGAGCTGAAAGAATCAAATCCGCTACCTCTCTCACTGCTCCTTCTCCACCTTTGACCTGCGTCACTAAGTGAGCTTCTCTGCGTACATAGCTCAAGGCATCCACTGGTGCACAAGCTAGTCCACACTGCCGCATGATATCTAGATCTATGATATCATCTCCTATGTAGGCAATCTCGTGAGCAGCTAATTGATAAGTCGCTTGCACTTCATGCAGCTGGGCCAGTTTATCCTTCAGCCCATGATAGTGGAAATCCATTTTGAGTTCCTCACAGCGTTTCTTCACCACTTCTGAATCTCTACCAGTCAGTACGCCCACGATGATCCCGCTGCGTTTGAGATGACTAATGATCTGTCCGTCCTTTACGTTGAAACGCTTGTACTCAACAAAGTCATTGTCATAGATGATCCCCCCGTCTGTCATCACGCCATCTACATCCATCACGAGAGCTCGGATGGCTTTGGCCCTACTGACCTGATCAGGAGTATATTGATCTAATATTTCTTTCATTATTTCTTGGTCTTTTTACCCCAAGTGATCTGATAGAGGTCTGTTCTACGCTGCTCAAGGTTACGTACGCTACCTTGCATACGCTGCTTCATGAGGAGTTCTAGATCGACATCTGCGATCAGTGTAGTCTCCGTATTGGCAGAAGCCTCTGCTACGATGGCATCATGAGGAAATGAAAAATCTGATGGAGAAAATACAGCTGCTTGAGAGTACTGAATATCCATATTTTCTACCTTTGGCAAGTTACCTACCGAACCTGAAATCGCCACATAGCACTCATTTTCAATAGCCCTTGCTTTAGCACAAGTACTTACACGCAAGAAGGCATTCTTAGTATCTGTCCAAAAAGGCACAAAAAGAATATCCATGTTTTGCTCGGCTAGCAATCTGCCTAGCTCTGGGAATTCCACATCATAGCAAATCAAGATACCGATCTTACCAGCATCCGTGTCAAATGTGCTGATCTTGTTTCCACCCTGCATACCCCAGTAGAGTGCTTCATCTGGTGTCACATGTAGTTTATATTGCTTCTCATAAGTACCATCTCTACGACAGAGATAACTCACATTTCGGAGCTTTTGCCCATCATACTCAGGCATAGAGCCTGCGATGATATTGACATTGTAAGAAAGTGCCAGCTCCACCATAGCGTCTTTGATCTCCTCTGTGTAGTCTGATAGTGCACGTACTGCATCTGAAGCACCCATGTCGTTGAACTGCGCCATCAGGGGGGCATTGAAAAACTCTGGGAACATACAGAAGTCAGAATTATAGCCTGCTACGGTATCTACAAAAAACTCTACCTGTTGCATCAAATCGGCTACTGATACGGTCCTACGCATCTTCCACTGGACGATCCCAAGTCGAACAACCGACTTTTTGTTACCAATGAGCTTTTCATCCTTTTCGTAATAGATATTGATCCACTCGAGCAAGGTCGCATACGAGCGAGAGTCGGTATCCTCAGGCAAGTACTTGGTGATGACCTTACGTACGTGAAATTCATTGGCCAACTGAAAGGACAAAACAGGATCGTAAATTTCCTTATTCTTGACGAGTTCGATGTATTTTCTAGGGGTCAACTGATCTGCATACTTGCTATAGCCTGGGATCCTACCTCCTGCGATGATCGCTCGGAGGTTAAGGTTTTCACACAGCTCTTTGCGGGCATCATAGAGTCTTCGACCGAGACGCATGCCTCTATAGTCTGGATGAACAAATACATCTGTTCCATAAAGTGTCTCTCCTTCATAGTCGTGAGTATCAAATTGCCCATTGCCCGTGATCTCATCATAAGTATGGTTATCTCCAAACTTATCATATTTCACGATCAAGCTGAGCGCTGCAGCGACCACCTTGCCATTATCTTCTATACAAATTTGTCCCTCAGGAAAGGCATTCAGTTGCTTCTTAAACTCTTGCTTGGTCCAGGCGCCTAAGTCCGAATAGATGGCGGTCATGATCTCTTTGATGTCTTGATAGTCAGCCAAGCGACAATTTCTCAGCTTTAGTCGATGCTCTAATTCCTGATTTAAACTCATGCAATGATTTTTTTTCGAAGGACAAAAATACCAATTTTTAAGCAGAAATCCTGATAGATCTCTCGCTTAAGGATATAATAACAACGGGTAAGTAGCAGAAAACATCCCCTAGCGGACATTCTCTCTTGCCTATCATGAGCAAAGCTATTAACCTAGCATCATAGCTTGAATAGATTTTAATCTAGAATTTTATTTTTAATTCATCAGCACACTCGCTATTTTACGCCCCAATTTGAAAATAACCTAAAAACAAATCATAATGGAGAACTTAATGTACATTTTGCCACTATTTGGCGTGGCAGGATTGCTGTACATGGGCTACTTAGCCACATGGGTCAACAAGCAAGATGCTGGAGATGATAAAATGCAGGGAATCGCGAAAAGCATCCAAGAAGGTGCTATGGCTTTCCTCAAAGCTGAATACCGCATCCTAGCGATATTCGTAGTGATCGCATCTATTGCTTTATTTGCCATTTCTCAAGTCGTAGCTACTTCACACTGGATGATCGTCATCGCCTTTGTGATTGGAGCACTTTTCTCAGCGCTAGCAGGTAATATCGGAATGCGCATCGCGACTAAATCAAACGTCAGAACAACACAAGCAGCCAAAACTAGTCTTCCACAAGCCCTCAATGTCTCTTTCAAAGGCGGTACTGTCATGGGTCTAGGAGTAGCTGGACTAGCCGTGCTTGGATTGAGCTTATTTTTCATCCTCTTCGTAGGCATGTTCATCAAGTCAGAAGCTTCTTTCTACATGGAAATGACCATCGCCCTAGAAGCCTTGGCGGGTTTCTCTTTAGGTGCTGAATCTATCGCGCTTTTCGCACGTGTAGGCGGTGGTATCTATACCAAAGCAGCAGACGTAGGTGCCGACCTAGTAGGTAAAGTAGAAGCAGGTATCCCAGAGGATGACCCTAGAAACCCTGCAACTATCGCGGATAACGTAGGTGACAACGTAGGAGACGTAGCCGGTATGGGAGCTGACCTTTTTGGTTCTTATGTGGCCACAGTACTCGCTTCGATGGTACTCGGTAACTACATCATTAAAGACATGTCTGAGACACTCGGCACACAGTACACAGATGCCTTCAACAATATGGGACCTATCGTCCTTCCCTTGGTGATCGCAGGCGTGGGAATCATCGCTTCGATCATTGGTACTTTCTTCGTTCGAATCAAAAATAACGAAGCCAAAGAAGCGCAAGTGCAAAGTGCGCTTAACCTAGGCAACTATGTATCATTAGCCTTGACAGTCGTTGCTTGCTGGTTTTTGATAAAATGGATGCTTCCTGAGACTATCTATATGAACTTCTTCGGAGAGGGTATCCTTGAGATCCCAAGCATGAACGTCTTCTATGCGACATTAGTCGGTTTGACAGTGGGACTTTTGATCTCTGCTTTCACAGAGTATTATACTGCTTTGGGTAAAAAGCCAGTACTTAACATCGTACAAAACTCATCTACGGGTGCTGCTACCAACATCATTGCTGGTTTGGCGACAGGGATGATCTCTACTTTTTCTTCTGTACTTCTATTTGCAGCAGCGATCTGGGGGTCTTATGAACTTGCCGGTTTCTATGGAGTAGCGATCGCAGCTTCTGCCATGATGGCCACGACTGCTATGCAATTGGCTATTGATGCCTTTGGCCCTATCGCGGATAATGCTGGTGGTATCGCTGAGATGAGTGAACTGCCTAAAGAAGTGAGAAGCAGAACAGACGTATTGGACTCTGTAGGAAACACCACTGCCGCAGTTGGTAAAGGCTTTGCCATCGCTTCTGCTGCCTTGACAGCTTTGGCCCTATTTGCAGCTTATGTGACATTCACAGGCATAGATGGGATCAACATCTTCAAAGCAGACGTACTAGCAGCCCTCTTCATCGGAGGTATGATCCCAGTAGTTTTCTCTGCGCTAGCCATGCAGTCAGTAGGTAAGGCTGCTATGGACATGGTAAATGAAGTGAGAAGACAGTTTAGAGAAATCCCAGGTATCTTAGAAGGAACAGGCAAGCCAGAATATGGCAAATGCGTAGACATCTCTACTAAGGCAGCCTTGAGAGAAATGATGCTCCCAGGAGCCATGACGATCATCACTCCTATCATCATTGGATTTGTGATGGGTGCAGAAGCACTCGGTGCCTATATGGCTGGTGTAGCAGTATCAGGAGTACTCTGGGCGATCTTTCAAAACAACGCAGGGGGTGCTTGGGACAATGCTAAGAAATCATTTGAAGCTGGTGTCATGATCAATGGCGAGATGACTTTCAAAGGTTCTGATGCGCACAAAGCAGCTGTAACAGGTGATACAGTAGGTGACCCTTTCAAAGACACTTCTGGACCATCGATGAACATCCTCATCAAGCTTACTTGTCTCGTAGGACTCGTGATCGCTCCGATCTTAGGAGAGATGAGCGGCAATGGCCATGCGGAAACACCAGCCCCAGAAGCCAAACAAATCACAGTGGAGGCACCAGACGAAGCCCTCAGCCTTCAAACAGTCAAATAATACCAAAGGCTGTCTCGATTGAGACAGCCTTTTTTCTTTCCCTTTTTTTATTATCAATCTATTTTTGAATCATCCTCCGTTTGTAACCTCAATCGTAGAGACGTCCATTTATGGCGTCTCTTTTATATACAATCTTCCTTCATTTGCAACGTCATCCTACCTTCGGCAGGCAAGTGCGAGGGCTTGACCCGAAGCAATCCAGATCATTATTACCCTATCATTTATCCTACCCACCTCATGATCATAATGCTCTCTCAGCGACAATTTTGCCCTATCAGACCAAACAACCCGTTTCACATTATTAAATTTCACCAATTTTCAGACTCCTTTTCCAAGTCATCAATAGAGGAAGGTTTATCTCCTGAAGGGAGGCCCGCGGGGAGGAAGGTTACCGTACTAGATGCACAATGACCTACTTAAGCAAGTATAAAAAGAATTGGGCAACCAAAAAATCCAATTGATTTGAACATGGTGTCTTTGGAACTATGCGAAATTTGATAGGGTTGTGATGCTTATCTAACAATTAATGTTGGTAAATACTATCACTAAAACTAAAAAAATATGTTTAACGTATAGAAATACCAACACGCCTATTTTTAAATGTCAGGAAATGCTTATCTTTGTTGGTAAATACAAGCATAAAGCTTTATAAATACACATAGCGATGGTAAAAGCCAACAAACACTACACTCAAATGTCCGATGGTGCTATTGTGGCACAAATAGGTGGTTTTATCAAACATACAAGAGTCCAACAAAGTAAAACACAAGCGCAACTGGCAGAGATGTCTGGCCTAAATCGCTGGACTTTAAGTCAAATAGAAAATGGTGAATCTATAACACTGTCAAGTCTCATACAAATACTCAGAGCGTTAGATTGTCTTCACGTACTAGATGGGTTTAATTACTCTAACGAAATAAGCCCGCTAGAATATGCTAAACTTAAAAAAAAGCAAACCAAAGAGCGCGTAAGGAATAAGACCAAAGATCAAGAGGATAAAGAGGCATTAGGATGGTAGACGTAGCTGAAGTGAAAATATGGGGTGAATTGGCTGGAGCTGTACGCTGGGATGTGGAACAGCGACTTGGCTATTTCCAGTATGATGCTAAGTTTCTTCAAAAAGGTTGGGACTTATCTCCAATCAAAATGCCTATTACAAACGGTTCACGCATTTACAGCTTCCCTGAATTAAGACAAGGAAGAAGCGAAACAGAAGACACCTTTAAAGGCCTTCCTGGGCTATTGGCTGATGCACTACCAGACAAATACGGGAACAGGTTAATTAATATCTGGCTGGCGCAACAGGGGCGTCCCGAAGGCAGCATGAATCCAGTGGAGAAATTATGCTTTATAGGCTCAAGAGGCATGGGTGCCTTAGAGTTTGAACCTGCCCAAATTAAAACAAGCAAAAACAGTTTTTCTCTAGCGCTTGACAGTTTGGTGGATGTGGCAAAAAGAATGCTCAATGAGCGAGAGACCTTTCTAACCAATATAGGTAAAGACGAGGAAAAGGCCATGATGGAAATTCTAAAGATTGGAACCTCCGCAGGTGGTGCCCGCCCCAAGGCAGTCATCGCTTACAATCAAAAGACCAAAGAAGTGCGATCGGGTCAAGGAAACGTACCCAAGGGATTCGAACATTGGTTAATTAAATTAGATGGTGTCAGTGGTGAACAATTTGGAGAGAGCTCAGGCTGGGGTCGTGTGGAGTATGCCTATTATCTGATGGCAAAGGAATGCGGAATTAGCATGAGCGAGTGTGAGCTACTGGAGGAAAATGGTCGTGCTCACTTTATGACCAAACGATTTGATAGGGAAGGAAACACCAAGCACCACATACAGTCATTGTGTGGCTTACAACATTATGATTTCAATGACATGGATGGTTATAGCTACGAACAAGTATTTCAAACCATGCGCTTGTTGCGATTAACCTATCCTGAAGCAGAAGAAATGTTTCGAAGAATGGTGTTTAATGTGCTGGCCACCAACTATGATGATCACACCAAAAACTTTTCATTCATCTTAAAAAAAGGCGAATCTTGGAGACTAGCTCCTGCTTATGATTTGTGCTTCTCATTTGATGCAAACAATCATTGGGTAAGCAAGCAAACCTTAAGTGTAAATGGGAAAAGACGGAATATTACCAAAGCAGACTTAATGACCATCGCCAAAGACAATAACATCAAAAAAGGCGAGAAGATAATCAATGAAGTTAATCTAGTGGTAAGATCGTGGCATAAATATGCAGAAGAAGCAGGTGTCAGAAATGACTTGAAGGAAAGAATCCATCAAAACCTAAACGCTTTATAATAACTAGATTTAGCATCTACTACATAGCACGCCATCTTAGATTTTGCCATGCTAAATTGAATCATTTTACATTTATTGATGGGTAATCCTTCCCTGATGATTTGACCTATTGTTAAATCGTTCTCCGTTTTGTAGCCTCTATCGTAGAGATGTTCATTGATGACGTCTCTTTCCATATACAATCGTCCTACATTTACAACGTCATCCTACCTTCGGCAGGCAAGTGCGAGGACCTAACCCGAAGCAATCCAGCCAAACTTTGAAATCCATCACCCGTAGAGACGACCTACAGGGCGTCTCATTTCATTTTAAAAACCTCACCAATTACAATTAAGACTATGCCATGAACCCGCCTGCATTGTCACCCTGAAGAAGGAAGGCTTGCCTCCCGAAGGGAAGGTCTCAAAGCAGAAAAGCTACTGACCTACTGCTACCCACTGGTCGCATTTACCTCCCGAAGGGACGGCCTGTCGCACCAAGGGATGATTCACCTCCTAAAGGGAGGCCTGTCTCACGAAGGGAGGATATGCTTCAAACTAAAAGAATATGATCTTACAATTACACCATAGCCCACGGTTTAAACCGTGGGCTAAATCATATCACCTTAATCAATTTTCAGAGTTAAAACAATTTTTTTTAAACCCAAGCTATCCTCTCGATAAACTCTAAGCACATCTGAACCTGCTTTTTTTAAAACAATATCTCCTGCTTTTACATCATGCGAACGATAAAACACAACACGTTGTAAATCTAATTTATTATTATTTTTATCATATAAAACAGCTCTCAAAGCAGGGGTTATTTCAACTCTAGATACTTTAAAATTAATTTCCAAATTTCTTTCATACTCAATTGCTTTCTTTGAATAAAAAATAGTTAAAACTATAACAGATATAAAAAATAATAATAACACAATTGATTTAATTTTCATATTAAGATCATTTTAATGTTGACTTGCAAATACTGGTCAGCTATCACTAACACCTCCTGTTACACCACTACCACTAGTTGCATCAAAATATATCCAGCCAATTATCAATATGGAGCTATTAATAAATGGTGTTGAAATCAATGGAACAAAAGTTCTTGGCGTTTATATGCCTTAAGGTCACTCTGAAGGGCAGTCTTGGAGAGATTCTGTCTGGATGAGGAAGCAAGCGCACAGCCTTCGGGCTGGCGCTTGTGATTTAAGTTTAATCTCGATAATTATATGTAAATGAATTAATGATATTACCTTTATCATCTCTTATTAAAATAAGCCTATTAAGACTGTCATAATAATAGTGACTCGCTTGGTTATTTTCATTTATTATAGATCTAACAAAAAAATTTTTGTGGTAGTTATAAGTATTGACCAAGGCATTTTTTGGGAAAATTCTAACTTCATCAATTCTTGATCCATTAGTAAGATTAACTGAATTAACAAAAGGGATGGGTTCTTGATATAACCACTTACCATCAAAATACCAATAACTCATTAATAAATCTTGCCCATTTGGTATGGAAATAAAGTCATTAAAATTGATGGATGAACCTGCATAGTATTTATTTCCTGCAAATGAATCACCAACAGTTCCCAAACTATCTTCAAAACTCAAATAGAATATCTCATTATGTGCAGCATTTAATGCTGAATACGCGATTAAATTGGTATTAAGTAAATAATCAAATGAATATTGTGTATTATTTTCTCTCATACTAAGTATATTTCCTGTATTAATGTCATACTTATCAAAATAAATCAACTCATAAAGATTTTGATCTAATTGGCCATTTAAGGATGAGTACCTAGGGCTATATTCATCTAATAAGAGATTACTCGCACTCCATAAGACATTTTGAAAAATATTATCTTCTTGAAATTTAAAAGTCATATACTTAACATCTTTTAAATATTCTAAGCCATCTAAAACTGTTGAGCTTAATGTCTCAACTGGAACTCCAGTATAATTTTTATCATAAAGAAATTCTTCTGTAGTACTTTTTAATATGAAATCAGATAAGTAAAAGTAATATGTAGAGTTTAATAAATTATTGTTATATAATCTCTTAACTTTTACGTTTTGCAGATTGTCATCATATTCAAAGCTCTCTTTAATATTTAAGGTATCTCCCGATGTATAGATATAGGTATCATTAGATACTACTTTTGTAAAACCAAAAATTTGTTTATACCTACCAAAATAAAAAGAACTATTTGTTAATAATACGCCTCCCTTAAATTGCAATTTCAATGAAGAATTCTCCACACTATCAAACTGATATGATTTCGAAACTTCTTTAATAAGCATTCCTTGGCTATCAAAATAAGCTTCATTAATTAAGTTACCAGTAAGGAAGGAATAATCATCACTAGGCTGAAAAGGTGGAGTATTATTACTAAAAAACAAATAATCTTTAGGAGTTGTGTAAGTATATACAATCTTACCATTATTGATGCTATCATTTGAAATTACAGTAACTCTTTCATAGCCTACATAATTACCCCTTGTAGTACCTAACAAGGATGGGTTAACACTAAGTCTTAGTTGTAGTGAACATAGATAATCCAATTGGTAATTTTCAATTTGTTTAAAGTTTTCATAATTATAAGTATAGATAGGTTCATTATATAAAACACCGGAGGAAATACCTTGATCATCCTTATACTCAAATTGAGTAGAGCTTAATAGACTATCGGTATAATCATAATTTTTAATTGACTTAATCCTAACTCCCCCACCAAATCTCTCTACAATTGGTTGATTTAAGTCATCATATAAATAACTAACACTAATAGACGCTACATCATTATTCCCATTACAATCTGACCAAGTAGCCTCTGTTCTAATTTTATAGTTACCGGGACTCAACATAATGCTAAAATAACTAGGGCTTAGGCTATTAAACTCATATATGATATTTTCAGCACTATCTAATATGAATGCCTTTGGAGGACCATTTCCACCAAAGTAAGGATCATTATATAATTGAAAGTTTAAGCTCACATCTACTGGTATTTGAGAAGCACTAGCACTTGTTATAGTAAAGATCATTTCCGATGTAGAAGCATTTTGTCCATTACAATCAGAACCGAATGAACTTGTGGAAGTTAGAAAAGGAATTCGCTCAAACATGTTTTGATCAGAAACAGCACCTCCATTAGTAAAGCTGTAAGTATTAGCTTCATATATAAACTCACTCTTCCCACCTGTTGGATACGTAATTGACTTCAATAACCCATAGATGGTATATCTATCATCTGGCTCTCGATTTGTATTGCTATTATAATACGTCCCAAACACATTTGCAGAGGGCAATAATGTAGAGTTGTTTACACCATTGTAGTATCCCCAATGATCTATACTTTTTGAATTCCTTTCAGGTAGAGATGAATAATATGAAAAACTATATAGTGGAATTTCCTCCGTAATACTATATTGAACTACATTTTTTAAAGTTAATCTATTTGTGGAATAGTCATGCTGTAACCTCAATTCTCTTATCAACTCACCGTTGGACTTAACAAGAATTTTACTCAGAGCTTTATTATTGACACCTTGTACATCTAATCTTGAATTACCGCCCGAAAATACGACTTGTAAGCCATTTGAAGTATTTATTTCATTAATAATCTTTCCACTCACTTCAAGGCTATCATACCCTGCATTGTATATTCCTGGAATACTTCCTGGACATGATTGATCGCTTATAGGATTTCTATGCAAAATAGTTTCCGAATTGAGAATTCTATATTTCATGCTGTAGTCACTATAGGAAAAATCAATGAACTTTAGTCCATTAATATCTTCAATCCTAGATAAATACCAAGAAGACACTTGATTTAAAGGTTGACTTGCATAACAAACACTATTAAATGAATCTGATTGTGTTATCTCCGTATGTTCAAAAATATATTTATTGCCTTTATCATCCCAAACATTCCAGCCAAGAATGGATGAATTAAAGCCATTTGACCAAACAATCTCAACCTTGATCTTTGTTTCTGAACTTACAATAAGATTACCATCCAAATCAAACATAAATTGTGCGTTGATCCCATTTACATTTATAGTAAAAATATCAGGTTGAATATCATAACATCCAGATGAAATATCTTTTAATAAATTTAACCTTAAAGAAGATTCATCAGAATAGTCTTCTAGCAATTGTTTAGTGATTCCTAAATCTTTTAGTCCTAAATAACTGATGTAGGCATTAGAAATATTTTCATCTGCATAGCCATGAATGGTTCTTGAGATTACACCCCCAGCATTTAAACTCCAACCTATTCCCACCCATGAGGAAATTTCCTCTACTTTCACCCCAGAAGAATGATACTTTAGCATAATAGGTAACTGAAGATCTCCATTGATAATTTCAAAAACAGGTACAGAAATATCAGGGATACCCGTGTAATTAGACACAGGAATTTCAGTATACTTCCCTAAAGATGAGGCTTCAGGTGATGGGGGAATTATATTTTGTCTATAGTCTTCTTGGCCATGTAGTTTTGTAAAAAACATTATTAAAAGAAGTGCCATTAAAGGAGCTTTTACTTTATTCATAATCATATATTTATTCGCTATTAAATATAATGAATTAATGATTTAAAAATCATTGAATGACAGCTATTTATTTTATTTAACATTTGGATTGGTGGTGTAGCTCACCCGTACATTGCCCAAGTGATCCTTGAGGAAGTATTCATAGCTCAGCCGATTGTCAAAGGTGATCTTTCCCTCTTAATGTAAGATCAATTGTAGCGTATTAGACTCGAACTCATAAAGAAGACATATCATTTGAAACTCATCGATTTCCTATAGTTTATAATTTGTAGTATTAGCTAATACTATTAAAAAGTAAAAAAAGTTTATTAAACTATTTTTTATTTCTTAATAGAGCTTATCATTTGTTTTGATAATGGCTGCCATTTATCTAAATCATTCATTGTGCAATTAAATGTGCCTAAAAGCAATTTTCCATCTAATACTGTTATAAACATCTTATTGTAAATTTTTGTATCAATCGCATTCGACATAAATTCAATAGTCAAAAATTCAGAGTTGTTCGATGTTAATTTGTCAGTCTTTAGTATTTCTATACCATTGGTTGCTGATAACTGTTGTTTGATAGCTGTCTGCACTTGGTTTAACTCTTGCTCACTTATTGGATTGGACGTGTGATTAAAAGCAATATTAATGCTTCCTTTATCATTGGTATAAACTTCTGTTGGTCGATTTGCTGTGTTTGGATATTTGATCAATAAAGTTGATTCATCCATTAGAGTAAAATCTGAAGGCAATAACAAAGTTATTTTTTCATTTAAAACTTTACGCTCTTTTAATTCAGTATCAAACGACATTACCATAAAGGATAAAACCAAAACAAATAATAATTTACTTCCCTTGGTTAAGTTTATCAATTTCTTCATTTTTATAATTATAATGTTTTCTATTTTCAAACGCCACTTTTTGTATTCCAATACAAGGTGTCATATCTCCATCTTGTATAGAAGTATTACCCCAAAAATCAAACCATTTTAGTTTTTTCAAACCTCTTATTGGACTTAAGGACTTTATTTCTTTACAATTATTTAACCCTAACTTTTCAAGACTATAAAGCTGACTTATTTCTTCTATTTCATCAATGTTTTTACACGATTCTACATCTAAATATTTTAGTGTTTTTGATAGTTTATCAACTCCTTTAAGATTGTCCAGTTTTGATAAATGATACAATCCCAACCTTTCCAACAGTAAATTCTCTATACCAATCAGAGACTTAATAGAAGATTGTCTTAAGCCTAAAGTTTTAAGGTTAACCAAATGCCTTAAGTCCTGTAAATCTTCTTTGTTAAACTTAATTATATCTAAACGCTTTAAAGAAGTGCAATTAAAAATGGTCTTTGCTTTTGGTCTCCAAATAAACCTACAATCTTCAAGTTTAGGAAACATATTAAAATCAATTTCTTGATTGTCTTTGGCAAGTACATTTATTGCTAAAACTTTTAGGTTTTTTAAATGGCGTAGAGCTGTATAATCAATTGCCTGATAAGATGATATTGTAATTCTTTCTATAAATGTGTAATCCTTTAAAAAGTCTACATTGTCCAATTTATAGCCTTTATCAAAAGAAAGTATAACACCTAGAATATTACTTTTCTTCACTGCCTCCATATCACCAGCAATATTATCTGATGATATGTAAGCTGATTTACCCCATTCAGTATTTACAATTTCTATTTTCTTTTTTAACAACATATTTACATTAATCCATTTTATAAGTTTTCCCAGTAGTTACGGTTCTTGACATCTCACTTGCTCTATTTGAACCTATAGGATTTCTAGTATTTAAAACTTTATCACTTTGAGCTCCAACACCATCGGTAGCATTATTTAGTTGGCGTTGTTCAAAAACTTCCCTGTCAACTTTTTGTCCCTTGACTTCTGTAACCTTTACATCTACTATTTCGTCAGATTTGAACTTTGCAGATTTATTGTGTTGCTTCAATCTCTTACCAACATCTTTCGATTGTCCAATGTATTTTTTACCACTTTTGGTAGTAATCTCATAAATACCAGAAACACCTTTTGTTGCATCTATAAGATTATATAATTTTTTACCAAGTCTTACACCTTTGCCTAAATCACCAACAACAGGTATCATTGCAGCAGCACTTATTCCTGCATTGACATAATCTCCCTGTGCTAAATAAATTAATGCATTGGCTCCATCAGCTATTTCTCCAACAACAGGAATAAAGCCAACAATATCCAAACCTGTTTGAACCCAACTAACCCAATTTGAAGATTCTTTCTTTTTCTTCGCAACTACAACAACTTCATCTAACAAAATAGGTGCAATTTCTGGTTCTGGGTCAGTATCATTGATAACATCATTCCCTGAAATAGCATCACTAACCATCATTCCATCAGGGTCTATATACCTGATAGGATTATTCATAGTATAATTGTAAGGACTCCAGCTTTCGTATAAATCAGCTAAAGGGTCTATAGTCGTCCAACGTGCTATTATTGGGTCATACATCCTAGCGCCATAGTCTAGCCAGCTAGTCTCCTCTTGCTTCTCTTTCCCATTGTAGAGATACCTCTGAGCAGTCATCCCACTGGCATTGCTCTGATAAGTCTCCAAACCAAATGGATAGTAACCTGTCTCTTGCAGCAGTGGCCCATGCGCCAGCTCCACCCGCATATCGTCAAAGAACACCTCGGACACCTGTCCGCTCTCATTCGATAAATATACAAAAACAAATCCAGATTTGCTGATCGTGAGGTCAGCCGATAGTGTCTCATGTGTGCCCGTAGTCCCATCCGTCTGTCCTGCCACACTCACTTGTCTAAAGCCCATGTCCACTAAGGTCATCTGCTCATCAAAGACGAGGTAGTTGAGATAGGCTCTCGGAATACTCGTATCGCTATTGCCCGTAAAGATAGGCCCTGACATAAAGAGATCTCCAAACAACTCATACAGGTCTGACTGCTCTGGCGCACTCTCTATCCCAAAGCTGTTCAAGAAGCCTGCTGCCATGTAGCTACCAATATCCGTACTCGCTGCTCCCGGATCTATCTGAGGATAGATGGCTTTCACACTGAGCTTGACCGTATCTCCTGCCATCACTTGCAGGGATTTGCTCAAGCCTATGATCTCTCCTTCTACACCACTGAGTCGTAGGGATTGGTTACCGCCTGGGGTGCTATTGTAGTGGCTGTTAGAGATGATGGTTCCTCCGTCTCCAAAGTCCTCAGGGGTTTGCTCTAAGTCTGCCTGTGCCACTTCCACACTTGGATTGGTGGTGTAGCTCACTCGTACATTGCCCAAGTGATCCTTGAGGAAGTATTCATAGCTCAGTCCATTGTCAAAAGTGATCCTTCCCTCTTCATGCAAGATCAGCTGTAGCGTGTCTGACTCATAGACCAGCTCCCCTGTATAGTCGGTCTTGCGATCCGTATCAGGCCCCACACTCCACTGCTGTAGCTTCTGACCTGTCGCACTGTAGAGGTAGTTGATCTGTCTGCCATCTCCGAAGTACACCGTATCAGGGAGGTTGAGATGGTTATAGCTGATCTCTACGATGTTTTTATTAAGGTCTGCTATGAGATTGCCATTGCTATCATAGACATAGTCATCATTAGTCGTATTGCCATCTTTAAAGCCCTTATCGTTTTGACTATAATCCGTTACTGCCAATAGTTGATTGCTATAAGCCGCATTAGTCCCATAGTCATAGCGTAAGCTATCGATCACAGTTCCAGCCTGATCTTTTCTATTGAGTGTTAAGATATTGCCATTGGCATCATAGCTGTAGCTTGTTTGTAAAGCCGTAGTCGTACTAGTCCAGTTGCTTGAAGTTCTAAGATCAGCGTTGGTCAATCGATTAAGGAAGTCATAACTGTAGCCATAGCCTAGGGAGACATCTCCCAAGTCTCTACTCCACTTCATCGCACTGATGTTACCATTGTACTGACCTTGACTGCCTAGTCCTAGGTTATCATCATAGCCCAGTTCCATTCCGAAGTAATCCGCTGCCGCAGCACCCTCTTGACGGAGGTCTGCATGGTTGATCCTCGTCAGCCAGCCTCTGATATTATAGCGATAGTCGATGCTTTGAGCATAGCTGCCAGAAGTACCGTGCTGGTGTTTCGTCACGACTTCTCCTAGTGCATTGTACTCATTAGCCGTGAGTGTCACAATATCACCATTATCGACTTGGTGCTGTACGCTGAGCAGTCTACCTGCTGGATCATACTGGAAGCCACGAGTGATGTTTACCGCCCCACCATAGGTTGTCTTACTAGCCATCACCTGTGGATTGATGAGGTTTTTGTAGCGAGTAGAACTACGCTCTTCTTCATCTAAGTGATTGTTCTTCACCACTTGCACCACTCTTTGACGCTCATCATAGTAGTTAACTACTTCAATAAACTTCTCAGTAGCTAGGACACGCTCTTTACTACCTGTTACCAGATTGATTGTTCTTGTGCTGAAGCTATTTGGAAGACCTGTCAGGTGAGTGCCCTGATAGTTCATATTCAAGCCGCCTGTATTCTGTAGTTTGCTCTTGAACTGATAGTCATCATAGTAGCTCACTGTATAGACTGTTACATCTTGTGTAGGGAAGGCATCATTGCTATAGCCATGATCTCCTGCGCCTGTATAACGTTCGCTGATAGTAGCAGCTACCTGTGCGGCCATGTCTGCTTGACTCATCACGCTTGCTGCCTGATACATACCCGTCATGACAGCCCTATTCAGTCCATCATATTTGGTATAGAGCCATAGACTATCCTTTCTTTGCTCAGCATCTTGGGTCAGCACCAGTCTATCTCTTTTGTCATAGACCATATAGGTCTTACCTGCCCCAGGAACTTCTTTGGTGATCATGCGCTTTCTGCCATCATAAGTATAGCGATATGCCCACTTGCTCAGGAAGCTTTGCTGATCAGTCACTGACTGCCCATGATACTGGGTATCCAACAGCTTCACAGCTTGCGGAGGAATCACCACTGCCAATTGATCAAAGACATCATAGACATAATAGGTCATCGTTTCCTCTCCAGCCTTCTTGATTTTCTTGGCCAGTGTTTTACCCATCTTGTCTACATAGCTGATTGTGATGGTTTGCTCCTCATCGATCATTTGATCTGCCTTGAGCTGATTGGCTGCATAGTAGTTGAGGTTACCTACTGTTCCCGCAGTCACTACTTGATAGACTGGGTCATAGCTAAACTGCAATACTTCTTGTGCTTGATTGAAAGCATACACATAGCTCATTGCATGCGTTCCATCTGCCTGCCACGCTGCCCCAGGATTACCCTGCTTCAGTGGTCTGTTGAGCGGAGATGGCTCAAAGATAGTCGTAGCATAAGGCATCGCATCTGCTGCTAGCTTAGCAGTTTCCCCTAGGCTATAGAACGCTTCATGAGGACTTCCTGTATAAGTACCAGTTGGCCCAGTCAGGATATCGGATTTGAAGAAGCCATTAGATTGGTTGCTCACCATTGGTAAGTATTTCTTCGCTTCTCTTCCTAGAGCATCATAGACCGTTGGTGTTACGATATCATGACCCGTTGGAGAACTCGCAGTACTTACTGTCTGCATCAGCCTACCCAAGCCATCAAAATATTGGATGGTCTGCTCATTTTGTGAGCGATCTAGGGAGGCAATCATCCCTTCATCTTTGATACTGTCGGCTAAGATGGTATTGCTGATGATATAGTTTAGGTTTTGAGCACTTACCCCAGCGCTCACCGTGATGCTAGGCGTTGTGTAGCTTTGTCCTGCTTTGGTTACACTCAATGTATAGACGCCTGGCTGGGTAGCCGTGTAGGTGGCACTTGTCCCTACTACTGGTGTACCTTCTCTAGACCATTGATAGCTGTCATAGGTGTAAGTCGCAGAGGAGCTCAACACGGTGGCTTGTCCCATAGACAACACGCCACCATTAGTGGCTGCTATAGTAGTCGTTGGATAGACCGTCACCGGTACGGCTACCCGAGCACTCACACAATTATTGGCATTCTTAGCACGTACGTATCTAAATGTAGTACTGCTTGCACTGGCTGTAGCTGTATAAGAGGTTCCTTCAGCCAAGACTGTCGTACTAGAGCTTGTGCTAAACCATTCATAAGTAACCCCAGGCTGTGGATTGCTGATGCTTATTGTAACAGAACCTGCGCCAAAACGACTATTACCAGTAAAGCTGATGCTATTGGATGGCAAGGCATTTACGGTGATAGTTGCACTTCCTGACATGGTGCGAATACAACCATTTGTTGAAGTCGCTACTACAGTGTAAGTACCAGCAACAGTTTGATTACCAAAATTCAGAGCACTCCCTGTACCTGAAAGTGTAGAAACTGTAGTGCTTCCTCTTTTCAGGGCATAACTAATACCACTTTGCGAACCTGATAGCGTGACTGGTAAACCAGCATCACCCGTACAGAATGCGCCTCCTCCTCCAACACTGAAATTAGTCGGTAATGTATTGATAGTAATAGTCGCAGAACCACTCATCGTTCTCACACAACCTGTAGTAGCATTCGTAGCCACTACGGTGTATGTACCTGAGCTTGGCTGTACCCCAAAGTTTAAGGCATTCCCTGTACCAGGAAGGGTAGTAACAGTAGTACTTCCTCTTTTCAAGGTATAGTTCACCCCGCTCTGCGAATCAGATAAAGTAACAGCGGGCGGACTCTCTCCAGAACAGATAGTTCCTCCTCCTCCTACCGTATAGGCGGTTGGCAAAGGATTAACCGTAACCGTAGCCGTGCCCGACATCACCCTTGTACAACCAGTATTTACATTGGTAGCTTCTATGGTATATGTACCAGCGTCATTATGACCTGTAAAGTTTAAAGGATTACCCGTTCCTGCAAATTGATTGACAGTAGTACCATTTCGTTTCAAAGCATAATTCACTCCAGTCTGAGAACCAGACAAAGAAATGGTCAATCCACCACCTCCAGAACAAATAGTTCCACCACCACTAGTGGTGTAATTATTAAGTGGGTCATACATTCCTATTGATGCACTACCCGTCATATCAACACTACAACCAGCAGCATTTGTAGCGACAACTGTATAGGCTCCAATGCCAGATTGTACCCCAAAATTAAGAGCACTTCCATTTCCTGGCGCTGAACTAACAGTCTCACCCCAAAGCTTTAATAGATAAGTGACTCCACTTTGAGATCCTGATAATGTAATTGGTAAACCTGCATCTCCAGAACAATATACACCTCCGCCTCCTACTGTGAAGGCTGTAGGCAATGAGTTAATAGCCACACTGGCTGAACCAGTCATAGTCCTTACACAACCAGTTGATGAATTACTAGCGTCTACTGTGTATGTACCTGCAGTTGTCTGATAACCAAAATTAAGAGCACTACCTGTTCCACTTAGATAAGACACTATTGTACCGTTTCGCTTGAGAGCATAAGTAATTCCAGACTGTGAGCCTGATAGTCTCACTTCATTACCATCTTCACCAGCACAATGTGCACCTCCTCCAAATACAGTATAGTTAGTTGGCAATGCATTCACTGTGATTACTGGTGATCCACTCATCAGGATCGAACAGCTTGTAGTCGCATTTGTGGCTAATACGGTATAAGTACCCGCAGTTGTTTGAGGATCGAAACTAAGCGCACTTCCAGTACCAGACTTTGTAACGACATTAGTCCCATTCCTTCTCAAGGTATAATTGACCCCTGATTGTGACCCTGATAGGCTGATTGATAGACCTGCCTCTCCTGAGCAGATGCTTCCTGCACCGCTAACAGTATAGGACGTAGGGGCATTATTAATCGTAACATTTACAGAGCCCGTCATATTGCGAGCACAGCCCGCTGAACTTGATGCTACAACAGTATAAGTACCTGATGTATATTGCTCTCCAAAATCAATGACGCCTCCTGTTCCAGAAGCATTCGTTACCAAAACACCATTTCTTCGAAGACTATAAGTAACACCGATTTGAGAACCTGATAAAACTATGGGATTTGTATTTTCCAATGTACAAGCAGTTCCCCCACCACTTAAGGTATAAACATTGGGTAGAGGATTCACCGTGATTACTGGTGATCCACTCATAACCCTTGTACACCCCGTAGTCGCATTTGTGGCTAATACCGTATAAGTCCCAGCAGTTGTTTGGGTAGCAAAACTTAATGCCCCGCCATTACCCGATAATGTAGTCACATTACTGCCATTCCTTCTTAATGTATAGTTTATTCCACTCTGAGAGCCTGATAGTGAAAAGCCAAATCCACTCCCACCTGAACAGTAACTACCACCACCACTCAGTGTATATAAGTTAGGTGTTGGATTAATCGTCACAGAGGCAGAACCACTCATCGTACTGGTACATCCCGTTGTTGCATTGGTAGCAATCACCGTGTAAGTCCCACTAACAGTTTGAGCTCCAAAGTTGAGAGAACCTCCTGTACCTGACATATTTTTAACAAATGAGCCATTCCTCCTTAAAGAATAGGTTACTCCTGATTGTGAGCCTGAAAGTGTCACACCCACACCACTATCAGACGCACAGACTGTACCACCACCGCCAACTGTGTAAATGGTAGGCCTTGGTTGGATAACAACAGAAGCAGATCCAAACATTAGAATATTACACCCAGCTGGGCTTATTGCTTGAACAGCATAGGTGCCAGATACAGATTGTGGACTAAATACTACTATTCCTCCGTTGCCTGTTTTAGATTCTACTAACCCACCAGATCTAATTAACTGATAGGTATAACCACTTTGAGATCCTGACAAACTAATTGGAACACTTCCTCCAGAGCAGACTGACCCTCCTCCTTCTACTGTATATCTTGTTGGAGGACCACTAATCGTAACTTGAACAGGTATTTTAGTAGTTGTACAAGTACCCGCAGCATAAGCTAAGTAATATGTTTTATTGGATGATAAGCTAGGCGTGGTAAAATTTTGACTACTTGACAACAAAGTCGTTTGATTGCTATCATACCACCTGTAACCAAATCCCGAAGGGGCATTCCCTGCCGTTAATGTTACACTCCCAGTACCACATCTACTACCAGGACTTGCTGTGGGTGTTATTCCATCACATGAGGGGCCCACACTGACTTGATAGCTAGCATAGTAGTAGTCATAAAAATCTGAAGCCTCATACATAATAGTAGAAACTCCTTGATTAGGAAAAATAATATTAACGTTACCATATCCACCACCAAATGGATCCTGATAAGCTCCATTGGTTGCTAACCAAGATTCTGTCAAACCAAATGGAGGCATTACTGTGCTTCCAAATTGATCCATGTAATAAGCATAATACGTGTTACTCGTATTCTGACTTACTGAACCATTTCCGAAGATATAGACCGAGTAACCTTGCCCCCCTCCCCCAGGATCTCCTCCTGGGTCAATCTCAAATTGTCTTGCATATACATTTGTTGCTTGAAGAGATGCCAGCAACACTATGGTTAATATATAAAGCTTTCTCATAAATCATCCCTTTTAAAAATCAACAAATTGGTCATCCCACGACCTTCTCTTTGCGGTTTAAGCACCAGCTTTTTATCCTCTACAGAAAGAATGTCAAAAAGTACTTCCTGCGCTCCAAACTTCACCTTTAATACTGCTCCATTGAGCTCCCAAGTACCCTCTTGGCTATTAGTTTTTCCTGCTGCATACCAAGTAGACCGGAAAGCACTTTCACTAAAAATGAATTTCCTAGAAGCAGTAGTCTCTCGAAAATGAGACTTCTGTACCGCAGGAATCGTATCATACTGTGCCTTGATCGCTGGCTTCATAGAAGCAATGACTTTATCAACATCCATTTGCCACTCCCCAAATAGATCTGCACGTTCGTAACTTGTTCCCTGCGCTTGTGCTAATATGGTTGTGAATAAAAAAAGCACTAAAAAAAGGTAAATCTGTCTCATATTCGATGTTTCTTTAAGTAATAGCCAATTTTAAAATTTAACCTAGGACCCAACTGTGGACTGGGTTCTTTGATCAAGCGGTACAAAGCTCCCATGTAAAAGGTCTGACCTTTTACTGCTATCTGCTTCATATATCCCACTTGATAGTTGAATGGACGAAGATTCAAGCCTTTATCCAAGGCATGTGATCCTTCTTGATAGGTATTGATGATTTGAAACCGTAAGAAATTTGCTTTCGCCACGCGGTAGCTAACACTCGCTCCTAAGCCATAGATATATGGATCAAAGTATGCTTGCTCAAACTGTTGCGAGTAAGTCATGCGATAATGACCAAATAGGCCAATCATCCAATTTTTATCGAGGTAGTAGCTAAACTCTGGACCAATCTCTAATGCCATATCTTCTCCAAAATAGGGCTGTAAAAGAAGCCCAGGATAGAAGCGGTCTTTGAAAGGCTTATCTGCTAAACTTTGTCTTTTCTGAAGCTTCAACTCTCCTTTAGCATCTTGCACCATCTGATACTTCATCTTCAATTCTGCCAGCTGCTGCTGTGCAGCCAAAAGCTGCTGTTGATACTGTGCAAAGTATGGCTCATTAGACAAGGATTTCATCGCCTCTTGCTGGGTATAACTTTTGAAATAATCTGCCCCAACAGCTTCCTTTTGTATCTGTGCAGGCAGATAGCGACTGGTCTTTTGCGCTACCGCTTGATCTATATTATCCCAATCCAATTCTTTGAGTTGATTAAACTCAGAAAGCCCCTGCTGACCAATGGATTTTCCTTCTACATACCAGTCTTGGTCTAAGGCTACCCTGGATTCTAGGGTATTAAAAGCTCGTCCAGATTTACTGAATTGATTCTTGATGAAATTTCTCCTTGCAACACTGTCAGGCCATTTCAAAGTCTTTAAATCGTTTAACTTATCTGCATACCCTTCATACTGCTTCAATACAGCTGGCTCTTGGCTAAGCACAGACTGTTGTGCATAGCCAGTATGATAGCCGAAAAGCAAAAGAACGATATAGCTGAACAACTTATTCATTCCCAGCACTGTAATAGTTGTATTCAAACTGTTGCAGGATATTCCCCTTCTCATCCTTGATGCACTTCAATCGCTGGGCATAATCATACTCATAGTACACCGTCACATGATTGGCATCTGTCATGCTAGTAACACCGACCAAGGGATCATAGGTATAAGTAGACATTTGTGAACCTACTGGATGTAGCCTTACTTCATCTATTAAAATATTATTGCCTGATATAGTGATGGATGCACCTGTAACTTGTCTTCTAATCAATTGCCATTCACTGGTAAGCGTCTCCGTCTGACCCATAAAAGTCCATGGCTGGGATCCTGAAGCTGCCTTAGCCCAAAAACTTAACTCATAGGTAGCTGAGGCTAAGCCACTTTTTGAAATCGCACCACTTGATAGATCATAAACTCGCCTTCCCGTTTTAGAGGAAGAGCTCTCTATTGAAGAACCCGTATAGCTCCAACCACCCTTTTCCTGAGTCTCAAATGATGTAATTGCCACGGTAGCATTAGTACAGTTGCTACATTGCATGACAGGATATAGTCCATTATAATCATATAGGTTTGTATAAGGCACATCGTCTACTCGGTAACTAATCAAATTCCCAAACCTATCATCAAAAACAGTATTTGAGAGCTTCTGCTCAAGGTTACTAGAAGATGAAGCAGGATTATCAGAAGGAAAAGAAAAAGACACTGGCTCCGTGATATCAAATATATAAGACCCTGATGGAACGAATCTATTTGATCCTATTCCTTGTACTTCTTTCATTGTTTTCGCAACACCTTGATAAACCATTCCATTGGTAGCATAAGTCTCTATAACAGGTTCGG
Source organism: Penaeicola halotolerans (assembly GCF_016464625.1). GTDB lineage: Bacteria > Bacteroidota > Bacteroidia > Cytophagales > Cyclobacteriaceae > Penaeicola > Penaeicola halotolerans. The sequence goes on from NZ_JAEAGO010000003.1 coordinate 449,361, forward strand.
AATAAATATGATTATTGACCATATTTTGATACACGGGATCATCAAAATGATAGGCATATCTTATAGACTTTGAGTATTCAGTGCCATCACTGTTATTTACTTTCTCTGAAATGAGCGTTGCTTGAAGTGAATCATAGCTTAAGTCAACAATAGATTCTAGATAGCTTCCATCACCTGTTGAACTATAAGACCTAGAGATCTTTTTGACAGGTGCCAAAAATGCAGAGTAGTAATAATAAAACCTCCAATCAAATTGAGCTGGATAAAAAATGTTGTCAAAAGTAGCCTCAATTTCTGGCTCTCTTTGTGTTGCGCGAAGGGCTCTTCTTATTGGCTGATTATGAGAAGGAACTAGACTTGGAGGAGAACCTTCCAACTCGGTATGAAGACGGTATACTGTACTATCAGAACTTACCAACCGATAGCCAAACTCTTGTGAATAACTGTAATATTCATTTTTAAGTGGGAGACCAGAATAGACTGATTCGTCAGTTTCAAATACCAATGCATTGGGTAACCCAATAATATTATGTTTAGAGGTAAAATAGTGACTTATTTTCCCATTACTTTCACCTGTGATGTATTCATCAACTTGAGCATATTTGATTGATCTTGGCCATATAGCTTCCAAAGCAGACGGACTGCTAGTGATAATCGCGTAATCACATGCAAGAGCTAAATACCCCAATTCATTATGACTTTGTCTTTGTCTTTTGGTTTGTACGAACATATAGTCAAACAACATCCCCTGAGATATATCACCGTAATATTCGTAGCCTTTTGATAATAACAAAGTATTGTCTTGATCATAATTATTGATAGTCTTAACCCTTGCACCCCCTACAGGATTTCCTTCATATGCAAAGGTTGAATAGCCGCCAGTAGGATAAATGATTTTATTCATTAAACCCACAGATGCAAAGATTTGGTTTACCTGTCTATTTGCTCCACTATATGTGATAGGATAACCATTAATGCTAGGCAAAAAGGTGCTTGACCCAAGACCGTTATAATAGCCATAATAGTCTTGAGAAAAATTTAATCGACCTGGTAATCCTCCATTATAATCAAACTGATAAACTTGTTCACTATCTACTACAACAGAGTCTAAAACAAGGCGTTGGGCTGTATAACTAGGTACTTCAAGGGCTGGATGACTTAACAGGGGGCCATTAACATAACTTTGATATAAATCTACAACCTTGATAATTTGATTGTACAAAGAATCACTCAAAACGTCAGGAGTTGCATCATACTTTACAACTATTTGTTTTAATGCATTAGTACCTGGTAAATCTAATCTAGATTCGGTGTTGTATTTAAACTCAACTAAATGCCCTCTAGTTGACCTAATTTGTCTAAGTCTACTACTTGAAACGCTATTGTTTACTACACAAATAGTGTAATCATACTCTGTAGGAATCTGACAACCTAAACCTAGAGTGGTCATTTCATAGACCGTCTCATTTACTGAACTAGCATAACTGTAAAAAATATTTTCATAATCGAACCAAACAGTATCTTGGCTAGCAGTTATTACTTTTGTTAAAAAATTCGCATTGCTTGAATATTCAGTCAAGCAAGTCGTATTTAAAGCTCCTGGGCAGAGACTTGTTACAAATGCCCCTTCACCTGCCTCAAAAAAATATTGATTACCTTTATCATCAATAGCTGAATACTGAGAAAACTTCATATTCTCAAATGGGTAAGGAATTAACGAGCCTTCATCATCGTAAAATAATTTACCCGATTTACCCAAAAAATTAAAGCTAAACATGTCTGGCTCTAGATCCTCACAATACTCTAATCGGTACTTCATCCATTCATAATCTTCAAAATTGGATGAATAGTCATTTGGATTAAAAGATTGGTAAGAATCTGGAAAAACATAATTAAATCCATCATAATCAACTCTTCCTTTTGAAGATTTATTGATTACGCCACCAGCATTCAAACTCCAACTGAGTCCTACATCAGAAGAAACCTCTTCTACTTTTACACCACCTGAAAAATAATCTAAGGAGATAGGTACTGTTAGACCAGGAAGTGAGATTGTGTGAATAGTTACACTGATCTTGGTAGTACCGCTAGCAATATCTACGGGAGTATTACTGAAGTTTAGTAAACCTGATACATTTGGAGTGGTCACATTAACTTCTGTAACTGGACTAAGTAAAGGATCTCCAAGTCCTTGTCTAGCCATTATAGAGCCCATAATCGAAAAAGAAAAGATAATCGTCAATAAAAGTCTCATCATATCATTCCTCATTAGAACTGTAATAGTTGTATTCAAACTGTTGCAGGATATTTCCCTTCTCGTCCTTGATGCACTTCAATCGCTGGGCATAATCATACTCATAGTACACCGTCACATGGTTAGCATCTGTCATGCTAGTTACACCCACCAAGGGATCATAGGTGTAAGTAGACATCTGTGAACCTACTGGATGTAGCCTGACTTCATCTACTAAAATATTGCTACCTGATATAGTGATGGATGCACCTGTAACTTGTCTTCTGATCAATTGCCATTCAGTAGTAAGCGACTCGGTTTGACCCATAAAAGTCCACGGCTGGGATCCTGAAGCTGCCTTAGCCCAAAAACTTAACTCATAGGTAGCTGAGGCTAAGCCACTTTTTGAAATCGCACCACTTGATAGATCATAAACTCGCCTTCCCGTTTTAGATGATTCACTCTCTATTGAAGAACCCGTATAACTCCAGCTACCTTTGTCTTGGGTCTCAAATGATGTAATTGCAAAAGATAAAGCCTTGTCATGATTCACTAACTTTGCTAGCAAATAATTACCTGTTTGATCCCAAGAATATGAACTTTCGTTTCCTTTGGAATCAATGTTTATTGGTATAGCGTCTACACCATATGTTATAAAGTAATCATCATAAAAAGACAAATCACCCCTATCTAAATTGTCTAAAAGCTGATAACTATTATCATTTGGCTCATTTAGCTCCCAGCTTTTACTTAAATTTAAATTATCAAATTCCTTATAACTTGATCTAATAAGAGAATATCCAGATACAGAAGATTTAAATTCATAACTCTCTACCATTTGATTTATCATAAAACTACTTTTTAATGAATCGAGAGTAGTATCTTCAAGATCAATAGAGTATTTATTGATTAATATTAGATCTTGATCATTTGATAAACTAGAAACTATCTTCCTAGGTAAAAAATTAACAGGTTCATCTTCGTATGTAAATTGCTCTTCAAGAACTAATTGGCCATCCGAATGATATTCAGTCGTTACTTTACTAAGCAATCGATTCCAACCCGACTTCAGGATATAGGTTTTATCTAAATAACAATTATATACACTATTATCTGACTGTTTTTGAAATCCTGCAACTACAAAACTAAATGGAAAACTGTTAAAAGACTCTTCATATAAGTAGTTTTCCTTATTTAAAAGGGTGAAATTGGTGCCACTAGTTTTATAAAAAGCTGTCTCCAATAAATTACCTGATTCCCAGAAAGAATAATAAGAGGGCACAAACGGATAATTTCTAGGATCAGATATATCTTGATCTAATAATAACTCATTAGGTGGGACGGTCTCATACTTATAAGAAACATAACCATTCGATGTAGAGTCACTATTAAATATAGTTACATTAGAATAACCAATAGGAGATCCGAAATGAACAAAATTATTTTTTGAACTTTGGAAAACATAGGGTAAATTATCATTAGCATAAAAAATATGATTGAATATCGGCAAATCGTAGAGTACACCTGATTCTTTCCCCAAAGAATCTAAATAATTGTATCTAAGTGTTTTTAAAGTATCTAAGTCTGAATCCAAATGCGTTATAGATTTTACCCTCAAGCCAGGGCCTAAAATACGATCTGGTAAAGAATCCCCCTGAGTGAAATATGTTACTCTCCCTCTGGCATAATCAGAAAAATTATTATCACTATATATAGCTCTTGTTTTAAGTTGATATTCTCCTGATTGAAGATATAAAAATTCTTGAGATGAACCTACCTCACTAAAAGTATTTATGACATTATAAATATTATTTTCTTTTTTTTCGAGTATTACAGCAGGAAAATTATTGGGATTAATGTTTTGAGAAATACCCGAATTATTAATAATAATCTCTAACTTTATTGTTTGATCATTATCTAAGGAAAAATTCAAAGAATCTAAAGTGAAAAATTCCCCCTCGCTACTACCAAAAGCCTCACTTACATTTACTTGATCAATTAATTCAAAGTTTCCAAAGTTCTCCTCAACATAGTCATGAGTCAATTCAAATTTGATTGAAGGAAAGTTACCACAATAATCAAAGTCTGTAAAAAGTAAACCATCAAAAAGCCGATGATAATTAGACTTGGATAAGTAATTATTTTCAAATTCAAATACAGTTGATCCTCCAGTTGGATACGTTATCTTATTGAGAGTACCAATCTTAGTATAATCAGCATTAGGAGATCGATCTCCTCCATTCGCTCTATACTTAAGATCAATAATTTGGCCTCCATTAATGGAATAAGCCAGAAACATAGTCGAGGTATTCAATAAAGAAGTATTATCCGCTCCATTATAATATTCCCAAAAGTCTCTGCTCAAAGAATTAGTAGCTGGTGTAATACCTTGCTGATAATCAAAAATATAAGGTGGGCTTATTTCTGCATTATTTTGCAGTGGCTGTATTGATAACAACCTGAGTTTTCCACTCCCTTGATAATAGTCAAAATGAAAATCGAATCCTTGTTTTAATTCAAAAGACATATCATAGAGATCCTTTGCATAAAAACTGATATTTTGAAGAAATTTAGAACTAGGAAGATCTTGTCTAAAATTTTCTGATAGATTAAATACCACTTTTGATGTTGGTGAATTGATTTCCCTCAATACCTTAGAGTTATAAGAGAGAATAATATCGTATGGACTTGTATATGTTTCAATTTGATTTGATAATGGTGAGGTACTTCTATTCTCTGTCTTTATTTTGTAAGCATCATACTCCATTTGATCACTGTAAACAAATGTAATTTTATGATCTGGATATCTTGGAGAAAAAATTTCCGATAAATACCAAGAAGAAGTAAAGGTTAGTGAAGGCTTATTACCACTACTTGGAATTGTCGTTTGTTCTAAATCATTAAATGTATAGACAGTTCCAGATGGCGCAGTGATCTTAAACCAATCTGTAACTCCTGGTTTACCCTCTATTTTAAAGCTTTGCTGAGGGACTATAACTACATCTCCAAGCTCGTTATAAAAAAACTTCCCTTGTCCTTCAGGAAAATTAAAAATAAAAATATCAGCTTCTTTGTCTACTAAGCCTTCTTCTATCTCGTCCAGTAAATTGTTATATGAAAAAGGGTCTAATACTTGTGGAATGCTTATACCTTGATTAAAGTATCCATCAATATGTTCATCTGGAAGTTTTCTCATCACTCTATTAATCACCCCTCCTGATAATAGACTCCAGTTAGTCCCAACCCAGCCTGACACAGATGTCACTTTTATACCAGATGCATCATATGAAAGGGAAATTGGAACCGTCAGATCGCGATGAGTAATCTGACCTAGAGGAATACTGATATTAGGCTTACCTGAATAATTAGATACAGGAATGTCGCCAAAAGCACCTAATGAATTCGCTGAAGGAGAAGTTGGAACCTTATCGGTAATTCGACTACTCTGAGCAATAGCATTATTGGATACGACAATAGATATTAATAGAAAATAAAGGTATTTCATGAATTAATTTCGCATTAATATTTCCTCGTAATTATGAAAAATATTTTATGCATCAAAAAATATTTTCTCACTTAAACAATATTTTTTCTCAAAATACGTATTCCTTAAAATTTAGAGGGTTTTCGAACTTAAAAAAAAAAAATATAATTTTATATAGACAGATATAAATAGCCTTATAATAGGAATAATTAGACATTTACAGGATAAACAAGGGAATATACCCCTTGAACAAAATGCTTATTCACTTAGAATTTGAATACCATTACTAAAAAATATGAAAATGAAATTTTGAATTATACAAATTCATCCAACTCACTTTTCAAAAATTTCACCCGTCTAACACCCCTTTACACCACCTCGTAGAGACGACCATTGATGGCGTCTCTATTGATGGCATTTCCATCCATATGATCCCCTTTCATTTTAAAGACCATACCAATTGCAATTCAGCTAGTTCAATGAAACCCCGCCTGCATTGTCACCCTGACGAAGGAAGGGTCTCGGACTACCGAGGCTGCTGACCTACCACCATCAACTGGTCGCATTTATCTCCCGAAAGGACGGCCTGTCTCCCTAAGGATTGATTTACCTGCTAGAGGGAGGGGTTTAAACTGATGAAACTATTTATAAACGTACAATACATCGTCTTCGCAGTGGAGCTCCAAAATACCAAGAGCGAATAACTGATAGTTATTCCTTTGAGAGTTGGTCTGAGATAAGAAGTATTTTATTACTAATTTATATTTTACCCACGGAAAATCTAAAGCTATAAATCCAAAGAGAAATGCAACTAACCACAAATAAAAATGAGATCAATGCAAATTTCCATTTCTCATTTGTTGACAGTTTATCGAGCTTTTTGAAGTATTTAATATATTTATCATGGCGAAACACCAACATGTAACATACTAAAAATGATATCAAGCCATATACTAAAACATGTATAGGTTTGACTAAAAAACGTACTTCTAAAAGTCCAAAAAAAGTGCTTGATAAACCCCAAATTAAAAAGGATGAAATAATTACTATTCCACAACCCGATATAATTATACCAAAACCGAACCTTTCATCTGTCCAAACTTTATTTACAACATTGAGATAAGTTGTCCCTTTTTCTTCAAATTTTCTTTTAACAGCAGGGATCTTTCCTATTAGTGTAAAAGGATTTATTTTATTAAACAGTATGTGAAGCTTTTTATCTGTCTTGAATATACAATAATGCAATATATTCAACCATATTTCAATCTTTCTCATAATATCATTTACTATTTTAACGACCATGATATTGATTTACTTCTTTTTACCCATTTCTGCACAATAATAGTCTCCTGCTAGGCCGAAATCATAATCAATATAAATAGAATCTATTAAATATTCAGCACTCCAACTAGACTTATCCCCTAGTCTTCCCCTACTTATCCCCTAGTCATCGGCTAGTCTTCCTCTAGTCATCCCCTAGTATTAGATTACTTTCCAGGATTTTTGACTCGTCAATTAGGCGAACTTCTTTACCCAAAAGCCAAACACCATAACTTCTTTTTCTCTTATCAACCAAAATATCCTATATTGAAACCTATACCTTAAAAACATGGAAGAAATAGATCAAATCATAGATGAAGGAGGCTCTGAGATCATCGAGTGGATACAAAGCGTCCTCGATTACACCTTATTCAATCTAGGCAAAACACCTATCACCGTCAGCTTTTTAGTCTTTTTCCTAGCCAGTATCTTTTTTGTTTTTTTCTTGGCAGAGCGCCTACGAAGACTCATCACAGGTAGACTACTTAAGCGCTATCAATTAGATCCTAGTACCAACCAGTCCATTGGCACCATCACCAAATATGTATTTGTGTGCCTCGGTCTTTTCATCGTATTGCAGTCTTCGGGCATTGACCTGAGTTCATTGACTGTCCTAGCAGGTGCACTAGGGGTAGGTATCGGTTTTGGCTTGCAAAACATCATGAACAACTTCATCTCAGGGATCATCATCCTCTTTGAGAGACCCATCAAGATAGGTGATCGCATAGAAGTCAATGGCGTCTATGGAGACGTAGTACAGATCAATGCCCGCTCTACAGAGATCATCACCAATGACAATATTTCCATCATTGTCCCAAACTCTGAATTCATCTCCTCCAATGTCATCAACTGGAGCCATAATGAACGAAGAGTAAGATTCAACTTCCCCGTAGGTACTGCCTACAACTCGAACCCTACACATGTCAAGCGCATCCTCATAGAAGTGGCCATGCAAAATGAAGGCGTGCTCAAAGAACCTGCACCCGATGTGCTTTTTGATGAGTTTGGAGACAATAGCCTCAATTTCATCCTGCGTGTCTGGTCTATCGAATACATCAACAAACCCGCAGTACTCAAAAGCCAGCTCTATTACGAGATATTCAAAGCTTTCACAGCAGAAGGAATTGAGATCCCATTCCCACAGAGGGATATCTACATCAAGTCAGGGGCTGAAAACTTAAAAGGGTAAAATTCTTATATATTGGATAAAATGTCTTTTATATCGAAAAATTGCCATTTTATCCGAATGAAATTTTATACCACACTTAATTGCATATTAAATATATAAACCTAATTTTGTAAGAGGTACAACCCTAAGCATTGCCAATGAAAAAGCATTTACTTTTAGTTTTAACCTTTCTGACGATCACCACCCTTTCAGCCTATTCCCAAAACTTTTATAGTTTAAGAAAAGACAGAAAATTTTCAGCAGTATTTGGCCTTGGTTCTGCGATCTATTTTGGGGACTTGTACGATCCTATTGATGGTTTTCAGTCACGCTATGGGCTCAACATCGGAGCAAAATACCGCGCCAATGAAAGAGTAAACCTTCGTGGAAACCTATTTTTCTACAACATCGCTGGAGATGATGCCAAAGCAGCTCCTCAAAGCTTAAGACAACCTAGAAACCTGAATTTCACCTCCAACAACATGGAGATCACAGGGATGGTAGAGATCAATCTCCTACCTACCAACAGGGGTTTTATTGATAGAGCTGTAGTCAATCCATACCTATTACTCGGTGCGGGGATCACGACTGTCAATCCTACTACTGTCATCGAGGGAGAAAGGATCAAACTCAGAGATGTAGAAACAGAGGGCGTACGCTATGGCCCTATCGCCATCGTCCTACCAGTTGGTCTGGGAGTCAAATACAAAGCTTCTCCATACATGGATGTATTTGCTGAGGCTGTGTATCGATTCACGACTACTGACTACCTAGATGATGTCAGTGCTTATGATTATAGTTTTATAACAGATTTCTTGGATGATACAGAGCGTGTATCCGTATCTTACAGATGGATAGGGCCGCAATACTATGAAGATGGTACCTATCAAGGTCCTGGGCAAGGATTCCCTGACCTAGAAAATATAAATGAAAGAAGAAGAGGTAATCCTGAATCAAAAGACGGCTATCTAGCCATCACTTTTGGAGTAGAGATCTTTATTCCACAAGGCTTCTTTAGCGGAGGGGTTTGGGGTAGCAAGTACAAAGGTCCCAAGTTCAGGTAAATCCACTCCGCACAGACGATATTTTAAGCCTTCTTCGGAAGGCTTTTTTCTTGGTTTCCTAAGCCAAATAAAACCAAACTACTATTTTTGCAAATCAAATCAACGCAACTCACAGATGTCAGCATACAATTTCAGCAGCATAGAAAAAAAATGGCAAAAGTACTGGGCAGACAACAGCACTTTCAAGACTGCCGATACCTCAGATAAACCTAAATTCTATTCCCTGGATATGTTTCCCTATCCTTCTGGAGCAGGGCTGCACGTAGGCCACCCACTAGGATACATAGCTTCTGACATCGTCTCTAGATATAAGCGCCAAAAGGGCTTCAATGTCCTACATCCCATGGGATTTGATGCCTTTGGTCTGCCAGCAGAACAGTACGCCATACAGACAGGGCAACACCCAGCCATCACGACAGAAGAAAACATTGCGCGCTATAAAGAGCAATTGAAAAATATCGGTTTCTCCTTTGACTGGGACAAAGAAGTGAAAACCTGTGATCCGAGCTATTACAAATGGACGCAGTGGATCTTCATGCAGTTATTTGATAGTTGGTATAACAGTGCGACTGACAAAGCGGAACCGATCACTACACTCATCCAAGAGCTAGCGCAAAAGGGCAATGCCCATATCCAAGCAGCCTGCGATGAAGACACGCCTACCATCACAGCTGCAGAGTGGAATGCCATGTCTGAAGCAGATCAGCAGCGTTTACTATTGAAATACAGACTAACTTTCCTAGCCAATACTACCGTCAACTGGTGTCCAGCACTAGGCACCGTACTATCCAATGATGAAGTAAAAGATGGCTTCTCAGAGAGAGGAGGACATCCTGTCATTCGCAAGAACATGATGCAATGGTCTATGCGCATCACTGCTTATGCTGAGCGACTGAGAAGTGGGCTAGACACCATCGATTGGCCAGAGCCTGTCAAGGAAATGCAGCGCAACTGGATAGGTAAATCTCTCGGTGCAGAGCTAGTATTTGAAGTATTGAATAGTACAGAAAAGATCAAGGTATTCACTACCAGAATAGATACCATTTTTGGAGTAACCTTTCTAGCACTAGCACCTGAAAGTGAATTGGTAGATGCACTCACTACCCCAGAGCAAGCCAAGGAAGTCAATGACTATGTAGCCATAGCCAAAAACAGGTCTGAGCGTGAGCGTATGACAGAGGTCAAGCGCATCTCTGGTGCCTTCACAGGTGCTTATGCGATCAATCCTTACAATGGGGAGCAAATTCCAATCTGGGTAGCGGATTATGTCCTAGCAGGCTACGGTACAGGAGCAGTGATGGCCGTCCCTGCGCATGATAGCAGAGATTATGCTTTTGCTAAGCATTTCAACTTGACCATCAGACAAGTAGTAGCCGGTGGCAATATCGAAGAAGAAGCGCATGATGCCAAAGAAGGTAAAATCATCAATAGTGACTTCTTGAATGGATTAGAGGTCAAAGAAGCCATCCAAAAAGCCATCGAATTTGCTGAGGCAAAAAAGATTGGTAAAGGGAAAGTCAACTTCCGCATGCGTGATGCCATCTTCACCAGACAGCGTTACTGGGGGGAGCCACTACCTGTATATTTCAAAGAAGATATCCCTTATCTCATCGATGAAAAAGATCTACCACTCATCCTACCTGAAGTGGACAAATACCTTCCTACAGAAGAAGGCGAGCCTCCACTAGGCAGGGCTAAGAATTGGGTGTATAAAACAGCAGAAGGTGAATTTCCACTAGAGCGGAGCACCATGCCAGGCTGGGCAGGATCGAGTTGGTACTTCTTCCGATACATGGACAGTCAAAATGATAAATCATTCTGTGCGGCAGATATCCAAGCTTATTGGCAGAATGTAGACCTCTACATCGGAGGTGCAGAGCACGCTACAGGACACTTACTATACGCCCGATTCTGGACCAAATTCCTCTACGACAGAGGCTTTGTGACAGTAGAAGAGCCTTTCAAAAAGCTCATCAATCAGGGCATGATACAGGGCAGATCCAACTTTGTGTACAGGATCACTGGCACCAATACTTATGTAAGCCACGGACTAAAAGACCAATATGACACTACACCTATTCACGTGGATGTCAATATGGTGGAAAATGATGTCCTAGATCCTGAAACTTTCAAAAAATGGAGACCTGACCTAGCCAATGCAGAATTTATCTTGGAAGATGGCAAACTGATCTGTGGATGGGAAGTAGAGAAAATGTCAAAGTCTAAGTACAATGTGGTCAATCCAGATGATATCATTGAGCGATTTGGAGCAGATACCTTGAGACTTTATGAGATGTTCTTAGGCCCACTGGAGCAGTTTAAACCTTGGAATACCAATGGTATAGATGGCGTGCACAAGTTCTTGAGAAAGTATTGGAAGTTATTCCATGATGAGCAAGGTAACTGGTCTGTAAGCGAAGCTACCCCAAGCCAAGAGGAACTCAAATCCCTTCATAAAACAATCAAAAAAGTAGCTGAAGACATAGAGCGGTACTCCTTTAATACTTCTGTCAGTACTTTCATGATTTGTGTCAATGAACTGAGCGCCTTGAAGTGTAATAAGCGTGCTATTTTGGAGCCTTTGACCTTAGTGATGGCTGCTTATGCGCCACATATCACAGAGGAAATCTGGTCGCTACTGGGTCATAATAGCTCTATTTCAGAAGCACCATATCCAGCTTATGAAGAGCAATATCTAGTAGAGAATGAACATGAGTATCCTGTCTCTATCAATGGCAAAATGAGGGCTAAAGTAAAACTACCGCTTTCACTGACCAATCAGCAAATAGAGTCTGAAGTCATGGCAGTAGAGGAAGTGATCAAGTGGTTGGAAGGAAAATCCCCTAAAAAAGTGATCATCGTCCCAGGTAAGATCGTCAACATCGTGATCTAAAAATAAAAATCCGAGGCGCCTGCTTCGGATTTTTTTATTCCTCTTCCTCGTTTGAGTTGACGATAGCTTCTTGTTCTTGCTTGCCCCTCCTACGTTTATTATCAGAGTTAGGCGTATTGATAGGCTGGTTATTTCCTTTCCTTTTTAGAAAAGAAAAAGGTCCTTTTCTCTGCTGCGTACTGTCTTGCAGTGTATCTACAGGGATGACCTCTGGCACGGGAGCTTCATACTCAGGGAAGTCTAGTAAATGTCCAAACTTCTCCATATACATATAATGATCCGTATTGAAAGGCGGCATGTCATCACTTAGTATAAGCGGATTACGCCTGACAAACATCACAGAATCTGCATTGAGTGTCGAGTCTATCAAAGCGAAAGAAGTTGTATCCTTCCCTATATAAGTCTCTCTGCGAAGGGTGTTAAATTTCTTACTTCGCGCCATGAGCTGATTCGTCCGTGTGCCATGCTGAAAAACTACAGGCTCGTCTCTATGGAAGAAGTTGAATCGAGGTGGTGGGGTGTACTTATGAGCAGCTGGATTAGCTATCGGATTATTTTTAGGCAACTTGCTAGTGGCATACAAAGGCTTATGATCCACGGGTTTTTTACGAAAAAAGAAAAAACGTTTCTCTTCACGCTGTGCTCTAAAATTAGGATCCATCAAGGTGGTATCTATGAAATGCCCAAAAGTCATCGCCCTCAGATCATCATCTAAAATCATGGCTGTCTGATAAGCAGGACATATCCTCCGAGGCGCACAGGAATAAATCCCTATGGCACAGATCAATAGAAAAAATAAAAGCTGTCTCTGCTTCATTAAATACACTAAATGAACTCAAAAATAAGCAAAATAAATACAAAATAATCCATCTTGTACTGACTAATCAATCTGTGATGAACTAATCCCTTTCCTGAGACATTAAAGATATAAGTTTTATCTTGCAACAAATTTTAAAACATGACAATATCTAACAAAAAAGTCGTAGGACTTACTTATGAATTAAAAGTATCAAATGATGAAAACTCCGCACCTTTTAGTGTAGAAGTGAGAAATGAAGAAGATGCTTTTTATTTCCTTTTTGGCAATAGTGGCCTTCCTGAGAAGTTTGAAGAACTTCTCTCTGGTAAAGTACAAGGAGAAGCATTTTCATTTACACTCTCTGCTGATGAAGCTTACGGACAAGCCAGTGATGACATGATCATCAGTGTCCCTAAAGAGAATTTCTCCAAAGAAAGAGGTTTTCAAGACGGTATGCTTGAAGAAGGTAATTTCCTCCCACTTTTAGATGAAGAAGGCCTCCCGATGCAAGCCAAAGTAGTGAAAGTATTTGAAGAAGATGTACTCTTAGATTTCAATCATCCCCTAGTAGGTTTTGATCTGCACTTTGACGGAGAAGTCTTAGAAGTAAGAGAAGCCACTGAAGAAGAATTAGCACATGGTCACGTACATGGAGAGCATGGAGTAGACCACGACTGAGACAAAACCTCATCTAAACATAAAAAAGCGCTCTTGAAATGGCAAAGAAGGATCATCCTTTTCACTTATTTCATTAAGCATTTTACTTTTGATATAGTAGTAAAGCTCCACAATAAGCTCATCTTTACTTTCAAAATATGTGTAGATCGTACCAGCAGCAACTCCCGCCTTCTTTGCGACCATGCTCATAGGACTTCCATGAAATCCATTTTCTTTGATCAATTCTAAGGCACTTTCAAATACTAGCTTTTTCTTTTCTGCTATTTGCTCCATGAAAAATTTATGAGTGAATGAATGTTCAATCGATAAATGAGTAAAAATGTTCCCTAAAGCGAAAGAAAAATGAAAAACGTGTCCTTTTAAATAAGAAACTCTAATTTAAAATCTTGAAGATCAAATCTCAATCAGTTGATCTGTATGGAGCTGAATGTTTACCTGTTCTCCAGCTTGCAATGCATTTGAATCAGTTAAATAGGCAGTGAGTGAAGACCCTTGAATATCTAATGTCACACGACTATAAAGTCCTAAAAATTGAACAGATTTGATTTGAGCCGCCACTCCTGAAGAGGATATATATAGTGCGCTAGGTCTGTAATAAACTTTGTTGGAATCATACATTTCCTCTAAGCCAAATACGGCAAATAAATTCAAAGGAAATAAATAGGTCTCCCCAAAAAGTGACGCTACATATTGACTATTAGGCTTGTGATAAATCTCTTGACTACTTGCTCTTTGCATGATTTTACCTTCTTTGATCACCACGATCTCATCGGCCAGCTGCAAAGCATCCTCATAATCATGCGTTACCATGATGACTGTACTCTCCATCGCCTTAAAAGCATCCCGTAATGCTACAAGCAACAGACGCTTTTGTATGGTATCCAACTGACTAAAAGGCTCATCGAGCAAAACTAATTGAGGTTCTATAGCCAGTGCCTTTGCGATAGCTGCTTTTTGACGTTGACCTCCTGATAGCTGAGTAGGCTTTTGATCAGCCAAGTGCTCTAGTTTGAATAATTCAAGCAGTAAGGCTATACGCTCAGCTGCATAATCAGCATCATAAGCGAGCAATTCTCTTTTGATATTTTCCCGAACGGTATTGTTTATATGCAACTTAAGGTCTTGATGGATCAGCTTGACCTCTTCATAGCCAGCAATCAGCTTTTCTCTAGGATCCTGTAATACATCTCCATCCAAAAATGCATTCCCTCTGTCGGCAGGCAACAAACCAGCGATGATTTTCAAAAGAGTAGATTTACCAGAACCACTTTCACCAAGTATTGCCAGTACCTTTCCCTTATCTAGTACCAGATCTATAGGGCCTAAGACAAAATTCGAATCATAATGCTTCTCTATTTGCGTCAACTTGAGGAAACTCATGAGGCTAAATTTGATTTGACTTTAGCAGGCAGACTTTGATAGACCAAGTCATAAGAGTGATCTGTTAGTTCTAAAAGTAGTTTGTCACTCACAGAACCATCATTGAGGATGGTATTCCAATGCCTCTTATTCATGTGATAGCCTGGTAAGATACCTTCATAGCGTTCTCTCAACTCTATCGCATATTCAGGATCACATTTGAGATTGACACTCACAAACTCTTCAATATCCAGTAAAGCAAAAATTTTTCCACCGACTTTAAAGACTAAAGTGGAAGTATCAAAGGGAAAACCCTCTTCTACTCCCACCTTAGAAAGACAGTGTGTCCTATAATATTCGACATTCATCAAAATACATGTCTAATCAACATCACGATGAGGGCAAATAAAAACAATAGGATAGATATCTTATTGATCCCATGCATCATCCTGAGGTTGAAATTTCCCTTTTGGTCAGGATCTGTTTTTTTAAATACTCTAAAGAAGTAATTGCCTACTTCTCCAAGCTTGAAATAATCTCCGAACTTATTTGCCATAATGTATTGCTTATAGATACTTAACTCAAAGCTTCTACTTCGGGTTCAATCCATTTGTTATCTTCTTTGATCAAATTAATTAATTCATTCACAGCTTTTTCCGAAGGAACAGATCGCTTGACGACCTCTTGACCTCTGTAGAGTGTGATCTTACCCTTACCAGAACCTACATAGCCATAATCTGCATCTGCCATCTCTCCAGGACCATTAACGATGCAACCCATGATACCTATTTTTACTCCTTTGAGGTGGTCTGTACGCTTACGAATCATCGCAGTTGTCTCCTGCAAGTCAAAGAGCGTTCTACCACAAGAAGGACAAGAGATATACTCTGTCTTAGATATCCTCGTACGAGCTGCCTGCAATACTCCAAAACAAACGCTATTGGCGAGTTTCAAATCAGCCAAATGTTTTTCCTTGTCATTAACGTGATACTGATCTACACCATACATGACGCCATCTCCCATGCCATCGATGAGTAGTCCACCCATGTCTGTGGCTGGATAGATCATCATTTCATCCTGACTCATATTATGATAAGTCGAATGAATGATCACAGGGATATTGATATTTCTTTTGATTAACTCAATGAAAAATCTCCTATTGGCGGCTAATGCGTGTTGATTATAGGTTTCTAACCACACGACCAACTTATCATCCTCTGCTTCTAAGATGCTAAAAATCTCATCTTCTAGTCTAGCGGCATCTAGCTTCAGGAAGTTGATTTCCTTGTGTCTAGTTGGAGCAAACATCCAATCTTGCAGGTTAAAAACAGGAATCTTATTGCCATGATCTTCATCTTTGAGCCATGCTTGATAGTTGAGGATTTCCTTTAGTCCATTTGGCAGCATAAAGGGTATCGGATGATCTCCGCTAAACACATAATCAGCCCCGATATCATTCATCTTCCACTTGTCTAGCTCTGGAAGATAAAAGTGTCCTATGGCTTTCAGGTCTTTGACTTGTACGTCTTCTAATTTGCTAAAATCAGCAATCACTCGAGGCACATTACCTCCACCGATATTGGCGACCTCTTTTGTTTGTCTTTTCTCATAAGCAAAAGGGTTTAGTGGATTGTCAGAAATAGGCGCTATCGGAGCATGGCCTGAGCGCTCTTGGTATCGATTGACGAGTACTTGTGCTACTGGTGCTTCAAACTCTGGTTCTTCTGTCAAAGAAACCCTCACCGTATCTCCCAAACCATCTTCGAGGAGTGTCCCTATACCTAAAGCTGACTTGATTCGGCCGTCTTCACCATCACCTGCTTCAGTCACTCCAAGGTGTAGTGGATATGGCTTAAAACCTTCCTCATCAAGTTTTTGTACGAGTAGTCTGTAAGCTTGTACCATGACTTGTGGATTGCTTGACTTCATAGAGATCACGATATTGTAATACTCCATGTCTTCACATATCCTCAAAAACTCTAATGCTGACTCAACCATACCTAGTGGAGTATCTCCGTATCGGCTCATGATCCTATCAGAAAGTGACCCATGATTCGTCCCTATTCGCATCGCTGTACCATGCTCTTTGCAGATCTTCACTAGTGGCTCAAATCGCTCTCTGATACGCTGTAGCTCAGCTTGATAACTCTCATCGGTATATTCGATGGTTTCAAATTTCTTCTTGTCAGCGTAGTTGCCTGGATTGATTCTGACTTTCTCTACGATTTTAGCGGCTACTTCTGCAGCATTAGGGGTAAAATGTATATCAGCTACAAGAGGGACTTTATAACCTCTCTTAAGCAACTCTTTCTTGATTTCTGCTAAGTTTTCAGCTTCTTTGATACTAGGAGCTGTGATTCTTACAAGTTCACAACCCGCCTCGACCATCCTGATGACTTGTTCTACAGATCCCTGCGTATCCATCGTATCTACAGTAGTCATAGACTGAACTACTATGGGATTGTCTCCCCCGATGATGACATCCCCTACTTTGACGGGAATAGTCTTTCGCCTCTTGTAAGCAACCATACTGTCGCAGTACTTTTTAGCTGTGGTAAAGGAAGTCTTCATATCAAATAAATGCTTTATATGCTTGCTTAAATATCCCCCAACTGAGGTCTAATCACTATCTCTTCTACTACTGTCTGCGGAGACATCTGATATGCTGACCATACAGCCTCAGCCACATCTTCTGACTTCATAAATCTCTCCACTGGCAGATCGACACCTTCCCAGCTACTTGTGTAGGTAGCCCCAGGCAATATCGAGGTTACTTTGATACCGTCTCCTTTGAGTTCAGCTCTGAGACACTTAGTAAATCCAAGCATCGCCCACTTAGAAATGGCATAAGAACCACCATGCTCATAGGCAGTCAATCCTGCTATGGAGCCCATGGAAAATATATGACCTGACTTTCTAGCCTTCATCTGAGGCACTATAGCCCTCGTGAGATGATACGCACTGTATAGATTGGTCTCTATCATTTTTTCCAAACTACCTTCTTCCTCTGTATGGATTTGTCCTGGGATAAATACACCCGTATTATTTACCAATACCCCAACTTCACCTTTAGACTGAATGAAAGTGGCAAAATCAGCTACAGCAGCTCTCTTTGAAAGATCTGCCACCATAGTATGTACTTGGACTCCGTAGAGATTGATCACTTCTTGAGCCATTTCATTTAGCGCTGCTTGATTACGTGCGCAGGTCACGATATCATATCCTGCGGCTGCAAATTTATGGATAATGGCTTTTCCGATACCTTTACTTCCTCCTGTGACTACTACCAATTCCTTCATATCATTTTTAACTATTTCAACTCAAGAAAGTTGTCATGACAACAAAAATAAAGAATGTTTGCGCCATCTTAAACAATTGCCTCAAAACAATGCACTAACCTGCATCCTGCCTGTGTGCACTGTGCGCTGATCTCCTGAGTTTCTGCCTTCATACACGAGGTTAAATTGCAAGCCATTTCCTATTCTCTGAAGCCAATTAAGTGTCCAAGTGACATTGGTCCCTGGCTGTAATGCCTCGAGCATCTCATAACCAATGGGGGAATTTACCAGCCCATCATATTGTATATTGACCAGTCTTAGATTAGCTCCTATCGTACTTTGGATAGCTTTAGCATATCTCAGATCAAAGACAAACTCACTCAAAGTAGCCTGTTCTCCACCCGCATCTCCATTAGCATTTGACTTGTCCGTAAAACCATAGGTCCCCGTCAACCGAAACTTAGTCGAAGGCTGCCAAGCCAATTCTGGACTCAACTTATAGGCATTGATCAAAAAATTCCTATTGTCTAAAAAGTCAGAAACGCTGGCTTTTACTTGCTGCGTGTAGCCTAAGTTGAGGTTGTACTGCTTCTTAATATTCACTCTAAAGTTGCCTCTCCACTCTCTCTGGCTGATCTCCTCAAATCCACCAGTGAGCAATTGTCGATTGTCCGTATTGAGAAAGCTAAGTTCAAAGCCATTTTTAGCAGAAGACCTATTATAGAAAAAAGTAGACCTAAATGACCTTCTCAAAGAGAGTAAATTTTCCTCATCTAATTGATTAATAAATGGAGAAATACGCTGCAAAAGGTCTGAATCGGTAGTCTTTTTCTCCACTGTCCAACTGGTATTATTAGTAAATCGCTGAATGAAAGCCTTCAACCCTTCCTCTTTTCGCCAAGTATCTGGGAAGCGCGCATTCAATCTGTAATTAAAAAGAGTACTAAAAGCCTGGATGTAGTCATCCGTAGGTACAAATATTTTCACATAGTTCTTTTCATCTGCATTGACTGCTAGATAAAACTCTTCAAGTTGTTGCACCCCATCTCTATTATCATCACGCCAAGTATGTGTTCCCTCACCTGTAGGCACTGGCAGATAGACATATTCTCTTCGTAGTTCTCGACCATTGCTGATCGCATAGTTGAGCTCATTTCTGATAGCACCTTTCCATAGTGAGCCATTGTAGTCTACGCGTCCCATCACGGTCTCTTCGTCAAAGTCAGGAAAAAGCACATTCTCTAACTTTCTGTATGTAAAAGTACTCACCAAAGAGTGATTCGAAGCCAACTCTCTTCTGAGTTGAAAATTGGTAGTGATCGACTCATTTTGTTTCCTGATTTCTCCTTGCTGAGGGGTATTATCCTCTCTCAAAATGACTTCACCTAGAAACTGTGTTTTTAGCGTATCATTTGATCTTAAATAAATTCTATGAGAGACAAAATTCATTGCTGTATTGACCACACTGTCAGCTGCACGATCTCTGATGACATTACGATCCTCAGAGTAAGTATAGCCAGGCACTAAGTACTTACTCCTAAACTGCAAGTCAGCATTGAGTCGATACCATGAAGCATCTAATGTAGCTTGCTTATTTTGCATCTGAAACAAATCCGATTTCAGGTAAAGCCTTTTGAATATTCGCTGCCCAAATTCCGCCCTGAATTGATAGCCGTCTACCACTTCTCCCCTATTTCTAAAAGTAGAGGATATCCCCGCATAAGCATCTGCATTTTTACGGACTGACAATCCTCCATTAATGATTTGATCTGAATTGTTTACCTCCAAATCCTCAAAACTAGCATTCCAGTCACGATCAAACTCTATATATCTAACGCGATCTACAAACTCAAAATTTCTTGAGTCAAACTCGATATCTACCTCACTTTCAAGCTTATAATCTTTCAACCATCCAATAGGTCGACCTACAGATTTTAAACCGCTCTTTACCGCAAATCCCTGATTATCTGCATTATCTATACTAGAAAATGTATTCAAATCTCGCTGACTAAGTGCTACTTCTGTAAATACTTGCTCATACTGTGACAACTTGTATTTGATGCTTGCCGTCATCATTTGTCTGAGTGCCGGAGTAGTGAGACGGATTACAGGTTCGTGAGTTCCTTGTGGCTGACCATTTATTGGAGCCACATACGCGTAGACCGTTCCATTAGCTTGGAAGTTTTGACGGACATAGTTCCCATTACCGAAGCCTACCTCACTAAAAGTAAGCGTGTATCTTGCACTATCCGGATTAGTGGAGTATTCATAATATACAAACCCAGTTTCATCTGTAAGCCTCCTATATAAGATCAAATCTTGGCTAAACTCCGTACTATCAACCCTAGGCACTATCGCCTGATCCAGATCGTCTCCGATACTACTGAGCAATATTTTATCTGCATCGCTGAGGTCTTGGAGAAGTGGCCTGTTACGATTGTCCTCTTCTTTATAAAAATCCAAGCTTACTTCAAGCTTATCATTTGTAAATCGCTGATTGGCTAAAATAATAGATCGGCTATAGTTTTGATCTGCGTACTCAAAATCAACCCGCAAACGAGAAAATTCTGTGATTAATACATTATTGGTAAATGTAATTTCCCCGATATTATAGTCTATGACATAGTCATTGTTAAATCCTCTTTGAAGCAGCTTTCCATCTAGATAAACTTTCTCTGAGTTAGCCAATACGATGATAAAGCGTTCATTATTAGGTCCTCTAAGCCGATAAGGTCCTAGCACTCCTTCTAACACTTCCACTATCGTAGAAGCAAATTTTCCTTTAGCTACAGAAGCACCTATAGAAGTCTGTGCTTTAAATTTGCCCAGATCATACTTGGTACTGAACATGCCACCTTGTACGTTTTTGTAGTATTGCAAAAACTCTGAATCTCGCTTTTGAAAAACCACGTCTCCCCCGCTGAGCGAAAACTTCTCATTGTATAACTCTATAAATACTCTATCAAAATCTTGTAGCTGTTGGGTATTTCCTTCCGGTTGGAAAGGCACATTTTGATCAGTGATACTAGCTCTAATCTGTAAGTTATCAGAAAGCTTGCCTTCCATCTGTAAGTTGAGAGCCGAGTTGACAAAGACATTTTGAGTATTGCCAAAAGATATCCCTCGACTGATACTACCACTCTTCTGTAAATCCGAAGTGCTAAAGAGCTCTTCTCTGACATCAAAAACAGTATTATTAATCGCTATGCGTTTGTCTTTAAATAGCGCATTGGAATCATAAATCGCCAAGGTCTTATGTTGGATAGGTCTGTGTAAGCTGTAAGGGAAAGTTCTGTAACAAACACGCGCAGAGTCTACACTCACTGCTGAGAAGGAGATCATTCCAGTATTTAAATCAAAACTATGGGCTAAAGTGTCTCCTGCTAGAGTAGTCGCAACAATACTCTCAGGGATCGCTGTGAGAGAGTCTAGTTCTATCGGTATCGCTGTTTTAACCCACTTACAATTGGGCAAGTTGGTCTGAGCACTTAGCGTATATGCGCTCATCATGCACCATATGACTAATCCCCAACAACGCATCTAGACTAATAGAAACTCTAAATAAAATGTAGTCCCTGCTCCTTCTTTCGAATCAAACCAGATCTTCCCTCCTGCATTCTCTACCCCTCGCTTGACGATGGCTAGTCCTAGTCCAGATCCCTCAGTTTTAGTACTGAAGTTTGGCACAAACACTTTTTCTCTCAAATGACTCGGGATACCCTGTCCATTATCTTTAACAGTGATTTTCACCTTGCCTTCTGATTGCCTTGCTGTAATCTTGATCTCAGCCACCTGATCGTCTGGGACAGCTTGTATACCATTGATCACCAAGTTGCTAAATACCCTCCCAAACAGCTTCTCATCTCCTAGTACATAGATCTCTCCTTTGATACCTTGACAGATCACGCTTCCCTTTTCATGATTTCTAAAGAGCGTTTCTATTTGTCTCAATACCTTGGCTAGATCGATTTTCTCATTTTTAGGAAGCGGCATTTTGGCAAAATCTGAGAAAGATGTAGCGATATCACTAAGCGTATCGATCTGCTCCAGCAGCGTATTGACAGGCCGCTCTAGCTGCTTAGGATCATCTAGCTTACCTTCCATTTGAAGCCTTCT
This sequence comes from Penaeicola halotolerans, assembly GCF_016464625.1. Classification (GTDB taxonomy): domain Bacteria; phylum Bacteroidota; class Bacteroidia; order Cytophagales; family Cyclobacteriaceae; genus Penaeicola; species Penaeicola halotolerans. Next base: position 471,753 of record NZ_JAEAGO010000003.1, read on the forward strand.
CATATGCTGCAATGTGAGCTTCATCGGTGTAAGTGGATTTTTGATCTCATGTGCCACTTGCTTAGCCATTTCTCTCCAAGCAGTTTCCTTCTCGCTCGCTGCCATAGATTCTCTACTGGCTTCTAGCTTTTCCAGCATCTTATTGTATTCACCTACTAGTAAGCCGATCTCATCCTTATTTGGCCAAAACATCGGCTCGTTTTTCTCGAGGGATGTAGATTTGATCTTTTGAGCAATTAGCTTGAAAGGACTAGTGAGGTTTTGCGAAGCAAAGTAGGACACTACCAAAAAGATGATCAAGATAATGATAAAGATATTGATGATATTCCCCAACACATCCGTTCTCAACCTATTCAACTCGCTAGCTGACTCAAAGAACGGAATGCCTATTATAGCGTTGAGTTTATCTCCATTGGGTGATCTTAATGCCATGTATACAGTCTTAAAGTCCAGCTTACCGATCTGCTCATCTATGATGATGCGTGTATTATACTGTTCCTTGATCTGAGAGAATGCAATAGGATTAATGAGATCTGACAGTATCTTCTTTTCATATATCGCTGGCTGATTTCCTGAGAGCAATCTACCCTCTTGATCATAGACATTGATATCGGAGTTGGTCGTACCCGATAAGGCATATAGCTGCCCTTCTAGCTCCTCTATATCCATCTCTCCACTAAAGTATGTCTCGAGACTTCTACTGATATTTTCCTTGATGAGCTGTGCCTTATCGAAATATTGCCTTGTCAGATCTTGCGTGTAACTTCTACTCACTAAGGTCACTGTCACAGCACTCACGATAAGCATCGGAAGGAAGAATGCTAAGTTGAGATATAACTGGATCTTCGTGGAATAATTGAGTGTGTAATGCCTAAATCCTTTGAGACTCTCAAATAAGACGACTACCACAATCGTCATAAGTATGAAGATCAAGAGAATCAGAGAGAAATCAGCGATAAATAGTCTTGGCTCATACAGTGGGGAAGATACGATCACCATTTCATCTTCACCAGTATCGAAGGCCATATGATGATATCCCCCCTTTCTAATCCCAACCTCTCTCAACCTCCTCGATTCAAAAAACTCAGGAGTGACTACCGTACGATAATTGATATTTCCTACCGAAAGCATCAATCGCTTATTTTCATAGATCGCGTAATCAAAATCTTGATTAGGGTCACTATTGACATAGCGATTGTCTATCAACAGTTTAGGAAATACGCTGGAGGCGAGCAACCTTCTTTGTCTTAGCTCAATAGCTACTGTCCCGATCTGCACATTATTTCTATTGATATCGACTATTCCGAAGTAATTTTTATTGAAATTTTGATCCTGATCTCGACTAAAATAAAGGTTGGTCACCGCTGTTTGATTCTCAAACTTGACAAATTTACGCATCAAGTTTCTCAGGTTGTCAGCCCCTGAGCGCCTATTGTAGAGATCTCCTCTTGAGTTAAAGATGTACACAAAGGCATCATATTTATCAAAATAACTACCCAAATACACTCGCTTGATCTTTCGCTCGATCACTTCTTTATTTCCAAAAGGCTCCGCCAGTTTACTCCTTATGAAGACATCACTACGGATATTATCCATCACTTCTGCTAATAAAAATTCTCCAAGGATATCATTGTCTATAAGTAACTGGTTGGAAAATTTCTGCTTATCATTAATGGCTGCTAATTCTTGATGTTTATAAAGCGCAAAAACCCCAATCATGGCACAGATCATAGCGCCAAAGAACAAGGTCAAAAAAGTCGAAAAACTGAAGCTAAAGATATTTTGATACAGCCTCAGAGTGATCACAAAAAGCAACGCTAAAACATGAAATATAATCAGCGTTCGCATCTCCAACCCTGTAGCATAGTCAAAGGCTAATGCTATCACGGCAAAAATCACCAAGACTGTATAAGGCTCATGCTTCAATCTATTCCGAGCAAAAACCACCATATTGATCCCTAATAGCAGCATCAAAATATAGAAAGCCCCTCCCATGAAGATGATCAAGTAGCTGATCAACTTAAAAACATCAAAATCCGCAATAGAGCTAATGTCCAAAGACCACTGTGAGTTGAAAAGTAGGGATCTATACAGCAAATAGTAAAATATACCAAAGCCCAAACTCACTGCATAGGCAATGATATACCAAAACCCTATGGGATGTCTTAGGGTAAACTTTCTAAATTTTTTCAGGAAGTAGTTTTCTGCAATAATGCTGAAGCCAAGAGTAACTATTACTCCCAAGGCCAAGATATTGAGCAATAGATCTCCTAATGAGGGATTGATGATTGAAGCGGCATAAAACTTTGGATCAAACAGGTCTAGATCAAAAAAACCAAATGGAATCTTCAAGCTAATCATCAGCACTCTAATCAAAATCAAAATAGCTGTAGTATACACTAGTGCTAAAAACTTCCTATTCTTTCTCCAAAATGGTGTGATGAAATTGATCGAAAAAATAGTAAGCAAAGCAAATAGTGACACGGAGAAAATCAAAGCGGCACTGTTGATACCAGATTTATTAAGCGCATATCCTGATCTGAATGAGACAGCAAACAAAAACTCACCATTAGGATCGGTGATTTGTTCAAAAAACTCATTTTCTACACTACTAATGACGAGGTTGTCATTGCCAAATACTGATGGGTCATAGCCTCCATTGATATATTGATTGACCAATTGTATATTTCTGTAAAGCGGTATCAGTTGAACAATCCGATACTGATCGCCACTACTTATCTCTATTAATGAGGTTTTACTAATAAATTTCCCTGAGGTATTTTCTACCAACCTGATCAAGTCGCTATCACGCGTCTCTACATTTTGTGGGATGTATTCATTATCTGACCAGTAAAGCAACTTATCATCACGATAGACGAAAAAAGCATGATTAGTAGGGATGTTTAAATAAGTAAAAGTGACCGTATCTCTAGCATTGATCCTGTTAGCAATCAAGGTAGAGTCCTGTGTTAATTCTTCAAATAATTGATCGATGTTTGACTGAACAGTCTTTCTAAATAGCTCCTTTTGCTGCAGCTCATCAGAGCTGTCATAAAACCAAAAATACCCTGTAATAAAAAGGGCTATGGCGGACAAAAATATATAGATAAATCGCTTCAAATTCACTCAGCTAATATGTTGTCAATTTAATAAAAATAAAATACCCGATAGTCATATCGGGCACTTAGCTGAGATTATTTATATTTTCAACGCTTTATAAAGCGCATGGCTTTTAGTTTGTTTTTCTTACTACTCCTGTACCAAAAGAAGCCTATCACCATTGCCATCAAATAGGGCATGACAAAAAGATAAAGAATACCGAAATTTAAGCCTGAAGCTACAGAAGTATCTCCTGCACTGACATTATTTTCTACAGAAACCCTACACATGGCACACTGTGCAGAGGCACTTATCTGAACTAATAGTAGCGAACAGGCTATGACTAATGATTTCAAAAACTTTCTCATGACTCCTTTAGATTACTAAGTATTAAACGTCAAATGTCTGGACTGAGTTCTTAAAATGAATAATATGGACTGATCATCAAATATACAATCACTCCTGTCACAGACACATAAAGCCATATAGGAAAAGTCCATTTGACGATCTTTTTGTGCTTCTCTATCTTCTGCGTCAACGCAAAGTAAAAGGCAAAGAGAACAAAAGGAACTACGATAGCGGCTAATAAAATATGACTAAGCAATACCACATAGTATATAGTTCTAATAGCGCCCTCCCCACCAAAACTAGTCGATGGAGCACTTGCGTGATATACTACATATGATACCAAAAATAATGCTCCCAAGACAAAAGCAGATGACATCACTGCTCTATGCTGGTTGATCATTTTCTTTTTGATAAAAATAAAACCAAGAATGAGCAGTACTGAAGTCAGGGAATTGATGACTGCATTGATTTTTGGCAAAAGGTAAACCCACTCCGCACTTAAGCTTAATTTAGCTGGCACAAATAGAAGCACTGCTACGACAATCGGAATCAAAACAGAGACGATAGCGATCAATCTGCTGTATTTTTTATCTACTTGATTTGATGATAATGTACTCATTACTCTGCTAGATTATATTCGTATAATAGTATTTTGATCTCTAATATCAACCTGTCCACCTCTTCACGATTGGTACCACTGTAATAGCCTCTAATCCTTCTTTCTTTATCTACTAAGACAAACTTATCACTATGGACAAATTCATCAGGATCACCATTACCATCTATAGTAGGTAGCGCAAATCCACAGGTAGCCAATTCATAAATATTGTCTTTATCACCCGTCAAAAAGTGCCAAAAACCATCAATCGCTTGGTGTTTCTGTGCATAAGATTTTAACACTTCTACTGAGTCATAAGTAGGATCTACGCTGACCGATAGGATTTGAATATTAGGATTATCCTTGAAAGCATCCTGCACACGCTCCATTTGACTAGACATGATCGGACAGATACTAGGACATGAAGTGAAGAAAAAATCAACAATAGTGATTTTGTCATTTAATGATGTCCCTTCTATTACCTGATTAGACTGATTTGTCAAAGAAAAATTCGGAACTAAGTACTGGGTAGAATCACTAGGACAATCCCCATAAATAGTGGATAAACCACTCTCATAAAATACTGGCACTGAATAATGATTCTCCCCAAAAGTCCTTAAAAACAAGTAAATAAGCACTGGGATCATCAGTATGCAAATAAGTACTAGAGCCTTGAGTAATTTCATATTGCGTTTATTAGACAACAAAAAAATAGGTTGAAGTTCACACCCCAACCTACCTTTTTTCTATAAATTTTATTTTATCTGTAGATGGAGATGGCACCACCTTCATTGAGTAACGCTATCACTAACCATACTACAAATAGCAATGGGATCACGATAGACCAGAAAAGTGCTTTAGACTCTTCCTTTAAGTGCATAAACTCCATCACGATGTAGGCTGCTTTCACCAAGGTCAACCCAATGAAGATTGAGTAAAGCAATAATCCTCTCTCCATGGTGAAAGCAAAAACGAATTCTACTAAAGTCACTACCAATAGGATCAAAGCGATCTTCCAGATCTTCTGGATTTTCTCTTTGTTAGCTGGTATTACTTCTAATGTCTTGTGTTGATTGTCAAATGAATCCATGACTATGATATTTTAAAATTTCGTTAAATCAAATAAAAGAATGTGAAGACAAAGACCCATACTAAGTCTACAAAGTGCCAGTAAAGACCTACTTTCTCTACCATTTCATAGTGTCCTCTTTGCTCTAACTTGCCTACTGCCGCTTGATAAAAGATCAAGAAATTAAAGGCTACACCTGAAAACACGTGGAATCCATGGAAACCTGTGATAAAGAAAAACAGTTGAGCGAATGCTGCTGGCCCATATTCATTAACGCTGAGATTAGCTCCTTTTACTGTCTGAGACACCCAGTCTCCATCTATCAAAAATCTAAAAGTAGAGCCTGTGTCTGTACCGTGAATAAAGTGATTCCACTCCCAAGCCTGACAGCCCAAGAAAGCAAAACCTCCAACTACCGTCCAAAGCATCCACTTTACTACAGCATCTTTATCATTTCTATGTCCTGCTTCTACTGCTAATACCATAGTTACTGAACTTAGGATGAGGATAAAAGTCATCAAACCTACGAAACCAAGTGGAATATGTACACCATGAAGGAACGGGAAGGCATCAAATACAAGCTCTGGCACTGGCCAGTACTCATTAGACCCTACAAAATCCTCCGCTGGCCCAGCATATCCTGGGTAAGTAAATCTGATCATTCCATAAGCTACCAGTAATGCAGAGAATGTAAAAGCATCTGATAACAAGAAAAACCACATCATCAGCTTACCATAACTCGCATTAAGCGGCTCATTACCTCCGCCCCAAACTTTACGCTTTGGGCCATCTAAAACTGCAGTAGTTGACATATTTCAGTAGTTAAAACTATTTGTTAATTAATGATTCAATAATAAAAAGACGAAAAGGTAAATCCAAAGCCCACCTAGGAAATGCCAGTAGGTAACACACATTTCCATCCTAGTCATGTTCTTGGAGTGTACTTTATATTTGTAAGACGAAATTAATACAATTATTAGAAATATCACACCAGAAATCAGGTGAACCGCATGAAGTCCTGTGATAACATATAAAAATGAGGCAGATATATTACTCCCCACGAAAAATAAATCAGCATCAACTAATACTCCCCAAGCTTCCCACTGACCTACTAAGAAAGCAAAACCCAAAACGGTAGTCAGCCACATCGCTAATTTCACTTGCCCTAAATTGTCCTTTTGGGCTGCAGTGTATGCCCAGTGCATAGTCGCACTACTAAGTATAATGATACCACTATTGACATAAAACAAAGTAGGTAAATCAAAAATAAGCCAGTTACCTTCCCCTTGCCTTACGATGTAAGCACTCGTCATCGCAGCAAAAAGCATCACCACTGTGACAATAAAAAGCCACAATGCAAACTTTTGAGGATGCATCGAAAGCGGCTGCTCTGCCTCTTCTACTGTATTTATTTTATCTATACTCATACTAAACTTTATCTAATAAATAAGCAATCTGTACTATAGGCAAATACAAGAATGATCCAAACATGATCCTGAGGGCTGATTTTTTAGAGCAGTCTTTCATCAAAGAAAATGTCTGCGCCAAAAAGAGTACACCACATATCGTAGCTACTATGCCAGAGTTCAACCCAGTAAAACCAAAATAAGTAGGCAATAAACCTAGAGGTAGTAAGAACAGCGTATAAATCATTATTTGAATAGCTGTATTAAGATCCTTACGACCACCCATCGGCAAAAGTTTAAAACCGGCCTTCTTATAGTCATCATCCCCTACCCAAGCGATTGCCCAGAAGTGAGGAAACTGCCATATGAACTGTATGCCGAAAATAATCAAAGCTTCATAACTGATACTCCCTGTAGCAGCAGTCCAACCTAGCAATGGAGGCATAGCTCCTGGTATAGCTCCTACAAATACTGCTATCGGACCTACCTTTTTCAAAGGAGTATAAACAAATACGTACAATACTAAACTAGTGATGGCCAGTACTGTGGTCAATAAATTAGTAAAAGCATAAAGTAGTGTAAATCCTATAAGACCTGTAAAGATCACAAACCATAAAGCCTCCTGTACACTGATAGACTTAGTAGGTAGCGGCCTGTTTTGAGTTCGCGTCATCAGCTTATCGACATCTCTTTCGATGATTTCATTAGCGGCACACGAAGCACCACTTACCAGAAACCCACCAATCATAGTCATGGCAAACTGAAACCAATCAATCTGACCATTAAAACCTAATATGTAACCGAAACCACAAGAGAATGCTACTAAAGCCGATAAACGAAATTTTAGTAAATCATTATAAGCCTTTAATCGACTTACGACTATGGCTTGTAGGGTTATAGAAAGCTCGTTTGACTGCATCAGATTATTTTACTTTTGGCTAATAGCCTGTGCTGATAATTAAGGTGCAAAATTAACAGAAATTCGACACCTATGATAAGAGTACCCACTAATAAATGTATTGGCTGCACAAATGCTGGTATAGCAAAATATGCCATGGCTGCGCCAGTACCTATTTCTATAAGCATTAATGCCAAGATAAAATTCCCCATTTGAGAAATTCTTGACCTACTTGGAGTGATTTGATACAACTTGACTATCAGATAGATGTGTATACCTAATAGTACGAGAGAAAAGGATCTGTGGATGATAAAATCAATACCCAAATTATCAATCCATCGCTCTCTAAAGAGATTGTCAAAAGAAGATGCAATGACATCAAGCGATTCTCTCACTTGTGTACCTAACATGATCTGTATAAACATCAATACTAAGGCTATCCATAATAGTGCAAATAGTCTGGGTTGCGGCTTATCGATATTTTCTTTATACACTTTCCCAAGAGTAAGGCTTTGAAAGTATATCCAAATCAAAACTCCTACAATTACGATAGCCAACACCATATGTACAGTAATAGTCCATTGAAGAAGGTTAGTACTGACTACGATTGATCCAAACCATCCTTGGATCCCTGTAAGCACCATAGCGACAAGAGCGATGATGCTGATAATAGGCTTAGAAGAAAAAAAGTTTAAAGAGTAGATGAAGGTTGCGAAAATCAATAAACCAATGATTGCACCTATTAATCTATTGACATACTCTGTCCATGTTTTGGCCACATTGAACTCTTCTTCAATGAGAATAGACTTATCTGATCTGATTTTTTGAGCTTGCTCATCTAGACCAACTAATTCCAAATAAGAAATGAACTTAATGTTTTTTTCAGCACGAAGGGCTGCATATTGATCTTGATAATCAACAGGGAGTTGATCAACAGAAGTAGGAGGCACCCAACTGCCAAAGCATTTTGGCCAATCTGGGCAACCCATTCCAGAGCCAGTAGACCTGACGATCCCACCTACTAAAATAAGGAAGTATACTGCAATAACAGTCAGGAGGCTGAGCCTCCTGAAGTTATTGATTTTTTTAATGTTTATGCTCATTAGCTACTACGACATCATCCGCTGCATCTTCTCTCTCCTCATCTACAAACTGCTGCTCGTGCGGTAAGTTAGACTCAGGAGTTTGAGAGTAAGGCACTGTCTGAGGGATAAAGTCCTCTTCTGCACCTGGCTTAGAATAATCGTATGGCCATCTGTATACAGTTGGTATTTCACCAGGCCAGTTACCATGAACAGGCTCAAGTGGAGTAGTCCATTCAAGCGTATTTGATCTCCATGGATTAAGAGGTGCCTTTTTACCTCTATACATACTCCAGAAGAAGTTGAATAAGAATACAAACTGCGCTACAAAGGTCAAGATCGCAGCCACAGAAACGAACATGTTCAAATCTGTAAAAGAGTTAGCAAACTCAAAGTTAGACCATGAATAATATCTTCTTGGGAATCCAGCAATACCGATGTAGTGCATAGGGAAGAATACCATGTAAACACCTACGAATGTTAGCCAGAAGTGGATGTAACCCAATTTGGCATCCATCATCTTTCCAAACATTTTAGGGAACCAGTGGTAAACACCAGCCATCAAACCAAAGAATGAAGCCGAACCCATTACCAAGTGGAAGTGAGCTACTACAAAGTATGTATCGTGCAACTGGATGTCAATCGCTGAGTTTCCAAGGAATATACCAGTCAAACCACCAGAAATGAAGAACGATACAAGACCTATAGAAAATAGCATCGCTGGCGTGAAGATGATATTACCTTTCCAGAGTGTAGTTAAGTAATTAAATACTTTCACTGCTGAAGGTACTGCAATGATCAATGTCAAGAACATGAAGATTGAGCCTAGGAATGGATTCAAACCTGACACGAACATGTGGTGAGCCCATACTACGAAAGATAGTACAGTGATCCCCAACATAGAGATGATCATCGCCTTGTATCCAAAGATTGGTTTACGAGAATTCGTAGCAATAATCTCAGATGTGATACCAAGAGCAGGTAGAAGTACGATATATACCTCTGGGTGACCTAGGAACCAGAATAAGTGTTGGTAAAGGATAGGGCTACCTCCCATGTTAGGAAGCGCTTCACCTTGAATGTAAATATCTGATAGGTAAAAGCTAGTACCAAAGCTTCTGTCAAATACTAATAACAATGCTGCAGCAAATAACACTGGGAACGAAAGGAGACCAATCACAGCTGTCAAAAAGAAAGCCCAGATCGTCAGTGGAAGTCTTGAGAAAGACATCCCCTTTGTTCTTAGGTTAATCACAGTAGCGATATAGTTGATACCTCCAAGAAGTGAAGAGACGATAAAGAATACCATCGCCACTAGCCAGAGTGTCATACCTAGGCCAGAACCTTGGATCGCTTGAGGAAGTGCACTCAGTGGCGGATACACAACCCATCCACCTGCAGCAGGACCTGTCTCTATAAATAAAGACGTCAACATGATCACACTTGAGAGGAAGAAGAACCAATAAGACAACATGTTCATGAAACCTGATGCCATGTCTCTTGCTCCGATCTGAAGTGGGATCAAGAAATTAGAGAATGTACCACTAAGACCTGCCGTCAATACAAAAAATACCATGATAGTACCATGCATCGTGACGAGGGCTAGGTAAAACTCAGGATCTAGACTTCCATCTACCTGAATCCACTCTCCTAATAGTGGTCTTAACCACTCCAACTTCATCTCTGGAAAGCCAAGTTGAAGTCTAAAGATGACAGAAAGAAAACCACCAATTAATGCCCATAACATACCTGTAAGCAAAAACTGCTTACCGATCATTTTATGATCTGTACTGAAAATATATTTGGTGATAAAATTTTCTTTGTGCTCATGGTGCTCATCATGAGCATGTGCACCTGCGGAAACATTAGCTGCTACTGACATATTCTACCTTTCTATTACTTCTGAATAATTTTTTCCTGATCCACTATTACCTGCGCCACACCCTTCAAATCATCAGGAACTTTCTCCATATACTCTGGATTCTGAGATAACCAAGAAGACTGTTTTGCTAACCAAGCTTCATATTCTGCTGGCTCCACTACCTCTACTCTATATCTCATTGCAAAGTGCGATCTGCCACAAACTTCCGTACAAGCTATTTCATAAGTGAAATCAGGATTTCCTGTTTCTTCTCTCATTTCAGCCGTAGTTTTAGTTGGTGTAAACCAAAATCTGGTAGGCATACCGGGTACTGCATCCATCTTTAATCTGAAATGTGGAGCAAATACAGAGTGTAACACATCCCTTGATCTGATTTTGAACAATACGGGCTTACCTTTAGGAAGTACCATTACGTTTGGCGCTACGAAATCATCTAAAGAAGACTCATCCGTAAGATCCATCCCAAATTGATTAGATCCATCAATCAATCTAAAGTCGTAGTCACCGATCTTCTTATCTTCTCCTGGATATCTTACTGCCCAAGCAAATTGATAACCCATGATCTCTACTTCTTCAGATCCCTCAGGTGCCTTTTCAGTGATATCTACCCAAGCTCTCCACCCAGTAAAGATCAACAAGGCAAGTACAACTGCTGGCACAACAGTCCAAATCAATTCAAGCTTATTGTTATCAGGATAATAGAGTGCTTTACCATTCTCCTTGTACTGGTATTTGTAACCAAACCAGAAAAGCAAGATGTGAGTAATCACAAAGACTATCCCTGTAACAGCCATAGTCGTCCAGAACAAACCATCTGTCACTACCCCATGCTCAGAAGCAACAGGCAGTTGATAGTTGTCAAACTCTTTGAATGAATACCAAAAGAACAAGAATCCAGTACCTAACAAGAAAATCATCCCTAAAGCAGCATTCCATTTATTGCTGCCTGTAGCTCTCTTCTTATCAGATCCTTTGACTACACTAACTAGTGATTGTATCCTGAAAATCATCAACAAAATGCTAATGAGCAACAGAACCCCTATACCTATGATAAATCCTAACATATTATTAAATTATACTTGTCCTTTACTATTAAATATGATGATTATAGCTCTCCTCTAACATCGGGTGATTCTTAGGAACCAAACCATTTTTAGCAAGTGAAGTGAGAATAACGAATGTAACAATCGCTCCATATACTAAAAGAGAACCAACTTCCATCAAACCAACCCCTCCATTTTCTTTCAGCGTACCAGGTGTCACCATCAAGAAGAAATCCATCCAGTGTCCGAAAAGGATAACAGAGCAGACAATCTTTAAGAAGATCGTATGTCTCTTTGAATCTCTTGTCATCAAAACTAAAAATGGAAAGAAAAAGTTTAGGATAATATTTATAAAAAATACACCTGCATAATGATCACTTTCCATTCTTTCCACGAAGTAAACCGCCTCTTCAGGGATGTTAGCATAGTAGATTAGCAGGAACTGTGAAAACCATATATAAGTCCAGAAGATGGAGAAAGCAAATACGAACTTACCTAAATCATGAAGGTGGTTAGCATTGATCATTTTCAGGTAACCAGCCTCTCTCAAGAATACTACGATCAAGGTGATAGCTGCAAGCGCAGATACAAACCATGAAGCAAATACATACCATCCAAACATCGTTGAGAACCAGTGTGTATCAATAGACATCACCCAATCCCAAGCAGATACTGATGAAGATACCGCAAAGAAAACAATAAAGAAAGCCGATACTGATCTGATCTTGTACCAATAAGAATTTCCTCCATTAAGGTCTTCAGCAATAGATAAACTTCTCAGTTTTCTAAAGAAAAGTACCCAAACTCCAAAGAAGACAACCATTCTTAAGAAATAGAATAGTGGAAAACCTCCCGCCTCTCCTGGCCAGAAGAAAAATGTCTTTTTACCATCTATGATCTTATCATACTCAGGGCTTGTAGTATCGTACAGCTCGGCATGAGTCCAGTGGAATATATCATGATTTCCTATCAAAAACACAGCGATCATTGCTAGGCCAGCAAAAGGCAACCAAGAACCAAATGCTAAAGGCACTCTCAAAAATGGAGTAGACCATCCCGCTTGAGCTGCATACTGTAGTGCAAAAAAGAACACTCCAACTATTGCTATACCTGCAAAATACACGTTATTGATCCAAATGTTGGCGATTAACCTTTTTGACCAATGAAATGCATGATGTGCACCGTCTGCTGCTTCATGCTCACCATGTCCTCCTCCAGAAGCAAAGACAATACCGAGTACCAGCATCACCAATCCTATGATTGCTACGATACCGATCTTTTTCTTAAGAGAGCTTGAGAAATCAAACTTCTCTTCCAGATTGAAATTAGTTGCTTGTGCCATTACTTATTTAGTCTGAAGTTGTTTAACATAATGAACAATTTTCCATCTATTCTCTGGGGTGATTTGAGAACCATGGGCTCCCATTCTTCCTTTTCCTTGAGTGATCACATGGAAAATATGACCTTCGGTGATGTTAATATATGCGCCACCTTTGAAGTTAGCCACACCACCTATCACTTGACCTACTGAACCATTGCCATCTCCTGCATCACCATGACATGGCGCGCAGTATGAAGTATAAAGCTTCATACCCTCAGCAAGTACTTGCTCCGTTGGTTCGATTGGGCTTTTTACTACTCTAGCGGCATACTCTAAGCTGTCCATAGGGATTCTGTATGGAAGGTATCCATTAGCAGTTCTTTGAACAGTGTTAGGAGCTGGCTCTCTCATGTTCATGCCATGAGGATTGTTATCATTTGAATTGTAGAATTCACCAAGACCATCTTCTCTATTTGACAACCACTTACCTGCTTCCTTATCTCTAGTTTGAGATAGTGGCTCATAAGCAATAGAATGATACATCTGAGGAGCGTATTCTACCCCTGGGTTATCTCCATCAGCAGAACAGCTAGTAAGTGCTGCTAAGCCTAGTGTGGAAAGTAACAATGTATATTTAGTTATAGACCTCATATTTCCAATATTCATGCTTATTCGAAACTTTTGTTATTTACCTCTGATGCACCTGAAGATTTCAATACTTCCTTGATTTTATCTTCTGCACCGTCATTGTAAGCTAGATCGATAGCCATGATATGCTTATCATCTGTGCTTCTAAGGTCGAAAATTCTTGGAATCTTATAGGGTTTCAAATCGCTAGACACCATAAAAACAGCCACCATTCCAAGTGCCGCTAATAATACTGTCAATTCAAAACCTACAGGAACCATAGTCGGGAAGTTACCGAAATCCTTACCACCAATGATCATAGGCCAATCCCACTTCATCATGTAAAACTGCATCAATAGTGCTAAAGTAGTTCCTAGCATACCAAAAAGAAAAGCAGCAATCGGAAGTCTAGATCTTCTATATCCGAGTACTTCATCTAGTCCGTGAACAGGAAATGGAGAGTAAACCTCATGTATTTTCACACCTGAGCTTCTTACCTCTTTTACTGCATTTAATAGGACATCCTCATCATCAAATACTCCGAGGACAAAGTTCTTATCTCTTTCCATATTACTTGTTAACTTTTTCAGATGAAGACTTTAGTACAGATTTCACTTCGGCCATGTTGATCACTGGGAAGAACTTGGCAAAAAGGAAGAATAAAGTGAAGAATAAACCAAATGTGAAGAGGTAAACACCCACATCATACATGGTCGGGTAGAACATAGCCCAGCTAGACGGTAAGTAATCTCTGTGAAGCGATGTCACGATAATCACAAAACGCTCGAACCACATACCGATATTTACTACAATAGATAGGATAAATGTAGCTACGATACTTGTTCTGATCTTCTTAAACCAGAATAGCTGTGGAGAAATCACGTTACAAGTCATCATAGACCAGTAAGCCCACCAGTAAGGACCTGTAGCTCTATTGATAAAGGCATACTGCTCAGCAGCTACACCTGAATACCAAGCGATGAAAAATTCTGTGATATAAGCAATACCCACAATTGAACCAGTGATGATAATGACAATATTCATCAACTCGATATGTGTCATAGTCACGTAGTCTTCGAGTTTGTACACTTTTCTAGTAATGATCATCAAAGTCAATACCATGGCAAAACCAGAGAAAATCGCCCCTGCAACGAAGTATGGAGGGAAGATAGTAGTGTGCCATCCAGGTATCACTGATGTAGCAAAGTCAAAAGATACGATCGTGTGTACAGAAAGTACAAGAGGTGTAGCCAAACCTGCAAGGATCAAAGAAACTGTCTCGTATCTCATCCAAGTTTTAGCAGCGCCATCCCATCCGAAGCTCAACGCACCGTAGATAACTTTTCTCAAGCCTTTTGCTCTATCCCTGATAGTAGCAAAATCTGGGATCAAACCAATGTACCAGAAAACAAGAGAAACAGTAAAGTATGTAGAAATCGCAAATACGTCCCAAAGAAGTGGTGAGTTGAAGTTCACCCAAAGTGAGCCGTAAGTATTTGGAAGTGGCAATGCCCAATAAGCACCTAACCATGGACGTCCCATGTGTATGATAGGAAACTGAGCCGCACAGATAACGGCAAAGATGGTCATAGCTTCAGCAGCTCTGTTGATAGATGTTCTCCACTTTTGTCTGAAAAGTAAAAGTACTGCAGAGATCAATGTACCAGCGTGACCGATACCAACCCACCATACGAAGTTGGTGATATCCCAAGCCCAGCCTACAGTTTTATTGAGACCCCACATACCTATACCTTCCCAAAGTGTCGCTACCAATGCTAATGCACCGATAGTCAATACGCCAAGAGAAACAGCTACAGCTAGAAGCCAGCCTTTGGTTGGTTTACCCTCTACGTGTCTGGCGATGTCATTAGTGACATCTTTGATGGTTTTCCCACCAGTTACTAAGGGTTCTCTTACGGATGAAGTAACCTGCATATCTTAATTGTTTGTAATGATTAAGCCTTATTTTCTACGTCCTTGTTTCTGATCTTAGTGAAGTACCAAACGTTTGGAGCAACATTGATTTCCTCCAGTACGTGATAAGCTCTTTCTTCATTCACTACTTTCTCTTCACCCTCTTCTTTGAGTTGAAGCATCTTAGTGATTCTGCTGTTTGGATCATTCATATCACCAAATACAATAGCATCTGAAGGACAAGCCGTAGCACAAGCCACATCTACATCACCATCTTTCATTGGTCTAGCCTCACGCTTAGCAGTTAATTTACCAGCTTGGATTCTCTGTACACACATGGTACATTTCTCCATCACACCTCTTGCTCTCACTGTTACGTCAGGGTTCAACACCATTTTACCTAGGTCATTGTTCATAGATAGGTTAGTGTCAAACTGCTTATTATCGTGATACTTAAACCAGTTAAATCTTCTTACTTTGTAAGGACAGTTGTTAGCACAATATCTAGTACCGATACATCTGTTATAAGTCATTTGGTTGAGACCTTCAGATGAGTGCGTAGTAGCCGCTACTGGACATACTGTCTCACAAGGAGCGTTGTTACAGTGCTGACACATCATCGGCTGGAATGTTACCTCTGGGTTCTCCGCAGCTACTTCCATAGCAGTAAGATCACCAGCAGGTGCATCAGAACTGTAATATCTATCAATTCTGATCCAAGCCATTTCTCTTCTATTGAGGACTTCATCTCTGCCAACTACCGCAACGTTGTTTTCAACTTGACAAGCAATGGTACAAGCTCCACAGCCCACACATGAGTTCATATCTATTGCTAGACCCCAGTGATGCTGACTGTATTGATGTCCTTTCCAAAGTGATATTTTCGAAGGCTTTTTAAAACCTTCAGAAGTATAGATTTCTGGATGCTCTCTTCCAGCACTAGCATCTTCTTTATATTTAGCTAATACAGACTCCTGTACTACGTTCGTCCTACCCATGTAGGTCTGATGAGTCTGTGTCTGAGCTATTCTATATTTAGTAGAAGTCAACTCTACATTGACCCCTGAAGTGATGCTATAATTAGCAAAACCATTGGCTACTGCTACTAACGGGAAGGCATTCATACCAACGCCATTGGCGACTTTACCAGCTTTAGTACGTCCGTATCCTACTGCTAGACCAATCGTGCCGTAAGCCTGACCTGGCTGAACCAATGCAGGTCCTTCTAGTGTCTTACCATTTACAGTTACCTTGATGACAGTGGTCTCACCTTCTACCATCTTGATACCATTCTCATTAGCCCACTTTTGTGATACAGTGAAATAGTTGTCCCAAGTAGCTTTGGTGATAGGATCAGACATCTCTTGTAGCCAAGGGTTATTAGCTTGAGACCCGTTTCCTAGACCGATCTTTTCGTAAAGCACGATCTCTACATCTTTACTATCAGCCTTATAAGTTTTACCTATTTGCGAAGCACATACAGGGAGATTTCCTCCAAAAGAAACACTTTCCGCAGCTGGAGTAGCTGTAGTAAATACACCATCAAAAAGTGCTTTATCCCAGAACATATTGAAATCACCTGTCTCACTTTGCTTAGTGAAATAGTTGGCTTTCCAATTGGCTCTTAAGAAATCATAGTATGAAGACGAATCCTCAGCCCATGTCAAGAAAGATTCTCCAGCATGACGAGTATCAAATAGTGGAGTAATCGTAGGCTGAGCTAGACTGTAGTGTCCTTCTTTTGGATTAGCGTCATTCCATGACTCTAGGAAATGATGGTCTGGTGCTACAAACTGAACTAGAGAAGTCGTCTCATCCATTCTGTCTGAAGTGGATACTGTCAAACCAATCTTAGAAATAGCATCTGCTAAATCCGCTCCATTAGCATGGTTATAAACTGGGTTAGCATTGAAGAAAATAGCTGCTGCTACTCTTCCAGCCTTAGCATCTGCTATGAACTGTGTCATGGCAGCATCATTACCCTGTCTGAAGTTCACAGGTGCTGACAAGTTGATTGTCTTACTATAGCTTCCTATTAGGCTGTTGATGGCATTTACTACTACTTGTACATAAGGGTCATTTGATGAAGCTACTACGAGACCAGCTCCTGGATTTGCCCAAAGTTCATTGGCAGCTTTAGTCAAGAATGGCACATCAAGTTTAGCAACACTCATAGTAGCTGCACCTGCCTTAGCTGCTAATAGATTATATAAGTTAGCGATCACTAGACCTTCTTGTGAAGGTTTGATCGGTGTTCTGTAGTCTGCATTAGCTCCAGTCAATGAGAAATTGCTCTCAAACTGGAAGTGTCTTGACATCTCTGGCTTCTCCTTAGAGATTTTTCTTGTCTTACCATACTGCTTGGTAAACTCAATTGGAGAAATCCATGTACCTAGAAAATCTGCACCAAAACCAACAATCACCTTAGCATTGTCAAAGTGATATGAAGGAATTACAGCCTTTCCAAATGCCCAATCATTAGCTTGAACCATACCGTTTGAAGAAGTAGGATCATAGGCTACGTGAACTGCATTAGGATATTTTGATGTGAAGTTTTTGATAGCCTCTTTAGTGGTTGGGCTCAAAACAGTATTAGAAACAATTCTGATAGCACCACCAGTGAGTGCAATACTCTTTAATTTAGCAATTACCTGCTTGTCCAACTCTTCCCAAGAAGCACCTTTGCCTCCAATGTATGGATTAGTCAGTCTTTCTTTGTCATAAAGAGAAAGTACAGAAGCTTCTACTTGAGCATTTGTACCTCCTTGAGTGATCGGAGAAAGTTTATTGCCATCTATTTTGATAGGACGACCTTCGCGCGTCTTTACTACTATCGATGCATAATCTCCACCATTAATATAAGTAGATGCATAGTAGTTAGGAATAGAAGGGTTGATATCTACAGGCTTGTTGAGATATGGAATAGCATTTTTGATAGGCGTTTCGCAAGCCGCTAGTGATGCAGCAGCTACTCCAAAACCCATCAACTTCAAGAAGTCTCTTCTAGAGCTTCCAG
The DNA here is from genome assembly GCF_016464625.1 of Penaeicola halotolerans. GTDB lineage: Bacteria > Bacteroidota > Bacteroidia > Cytophagales > Cyclobacteriaceae > Penaeicola > Penaeicola halotolerans. The sequence continues at coordinate 490,056 of NZ_JAEAGO010000003.1, forward strand.
AAGCCTCTTCATTTTCTAGAGGCAATGCTTCAGGAAATTCTTTGTCAGCGTGCTTAACAAACTCAGGATCATTTGTGAGTTGCTCTACGCCTTTCCAATATATCTTTTGATTCTCTTTCATATTATATTAAGGAGAAGATGTTTCTAATTAATTGATTATTAATAGTGACATTTAGCACACTCTAGACCACCGATATCAGCTACTTTCATAGCGTTGCCATCACCGTGTAGTTTGACTAGATTATCATAGTATGCGTTTCCAGCTGTATTGACATCAGTTGTTCTATGACAGTCAATACACCATCCCATTGTCAGCGGACTGTGCTGTGCAACTACCTCCATTTCCTGGATTTGTCCGTGACATGTCTGGCATTCTACACCACCTACTTTGACGTGCTGAGAGTGGTTGAAATACGCCAAGTCTGGCAAATTGTGAATTCTCACCCACTCGATAGGCTCATTGTTTTCTACAGCATCATAGATTTTCTTGATTTCTGGAGAAAAACCTTCTGCACCACCTACGTTTTTGATATGTTGGTGACAGTTCATACAGATATTTGCAGATGGGATGTTAGCAGACTTTCCTATTTCAACGCCTGTGTGGCAGTATTGACAGTCGATACCGTACTGACCAGCGTGCAGTTGGTGAGAGAATGCAATCGGCTGAGCAGGAGCGTATCCTTGTTGAATACCGATAGAGTAAAGACCATCAATTGCTGTTTTAGCGATCAAGGCAACCACGATGGCAGTCACTATGAGGATGAAACCCTCACTCTTGAAAACTTTCTTAAGATCAGTTTTTTGATTGATGTACTCCTTCTCGTCTTCGTCTAAGTCCTTTTTATCATTTAAGAATTTAGTCAAAACAGAAATGATAAGACCTAGTACGATCAAGATGAGTAATAAAACAACTACTAGCACAACTAAGATGACAGTCAAGTACTCGCTAGGCATAGAAGAATCCCCAGACTGCGCAGCTCCACCATCTGTAGCAGCTCCATCAGCATCAGCTTTATCTCCGCCTTTATCACCATTTTCGATGTAAGCGAGTAACTGCATGATTTCTTCATCAGCTAAAAACTCGTGAGGAGGCATTACTGTGCCACCATACTCTTGGAAGAGTGCTTTAGCATCTGCATCCGTTGCGATTAACTTTGAGGAGTTCTTGATAAATGATTTGATCCAAGGAAGCTCTCTTCTTCCTGTTACACCTCTAAGTGCTGGGCCAGTGTACTTCTGATCTAACTTGTGACACTGAGCACAGTTAGCACCAAAAAGACTTTTACCAGCAGCGATGGATGCTTCATCACTTGGGATATCCTGCGCCTGCACTGGTGAGCTAAATGCCACCAAAGCTAGCATCGCTACAAAGAAGCCTGCGATTACATGAACTTTAGTCAACGAGCGTTTAATAGACATATTTATTACTCTTTAGGTATTTTTTATGCGTTTTTTATAAACTCCACAAATGTACTATAGGACTTCCTTTTTTCAAACAAATAAGTACAGTTAGCGACACAATGAGGAAATGCTAACTATTCGATACTATCATTTGAATATCAGACACTTAAGCGTTGTTTAATTAAGGGGTCTTATAATTTAGAATTTGTATAAATAATAAGTTGAATTGCTTTCAGATCTCAACTGATGTCCATATTATAGCGAAAAGTCTAAGTAGAATGTTTGGTCTCACACGAACAAATAGGCTATGTTTTAATAAAATTTGGATAAATCTTTATAATACAAAATAATCACCTATAGAAACCCCATTTAGCTGCATTGATTAAAAAAGATCCTTTCACTTAACCCATTATCAGAGTAGGGCATATGCTAAAATGACTGTAACAATTAGGTATAAAGCTTATCAAAATGCTAGGATTTAACTCACAGTGAAACTTCTTCTAACGCGAGTCTACGCTACCGAAAATGATTGAAACAAAAAAAAACCAAACATTGCTGCTTGGGTTTGCTGAGGTCGAGAGCGGATTGCTCGTATCCACTTTAGTTTTGAAATGTACTCGCGAAGCTTCAAAAATCTTAATGATTTTCTCGCTTTCGAACCGAGCGGTTCTCATCCGCCCAGCTGCATGAAGTGAGTGAAACAAAAAACCCAAACATTACTGCTTGGGTTTGCTGAGGTCGAGAGCGGATTCGAACCGCTGTAGAAGGTTTTGCAGACCTCTGCCTAGCCACTCGGCCACTCGACCAATCGTTGATTGGACTGCAAATGTAAGGACATTGCAGATACATTACAAAGCTCTAAGACTAAATTTAGTTCAACGGCAACTAATATTTTGATTGCTATTTTGATGAAAACGAAAAAAGCGCCTCATAATGAGGCGCTTTGTATATTATTGGATTGGATAATTACTTCTTATCTTTTCCACCTTCCATTTGCTCTTTCAAAGAAGCTAATGCATCGATGTCTCCAAGTGTTGACTTTTCAGCATCTTTGTTTTGATCTGCAGGAGCAGCAGCTTTCTTAGAAGTTTTCTTCTTCTCAGCTGGCTTCGGCTTCTCTTCTTTGAAGATAGCAGTATGAGAAAGTACTATTCTCTTGTCTTCTTTAGAGAATTCCATCACTTTGAAATCCAGCGCCTCGCCAAGTTCAGCTACAGAACCATCTTCTTTTTCGATGTTCTTAGCTGTAGCGAAGCCTTCAAGTCCATAAGGAAGCTCTAGTACAGCTCCTTTATCGTTTTTGCTAGTGACAGTACACTTGTGAATAGAACCTAGTGCAAATACTGTTTCGAAAGTATCCCATGGATTCTCTTCCAACTGCTTATGACCTAGAGCCAATCTTCTGTTTTCGATATCAAGCTCAAGTACTTGAACTTCGATCTCCTCACCTACTTTGATAAACTCAGATGGGTGCTTGATCTTCTTAGTCCAAGAAAGGTCAGATACGTGTACTAGACCATCAATACCTTCTTCAAGCTCGATGAACAAGCCGAAGTTAGTCAAGTTTCTCACGATACCTTTGTGCTTAGTACCGATCGCATACTTAGTCAATACATTATCTTTAGTCCATGGATCTTCAGTCAATTGCTTGATGCCAAGAGACATCTTACGCTCTTCTTTGTCCATAGTCAAAACTACAGCCTCTAGCTCATCACCGATGTTGATGAAGTCTTGTGGGTTTCTCAAGTGCTGAGACCATGACATCTCTGACACGTGGATCAAACCTTCTACGCCAGGAGCGATTTCAAGGAATGCACCGTAGTCAGCTACGTTTACAATCTTACCTTTTACTTTAGAACCTACTGCAAGGTCAGCAGGAAGTGAATCCCAAGGATGAGCAGTCAACTGCTTCATACCAAGTGAAATTCTCTTCTTGTCATCATCAAAGTCTAGTACTACTACGTTCAACTTTTGGTCTAAGCTGAGTACCTCCTCTGGATGATTGATACGACCCCAAGAGATGTCTGTAATATGAAGTAGACCATCCACACCACCAAGATCGATGAATACACCGAAATTTGTCATGTTCTTGATCACACCTTCTAGTACTTGACCTTTCTCTAGGTTGTTGAGTATTTCTACTTTTTGCTTCTCTAGGTCTTTTTCGATCAAGACTTTATGAGAAACGACTACGTTATCATTTGCGTGATTGATTTTCACAACTTTCACTTCCATCTTCTTGCTCACATAGATATCGAAGTCTCTGATCGGCTTCACATCTATCTGAGATCCTGGAAGGAAAGCCTCGATGCCATAGACATCTACGATCAAACCACCCTTAGTTCTTCTTTTCACTAGACCTTCGATCACTAGATCCTCATCATGTGCCTGCTGGATTTTCTCCCATGCATTGACGATTTTGGCTTTTCTTCTAGATAGGATCAATTGGCCTTGAGCATTTTCTTGCTCTTCTACATATACTTCTACTTCATCACCGATTTTAAGAGATGGAGTATCTCTAAATTCTGTAACTGGTACAAGTCCATCAGATTTGAAGCCGATGTTGATGATGACATCCTTGCTGTTGATACCTACTACAGTACCTACGATGACTTCTTTTTCAGAGACTGAGGTTAGAGTATTCTCATAAAGCTTAGCCATTTCAGCTTTTTCAGCTTTTGAGTAACCTTCTCCGAAACCTTTGGTCTCGAACTTTTCCCAGTCAAATTCTTGATTTTTAGACATGTTGTATGCAGCTCATTAAATACTCATCGACTCTAGAGCTATCGATTCGTGAGTTTTTGGTTAGAAAATTTCTCAGCAAACTGAGACCGCTCACTCGAACGGACTGCAAAATTAGGGATTTTTGATAGAATACAAGGTGATAAATGAAAAAAAATGCAAGTATGAAACCGCTAAAAGTCTGTAAATCAGCAAAGACCTATACCAGAGTACGTGCCTTTAGATAAGGAAGCCACTCGATAGCATTTTGTAGCGCATATTCCTTCAAAAAATCTGCATAGGTGGGCTTATAAGGTTGCTGCGCTAGTTTGAGTCCTACCTGCTCAGGAGTTTGATGACCTTTGCGCGCATTACAACGTCTACAGGCTGTTACGAGATTTTCCCAAGTAGTTTTACCTCCTTTTGATTTAGGTATCACATGATCTAAAGTGAGGTCTTTTCGCGAACTACAATACTGACAACTAAACCCATCTCTTTTAAAGAGATTGAACCTGTTTAGCATAACACCTTTGTAGGGGATGTTTTTGTAGTTGGACAGCTTGATGACTGCTGGATAGGGAAATGATTTCTCTATAGTTCTAAGCTTAAGAGACTCAAACTGCTCGATGATATCTGCTTTGTCAAGAAAAACAAGTATGAATGCTTTCTGGACATGGCAAACCCCTATGGGTGAATAATCCTGATTGAGCACTAATACTTTCTTATTCATCATTCCTTGGGTAATATCCTTTTGATGCTATGAAGCTTATGTGTCAACTGCCCATGCTCTGAGTGGATGATTCCCTCTTCAGTGAGTTTGTCTATCCTTACTTTGCCAGAGGCATGTATCAGCTGATGATCTTCTAAGATAATGCCTACATGGGTAATTTTTCCATTTTCATTTGAAAAAAAAGCTAAGTCTCCAGGACAAGCATCAGTCAAATGAGGCACTAGCTTTCCTTGATCAACTTGTTGAGAAGCATCACGGTTTAATCTGTAGCCTGATATTTTAAAGACATTTTGTGTAAAACCAGAACAATCGATCCCAAATGGTGAACGACCTCCCCACTGATAGGGACTATTGAGGTAGGTCAAAGCTACTCTTTTGACAAATTCAAAATCTCGCTTCTGATGAAGGCTTTTGCTTTCTCCATTGAAAGCCAAACTCTCTTCTACATGGAAAAGCTCATTACTGGTGATCGGTAGCACACTGCCTAGGAGGATATTTTGAGTTTGCTTTTTGAAAAGGATCGTGCTGACCAAATCAAGCGTGACCTTGAAATCTGAACTACTCAACTCTTGATAATAAGCATCTGGAATGATGTAATGCTGCTTTGCATCAATCCATCCCTGATAGCTATCATAGGCGATTTCTACTCTCAGCCATTTACCATCAGCACTACTTTCTAATACCTGATAATGGTCACCAAAGAGTAACTGACTCACCTGTTCAGAAGTATCACTGGCCTTTGACCTAACTGGTACTACACTCAATCTACAAATCCCTTTATTCTCTTCCATATCAGAATTTTAATCGATCCATTTCTCGTTTTGCATCCTTGGCCTTCATGTCTTGTCGCTTGTCATGAAGCTTCTTCCCTCGTGCCAAAGCGATCTCCAATTTAGCAAATCCTCTGTCATTGATAAATAGCCTAATGGGGATAATGGTCAAACCCTTTTCATCCATTTTAGATTGAAGCTTTTCAATCTCCTTTTTACTCAAAAGCAACTTACGCTCTCTATCTGAGATATGGTTAAAGTGGGCAGCTTGATTGTAGGGCGTGATGTGGAGTTGCTTCACGTAAAGCTCATCTCTGTTAAAGTAACAATAAGCATCATTAAGTGTAGCTTTGCCCTCTCTGATGGATTTGATCTCAGTACCCATCAGCACCATACCTGCTACTACTTTCTCTATAAACTCAAATTCAAAACTTGCCTTGCGATTTTTAATGTTGACCGTCTTAGCAAATCTATTTTTATCTTTTACCTGCGACATTTCTATTGTATCAATTAAATTTTCATTCTAGGCAAAGGACTTACCTCCTGCCCCACAAACTCCCCTGCCAAAAACTTATAATGTGCCGCCATGGCGATCATTCCAGCATTGTCTGTACAGTATTCAAAAGCAGGAATATATACTTTCCAACCATACTTATTAGCTAACTCAGCAAGTGTTGCTCTCAAGCCAGAGTTAGCCGAAACACCTCCTGCGATAGCGATTTCTTTGATGCCCAAATCCTTGGCTGCTTTGATTAGCTTTTTCATCAAAAGTGCAATCAAGGTATACTGGATACTCGCGCAGATGTCTGCTAAATTGTTTTTGATAAAGCTCGCATCTGCTTTCATTCGATCCTGTAAAAAATACAAGATAGCAGTTTTTATTCCACTGAATGAATAGTCATAACCTTTCATTTCATAGAGTGGAAATTCAAAAGCTTTTGGGTTACCACTTTGTGCATATCGATCGATCAGTGGTCCTCCAGGATATGGCAAGCCTAAGATTTTAGCAGATTTGTCAAAGGCCTCCCCAACTGCATCATCGAGCGTCTCCCCGATCACTTCCATTTCCAGATGGCTTTTGACCAGTACAATCTGCGTATGCCCCCCACTCACTGTCAAACATAAAAACGGGAAGTTTGGCTTAGGATCATCAATAAAATGTGCTAAAATATGCGCCTGCATGTGATTTACCTCAATCAAGGGGATATTCAGACTTAGTGCAAACGCCTTAGCAAAAGAAGTACCTACCAATAGCGCTCCTAATAACCCTGGTCCACGAGTAAAGGCTACAGCAGACAGTTGATCTTTACTGATGCCGGAGGTCTTCAGCGTCTCTGCAATAACTGGGATCAGATTTTGCTGGTGTGCACGTGAAGCTAACTCAGGAACCACTCCTCCATATTTTTCGTGTACGGATTGCGTGGCTACAATATTATTAAGTACTTTGCCATTAGATATAATAGAAGCCGAAGTTTCGTCACATGAGGACTCTACAGCCAGGATATTTATTTCCATCTTTCAACTTTGAAACAAAAATTTCAATTTAGCCAAATTTTCAAAAGCCGTATCTTTAAAACGATCATGGCTGTGATCTTATCACTGCTGACCATCCTTTTGGCTTTGGTTTTATTGATTTCTCTCCCTCCTGTACAGACTAGAATTATCCAAGTAGCTACTAGCTATCTCAACAAAGATTCTGACTTTACAGTAAAGATCGGCTACATCAATATCAGCTGGTTTGATGCAGTATATCTCAAAGACTTATCCGTCACAGACCCACTCGATAGTACCATGATCTCTACACAGCGACTGCATGTAGATGTGAGTATCATCGATCTGATCAGATCTAATCGATTTAGATTAGATGCAGTCAATCTTGAGAACACAAAGATACAATTAATTAAACCTGACAGTACCTCTGGGCTGAATATCACCACTTGGATAGCAGAACTTAATGAACGATTTGGATCAGAAGAGCCGGTGGATACTACTGCTGCTGCCGTTTTTGGAATAGGTCGTATTCGACTCAAAAATGGTGTTTTTGCAATGTATGACCTCACTCAAGCGCCTCTTGAAGATGGTTTTGACTACCAAAATTTCCAACTGGATAATGTCAATTTGAGTCTGCAAAATTTTCATAGTGAAGGAGATTCATTGGCATTTAATGTTTTGCAATTAGAAGCTTATGACGATGTATCTGGATTAGAAGTCAATCGATTGGAAACTGCCTTCAGAATGAATGCACAGCTGATGCACTTCGATGAACTAGACCTGAGTCTCAATGAAAGTCGAATAGGCGAGTCTATTCGACTGAACTATGACAGCATAGATGATTTAAGTGATTTTATCGATAAAGTACAGATCCAAGCAATCCTAACACACACCTATCTAGATACGCGAGATCTAGCTTTGTTTGCGCCAGCTTTAGCAGACTACACGGACATCTACAAAATAAGCGGGGAATTTGATGGCACGATCAGTGACTTCAAAATCAATAATCTTGCAGCTTTGCTAGGGGAAAACTCTCTCCTTAAAGGCACCTTATCTATGCAAGGACTGCCCGATATCAATGCCACCTTTATCCAAGCGAGTCTGAACAATTCAGTACTTGACATGAGGGATCTGCAAACCTATCTCCCTGCTGATGCTTATCAAACAGCTCGCAAATTTGGAATGGTTAATTTGACTTCGGAGTTTATCGGCTATACCAATGACTTTGTGGCCAATGGTAGATTTCGCACAGCATTAGGAAATATCAGGACAGATATCAATTTAAAGCTCCCTCAAAACCAAGATAATATCTCTTACAATGGCTCACTTTACTTGAGAAATTTTCAGCTGGGAAAACTCCTAGATCAAGAAGAAACAATCCAACAAATCAGCTTTGATGGACTAGTGAAAGGCCAAGGAATAGATCCTGAAAAAGCAGTCATAGAGCTAGATGCAAAAATAGCCAAACTTGGTGTCCTCGGATATGACTATCAGGATATCATCGCAGAAGGGAAATTGGCCCTAGGGCTCTTTGAAGGCTCTCTAGACATCAACGACCCTAATCTTAAATTTACCGCACTTGGAAATGTGAACTTAGCTGCTGATCAAGAGCTGATTAATATCTCAGCAAGTCTTGATACAGCCTTTTTTCAAGAACTAAACTTGACAGAGAGGGAGCTATTTCTAAGCAGCAAAATGGTCCTCAACACTTCTGGTTTTACAATAGATAACCTGACAGGTGAAGCCTTCTTCTCTGATAACTACCTGTACCTCGATGGACGAGGTCTAGAGATCGAAAATCTGAATTTTTCCTCAACCCAAACCAATAACAACAGAAAGATCAATATCGAATCTGAGCTGATCAAAGGAGAAGTCAGCGGTGACTTTCTTTTCACCCAATTTGTAATAGATCTAGAGCAACTACTCGAAGACTACAGACGCATACTTGTGAGTGAAGCTCGCGTGCCCGCAGACTCACTAAATAGCTCTTCCGCTTCTAAAACTTCCAATAAACAAACTTCAATAAACTCAAAAAATCTTGGCACAAAGGCTAACGAACCCAAAGACTCACTATCAAATTATACCATTACGTATAATTTCGATTTAACAGACATCAGCCCACTGGTGCATTTACTAGAGCCATCATTTTATGCCTCAAAGAATATCAATCTTTCGGGGGAATTCATCAATGGAGAGAATACCATTTTTAATATCTTCACAGAATTTGATTCCTTATTTTTCAAAAACAATTGGTTTTTTGACAATACCCTAGACTTCAATACCGCCAAAGTGAGGAATACGAGCAATATCCTCGCGATGGGATTTGTGGAGTCCAAAAAACAAAAAATCTCTAATAGCATAGACACAGATAATCTGTTCGTGGAAGCACTTTGGGATGATGATCACATAGACTTTTCTATTGGAATCGAACAGTTAGCATCAGATAACAAGTTGCTATTTGAAGGCGAGCTCGATATCATGACTGATCGGACAGAGATCACCTTCAAACCATCTGAAATTAGAGTTTTGGAAAGAAAATGGGAATTTACTCCTAATAACCTCATCACGATCAGTGACGGTGAGTTTGGTTTTTTTGACTTCAAAATTTCCAATCAAAACCAAGCGATCTCTTTGGAAGGTTTCCTGTCGAGTGATCCTGAAAAGGAATTTATCTTCAAACTAGATCAGTTTGAAGCGGACAATATCAATCCAGTCACACTCCAATCCTACGAAGGGCTCATTACCTCTAAGATCATCATCAGTGATCCATTCAATGACCTCAAAGTAAGTGGCGATCTTCAGACAGAGGAATTTAGAATCAATAGCTTACTGGTAGGTGATATCACAGCTAGCGCAAAATGGAATAACAATGAAGACGAAATGGATGTCAGTCTAGTAAACAACAGACGAGACATTAAAACAGTCGATATCAATGGCTCCATTGCTTTCAATAACGAAACTCAAAATTTTGATTTGACTGCTAGGTTTGATGAAGCCGTACTCAATGTGGCAGAGCCTTTCCTCCAAGACTATATCAGCAATATCAAAGGCACTGCAAGTGGTAGTTTTAGGATACTGGGAACATTTGACTTTCCCAACATCACTGGAAATGGCGAAGTGAAAGGCGCTCAAATGAAAGTGAACTATCTAGGCACTACTTACAACTTTGATGGAGGGTTGGTTTTCACAGATAATGAAATTGGTTTTAGGAGACTAGCCCTCAAAGACAATGAAAATAATACGGCTTTCATCAGTGGTGGGGTATTTCATGACGGCTTTAGCAACTTCGTCCTTGACATCAGTGGTAACTTAAACAAATTTAAGCTACTCAATACTACGGCTAGAGACAATGAGCTTTTCTATGGTACTGCAGTAGCCACTGGCAATATATCTGTACTAGGTGCTGCCAATAACTTGACCATAAACGCTAAAGCTAAAACAGAAACAGGAACGAGAATATTTATTCCAATAGGCGGCACATCAGAGCAAAAAACAGAAGACTTCATCAAGATCGTCAACAAATTAGACACTAGCAGGACGGTAACCTTCACCGAAGAAGTAGAGAAACTGGATATCACAGGACTCAAAATGAACTTTGATCTAGAGATTACTCCTGACGCTTATACAGAGATCATCATCGACCCACGAACGGGTGATATCATCAGAGGTCGCGGCAATGGAGATATCAAGCTAGAAATTGACAGCAAGGGCACTTTCAAAATGACTGGAGATTATACAGTCACAGAGGCATTTTACAATTTTACACTAGGAGGTGGGATCATCACCAAAGAATTTATCATCGAGCCAGGAGGAAAAATCTCTTGGTTTGGCGATCCTATGGCGGGCACGCTCAATCTCCGCGCTTACTACGAAGAGCTCGCTTCCCTCGCATCCTATGACACGACCTTGACTAGAGATCCACAGCTGAGCAGAAGGTATCCAGTCAAAGTAACCCTCAACTTAGATGGCCCGCTTCTCGAGCCTAATATCCAATTTGGATTCGATTTTTCTGGATTTCCAGAAACGAGTACAGAGATGCAAACAGCCATAGCCTCTTTCAAAAACCGTATTCAAAATGACGATCAAGAGATGAATCGCCAAGTATTTAGTGTGATCATCCTGAGGAGGTTTTCACCACAAGGATCGCTCAATCTAGGTGGTGGCGGTGGTGCTAGTGTAGGACAGAGTTTATCTCAGTTGCTCTCTAATCAACTCAGCTACTTAGTGGCTCAGATAGACCAAAACCTAGAGATTGACTTTGACTTATCAGGATTAGATGAAAGTGCCCTCAATACTTTCCAGCTGAGGCTTTCATACACGCTGCTCAATGGTCGCCTACGTATCACCAGAGATGGTGGGGTAGCTAATATGGACAATACAGTGGATGCTACGAGTATAGCAGGCGACTGGACTGCTGAATACCTACTCACTGAGGATGGAAAGTATCGTGTGAAAATCTACAATAGAAATAACTTTAATACTGTCAACAGATCTCTCAATAACCGTGTAAATACCACAGGGGTCAGCTTACTTCAAACCATCACTTTCAATAGCTTCAATGAGTTTTTTAATGATCTCAAAAAGAAGAAAAAAGAAGAAAATGAGCTCTTCAATGATAATGATGAGTATCTCAGAAATGAAGATCAAGAAGGTCTCGTAGAAGAAAAATCTGAAGATACTGGCGAATAATTTTTCCTACAGCAAACAATTTGGATGGCTAAAGAGTCAAAACAAAAACACTAATACAGGAAAGATGTCAAAACCAAGTATTTCAATTTTTTGGCTAAGAAGGGATCTTAGGCTAGAGGACAATGCTGCGCTTTACTATGCGCTGAGAGAAAAAGAACCCGTACTCCCGATATTTATATTCGACAGTAATATCATAGACAAGCTATCAGATAAGGATGACGCAAGAGTGAGCTTCATCCATCAAACTTTATCCGATATCAAAGCTGAACTTGAGTCAAAAGGTAGCACGCTAGTAGTCAAATACAACACGCCTGAAGCTGCTTATCAAGAAATTTTTGAGTCCTATGACGTCAAAGCAATCTATACCAATAGAGACTATGAACCATACGCTAAAGAAAGGGATGCTCAGATAGAGCGACTTGCTCATCAAAAAGGCATCACATTTTTGACATTCAAGGATCAGGTCATCTTCGAAAAAGACGAAATACTGACTGATGGAGGGGATTTTTACAAAGTTTTTACGCCTTATAAAAACAAGTGGCTCGCTAAGTACAAGGAGTCTAACATACAGCCTTATCCTTCTGAAAAGCACTTATCCAACCTGTATAAAACGGCTCCTATCAATATGCCAAGCTTAAAAGATATGGGATTTGAGAAGTCGACCATTGAAATCCCTAGCTCAGAAGCAAAGCAGGATATCATCGCTAACTATGATAAGACGAGAGACTTCCCTGCTGTGAAAGGTACTACAAGACTAGGCATACATTTGAGATTTGGTACGATCAGTATTCGTCAGCTAGTTCAAAAGTCAGCTAAACTCAATGATACTTACCTCAGTGAGCTGATCTGGAGGGAGTTTTACAGCATGGTACTTTACCACAACCCTCAAGTGGTAGATCATGCATTTAAGCCGCAGTATGATCGCATACCTTGGAGAACGTCAGAAGAAGACTTCGAGCGCTGGTGCCAAGGCAAGACCGGATATCCGATAGTTGATGCTGGTATGAGAGAACTCAACGCTACTGGCTATATGCACAATAGGGTACGTATGATCGTAGCAAGTTTTCTTACCAAACACCTACTGCTCGACTGGAGATGGGGCGAAGCTTATTTTGCTAGAAAATTGCTCGACTTCGAACTAGCCTCCAACAATGGTGGCTGGCAATGGGCAGCAGGAACAGGAACAGATGCTCAACCCTACTTTAGAGTGTTCAATCCTAGTTCACAAACGGAGAAATTTGACAAAGACCTCAAGTATATTAAAAAATGGGTGCCAGAATACGGGACTCAAGATTATGTAAAGCCAATGGTAGAGCATAAATTTGCTCGAGAAAGAGCAATCAGCACATTTAAAGAAGCACTCAACCAATGAATATAGGCGACAGAGTCAGACTACTGCACGGGCATGAAGAGGGAAGAATAGTCAAAATACTAGAAAATGGTCTCATAGAGATCGAAATAGAAGATGGCTTTCAGATCCCAGTGATGAAAAAAGAAGTGGTCTTGATCGCACGAGAAGAAGCTGACTATTTTAACAAGCCAGAATCTGATCAAGGGACTCCTATCATCAAACAGAAGCAGGTGAATCAGTCAGAGAAAGGCGTATTCCTCTCCTACATTCCTGTAAATGATAAAGTACTCGCCTGCCACATCATCAATACCAAAGAAGAAACATTGCTTTTTTCGCTATCGGAGCAGCATGGCAATGATCTCAAACACTTATCAGCTGCTGAACTAAAGCCTAACAAAAGTCTGAAAATAGCTGAGTTTACGGTAGCTAGCTTTGACCAATGGCCTAGCCTCCACTTTGAAGCGCTGTTTTTCAAAACTGGCTTTTATGCTAAGCGACTTCCCTTTATCAAAGATATAAAGTTTAAGGCTAGCGCTTTTTTTAAAAGTCAAAAACTCACGCCTCTCTTGAACCAAAAAGGCTATGTCTATCAACTAGATGCCAATATTAGTTCAGTGGATACAGCTGCACTTAAAGAGGCATTGACTGAAAAAAACATACCTGAACAAGCAAATCCAAGTTTTGTCAGACCAGCCAAAGAAATAGATCTGCACATAGAAGTTCTCACGGATCAGTATGAGCAAATGAGTAATGCAGAAAAGATACAACTGCAACTAAAGACTTTCGAACAACAGCTAAACTATGCCATAGCTTCGGGTATGGATGAGATCACTTTCATACATGGTGTTGGAAATGGTGTACTGAGAAAAGAAATCCATAAAATCCTCAGTCAAAATAATAACCTGAAGTTTTTTCAAGACACGCAAAAGAGCAATTTCGGCTATGGAGCGACACTTGTAAAAATCAAATAATTTGAGGACATTAGGAGTAGAATTATAAGGTTGTGAAATCAAACAAACTACTTCTTTCTCACTTTCACTCCGTATCATCGGATCTAGATCATGCTTTAGTAGCATTAAGCAAGGCATTTGACCCTGTACATAATCAGCACCTGATAAAGTGTCTTAATAAATTACACATACTCTATGAATTAATAGAGACTGCCTATCCTATGGATAATGTTCAGGCTAAGCAACTTTTTAAACCTTATCATAAACTTGCCAAACTTGCTAGACAAACAGCTGACTATCAGAATTTATATGAGAAGTTTAAACAGTATCAACTCAAGTCCGAAGAGCTCTACAGTAGCTATAAGCAACAAGTAAAAAAACATAAGCAAAATGCGGAAAAAGAGCTGAGAGAATTTATTATAAAGATCAAACTTGAGTCACTACATCAGCACCACGAACTGGTCAATGAAAAACTAACTGAGGCATCAAACTATGTGGCAAATGTACTGACAGCCAAACTCATCAATAACTACATGGATGAACATATCATACCAAATATACATGCTTCAAAAAATGTAGCTACACTTAAGGAACTGAGGGAGTCACTCGAAAACTTGATCCTAATAGAGCATCTTCGCGAAACTAGCGGCTACAATAAGACATTCAGAGACGAAATCTATACATCTTTTATCAAGCTAAAAGCGTCTCTAGAGACATGGTATCGCACGCAAGTATTTATCCAACACTTGTCTTTTTTTCTTTCTGACCGAGAAATCAAAAAAGAGAAATACACCAAACTCTTGATTCACCTCAAAAACGACAAGACCAAACAAGTAGAAAAAATAAGCAAACTCACAGATAGTCTCTTTAGTGCTACAAAGAGCTTCTAAAAAAAATCGGCCAGTATCTCTACCAGCCGATTATCAATAAATTCATCTTAAGCTTAACCGATCGCTTTTCTCAAATCATCGATCAAATCTTCCACGTCCTCTATACCAACAGATAATCTGATGAGAGAGTCTGTCACACCTGTCTTTTCACGCTCCTCCTTAGGGATACTCGCATGAGTCATACTAGCTGGATGACCACTGAGCGACTCTACCCCTCCTAGCGACTCTGCTAATGAGAACAGCTCTAACTTCTCTAACACTGACTTAGCTGCTGCTAGCGAGTCATCTTTTAAAGTAAAAGAAATCATTCCACCAAAGTCTCTCATCTGCGCTCGTGCGATGTCATGATTAGGATGGTCCTCAAACCCAGGCCAGTAAACTTTGGCTACTTTAGGGTGATTTTTTAAATATCCAGCGATAGACTTTCCATTTTGACAGTGTCTCTCCATTCTGATATGCAGCGTCTTAAGTCCTCTCAGTACCAAAAAGCAGTCCTGAGGACCTGGAGTAGCACCACAAGAGTTTTGAATGAAAGCAAGCTGCTGATGAAGCATGTCATCATTGACCACAAGCGCTCCCATCACTACATCAGAGTGTCCTCCTAGGTATTTGGTTACCGAGTGCATCACGATATCAGCTCCCATATCTAGTGGGTTTTGGATATACGGAGTCGCAAAAGTATTGTCCACTGCAAATAGCACTTGATGCTTCTTAGCAATCTTACCCAAAGCTTTGATATCTATGATATTCATCATAGGATTCGTAGGAGTCTCAGCCCAGATCAACTTAGTCGCAGGAGTGATGAGCGCCTCTACAGCTGAGACATCATCCATCGATACGAATTTGAACTTGATGCCATACTGTGCAAATATTTTCGTAAAAATACGATATGTACCACCATACAAGTCATTGGTTGAGATCACTTCATCACCAGGCTTGAGCAGCTTTACTACAGCATCTATAGCTCCTAATCCAGAAGAGAAACAAAGCCCATGTTGACCATTTTCTAGTGCAGCAAGTGCCTGCTGAAGAGCTGTTCTCGTAGGGTTGTGCGTTCTCGAATACTCATATCCTTGATGATCTCCAGGAGATCTCTGTACATAAGTAGAGGTTTGAAATATCGGTGTCATGATCGCTCCAGTAGAAGGATCTGGCGATACGCCTGCATGAATAGCCTTAGTGCCAAATTTCATATATGATTGTTTTTGATTAAACCTAGTTTGTATCAAGATGCCAAATATGCACATTTTTTAGGTTGAAAATGTAGAAAGCATTTACATTTGACAGATCTTATATAAGGACAATCATTCCATGAAAGAAATTCCCCAGAAGAAATCTTTAAAGCTCATATTCCTCAGCTCATGGATGTTGCTAGCCCCTTTGATCGGTAGTGTGACTTTGACTGGATTGCTAATGTCATTTGAAGCTCAGATAGCCAATTTTGACTTAGTTACTTGGATCCTTTTTTGCCTTTTGAGTATACTTACGATTGCACTTGCCCTGACACCTACCACACTTATTGCTATCGCTATGGGATATTTTCTTGGTTGGATAGCTTTACCGATTATCATAGCCTGCTATCAGATAGCCTCTTTGATCGGATATCAACTCGCCAAAGTAGTAGATGATGGATTCATAGCAACTTGGATAGCAGATAAACCTAAGGTAAAGCTGTTTTTAGAAAAGCTCCACCAAAATGAGACTGAAAGCATCATCTTGGCTAGAATATCACCCATACTCCCTTTTGCGATCATGAATGTCGTCTTGGCACTTGCTCGAGTATCTCTTCAGCGCTTTTTCTGGGCTGGGCTAGTTGGGATGCTTCCTAGGACACTACTAAGTATCATTACGGGAATAGGACTTAGCAGCTTACAAGCATACATAGCGACAGGCCAAAGTCCAGCTTATCAGCAATACATCTTACTAGCTTTACTCTTAGTAAGTATTCTAGGATTTATCAAAATTTTTAGATCAAAAACTACAGCCTAACTTTTTGAGAAAAATGACTCAAAAGCCTTTTTCTGCGTAGCTATATCTGATTCATAGCTAGGTGAAAGTCCCTTTTTCTCAGGAAAAGTTTCCATGTGTAGCGTCTGAGTAGGGAATGCAAACCGAACGCCTATCGACTCAGCCAATTGGATGATTTTAAGCAGCACTTCTTGTCTCGCCCTCAGTTCATCTCCCCAAGTAGGCACTTCAAAAAATACATAAAACATGACATTAATCGAAAAAGCACCCAGATCATTGAGATACACATGATAATTATCCTTTTTAATATCAGGATGCTCCTCCACGATCTTTCTCAAACCTTCTACAAATAAGCTGATTAGCTGAGGTGGTGTATCATAGGTGATAGCGAGCTGAGTAGAAAACCTCCTAAACTTTCTCAGTCCATGATTGTCAATGACTGCATCAGCTACTTTACCATTTGGAACATAAGTAAGCGAATTACGGAAAGTTCGGATGCGTGTAGACCTAAAACCCACTTCTTCTACAGTCCCATCGATATCTCCAGAAGTGATCCAATCTCCTATTTGAAAAGGCTTATCAATAAAAATCATCAACGAGCCAAAGAAATTCTTAATGGTATCTTGCGCTGCCAGTGCAAATGCCAAACCTCCTATCGAAAGGCCAGTCAATAATGGAACTATATCAATCTGCAAGCCATATCTCAATACGAATAGCGTACCGATGATCACGACAAAAGTCTTGAGCGTTTTTCTCAATAGCGGTACCAACTGATCATCTAGCGTACTCTCCGTCTTAGCGGCCATTCGAGTGAAATACACTGAAATAACATCCACTAGCCTGTAGAATGCTATAGTTAGCACCAAAGGTAATACAGCTCGCATGATCACAATGATATAATGAGTGAGTTCTATCGGAAGCTGCAAGACACGTACAAAGAGTACATTGACATAAAGCACAAAAAATATACTGATCGGCTTAGCGACTGGCAGTAAATAACTATGTGCTAACTTTTCATAGCCAAATTGCGCCAATATCCTCACGATAATATACTCTGTCAAAATAGTAATGACTTTATGACCAAGCACACTAATCACCACCCAGATCAGGATACTCAGCAGCTGCCACAGCTGCAAGCCGAAGTACTCATTATCTCCCATCTGTGGCAATAAATTGAGCAATCGATGCGTACCAAACGGATACACCTCTCTGTGCAATTCGTTTATTTTATTGACAGATGCCTCTGAAAGTTTCCACTCTTCTCCTACTCGCTCTAAATATAACTGCGGGAAAAAGCTGTCTATAACATAGCGTTGCCTACCGTTTCTAGTTGTATCTCTGAATTCAGGGTCTCTCGGAATAGTCGAAAAGTCAATCAGCAAGCCTTCTCCATCATAAATCTGCTTGAACTTAATGGCCAGATTTGCCTTTTCTTGTTCATTGTAATTAGAAGACCTTAAGGCAGCCCCTGATAGTTCAGGATGAAAATGCTCATTATCCAAATTGTAAAAAATAGTGAGTGCTGCTCCATAAGGAGAACTCAAATCATAAAATGTAGAATCTGCCTGCTGTGCCGAAAGCCTAAAACTAGCCAACAACACTAAGCATAATACACCGAAAGCCTTGAATCTAAACACTAACTTCATGATGGTAAGTAATATATAGAAACTCTATTTTGAAATGTAGTCACCAATCTGTACTGATTTTTACCACTGAGATATTCGATCGACACCCCTTCAGCTCCGTTGATAGGAAGTGTACTCATTAGCTCTCCTTTTTGATTAAACAAGTAAGTAAAAGCTTGTTCTTGGTCTATAATGACAATGACTTCTTTGTCTCCTCCAAAAGTGAAATACTGTACGGCTATTTGCTCACTGGTAGGAATCGGATTGATAAACCAAAGCTCTCCATTAGGTTTCAAAATGCTCATATTATTGTAATCTTGAACAGAGAAAATATACCCATCCCTTCTTTGATTCAGTACCATTTCAAACTTTGTCTTGGTGTCATTTTTAGGCAACTGAAGCTTTTTAGTGATCCCTCCTCTAAAGTCTACTTGTAGCACTTGCCCATCTTCTGAGACTGTGGTCAAATATGAGCTCGTCTCAGAGCTTCCGATATTGACCAGATAGCTACTCATCAGCCTGCTACCCACATTGACTGGAGAGTATGACTCATCCTCACCTCGTCTATTCAAGAAATGAATGTATCCGTCTAGCCTTGGAGCTAATATGAAATCCTTTGTCCTGATGCGGTAGTGATCAGCTTGTGTACTTAGTCGATAACCTGTTGCTCTCGGTTGCCAGCCCTCAAGGTTATTACCCATCTTATCATAGAGATATAGTTCACCTTTCTGATTAGCCACTAGGTATCGATAATCTCTGTTTTTGTTATAATCCAAAAGTGAATATCTAGTCGCATCTAGTCCTGCCTTGAGTGAGATAGGGTATCCCTCCACCAAGTCACCATTGCGATCTATGAGATAGATGGACTGAGGTGTGGTGAGGAGGTACTGTAGCTTACCGTTTTTATAAAAATCCACTTGCTCTACTTTTGGAATCATCTGACCATCTAGCTGATATTTCCATAATAAGCTGCCATCTTCAGAAAGCAAGTAGACCATGTCTTGCACATCTTGGAAAACATACTCTGAACTTCTATCCACAAAGCTTCTAACCAAAAATGGCCTAGTCACTATAGTGGTATCTGCAAATACATTGATCGCTTCTTCTGCGATCACATCAGTAGCAGGCCCTGATTTACCTAGTGTATATCCCAACTCTACTACTGTATAGATCTGATCATCAAAATGACTGGTTTGCAGTGCCAGCTTATCAAACATACGGATTTGAGAACCATACTTTTGAAGAAATGACTTCCACTTTGGACTCATCTGCTTTTGGATATTATTCCAAAAACGATCCAAATTGATGATGAAATTAAAATTGGCGTCTTTAACTATACCAGCCAAAAAGCTTGACTTATCTACCGACCTTCCCCAGGTGTTTTCTGAGTCAAAATCGTCTATGTAGAGCTTCATGGCTTTGATAGAATTAGCAAAAACTAAAAAATCACCATGCTTCGTCACAATAGTCTGATCAAATCCTCTAAAGTTGCCTTCAAAAAGTGCTGCAGGAAATTCATTAACATTGACTTGTAAAAGATCAAAACCTTGGTAAGCTTGCTGTATAGCTGTATCAGCAGTAACTTGCTCTAGCTCCATTGAGTAGCGCTTAAGCTGCTCATAAGCAGCCTCTACTTCTTTCACTTCCATCATGAGCACACGATCAGAGCTCATTCCTACTACATTTTCAAATATGCTGTAGCCTATTTGCTTGTCTATTTTTGCATGAAAGAGTGTTCGATCAAATTTTCCTGCAATGGTATTCTCACCTAGGTCTTTATACTTCCATAGTTCTTTAAGCTCTTGGAAATTGTACTGATAAAAAATGGCTGTTCGATTAGAAATATAATTATTAAAACTGCTTGATGTTTGGCCTTGTACAGAAGTCAATACAGGTACCTTTTTATCGAGATCATTGGTATCCTTGAGATATGAGAACCCATCAAGAAGAAATTGCCCTTCTGTAAATTTAAGCTCTAAGCTGCCATACATCTGAGAAGCGGCTAAGTCTAACTGCAACTGCGTCTGCTCTCCTCCTGTAAATACTTGAAGCCAATCCGCCATACGTGCAGCATTATACTTGATGATGCCTAGACCATTGTAGAGATAGTTATTACCAAAAAGCTGCGGATTCTCTGATTTAAAGTTAGATAGCCCTCCATCTTGAATATTTCTAATCACATCTTCAATCAAAAAAGACGTGTAACTAGCAATCAAAAAACCTTCATGAATGATGTAATTGTATATTCTCTCTGTAGCATTATTCTTTATCTCATTGATCGTAAATCCACTGTATGAGCGAGTCGAAAGCTCAAAATCTGTATTTGCTTTGAGTTGATCTAAGATATCACTGAAGACTTTTTGCTGAGACTCCTCTTTTACTTCTATAAACAATAAGAAATCAACCTCATCTTTCGACACTTTATGCAATGAAGTCACGAGCATTTTACCTTTCAAAGCTGCGTCTAATCTACCGCCTTTGCCAGCTAGACTATCTATCATCAGCAATCCATCTTCTAGGCTTTTGAGATAGGGAATCTGCGATAGCATATCCCATGTCTGTTGCCCTACAAAAGTATTCCAAGTACTGACAGGCTCTCTACTTTCAAAAGTCAAGATGGCATCTCCTGGTATGAGCGCATAGGGATCTACTATTTTGGATTGGCTTCGCTGCCACCAGATCGTACCGACTATGGCTAATATGACGGTAGTGATGATGGCTATAAAAATCTTTCTTCTGATGCTCAATTTTGCTCGGGATTGAATGAAGCGTAAATATAGGAAATTTAAAAGGGAGCTTGAAATGAAAACGTGCATTAGCAAGTGATCATGATAAGCAAACAAAAAGGACTGCTTCAATGCTGAAACAGTCCTTTTCTAAAATTATGAAGAGTGATTACTTACCTAATTTGTCTAAGACAGCCATCACCTCTTTTACGTGACCTCTAGAAACTTCAAGAAGGGCTTTTTCTTCTGCATTGAGGTCTAGTTCGATTACCTTTTCTATACCGTTTTTGCCCAAGATCACTGGTACACCTAAGTAGCAGTCATCGATACCATACTCACCATCGAGTTTGATACATACTGGAAATACACGCTTTTGATCTTTTACGATCGCTTCTACCATCTGAGCAGCAGCTGATCCTGGTGCATACCAAGCAGAAGTACCCATTAGTTTCACTAGTTCACCACCACCAAACTTCGTTCTTTCGATGATTGCATCTAGCTTATCTTTAGCAATCAACTCTGTTACAGGGATACCCGCTACTGTAGTATATCTAGGAAGTGGCACCATCGTATCACCATGTCCACCCATTAGGATCGCTTGAATCTCCTTAGGAGAGACGTTAAGCTCCTCTGCTAGGAAGGCTCTGTATCTTGCTGTATCGAGGATACCAGCCATCCCCATAACTTTAGTACGTGGCAACTTAGAAGTGATGTGTGCTTGGTAAGTCATGACATCTAGTGGATTTGATACCACGATGATGATCGCGTTTGGAGAGTGTTTTACGACATTTTCAGTAACAGACTTTACGATTCCAGCATTTGTCTCGATCAAGTCATCTCTAGTCATACCTGGCTTTCTTGGCAGACCTGAAGTGATCACCACTACATCAGAGTTAGCAGTTTTGCTGTAGTCATTTGTGCTACCGATAGTTCTGCTGTCATACACATCGATAGGCGCTTTTTGCCAAATGTCGAGTGCTTTACCTTCAGCTACACCTTCTTTGATATCTACTAGGACGATTTCTTGTGCGATCTCTTTGTACGCCAATACATCTGCACAAGTAGCACCTACGTTACCGGCACCTACTACTGTTACTTTCATATCTGTATATTTTGTGTTTTGTTAGTTTTAAAATCCGAACGCGAAGATACCAAAGAAGGTTTAGTATTTAAAGCTATCGATTGAAATGTTATTTGGATGGACAAAACACTTGATCGGCTACCTTTCAAGGGGTTAACCATC
Source organism: Penaeicola halotolerans (assembly GCF_016464625.1). Taxonomy (GTDB): domain Bacteria; phylum Bacteroidota; class Bacteroidia; order Cytophagales; family Cyclobacteriaceae; genus Penaeicola; species Penaeicola halotolerans. Next base: position 512,611 of record NZ_JAEAGO010000003.1, read on the forward strand.
CTTATCCAAACTACTCATAAATCTCCCCTAAATTGAAAAAGCCAAAGGAGTCCTTGTATGCAGTGAATAGTCGAACGTAGTTTTTATTGTAAAACTCTGCCAACGAAGTCATCATCTTGGCCTTGATGCGAGCATTGGTAGCAAAAACTTCTTGAATCGTATCACTAGGAATGACATAAAGCTCCGCTTCTTCTGAGATGACTAGCGAGGTATAAACGCGTTTGGTTCCTTCCAAAAGGGAGTTTTCCCCAAAACATCCTCCTTTACCGACATGAAGAATCGTCTCAAACTCATCTTTGATATCCAAATTGAGCGTGATCAAACCCTTCTTGACGATGTAGATGGCTTGGCTTGGATCATTTCTAAAAAATACCACCTCATCTTTTTGATATTTACGTGTATGGATCAATGGTAAAAACTTCACCATCTCCGCATTGGTCAAACGCTCAAAAAAATTGATCCCCGCTAAAAAGGCGAACATCTCTAACTCCGTATCAGTGTACTTTTTCTTAAAAGGGTTCATCATGTTCTTAGTCTTTTCGCCATTTAAAATTTATTGCTCGAGTCGTAGATTCGCTGACTTTGAAGCGTTCAGATATCCTCAAACCTACTACCCAAACGATCTCTTCACCACTGAGTAGTACAGTGACTGCCTTTTTATCGACAAGTGGTATTTTCAAATCTATCAATAAATCACTGATTTTCTTAGCCTGCCGCATTCCAAGTGGCTGAAATCTATCTCCATGACGCCAAGTGCGCCATACTAGTGGCCATACTAATTTATCAGCATCCAATATGGCCGAAAAGCGATCCGTTGTCAATTTCCATGTATTGACTATTTGCCATTCAATACTTTGATTGGAGATTTCTATCCGACCATCTCCCTCTAAAAGTGTACATTCAAATTCATCCGAGATGCTATCATTCAACTGAAGTAACCCTCGATCAAGCCATGCGATTTGTGACTCTCCCTTGAATTGTTTACCTGAAGTCTCAGCCAAGTAACTCATCCAGATATCCTCACAGATGGACTCATTAAAACCAAAAGGCTTGAGCAAATAATGTAAAACAAGAACTGGATGTAGCTCACTTTCAAGTATTTTTAGATCAAATGTGCTAGTTAAAAAGTAATTTTGTCGCAGTCGCTCTACATGTGCTAGGAAATATGCTCCACTAGCGGCAATTCTAGCAAATGTCTGCGCTAATGTAGTCTCATAGTTAGGGTTGAGCTTTTCAATCGCAGGCAGCAACTCGTGCCTGATATAGTTTCGCTTGTACTTGACTTCCTGATTAGACTTATCTTCTCGCCACGCTATACCTTGTTCTGCTGCATAAGCCTCGATCTCTTCTCTCGAAAAGCTCAATAATGGTCTCACTAGATTGGCTCGTTTCTCCAAAATACCAGAAAGTCCCTCCACACCTGTTCCTCTGATGAGATTGCCCATGATAGTCTCCAACTGATCTCCAGCATGGTGTGCTGTAAGGATATACTTTAGTCCAAACTTTTGGCTAAGCTCCTCAAACCATCCATAGCGGATTTCTCGAGCAGCCATCTGTGTGGAGATTTGGCGGGATTGGGCATAGTCTTTGGTATCTGCACGGTGGACATGTAGCTTCCAGCCAAACTGATCAGCTAGTGATTGTACAAACTGCATATCCTGCTCGGAGTCTTCTCCTCTAAGTTGGAAATTGACATGAGCCAGTTCACATTGAAAACCTGAGCGGTGAAGTAAATGAGCCAAGACTACTGAATCTATGCCGCCACTAACTGCCAGTAATAGCCTATCTTCGGCATCGAAAAGCTGCTTTTCACGTACATATCTCAAAAATCGCTCATGCATAAGCCAAAAATATCAATTTTGAGTAATTTTGACCCTACGAAAAACTAAAATGCTAGTAAATCTCTCTAAATATATTTTTTTTAGTCTGGGTCTTTGTTTGATCTTATCAGCCAGTGATCTGCTCGCACAAGTCAGACCGGCAACTAATTCTAACAGGATTCAGATAAAACAAGCAGACGTACTTGTAGGTCAAACTAATGCTTATAGAAAACTCCGAGGCAATGTCATCTTGACTCAAAAAACTAGTACCATCTACTGCGACTCTGTAACATTGGATGACCTGAGAAATGAGGCAAAAGCATACGGAAATGTAAGAATCATAGATAGCGAAGATCCTGTAGTCATCACTTCGAAATATCTACTATATGAAGGTAATACCCGTATCGTGAGGCTCCGAGACAAAGTCGTCATGAGAGATGATAAATCTACACTCTACACTGATCAACTGGACTACGAAAGAGAAACAGGCATCAGCTACTACTATGATGGCGGCAAACTAGTAGACACTACAAACGTCCTCACAAGCGAGCGAGGCACCTATAATTCAATTACCAAAAAGGCTGTATTTGTCAAAAAAGTAGTGCTAGTAAATCCCGACTACACACTCAACAGCGACACTTTGGACTATTATACTGATACCAAAATAGCCACTACAGAGGGCCTCACTAAAATCGTATCAAAAAATGATGACCTGCTCACTGCCCGCGAGGGATTGAAGTATGATACAAGACAAGAAACTTTTGAGTTTTATCAAGGACGCATAGAAAATGACAAATCCATCACAGAGGGAGATTGGCTCTTCTATGACAAGCCTAAGATGTTTTATGAAGGCAAGGGGGACGTGAGCCTTTACTCCAAAGAGCGTGAAATGTACATCCTAGGAGATGAAGGTGAGTATTATGAAGACAGAGGCTTTAGCAAGGTTTTTGGCAAAGCTTTGATGAAAAAACTCTTCGAAAATGACACCCTATTCGTAGCTGCTGATACGCTCATATCTCAAGATAGCCCAGATATCAAGGAAAAATATGTCAGTGCTTACTATGGTGTACGAATATTCAAAAATGACCTCCAAGGTCTAGCTGATTCACTAGCCTATCAATTTACTGACTCCACTATCTACCTCTATAATGATCCCATCCTCTGGAGCGAGGAAAATCAAATGGAGGCAGACTCTATGAGGATATTGACGGCTAATGAGGCCATCGACAAGATCTACATGAAAGACCGCTCTTTTGTTACTTCAAAAGACACTAGTGATAACTTCAACCAAATCAAAGGAAGGGAAATGCTCACCCACCTCAAAGATGAACAAATATCAAAAGTAGATGTCAGTGGCAACGCAGAGAGCATTTATTACGTCTGGGAAAAAGATTCGATACTGATGGGAATGAACAAGCTCATTTGTAGTGATATGCTGATTCTGTTTTTGGATGGTAAGGTAAGTCGCATCAAAGCAATGGTCAAACCAGAAGGCACTCTTACACCTCCTGATGAATTTGTAGAAGACCAAAGGCTATTGCAAGGCTTTGCTTGGCGAGTAGAAGAAAGAACCACTTATGATGATATACTGGCGTGGCGAAGAGCAGCAGTGAGAAGAAAATTATTGCAAGAAGAGCTAGATCAGCTAGATGAAAAGTGAAAAAATACTCCATAACGAGCTTACAGATAGATTATTATTTTATCACAATATTTTTTATCAAAATACCCATCTATTTTAAAGTCAATTACGTAACTTTAAATATAATTCACTGAAAGCTTGAGTTTTGAACTTTAAACATCTTGAATGAAGCACTTTTAAGGATTTTATTTTAAATCACCTATGGCAAAAGTTTTTTACATAACTATATTTTTATGGTTGGGCACCACGATTGGATATGCTCAGGGTGTAAAAACGCTGCATGATGAAATCCTTATTCAATCAAGTGTCAATAAGACCATAACCAAATCTATACAGCTCAAAAACGATACACAAAAACCTGTCGATTTTTATCTTAGAGGTATCAGTGATGGACTTGGTTCTTCTCAAAAAATAGAATTATGCTATGGAGAGGATTGTTTTGATCTCAATAAAAATCTCAAAGGGATATACTTTACTTTAGCCCCTGGAGAATCTACTCAAGATTTGAAATTTAAGTTTGCTACAGGACTGACATCATCTTCTGGTAACTTCGATATCCTTTTTGCTTTGAATAATAACCCGAGAGACCTTCACAAGGTACATGTAGCTTATGCCGTAAGCGAAAGCAACACAAGCAAAACTGAACTGAATAGTTTCAATGGTATTTCACTAGGCAATATTTACCCTAATCCTGTGGAAAATCAAGCAAACATAGATTACAGAATTCTTGATGATGGAATTCAAGCAAGCATTACCATCTCTGATGTTTTGGGCTCTCCACTCAAAACTTTCAACCTTGACCAGCAAGTCAATAAAGTGAGCTTTTCAGCGATTGATTTTAGAGCAGGGATTTATTTTTATACTTTGCAGGTAAATGGCAAAAATATAGTCACCAAAAAGTTCGTTGTCAAAAGATGAGATAGGAGTATCATCTCCCATATCAACTTTAATTTTTGAATCTCGAACGTATCCATTAACTTTGCACTTTAAAATCAGCAATGAAAAGAGTTTTATTCAGTACCTTATGCATATTTAGTTTATTTCTCAGCACTTCATGTGGTAGCTATTACAAGCTAGAAAGAAGTGACGATTGGGAAGCGATCTACAATGCAGGCATTACCTATTACGAAAAGAAAGAGTACAATAGAGCATTGGTGCTTTTGGAGCGCGTGATTCCTGTGTACAAGGGTAGTGAAAAAGCTGAGAAAGCTGAATTTTACTACGCTTACTGTAAATACCACGCTAAATTATACTTAGAGGCATCTTTTCACTTCAAGAGTTTTTATGATGCATACAATAGAAGCCCTTTTGCCGAAGAAGCCCTCTACATGCATGGTTATTCGCTATACAAGGATTCTCCTGAGTACAACTTAGATCAACAAAGTACCAAAGATGCAGTCAATGCACTCCAAGTATTTGTCAATAGATATCCAAATAGTGAATATGCAGCGGAGGCATCCGAAATCATAGGTAATCTTCAAGTAAAATTTGAAAGAAAAGCGTATGAAGAGGCTATTCTATACTACAAACTGACCAAGGGGATCTACCCAAGGGATCACATGAGAGCGGCCATCCAAACTTTTCAAGGATTCCCTAAGTTATACCCTGACTCTAAATATAATGAAGAGCTTCATTACTTATTAGTGGAGACAGCTATCAAGTATGCAGATAATAGTTTCGATGCCTTAAAAGCAGAAAGAATGGAAGACGCGCTAAAGTTTAGCATGAGCTTTTTAGAAAAATATCCTACGAGCCGGTACACCAAAGAAGTTAATGACTTCAAATCAAAGGCAGAGGAAACGATCAAAAAAACAGCAAGTAACAAATAAATAAAATATCATATGGCTTCTAATCCATCTATCATCACTAGAGATCTAGATAAAATAGCTGCTCCTACGGGAAACGTTTACGAATCTCTCGTAGTAGTCTCTAAAAGAGCAAGACAAATCTCTACTCAAATGAAAGAAGAGCTCAACTCAAAGTTGGCTGAGTTCGCTTCAACAGTAGATAATCTAGAGGAGATCTTTGAAAACAAAGAACAAATCGAAATCTCTAAATTCTACGAAAGAATGCCAAAGCCATCTACCCTTGCGATGGATGAGTTTTTGGAAGGCAAAGTTCACTTCCGCAGACCAGACACAGAGGCTGACGAAAAATAAGCCCTATGTCACTTCATGGGAAGCGCATATTATTAGGTGTTACAGGGAGTATCGCAGCTTACAAAGCGGCTTCACTCGTAAGACTATTGATCAAATCAGGAGCAGAAGTAAAAGTCATCATGACTACTTCTGCTTCTGCATTTATCACCCCTCTCACGCTGGCGACCCTTTCTAAAAATCCTGTGCTCACCGAATTCGTCAAAAATGAATCTGGTGAATGGAACAATCATGTAGAATTGGGACTGTGGGCAGATATTATGCTAATAGCCCCTTTGACGGCCACTACACTTGCCAAGATGAGCCAAGGCCAAAGTGACAATCTCCTGACTGCTACATACCTCTCAGCTCGATGTCCTGTGGTAGTCTGTCCCGCAATGGATCTAGACATGTATCAGCATCCCAGTGTTATCGATAATTTACAAAAGATACAATCTTACGGTAACCAAGTCATAGCAGCTGAGCACGGAGAACTCGCTAGTGGTCTAGAAGGACAAGGCCGTATGGCAGAACCTGAACACATAGTAGAGTATCTTAGATATCATTTTGCAAAAAACACACCTCTCAAAAACCGAAAAGTCTTAGTCACTGCAGGGCCAACCTATGAGCCGATCGATCCTGTGAGATTTATTGGAAATCACTCCTCCGGCAAAATGGGGTTTGCTATAGCGGATGCCTTAGCTACTGCAGGTGCTGAAGTTCACTTAGTACATGGCCCTACACATGAGCGAAGCACACAAGCCAACATCCATCACTATGCTGTCACATCAGCTGCAGAAATGTACGGTAAATGCCTAGAAATTTTCCCAAAAACAGATGCTGCCATATTATCCGCAGCAGTAGCTGATTTCACGCCTAAAGCCCCCGCAAAAGAAAAAATCAAAAAACAGGCTGGAGAGGATAGCATGGCCATCGAACTTATCAAAACCACTGATATCGCCAGAGAGCTGGGGACTCTTAAAAAAGCACATCAAGTGATCGTAGGCTTTGCTTTAGAGACAGAAAATGAGTTAAATAATGCGCAAGAGAAACTACAGCGTAAAAACTTTGACTTCATCGTACTCAACTCACTGAAAGATGAAGGTGCTGGCTTCGGTCATGATACCAATAAAGTTACCTTGATATTTAAAGACGAACAATCTAAGTCTCTGCCCCTGCTTTCAAAAAGTGCTGTAGCCAAAGAAATCGTCCAAGAAATCAGCCGAATATTTAGCCAAAAGAGCTAATTGGCTTTCTACAATATTCTGTATCTTTATTTTTCGTTATCAAATCATGACATACCGAAAAATACTATACCTCTTACTTTTGACGCTCTTCACGCAGCCACTCTTAGCACAAGAGTTAGCCTTCACCGTCACAGTCAATGCTGATCGTGTGCAGACGACTGAGCGTAGGATTTTTCAAAACATGCAGTCATCCATTGAGCAGTTTCTAAACAATCGAAAATGGACCACAGATGAATTTAGTCAACAAGAGAAAATCAAAGGCAACCTAGTCATAACCATTGAGCAGATGCCTACTTTGGGAAATTTCTCTGCGACTGTACAAGTGCAAACAACACGCCCTGTCTACAATACCAACTATGAGTCTTTAGTGCTTAATTTTGCTGATCGAAATTGGCAGTTTGAATACTTAGAATCACAGCCACTAGAGTTTAATCCTAATAATTTCACCAATAACCTGACCTCTCTTTTGGCCTTTTATGCCTATGTAGCCATCGGATTAGACTATGATACTTTTAGCAATCTGGGAGGAAACCCTCACTTCGAGCAAGCTTACAATGTGGTAAATAATGCCCAACAGTCTCCAAGACCAGGATGGAAACAGTTTGAAAGTAATAGAAATAGATATTGGCTAGCTGAAAACTTGTTTATCAACCAGACCATGGCACCAGTTCGTGAAGCCATCTATCGATATCATAGACATGGATTGGATAAAATGTCCAGCGATCCCGCAGCAGCAAGAGAAGAGATACTTACACTACTGGTGAATATCGAAGCAGCGGCTAGGACAGTTCCTGGTGCAATACTAATAGTGTCTTTCATGGATGCCAAATCAGACGAGCTAGTCAATATCTTCAAAGCAGGTACGACTGAAGAAAAGCAGAAAGCTTATGATCTGCTCAGTAAGATCGATCCCAATAATAGCAATAAGTACAGAAGTCTTATAAATTGACCCAAACCTATGCTGAAAAGTCTAGAGATACATAATTATGCCCTCATAGATGGCCTCCAAATGTCCCCTGATGCTGCACTTAGTATGATCACAGGTGAGACTGGTGCTGGTAAATCCATCATGTTAGGAGCTATAGGACTTTTACTGGGCAATAGAGCAGATACCAAAGTACTCTTCGATGAGGAAAAAAAATGTGTGATCGAAGGAGTATTTGATATCCAGCAGTATGATTTAAAAGCACTTTTTGATCAAGAAGAGTTGGACTATGACCAGCACTGTATCATCAGAAGAGAAATTGCGCCCAGTGGTAAATCCAGAGCATTTATCAATGATACTCCCGTGCTACTAGATACGCTCAAAACAATCGGTTCCAAGCTCATGGATGTACATTCTCAGCATGATACATTACAGCTTGGTTCCAATGAATACCAACTCGAAGTCATCGATACATTTGCTCAAAATCAAAGTTTGCTAAATGACTATCAGCAAGCCTATAGAAGCTACAAAAAAGCTGAAAAAGCCTATAATGACTTAGTCAAGTCAGCAGCTGATATGCAAAAAGAGGCTAACTTTAATCGCTTTCAATTTGAAGAACTAGATGCTGCTAAACTACAAGCTGACGAGCAAGAGTCTCTGGAATCGCAGCTCAACCTACTTGAAAATGCAGAGGAAATCAAACGCAAACTAGCTGAGTCCACTGAACTACTAGAAGGGGAAAACTTGGCTGCCATTGACCTCATTCGCAGAGTAGTTGACAACCTACAGCAACTGTCTAATTTTGGACCTACCTATCAGCAGTTATTTGAGCGTATCAATAGCGCATATATCGAACTCAAAGATATCTCAATAGAACTTGTTCAGGCAGAGGAATCCATGGAAGTGGATTTCGAACAGACTGAAGAGATGAGACAAAGACTCAGCACCATCTATCAACTGCAAAAAAAGCATGGAGTACTCAGTGTGGCTGATTTGATCTCGCTCAGGGATCAACTAGATGAAAAACTGCAGCAAGTCGAAAACTTAGAAGAGGACCTTTTGGCCAAGAAAAAAGCGAAAGAAGCAGCGTATGAAACTACGATAGCCTATGGCCAAAAGCTCTCAAAAGCAAGAACTGAACATTTTGCTAAATTCACAGATCAAATAGAAAAACTGCTTCACGAACTAGGCATGGAGAATGCCCAAATGCAAGTGCAGCATCAAACCATAGCTCCTTCAGCTTCAGGCTTGGATGAAATAGCTATTCTCTTCACAGCTAACAAAGGTATGAAGCCTCAGCCACTCAAAGCTGTAGCATCGGGCGGTGAGTTTTCTAGATTGATGTTTTGTGTGAAATATATCCTTGCCGATAAAAAAGCCCTTCCAACACTGATTTTTGACGAGATCGATACAGGAATCTCTGGAGAGATCGCCCTCAAAATGGTACGAATGATGCGACAGATCGCTCAAAAACTACAAGTAATCTGTATCACACACTTACCACAAGTAGCCGCTAAGGGTGCTGTGCATTACTTTGTGTACAAAGACAACTCACAAGCTAAGACAATCAGTAAAATCAAACGACTAAGCGAATCAGAGCGTATCCAAGAGATCGCCCAAATGATAGGAGGAGCTCAGCCAACAGATTCTGCCTATCAGAGTGCCAAGGAACTGTTGGAAATTTCTTAAGGTACATTACTCGAATTTCCTTAGATTTACGACTTAATCATTTTCAAAACCTTAGATAAAGAACCTGAAAAATGGCGAATGACTTACTAAAAGGTAAATTAGGTATCATCACTGGCGCATTAGATGAAAACTCTATCGCTTGGAAAACTGCCCTAAAAGCTAAAGAACAAGGCGCAAAATTCGTCTTGACCAATGCCCCAATCGCAATGAGAATGGGCGCAATCAATGAACTCGCGCAAGAATGCAATACCATCGTCATCCCTGCCGATGCGACTTCACTAGAAGATATAGAAAAGCTTTATACAGAAGCAAAAGAATACTTAGGTGGAAACTTTGACTTCCTACTTCACTCTATCGGGATGTCACCAAATATCCGTAAGGGTAGATCTTATGGTGACCTCAACTATGACTGGGCTGTCAAGTCATATGATGTCTCTGCCATCTCTTTTCACAAAATGATGCAAGTAGCTGAGAAAATGGACGCCATGAATGAATGGGGCTCTATCATCGGACTTTCTTACATCGCAGCACAGCGAGTTTATCCTTTCTACACAGACATGGCTGATGCCAAAGCCCTTCTTGAGAGCATCGCTAGAGGCTACGGATACAGATACGGTAAACTCAAAAAAGTAAGAGTCAATACGATCTCTCAGTCTCCTACTAAGACCACAGCGGGAACTGGCATTGGAGGATTTGATTCATTCTTCAATTTCGCTGATAAGATGTCTCCACTTGGCAATGCCTCTGCAGAAGCTTGTGCAGAGTATATCATCACGATGTTCTCAGACTACACACGCATGGTCACGATGCAAAACCTCTTCCATGATGGTGGCTACTCTTTCACTGGAGTATCTGAAGAACTCATGGATTTAGTAAAATAATCATCCTTACCCTCACCGAAAAGTGAGGGTATTTCCTTTTTAAGACCCCATGGTAGTATTTCCAAACTGCAAAATAAACCTAGGACTTCGAATCACTAGCAAACGAAATGATGGCTATCATGATATAGAAAGTTGCTTTATCCCGGTAGCTTGGACTGATGCGCTAGAGATCGTCCCTTCTAGTAAAAAAACTAGCTTCGAACAGTCTGGCATCACTATTCCTGGAGAAGCTCAAGACAATCTTTGCCTCAAAGCTTTTAAACTTTTGCAGAAGGACTTTCAACTACCAGAAGTGCAGATTCATTTATTGAAAAATATTCCTATTGGTGCTGGTCTAGGAGGAGGTTCTGCTGATGCTGCTTTTACACTAAAAGTACTTGATCAACTATTTGAACTGTACTTAGACGACTTTATATTAGAGGAGTATGCTGCTAAGTTGGGGAGTGATTGCGCCTTTTTTATCAAAAACACCCCTCAAATAGCCACTGGAAGAGGCGAAATCCTTGAACCGATAACACTGCCGCAACTAAACGGAAGGCAGCTCCTCTTGATCAATCCTAACATTCATATCAGTACACAGGAAGCCTACAGTGGCGTCAAGCCAAAGAAGTCTGAAAGCTCGCTCAAAGACATCTTGATCGACACACCGCTTCACCAGTGGAAAGAGCATGTGTATAATGACTTTGAAGACTCCATTTTTCCCAAATATCCCGAACTAGCAAAGATAAAGTCAAAACTTTATGAGACTGGAGCCCTATATGCTGCTATGTCGGGAAGTGGATCCACGCTCTTTGGCATATTTGATAGGACACCTCCTAAATTAGATTTGCCTAGTAACTATCAAGTTTGGGCTGGAGCCTTATAAAAAATGCCCTATGAAAATCATAGGGCATTTTGCTAATCACAGCTTTGTAGTTCTTAAGTATGGCTTCTTAGTATCATATCCTTGAGGAAACAACTTATTAGCTTCTTCATTAGATACAGAGGGCAAAATCACGACATCCTTGCCATGTTCCCAGTCGGCAGGAGTAGCTACTTTCCTATTATCTGTCAACTGTAAGCTGTCAATTACTCTAAGTAATTCATTGAAATTACGACCTGTAGAAGCCGGATAGGTCAGTGTCAATCTGATCTTTTTATTAGGATCGATGATAAAAACTGATCTAACAGTAGTTTTCTCTGTAGCCTGTGGATGGATCATATCATAAAGTGTAGCTACTTTACGATCAGAATCTGCCAAAATAGGGAAGTTCACTGTAGTATTTTGCGTCTCATTGATGTCTTTGATCCACTCATGGTGACTCTCCACTCCGTCCACGCTGAGCGCGAGTACCTTTACATTCCTTTTGGCAAACTCATCTTCCAATCTAGCTGTAGCTCCTAACTCAGTAGTACATACAGGTGTGAAATCAGCTGGATGCGAAAATAAAACACCCCATTTATCTCCTAACCATTGGTGAAATTTGATTGGTCCTACAGAACTCTGTGCCTCAAAATCTGGCGCAATCTCTCCTAATTTTAATGACATGATATTTATACGTTTTATGAAACATTCTTTACTATTTACTTAACTCCTATCGGATTAGTAGGGTTTTGATAAAAGTGTTAAATAAATATAAAATTGAATGAATTTAGCGTCTCACACCACCACTGATCTTGATGGTAGCCCTCCGCTTGTTCCAATAGTTAAACACAGGATAGAGTAATACAGAAATGAGGATGATCAATGTCCCAATGTAAAATCCAGTAGTCATTTTTTCCTTCTCCCCAAAAATCAAAACTGCTAGGATAATACCATAGACAGGCTCAAGATTTACTGTGAGATTGATTGCAAAAGCACTTAATCGCTTCATGAGATCTACAGAAACTGAAAAAGCATAAACCGTACAAAATCCACTCAAGATCAATAGCCAAAACACATCTTCACCAGTTGGGATTAATTGAATTCCGGCTCCATCAGCAAAGAAATAAGCATACACAGGCATGAAAAGCACTGCAAAAATACATGCCCCAATCATCTCATAAAAAGTGATCATGTAAGGGTTAAAACGCTTGGTGAAGCGACCATTAATCACTGTAAAAAAAGCTGCAATAAAAGCAGAAGCTACTGCCATCAGTAATCCTACCGCATGATCAAACTCAAAAGAAAAAATCACATACAAGCCCGAAATGACCAATATGCCTAAAAAGACTTCATAAGGCTTCACTTTAGTACCATTCATAAAAGGCTCCACCAAACTCGTCCATAAAGAGCAAGTAGCCATGCCTGCTAGACAAACAGAGATAGTAGATACTCTCGCTGCCCAAAAGAACAGGATCCAATGAGCAGAAATCAAAAAGCCTGTCCCCACTATACGCAGTAAATCAGCTTTTTTGAGCTGGATGTTGCGCTTTCTAAACAAGAAAATCACACCCAAAATCAGTGTAGCAAACAACGTCCTGAAGAATACTACTTCTACAGATGGAATAGAAATGAGCGCGCCAAGTATAGCCGTAAATCCCCAAATCATCACGATAAAGTGAAGCTTGAGGTAGTCAGTCATTTGTTCGTTTTTCAACATATAGATTACCTAGGTACAGTTCGGTACATGATCCCTCCTATCACCAAAAAGATGATATTGGGCATCCAAACTGCTAATATAGGAGAAGTCGAGCCTGTCTCAGCAAACGTCTTGGTCAATAAAAATAAAATGATGTAAATGAAGGAAAGCATAAAGCCGAGTGCTATCTGATAGCCCGATCCTCCGCGAGTCTTTCTAGCGGACACGATCACACCGATAAATGTCAACACTATAGCGGCAAATGGTGACATGTAGCGAATATACTTTTCGATAATATAGATATTCACATCGTCCGCACCACGTGACTTGAGTAGCTGTATATGGTCTGTGAGCCCTGGTAGAGTGAGTGTCTCCCAAAGCCCTTTCGAATTGCCAAAGTCAGCTGGAGTGATCGAAAGTACAGTATCCATCGAATTTCCCGTTCTGAAGATCTCCGTACTATCTTTGATGATGCGATGCTTCCAGTTTTTGACCGTCCAGCTATTCTTGGTTGTATCCCACTGTATTCGCTCAGCATTGAGTTTTTCTAGCAGCTTGTTGTCTTGAATTTTCTCTAAAGAGAAGACATAGCCGATGTCCGTATTGTTGTAATAGGTCTGTATATAAGCATAAGTGTCTTCTGCGATCTTGATATGCTTATTGCGCTCATCATTGTAGTATGGATCTTCTAGGTAAGTGGCCTGAAAAGCAATCCGCCCTTTATTGGCATTGGGCAATATCCAGCCATTGAGCACAAAGCTAAAGCTAGCAATGATCATGGAGGCAATAAAGTATGGACGTAGAAATCTCCAAAAACTCACCCCACTACTCAATATCGCTACTACTTCTGTTCTGCCTGCCATACGAGATGTGATAAACACCACTGCGATAAATACCGTAATCGGTGTCAGCAGATTAGCCATATAAAGGCCAAAATTTAAAAAATACATCAAGATCTCAGCAGTAGGAACATTCTTTTGGATGAAGTCGTCATTCTTCTCTGTAAAATCTATGACTAGAATGATCGAAATCAGGATCAAGACCACGAAAACATAGGTCTTCAAAAAATCCTTGATGATCATTCTATCGAGTATTTTAAACATAGTGATAATTAAAGTCTTTGGCTTACTTTTTTGACCATTTGGTCTTTCCACTGAGAAAAATCTCCTGCTAAGATATGTTCTCTGGCTTGCCCTACTAACCACAAGTAAAACGCCAAATTGTGAATACTGGCTATTTGTGCACCAAGTATTTCTTTGGCATGCACCAAATGTCTCAAATATGCCTTGGAATAGAAAGCACTTACCTCATTTCCTATCGCTGGATCTATTGGACTGAAATCATCCTCCCACTTTTTATTCCTAATATTGATGATTCCCTCGGATGTAAACAGCATTCCATTTCGAGCATTTCTAGTGGGCATCACGCAGTCAAACATATCTACTCCCAGCGCAATCCCTTCTAGGATATTGGCGGGAGTACCCACCCCCATCAGATAGCGAGGTTTGTCTTGGGGCAAGATATCTGTGACCATATCTGTCATCTCATACATCATCTCAGCAGGTTCACCTACAGAGAGTCCTCCGATGGCATTGCCCTCTCTACCAAAAGAAGCTATCGCCTCAGCTGACTGCACCCTTAGATCCTTATACACACTCCCCTGTACGATAGGAAATAATGTCTGACTGTAGCCATAAAGCCCCTCTGTCGCATCAAATCGCTCACAGCAGCGCTTCAACCATCTATGAGTCATCTCCATAGAGTTTTTAGCATAGTTGTATTCGCATGGATAAGGCGTACATTCATCAAAAGCCATGATGATATCAGCCCCAATTTTGCGTTGGATGTCCATCACGCCTTCGGGAGTAAATACATGCTTAGCACCATCTATATGAGATTTGAAGACTACGCCTTCTTCTGTGATCTTTCTATTTTCAGCCAATGAAAAAACTTGATATCCTCCACTATCTGTAAGGATAGGACGATCCCAACCATTGAACTTGTGCAGTCCACCAGCCTTCTGTAGTATATCTAAACCAGGTCTCAAGTACAAGTGATAAGTATTGCCCAAGATGATTTGTGCTTTGATATCCTGCTTGAGCTCTCGCTGATGGACAGCCTTCACCGTACCAGCAGTCCCCACAGGCATAAATATAGGCGTCAAAATATCCCCATGGTCTGTACTGACTACGCCAGCCCTTGCTTTACTTTTCGGATCTTGTGCCTTTAGTTCAAATTTCATTCAATTGCCGCTTTATTGCTTAGTTTTAAAGGCTACAAAAATATAACCTTCTAGCCAATATTTTATTCTCTCAATAGCTTTTATATTTACCCCATCACCCACTGATTTTATGGTTTTGGAAGTCGTTTTTGGTATTTTTATAGGCACACTCTGCATACAGCTATTTTACAACCTTTACTTTTTTGCAGCGCTTGGTAAGAAAAAGAAAATCCAAACGCCTCATCCTACATCAGCCCCAGTATCTGTGATCGTAGCTGCGAGAAATGAAGCGCATAATCTTCCCCTACTTATCGAACATGTGCTCCTACAAGAGCATCCTGACTTTGAACTGATCATCGTCAACGACCGTAGCACAGATGATACCGAAGACTTACTCAATGCCTACCAAAATCGCTACCCTAACAAAATCAAAGTGGTTCATGTCCGCTATTTACCAGATCACCTCACGGGTAAAAAGTATGCACTCACACTAGGCATTCTCAAAGCACAACATGATCTGCTCTTACTGACAGATGCTGACTGTAAGCCTGTCTCTGCAAAATGGATCCATCAGATGACTGCACCTTTTGTAGCATCTGAAGTAGCATTTGTGCTGGGTTTTTCGAACTACAAAAAATATCCTGGTATCCTCAATCGCTTCATCAGATTCGAAACACTGGTCACTGCCATGCTCTATCTTGGCATGGCTATCAAAGGCGTACCATTCATGGGAGTAGGGCGCAATATCGCCTACAAACGGTCTTTTTTTATATCCAAAAAGGGTTTTAAAGGATTCTACCACCTAGTAGGTGGAGATGATGACCTCTTTGTCAATCGCTATGCTAATGCAAAAAATACCCGAGTGGTGACAAATCCTGAGGCCATGACGCTTTCGGAACCCAAGCGAACTTTAAGCGAGTACTTAATTCAAAAAAGGCGACATTTGCATATTGGCAAATTCTATAAATTCTCTACCAAATGGATCTTGGGAGCTTATCATCTTAGCCATTTAGCACTATGGATTTTAGGGATCACTTTGATAAGTGTCAGCTTTGGAACAACTTATGTCATACTGGGGTTTATAGTGAAGAGCTTAGTCGCTCAATGGGTCATTCAAAAAAGTAATTCGAGACTTCATGCTGGCTTTGAAACAGTTGGTGTTTTGCTTTTTGATTTAGTGCATTTACTTTATTTTTGGATGATCGGCACGCGTGGATTTTTTTCTAAAAAAGTGAGATGGAAGTAAACAAACAGTTTTCAGATAAAGCATTAGAAGATTTCGCATTGATTGACCTTGCTGTCAATGAAAATGATGAACAAGCTTATGCTAAACTTATGCGCAGGTACAAAAAACCTGTCTACTTCATCATCCTCAAGATGATCCGCAATGTCGATGACGCAGAGGATCTGACCATAGAGGCTTTTGCTAAAGCCTTTAAAAATCTACACCGATTCAAAAAAGACTTTACTTTCAGTACTTGGCTCTTTAGGATCGCGACTAACAATACTATTGATTTTATTCGAAAAAAGCGTCTCAAGACTACTAGTTTGAACACTTCTATGACAGATGATTCTGGTAACAATGTCAATATCGATGTAGAAGACTACGGTCTAGATCCACAAGAAGAAGCGATCAAGAAGCAAAAAATAGAACTTGTCAGGGTCTTCGTCACCAAGCTACCTCCCAAATACCAGCGACTGGTCAAGTTGAGGTACTTTGATGAGCTGTCTTACGAAGAGATCGCCACCGAACTGGAAGCACCGCTAGGTACGATCAAAGCACAACTTCATAGAGCACGCGAGCTCCTCTTTGAATTAGTTAAAGGAAAAGAAAAACACATTTGATACATGTCAGATAATCAACTGATCGCCAAATATTTTCCAGCAATCACTGCTGAACAAAAGCGCCAATTTGAGGCGCTTTTTGATCTTTATGCCGAGTGGAATGAAAAGATCAATGTCATCTCACGCAAAGATATCGACCACCTCTACGAGCGTCACATCTTACACTCTCTGGGCATCGCCAAGGTCATGGAATTCAAAGCAGGCTCAGAAGTCCTAGATGTAGGTACAGGAGGAGGATTTCCCGGAATTCCCCTAGCCATACTTTTCCCAGAGACCAACTTTCATTTGGTGGACTCTATCGGCAAAAAGATCACAGTCGTGAAAGAAGTCGCACAAGCACTAGGCCTCAAAAATGTAGTAGCAGAACAAAAGCGAGCAGAAGAAATCAAACGCAAGTATGACTTTGTGGTCAGTCGTGCAGTGACTCGATTTGCCAACTTCTATCCTTGGGTAGCCAATAAGTTTAAAAACAAGTCTAATAATGACCTAGATAATGGCATCCTCTACCTCAAGGGCGGAGAACTAGACGAAGAGATGTCAGAAGCTGGATTGCCTTATAGCTTATATGACTTGACGCAGTATTTTGAAGAGGAATTTTTCGAAACCAAAAAGGTCGTCTACGTACCTTGTATATCCTAAACAAACAAGGGCTATAAATGCCCTTGTTTCATTTTTGCTAGTCGCTGCTCCATGGTTTCCTTTTGATCTAGTCGGCCATCTGCAAGATACATCAGACTGTAAACCCCAAGAATAGTCCCAATAGGGAAATTAAACACGGCAAGAGCCGAAAGGACGATCCCCATGATCCTGCCCCACTCTGTTGCCTTCAATATACCTATCCCTGTGATGAGATTTAGCACAGTAAAAACTAAACAGATACCCAATCCAAACTGAGCGATGACTTCGAAAAATTGAAGTGGAATTTTAGCATCTGGATCATTGGCAATGACCTCCTCTGTGAAAATCTCCAACATAGGCATAAATGCTATAATGAATACACCTCCTAAAAGGTAAAGCACCGCACGAACGATAAAAATGATGCCGATTACTTTGGTGTGACTAGGTTCTTTAGTCCAAGACATAATTTTGATATTTAAGATGAAACAATACTTAAATGTAAGAAATTATTCTACCCTAGTACAAATCTGTAAATAAATAGTTGGGAACAGTAGGCATCCTACACGACAATCCTTGTCTTAAAAACTACAATCATTTTCGAAATTACCTTAGCTTAAATAAGCCCGATCACTTAAATTTAAAATCTGATTCATTCGATTATTTCCCCTTATGTATATCATATTTGATACTGAGACTACTGGTCTTCCAAGAGATTACAATGCCCCTATTACAGACCTAGACAATTGGCCTCGAGTCGTCCAGTTGGCATGGCAGCTACATGATAGCCGAGGAAAACTGCTACGTGCACAAAACTTCATCATCAAGCCAGAGGGATACACTATCCCCTATAATGCTGAAAAAGTACACGGTATCTCCACAGAGCGGGCACTCAAAGAAGGACATGACCTAGCCGAAGTCTTGGCTATTTTTGATCAAGATGCCGCTCAAGCAACCTATCTCGTAGGGCACAATATTGAGTTTGATATCAAAGTCACAGGAGCAGAATTTCTCAGAAAAGAAGTTCCTACCAAACTTCTAGAGCAAAAGAGTATCGATACCAAAGATGTCTCTACAGACTACTGTGCCATCCCTGGCGGAAAGGGCGGCAAATACAAATGGCCAACCCTTACTGAACTGCATAAGAAACTATTTGGAGTAGGCTTCGATGACGCCCATGATGCTGCCTATGACGTAGCCGCTACAGCCAAGTGTTTCTTTGGGCTTATCCAAGTAGGTGTAGTCCCTACTGTAGGAGACCTGAAAGTCTCAGAGGTCATCTATGAAGCTCCTAAGCTAGAGGCGGCCAACTTTGCACAAAAGCAAACGGATGAAACCAAGGCTGCCAAAGAGGTCATCAAGCAAGCTAAAAATGCAGACATCAGTGACCTGACAGACATTCCTTTCTCGCACTTACACTGTCACTCTCAGTACTCGATCTTACAAGCGACCACTGACATCAGTGCGCTCATCGCCAAAGCCAAGGAACTAGGTATGCCCGCTGTAGCACTCACCGATCATGGCAATATGATGGGGGCTTTTCAATTTGTCAGAGATGCGCTCAAAGCAGAGATCAAACCAGTACTCGGTTGTGAATTTTACCTCTGCGCAGATAGGAGTAATAAAAGCAGCAAAGATGATGGCTTCCAAACAGTTCTTTTGGCTAAAAATAAAAATGGTTACCACAACTTAGCCAAACTGGCTTCTTATGCCTACGTGCAGGGATTCTACTATGTCCCACGGATAGACAAACAGCTCCTTATCCAGTATAAAAGTGACCTGATCGCCACTACGGGTGGATTATGGGGAGAGATCCCCTTTCTTATCCTCAATGTAGGTGAAACACAAGCCGAAGAAGCCTTCGTCTGGTACAAAGAACAGTTTGGAGAAGACTTTTATGTAGAGCTTAATAGACACGGCCTTCCAGAGGAAGAAAAGGTCAACGAGGTCTTATTGAAATTTGCAACTAAATATGATGTCAAATACTTCGCAGCAAACAATGCCTACTACCTAGATAAAACAGATGCTAAGGCTCATGATATCCTCCTCTGCGTCAAAGATGGCGAGACGGTCAATAAACCAACCAAATACATTGGCAGAAGAGGGCGTGAATTTCGATTTGGTTTTCCCAATGAGGAATTCTATGTCAAGTCTCCTACTGAGATGAAAAAGCTTTTTGCAGACTTGCCAGAAGCCATCATCACGACTAATGAGATCACCGATAAGATCGAGACTTACAAACTGGCCAGAGAAGTACTCTTGCCCAAGTTTGACATCCCTGCTGAGTTTATAGATCCACAAGACGCCATCGATGGTGGCAAAAGAGGGGAAAATGCCTATCTCAGACATTTAACCTATGAAGGAGCTAAAAAGCGCTATAAAGAAATCACGCCCGAGATCGAAGAAAGACTCAACTTTGAATTGGAGACGATCGAGCGAACAGGCTACCCTGGCTACTTTTTGATTGTACAGGATTTCACCAGAGCTGCTCGTGATATGGGCGTATCTGTAGGCCCTGGCCGTGGATCGGCCGCAGGTTCTGCGGTAGCCTACTGCACTGGGATTACCAATATCGATCCGATCGAGTATGACCTCCTCTTTGAGCGTTTTCTCAATCCTGACAGGGTATCCCTACCCGATATTGATATTGACTTTGACGATGAAGGCCGTCAGAGTGTCATCGACTATGTGATCAAAAAATACGGAGCCAATCAAGTAGCACAAATCATCACCTACGGTACCATGGCTGCTAAGTCTGCCATCAGAGATACGGCTAGGGTATTGGACCTCCCCCTTTCAGAAGCTGGCAGATTAGCCAACCTAGTTCCAGACATCAAGCTCAAAGCCCTCTTTGCGCAGGCGAGTGACCGTACCAAACTGAAGATATCCCTCAAAAACAAAGCAGAAGACATCACACGTGCGGAAGAACTCATCACTATCTCTCAAGGCGATGACGCCTTATCACGGACCATCAATCAAGCACGCGTACTCGAAGGCACCGTCCGTAATACGGGAATTCACGCTTGTGGGGTCATCATCACTCCTGATGACATCACCAATTTCGTCCCTGTGGCCCTAGCCAAAGATTCGGACATGTTTTGCACGCAATTTGACAATGCTGTAGTAGAAAACGCTGGCCTGCTCAAAATGGACTTCTTGGGACTCAAGACCCTCACTCTGATCAAGGATGCGGTCAAAATCATCAAGGAAAGACATGGCATTACCCTAGATCCTGACAATTTCCCTCTAGATGATGAGAAGACTTACGAACTCTTCCAGCGAGGCGAGACTGTCGGTATCTTCCAATACGAATCTCCTGGCATGCAAAAGCACATGAAGGACCTCAAGCCTACAGTCTTTGCAGACCTCATCGCCATGAACGCTCTCTACAGACCAGGGCCGATGGAGTATATCCCAAGCTTTATCCGAAGAAAGCATGGCCTCGAACCCATCAGCTATGACCTAGAGGGGATGGAGGAATACCTCCAAGAGACCTACGGCATCACCGTGTACCAAGAGCAAGTCATGCTCCTCTCCCAAAAGCTCGCAGGCTTTACCAAGGGTGAGGCAGACGTCTTGCGTAAGGCTATGGGTAAAAAACTCAAGGATGTACTAGACAAGATGAAACCTAAATTCATCGAACAAGCTTCCGCTAAAGGACATCCTATCGACAAACTAGAAAAGGTCTGGAAGGACTGGGAAGCCTTTGCCTCTTATGCCTTCAATAAATCGCACTCAACTTGCTACGCATGGATCGCTTACCAGACGGCCTACCTCAAGGCGCACTACCCTGCAGAGTACATGGCTTCCGTACTGAGCAACAACATGAACAGCATCACAGATGTGACCTTCTTCATGGAAGAGTGCAAGCGTGCAGGTATCCAAGTTTTGGGACCAGATGTCAACGAGTCCAAGCTCGGTTTCACCGTTAACAAAGAAGGACAAGTACGCTTCGGGATGGGCGCCATCAAAGGTGCTGGAGAAGCCGCTGTACTCAATATCATCGAAGAGCGGGAGCAAAACGGCCTCTACAAAGACATCTTTGACTTTGCCAAAAGGGTCAATCTGAGGGCTGTCAACAAGAAAACCTTTGAAGCCCTTGCTATGGGTGGCGGATTTGACTGTTTCAAAAACTACCACCGCAGACAATACCTCGAAGCAGCTGATGGGGACAATGTCAGTCTCATCGAAAAAGTGATTCGCTATGCGCAAAAGGTCTCGCAAGAAGAAGAAAGCTCTCAAGTCTCTCTCTTTGGCGGTAGCTCTGGAGTGGCCATTCCATTACCTACAGTACCCGATGTGGAGCCTTTTAGCCAACTCCAAAAACTCAATATCGAAAAGGAAGTCGTAGGACTCTACATCTCAGGACATCCGCTAGACCAGTTTAAGATAGAGTTTAAGAAATTCTGCAATGCAGAGATGTCAGAGCTCAATGACCTCGAAACACTCCGTAGCAAAGGGGACATCAAAGTAGCCGGGATCGTTACTACCTTTGCGCACCGCATGACCAAGACAGGCAAACCCTTTGGTACACTGACAGTAGAAGACTACAACGGTTCCTATACCTTCTTCCTCTTTTCAGAAGACTATGTCAACTACAAGGAATACTTTATGCAGGACTGGTACCTCTTTATCAAAGGCAGCGTAGTAGACCGCAAGTGGGGCAATGGCGAACCAGAGTTTAAGATCAGCCAGATCAGCCTACTCTCAGAAGTCAGGGATAAGTTTGTCAAAGGCATCAAGGTCAACATGAGCCTAGACAGCATCAGACCAGACATACTTGATGATATCGAGCAACTGAGCAAAGCCAACCCTGGAGATTGCAGCCTCTCTTTCAATATCATAGACATCCATGAGAGCATCCAAGTGGACCTGCTTTCTGGAAAATATAAAATCAAACCTAGCAATGAACTCATCGAATCCCTAGAGCGTTTGGATAACGTTGAAGTATCTATCCTCACCTGATCAAAAGGATATTTGCTTGGGGAACTTTAATAAATATATTTGTGTAATTAGACAACATTTTAAAATAAACATTATGGCAAAGGCAATAGAAATCAATGATGCAAACTTTGAAGAAATCCTAAAAGGAGATAAGCCTATCTTGGTGGACTTTTGGGCTGAGTGGTGTGGACCATGCAAGATGATCGGTCCAGTAGTGGAAGAGATCGCTGGCGAATATGGAGACAAAGCCATCATCGGTAAAGTAGACGTGGACGCCAATCCAAACACAGCGGCTAAGTTTGGCATCAGAAGCATCCCTACTCTCCTATTTTTCAAAAACGGAGAAGTCGTAGACAAGCAAATCGGGGCAGTGCCTAAAAACGTCTTGACACAAAAACTAGACGCACAACTATAAGAGATACCCATCTCCACACAAAAAGCTGCTAAGAGAAGTCTTAGCAGCTTTTTTATGCCTCACCACACCATTTTACCAACCGTAGAGACGACCATTTATGGCGTCTCTGTTGATAGCATCTCCACTAATGATCTCTATTCAATATACAATCGTCCTACGTTTGCAACGAGGACGTACGAGAAAGACGTTTCTAACGTCATCCTACCTTCGGCAGGCTAGTGCAAGGGCTTGGCATGATGAACTCTTTCCATTAGGATCATTGCTAACAAAGCCTCGTCATCTATTCTGTCGATGGTGATAATTACTTTCCCTTTATCAATATAGGTTTTTGCGGCTATGGTTTCTGAGTTATTGTTTTTCCATAGAACTTCATTTTTAGGCGCTCTTTTTCTTTTGAAAATCAATTTTTCTGGAGAGGTGCTTTCTAGTTTAGACAAAGAAGCGTTTAATTGAAATCATAGATAGGTCTCAATGCCTAGTCCAATATGCAAAAATCATCCTATTAGAACTTAATGAGGAATTTGACTTTGAAGAAAAATAATAAAATCATTTAAAATTTTGATAAAAAGCACTTTATTAGCAAAATACTATACTATACTTAAAACAATTGAAGAGATGAAACAACTAGTCCTAATACTGCTTCTTAACATGATGGTCTACCAAGTTCAGGCTCAACAAACAGTCCACTTTAGCGGTAAAATAAACAACTTAGACCCAACAGAAATTGTGCGCTTAAGCTATGGCACTACATCGTATTTTCTAGAACTCTCAAGTGACCATCGCTTCGCAAGAGATATTGAAGTAGCTGAAACACCAACTTTCTTTTACTTTTCAACTATTTCCAAAAGTGGTAAGATAATACAGCATACACCACGCATTTGGTTTGATAACGACAGTGTTGTGATAAACCTAGATTGGTCTGATAAATCGATCCAAACAGCCAACACCTTAGATATACAAGCAGTATCTGAAAAAATAGAAAGCCTCAAAGGAAAAAAACAAAAGGAGTTTATTCTCAACAATCCCAATGAGATTCCCAGCTTATACTTTGCTGATAGAAACAAAGAAAAAATGTCAACATCAGACTTAACACAACTACTTCAAGCGCTTAATGAAGCAAATAAGAATACCACCTATGCAACACGCATTAAAAACTATGTCGCAGCAAAAAAGCTAGGAGGCTTAAAAAAAGGAGATAAAGTCAATGATTTCACATTGCCTGACGAGACGGGGCAAGAAGTCTCAGTCATCAAGGGAAGCGATAAAACAAAATTGATAGCGATTTTCTCCTCTGGATGTCAATATTCTATTGCCAGCATCAAGCTATTATCGCAACTCTCAGAAATCAATGAAGGTCAAATAGAAATCATCACCATCTGGGATGACGCAAGCAAAGACACTTGGCTCAATACACATAAAGAGGAGAAGGATAAAATCACCTGGACCAATCTTTGGGATGGGTATAACTTTGCTGCTACCTATCTAAACCGTAAACTTTGGCCTTCATTTTATGTGGTCAATAAAGAGGGAGTGTTGACAGATAAATTCCATAGCCTTAATAAGAAGACCGCTCAGAAATTAGGAGATTTAGTGAATTGAAACTATAAAGAAGAGTCTTTATAAAAGCTAGACGCACAACTATAAGAGATACCCATCTCCACCCAAAAGCTGTTAAGAGAAATCCTAGCAGCTTTTTTATGCATCACCACACCATTTTACCTGCCGTAGAGACGACCTACAGGACGTCTATTTTCAATACATATCGACCTTCGTTTGCAACGAGGACGTACGAGAAAGACGTTTCTAACGTCATCCTACCTTCGGCAGGCAAGTGCAAGGGCTTGATCCGTAGAGACGCGATTCATTGCGTCTCCATTTATCGCGTCTCCACCCATACGATCCCTTATTCATTTTAGAGACCCCACCGGTTACAATTTAGACCGACCTATGAACCCATACACGTTTTGTCACCCTGACGAAGGAAGGGTCTCGGAGCAAAATGTTTCAGAACGGACAAAGCCAGCTGGTCGCAGGATATAATAGTTTCTAGCTTTAAATTATTTCAACCGATGCCTCCCAACCATCTCTCTATACAAGCGATCAAGACCCGAAAGCGGGTCTTATATTTATAGCTACAAGATAGCTTTGGCTTCCGACCCCGAAGCAAGTCACATTTACCTCCCGAAGGGACGACCTGTCTCCCAAAGGGATGATTTACCACCAAAGAAAAACAGTGCAGGAGATCAATCAATACAAAATAACTTCACTTTTACAATCCTGACAATTTGAATTTAGATCAAAGGAAAGCTGTATTCGCCATCAACAATGACCTAGCATGATGAATTCTTTCCATTAAGATCATAGCTAACAAAGCCTCGTCATCTATTCTGTTGATAGTAATAATCACTTTCCCTTTATCAATACAGGTTTTTGCGGCTATGGTTTCTGAGTTATTGTTTTTCCACAGAACACCATTTTTAGGCGCTCTTTTTCTTTTGAAAATCAATTTTTCTGGAGAGGTGCTTTCTAGTTTAGACAAAGAAGCGTTGAATCTAAACCCTTGATCAAGGTTATCTAAAGTGACATAAACACCACCACTCTTTCCAACAGAAATACCTCCTATTGACAAACCTTCATTTGTTAACTTAACTTCTTTGAATAGATTTCCCTCAAAATCTACCAAATCAGTAGTACCCTCCATATTCATGACCTTTGGTATTTCAATACTTACCAAGACCTATTCATCTATTTCAGTTTTCAGAAAGAGACTTAAAATAATGACAAATGATAAATGCATGATTGAATGATTTATTAGTTAAAGAATTGATTATCAACATTGAGATCCTATTAAAGCAAGACCTCTACTACTCATTACGCAAATAACTACAACAACTATATCAGTAACAGTACAGATACAAACTGAAATAATTCCTAAATAAGTTAACGAAAAACTTAACTACTAGAAGCATTTTTCATATGACAAATGAAAAATTTATCATTCACTCTTCTTTAATTTACTCACAAAAGTATAAATATTAAAAATGATAAAATATAATATCAAAATTTTCGCCCAAGCTTCATCTTTGATTATTGATTCATGATCCAAGTAGATAATAATCATAAATAGGATATGAACGAAAGCAAGAATTTTCGGATTTGTCTCTTTCATTACATTAATTTTCTAAATACATAACATATCTAAATAACAAAGAGAATCAATACACCTACAAATCAATTCTTTCTTTTCTTTGTAAAATAAGTGGCAAATGAAAAAAAGCTGCTGGGAAAAGGGAAAATTGAATTAGTACCCCATTACATTAGTTGATTTGAATCAATTATGGTAATGAGGTACAAAGATTAAAACTTAAACATCGTTTAATAAACTATCACCTTTTAAAAAAACACAAAAAAAACAGTTTCATCAGCTATTTTCTTGTTTCGATAGTATTCGAGCCTATGATAAACCAATAATAAGGCTAACTCTGGATCATCTTTTGAGAGGATAATATTGATTTGAACCCCATTTTTGTTAGGTGCTAATTTGATCAATGCTAAATTTTCTCCTTCGAAGTCTTCCAAAGACTTATTGTTCTTTTTGCTTGTTTTACCAATCTTGTTTCCTTTCCAATCAAATATTTCACCTCTTATACCACCCCCCATTTCATATTTCAAGTTCGAATCTTGTAGGAGCTGTACTCTTCTTCGAACTTTTCTAAATGAATATTGCTTTCCCTCAAATTCAAAAGCAGTAATATCCTTTATAAACAAAGAATCACTAAACCCTTTAATGATTACATTATCAATAGAATAATTTTGAAATTGCGCATAAGCTTCGATTTCAATAGAATCCTGTGCCTTAGAAATCATAACACTTATGCACAAAGTGGTGAATACAAAAAGAACTCGAATTTTCATTTTTTTTTAGTTTTGCCTGAATTCTGGTCAAATAAAACAATGCAATCTGGATATTTACTCTTTAGTTGGACAATTACTATTAATTAATGCAAGTCCACCTCCAATTGTACCACTAACAGCTGCTGCACCTACACCAGTTGATAGTAATACAATACCAGTTACAACTGATATACCACCTAGAACACATTTCCAGTTCAGTTTCCCCCCCCCCAATTGACCAATTCCATTCTTTCAATACTTAACTCTTTCATAGTGAATTTAATTTATTATGTTGAAAATTTATTTAACTATACAAGTATAATTTATAAATGGTGAAATAATATTTCACCTAATCAATTTTTTTCTATAAAGATATAACTTTTTCCATCTTTACAATAACATATATCACTACCAATAGTCAATCTTAAATTATCAATAATTAAATACACCATTCTTTCTTTGAGGCCGAGACTTAGGGGGTCTAAAAAGTACCCTCTCTTAATTGGGATGGTGCTTTAGCCCATCCATATAAATATTGATTCACGCCTATTGGCTTTAACCGAATATTATTTCTAAGGAATTTATGATATAAGGGCTATGCCTAGATAGGATTGGATAAATCAGTCTGTAGTGATTAAAAATCCCCCTATTTGTTAATTACTATTTGTAAAATGGCCAAAACAAAAGATATGATATAAGTGATCTAAAAAGTGAATTTCTCAATGAAATTCACCCTTGATTTTTTTGTCTTCTTTTCAAAATAAGATCAACCACAACCATGATTGCAAGTGTAGTAAAAATAAAATATGTGGCAAAAGTATTGTCATAGAACAAAAGTCCTAAACCTATAAAAGTCAGTATTAATCTTGGTATGAATTTAATACTTCTGTTTTAAAAAAATTTTAGACCATATTATTGATCCTTTTCAATGAAATATTACAAATACGATTGGATAGAGGTACAAGGAAGATAATTTAACAAATACTCAAGGTATGATAACATACTGACAGAAGCTTTTAGAATATAGATTCTTTCGAGCTATTAGATAATATCAAAATTGATATTTCGATGAATCCTGTTTTTGTACTCTTCAGCCTCAAAATCATTGATAAAAAGAAAATAGTGGATTTAGTTTTTAAACATAATCCACTAAACTGACGATACTTCAAAATTCATCTCCTAGGAATTGGAATTGTTTTTAATTTTCATTGCAAACACATAGAGTGAAATAAAAGCAATTAATAAAAAGGAAAACGATATAATTGAATTAATATAGTCATTTGACTGGGATACTTGAAAATTAGTATTCATCAACATGAATAAGATATAACCCAAACAAATCCCTATCATTACAAGAAGAAATATTTTGATTTTCACGAGGAATTTTGATTTATGATATACAACCGCCTAAAGATAATCCAGTACCTACACCAGATGCCACAGCTGCCGTATAAAGCCATCCAGCTGTAGCCCAACCTATAGGCCCAGCTGGAGTCAAAGCAATAGTAGCAGCTATTGCAATTACACCCATTGCGACACCAAAACAAGAATCGAGACCTCCCCCATTCACAATCTCCATTTTTTCAATATTTACCTCTTACGTAACAAGTGATTTTTTTTAATGATATTTATTAATCATTACAAGTTTAATCAATTTTGGATACAATTTAATTACTTTTATTTTATAAAAAAAGTACTGATTATTATTTATAACAACAAATCTTGCAATCTAAGGATAAATTTAAGTCTTCCATCATGTCATAAATCATTAGTTCTTTGAGATTGAACCTTCTTAACAGCTCCTTCGAGCCATGAGTCTCACTTAAGGATAGTTTGCCTCTTCTAAAAAAGCAAATCCTCATAAAAGTTAATACTAATTAATCCTTTTCCCAGATAGCCTCACTTTTAGCTCGTTATCACGATCACGTCATCCTAACAGAGCTAGGATGATGCTATTTTGACGCACCTTCTGCTTTTAGTGAACTAGAGTCATTCCTCTATCACTTTTAAACTAGCTTTTAAGAGATAAATCGATCTTTTAACATTTTTTATATTTATTTTTATATTTTAGCAAACTGATAATCCTTATATTGATGAATACTATCACATAAACCCTTTAAAATGAAGAGCCAACTAGCCCTACTCCTATTCACAGCTATCATACTTTTTAGTTGTCAAAATGTCGAAAAAAAGACGCTAGCCAACAATTATGAGTTTGTATTACAGAAATCACACAGGATTGAGATCGATACCATGACTAGTAGAATACTAGAAATCACTGGTTACGATAAACACAAGAACGAGTTCTTCTTGTACAATAAGCTCAACCACTCCATATACTTCTATAGCCTAGACTCCAACAAGCAAACCAAGAAGATACAACTAGAGGCAGATGGACCAAATGCCATAATAGAGGTCAGGGGGATAGATAACATTGCCGAAAATAGGTTTATCATCTTTAATGGTAGAAAAGAAACATTTCATGAGATGCTTGTGAAGGAAGATACCGTACTTTTTACGAGACATACCCTTCAAAATGGCAATGATATTGAAACAATTCCGGAAACTAATAAAGGCGCTAAAAACTCTCATTTAGTGGGCAACACCTTATATATGGTCACAAGACCTTTGAGTGCTTTAAATAACTCCAACAACTTTCTGATAATCTCATACGACTTTGATACCAAGGAAACGAAATACCTATATGAGTATCCTCAAGATATCGTGGAAAACCAACACAATTTTAGAGCAGGCTCAAAGTCAGTATTTTTTGATGACAAGATTGTCGTTTCCTTCCCTTTTAAAAAATCAATCTATACCTTTTCTCTTGTAAAAAATGAGGTAGAAGAAAAAGAATTATCCTCAGAGAAAGCACAACCATATAAAATATTAGAGAATCCTAATCAGTCACATGCAGTAGCGATTAGAAATATGTTCAGTCAATCTGAATACAAAATATTTTACTATGACCCACAAAGTAAGACTTACTTAAGACATTTATTTACAGGAATTAGATTACCTGAGGACGATGCCAAAATAGGTTTTTCTATAAGATACAAGGATTACAAAACCATCAATAATGATGAAAATTACTACGTTACGCTCTTTGCAGATGAGTCAATGAATAAAATCGCCTTTATAAATGACTATTATTTATCGGAAAATATATTTTCATCTGAAGAAGGTGTTTTTCTACCGAATTATAAAGACGAAAACAAAAATGAAGACATCATCATTTTAAATAACTATAGAATAATAAAGAAATGAAAAAAATTATTATAATAGGTTCAATACTAATAATAATATTAATAGTATCGACATATAAAATACTTTCTAAAGGGATTGATAAAGAATTGAAAGAATATATTAGTACTAACACAATCGAATTAAACAATATTAACCCTAGCGATGATAATATTGAAGGATATTCAAAATTACTAGGATCAGTAGGTAATTCAAGACTAGTAATGCTTGGTGAACAAGATCACGGAGATGCTGCCACTTTTTTAGCTAAAACTAAAATCATCAAAGAATTACATAAAAAGAAATCATTCAATGTAATAATTTTTGAATCTGACTTTCATAACCTAAGCATAAGTTTAGATAAAGAAAAACAAAATAATGATTATAAAAAATTTATATATCCTCATTGGACTGAATGCCAAGAAGTATCTGAATTACTAAATTTTATAGATCAAAATTCTAGTACTATAAAAGTTGTAGGTTCAGATCCAAGAATTTTCCCTAATACAAAGCTAGATGATATAATAAATAAACTAGAGAAAGAGTTGCCAAAAGAAATTTGGAACGAAAGTAAAAAAGCATTAAAAGAAGCAGAAGTAATTTTGAGTGATGATGTTGCAGATGATGATACAGTAAATAGATTATCAGAAAAAATAAGACAGATAAGTGAATATCTTGAAGAGTCTACACTATTATATCAACAAATAATAAATCTGGAAGGTAACTTAAGGATAAAAATAGATAATTCAAATAATACAAGAGATACATATATAGCAAAGAATATCGAATGGATGATGAAATATCCACTAAAAGACGAAAAGGTAATATTCTGGGCTGCTAACTATCATATAGTTGATAATTTTGAATCAATGATCGAAATGAATCAAAGAAAGGGATCGAAAGATACAATTAATGTGGGGACTTTGCTTAGAGATAATCTAAATTTAGAATCATACATATTAACATTTACATCTGGAAGAGGAACTGCAGGGAGATTATTTGGAGAAAATTATGAAGTAACAAAAACACTACCTAAATCAATAGAATGGGAATTTGATAAATTGAATGAGGAATATTTATTTGTGAACTTTGATGAAAATATAAGAAGTAAACAAAATGAAAAGTTTTTCATGAAAACATTTGCTGGACAATATGAATACAATGATTGGACTAAAATGGTTGATGGAATATTCTATATCGGTGAGATGTTTCCATGTAGTAACAAAAAATAAATCAAAATTAAATTTGTTTAAATACACACCTAACAGATATGAGCTTTCATTCCTATCAACACATCTTAAAAATCACCCTAATCACCTGTTTTACAATACTTTGCTTTTCTATAAGGACGCAAGCACAGACAGAAAATCCTTTACCGATCACGCAGACAGAAAATGTATGGCGGGTCAATTTTCTGAACCCTAGCTTGACCTATGAAAAGGCCATGAGTCCTAAGACTACCCTAGAGGGAAGTCTTGGCTTCGGCTATAATGCAAGCTATCCAGACTTAGCTTTTTTCTCTGAAAGTGGATTCCAATATATCCTAGCTGTCTTTGTAGATGTCCAAAGCAGGTACTATTATAATTTGGATAAGCGAAAAGCTAAAGGAAAAACTTATAGTCAAAATGCTGGTAACTACCTAGCTCTTCGCATGCTCTACACCGGGCCTGATGTAGCCAGTAGCTTCATTCGGTTTGACAATAATTCCTTTGCGGTAGGCCCTACCTGGGGTATTCAGCGGCATTATGGAAGGTTTAACCTCAACTATAGCATGGGGCCTATTTACTATTTCAATACCAGTGGTTCTGCTAATTGGGTGCCTTTTTATTTTGAAATCAACTTAGGATTTAACCTTAGCAAACCAAAACAATAATTCAATAGGATGGGGATGTACCCCATCCTTTTCCTATTCTCATGAAGCATCTATTTATTATTATTTTCTTAGCAGGTCTACTCAGCGCCTGTGTCACGACCAAACCTAAGGTCATCCAGTTCTCCAGAGTCTGTATAGAACCTACCGATGGCATCATCATAGATGACATAGATAGTCCGCTGCTTACCGATAGAAAAAACCTAGAGATCCGTGAGCTCGTCATCAAAACCTTCCGATCTGAAGGCTTTGACCGAGTATATGACAAACACCTACTAGAATACGACTTTTTGGCCAATAATATCAAGGGCATCACCTCAGAGGATGATCGCTACGAAATCCACCGCAAGTTAGACATCAAATACATCCTAGTCCCTACAGTCTTAAACATGAAGGAAAAGGATCCCATGACACTCCAAGAAAAAAATACGGAGGACCTATCAGGAGCCAGACAGCCCACTGGCTTTCGCTCCTTCTTTGAGTTTGAACTCATCGAAACCTTGACAGGCAAAGTCGTTTACCAAATAGCCTTCGAACACCCCTCCTATGAATTCTCTAGAAACACCTCTGACGAATACATCATGTACTACATAGAAAGTGGCTATACCAAAGACCTATACAACAGCACAGCTGCGCATACCAAATACACCATCGCGGACTGTTCCTGCCCCAAAGGAAAATACCTCAAAAAGCGCAAGCGCTTACAAAAATTCGGGATGTAAAAAGACCATGCCTTGCATGGTCGATCAAAAAACTAATAGGGTTTTGCTTAAACTCGATAACCTAAGCACTGTACTATGATTATACTCACTCCTCCAGACTAGATACCCCGCCAGAGACGATAAACTTCATCAGATCTGCACTATTCACTCCTTCGATCAGTTGGATATTAGCCCTCGGTACCAGCACCAGATTGCCAGAGAAATTATACGAATGAGGCAGATAGACTGCTACCAAGTCTGTCTCACCGATCAAGCTACTCAGATCCTCCTGTGTGATAAAACCCAAACGAAAAATAGTCCCCTCCGCATTGAGCTTGACCTTCACCGCTTGCTTAAACTTCTTTTTATCCCCCACAAAGGCCGATAGTAAATCCTTGATACTCGTATAGAGGATATTGATGATCGGGATCTGCTTCAGCAAACTATCAAAAAACTCAAAGATAGGCCTCGTCAAAAATACACTACCTAGCGCTCCGATCACGGTGATACCAGCTATCAGGATCAAAATCCCCAAGCCAGGGATATCTAGTGGGATCAGACCATCTAGAAAACGGACCGACTCCACGATCACATAAGCCGTGGCTGCGAGAGGCACGATAAACAATAAGCCCCTGAGAAAATATCGAATCAATCTTTTCATATACTTTTACCTAACTCATCGGATCTCCCAATCTCCCTCTTCATCAGTGCGCTGGTTCCTATTGGCATACTCCGCCTCAGCCTCTTCTGTCAGCTGCTGAGAGTCCTCTCCCATCAACTCTTGCTGACCAGCCCTTTGGATAGCTGCCACCTCTGACAAGACTGCTTCATCTTCACACTTAATCAACCACTGTATCAGTTGTACTTTTAGTTTTGCTTTATCCATGAGTATATCCTACTATGTTGAAAGGTAAATTTAAGGAACACTTCCTAAAATACTCAAGATCGCGCAGAAATCTACACCATTGCTTCAAGCAAATACTGTATCCCAAATATCAATCCACAAAAAAAGGTCTTGCGTTGACACAAGACCTTAAAATAAAGTAAATGACTAATGGATTAGATAGAAATACCCATAAATGACATAAAGGCCATTCCCATCAGACCAGTGATTAGCATCGTGATGCCTAGACCCTTTAGGCCATTCGGCACATTTGAATACTTCAGTTTCTCTCTGATAGCTGCAAGTGCAATGATCGCTAGGAAAAAGCCGAAGCCTGATCCAAAACCAAAGACTGTCGCCTCAGCCACTGTATAGTCACGCTGTGCCATGAATAGAGAAGATCCTAAGATCGCACAGTTTACTGCGATCAATGGCAAGAAGATACCGAGTGAACCATAAAGTGATGGCGCAAACTTTTCTACTACCATCTCTACCAGCTGTACCATGGCCGCGATTACTGCGATAAACATGATAAAGCGTAAGAATGTCATATCTGTAGCAGCAAAGTCAGCACTGATCCAAGTCAATGCACCTTCCTTCAATACATATTCATTGAGTAGCCAGTTGACTGGTACTGTGATCGTCAATACGAAAACGACAGCAAGTCCAAGACCAAAAGCAGTACTTACCTTCTTAGATACAGCTAGGAAAGAACACATCCCTAAGAAGTAAGCGAAAACCATGTTTTCGATAAAGATTGACTTAATACCTAAATTAATTAATTCCATTTCTCTATACTTTTAGTTGTGTTCTACATAACCTGTCTTGGTACGCTGTACCCAGATGATCAAACCAAGGATGATGAAGGCTCCTACTGGAGACACCATCAAACCATTTGTAGCGATATTAGCCCCAAATACCTCTTCAAATACTTTGTATCCGAAGACACTACCTGAACCCCAGATCTCTCTGAAGAAAGCTACGGCTAAGATGATCCAAGCATACCCTAGTGCACTACCAAATCCATCAAGGATAGAATCATAAGGCTTATTACCCAAAGCAAAAGCTTCCAAACGACCCATTACGATACAGTTGGTAATGATCAGACCGATAAATACAGAAAGCTCTTTGTACATATCGTAAGCAAAGGCTTTCAAAAATTCACTCACGAGTGTCACAAGTGTAGCGACCACCGCCAACTGTACGATAATACGTACTCGGCTAGGGATGGTATTTCTAAGAAGGGAGATGGCCAAGTTTGACATCACCACTACGAAGATTACAGAGATGGCCATCACGAGGGTAGGTTTCATCTGTGTCGTCACCGCCAGGGCAGAACATATACCTAATACTTGGACCGTGACAGGGTTATCATCATTCAAAGGATCAGA
Organism: Penaeicola halotolerans; assembly: GCF_016464625.1. GTDB lineage: Bacteria > Bacteroidota > Bacteroidia > Cytophagales > Cyclobacteriaceae > Penaeicola > Penaeicola halotolerans. The sequence continues at coordinate 547,509 of NZ_JAEAGO010000003.1, forward strand.
GATGAGCTTCCTTCTTCTTTTCGAGAGTAAAGCTTCTGACTCTTTTACAACTGGTTTATCTATAGTTTCTGTGCTCATTATAATATGGCTTAGATAATTTTCAAATTATTTAATAGCGACAGCATCTCCGCCACTCTTTGCTTTAGAGATATAAGGCTGATAGTGTGAAATGTAGTTTTTCAGCATGGCATTGACACCATTGGCTGTGATGGTAGCACCAGACATACCATCTACTTTGTGAGGATCATCTGAGTAGTCTTTTCCTTCACCTTTCATCATCTCTACTGCGACTAGCTCACCATTCTCATCGAAGATCTGTTTGCCATCATAGCGTGCCTGTACACCATCTTCAGTGATTCTAGCACCTAGACCTGGCGTCTCTCCAGCGTGCGCAAAGACCACACCTTTGATCGTGTTGAAATCAGTATCTAGTGCCAAATAACCCCAGATAGCATCCCAAAGTCCTGCACCGTAAAGTGGCAAGATGTATGACTCTACATCATCTTCATTGCCTTCAGCATGAAACTTAAACACTGGGTAAAGTCTATCTTCAGGAGCCTTCTTATAGTTCTTAGCTACATCTACGTTTTCAGCGATGAGCGTTTCTCCTTTTTCGTTTTTCTCTACGATTTCACCATTGGCATCGACCACAAAAGAAGAAATTCTTTTCTGATAAAGACCCAAGATATCTTGCTCCCCTTCGATGTCCATTACAGCACCTAAGATTTGCTTTTTAGTATCTAGCTCTATCGCTACTTTTTGCTTTGGACCCAATATCTGAGAAGTACCAGAAAGCAATAATCCCAATACCACCGTCAAGATGATAGAGAATGTGATTACATATACATTAGACTGTCGCACGTTGTAACCTCCTTTTCTTATTAGCTTGTACAATATAATAATCTACCAGTGGTGCAAAGACGTTCATGAAGAGAACTGCTAGCATGATACCTTCTGGATAGGCTGGGTTGAGTACGCGGATGATGACCGTCAGTACACCGATGAGGATACCATAGATCCATTTACCCATTTCTGTTTGAGCGGCAGATACAGGATCTGTTGCCATAAAGACCGCTCCAAAGGCTAGACCACCCATTACTAAGTGATAATGAGGAGGCATCGCCATGAATTCATTGACTGCAAGGGCATTGAGTAAAAGACCCATTCCGTAGGCACCACCAAAAACTCCCACGATGATCTTCCAGCTACCTACGCCTGTAGCGACTAATATCAATGCACCGATCAAAGCAAATAAGGTAGAGGTCTCACCAATTGATCCCGGGATAGCACCCCAGAACATATTGAAGAAACTAAACATACCATCACCGAGCGCAGTGTTATGCTCTGCCAGAGCTTGCTCCACAGTACCAATATCTGATACAGTGGTATTATAAGCTACCGCAAGTGCTGTAGCTCCCGAAAAACCTTCTACTGGAGCCTTATCTCCTAAGTAAGTCCAAACTTGATCACCTGATATCTGTGAAGGATAAGCGAAGTACAAGAAAGCTCTTGCAGTCATCGCTACGTTAAGAATATTCATCCCTGTACCACCAAATACTTCTTTAGCGATCACTACAGCAAAGACTGTAGCTAAAGCCACTTGCCACAAAGGCAATGTTGCTGGTACTACTAGTGGAATCAACATACCCGTTACTAGGAAACCTTCATTGATTGGGTGCTTTCTGATCACCGCAAAGGCTGCCTCTACCAATCCACCTGCAGCATAAGCTGTGATGACGATAGGAAGTACCAATTGTGCTCCTAGACCAAATTTTTCTAGGAAAGTGCCTGCCTGACCAGTCGCTAAGAAGTGCTGCTCCCCTACGTTCCAGATACCAAATAGTAAACATGGAATCATAGCAATCACCACAGTGATCATCATTCGCTTCAAGTCGATGGCATCCTTGATATGGGCCCCTTTAGGACCTGTCGTATGCTTAGGCGAGAAAAGGAACGTTTCCCCAGCCTCAAAAGCATAGTAAAACTGCTCTAGCTTGCCTCCTTTTTGAAAGAGCGGCTTTTGCTTATCTAATAAATCTCGTAAAAACTTCATATGATTAACTATACTGTATTAGTTCTAATCCTTTTCTCACAATCTGCTGCACATCATGCTTAGAGACGTCTATGAACTCACAAAGTGCCAAATCTTCTTCGACTACTTCATAAATACCTAACTCCTCCATACCATCAAAGTCTTCAGCCATGATCGCCTTTAGCAAGTAAGTCACATAGATATCCATAGGCAATACTTGCTCAAAAGTACCTGTCTGTACAAAAGCTCTTTCTTCACCTCTTACATTAGTATCCAAAACATACTCCTTGTTTGGAGACAAGAAAGAAAGTAGACCAAGTGCTCTATGGAAGCTGAGTTTCTTAGCAGTAGGCTTCATCCAACCTAGGAACTCATAGTAATCGCCCTCTGGAAGTACAGAAACTACATTGTTGTAAAAACCAACATAACCTTCTCTGTCAATGCGCTCACCTGTTAGTGGATTACCTGAGATGAATCTCACGTGATCTTGCTTCAAGTTACCTTCGATGAAGCGCTTGATGCTAGCACCCTTATAAGTTTTGTAGTATTGAGGAGACTTCACTTCTGATCCAGCAAGAGCGATCAAAGTGGTGGTGTCATATTTTCCTTCTAAAAAGAGTTTACCGATCTCGACTACACCCATTGGAGTAATAGTCCAGACGATGTCTCCTTTATTGATAGGATCGATGTGGTGGATTTGCACCCCTACGTTACCCGCTGGGTGTGGACCACTGAATTTATTGATTTGAACACCTTGTGCATTAGAGAAAGTAGTTGGTATCTCTGCAGCAGCGTTGATATTGAGGTGGATCAAACCTGAAGTAAATTTCTTAAGAATATCTATACCCGCTTGGAAGTATTCGTCTGATCCTTTGAGGATAAATGAATAATCCGCTGCTATTGGGCTAGAGTCAAAACCAGAAATAAAGATAGATTTAGGACTATCAGCAGGATCTGCTACGATACCAAAAGGTCTTTGAACAATATTTGGCCACACACCGCTTTTGAGCATTTGTGCAAGCGCCACATCCTTATTGAGACCCTTGATGTCCGAGATGGAGTATTTGTCAAAAGACTCAAAAGAGACCTCTTTGTCTGCCAAGATTTTGATCTCGAGGAGCTTTCTTTTCTCTCCTCTTTTGATTTCTACGATTTCTCCTGATACAGGTGCTGTATATTGTACAGCTTCCGCTTTCTTATCGAACAAGATAGGAGTTCCGGCCTTTACCTTATCACCCTCGTTGACCAAGACTTTAGGACGTTGCATTCCTACAAAGTCCGTTGGCTTAATCGCAAAAGTTTCAGGTTGTTGGATCTCAGCGAGTTTTTTCTCCGCACGTCCAGCCAGCTTAATGTCGAATCCTTTTTTAAGCTTTACTAGTTTTGACATATTTTATTGAAAATAATGGTCTGTTGAAAAACGTCCCAAATCTAATAAAATGAATTAGTTAATTGAAGATAAATTCTTGATAATTTACAATCGGTAGAGAAAATTTTCAGCCCCAGAAATCCACCTTAAAATTAAGCTGGAATCAGTTCATCTTGCTCTTTGATGTACTTGGCTACTTTCTCCATAAGCCACATAGGTGTACTTGTAGCGCCACATATTCCGACCTTATCACTTTTCTCAAACCACTCGTTTGAGATTTCTGTTTCGTTTTCTACAAAATAAGATCGGGGATTTTCTTGTAAGCAAACTTGATAAAGTGCTTTACCATTGGAGCTCTTTTTGCCACTCACAAATATGATCACATCTTGCTCTTTAGCAAACACTTGAAGCTGTGGTTCTCTGTTAGATACTTGTCTACAGATAGAGTCATTTGCATTAAAGTCCACCTCATCTAGTTTACCTTTTTTAGCTTTGATGCGTGCCTCTATTTTCTCCTTTAGCGCATAAAATCCTTTGGTGCTTTTTGTGGTTTGAGAAAAAAGTGTGACAGGTTTTTGAAAATCTATTTGATCCAAATCCTCATCATTCATCACCACTATTGCCTTTTCTTGCGTCTGACCAGTCAAGCCGATGACTTCTGCATGACCCTTTTTACCATAGATCACGATCTGACCATCTTCTCTTTGCATTTTGTCAAAGGCAGTCTTGACCCTGTGTTGTAATTTGAGCACTACGGGGCAAGAAGCATCAATCAACTCAATATTATTTTGAAGGGCTACTTGATATGTCTCAGGAGGCTCACCGTGAGCTCTGATGAGTACTTTACAGTCATGGAGGTCTTTAAGATCTTCACGATCGATCACCGCTAGCCCCTTAGCTTTGAGACGTGCTACCTCCATATCATTGTGTACGATATCACCCAGACAGTATAGCTTGTCCTCATGTTCCATCTCATCCTCTGCCATCTTGATGGCAAATTCCACTCCAAAACAATACCCTGAATTTTTATCTATACTAACTTCCATAAGTACCCTTCTATTTATTAATTATTTTTTTGGCAAGACCTACTACTTGCGCTACTTGATCTTCAAAAGATAAAAAGCTCGTGTCAATCTCTATTGCATCATCAGCTTTTATCAGCGGACTCTCTTTGCGTGTAGAATCCAAGTGGTCTCTATGAGCAAGATTTTGCTTGATTTCATCCAAATCTACGAGCGTTCCAGCAGCGAGAAGTTCTTCTTGTCTTCGACCTGCTCGCACATCCATGTCTGCTGTCATGAATACTTTTAGGTCTGCCTGAGGAAATACCACCGTGCCTATGTCTCGTCCATCCATCACTACACCTTTACTTTTCCCCATCTTTTGTTGTTGTGCGACCATCGCATGACGCACTTCCTTGATGGTGCTCACCTCACTGACTTTCTCTGAGACACGCATTGTCCTGATCTCTTCTTCTACGTTGAGCCCGTTCAAGTAGGTTTCGTTTTTACCATTACGCTCATTGTAATGGAAGTCTATGTGTAGATTGGCTAGTGCCTTAGCGACATCTTTTGGATTGTCTAGGTTGATGTAATGTTCTAGAAAATACAAGGTAGTGGCTCTATACATGGCACCGGAGTCTATGTATTTATACCCTAGCGCACTAGCCACTTGTTTGGCTGTAGAACTCTTTCCGCAAGCAGAATAACCATCTATGGCTACAACAATTTTCCTCATTAAATAATTGGTAGAAGGCTCGATTTTCTTTAGAATTGATGCAAATATAAGAGATAAAAAGGTATACCGAAGACAATACCTTAGCTTTATTGACTTAGGCGATAGAGCACATTCATTCAATCACGCGCTGACTAGATCAGCGATCAAAACACGCATCCATGTCACAGCATTTTCAAGTAAGCGGGCAAATAGTCGACATCCCCGCAAAACAAATATATCCAGGCACCATCGTAGTCAAAGATGGTTACATCAGTGAAATTATCAAGCTAAGCTCAGCACCTGACATTTTCATCTGTCCAGGATTCATAGATGCGCACGTACACGTAGAAAGCTCCATGCTCGTCCCTGCGGAGTTTGCTAGGCTAGCGGTCATGCATGGCACTGTAGGCACTATCTCAGATCCGCACGAGATAGGCAATGTCCTAGGTGTAGCAGGTGTCAAATACATGATCGAAAATGGCCGACAAGTCAACTTCAAGTTTTACTTTGGTGCGCCTTCTTGCGTACCTGCCACTCCATTCGAAACAGCTGGTGCAGAGATCACAGCTGATGATATCGAGTCCCTCTTCCAAGAATACCCAGAGATCACCTATCTCGCAGAGATGATGAACTGGCCAGGAGTACTCTTTGAAGATCCCATAGTCAAAGAAAAAATAGCCCTAGCCCAAAAGTATGGTAGAGAAGTCGATGGTCATGCGCCTGGACTCAAAGGTGAAAAAGCTGCCCAATATGCTGCTGCTGGTATCACCACTGATCATGAGTGCTTCACAGCAGAAGAAGCGCTAGATAAACTGAAAGTAGGTATGAAAATCCTCATCAGAGAAGGCTCCGCTGCTAAAAACTTTGAAGCACTTATTGATTTATTACCTGACTATGCCGATCAAATGATGTTTTGCTCGGATGACAAGCACCCAGACAATTTGGTAGAAAGCCACATCAATGCGCTCTGTAGAAGAGCCGCTGCTAAAAACATCGATCGTTTCAAGATCCTTCAAGCCGCCTGTATCAATCCCGTGGAGCACTATCATATGAAGGTAGGATTGCTTAAGGTAAACGACCCTGCGGACTTCATTTTGCTCGACAACTTAGACGAATTCAATGTCCTAGCGACATATATCAATGGCCAAAAAGTAGCTGAAAATGGTCAATCTCTCATCCCTAGAGTAAAGAATGAGATCATCAATAACTTTAGCACTGGAATAAAGTCTACAAGTGACTTTGCACTCTCCCCAGAAACAAAAAATATAGCCGTCATCGAAGCACTAGATGGACAGTTGATCACTAATCGATTGAGCTACCCTGCTAAAGTAGTAGCAGGCAATGCCATTTCCGATCTAGCAAATGATGTCCTTAAAATGACCGTTGTCAATCGCTATGAGGAGGCAAAACCAGCCATAGCCTTTATCAAAAACTTTGGCTTGCAGCGAGGTGCCATAGCTTCTTCTGTAGGACATGACTCACACAATATCATTGCATTAGGCGTGGATGATGAGAGTATTTGTCGCGCAGTCAACTTGGTCATCAAAGCTAGGGGAGGCGTATCTGCGGTAGATGGCTCTGAAGAAAAGCTCCTACCCTTACCTGTAGCAGGCATCATGTCTGCGGAGGATGGATTTGAAGTAAGCAAAGCTTATGCAGCCATAGACCAAATGGCCAAAAAGATGGGAAGCAAACTCACTTCTCCATTCATGTCGCTCTCTTTCATGGCGCTGCTAGTGATCCCATCCCTCAAACTCAGCGACAAAGGACTCTTTGATGGAGACAAGTTTGAATTTGTCTCGCCATTTGACAAATAAGTCATACCATTCAACAGATATTCATTGTCTCTGAAGAGGAATCGATAGATCTTAAAACAAAAATACCTACATAATGAAAAAGTTACTCTATATCGCCCTGATCTGCCTGATAGGAAGTCCTGTCATGGGACAAGGCTTTCAAGGACTAGACCCAGAGTCTGCGGTTAGTTCTACACATGAAGTCACTATCGGTGGTAAAAAAGTACCATACGAAGCTACTGCAGGCACACACCCAGTTTGGGATGAAAGTGGCAAGCCTTTAGCTACACTTTTCTACACCTACTACAGAAGAACAGATATCGCAGATAATACCAAGAGACCGCTAGTCATCTCTTTCAATGGTGGCCCTGGCTCAGCTTCTGTCTGGATGCACATCGCCTACACTGGTCCTAAACTTCTTCAGATAGATGCAGAAGGCAATCCTATCCAGCCTTATGGTGTCAAAGACAACCCACACTCTATCCTTGATGTGGCTGACATCGTCTACGTAGATCCAGTCAATACTGGCTACAGCAGGATATTGGACAAAGATGCCAAGCGCTCAGATTTTTTTGGGGTCAATGCAGATATCAAATACTTAGCTGAGTGGATCAATAGCTTTGTCACACGTCAAAACAGATGGAGATCGCCTAAGTATCTTATCGGTGAGAGCTACGGTACTACACGCGTATCTGGCTTAGCCAATCAGTTACAAAACAGTCACTGGATGTACCTCAATGGGGTAATCCTCGTCTCTCCTACCAATCTAGGGATCGATAGAAGTGGTCCTGTAAGTCAGGCGCTTTATCTACCATACTATGCTGCTACCGCTTGGTATCATAAAGCCCTCAGCCAAGACCTTTTGGCTAAAGACCTCGAAGAGATCCTCCCTGAGGTAGAAAACTTCACTATCAACGAACTACTGCCAGCTATGGCGATGGGTGGGTTTTTAGATCCTGCCAAAAAGAAAAGCCTAGCTGCTACCATGTCTAAATACTCTGGCTTATCAGAAGAGGTATTACTTCAACACAACTTGGCTGTTCCCACTAGCTTTTTCTGGAAAGAACTCCTAAGAGATCGTGGGCTGACAGTAGGTCGACTAGACTCTAGATACAGAGGGATAGATAGACAAGATGCTGGTGAGCGATATGACTATGACCCTGCTTTGACAGCTTGGAATCATGCCTTTGCTCCAGCGATCAACTACTATCTCAGACAAGAGCTTAAGTTCAAGACAGACTTCCAGTACAATCTCTTCGGACCTGTCAATCCTTGGGATAGAAGTAATGACCGAACAGGTGAAAATCTCCGTCAAGCGATGGCCCAGAATCCATACTTACATGTCATGATCCAGTCAGGATACTTCGATGGAGGTACTGACTACTTCAATGCGAAGTACTCTATGTGGCAGCTAGACCCAAGCGGCAAACTTAAAGACAGACTTGAGTTTAAAGCCTACAGAAGTGGACACATGATGTATCTCAGAGATGAAGACTTGGCTACTTCAAATCAACACATCAGAGACTTTATCAAAAAATCACTTCCACCAGCAGGAACTCCTGCTAAGTACTAAGCTTGAAGCCTGGACGTTGAAGTTCAGGCTTCTTTTTTTAAACCTAGATCTCCTGCGTACTGATTCCTTCTTATCTTTGGGACAATGAAAAAACTCTTTTCCATAGGCTTATTCTTGATCATTCCTTTGATCTCCTTAGCGCAGTTCAATGTAGGACTCAAGGCAGGTGCAGGATTTACGACCTCACTTTTTATACAGGGAAATCAGACTGTAGAACTAGAATCTATCAATGGTCGCAGCTTTGGCGTGATCATGCAGTACTTAGCTGTTCGCAATGCAGGTGTACAAGTAGAAGTACTGAGACAAACTAAAGGTTGGCAGCAATTAATTCCTGGAGTAGATGGTTATTACAGAGTAGATATGAACTCAGTCGATATCCCTATACTTTCTCACTTCGTACTGGGTAAAAAGGACGTACGCTTCATCTTTACCATAGGACCTCACCTCTCTTTTACCAATAGCTCGGACTTTGAGACGACCTTTGAGGATGATGTTTTATTTTCCCAAGTTTTTCTATACAATGACCGCATAGACAATCGATTTACTTATGGACTCAGCGCTGGCATGGGACTCAAGTATGTCAAAAATAAAAATGTCGTACAGCTAGAGGCACGATTCAGCAATGATTTTCAAAATAACGTGACGGACGAGCGTCTTACCTATGCACAACATCAGGTATTTAGTGTAACTTTAAGCTACTTGTACCAAATCATCAAATAATCATGAGCGACAAAGCATTTCAAGAATTCGAAAAAACACTCAGAGAAGTGGGTGACAAAATAGAAGAACTCATCGCCAAAGGAGCTGAGATGACGGGCGAAGCACGCAAAGACTTAGACAAAAGTATCGAAAAGCTCAAAGCTAAAAGAGACGAGTTAGAAGTGAAGTTTGCTGAATTTAAAAAAGAAAGCGAACCAAGATGGAATGCTTCTAGAGACCATTTTGAAAACGCGCTTTCCGAAATCAAAGCTGCTGTAAAAACGCTTTTTAAAGGTTAATCAACTATCTGATAGTTGCGCACACTGTATTTTTGATAAAACAAGGTCAAATGCCAAGCTTTTGACTACTTTTGCGCCATGAATTATCTATCAGTAGAGACACTCTCTAAGGCCTTTGGAGACAAGGTCCTCTTCCAAAATATCTCCTTTGGCATAGATCAAGGACAAAAAATAGCCCTAGTAGGCATCAATGGTAGTGGTAAATCCACTCTCATGAAAATCATCATGGGATTGGAAGAAAGCGATGCTGGTTCAGTGACTTTCAGGAATGATATCAAGGTGACTTTCGTGCACCAAAACCCTACTTTTGCAGATAATCAATCGGTCGCTGAAGCAGTCTTTTACAACTCTGATGATCCTGTACTACAGACGATCAGAGAGTACCAACTTACTTTGATCAAAAGTGAAACTGACTTAGATGCTCAAGATCAACTCACTGGTCTATTTGAAAAAATGGACACCTACAATGCTTGGGACTATGAAAGCCAAGTCAAGCAGATACTTGGTAGACTAGGAATCCATGACCTCGAGCAGCCTATCTCTCAGCTCTCTGGTGGACAGCGCAAACGTGTGGCACTAGCCAAAGCACTCGTGGAAAAACCTGATCTCATGATCATGGATGAGCCTACCAACCACCTCGATCTAGAAACCATTGAGTGGCTAGAAAACTATCTCAGCACGGCCAATCTTTCTCTCCTATTGGTAACACACGATAGGTACTTCCTAGAGAAAGTCACCAATGAAATCCTTGAACTTGACAATGGCGGTATCTATCGCTACAAAGGAAACTATGCTTATTTCTTGGAAAAAAAGGCTGATAGAGAAATGATCGAGGCTAGTGAAATCGATAAGGCCAAGAACCTCTACAGAAAAGAACTCGACTGGATCAGAAGACAACCCAAGGCTCGAGGTACTAAAGCCAAGTATCGAGTAGATGCCTTTGAAGATACCAAAGACAAGGCTTTCTCTGCCAAAAAGAAAGATAGCCTAGAACTCAGTGTCGCAGCCAACCGCATGGGAGGTAAAATCATAGAGATCGAACACTTACAGAAGAAATTTGGCGATAAGAAGATCGTCAATGACTTCTCTTATGTGTTTAAAAAGCAAGATAGAATCGGGATTATTGGGCCAAATGGTGCAGGAAAAACCACTTTCCTCAATATGCTGACGGGCAAACTAGCACCTGATGCTGGTATGATCGAAGCAGGAAAGACGATCAACTTTGGCTATTACAGACAGGAAGACGATAGTTTTGATCCTAATCAGCGCATCATAGACATGGTCAAGGAAATAGCCGAAGTCGTCACTATGGCCAACGGCTCAGTGATTACAGCATCACAGTTTCTCAACCACTTCCAGTTTAGTCCAAAAGCCCAATATACCCCAATAGGCAAGCTAAGTGGGGGAGAAAAAAGAAGACTACAACTACTCAAGATCCTCATCAAGAGTCCTAATTTCCTCATCTTAGATGAACCGACCAATGACTTGGACTTGATCACACTGAACATTCTTGAAGACTTCCTAGCCAATTTTCCTGGATGTATCATCTTGGTCTCGCACGATAGATATTTCATGGACAGACTAGTAGATCATCTCTTTGTATTTGATGGTGAGGGAGAGATCAATGACTTCCCTGGCAACTATACCGACTACCGAGAGTGGGAAAAAGAGCAAACAAATACACCTATGCAAAAAGATGATTTGTCTAAAGCAAAGGAAAGTACTGCTCCCATTTCACCAAAAGTAGAGGTCTCAAAGACAAAAGCTAGCTATAAGGAAAAGCGTGAATATCAAACCATACAGGAAGACATGGCTAAATTAGATGAGGAAAGAGCTACCTATATCGACAAATTAAATAGTGGAAGTGGATCTCATGAGGACTTACTAGATTGGTCTCAAAAAGTAGAGGCATTTACACAAAAAATTGACGCTATGGAGCTCCGTTGGTTAGAGCTCTCTGAGCTAGAAGGAATAGAGGATTAGGCTTTCACCTAATCCTTTTTTTTAGCAATGATCTAATGTGTGAAGGATCAATTTCTCCACAATCGCATGAGCATCAGTAGCAAATTTCTGAGTGATTCTATTAGCCACTATCGCATTTAAGCTGAGAACTTCATGTCCTAGAAGCCTACCCATCGCATAGTATCCCGCAGTCTCCATCTCAAAATTCGTTAACTGCTGACCTTCCACTTTCAGTTGACTGAGGCGCTCAATGATGTCAGGTATAGCAGGTCTTAGGCGTACCATTCTTCCTTGGGGACCAAAAAATCCAGGGCAAGTAACTGTTTGACCAATCAAAAGCCCTTTACCTAATTTATCCAGAAGCAATTGGGAGCCAGCTACCACATAGGGATCAAATCCTACCTTTAAGGTATCTTTCACTGCTTGACTCATGGCTTGCTCATAAGCAGTGTAATCTGTATTATAGTAAGTCATCAAAGTGTCGAGCCCCACTCCATATGCAGATGCGAGCATAGATCCCTCTGGTATGGACGCTTGCATACTCCCTGAAGTACCCACTCGGATGATATTTAGAGTCGTATGCTCCGCTCTGATCTGACGTGACTTTAAGTCTACGTTGACTAGTGCATCAAGCTCCGTCATGAAGATCTCTATATTATCCGTCCCCATCCCTGTACTGATGACAGAGAGACGTTTACCTTTGTAGTAGCCAGTATGCGTCACAAATTCTCTATGTTGCACTTGATGCTCTATCGATTCAAAATGCTTAGAAACTTTAGCCACCCTATCTGGATCACCTACCGTGATAATAGTTGAAGCCAGTTGATCTGGCTTCAAGTTGAGGTGATAGATACTTCCGTCAGCATTGATGATCAGTTCTGACTCTGGTATATGATTACCCATGATGGAGTTGTTTTACTTGTTTAGCAGTTGTTTTTCTACTGAAGCCTTTATAAGGATTATATCCATTAGACTTCTTTTGATAGTATCCAGTACCATCATAAGGGCGCTTTTCGGGATCTGACTTACAAGCATCTGAGCAGCAACCTTCCATTTCCCAGCCACAGTCTTCACAAATGGCTACGTGTAAATTACATTTAGAACTGGCACAGTTGACCATTCTGTCACTAGGTTTTTCGCAGATGTAGCATTTAGAGATGATCGTTGGGTTGACTTTATTGACTTCCACAGCAAGTCTATTGTCAAACACATAACATTTGCCTTCGAAGTCCTCTCCTCCTTCTTCCATGCCGTATTTGATGATCCCTCCATGGAGTTGATATACGTTTTCAAAACCCTGCTCTAAAAGGTATGCAGAGGCTTTTTCACATTTAATCCCTCCCGTACAGTAGGTGATCACCTTCTTATTTTTCAAGTGTTCCAACTCATGTACTTTGTCAGGAAAGTCTCTAAAATTATCGATATCGAGTGTGATGGCATTTTTAAATTTACCTACACTATGCTCATAGTTAGATCTGACATCTAAGACTACGACATCTTCCTGATCTTTGAGTTGCTTAAAATCCTTTGGAGATAAATGTACTCCTGTTTTTTCACGAGGATTGATATGACGCATGCTAGAGTGCACGATTTCTTCTTTGTCTCTGACATGAAGCTTAGCAAAGGCATGATCGTGATGAGCTTCTACTTTAAAGTCTGTATCGGCAAATCTAGGATCAGACTTTACGTATTCCATGTACTTCTCGCAGTCTTCCTTCAGACCGCTGACTGTCCCATTGAGTCCCTCGCTCGAAATGATGATTCTCCCTCTGAGATTATTTTCTAGACAAAAGAGGTGATGCTCCTCTCTGTACGCTGCTGGATCTGCTATCTTAGCATAGCAGTAGTACAGCAAAATTGAATACGGTTTATTTTCCATAACTAATTCCTGTTTCAGGCAGGCTGCTTTGGTTAATATATTGAATTAAGATTATACGATATCCGCGGGATTGCCAAATACTGTCTTACCAGGAGCTACATCAGCAATAACTACCGAACCAGCCCCCACACGTGCATTTTTTCCAATAGTCACACCACTCACTATAGTGACTCCTGTACCGATGAAGGCTCCTTCCTCTAGCGTAACTTCCGCATTGATGATACTTCCAGCACCGATCTGAACAAAATCCCCCACCTTGACATTGAAATCAATGATCGCTGAATTATGCAGAATGCAGTGGTTTCCTATGCTACTATTGGGCCCTATTTTGACACCAGTATTGATGAAGTTACCATGACCTATAGCTGCCGCAGGAGAGATATCTGCATGTCCATGGATAGCATTGACAGGCATCACCTTTCTGCGCTCATTGAGCAATTTAACTAAAGACTTACGATATTTAGGGTCATCTACTGCTACAAATGCCTCACATTTCTTCCCGATCAATTTCAAAAAACCGTCATCTTCTGGATTGCCCAAGACACTGATGTCATTGATTTCCTTCCCATGCATGGAGGCATCTTCATCCAAGAAGCCAAAGACGATCACATCATTGCTTCTAAATATATCTAAGGCCACAGGGCCTATTCCCTTCGCTCCAAATATCAATACTGGGTTATCCATTTTCATCTATTTTAGCCCGCAAAGATACAGCTTTATTCATTGCTTACAAAAGATTATCCCGCACTGATCAAGCTAGCCCCTACCTTACATTGTAGGCATTTATGTGCTTGACAGTACTGATTATATAGCGCGATCATGGACTGACTATCATAGGCCGTTTTACAAGATACTGATAGTGCTTCCCATAGTTCGGTGATATAGTTGCGCTCAGCTTTGATCAACTCTAGCAAGCCAAAAGCACTTTCAAAATATGATGTTTCATCATGAGATTTGGCACGTGCAGCTAGCAGCGTAGGTGTCATATTAAGCAAGATATTCTCAAGACTCTTTTTGCCCATGTATTTAGCCCTTCTTTTGAGAGGCTTACCAAAATGATAATGCTCTTGCCAGTATTTTGAGACTTCAAGCTTAGCCAACTGCTTTAATAGTAGATCAGCACTCTCAAAATCGACAAAAGTACTATACAGATGAGGGAAATGATGACACAGCGCTGCAAACTGCGCCATACGCAGTGTAGGAAAACTCGCAGGCCTGATTCGCATAAACTTCCATTCAGAAGCATGAAGCGGGCTGGATAGTTGATATTTATGTGTTAATAAACTAAACTCTCTTCTAAGAAGTGATGCATAGGGATCATCTATATCCTCTTGAAGTAGTCCTGACATTCCGAAGATCAGAGCTTCTAATTGAAGTAGATTTGTACTATGCTTTCTAATGATTTTAAATGAGAGTTTCTCTGCTAGTCTTTCCCAAGCAGCTGCATTACTTTTAAATCCAAAACATCTCGCTAACCATCTAAAGCTAGCCTCTTCCCAATCTCCGTGACATTGTTCAAGCAAAGTAAGAAATTCATTTCCTTTAGCATACAGACGCGCCACTAGTGCTTCTTCTAGCATACTTCTTAGGACAATATCTTTCACACTCGAAAGCTGATGAGCACAGGGAATAGCCGTCTTGGACAAGCTAAGTTTTTCATAATTTCTAATTAAGTGGAGAGGGATCTTGCCAAGAAGTGCTAATGTTGGAATCTCCGAACCATCTTTCCTGAAAATCTTAACATCTGCTTCCCAGACCACATGAAGGATGACACTATCATAGCGAGCGTCTGACTCGTGCTTATGTGCAAGCCAATCTGATGACTTGATATGAATTTCCACAGGTCCATGCCAAACGATTCCATCCAAAAGCACACTGGCCTCTAAAAAATCTGGCCCTTCATGAAGATTGTGACTACCTGTCTTTCTGATTTCTAGTGATTCCCCAGCGATGGTTTGAAGTGACTGCGTATTGAATAATTGTGTCTTCCAGATATGATGTAAAAAATCTTCTTTCATGGCTTTCAACCTTGATGATCAACTAATATAATCATCTATTCAAAAAATAAGAAATATCAATGAAAGCATCTCAGACTTTAGGAAAGCCTTAAAAATAAAAAAGCCCTATACGAAAGTATAAGGCTTAAATGTGATCCCATCAGGACTCGAACCTGAAACCTACTGCTTAGAAGGCAGTTGCTCTATCCAGTTGAGCTATGAGACCATTCACTACCCTGAGGTAGTACTATTGTCGGGGTGGCAGGATTCGAACCTGCGACCTCCACATCCCAAATGTGGCGCGATAACCGGGCTACGCTACACCCCGAACATTAGCTTTGAAAAACCGGCTGTTTTTCTTGTGATCCCGCTGGGATTCGAACCCAGGACCCATACATTAAAAGTGTATTGCTCTACCAGCTGAGCTACGGAATCGGAATCTTCAATATGAGAAAATCTGAAGGCTTTTTTGTTATATTTGACCTCGAGATCGATGATCAGATGCTCATCGTTTTCTCTAATTGAGTTGCAAATTTAAGTGCTTTATATCGTAATGCCAAACATCAAACGAATCTTTCTTTCAATATTTTTTATCTCTTTTTCAGCTTTTTTTCAAGGAGCTTATTCTCAAGCAAATACAAATGAGCTTGCTGAAGCAGATTCCCTTTTTTCTGAAAAAAAATTTACAGAAGCGCTCCCAATCTATGAAAAAATCTTCTTTGAAGAGGGGTTGTATAGTGAATCCATGCTTCTGAAACTAGCTTTTATCTATGAAGGAAAGGGTGATTTTGAGCAAGCACTTTATGTCCTAAAATATTTAGAGCAGAAGAATAACGCCAGATATGTTTCTACAAAGATTAAAGAACTAGCAAAAAAGCATCAGCTTGTAGGTTATGAAAATTCAGATTTGCAGGCCTTATTCAAATTCTTTTTCAACTACCAAATGGAGATCACAAGTGTGTTTCTTTTTTTAGGTTTGCTAAACTTATCTATCCTAGCATTTCGACAAAAGAAATCAGCCCAGAAGGTGCCAATTGTGCAAGTTATACCTAGCATAGTATGTTTATTGATAGCGATAGGCATCTGGCACTTTGCTAGCCCCACTAAGCAGGGCATCATCATCACAGACCATACGATCCTCATGGAGGCGCCCAGCGCTGCGGCTGAGGTAGTAGAGCTCACTAATAAAGGACATCTCTTACAGCTAAAAAGAAAAAAAGATGTTTGGTATGAAACAGACTGGTTTGGGCAGACAGTCTATGTGAAAGAGAATATGGTGAAGACTTTTTAGCGATCTACTTCTCCTAAGACTAGGTCTATAGATCCTATGATGGCTACTAAGTCCGCTAGTAAGGCTCCTTTGGAGATTTCATGAATGATTGATAGATTAGAAAAACAAGCAGACCTCGCCTTCACGCGACTAGGCTTGTCTGACTTACCATCTGAGCGCATAAAGAAGCCAAGCTCACCTTTTGGGTTCTCCGCTCGTACATAGATATCTTGCGCCTTAGGGCGAATCTTTTTAGGTACCAAAGCCCGAGGGTCAAAGTCTCGATCTCGCTTATAATCCATAGTTAACTTTTCTAAGCATTGAGCGATGATCTTTAAGGATTCTTGACACTCCTGCACCCTGACGTATGTACGATCCCAACAATCCCCGACAGTTCCCATCAAACCTTGCCCCACAGGAATATCAAAATCTATTTCAGAATAGACAGCGTAACCATCTACTTTTCTCAAATCATAAGCTAAGCCACTTCCGCGCAACATGGGGCCTGAAACTCCATAGTTGATCGCCAAGTCTGGATCAAGCACCCCTATGTTTGCAGTACGTTCTACAAAGATCTTATTGTCCATGACTAACTGATTAAGCTCTATGAGCTTGGGCTTTAAATAAGTCACAAACTCAGCACATCGCTCTTCAAATCCAACTGGCAAGTCATAGTATAAACCTCCTATCCAGATGTAATTATAAAGCATGCGAGCACCAGAAGTCCACTCGAGCAGTCTCAGGATATGCTCTCGGTCTCTCATCATCCAAAGAAAAGGCGTGAAAGCCCCAATATCCAAGGCATAAGTCCCCAAAGCCACAAAATGCGAAGCCAATCGATTCAATTCGGCTACAAGCACACGTATATATTCTACTCGCTTAGGAATTTGTTCAGTGATGCCCAACATACGCTCCACTCCCATTGCATACACATGCTCAGAATTCATCGCAGCCAAATAGTCCATCCTATCGACATAAGGGATCACTTGAGGATAAGTCAAAGACTCGGCATGCTTCTCAAAACAGCGATGTAAATAACCTAAGTGAGGTACTACATCCAACACAACTTCTCCATCAGTAAGCACCTCTAATCTCAATACACCATGCGTAGAGGGGTGCTGAGGACCAATATTGATGATCATCTGACCTGGCAACAAATCCCTTTCTTGGTATTTATTTGGCTCAGAATTTTTAAGATGATCTGGATGGTATTTATACTGTATCTCTTTCATCCCTCCCAAGATTTTGCAGCTTCCTCTGATCGGTCATAAGCCACTTTGATACCGTGATAATACTCTGGGTTAATAGCATCCTTGCGAAGTGGATGCCCCTTCCAATCTGCTGGTAAGAGAATCCTTCTCATATCAGGGTGACCGAGAAAATTGATCCCCATCAAATCATAGGTTTCTCGCTCATGCCATAGAGCCGTCTTCCAGATATAAGAAACGGTAGGGATAGTCGGTAAACCTTCCGATGGTTTTTCAAGCAACACAGAAATCGCTAGCTGATGACCATGAGGAAGGCTATTCAGCTGATAGTTCACCTCAAAATAGTTTGAATCTGTACCATGGTCTATACCAGAAATACAGGATAAAAAGTCAAAATAGGTAGCTTCACTACGCCAAAGTAAGTCACAAACAGCTACTAAATTTTCTGCAGAAACATAAATCGTCCCTGGATGATGATCTACCTTTTGATCTAAGACTATTTCAGTGCCTAGTTCCTGCTGAATGAATGAAACTATCGAATCAAATGTCATGCAGTAGTCTTTAATAGGTTTTCGATGGCCTTAGGCCTCATGAGTGTCTCCTTTCGTATTTTCTCTTGGAGCTTGATAAATCCACCAATAAGTGCCTCAGGACGAGGTGGACACCCTGGTACGTATACATCAACTGGGATCACATTGTCAACACCCTTCACCACATGATAGCCATGCTCCCAGTACGGACCTCCACAGTTAGCACATGAACCCATCGAGATCACATACCTAGGCTCGGCCATTTGCTCATACAGTCTTCTTACGCGATCAGCCATTTTGAAAGTCACTGTACCTGCTACGATCATGACATCTGATTGTCGAGGACTCGCTCGAGGAAATACGCCCATACGATCTAAGTCATAATTGGAGGCATAAGCACTCATCATCTCTATCGCACAGCAGGCCAGACCAAAGCCCATAGGCCACATAGAAGAAAGTCTAGCCCAGTTGATAAGTGTATCTACTTTAGTGATGATCATACCACCCTGCCCAAATTGTTGATCGAGTAGTCCTTTCATTTGCGTCTTTTTATAAATTTAGAGTAGGCGATCTTTGGAATCGGAGAGTAATACTGCTTACCTGTAGGCATAGGTCGCTCCCAGTTGAGAAAACCTTTGACCCAAAGGTAGACTAACCCTAAGGCAAGTATAATGACAAAAGCCACCATCTCTACTAAGGCAATCATACCCCACTTACCTCCAGTGAGCTCCATCAGTTCCTGATCTGCATAAACAGTAGCCCAAGGAAATAGAAATACCAACTCTACTTCAAATAAGATAAAAACTAAAGCGATGATATAAAATCGCGTGTTGAATTGTGACCATGCGGTGCCTAATGGATCTTCTCCAGATTCATAGGTAGTGAGTTTTTCGATATTGGGACGCTTAGGGCGGATCAGCCTAGCTGTCAGCAGCCCAAAAGCTACAAAAAATATCCCCCCTATCAAGAAGAGTAGGATAATTCCAAATTCGCTTACTTCACCATGTATCATTGAAAACTCAGCGGATCTAAATGCTTAAAATGACCATTCAGCTTTATCTTTTCTTTAGCTTGTTCCATTTCGCGAAGAATTGGCAAGGCTACTGCCAAGTGCTGATTGATCAAATCTAGGCGATCTGATTCTTTTTCTAATTTTAGCAATTCATATTCTTGACTTAAAGATAAGCCTATTTTATGAGCAAAGGTAAAAGAATTGAAGTGCTTTGTATCAAACTTCACATTGGGAATAGATAGCAAGCCAAAAAGTTCTTTTAACTGCTTCGCTAGCATTTCTTTTTGTCGAGCTTCCCCATCTTCTATCAATGGTACAAAAGTTACCGTCCCTCCTGCATAGAGTTTACCAGGAAGCGGATTTACATAATCCTGTACTTTAAAAACACGTTTGGCAATTGTCTTGACATCCATTTTGCCATCTTCGTAGATGTGCGATATCTCTACGAGAGACACCTCAGTTCCATAACCGAGTTTTTGATGAACGTAAGAGGGTATACCAAATGAAAAGCCCTCCCTTTCTGCATCTCTGATCAAAGCACGATAGCGAGGCTCAAAAATATGTAAGTTCAGTTCCTCTCCAGGAAAAACAACAATATTGAGAGGAAATAATGGGAAGTTTGAGATTGTCTGCATAGCTGCATAACTCAGATATACTTCATTGTGTTGGAAGCTGATAGTCTAAAGGCAGCATATCACCTATTTTTTCCCACCCCATATAGCCTTCAAAAAGTACATCAAATGGCTCTACGATACCTCCAAGCGGATCTATCTCCACACGATCTTTTAACAAACTCATCACTGATGTTTGAAAAACAGGTATTCTATTCTGCATTCCTAAAAAGGCAGCCTCCTCCTTTTCACCAGCATACACTATTTGATGATATCCTTCAAAACGAAGGAAGTACTTCCCGTCTGGAGTTTTCTCTACTAATTCATCTACTGTGATAGGTCTTTTATCCAACGACTCGATGATTTTAGGGAGATTAGCTTTGGAGAGATAGTGCGTCATCAGTGAATCTCTGATACTAGGATCTCGCGTCTCCCGATAGCGCTTTCCTGCCATATCAAGTGTGTCTTGAGTTGGTCTATTAGGATTAGGATTTCGATACAGTCTTCTGACTGCAAACTTTTCTTCTTCCAAAAGCCCCTTTTGAAGAGAACGCATAAAATGCATCACTGAACCATTATATGCAATAATCCGCTGCCTCTCCGCTCTTCTTATTTGTCTGTTATTACCTCCAATTGACTTAAAGAAAGGATATCCTCCAAAGAAAACTGTTCCCTCTTTAGGATAATACTCAAAACGTACCAAGCTATAAGAGATCTCATAACCTAACCTTGGGTTAAGGATTTTTAACTGATCTCTAGCGCGAACAGTCAGTTTAGCTTGTTGCTCATCGTATATGATGATCAGCACCTCAGGATTGAGGATTTCACAAGCTTGTGCGTTCATAGAGCTTCCTAGAAAGAAAAGCTTGAAAGTCTCCAAGTTTTTATACCATACATCATCCCTTGTACCTGTGACTTCTACCTCACTCATCTCCACCTCAAGGGGAACTAACTGGATCAAAAATGAAGCAGGAATAGACTCTGTATCTATCTGGAAGCTTAAAGGCTCATATCCCATGAAACTTGTGATGATCTCATGCTGACCGCTTGGAATGCTGAGCGAAAAAGTACCATCCTCAGAAGTGACAGTACCTATAGTTGTATTGTTTAAAAACACTGACGCGAAAGCTAAGGGCTCAGCAGACTTAGCATCAACTACTTTACCCTTGAGTATAGTCTCTTGCGCTATTGAGCTATACGAAAAGCAAATAAATAGGAAGTGAAAAAGTAAAAGTCGCTTCATGAAAAACAAGATTGTTTGATTGAATTACGAAAGCTATTCGCATTAGTTCAAAATGCACAAAAAAACCCTGACGCAGAAGCATCAGGGTTCATTATATTCAGACTAAACTGATTACATATTTTTGACGATCTCTTGACCAAACTCAGAACACTTAAGCAGTGTAGCTCCTGTCATCAAACGCTCAAAGTCATAAGTCACTTTTTTAGCCTCGATTGATTTCTCTAGTCCTTTGACAATCAAATCAGCTGCTTCTTGCCAACCCATATACTCAAGCATCATCACACCAGACAGAATTACAGAACCAGGGTTTACCTTATCCTGACCTGCATACTTAGGCGCAGTACCGTGAGTAGCTTCGAAGATAGCGTGACCGGAGATATAATTGATATTCGCACCTGGAGCAATACCGATACCACCTACGATAGCCGCTAGTGCATCAGACACATAGTCACCATTGAGATTGAGTGTAGCGATCACAGAGTACTCAGCTGGTCTCAGCAATATCTGTTGCAAGAAGGCATCAGCGATCACATCTTTGATGATGACCTTGTGTCCATCCTTCTCGATCACTTGCCATGGTCCTCCATCTAGATCTGTTGCTCCGTATGACTTTTTAGCCAATTCATAACCCCAGTCTCTGAAAGCACCTTCTGTGAACTTCATTATATTACCTTTGTGTACCAAAGTCACAGAGTCTTTCTTCTGAGCAAAGGCATAATCAATCGCTGCTTTTACTAGACGCTCAGTTCCCTCTTGAGATACTGGCTTGATGCCATATCCAGCAGTATTAGGGAATCTTACTTTTTTAAATTTATCAGGGAAGTTAGTTTTTACCAACTCAGCAAACTTCTTATTCTCTTCCGTTCCTGCTTGAAACTCGATACCAGCATATATATCCTCTGTATTTTCCCGGAAGATCACCATGTCGCAAAGTTCCGGCTGCTTCACAGGAGAAGGCACACCTGTAAACCATCTAACAGGACGGACACAAGCATATAGATCTAACTCTTGACGAAGAGCTACATTGAGCGAACGGATACCTCCACCTACAGGAGTAGTCAATGGTCCTTTGATACCTACCAAATATTCTCTGAATGCATCCAAAGTCTCAGCTGGCATCCAATTGCCTGTCTGGTTGAAGGCCTTCTCACCTGCCAATACTTCTTTCCACTGTATCTTACGCTTGCCTTTATAGGCTTTCTCTACAGCGGCATCTAGGACAAGCTTAGAAGCTGGCCAAATATCTATTCCAGTACCATCACCCTCGATAAATGGAATTACGGGCTGATCTGGCACATTTAATTTACCATTTTGAATGCTTATTTTTTGTTCGCTCATGCTATCTATTGATTTATAAATCTGTAAAATATATGACTTTTTTCGGCCACGAAGATAATGATTTCCCTTTACAACTCCTTTTTCAGTATAAAAAAGAGCAGGACAGTAACAAGGAATTCACCTATGGCCTTGTTCAAAACTATAAAATGCTTCAGATGATTTCAGAAATGCATAAAAAAGACTGCCGAAACAGTCCATTTTTTAGTAGCTCTCTTTACTATTGGGAAAATCTTTGGCTTTCACATCATGAACGTAGCGCCCTACTGCATCTAAGATAGTAGTCCTCAAATCAGCATATTGTCGTAAAAATCTCGGCTTGAACTCATGCGTGATACCCAGCATATCATGCATCACGAGAACTTGTCCATCTACATCTTGCCCTGCCCCTATTCCAATGACTGGGATATTAACTGTTTCAGCTACCTTCTTAGCTAGTTTGGCAGGAATCTTTTCCAATACAATGGCAAAACACCCACAAGACTCCAGCAAAATCGCATCTTCAATGAGTTTTTCTGCTTCAGCATCTTCTTTGGCCCTGACAGTATAGGTGCCAAACTTATAAATAGACTGTGGCGTAAGCCCCAAGTGACCCATCACAGGCACTCCTGCACTGAGGATTCTAAGCACTGACTCTTTAATCTCAGCGCCTCCCTCTACCTTGACAGCATGTGCTCCTGACTCCTTCATGATCCTAATTGCAGATCTGAGCGCCTCTGAGCTATTGCCTTGATAGGATCCAAATGGAATATCTACTACCACTAGTGCACGATTAACAGCGCGCACTACGGAGCTAGCATGATAGATCATCTGATCTAATGTGATCGGTAGTGTGGTCTCATGACCCGCCATGACATTGGAGGCTGAATCCCCTACCAAGATGATATCAACACCAGCTGCATCTATGATCCCCGCCATCGAAAAGTCATAGGCTGTCAACATAGAGATTTTCTCCCCACGATTTTTCAACTCTTGTAGTTGATGGGTGGTGACGCGCTTAAGATCAGATGATTTATGAATGGACATGTTTTGTGTATTTAGTGTAAATAGGCGACAAACTCATCACCTGTCAAATCTACTTCTATGTGATCACTTAGTGTCGTAGCCAACTCATAGCCTGTATAGTCTGCTTCTACTGGAAACTGCTTGTGACTGCGATTGACCAAGACAGCTGTTTCCAATTTGGATACTCCTGCTTGCATAAAAGGAAAAAGTGCAAAGAGTAATGTTTTTCCCGTGTTGAGCACATCATCAACCACGATGACAGCCTTGCCTTCTAGCGCTACCTTAGGATCTAGTGACACTTCTGGCTGTGTCACGGCTTGCTTATCTAGCTTGAGTTTGATCAGTTCTACTTGGAGAGGAGAGATAATTCTTAGCTGTGCTTGAAGCATCTCTGCGAGTCGGTACCCCATCTTGTCAATGCCTGCCAGCCAAATAGTACCCTCAGTAGCATTGTGCTCATAGATCTCATAGGCCATCCGAGTGACTTTTCGACTGATCTGCCTTTGATCTAGTATGCGTGTTTTATTAGACTGCATAGGTTTTAATTAATCACTTGAAATTACGCTATATCCTGCCACTCTCAAAAAATAATCAGGCTAAATGCGGAATTAAATCCCTAGAAACAAAAAAATCCTGCTTTACAGGCAGGATCTTCAACTCTTTTGAGGGATTGATTACATAGGAATCGGCATCACTTTGCTATCCTTAAAGGTAGAAAGGATCACCATAGACTGCATGCTATCCACTTCTTTGATCTCACTCACGCGCTCAAGCATCAACTTCTGATAAGCTGAGATATCTTTAGCGATGATCTTAAGGATAAAATCACCTGTACCTGTGATGTGATGACACTCAATGATCTCATTGATATTCTCGATCTCTTTGATGAATGCATCAATGTTCGTTTTGTTGTGCCCGATGAGTGTTACCAAAACGAATGTACTTACGCCCAATCCGATTTTTTCAGTATCTAATTTGGCATGGTAGCTTTTGATAATTCCAGCATTTTCAAGCTTTTTTACACGCTCCAAAGTAGGCGCTGGAGAGAGTCCAATGTCTTTAGAAAGTTGTGCATTAGTAATCTTAGCATTGGCTTGTAAAATATCTAATATTTTACGGTCTATCTTGTCTAGTTTCACGTTTAAGTTGCTCATAATTTAAAAAGATATGTGCGGAATATTATTTTGGACAAAGTTAAATCATTTAGCGTTTATTTCAAACATTACTGCAAAAATAACGCATCTTTAAAATATGTATTGTATGAGCGGTTTATATTTCATACCAAAGCCACAATTATAGCTTGTTCTTTTTGATGAAATTCCTAGCCTCCTCATGTGCTGGATGCTTGCGTTTCGCATATTTCTTGATCGTATTGAAATATTGCTTCGCTTCCCGTTTATTATTTTCTTTCAGGGCTATTTTACCCAAACCTAGCAAAGAATATAAGTAATATCCTGATTCTTCTGCTTCTATCTCTTCTCCGAATGAAACTGCTCGCTTGTAGTACTGCTTGGCCTCTGAGATCTCTCCCATTCGCTCATGATACTGCCCCGCAAAGAAGGCGGCATATCGACCAGAAGTAGCTTCATAGCCAACGTAGCTACTATCGATTTTGTTTAAGATTTCAATAGATTCTTTTGCAGCAGCACTTGTGAAACCACTCGCATAGAGCGTCCTGGCATAGTATCTATGGAAGTATGGATTGTTGGGAAAATTATTATGCAAACTCTCCGTGATCCTCAATGCCTCAGCTGTATGACCGGGGCCATTTTCAAGCGAAAGGATACGCATCAAAAAGTATTGCGCTTCGATTCTCGCATAAAAAGCATTGTTAGCCACTTCTCTGAGTTGTTTGAGGCCTAGTGCCTTGTCTCCATCTGGAAAAAGTGCCAATACAGGCCTCAGCAGCGTGTAATTCTCTTTGATCCATACAGAGAAATAATTGAAAAGTGCATCTCCGAGCAGAAGCTCTGGACTCAAATCTTCCTCTCCTTTACTCAACTCTAAATATTTAAGCGCATTTCTCCCAGCAAATGTAGCAGCTGTCCAATTTTTACGCTCCGCATTCAGTCTACCTTTAAATCCATAGGCGCCCGCTAAGAAAAATGAAGCTTCTCTATTAGTAGGATCTTCATCTAATAGGTCTTTAGCTTTGTCTATCGTACGATCCATATAATCAAAGAAAGCTTTATCATAGCGCTTCTCCTCTATGTTAGGCACTATCCTCCACCACTGACTCAGTCCTAGTAAAAACTCTGGCAATGGATGATCCGGATATCGGTACTTCATGTAGGTAAACTCTCGCTCAGCTGCTTGAAAATTGAAATTATATAGGTGGTTAACAGCATCAGTGATCTCAAACTGCAAACGCCTGTTCATGAGCAGATAGGGTGAAATGCTATCTACCTCAGTGGGTCTATTTTGCGCCTGTAGTGGGATGATAAAGGAAAAGCCTAAAAGTATAGAAAGCAGCAGCTTTGGTAATGACATAAATCTTAATTTTAGAAACGGCCTGTTGGAATCCAATAATTTATTGGCAAATTTAGTTCCAAAATTAGCCTCATGCAGGACAACGAAGCAAAATTACAAAACCATATCCGACAATACTTGGATTTCGACAAGCGATTGTTCTTTATCTTCTTTTGCCTTATCAGTTTCTTGCTGCTTTTTATGAAAAAAACACTTGTGGAAAGTGAAATCGCAGCCTTCGAAATGTTGGAAATGCGCGGTGAGATGGGGCTTTTCAAACTGCTCAATGCCTTAGAGTATCTTAGCATTCCATTAGTCTATCTGTGGAAATTTACCATTCTAGCTTTTATCATCTGGGTAGGCAGCTTTATGTTTGGCTACAAAGTGACTTACACCAAATGTTGGCAGATCGTCATGATCGCAGAGTCTGTGTTTTTCATCCCTGAGTTACTTACGACACTTTATTATATCCTGATTCCTAGCGATCCGAGCTACTGGGACATTAAGGCTTTCTATCCACTATCACTGATGAATCTCGTCAATTACGAACTTGTGGATCCCCGCTATCACTATGTACTCAAGCGACTCAATGTCTTTGAAATAGTCTACTGGTTTGCTTTGATCTATGGACTCCACTGGACAGCAAAAAAGCGGCTTGACACCGCTTATGCTATCGTATTTTCTTCCTACGTATTAGTCTTTTTCCTTTGGCTGGCATTTTATGCCATCGTGTACAAGTGATCAGACAAATCGCTGCCTAACAGCTTCATAGACGATCACCGCTGCAGAAACTGACACATTGAGTGAAGCAATCTTGCCTTGGAGTGGGATCCTCACACGAAGATCAGACATGCTCAGCAAGTCTGGAGATATACCATCTTCCTCAGAACCCATGATGATCGCGAGCGGGCCAGTCAGATCAGCAAAGTACATATCCTTGTCCGATTTCTCTGTACAGGCTACCGTCCTGATTCCATTGTTTTGCAGGTAGCTCACCGTCTGCGCTAGGGTTTTCACACGGCAGATTGGTAAGTGATTTAGTGCGCCAGCAGAAGTCTTCACCGCATCAGAATTGATCTGAGCGGAACCCTTCTCAGGAATGATGATCGCATCAGCACCAGCACACTCGGCTGTTCTGACGATCGCTCCGAAGTTGCGTACATCTGTGACACGGTCTAAGATCAACAAAAGTGGATCTTTGCCTCGCTGATAGCAGTCTTGAATGACATTGTCTAGCGATGCATAATTGATCGCAGACATGTACGCAATCACTCCTTGATGATTCTTTTTGGTAACCTTATTGAGTTTCTCCGCAGGGACCTTGACGACCAATATACGCTTTGACTTAGCAGCTACTTGCACCTCTTTGATGAGATCATTTTGCAAATCCTTTTGAATCAAAATCTTATCTATCTCTTGATCTGCTACTATCGCTTCGATGATCGCTCTAGAGCCAAAAATAAAGTCTTTTTGTCCGTCTTTTTTATCTATTAAAAATCCTGTCTGCCGCTTCTCCATAAGGTGATTTTTCTGTACCAAAACTGCTCGTATTCCTTTTTTCGCTCTAATACGAAGTAGTTTGGTGTAAATATGTTGTTAATGCGCACAAAGGTAAAGCTAATTTTTGGATTTGAACCGCTCTCTAGATAATTCCAAATCTCTTTGTCTGCTTCATAAAACACTTCATCAGGTGGACCCATGATGATATAGACCATTCCCATGTCTGTTTTCCAACCTTCTTTGAAGTGCGTAAAATACTGATTAGCGAGTAGGACATTACCAAAAAAATCATTAATGATCTGTTTGGCAAGTTCTTGCGATTTAGCCACCGTGAGCCAATATTCATCTAGTGCTTGCTTGGGATTTGGGGCATTACTCAGCTTATTGTACTCAGGCCTCGTGCTCATGTAAATCAGCGGACCAATCATGTCAGACCAATCAGTCAAGCCTGGAAAGGCAGCATCTCCGACTCTTACCGACACTCCTTCGGTAGCTAAGGTATCCGTCTGAAAAAAGTACATTCCTTTTTCCACTGGTACAAAACTCGTGTTAGCCAGATGCATCTTAGCAGGCAAGGCACTGAGTTCTTTGCTTACTTGTGTCTGCCTCAGAGCCATAGGTGGATCTGCAGGCGTGAAATCATCAGGATAATAATAGTAATAAAGTGTGTCAAGCGAGGATTTCACTATGATTTCTTCTCCAGAAGCCACATATTCGTTCATCAAGGGCTTCTTTTCTGTTGCAAAAAACTGAATATCTGCACTCGATACGATAGGTTGAAAAAGATTAGCCACACTGATCGGCTTATCCAAACTGATGATTTTTTCTACTGCCAAGGAGTCGTCTAAAGAGATCTCTCTGATATCTCGAGAGTTTCCCGTGTGTTCATCTACCATCAATCTCAACACACTATAATCAGTAGGCTTTTCTATGATAATTTTAGCCCATAGGTCATTTCTAAAGCTCAATACGGAGTCAAAATCAATCATTCTCATCTCCCAATAGTCTTCAATATCCGAGCTGTCTTTCATCGGGATATAGCTGAAATCGAAATCTTCAGGAGTCATTCTAGGATCCGCTATTCTGAAATTGATCCACCAGAGGTAGGCTGAGTCCGTTTCATAGATTTTAGACTTGACTTTGACAGGAGAGAAGGCATTGTACTTAGCAGATATGTCATTGGGACTCAATTGCTGCGCTAACAAAGGAGAAAGGCATATAAAAGAACAGAAAAGTAGTAAGAGGGACTTTTTCATGACATTTATCTTGCTATGATTCAAATGTGCAGCTATCAAAGCTACCCTAAAATATACTGCGAAATGCCAAAGAATGTTAATAATACAAGGGAAATAATTCCTAAATGATTATTTCTCCTAATTTTGCGACAAATCAAAAATTGACATGGCTACCTTCACTACAGAAATCGCTTCTGATCAAATCATCTCAGATAATCCCATTCACCAAAGACTACTCAAAGCCTATTTTGCCGCACTCCCTTATGTACAGGGCAATATCTTAGAAGTAGGCTGTGGAGAGGGTCGTGGTGTAGAGCTGCTACTAGAGAAGGCTGATCAACTCACTGGCATAGACAAAATCCAAGAAGTGATCGATCGACTAACTGTCAAATATCCTCAAGGAACATTTAAGCAGTCTTTTATCCCTCCTTTCGGTGGTTTAGCGAGTGATACTTATGACGTAGTGGTGAGTTTCCAAGTCATCGAACATATCCAAAACGACCGCTTCTTTTTAGAAGAAATCTATCGCGTACTCAAGCCAGGAGGCACAGCACTCATCTCTACTCCCAATATCCTACAGTCTCTCAGCAGAAATCCTTGGCATATCAGAGAATATAGAGCGGAGGAGCTTCAAGCACTTTGTGAGAGCATTTTCGATGAAGTAGAAGCAAAGGGCATCACGGGCAATGAAAAAGTCTGGCAATATCATGAAGAAAATCGTGCTTCTGTGAAGAAATTCACGAGGTTTGACATCCTCAATTTACAGTATAGATTGCCTGCTTGGATGCTCAGAATCCCTTACGACCTACTCAATCGCATGAATAGAAACGCCCTACAAAAAGGGAATGGCCAACTCGTGAGTGATATCACCCATGAGGACTTTCTCGTAACAGACAGCCCAGAAAAAGCGCTTGATTTGTTTTATATTTTGCACAAGAAATAACAAAGATCGAGTTCTTCGTCTATGACATGGCTCATATCTTATCCGAGATTAAAAAATAAACACGTAAAAAAGGGTCTGGATTAAATCCAGACCCTTTTTTATTAGCGTTGCTCGATATCTGATTTCGGACTGATCAGTTTCGCTTCTTGTCGTTTGTATAGCTGCTCGAGTGACTGCTGGATCAGGATGGCCTTCTCTCTATAGCCCTCTTCATTGAGCATCGGGCCAAAAATGGAAAGCATCTGTAAGCTTAGATAAGCCTCTCTATCAAATTCTTTATCCTCTCTAATGTAGTAGTTGAGCAGAGAAATCGCTCTAGAAGACATCGTATCTGTGATCTCTATGGCTAGCTCATCCTCTCCCAACTCAAAGAGTATCGGGATAGACTGTGCTGTAGAGAAGTCATATAAGACACTCTTGTCAGGCATCACTTCTAGACTCTTATACATCACCTCTTTCGCTTGCTCATAGTTATCCTCATTGATCAAAGCGATCGCTACAGAGTTGAAAGTACTTCTATGATTAGATAAGAAGTTGCGATAGTCTTCACTCAAGTACACATTTGGATTGTCCACTTCCGTAAATCTAAACTGGTTCATCACCAGATCATACGACTTTTCAGTATCTACCAATTCCTCCAGTTGAGTAGGTTTTCTGATAGGCAATAGTCGATACACATTACCTTCCATCACTACGTGTGGCTTGAGTTCTAGATCAAGTGTCTCCACAGAGGTATTGTTAAGATAGATCGGACGCTCCCAGTTATTATTAGCCAAGAGATCTAGTAAGACCATGCTTCCTTTAGTGATGTACTCACCTTTGACCGCTATTTGTAGCTGACTAGTCGCAAACTGCTGTAGTTTCTCAGGGATGAGTCCCTTCTCTTTCACGAGTGCAGTATCTACCTCCACGGTCACCATCTTAGAAGGGATCATATTGAGCACGCTAGATGACTGACTTTGTAGTTGGAGTGCTTTACTCTTTTGCTTCAGTGCATTGATATAGAGTCCAGCATCGATGCTCGGTAGACGCTCTACCATGTAGAGCAGGTCATTAGTTCCTCTGCGATAGTCAGACTCATCAAGTGTGATCGGGAGTGGTTCAGAGTCGTTCATCTTCAACTGAAGCTGATCGATGTACCAGTCTGTATCGAAGTAGCTCAAGACGATGACACGCACATCTGTACGGAAGCCTTCTACCTCTTGAACATACCAAAGAGGGAAAGTATCATTGTCCCCTCCCGTGAAAAGAATCGCATTAGGGGCTAATCCAGCTAGGAAATTTCTAGCCGAATCGATAGAGAAGTATCTATCTGTACGATCATGATCATCCCAGTTTTCAGCGGCCATAAGCAGCGGAATAGGCAAAGTCAAAAGCCCAGCGGCTAATGCCGCAGTCTTGCTACTCTTGAGCAATCGTTGAAGACCTGCTGCCAGTGCCAAGACACCTAAACCTATCCAAATCGCATAGGCATAAAATGAACCAACATAAATGTAATCACGCTCTCGAGGCTCTACTGGTGGGGAATTGAGATAGGCGACCAGCACCAAACCCATCATGAGGAATAGCCCCATGACTACCCAAAAGGTTTTCAAGTCCTTTTTATAATGAATCAACATCCCTAGCAAGCCAAGGATAAATGGTAGCATCAGGTAGTTGTTGCGTCCTTTATTCCTTGCGATCGTCTCAGGCAACTCCTTGAAGGCGTCCATTGGTGTGAGCCAAGTAGCATCTTGGATATCACTTTCGCGCCCTGCAAAATTCCACATGAAGTACCTCCAATACATATGCCCCATCTGATGGGTAAACATGAAAGAAATATTATCTGCGAAAGTTGGCTTTTGCCCTTCTCTTAAGCCCAGTTTACTTCTGTAGATTTGCTGATGCCTTGCATTGGTACTATAAATTCTCGGTAATATCGTTTGCTGATTAGGGTCAAATTCATTGATCAGATCATAATCTACTATCTCATATTTCTCTTTGCCTTTGTAGTAGATCGGTGCGCCTTGCTTTTGATCAACTAGCTTAGCAGTAAAGTACTGACCATACATCAGTGGACGATAGCCATATTGCTCACGCTTTAGATAAGAGACGAAACTGAGTACGTTTTGAGGATCGTTTTCATCGATTGGAGGGTTGGCATTGGAGCGAACCACGATCATGGCATAAGAAGCATAACCTATCAAAATGAACGTCAAACACAACAAGGCTGTATTGAGCATTACTTTTTGCTTCTTGATAGAATAAAAGACTCCGTATACTAGCGACCCTACAAATAAGGCTGTAAAGAGCAATACCCCAGATCCAAAAGGAAGGCCGATAGAATTGACCATGAAGATCTCAAGCTTTCCTGCCATGCTTGGCAGTCCAGGGATGATGATGTTATTGATGATGATCAAAGCTACTCCTCCAGAAAGTACTGCCATAGCGATTCCTTTAGCAGTAGGTTGATACTTTTTGAAATAGTAAATCAATGCCAAAGCAGGCAACGTCACTAAGTTGAGCAAGTGAACTCCAATAGATAAACCCACCAAATAAGCAATGAAGATTAGCCACTTGTTTTCCTGCTGAGGATCTTTGATAGTATCCCACTTGAAAAAAGCCCATATCACAATAGCCGTAAAGAAGGAAGACATCGCGTATACTTCTGTCTCCACTGCTGAAAACCAGAAAGAATCTGAGAATGTGTAGACTAGCGAACCGATGACACCCGCAGCCATTACTTTGAGAATATCTGTATCTTTTTCCTCTCCAGGTACGATTCCGAGCATCTTTCTAGCGATCAGCGTGATCGTCCAGAACAAGAATAGGATGGTAAAACCAGAAAGTAGCGCACTTCCTATATTCATCGCGTAGGCTACATTGGCTGTATCACCAAAGGCGAAAAATGAGAAAAAGCGATAAACTAAAAGAAAGAATGGCGCTCCTGGAGGGTGAGGCACTTGCAACTTATACGCTACAGCGATAAACTCTCCTGGATCCCAAAAACTAGCCGTTGGCTCGACCGTGAGGATGTACACTAAAGAAGCTAAAATAAAAATGACCCAACCTGTCAGGTCGTTGATTTTCTTGAAATTTGACATCATAATCAGAATATTGCTCGGGCGAAAATAAGAAAATAAAAAAAGAAAATGACCGCTTCATCTTCTTTATCGAAAATATAACGGCCATTTGGTCTATATCAGGTATAATTGGTTTTGCAAAAAGGAGCTTTTAGCGCTTAGACACTTTATTGCCACTGATACTACGTTGCCTAGTGCATCTGAAACGATCGATGTCTTCTCTTCGCATAGCTTGATGCTTGGTACTTCTACCCTGCACACGAGCGCGCCACATTCTAAAGGAACTAGGCTTCATCTCCCTACGCATGATATTGATCACATCCTTCTCTGACACTCCAAACTGCTGCTCTATCGCATCAAACGGTGTGCGATCTTCCCAACCCATCTCGATGATTCTGTCTATTTGCTCCGGATTTAAGTCTTTGATCTTAGTTTTACTCATATCGATCAAACTAATTTCTTTGACAAAAGTTTGTCTCTCGTATGGCGCAAAAGTTCCCTTTTAACTTGGTTTGGCTCAAGCGAGACCTACGACTCACCGATCATGAGCCACTGGCAGCAGCTATCGCTACGGGCAGACCTACACTCCTGCTCTATTGCTTCGAACCCAGTGTGATGGAAGCGCCATCTTATGATATCCGCCACTGGCGATTCGTCTTTCAGAGTCTGGTAGAGATGAATGAAAAGCTGGCGCCTTACCAGTGTCAAGTGCAGATTTTATATACCGAGGTTTTGCCTTTTTTGACTGTACTAGAGCGAGACTTTGATCTAGCCGCTATTTACAGCCACGAGGAGACTGGACTAGCCGTCACTTATGAGCGCGACAAAGCAGTATCAGCCTTTTGCAAAAAGCACCAAATCCCATGGTATGAATACCAACAGTTTGGTGTACGTAGAGGTCGCAAGAATAGAAAAAATTGGTCTGGAGACTGGTATGGGCAGATGAGCCAAGTACTTGCTACAGTTGATTTGAAGGCGCTGAAGCCTTTTTCCCTTCCTAAAAAATGGCTAGAGAACTGGAACACTCCACTACCCGAAGCAGTAAAGGAGCCAATGCCTGAGGGCATGCAATCTGGCGGCTCTAGTAAAGCTTGGCGTTACTTACATTCTTTCTTACAAGAGCGAGTCGCCCACTACAATCAGCATATCTCTAAACCGCTACTCAGTAGAAAAGGCTGTAGTAGATTATCTCCCTACTTGGCTTGGGGTAATATCTCCATGAGGGAAGTGTATCAAGCTAGTGAGAAGCGTAAGCAAGAAGGCTTTCAGAAAAGAAATATCGCCAACTTCCAGTCCCGCCTTCGCTGGCACTGTCATTTCATCCAGAAGTTTGAAATGGAAGAGCGCATGGAGTTTGAAAATATCAACAGGGGCTTTGATGAGATCCGTCAAGAATGGGATGAGGATAAGTTCCTCGCTTGGAAAAATGGTCAAACAGGTGTGCCGCTAGTGGATGCTTGTATGCGCTGTGTGATGGCAACTGGCTATCTCAACTTTCGCATGCGCGCCATGCTCGTTTCTTTTTTGACGCATCACCTATGGCTACATTGGAAGAAAGGGTCCATTCACTTAGCACAGCAATTTTTAGACTTCGAGCCTGGCATACACTATCCGCAGTTTCAGATGCAGGCAGGTGTCACAGGCATCAATACGGTCCGTATCTATAATCCTGTGAAGCAGTCTCAAGACCATGATCCCGAGGGGAAATTCATCCATCAATGGGTGCCCGAACTCAAAAACCTGCCAATAGAATACCTCCATGAGCCTTGGCGGATGACTGACTTAGAGCAACAGCTAATCGGGTTTACGCTGGGAAAGGACTACCCAAAGCCCATCATCGACATAGAAGCCGCAGGAAGATACGCCAGAGTACACATCTGGCAAGCCCAAAAAGCCAGTGCGGTAAAGAAAGATGCTAAACGCATCCTAGCCAAACATACTGTAGCCAATAGACAACCATGAAAGGCGTCAAAAAACAACACTTACCTGAAAAAATCTGTGCTACCTGCGGGCGACCATTTACTTGGCGCAAAAAGTGGGAAAAAGTATGGGATGAGGTCAAATACTGCTCTGACAAATGCCGTCAGCAAAAGCGCAGATAATCGCTCTCGTTTTACTTGTTATTTATAATTTTTTCTTTGTTATTTATAGTCATAAGCACTTAACAAAGAAACATAAAATGAAATACCCTGTATTTTTCATACTCGCCCTCCTCCTTTTTTCTTGTGGAGAAAAAAGTGAAAACCCTGTCTCACGCCAGGTAGAGATATCCCTCTCAGACGAAATCAACATCGATGTGTCTGAGGCTTTGGGAAGTTACTCTAATTACTTTTTAATAGAGGATGAGCAGTACCTTGTTACATATAGTAACTCAAAGTCTGGTGTAACTTTAGATTTGTTTGATTGGAAAAAAAAGCAGTTTGTAGAAAGCGTACCCATGAGGGATATTTTTTTAAAAGAAGGCTTTTTCACTAGTACTGTTTATGCAATCAATAGAGACTCTGTAATATTTTTTGATTCAAATAAGCATCTAATGATATTTAACATGAAGAACAAAAGTGTGACTAGTAAGATTGATTTAAGTACCTACTTACCAGAGCCATATATAGTAGGCTATGAAAACTTAAAGCCTATCATCAAAAATGGTCAATTACTTTTCAGAGTGCAAAAGGATAATCACACTTATTTTGATAAAGAGTTTTACCAATCACCCTATCTAGCTATTTTGGATCTAAATGAACTTAGTGAAGTCAAGCTAGTAGGTGAGTTTCCTGCTAGCTACCAAGAGATGAATGATACTTATTTCCTTAATTCACAAAGATTAGAATTTGGCTTTGGTTTAGCAGGTACCTCACAGGTTATTAGCTCATTTAGAAGTGACCCTGCGCTTCACGTTAATAACATAGATCAAAATACTTTCATTGAAGCCCCTTCTCAGTACATGAGTAAACCATCAAAATTTACTCAAGAAGAAATCAATAACTCTTCTGATTCTTGGATCACGGAAGGACATTACAATGGTATTATTGCACACCCAGAGTTAAATATATACTACAGATTTTATGTTCCAGCCCAAGAGCTACTCAATAGTCAAGGTGAAAAAAAAAATCCCGCCTCTAGACCATTTTCTGTTCAAGTACTAGATGAAAACTTCAAAGTGTTGGAAGAAAAATTATTCGACTATAATGAAACGAAGCTAGACTTTATCGTATCTTTTCTTGCTAAGGATGGTCTTTACTTCGCAATTGAAAATGGGGAAGAAGACATCATGACCTTTAAAA
The DNA here is from genome assembly GCF_016464625.1 of Penaeicola halotolerans. Lineage (GTDB taxonomy): Bacteria > Bacteroidota > Bacteroidia > Cytophagales > Cyclobacteriaceae > Penaeicola > Penaeicola halotolerans. The sequence goes on from NZ_JAEAGO010000003.1 coordinate 583,535, forward strand.
AGCTAAGCGTCACGCCTATTTCGGAATAGAGATTTGTATTTGAAGAGACCTATGCAACTATCCTTTACTTACAACACCTTCTCATTCATCGTGTCGGCTATATGTGTTGTTTTCTTAGGGAGCTACCTAGCCGAAGATGCTTTCACGGTAAAAACTTTCAGTAGGCCTAGCTTCGAGACGAGCATGCAGGTTTGTTTGTTCGTTTTGTTCTTGGCTTATGCTGCTTCTTACCTAAAACATCGAAAAAGCCAAAAGACGACCGCTTGATTTCTGATGATCTATCCCTTTTGAAAAAGCGCTATCAAACCAAATACTGGCCCGATTGCTAGGACAGGGAATAGCCAGATAGGATCGATCCATGTTTGTAAAAAACTCAATAACTGAATGCTCAATATGGTGATGAAAAATCCAATGCAGTTAACAATCGTTAGCGAAGTACCTCTGATCTCTGGCTGAGCATTTTGAGCTACGAGCGTAGAAAGCAAAGGAGAATCTGCGACTACGACCATCCCCCAGAACACTAAAAATACTACAAAAAATAACTCAGATGCCTGTACAAGCATGAACGGAGAGACTAAGCAACACAGGCAGGACAGCAGTAATGCCACTCTTGCAACGCCTTTTGCACGCAATCTAACTGCTATAAAAGCTCCTAAAACACAAGCAAGCCCACCTGCTGCAATGACCCAAAAAGACAAAAGTGGCACCTGCCAGATGATTCCCGGATGTGAGATACTATAAGTCTGTAAAATAAAGGGCACAAAAGCCCAAAAAGCATATAACTCCCACATATGTCCAAAGTAGCCAAAGGCTGCACGTCTAAAACTAGCTTGATGAAATACCCCATAAAAAGCCTGTAAACGAAACTGCTTGCTAGGCTGTCTGAAAGGCCCATCAGGCACGAAGCTCCAAATCAAAAGTCCCCCTATCAAAGCCAGCGAAGAGGTGACCAAAAGCACATATTCCCAAGCAAAAGCTTGCGTGAAGTTTCTCGCCAAATGGGGAAAAGCAGTTCCAAGCACCAATGCCCCTACCAAAAATCCAAGTGACTGACCCAGTCCCTTATCAAAGTAGTCAGAGGCAATTTTCATCCCCACAGGATAGATTCCAGCTAGACAAAAACCTGTGAGAAAACGAAGCCCTAAAAGACTCATGAAGGAATTGCCTTCCCAGATCACCGCTAGATTAAATAGCGCGCCCAAGACTGCACAGATGAGAAATACCTTAGAAGGTGAGTATCGATCTGAGATCGTCAAAATGCTAAAAATCAAAGTACCCACTATGAAGCCTATTTGCACTGCGGATGTGATATGTCCTAAGTCTGAAGCTTCTAGGTCAAAACTCTGAATGAGCTCAGCCATGACGCCATTGACTGCAAACCATAGCGAAGTGCAGCAAAACTGCGCAAAAACAATGATCGGAAGGATCCGCTTAGGTGGCTTCATGGGGAGGGGATTGAATAGAAAACTATTCTGCAAATTAATGAATGTTTGATTACATCAAATTCCTTATCACTCACTCCTTCACCATCCGATCATACCTTGAAGACCACCAAAACATTAGCGGTGTATAGATAAGATAACTGAGTCCTCCTACTACGGAAGCCCATATAAATGAATAATTATTTACGATGAGTGTCAGTGCGATCGATAGCAGTGGCACGGCAAACATGATCATCAGACGCGTTTTTTGAAATGCTGTGTGTTTGAGTTCAAAGTCACTGAGATCCAGCTTATCCTTGATACGATAAGCCCTCACATAAAAAAGATATAGCACGAAATACAGTGCAAAAGCCACGAAACCATAGTAAACCATCAAATACGGTACTTGATCTCCCCTAATACTGACTGCGATGTCCGTGTTGAAAAAATTATTAGTCAAAAAGAGCGTCAGAAAACGTAAAGGATAAACATAGAAGATCACCAAAGCGATAAATACCGTGTTAAGTATACTAAGTCCAGAATCCTCTAAGGTGTACATCTTCGAAAAATCTAGATGCTCACGCCAGATCAAGATGATAAAGAAAATACTGATCAGAAACGCTGGTAAAGTCTTGGTGAAAGTCAGCAAATCCGCAAAGGAATTAGGATTGGTCAGGTTAAAAATCAGCAGCGTGATCGCTATGCCAAATACTGCATCTGTCAGATTATCCACCCTAGAAGCATTAGCTCCTCTATAGGTGATTCTCTCATTTCCCTTCTTCAATTTATAGAGTTCATTTCTCATGGCTAAAAATCATAACATTCAATATATCAATCCAATATACCATTTTAAGGAAGTATTTTAACAGTCACTCAAAAAATTCAGAAGAAGCTTCACCAAAATGTCACTGAGTTATCCCTTTAATTTTTCAAACAAATTCTCCTAGATTTGCCAAATGGATCAACTCAATACTATCTATGACATCGTGGGCGCCTCAAAACTAGAGGAACTCACTGCTGCATTTTATCGAAGAGTCGCTAAGGATGAGGTGTTGAGACCGATGTATCCCGCAGATCTGGCGCCCGCAGAGGAGCGATTGAGATGGTTTCTTTGGCAAGTTTTTGGTGGGCCTCGTACCTACTCAGAACATCGCGGACATCCTAGACTCCGTATGAGGCACTTCGAGTGGCCTATAGATGACCGAGCGCGGCAGCACTGGCTTAACAACATGCTCGCAGCTATGGAAGAAGTCAAACTCCCAGAAGAAGCTAAACAACCCATGCAGCAGTACTTCGTACAGGTAGCCAACCACATGATCAACCAATGAAAAAGCAAATGCTATTTCTAAATCGACTGTACAGCATTTATGCATTTGTAGTATTCTGCTTGCTCTTCTTGCTACTATTTCCGGCATTCTTCATTTGTATACAAATCCCAAGCTGGAGATCTTATGGACGCAAACTCAACTACTATTGGGCGCATGCATACTTTTTCTTACTAGCCATCAGGGTAAATGTCCATGGCAAACATCACCTCAAAAAAGGGCAACAGTACCTCTTTGTAGCGAATCATTTCTCCTACCTAGACATCGCAGTGATGGGCTATATCCCTAGAGATGCGATCTTTGTGGGCAAAAGTTCATTGGGCAAAATCCCTCTTTTTGGCTATATGTTTAGAAAACTACACATAGACGTGGACAGAGGGAGTATCCGTAGTCGCTACGAAACGATCATGCGTGCTAAAGATGCTTTAGATCTGGGCAGTAGCTTGATCATCTTCCCAGAGGGAGGCATTGTCACTAAAAATCCTCCACATATGGCTAGATTCAAAGATGGCGCTTTTCGCATAGCTGTGGAGAAACAAATTCCGATCATTCCTATCACAATTCCCTACAATCATATAATTTTGCCAGATGATGAGAGGTTACTCCTATATCATCACAAAGCCGCAGTGATCTTTCACGAACCGATCGCTGTAGTAGGCAAAACATTGGATGACATAGACCAACTCAAAGAGCAAGCCTATGAAGTCATCCAAAATAGCCTCAATAAGGCACTAAATGTCAAAGTCTATGAAAATCGATAAAAATACTATCCAGAAAATTGCCCACTTATCTAGGTTAGAGTTTGATGCACAAGGCGAGCAGAAGATGATCGACAGCATGACTCAAATCCTCGACTGGGTGGAGAAATTAGATGAATTAGATACAGAAGGTATTGAGCCACTCACTACCATGAGTTCGGAAGTTAATGTCCTCAGAGCTGATGAAGTGAAGCCTCCACTACCACATGACAAAGGCCTCAAAAATGCTCCTCAAAAGGACTCAGACTATTTTAGAGTACCTAAAGTGCTAGAATAGGATGCAAGAAGGATTTGTTTTTTGGAAAAACTGGACTGCCTCTCTGCGATACTTAATAAGCGCCATTGGCAGCATTGTAGCGATAGGTATTATATTTTTTATCATTCATCAGCTTTTTCCCGAAAACTATCTCACCACAACTATACTTAGAGAATATGAAGCGCTACCTGTCATAGCTGATGTCTTTAGATATGGTGTACATCAGTTCGGTATTCAAGCAGACAGCTATTTGCTCCTTCAATATTTCAATGCCTCTCCACTTGACTACCCTACATGGGTATTAAGTATTTTTAGCTTAGGCATATTGACCTTCTTTGCTATCTCATTTGCAGGCAGTTCGCTCCTAAGCAAGTGGATTTTTTACCCAAGTGTGACGATTCTGATTCTGGGACTCAACTACCTCGGTATAGAGCAATTTACCCTTTTTGGTATATCGGGGAGTTTGCCTATTTTATTTGTAGTCTTGAGCTTCGTAGGGCCAGCGTATTATTTTCATGCCATTGCTACAGCGACCAGTTTTGGAAAACGCTTATTAGTTTTTCTAGGCATTTCAGTCTTTTGGCTTGTCGTAGCACTTTTAGGAGAAGCATCAGCGATTGGCAGTTTATTAGCGCTAGAGAGTACTCCTATCTTGATGATTGCAGCTACTTTTTTTACAGCGATCATTGCCTATCAGCCGATCTTAGGAATTTTACTTTTAATTAGGAAGACAAATAGCTCAGGCACACTCAATGTCAATGTGCATTTGATCATCCTAAGCTTGATCTATTTAGGCAATCTAGTCTTCTTTTTTCTCAGACAAATAGGTGCTTTTGACTTAGGAATTTGGCTTGTAGAACCTGTTTATATTTTCTTCCTTTCTGCATTGATCGGCTTTTGGGGCATACAATATCGATTCATTCAGAGTGAGTTTACTATAGGCAATAGAATCGGGCTGAGTGTACTTTATTTGGCACTTATCCTAGCTAGTGTGCTTATCTGGTGTTTGGGGGTTTTTACCAAAAACGATCCTTTACTTGACTATCTGGAAAATGTGGTCTTGTACACCCACATTCCGTTTGGTACCTTCTTTTTGCTTTATCTGATTGCCAATTTCGTAGAAGTACTTAAGCAAAATGCCCCAGTTGAAAGAGCTGTTTACAAGCCTTTTAAGTTAAAGTATTTCCACATGCGCATGGGTAGCTTGATCTTTACACTAGCTATCCTCCTCTTTGCTAATGCGCCTGTCGTCAATGAGTTCAAAGCAGGTACTTACAATATGATGGGTGACTATTTCCTATCAATAGGTAATAAAACATACGCCAAAGAATACTACCAAGCAGCTAAGCGTGTAGGCTATCAGAGCTTCAAAGCTAACTATACACTTGGACACCTCGCGATCAGTGACAATAGCATCAGTCAAGCCAAAGAGTGGTTTGGAGATGCTGGGACCACAGGTCAGTTTCCTCATAGTTTTCTTGCACTAGCGGAGGTTCATCGATCGCTTGATCAGTACTTGGAAGCCTCTATGGTCATAGAAGAAGGGTTAAAGTACTTCCCTACGGATGTTCGCCTATTGAATAATAAGGCATTGCTTATGAGTCGACTGGAGGAAAATCAAGCTGCTTTGCTCACTATCGATCAGGCTTATGCGAGAAAAACACAGTCTGAAGTCATAGCGGCTAACCTAATGGCGCTCTTAGCAAAGTCGCTGCCTGAGACAGCTGAATATCCTGATATCAATGACCTATATGACCCTAATCAGGCCAATCATGCCATCAATCTACTCGCATTGGACAATAAGTTTGGTAAGCTCAACCAACAGCCAATCCAAATACCGGTAGACAAATCCCTAGACTTTGGGAGCTTCAGCCTGATCAATAATTATGCACTAAACAAACTCTATCAAGCGGATGAGTTTAGCCAGCTTAAGCTTGATAGTCTAGTAGCCAATGATGACAATATTCAGTTTAGAACTAATCTCAAATACCTCCAAGCACTTCATGGTAATGCGCAAGGAGACATCACTGGAGCTATCAAAAAAATCACAGAAATCTATCCTGACAAATCAGAAAGTCAAGCCTATTTCTTAGAGATACTAGGAGACCTTTACCTCAAGCAAAATGAGTCTAAGTTAGCAGCGGACTATTACTTGAGAGCAGATAGCCTAGGCAAGCCAAAAGCAAACCTAAAAAAGGCTTTGGCTTATTTCAATGCGGGAAAAGTACTCCCTATCTATGACCAAATCGCAGCCCTCAATCGAGAAGGGCAACCTGTACCCAACTGGCTGAAAAACTATACGCTGGGTGAATCAGTAGCTTCTGATAGCCTAGTCTTTTATGATCAATATGCTGACTTTGCACAGAAAAATGGCTTAAGCGCATTTTTGACTTTCAATCAGCTCCAAAACGAAACACTAAGAGTGACACTTGTAGCTGATTGGCTATACTACAAGTGGGAAGACTTCGGGACAGAACAGCGACAACTCATGCTAGACTACCTAGCACGTGTCACTCAAGGACAGCAAAACTCACTTTTAAAGATCATGTCGCTCAGACAGTCAGAGGAGAAGTCAGGTAATACAAAAGAGTCCTTACAGCAACTCCAACAGATAAAGCCTGTTAATCAACAAGAAAAATATTTGTACGCCTTCCTTGAGGCCGTGTGGGGGTATGAACTAGGAGACAAATCTAAGAGCTTAGCTACACTGGCTCAACTTAGCAGACAGCAACCCTTCATGGTGGATGAGACTATCCAAATATGCAATATTTTGGCTGAAAATGATGGCCTTGAATATACGGCCTATGATGCACTACTAGATGGTACATTTATCAACAGTCAAAGTCCTAAACTCTTGATAGCCTACATTATGCTGGCAGAAAAGCTCAACTTGGGAAGCTATGCAGACACTGCAAGGGAGAAGTTGAGGCAGCTGCAATAACTATCTGAGCAGCTTTGCGTAAATACCTTCAGTAAGCACTATCTTCCTTTTATATAATAGATATTTAGCTTACTTTTATACATCGATTTTTATCTTTTAATTTAATCAATCATTTCGCTTTTTAAGCTTTAAAAAACCACATTATGAGTAAACTAGTAATAGAGACCAATGACATCTCAAAGGTCTACAGAATGGGAAATGAGGAAGTACGTGCCCTCAAATCAGTGTCGATCAAAATCAACAGAGGGGAGTATGTAGCCTTCATGGGGCCTTCTGGATCTGGTAAATCTACCTTGATGAATATCATAGGATGTTTAGACACCCCTAGTGGTGGTCGCTATATTTTGAATAGTAAAGATGTCAGCGACATGACTGAAAATGAGCTCGCTGAAATTAGAAATAGAGAAATTGGATTCGTCTTCCAGACATTTAACCTCCTTCCTAGAGCTACCTGCCTTGAAAATGTGGCACTACCACTCATCTATGCTGGCTATGGCAAAGAAGAGCGTGATGAAAAAGCGCGAGCAGCATTAGAAAGCGTAGGGCTCGGAGACAGAGTGGGGCACAAACCAAATGAACTCTCAGGTGGTCAGAGACAAAGAGTAGCGATCGCTAGAGCCTTGGTCAACAATCCAAGTATTATCCTAGCCGATGAGCCAACAGGTAATCTAGATACTAAGACGTCCTATGATATCATGGGCCTTTTCCATGAGCTGCATCAGCAGGGCAACACCATCATCATGGTAACACACGAAGATGACATCGCTCACTATTCTCATAGAATCGTGAGACTAAGAGATGGACTAGTCGAGACAGATACTATCAATGAAAATCCGACAGTAGTCAATCCATTTCAAGCAGTATAAACAACCACAACTCTGGCATCATGTCAGAGTTGTTTCTTTATAATTGTTTTCGCTATTTTTATCAAATCATCAGCTCGTGCTGAGACTTTTCCATCGCTCAGTTTTTGAAATTAAATTTTTCTTTTTTAATTTTAAGGGTTGTTTAGGAGAATTTTATTCTTTTAAACATAAGATTTGATTTAGTAAATTATGAAGATATATACCAAAACTGGTGATGCAGGCACTACTTCCCTACTGGGAGGCACTCGAGTTTTGAAGTCACACGAAAGAATAGACGCCTACGGCACGATTGACGAGCTCAATGCCTTCGTAGGTTTGCTCAAAGATCAAAAAGTCAATGCAGAAAGAGCTGACTTTCTAAAGCAAATACAAGATAGACTCTTCACGATAGGATCTGCACTAGCAGCTGATCCTGATAAGGCCAATATCAAACATCCTGATATCACAGAAGCTGACATCCAACTCTTGGAAGCTGCGATGGATGAGATGGAAGTTGGCCTGCCAGCTTTGAAAAACTTCATACTGCCAGGTGGTCATGAAAGTGTGTCTTTTGCACACTTAGCGAGAACGGTATGCCGTAGAGCAGAACGCAATGTGATCAAACTCGCGCAAAATGAATTTGTGAGTGAGGTCATTGGTAAGTATTTGAATAGATTATCGGATTACTTCTTTATCCTAGGCCGCAAGATGGCGCTAGAACTAGGAGTAGATGAAGTCATCTGGAACAGTAGAAACAAATCGTAAAATAAACCCATGTTTGATATCTCTAATATCTCCATTGAAAAGATAAGTGAGTCAAAAATCACTCAAACTGATTTTGATAACCTTACTTTTGGTCGTGTATTTTCTGACCACATGTTTGTAGCTGACTACAAAGATGGCGAATGGACCTCTCCTAGGATAGTACCTTATCAAAAACTAGCCATCAGTCCTGCAAATGCTACACTGCATTATGCACAGTCGATATTTGAAGGACTCAAAGCTTACAAAGACCAAAATGGTAACGCCTTGATCTTTCGTCCTGAAGCCAACTGGGCAAGGATGAATGAATCAGCTAAAAGAATGTGTATGCCAGAAATCCCAGAAGAAATCTTCATGCATGGACTAGAGGAATTGATCAAACTGGATAAAAACTGGATTCCAAATCAACCTGGCTATTCGCTCTATATCAGACCTTTCATGTTTGCTACGGATGAATATGTAGGTATACGACCTTCGGACACCTACAAGTTCATCATTTTTACTTGCCCTGTGAGTAAATATTATGCAAAACCTGTAAGAGTCAAAGTGGAAACCAAATTCACGAGAGCATTTGCGGGAGGTACTGGCTATGCCAAAGCTGCTGGAAACTATGGTGCGGCACTTTATCCTGCTAGACAAGCGCAAAACATGGGGTATGATCAACTCATTTGGACAGATGGACTTTCTCACAGCAAGATCGAAGAATCTGGCACGATGAACGTCATGTTTATCATCAATGACACCCTCATCACCGCTCCAACTGACACAGGCACTATCCTCAAAGGAATCACTAGAGATAGCGTGCTCACACTGGCAAGAGATAAAGGGTTGAAAGTAGAAGAAAGATCTCTCACAGTAGAAGAACTTTATCAAGCACTAGAGAATGGTACGCTCAAAGAAGCGTTTGGAACAGGTACAGCTGCGACTATCGCCAATATCGAATTGATCAATCTAAGAGATAAGGACTACACACTTCCGACTCCTACGGATAGCTACTTCTCTAAGCAAGTCTATAAAACACTCGATCAAATCAAAACAGGGCAAATCCCCGATAAATTTGATTGGATCAAAACTATCTAATCGAAACTCCCTTCGGGGAGTTTTTTTATCCCTAAACCTGAAGAGACTAATCATTTATTCACTTTTTGCATGAAATATTAGTATTTTAGGGTCGTTTCTAGTTTATATGAAAAAGACATCCGCTGCACTTTTAGCATTTCTCCTTATTTTTTTAGTGGCTTTTGCAAGTCACGGTCAAAGCTTCAAGTATCTTCAATTCCGCAAAGGAGTCAAAGACAAAAATGTCTTCAGATACTATATAGGTCAGTCTATCACTTATCAGCAAAAAGGCCTAGACTACTTTATGACGGATGTTATTGTGGATCTCAAGCCTGATCTGATAGTTTTGAGGGAAAATATCATCTCACCTGATCAGATAGAAATCGTAGATATCAGAAGCAAAGACACGCGTAACTACACCTTGCGAAATCTCACAACAGTACTGGGTGCAGCAGGCCTAGGATACATCGCCTTAGATATGCTCAATAATGACTTTGATGTCGATCGAAATGCCCTGATCATCTCAGGATCGCTACTTGGTAGTGCCTACATTATGAGTAAACTCCGCTACAAATATTTCCGCACAGATCATCCTAGAGCTAGGGTCAACATTCTCATTTTTGGTGAGGATTAAATTCGGAAATCACTGAAAATAACGCGACATTTGCGTTTCAAAACAATTAGACAGAATCATGACTAGCGAACAGCTAAAGGATTTGAAGGCGCGTATCACGGCCTTGAGGAGGTATCTTTGACTACGACAAGAAGAAAGTCGAAATAGCAGACGAAGAAGCTATCACCACACAGGCGGACTTTTGGAATGACTCCAAAGAAGCCGAAAAAATACTCAAACAAATACAAACCAAGAAAGTCTGGACCGATGCCTATGAGGACATCGAGACCAAGACTCAGGACTTAGAAGTACTCTACGAATTTTACGAAGCAGATGAGGTAGAGATGGAGGAAGTGGACAAGCAGTACCAAGCTGCGATCACTGCACTAGAAGATCTCGAACTCAAAAAGATGCTCAGCACAGAAGAGGATCAGCTCAATGCTATGCTGGAAATCAACCCTGGAGCAGGAGGTACAGAAAGTAACGACTGGGCCTCTATCCTGATGAGAATGTACATCATGTGGGGTGAAAAAAACGGCTACAAAGTTCGTGAAGTAGATCTTCTAGAAGGCGAGGTAGCAGGTATCAAATCCTGTACGCTAGAGTTTGAAGGACCTATGGCTTATGGTTTTTTGAAAGCTGAAATTGGCGTACACCGATTGGTCCGAATCTCTCCATTTGACAGTGGTGGGAGAAGACACACGAGCTTTGCCTCAGTCTATGTGTATCCTGTGGTAGATGATACGATCAATATAGAAATCAGCCCTGCAGACATCGAGTTTCATACCTCTCGCTCTGGTGGTGCTGGTGGACAAAACGTCAACAAAGTAGAAACCAAAGTACAGCTAACGCATAAGCCAACAGGAATTGTAGTGGTCTGCCAGATAGAACGCTCTCAGTTGGCCAATAAGGAAAAAGCCATGCAGATGCTTAAATCTAGACTCTACCAACTAGAGATGGAAAAGCGTAATGCAGAGCGTGCCAAGGTAGAAAGCGGCAAGATGAAGATAGACTTCGGGTCTCAGATCAGAAACTATGTCTTACATCCATACAAGCTCATCAAAGATGCGCGTACAGGACATGAAACCTCAGATGTACAGCATGTACTTGATGGTGGCGGACTCAATGAGTTTATCAAAGCCTACCTCATGCAAGATGAAGAAACAGAAGACTAAAATCAGTAAGGGAGTATCAAAACTCCCTTTTTTCATTCGATGACCAAAAAACAATCGATTTACACACTTGACTTCATGTTGCTCTGCTTGGGCTCCTTTTTTTTCTTTGCTAGCTTCAACATGATCATCCCTGAACTGCCAAACTATCTGACCAAGCTTGGTGGGGAAGATTATAAAGGACTCATCATTGCACTTTTCACTTTGACAGCAGGACTGAGTAGGCCTTTTAGTGGTAAGCTAGCGGATAAGGTGGGACGTGTACCAGTAATGATCTTTGGGGCTTTGGTATGTCTAGTGATGAGTTTGATCTACCCGATCATCACGACTGTAGCAGGCTTTTTACTACTTCGGTTTTTTCATGGCTTTTCTACTGGCTTCACCCCAACAGGTATCTCTGCCTATGTAGCAGACATCATCCCACTCTCTCGCAGAGGAGAAGCAATGGGCATACAGAGTCTCTTTGGCAGTTTAGGCATGGCTTCAGGCCCTGCACTTGGTGGCTATATTGCTAGTATTTGGGGACTTTATCCGATGTTTTATACATCATCTTTGATTGCTTTTTTAGCGATGGGTATCCTTTGGAAGCTTAAAGAGACATTGGAAGAAAGAACGTCCTTTTCTTGGCAACACCTCCACATCAAAAAAGATGAAATCCTGGAACCAAGAGTACTAGCCCCCTCTTTTATTCTACTGTTGACAGTATTTTCATTTGGTATTGTCCTGACGATCATCCCTGACTACAGTACCTTCTTGGGAATTCAAAATAAAGGTTTATTCTTTAGTGTTTTCACCATTTCTTCACTGGCTATTCGCATCATTGCAGGTAAGACTTCTGATAAATATGGCAGGATTCAGGTACTGAGAGTAAGCACTTTTTGTCTATCGATAGCTATGATCCTCATAGGCATTGCCTCCGATAAATTTAGCTTTCTCTTAGCGGCTGTACTCTTTGGTGTGGCTGTCGGTATGAACAGCCCTACGATCACAGCGTGGACGATCGATCTAAGTCATGATCAGAGAAGAGGTAGAGCTCTAGCCACTATGTATATCGCACTAGAGGCAGGAATAGGTCTCGGGGCTATTTTCGCTGGCTGGATTTATGCCAATCAATCTGAAAACTTCAAGCACACTTTTTGGCTGGGTGCCATCATCTCCTTTATCGCCTTTCTTTACATGGTTTTAATCGCAAAGAACAAAAAACAGACCACAAAAGTCAATTCTTAGAATATTACAAGTTAAAGACCAACTCTTTAACTAATTTTTATTATACAATAAATTAATTTATTGTAATTTATTAAACCAAAAGCGATAATCAAACTATTCAAAAATACTTGGTTTCATAAGGATTTGAAATACTTCCATCAAAAATCTAGTAAATCTACTTAAAAGCTTAGTTGAAATAAATGAGATTTTTTTTAAGAAAGGTCGAAAAATCACCATTTTGTGGTATTTTATCGATAAAGTTCAATCCGTAAATTGCAGAGCATTTACACCTAAATAAACTCTATGGTTCAAAAATCTACTGCTTGGTATATGTTATTTCTTTCCTCACTAATCATAGCTATTGTTAGCTATATCGGGGAAAGCTATTGGCTACACCTTGTCAGCAAGCCTATCATCGCAATTGCACTAGGTGGCTACTTTATCTCCAAGCTGAGAACTTGGGAAAGTGAAGCTAGTACTTTGGTAATTGTAGCCCTGATATTTTCAGGCTTGGGTGGGATATTTTTGATACTTCAGGAGCAGGTTGAATTCTTTTTCCTGCTAGGTGCAGGTGCGTATATCGTAACACAGTTGAGTTATGCATGGAGTTTCAAAAAGCGACTGGCTGAAAATCATCAGCTTCATCCAAGTCAAATTAAAAAAAGCTTGAAATTCATCATACCGATAGCCATCCCGTCAGTCGCTTTTGTCTTATACGTATCCTATACTTTCAAAGACTTCTTCTTACCCGTGATGATCTATGCACTATCCCTTGTGTTTTTGTTGATCATGTCAGCTCTCCGATATAAGCTAGTCAGTAAGCAGAGTTTCTACTATGCTTTTGGGGGTACTTTTGCTCTGATTCTCAACTTTCTGATTATTTGCTCAGACTTTTTTGCAAATATGGTAGAAGTGGGAGAACCTGTCTTTATCTTCCTCAATGCCGCAGGCCAGTGGATGCTCATCAAAGGCATCTATCTTGATCTAAATGAAGAAGCAGACCTTAGTAAATAGCCTGCTTCTATTATTTTGATTATCAATTTCCTAAATGAGGTTTCAGTCTTGGAATGGTTAGAAGTTTTGTCTGCCTGCCGTTGATATACCTCACAGACTCTCCATCAAAGAACGCATCTTCTTCTAACATGACTCTGATCTCTTTGTCCCAAGCTTCTATATATACAGCTGCATTGAGTTCTATAGAATAGCAAGTATTAGGATAAAGTGGATAATCTCCAGACCCAGGAGTATCGCCTTGATTGTCCCACATACCAATAGTCGGGCCTGCAGCGTGTCCATGATAGCCAATCGGATGGGTATAGATAGTTGCTTTGATCCCCTCCTGTCCTGCTTGAGCACGAGCTGCTCTTAGGATTTCATTCCCAGATCTACCCGTCCTAAACTGAGAAGTCAAGATATCTTGTAGTCTATTGCCTTCTTTGAGTGCCTCCACCAGATAAGCAGGAGGTGCAGTCTCTGTTGGCTTCAAGACATAGGCCAGCTGTTGCGTATCTGTATTGAGTCGCAAATAGGTAATACCAAAGTCCACATGCAGTAGGTCTCCTGGCTGTACAGTCTGTGTATCTGGGCGTTTAGAAAATGATCTCAAATGATCAAAAGACTCAGGATCTGCTCGCTGAATATCTACAGTAGGGTGAAACCAAGCAGTCAAACCTAAATCAGCGATTCGCTGTCTGTACCACCACACGATATCCTCCGTAGTCGTCACCCCTGGCTGTACTACCTTCTCAGAAAATCCTTCAGCAATGATCTGATGAGCAATCGCTACTATTTGCTGGTAAACGACCATTTCACTAGGGGTTCTTGTCTCTAGCCAACCTACAGCCACTTTTTCTGCAGACACTATTTTCTGTGCATCCGCAGGCCTAAGGTTAGCCTTGAATAAAGTCAGCTCCGTGGCATTGATACCATCTGCATGACCATAATTATCAGAAGTATTGACTGCTATTTTCTTTGGCTTCTTACTAGCCACTAACTCTGATAGAGCTTTCCACTGATCAGGTTGCTGATCTGGGTTCCAAGCACGCTTGAAAGCCTCACCTACATCATAGCGTGCTATAGCCATCAATTCTAAATCTTTGCCTGCTCCAGGATCATATACTACCAGGATAGTCCTTCTTCTAGCTGCCATCCAAGTAGATGGTAGCAGTGTTTTGATCACGGGATCTTCATTGTACTCTCTTGATACGATCACCCACATATCAATTCCCTCTCTACGCATGATTTCTGGGAGTACAGTCTTGACTCGCTCTGCAAGCCACTGATCGATGAGGGCAGACTGGTCTTTGACACTAAGTACTTTAGGTGTAAACTCCTGTGCCATACTGATCATAGAGGCACAAAGCAAAAAGGTAAATAGGGTTATTTTCTTCAACATAGGGTTTGGATTTAGTCTTTTCTTTTGATTTGACAACGCTGACCTTCGAGCAATTGGTTGAGCTCTTTGAGGTCATACTTGGATTTGGCTTTAGCAAGATCATCTTGATAATGCTGTTTGAAATCCTTTCGCTTGATAGCTTCCGCAAATCGCCTGATATCGGTCTCAGTTTCTAAAATAAGCTCTGGCACGCGCATGGGTTTGTCGTCATCTCCTTTGGCAACCATGGTGAAATAGCAAGTGTTGGTGTGTTTGACTGTACCTGTTTTGACATTTTCAGCGATCACTTTGATCCCAATGATCATAGAGGAATTACCCACATAGTTAACCGAGGCTTTAAGAGAAACGAGCTCTCCTACCTCTACTGGCTGGAGAAAATCAACAGTATCTACAGAGACAGTCACACAGTAGGCTCCTGAGTGTTTGGTAGCGGTAGAATAGGCAACTTTGTCCATGAGAGAAAGTAAAATACCCCCGTGAATTTTGCCACCAAAATTGGCGTATGAGGGGATCATCAACTCGGTAATAGTAGTTCTAGAAAAACTTACAGTTCTGGCTTTTTCTTGCATAAAAAGGTGTATGGGTCTATTTGATCTGAAATCAATAGCCCAATATAAGGAAAAGCCACCGATATCTTTA
Source organism: Penaeicola halotolerans (assembly GCF_016464625.1). GTDB lineage: Bacteria > Bacteroidota > Bacteroidia > Cytophagales > Cyclobacteriaceae > Penaeicola > Penaeicola halotolerans. The sequence goes on from NZ_JAEAGO010000003.1 coordinate 598,927, forward strand.
GGCTTTGTGCAAGAGTCGCTTGCTCAGCGTGTCGAATCTATAGAAAAGTAAAACTGCTGCCACTGTCAATCCAATTAAAAGCCCTATCCAAATCCCTTGGGCGCCTAAGTCTAACTTAAAGCCTAGCAAATATCCAATCGGAAGACCTAATACCCAATAAGCTACCAGCGTGATAATAGTAGGTACTTTCACATCCGACATTCCTCGCATGGCCCCTAAGCCTACGACTTGGATACCGTCTGACAACTGGAAGAATGCCGCGATAATCAATAAGCCAGCTGACATCTGAATCACCTCCACATCATCGATATACAGACTTGGAAGGAAAAACCTGAATGAAACAAAAATCAAAGCCGTCACTAACATAAAAACAGCCACCATCCCGAAGATGGTAAAGCCAGCCTCACGCAGTGTTTGGATATCTCCTTTCCCAAGTTGATTTCCTACACGCACAGTTGCAGCAGCAGAAAGTCCAGAGGCCATCATATAACTCACAGAAGCGAGGTTGATCGCGATCTGGTGACTAGCCAGTTGGTTTACACCCAGCCAACCCATCATGATGGCTGCCGCACTAAAAGCACCTACTTCAAAGATAAATTGCAGGCCTGTGGGAACTCCTATTTTCACCATTCGAGTGATCAATGGTCTCGAGAATTTTTTGAACTTAAAACCTTTAAAATACTTCTTATAGCGCTTAGACCAAAGCACATAGACGATCATCATGATTGCCATCAATATCCTTGAGATGAGAGTAGCCCAACCAGCACCCATGAGTCCCATCGGCTCGAAACCAAACTTACCAAAGATCAAGATGTAGTTAAAAAGTACATTGAGACCATTGCCGAAAATAGTAATGTACATCGCCTGCTTGGTCTGGGATAGACCCTCTGCAAATTGCTTAAAAGATTGAAAAATCATCAAAGGAACAATCGAAAAAGTAATCACTCCAAGATATGGGATAGCATCTCTCACTACCTCCACAGGCTGCTCCATATGATACAGTAGGTTAGAAGCCGCCAAGACCACACCAAAGAGTAAAAATCCTGAGACAGTATTGATCAAAAGGCTATTTTTGATGATCTCTCTAATCTGCTTACGATTATTTTGGCCATCTGCCGCTGCCACCAGTGGAGTCACCGCATAGCTGATCCCGATACCAAACATGAGTACGACCATAAAGATACTATTGGCTAGAGAAGCAGCACCCAAAGGCTGCGCACCCAACTGCCCGACCATCATGCTATCTGCCACCCCTACCAAGACCTGTCCTAGCTGACTCAGCATCACTGGATAGGCCAATAAAAAGGTCGTTTTAACGTGTTTTTGGTATTTCTCTACTAGCATGATTAGTGTTTATTAGACAATTCGATTTCTCCCAACATCTTATCCAATTTTAAAATTCCAGCGACACTGATCGCATCGGTAATTTCTCCATCCATGACCATTCGGACTACCTCTTGGAAAGGTAGCTTTTTGATCTGAAGATCTTCTGTATCATCAAAATCTGTCACACCCTCAGTCAAGTCCTCTGCTAAAAAGACAAAACCTTCCTCGTCTGTCACAGAGTTAGAAGTGTGTAAGTGCATCAATAGCGTCCATTTCTTGGCAGTCAAGCCTGTCTCTTCTTTGAGCTCTCGTTTAGCAGTCTCCAGCGGATCTATCGCCAAAGCTCCTCCACCCATCGGTATTTCCCAACTATAAGCATCCAAAGTATAGCGGTGTTGACCTACTAGCCATGTATGCTTTGACTCATCTAAAGCGATGATGCCTATGGCCTTATTTTTAAATTTTACTTTGCCATAAATCCCCTTTTTCCCACGAGGAGAGATGACATCATGCTCTTCTACTTCTATCCAAGCATTTTTATAGACTTCTCTTTGTGCCAGTTTTTTCCAGAGATTTTTCATAGAACCCTTTTCATTTTTACAGATTAAAAAGAAATTGCCAAGATGTTATCGTCCTATTTGCATGATCACTTGATAGAGGCTGGCTGTGATGAGGTTGGCAGAGGCTGCTTGTCTGGACCAGTGGTCGCGGCTGCTGTCATCCTGCCAAAAGACTATCACCACCCGCTCATGAATGACTCTAAAAAGCTGCGCAAAAATACGCGAAAAAGCCTCGAGAATGAAATTAAAAATGCAGCAATCAGTTGGGCAATCGCTGAGGTCAGTCCTCAAGAAATCGACCGTATCAATATACTCCAAGCGTCCTTCTTGGCCATGCATCGCGCCATTGATCAGTTAACTATCAAGCCTGAGCACTTGCTCATCGATGGTAACCGTTTTAAAGCTTATCGGGACATCCCTCACACTTGTGTGATCAAAGGAGACGGCAAGTATCTCAACATCGCTGCGGCTTCTATTTTGGCTAAAATATATAGAGACGAACTCATGGAGAAGCTCGCTGGAGAGTACCCTCACTACGATTGGGAAAACAATGCTGGCTATCCAACAGCCAAGCATCGAAATGGTATAGAGATACATGGCGCTACACCACATCATCGCATGTCTTTCAAACTGCTTCCTGATCAGCTCGATTTATTCGATAGCATCTAGCCCAAAGGCACGATCAATTCAATGATTTGCTTACATTTGCATACCCAAAAGCACAAAATATTATTTCGATGGAATTAAAGAAAGTTGCCCTCAATGACCTGCATGAAAAACTAGGTGCCAAGATGGTGCCCTTCGCAGGATACAATATGCCTGTCAGATACTCCTCAGATATCGAAGAACACCTCACTGTCCGCAATGGCGTAGGTGTATTTGATGTTTCTCACATGGGAGAATTCATGGTGACAGGACCTCATGCCCTTGACCTGATTCAAAAAGTAACTTCTAATGACGCTAGTAAACTCGTCATCGGACAAGCCCAATACTCTTGCTTCCCTAATGCCACTGGTGGTATCGTAGATGACTTGATCGTCTACAAGATGGCTGAGGAAAAATACCTCCTCGTGGTCAATGCATCCAATATTGAGAAAGATTGGAATTGGATCAACTCGCATAATAGCATGGGTGCTACACTGGAAAACATCTCTGACACCATGTCGCTCTTCGCTGTTCAAGGCCCTAAAGCCTTCGAAGCATTGCAGTCACTCACTCCTATCAATCTATCACAGATCAAGTTTTATCACTTTACAGTAGGTGAATTCGCTGGAGTATCAGATGTGATCATCTCTGGTACTGGCTATACAGGCGCGGGAGGATTTGAGATCTACGTCCGCAATGAAGTCGCTGAGCAAGTGTGGAACAAAATCTTTGAAGCTGGTAAAAACTGGGACATTAAACCAATCGGCCTAGGTGCGAGAGATACCCTCAGACTAGAGATGGGCTACTGCCTCTATGGCAATGACATCGATGACACCACTTCTCCTATTGAAGCAGGACTAGGCTGGATCACGAAGTTTACTAAAGACTTCATCAATGCTGAGCAAATCAAAAAGCACAAAGAAGAAGGTGTTAGTCGTAAGCTTGTGGGATTTGTGCTACAAGAGAAGGGCATTCCTAGAGGACACTATGAAATCCAAAATGCTGCTGGTGAGAAGATCGGGGAAGTTACCTCAGGAACTATCTCTCCTATGATGAATGTCGGTATCGGTATGGGCTATGTAGCTACCGAATATGCCAAGCCAGATACAGAAATCTACATTGCGGTCAGAAATAAGCAATTGAAAGCTAAAGTAGAAAAACTACCGCTCTACAAAGCCAACTCATAATGATGCATCAAATAGACGTCTGCCTCACTCCTGAGCTATTGCACCTCTATGATCTCAAGGGCAAGATCGTGGTGATCGTAGATATCCTACGCGCTACTACGAGCATGACCAGTGCTTTGGCCAATGGCGTGGCAGACATCACTCCTGTGGCTACTGTGGAAGCTTGTCGTGACTTGCAGTCGCAGGGGTACATAGCAGCTGCAGAGCGAGATGGCAAACAAGTAGCTGGCTTTGAGTTAGGTAATTCCCCTCTAGCTTATTTGGATGGAGCCTTTGCAGGAAAGAGACTCGCCATGAGTACAACTAATGGTACCCTTGCTATCGAAAAGTCTAAAGCAGAGGCAGCAGAGGTGATCATCGGCTCTTTTCTCAATTTGCTAGCCGTCTGCGACTATATACAGACGCAGCAAAAAGACGTCTTGGTACTCTGTGCAGGTTGGAAAGGGAAGTTCAACATGGAGGACACACTCTTTGCAGGCGCTGTGGTAGAGAGTTTGGTGGCTACACATACTTACAGCTGTGATGCCCCACTAGCTGCACAGCGTCTGTATCAAGTTGCCAAAGAAGATCTGATCGGCTTTATGTCAGTCGCTTCGCATACCAAGCGCTTACAAAACCACGGCATCGAAAAGGATATCGCTTTTTGCTTTCAACTTAATGAGTACACGATAGTCCCCAAACTTCGGGGCAGTGTCTTAACAAAATAAGAAAAGGACGGTCTAATGATCGTCCTTTTTGGTTAGTACTGCTCAAAATATTCCTGATCTATCGCAACAAGAAAGAGAAAAAAATTCAGCCTTTTTATTCATATTAATAAGGAAGATTTAAAACTTTAATTCGCCCTTGTGCTTCAAGCTTTTGCAAAATTGTGGTAAATACCTCTCTTGACTTTTCTAGCACTTGTAATGACTTTGGCTGATACTTTGAGCTCAGCATTAAAACAATCGAATCATAAGTAATAGAATAATGATTATATCGTCCATACTTTTCTATTGATATCTCTAGATCTGGAAAAGCTATACTTAATTCCTCTAGGTAGCTAATAGGAAGACAATGTTTTAAGGCATTATCTGATAGCTTAAATTCCAATTGATGCTTTTGGCCAAAAAATTTCTTCCAAACAGCCTTTGGCTTAATTTTTATCAAAATCTCTTTTGATAAACTTATTGGGCTAATAATGCTAAAACTACTCCCTATCCCAATAGAAGCACCTAAATCAGCAGACTTATTAAACCTATTTTCATAAAAAATATCAAATCCACTAAAAGCCTCCTTAGCTGTATAAACTTCTAACTTACCATGGAAGTAGTGTCTCTGACTACTAAGGTCTTCTAACTGAAACCTATCAACGAAGGTCTTCCAATTCTCTTCTATTTCTCTCCAGTTCAATATATATCAATTAAGTTTTAAAAGACCTGGGGCTTAACCATTTGGTGAAAGACAATTAATTTCTTTCTTATACAAGGCTTATATCAGCTAATTCCTTACCAATACTTTGGATGCCTCTGATTATTTTATCCGTTTGTTTAGCAGATGGCTGCTTTTTCCCTCGCACATATTGAGATAAAAGCGTTGGATTCATTCCAATTCTTTTAGCTAAGAAGTTTGCGTTGAGAACCTTGTAGTATTGAAAAAACTGCTGTAAATCTAGATTTAATTTTAGGTTTTCAGCTGATACTTCGTATCCAGACTCCTCATAAGCCAAGTTTAGTGCTTCAATTAAATTTGAATAAAGCTCCGGAACGTCTTTAGCAGTAGTAAATACACTCATATCATCAGTATAGGCTGAATAGCCTGTATCTGTTTTCTCTACTGTAACGTCTATTTTTTTCTTCAAAGCCTTCATGATGCTAAATTTCAATTCCCGCTTGTTTGAAAAGTTTTTTTGCTAATCCTTTACCTAGTTCTTGTGAACTAGCCCCCAATAAGTGTCTAACTTTTTGGGGGCACTTCATTGACTACCGTGATTTGGGAAAATAATAATCCCCTCCTTTGTTTCATGTTTAAGTTTAACATGAGATCCTTTTTGGGAGATAGGATACCATCCATCTTTCTGAAGTATTCTATAAGCCTCAGAACATTTCATAAACAAAAGTAAATATTAATTTACTTTTTATCAAATTTTTAGACTGTCTCTTGTCATCCTTGATACATGAAACAGACCTAATGAAAGAAGGATCTTTTTATAACAGCGATTAACATACTTTAGAATTTAGCTAGTGGGACAGCTTCACTTATCTTAGGTTATCCTTCCTCCCTTCGTTAGGGTGACAAAACGGGCAAGGGATTAAAAATGGTTTGAGTTAGCGTCTATAGTATATCTTAAATGATAAGAGACGCCATGAATGGACGTCTCTACGATGGGAAGGTGTAAATGTGTGAATATAGAAATTAATAAAGAGACGCGATAAATCGCGTCTCTACGTGTTGGGATGTTATATTGGAGGATGATTACTGCACATTGAAGACATCGTAGAAGCGCTGTCCTCGTGCGGTGATGCCTTCTATCAAAAGTCTTCCTGTGTATTTTTCTAGCAATTTGACCAGTTGCTCAGGATCGTCTACGGGCTTTTGATTGATCGCGGTGATGATGTAACCCTCTCCGATCTCCATGCGCCTCACAAATCCTTGTGCACCTACTTGGCTGACTTTCACGCCTGACTTGATCTTGTAAAGTTCTTTCTCCACTTTAGGAATGCTCTCAAAAGTGGCCTGTAGTAACTCCGAGCTATACACTTTTCGCTGTACGACTCCTGTCTCTCCATTGATATTGAGCAGGGTAGCGGCCGTCTCAGCACGTTTGCCATTGCGGATATAGCCTAGGTTTAGTTTGTCCCCTGGGGATTTGTAACTGATGATTTCTTCGAAGGCTCCCCTACTTTTGATCGGTTGGCCATCGATAGATACGATCGCATCCCCTTTTTCTAGTCCTGCTCTAGCAGCTGCTCCATCTGGCGCGATATAGCTTAGCACCACACCATTCAGTGTATTGAGTTTCAACTCCTCTGCGATTTCCTGAGAAAGATCTACGGTCTCTGCACCGATCAGGGCCTTTTGCACTTCTCCATAGCGGATGATGTCTGCCACTACTTTTTTGACGATATCCACAGGGACAGCAAAGCCATATCCTGTGTAGCTACCTGTCTGAGACAGGATCGCTGTATTGATCCCTACGAGTTCGCCACGGCTATTGACTAGCGCGCCACCTGAGTTGCCAGGATTGATCGCAGCATCTGTTTGGATAAAAGATTCAAGTGGGAAATTAGCTTGTAGGATATTGATTTGACGCTCTTTGGCACTGACGATACCAGCTGTCACGGTAGAAGTCAAGTTGAAGGGATTACCCACTGCGAGTACCCATTCTCCTATTTGGAGATTGGACGAACTACCAATCTGTATGGCGGGTAGGTTTTCTGCCTCCACTTTGAGTACTGCCAGATCTGTGGAAGGATCCGTACCGACAAGCCTTGCACGGTAAGTTCTTTTCTCATGGATCACCTCGATCACTTCTGCATCTTTGATCACGTGGTTATTGGTCACGATGTAGCCATCTTTGGAAAAAATCACTCCAGAACCGCTACTTACTTTTTGTGAAGGACGGGCATTGAAAAACCAGTCGTAAAGGTTGTAGCGGTTATAGTCTGTACCTGCAAAGTTTTTGATAAAGACCACCGAAGAAGTACTCTTGCGAGAAGCCTCTACGAAATCTTCTCCTACGGCTACTGTCCTGCTTGGTTGGTTGGTCATTTGATAGAGACCTTGCTGAGTACTATCCGCTACCTCTTGGTACAAAATAGGCTCATCAGCCTTTATCCAATCCCAAAAAGAAGCTCCCGCCAAACCTGCCACAAAGGCTATCATGATTACTTGTATCTTCCCTTTCATATCGCGCTATTTTTTGATGATTTCACAATTTTCAAATCCCTCAGGATGTTTTATCACTAAGACAATTCACCCTAGATACTTAGCAAAATAAATGCGAGTTGCATTTTAATTCATGAAATTAACTTTTCTTAACAATTGACCGATATATTAAAGCTCTTTGAGGCAGAAAAGCGGTCAATAATTGTAAATTTGTCAGTCTATGGGAATCGTATCAAGCTTAAGTAAGCCATTTGCTAGCTATATCGTCAAGGATCAGAAAAAGTGGTCTTTGGCAGCTGCCGCACATCAAGATCAAATATTTAACAACCTGATCAAAGTGGGTGGCCAAACACTTTTTGGCAAGGATCACCACTTCGGAGATATCAAAAACTACGAAGATTTCAAAAAACATGTTCCTGTCAGGGACTATGAGGAATTAAGGCCCTATGTAGATCGTATACTCGCAGGGGAGTCAGATATCCTTTGGAAGGGTAAGCCCGCTTATTTTGCTAAAACCTCTGGCACCACTTCTGGCACTAAGTACATTCCCATCACCAAAGATTCTATCCCTAACCATATCAATAGCGCGAGAAATGCTCTTTTGACCTATATCCATCAGTCTAAAAATGCTCGTTTCCTTGATGGAAAATTGATCTTTTTATCAGGAAGTCCTGTACTGGAGCAGCTTGCAGGCATCAATACGGGAAGACTCTCGGGTATTGTCAATCACCACGTGCCGGGCTATCTTCGCACCAATCAGCTACCGACATACAAGACCAATTGTATAGAGGATTGGGAGGCTAAGCTAGAGCGTATCATCGATGAGACCATTCACCAAGACATGCGCTTGATCTCTGGGATTCCGCCTTGGGTACAGATGTATTTTGACCGTATCCAAGAGCGAACAGGAAAGCGCATCGAAGAAGTATTTCCTAATTTTTCCCTCTTTGTGTATGGTGGGGTGAATTTTGAGCCTTATCGTGCCAAGCTCTATGAAAGTATCGGTCGAAAAGTCGATTCTATAGAGACTTACCCTGCTTCTGAGGGCTTCATCGCTTACCAAGACAGCCAAGTAGATCCTGGCTTACTCCTCCTACTCAATAGCGGTATATTCTTTGAGTTTATCCCAGCAGATGAGTATTTCAATGAAAATCCCACCCGACTCCGCATAGATGAAGTGAAGTTAGATGTCAACTATGCCTTGATCATCAATAGCAACGCAGGACTCTGGGGCTACTCGATTGGAGATACGGTCAAGTTTATTTCCAAAGACCCTTATAAACTCTTGGTGACAGGCCGTATCAAGCATTTTATCTCAGCTTTTGGAGAGCATGTGATCGGAGAAGAAGTAGAAGGCGCTATGAAAGAGGCCGTCTCTCACCATCCCGAGGTAGAGTTGATAGAATTTACCGTAGCTCCTCAAGTCACGCCTAGCGTTGGACTACCGCTACATGAGTGGTATATAGAATTTGCACAAGCTCCTAAGGATATGGCTGCCTTTGAGCAAACACTCGATCAGGCACTCATCAAGCGCAACAGCTATTACAAAGACTTGATCAAAGGTAGTATCTTGCGACCACTACAAGTCATCAGCTTAGAACGAGATGCTTTTAGAAATTATATGAAAAGTCAAGGTAAGCTTGGTGGACAAAACAAAGTGCCTAGGCTAGCCAATGATAGAAAGATCGCAGACGAGTTGATCAACTTTAAGAAAAATGCGCTATAATAGGTGCGAAATTAGTAAACAGTGAAAGAAGCATCCCATAAAAAACGCATCGCCATACTCGGCTCTACTGGCTCTATCGGCACGCAAGCCCTAGAAGTCATTAAAGCCAATCCACAAGCTTTTGAAGTAGAAGTACTGACCGCTCAGAACAATGCACAGCTTTTGATCCAGCAGTCGCTGGAGTTTAAACCCAATGCAGTCGTCATAGGCAATGAAGCACTTTATCAGCAAGTAGCAGATGCGCTACTCCCCCACTATATCAAAGTATATGCAGGGGAAAAAGCCCTCGCCCAAGTTGTACAAATGGATACTATTGATCTAGTCTTGACTGCTTTGGTAGGTTATGCTGGCTTGATTCCAACCATAGAAGCCATCTCAGCGGGTAAAAATATCGCGCTGGCCAATAAAGAAACACTTGTGGTCGCTGGAGAGCTTGTCACCCAACTCGCCCAAGAGAAGGGAGTCAATATCTACCCTGTGGATTCCGAGCATTCGGCTATTTTCCAGTGTTTGGTGGGGGAATTTCACAATCCAATAGAAAAAATCATTCTTACGGCATCAGGTGGCCCCTTTAGAGGAAAGGATCGTGCATTCTTGTCTAAAGTTACCAAAGAGCAAGCACTCAAGCACCCCAACTGGGATATGGGCGCTAAAATAACTATAGATTCTGCTTCTCTGATGAACAAAGGCTTAGAGGTCATCGAAGCCAAGTGGCTCTTTGCGCTCAATACTGAGCAAATAGACGTGATCGTACATCCTCAGTCTATCATTCATTCGATGGTACAGTTTAGGGACAGCTCGATCAAAGCGCAGATGGGACTTCCAGACATGAAAGTACCCATACAGTTTGCCATGACTTATCCTGACAGACTGGCATCAGACTTTCCACGTTTCAACTTCGTAGATTATCCAGCGCTGACATTTGAAAAGCCCGATTTGGAGACTTTTAGGAACTTAGGACTGGCCTTTGATGCTTTAGCTAAAGGAGGTAATATGTCTTGCATCTTAAATGCTGCTAATGAAATAGTCGTGGCAGCGTTTTTGAAAGATCAAATCGGTTTTCTAGAGATGTCAGATGTCATAGAAGCATGTATGCAACAAACAACTTTTATACACAAACCGTCTTTAGAGGATTATGTGGAGACTGACAAAGTCACCCGTGAAATAGCAATACAACAGATTAAAAAATATAATTAATGGAAACTTTAATCATGGTAGGACAGCTTTTGCTGGGTCTATCTTTACTAGTAGGATTACACGAATTTGGCCACTTGATCACGGCTAAGATGTTTGGCATGCGTGTGGAGAAATTTTCAATTGGTTTTCCTCCTAAAATTTTTGGTTTTAAAATCGGAGAAACTGAGTATTCACTCAGTGCCATTCCTTTGGGTGGTTTTGTGAAAATATCAGGGATGATTGATGAGTCTCTAGACACAGAAGCTTTAGCCAAAGATCCAGAGCCTTATGAGTTTCGCGCTAAGCCAGCTTGGCAGCGGCTGATCGTGATGCTCGGAGGTATCATCGTCAATGTCATTATCGGTATTGTCATTTTCGTAGTCCTAGTGTACAAGCAAGGTGAAACCTATGTACCAAAAGCTGAGATCGATGAGAATGGTATCGTAGCTTATGAGCTAGCACAGCAAATCGGTCTGCAAACTGGTGACCGTATCATCAATGTGAGTGGCAAGCCTTATGATAGACTTTCTGACTTATACTCTCCAGACGTCTTGTTAGATGACAACACTTACTACACAGTAAATCGTGATGGGGAGGAAATCAAAATAGACATCCCTGCAGGATTCATAGATAACTTCTCTGAAGAAAATGCAGCAGCGCGTTTTGTCAGTATCAGAGCTCCATTTACAATTGCGCAAATAGAGCCAGGATCATTTGCGGAGCAAGCTGGTCTGCAGGTAGGAGATCGTATTCTTTCTATCAATGATCAGCCGATTGAGTTTTTTGACCAGTTTCAAACCATAGTCCAAGATTATAAAGGTCAAGATGTAAACCTACTGGTAAGTAGAAAAGCTAGTGATGATGAAAATGCACTTGCTTCTCCTGTAGAGATCACTGCTACTGTAAATGAAGCAGGTCAGCTCGGTTTTTACACACAGTTAGATATAGACTATGCGACTAAAAGCTACAGTTTTGGACAGTCTCTGAAAGAAGGCACAAACAAAGCGTTCGGGGTCGTATTCGTCAATGCCAAAGCGATGGGTAAGATGTTCACAGGGGATGTCTCTCCTAAAAATCTTTCTGGACCTATCGGTATTGCTAAAATATTCGGAAATGAGTGGGACTGGATCAGGTTCTGGGCTAATGTGGCTTTGATCTCTATGATTTTGGCCTTTATGAACCTACTACCTATACCTGCGCTAGATGGAGGACATGTAGTATTCTTACTCTATGAGATGGTATCTGGTAGAAAACCTTCAGACAAATTCCTCGAAAATGCGCAAAAAGTAGGTATGGTCTTGCTTTTGACCCTGATGGTCTTTGTAATAGGTAATGATATTTGGAAACTTTTCTAAAGTCCAAACAAATCAGAAGGTGAGAGAAATCTCGCCTTTTTTTATGCACTAAAAAGTCCTAGCAAAATTTAATCTTACCTAAATAATAATATATACTGAATTAGCTGTATTTTAGAACTTTAATTACAAAACTTAGAACAATGAAAAAATCAATCAGCTTTTTAGGCGCGATAGTAGCAGTAGCACTTTTTGCCTTTAACATGTATGCTCCTGTAGACTTGAAGTACAACTTCAAAGTAGGAGATAAATTCTCTGTGGAACAAACCACAGATCAGACCATCACACAAAATGTCATGGGAATGGAGCAGGTAGTGACAAACAAAGTTACTGGAACGCTTTACTTTGAAATAGTAGAAGTAAAAGATGGTATTGCAAAAATACAAACACAGTATAAAAAGCTTCGCAATGAGACTAATAACCCTATGCAAGGAAATCAAATAATGGATAGCGAAGGTGATGAAAGCAACCCACAAAATGCCATGTTGAAGGCTGTCAAAGATAAGTCCTACTATGTGTTCTTGGACAGCAAAGGAAATGTAGTCAAAACAGAAGGCACTGATATTATCATGAATGAAGTAATCAATTCTCTAACAGGTGAAATGGCTACCATGAAAGATCAAGTTAAAGCCGGTCTAGAAGCAACCCTTGGAGAAGAAGCCATCAGCTCTTCTATGGGTTCTTTGTTTTTACTTTATCCAAGCACTCAAGTAGAGCTTAATCAAGTATGGGAAAACAGTAATACGCTGAGCAGTATGTATGATCTCCGCTATGACAATATTTGGAAGCTGACGGAAGTCACAGGAACTACTGGAAAAGTTAGTGGAAACTCTAATATCAAAGTAGCTGCTGAAGAGAAGGTCATGGAAATCCAGCCTGGAATCGATGCTAAAATAAGTCTATCAGGTACTCAAAATGCCCTTTACAATGTGGATTTAAGCACTGGATGGTTTAGCACAGCGACTATCACTTCAGATATCTCTGGTACGATGACGATCTTAGCTACTAACCCAATGATCCCTGAAGAGATGTCTATTCCTATGAGCATTCAATCAGAAATTACTTACAAATTGATCAAATAAGAATTGGATCGATAAGCATAAAAAAGGGAAGCAAATCTAGATTTGCTTCCCTTTTTTATTAAATATCATCGCTTACCACCTATACACCATCTCCTTTAAGTCTGAATACCATACCATTCATCTCCTCAGAGATTTTGAGTTGACAGGCTAGCCTGCTAGTAGGAGTGATATTAGGTAGTGTATCAATCATGTCTAGTTCTGCATCATTTGGTTCACCGAGATTTTCTTCCCCTGACAGCACTTCTACATGGCAGGTAGCACAAAGCGCCATCCCTCCACAAGTAGCTAGTACCTCATAATCAGACGCTTTGAGTACTTCCATGAGACTTAGTCCCATGTCTTCAGGAACTTCTACTGTTTTACGTTGCCCATTATAGTCTTCTACTTCAAAATTTACCATAGCTTAAAAGGCAGGTACCCCATTGACAGTTGTGTATTTGAAACTTAGTTTTTGATCTGGGTAGACATGCTTAAAAGCACTCTGCGCCATCAAGGCTGCTTCGTGAAAGCCACTCAAAATGAGTTTTAGTTTGCCTGGATATGTATTGATATCACCGATCGCATAAATCCCTGGTACATTGGTGCTATAATCAAAAGTATCTACTGAAATAGCGTTCTTATCGATGGCTAAGTTCCAATCAGCTATAGGACCTAGCTTTGGACTGAGTCCAAAAAGTGGTATTAAATAATCAGTTTCTACAGTGATCTCTTCTTCTTTGGTGGTCATCGACACTGCGTTCAAATGTCCATTGCCACTTAAGGCCTTTAGATTGGCACTTAGGACAAGGTCTATTTTGCCAGCTTGTGCAAGCTCAAAAACTTTTTCTGCCGAGTCGGGCGCTCCTCTAAAAGTCTCATTGCGGTGTACTAGTGTCACGCGCTCTGCTACATCAGCGAGAAATATCGTCCAGTCTAGTGCAGAGTCACCTCCACCAGCTAGTACCACACGCTTGTTTCTAAACTTCTCTGGATCTTTGACCATATAGGCCACTCCTTTACCCTCAAACTGCTCTAGATTTTCTAAGACTGGTTTTCTTGGCTCAAAACATCCTAATCCGCCAGCGATCACGACTGCTTTAGCTTCAATGATCGTGTCATCTGAAGTGGTCAATCTAAATGATCCATCAGCCAATCTCTCCAATCCATCTACTCTTTCACCAAGTGAAAATGTAGGCTTGAATGGCTCTATCTGCTTCATCAGATTGTCTACAAGCTCCTGTGCCTTCACTTCAGGAAACCCTGGGATGTCATAAATAGGTTTTTTAGGATAAATCTCTGAAAGCTGACCACCTACTTGAGGGAGTGCATCTACTAGATGACATCTCATCTTGAGTAATCCTGCTTCAAATACGGCAAAGAGACCCACTGGACCAGCGCCTATAATGCATATATCTGTACTTATCATAGCGTCTTTATTTCGAATTCATAACGAAATGAAAACCTAAAAGGTTTGTACAAATATAATTAGTGTAACAACTATTTTTATCCTTAGAGGGATAAATTATCATAGATTGTATTAAGGGTTTTCTTGAAGTGCTCAAAATCAGCATCTGTGAGGTTCTCCCATGCTTTAACCCTAATGGCGGCTATCTGAGGTTTGAGTTCGGATACCTTCTCCTGACCAGCAGGAGTCAAGCTGATGATGAAACTCCTACGATCTTTGGGGTGAGGGTTACGAACTGTCAGGCCTTTCTTACAAAGAAGGTCAATGATACGTGTCAGTGTTGGATGATCTTTGAATACCAGCTCGGCCAACTCTCTCTGATTGAGCTGCTCATGTTGATCCAAATTACGCAAAACCAGCCATTGATCAACTGTCACTTCAAAGTTGAGCTCTTTGAACTTTCCTTGAGCATATTGCTTAACCCTACGTGCAGTTCGATCCAATAAAAATGAATATTGCGTGTATTTTTCCTTAGCCATATCAACTATTAGTATGACAAATATACTCAATGCTGGTTAAAATGTTGCTGCTAAAAATTCGATTGATTTTTCTACATTTGATGAAACCAATGACAAACATGAAAAAGTTACTCATTATTTGCGCTATTTTCTTTGCTGGTATGCAGCAAATCCATGCTCAGCAAAATGCCAAAGCAGCTACAGAAGTAGAAATGAAAACCTATTATATGGTTTTCTTGAAGAGTGGGGAAAATAGAAGCCAAAGCAAGGAGGAAGCAGATAAAATCCAAGCTGGACACATGGCTCATATCAATAAGATGGCAGAAGAAGGTGTCTTGATCCTTGCTGGGCCATTTTTGGATAATGGTGATATCAGAGGGATATTTATCTTTGATGTAGCAAGTCAAGAAGAAGCTGAAGCTTGGACACAAAAAGATCCTGCTGTGATCTCAGGAAGACTCGTTATGGAAATCCACCCATGGTATGGTCCAAAGGGACTCACTTATCAAGGCGCTCCGACCAAAAAAGATTAGTAAACAGAGAGCATTCGTTCTTCAAGCTGCTCAAACTGCTGCATCAAATAAGCAGTCCAGTAGCCAACTTGTCCATCTCCTATGTGCTGATCATCTACGCTCACCACTGGCAATATACGCTTGGTTGTACTGGTGATAAATGCCTCGTCTGCACTAGCCAAGTCAGCTAGACTGATTGCTCGTATTTTCACCTCAAGCTTCGATTTGGCTAGTTCAAGGACTCTTTTTCTAGTGATCCCAAAGAGGATATTTTCATAATTGGTGATCAATTGATTACCTTTTATGATAAAAAAATTAGCTCGCGAACTTTCTGATATTTCTTGGCCCTCGTAGTAGAGCACATCTTCAGCTCCTTGAGCTTTCCACTGATGACTGAGCCAAACAGGATAAGCGTAGTTAGTCGTCTTAATCTTCGGCATGCTTCTAACAAACTGTTGTTTAACTAGCTTCACACCTACTCGATAGACTTCATCCGATGGCATGTGCAGTTCCTCTGATCGGATCATAAAGCTAGGCTTTCCTGGTCTGAATGCATTCTCTGACACTCCGCCTGTCAAGACTAATCTAATACCCGACTGCGGCTCTGCATTGATCCTGATGAGTTCGGCTATGAGTGACTTGATCTCTCCCGCTGTATAATCTATTGGCAAGTGCATCTCTTTAGCAGACTTCAAAAATCGCTCGATGTAGTCCTCTACAAAAAGCGGCACAAAACGCTTCGTTCTCAAAAAATCAAAAACTCCATATCCTCTTAGGATACTGATGTCTCCTGAGTCTATGAAGCATTTGTCGGCTGTTTCAAAGCTTCCCTGAAAAAAGTGTGTTCTTGCCATATCTATTTGCTAAGCCTCTAAAATAAGGAATTACCACAGCGCTACAATTAATTTTTATTTGAGCGTCCATTAATTATTTTATTGTTTTATATTTGCAACAATATTGCATAAACAGCATGAGCAAAATTTTAAAATCTAAAGCGGACTTCCTAGGCGTGAGCAGTGCCTCACTCTGCTTGTTGCATTGTCTAGCGATACCTATTATACTAAGTTCAAGTAGCTTATTTGTATCTATTGACCATGATGTATGGCACCTACTTGACTTTATCTTCATCGGTATAGGACTGAGTGCAATCTGGTATGCCAGTCAAAACTCCTCCTCTCAATGGATGAAAATTGCCTTATGGACCGTTTTCAGCATTTTTTCCTTATCCTTATTAACTCATGAATTATTGCGGTTCTCCTATTACATTTCATTGATCAGCAGTATTTTATTGATAATTCTGCATATTATCAATTGGAAATACTACCGTATCTGCCGAACTACTCGTAAATTGGCTAAGGAAATTCAATCAGCGTAAATTAATCAATCGTGAAAAAACTATTTACTGTATTTACTGTGGCCTTAATGATGGTCTCTTGTGGCCCTTCTACCGAAGAAATCATCGATACAAAAGAGCGTGAAGTCCTCAAAGCACATGACCTCACCATGCCTGAAATGGGTAAGATCAATGGCTACAAAAGAAAGGCTTTGGACAAGGCTGCTGAGTTAGACTCTCTGGGAGATCAGGATGCTGCTAATACTTACAGAGACATGGCACAAACACTTGAACAAGCCAATGAAGGCATGATGCAATGGATGAGACAATTCACCGTAAGGACTGAGCGAGCTGACTGGGAAACTGATGAGACACTAGATTATCTAGCAAAGCAAAAAGCATTCATAGACTCGGTGAATAATAATATCTATGAAGCGCTAGAGTTGGGTAAAAAAACTTTCGATACACAGGAATAAAAAAAGAGCTTTTAAGCTCTTTTTTTATGGACAGTCTCGCATGATATCTTCCACTTCCAATACATCTATCAGTCCCCGATCATTGCCCCAAGAATTATAAATGTAGGTGGCAATCATAGCGATATCTAAATTCTTCAGATTAGGATTTGATGGCATCGCTTGGTTATAGATGATTCCATTGACACGCATCTCACCTTTAAAGCCATTCTTAATTCCACAGATGCTTTCAGAAAAGTTTTCTTCCATGTAATCTGACCCTGCCAGTGGCGGAATCAACTTCCCTAAGCCAGAACCATCTTCCTGATGACAATTAGCACAGTACATCGTATATAGCTTTTGTCCTTCTCTATAGTATTGCTTCTCTTTGACAGACATCTCTCTCTTGGGGGCATAGTCTGGCACCTCTGCACTCTTCTGAGGACCGCAGGCCACAATCCCTAAATAGCTTATAATCACTATCGAGAGGATAATAGCAAGCTTATTTTTTGCTTTCAAACTCATAAAGTAGTTTTGGTATGTCTTTGATCAACTTATCTACTTGATTGGCTTCTGTGCCATCATAAATTCCTCTGATATGCCCATTGGGATCTACTAAGATAAAAGCTCCACTATGGATATATCCACCTGGCTCGTCTTTATCCTCTCCAGCAGTCACCATATAGCTTTGTTGCCCTATCTCATAGATATGCTCTTTGTCACCTGTGAGGAAGTGCCAAGTACTAGCATCATTGACGCCTAGTCTGAGTGCGTAGTCTTTGAGCAGGGCTACGGTATCATACTCAGGATCTATGGTATGCGAAAGGATTGCAAAATCATCCTGATCTTTAAATGCTTCATACACTCGGAGCATTTGAGTCTTCATCACAGGACAAATGGTAGGACATGAAGTGAAAAAGAAATCTGCTACATAGACCTTGCCTGATACATCAGCATTGGTAATGGACATACTATCCTGATTGACAAAATTAAAGTCCGCGATCTGATGATAAACAGTGTCTGTTTGAGTTTCTCCATTGACCACTTTTTCTACCACTTCTCTTCTACCCAAAATCGGAAGTTCTCCTTGACTACTTTCCTGAGCAGACTGACAGGCACTTAATCCAAGAGTGATCATTCCTACATACACAACTATTTTCCTCATGACTTTGACTCTCTTATTCTCTTATAAACTCTAATTGCTAACATGATCAGGATAGAAAACAACACTAAGCCTACCAATCCCCAGACCATGTCTAATGTACTCTGTAATACAATCAAAAAAACAATAGCTACTAGTAAAATGGTTGCAACCTCATTCCATATCCTCAACTGTGTAGAGGAATATCTAACCACCTCATTTTGTAGCTGCTTATATAATATATGACAGGCAAAATGATAGATATAAAGCAACAAGACGAAGCCTAGCTTGGCATGCATGAAGCCCATTTCTAAGTAGTAGCTTTTATAGTATAGTAGTGAAACACCCAAAATCAAGGTCAGGACTGCACTCGGCCAAGTAATCCCCAACCACAGTCTTTTGCTCATGATCTGGAACTGCTTGCTTAGGATACTGCGTTTGGGTTCTGAGTCTTCAAGTGCTTCGGTGTGATAAATAAAAAGTCGCACGATATAAAATAGTCCAGCGAACCACGTGACAATGAAGATAATATGTAAAGCCTTGATATAGTTGACTGCCATTTCGAAAGATTTTCTCAAATTTAAACAATCAAAAGCCAATAATAGATTCTAAAACAGATGAAAAATATCCGCTACACTATTTTATTTGGAATGATCGGCTTACTTTCATTTTATCTCCTCTATGTATCTCTCAGCCAACCAGGTGTAGCAGATCTCAAGACGCAATTTGAAGAAATCAGCCTCTACCGAAATGAAAACAATACAGGCCCTATCGTCAGAAAGTACATCATAGCGGTCAATGATAGCTTGTGGGCTGATTTAGAGGCCTATGCTGCGTTTCAACCGCACACTAAATATGGTACTACTGAGGTTTACTTTTTCTTGAAAGATCAAAAAATACCCAGTAAAGCGCTTGGGACATCCCCTCCATTTGCATCTGAATTTGAAGCATTTTGTATCGCAAAGTATAGTAAAAACAATATGAGTCAAACGAGCTTTGTGAAGTATCCATTTAGATAATGAAGGATATATCCGCTAGGTTCACTTGGCTAGATTGGATACATTATAGATATTTGGTCAAAGCAAAATAGCAAGCATTGAAAAGTCCTAAAAACAGACTCAGTTTAGCAACCTACAAAGAAGGTGTACTCAAGGGAGACAGAGTGATTCTCAGTAGAGCTATTACGCTTATCGAAAGTACGCTAGAAAGCGACCAAGCACTTGCTGATGAGCTGATTCGAGAGATTCTTCCATACACTGGCAAATCGATTCGCATAGGAATCACAGGTGTTCCAGGAGTTGGTAAAAGCACTTTTATAGAAAGCTTTGGTTCGCTCGTAACTTCTCATGGACACAAGCTTGCGGTCTTAGCTATAGATCCATCTAGCCAGCGCTCTGGTGGTAGCATCATGGGCGATAAGACCAGAATGGAGTTACTTTCCCATCATCCTAAGGCCTACATCAGACCCTCAGCTGCTGGCACTTCACTCGGTGGTGTCAGTGCTAAGACGAGAGAAGCCATGCTACTTTGCGAAGCTGCAGGACATGATGTCATCTTTATAGAAACAGTAGGAGTCGGTCAATCAGAGATCATGGTACGCGATATGGTGGACTTCTTTCTACTACTGATGCTCGCAGGTGCCGGAGATGAACTTCAAGGGATCAAAAAAGGTATCATAGAAATAGCAGATGCCATCGCTATCACTAAAGCTGACTCTGGCAATGAAGCACAGGCTAAGCGTGCTAAACTAGAATACAGTAACGCGCTGCACTTATTCCCGCTTGCGGAAAATGGCTGGACTCCACAAGTGAAAATCTGCTCAGCCCTTGAAAATAAAGGATTAGCAGAAATCTGGGATATGATTCAGTCCTACAAGATCCAGATGATAGAGCGCGGACATTTTGAGAAAAACAGAAAAGATCAAAGAGTACACTGGATGCATGAACATATCAAGCATCTACTAGGCTTGCATTTTTATCAAAATGAAAAAGTTAAAGCCCTCATCAAATCAATAGAAGAAAAAGTGGCAAAGGAAGAAGAATCTCCTATAGCCATGGCTAAAATGCTCCTTAACACTTACCATCAGGCATAAAAAAAGCCCTAACCTTTCGGATAGAGCTTGAGATATCTTATAGACAAAAATTATAAGCTGCTTACTAACTTAGCCAATTTAGACTTGTTGTTAGCTGCTTTGTTTTTGTGTATGATGTTCTTCTTTGCTAGTTTATCAAGCATAGAAGATACTTTTTTGAAAAGCTCCTGAGCTTCTACTTTGTCAGTAGTACCTCTTAACTTCTTCACAAAAGTTCTTGTCGTTTTAGCCTGATATCTATTTCTCAAACGCTTTGTTTCGTTAGCACGAATTCTTTTTAAAGCTGATTTGTGATTTGCCATATCTATCTATCTATTTACTATGATTTTCTACTCGATTTTGAGAATGCAAAGTTAAAACAAATAATATCAATCACAAAAAGAGAATGTAAAATAGACTAATTATTTTTCGTTAAGTGTGCCTTTAACATGCGAATCTTTTAAATTAAAGGTATGAAAAAGTGGACGCTCACCTTTTTACTATTGATCATCAGCATGCTTCAAGCTGGTTCTTGGGGATTTTTTGCTCATCAGCGCATCAATAGATTAGCGGTCTTTACTCTGCCAGAGGAGATGTTTCCATTCTTCAAAGCCAATATCCAATACATCACAGAAAATGCAGTCAATCCTGACAAAAGAAGGTACGCTGTCAAAGGAGAGGCCGAAAGACATTACCTAGATGCGGATGTCTATGGAGATAGTGCCGTGTATAAACTCCCTCGATACTGGCAAGAGGCTGTCGCACAATATTCTGAAGATACACTTCGTGCTTATGGTATCGTACCATGGCACATTTATTTAAATAAGTATCAGCTTACGGAAGCATTTAAGGCTAAGGATGCTAAAAATATTTTAAGACTGGCTGCAGATCTGGGACACTACATCGGAGATGCTAATGTCCCACTACATACGACAGAAAACTATAATGGACAGCTTACCAACCAATATGGCATCCATGCCTTTTGGGAGTCGCGACTGCCCGAGCTCTACTCGGATGATTATGACTATTTCGTAGGTCAGGCGGAGTATCTTGAACAAGCTCAACTCACTGCATGGGATGCTGTCATAGGCGCACACCAAGCTTTAGACTCAGTACTGAGATACGAACGCATCATCACTGAAAATTTTGATCCTTCTAAGAAGTATACGATCGAGGATCGCAATGGCATCAATGTCCGCACTTATTCAAAAAACTTCAGTGCTGCCTATCACACAGCACTTGCTGGTCAAGTGGAGCGACAAATGCGTAAATCCATCAAAATGATTGGGGACTTCTGGTACACTGCTTGGGTAGATGCTGGTCAGCCTGATTTATCAAACTTGATCGATGTGAAATTCAGTCCTGAAGAACTAGAGGAAATGCGAAAAGCAGCGGAAGAACTTCAAGAACTTAAGAAAAATATCCGAGAACACGATGGGGCTTCATTGATCAAAGATAGTCCTATGACGAGGGAAAAATTTCTTAGTCGCATGTGGCGAGGACAATAAAAAGGGGCTTATCAATCAAAATAAGCCCCTTTATCAATTCTAATTACTTCAAGTTTTTATACCTGATGCGTTTCGGCTCTACATCACCTAGACGCTTCTTTTTATTTTCCTCATAGTCTGAGAAGTTACCTTCAAACCAATAGACTTGAGACTCTCCTTCGAAAGCCAAGATATGCGTACAAATTCTATCCAAGAACCATCTATCGTGTGAGATAACTACGGCACAGCCTCCAAAATTCTCCAAGGCTTCTTCAAGTGCTCTAAGTGTATTGACATCAAGGTCGTTGGTAGGCTCATCGAGCAAGAGTAGGTTACCTCCTTCTTTGAGCGTCATCGCTAAGTGAACCCTGTTACGCTCACCACCTGATAGCACACCTACTTTTTTCTCTTGATCTCCACCTGAGAAATTAAACTTACTCACATAAGCCCTTGAGTTGACCTGCTTACCTCCCAACATCATCAGCTCATTGCCTCCTGAGATATTTTCAAATACTGACTTATTTGGATCTAAGTTATCATGCTCCTGATCGACATAAGCTAACTTAACAGTAGAACCCACCTCAAAGCTACCAGCATCAGGCTGTAGCTGACCCGTGATCATTTTAAAAAGCGTAGTCTTACCAGCACCATTTGGTCCGATCACTCCTACTATACCCGCAGGTGGAAGTGCAAAGCTCAAGTTTTCATAAAGCAACTTATCTCCAAAGGCTTTGGAAACATTGGTCGCCTCGATGACTTTATCACCCAATCTAGGCCCTGGTGGAATGAAGAGTTCAAGTTTAGACTCTTGTTCCTTTCCTCCTTCACTGACTAATTTATCATAAGCAGAAAGACGGGCCTTACCTTTAGCTTGACGCGCTTTAGGTGCCATCCTGATCCACTCAAGCTCTCGCTGCAATGTTTTCTGACGCTTACTTTCCGTCTTTTCTTCTTGCGCCATTCTATTTTGCTTCTGCTCTAGCCAGCTAGAGTAGTTGCCTTTCCATGGGATGCCCTCTCCTCTGTCAAGCTCTAAGATCCAGCCTGCTACATTGTCCAAGAAATATCTATCGTGCGTGACTGCGATGACAGTACCCTTATATTGCTGCAAGTGTTGCTCTAGCCAATGCACCGACTCTGCATCTAGGTGGTTGGTAGGCTCATCTAGTAAAAGTACATCTGGCTCCTGAAGCAGTAGTCTACAGAGGGCCACTCTTCTTTTTTCACCACCAGAAAGTGTCGCAATAGGCGTATCTCCATCTGGCGTTCTGAGAGCATCCATGGCTTTTTCAAGCATCGTATCTAACTCCCATGCATTGGCTGCATCAAGCTTTTCTTGAACCTCTCCCTGTCTAGTGATCAGCTTGTCCATCGCATCTGGATCCTCCATAAGTGCTGGATCCATAAATTTCTCATTGATTTCTTCAAACTCTCTCAGGAGCGATTTAGTCTCTGAAACAGCCTCTTCTACTACTTCTTTGACGGTCTTAGTAGGATCAAGCTTAGGCTCTTGCTCTAGCATGCCTACTGTATATCCAGGCGACCAGACTACTTCGCCTTGAAACTCCTTCTCAAAACCAGCAATGATCCTAAGCAAGCTACTTTTACCAGATCCATTGAGACCCAAGACACCAATCTTGGCTCCATAAAAAAATGACAAATAAATATCTTTTAATACTCTCTTTTGCGGAGGATATATCTTTGACACACCCGCCATAGAGAAAATAATCTTCTCGTTACTCATTAGCAATCCTTTTAGTTTTGGACAAATATGGCAAAAAATAAGCTATTATATGAATCTTCGGTATGAATTAATTAATTTGCAGGTTCTTATAAAATCTCACACTAACACCCATTTTTATAGCACATGGATCACCCTTACGGATACATCAAAGATGGTAAAGTTTACCAGAAAGGTTTCCTTGGCAGGGAAGATAGAATCATCGGGGAAGTCAAAGAAGATGAAGCTACTACACTGAAATATTTTGAAGACAAATTCGAAATCGCCAAAGAAAAAGTAGCGCAACTCAAGAGTGACATCGAAGAGAAGCAAAATAAAGGTTCCTATCTGATGAAATTGATTCATCTAAAGGACTCCCTAATGTCCTATGATGGACTGGGTGACTTTTTACCTTTGATCGCTGAGCTTGAGAAGTTGGAGATTTTCCTCAATGAAATCATCTCTAGCAATCGAGAGCGTAATCTTGAGATCAAAAAGTCATTGATCGAGGAGGCTGAGGCACTTCAGCATGATACTAATTGGCCTGAAGCAACTGAAGCTTTAAAGGAAATCAAAAATAAATGGATCAAAACTGGCCCAGTAGATCCTGCCCTAGAAGAAGAGATAGAAGCTGCTTTCAAACAGCCATTTGATATTTTCTTTGAAAATAAAAAGGCGTTTTACGAAAAGCTCCGTGTAGAAATGGAGGGAAATGTAAAATACTATGAAGATGTCGTCAGAAGGGCTGAAGAAGTCTTGAAAATGGATGATGCGGGTAAGGCTATGTATGCCTGCAAAGACTTGCTCAATGAATGGAAGTCTCTAGGAAAGATCCCAGCAGAATCTAGACAGCCACTTTGGGATAGGTTTACTAAGATCCACAACACGGTCTTTTGGAGATATAAAAAATCAAAAGAAGCTGCCATGCTTAACCCTCGTGAAGCCATGGAAAAAGCCAAAACACTAGTCGAGGATATCAAAAAATTGGCTGAAATACCTATCGCTTCAGATGAGATCGTCAGCTTGGTGAAAAGGGCTGAAACTGACTGGAAAAAAATTCAAGTAAAAAAGAGCCGAGATTTACAACTATTGTTTCGCGACTTCGTTTTTTTCGCTGACGTGATCAAAGAAAAGAACTTCTTAGACCGCATCAGTAGATCTAAAAATCCATCGTTTGATGACTTGAGCGCAGAGGAACAAAAGAAAATAAAGTCTTCACTTCTTAGAGATCTAATCTCAAGAGATGAGCGCGAATTAGACAAGATCAAAGACAACGCTGGAAACATTAGATCGCCTGAAGGAAGTTTTGCATTTGAAGTGAAAAAGAAAATCGGTGGGCAAGAGCGTAAAATCCGAATAAAAAATTACGTTCTGAAAGGATTAAACCGATAATATTCTTTAACATTTAATTGCAAATTCGAAGGATGTTTCTATTTTTGCACGCCATTTAAAAGGGTATTATAAATTTATCTGCCTATGTACTGGACATTAGAATTAGCATCATATTTAGAAGACGCCCCTTGGCCGGCTACTAAAGACGAGTTGATCGATTATGGGATTCGCTCAGGTGCACCACTAGAAGTAGTGGAAAACTTACAAGAACTAGAAGATGATGGTGAGCCATACGAAAATATCGAAGAGATATGGCCAGACTATCCTACTAAGGATGACTTCTTCTTCAACGAAGACGAGTATTAAATCAAATAGCCCTTCATGGGCTATTTTTTTTATATACCTAAGATGGCTTTCAGCTTGGGAAGTCCAGTCTTACTGACAGGGATCTTTTCGCCAGTTTTTAAGATGACTACATAGCTATCCTTTTCATAGGGCTCTATCTTCGTGATCTGATCTACACTGACTATATAGGAGCGATGTACCCTCACAAAGACATCATTTGGCAACACCTTTTCAAAATGGGTTAAAGTCTTATTTTTCAAAAATTTCCCTTCCCCCGTGTGTATATCTACATAATCATCATTGGCTCGGATGTATTTGACATCTTTGATCGGGATGATCTTGATCTCATTACGCACCTTGACTACCACCCTATGGGCTGATTCTGAATGTGTAAGCACTTCATCTTTTAACATCTCAGAGAGGTTACTAGACTCTTGTGTAGACTTAAATTTCTTGATCGCCTGCGCAAATCTATCTTCTGAAAAAGGCTTTAGAAGATAGTCTACGGCATGTGCATCAAAGGCCTTCATTGCATAATCATCAAATGCAGTTGTGAAAATCACTGAATGTTGTTCATCTAGTAGCTCAAGCAACTCAAAACCATTAAGCTTTGGCATCTGTACATCTAGAAAAATCAAATCTGGCTGGATTCGCTGAATAGCTTTAAGCCCCTCAAAGCCATTTTGACACGTTTGTACTACTTCAAAGTCAGCGTAATTCGATAAATACTCTTGAACTATGGTAGCGGCTAATGGCTCGTCATCGATGATGATTACTTTATACATAGGCTTGTGGTATGATGACTTTTACTTCAAATTCATTTTCATTTTGCTTGATCTCTATCAAATCATGTCGACCAAATAATAAATATAGCCTCCGTTTGACTGCTTCCAATCCAAATCCTGAACCACTGACTTGACCTGCCTTAGGGTCAAAAGGATTTTTGATTTCGATGATCAAGTTAGCTAGTTTTTTTCTCGCAATGACTTGAATAGTCACTTCTCCTAAAATAGCATACAAACTGTGCTTGACGGCATTTTCTAAGAGTGGTTGTATGAGTAATTGAGGTAATTGAAGTCCTAAGACAGCTTCCTCTACATCAAAAACGACCCTGAGTCTATGACCAAAGCGAACTTGCTCTATTTCAGTAAAAAGCTTTAAGTAGTCAACTTCTTCCGCTACGGATAACCACGCTCTATCATCCTTTCGGATAGTATTTCTTAGAAAATCTGAAAGCTGCAGTACCATTTTTCTAGCTTTGTCTGGATCAGATTTGACCAGCGCACTGATCGAGTTAAGACTATTAAATAAAAAGTGTGGCTGTAGCTGCTGCTTCAATCTAAACAGCTCAGCTTCTTTGGCCAATTGAGTGGTTTGCTCCTCTCTCTTTCTCACTTCTAGCTGGGCTTCTAGTCGCATTTGATATACTTGAAGTCCCATCAGTGCCGTCAAAATCAAAAAATAAATATATCCTCTAAGGAGCATAGTCTCTTGCCAAAAAGTCATGTATTCATGGTCTGCATCAAATATCAGTTGAGAGATCAATTGCTGCAAAAAGGCACAAAAAACACTCAATCCCAGCGGAAAAAGAATACTGACTGTCCAATTGCGATGCGTTGGTGTAAAAAAATTAAAAATCTTCTCTAAAATAAAGGCTCCCAAAGCCAAAATCAACAGAGAAATAACAGCATCCAATGCCCCAACCTCTAGTGTCAATCCATAGCTCAACAATAAATAAGCAGCAGCCATGACCCAAAGTAGGGCCATAGCTGCTAGCAAAATGCTACTGACTTTCTTTTGTTGAAAAAGCGCTGTAAGCACGGTTAGTATGATTTGATATCTAGTCCACCAAATGTAATAGATCCATGTATATGCAACACCTTAGTAGGATCCTGTCCTGCTTGAGGATACATTCTTTTATCTTCTACACCTGCAAAAATACTCGAAGCGTGTACCTGCACATCCCAGTGAGGAGGCAGGATCAACTTCACCCCACCAAATACAACATCTACATAAAGTAGTGCATTTGGCGCTAAATCAGCTTGTGAAAGGTCGATGTCTGTCCCACCAAAAATAGTAGTAATCCGCCCTCCCTTAAATTGCTTGGAAAGTACTTTTCGTTGAATCCCCGTAAATATCGCTTCTGCATTGACCATATCAGCACCATCTACAGCAGGATCATAGCTTTCATCAAATACCTTTCTAGCTGCATTCATACTTTGAACCTGTCTCCTATTTCTCAAGATAAAAAATGCTCCCAATAAAATCAGTGCTCCTGGTACAAAAAACTGTTCTGTGCCTGCTGGGAAGCCTACGTTCTTTTTGATGAAAAAGAACAAGCCAAAAAGTAAGAAAGCCAATCCTGATCCACTCTTAAACTGAGTTTTGACTAAGCTGACCACCCCAATGCCTATAAATGTCAATGGCCACCATGACTTGAGTGTGGGAAATACAATCCCAAAAAAGTCAAACTGTCTGAGTAGTAAAAATACCCCAATGCCTAATAGGATAAATCCTAGTGTGATGTTGTTTGTGTTGTTTTGTTTGCTTGACATGACGAATTTGTTTTAATGTTTTAAAAATCTGATGAAACAAAACTACCGAGAAACGCTCGCTACCCTCAGAGCAAAAAGGTCGGCAATCGAAAAAACTAGGTGAATAGCCGATAAAAATCGGTGAATGATGCGCTACTTTTTTGACCGAAGTATGTGATCGGCAAAGATCAGATCTTCTGGAGTCGTGATTTTGATATTGTCATAGCTGCCCTCAGTCAGAAAGATGGTTCCTCCCGCACTTTCGTACACACTAGCATCATCTGTAAAAAGAGGGCTCTCCTTTTGTTCAAAAGCCTTTTTGATCAAATCCAATCGAAAAGTCTGCGGAGTCTGTACCAGTCGATATTTTGCTCGATCTACTGAGGAACTACTCGACTCCTTCACTACTCTGATGGAGTCCTTTGGTAATACCACCGCTACAGCACTTCCATGAATTGCTGCTTGCTCATATGTTTGCTGAATCGTATGAGAAGAAACAAAAGGTCTCACTCCATCATGGATAGCTACTAAGCCTTCACTGCCTTTGATCGCTTGCAAACCATTATAGACAGACTGAAACCTAGACGCTCCGCCAGCTACTAATAAATGTTTTACCTCAAACTCATACTGCTTACATAGTTTTTTCCAATAGTCAAAATCCAGCTCTGGAATCACCAAAATCAAAGTGATCTCAGCATCAAATCTCTCAAAAGCCAAAAGTGTATGCATCAAAACTGGCATCCCTCCTATCTCCAAATATTGCTTGGCAACTGGCGCACCCATGCGTGTACCGCTTCCTCCAGCTACTATGATCGCGTATTTTTTCACAGGCTTATTTGCATAAAAAAAGTTTCAGTAAAACTAATCACTGAAACTTTTAATCATACATATTTTTCAAAATAGATTAGAGGATCAACATCGCATCTCCATAGCTAAAGAACTTATATTTTTCCTTGATCGCTATCTTGTATGCCTTCATGAGCAAGTCATAACCCGCAAATGAAGCTGCGTTCATCAGAAGGATAGATTCCGGCAGGTGAAAATTAGTGATCAATGCATTCGCTATTTTAAATTCTGCTGGCGGAATCAAAAACTTGTCCGTCCATCCTTCGCTAGCTTTGAGCATATTATTGGCAGTGACAGAGGATTCTAGCGTTTTCAATACGGTAGTCCCTACTGCACAGACTCTCTTTTTATTTTCTATGGCTCTATTGACTAGATCTACAGTAGGCTGTAAGATCTGATAGTTTTCGGAGTCCATCTTATGCTTAGTCAGATCTTCTACCTCTACTTGACGAAAAGTCCCCAATCCTATATGGAGCGTAATCGGACTTACGTCCACCCCTTTGATTTCTAGCCTTTTGAGTAGTTGCTTAGTAAAGTGCATCCCCGCTGTCGGTGCAGCCACTGCTCCTACATTTTCAGCATAGACTGTCTGATAGCGCTCTCTGTCGGCTTCTACTGCATCTCTTTTATCTTTGATGACTGTAGGGAGGGGTGTTTCGCCCAGCGTATCTACCATTTTATAAAACTCTTCATTAGAGCCATCAAACAAAAATCTGATCGTACGCCCTCTAGAAGTAGTATTATCTATGACTTCGGCTACTAATTCACCATCTCCAAAGTAAAGCTTATTGCCTACTCTGATTTTTCGAGCAGGATCTACTAGTACGTCCCAGAGTTTATATTCTGCATTGAGTTCTCTTAATAAAAAAACTTCGATTTTAGCACCCGTCTTCTCTTTATTACCGTACATTCTAGCGGGGAATACTTTGGTGTCATTGACTACAAAGACGTCTCCATCATCAAAATAATTAAGTATATCTTTGAAAGCTAAATGCTCTATCTCGCCAGAATCCCTGTGAACGACCATCAAGCGTGATTCGTCCCTATTTTCTGCCGGATGTAAAGAAATTAAGCCTTGTGGAAGATCGAATTTGAAATCAGATAATTTCATATGTATGTTTAAGGAGTTTATTAGAATAATTCTCTAACTTTATACACAAACTTATTGTTAGAAAAACTGCAAAGTTAATAAATTACAAATCAAATAGATAGACTTTTTTCATATAATCCCTAAATCCATTTTGTTGTGCTAGTTATCCGTCTAATCCTCGAAAGTTTCCGTTTTGCATGGTCAGCCCTTAGTGGCAATATCCTGCGAACCATCCTATCGTTACTTGGTGTGACCATAGGTATTTTTGCTATCATTGCGGTGTTTACCTTGGTAGACTCCTTAGAAAAAAACATCAAGAGTAGCTTTTCATTTCTGGGGTCTAATATTATCAGAGTCGACAGATTTCCATTTGTAGGCGAGCCTAACTTCCCTTGGTGGAAATATTTTCAAAGACCTGCTGGCAGCTATGAAGAATATGAGTTTCTCAGAGATCGAGTCAAATCTGCAGAGGCTGTTACCATATCTGCCTCAAGGAGTATTTTGATCAAAAGAGAAAGTAACTCTATCTCAGGAGTGAATCTCACAGGCATCCTCTTCGCGCACAAAGATGTCTTTGAAGTGCCTATAGAGAAAGGGCGCTACTTCACACAGCAAGAAATTAACAATGCTAGAAACACCACGATCATCGGTGCCAATATTGCTGAAACGCTCTTTCCATTTCAAGATCCACTAGGCAAAGAGATTAAAATCAGGGGGATGAAATATACCGTGATCGGTGTGATGAAAAAAGAAGGTGAAAGTTTCTTTGGAATTTCAAGCAATGATGACAATTGCTACATCCCATATAAAAGCTTCACGAAGTCATTTTTCGTAGGAGGGAGATTTGGTATAGAACCTACCATCGCGATCAAAGGACTCGAAAGCGATATCGGTCTGATCGAATTAGAGTATGAGATGGAGGGACTTCTCAGAACCAAACGTGGACTTAAGCCTACAGAAGACAATAACTTTGAACTCAATAGACCTGAAGCCATAGCCAATGCTATCGGGTCCGTCTTTGATGTGATCGGTATCGCTGGATGGGTGATTGGTGGATTCTCCATACTCGTTGGTGGATTTGGTATCGCGAATATCATGTTTGTCTCTGTCAAAGAAAGAACTAGCATCATCGGTATCCAAAAATCACTTGGTGCTAAAAACTACTTTATATTATTTCAATTCCTATTTGAAGCAGTTTTCTTGAGTCTGATTGGTGGATTGATGGGTTTAGGCCTAGTCTTTTTACTGACTCTTGTTCCTCTTGGTACGCTAGAAGTTACTCTCAGTATAGGCAATATAGTCCTTGGCATAGGCATTTCTACAGTGATCGGTTTGGCATCAGGTATCATTCCTGCGGCTGTAGCAGCTCGACTAGATCCAGTACTTGCAATCAGAAGCTAAATCATAATATCATACATCAATAAAAAAGGAGCTTCTCACAAAGCTCCTTTTTTAATTCTATCATTATATCTATAATCACTCTTCTACTGAAGCAGACACTTTGATCAAGCCAGACTTGTCTTTAATCTGCTTCTCTAACTCTTCCATCAGCTCTGGATTATCTAGCAGAAGTGACTTGACCGCATCTCTACCTTGTCCAAGCTTATTTTCTTTATACGAAAACCAAGAGCCAGCTTTTTTAATGATATCAAACTCAACACCTAAGTCTATGATCTCCCCTACTTTAGAGATTCCCTCACCATACATGATGTCAAACTCTACCACTTTGAAAGGTGGAGCAACTTTGTTTTTCACCACTTTGACGCGTGTTCTATTACCTAGGATATTATCAGCGCCTTCTTTGATTTGACCGATTCTTCTGATATCTAGTCTGACTGAGGCGTAAAACTTCAGGGCATTACCACCTGTAGTCGTCTCTGGATTACCGAACATCACTCCGATCTTCTCTCTAAGTTGATTAATGAAAATACATGCACAACCCGTCTTGTTGATCGCGCCAGTTAGCTTTCTGAGTGCCTGAGACATTAGTCTTGCTTGAAGACCCATTTTGCTATCTCCCATCTCGCCTTCTAGTTCTCCCTTTGGCACGAGGGCTGCTACTGAATCTATCACGATGATGTCAATAGCCCCCGATCTGATAAGGTGCTCAGCGATCTCAAGTGCTTGCTCTCCATTATCAGGCTGAGAGATCAGGAGATTTTCAGTATCTATTCCTAGCTTCTCCGCATAGGTTTTATCAAAAGCATGCTCAGCATCGATAAAAGCTGCTAAACCACCTTTCTTCTGAGCTTCTGCTATGCAGTGCATGGTCAGAGTAGTTTTACCTGATGATTCTGGACCGTAGATCTCTATGACTCTCCCTCTTGGCACACCACCAATCCCCAATGCCATATCCAGCCCAAGCGACCCTGTCGAAATAGCTGGCACATCCAACACTTTATTGTCACTCAACTTCATTACAGTCCCCTTACCATAGGCTTTTTCGAGCTTATCTATGGTGAGCTGCAATGCCTTTAATTTTTCGGAATTTCCACTCATTATATAGTCATTTGTTAGATTGCAAAAATACTTTTTGTGAAAGTACGTAGAAGCGCCTAAATAATCAAATACACAGAATCCAATAAAAGGGCTCAATGAAACGTGAATTCAGAAAAAAATTAATAGTTTAGCAACAAAAGCAAATTGATTATCAATACATATGGTATGAATTTTGGGTTGTTCATCACAACCAGTTTTAAAGGGGATATGATTAAAATTGCGCGATACTTTTTCGGACTATTATTGATCTCATCTTTTACGTTTGTAAAAGAAAATGAGGGTTCTTTCAATAAAAACATGGCTTTTTCAGAAGGAGAAGTCCTGACTTATCGTGTCATGGTCGGCTGGCTCAATGCTGCGGATGCTCGCATGGAAATCAGCCCAGAAATTCATACTATCAATAACAGACCTGCCTATAAAATTGATGTTTATGGAAAGACACTTAGTGTCTTTGATTTTTTCACAAAAGTGAGAGATCACTGGGGCACCTATGTAGATACTGCTACGATGCTTCCTCATAGATCATATAGATACATAGAAGAAGGTCGATACAGAAAAAATGAGATCGTAGATTTTGATAGAAAAAACAAGGTAGCCATCGTCTCTAAACTGGACAAACAAACAAAGGCTCTGAGAGAAAAGAAGACGTATCCTATAGATCCTAATATGCAAGACATCGTGAGCGGATACTATTACTTACGTACTTTAGAATTTAAAAATAGGAAGGCAGGAGAAGTCATTAAGATCAAGGGCTTCTTCAATGAGGAAGAATATAACCTTGAAATGATTTTTGAAGGAAGAGAAAGCCTAAAGACTAATATAGGAGACATACAGACACTTGTATTTTCACCAATTCTGCCGAAAAACAAACTTTTTGACGGGGAAAAACCTATCAAAATCTGGCTATCTGATGACCTCAACAAAATTCCCCTCAAAATCAAAGCAAAAATGTTTGTAGGCTCGATAGACATCGATATCAAATCAGCCACAGGTCTAAGAAATGGCCTCGACCTTACGTTTTGATTGTTTCCCAATTTTAATTGTCTATTTGCCAAATATTTTTTGGTAATGGTGTGATTTATACGCTTTCATTTCTTTATTTTAGCACTAAAATTAACCATTAACCAAGTAATTATGAGTGACAAGCCAAAAATCAAGGTGCTTGTAGTAGATGACGAGCAAGATATAGTCGATCTACTCAAGTATAACCTTGAGAAAGAAGGGTATGAGGTCGCTACTGCAAATGACGGTATCAAAGCAGTCAAAGTAGCCGCCAAATTCATCCCCGATGTCATCCTACTAGACATCATGATGCCCCACCAAGACGGTGTGGAAACCTGCCGCCAGATCAGGGAAATTCCAGAAACCAAAAAAGCATTTGTTATTTTCCTCACCGCTCGATCAGAAGAATACTCTGAAGTAGCTGCCTTTGACGTAGGAGCTGATGACTACATCACTAAGCCTATCAAGCCAAGGGCACTGATGAGCAGAATCTCAGCACTCTTTAGAAGAGAATCTAAAAAGGAGCAAGAAAACGTACAAGTTCGCATCAAAGACTTGATCATAGATAAGACGAGCTATACCATAGATAAAAACGGAAAAATTCTCACCCTGCCAAAAAAAGAGTTTGAACTGCTGTATTTCTTGGCAAAAAACCCTAATATGGTATTCAGTAGAGATGAGCTGCTTCAAAATATCTGGGGCGCTGACGTCTTCGTCCTAGCGCGTACGGTAGATGTGCACATCCGAAAAGTCCGTGAAAAGATAGGCGAAGACTATATCACTACTGTAAAAGGTGTAGGATATAAATTTGATTAAAATACCATCAACATGCCGTTACGTTCGAGAGGAATAGCACTTCTACTAGCTTTTGCCATTGCAGGACTTTCAGTAGCTTTTCTCTCGCTCGTAGAGGGCGTGACAGGATTTCAACTTTTCGTAGGAGCTGTCATCCCATTTTCTGTTTCCTATCTTCTGATTTACATCACTTTTGAATTTCTCATCTTTAGAGAGATCAATAAGCTTTACAATGTCTTTGAAAAGCTCCAAAAAAAAGATTTGACTTTTTTGGATAAAAAGCCTAGCAAGGGATCTTTTCACCCACTGAAAAGGATCAACGATGAAATCTACATCTATGCTACTGACCGACAGCGAGAAATCGATGAACTACAGAAGCTAGCTGCTTTTAGGAGAGAATTTATCGCAGATATCTCTCACGAACTCAAAACACCGATATTTTCTGCCCAGGGATACGTCCATACTTTACTAGACGGAGCCATAGATGACAAGGCCGTGAGAATGAAGTTTCTCAAGCGCGCTGCCAAAAGTTTGAACGCTTTGGACAAGCTCGTACATGACCTGCTCACCCTGTCTCAAATGGAAAATGGATCTATAAGATTCCATTACGAGGACTTTGACCTCCTAGAGATCATTCCTGAGGTATTTGAGCAATTGGAACACAAAGCAGAAAGAAGGGAAATCAGCCTTCAGCTTATCAAAAAATCAGATAAACCTTATATGGTTCATGCTGACAAAGACAAGATTTTCAGGGTCATCCAAAATCTAATTTCTAACTCTATCAAATACAATAAAGATGGAGGAATCGTAGAACTTCAACTGGATAGAAATAAGTCGGACATCACGATCTCCGTCCGAGACAATGGCAAAGGGATCCCTGCTGATGATATCAAGCGGATCTTTGAGAGATTTTATCGAGTGGATAAAAGCCGTAGCAAGGAAAAAGGCGGCACTGGCTTAGGACTAGCAATCGTCAAGCATATCTTAGAAGCTCACCAAACCAAAATCACCGTGACCTCATCTGTAGGTAAAGGTTCTGTATTTAGCTTCAAATTACAGAAAGCTGTCAATCCTGTGGCCACAATAGAAGAGCCTACCGAGAAAATCAACTCCATGGATTAGTTGCTTGTTGCTTCAGGGATGTTTGAGTACTTTTGCATCCTCTTAAAAAGCGCATCATGAAACCAATAGTATTTAAGGATCTGATCATACACGAAGATGAGGACTTTATCGTCATCAATAAGCCTCCCTATATCTCTACCTTAGACGATAGAAATGATCCGAGAAATATCCTAGCGCTTGCCAAAGACTATTGCGAATCAGCACAAGTATGCCATCGACTTGACAAAGAAACCTCTGGCTGTCTAGTTATTGCTAAAAATCAAGAGGCCTACAGACACATTGCTATGCAGTTTGAAGATCGATCTGTTAAGAAAATCTATCATGCTGTCGTAGAAGGCATACATGATTTTAAAAAGACAAGAGTGGACCGTAATCTTTCAACTACTAATAAAGGAATAGCAAAAATCAATAAGGATGGCAAGCCTGCATTGACCTATTTTGACACCATCAAAAGTTACAAGGCACACACACTAGTAGAGTGCCAACCAGTCACTGGAAGGCTACACCAGATCAGGGCCCACATATCTTTTATGAATGCGCCTATCTGTGGAGACGAACTTTATGGAGGCAAGCCACTTTTTCTTTCTCAGATTAAAAGAAAATTCAACCTTAAAAAGGAAGAGGAGGAACGTCCCCTCATGCAACGTGTAGCTCTTCATGCCTATGCCATTCATTTTGAAAATCTTTCAGGAAAAAAACTTGACGTAGTATCTCCGTATCCAAAAGACATGGCTGTGCTGATCAAGCAACTAGACCTGAATAGTTGAGGAAAGCTCAAAAGGTGAAAAATAAACAAATTGCTGACTTAAAATATCAAAGATACTTTCTTTCAGAAATATTTTTCTTTACTTTTGCGCCCTTATTCAGTCAGTATTTATAGTCTATATTTGAATCTCTGACCTTCAGTTTAGTGTCAATTGCCCCGCATTAATTTAGTAGAGACCTTAGACCTCTGCTAGATGACCTAGACCAAAAGTGCAGAGAACTGCTCACCCGATCGAGTCGGTTTTTTGAATAGATAGCTTCCTAAATCACTGAATAATACGTATTCGCAGCACACTATAATTTCGGTTATAAATATTTGAGTCTATTGCATTTCAAATATTTAGCACCTATCTTTGTGTCCCTTTTAGGGCGAATACCTTCAAGTAAGAGCTAAAAATAAAAATTTTAACAGTGGATACTTTAAGTTACAAAACTATTTCGGCAAACAAGGCTACTGTAGAGAAGAACTGGGTAGTGATCGATGCGAACGCTAAAGTCTTAGGTAGACTAGCTAGTGAAGTAGCAAAAATCATCAGAGGTAAAAACAAGCCTAGCTATACTCCTCACGTAGACTGTGGTGATAACGTGATTATCATCAATGCTGACAAAGTAAGAATGACCGGTAAGAAGTGGGATGATAGAGTATATCTATCTTACACAGGTTACCCAGGAGGTCAGAGAGAAATCACTCCTAGACAGTTGAAAGCTAAGTCGTCTAGACTATTGGTAGAAAGAGCTGTGAGAGGTATGCTTCCTAAGAACAGATTGGGAAGACAGTTATTCGGTAACCTTTATGTGTATGAAGGTACAGAGCATCCGCACGAAGCGCAGCAACCAAAAGAAGTAAAACTATAATTCGGACGAATAGATGGAAATTATCAATACAATAGGTAGAAGAAAAACATCTGTAGCCAGAATCTACATGAAGCCTGGCAAAGGTGAAATCACGATCAACAACAGATCGCTTGAAAACTTCTTTCCATTCGAATTGCTTCAAATCATCGTAAAGCAGCCATTGAAGCTTTCTTCTGTGGATGGTCAGTACGATGTCAAGATCAATGTAGATGGTGGTGGTCCAAAAGGACAAGCAGAAGCTATCAGATTAGCGATTTCTAGAGCTCTTTGCGAGTTTGATCCTGAGCACAGAGGCGCTTTGAAAAAAGAAGGCTTCTTGACAAGAGATCCTAGAATGGTAGAGCGTAAGAAATACGGTCGTGCTAAGGCTAGAAAGAGATTCCAATTCTCTAAGCGTTAATATCGACTCTTTTATATTTATACAACTATATATTTAATGGCAAAAATAGAATATAAAGACTTACTAGATGCTGGTGTTCACTTTGGACACTTGACGAGAAAGTGGGATCCTAGAATGGCGCCTTACATCTTCATGGAGAAGAATGGTATCCATATCATAGACCTAAATAAAACGCTTGTTTGCCTCGAAGAAGCATCTAACGCAATCAAGCAGATCGTAAGATCAGGAAAGAAAATCATGTTTGTCGCTACTAAAAAGCAAGCCAAAGACTTGGTAGCTGAGGAAG
Source organism: Penaeicola halotolerans (assembly GCF_016464625.1). Taxonomy (GTDB): domain Bacteria; phylum Bacteroidota; class Bacteroidia; order Cytophagales; family Cyclobacteriaceae; genus Penaeicola; species Penaeicola halotolerans. The sequence continues at coordinate 636,334 of NZ_JAEAGO010000003.1, forward strand.
CGCGCAAACTAAACATGCCTTATGTCACTGAAAGATGGCTAGGTGGTATGTTGACTAACTTTGCTACAATCAGAAAATCTTTGAAGAAAATGTCTTCTATCGACAAGATGATGAAGGAAGATTCTTACAAAGTACTAGCAAAGAAAGAAAGGTTGATGATCACTCGTCAAAGAGAGAAACTAGAAGAAGTACTTGGTGGTATCGCTGATCTTACAAGATTACCATCTGCACTTTTTGTAGTAGACATCAAGAGAGAGCACATCGCCATCAAAGAAGCTCAAAAACTAGGTATCCCTGTATTTGCATTAGTTGATACTAACTCTAATCCTGGTGAGGTAGATTTCCCAATCCCTGCCAATGATGATGCATATAAGTCTATCGCTCTATTGATGAAAGCTATCGGTGAAGCCATCGAAGAAGGTCTTTCTGAGAGAAAAAGAGATAAGGACGATGCTAAATCTACTGAGGAAGAGGAAGCAAAAAAAGCACTTGACACTGCTAAAGCAGAAAAAGAGTAAGCTTACAACAAATGATTATACTATAAAAATTGAACATATGGCCTTTCAGCCTTTGTTCAATTTTTTTGTTATTAGCAATTCACACAACATAAAAAATAAATCGACATGGCTATCACAGCGCAAGACGTTAACAAACTAAGACAAATGACCGGTGCCGGTATGATGGACTGTAAGAAGGCCCTAACTGAAGCAAATGGTGATTTCGATGCTGCTATCGATATCTTGAGAAAAAAAGGTCAGAAAGTATCTGCCTCTAGATCAGATAGAGAGACTAAAGAAGGTGTAGTACTTTCTCAAGTAAATGATGCTCAGACTGAAGGCTTGATTCTTTCATTCACTTGTGAGACTGACTTCGTAGCTAAAAATGAAGGTTTCGTAGAATTAGCTTCTAGCATCCTTGATATCGCAGTGAAAAACAACATCACTGATATCGATGCTCTAAAAGCAGCTAAATTCGAAAACTTGACAGTAGGTGAGAAAATCATCGAAATGACAGGTAAAATTGGTGAAAAACTTGAAATCTCTGCACTAGATGCTATCAAAGGTGAAGTAGTCGTTCCTTACATCCACTCAACAGGCAAACTAGGTGTACTCGTAGCCCTAGCAAATGTAAATGGTAGTGATGTAGTAGAAGCTGGAAAAGACGTGGCTATGCAAATCGCTGCTATGAACCCTGTAGCTCTTGACAAAGATGGTGTAGATGCATCATTAGTAGAAAGAGAAATCGAAGTAGGTAAAGAGCAAGCTAGAGCAGAAGGTAAGCCAGAAGATATGCTTGAGAAAATCGCCTTGGGTAAACTCAACAAGTTCTACAAAGAGAACACGCTTTTGAGCCAAGCTTTTGTAAAAGATAACAGCAAGTCTATCGCTCAGTACCTAGACGGTGTAAGCAAAGGATTGACTGTCTCTGCTTTCAAAAGAGTATCTATTGGATAATTAGCACAGCTAAATATATCATGCAAAAGACCAATCTCACGATTGGTCTTTTTGTTTATCTATTCATCAACTCCTCTATCTCTTCTACTTCTATCGGTATATCTCTCATCAGATCGAAGTAACCATTTTCTTGAATCACAATATTGTTTTCAAGTCTGATTCCCATGGATTCTTCCCTGATATATATCCCAGGCTCCACTGTGAAAACCATCCCTGGTTTGATTTTCTGATAAATATTTCCCACATCATGTACATCCAAGCCGAGATGATGAGAAGTCCCATGCATAAAATATTTTTTGTAAAGAGGGCTTTCTGGGTTTTGATTTTTGACATCCGTTTTATCTAAAAGTCCAAGTCCAATTAATTCTGACTCCATGATTTTTCCCACCTCTTTATGATACTCAGGTATAGTCGTACCTGGACGTAATATATCCATAGATGCGCGTTGCACACGCAAGACAGCATTGTAGACATCCTTTTGTCTTTGTGTATACTTTCCGTTCACGGGGATAGTCCTGCTCATATCTGCATTGTAGTTGGCATACTCTGCCCCTACATCAAATAGTATCAAATCCCCATCCCTGCAAGGTTGATTATTCTCGATGTAGTGTAGCACACAGGCATTATATCCAGAAGCGATGATCGGTGTATAGGCAAAGCCTTTAGATCTATTTCTGATAAATTCATGGATAAATTCTGCCTCTATCTCATATTCTGTCACCCCTGGTTTTACAAACTCCAATATCCTTCTAAAACCTTTATTGGTAATATCACAGGCTTGTTGTAACTGTTTGATCTCTATTGGATGCTTTATAGCTCTTAGATCATGCATCAGTGGTGCTACTTTCTTATAAGTATGTAGCGGATAATGCTCTTTACACCACTTCACAAAGCGTGCATCACGCGTCTCTACCTCTACTACTGCTCTGATGTGCTCATTGCTATTAAGATAGACCGTTTCTGCTTCTGCCATTAGTGTGTTGAATACATTTTCAAACTGCGAAAGCCAATAGACAGACCTGATCCCTGATGTTTCGTAAGCTTCTTCTTTGGTGTACTTATGACCTTCCCAAATCGCAATATGCTCATTGGTCTCCTTTAAAAATAAAATCTCACGCTGATGTTCGTGATGAAAATCAGGGAAAAGGACTAAGATAGACTCCTCTTGATCAATTCCCGTAAGATAAAAAAGGTCATTATTCTGTCTAAAAGGCATTGTCCCATCTGCGTTAGTGGGCATGATGTCATTAGAATTAAAGACAGCGATAGATCTAGCAGGCAAATGTTTTATAAGATTCGCTCTGTTTTCTATAAATAGCTTTTGGTCTATTGGTAAGTATTTCATAGCATCTGTATCTAGTATTTACTAAAACTTAAAAGCCAAGGCTAATTTAGTATGCCTTCTCCAAAGCTCTTGATGATAGGCAACATCCAAAACTTCCTCTATAGGCGTAGCTTTGGATCCGATCCACATTCCTCCATGACTCTTACGATGATCCGTGATGAACACTCCATATTTGAAGAGGTCTTGATACTTATGATAATGTGGTCTATTGCAATCATGAAAGATGATAATCGCATCATCATTGACTATATCAAAGGCTTTTTTGAGACAATCTATCCTCGCTCTGCCATCTATCATAACAAAATCAAAAGGCGCAAACTGCTCAGGATATTCTACATAGCTTTTGAACTCTTCATAAGTACCGTCTTTTTTGTAGTCTTCTTTATTATTCCAGCCCGGAATTTCACTCGCTACATAATCTATTCGTACCTTATCATCAGTATTCTTGCTTTGAATTAATTTAGCCCAATCCTCTTCATGCTCCAGCGCAAGCCAAAGATCTCTCTTTTCGATTAGGCTTGGAAACCACAAAGTGCTAAAACCACTTCCCCACTCTAGAGATCTTTTCGGTTGCTTCTTAGTGATCACCTCGAGAATGATGTCGAGCTCTTTATTTTTCATAAAAGGTCGCTCAAGCTTGTTGATCTTCTTTAGAAACTTATCTCTATAGTCTCTTCCTAATTGGTTGAAAAGTTTACCCCACATTTGGTTATTGATTAGTTAAATATTTATCTATTCCATTAGCCGCCTTCACCAATCCTTTCTGAATGACAGCTTTTCTGGTTTCCTTATTTTTCTTGATTGCATCATTGGTCTTGTATGCACGGTGATGCTCTAGATGAACGCAAACAGCTGAATACCTGATCTGCTTGGATTTCAATCCAAGGTTAAACATGCGCTCACCAAACTCACGATCTTGACCTCCATAATGAAGGTCCTCATTGAAGCCATTGACTGCTATGATATCCGACTTCCAACCACTAGCATTACCCCCATTCCATGTACTTTTAGCAGGAGTGATTTTATTCAAAATATTAGCCAGTGTAGGTGACTGTGTTAGCTTCAAATTTTTAAAGAACTTCTTAGGAAGTCCATTTGTCTCTAACCAATTTTTGTCAAAACACCGCTGAGCAATAATGTCCTCCTTAGAGATCAATTGACTTAATGACATAGGCATCCTGATAGCTCCTCCAGATAGGAAGTAGCCTTTCTCAGCCAAACCAACATGAGTCTGAGCAAAGTCTCTTCTTGGGATACAATCTCCGTCTGAAAATAAGATATAGTCTGTGGAAGTTTTCGCGATAGCCTTATTTAGAATAGTACACTTTTGATAGCCTTGATCTTCATGCCATATATGCTTGATTGGGAAAAAAGTCTTGTTTATGTACTTTTCGACTACTGTTTTTGTACGCTCATTAGAGCCATCATCTGCTATCAAAAGTTCAAAATCCTTGAATGACTGCTGCTCATATCCCCATATCACTTTCTCTAACCACTCTGGCTCGTTATAAGTACTGATGATGATCGATAATTGCATATAGACTATTCAAGTTTGCTTTAAAATAAGGGCGAAAGCTACACAAAATACGATAATTTAAGAAATCCGAGTACCTCAAAATCAAAACAGCGTAACTTTAACAGCTATCTTACACTTGTCTTAGACAAAGCATCAAGTTAGGCTTTATATTTCCTTATAATTCGGTATTTTTGAGATCAATGAAGGAATACGAATTGCACACCTTGCCTAATGGCATCAGGCTGATACACAAAGAAGTAAATCATACTAAAATCGTTCATTGCGGTTTTATTTTAGATATAGGTAGTAGGGATGAAGATCCAGGCAAAGAAGGTCTTGCTCACTTTTGGGAACATATGGCATTCAAAGGCACTCAAAAGCGTAAAGCTTTTCATATACTCAATCGACTCGATTCGGTAGGCGGAGAACTCAATGCTTATACTACTAAAGAAAAGATTTGCTTTTATGCCTCCATTCTCAACCAGCATTTTGCCAAAGCATTTGAGCTACTAGCTGATATCACTTTTCATTCTACATTTCCTGAAAAACAAATAGAGAAGGAGCGACAAGTGATCTTGGAAGAGATGTCCATGTACTTTGACTCTCCAGATGATGCCATCCAAGATGAATTTGATGAGCTACTTTATGGGGAACACCCAATGGGCAAAAATATCCTCGGCACAGTAGATTCTGTCAATAGTTTTGACCAAAACAGCTTCAAAGACTTCGTAGCAGAAAGAATAGATACTCACCGACTCGTCTTCTCAAGCGTAGGTAATATCCCATTTAAAAAAGTCATCAAACTTGCAGAGCGCTATCTAAAAGATATCCCTGCTACCAGTAGGATTCATCAGAGAGCTCCATTCATTACTTATCAGCCGAGTATCAGAACTATAGAGCGAGAAATCACCCAAGCTCAATGTGCTATTGGGTCTACAGCCTACAGTTTAAAGGATAAAAACCGTATACCCTTCTTTTTACTGAATAATATCTTAGGAGGTCCTAGTATGACTTCTAGGCTAAATCTCGAGCTTCGAGAGAAGTATGGCTTCGTCTACAGTATAGAGTCTTCTTATCAGCCATATACTGACAGTGGTGCGTTTACTATATTTTATGGAACAGAGCCTAAACAGGTTGATAAAGCAGGACGAGCAGTCTGGCGCACACTCAAGAAACTCAGAGAGCAAAAACTAGGGACACTACAACTCCACATGGCTAAAGAACAAGCCATAGGACAGATAGCCATGGCGGAAGAAAACAACTCTGGCATCATGATCATGCTCGGCAGATCTATTCTAGACTTAGAAAAAATAGAGCCCATAGATGAGCTATTTGATGAGATCAATAGTATCACAGCTGAAAAACTACAAGATTTAGCCAATGAGGTTTTTCAAATGGATAATCTGAGTCAGCTAACTTACTTACCAAAAAATTGAGATGGATTTTATACCAGAAGATATCTTAAAATATTGTGAAGACCACTCTGATAAAGAGCATCCACTACTCTTGAAAATAACAAGAGAGACGCATGCCAAAGTGCTCATGCCTAGAATGCTCTCTGGTCACCTCCAAGGGCGCATACTATCAATGATGAGCCATATGATTCGTCCTAAAAGGATATTGGAGATCGGTACATATACTGGCTACTCTGGCATATGTCTCGCAGAAGGACTCACTCCTGACGGCATCATGTATACGATAGATATCAATGATGAACTGGCGCCTATGGTGAATCGCTTCTTTGAAGAAGCTGGACTGTCTGATCGTATTAAGTATCTGTTGGGGAATGCCCTAGAGATCATCCCAACTTTAGAAGAGACTTTTGATCTGGTCTTCGTTGATGCAGATAAGATCAATTATGCAAAATATTATGACTTAGTGATAGACAAAGTTAGACCTGGGGGATATATCATCTCTGACAATGTCCTTTGGTCAGGAAAGGTTATCGTAGAAGCTGGTCAAAAAATAGATAAAGACACGCGAGCTATTTTGGACTTCAATACTAAAGTTCAAAATGATCCAAGGGTAGAAAATGTACTCATGCCCATACGAGATGGCCTACTAGTTGCTAGAAAGAAGTAATGAATAAAACACTAACCACTACAGGGTGAACCTATGACAAATCTGAAAAGCCTACTACTCACTTTTCTCTTATTGATTTCCTTCCTATCCAAGGCTCAAGAGCTGACCGTTCCTGAGAAAATAAGATTTGCAGACCTAGAGCTAACCTTGAATAATCAAGCAAGAAAAGAAATTCAAGCTGATGTAGATGCCCTTACAAGAAGTGAAAAATATTTTCAAATCAAATTGGATCGTGTCAATTTGTATATGCCTCTCATAGAAAAAATCATCGCTGAGGAAGGCTTGCCAAATGATTTTAAATACTTAGTCATCCAAGAAAGTGCCCTCATATCTGATGCGGTTTCTACCTCAAATGCTGTAGGGTTTTGGCAGTTCAAAGAAGCCACTGCAGTGGAAGTTGGGATGAGGGTAGACCGTACCATAGATGATCGCAAAAACATAGAAAAGTCAACTCGAGGTGCCGCTACTTATTTGAAAAAAAACAATCAATATTTTAATAATTGGTTTTGTGCACTCATCTCCTATCAAGCGGGACTCGGAGGAGCCAAAGGCATCCTTGGTGACCGATATAATGGAAAAAAAGAAGTCGCTATAGATCAAAACACTTATTGGTATTTTAAGAAATTCTTGGCTCATAAAATCGCTTTTGAAGCACATATCGGAAAACCTACTTCTGATAATACCCAACTCGCTATACATAAGCCAGCTGCTAACCAAAGGATATCAGAGATCGCCAACGACATCAAAGTAGACGAAAATACACTTAAAGAATATAATAAGTGGCTTCAAACAGATGTCTTCCCAGCAGGAGATTATGCTATTTATTACCCTACACAGAACCATTCATTGGCAGAAAATATTACACCTGAAGTTACTACTCAAAATATTACTACGACACCAGCAAGCAAGCCGATCAGAAGTAATACCAATACTAGAAAATCAACACCTGCCACAACGACTGAAGCTACCATCGAGCTAACTCAGGATACAGACGCCTCTGGAAACGTCTATACACTCATGGAAGTGATCGATCAGTCCATAGAGTTCCCTAGAATCTCTGGAGACACACTAGCCTCACGTAAAGCTGGCTGGATCACTGTCAATGGACTACAAGGCATCATGGCTGCCAGAGGAGGCACAGTGTTCTCTATGGCAACAGATGCTCGCATGCCAGAAGCTAAGTTTAGAAAGCTCAATGACATGACACGTAATCAAAGACAAGAAGTAGGAAAGTACTATTACACAGAGAAAAAGCGTAGAGAAGGGCTAGTACCTTATCACATCGTAAAGCCTGGTGATAAGCTCTGGGAAATCTCCCAAAAATATGGAATCACACTCAGTGCATTGAAGTCTAAAAACAGAATCTACAATGACAATAACTTACAAGTAGGTATGATCCTCTACTTGCAGCGTACAAGGTCTCCAAGAGAAGCCATCGCTTATGATGCCTACTGGCTAGAAAGGAGTGGTAAAAAACTCACTAAATCAACAGTAGCTGAGACTTCAGAGACTCCAAAAGCAACAATAAGTATACAATCAAACAGTCAAGAAGCTGAAAAGGTCATCATAGAAAGTGAACCTGCTTCAGCACCACTTTCAGCTGTCAGAATGGTAGAGCATAAAGTAGTAGTTGGAGAAACACTCTTTGCATTGGCTAAAAAATATGGTGTCTCTGTGGCTGACATTCAAAAAGCCAATAATTTTACAGCGCAGAGTACGCTTTCGATTGGACAAGTGATCCAGATACCGACTACTGGAGAATATTTGTATCATAAAGTAGCTGCAGGAGAGAGCATATTTGACATTGCTCGCAAGTATACAGTGACTGTCAGCGACCTAAAGGCTTGGAATCTCAAGTCTGAGAATGATCTGCAACAAGGGGAAATTTTAAAAATAAGAGCTAATCGAATAAAATAATATCGATTAGCAAACGTATCAAAGCCAAGAGGTTTTGGTCTGGGGATTTAGAGAACAGTAAATTGCGTATTAATCTAAAAATGTACGTTTTAGCCATCCTATTATTAGGATGCTCTGCGACTGCTTTTGCTCAAGTGGTAAGACAGTCCAGTAGGGATATGCTACGCCCTTCTAGACCACTTCGCATAGAAGAAGTCATCCTAAAAATCAATAGAAGACTCGATGCTATCAAAAATTACCAAGGGAAAGTCATCTATGATAGTTCATTTTTGGCCCCTTATATCCCTGACTTAGATACTGTCAAAATCAAAGAGCGCAACTGGAAAATCAGAGGCAATTACAGTGTCAATATGCAGCAAGTTAGCTTGGTCAATTGGGCAGCAGGTGGCAACAGTTCCTTTGCACTCAACTCGACCATTAACATCTTTCTGGATTATAAAAAAGATGAAAATATATGGAATACCAGATTGACGATCAATGGTGGTTTTAATAGACAGTCTGATAGAGACTATCCTTTGAGAAAAACGAATGATGCTGTTAATTTTAGCACAAAATATGGTAGACAGATCAATCAAAATCTCTATCTATCCTCCCTATTAGAACTAAGAACTCAGCTACTCCCTGGCTTTAGGTATTTCACTCCTAGTGGCGCCACATCCGAAAGCAAGATACTAGCTTCATCCATTTTAGCACCAGGCTACATTCAGTCCTCAACAGGTCTCAACTATACTGTCAACGGTAAGTTCTCATTGATTGCTTCTCCTTTTACAGGGAGATTTACAGTGGTGAGATTAGACTCACTGGCCAATGAAGGCGCATTTGGTGTGGAGCGAGGACAAAACCTGAGATCAGAGGCAGGTGCTTCTATCAATGCCACTACTAGTCTCAAAGTCATGGAAAATATCCAATGGGATGCAAATATCAACTTGTTCTCGAATTACGAGACATTTGGAAATATGGTAGTCAACCTTGAGAGTATCCTAAGGATGAAAGTGAACAAATATATCAGTACGCAGATAGAGACCAATCTCATCTATGACGAGCGAGTATTGATACGACAAGAAGATGGATCTGAAAAGCGAGGATTGCTTCAAGTACAAAACCTGATTAACTTAGGAGTCGTTTTAGAGTTTTAGCAAATTAAAAATCAGTTTCTAAACCAAATCTTTGTTGCATTTCAGTAAGTATAGCAGACTTCTTTTTTAGGTAATTAAATTTTTCTGTAGAAGTATAAAGCTTAGGTCTCGTATCCGCTTCCTTTACCATCATTGAAGTGATCTCTAGCTGATTAACCTTTAATAAGTTTTTGAGCAACCCTTTGAGTTCGGGTTTCATCTTCTGAAAGCGCTCATCTTGCATTTCACCTAAAAGCTTAAACGCTATGGTGCGATCTGTCAATACAAATTCATTCTTTAGGATAGTGCTCTCAATGCTTCTTGCGTCAGCTTTGAATTGCTCGATGACCTTATCAAGTGCTTCTTTGACCTCCTCTGTAGTTAGAGATTTGTCATCTTTGTCACTTGCCATAATAGGCTTATCATCATTATCCTGATTTTCTGCAGCTGCTTCTTTCTCGCTTATGATATCAGCCCTTTCTGTCACTTTAGACTTGAGCTGTGTGAGGGATGGCAATTTGGCTGTCGGTCTGACTGAAGTTTCAGAGACAGTCTTTGAAATTGTTTTTTTTAATTCTCCAGCTGGCTTGATTTCAGAGTGATCCGTCTGACTCAGTCTTTTTTTTTTAATTCCTCAGCCAAATGGCCTAGACTCAAGGCAGACTTGATTTTAGCTAACTTCATCAAGGTAAGCTCGATATGCAGTCTTTGATTTTTACTAGCCTTATACTGAATATCTGCTTGATTGCATATGTTTAAGGCAGTGAGTAAAAATGCCTCTGAGCACCTAGATGATTGTGATTTATAACGATCAGCTACACCTTCTGATACCTGAAGTAGCTTAATCGTATTTGTATCTTTACACACTAAAAGATCTCTAAAATGCTCACTCAAACCCAAGATAAAATTATGACCATCAAAGCCCTTTTTTAAGATTTCGTCAAAAGTCAAAAGTGCATCTGAAAGCTTCTCTTCCAAGAGAAAATCTGTCATTTTGAAATAATAATCATAATCCAATATGTGAAGATTCTCAATGGTATTCTGATAAGTGACTTTACTACCTGCTGAGTATGTCACGATAAGATCAAAAATAGATAAAGCATCTCTCAAAGCCCCATCTGCCTTAGTGGAGATCAACCTAAGTGCTTCTGCTTCTGCTTCAATCTGCTCTTTCTCTGCTATATATTGAAGATGAGATGTGATGTCATTAACCTGAATTCTATTGAAATCAAATATCTGACAACGAGAGAGTATAGTAGGGATGATCTTATGCTTCTCTGTGGTGGCAAGTATAAAAATAGCATACTTTGGAGGCTCTTCTAGCGTTTTCAAGAAGGCATTAAATGCTTGATTTGAAAGCATATGTACCTCATCTATGATATAGATTTTTTTTCCTGACTGAGGCGCATAGCGAACTTGCTCTACTAGGTTTCTAATATCATCTACTGAGTTATTAGAAGCGGCATCAAGCTCATGGATATTAAAGGAACCACTATTATTAAAGCTCTTGCAAGAGTCACACTCATTACATGCTTCAAAATCGGTAGTGATATTTTGACAGTTGATTGTCTTGGCTAATATACGCGCACAGGTAGTTTTTCCTACGCCTCTAGGTCCACAAAATAGAAATGCCTGAGCTAGGTGATTATTCTTGATAGCATTCTTGAGCGTAGTGGTGATATGCGACTGACCTACTACACTTGCAAAATCACTTGGGCGATACTTTCTAGCAGAGACTACAAAATTTTCCATTGATGCAATTTATAAAAATAGCGCGTTTGTCAGACATCACTGAGATAAAAAATCTTCCCTCAATGAATATGTATAGAACTAAGATAGAGAGAACTTTTTTTGTGCTACTTTTGTCTTTTATGAAAATCGGGGTCGACCGGTTTTGACAGTAAGTGTTTACGTGTACCTGTCATGTAGGGTGTGGAGTGTACATCCTTAAGCAATTCGCTCGAACCATATTTGGCGAATCTAATTACGCCATGGCTGCCTAATCTACGGTTAATTCCTAGATAGGGCTAATCGGTTGAGTCCAAGAGGATTCCCGGGCCACATCTCGCAGCATTTCGTTTTGTCGGTGCTGAGTTGAGGTGTCGATCAGACTTAACTAGTTGCTATGACGCTACTAAATGGCAATGAAACTCTAGTGGCTAAGCGGAAAGTAGGTAGTTGCCGACCAGCTGAAGTCGAAAACCTAAAGTGCAACTAAACATGTAGAGGGTGCATAGTCTCCTTATCTGGACGAGGGTTCGAATCCCTCCGACTCCACAAACACTTTCAATATCCCTGTAAGTATTTTATTTACAGGGATTTATATTTTTTACTATTTTGATAGGCGGCTCGCTTGGTTAAAAACACTTTAAAAAAATAATAGCGCCCATCGAGCGCTATCATTTCATCATTCTTAAACCATAAATCAAATGAAGCATCAGTTGAGGAAGTTTATGTACCTAAAAAGGCACAAACTCATTAACTAATACTTTATTATGTACGTAAAGATATAATAATTTGTTTTAATTCAAGAATAAAACATATTAAACATTGTTAAAAAATTTTAAAACAATAGATTTTACTAGAATATTGCGAACTTTTATCATAAAAAAAATCCGCCATTACTAGCAGATTTACAGGCAGTTACCTTTAATTAAGGTTAAGTACTACCACTCAAACAGTACAAGCTTTACTCCAAACTCATCCATGAAGTATTCACTTAATATTTTTGCTCCTGAAGGTAATTCGTGCGCGTGACAGAGATATTGCTTTCCTTTTGTAAGCTTATCTGTAAGCGTTAGTGGTTGTTTGAATTTCTGATAATAGTAATAGCTAAATGCGAATGGAGGCCATTGATAATGCTTCTGAGCTACAATCAGATTGGTCATTGGAACTTGTTGTTCTATCAACTGACCTATCGTGTAAAAGTCCAAATCATGACTGATCCCTAAAGCTTGAATAGCTTCCTTTGGCTCATTATTCTTAGTAGAAATCTCTCTTTGAGGCAAAACATAGATGTCAAATGCTATCCTAATAATAATAATGGAAAGTAGTAATAATTGTAACTCTGAGGATTCTCGCCTCTTATAAAAGTAAGCAATCAAAAAAAGTGATCCTGGACAAAGGATTGCCCAAACTATATCCACAGGATAAAGTCTCACCTCAGGAAACCACGGAACTATGGATAGTCCAACCCCTCCTATCAATAAAATTCCCCAGAAGAATTTAGCCCAATACCTTCTATAAGTTTCCCACAAACCCAACTCTCCAGCTATATTCCACACACCAACTGATAGCCACAAGAAAAATGGAATAAACATGAATAAATACCTCGTCTTCGTACCTGGAGATATGGCATAAATCAATAGATTACTTACTATGAAAATTCCTGCAAACAGCAATAGCTTATTTTCAAAAACTCTATTTCTGATCTGCTTACTCCAAAGTGGTAAAAGCATAAAAGTCCAAGGACCTGTAATCAATACTAACTCAAGCGGAAAAATCAAAGGGTAAGCCAAAGTTTGAAAAATAGAAGCACTAATAGCCGTTCGTTGAGTAGACTCAGTTAGTAATCTAATTAGAAATTCTGTAGGATCATTGTGATAACTGTAAGCAAAGAAATAAACCCCTAAACCAGTTAAAAGGACGAAAATACCTACTATATGAGCCAAAGAAAATAGTTTTTTAAACTGTTTCTGATAGATGAACCACGTTAGTAGTGTAATTGCTTGAAAAGCCAATGAAGGTAAACCTTTGGTCATCAAGCCCACAAATGTCAACAAATAACTGAGCGTGAAAAGTAGCCAAAACTGCCTTTTTTCAAACAATAAAAATATTAAGCAGACTTGCCAAAAAACAATCAAGCTGTAGAAAATGTCGATCTCTCCTATCACAGTAAACTGTAATAGTAATTGAAAGACGGTCATGAACATCAGTGCGCTGGTGATGGCCTGAGTCTTACTTAAGTATCGACTTCCAACCAAATATATAGACCAGCCAAAGATAAAAAACGCTACTAAACTGGCTAATCTGACTACTATCTCAGAGGTACCAAAAAGAAGGAAAAAACCTCCTAAATACCAATTATAAAGTGGGGGTTTGTTGTAATAAAATGCACCATTGATCTGTGGCGCTATCCAATTACCAGTCTCTATCATCTCTATCGCTACGATCGCTCTTCTTGGCTCCTCAAACTTCAGTGGCGGTTGATGCAATCTGTACAGGCAAGCAAACAAAAGCAAACTAAAAAATATCGCTAGGTACAAAGAGCTGTATTTTTTTGGTAGATCTAGCATTAGATGATGGTTATTGAAAAACTTAAGTGTGTACTATGCTTCAAAATAATCTTAAAAGTAGTTTAAGTACTATTGAATACTTAAAGATAAAAAGCTACTTATATTTTATAGAAATCATTGACTCTTTTTATTTATCCAATCACTTCAATAAAAAGACGAAAAAAAACCTTGACCTGTAACAGCCAAGGCTTATATAAAATTGATTTTTTAGTACTTAGACATAATTATTAAGCATCACTGGCATCACTAGCATGAGGATATCCTCATTATCATCCTTATCCTTTGGCACGATAAGTCCTGCTCTGTTAGGTGCCGAAAACATCAATGTGACTTCTCTAGACACGAGATTGGCAAGCATCTCTATGAGGAACTTAGCATTGAAGCCGATCTCTATGTCTTCCCCATTGTGCTCACAAGAAAGTCTTTCGTTGGCTTCATTAGAAAAGTCAAGATCCTCAGCAGAGATCAATAGTTCACTACCTGTCAGCTTCAATCTTACTTGATGAGTTGTTTTATTGGCATAGATGGCAATTCGCTTAAGTGAACTCACCAAATCCATGCGATCAATCGTCATCAAGTTTGAATTATCGGCTGGGATTACGTTTTCATAATCAGGAAAACGTTCATCTATCAAGCGACAGATCATCTTGATATTATTGAATTTAAAATAGGCGTTTGAGGCATTGAATTCTACTGTCACCGAAGTGTTTTCAGATGGCAAAGTTGACTTCAATAAGTTGAGTGCTTTGCGCGGGATGATGATCGCACTACCATCTTCAGAGGCTACATCTACCCTTCTATATCTGATAAGTCTATGGCCATCTGTCGCTACAAAAGTCGTATTTGTCTCACTTAGATTGACATAAACGCCTGTCATCGCTGGTCTCAACTCATCATTGCTCGTAGCAAAGATAGTATTAGCTATAGCGCTGCTAAGTACTTCTGTAGACATCTCCACTGTAGTTGCATTAGAGACTGTAGGAATTTTAGGGAAGTCTGTGGCATTTTCACCCGCTAGCTTGTATCTACCATTGTCACTGCTGATCTCTACACTGTAGCTGTCATTGTCTATCGTAAAAGTGACAGGCTGCTCTGGCAGATTCTTCAATGTCTCCATCAAAATCTTGGCAGGAACAGCTATCTGACCGTCTTCTTTGGCTTCTACATCTATCACTGTCATCATGGAGGTCTGTAGATCTGAGGCGGTGACAGTCAATTTCCCTTCTTTGATTTCAAAAAGAAAATTTTCCAAAATGGGCACTACCGGATTGGTAGTCACTACGCCATTGATGCTCGATAGATGCTTCAATAAAGCGGATGAAGAAACAATAAATTTCATATCGTGAATGCGGTTTTTACTATGTAGAATTACAATTCGGTAAATTTAAAAATAAAATCATAATTGCATGAGTCTTTCTCGCTTTTTAGCCAAAAACTATGCAAACCTATTCATTATACAGCTTTGCTATTTGAGGGATGTATAGCTTCTTTTTCTCCAAGCATACCTAAGCACTCCAAAGACAATAATACAAATTACAGGTAATGCCACATTGAGGAGCTGCCAATAGGTCTTTTCACGTAGTATTTTCGGTCTATCGAGCGGCCTGATTTTGATTTGTTTGTTTCTAGCGAGTATGATACCTTGCTCATCGAGCATGTAAGCTAGCGTATTTTGGATAAAGTCTGCATTGGCAAAACTTCCAGAAAATGGATCTTCTCCTAATGGAAAAGGTGTTTTGTCTTCTAGGCTGATGTCATTTCGTAAAAAATCGCCATCAGAAACGACTAATGCTTTACCTACACCTTTATCTCTCCTATCATTAGTATTGGCTCCATCTGGCAAAAATCGATTGTTGAAAAGTGATGTAAACTCGCCTTCAAGTAAATAGGCCAAAGGAAGATATTCTCTTCCAAAAGTAGCGAAGTCAGGCTCTTCGATATAGTCATTAAAAGCTACTCGCGCAGGAGTAGGAAGTACTCTCGAGTAGTTAGATGTAAAAACTAGAGGGGTTTTCAAAACGCCCTCAGCCTTGACAGTGTCCATCGAACTCACAAACCTAAAGTAAACTGCATCTAAATTCTTGGTGATTGGATGCTGCTCCAAGTTATTGGCTATCACATAAAATGGCCAAGGCAATCGGCTAATCTGAGGCTGATCCCCATAGTCTCCTGCAACTACAGGATAATATCCACTCCTCAGGTCTTGTACAAAATCACGGTTTATCCTGACACCATATTTGAAGAGCATGTCATCCAAATTTACTTCAAAAGGCAAACCTATAGCACCTTCTGGAGCTCCAGCCTCTGCCATGTCTACACGCATCACGTCTAGAAAAAATAATACATTGCCTCCACTTAAAAGATACTGATCAAGCTTAAACTTTTCAAGCTCCGAAAACTCACTTTTTGGCTTATTGATGATGATAGCATCAAATACGCTCAGGTCTTGAAGTTTGCTCAAGTCAAATTTGAAAACATCATATTTAGTCAGCAAAACATCAGTCAGACCCAAGACATCTAGTGAGTCCAGTTCTCCATGACCTATAGAAAGCCCTATACGAGGCCGTTCTTCACCTACAAGTACTTTTAGTGAAGAGGCTATCTGATATTCTATGTTTTCTATTGACTGATTGAGTATCTCTTCAGGACTAGCTGGGGAGTTTCCTTGATTTTTGAGTAGCTGTACTCCTACCATTTGGTCACCCATTTTAATCCCTAAGCCCGGGAAAATTAATTTACTCGATCTTTTCCCATCCTCATTGATCATCAAATTGGTAGGCCTCACTCCCATCTGAGCTAGCTCTCTCATAAACTCTATCTTATAGTCTTCATCCACTATAGTGACTGGATCTACAAAGTAGTAAGAGACTCGAACATTGGCATAAGCCTTAAATTGCTCGAGCATCTCGATAGTAGATTGCTGTAGTCGCTTCATACCTGAAGGTAAATCTCCTGCTAGGTAGATTTCAAATTCTATCTCCTCTGGAATACTCCTAGCTAAACTAATCGCTGCATCACTGATGCTATAGCGCTTTTCTTCTGTCAAATCCCATCGATAAAAATAACTCGCAGAAAAGAAGTTTATCGCAATGATCCCAACAAGCAGCAACAGAAGATTAAGTGATCTAGCTTTCATGACTTACTCCTTTCTAGTATATGAGTAGTTGAATAAATCGACAGTATGATCAAACTGACTAAGTAGATAACATCTCGCGAATCTATCAAACCCCTACTCAATGAATCATAGTGATAGGACAAACTCAAAAACTCTATGAATAATGATAAATCACTCCAGACATTGATATTGGCTATAGAAGACAAACCAGTATGAAAGAAGAAACTAAAAAATACTGCGAGTATGAATGCTACGATTTGGTTGTCTGTAAATGATGAAGTCAAAACTCCAAAACCAGTAAATACCGCTCCAAGCAGTAACAAACCTATGTAAGAACCTATCACTCTCGCGGTGTCGATATTACCGATCGGATCTCCTAACTGATAGATAGAGTAATAATAAATAATGGTAGGAAGAATCGTCAGCGCCATCAATGTGAATCCTGCTAAGTACTTGCCTATAACAATATCTGTCACCTTCAATGGACTGGTGTAGAGTAACTCTAGCGTACCTGCTTTTTGTTCCTCTGCAAACATCCGCATATTGATCGCAGGCACCATAAACATCAAAATGTAGGGTGCATAATAAAAGAAAGCAGACATCTCCGCATAGCCATATGTAAGGACATTGGATTCAGGGAAAACCCAGACGATCAAGCCCATACTGACTAGAAAAATGGCCATCACAATGTAGGCCACTAGACTATTGAAAAAACTATTGATTTCTTTGATATAGATATGCCACATATCAGCGAGTCAATTGGTGAAAAATAGTTTCTAAAGAATCCGATTGCTGTCTCAAGCCTTCAACCGATAATCCTCGCTGACTCAACTCTCCAACGATTTTACTTTTGACTTGAGCGGATTTTTCGCATTTAAGCAAATATTCTCGCGATTTGACCTGTTCGACTGATATCACACCTTTGATACTCATAAGTATCTCTACAGACACTTCAGTACTCAACTCTATGTATAGTAGGTCTTCTTCACTAGTGCTTTGCGTTAGGTTGTCTAGTCGATCATTTGCTACGATCTTTCCTTTGTTGATGATGACTACCTGGTCACAAAGCGCTTGGACTTCCTGCATGATGTGAGTAGAAAATATCACCGTCTTATCCTTGCTCAAAGATTTGATCAAACTTCTAATCTCGACTAGTTGATTAGGATCTAGACCTGTAGTTGGCTCATCCAAAATCAAAACTTTCGGTTGATGGATCAAGGCCTTGGCTAATCCTACCCTTTGACGATATCCTTTGGATAGCTGCCCTATTTTTTTGTGTTGTTCCAAAGTCAAACCACACTTTTCTATCATCTCATGTACGCTGTCTTTCCTTTGAGACCTTGGCACATCAAAAAGTGCTGCCGTGAATGACAAATACTCTTTTACATACATATCAAGGTATAATGGATTGTGCTCAGGAAGGTAGCCAATCATTCGCTTGGCAGCTATTGGATCTTTAGCGACATCTATGCCGCAGATAGTCACCTCTCCTGTATCAGCTGAGAGGTAACCTGTGGCAATTTTCATAGTAGTAGATTTCCCAGCTCCATTTGGCCCCAAAAAACCTAAGATTTGACCTTCTTTAGCTTCAAAGGAAATTTCATCCAATGCCTTTTGCAACCCAAAAAACTTACTAACTCCTACTACTTTGATAGACATATTACTTTTGTTTTCCTCTTGGTCTAAGTGGTCTCAGCTCGATATCTGCCACGAAATAGTTTGGATGTGTCTCGAGCGTTTGCACTATAGTGGTGGCAACGTCCTCAGGCCTCATCATATTATCATTAGCGTTCATTCCTTCTATATCATCAAAAAAATTAGTCTTGACAGATCCAGGATATACCGTACTCACTTTGATGCCAAAGTCACGAAGCTCCATGTACATAGAATGAGAGATTCCTCTTACAGCATGCTTAGTCCCTACATATCCAGCGAAGTTTAGCACGCCATTGAGACCAGCGATAGATGCGATATTGATGATATGCCCCTCATCTTGAACTTTCATATTAGGCACGATCAATCTGCTGACATAAAAGATCCCATGGACATTGGTATCAAACATCGCTTTCCAGTCCTCCACTTTCATCTCGTCTATAGGAGCTGCCACACCAAAGCCTGCATTATTAATCAGGATTCTGATATCATTACCTAGTTTTTGAGTAGTGTCGGCATATGCCTTTTCTACACTCGATTGAGAGGCTACATCGCAAGTGAAAAAGTGGAAATTTATATGATTGAGAGAGGGTTTACTTCTCCCCCATCCAGCTACGATACATCCTTTATCTAATAGTTGCTTGACAGTTTCTAAACCTATCCCTTTACTGACCCCTGTTACTACTGCTACTTTACCCTTTAAGTCCATATTTCAAAATTATAAATTAATCTGTGTTTAAAATGATTTTGTGATTTATTTCAGCTTAGTCAACACCACTAAAAAGGATTTGGTTTGTATATCAAACATTCATGCAACAGTGTGTACAAAATCTATTGCTACATTTATGCATGCATTGGCTCAAGACACTTTTTACTATTTACTTATTTGTGCTATCAGCATATCCATGTCAAGATCTCACTCAGACTTGTAGTGGTGAATCGATAGATATTTGTCAAACAGACACAGAAAAATCTAATGAAACTGAAAGCTGCTCTCCGCTCTGTAGCTGTGAATGTTGTCAAACTGTTTTGAGTATCAATCAGAGTCTTCACCTAGGTTTTTCAAAAAATCCTAATAGCTCAGAGATGGCATTTTTTGGTTCCTATCAGCCTTTCAATAAAGAATTGAAGGATCCTCCCCCGATTTGTTAGCTGACTCAATAAATCATTCAGCTAATTAAAATCATCTTATGAAAAATTATATCCTTATGGTACTGCTCTGTATTAGTAGCAGCATCGCTTATAGTCAATCTATCTCATTCAAAACTATCGATGAAGCAGGCCAAATTCTCATCGGAGTCAGTGTTCAAATTAAGGAAACTAAGACAGGCAAAGTATCTGATAATAATGGACTAGTGTCATTTACAGATTTATCTGCTGGAAGCTACACTTTTGTATTTAAATATCTCGGATATGAATCTGTCACTATCAAACAACAGCTTCCTATACAGATCGAGATGCCAATCATCGTATCGCTAGAAGAGTCTCATGAGCATGAGATGGAGGCTATCACTGTCAAAGCTACGCGTACGAGTAGGCTCATAGATAATACTCCTACAAGAGTGGAAGTGATCGCTGGAGAAGAGTTGGAAGAAAAAGGTAATATGAATGCCGCTAATATCTCTATGATCTTGAGAGAGAGCACGGGTATTCAGGTTCAGCAGACATCTGCTACTTCTGCCAATGCTACCTTTAGAATTCAAGGGCTTGATGGCCGATATACTCAACTCCTCAGAGACGGCATACCTCTGTACAATGGATTTGCAGGAGGACTAAGTATCATGCAGATACCACCTCTAGACTTACAACAAGTCGAAATTATCAAAGGCAGTTCGTCTACACTGTATGGAGGTGGTGCCATTGCTGGACTTATTAACTTAGTCCCTATCAAACCTACTGATGAACGAAGACTTAACTTGATGACAAATTTCACCTCTGCGGGCGGACAAGATTATAATGTCTTCTATGCAGAAAAATTTGGTAAAATAGGCACCTCTGTATATGGAACATTAAACAAGCAAGCGTTCTACGATCCAGATGGAGATCGCTTTACCAATATCCCTGAGATCTCAAGATGGAATCTTAACCCTAGTATATTCTTCTATGGAGAGAACGATGCTGTACTAGAAATAGGCGGTATTTTCTCTGAAGAATCTAGAAATGGTGGTGACATCAGAGCACTCAATGAAACTCCTGGATTCAGCTATGTAGAGCGGACTAAAACAAATAGAAATGCAGCTGTCATTCAATATCAGCGATCGCTTAATGCTAGTACAAACTTGCAGATAAAAGGGAATTATAACTACTATGACAGAGAAACTCGACTTGCTAATTTCCAGTTTTCCGGAATCCAAAAATCTAGCTTTTCTGAGATCAATTTGACTAAAAAAGCTAAAGAAAATGATGAATGGATCGGAGGATTAAACCTATGGACCGATCAATTCGATGATAGGTCTATTCCCACTTCTATCAATCTAGGTTATCAGCTTACCACAGTGGGTGCATTTCTCCAAAGAACCACTAATATCAATGACAAAAACACACTTGAAAGTGGGTTAAGGATAGATCACACGACTGATTACGGGACTTTTGTATTGCCGAGAGTTTCATGGCTTCACCGCTTCAATAGCAGACTGAGCACTCGACTTGGAGGTGGATTAGGATATAAAAATCCGACTGTATTTACTGAAAAGTCAGAGGAAATCAACTTTAGGTATGTACTACCCACTTCTCCAGAAGATAATGCCGCAGAGCGTTCGGTCGGAGCAAATTTAGATGTCAACTATTTGATCCCCATTGGAGATGAGGCTTCATTATCTATCAACCAGCTATTTTTCTACACTCAGATCAATGATCCCTTGATCCTACAGCCCGAACCTGACATGGTTTTTCTGAAATACAATAATGTATCTGGAGATGTCCATACCGCAGGCTTCGAAACTAACATCAAAGCCAATTACAAAGACTTCAAGCTATTTGCTGGCTATACTTTTATCAATGCTCGTAACCACTATGAAGGTATGAATATGCCCATACCACTCACGCCTAGATCTCAAGTGGGTGTAGTATTGATGTATGAAATAGAGGGAAAACTTAGAGCAGGCTTTGAAAGCTACTTTACAGGTAGGCAATATCTGATGAACGAAAGCTACTCACCTAGTTATTGGAGATTTGGGTTTATGGGAGAAAAGATCTGGGAACGATTTTCTATTTTCATCAACTTTGAAAACTTTACAGATACTCGACAGGATAAGTTTTCGCCAATCGTAGGTGGAAGTCCTAATGAACCTACCTTTACTCAGATATGGGCTCCTACTGATGGTTTTATAGTCAATGGAGGGTTTAAGATCTTTTTGGGAGAATAAAAAATACCGAGGGAAATGATTCTCTCGGTATTTTCTTTACTTGACTTTAATCTATGCTAGCAATCAACTCACTGATCACTTTAGCCATCCCAGGTTCTGCTTTCATAGCAGCAGCGATCACTTCTGCTACTGTTACTTTTTTGATATTACCTGGAGTACACAAGTCCGTGATAGCAGATATCGCAAATACGGGTAAGTCCATATGTCTCGCTACGATGACTTCAGGTATAGTAGACATCCCTACGGCATCTCCACCGATGACCCTTAGGTAGTGATACTCAGCCTTGGTCTCCAAGTTTGGCCCTTGTACTCCTGTATAAACGCCAGTATGGACTCTAATACCATGTTTTTTAGCAATAGCCAATGCTTGGTCGATCATACCTTGATCATAAGGCTCACTCATATCAGGAAATCTTACACCAAAGTCATCAAGATTTTTTCCTCTCAATGGATTCTCTGGAAATAGGTCCACATGGTCTTTGATAATCATCAAATCACTGATCTTAAAATCAGGGTTCAACCCACCAGCTGCATTACTCACAAAAAGTCTCTTAATTCCGAGTGCTTTCAATACGCGGACTGGGAAAGTAACTTCTTGCATACTGTAACCTTCGTAGTAGTGAAACCTACCCTTCATCGCTACGACTGTCTTCTGACCTATTTTACCAAAAATCAACTTACCAGAATGGCTCTCCACTGTAGAAATGGGAAAATGAGGAATATCTTCGTAGTTGATCTCGTGCTGAATATCTATATGATCAATGAGCTGACCTAAACCGGTTCCGAGGATGATGCCAAAATCAGGAGTAATATCAAATTGCTTTTTGATGTAGTCCCTTGCACTTTTTATTTTTTTACTATAAGTCTGCATATTTCTTTCTTTTGTCTACAATTATAATCAAATCTCTACTGACATGTTTGACAAGATAGCCATAGTGATGGACAAAAATAAGTCCCACAGACGGCTGTCATATGGGACTATGGATGGAAATGCAAATCCCAGCCCTCCCTATTAGCTTCACAGCAAAGAGGAGGATTTGTCAGAAAAACTTCACTGTTAGTCTTTCGGGCAGGGCAGAATTACATACTTATATCCAGCTGTCTATTAGTCTACATTATCGTAGAGAAAACGATTATTCCCTAAGATCTCATTGTCATCTGTGAGATTAAACCTAGAGATGTTCTCCTCATTAGATGGCTGCACATTATTGAGCTTTACGTTCTTGCGAAGATAAGCTGGCTTTTCTAGCTTCTCTTTGAAGTCTTCAGAAGAGATCTGAGTAGGTCTCATCTCTTTGAGTTTGTCATATCGCTCCATAGCTCTTTCCATAGCGAGCTTTTTACGCTCCTCATAGTATGAAAGCTGCTCTACTGGAGAATCTGCTGGCTTTTGCTTAATCTCAAAAGTAAACTGCTCGTCTTCTTCCATATCAAAAGCATCCGACTCTTCAGACTGCTTGGATTCATTGACTTGATTGCTCACTGTAGTGGGTTTTGGAAAGTCAAATGAAAAGGCAGTACCAGGCTTAAGACCCTCAGTAGACTGCTCAGGTGCTTCATCGAAAAGCTTTGTTTGCTTTCCCGACTCTAGATCAATCACCTTTTTTGAACTAGAGCGAGCTGTCAGGGGGTTACTCTCAAAGCCGGTAGCGATGACTGTTACCCTGATACCTCTGCCTAGCTCAGGATCTACACCATGACCAAAGATCATATCTGCTTCATCACCAGCCTTCTCTTGGATATATTCAGTGATAGCCGATAGCTCGTCCATTTGAAGCTCTTCTTCCTCACCAGAAAGGATAGAAAGAAGTATTTTCTGAGCACCATTGATGTCTACATTATTAAGTAGTGGTGAAGTGATCGCTTCTTCGGCAGCTCTAAGGGCTCTATTTTCACCCTCTACCTCAGAAGATCCCATCACGGCAGCACCTGCACCATACATGACAGTTTTCACATCTTCAAAATCGACATTGACATCTCCATGCACAGTGATGATTTCCGCGATAGACTTAGCAGCAGTGGTGAGAATATTATCTGCTTTAGCAAAAGCCGATCTGATGCCTAAGTTGCCATATACTTCTCTCAACTTATCATTGAGGATGACAAGCACTGTATCACAGTTTTCACGTAGTTCGCGAATACCATTTTCCGCTTGCGCCATTTTACGTTTACCTTCAAATCCAAACGGAGCAGTAACGATACCTACCGTCAGGATATCCAGTTCTTTAGCCACCTTAGCGATGACTGGGGCAGCTCCAGTGCCTGTACCACCGCCCATACCTGCTGTGATAAATACCATTTTGGTATTGTCACTGAGCAAGTCTCTGATTTCTTCTTTGCTCTCAAGTGCTGCATTTCTTCCTTTTTCAGGATTGGCTCCAGCTCCAAGACCTTCTGTTAGGTTAGCTCCTATCTGAAGCTTCAGTGGCACTGGGCTGCTCTTGAGTGCCTGTGCATCCGTATTGCAGATGACAAATTCTACATCCTTGATGCCTTGATTATACATGTGGTTTACGGCATTTGAGCCACCACCTCCCACGCCTATCACCTTGATGATAGACTTGTGATTTTTTGGGATTTCGAAACGATAAGCGTTTTCTGACATGATTTCCTCCTCCTTTTATGTTTATTAATAATCTGAATCGTTATAATCGTCTGTTAAGAATGTCTTGGTCTTTTGGATAAACTTAGACAAGAAAGCACCACTAGACTTCTCTTCTTTAGTCTCGGGTTTAGCATCCTTTACATCTTTCAATTTACTTCTGTATTGATTTTCTCTTTCGTCCAAAGCTTTAAATCCAGCTAGTACTAGACCGACTGAAGTGGCATACATCGGGCTTTTCACAGCATCCACTTTGGTTCTGCCAAGGTGCTCATTTGGATGACCGATACGTGCATCTAGACCAGTCATGTATTCAAATAGTTGCTTGACATACTGCAGCTGCGACCCACCACCTGTGATGACAATACCGCCAGCCAGCTTTTTGTAATAGCCTGAGGCGATGATCTCCGCTTGAACCATCTCGATGATCTCAACCATACGAGATTCAATGATGTATGCGAGATTTTTGATCGATATCTCCTTTGGTGCTCTATTTCTCAGACCAGGGATAGATACGATCTCGTTTGGACTGGCTTCCTCTGCTATGGCTTTGCCAAATTTGATTTTCAATAGCTCTGCTTGGTTTTGCATGACCATACACCCTTCTTTGATATCAGAAGTGATGATATTACCACCAAATGGAATCACAGCAGTGTGGCGAATAATGTTGTCATGGAATATAGCTACATCTGTCGTACCACCACCGATATCTACTAAGCAGACACCAGCTTCTTTTTCTTCTTCGCTAAGTACAGCCAAACTACTCGCTAGAGGTTCAAGGATCAGATCCCTAGAGTTAAGATTGGCTCTTTTTACGCATTTATTGATATTGTTAATAGCATTGGTTTGTGCAGTGATGATATGGAAGTCCGCCTCTAAGCGCACACCTGACATCCCTACTGGATCTTTGATACCATCTTCATAGTCTACGATATAGTCTTGTGGCATCACATGGATGATCGTATTGCCTGGAGGCATCACGATATTTTCCATATCATGTGCGAGTCTCTTCACATCCTCTATGGTGATCTCATCATCCTTAGACGGTCTGATGATACTTCCATGATGAATAGAGCTCCTTATATGCTGTCCAGCGATCCCGATGATGACTTCACCGATATTGACTTCCGCCATTTCTTCAGCTTCTGCGACTGCCTTTTGGATAGCCGCTACAGTCTTGTCGATATTGGTGACTATACCCCTGATCACTCCATCAGAGACAGCCTTACCCATACCCATGACTTCTAGCTTTCCAAATTCATTTTTGCGCCCTACGATGGCACAGATTTTTGTGGTTCCTATGTCGAGTCCGACAATGATTTGATCCTTTTCCATAGCTATTTTATTCACAAACGATTTGATCCTTATATTTTAAATTCACTCTGCTGTAGTAGTTCCAGCCTTTAGCTGGCAGTATTTCATCATAGAAGATTTTCAGCTTCTCAAATTTCTCTTCGATCTGCTCAGGTTTACCAAACTCTATCAGCTGCTTGCCTACCTGCTGGTAAATAGTGATCTGCCCCTTACTATCTATATCTAAGGAAGCTACCTGTGCTTTCCAAAACTTGTCCCTTTCTATAAAATCCAATAAATCCATTAGCGATTGATGCGCTTCAGTCAAGTCTTGCGCCTTAATCAGTTGCTCTCCAAAAGCTCCCTCGATAAGGGTAACTCTTGCTGTAAATTTCTTAGAAGTAGGCAATATCAAACCTTCCTCACTGATGTAAGCATCCGCTGCATTGACGCGAACTATCCTTGCCAATGGCTTATATTGATCGATCACTACTCGAAGGTTACCTTTAAGGTCTACAAAAGCTTCAGCCCTTTTTACAAATGGATGCCCTGCTGCTTTACTTTCTATAGCACGCATATTTAAACCTGAGATAGGGTCACCTGCCTGTACGATACCATCTTCTGGATTGGTGATCATATTCAAGATGTCTGCTTCTTCTACAAAAGACACTCCGCTGATCCCCTCTACATAGATCGATATACTTTGGACAGTCTTCTGACTATTTTTCTTTTCGACCAAAGCAATAGACGCAATCATCAGCAGCGAAATCGCCACTAAGAGTATAGTCTTCTTTATCTTGTTTTGCTTTGACATCATTTATTTTCTAACCAATTTTTAATAGGCAATACCAATGTATCAATATCCCCTGCACCTATGGTGACTAGGACTTCTATTTCATTTTTCTTTAGATCTTCCAAAAGGTTACTTTTGCTACTCATTTGATGAGGCACTGTGATCGCTTCAAGCAGCATCTCTGAAGTCACACCAGTGATAGGAAGCTCTCTAGCAGGATAAATATCCAAGAGCACCACTTCATCCGCCAAACTAAGACTCTCTGAAAATCCAGCTGCAAAATCTCTAGTTCGCGTAAAGAGGTGAGGCTGAAACACTGCTGTTACTTTTTTATTTGGGTACATCGCTTTGACTGATTTGAGGAACGCGTCAATCTCCGCAGGATGGTGTGCATAGTCATCTATGTAGATCGTTTGATTATTTTTGACCACATATTCAAACCTTCTTTTCACTCCTTTGAAGGTGCTAATACCCTCTTTTATGGCAGAATCACTCACTCCTAGACTTAGCGCCACGCTGATGGCTGCTAGTGCGTTTTCCACATTGTGATAGCCTGGCATCAAAAGCTCTAAACCACTAATCTGATGCAAATCTGATGTATAGTCAAAGTGAAAAACTCCATCGACAATCTGAATATTTTTAGCTTGAATGTCGCCTTTATCTATACCATATGTCTTAATACTTACTTCTCCTAGCTTAGCCTTATCTAGTCTGCTTACTGCATTGGCTGATATGAATAGCTCACCTCCAGCACTAGTGAGTTGCGCATAATCATTAAATGACGCCACGATATGTGCATCATCACCATAGATATCTAGGTGATCTGGATCTACTGCTGTGATGACAGAGATATTTGGGTGTAAGTGTAGGAAAGAACGATCAAACTCATCTGCTTCTATCACCGCTACTGCTTCTTCTAACCCTTCTTCATGGATGAGTAGATTGCTATGATAATTCTGTGTGATCCCTCCTAGAAAAGCGGAAACATTGACTCCACCAACTTTTAGTAAGTGTGCCACCATAGAAGAAGTAGTCGTCTTGCCGTGAGTACCCGCTACGCCTACAGCAAATAAACTCTGTGTGATCAGCCCGAGCACTTCTGCTCTCTTTTTGATCACATAGCCATGTTCTCTAAAGAAAGCCCACTCTTGATGATCCTTTGGTATAGCAGGCGTGTATATCACTAGTACAGATTCCTTGTCTGATGACTTGACATCCTCTGCTATCAAAGACACTTGATCATCAAAGTGAATCTTCATACCTTCTGAGATCAGTTGATCAGTGAGTTTAGTAGGCGTCTTATCATAGCCATATACCGCCATGCCTCGGTGCATAAACCAGCGAGCAAGTGCACTCATACCGATACCACCGATACCTAAGAAATAGACGCTATGTAACTGTTCTAACCTCATTTAGCTAATCTCAATATTTCATCTGCTATATCACTTGCTGCATTTGGCTTAGCAAATACCTTGATATTATTGATCAATTGTTCTTGCAGTACTTTGTCATTCACTAAACTTAATACCTGAGGGATCAAGTCCTCTGAAGCTTTGGCGTCCGCCACCATCAGTGCCGCCTCTTTGCTGACCAAAGCCATGGCATTTTTGGTCTGATGATCTTCTGCCACATTAGGTGATGGCACAAAGATCGTAGGCTTGGCTACTACACTAATCTCTGAGATCGATAGTGCTCCCGCCCTAGAAATCACCACATCAGCAGCGGCATAAGCTAGATCCATCTCTTTGATGAATTCAAAAAGATGAATGCCTTTAGCCAACTTTGCTGCCAACTCAGTTCTCAAGTTTTGATAGTAAAACTTCCCACACTGCCAGAGCACTTGTACTCTAGCTGATGCTAGTGTCTCTACTTGGTTGATCAGCACTTGATTAATCGTGTGAGCTCCTAAGCTACCTCCGATCACTAAGATCACAGGCTGATCAGCATTTAAGCCGAAATGAGACAGCGCTTTAGCTTTCTTGTCTGATATATCTAATATGTCTTTGCGAACAGGATTGCCTGTCCACTTGATCGCTTTCGCTGGAAAGAACTGATCCATCTGATCATAAGCCACACAGATGGCCTTTGCTTTACCTGCCAAAAGTTTATTGGTCAAACCAGCATAACTATTTTGCTCCTGAATGACTGTTGGAATTCCTTTTTGCTGTGCCTTGTAGAGCAGTGGTCCACTTGCATATCCACCTACTCCTATGACCACATCTGGTTTGAAGTTTCTAATCAACTTAGAGGATTTGGTCAAACTCGCGATCACTTTAAAAGGAAAACTAAGGTTATCCCAAGTCAACTTACGCTGCAAACCACTGATCCAAAGTCCTTCGATAGGAAACCCTGCCTCAGGTACTTTTTGCATTTCCATTTTCCCTTCAGCACCCACAAATAAGATCTCTGCATCAGGTTGCTTTTCCCTGATAGCATGCGCAATAGCGATAGCAGGATAGATATGCCCTCCTGTACCTCCACCACTGATCATATATTTGTTTGCGTGCTTTTCCATATCATCAAGCAGCCGCAGCTGTCATTTTTCTATTACTTGTTTGTTCACTTTCCAGTGCTTCTTCTTGCTCTCCTCTGCTAATACTCAAGATCGCTCCTAGTGCTATGCCTGTGAAAAGCAAAGACGTACCTCCCATACTTAATAGTGGAAGTGGCAGTCCAGTGATCGGTCCTAAACCTACGGCTACTCCCATATTGACCATGGCCTGCAGTACCAGCGCAAAACTGAGTCCCGCAGAGAGCAGTCCTCCGTACGGCCGATTAGAATTAGCTACTGTTCGCATCCCTCGATAGAGTAGCGCTAAGTAGAGAAATAAGATAAATAGTCCACCTACTAAACCGTACTCTTCTAAGATAATCGCAAAGATGAAATCCGAATACGGATGTGGTAGAAAGTTACGCTGATCACTATTTCCAGGGCCTTTGCCTACGACTCCTCCTGTAGCTATCGCGATATATGACTGCTCTGCCTGATAAGGCACCTCTGTCTCCACCCAGAAATTTTCTATACGGGAGAAAAAGGTGTTACCACGCTGACCTGCAAAAATCGCTATCGTACCTGCCAATGCACCGATGACGGCCAGCATCATCAAGTTTTTAAATGGTACACGGCCGATAAACATGAGCAACATACAAGTTGCAAACAACAAGATGGCGGTAGACATATTAGCCAATGCAATCAGTCCACAAATAGCTCCACACCAGATTAGAATCGGCAAAAGTGATTCTTTGAAGCTTTCAATATTCTTCTGACGCTTGGCCAACATTGAAGCCAAAGCAGAAATCAATGCCAACTTAGCCAAATCTGACGGCTGAAAGGCTTGATTGATGATCGGAATAGTGAGCCATCTAGAAGCTTCATTTTTATTCACACCATAGAGAAAAGTAAAGAGCAAAAGTGGCACAGAAACCCAAAGTCCTAATAGCGCAATCTTAGCAAAATACTTGTAATCAATACGGTGCACCACCCACATGACGAATAAGCTCAAGAATACCAACATGGCATGCTTGATCAGATAGGCTTCTGTATTGCCGCCCATGCGCTTATATGCCAGAGTACCTGTAGCGCTATACACTACTAAGATGCTGATCACCGAGAGAGTAAATACAATCCCCCAAATGACCGAGTCTCCTTTTAAATTATTTGTTGCCCAAGCCTTTATCATAATTTAGCTTTTAGCTTCTTTTATTTTGTTCAAGACCGCATTTCTAAACTGTGCTCCACGATCTTCATAATTCTTAAATAAATCAAAACTTGAACAGGCTGGAGAGAGTAAGACAACATCTCCCGCAGTCGCCCAAGAAACCGATGTCTCGATGACTTCTTCTACACTTTGCGTCTCATGAAACTTCTCTACCACGTCTGCATATGCCGCCTTGATTTTGCTATTATCAACTCCCAGACAGATGATTCCCTTAACATACTGCTTGACGATTGGCATGAGTGTCTCATAGTCATTTCCTTTATCAATACCCCCAAGCACCCATATCATTGGCTGTTTAAAGCTATCAAGTGCATAAAATGCAGCATCTACATTGGTCGCCTTGGAATCATTAAAAAAGCTCACGCCATTCAGCTCACCTACTAGCTCTAACCTATGTGGTGCATTTTTAAATGTCATCAGAGAGGGTAAAATTTGCTCTCTACTTAGTCCAGCACTTGTTGCTGCTAGTACTGCGTGCATGGTATTGAGCATATTATGCTTTCCTCTTAGAGCAACGTCCGAAGCGTCTATTTCAAAATGTTTGTCTTCAAAGCTGAAGTACATGATCTCTCCATCAAACCAAGCACCTTGAGCTACTTTTTGGCTAACGGACACTTGGTACTTACTAACCTTTGGTTTGCGCTCATCAAGTCCTTTCCAGATATATTGATCATCTAGGTAGTAGATAAAATGATCCTCTGGCTGCATATTATTGACTAAATTGAGCTTGGCTTGGATGTAATTTTCCAACCTATACTCATACCTATCCAAATGATCTGGAGTGATATTAGTAATCATCCCGATAAATGGTCTAAAAGCCTTCATACCATCTATCTGAAAGCTACTCACCTCTAATACCCACCAAGCATGATCTCCAGTGACTAACTGAGCAGCCATACTTTTACCAACATTCCCCCCGAGTGCTACATCATATCCAGCTTCTTTGAGCAAGTGATAAGTCAGCAGCGTGGTAGTCGTTTTTCCATTGGTTCCAGTGATCGCGATTACTTTTCCTTTAGTATATCTGAAAGCAAACTCTAATTCATCGATGACTAAGATGCCTTTTTGCTTCAAAGCAATCACTATCTCAGCTTTATCAGGAATCCCTGGACTTTTGATTACCTCATCTGCATTTAAGATTTTGTCAGCAGTATGCTGAAGCTCTTCATATGAGATGTTAGCCTGATCAAGTTGTACCTTTCTCCCTTCCGCTATGCTTCCAGCATCAGACACAAAGACGTCATATCCCTTTGCCTTAGCTAGCAAAGCGGCTCCAACTCCACTCTCTCCACCTCCGAGTATGACCAGTCTTTTCATTTTTCCTTATCTCAATTTTAGTGTTGCCAATGTCAAAATCGCTAATAAGATCCCTAGAATCCAGAATCTAGTGACGATCTTAGGCTCTGCCATGCCTGATTTCTGATAGTGATGGTGTAGCGGGGACATCTTAAATATCCTTCTACCTTCACCGTATTTTTTCTTGGTGTATTTGAAATAGCTTACTTGCAATATCACGGATAGATTTTCGATCAAAAAGATCCCGCAGAGCACTGGGATAAGCAGTTCTTTGCGCAAGACAAGTGACAACACTGCTATACTTCCTCCTAAAGAAAGACTTCCAGTATCTCCCATAAAAACTTGAGCTGGGTAAGCATTGTACCACAAAAATCCAACACAAGCGCCTACAAAAGCCGAGCAAAAGATCACGAGCTCTCCAGAGTTAGGGATGAACATCACATTGAGGTATTGAGAGAAAATGGCATTACCACTGATGTAGGCAAAAATGGCAATTGTTAAACCTATGATAGCGGATGTTCCCGCAGCCAAACCATCTATCCCATCAGTGATATTAGCCCCATTAGATACTGCTGTGATGATGAAAGTCACCAAAAGTACATAGAGGATTGGTGTCATACTATCGCCCAAAAAGCCCAAGACTTCTTCATAGTTGAGTTCATTGTTTTTCATAAAAGGAATGGTCGTCTTAGCGCTTTTCACATCCTTAAATGCTGGAGTCTCCACCACGCCTTCTTCTATAGAGACACTTGTCTGAAACTCTCTCACTACAACATCTTCATGATAATAAAGCGTCAGCCCTACGATCACTCCGATGGCTACTTGACCTACGATCTTGAATCTACCAGCAAGCCCCTCTTTGTTCTTTTTAAATACCTTGATATAGTCATCCAAGAACCCGATCGCTCCAAGACCTACTGTAGTGATAATCAAAAGGATGATATAAATATTGAATACTTGAGCAAAGAGCAGCGTAGGAAAAATAATCGCTGCAATGATGATCAAGCCACCCATCGTAGGTGTTCCTTTTTTCTCCATTTGACCCTCTAATCCAAGGTCTCTGATGCTTTCTCCTACTTGTTTTCTTTGAAGTAGACTAATGAGATATTTACCAAAAGTGATAGTAATGAGCAAAGACACCACTGCCGCCATACCTGCTCTAAAGGATATGTACCTAAAGACCCCTGCCCCTGGGAAGTTTACTGCTTGGTCTAAATAGTCAAAAAGGTAGTATAACATTTGTCTTGGTGGTTTTAGCTCTTTTTATCTTATGAATGAATCATTTTTAGAAATTCACTCGCTACTTCTTTATCATCAAAGTGGTGTTTGACTCCTTTGATCTCCTGATAGTCTTCATGTCCTTTGCCTGCTATCAAGATGATATCTCCAGGTGCTGCCATGACACAGGCAGTCTTGATCGCTTCCCTCCGATCTACTATAGAGAGCGCTTTTCTCATCTGTGATATGGGGATGCCCTGCTGCATCTCCTGAATGATCATAGCAGGATCTTCATCCCTTGGATTGTCCGAAGTCAAGATCACTTGATCGCTCAGTTTAGCGGCTATCTCGGCCATGACTGGTCGCTTTGTAGTATCTCTATTACCTCCACAGCCCACCACAGTGATCACTTTTTCATTACCAGCTCTGACACCTTGTATCGTTTTGAGCACATTTTCAAGTGCATCTGGTGTATGCGCATAGTCAATGATTGCAGTGATTTTATTAGCCGTCTGGATTTGTTCAAATCTTCCTTTGGCTCCTGCTAGACTTGAAAGCTGCATCAATACTTCCTCCTCTGACTCCTCTAGGAGTACTGCAGTACCTAAAACTGCCAATAGATTATAAGCATTGAAATCTCCAATGAGCTTAAACCAAACTTGCCTGTTATTAATATCTAGCTCCAACCCTTGAAGTGTATTGGATAATATCTTCCCTTTGAAGTCCGCCAGACCTTTCAGACCATAAGTATACTTTGCTGCTTTGGTATTTTGAAGCATGACCATACCTCTCTTATCATCGACATTGGTCAGTGCAAAAGCAGCACTTGGCAGTTGATCAAAAAGCATCTTTTTGGCTTTGATATACTCATCGAAGGTCTTATGATAGTCTAAGTGATCATGTGATATATTACTAAATATCGCTCCTGCAAACTGCAATCCTGCTATACGCTGCTGTACTATGGCATGTGAACTAGCCTCCATGAAGCAATGCGTACAGCCAGCTTTGACCATCTGTGCTAAGAGTGCATTGAGCTGGATGGCATCAGGTGTAGTATGCGTAGCTGGAATTACTTTTCCTGCGATCTCATTTTGAACTGTAGAAAGTAGGCCAGAGGTGTAACCCATGGCCCCAAAAAGTTGATAAAGTAGTGTAGCAATAGTGGTTTTTCCGTTGGTACCTGTCACAGCTACTAGCTTGAGTTTAGCAGAAGGATTTCCATAGAAATTGGCTCCTAGAATACCCAATGCTTTAGCTGCATCAGCTACTTGTATGTAAGTGATATCACTTTTTAGTACTTGTGGCAATTCCTCACAAACGACCGCCTGAGCACCTTTTTCGATAGCCATGTCTATGAAGTCATGACCATCTACATGTGTACCTCTAGTGGCTACGAAAAGACTACCCTCAGTGACTTTGCGAGAATCAAATACAATCTCACTGATAGACACCTCCATGTCACCACTAGTAGCTAGCAGTGATATTTTGTACAATATGTCTTTTAATATGATCATTAGTTGAGTGTCAGGTATACGTTTGTTCCTTTTTGAATTTTAGCACCATAGGCAAGCGACTGGCTTTTGACCCTTCCTTTTCCTTGATGATGCACGGTGATGCCTTTATTTTCTAAGACATAGAGCGCGTCTCTAAGTGTCATCCCTAGCACATCAGGCATGATGGGAGATTCTACTTGATTAGCTTTCCATTCTATGGCATTATTGACTACCCTAGATTTTACCCAAGGCTCAGCACCATTGTAGTGATTTGAAATACCCAACAGATTGCAGATCATATTTAAGTCTTCAAAATGACCTGCTTGGATCACTGGAAACTCTGTAGGGTCTGGTTTATAATCATTTTTGGTGAAATAAATCTCGTTGAGATTCAAATCCTGTGAGTAGATTTTATCTGCAATTTCTTTGAAAACTGGTGCAGATACATCAGAACCATATACAGCCCAGCCTTTTGGACTGTCTATCACGACTATAGCACTATACTTAGGATTCTCTGCTGGAAAGTATCCTGCAAATGAAGTATAATACTTTTGCACATACCTCCCGTTTTCAAGCTTTCGAGCAGTGCCAGTTTTTCCAGCTATTTTGTAGTTAGCATTTCTTACATTTTTAGCCGTACCGTTTTCTACCACACCTTCAAGCAGTGTTTTTACTTTGTCGAGTGTTTCAGTTGAAGCTATCTTAGGGTTGAGGACTTCCGTA
Organism: Penaeicola halotolerans; assembly: GCF_016464625.1. Taxonomy (GTDB): domain Bacteria; phylum Bacteroidota; class Bacteroidia; order Cytophagales; family Cyclobacteriaceae; genus Penaeicola; species Penaeicola halotolerans. The sequence goes on from NZ_JAEAGO010000003.1 coordinate 671,328, forward strand.
TCAAATGTCTCGATTACTTTTTGAGCCTTACTAATTTGCTTGACGATGATCGGCTTAACCATTTTTCCCTCATTTGCTATAGCATTGTAAAGGGTAAGCGTCTGAAGTGGTGTCATTTGAACCTCGTAGCCTATAGACATCCAAGGCAAGGTAGTTCCATACCAGTTTTTAGCTCCTGGGGTTTTTACATAAGGCTTTCCTTCACCAGTCAACTGGAAATTAAGTGGCTCACCCATTTTCATCTTGTGGATGTAGTCTACATATTTCTGAGGTTTTGCTCCGAAATTTTCATCTACTAGGCGAGAAATCGCTACGTTAGAAGATAGCTCAAAAGCCTCTTTAACAGTAATTTTACCATATCCACCTTCTTTAGAATCTCGCATGATTCTGTCGTAAAATCTGTAGTTACCATCCCCAGTGTCGATCGTATCTGAAAGAGAGATGCTTGTCTCCTCTAGCAGAGCTATCATAGAAAGCAGCTTGAAAGTAGATCCTGGCTCAGTCAGTCCTTGCTGTCCTACTGCATAATTATAGTTTTCATAATAGTCATTCGTATCTCCTCTTCTGCTTAGGTTAGACATGGCTTTGATATGACCAGTTGCCACTTCCATGACTACTACCGTACCATAGGCCGCATTGGTCCTTTGGAGAGTTTTGAGGAGAGCTGACTCTGCTACGTCTTGAATATTGATATCAATCGTAGTCTCTATGTCAAATCCATCTTCTGGTCTGATATCAGAAGCATCTTGTACAGGCTTCCATGCTCCACCAGCTATCTTTTGAAAGAGTGCTTCACCATTTTTACCAGAAAGTATATCATTGAAGCTATATTCTAGACCAGCCCCATAGTTGTCTGCATTGAGATAGCCAACTGTACGAGAAGCAAGTGCTTTAAATGGCTTGTAGCGTACATCCACTTTTTCGAAGATCACTCCACCACCCATTCTACCTTCTCTGAAGATAGGCCAATCTTGCATTTTCTTCTTCTCTTGATAGTCTATACGCTCATTATTCAAGACTACATAACGTTTTTTAGCTATTCTAGCATCATTGATTTTACGCTTGTAGTAGGTAGCAGGTCTATCATTGAAATGTCTGGATAATAACATGGCTAATGAATCTATCCCCGCCTTGTAGACATCACTTTTAGCAATGGTAGGATCGAGCGCTATTTTATAAAAAGGCAACGAAGTAGCTAAGAGACTTTTGTCTCCAGCATAGATATTTCCTCTGGTCGCTTTGACAGTGCGGTACTGCATACCTATATCTTCTGCGCGCTGCTTCCAGCGATCACCCTCTACGAATTGTATATGGCCAATCTTCCACACGATCAAGCATCCTCCTAGCACTACTGCTAGGAAAGCCAGCCTCACTCTGATCAATATGGATCTTTTTATATTCATTTAGTCTTCTACCAGTATTTTGAATGGTGGTTCGTCATTTTCTACGATGCCCAAGTTTCTTACCTTTTTGGACACCTCTGATTGTTTACTGCTATACATGTACTCTGCCTCAAGTGTCGTGACATCAGCTCTGAGATCTTCTACCTCTTGCTGAAGTCTCTCTATATTTCGGACGGTTTTATCCGCCTGATGATTGCTCCAGATATAGATCAGCACCAGTAGGGCTGCAAACAAAAATGGAGGAACTAGTTTGACCGGTACACCTTGTCCGAATAAGCCCTCCATCTTCAACTTGCTTTCTATCAAGCTAAAGATGCTTTTGCCTCTTGACTGAGGCTGCTTTATTTTCGGAGCTTTTGGAGTATTACTTGCCATAGTTTTCTACTTTTTCTGCTATCCTAAGTTTTGCACTTCTTGCTCTCGAGTTTTGCGCTAGTTCATCTGCACTTGCTAGGACTGGTTTCCTCGTGATCGCATTGAAGGGCTTCAGCTGATTACCATAAAAATCCTTCTCAACCTCTCCGAAGACTTTACCTTTGTTGATAAAATTCTTCACCATCCTATCTTCTAGCGAGTGGTATGACATCACTACGAGTCTCCCTCCTGGCTTGAGCACTTCTATAGATTGGGACAGCATCTCTTCAAGCGCACCCATCTCATCATTGACTTCGATACGTATTGCTTGGAAGACCTGAGCGAAATACTTGTTTTCTTTACCTCTTGGTGCAAACTTCTGAAGCACCGCCTTAAAATCCGCAATCGTCTCTATCGGTTTATTGACTCTAGCCGAGCAAATGGCTGCAGCGAGTGTCTTAGCATTTTTCACTTCTCCGTAGATACCAAGTATCTTGTGCAACTCAGATTCACTATATGAAGCAATGACTTCCTGAGCTGACTTGCCTGCTTGCCTATCCATACGCATATCTAGTGCAGCATCAAATCTAGTAGAGAATCCTCTAGACGCTTCGTCTATTTGATGAGAAGAAATCCCAAGATCTGCTAAGATTCCATCCACTTCCTTAACGCCATAAAAGCGCAAATAACGCTTCAAATCACGAAAATTAGCCTGTACAAAGGTAAACTGCTTATGATCAGGCGCATTAGCTAGCGCATCTTCATCTTGGTCAAACCCAAATAACCTCCCTGTAGTCAACTTTTCTAAAATAGCGCGAGAATGACCTCCTCCACCAAAAGTAACATCTACATAAATGCCATCAGGCTTGATATCCAAGCCCTCGATGCATTCACGTAGCATGACCGGTATGTGATAAGCGGTTGTCATCATTCTTCACTTAATATTTTTTCAGCCATCTTAGAGAAAGCTGATTGATCTTTGATCAAATACTCTTCGTACAAGTCTGGCGACCAGATCTCTACCCTGTTTCCCATACCCACTACGATCGCTTCTTTATCCAGCTGTGCATATTTCATCATCAGCTTAGGGATGAGAAATCTCCCCATATTGTCCAACTCTACTTCTGTATTTCCTCTGAAGAAGTTTCGCTGAAAGTTTCTATACTCCTCATTAAACTCGCTCAGACCTGCTACTTTCGCATAGATCTTTTTGTACTCAACCATCGGGTAGAGCACCAAGCATGGCTCAAATCCTCTGCGCAATACAAGCTCCGTCCCAGAAGTCTCTGGTAGACTCGCCTTGATCTTAGCTGGTAGCACCAGCCTTCCCTTGGCATCTAGCTTACATTCGTATTCGCTTGTGAAAAAAGCCATTTCGTTTTATGTATAATTTCTTGACTTACAAAAATAGTAAAAGAGGCTTCACAATCCACCACTTTCTACCACTTTCTACCACATTTTTCATAAACTTATCGAGAATGCAAGAATTTTACAATAGAAAGCGAGATTTTTTCTTGGAAAAAGCTGAAAACTTTACCGTCCTAAATCGCTTAATGTTAGCATTTTAGATATGAGATGGCTCTCATAGGTTAGAAAGTGGGAAATAAAGGGGCAGTATACTCTATCTGCTGTGTTGTAAAGCAAATTTTAGATGGAAAAAATAATTACCCTATCGATTTTGTGGAATTATAATTTGACCGAAAATGTTAAATTTGATCTCGAAAAAAATATTAATTTCCATTTTCATTAATCAACTGATAGTCAAATTGAACTTATGAACACTCAAAAATCATTTTCCGCGATTTTCACCTTGTTATTATCTTCTCTCCTACTTTTTAGTTGTGGTGGCGGAACAGAAAATACTAACCAAACACTCAGTACTGGCACGTGGCGCGCAGTCATCCAAACCCAAGGTGTAGAGGTTCCTTTTAACTTTGAAGTATCCCCTGTAGAAAATGGTAAATACGCTATCACTTTGATCAATGGTGAAGAAAGACTTTTGGCAGATGAAGTAGCTCCTAAAGGAGACAGCCTTTATATCCAAATGCACATCTTCGATGCTTCCATCAGAGCAAAAATCACCTCAGAAGGACTTACGGGTACATGGAGTAAAGATTATGTAGAAGATTACATTTTGCCTTTTTCCGCTACGCCAAATAATGAGACGAGATTTGAAGTAGCTGCAGAGACTTCTCCAGAGGATTTTTCTGGTGAGTGGGCCATCACCATCACCAAGGATGACGGTAAGTCCTACCCTGCACTTGGGATCTTCGAGCAAAATGGTCAAGAGATCAGCGGAACAGTGATGACCAATACCGGTGACTATCGCTACCTAGTAGGAAATGTATCTGGAAAATCACTTTACTTAAGCACCTTCGATGGAGAGCATGCTTATCTATTCAAAGCAACAAAAAATGATGACGAAACGCTAAAAGGTGAGTTCTTTTTGGGCAAAACTGGCTACAGAACTTGGGAAGCAAAGAGAGACTCAACTTTCTCACTGAGTGATTCTTACACACTGACCTACTTGAAGGAAGGTTATGATAAGTTTGATTTTACTTTCAAAAATATGACTGGAGAAGATGTCTCACTCTCTGATCCTAAATATCAAGGTAAAGTCGTCCTCGTACAGATCTTCGGCACATGGTGTCCTAACTGTATGGATGAGACTAAATACCTCGCAAAGTGGTATGAAGAAAACAAAGACAGAGGTGTCGAAATCATTGCACTTTCCTTTGAACAGAAAAATGACTACGACTATGCCAAGTCTAGAATATCGCGTATCCAAGAGCGAATCGGAGCTAAATATGAGTTCTTGTTTGCGGGATCATCAGACAATGAAGAAGCTGCCAAATCACTCCCAATGCTCAATGCAGTGGTCTCCTTTCCTACGCTGATCTATGTAGATAAAAAGGGTGAGGTAGCCAAGATTCACACAGGATTTAGCGGGCCTGGTACGGGATCCTACTATGACAAATGGGTGAAGGAACACAATGAGCTAGTAGATGGACTGCTAGGACAAGAATAATCGCTAGCAAGACAGAATCTAAATCCTCATTGAGCTCAGCCTTAGTGAGGATTTATTTTTTCACCTCAGCATAAGGCTTTCTCCAAAGCCTCTTAACCTTTCGCCAAAGTCCATCTTTATTTAAAAAATCTCTTCTATACTTTTCAAAAAGTGGCCAAAGTACCGCTTCATCACCTTTATTGATTTTGATATATTCCTTGACCATCTTCTCTAAAAGAGGCGCTGGAAAATGCAGCCTTGAGAAGTTTTTCACACCCAGTGTAAGTGGCATTTTCGTTCTGACCATCCGATTATTATCAATCAGTGAAAATATAAATTTGCCATTTTTATACTTGAAAAGTACGTTTTCAATATTGAAGTCTACATGATAGATATCATGCTTGTGTAACTTAGTAGCAAAAACCGCTATGTCACGTACAAACTCATCCTGCTGCTCCTGTGAGAGATATATTACCTCACTGATAGGCTCGAACTTGGTGTATTTAGCGATAAAATAACTATTAACCAACAGCCCAAATCTAAAGCACTCTACATAGGCTACAGGCTTAGGAGTATTGATTCCTAAACTTAAAAAAAGCATGGCATTGTCATAAGCTCGCTTCGCCTTTGAATCCCTCAGCCATGAGTATGCAAACTTATTGATGAGTACTATCCTACCAAAAGACTTGACGACAAGCTTACGTTTATTTGTCTTCATCTTCTTGACGAGGTTTCTCTTATTATGGAGGATCTTTCCTTTCTTTTTCCTCATGCGCTTGTCTACATGCTCGACAAACTCACGTAAATCTTCGAATTCAGGATTGATGACTACCTTCTTTTTCATTTGATGCTTTTGACCCGTAAAAAATATTTGTGCTAAGGTAGAAAAATCTCTTAGATCTATTTTTTTCTAGAGATGGTAAATTCCACCAAGTCTGTCAGGGCTTGCTTATAGACAGAGTCTGGAAAATCAGCTAAAATAGCCAGTGCTTCTTGATGATAAGCATTCATTTTCTCAGTAGCATACTCCAGTCCACCAGAGTTTTTTACAAATGAGATTACTTCGTCTACCTTACTTCGCTTGTTTCCTTGATTTTTGACGATGTAGATGATACGTTTCTTATCTAACCAAGAGGCTTTTTGCAAAGCATAGATCAGCGGAAGCGTCATTTTTTTCTCTTTGATATCGATACCCAGCGGCTTTCCTATCTCAGAAGTTCCATAGTCAAAGAGGTCATCCTTTATCTGAAAAGCCATCCCAATCTTTTCACCAAAGCTTCTCATTTTTTCGATGGTCTCTTTGTCTTGACCAGCAGTAGCGGCTCCCACAGCACAGCATGAGGCGATCAGTGAGGCTGTCTTTTGCTTGATGATCTGATAGTAAACTTCCTCTGTGATATCCAGATTTCTTGCTTTAGCCATTTGAAGAAGCTCTCCTTCGCTCATTTCTCTCACGGCATTTGAGACGATCTTAAGCAAGTCAAAGTCTCCATTATCTACACTGAGCAGCAGTCCTCTAGACAGCAAGTAATCTCCTACTAAGACAGCTATTTTGTTTTTCCAGAGGGCATTGATAGAAAAAAATCCACGTCTGTAGTCTGCATCATCTACAACATCGTCATGTACAAGCGTAGCTGTATGTAATAGCTCGATCAAAGCCGCGCCTCTAAAAGTCTCTTCTTTGATACCACCATTGACTCCAGCCGTCAAAAAAACGAACATGGGACGCATCTGCTTTCCTTTTCGCTTGACGATGTAGCCCATGATCTGGTCTAAAAGCAGGACGTTACTTTTCATAAAAGAGCGGAATTTCTTTTCGAATTCCTGCATCTCAGAAGCGATGGGTGCCTGTATATCTTTTAGTTGGAGTGCCATGTAGGATTAGATGCTGCAATAATAAATACTTTGCCCCCTATCACAAAATAAATGGAGGCATTTGTCTGGCTTTGTAACGGCTTGTTAGGCTAATTTGATTCCAAAAATGAGGAATTTAATATCCCCATGAGATTTTAAGTGAGACATAGCTGTGCCCAAGTGACCTGGTCGTCTCTGGGCTATTGCGATGAAAGACGACTTGATAGATCGCTACCTCTCCACCTAAATTAACCCCCAGATGCCATGATGTCACAAAACTACTGGGAGTCGCTTGTATAAAGGTGTCTGGATTCGCGACTCCTCCGGTGATCAGCGAATTTCGAAGGACTGCTTTGACTTCATATCCTCCAAAGAAAAAAAGCTCTGGCGCTGTGTAGTTATCCGCAACTCTAGCTCCTATAAATTTACTATCCTTGAGCACATTGTATTTACCTCCCCTGAAGCTAAAGCCTGTGGCTAGATCATTGTACACGGTTCCAGCGCGACCCTTTCCATACCCAAATAGATCAAAACCCTCCCACTCGTAGATCCGCTGCATGTAACGCGCCTCTACATTGAAGAGGAGCATATTAGTCAACTCTGTATCCCACCCTATAGGCTGAGGAAACTTCAGTATTCGATGATAAAGTCGCTGCAAACCTCCTCCGCCAGAGGCCGGACCTACTACGCCTATCATCAAGTCTGTCTCTAAAACACTCTTTTCTTTAACTTTCAAAAAACCAGGTTTGACATAGAGCATCCCTGCATAAGGCCTAGTCTTGAAAGTAGTATCCAAAAAGATAAACTCTGGTGTGTAAATCTGCTGTGAAAAAGATAGCTTGAAAATGATTTTATCCCGATTACGAATAGTATCTTCTGGCTGTATCAATCCGTAGTAGTTGAGAAAAAGCCCATTGCTATAATATCGATCTTTGTTGACAAAGACATATGCATCATTATCACTTACGATTTCTATTTCATTGTATCTCAAAAATGTCTTTTGGGCAACAGCTTGAGAAGTAAGCACAACTAATCCCAGGATGAGTAGGTAGAAGAATTTATTATACACAGACCTATCTTTTGTATTTTTTCCAAAGTAAATGAAATGTCTCAATAACACAATCTACTATCTAATGATAAGTTTACATGACAGGATAAAATCTCGCTTAAGTGATTCACAGAGATAATCTGTGAGCTATTCAATTTTGCTTATATTTGACCTTCTAAACACAGTAACATGGAGCCTCAGGCTATAGCATATACAAAGAAAAAATACAGCCCTATCCTACCTACTCACCAAGAGTGGCCAGTGATGAAACTAGCCAAAAATAGGAAGGAATTCATCCTAGAGGTGATAGATGCAAGCAAAAAAAGGATTCAAGACCTCACTGGAGAAGGTAGCCTGCTCAAAGAAGAGCTAGAGCTGACCATGTACCGTGAAAAACTCCGTCTTAAAGAAAATCCTTGGCTGGTAGATCCTGATGATGAGGGGCCATTTTGGAATAAAATTAGGTCTCGACTTGTCACTTTAGCAAATGAGAAGTCTACTACTGAGAAAGACTACAAAGAACTGTTAGAAGAAATCACTTCTCGCTACACCAACGAGATCGCCAGTAATTTCAAGCCTAATCATTATAAATTCACTAGAAGGCTAGTCACTTTTGGCTTCTCTAGATTGCTCAATGCTTCAAGAGTAAAAGGCTTCAAGTCCTTTTGGAGCAATCAATACTCCCTCCAAGACAAGATCCATATCACAGGCGAAACAGAACACATCAGGAAGCTTGCTGCGAAGGGTACTATCGTGATGGTTCCTACCCACTTTAGCAACATTGATTCTATTTTGATCGGCTGGGTGATCAGTACGCTTGGACTACCACCATTTATTTACGGGGCAGGTCTAAACTTATTTAATATCCAGCTATTTGCTTACTTCATGAATAGTCTGGGTGCTTACAAAGTCGATAGACGAAAGAAAAATCTCGTCTACATAGAAACGCTGAAAGCTTATTCATCTCAAGCCATCCAAGCGGGATGTCACAGCTTGTTTTTCCCTGGAGGTACACGCTCACGCTCGGGCAAGATCGAAAGTAAAGTAAAACTTGGTCTACTAAGTACCGCTGTAGAAGCGCAAAGAGCCAACTATCAAAAGCATGGAGATAAGGCGCAAAGAGTGTTTATAGTACCAGTGACATTAAACTATCACTTCGTACTGGAAGCCCCTGGTATGATCAAAGAATACCTCAAACAAAGTGGTCAGGAGCGATTCTATGTGGAAAATGATGAATACTCTAACTCTTACAAAATCGTCAAATTCTTAATCAAATTTTTCACTAAAGGCTCAGATATATCGGTCTCTATTGGGAAGCCTCTGGATGTTTTGGGCAACTATGTAGATGAAGAAGGAAATAGCTTAGATAAAAAAGGTAGAGTAATCGATACAAAAGATTACTTCATATCAGAAGGTGAGGTCAATGTAGACAAACAGCGAGAGGAAGAATATACAGCCCGACTTGGAGATATTTTAGTGAAGGAATATCATCGTATCAATCGAGTTTTCTCTAGCCACATCGCTGCTTTTACAGCATTTCAGTTGATTAAGAAAAAGAATAAAAAGCTAGACCTTTACAACTTACTCAGGCTTCCAGAGGAAGATTTGATCATACCTGCTGATGAGTACCTTGAGATGTTTGATAAGGTCAGAGAAGAAGTATTCAAGTTACACAAGTATGGTAAAGTAGGCATCGCACCACACCTCACGCGATCACTAGAAGAAGTGATGGATCATGGATTTGCCAATGTGGGCATGTACCACGCCAAACGCACTTTGACTAGAAATACACAAGGAGATGTCATCACAGAAGATTTGACTTTACTTTATTTTTATCACAACAGACTAGACGGATATGGACTTGAGAAACTCTTCTGAGAAAAAAGTAGGTGTCATAGGAGCGGGGAGTTTTGGCACAGTCATCGCCAACATGCTGGCCGAAAAAAACAAAGTCATCTTATTTGCCCGTAAACCAGAAATCGTCAAAGAGATCAATGAAAAAGGCACTGTAGAAGGCCGGCAGATGCATGCCAACATAGAAGCTACAGGCGATCAAGAGTATCTAGCGAGTCAGTGTCAGGTGATCTTCCCTATCGTCTCCTCCACGGGTTTTAGAGAGGTGATTAGGTCTTTTTCACCGTTTTTACATCCTTATCATATACTCATCCACGGTACTAAAGGTCTAGATCTAGCCCATCATCTAGAAGAGGAAGGACAGCCCATTCGCGTCACCAGAGAAGATATCAAGACGATGAGTGAAGTGATCTTGGAAGAAACTGTAGTCGTGAGAGTAGGTTGCTTAGCGGGGCCCAATCTCGCCAAAGAGATGGCTATGAAACAACCCGCTGCCACAGTCATTGCTAGTAAATACAATGAAGTCATACTCGAGGGACAACGTCTCCTAAGATCTGATCGATTTCAGGTATATGGCAATAAAGATCTCATCGGTGTAGAACTTAGTGGTGTATTGAAAAATATCATTGCGATAGCAGCTGGCGCACTTAGTGGCATGGGACTGGGTGAAAATGCTCGCGCATTACTCATCTCTAGAGGTATGGTGGAGACGATCTATCTCGGCAATGCACTGGGCGGAAGCACCAAATCGTTTATAGGGCTTGCCGGCATCGGAGACCTCGTGGCTACTTGTTCTTCTAATCTGAGTAGAAACTTCACGGTAGGATTTAGACTTGCCAAAGGAGAAAGCCTCTCAGATATTACAGCTACTATGGAAGAAACGGCCGAAGGGATCAACACAATTCGGATCATGAAGCAATTGATAGAAAATAGCAACGTGAGAGCGCCTATCACGGAGAATTTGTATAAAGTACTTTTTGAGGGCATGAAAGTGGAAGAAGCCCTACAGTATTTGATGAAATATCCTTTCAATGTAGATGTAGACTTTCTATAAAATCAGTCGCATAAAATTTGCAGTGAAATAGTAGACTCTTGATTGAGATAAGCGTTTCTTTGCTATCTTGAGTTGAAACTTCTCTGAAAATTGCAAAAAAATATACTATATAGTCTGCTTATTGGATTGCTCCTTTGGGGATCTAGTCTTTGTGCGCATGCGCAGGAAACTAAGCGGGTCTACAAGTATGATACGGTTCGAGTAGAAAAAGGCTCCTATATCATGTTAGGAGATAGCGTAGTGAGATTTAAAAAAGACACTACGCTGATTCTCATTGACTCTCTCAACTATCGACTAAAAGGCAAACCTGGAGAGGATTTTTATAAAAGGTTAAAAGATAGAGCCTATCGCACAAAACTCACTAAAGAACTTTTTGATCTCCTCATCACCAGCCCTAGAGAAGAGATATTACCATCGGATACTACTAGTTTGTTTGAAATAGAAAATCCCTTCAGCCGCTATCAAGGCAATATCATCGATAGTATCCGCATAAAACAGCTGGAAATCTTTGGTCCCAAATTCAGTGATACTACAAGGCAAGCAAAAGTCATATTTGAAAAAATAGCCAATAAGCTCCATATCAATACTAGAGAGCGTATCATTCGCAATAATCTGACAATCAGACAAGGGGAGACTTTAGATCCTCAGCAAATGCAAGACGCTGAGCGTGTCATCAGAGAACTCCCCTTCATACAAGATGCTAGAATAGTGCCTATGCGAGCAGACAGCAGCAACACTGATTTTTTACTAATGACCAAAGATGTATTTGCCTTTTCATTTGGAGGAAGTATCAATAATCGAGGGGGAAGTCTAGAGCTAGATCATAAAAATCTCTTCGGCATAGGGCATGAATTGAGAAATAACTTCATTTGGGACAATCGATTTGAACAAGAGTTTGGCTATGAAATCGCCTACATCATGCCTAATATCAGGAGATCTTTCATCACCGCTGAAATAGGCTACTATGACACCTACTTCCAGCAATATCAAGGCGTTCGACTATCAAGAAACTTTGTGACGCCTCAGATCAAATATGCGGGAGGAGTTCATATCAATCAGCAAACGCTACGAGAGCCATTTTTTTTATTAAGTGAAAACAGGATAGACACCGTCCTCAGTCGTTTCAATGAACAGGATATTTGGTTAGCCCGAGCTTTTAAGCTTAACTTTCTTGAAAAGGAAGCATCAGACAGGACAAGACTCATCATCGCTGCCAGACACCTTAGATATGACTACAGTGAGCGGCCACCTGTGACGGAAGACTTCAATCAGTTTTTTCAAAATAGAAGCCTAAACCTATTCTCAGTAGGAATCTCTACGAGAAGGTACTATAGAGATCAACTCATTTTTGGTTTTGGTCGATCAGAGGATATTCCATATGGTCATCGAGTCAACTTCATCTATGGGTATGAAAATAATGAGTTTAACAATCGATATTTTGCGAGTGCACAAGTAGCCAAAGGAGGCTTCATTTCCAACTTCGGATATCTATATGCAGATTTTACAGCAGAGGGATTTTATAGAAAAGGTGAACAGATAGAGCAAGGCTTAGTCAGAGGTAATGCGCTTTACTTTACCAACCTTTTCAAAGTAGGCAGCTACAGGATGAGGCAGTTTGTCTCGGTCAACTATACCCAAGGCATCAATCGCTTTGGCAATGAATTTCTCACTATCAATAATGGTGTGGATGAAGGCATCCGTGGATTTAGAAGCAGAGACCTAAGGGGTACTAGACGCTTCTCTGCACAGTTGGAGACAGTTGCTTTCTCACCATCAGACCTACTTGGATTCAGGATTGCACCTTATGCATTTATTGACATTGGTGTCTTGGCTGAGCGCAATCAACCTATCCTTCAAGGCAATGCTTATCAAGGAATTGGATTAGGCTTCAGGATCAGAAATGATAACCTCACCTTCAACACATTTGAGCTAAGACTTAGCTTCTACCCTGATGCTCCACTTGATGTCAATTTCTTTGATTTCAATGTGAGTGGAAATTCTGTGAGGAGATTTAGAGACTTTGATATCATCGCACCAAGTCCCTCGGTATTTAGATGATCAAAACTTAGGGCAAGGCAGTATAGTAGATCTGGGGTCTATTTTGCCGTTATTTCTACTTGGAAGGGTGAAGGAAAGAGAAATCTCATGTGCCCCGCCACTGGCAATCCCTAGTCTAGACACAGTATAATCAAAACTATAGCCGATATTTAAACCTTCTTTGGTGGTCATCCCTATTAGCAGCACGATCGATTCGTTATTTAACTGACTATCCACGGGCTTGAAAGGTACACCTCTGTACCATACGCCCAATACGAGCGGTTCAGCGTAAAAGTACGTACCCAAGTCCAACTGTGTAAAAGGACCTTGTTGTCTATAATGAAAAGTGGGCGTGATGCTTCTTTCTTTAAAGCTGTAAGATAAGTCATTTTTGAGCGGACCATCTGCCAGCTTAATCTTGTACCCTCCATGCACAGAGATCTTAATAGGCAGTCTACTATCTCCATCCAGCAGTGACTGGTTGGGCCTATTGAGATGAAAAGCTGATACACCTAAGAAAAGGTCTTTGGTATACATCAGTCCTCCTACTGACAAGCTAAAAACATTGGCAGCTAAGCCCTCTCCATTTTCTGAAGGTGGTGCGATAGGACCAAACGGATCAGTGGGATCAATCTGATTGGCAAATATCAAATTCTCATAAAAACCAATGTCTCTTCGCATGTAAGATGCCTGAAAGCCCGGTCTGACTACGAGGTCATCATTGATCTGAAGCTCATAGCTGTACTGTCCTGCAATAGTAGTAGAGCGCAAACCAGCAGCCCCTTCTCTATCAGTCATCACATAGACACCTATACCACTTCGTTTTTCTAAATAATAGTTATCGTAGAATGCAGAAAAAGTAGTAAAGTTTGAATTCAAAGTAGGCCACTGTGAGCGGTAATTGATACCGATGCGAGGGGCATAAGCAGAGCCTGCAAAAGCAGGATTGAGATAAAGTGGAGCGGCATAATACTGAGAATACTGAGGATCCTGTGCATAGGCACTGGACATGATCACCCCTTGGAGCAAACAGACAGTCACGAAGACGAGGGCGATCTGATAAATTTTATTCAAACTCAGTAATTTTTTGCTCACAAGTTAGTTTTTATCTTAGAATATTGAAACTTTACGTTTGTCACTAATAAAAATAATTTTCTGTCTTAGAAAACACACGTCAACCCAGTACTCTGAGGCCAATTTTCTACCAAACTAAAATTACGTATATCTTTTCTTATAAAGATTAGACAAATCATTCGTTTGATAGTTTTATATTCATGTAAAAAAACGCAGGAAGCTTGAAAAAGATATATACATACTGTCGCTTAATTTTCAGTTTGAGTTTACTACTCAGCTTTCAGCAGACATTTGCTCAGGATTACACACGGTTCAACTGGATTTTTGGAGGAGATACTACTGTCAGTGATAAAAAACCATGGCTCCAATTTGACAAAGGGGATACCGTACCAGAAAGGGTGATTTCGAATAGGAATCAGTCACAGCCTTACGCTCCATTTAATTCAGCAGTAGCAACAGATCCGATCACAGGTGATCTTCTTTTTTATACAGATGGCGTACTTCTCTACAATAGATATGGAGAAGCATTTGCTAACCTTCCGCTAGGTGGTCAATCTAATAGAAAACAAAGCATAGCGCTCGCTCAAGTACCTGGATCTACAAGTCAATACTATATCATTTTTCGTGAGTCAAGTGGACAGGTAAGCTACAGAAGAGTGGATATATCTTTACCTGGTCAGTCTTTAGGTGGTATCAATGCTGGGGAACTGATTGACGCCACACCACAGCCCATAGCAGGTGTCACAGGAAGTCGTACTGATCCTTTGATCACTACTCGAGGACAAATATCTGATGAGGTTTTTCTGGTTTATTTTCAAGGTGGTGAAGTAAGGTCTAGACTCATCACGCCTACTCTAGCGACTTCTACGGAAGCATCTAGTATTTCGATCAATTTCACCCCACATTATTTCGCTCATAACACAGTGACCAATCAGCTTGCCGTAGTTCCTTTTGAGAGTGCAAGAAATATTTTAATCCTCAATATAGACCCTACCACAGGCGCTCTAACTGAGGAAAAAAGATTGCTCAACTCAGGTGCTGCCAGTGGAAATATCTATAGTGCTGCTTGGAGCAATAACTGGCTTTATTACACTAGAGGTCAAGAAGTATTCAGATACGAAACAGACTCCACTGAGCTACCAGAACTAGCGCAAAGCGTAGGCTTCAATGTATTTGACATCAAGCAAGGTCCTGACAATCAAATATACCATATCTACGAAGAAGGTACTGAGTTTAAATTGGGTCGATTTACCCAGCCTGATAGTTTAGCTGGCAATCTCGGTTATGAAATCGCTCTACTCAATGGAACAGATTTCCAAGGCAGACTATTGCCCGTTTTTGTCAATGCAGAAAAGGTCATCCCAACAGTAACCGTCCCTGATGTAGATGGCTGTACGAATTCACCTGTGTTCTTTAATGCTGAAATAGATCCAGAAAATTTGGTACCTGAGAGATTTGTTTGGGAAATCGGAGAGACTGTTTCTGATGCGCGAAATCCATACTTGACTTTTGAAGAAAATCCTGGAGTGGGAAGACTTACTGTTTTCTTTGCAGGACATCCAGACTCTGTAGTTGTAGACTTCAATGTCAATCTCACCCAAAATGATGCTACAGTAAGTATCACCACAGACCCTGAGCAAGATGAAGACACTTACTGTCCAGAAGATCTGCCGATAACACTTACCGCTGAGGTCCAAGATGAATCTGGAGGCGGAGGTGCTGGAGGTGGTGGTGCACAAGCCACTAGCTATTTTTGGTCCACAGGAGAGTCTGGAGAATCTATCACTGTAGATGGCCCTGGCACTTACTGGGTCGTAGCTGAGGTCAATGGCTGCACGGTATACGCCAGCAAAGAAATCCGCATCTACGGCTGGCAAAACTCAACTGCCAATATTTGGTACTTTGGCAATAATGCTGGAATAGACTTCAATCCAGAAGACCCAGAAAATGATCCAGTAGCACCTAAGCCTATACAAAATGATCATGCGATGCGAGATGCCAATGAAGCTCCTGAAGGGGTGACTACGATCTCTGATATCAATGGTGAAGTCATTTTCTACAGTGATGGTAATACCATCTACAACAAAGACAACGTAGTGATGGCCAATGGAGATAATATTGGTGGTGACATAGGTTCTACTCAATCTGTATTGGCCATTCCTATCCCAGATGATGAGACGATCTACTATGTCTTCACTACACAGGCAGTAGAAAACAATCAGCATATCCTCAAATACAGTATACTAGACATCAAGCTAGACTCTGCGAAAGGAGAAGTCATCTCAAAAGACAACTATCTCCATGCTAGATCTACAGAGAGGCTGGCTGCACTTGGCCAGGAGTCTCCGACATGGCTTATGACGCATGACTATGGAAATAATACCTTCAGAGCATTCCCCATTAGACAAGACGGTCTAGGCTCGCCTGTCCTCTCCTCTGCTGGATCTCCACATGAATTCTCCAATGGAAATATGGCCATTGGGCAAATGAAATTCTCAGAAGATGGTACCAAGCTAGGGGTAGTATTCAATGATGGCCAAAATAATAGGCTAGAAATCTTCAACTTTGATGATAGTTTAGGTACGCTGGAAGAGTATGTACTTTTAGATTTAAGTAATGAAGGTCAAGCTTACGGCTTAGAATTTTCTCGAGGAGGCACGAAGGCTTTTGTGTCGTTTTTGGGATCTAACTCTAGAGTGGAAGAATTCAGGATAGATACTACCAATGTAGATGTAATAAATGATTCAAGAGTAACTATCTCTACAGAATCTGGTGGTCCTTATGGCGCTATGCAGCGTGGTCCTGATGGACAAATCTATGTAGCTAGAGAAAATGCAAATAATGTAGCTGCAATCAATGATGACGATATCACAGAGGCTGACCCAGAAAATGATGTAGAATTTGCCTTCAACCAATCTTCATTTAATGAGAATGGAGTCCCTGATGGTATCAGAGGAACCTCTCTGATCGGACTCCCAAACTTCGTCAGAATGAACATGACTTCTGAAATGGAGCCTGCCATCTCTATCTCAGAACCAGGATGTATAGGATCGGAAGTCGCCTTTGGCGCAGCTGGATCTTCTGACATAGATGAGTTTTTCTGGACTATCAGAAATGAGTTGGGCGCGGTAGTCTCTAGTTTTAGCAATCAAGACACAACCATCATCTTCGATGAGCCAGGCCTATTTGATGTAGCATTGGATGTATTCAATCGCTGTGGATTTGATACCACTTTAGTGCAGCAGTTTAGAATCTTCCCTACCCCTCCTGAGCCTACGATGCCAGACGCTATTTCACTTTGTGGAACTGGAGGAACGGTCATTGATGCTTATGCCAACTTTGGAGGTGCTGCTAGTGAGTTGGCAGGACTATCTTATCTCTGGAATACCGGTGACACCACGCGCACTATCACAGTCAATAGTGAGGGGATCTTCTCTGTAACTGTAACCAATGAAGGTGGCTGTAGCAATGAGGGACAAGTATTCGTAGGTCCACCATTTGATGTAGACCTAGGAGCCGATAGAGTGCTTTGTGATGATGAACAGATCACACTTGATGCTAATGTCACCGCTCCAAGCTATCAATGGAGCTATAGTCTGGATGGCACAAACTTCACCAATCTAGGTACAGCAAGAACTCAAAACATCAGTGCAGCACTACTTGCTGGAAGTGGAGACTATACTATCCGAGTAGCTGTAGAAGATCCGATCCAGCCAGGATGTGAAGTAGTCGATGAAGTCAGAGTTTTAATCAATGAAACACCAGAAATTACCGTCAGCAGTTCTCTAGCTAACTGTGGTGCAGATGATGCTTCTCTTACAGTAGTGCTTCAGTCAGCCAATCCTGTGGATTTCATAGTGACCGATAGTCAAGGTATACAAGTAGGTCAAGGCTCACTAGCTACTCCAAGTAATGCCGGCCAAACAATTAATAATCTTGGTGCAGGAGCGTATACAGTAGTGGCCACTGATCAAGCTTCAGGCTGTGAGATAACTTCTACTCATGTGATTGAGCAAGTAGTAGGAACTTTTGAGATTTCAAGTGTTACTCCAAGTCCTGCTGATTGTGATGATCAAAATGGTAGCATCAGTGTACTACTAGACTCGCCTATCACTGGAACCTACAGACTTACGGGAAATGGAGTTAATATTTCAGACAATGTAGTTGCTCAAAACTTTACAATTCCTAATCTGGCATCAGGGACCTACAATCTAGAAGTCACTTCAAACGGTGGTTGTGTAGATACAGAAATCAATATCTTAGTAGAAAGGGCTCAAGAAGCCGAGTTTGAGCTATTACCAACGGCTAATGAATGTAGTGCAAGCTATAATGTACAGAATGCTATAACAGAGATCTCTCCAGGCCTGAGTTTTACTCTATTTGATGCAACTGATCCAAGCGATACTGGAACATCAAACTTAGAAGTAACTAGCTCTGGCAGATACCGTGTAGTGGGTGAAGGCACTGGCTTGTGTCCTCTAGAAAGAGAAATCCTAGTCACGCTCACCGCACGCCCTGTAGCAGTCATCACTGAGCAGCCGAGCGAGGCATGTGATACTTCCAAAGTTCTCATTGCTACTAATGCCAATGCAGAAGCTGGTCAGACATATATCTTTGATTGGTTTAGCGGTACAGATACTAATGGAACGCTACTAGGTAGAGGGCCTCAGATCACCGCTAGAGAAAGTGGTGCCTATACAGTCAGGATCAGGAATAATGCGAACCCTAGCTGTGTTGATATAGAGACTATTAATATTACGGTAAACACTCCTCCGAACTTCAGGCTTGAGCGTAATCCTGCTTGTGAAGGCGAAGAAGTCATCGTAGAAGTAGTAGGTGATGACCTAGCAGGCATTACATTTACATGGGCGTTTATCCCTAGAGCAGGAGGTGCTGAGCAAAATCTCTCAAACACTGGTACAAGCATAACTGCAAACGAAGATGGTATCTATATCGCTAGAGGTAATAGAAATGGTTGTGAAATTGAAAGGACGATAGAAGTCCGCAGAAGTCCTGTAGGTGAAATTGTTTTGCCAGAGCGATTCCAGTATTGCCCAGATGATCCTGTCGCACCGCAACTAGATGCTGGAGCTGGATTTGCGACTTATGAGTGGTATGTAGGAAATACATTAGTAAGTACGCTTCGCACGGTCAATGTAGACAGAGTAGGCACTTATCGAGTAGTGGCCACTACCTCTGCTGGCTGTCAGACAGAGGCCTCAACGGATGTATTTGAAAGTTGCGGTCCGAGAGTACGCGCTCCAAATGCTATAGAACCAAATTCGAACGATCCGGGTAAAAGATTGTTTTACGTATATACCAATGACTTCGTAGATGAGTTTGAAGTACTCATCTATAACAGATGGGGAGAACTTATCTTCTATTCTACAGATAAGGAGTTTCAGTGGGATGCTACTTACAAAGGTAAAGAAGTGCCTCTAGGTACATATCCTGTAGTATTTATCCTTAGAAACAATGCCAGCGGTGACGAAGTTACTTTAAGAACAAGTGTTACAGTAATCAAATAATTATGTTAATTCTCATTTCTCCAGCCAAAACCTTAGATTTTTCTACCTCAGACCTTCGTGACTACTCAGAGCCAGAGATGCTCAAGTATTCTAAAGAATTGATAAATGAGCTGAAAAACAAATCTAAAGAAGAGCTGCAGCAACTAATGAGCATCAGTGAATCTCTAGCAGAACTCAATGTAGAGCGATATCAAAATTTTAGTACGCCCTTTTCTCCAAGCAATGCCAAGCAGGCTCTCCTAGCTTTTAAGGGGGATGTCTATCAACATATTGACGTTGAAAATTTCGATAAGGAAGACTTTGAGTTTGCCCAAAAGCATTTGAGAATCTTATCTGGACTCTATGGATTATTGAAGCCTTTGGACTTGATACAGCCCTACAGACTGGAGATGGGTACCAGACTGCAAAATAAAAAAGGTAAAGATCTCTATCAATACTGGGGAAGTCGCATTAGTGAGAAAATCAATGAGGCAAATACAGGAGAGGTTATCGTCAATCTAGCTTCTCAAGAATACTTCAAAGCCGTAGATCAGTCTGCCATCAAGGGTAGAGTAGTTACTATCAATTTCAAGGAATACAAAGATGGAGACTACAAAATCATAGGACTCATGGCCAAAAGAGCAAGAGGTATGATGACTGACTTTATCATCAGAAATCGCATCACAGATATCGAACAACTGAAGACTTTTCATGAAGCTGGCTATGAGTATAGTGAGCCAAAATCAAGTGAAAACGAATGGATTTTTATTAGAAATTAAATAAACTGAAGAGCGTCAAAGGCGCTCTTTCACTTTTAGATATGAAATTAAAACTACCTATACTTTATCTTACTCTTGGGACATTACTGCTTAGTACAAGTTGTGCACGAAAAGTCACTGAACAAGGCCAAGCTTCCTTCTATGCAGATAAGTACCAAGGAAGAAAAACTGCTAGCGGAGAAAAATTTAGACAGGGGAAAATGACTGCTGCTCATCGTACGCTGCCATTTGGCACGAAAGTAAAAGTAACGAACCTCTCAAATGGCAAAAGTATCAAAGTAAGGATCAATGATAGAGGACCATTTGTAGCTGGGCGGATCATAGATCTCAGTAGAAAAGGCGCAAGAAAATTGGACATCATACAACAAGGAGTCGCTCCTGTAAAAATTACTTACAAGAAATAATCAAACTTTTAGCAGCTCCACAATTTTGGTGTACAGCTCTACAGGATTAAATGGCTTATTGACCACTGCATTGACGCCAGCATCAAGTATGTCCTGTACCTCTCCTTCCAATACTGCAGCTGATATGGAGATGATAGGAATATCTCGCTTCGGGCTGTCAAACTCAGAACGAATCTTACGAGTAGCTTCCTCTCCACTCATTTCAGGCATATACACATCCATGAGTATCAAGTCATAGTCTTTCTCTTTTAACATCTGCACAGCTTCTAAGCCATTTTCTGCTACATCTACCGTTATATTCCATTTATTGAGTAGGTGTCTGGCAGCTATTTGATTGATCTCATTATCCTCTGCTAGAAGTATCTGAAGCTTTCTTTCAAATGGCCATATTTCTGTGACTGTCTTGATCACTTTACTCTCCTTTACAACTTCATAAGTATTGGTGAAAATAAAAGTAGTTCCTACACCTACTTCACTTTCTACTTCTAGAGTTCCTCCTTTCAACTCTACCAGTTTTTTAGTGATCGAAAGACCTAGACCTGTACCTCCATATTTTTTTACCGTGTAACTTTCAGCCTGCATATACTCATCAAACAATCTCGACAACTGCTCTGGACTCATGCCTATTCCAGTATCTTTAATAAGAAACTTAAGTTTAACGCCTTTAGCAGTACGCTCGATCAACTTAACCCTGACACTGACTTCTCCACTGTCAGTAAACTTCACTGCATTGCTGAGGAGATTCATGAGAATCTGACTTAGTCGCAGACTATCCGCCCAGACAAAATCAGGCACGCCAGCTTGTAGCGAATAGGATAAGGAGATGTTTTTTTCATCAGCCTTAAACTTGAGTAAGTCACAGGCATTTTTGATAAGTAGTGGTAAATTGACCTCTCCACGTACTATGGCAAACTTTCCTGCTTCTATTTTTGATAGATCTAATACATCATTGATCACTCCTAGCAGTGCCTCTGAGGAAATGCTGATCATGTGCAGTATCTTATGCTGATCATCAGTGAGTCCACTATCTTCGAGCATTCTAGTCATCCCTATGATCCCATTGATAGGTGTGCGGATTTCATGACTCATATTGGCTAGGAAGCTTTCTTTTATTCTTTTCGTCCGCTCAGCTACATCCCTCTCATGAATCAGCCCCTCTGTAAATTGCTGCTGAGAGGTGATATCATTCATATTCATTAGAAGAAGTTGTCCCGATCGTTTTACACGACATTCGAGCCATTGTATCTCTCCGCTTCTATTTTGAAATCTATCACTAAATACCGTACTCTCTTTTCCTTCGGCTATCAATTTATTAAGCATAGACTCAGTAGTAGAGTTTAGCTTATCCTCTGTCAAGTCAGTGATCGGTATATGCAAACTAATTTCTGGGTCATAGCCCAACACACTGTAAATCGCAGGATTGATTGATATGATTTCTTTTGAAGCTGCATCCAATTGGCATATAATATCCGCTGAATTATTGACCTCCCATGCAAAGTTTTCAAGCTGACGATTAGTTTTTCTGACTTTCTCTTCAGCTTCTTCTTGTTTTTTAAAGGTATATCTGATAAAGAAAAATAAGGCAATAATAATTACTAAAACTGCTAATCCTCCAAGCCAAATACTCCAGATAGTCTGTGTAGAACTGTCTCTAGATTTTGACTCGCGCTCGCTCATCAGCTCATATTCATACACTGCTAGGTCAGCGACCATCACCCTGATGTCAGCTGTCAATTGCTTGCCCTTATCAGTAAGAATCTGCTCTAGCGCCTTGTCAAAACCTTCCGTTCTTCTAAGTGCTATCGTATGCTCCATGATATCGAACTTGTCAGCGATCAGATTAGCAAGTTTGACTATTTGACTTTGTTGAAAAGTATCCTCCTTCACTAAAACATTAAGCTCTTGTATTTCTTGCGCAATTCGGTCTTCAGCTCCTAAGTATGGTGCCAAGTACCGCTCCTCTCCTGTGAGCAGATAGCCCCTTTGACCTGTCTCAGCATTGAGTAGTAGGATGAGCACTTCTTGGCTTCCGTTGATCACATCTTGTGCCTTATGGACAAGAGCGACATTTTCTTCAAAATCCTCTATGCTCTTGTAAGAAATATAATTGACGTAGATGACAATCACCAAGGAGAAGGCGAAGCCTAGTAGTAATTTAGTCTGAAAAGTGAGTGGCTTATTCAATATTTCTTGTTTTCAAAACTTCGCTCTTTGCAAAATACCAACAAAAATGATTGAGTCCTATTTTACTTAGATAAAAAAACCATCCTCTTAGTAGAAGATGGTTTGTGGATATCCTTAAGATATATTGATCTAGTTCTGAAGAGCTGCTACTCCAGGTAGCTCACGGCCTTCCATGTACTCAAGTAAAGCACCTCCACCAGTGGACACGTAGGACACTCGATCTCCAAAGCCAAACATATTCACTGCCGCAGCAGAGTCTCCTCCACCGATCAGAGAAAATGCGCCTTTATCTGTAGCTTTTACTACCGCTTCAGCGATGGCTTTGGTGCCTGCTGAGAAGTTTGACATTTCGAAAACACCCATTGGACCATTCCACAAAATGGTCTTGCAGTCTGCGATCACTTTAGTAAACACCTCTCTAGACTGTGGTCCGATATCTAGTCCCATCCAGCCATCTTTGATATTCATATTGAGAGAGAGGTCTGTTTGGGCTTCATTATCAAATTTATCCGCAATCACTGAGTCTATCGGCAAGTGCAGTTCCACACCCTTTTCTTTAGCTTTGGAAATCAAAGACTTCGCTAAATCTAGCTTATCTTCCTCCACCAGAGAGTTCCCAATCTTGCCACCCATCGCTTTGAAGAAAGTATAAGACATTCCTCCTCCGATGATAAGATGATCAACTTTATCCAGTAAGCGCTCAATGATCAAAATCTTATCAGAAATCTTGGCTCCGCCCATGATCGCTACGTAAGGCTTGTTTACCTGATCTAGGACTTTTTGAGCATTACTCAACTCAGCTTGCATCACATATCCACAGACTTTTTCTTTAACAAATTCTGCAATTACTGCGGTGCTTGCATGCGCTCTATGCGCAGTACCAAAGGCATCATTGACATAGATGTCACCGAGGTGGGCTAGTTTCTCAGCAAACTCCTTATCTCCTTTTTCCTCCTCTTTATAAAATCTTAAGTTTTCTAAAAGCAAAATCTCTCCAGCCTTAAGTCCTTCCGCTAAGTTTTTAGCCTCAGTCCCGATACAATCTGGAGCAAACTTCACCTCTCTATCAAAAATCTTAGAAAGATGTAGTCTCAAATGCTGAAGGGAATATTTTTCCTCAGGACCAGACTTAGGTCTTCCTAAGTGAGACATCAAAATCACGGAGCCGCCATCATCCAATATCTTTTGAATAGTAGGAACTGCTGCGCTGATACGGGTGTCATCTACTATCTCATATTTATCATTTAAAGGCACATTAAAGTCAACCCTGATAAGTGCTCTTTTTCCTTTAAAATCTAAATTATCGATTGTCTTGATTCTATTTTTCATCTTAATTCATTTAGGATTTTAGGTTTTTAAATAGATTTCATTCAGTGGCTGCTGCTCTTCTAAGTCTGTCATTGATAGCTAGTCCGAGCCCTCTATCTGGAACAGTCGAAGCTATAATCAGATCTACATCTAGCGTATCTAACCTCCTCATAGCACTAAACAAGTGCTGAGCTGCCTCAGACAAGTCTCCCGAAGGACTTAGCACCTCTTGAAATGAAGCTGGACAGTCTGCCAATAACTGATCAAATGCCAAAATACCAATTTTTTTACCTTGATGCACTTTCATTAAGTTCGAAAGCTCACCAAGATAAAATGGCTTTCGTGGTGCATAGTGACTCTTGAGCATGCCAGGTGACTTTGGATTCGAACTACTGTGTGCATTGACATGTAGGTGACCTGCTACGGCAGAAAGCATCTCTAGTGACATTCCGCCAAGTCTGTAAACTATCAATTTATCTCCCTCGATACCAATAATCGTACTCTCGATACCGATATCTGATGGTCCTCCATCAAGGATGTAAGGAATCTTGTCTCCAAGCTGTGCCTCGACATGAGCAGCTGTAGTAGGACTGATGTATCCAAAGGGGTTAGCACTAGGTGCTGCCAAAGGAAAATCTAGACGCTTCAATAGTGAAAGTGCCAAAGGATGGTTGGGTATTCTCACGGCTACTGTATCTAGTCCAGAAGTCACTAGATCAGAAATCATTTCACCCCTTGGAAGCAAAAGCGTAAGCGGACCAGGCCAAAATCTCTCCGCAAGTCTCAAAAGCCTTGGATCCATCGACCTTGTGTAGGTTTTTACCTTAGCGATCGAGTCTGTATGGATGATCAAAGGATCAAAAGATGGACGCTGCTTGGTCTCAAATATGGCTGTCACGGCTTCAATGTTAAGAGCATTGGCTGCCAAACCATATACCGTCTCCGTTGGCAAGCCTACCAGACCACCTTCTTCAAGTATTTTGGCAGCTTTCGCTATATCTTGACCAATGATCGCCATTATTTATTGCAAAGCTTTTCAATCATGGCTGTAGCCTCTTTAAAACCAAGACTTTCCGCCATTTTGAGGTTTGCACAGCCATCATCTATCATACCTATAGCATTGATCTGAGTGATACCTAAAAGATAATAAGCTGGAGCATATTTTTGATCTGCTTCTATCGTAGCATTGAGATAAGTTGCTGCTTGCTCTACTTGATTGAGCAAAAGCTGTGCTTTAGCCATGTTGAATAGTGCCAAATGATCATTTGGTTTTCTATTGATCACTTCATTGAAATCAAAAGTAGCATCTTCATATTGCTCTAGATTCATCAGCGCCATGGCTCTATTGTAATACACCTCTGTGATATCTGGATTGATGGCGTTGGCTACATTATAATCTGCTATAGCATCAGCATATCTACCAAGCTCTGTATGCGCATTTCCTCTATTGAAAAAAGGTTTGTAAGAAGAGCTATCCTGCTTGATCGCTTGATCAAAAGATGTGATAGCTTCCTCAAACTTAGCTAGCTGAAAAAGCGCTACACCTTTAGCATTGATTGCTTTGGTATTGTTTGGATTTTTAGAGATCGCTCTATCAAAATAAGAAATAGACTCCTCATACTGACTAGCATCAAGTAGCTCAATGCCTTTATTCAATAGTTCATCCTCTGAGGGATTGCAACTCGCCAATGCGATGATAGAAAGACTAGCAAGTAATATGACTGTTTTTTTGATCATGTTTTCGCTGATAATTTTATTCCAAAGATAAGGATAATCATTTAACCCCATCGAATGTAATCATCTTTGACCGATACACTTCTGGAATAGGAGTGCTCTTCATAGACTCCATATCTACAGAGACCAAGGTAGCTTGGCACTGCGCATAGATGATCTGTTTACCATCTCTCTCTTCCATGAGGATATGATCAAGCGTAAAGCTTTTCTGACCCAAACGGATGCATTTGACATAAGCTGTAGGATGATCTCCCACGTGGATGGCTTTAATGAAATTGATGTTTACATTGCCGAGGACAGCTCCTGTGGTATTGATATCCCAGTCACAGACTTCTCGCAAGTAAAGTGCTCTAGCATGCTCTAGATAGTTGAGGTATACGGCATTATTGACATGCATATAGGCATCGAGATCAGAGTACTTGACTTGTATGGGTAAGTTGAACCGATAAGTTTCTTTGACCAGAAGTGGATCTATAGATGATTTAGACATAGGTTTTTAGTAGTTTTTGAGTTTATCTACCATTCGATAGAAAGATGCGTCTTTACCAACCAGCTCACTAAGGTCTGTCAATGGTACCCAAGCAAGTTCTAATGACTCCTCACTCACCTCTAGTGACATCGCTGCATCCGCCTCAAAAAGGAACCTCACATCATAGTGTAAGTGCAAAGGATCCTGCTTACGAGCAGGGATCGCATGGATATCTAGATCATAGATGTCAGCACTCAAGAGTCGCACTTGGGAAAGCCCTGACTCTTCTATAGCTTCTTGTGTAGCCACCTGACTCAGATCCTCTACACCATCTGCATGACCTCCTAGCTGTAGCCATCTCTCCAGCTTTCGATGATGAGTGAGCAGCACTTGCTGTCGATCTTTAGACACTATCCAAGCAGAAGCTGTCAAGTGTCCTGGTACACAGCTACGATGAAAACAGTCCGTATGCCGGCTAATGAATTCGAGAAATCTTAGCCTAAAAACTTCCTCTTCAAGAAACTGTGTTTGGTAATTTTGTAGCGAATGAATCAAAGATGCTCTACTCATTCCTCTAAGACAACATTGATTTTATTGATACGACCCTTTTCTAACACTTCCGTCTGAACGCCTCTGTCTTCATTACTCATATCACCTTTTTTAGCTAAAATCCAATAAGACTTTGCCTCGAGTTTTTTGAATGTGACGATGCCCTTTTTATTAGAAAGCTCAAAAGGGACGACTTCATTTTCCTCATCATTGAAATCAGCCTCACTCGCATAGACCGTGACTTTAGCTCCTGGGACCACATTGCCTATACTGTCGATGACACGAACTTGGAGCATGGTCGGGATCAGCTGTGTCTGACCCACTTGAGTGACAAAAAAGATTAATAATACTAAGGGACTCCACAAAAAGATTTTTTTCATGACAATTTATTTTTTTGGTTCAAAACACAAATACTCAAAAATCAGGCCTGCGAGAAAAGCCTATCCATAAAATCATTAAAATCTCCAGCGTCTTTGTACAGCCTATCAGAATACACGCTAGCTAGCACTTTGATATAGCTAGGTCGTGTGTTTACTTGGACATATTCTATGAGTATGTTCCCAAACATCTGATCAATCAAGCCTCCAATCGGATCTTGTAAGGGTGGTTTCAGATAGTGTTTTTCTAGTGTATTGATATATTCTGACTTCTCCTCTATCTTCCTATCAGAGCTAGCCAGTCGATAGCCCATTTCTATGACCTTATCTTTTAAAGAGTCAAAGAAAAACTGAAACTGCTGCTTACCCATCTCTTCTTGATAGCTCAAAGCAAAACCATTGGCATAGGCAGACGCAAAAACATGCACTTCGGGTTTATTATTAATCTTAGCCTTCTTGAGGTGATAGGAGCGATAGACTTGATCATAGAGCGACTTAGCTTCCTCAGAGTATGACCATATTTGTAGAGATTTCAACTCCTCAGCACTTCTGACAATAGGCTCTTGCACTTGGACTGGCTGACTTCCCTTTCCTTTGGGAAAAAGCCCTGAAAATATCTGATCGAAAAAACCTGGCATATCAATGATGAATGTAAAGCTTTTTTTGTGCATCTACATCAAGGATGCCAACATCTCTTAGATTTCTAAGACAGCTAGCCAGATTTTCCTTATCTGCAGGTTTGAAGCACGCCAATAATTCTTCAAAGGTAAGCCTCTGATCTTGTAAAATGTTCAAAACTTTATCTTTTATCGGGTTTTCTACTTGCTCTTTCTTCTTGTCTATGCAGACATCACAAGCACCGCAGTCATTATAGCTTTCCTCCCCAAAGTACTCCATAAAACGCCTAGTCCTACAAAAAGTTGAGTCATTCACATAGGCCGACATGGCGCGTGCTTTCTCTATGGCTGTTTCTTTTCTAAACTTGATGAGTCGCGTATCTATAGGAAGACTAGTCGCATCATATCTAGGGGTGAGAAAAGTCAATTGAGGCTTGTCCTTTCGAGGTTGATAGTAGATGATCCCAGATTGCTCTAGGTATTGCAGTTTTTTGAATACCTCTGAGACAGGAATACTAAGCACCTCAGCGATTTTTTCTTCTGAGATTTTAAAAAAATCCCTAAAAAGCTCTCCTCCATACAGTCTCAAGAGTGCCTTGATAAAAAGATCTAACTTGGCCTGTGCTATCTGGAATTCGTAAAGCTTGCGATTGTCTACCGCAAACATCAGCGTAGATGGCTTGTAATATGCCTCGCTCAACTCAATAAAGCCAGCTTCTTGAAGCAACTTAATAGCTCTGTAAACAGCTAAGCCATCAAGCTTGTAAGTCGCTATAAAGTCATGAATATCAAAATCATAATCTGCTAGTAAGCTGCTACCTACTGCTATTCGATAGTAATTGGCCAATGATTGATATACTTTTTTGATAAAGTCTATCGGTGGATAAGTTGCCTCTGCTCGCTCGATGAGCTCTTCTCCCTCAGTACGATAAGCCAGTATCACTGCAAAGGCTCTTTTCTCATCTCTACCAGCTCTACCAGCCTCTTGATAGTACGCCTCTAAGTGCTCTGGTAGGTCTAGATGTATGACACATCTGACATCTGGCTTGTCTATTCCCATCCCAAAAGCATTGGTCGCTACGATCACGCGTACTTTGCCTTGCATCCAGTCTTTTTGTCTGACTTCGCGCTGAGCATTATTGAGCCCTGCATGATAATAAGTAGCAGATATTCCTCTTTTGCTGATTAATTGGGCGATGTCCTGAGTAGCTTTTCTATTGCGCACATAGACTACTGCCGTGCCTTGCACTTGCTGGAGAACTTCTATGAGTTTCTCTTCTTTGTCCTCCACTATCCTCACCGCATAAGAGAGGTTGGACCTAGCAAAGCTTTTGACAAAGCGCTCGTGACCCGACTTGAAAGCTAATTTTTCTTGAATGTCGGCTTGCACCTGAGGAGTAGCTGTCGCTGTAAGTGCGATCACATTGACAGTTGGCTGCAAAGCTCTGATCTCCGCTATCTCAAGATAGGGAGGTCTAAAATCATATCCCCACTGAGAGATGCAGTGTGCCTCATCTACAGCGATGAGAGATACATTCATCTTAGCAAATCGCTCTCTAAAAATATCAGCTTTGAGACGCTCTGGGGAAACATATAAGAATTTGACATCTCCATAGATACAGTTATCCAATACGATATCGATCTCTCTTTTTGTCATCCCCGAATAGATCGCATACGCTTTGATACCCTTACGCTTGAGATTTTCCACTTGATCTTTCATCAAAGCGATGAGTGGAGATATCACCAAACAGACACCTGCTCTCATGAGTGCTGGTACTTGAAAACAAATGGATTTTCCCCCACCAGTAGGCAACAAAGCGAGCACATCTTGACCTGCTAAAACAGCCTCTATGATCTTGTCTTGAGGCACACGAAAGTCATCATGCCCCCATACTTGTTTGAGTATGTCTTTAGCAGTAGTAGCCATCTACCAGCTGATTTCTTCTTTATTTAGGAATGCTGCGATCCCCTTTTTACAGTCTTCACTTCCTCTTGCTTTAGCATTCATTTCAGCCGCATAATTGAGCGCTTCCTCTAAGCCTTTGCTCTGTATATCTGCGATCATCTTTTTAGTGTAGGCCATAGACTGAGCCGAATTCGTTTTGATAAGTTTCTCTGCAAATTCTTGTACTTGGGCCTCCAATGCTTCTGCTGGCACTATATAATTGATCAATCCATAAGCTTGCGCTTGTTCTGCTGAAATGAGCTCTCCTGAGAGGAGTAGTTCCTTGGCTCGCCCTTCTCCAATTTTTCTAAGTAAAAAAACCTTCACAATCGCTGGTATGAATCCGATCTTTACTTCAGTATAGCCAAAAAGTGCTTCGGGAACAGTAAATGAAAAATCACACACAGTAGCTAAGCCGCATCCACCTGCTATGGCGTGACCTTGTATCTGAGCGATGATGACTTTAGGGAAAGTATAGATTTTGTGAAAAAGACTCTTAAGATGATTAGAATCTGCCAAGTTTTCCTCATAACTGAAGTTTTGGAGATTTTGAAGATAAGCTAAATCCGCTCCAGCACAGAATGCTTTTCCTTCTGCTTTTAAAACTACCACCTTCACACGGCTATTATTTTCAAAGCCGTTAAGTGCTTGGATCAGCTCTGTTACCATCAGCTCATTGAGTGCATTGCGCTTTTCGGCTCTTTTGAGCGTGATGTATCCGATACGCTGTGAAGTATTGGTGTCGATGTGTTCAAACATACCTATGGATAATTTTGGGTCTTATTTTGATTGAATAATTAGAAAGTAAGTGCTATAGCCCCGCTTTCATGTACGCTGATCACCTCAAATGGATACGCTCCATCTTCAGCCAAAAGCTGATCGACATACCATGAGGGATTAGTCCCATCAAAGATAAGCGTATTGACTTCAAAATAAGGAAGCAAATCACTTAAATCATCTAATCCTCGATCTTGTATGATCAAAATATCTACTGGTACAGGATTTTCTGGAACTGTGCTCGGTAAATCCGAAATCATCCCTACAAACCTATCTCCCACCCTAAAAAGTCCCTCGGAAATCGGTAAAAGGGAATTACTCAAATTGACCCCATTCATCCCATGTCTAATACGGTTTGGTCTGATATGAAAGACCTGCCTATCTCTGTCTAATAGTAGCTCATCACTGAGCCAAGTACTTAGCTTTCCTTCATTGAAATGGTCTAAGGCAGTAGCTCCATTGACATGATAAATCACCAGCTTCTCTCGTTCATTGTACCTCCAAAGCTCATAAGCTCGCTGACCTATCAATATGAATAAACTCAAAGCACATGCAATCAACCAATTGAAACTCTTCCTTTGCCAAAAAAGAATGAAGAAAATGATAAAGAAATACAGAAAATAAGTATTAGTAATAGATAGATAA
Source organism: Penaeicola halotolerans (assembly GCF_016464625.1). Taxonomy (GTDB): domain Bacteria; phylum Bacteroidota; class Bacteroidia; order Cytophagales; family Cyclobacteriaceae; genus Penaeicola; species Penaeicola halotolerans. The sequence continues at coordinate 702,308 of NZ_JAEAGO010000003.1, forward strand.
ATATCCGTGAGCAAACTCATAGGAAGACTTTCTACCCAAAAAACGACTACATTAACTAGCCAAATGGTCGTATCGATACACCATCCGACTGCAGTAGTGATCAAAGGAACTCCTTGAAATAAAATCATCAAAACTCCACCATAGAGAATCAGTCCTGCCGCTGGTATCACGATCAGGTTACTCACTAAAAAATACACTGGAAACTGATGGAAATAATGCATACTGACTGGAGCGGTGGCGATCTGTGCTGCTAGACTCACTGCTGTCAGCTCCCAGAAGTAGCCGATCAGTCGATTAGGTGGCATCCACCATTTTTTGATCAAAGGCTGCAAGTAGACGATCCCTACTACTGCCAAGTAAGAAAGCTGAAAGCCTACAGATACCAGTATGTATGGATTGGCCATGATAAGAATGAAAGCTGAAATCGATAGTACATTATAGATATTGGTCTTGCGAGCAATCGCTTGGGCGATGATAATGGCCGAAAACATAGTAGCTGCACGCATGACGGAAGGCGAAAGACCCGTGAGCAATGCAAAAGCCCAGAGTATTAAAACTAAGAGTGCCGCTGAGGCATACCTAACCCATCTTTTTCGCTGGAATCGCTTCAATACCAACCAAAAAATCCCATAAACAATCCCTACATGCAGGCCTGATACAGCTAGGACATGCATCGCGCCAGCTGCTGCATAAGCAGCACTTACCTCATCTTGCAGTTCGTCCTTTTGACCGAGTATAAGTGCTTTGGCGATTTGATAACTTTGTTCTCTATGGATATTAGTTTTGAGCAGTTGCGTCAACTTCTCTCTCCATAGATAGGCTTGAGCTATGAGTGCGTTAGAAGGTTTATGACCTACGAGCAATATTGGATCTCTAGTAAATTGTTGATGATAAATTTGTGAAAAGGAAAGGAATCTCTTGTAGTTAAACTCACCCGGATTTGCTGGTTCACTGAGTGCCTGTGGCTGTCCTTTGATCATGACTTGATCGCCATAGATCAGTTTGAGACTATCCATGCTTTGTGGTCGATAGTGTATGAGCTGTCCGACTGCAGGACGCAGTGAATCCCCTGTCCAGATTCCTTGAACCTCTAGTACCGTCTTGATGCTCTTCTTAGTATAAACATCTGGCTCAATCACTGTGGCTAAGTACGCCTCAAACTCAAAGTTTTGAAAATGTCTAGGATCACGAAACTCATCTACCTGAACGGTTCTCAGAAAGCCTAAGAGCGAAAAAAATGGGAAGACAAAGACGATAAGCCAATAACTCTTCTCATAAAAAGTGCGTGGACTGATCGCAAATCTAAAAAGTAAGGTCAGTAAGAAAAATATACTCGTTAGCAGCAAAGCAGTAGCCTTATCGATCAAAGGCCCCAGCTCAATATACAACAGTACACCAGCAGCCAAAAATAAGGTGTATCTTAAAAAAGGAAATTCGTTCCAAAACCTTATCATCTTCCTAATATAGGAAAATGATAATAATTCTAAAACAAATCTAATTTGTTACAAATATCGCTGCATCTTAAAGTGCTTGATATCGCACTCTATGAACATATCTCCTACTTTTTCAAATCCAAACTTGGCATACAGAGGCATGGCATCAAGCTGCGCATGTAGATAAAGTAACTTGCCAGAACTCCCATTAGCTTTAGCGATGTCATCCAAGACTGCTTGAACGAGACTTGCACCCACACCTTGACCTCTAAAAGCTTTTCTGACAGCAAATCTCTCCAGTTTGATTCCCTTATCTGTAAATCTCCAGCGAGCAGTCCCAGCAGGTCTGTCATCTACTGTTGATAAGAAATGCCTAGAAGTTTCTTCAAACTCATCATACTCTTCTTCTGGAGCTACTTCTTGCTCGATGACGAATACTTCTTCACGGATAGCGAAAACTTCCTTGAGCTCGGCTTCAGTATGGATCACATTAGCTTGAATCTTAGTCATTGCTAGACGGATTATTTTCTACTTTATCATAGGCTTCTATGATGGATTTCACCAGCTTATGTCTGATGACGTCCTTACCACTGAGATTGATAAAACCGATACCTTTTACATTTTTCAAAATATCTAGTGCCTCAATCAGCCCTGATTTTTGACGCTTAGGGAGATCTATCTGAGAGTAATCTCCCGTGATGATCACCTTGGAGTTAGGCCCCATACGCGTGAGAAACATCTTGATCTGCATAGGAGTCGTATTTTGCGCTTCGTCAAGGATGATAAAGGCATCATGTAGTGTACGACCTCTCATATAAGCCAAAGGTGCAATCTCGATCACCCTGTTTTCTCTGTAAAACTTAAGCTTCTCCGAAGGAATCATCTCATCAAGTGCGTCATAGATCGGCCTTAGGTATGGATCAAGCTTTTCTTGCAAGTCTCCTGGTAAAAATCCAAGGTTCTCTCCTGCCTCTACAGCTGGTCTGGTGATGATGATGCGCTTTACTTCTCGGTTTTTGAGTGCTCTGACGGCTAGTGCCACTGCGATAAAGGTCTTACCAGTACCAGCAGGTCCCATAGCAAAAACCAAATCATTTTTAAAAGCTAACTCTACTAGTTTCTTCTGATTATTGGTCTTAGGCTTGACGACCACACCTCTTGTACCATAGACGAGCACATCATTTTGCTTCTCTTCATAGTGAGGTACCTCCTCTAGCTCGATGTATTCCTTGACATTTTCAGGTGTGACTGCACCGAACCTATTGTAATGCTGCAAGAGCATATTGAGGATATCATTGATACGGATGATCTCAGGCGTGCTGCCTTGGATGCGAATCTCATTTCCTCTAGAGATCACTTTGCTCTGTGGAAAAGCCGCTGCGACTTGTTTGATATTTTCATTTCCCGCTCCTAAGAAATCTACCAAAGAAACGTTTTCTAATGTGATGACTTTTTCTACCAATCTGATTACCTTTAAAGGGTGTCTGTTTGTTAAGTAACTAAAAAATTTATCTTTGTATTCAAAATTATAAAAATTAATTCATTGCCCTCATGGCTTTAATCACTTTTCTGTCAGATTTCGGACTTTCTGATCACTATGTGGCAAGCGTAAAAGCAAAGATGCTCTCTGTGAATCCTGCGCTCAATATCGTGGATATTTCACATCAGATAGCTCCTTATGATATTGCGCATGCATCATTTGTTCTCAATTCTGCTTTTAGGGATTTTCCAAAGGGTACTGTTCATCTCGTCTCTGTCAATACGACTAGTAATCTCAGTGATGGATTCATCGCAGTGAAGCTAGAGGAGCACATCTTCTTAGGTGCAAACAATGGTCTGCTCAGCATGATCAGTGAACATGAGCCTGGCATCATTGTCAATATCGGTGGTTTTCATGCAAGAAACAGCAACTTCCCTACCAGAGATATCTTAGCACCTATCGCAGCTAAAGTAGCCAGTGGTCAAGCCATCCATGATTTTGGTGGGCCACTCCCAAGCATTCGCAGGATGATGCCTCGCCAGTTTAAGGCTACCAAAAAACAAATCTCAGGCTATGTGCTTCGAGTGGATAACTATGGCAATCTGATCACCAATATTCGTCAGGATGTATTCAATACTTTAAATAAAAATGGTGAATTCAATATCGTCTTTGGACGTGAGTCGCTTCAGACTATCAGTACCAATTATGATGATGTAGTAAATGGGGAATGCTTTGCGCTCTTCAATAGCCTCGGACTGCTAGAAATCGGCATCAGCCAAGGCAATGGTTCTGAACTACTCGGCTTGCATTATGACAGTCCCGTTTACGTAGAATTTAAACAGGAGGGCTAAAATGCTAATCAGAACGGTACGGATGACATTTCGTCCTGAAGAGGTGGATCATTTCTTAGCCATTTTTGAAGCAAGCAAAGAGAAAATCCGACATTTCGAGGGTTGTCACCACTTAACACTTTGGCAAGACTATCACGCCTCAAATGTTTTTACAACCTATAGCTACTGGGAAGATGAGTCTGCACTCAACAAGTATCGTGACTCTCAGCTGTTTAAAGAAGTATGGGCTCAGACAAAGGTATTGTTTGCTGAAAAACCAGTTGCACAGTCTCAAAAAAAGTTATTGGAAGTTCTCTAGCCCTATTGCAAAGCTCAACTTGATTTATAATATTTGCATCCCGTTTGATAGACGCGAGTACTTGCCCAGGTGGCGGAATCGGTAGACGCGTTGGTCTCAAACACCAATGCCTTCGGGCGTGCCGGTTCGACTCCGGCCCTGGGTACTAAATCAAACGGTAAAAGCTCACTTAAAAGTGGGCTTTTTTTGTTTACACTATTCAAAAAAGCCTCTCATCATCCTTTCCCTTAAAACAAAAAAACTACCAGCCAGAAGCCGGTAGTTTTCCTAATTTGGGACTCGTTATACTTACTTTATTTATCTTCTGCTTCGATGATGCGAAGCTCTGTTCTTCTATTTAGCTGATGTTGCTCCTCTGTGCAGTCACCCGACTCGCAGGTATAGAGTGGAGCTGACTTACCAAACCACTTATAGGTCAAGCGATCCTCAGAGATCCCCTTATTGATGAGGTAGTTTCTCACTGCTAATGCTCTGCGCTCAGAGAGTTTCTGATTGTAGAGTGCAGGGCCTTTGAGGTCTGTGTGTCCCTCGATCGAAAGTCTGAGTGACTCATTTTCGCTGAGGATATTATGCACATCTTCTAGTGCTACCTGACTGTGTATGTTTAGCTTAAACTTATCAAAGTCAAAATAGATCGTAGGTAATCTGAAAAGTGCCTTACCAGCAATTTTTTCTGCGATTTCTTCTGTACTACATAGGGCTACATCTCCTAGTTGAGCAGGTACCTCATAGTTGACTTTCTCATCAGGGAAGGCCTCTACGATCAGTTCTGCTCTACGATTGATCTGATGATTGAGTTCAGAGCATGGATTCTCTGGCGTACACTCTACCGCTGGCTCTGACTCTCCTACCCATTCTAGCTTGACTCTATCAGGAGAGACTCCTTGAGCCGCTAGGTATTCGCTTACAGCCTGTGCTCTACGCTCACTCAGAGCTAAATTGTACTCATCCGTAGCTCTGACATCAGTATGTGCTTTGATCTTTAAGTTCACAAAGTCATTGTCCTTCAGGAGCTCTACCACTTCATTTAGCGCAGCTCGAGCCTCTATTCTGATGTCTGACTCATCCAGATCAAAATAGATTTTGTCGCTGAATACATTCAATTTGTAAGGTATCGGAGTGAGGCTATATGTGATGTCTAAATCTTCATCTGAGTCAGCGTCTACCTTGATAGCTGGGACTTCTTTAGGAAAGAATCCTTCACCTGAGATTGTGACTTTGTAATCCTGCTCATAGTCTAGCTCAAAGACATTATCTCCTTCGCCTTCCATCGTTGTCAACAACTCTCCTTCAGGATTTTGCAGGCTGATCTTAAAGTTACTGATCGGTTCATTGGTATTGCAGTTGAGGACTGTGGCTGTAAATCTTCTAAAAGCCAACTCTACCTTGTACAAGTCGTCATAGCCCTGTCCATCTGCTCTATTAGAGGCGAGCAGTATATCTCTACCTTGTCTCTCGTAAGCAAAGTCATCCTGTGGCGAGTTGAATGGTAAACCCAGATTTTGAACCGCAGAGAATGCTTCTCCTGCTAGTTGTGACTTGAAAATATCCAAGCCTCCAAGACCTGCATGTCCATTGGAAGAAAAATACAAGTAATCCGCTTCTACATAAGGGTACTTCTCATCTCCTTCTGAGTTGATATTATCTCCTAGATTGACCGGCTCACTAAACGTGAAGTTTTCTGAATAAGTAACATAGTATAGATCAAAACCTCCCTTTCCGCCTGGCATGTTAGAAGAAAAGTAAACACGCTTATTTGCTTCGTCTACATATGGAGACATGACTGCATAAGACAAATTATTATTTACTGGAAGTGGATCATAATCTGTGAGATTCCCATTTCTAGTATTGACCGTACTGAAAAATATCTCTGGGTTGATAGTGACGTCAGTTTTACCTCTCGCCTTAATATCTCTCGTGATGGTATAGAAAGCCACTGGAGCATTTCTCAAGAAAGTGATGTCGGTAAAATGGTAAGTATTAGGAACGGGAGATTTGAGCTCATCAAGTCGATCATCGGTCACTCTGTAGATTGAAAAATAGTCTCTACCAGTGATCTCATCGATCTCTTTATTGAAAGATTTCCCCAAGTCAAATCGTACAGACTTAACCTTAATCTCATCCTTTTTCTTTACTGCTTCTTCCCTTCTATCTGAAGTAAAATATTTATTTCCCTCAAAATCGGTCGTATAGCCAAACTCAGAGAACTTAGTGTTGTACTGATCCAAAGGGGATATTCTAAACCTTCTTGGAGATTCGAAGCTCGTCAGCATGATCATCATGTCAGATAAGTATCCCTCTTCATTGACTGCTAGCGTGTCTTTCATCAATTCAAAAGCATCGAAATCGCCCGTCTGATAAGTCACTTTAAGGAGATTCTCTATATCCGTTTGATTAGACTCCGCAAAAGTAAGGGCCTCAAGATACCATATACTCGCACTGTCATATTCAGCCCTTAGCTGGTGTGTAAAAGCAATCTTTTTGGCTAGTTCATACTCCTTTTCACTCGCGTAAGCCTTCTTGAAAGCCAATAAAGACCCTTCATAATTAAGCTGCTCAAACTGACGATTACCATACTTCACTAAAGCCCGCTGACCATAGCTGAGCTGCACTGAAAAAAGTATCAAGATTAAAAATGTAATTCTTCTTCTCATGATTAAAACCATCTAGGATTTCTCATTCTTTTATACTTCGGATTGATGTAGTAGCCCAATGATATTTCATGTGAATTGTTATTCAAGCCTTGAAGCGCATTGGTATTGTAGTCAAAGGCATATCCAATTCTAAAATCCTCTGTAGCAAATACTTCTATCAAGATAGCGATAGAATTTCTATTATTTAGGGCATTTTGCAAATTTTCTTTGTTGAATTTAACATTAGACCTAAAGGATGTTCCTAACCATAGTCTTTCATTGAATAAAAACATGGCATTAATATCATAATTGGTTGGCCCAGCAGTCTCTTCTCTGATCAAAAAAGAAGGTTTAAACTTCACACTATATCCCATATCGAACAATCCTCCTGCTGTGAAGTAGTAGTGGTAATTGTGAAAGGATAAAGAAATGTTTTGATTAGCGATAGTACTCTGACCGATCAAGTTGAAAGCACTGAGTCCAGCGTAGTATCGCTCATTATGAAAGAATATACCCAAACTCATATCCGGGGCGATCACTTGCTGCCTTCCCTGAGGAATATCTGGATCATCCATGTCCGCTGGGTTGAGTTTTGAGCCGTCCAAAACATACTGTGCCATACCTGCACTCACACCTAGACCGATGAACGACTCTCTGCCTACTTGCACTCTGTAAGCATACGAGAGAGAACCAGTAGTAGTCGAGGTAGGCCCCGCTTGATCCGCTAGTATAGACAATCCAAAGCCCATCGTGCCTTCATTGGCACTGACATCTGCTGATACAGATAGTGTACGAGGAGCTCCTGGGAGATTGACCCACTGTCTCCTATATGTGCTTTGAAAGTAAGGCACACCTTTATAGCCAGCATATCCAGGATTAATATGTATCCCATTGAATATGTATTGTGTAAACTGTGGCGTTTGCTGAGCTTGGGTGACCAAACTCAGCATAATAAACGCCATCAATAGTAAACTTTTTTTCATTTAGCAATCTATTTTATCACTTGAATCCATCCCTTGAATATGTGTTCCTTACCTTGACCATCTATTGAAGTCAATACATAGTAGTAAGTACCTGCATTAAGCCCGTTGGCACTCCAGTCATTTTGATAGTTTTCTGACTGGTACACGTGGTCATTCCATCTATTGATGATCACGAGCTTGTTCTTCTCAAACTTCTGCAAGCCATTGATCACAAATCGATCGTTTTTACCATCTGCTCTACCTGGTGTGATGACATCAGGGATAAAGAATGGCTTGATCTCATTGCGGTCTATAGACCTGTTGTTATTTGGTCTATTATCGTTCTCCTTGGCCGTTACTGTGACTTCATTTACCACAGGTCCAAAGTTTCCAGCATTGACTGTCAAAATAATCAGTAACTGCTCTCCTCTAGGGAAGTCTGCCACCTCAAAGATGATATCTGTACCTTCAAACCTTCGCTCAGTCACAATGCGTGAGTTAGTCACTCTATACTCTACATTGACTAGTGTCGCATTATTTGGCATCAAGTCTCTGATCACGACATTAGTCGCATCGAAGTCACTATTGTTTTCCACTAAGATCTCATAATCATAATTAGTCCCTTCAAAGATCTCAGCGTTGAATGAAGACTTGCTGATAGACATATCTATCGAAAGCTCTTGTACTAGTATGGTCACACTAGCTGTGCTACAGCTTGATGGGTTCAATGTGCTGCATATTGTGTAATCAAATGTGTAAACACCTGGAGTAGCTGTCTCTAGCACGCTGACATTTCCTAGGTCATCGATCACCACAAAGTCAGGCACTCTATCGAGGTTTTCTCCAATGCTCACCGTCACATTGCTGAGATCTAATCTCTGCTCATTGAAAGCATCATTTTCGAATATGTTACCTATCTGAGTTCGAGCTCTACCTTCAAACACACCCACATCTCTGAAGTCATCCTCTATGGCTAATACTGGCGCTGGCAATACTTCAATGAATACAGTAGCCTCGTCAGAATTATCAGCATTGAGTTTATCAGTTTTTCTATATTTGATCGTGTAGTTTCCTGCTGGTGTGAGTGGAGAAACTTTCACTAAGCCTGTATTGATATCTAAAACTACATTGGTGTTTGATGCTGCCTCTATGACATCTAGCGTAACATCACTTATACTAGATGCTGTACCATTAAATCGATCGTTAGCCAATACGTTTCCAACATCTTCTTTGCCACTGAAGCCGTTGATATCACCATATGTATCATCATTTGCTACGATTGGTGCGGCAATGACCTCAATGCTTACTTCTGCTTCACTAAAATTATCGCTGTTGATGTTATCAGTGATTCTGTAAGTAAGCTGATATTGACCAGCCTCTGTACCAGCTGCTACTGATAGGATACCTGTACCAGGAATCAATCTTACTGCAGGATCACTTGAGCTCAGCTGGGCTATAGTGACATCATCTGGATTGACTGTTTCACCATTCAGCAAATCATTTTCAAGGACATTGGCCACATTGGTATTTCCAGTAAAGCCATTTACTTCAAAATAAGTATCATTGATCGCTTCTATCGATGCAGCTAGTACCGTTACTGTGATCGTAGCCTCAGACACATTACTTGGATTCAATTTGTCTACAATTCTGTAAACTACTTGATATGTTCCAGCAGAAGTTTTGCTTGGCACGCTCACTGCACCTGTAGTCACATCGACATTGATTTGAGGAGCCGCATTTACCACCTCAATACTTACCTCTGCGATATTCGCTGATGATCCACTGTATATGTCATTGGCTAACAAATTGCCTACTTGACCTCCAGTAAAGCCATTGATATCTGTGTAAGTATCGTTAATCGCTGCGATATCAGGAGCTCCCACTACTACTGCTACTAAAGCTTGGCTTTGATTGGTAGGATTTAGATTATCTATGATGCTGTAGGTCAAATTATAAGTACCTGCTTCAGTTCCGCTAATGACATTTACCTCACCAGTCATCTCGTCTAATTCCAATCCACTATCAGCTGATACTAAAGAGATAGACACTTGACTCGTATTCACTGATGCGGAATTGTAAGTATCATTTGTCAAAACATTTCCAGCAAGTCCACCTTCAAATCCATTGATGGTACCAAAACTATCATCATTAGCTTCAATCACTGGTGCTACTACCTCTACTGTGACAGTTGCTGTAGCTGTATTACTTGGATTCAGTTTCTCACTGATTTCATAAGTCACTGAATAAGTACCTGCTGGCGTATTAGCATCCACAGAGACTGTTCCGTCAGCATTTACTGTCAGTGGACCATTCGTGTTTGGTGTAATCGTCACCTCAGAATGGATTACCGCTACGCCATTAAGTAAATCATTGGTCAAAACATTGATTCCCGCATCAGTTATACCTTCAAATCCATTGATATTTTCTACTAAATCATCATTTGCTATAATCTCAGCCACTTCTACAATGACTGTAACAATAGCCTGATCTGTATTTGTAGGGTTCAGGTTCTCGCTGATCTCATAAGTCAGGGTATAAGTGCCTGCCGCTGTCATCGATGCAACATCCACTGAGCCATCAGCATTCAGCGTTAGTGGGCTGTCTGCTACTGGAGAGGTTCTACTGATCGTTACATCTGCTGGAACTACTGCTACTCCGTTTAGTAAATCATTCGTCAGAACATTTACGACATTGTTAGCTCCAGATTTACCATTGATACCTGAAGCGTTGTCATTAATAGCTTCAATCTCTGCAGCTATTACTTCTACCGTAACCGTGGCAGTCTCTACATTGCTCGGATCTAACTTATCCGTGATGCTATACTCAAGTGTGTAAGTACCCGCTGCTGTTCCTGCTGCTACACTAATCTGACCCGTAGTGATATCTAGTGTAACATTTCCATTGCTGAAAGGAGTTACTATCGTGATATCTACCAAGCTCACAGTTGCTGTCGCACCATTGTAAGTGTCGTTGGTCAAAATGTTACCCACATTAGCAACACCTTCAAAACCATTGATTGGGCCAAAGTTATCCGCAGTAGCTTCCATCACAGGACCTTCTACAGTCACCGTTACGACTGCATTATCAGTGTTAGTAGGATTTAACTGGTCTACTAATGTGTATTCTAAGGTGTATGTACCTGCTACCGTACCTGCTGCTACTTCAATATCACCACTCGTGATATCTAATGTCAATGGCGCGTCTGCTGATACAACTACAAGTGTTGTCTCTGTTAACCTAGCACCTGTACCGTTGTAAGTATCATTCACTAGAACATTACCTGCTACGCCTCCATCAAATGCATTCACTGGACCAAAAGTATCATCAACCGCCTCAATAGCTGCTGCTGCTACCTCTACCATAACAGTAGTAGTCTCTACATTGCTCGGATCTAACTTATCCGTGATGCTATACTCAAGTGTGTAAGTGCCAGCTGCTGTACCAGCTGCTACACTGATCTGACCCGTAGTGATATCTAGTGTAACATTTCCATTGCTGAAAGGAGTTACTATCGTGATATCTACCAAGCTCACAGTTGCTGTCGCACCATTGTAAGTGTCGTTGGTCAAAATGTTACCCACATTAGCAACACCTTCAAAACCATTGATTGGGCCAAAGTTATCCGCAGTAGCTTCCATAACAGGACCTTCTACTGTCACCGTTACGACTGCATTATCCGTGTTAGTAGGGTTTAACTGGTCTATTAATGTGTATTCTAAGGTGTAGGTACCCGCTGCTGTGCCTGCCGCTACACTGATCTCGCCTGTCGCTAGATCTAAAGTAACCGCTGGATCTGTTGAAGATACAAACACTAACTCCGTCTCTGTTAACCTAGCACCTGCACCGTTGTAAGTATCATTCACTAGAACATTACCTGCTACGCCTCCATCAAATGCATTGACTGGACCAAAAGTATCGTTAGTCGCTACTATCGCTGGAGCTACTACCTCTACTGTGACTGTAGCCTGATCTGTATTGCTTGGATTCAGATTCTCACTGATCACATAAGTCACTGTGTAAGTACCTGCTGGCGTATTAGCATCCACAGAGACTGTTCCGTCAGCATTTACTGTCAGTGGACCATTCGTGTTTGGTGTAATAGTCACCTCAGAAGGGATTACCGCTACGCCATTAAGTAAATCATTGGTCAAAACATTGATTCCCGCATCAGTTATACCTTCAAATCCATTGATATTTTCTACTAAATCATCATTTGCTATAATCTCAGCCACTTCTACAATGACTGTAACAATAGCCTGATCTGTATTTGTAGGGTTCAGGTTCTCACTGATCTCATATGTCAGAGTATAAATACCTGCCGCTGTCTCTGCTGCTACATCTACACTGCCATCCGCATTCAGCGTCAGTGGACTGCCTGCTACTGGAGAGGTTCTAGTGAGCGTTACATCTGCTGGGTTGACAGCAACTCCGTTTAGTAAATCATTTGTCAGAACATTTACAACATTGTTAGCTCCAGATTTACCATTGATCCCTGTAATATCATCATCAATTGCGTCAATAGCTGCTGCTACCACTTCTACTGTGACCGTAGCCTGATCTGTATTTGTAGGGTTCAGGTTCTCACTGATCTCATAAGTCAGGGTATAAATACCTGCCGCTGTCTCTGCTGCTACATCTACACTGCCATCCGCATTCAGCGTCAGTGGACTGCCTGCTACTGGAGAGGTTCTACTGAGCGTTACATCTGCTGGGTTGACAGCAACTCCGTTAAGTCTGTCATTAGCTAATACATTAACTACGGCTAGGTTCTCGTCCTTACCATT
>NZ_JAEAGO010000035.1 GCF_016464625.1 Penaeicola halotolerans
TCTATGAATACCTGATTTTTAACAAAGAAGAAAAAATCATACAATGGAAAAAAAGAAAACATCTTCAACAAATGGTGCTAGCATAACTGGATGTCAACATGTAGAAGAATGAAAATAGATCCATATCTTTCCCCATGAACAAATCTCAAGTCCAAATGGGAAAAGATCTTTTCCAATCCCACAACAAAGAACTGACTTCCAAAATATATAAAGAACTCAAGAAATTAGACATCAAAATTCTAAAAAATCCAACTGATAATATTCTTAACTTCAGGGTTGATGAAAGCTAATGATATCAAGTTAAT
>NZ_JAEAGO010000036.1 GCF_016464625.1 Penaeicola halotolerans
ATTTCTCATTAGGAAGCCTTTGTAGACGCTTGGTGCATTTCTCAGCATGGCATTTCACTCCAATAACACAAGAACTGAAGGCCTCAAAGGCTTGGACTTCATAGCTAACCAATCACATCATTGTCTTATGCCTCTGCTTCCTCACCAGTGAAACTGTAGATATAAACAACCAATATCGATTTGGTTCCATTGGTCCTCCTGTCTGTTTTTATGCCAATACCAAGCTGTTTTCATTACTGTAACTCTGTAATAGAGTTTGATGTCAGGGATGGTAATGCCTCTCACAGTTCCTTTAT
>NZ_JAEAGO010000037.1 GCF_016464625.1 Penaeicola halotolerans
AACACTTCAGAGCACTGTGAGAAGTGAAAGGAGTGTTGCCTTACTTTCTAAATGCTGTAGTTTCAAAGATAATCACTTTCTTTTGTAAGTTCATTTAGTTTCTTAGAAGCATACATGAGAAAAGCACATGCGTTTGTGACAAAGAGAAGAATTCTCTTGAAACACTTCAGAGCACTGTGAGTAGTGAAAGGAGTGTTGCCTTACTTTCTAAATGCTGTAGTTTCAAAGATAATCACTTTCTTTTATAAGTTCATTTAGTTTCTCAGAAGCATACATGAGAAAATCACATGCAT
>NZ_JAEAGO010000038.1 GCF_016464625.1 Penaeicola halotolerans
GTAGACGTTCTTTGGAGGGAAGAGATTCTCTTCTATATCTTTAGCGGTAAACTTCACGCCTTTGCTGATGATTTCATCACCAAACTTGTGCTTGACTCCTTGTGAAACTTTACCCTCAAGTAGTGTTACCATTTTCTTAATCATTTGAGCTCTTACTGCTATTAGGTCTTTACCATATTTAGCCTTAAGTACTTCCACTTCTTTCTTAGACTTAGCTCTAAGATTCTTATGCTTTTTAGGTCTAGAGAACAATTTAGTGCCGATGACTACACCTCTGAGAGATGGGGAAGCT
>NZ_JAEAGO010000039.1 GCF_016464625.1 Penaeicola halotolerans
AAAGCCTTCATCTAAGAAGAAAAAGCTTTGATTGGATTGATTGAGTGACTTTACTTTTTCTGCCAGTGCTAGTGCCAGACAGAGTGCTGCTTGGAAGGTCTGACCGCCTGAGAGGGTTTTGTGCAGTCTGGTATTGCCGCCATTGTGATGATCTCTGACGATAAAGGTATTGTCTTCATTGAGCTCCAGTCTCAAGCTATTCCTAGTAAGTGTCATGAAGCGAATATTGGCTGTCTGACAGAGTTCTTTGAGATTGTTCGTAGAGATATAGTTGACAAATCCACTTCCCGT
>NZ_JAEAGO010000040.1 GCF_016464625.1 Penaeicola halotolerans
GAGTGTGTGTGTTCATTGCTGCAGTATGCTTATGTTATGACTATATGAGTGTGTATGTTCATTGCTGCAGTATGCTTATTTTATGTCTATGTGAGTGTGTGTGTTCACTGCTGCAGTATGCTTATTTTATGTCTATGTGAGAGTGTGTGTTCATTGCTGCAATATGCTTATGTTACGTGTATGTGTGTGTGTTCATTGCTGCAGTATGCTTATGTTACGTCTATGTGAGTGTGTGTGTTCACTGCTGCAGTATGCTTATGTTATGACTATATGAGTGTGTGTGTTCATTGC
>NZ_JAEAGO010000041.1 GCF_016464625.1 Penaeicola halotolerans
CTCCACAGCTCTGTCATACTGAGTAGATTGGATAGCAAGTAACCCCATATTGAACAATGCCTGTTCGTTTTTAGTATCAGCTGCCAGTACCTCTCTGTGCATCCCTACACCCTGCATAGGGTTAGAAGATACCATATATGTCATGGCTACTTTGGTCTTTAGATCAAGTCTGTCTGGCTTGGCATCAAATACCTTGTTGAGGTAAAACCTCGTTTTGACACCGAGCTCGTTTAGCTTGGTCTCATTCATAGCAAAGCCGAATGCCTCATAATAAGCGTTTCCAGCTTTT
>NZ_JAEAGO010000042.1 GCF_016464625.1 Penaeicola halotolerans
TTGTTCCAAACTCCCTTCATCTGTAATCAAGACTTCTCTGGCTTTACTTTCTTCAAATGGTCCTACGATACCCGCAGCCTCTAGCTGATCGATGATTCTACCTGCTCTATTGTATCCAAGCTACAATTTTCGTTGGATAAGCGAAGTACTTCCTTGCTGCGCATTGACGATCAGCCTAGCCGCATCTACAAAGTAGGCATCACGATCTGAAAGGTCTACATCTCCAATACCATCTCCTCCCTCATCTCCTACAAAGTCTGGAAGTAAATAAGCAGTACTAT
>NZ_JAEAGO010000043.1 GCF_016464625.1 Penaeicola halotolerans
CCACATGAGTCTTTATGGAGAGGATAAAGCTGTGGCTTTGATGGCTAGCTCCAGCCCATTCCTTAGCTTTCCAGCCTCATGGCAGAGGTGCTGCTGGAGCCATTTTTATTGCCACAACTCTGTGGCGTTTCAAAGTCCCTGCCAGCAAGCAAGCTGTAGCATTCTGCTCACAGACCACACTCAGTTGGACTGCTGCCTGAAAGAGTCAGAGATTGCCCTGGCAGGACAGCCCAGAAAACCAGCATTTTAAAACAGTGCACCCTTTTTTCCTGCTACGGCT
>NZ_JAEAGO010000044.1 GCF_016464625.1 Penaeicola halotolerans
GGCCGGCGTGGAAACCGACTGGGCAACGCACTCGATTGAACATGCCGTCAGCGCTGTTTACGATATCCCGCACGGCGGCGGGCTTGCGATCATCTTCCCGAACTGGATGAAGTATGTATATAAAGAAAATATCCCACGTTTCAAACGGTTTGCCGTTGAAGTATGGGGTGTGGATCCTGAAGGAAAAACGGACGAAGAAACGGCTCTCGCCGGCATTGATGCAGTCCGTGCTTTCTTTAACGAAATCGGCGCGCCAAGCCGGCTTGCAGATTACAATAT
>NZ_JAEAGO010000004.1 GCF_016464625.1 Penaeicola halotolerans
CACCCGGGAGAGTAAGTCGTTGCCACCCTTTATTATAGTCCTTGAGTCCTCAAAAAACTTAAGGACTTTTTTTATGCCCTTTATTTTTTTGAAAATATTTAAAGAGATTAAGCTATTTTTTGACTTTCAGTATAAAGCCCTCTCATTTCATCTTGCTTATTCCAGTATTCAACTCTTTGCATGTATGATACATTGATGGCGAAGAAGTTGTACTCCTCTTCTACAATCCCTCTAATTAGATAGATTGCTTTGCCTTTAAAATTATGTTTTTTGATACTATTTGGAAAATGAATGGTGTCTATCCAATCGCCATGTTTGTCCATGAATGTCCCAAAGTACATTCGTTCATTTTTTACTGTACGGGTATTTTTATAGGTCACTAGATAGCCAATTATTTGAACTAGATTTCCTTTATTTTGAGGGATAGACTTAGCCTTTATTGATTTTAAGTGTTGATCCTTGGGTAACAGAAACGGTGAGTGGAGTGGGAATTCATAAGCTTCGAGTTGGTATAGGAGCTCTTCTCTCCTGTTAGCAGATGCTAGATCGGGTAAAACTTTATCTTCAAAGGTGTCTTTCTTGAAAAGTGCGTGATGTTTGACTATTGGGTCTTGAGGGAAGCTCAATCTATAGTTTGATTCCCATAGGAGTTGCTCTTTGGTTTTGCCAGTGAATCTGAATGCATCTATTTTTATCATGATTTTAAGTTGATCTGGTTGAATCTCAATACGCTTCATGAAGTCATGGAGTGAGGTAAATGAGCCATTGATGTTCCTTTCATGTAGAATCTGCTTCTTAAGTTCATCTCGGATAAACTTCAGATGTGCAAAGCCTAAGTAGATAGTTTTGTCTATAAGAAGGGTGTAGTATTGACTAATATTGATGTCTACTGATTGGATTTGTGCTCCTAGTCTTTTGGCTTCGTGTATATAGAGTTCGGTGTGATAGAAGCCGCCAAAATTATTAATCACTGCAACCATAAACTCAAGAGGGTAGTAAGCTTTAAGATACAGGCTTTGGTAGCTCTCTATAGCAAAAGAGGCAGAGTGTCCTTTGGCAAATGAATATCCAGCAAAACTCTCAATCTGTCTCCATACTTCAGTCGTCTGCTCTAGTGGACGCTTTTTCTTAGCGGCATTTGAAAAGAAACTGTTTTTTACACGCTCAAATTCTTCTCGTGATCTAAATTTACCACTCATACCTCTGCGCAGGATATCTGCAGCGTCTGGATCTATTCCTGCAAAGTGATGCGCTACTTTGATCACATCTTCTTGGTATACCATGACACCATAGGTATCTGGCATGAGTTCCCACATGATATCGTTTCCTTTAATGCCTGTTTTTTTGAATTCGCGATGTCGACTGATGTACTCTCTCATCATTCCAGATCTAGCGACTCCTGGTCTAATGATCGAGCTAGCAGCAACTAAGCCAAGGTAGCTGTCGTCTTGAAGTTTACTCAGGAGCATGCGCATGGCAGGAGATTCTACATAGAAGCAGCCGATTGTTTTTCCCTCTCTGAGAAGTTCTTTTATCTTTTCATCTTGTTTGAATCGATCTACATCATTGATGTCTATTTCAATATTTCGATTCTTCTGGATGATATCTAGTGATTCTTTGATATGGCCTAATCCGCGCTGACTTAAGATGTCAAACTTGTGTAGGTTGATCTCATCTGCCGTGATCATGTCAAAGTTAGATATAGGGAAACCCTTAGGAGGATAGTCCAATGCAGTATAATCATAAATGGGGTCTTCGGATATCAAAATACCTCCTGCGTGGATGCTCAGATGACTTGGCAGATCGGTGATGAACTGTGCATATTTGGCTACTGTGGTACTGATCTGATCAGGGAGTGGTTGGTTATCTTTATGTAGCTGAATGATATTCTCTATGTCCTCTTTGGGTAGACCAAATACTTTGGCTAACTCCCGAAAGGAAGAATTGGTCTGGAAAGTATTGTGCGTAGCCAGTAAGCATACATGCTGACTATGTGGGCTATTATACTTTTGAAAAATATATGAGATGACTTCATCTCGGTCTTTCCATGAAAAGTCAATGTCAAAATCTGGCGGACTATCTCGGAATAAGTTGATAAAACGCTCGAAGTATAGATCAAGCTCGATGGGATCCACATTGGTGATTTCTAGGCAGTATGCTATGACACTATTGGCACCGCTACCGCGTCCTACATGGTAAAATCCCCTGCTTTTGGCATATCGGACTATGTCGTAATTTATCAGGAAATAGGCGACAAAGTTTTTCTTAATGATCAGATCAAATTCTTTCTCTATTCTCTCACGTACTATGGGAGTGATGACCTTGTACCTTTTGAGTGCGCCTGCCTCTGTGAGCATTCTGAGTTGACTGACGTCTTCTTTTTCAGAGGCTGTGAAGTACTTCTTGTTTTTGAGTCCTTTGAAGTAAAATGAAAAATGGCATTGTTCTATGAGCTGCTGCGCATTAGTGAGTAAAAAGTGGTATTGGTCATATTTTTTGATCAGCTCTGGATAGCTCAGAAATTGATCAGAGATCTGTCCCTGATCCATTTTGTTAAGTTGGCTGAGTAGAATATTTCCATCGATGCATCTGAGTAGTCTGTGGGCATTGAAGTCCAGCTGGGAGGTAAAAGTGACTGGATGTAAGAGTACTAGTTTGTGCGTGTGGTGTTTCCACTGGGAGCGGTGTAGGTGATTGAGGTCTTTGAAGCTTACTCCAATATATTCATTTTCTCTGAGGTGAAATACGCTTTCAGAAAAGGGGTATATAATGAATGTGTCTTCCATCTCTGGCGCTCTATTAGGCACAGCTTGCTTGGTTTGATTGAGTAAGGAAAGGTGTTTGTTGAGTTGATGATATCCTCTAGGAGACTTGGCTATGCCGATATATTTTTGCTGTGAGCCATTTCTAAAATCTATACCGATGACAGGATGAATACCTGCAGCATAGGCTGCTTTGATGAAGGGGTATACGCCAGCGGTGCAGTTGATGTCGGTGAGTACTAGGGCATCTATTTTCTTTTTGACAGCTTCGTTGATGAGCTGTGGGATGCTCATGACACCATACTTGAAGCTAAACTGGCTATGACAATTGAGATACATATTGATTAAGCGCTTATTCCGTTGAATGGGTTGAAGTTTTTGCGAGGGATATGCATGCTTATAGCTCTGCAGATGGTTTTGTCACCATACTTTCCGTTGAGTTTATCCATAGCTTGATAAAGCCGTATCTGCTCTACAGTGTCTTCAAAGAGATTGATTTGGTAGTTGCCATGTGTCAAGCTACTAAATCTGACCCCGATGAGTCTGATGAGTAGTCGTCTGTTATGCAACTTGCGAAAGAGGTCTTTGACCACTGAAATGATAGTATGATCTGCCGATGAGAAGCCGATGCTACGCTGCTGACTATGTGTGCTAAAATCAGCATATTTGATCTTGACACTGATACATGAGGTGAGTAGGTTTTCTCTACGGAGTTTGCTAGTGAGCTGCTCGGTCATGGCTACAAGTACTGATTCTAGTAGCTTGATGTCGATGGTGTCTTGCTCGAAAGTTTCTTCTGTAGAGAGTGATTTTCGTTCTGTATATGGGACTACAGGACTGTCATCTATACCGTTGGCTCTTTCCCACATCATCAAACCATTTTTACCAAAGGCACTTTTCATCAAGTCGGGCTGTAGGTTTTGCATGGTATGGATGATTCTCACGCCCATGACATAGAGTGTATCAGCTGTTTTGGGTCCTATCATCGGGATTTTATCGACAGGAAGTGGTGCTAGAAATGTTTTTTCAGTGCCATAGGGTACATACCGTTCATTATTTGGCTTGGCTAGTCCTGTAGCGATCTTAGATACTGTTTTGTTTGCTGAGAGTCCCATGGATATGGGTAAACCACTTTCTTTGATGATACGCTGACGGAGTTCTTGGGCCATCTTCATGCTGCCAAAGAACTTGTCCATCCCGCTATAGTCTATGTAGAATTCATCAATGGATGACTTTTCAAAAAGAGGTACTTGCTCTGAGATGATCTGGGTGATTTCTTCAGACTTTTTAGCGTATTTATCAAAATCACCTCTGACAGAAACTAGCTGTGGACAGAGCTGTGAAGCCATACGCATAGACATAGCAGAGTGCACGCCAAATGCTCTGGCCTCATAACTGCAAGAGGCAACTACTCCTCGATCTCCTGTTCCTCCTATCGCTAGTGGCTTGCCTATGAGGGAGCGATCATGTAGTCGCTCCACAGACACGAAAAATGAATCCATGTCCATATGTACTATACTTCTCCCCTCTGCCATCTTTTTATTTGTTTATTATATTTACAAATATATGATAAAATAATTAACACAAATCTATAACTTTGGTTTTGAAAAGAAAAAGCTTTTTGTCAGTTGTTGACTCATATATATTTGCCATATGACCATGATACATGCTAATCTCAAGATCCTCAGAAAGCAAAAAGGCATCACACAAGCAGCTATAGCTGAGGCCGTGGGGGTGAGTCGCTCACAGTGGGCGGGCTATGAGCTGAATATCAATCCTCCCTTAGAGGTATTGGTGCGGATTTCGGACTTTCTCACGGTGTCTATTGATACACTAGTGCGAATAGATCTGAGTAAGTTTTCAGAGACTAGATTAGCAAGTATGCTCGATGATCAGTCGAAGATCAGTGGTGAACATATTAGAGTTTTAGCCACTACAGTAGATCATAGAGGGCATGAACAAATTGAGATGGTGCCTGTCAGAGCTAAGGCCAGCTATTTGGCGGGATTCGCTGATCCTGAGTATATCAGTGAGCTTCCTAGGTTGAGTATTCCGTTTTTACCCCAAGGAAAGAAATATCGAGTCTTTCAGGTAGATGGAGACTCTATGCTACCTATACCAGATGGCGCCTATATCGTGTGTGAGTATGTCGAAAACTGGCAGAGTATACAGGATGGAGAAAAGTATGTCATCATCGCGGCTAATGAGGGGATCACGTTTAAGATTGCATATAATCACATCAAGTCAAAAGAAGAGATTCTTCTGTGTTCCTCTAACCCGATTTTTGCGCCCTTTGTCGTGCCTATTCGATCAGTGTCTGAGGTATGGAAGTATAAGTTGGTGATGGCTGAGCATCTGGGATAATTGATTACTCACCTTCCTATATATAAATGGAGAGGTGAGTATTGTTTATCCTATATCAGTTCGCTTAGTGCCTGCATAGAGTTCGTATTTGAGCAGCCTACAGTCGATAGTACCGTTGAAAAACTCTATCCTGCGACTCGCTTTTAGACCTATTTTTTTAGCCAAATCCAGATTTCCTGTAAATATGGCACCTGTATAGCCTGCACATTTTTGCTTCATAAAATCCCCGATAGCCTTATAAGTAATCTCCAGCTCCTCGGTCTCTCCAAGTCGCTCTCCATACTCAGGGTTCATGAAGAGGATGCCTGCCTGTCCCTCAGGGATCTGTGTCTCGCTGAAGTCACAAACCTCGAAAGTGATCAAGTGATCTACACCTGCTACGAGTGCATTTTTCTCAGCATTTTCTACTGCTAGCGGATCGATATCAGAAGCGATGATGACAGGGCAGTTCTCCTCATTGATTTGCTTTCTGATGCGTTCTTTTTCTTTATAAAAAATCTCCTCATCATATCCGATCAAATGCATAAAAGCATAGTTGGATCGGTATAAGCCAGGGACTCTGATAGAAGCCAGCATGGCTGCTTCGATCGCCAGTGTACCTGATCCGCACATGGGATTGATGAAGGGAGACTTCATATCCCATCCTGATGCCATGACAGTAGCTGCGGCAAGTGCTTCTAGCATAGGGGCTTTGCCAGGGATCTTTCTGTAGCCATGCTTAGCGAGTGTTTCGCCTGACGTATCTAGGAAAAGTTCGGCAAAGTCATCCTTCCAGTATAAATGGATGACAGCTCCCAAGAGCTCAGATCCAGAGTCGGGTCTGCTACCAGTCTTGTCTCTAAAGTAGTCAGCTATGGCATCTTTGACTTTGACATTGACAAATAGCTCGTTGTTGATGCTGGGATGGTTGACATTAGAGGTTACAGAGAAGTAGCCATCTTCAGCGATGAGTTGTTCCCAAGAGATTTTCTTGAGGTCTTTGTATAGATCTTCTGGGCCATTGAGGCGAAGGGTTTTGATCGAATAGAGTACTTGACTAGCACATCTCAAGTTTAGGTTGAGTTTGATACAGTCGGTGACAGTTCCAGAGAGTTCTACTCCTGTAGGAAATACTCTCGTAGGAGTGAAGCCAAGTGCTAGGACTTCTTGCTCTAGAGATGGAGCTAGCCACCTATTGCAGGTGATGATGATTTTAGCTGCTTTTTCAAATACTTTCATAGGAGGCAAAGCTAAGAAATAATGCGGAGATGCTTGGCTTTTATGTGCTTTAGGGGAACAATTCACTCAATAAAGAGCTTGATATAAAGGATACTTTTTAAAAACAAATGAAGCAAATAGGCATTATTGGGCTAGGTTGGTATGGATTACCACTGGCAAAGCATTTATCACAAAATGGCTACGAGGTAAAAGGAACTGTCACTAGTGCAGAAAAACAAACACAACTTTTGGCTGATGGTATAGAGACTGTTTTACTCAAGATGGTCCCACATCCAGAAGGAGTAGCTTTTCATAGTGTATTTCAGTGTGAGACGATTATCATTAATATTCCTCCGAGATCGAGAACGGCTACGGAGACTTTCTATCCAGAGCAGATGAAGTACTTGAGGCAGTTGCTTGAAAATGGTCAGGCGAAGCATGTCATTTTTGTATCGGCTACTTCGGTCTATCCAGATGCGGGTCAGGTGGCTACAGAATCAGATCCGCTTTCGCTGGATAATACTGGTAATGAGCCCATGCTACAAGCTGAGCAGATCATCTCTTCCAGTGAAAGCTATCAGACGACTATCTTAAGATTTGGAGGCTTACTTGGCTATGATCGCATTCCTGGGAAGTATTTTGCTGGCAAGGAAGTGCAAAATACTCACCTCAAGGTCAATTACATTCATAGAGATGACGCTGTGGCTTTTACAGAGTGGGTTATCAAGCACAACTACTGGGCTGAGGTAGTGAACGTAGTATCTCCTCTCACACGCACACGTGCAGAAGTCTATCTACACAATGCGACTAATTTTGATTTTGCTGCTCCTATCATCAAATCAGGAGGCAATGAGTTAGGTAAATATATCTCTCCTGAAAAAATAAAATTATTGGATAATTTCCAATTTAAGTATCCAGATCCACTGCACTTTTATTTTGAACCAAAGAATTAATCGAATATAGATTACTGGTTTATCTTTTGTAAAACTTAGTTAATATATAATTGATAAAAGCTATCAATGATTCTGTTCTTATTTTATTAGGATTTCTGTTTGGTAATTAATTCAATATCAAATGAATTTGCTTAAACGGTTATACAATTTTCAATAATGTTAAGACTTTGTTAAATTTGACTTCCAAATAACACCTCAACACATAATGGATAAATACTCATATATCTCAAATGCTCATGGAGCTTATATAGACGAGCTCTACAAGTCGTACAAGGCTGATGCAGGCTCAGTAGACGAGACTTGGCAGAAGTTTTTCGATGGATTCGACTTTGCTATCGCTCAGTATGGAGAGGGTGGTGCACCAGTTTCTAATGGCTCGGTCAATGGTACTGTGTCAGATATAGGTGATCTGCCTAAAGAGATCAAAGTCAGAGCGCTGATTCATGCTTACAGAAGCAGGGGTCATCTAAAGTCTAAGACTAACCCTGTCAGAGAGAGAAGAGATAGAAGAGCTTTATTGGATATTTCAGACTTTGGTTTGTCAGAGGCAGATCTCAAGAGTGAATTTGAAGCGGGAAATGAGATCGGTATTGGCAAAGCTAGTTTGCAGAAAATCATAGATTCTCTTAAATACATTTATGAAGGTTCCATTGGCTTTGAGTATCTCTACATCAGAGAGCCTGAGATCTTGGATTGGTATAAAGAAAAAGTGGAGAAAGATTCACTTGCTTTCAAGCCAAGTACTGAGGGTAAAAAGAGGATATTATCTAAATTGAATGAAGCGGTAGTTTTTGAAAACTTCCTTCACACAAAATATTTGGGTCAGAAGCGCTTCTCGCTTGAGGGTGGAGAGAGTACGATCCCAGCACTTGATGCGATGATCAATAAAGGCGCAGAACTAGGCGTCAAAGAGGTGATGATCGGTATGGCTCACAGAGGTCGTCTAAACGTCTTGGCCAATATCATGGGTAAGACCTATGAGCAAATCTTCAATGAATTTGAGGGAACTGCCATCCCTGACTTGACTATGGGTGATGGAGATGTGAAGTATCACATGGGCTTCTCTAGTGAGGTTGAGACTCCTTCTGGCAATAAAGTGAATTTGAAGCTTGCTCCTAACCCTTCTCACTTGGAGGCAGTCAATCCTGTTGTTGAGGGATTTTTGAGAGCTAAGATGGATTCCCAGTATGATGGTGATGGCAAGAAAGTATTGCCTATCTTGATCCATGGTGATGCAGCTGTCGCAGGACAAGGTATCGTATATGAAGTCACGCAGTTTGCAGGCTTAAAAGGCTACAGAACGGGTGGTACGATCCACTTTGTGATCAACAACCAAGTTGGCTTCACCACTGATTTTGATGATGCGCGTACATCTATCTATTGTACAGATATCGCTAAGCTCATCGATGCACCAGTGATCCACGTCAATGGTGATGATCCAGAGGCAGTAGTGTTTAGTGTCAATCTAGCGATAGAGTTTCGTCAGAAGTTTGGTAGAGATATTTTTATTGACATGGTCTGCTACAGAAGACACGGCCATAATGAGTCAGATGAGCCTAAGTTCACTCAGCCATCATTGTACAATGTCATCTCTAAGCATCCAAATCCAAGAGAGGTATATAATAAGAAGCTGATCGACCGTGGTGATGTAGATGCCAAGCTTGCTGATCAGATGGATAAAGAATTCAGAGGCTTGCTTCAGGATAGATTGAATATGGTGAAGCAGAAGCCACTTCCTTACAACTATCAGCCATTAGAAAAAGAGTGGCAGTCACTTAGAAGAGCTAAGCCTGAGGATTTTGAAAAATCTCCAGAGACAGCCATCAGTGAAGCTGCAATCAAAAAGGTATCAGAAGCTTTGACTTCTATTCCAAAAGGGTTTAAGCCGATCAAACAAATAGATGCACAGATCAAGCAGCGTAAAGACATGTTCTTTAATACTAAAGAACTTAACTGGGCTGCGGCAGAGCTTTTAGCTTATGGCTCACTTTTATTAGAGGGCAAAACGGTAAGAATGTCTGGTCAAGACTGTCAGCGTGGTACTTTTTCACATAGACATGCTGTGATCCACGATGCGAATACTAATGAACCATACAACTTCCTTCAGAATCTAAAAGATAGCAAAGGTCAGTTCTATATTTATAACTCACTCTTGTCAGAGTTTGGGGTGATGGGCTTTGAGTATGGCTATGCCATGGCTAATCCTAACGCCTTAACGATCTGGGAAGCACAGTTTGGTGACTTTGCCAATGGTGCTCAAGTGATGATCGATCAGTTCATCTCTTCTGGAGAGTCTAAGTGGCAGCGTATGAACGGCATGGTGCTTCTGCTCCCACATGGCTATGAAGGTCAGGGTCCTGAGCACTCTAATGCCCGCCCAGAGCGATTCCTACAGCTATCTGCTGAGTATAATATGGTCGTGGCTAATATCACGGAGCCATCTAACTTCTTTCACTTACTGAGAAGACAGCTTACTTGGGAGTTTAGAAAACCATGTGTTGTGATGTCACCAAAGTCACTTTTGAGACATCCTAAGGTAGTTTCTCCAATGGAAGAGTTTACTAAAGGAGGCTTTAGAGAAGTGATTGGAGATACTTATGCTGATGCCAAGAAAGTAAAAAGAGTATTGCTTTGCTCAGGTAAAATCTACTATGACTTACAAGAAGAGCAAGAGAAGAATAAGCGTAAAGATGTTGCGATTGTAAGAGTGGAGCAATTGCATCCATTCCCTAAAACTCAGATCGAAGCTGAATTAAAGAAGTATAAAGGTGCTGAAGTCTATTGGGTACAAGAGGAGCCTGAGAACATGGGCTACTGGAGCTACATAGCGAGGGTATTTAGGTCTCAAGCGATGGATGTGATCTCTAGAAAAGCGAGTGCCTCTCCAGCTACAGGATATGGAAAGATGCACGCTAAAGAGCAAGAGGCTATTATCAATAAAGCATTTGATGTAAAGTAATTTCCCCTGAGACCATTCTAAGGGGTGGTCTGGGTTTCATTTTATAAATTCATGTAAAATAAACCTTGAGCAATAGCTCGGGGGTAAAAAGAAAAAATATGAGCTTAGAAATTAAAGTACCAACAGTAGGAGAATCGATCACAGAAGTTACGATCGGTCAGTGGTTTAAAAAAGATGGTGACCATGTAGAGATGGATGAGGTCATCTGTGAGTTAGAGTCAGACAAGGCTACTTTTGAACTCAACGCAGAAGCTGCAGGAACGCTTAAGATAATCGCAAAAGAAGGAGATACGCTAGAAATAGGTGCTGTCATCTGTGAAATCGATGAGAGCGGCTCTACTGATAAGTCTGCAGATAAAAAATCTGAAGAAAAGTCATCAGAGACTAAGTCATCTTCAGAAAGTAAGTCTGATAAAAAATCAGGGGGCGCTACTGGAGAGGTCAAAGAAATGGTCGTGCCTACTGTGGGGGAATCTATCACAGAAGTGACATTAGCTACTTGGCTCAAGAATGATGGCGATATGGTAGAACTTGATGAGATCATCGCTGAGGTAGACTCTGACAAGGCTACTTTCGAACTTCCTGCTGAGGGTAGAGGTATCTTGAGACATGTGGCTCAGGAAGGTGACACCCTAGAGATAGGAGCAACTATCTGTAAAATTGAACTAGTAGAAGGTGATGCGCCTGCTGAGAGTAAGTCTAGCGCTAGCAGTGAGTCTGCGAGTGCTTCTTCTTCAAAGAATAGCAAGGACACCTATGCTTCAGGCCATGCCTCTCCAGCTGCTGCTAAGATTTTGGCAGAAAAAGGGATAGATCCTAAAGAAGTCAAAGGTACTGGTGTAGATGGTCGCATCACTAAGGAAGATGCTGAGTCAGCTCAGAAATCAGCTCCTAAGTCAGCCACTAAGGCTGAAAGTAAGTCAACGGAATCTTCAGCTCCTCAGGTGTCAGGTGATAGAAATCAGCGCAGAGAAAAGATGACTAGCCTGAGAAAGACCATCTCTAAGCGTCTTGTTTCTGTCAAAAATGAGACGGCTATGTTGACTACATTTAATGAAGTCAATATGAAGCCTATCATGGACTTGAGAGCTAAACACAAAGATGCTTTCAAAGAAAAGAATCAAGTAGGTCTTGGCTTTATGTCATTCTTTACAAAGGCAGTATGTGTAGCTCTCCAAGAGTGGCCTGCTGTCAATGCGTCTATCGATGGAGATGAGATTGTTTATAATGATTTCTGTGACATTTCTATTGCTGTGTCAGCTCCTAAAGGTCTGGTAGTTCCAGTGATTAGAAATGCAGAGAAGCTTTCATTTGTAGAGATTGAAAAAGAAGTTGTCAGACTGGCTACAAAAGCGAGAGACAATAAATTGACGATTGATGAGATGACTGGAGGTACATTCACATTGACCAATGGAGGTATCTTCGGTTCTATGATGTCTACACCGATCATCAATGCTCCTCAGTCTGCTATCCTAGGTATGCACAATATCGTGGAACGTCCTGTTGTGGAGAATGGTGAGATCGTGATCAGACCGATGATGTATCTAGCGCTTTCTTATGATCATAGGATTATCGATGGTAGAGAGTCAGTGAGCTTCCTAGTTCGTGTAAAGCAGCTATTAGAAGATCCATCTAGACTACTTTTGGGTGTTTAAGCCTATCTAAATCAATGTTTCAAACGCCTCTTTAAAGGCATAAAATATAGAATATTATGACATATGATGTAATCGTAATAGGTTCAGGACCTGGGGGATATGTAGCCGCCATCAGAGCTGCTCAGCTTGGGATGAAGACGGCTATTGTAGAGAAATATCCAACTCTAGGTGGTACTTGTCTCAATGTGGGCTGTATTCCCTCGAAGGCACTTTTGGACTCTTCAGAGCATTATCACAATGCGGCTCATACTTTTGAAACGCATGGGATCAATCTTAAGGATCTTAAAGTCAATTTGAAGCAAATGATCGCTCGTAAGGACGATGTGGTCAAGCAAAATGTGGATGGTATTCAGTTTTTGATGAAAAAGAATAAGATCGATGTACATCAAGGTCTTGGTTCTTTTGTTGATAAAAACACCATCAAAGTGACTAAGGACGATGGTAAGTCAGAAGAGATCACTGGTAAAAATATCATCATTGCAACAGGTTCTAAACCAGCTAATCTGCCATTTATTGAGCTAGATAAGGATCGTATCATCACTTCTACTGAGGCTTTGAAACTAAAGGAAATCCCTAAGCACATGATCGTGATCGGTGGTGGGGTGATCGGTATGGAGCTAGGCTCTGTCTATGGTCGTCTAGGTGCCAAAGTGTCTGTAGTAGAGTACATGGATGGTATCATCCCTACTATGGATAAGACAATGGGTAAAGAACTTCAGAAGTCACTAAAAAAACTTGGTTTTGATTTTTACCTCAAACACAAAGTCACAGGCGTCACTAAGAAGGGGAAAGAAGTGACTGTAGTGGCAGAAGATAGCAAAGGTGAGAAAGTAGAGATCAAAGGAGACTATGTATTGGTATCTATCGGTAGAAGACCCTACACAGACGGACTCAACGCTGAGGCTGCTGGAGTGAAACTCACTGAAAGAGGTCAAGTAGAAGTGAATGATCACCTACAAACTAATGTATCTAATATCTATGCGATAGGTGATGTGGTCAAGGGTGCAATGCTTGCTCACAAAGCTGAGGAAGAAGGTGTCTTCGTAGCAGAGACTATTGCTGGTCAGAAGCCACATATCAATTACCTATTGATCCCAGGCGTAGTATATACTTGGCCTGAGGTAGCTTCTGTAGGTTATACTGAGGAGCAACTCAAAGAGAAAGGCATTAAATACAAGGCAGGTAAGTTTCCGTTTATGGCTTCAGGTAGAGCTAGGGCGTCTATGGATACTGATGGTCTGGTCAAAGTATTGGCAGATGCTAGTACAGATGAGATACTTGGGGTACATATGATCGGTCCACGAACTGCAGATATGATCGCTGAGGCAGTAGTTGCTATGGAGTATAGAGCGTCTGCTGAAGATATCGCTCGTATGTCTCATGCACACCCTACTTATACGGAAGCTTTCAAGGAGGCATGCTTAGCTGCTACAGATAATAGAGCGCTACACGTATAATTAGATTTTGATAAGCACTTTAATAAAAATGCTACCTATTATGAGGTAGCATTTTTTGTTAATACACTTTATGAAAAGTTTATTTTGCGGCTACAGCTTCTATCTCTATGAGTAGGTCTGGATTAGCCAATTTGTAAACACCTATAGTAGAGCGTGCTACTTTGTTAGGATTTTCTTCATTATTGAAGTAGCGACTGTAGACATCAAACCATGTTTGCCAGTCTATATTTCCTTCGGAATCGGGCGCTAAGTAGACTGTCAAGAAGATGACATCTTCTAAGTCAAAGTCTTTTTCAGCAAGTGTGGTTTTAATACGCTCTAGCGTGCTGATGGCTTGCTCTTCTAAGTTGCCATAGCGAGCTGGATCTCCTACCGCTGCTGTTGTATCTTTTACAGAAGCTACTAATCCACTGGTATAAAATAGTTCCTTATCTGTAGGAATGTATACACCTCTTAATATAGAGGAGCTTGGATTGTCAATTCTTTCTACTTCTGCAGTTGTTTTTTTATCTCCGAGTTTGTTGTGTTCGTACTTAAGTGAACATGCAGAAAATAATAAAGCGGAGATGGCTAAAAGTGTAATGTTTTTCATTTTTGATAGATTAGATGAAGTAAATTAAAAAGGGAGGATGTTCTTCCTCCCCTTTTAGGTAAATTAATTTCCAGTGTAGTCGTCCCAGTTTAGTTCAGACTGTGGATGAGGAAATTGTCTAAAGATAACACCATTGTCGTAGCTAGTTGGGATATCGGAAAGTCTATTATACCTTCTAGCATCTATCCATCTATGACCCCAAGGCTCAGCCCAAAGAGAGTATCTTCTTTGGAATAGAATCTCATCTATTAAGGCCTCTTGGCTAACGGTGCCAGTATAGTCCCCTAATCCTGCGGCATTTCTGATCACATTGATTGCTTCAACTGATTCAGTAAATTGATTTAATCTTGCATGTGCTTCTGCCTTGATTAGGATCAACTCTTCGTTTCTAATGAAAGGTATGGCCTCCGTGTTTGCTCCCCATCTATTGTCTTGGTGTGTAGCTGTAAGTGTACCACCATCTGAAGAAATTGTTACTGCTTCATCTCTTTCGAAGAATTTTTCAGCTACACGAGTGTCACCAGGAAGCGCATCATCTAGCATAGATGGATGTACTACGATGATTGTGTTTGTCGCAGCATTTCTTGGATAGAATAATGGGTTAAATGCATCTGGTGGAGCGCCATATGGGTGACTTGGGCCAGCATTGAGGTCACCATCTAAATCCATGAATGACTCATCTAATGCATCCAATGCATCCTGCCATTGCTCTCTATAGATAGAGATTCTAGCTGCAATGGCCCTATTGACTTGTCTCAAGGCAGCATTAGTTGTAAAACCAGTAAAGCCAGGAGTTAATCTAAAAGGGAAATCCCCAGAGGCAGCAGCTAAGTCAGCTGCACCATCATCTAATATTCCCTTAGCATATGTCAGTGCTTCTTGATAAGATACATAAGGACCTGGATTAAGTGGATCGTCTACATCTATACGGATGCCATTGTCGTAGACAAAGTTAGCAGGGATCATAAACTGATATCCTTGTATCGTCTTGGCAAAACCTGATACGGCACCTCTATCAGCAGTAGTTAATACAGATGCGTTTTCAGCAGCTGAAATAAGTACAGAGGCTTGTTTGATAGCTTGATAAGGAGCTGCATATGAACCTCCACCAGTAGCGCCAAATCCAAAGTAGGAATTGTCTGGTACACGGCCATTTTGACCAAGCCAGTCTGTCTGGAATCTTGGGTCAGAGCCATTAAAATACCACACTTCTCTACCAAAGGTATTCCAAGCTTGACTGACATTGGTGACATAACCACGGTGGCGTGCCTCAAGACCAGTTATGAGAAATTGTATTTGTTCTCTAGAGGCGTTGTTACTGACACTTTCTACCGATGGGTTATTAGGGTCACTGATGTCATCTAGATCTAAAGGATTACAGGCCAGCACTGCTGCTGAAGCGAATAAGCCTATGAGTAATTTATTGATGTTATTTTTCATGATTTTTTTCTTTAGGATCTATTAAAAATCAATGTTGATATGGAAGAATATCCTTCTTGGCGTTGGATAAGGGGCGATATCTACGTTATTAGCTAGTGCTGCAGCACCAAAAGTAGAAGTCTCTGGGTCGTATCCTTCATAATCTGTGATGAGTAGTAGATTATTTGCAGAGGCACCTACTCTGATTTTCTGTACTGCTCCATCAAATAGGCCAGAAGTGAAGCTATTAGGAAGTGTATAATACACACCCACTTCTCTTAGCTTAATGAAAGAGGCATCTTGTACCCATCTACCAGCATTGTTGTATGGGGCAGGTTCTCTTTGTCTTCCGTTTGGCACACCATCATTGTTGTCATCACCAAACCAGCCAGCAGTAGTACCACCGCCATCAGTGAGGAAGTTAGTTAAGTTGATGTTATCGCCACCTTTTTTCCAGTCAAACAACCAAGTAATATCTAGGTTCTTAGCAATATTGATAGAGTTGAACCAAGATAGGTTGAAGTCTGGCTGTGCGTCTCCCCAGATTGTAAATCCACCTGGCACGCTAGTATCTACTGGCGTTCCTACGATCGTTGTAGGGGCAAAACCTTCTGCGATCATGTATGTACCTAGTCCAGAACCAAAGGCGCCAGTTAAATAGGTAGGAATTCCGAGTCTAGTGATCAAAGCCTCATTTTTCCACCACATCACGCGAGAGAACCATCTCATTTTGGCATTGTCTACTATGACAGCCGAAAGGGCAAGTTCGATACCTTTGTTTTCTAATTCAGCTTCATTGCTAGGTGTTGTATTAACGCCTGTTGCAGGTGATAAATTAAGGTTTTGGATGTTATTTTGCGTAGTCTTGATATAGTATGTAGCTTCTAAATTGATTCTATTATTTAGGAAGCCTGCATCGATACCGAATTCCAATTCTTGAGCAGTTTCGGGTAAGATGGATGTATTTCCTATAGCAGTAGAGACTACAGATCCTAAAAGTCCACCAACATTAGCTCCACCAAGTGGTGTAAATGTAGCTCCAAAACCTACGGGGCCAGCAGTTTCGCCATAGGCAATTCTAGGCTTCAATTGTGACACGGCTCCCACATTCCAAAAGTCAAAATTTGCAACGTTAACTGCTAATGATGCTCTAGGGAATGCATAGAATTGGTTATTATCTCCATTCAAGGTAGACTTATCCCATCTAATACCTACTGTACCGATGATTTTATCATCATAGTTGGCTTCTTGTTGTACGAATACACCAGCTTCTTGTACTTCAGAGAAGAATTGCTGATCGATAGATTGGATGGTCGCTTGTTGTATATTTCGCTGACCAGGAGCAAGTCCTCTACCTCTATTGAATAGACCATTATTATTGAAGTCTAGTCTTACAAGACCAGCTGTGGAGTTCATATTTACTTGACCAATATTCCAGTTGTAAATAAATGCTGCTTGTAAGTTTGTATTAAAACTTTCTTGCTTGCCCCAAATCACATCACCAGGGTTAGCCGAGGCTCTCTGAGACTGCAAAAACTCAGGAAGGTAGATGAGTGTGGTATTTTGAAGGAAATCAAGACCCCCATTTAATTGAAACTTAAGGAATGAGGTATTGCTTTTATAAAGATCAACATCAAGAGTAAATGATTGGATGAATCTATTGACCAATGAGTTGTTGACGGCATTGTCTGTCAAAGCAATAGGGTTTTCTGCAAAATATGGGTTATTTGGATAGATTCCCTGCTCATTTGGTCTTAAGTCAAAATAGTTAGGCGTGTAAGCTATGGTATAACCAATACTGGCACCAGTATTATTTTGGTTACCTGTGAAACCTCTGTCAGAGCTAGACCTTACATAGTTAGAGCTGACACCTAATCTGATACTGTTAGAGATTTTTTGGTCTATATTGGCTCTGATGGTATATCTTTCAAAACCAGTGTTTTTTACCGTACCGTCTTCATTCGTTACCCCTGCAGACACGAAGAATTTGGTGTTATCATTTCCACCATTGATCGATAGTCGGGTATTTGTAAGCAAGGCAGTATTGTTGTAAAAATAATCCTCATAGTCAATGAAGTTGCCGTTAGCAGCTGCAAAACGATCTCTTTCTAAAAGTCTTCTTGTATTATTTGAGGCATAGAATACATCGATCTTTTCATTGCTCCAGCCATCTACTCCTAGAAGTCTAAGTGGTTGGGCAAATCCGATGTCTTGTGCAAGTGATACATTCGTTCTTCCAGAAGCACCTCGCTTGGTCGTGATGATCACTACACCTGCATTAGCTCGTGTACCGTAAATAGCGGCAGCAGATGGACCTTTGAGTACTTCTATAGACTCAATGTCAGCAGGGTTGATATCTGCAAGCCTGTTAGAACCATCATCTTGATTGGAAGCTCCAGCACCACTGGCAGAAGCTCTACCTGTTCTTTGGAAGGAGTTGTTGATATATACTCCATCTAGGATAATCAATGGCTGAGAGGCTCCTTGTAAGCTAGATAGACCTCTGAGTTGGATTGATAGACCTCCACCTGGAGCACCACCATTTGAACGGATATTGGCACCAGCTACTTTACCGTATAATGCACCATCTGTCGTTTGGATTGTGGTAGTTCCTGTAAGCTCTCTAGCGGATACAGATGATACTGAATTGGCTAGGTTACTTCTTTTGACTGAAGAGGCAAGACCTGTTACAACTACCTCTTCGAGGTTTGTAATGTCTTCTCTCAGAGCTACATTTAAGTTTGTATTGCTATTTGGGCCAACTTGAAAAGTTTGGCTTGTGTAACCTAAAAAGGCTACTACAATAGTTGCATTGTTATTATTTGGAACTTCTAAGGAGAATCGGCCATCATCATCAGTGATAGTTCCAAGTGTTGTTCCTCTAATTCCGACATTTACTCCGAATAGTGGCTGAGAATTACCTGCATCGGTAACTCTACCTGTCACTACATACTGAGCAAATGTCCATCCCGTACTTCCTATTATGAGTAGGCATACGAGGCTCATTTTGAAAATGTGCTTCATGGTGTTTGGATTTAAATGATACATCTAAGGTTTTATTTTAAAAACCTGTAAAATTTAGATAATAAATATGGTGTATCAAACAATATGAAGCTAAAAAATCAGGGCATAAAAAAACCACGTTAACAAAACGTGGTTTTTCAAACAATAAACCCAAAATCCACTATGGATTACCTTTTAATTGAGGCAGCTTTGATACATTCTCTTTCTACTTCTTCGAAAGTTCTGATCGCTTCCTCAAATTTATTCATGTATAGTTGCACACTTTTAAGATCTACGCTCTTTATAATTGGTGCTGCTGTGACTGTTTTGAAATTTAACATACCCCGAAAAAGTTTAAGTTTTTACTTTCTTAGCAAAGTATGTGCCATTTTGACTTTTCAAGGTAGCTATTAATAAAAAACACCCTCCAGCAAGCCGAAGGGTGAAAAATAAGGGTGAAGGACGGGGTTCGAACCCGCGACCTCTGGATCCACAAACCAGCGCTCTAACCAGCTGAGCTACAATCACCATTTAATTGGAGTGCAAATGTAGCTTTAAAGTGTGTTCAAGTCAATGAAATTTGATAAAAAATATCACCTTTCAAAACGTAATCTTGCACCTTGCTGATTTTCATCAAATTGGCCTTCTGCATAAGCAAGATGTCCGCTGACGATCGTGTGAGTTACTTTAGATTTGAACACTTGTCCTTCGAATGGAGACCAGCCGCATTTGGATAATACATTCTCTCTGCTCACCTCCCATGGACTGTCTAGGTCTACTAAAGTCAGGTCTGCATGGTAGCCAAGTCTGATGAATCCACGTTTTTCCACCTGATAGATGGTGGCTACATCATGAGACATTTTTTGGGCGATCATTTCTAAGCTGATTTTCCCTTGGTGGTGGAGTTCTAGCATCGCTACGAGCGCATGCTGTACGAGTGGCCCACCAGAAGGAGCTTTGAAGTAAGTGTTGTCTTTTTCGGCTAGAGTGTGTGGGGCATGGTCTGTCGCGATGACATCTATGGTGCCGTCTTTGACAGCGGCTAGGATGGCATCTCTATCACTGGCTTTTTTGATCGCTGGGTTCCATTTGATCAAGGTTCCTTTGGTCTCATAGTCTTCCTCAGAAAACCACATGTGGTGGATGCAAGCCTCTGCGGTAATGCGTTTTTCTGTGAGGGGTAGTCTATTGCTGAAGAGGCTCAGTTCTTTGGCTGTACTGATGTGTAGTACGTGCAGTCTTGTGCCATACTTTGATGCGAGGTCTACTACAAACTTAGAAGCAGCATAACAGGCTTCCTCTGATCGAATATGCGGGTGGTATTTGATTGGGATGTCCTCTCCAAACTGTGTTTTGTACTGCTCGGCATTGGCAGCTATGATGTGGTCGTTTTCACTGTGGATGGCGATGAGGTGCTTACACTCTTTGAATATTTTTTCTAAGGCTTGCTCATTGTCCACTAGCAGATTACCTGTTGAAGAACCTTGGAAGATTTTGACTCCACAGACTTTTTGAGGGTCTAGCTTCTTTATCTCGTCCAAGTTGTCATTGGTGGCACCTAGATAAAAAGAGTAGTTGGCTAGAGAACGCTTGGCTGCGATGGCATATTTCTCTTCGAGTAGTTCTATGGTAGTAGTGGAGGGAGTGGTATTGGGCATCTCCATGTAGGAAGTGATGCCTCCTGCTACAGCAGCTTTGGCTTCGGTATAAATCTCTGCTTTATGGGTAAGTCCTGGTTCTCTGAAGTGTACTTGATCATCTATCACTCCTGGGAATAAATATTTCCCCGTAGCATCTATATGGGTATCAGCCTCTTCTTTAGGGATGTTTTTGGCTATTTTAAAGATCAATCCATTTTTTACCAACACATCAGCTGAAGATACTTGGCCTTCATTTACTATATTTGCATTGGCAATTAAAATACTCTTCATAAAGCTTCATTTTAGTTTTCCTAAAATTAGTGAAATAAGACTTTTTCACGAAACTTTCTCAAATTCCCTTTTTACCATGGCGACTCCAATAGAAAAATTTTCAGACTTTAAGATCAATAAGCAACTCCTCAATGCGGTAGAGGATTTGGGCTATGACCAGCCTACCCCTATTCAGCAGAAGGCTATTCCTTTGATCTTGGCGGGTCATGATCTGCTTGGGATAGCACAGACAGGGACTGGGAAGACGGCTGCTTTTGTGCTGCCTATCTTGATGAAAGCTAAATATGCACAGGGAACAGAGCCAAGAGTGCTGATCCTAGCGCCTACAAGGGAGCTTGTGATGCAGATAGAAGAAAATATTCGTGAGTTGGGTAAGTACACGGATCTCCGCTATGTGAGCTTGTATGGAGGATTAGGGCCTAAGACACAAATAGAGATCTTGGAAGCTGGGGTAGATATCATCATTTCTACTACTGGGAGGTTTTTAGACTTGTATAGAAAAGGTAAAATACCTGTAAAAGCTATCCGAACCATGGTGCTGGATGAGGCGGATAAGATGATGGATATGGGCTTTTTGCATCAGATCAAATCTATCTTAGAGATCATTCCTACTAAGCGTCAAAACTTGCTTTTCAGTGCTACTTTTCATGAGAAAGTGGAGAAGTTGAGTGAGGAGTTTTTGGAGTTTCCAGAGAAAGTAGAGATCGCTCCTCAGGCTACTACTACAGACACCATCGAACAAAGTCTCTATATGGTGCCTAACTTCAAGACTAAGGTAAATGTATTGATGCATTTGCTGGAAGATGAGCAAGCATTTAATCGGGTGATCGTCTTTGTCAAGACTAGAAAAGTAGCTGAGAGTCTCTTTAAATACTTAGTCAGAAAGCTGCCTGAAGATCAAGTGAAGGTGATCCATGCAAATAAGGGTCAAAATACTCGGATCAATTCAATGGAGGCATTTAAGGAAGGCAATGTACGCTTGCTAGTGGCTACCGATGTAGCTGCTAGAGGATTGGATGTGTCTATGGTCAGTCATGTGATCAACTTTGATGTGCCACTGATCTATGAGGACTATGTGCACAGGGTAGGTCGTACAGGTAGGGCTAATCATGCAGGTACTGCGATCACTTTTGTCAATGATGCAGAGGCCTATCACCTAGGTCAGATTGAGCAGTTGATCCGAATGAAGATACCAGTGGTGGAGATCCCTGAGGCAGTCGTGATCGAGAAGACGCCATTTGATGAGCAACAGTTGATCTTAAGAGAGATCGATGATCAGAAGAAGAAGCTTGATCCTGATTTTAAGGGCGCTTTTCATGAGAAAAAGGCGAGAGAGTTTACTCCTTCTAAAAAGAATGCTAGGGGTACTGATCCAAATAGCCAAAAGAATAATAGAAGAGGTAATACGAAGCGAGGTAAGCCTATCAAAGGAGGGCAGAGTCCAACCGGCCGAAAGATTAAGAGAAGTAAGTAATTAGTAGCTATAAAAAAAGGGTCCCTATGTTTTGGAGACCCTTTTTTTATAGTGTTGTCTTTTGATTATCTCGCTGGACGTGTGTTTACTCTGTCTACTGGTGTTCTGTTTTCTCTATTGAGAAGATCCCAAGCTGTGAAGAAGACTAATTTTGTTCTCTTGTTGAGGAGGTCAAACTCGATCTTTTCAATGGTATCTGTTACTTTGTGGTAATCATCGTGTACACCGTTAAAGTAGAAGATCACAGGGATGTTGTTTTTAGCGAAATTGTAGTGGTCAGATCTGTAGTAGAATCTGTTGGTATCATTTTCGTCATCATATCTGTAGTCTAACTTCAAACCTACATAAGTAGCATTGGCATAGTCGCTGACGATCTTCAAGTGAGAAGATAGCATCTCAGAACCGATCACGTATATATAGTCTTGGTTTTCTTCGTTTTTGTAGTTGTTATCTACACGACCGATCATGTCTATGTTGAGGTTGTTGATCGTGTTTTCTAGAGGGAAAAGCGGGTTTTCTGAGTAATAGCTAGATCCCAAAAGTCCTTTTTCTTCTCCTGTTACATTGAGGAAAAGCACACTTCTTCTTGGTCTGTCACCTGCATCTGCTGCTTTTTTGAAAGCTTCAGCGATTTCCATCACAGCAGCTGTACCAGAAGCATCATCATCTGCTCCATTGAATACATCACCGTTTGGTGCTACACCGATGTGGTCATAGTGAGAAGAGATCACAAGTACTTCTTCTTTTTTGTCTGTTCCTTCTATGAAGCCTACTACGTTTTCAGTAGGGATGGCAGTTTTTACTTTTTCTGCCATGTAGGTCACATTCTTTGTTTTGAATGCACCACCTTTAGCTGCCATGAGTGTCTCAGCATCTGTACCAAATAAGCCAGCCATACCAGCAGGGCTTACTAAGAATACTGGGAACTGCTCAGTAGGCCTGTCAAAGCCTAGTCTGCCTCTTGAGTTGAAAGTTGCATAACGCTCTACAGTCGTCTTGAATCTGTCTTCTTCTCCAATATTGACTACTACTACACCGATCGCGCCTTTTTCTTTGGCTAGGTTAGCTTTTGTGTTGTAGTTAGCACCTACAGAAAGGATCGCTACAAGGTTGCCTTTTACATCAGCAGCATTGAATTCTTCTTCAGAACCATTGCCTACAAATACTAGCTTTGCTTTGGCGGCTTTCTTGATGTCTGCATCACCTGCCATGATCAGGTCTTGGTCGATTTTAAGAGTTGTCTTACCGCTCTTGATATATACATCACCCCAAGCAGTAGAAGTCAAGTCAAAACCTTGTAAGTAAGTACCGCTTTTAGTAGGGTCTACTAGGCCAAGGCTTTTGTAAAAATTAGCAATATACTCGGCAGCCATTCTCTGGCCTTTTTTACCAGTATCTCTACCTTCCATCTCATCAGATGAAAGCACTGCTATACGCTCATAAAGGTCTTCATTTGTGATCGAGTTGGCGTATTTTATCGCTGTTTTGTCCTGTGCTTGCGCACCACAAAAAATTAGCGTTGCTCCTAACGCCAATAGTCCATTTTTCAACTTCATAGGATATGATTTTTAATTTTTTCACTAACCTATAAAAAAAATCCTCATGCACCTACACCGTTAGTGGAAAAGCTTGCTTGGATGTAGATAAATACTGTGTTTGGTAAACTATTTTTTAGCACAATTAATTATACCTTTGTGGCATTAAATAGAATATAAACCCAACTCAATCAGTCTACTATTTCCATTTATGAAAATTGATTTGAATCAATCCATCAAGTTCGAGAATCGCCATAACGGCCCTAACACTACAGAGATCCAAGAGATGCTTGATTTTCTCAAGGTATCCAGTGTGGACGAACTTATAGACCAGACAGTTCCGGCAAACATCAGGCTCACTAAGCCGATGAATCTGCCAGCTGCTCAGACGGAGACCGCCTTTTTGGCCGAACTAAAAAAGCTTGCTGCAAAGAATAAGATATTCAAATCATACATCGGTTTGGGATATTATAATACGCATGTACCTGGGGTGATCTTGAGAAATATCCTTGAGAATCCAGGGTGGTATACGGCTTATACGCCTTATCAAGCTGAGATCGCACAAGGTAGGTTAGAGGCTTTGATCAATTTCCAGACGATGGTCATGGAGTTGACAGGCATGGAGATCGCCAATGCCTCTCTACTAGATGAAGGTACTGCTGCGGCTGAAGCGATGACGATGCTTGCTGGCTCTAGAACGAAAGAGAAGAAGCAGGCAGACAAATTCTTTGTTGATGAGACATTGTTTCCTCAGACGATCGATTTGTTGAAGACTAGAGCGATCCCTGTGGGTATCGAATTGGTGATTGGTAAAATAGCAGAAGCAGATCTAACAGATCCTAATTTATATGGTATCCTCGTGCAGTATCCAAATGCAGAGGGTGAAGTAATCGATTACAGTAACCTAGTCGCTGCTGCTAAGGAGCAAAATGTATTGGTGGCCTTTGCCGCGGATCTGATGAGCTTGACGCTGCTCACACCTCCAGGTGAAATGGGTGCAGATGTGGTGATCGGTACGACCCAGCGTTTTGGTATCCCGATGGGATATGGTGGACCGCATGCGGCTTACTTTGCTACGAAGGAAGAATTTAAGAGACAACTACCTGGTAGGATCAT
This sequence comes from Penaeicola halotolerans, assembly GCF_016464625.1. Lineage (GTDB taxonomy): Bacteria > Bacteroidota > Bacteroidia > Cytophagales > Cyclobacteriaceae > Penaeicola > Penaeicola halotolerans. The sequence goes on from NZ_JAEAGO010000004.1 coordinate 24,418, forward strand.
CGGGGTGTCTATCGATAGACATGGCAATAAGGCCTACAGAATGGCACTACAAACGAGGGAGCAGCATATCAGAAGAGAGAAGGCGACTTCTAACATCTGTACGGCACAAGTGCTTCTCGCGGTGATGGCAGGTATGTATGGTGTGTATCATGGACCAAAAGGTTTGAAGAACATTGCCTTGAAGATTCATGGTATGGCGCAGTTGGTAGATAAGGCTGTACAAGCGCTAGGTTATACTCAAGTCAATAAGACGTATTTTGACACGATCAAAATTTCTATCGATGCTTCTACTCAGCGTACGATTCATTCAATCGCACTTGGTAGAGAGATCAACTTTAGATATGCAGAGAATACTATCTATATCGCAGTAGATGAGACGACTACTCTAGAGGACGTACAGGATATCGTATCGATATTCGCTGAGGTGGCTGGTAAGACAGTAGATGTAGCAGCTTTGGCTAAAGACATCACTTTGAATCTTCCTGAAAACCTTACCAGAAAATCGACTTACTTAGAGCATCCAGTATTTAACAGTTTCCATTCTGAGCATGAGATGCTTCGCTATATCAAGCGTTTGGAAGCGAAAGACCTTTCCTTGGTACACTCTATGATCTCTTTGGGATCTTGTACCATGAAGCTCAATGCCACTACAGAGATGATTCCTGTGACATGGCCTGAGTTTGGCAATATCCACCCATTTGCTCCTGTAGGACAGGCGGCAGGTTATCAGGAGATGTTTGCCAATTTGAGCTTGTGGCTTTCTGAGATCACTGGCTTTGCAGATACCTCTCTCCAGCCAAACTCTGGTGCACAAGGTGAGTACGCAGGTCTGATGGTGATCAGGGCTTACCACCAAAGCAGGGGAGATTTCCATAGAAATGTGGCGATCATCCCATCTTCTGCTCACGGTACTAATCCAGCTTCTGCAGTAATGGCGGGTATGGATGTCGTGATCGTGAAGTGTGACGAGCGTGGTAATATCGATATCGCTGATTTGAAAGAAAAGGCTGAGAAGCATAAGGAGAAGCTTTCTGCGCTGATGGTAACTTATCCTTCTACGCATGGGGTATTTGAAGAAGGTATCATCGAGATCTGTGACATCATCCATCAGTATGGCGGTCAAGTCTATATGGATGGTGCTAATATGAACGCTCAGGTAGGTTTGACTAGCCCGGGTAAAATCGGTGCTGACGTCTGTCACTTAAACTTGCATAAGACCTTCTGTATTCCTCACGGTGGTGGTGGACCTGGTATGGGGCCTATCGGTGTGGCTGCTCACTTGGCGCCATTCCTTCCAAGCAATCCAAATATCAAAACAGGTGGTGAGCAGGCGATCTCTTCGATCTCTTCAGCACCATGGGGTAGTGCAAGCATCTTGACGATCTCTTATGCATACATCAGATTGATGGGTGCTGAGGGTCTGACCAATGCTACTAAGATGGCTATCCTCAATGCTAACTATATCAAGAATAGACTAGAAGGTAACTTCAATATCCTCTACACAGGGGCTAACGGCAGATGTGCTCACGAGATGATCGTGGATTGTCGTTCGTTCAAAAACTTCGGTATCGAGGTAGAAGATATCGCTAAGCGTCTGATGGACTATGGATTCCATGCGCCTACTGTATCATTCCCAGTAGCTGGTACGCTGATGATCGAGCCTACAGAGTCTGAGACTAAGGCAGAGCTAGACAGGTTCTGTGATGCGCTTTTGAGCATCCGCGCTGAGGTAGCTGCAGTGGCAGAGGGTAAAGTAGATAAAGACAATAACGTCTTAGTCAATGCACCACATACTGCTGCTATTGCTTTGGCAGATGACTGGAACTATCCATACACTAGAGAGCAAGCGGTTTATCCATTGCCTTATGTGAAGTTGCAGGGTAAGTTCTGGCCGACTGTCGGCAGAATAGATTCTGCTTATGGAGATAGAAATCTCGTGTGTAGCTGTATCCCTACGGAAGCTTACGCAGAAGCTTAAGATAAAAAGTCCCACCTCAACCGTGGGACTTTTGCTTTATTCATCATTATTTAATGTGAGCGGCTGTGGCTTCATTTGATTGCCGCTTATATTTGAGGCTTGTAATACATCAATATTTAATTCTATGAAAAAATTGTTTTTGAGTTGCTTAGCGGTAGTGATCTCGCTACAGTCATTTGGTTGGGGTCAGACGGGTCACCGTGCTATCGGTCAGATCGCTGAGTGGCATTTAAATAAGAAAGCCAAAGCTAGGATAAAGCAGATCCTAGGAGCTGAGTCAGTCGCTATGGCGAGTGTCTGGATGGATGAGATCAGGTCTGATGAGGCTTATGATTATACCAATACTTGGCACTGGGTGACGATCCCTGATGGTCAGCAGTATGACAAGACAATCCAAGAAAAGGGCGGAGATGCCTATGAGGCAACTGTTCGTATCATCGAAGAGCTCAAAGCAGGTGGTTTGACGAAGGAAAAGGAGTGGGAATATGTGAAATTTCTGATCCACATGGTCGGTGACTTGCATCAGCCACTACACGTGGGTAGAGGCGATGACCGTGGAGGTAATAATGTTCGAGTTAACTGGTTTGGTCAGGCGACTAATCTACACAGCGTGTGGGATAGTAAGATGATCGATGGTAAAGCAATCAGCTATACTGAACTTGCGCAGCACCTCAATATGGCTGCTAGTAAGAACAAGATCAAGGAGTGGCAACAGGCTACAGTGGTCGAGTGGATGGCAGAGTCTATGGAGTGCAGACCGATGGTCTATGATGTGCCTGAGGATAAAAATATGGGTTATGAGTATAGCTATAAGTATTTCTCACTTGCAGAGGAGCGCATGCTTTTGGCGGGTATCCGTCTAGCGGGTGTACTCAATGAGATCTACGGCTAATCATTCAATTGGTCTTTTAACAAACGCTGTCTCTAGGTATCTGGGGACAGCGTTTTTTTATGGTGGCTGTTGGAAGTGGTCATGGTGAGTGCTGTATTTAGTTAGCAGGTAGCTGAGAGTTTGGATCCTGTTGCTGTGAGGTATGGCGTTGCTTGTTGAAATGGTGTGGTTACTATGCTATAAATGCTTCGGAGCTGGTTGCTGCTGTGCTGTTCATTTTATAGAAAGTTGACCCCCACTGGTACCTGCCTGTTGAAACTACTCAAAACCCATAGTTGATCCAATGTAAAGACTATGCTTAACGGGTCTAATACGGCTAAAGTACGGCTAAGATACGGCTATGATATGTTTATAAATAGTTAAAAAAAGGCTTCTAAAATTTTTTGTAAGGGTAAATTAATAGCATTTAAACATTAAATAATTTGCTTTTAATTATTTTTATTTTTTAATTAGACCTTCACCAAAATCTAATATCATGGCAAAACAAAGTGGTATCATGAGACTAAGAGGTCGTATTGGAGACTTTTTGTTTTACAAAATGGGCAAAGATTACTTTGTGCGAACGACTTCTAGATCCAATCGAAAGTTGAAAAATGCAAAGGGTGTGAAGCAGGCAAATCGGGAATTTGCACATGCTTCTCAAGTGGCCAAAAGGCTTAGGAATTCGATCAGTCATCTGCTGGGTCATCTGGTTCATGGGCGGTTTTCCTCTCAGTTGACAGGGAAGCTGCAGCGGATCATGGCAACAGATCCAGTGCATCCAAAGGGGGAGCGTCAGGTGAGTTATGGCGATGTGTCTTTGTTGAAAAGCTTGGAGTTTTTTAAAGGTAAGTCTGCTGATTATATCATGTCTTGGCTGCCAGAAGTAGAGCATGAGGGCAGTATGATGCGTGTGCGCTATTCGGACCATATCAATAAGATACCGCCAGGAGCTACGCACTACACCTTGTCGCTACATGCGCTGTATTTTGATGAGTATGGCAGTTTCGATGAGTTAATCGATCTCAATGAACCAGACTATATGCCTTATATCCCTTATGAGCGAAAGGGGGCTCCAAAGTTTTTCACGCATGAGTTGGATGTGCATTCAGTCTTTTCTCCTACGGAGCGGCCGATCATGGGCTTGGTCTTGTGTAGGTTGACATCGTATAAGTTTGTCAATGGTCAGTATGACTTGCTGGTAAGCGGTACTGCGATGCACATTTTAGATGCTAAGGTTTATCAAGGGGAGTAGTACTCCCCTTTTTTGGGGTGTTGGAAATGAGGGAGATTTATTAGATATTAGAATGACTTAAATACTTTTATTTTATGAGTGAGCTTGAAATTTTTATTGCCACCGAACAACCCGAGACATGTTCAAGATGTGGTATTAGGACTAAAATTTTGTTAGAAATTGATAATATGCAATACCACCAATGCTCTTCAATAAGCTGTGGTTTCGAGTTTATTTTAGAGTTCGAAGTTGATGTATGAAGCAGGGTCAAAAACTTTGGACTAGGGAGGAATTGATTTTAGCAATAAATCTTTATTGCAAATTGCCTTTTGGAAGACTGCATAGACAAAACCCTGAGATCATTAATCTAGCTGATTTAATTGGAAGAACTCCAAGTTCTGTCGCTTATAAACTTGTTAATTTTGCGAGTCTGGATCTGAGTTTAAAAGCAAGAGGAATAAAAGGGGCTACAAATGCCAGTAAACTTGATGCGGAAATATGGAATGAGTTTTTTAATAATTGGGATAGCCTCCCTTATCTAAGTGAAAAGCTTTTAGCAAACCTTAAGCAAACTACCTTAGAAAAGCTCAATGATATACCAGATGTTGAATTGCCAAAGGAAGGTAAAATGAGAGAACAAGTGATTAAAGTTAGAGTTAATCAGTCATTTTTTAGAAGATCAATTTTAGCTTCATATAATGACACGTGTTGTATTACGGGGATTCAGCAAAAGGAATTTTTAATTGCAGGTCATATCAAACCTTGGAGTATTGATGAAAAGAATAGATTAAATCTTCAAAATGGAATTGCGATTAATGCACTTCATGATAAGGCTTTTGAAACTGGTTTAATGACGATCACAACAGATTATAAAATCAAGATTTCATCACTGTTATTTAAGCAAAAGAAATCTGAGTCTGTAGAAGAATATTTTTTGAGGTATCATAATAAAGACATGATTCTTCCTTCAAGATTCCTTCCAGATGTCAACCTATTAAAGTATCATAACGAGTTCTGCTTTAAAGAATAACCCTTTTGAAAGAGGATTATATATTTTATTTTTTGTCTATCACTACCTCTCTGACCGCGCTGTTTACTATACGCGATAAGTCTCTCAATTCTGCATGTTGTCTCCGCTTTCGTCTTCGAAGGTTTGGTGGCTTTTGATGACGCGTTCGTACATTTTGATCTGGGAGTAGCGGAGGTAGAGGCCATAGAGGATGCCTCCTACGAGTGCTTGGACGATGAATCTCACCAATCCTGAGACGTTGAAATAGCTATCCATGAGCGCTTGAAATGAAAAGACGCCATCCATGATCAGGGTGACTACGGGTGTCATCAGGGCGACTAAGATACCAAATCGTAAGATACCATATTTGAGTACATACTTGTATTTGGGGATGTCTTTGATCTCTTGCAGGCGGGCTTCGGCTGTTTCTTTTTTCATCATGGTGCTAAAATAAACAATCCCCTGTAAAAGGGGATCATTTTTTATACGTTTACGTGTCTTTCGGCATGGTAAGATGAGCGTACCAGTGGACCTGACTCTACATACTTAAGTCCTCGTTTGAGGCCTTCTTCTCTGTAGTGATCAAACATATCTGGGTGGATAAATTCTGCCACTTCGATGTGCATCTTAGTAGGCTGTAGGTACTGTCCTAGCGTGAGGATATCGCATCCATGTGCAGCTAGGTCGTCCATGGCCTTGTACACTTCGTCTTGCGTTTCTCCTAGTCCGAGCATGATACCGGTCTTGGTACGCTGACCAAATTCTTTGGTGCGCTTGATTTGCTCTAAGCTGCGCTCATACTTGGCCTGCGGTCTTACTCTTCTGTAGAGTCTCTCTACGGTTTCCATGTTGTGAGAGACTACTTCCTGCCCTGCATTGATCATGTGGATGAGGGCATCCCAGTTGGACTTCACGTCTGGTATAAGTGTTTCTATGGTTGTCTCTGGGCTGAGTTTTTTGGTTTCTACTACAGTATTGTGCCAGATCTCTGCCCCACGGTCTTTGAGTTCGTCTCTGTTGACAGAAGTGAGGACTGCATGCTTGACCCCCATGAGTTTGATCGCTTCGGCAACTCTTCTTGGTTCGTCTGTGTCATACTCAGGTGGACGACCAGTGGCTACTGCGCAGAAGGAACAGCTTCTTGTGCAGACATTACCTAGGATCATAAAAGTAGCAGTACCTGCTCCCCAGCACTCGCCCATATTGGGACAGTTGCCACTTTCGCAGATGGTGTGCAGCTTATATTGATCGACTAGTTTTCTTACTTTGGCATATTCTTTACCAACAGGAAGCTTCACTCTCAGCCAGTTAGGCTTCTTAGTGCGTTGTGTTTCCTCTTGGGATATTACTGGCAATTCAATCATGTGTTTCTAATTTGATGCGAAATTACGGAAATGGTCTTATAAACCCAATTTCCCTTTATTTTCTCAATCCGTAGTATAGTGAGATATAAACAGAATGAAAGACGCTTCGGTTCTGTGCGGTAGGCACAAGTACGATTTCTTGAGGAAAAGCTTCGATCATATAGCCTGCTTCTACACCGGTCACGTTGGTTTTGAAGGTGCCGAATTCGAAGGCTAGCCCTACTTTTGCATGTGCTCCTACTTTGATTTCTGACTCTCCTAATCCTTGGAATATGCGGCCTGGCCCAAGTACTTCTCCTCTGTTGTCATGAACAGAAGGATCGAAAGGTACGCGCTCAGAGTCAAATCGAGAAGTGGCGTAGTCTATGTAGTATGGAGATACAATTCCAAAGGTAGGTCCTGCGGCTCCTATGGCACTTACTTGGACGCCTTGCTGTGGAGCTTTCCTGAAAAGGATGAGCTCTCTACCGTAGTGTGGTCTGATGCTGTAGAGGTAGTTTTGCTTACCCCAGATGTAGGTATTGCCCAAGAAGGAAGTGTATCTCACTTCTTTGGGATGCTTGACATTAGAAAGTTCTAGTCCGAAAACATGAAACATGTTGTCATCGATCATTCTAGAATGTCTGATAAAAAGCCCGCCAATGAGTCCCCCATTGGTGTTTTTATTTACTCCATATACTGTCTCAGTGACATAGTCATAGTCTATGGTCTGTGCCTTGGCACTTAGGCTAAGGATCAGCGAGCAAAAGAGCAAATAACTTACCTTTCTAAACATTAGGTATTCAGTTTTTTATTAAAATTACACACTAATCATTAAACTCAAAAATAAGCGACTAAGTTTTATGGCAACAGCAAAAGCAACCTATTTAGGCAATCTTCGCACGCAGGCGACTCATATACAGTCTGGGACGGCTATCATCACGGATGCACCTACTGATAATAATGGTAAAGGAGAGGCATTTTCTCCAACAGACTTGGTCGCTACAGCCTTGGGTAGCTGCATGGTGACCATCATGGGAATCGTAGCTGAGCGTGATGGGATCGATATGTCAGGGCTTAGTTGGGAGGTGACTAAGGTGATGTCTGCCAATCCACGTAAAATCTCGAAGGTGACGATTCACTTCACGTGGCCTCAGCCACAAGCGAGTACTGAGCAGCTTCAAAAACTCAAAAATGCTGCCCGTACTTGTCCTGTAGCTTTGAGCTTGCATCCAGATTTGGAGCAGGATATTCATTTCAACTTTTAAGCTGATTATCAATTTGTTGGCCCTGTCGGAGAGATTTGACAGGGCTTTTTTTATTTTTGGAATATTTTTCATCCCTGCTGTAGCGTAAGAGGGTAAGGCTGCGTCTTCTTTATATGACAAATAGTCTTCTCAGGCTATGGCTCAGCTAGCTTTTTATTTTGGAAGATTTGGAACATCACTTAGTCGAAGCATGTAAATCGGGCGATGCGCGCGCTATGGAAAGGCTGTACAAGCACTTTTATAGCTATGCGATGTCTGTGGCTTTGCGCTATGCACATTCCAAAGATGAGGCAGGCGAAATCATCAATGATTCCTTTATGAAGGTCTTTGATAAGATCGATCAGCATGATCCACGCAAATCTCTCAAGGCTTGGCTGAGACGGATCATTGTTAACACAGCCATAGATTACTATCGCAAAAATGTGAAGCATTATGCCCTGATGGAGATAGAGAAGGTGTCTGTGGAGGTAAAGGATGAAAATGCTATCGATCGACTCAGTGCACAAGATATCATGGATATGATGGGGCAGCTGCCAGACCCCTATCGGGTGGTCTTTAACCTGTATGAAATAGAAGGCTATACGCATCAAGAGATCGGGGAGACGCTGGGGATTCCAGCCAGTACCTCAAGGACTTATTTGAGTCGAGCCAAACAAAAATTGAGAACACTCTGTGAGCTAAAGTTTAGCGGGAAATATGAAGGAGCCATTTGATAAAAAACTTAGTCAAAAGATAAAGGCTACATACGAAGCCCTAGAGACGCCTTTTAATGAGGCGCACTGGACAGCTATGCAGCAAAAGTTAGCTGCTAAGCAGCAGCGTAAACGTAGGGTGGCTTTTATCTGGTGGCTGTCAGCTGCTAGTTTGACTGCTTTATTTGCGGCTATTGGTTTGCGCTATTTTGCAGAAGAGCAAATGCCTCTTTCGCGTCCTATGGCAACTGCCGTCAATCCTAGCAGTGAGCAAGTCATCGATTCTGTAGAAAGAGAGGGTATTGACTCAGCTACTGAAGCTTTTACAGCTTCTAGTGACCAGCCAAACATCCTGCAGCCTACTGCAATAGCTAGTCGTACTGTAACAAATCGTGAGATCGATCAGTCATCTCCTCATCGTGTAAACGAGGTGACTAAAGAAAGATTATTGGCTTTATTTTCTTGGGAGCCGAAGATAGATTTTAGGGATATATCTTCTCAGCTGGCGGCTTGGGTAGGTGATAGCTTTGTAGAAAGGTCAAAGGCCAATAAACCTGAGATATTGCTTGCACAAGAAACGGAGAAGACCCCTGAGGAAGCGGAAGCTGCTGCGGAGGAAGTCATCGCTAAATGGCTCGAAGAGGGTGATGAGCCAAAGGAGAAAAAAGATAAGCGCCCAGTCAAGCTTGGTGTGATGGTCGCTCCTCAGTCTGTACAGAATATTGCTGGGGGACAAGCCAACTGGAACATGAGTGCGGGACTGGCTTCGGAAGTGAAGCTAACGAAGCGACTTTCGGCAGATATCGGGGTGGTCTATGCGCAGCAGGAGATGAGACTCGATCCTGATGATAATATGCTTCGAAACGCGCTAGCTAGTGAAGCAAGGTTTAATACCCTAGATAGTCGATCAGCTCCTTCTGAGATTAGTCAAGTAGTGGCGATTTCTGGTTTTGATATTCCGATCAATTTACGCTACAGTATTTATCAGCAGGAAAATAAGCGACTGTATGTCTCTTCTGGGCTTTCTTCTCTGGTATATTTTGAGGAAAAAAATAAGACGACCATTACTAATCCTGTACCAGTGACTAGTAATGTAGGGCTGTTTTCTTCTCAAGTATCCGCTGCACCCGCAGTATTCCAAGAAGTAGAGCAGGTGAGTGATTTTGATACTTTCCAGCCTTTTCAGTTGATCAACCTGTCATTTGGCTGGGAGCAGAAACTCAAAAACGGGACTTCTTTGACTCTTGAACCTTATTATAAATTACCTATTGGAGATATGACCAATGCTCAGCAGCGTTTTGGGATAGGTGGACTCAATTTACGCTTTGATTTAGATCTCCAGAGAAAATAATTTTAAGATTAGATTGGTTGTTTATTAAGACCATCGATCTTATCGGTGGTTTTTTTGGCACTAAACTAGTTGCATATACCTTATATTTATCGTCTAGACCGAAACAACATTTTATATTAATCCAAATACGCATGAAATTGACTAATAAATTATTTGCTTTGATAGCCTTAGCGGGCATTATCGGCTTGAGTTCTTGTTTGAGAGATTTAGAAAGTGATGCTGAGAAACTGCAGCAGCAGGACAATAAGCGATTGGCAGACTTTATCAGAGATAATAATATCACCGCTACTTTTGACCCTACAGGCTTTTACTACAGTGTCCTGACAGACAATCCAGAGGGCGATACCATCGCTAATAACGATATCTTGGGTATTTACTACACGATGACTGATCTGAGTGGAACTCCGATAGATACTTATCAAGCTTCTAATGGTTTGCCAAAACTTTTTCAGGTGACCGACAGTAGTATTTTACCTTTTGCGCTCAATCTCGCAGCAGGTTTGATGAAGGAAGGAGAGACTTACAGGCTGTATATTCCTTCATATTTGGCCTACGGGGAGAATAGCTTTGAAGGCTTGCCTGGCAGAACCAGTTTGATCGTAGATCTAACCATAGCAGAAAAGCTTTCGCTTGAGGATGTAGCGGCACGAGATGAAGAGGCTATCTTGGCTTTTATCGCAGAGAATGAATATGAAGGCGTGGAAGAAGTCGCTCCGGGCGTCTACTTTCAAGTCTTAGAAGCAGGAGAGGGAGATTCGGCAGCGGTAGATCAGCTCTTAGATGTGCGCTATGAGGCTTTCTACTTTGATGATTTTCAAGTGGCGGGCAGCGTATCTCCTGTGACTATCCGTGTAGGTAATGAGAGCACACTCTTGGGCTTGAATGAGGCGTTTCAGTATATGAATAGAGGGCAGAAAAACCGTGTCATTTTGAGTTCTGAAAAGGCTCATGGAAAAGGATTACAAATCATCCCTGAGCGTCTCAGAGAGGTGCTATTTAACAGAGGGCTGATCTCTACCAATGTGCGCGCTTACGAGCCGATTGTGTATGAGTTTGAAGTTTTGAACGTTCGCTAGTTTTATCTAAAAGCTTTTGAATCCCTAGTCGATATGATTTCGGCTAGGGATTTTTTATTTGGGGACTTCGATGTGAAAAGTACTTCCTTCTTCTTGGTCTGAGGTTACCCAAATTTTGCCATGTAAGTTGTCGATGATTTTTTTACAGATGGCTAGTCCTATTCCGGTGCCGCTAAACTCATCTTTGGTATGGAGTCTTTGGAAGAGGACAAATATTTTGTCAAAGAACTCTTGCTCTATGCCGATGCCATTGTCTTTGATCGAAAGCCACCAGTGGTCGGAAGTTTCTCCTCCAGTCACTGTAATGTGCGGTGCAATGTCTTGTCTACGATACTTTATGGCATTGGAGATGAGGTTTTGGAGGACTTGCTGCATAGGTGCTTTAGAGATCGTGACAGTCGGAAGTGCAGCTATTTCTATTTTTGCTTTGCTTTCATCAACAGCCGTCTTATTGAGTTCTATGACTTCAGCCACTAGTTTTTCAAGTGAGATTAGCTCTTTTTTATGCTCTTTTTTGCCCACTCGCGAGTACTCTAAGAGGTCTTGGATGATGGCACGCATGCGCACCGCACCATCCACTGCAAAGTAGATATACTGCTGTGCTTTTTCATCCAGTTGATTTTGGTACTTACGTTCTAGCTGCGTGAGGAAGCTGGTAACCATTCTCAGTGGCTCTTGGAGGTCATGAGAGGCTATGTAGGCAAATTGCTCCAGTTCTGCATTAGAGGCAGCAAGCTCTGCAGCATTTCTCTTGAGCTCTTGGTTGAGTTCATTGAGTTGGTTTTCATAGGTTTTGCGGAAAGTGATGTCCTTGCCATATCCAAAGACCAGTTGCTGGCCTTCTAGTAGGATGGATGAGCTCCAACTTATCCAGCGGATATCTCCCTCTTTGGTGAGGTAGCGGTTTTCAAAGCTGACAATGTTATTTCCATTTTTGATAGAGTTCAGAATTTGATCTGAGGGATTATGATCATCTGGATGGATGAAATGGTTCATTGGCTGACTGAGCAGTTCTGCTTCGGTATAGCCGAGTATTCTATGGAAAGCGGGGTTGACTTTTTTGAAGTATCCATCCAAGCCCGCAATGGTGAGCAAGTCTGGAGAGTAGTTGAAAAACTTTTTGAGCTCATCCTCACTCTTTTTGCGCTCTATGTCTAGTGATATCTGAATGCTGATCTGCTTCATGAAGCGCTTGAAGTCATTGTTGACATCTACTGCCTCTGGATGTAAGAATGTAAATACGCCAATCACCCGATCCTTGAATAGAATAGGAAGCCCTACTGCGGTGTTTACTCCGATCTTTTTGGCATGTGCCTTTCTTCTAAACTTAGGGTGGTGGGTGATGTCTTCATAGACTGTGAGAGATTTGTCTTGCCAAGTTTGGCCTACTAGTCCTTGTCCTATTTTGAAATTAGTTTTTTGATCCTCTAGGAAAATGGCGCTCTTTTCATCTTTGGCCCATGAGCCACTGAGTAGGATCTCTTGGTGGTCTAGTGCTGTGAGCCAAGCCTCTCCAAATACAAAACCCAACTCCAAAGAAATGATGCTTAGAACTTCTCTGAGGGCATCATGAATTTGCTCATTTTGTCCCAATGCAGTTATGATTTGAAAGATCAAGTTTTGTTCTCGCTCCCTCTTGTGAAGGAAAGTTACGTCTCTGGAGATACCTACTACACCAACTGTTTGCCCTACACGATCTTTAAGTGGCAGTTTGGTCGTGAGGATGTGTTGTTTCTTACCATTTTTGGTGATAAGGGTTTCTTCTCTGTCAAAGATGCCTTTACCTGTTTTAAGGATTTGGATGTTGTCAGCGATGTATTTCTCAGCAACTTCTGTTGGGAGAAATTCAAAGAGTGTTTTGTGAAGCGTTTCTTCCTCAGAATTTACTCCCATGAGCTTGAGGATGGCTTTGTTGTTGACCACGTGCTTGAGAGACTGATCTGTGACGTAGACATAGTCAGGAATATTGTCTATGATAGCGCGTAGGATATTTCTTTCACCTGCGATTCTATTTTCTATTTGTCTGCGCTCAGTGATGTCTTGAAAGATGCCATAGAGTTTTTCGGGGTGGCCATTTTTGTCAAAGATCACTCTTCCCTGAGATCGGATGTCTCTGATGCTACCGTCCGGTCTGATGACTCTCTTTTCGATGTCATAAGGAGCACCTGTTTGGATAGAACGCTGCACAGCTTCATTGGCACGTGGCTGATCATCTGGATGTATGCTCATAAAGGCTGCATCTGCTGTACTAGCGATACCCCCTGGCTCATAGCCAAGTATTCTGAAAAATTCATCCGAGAAAATACAATCTCCTGATTTGAGGTCATATTCCCAGCTACCTACGTGAGAGATGCGCTCTGCTTCATTGAGCAGCTGTCTGTTTTTTTCTAGTTCCTGTTCTGCTTTTATTTTTTCTGTGACGTCATTTAGTAGGACTATGCTGGCACGTACTCCCATGTAGTCGATGATCCTTCCTGTGATGTCAAAAAAGATGATACGGCCATCTTTGGCTTGGTGTCTCCATATCTTTTGGTGAATCGCTTTGCCATAAGCTTCCTCTGATCGGGTGGCGTTTTCGATCTCTGCAATATCTTCTTGTGGGCGAATGTCTTTGATTGTCAGTTGGAGGAACTCTTCTTTGGTGTAGCCATATTTGTCTAGTGCGGCAGCATTGCACTCCATGATTTGGAGCGTTTTAAAGTTGTAGATGAAAAGCGGTATTGGATTGCTATCAAAGATATGCTTGTATTTTTCCTCATTGGCTTTGAGGATTTTTTCATGGGTGCGCAGGGCGGTGATGTCTGTGGCTACGCAGTACATGCACTGATTGGCAGCGTCCCAAGTGGAGGACCATGTATGGATGACAATACTACCGTCTTTTTTGATGTAGCGGTTTTCGTAGTGTACGAAGTCTTCTCCTTTTGTCTTGCGCGTAGCGACATCAGCAGTTCTCGACTTGTCCTCCTCATGTACTAAGTCTAGGAAATGCCTCCCGATGAGTTCTTCAGGGGTATATCCCCATACGATGGTGGAGGCATTGCTCACGTAGGCAAATATGCCATTAGCATCTATGGTACAGACTACATTGAGTGATTGTTCCAGTATTTTTTGTAAATGCGGGGCATCAGGCTGAAGGCCATGGATCGCTGACATAATAGTAAAATTAGGCACTGTTAATCCTTCCTAATTTTAGAAAAAAATAACTAATCGGAAAGCTTTATCAGATTTATAAAATTAAAAATCAGCATTTGGGATTTTTAATGCATATAGAAAGCATTGTAATCCGTTTTATCAAAATAAAATAGGGGAGCACTGCTATTACTTTAGACGAGCATATACTTTGAGCGTTTCATCCGGGAAATAAAGCTCTAGATAGGGCTTGATCACTGATTTTTGAAGTGATTGTGCTTTTTCTTGGATCAGTTCATCGATCTTGCCAGGGTGTGGTCTCACGATCGGGTGAGAGGTAAGCTCTACTACGATCCACTCTGCTGCCTGAAATGTCTTTTGTTCTAAAGTATCAGCGGGCGCTAAAGGTGCTAGTTGTCCTATGAATAGCTGCGTACTATCGCTATCATCGTTTGGCTCAAGGTAGTAGATCGTACAGAGTGCATCTGCTTTTCCAGCGGCTACGGACTTTTGGAAAGTTTTGAACAATTCAGCAATGGCTTCATCTTTTTGCTCGCCAGTATAGGTGATGCCCTCTGCTTGAAGGGTAGTATTTTCTACAATGGTAATACTTGGAGTATCAAAGCCTCCTAGGTATGCGTAAATGATACCTGCTACAGTGAGTAAGCTGAGAATGAGGTAGAGGTTACGTTTTAGATTCATGATCAAAATATATATCTAGCACCGACAGCCGCTTGAAATCTCATGGGACCAAATCGGTCGATTATTTCAAGGAAAAGACTGGTTTCGAAGTATAGGGTGACAGGTGCTGTAGGGATTTCATAGCCTAATCCGAGGATACTCTCTATACCCATGTCGATGTTGGTGATGGTCTCTCGGGTCTGATTGGGGAGTGGTTCTGTGAGGTTTTCGTAGAGATAGTCCACATTGATAAACCTCACCTGTCCTCCGAAGCCGTAATACCAGCTGAGTCCTTCTAAGTCTGTTTGTTCATACAGGTCTTGATGAAATACATATCGTCCCTGCATAGAGGAAGAAGAAACGACATTGTGGCCTTGATAGCTGAAATCGTCAAATCTAGGGTCGTCTAGAAAGGCATTTCGGTAGTAATTGGCTTGTGTACTGCCAGAAGTACGGCCTATGATGAGTTCGAGTGCTGAGCCATCTCCCACATAGTATTTGTAACTGAAACCTAAAGGATCGCCAAGTCTTAAACCCAGAGAATGTCTCTGGGCAAAGCTAGCATTGGCTGCCAAGAAGCAGATCAAAAAAATGGCACCTATTTTAAAAAGTTTCATTACAGAATATTTTTTCTAAATATAGTTAAAATCTCTAAACTACTTCTTTGAACTGCATCTGATGCAATTGTGCATAGAAGCCATTTTGCTGGAGGAGTTCCTCGTGTTTGCCCATTTCTTTGACTTCACCTTTGTGCATGACGACTATTTTATCTGCTTTTTGGATAGTCGATAGCCTGTGTGCGATGATCACAGAAGTTCTGCCTTTCATCATCTTTTCGATGGCTGACTGGATCATCTCTTCCGTCTCTGTATCTACTGAGGATGTAGCCTCATCTAGCACGATGATCTCAGGATCATAGACGATAGCTCTCACAAAGGAGATCAATTGTCGCTGACCGACAGAGAGAGTAGCTCCTCTTTCCATCACATTGTAGTCATAGCCACCGGGGAGTTTGTCTATAAACTTATCAGCTCCTACAAGCTTGGCTGCTGCGATCACTTGCTCTCGGGTGATATCTGGATTACCTAACGTGATATTTTGGTAGATCGTATCGGAAAAAAGGAAGACATCCTGTAAGACTACGCCTATATGGCTTCTTAATACACCTAATTCATAGTCTCGGATGTCATGCCCACCCACATAGATGTGTCCTTTATTGATTTCATAAAATCTACTGAGGAGGTTGATGATGGAGGACTTACCAGCACCTGTAGCTCCTACCAGAGCGAGTGATTCACCAGTCTTGATGTCTAGGTTGATGTCTTTGAGGACATACTCTTCGTCATTGTATGCAAACCATACGTTCTCTAACTTGATGTCTCCAGATATTTTGGTTGGCTTGAGTTTGCCATCATTTTGGATATGCTCTTCACTATCGAGTAGTTTGAGGATTCTAGAAGAACTCACAATACCGA
Source organism: Penaeicola halotolerans (assembly GCF_016464625.1). Taxonomy (GTDB): domain Bacteria; phylum Bacteroidota; class Bacteroidia; order Cytophagales; family Cyclobacteriaceae; genus Penaeicola; species Penaeicola halotolerans. The sequence continues at coordinate 40,525 of NZ_JAEAGO010000004.1, forward strand.
GTTGTAAGGTGTTGAATCTATCAGCGATCATGCGGATAGGTCTGAAGAACATCTGCAAATACATGATGAAAGCGATCATGATCCCTACAGTCACTTCATAGTTGAGTACACTGCGAGCGCCCCACCAGATCACAAGTCCGATCCCGATGTACTGGATCATTTCCGCTACTGGGAAGTAGATGCTGTAGTAGAGTACTGATCTCAGGTTGGCTTTTTTATGCTCGTTGTTGATGTCTTTGAACTTCTGTGATTCTCTCTTTTCTCTGTTGAATATCTGTACGATGTACATCCCTGTGATGTGCTCTTGGAGGAATGAGTTCATGTTAGAGACAGCATTTCTCACATCGTTGAAAGCTACTTTGATTTTTTCCTTAAACACATAGGTACTGAGCAGTAGTAGCGGGAGTGTACACAAGCTGATCAGGGTGAGCTTCCAGTCGGTGTAGAACATGATACCGAGGATAAAGACCAGTTGGAGTAAGTCACCAATGATGGCCGCTAGACCTTCGCTGAATACATCAGATAATGTCTCGATATCAGAGATATTGCGCGTGACTAACCTACCGATCGGTGTGTTGTCAAAAAACTTAAGTCGCATCCTTGTCAGGTGATTAAAGAGCTTGATGCGCATGTCTCTGATGATGACTTGGCCAATCCAGCCAGAATAGTAAGTATGGAGGAACTGCACGATGGCTTGTACCAGTAAAAGTCCTATCAGTAGATAGATCATCCAGATCAAGCCTTCAAAATCTCCAATGGCCACATGGTCATCGATGGCTTTTTGGATATAATAAGGACGCGTAGGGGCCAAGACCGCCAGTGCGATGGTCAGGAATACTAAGAAGTAGAATTGGAGATTGTAAGGTCTGATGTAGTCGTAAAGCTTACGCAACACCTTCATGTCTACTATTTCTCCACTTTTGATATCTTGTTCCAATGTACGTTCAGCTTTTAAAATATGTCTGTTGGATATGTCACCTTGGTCAGGAAAAGTCCCTCAGGGGGCACTGATCGGCCTGCTTTTTTTCGGTCTTTGGCTGCTAAGATAGCTTGAAAATCTTCGACTTTGAGTTTTCCTTTGCCTACTTCTAAGAGTGTACCTACAATGGCACGCACCATACCTCTGAGAAAACGATTGGCCGTGATATTAAATATCAATAAGTCCTCTTTTTGTTCCCAATAAGCCTCGGTGATTTTACAATCAAAGGTGTAAACGCTTGTCTTTACCTTGCTGAAGCTTTCAAAATCTGTCCAAGATAGCAATACTTTGGCTGCTTCGTTCATGGCAGCGATATCTAGCGATGCATTATTGAAGTAACACAGATTATGCAAAAAAGGATTTTTCTCCTTAGAAATAAAGTACTGATAGCTTCTGTCCAGTGCGCTAAATCTCGCGTGAGCATCGTCTTTGACAGGGAAGATTCGAGCTATATGGATGCTTTCAGGTAGGAGTTTGTTGAGTTTAAAGCAGAGTTGATCTGTATCGATCGCTTCCTCGAGGTCTATGTGGACAAACTGCTGTTTGCAGTGCACCCCTGTATCTGTTCGGCCGCTGGCTGTGGTAGTGATCTCTGTTTGTAGCAAAGTAGAGAGGCATTTGTTCAGCTCACCCTGTACTGAGTGTGCATTGTGCTGGACTTGCCAACCATGAAAATCTGTTCCTCTATAGGCTATCTCCAGAAAATATCTCAAAGTCTTCTTTTTTGGACAAAGATATTCAATCTCTACTAGTAGTGAAACTGATCAGCGAATATTCCCTGTAGCATGGGAGAGATTTTCTAATTTGTTTTTTTTGGGCGTTATTTGTCAAAAATTCACACAACATGATTCAAAGACTTCAAACGATTTTCTTATTTATCTCGGCTTTAGCCGCTGGTCTGTTTTTATATTTTCCTACTTGGACCAAGATCAGCTCAGATGAGCAGACTAATCTCAGACTCAATGCTTACAAACTGGTAGAGACCGACATGTCTAACTTGGAAGCTACGACAGTAGTGAATGAGCAGAGTGTGATCTACATTGCGATTTTGGCAATGTTGGCTATGATTTTGGCTTTGTATTCTATATTTCAGTTCAAAAATAGAATCAGACAGATGGCTATTGGCTTGGCCAATACATTGATCTTAGCGGTGGTACTTGGACTTTCTTTTTATCATGCTTACCAAGCTAATCAACAGCTAGAAGGTCCAGATGGAGTGTTCCTATTAGGCTTTTTTATGATTCCTGTGGCGATGATCGCCAATACGATGGCCAATAGATTTATCCGAAAAGATGAGAAATTGGTCAGATCTGTTGATCGTATCAGGTGATCAAGGTATCTCAAAGCATTAAAAAATCCCTAAAGTGAAGGCTTTAGGGATTTTTTGTTTGTGGAGATTTAGAAAAATCTAATTCCGATCGTAGGAATGATGGTGTCAAACCCATCTGTAAAGATCATACTGGTTTTGATTTGCATATTGCCATAGAAGGTAAAAGCATATGCTGCTCGGAAAGTATCTCCTATGAAAATCGGCCCTTCTTCTTTGAGCAAATAACCTACTGAGATGGTATTGCGTCTGGCAGGTGGTAAGAAGCCAAACTCAAAGTTTACAAAGGGATTGGTGTGGACATTGATGCCCGTCTCTCCTGTTTTTGGTGTAAAGAGAAAGGTATTCGTCAGTGAGAGACCATAGGTGGTGTAGGTCATGTCATAAGTAGCTCTAAAGCCAATCTCTGGTGCAAACTCACCTCCTAAGTAGTCTAGTCCAAGCGGAAACCCAAGGGTGATGGCTCCTTTTCTTGGGGTGTACTTTTTATTAAAGTAAACTTGAGCATCTCCTGGAATCATCCAGTTGGGATTGAGGTGATAATATAGTGTCTCACCTTCTGGGAATTTGGTGGCGTTTTTCAACCCAGTTTCAAAAGCTTTGATCACTTCTTCTCGATCGGATTTTTCTGGGTTGAAGACACTGATGACTTTACCGCCATTGGGTAGTTCAAATTTGACCGTGTCTGTGAAGTAAGTAGGATTGTTTTGAATCCAGCGCTTAAAGGAGATCAGGTATTTGGGCGTTTTGACCCCAAGATCTTGTGCGATGGCCCATTGTCCGAGGCACATAAAGGAGAGTAAAAGAATGATTTTTTTCATGATAGTGATTGATTAAGGGTTGAATAATTTGACCCTCGCGCGTGAGTCTTTTGGTGTATATACAGTGGGGTTTTCTAAGCGGGCTGTGATGGGCATCACGCTCACTAGAATAGTGACTTCTCGTTTATATCTTTCAAAGGCTTCTTGCACCGCTATTTCTTCCGCGGTGAGCGGAGGTAGCGTCATGTCCAAAAGCTTTTTAGGCTTTTGATCTTGCCAAGCAATCATAACAGTAGTCGTGCTAGTGATCGCTCTTTCCTTGACTACTGGGATTTCAGCCATACTTTTTTCTGGTAGGCTAGGAGTTGCTAGTGATGCTAGAGGCAATGTTGCTTTTGAAATATTAGTCCTTTGATTTTGAGGTATTTGCTTATTGATCTGATTATTGGATCGTTTTGTGAGCTCTATGTTTTCTTCGCTTTCTTCTTTCTTATCCTCAGATACTACAGGCATGTTTGTATTCAATGGTGTTTCGACTGTAGTGAGTATATAATCAGCAGAAGTTGATGCAGGTGTTTTTAGACCAATCCATAATCCTATCAACAATATCCCTGCTGCGGCATAAGGCCACCAGATGAGTTTTCGTTCTTTGGCTGCAATCGCTTTGCTGATCATCATCCAAGTATCTTCTGAAGGGACTCTCACAGGCAAGTCATCCGCTACAGCCGCTACTTGTGCATCCAGCGTCTGTTGCTGCTTGATGCCCTCCCAAAGTGTGGCTTTGGGTTGGTGTGAAGGAAGCTGATATGGTTTATCTTTTTTCATGCTTGAGTTCTTTGTTGAGCAGCTCTTTTAGGAGCTTTTTGGCATAGTGTAGTTGTGACTTGGAGGTGCTTTCTGTGATCTGAAGTAGCTTGGCAACCTCTTGGTGTGTGTAGCCTTCTACTTCAAACAAGACAAATACTGTACGAGCACCTTTGGGTAGTTGGGCGATGGCTTGGTCTAGCATCTCGCCATCTATCCAGCCTTCTAACATCTCTCCGCCTACTTCTACTACTGTCTCCAAACTTTCATGGAGCTGCATTCCATTGATTTGTTTGAGTGCTTTTCTGATCATGATCTTTTTGATCCAAGCTCCCAAGGTACTTTCCTGTCTGAACTTGCTGATGTTTCTAAAGACTTCTATGAAGCCTTCTTGCAAGATGTCATTGGCTAGGTCATAGTCATAGGACATGCGATAGACTAGGTTGAACATGGCTACTTTATACCGCTCGAATAGTTCGAACTGTGCTTGGCTGTCATTTTCTTGACAGGCTTTGATCAGTTGATTTTCTTGCGGGTAGATTTGTTTCATATACACACTAAAGAGTGGATAAAGCCTCAAAAGGTTGGAATGCCTCCTTAAAATCGTGTAAAATTTTATAAGGTCTATGATTTGCCTTTGTAAAAGCGGAATTTTTTCTTCTAAAAACCGTTAAATTGGTATGATGAAGATCAGTAAGAAAGAATTTGCCGCACTCACGCTGAGAGATAAGATTGATGTATTGTATCAATTAGGCACATTCGTGACCAATATTCGCTACTATGGCTACAAGGTCAATCTTTATTTACTGTCTACTTTTTATGTGGAGGTCTTTTACAATCACAAAAAGGATTTGATTGAAAAAATAGAGTTTCTACCTCAAAATCATTCCAGACACAAGTTTTACTCAGATCAGATCAAGTTGCCTCTGGACCTTGTCGATTAAGCTTGGCTGAGTTGAAGGAGCTTTTGGTGGGCTTTTAGCACTTGAGGGATGATCAGACTTTGGTCATCATTTTTGATGATCAGTTGTGCAAGTTTAGCAGCTTCTTTAGGATCAATTTGTTGTGCAATGATCTGTTTGATCTGCGCTAAAGTTCGGTGTGTATCTCTAAACATCACTCGAGTGATTCGCACACTTTCGGGAGCAGTGACGAGGATCATCTGATCAAATGATTGATAGCTGCCTGTTTCAAAAAGTAATGCTGCTTCATTGAGGACGTATGGGCTGTTTTGGTGTTTGGCCCACTCGCTAAAATCAGCTCTGACAGCAGGATGTACCAGTTGGTTGAGTTGAGCGACTGCCTCTGGGTCTCCAAATACCTTTTGAGCAAGGTATTGATTGTTTAGCTTGCCTGATGGGTCATAGGCATCCACACCAAATTTCTCTTGTATGGCTTTCTTCAATGCTTCACTTTCCTGCATTAGCTTTTTAGCTTGCTTATCAGACTCGTATGAGGGGATGCCGAGGATATTAAATATTTTGACAACGGTACTTTTGCCACTGCCGATACCACCTGTGATGCCTACTTTGAGGGGCTTATTGCTCATTGGTGACTTGAAATGTGTTTCTTTCAAACTGTACATTTTCCAAAAAAGCAGGTTTCCTTCTCAGTTTGGGTCTGAGGATGGAGTCTTCTTTGATGAGTTCAAAGTCTAGGATAGCTTCCAGTGTGAGCGTCTTGAGTTGCTTTACATCATCTTCTCGAATATTGTAAGTGATGTTGATGGAGCTATCTGCTGGATCGGTATATATTCCTTCAGGGAAATTGACTCTTCTGAGTTTAATTCTTTGAGAGCCTTCGAGTAGTTCTACTACTTCAAATTGCACATTGACCGTGTTTTGCTCCCAACTAAGTCTGGCATTGTCATAGTCAGGAAGTGCTACCTCTTTATCAAAATTAGCCTTTAAGTTTTTTTCGTTATCAAGCTGTAAAACATAGTTTGGCGCTATTGCTTCAAGAATCGATTGTGGACCTCTCAGTTTGACGGTGTTTGGCTTGATGTTGATTTCACCTTTGAGGAGGAAGTTTTTAGCAAGCAAGATGCTACTTGTATCTATGCTAAGCTGGATGTCTTTAGTAATGATAGGTTCTAGATAGATATCTATGGTATCTGTATAGATGCGATTGAGTGCGGTGGGTGCGATCTCCGCTTTTATTTGATCCTCTAGGTCTCTTCCTAGGATGTATTTGGTTCTTTCTGGGTTGTTGATTGTCAGGACGATCGGATTATTAGATCTTCTAAAGCCTCTTTTGAAGAGGTCCCAACCGCTTCCAGAAACTTCTATGCGGACTTTGTCGGTAAACTTATCAGTTGGTACAAAGAGGGAGTCATTGTACTCATATGTGATGGGATAATCTAGGTTTGTGGTATAGTCAGGCTTATTGAGTGCACTGAAAAACCAGAAAGTGGTAGATGCTATGAGACATAGCACTACCACTTTTAGTTTGTCTTTACTCAATCTTTTGAATGAGAAAAGTGAGGTAAATATAGTTTTGACTATACTCAATTTTACTTCGTGTTTTTCTTAGTGAAATCTAAAGACACGGCAGATTTTTCAAAAGTTAGCTTCATTCCTTTGTCTACTTCCAAAGTGATGGTGTCAGTATCTACACTGTACACTTTACCATGAAGACCTCCTATCGTAACGACTGCATCTCCTTTTTTGATAGCTTCAATGAAGTTTTTCTGATCTTTTTGCTTCTTCTGTTGTGGTCTGATCATGAAGAAGTAGAAAATGATCGCGATACCTCCAAAAAGGAGTAAGTTTCCCATCCAAGGATTGGCTGGTGCAGCATCTGCTTGTGCTAATATGAAATTTAACATGTTGGTTGTTTTATCTTTTTACGGGTCCTGTTGTTTGTATTTGGCTATTTCTAGGAGTCACGAAGCCTTTGACACTTAGTCTATTTACTGCTGGAGCAGTATTAGATGTCACTGTTACGATTGGGCTTTGCTGATTTGGCTTTCCAGTAGAGTTAAATTCTACTTTGATCTCTCCTTTTTCACCTGGTTTGATAGGATTTTTAGACCAGTCAGGTACTGTACATCCGCAGCTTGCAGAAGCATTAGAGATGATGAGGTCTTTGTCTCCCGTGTTGGTGAAGGTGAAAGTATGCTTCACGACTGTACCTTCAGGTACTGTGCCGAAGTCATAGACTGATTGGTCAAAGGTGATGTTAGTGATATTGCCTGATGTGACAGCTGTTTGTTGTGGCTGTGCAGCTTGCAGGTTAGGATTAGCAACAGGTGTTCTGCTTGATTCTAATCTAGCGAGTCTGTTTTCTAATTCTTTGATCTTTTGGTCTTTCTCTGCGTCATTTCCGCATCCAAAGGCTCCCAAAGTAAGTGCAAGGAGCGGTGCTATCCAGTACTTTTTCATGTTAGTCTACTTTGTTATTGATTTGGTTGATCAAGTTTTCTACATCATTGAGCAGGGTTTCTGCTTTTGATTTGGCATCAGAGATGACCTTATTGCCCTCTGATTTGGCTTCGCTAAAGCTCAAATCTTTGTTAGAGATGAGTTTCTCGATAAGTTCTTCTAGGTCTTCCTTATACTTAGAGAGTTGATAAGTCAGTTTGTCTCTCGTATTGGATCCTTTGTCAGGGGCAAATAGGATACCTATGGCTGCGCCAGCGGCTGCACCTGTCAAGAATGCTATCAGGGTGTTTAATGATCTGTTCATATTGCTATTATTTATTGTCTAATAATCCACGTCCACTTTTTCTGATTTTTCCTGCCTTGTCTAGCTCGGCAGAGAGTACATCTAGGAGTCCATTGATAAACTGCTTACTCTTAGGTGTACTGTAGTTTTTAGAAAGCTCAATATATTCATTTATGGTCACTTTTACGGGAATACTGTGGAAAAACTGCATTTCCGTGAGCGCCATATCCAAAATTATCCGATCTGTCGAAGCAATCCTATCAAAATCCCAGTTTTTAGTTTTGGGCGATATGAGGGCTTTATTGATCAATCTATTTTTAACAGTTTCGTCAAAGATGTCTTCAAAAAACTGCTTGTCTTCTTCCCAATTTTGAGAGATTTCTGGTAGTTCAAAATCATCTGGATCTATGTCTGGCGCATACCATTTGATGATGTTCGCAGCTAGACTTTTGGTGATGCTTTTGTTTTCTGCCCAGTTGATGTCCATGCTTTGGAAGTAGTCCATGATGGCGTCTACTTTAAAGATGATTTTCTTCACTAAGTGAATCGCGATCTCTTGATCTTGCTCAAAAGTAGGTGCGTCCAATCTGGCATACGTTAAAAAGGCCTCATCAGTTTTGACATAGTCCTTGTACCAAGACTTGACCAAGTCCCTATCATCAGCCCAAGAGATATTGCGTCTGACCATCTCTGCTTTGAGTGATCTACTGTTGTTGATAAAGTGGACGATTTTGTTCTGATGTAAATTGAGGCTGATTGGTTCTGCTGTACTTTGAATTCTCGAGCCTTTGAGTCTTTTCTCATTTTCCTCATAGACCATTTCTGCAAATTCTGCTAACAGGAGCAGGACTTTCATGTACAGTGAGGGGATGTTCTCGGCAGCTGAGAGCATGTTGTGTCTGAGGTATTCGAGGTCTTTTTTGTTTTGTTTGTGGTAGTAGTTGAGTGCGTCTATGACGGCAGTTCTGATCTCTGGGGTCTTGGCGTCTTCTAGTAGAAGTTGTTGGAGATCATGATTTTTCTCGAAGAGCTGCTTGGCTATTTTGCAGTCAGCTTTGAGTTGTACGCGATCTTGGGGTTGCATAGAGTTCAAGTCTGGCTTGAAAGCATCATCTATGAGCTCTTTCGCGAGGTTTTTATTGGACTCTCTACATTGATCGTAGGCAAAAAGGCTTTGCATCGCCTTAATTCTGAGGGTACGTCTATTTAGCATGTTTTATTATAAAGAACGTTTTGTCTCTAGAGACTTGAGTGACTGCGAGAGAAACCAATCTCTCGCAGTATGTTTTTATTAGTAAGAAAGTTTTACTTTGCCCATGTCATTGATTCTCTTCAATGCTAGCTGCATCGCAGCTTCCTGAGCAGGTATGTTTTCTTTTTCTGCTTTATTTAAAATGTCTAAGCAAGTATCGTAGATTTTTTCAGTTTGTGCGTAAGCCACATCTCTGTTGTATCCACCGATGAATTCTGCATAGACGTTGATCACACCACCTGCATTGATCAAGAAATCAGGCGCATAAGTGATGCCTCTGTCCATTAGCATCAAACCGTGCTTTTGGTCATCTTTCAATTGGTTGTTGGCAGCACCCGCTACTATCTGCACTTTTAGTTGAGGGATCGTCTCATCATTAAGTGTAGCTCCTAGCGCACATGGAGCGTAGATATCTGCATCGAAGCTGTAGACATCTGCTGGATTGATTGCTGTCGCACCAGTAGCTTTGGCTACTTGCATGAGTTTATCTTCGAAGATATCCGTCACAAATACTTGTGCACCTTCTTTGATAAGTCTTTCTACTAGGTATTTACCTACTTGACCTACTCCTTGTACGATGACTTTTTTGCCATTGAGTGAGTCGTTGCCATATACTTTTTTAGCACTGGCTTTCATCCCTAGGTAAGTACCATAAGCTGTCACTGGTGAAGGATCTCCTCCGCCACCTCTTGTTTCTGGTAGACCAGTTACGTGCTTGGTTTCCATCGCCATGTATTCGATGTCACTTGTCTTCATGTTGACATCTTCGGCAGTGATGTATTTACCACCAAGGCTATCTACGAAGCGACCAAATCTTCTCAAGAAAGCTTCATTCTTTTTCGCTGGATCACCGATGATGACTGCCTTACCGCCTCCTAGGTTGAGACCTGAGATCGCATTTTTGAAAGTCATTCCTCTAGAAAGTCTGAGTACGTCAGTGATTGCTTCTTCATCAGAGGCGTAGTTCCACATTCTAGTACCGCCTAGCGCAGGGCCTAAAACAGTATTGTGGATGCCGATGATGGCCTTGAGTCCGGTAGGCTCGTCATAACAGAAAACTAGCTGTTCATGTCCAAGAGAAGTGATTTGTGCAAAGACACCATCTTGCTTCACTTTTTCGATAGCATTTATCTCTACCATTTAATTAAAGTTATTAGTTTATGTTACTTTTGGGTTTACTTGCGGAAAGATCAGATCTTATGATCAAAGAAGGTTTAAAAGGCAATGCAAAATTAACTTTTAAAACCAGTTTTTCCAATGCAATTTTAATAGTATTCAGAAACCTAACAAGCCTTTTAGAGGTTTTTATTCAGTGAAAGAACTCGCTAGACTCAATAAGTATCTTTTGAAATATAAGGCCTATCTCCTCTTGGGGATACTATTTACGGTCTTGTCTAATATTTTTGCAATTATTCCTGCTCAACTGGTCAGGTATTCAATAGATTATGTGGTTGAAAATTTCGCCTTTTTTAACCTCTTTGAAGGCTTTTCGATTCAAGAAAATTTTAGGGATGCCTTTCTACTCTTCGTAATTTTATTTGGTGCATACATCATTTTCATGTCCTTCGTCAGAGGATTCTTTCTCTTTTTGGTCAGACAGACAATTATTGCTATGTCTCGGCATATCGAGTTTGACATGAAAAATGAGATCTATGATCACTATCAGAAGCTGCCTTTGAGCTTCTACAGAAAGAACAGTACGGGTGATCTTATGGCGCGTATCACCGAGGATGTGAGTAGGGTTAGGATGTACTTAGGGCCTGCCATCATGTATGGGGTCAACCTGCTCGTTTTGTTCCCGCTGGTGATTGGTGTGATGCTCTCTATCAACGTAGAACTAACACTCTATGCGTTGATTCCACTGCCGATACTTTCTTTAAGTATCTACTTCGTCAATAACCTGATCAATGAGCGTTCTGAAAAGATCCAAAAGAGCTTGTCAGGACTTTCTACTTTTGTGCAGGAGGCTTTCTCCGGTATCAGGGTCCTCAAGGCTTTTGTGCGTGAAGAGGACATGGGGCGTAAGTTTGCAGATGCTTCTGAGGACTACAAAGTCAAGTCTATCAGGTTGACTAAAGTTAACTCGCTTTTTTATCCGCTCATCATGGCATTGATTGGACTCAGTACTATTTTGACTATTTATATTGGTGGTAAAGAGGTGATCGAGGGTGCTATTGGTTACGGTGTGATCGCTGAGTTTATCCTATATGTGAATATGCTCACATGGCCAGTGACGGCTCTTGGCTGGGTGACGTCCATTATCCAACGTGCGGCAGCATCTCAGGCGCGTATCAATGAGTTTATGGAGACGGAGACAGACATCATTTCTGTCAAGAAAATTAAGCCTCCTATCGTAGGTGAGATCAAGTTTGAAAATGTCAGCTTCATCTATCCAGACTCTGGCATCAAAGCTTTAGATAATGTCAGCTTTAGCGTAGGAGAAGGAGAAACTTTAGCGATCATCGGGACGACTGGTTCAGGTAAGAGTACTATTGCTAACTTGGTGACTAGGATGTATGATGTCAATACTGGTCAGATACTCATAGATGGTCAAGATATCAAAGATTATGATATCGAGTATCTGAGAGGTCAGATGGGTTATGTACCACAAGATGTTTTCTTATTTTCTGACTCTATTGGAAATAACATCGCTTTTGGCTTAGATGAGACCGAGATGGAGCGCGTCAGTGCTGCTGCTAAAGATGCTGATGTGTATGATAATATTGTAGACTTTCCTAAGGGCTTTGAGACGAAGCTAGGGGAGCGAGGCATCACTCTCTCAGGTGGTCAGAAGCAGCGTGTGTCTATCGCACGTGCTATCGCTCGAGAACCCAAAATAGTCTTGCTCGATGACTGTCTGTCTGCAGTGGATACCAAGACAGAAAATGCCATCCTCAATAGTTTGGCTAAAGTAATGAAGGGAAGGACTTCTTTGATCATTTCGCATCGGGTGTCATCGGCCAAGTTGGCTGATAAAATCATCGTCCTAGATGATGGCAAGATCGTAGAGGAAGGCACTCATAAGTCGTTGCTTGCTAAGAAGGGTGTCTATCAAGAGCTTTATGAAAAGCAATCTCAACAACCTGCGGAGACTTTATAAATGTGTGATAAAAAAAGGGCTGCTTTCGTGAGAAGGCAGCCCTTGATTTTTTTTATAGGTCAAACTTGATTCCTTGTGCTAGTGGCAAGGAAGCTCCATAGTTAATCGTATTGGTTTGTCTGCGCATGTAAGCTTTCCAAGCATCTGAGCCAGATTCTCTTCCACCTCCGGTTTCTTTTTCTCCCCCAAAGGCACCGCCTATCTCCGCTCCTGAAGTACCGATATTGACATTGGCTATGCCACAGTCAGAGCCTGCATGTGATAGGAATTGTTGCGCTTCTCTCAAGTTGAGGGTCATGATGGCTGAAGAAAGCCCTTGAGGCACGGCATTTTGCATGGCGATGGCCTCTTCTAGCTCGGTATATTTCATGAGATAGAGAATAGGCGCAAAGGTTTCGTGTTGTACGATCTCGAAGTGGTTTTCTGCTTCATAGATACAAGGTTTCACATAGCAGCCAGATTCATAGCCTTTGCCAGAAAGGACTCCACCTGCTATGACTTCTTCTCCACCTTCTAATTTTACTTGTTCAATAGCTTTGAGATATTGTGCTACAGCATCTGTATCAATGAGTGGCCCCATGTGGTTCTGTTCATCTAGGGGGTTACCGATTTTGATTTGCTTGTAAGCGTTGACTAGCTTTTCTTTGAAAGTGTCATAGATACTGTCGTGGATGATCAGTCTACGAGTAGTCGTGCAGCGCTGACCAGCAGTACCTACTGCACCAAATACTGCTCCGATGAGCGACATCTCTAAGTCAGCCTCTTTAGAGATGATGATGGCGTTATTACCTCCTAGTTCGAGGAGTGAGCGACCTAGTCTGCCAGCTACAGCTTGTGCGACCAATTTCCCCATACGAGTAGAACCTGTCGCAGAGACAAGTGGTATGCGTGTATCATTGCTCATGAGTTCGCCAATTTTAGCATCGCCTATTATGAGACCTGAGATGCCTTCGGGAAGGTTGTTTGCCTTAAGTACTGACTGGATGATTTGCTGACAAGCGATACCAGAGAGAGGTGTTTTCTCGGATGGCTTCCAGATACAGACGTCTCCGCAGACCCAAGCGATCATAGCATTCCATGACCAAACGGCTACTGGGAAGTTGAAAGCAGAGATGATACCTACAATGCCGATGGGATGCCACTGCTCATACATGCGGTGATTAGGACGCTCAGAGTGCATGGTCAATCCATACAGTTGGCGAGATAGCCCCACCGCAAAATCACAGATATCGATCATTTCCTGCACCTCTCCTAGGCCTTCTTGGTAGGATTTTCCCATTTCGTAAGAGACTAGCTTACCTAAGTCCGCTTTGTATTTTCTTAGTTCATCACCCATTTGGCGGATGATTTCACCTCTTTTTGGGGCAGGCACGAGTCGCCAAGTTTGGTAAGCATCTGCTGCGGTCTTTACGACAGTTTCATACGTTTCTTTGGAAGCCATTTGCACTTTGGCGATCAGCTTGCCATCTGCTGGAGAGTATGAGTTGATCCATTCTCCACTGCTTTTCAACCAAGTTTGTCCAGTAGAGCTACCAAGATTTTCTGCTTTTATACCAAGTGCACTGAGTGCTTTTTCTATACCAAATTGATCCATGTTATCCTGAGTTTTATGAAGGCGACAAGATAGTAAGCTCCCATAAAAAAAGCACCCATTTGGGTGCTTTTTATGTATGATTGATGTGTGCTCTTACTTAGAAAATCACTGGATAATAAACCTTCTGTCCGTTTGGATAAAGACCGAGTATCATGACTTTGCCATTAGCTTTTTGAAGGGCTGATTTCACATCCTCTGGCGTCTTGATCTCTGTCTCACCGATGTAAGTGATGATGAAACCTTCCTTGATGCCACTTTCCACCCAGTTTTCTGCCTTGAGTGAGTTGATGATCGCTCCACCCTCTATTTCTAGACGCTGTTTGATGGCAGCAGGCACCTCTTCAAATGTCGCTCCGCCAGCTTCTACCACTACTGGGACAGCTTTTTTGATGATTTTGGTGTCACCTTCCATGCTCTTTAGCGTTAGGTTGACTTTTTCAGGAGAACCTTTTCTCAAGAATTCTACTACGATTTTGTCTCCAGGTCTTTTTTGAGCGATAGCTTCTTGGAGTTCTGCTGTGCTATTAACCGCTTTACCCTCTATCTTTTTTACGATATCACCTTTTTTCAGTCCAGCTTCTTCAGCTGCACTTCCAGGATTGATTTCTACTAAGTAAACACCATTATAGCTATCGAAGTCCTCGTTAAACTCCTCTTCGATGTCTGCACTTAGGTCTACGATACGTACGCCTAGTAAGGCTCTTTGTACTACGCCATATTCTTTGAGGTCTTCCACTACTTTGCCTACGATAGAGGATGGCACTGCAAAAGAATAACCATTGAAAGTACCCGTTCTGGTAGCGATGGCGGTATTGATACCGATGAGCTCTCCCGCGAGATTGACCAGTGCGCCCCCGCTATTGCCAGGGTTGACTACGGCATCTGTTTGGATAAAGGATTCTATCGATAAGTTGTTTTCTGATCTCAGGATATTGATGTTTCTAGCCTTGGCGCTGACGATACCTGCTGTCACGGTAGAGTTGAGATCAAAAGGATTACCTACGGCTAATACCCACTCACCGATGCGGACATTGTCAGAATTGGCTAGTTTGAGATATGGAAGCCCCTTAGCCTCTACTTTGAGCAAAGCGATGTCTGTGTTAGGATCAGCACCGATGACTTTAGCGTCATATCTTTTATTGTTGGATAAAGTGATCTTTACATTAGAAGCATTTTCGATCACATGGTTATTGGTCACGATATAGCCATCATTAGAGATGATCACACCTGAACCCGTTTGTGCTCCAAAGCCTCTAGGCATTGGCTGTTGACCTCTTTCGCCCTCTCTCAGACCAAAGAACTCTTCCCAAAACTGTGGCACTTGGCTTTCTGGCCCACTACTTCTTGTACGAGAAACAGAAGACACCACATGCACTACTGCTGGAGTCACTAGTTCGGCTGAAGACACAAAGTTTAAGCCCTCAGGCACGGTATAATCAGTATCTTTAAGTAAGCTGGTAAAGCGTGCTGTTTGGTCAGCATAAAAGGTGGCGTTTCCCTCTCCCTCGTTCTTGAAAAACTGTACGCTACCAGCAGCGAGTACTCCACCGAGGAATGCTGCTAATAAAATGCCGATGAAAAACTGTCTTTTACTAATCATAATTCAATCTTTGATTTACACTCTTTAAAACGACTAATTAACGAAGCTGTTTCTAAAATTAAGCTTTTATTCTGAGAGTTTTAACTTCTTTTAACGTCAAAAGGCGGGATATGCCCGCCTTCATTTATGCTATACTGATTTGAGTTGATTTGACTCGTTTTTGATCTTTTGGTAAGTTGATTTGCAATATACCTTCCTGATAGCTCGCACTGATTTTTTCGATGTTGACATCATCAGGGATGTAAAAGGATCTGCTGAACGCGCCAAATTGCGTCTCTACACTGTGATAGTTTTTGTCTTTTTTTATCTCTTCAAATTTACGCTCGCCTGAGATCGTCAGTCTACCATCGGTCAAGTCTATCTTGAAGTTTTCTTTTTTCATCCCAGGGACTGCTACATGGATTTCATACGCCTCTGAGTTTTCCGCGATGTCTACTGAAGGGCTAAATTTAGCGGTCTTCGTAGTGATCGTATCGTTGAAGATTCTGTCTAGCATCATGCCGATAGAGGTAGGCATGGTGTCTTGAAGTGAATTATATTTGATCATGCTCATGGTTTTAATTTTTTTAATGTTAAAATTCAAAGTTTATAGCTGATCAGGTAAATCTGAAAAAGTGTACCAGTCCAAAAATCAGGATAATTTGATGACAAAATGTCTTGATTTTAAGAATTTAACGGGTTTTAAAAGACAATATGTCATTTTATGAGTACTACTACCAATTGGAAAGCCCTGCTGGGTCCAGGAATATTGTTTGCAACTACCTGTATTGGAGTATCCCACTTGGTGCAGTCCACACGCGCAGGGGCTGACTATGGCAACTCCCTTTGGTGGATCATCATACTAGCCAACTTACTCAAGTATCCTTTCTTTGAGTTTGGCTCTCGCTATGCCGCAGTCACAGGTAGGTCACTGATCGCAGGATATGCAGCTCATAAGCGCTGGTGGCTGGTCATGTATTTTGTGCTGATGTTGATCACGATGTTTACGGTGACTGCGGCAGTGTCTTTTGTGACCGCGGCTATGGTGGGTCAGTTTATCGGTTTGGCGATCGATCCTGTATTGCTTACGGGACTATTGCTAGCTGCGGGAATCATTCTTTTGCAAGTGGGCAAGTTCAAAAGTTTAGATTTTTCAGCGAAGGTTATTACGATCGTCTTGACGATAACCACTTTGGTGGCTTTTGTGCTGGCACTGGGTCAGCCGAGTCAAGCGAATACACTTACAGTAGACCAGTTATTTAGTGATGGTAGTGTACTCTTTATCGTAGCTTTGATGGGATGGATGCCTACTGCGCTGGATCTTTCTAGCTGGAATAGTCTCTGGACAGTGGAGAAGATGCAAAGTATGATCGAAAAGCCCACGGTCAATCAGGTACTCAAGGAATTTGCCTTAGGCTATGTATTGTCAGCAGTTATGGCTTTGCTCTTTATGGTGATGGGAGAGAGGATGTTTTTTGGCAAGGGCGTCATCTTGTCGGATAATTCGGTAGTCTTTGCCGGGCAGATTGTCTCGATCTATACTGAGGTCATCGGTGCCTGGGTATATCCTATCGTGTCTATTGCAGCTGCTACGACCATGATCGGCACCATGCTGACGATCTTGGATGGCTACTCTCGGGCAAGTGTGGAGGTGGTGAGCCTACTTGCCAGACGAACCAAAGCCTCTATTTATAGTGATGTCTTGGCTAAAGTATTACTTTCAGGTGTGGCCATGGTCATCGTAGCAGGTTTCAGCACGCGGATGAAGTCACTGGTAGATTTGGCAACTAGCATTAGCTTTTTGATCGCCCCATTTATTGCTTGGATGAATTTAAAGTTGGTTTTTGGTAGAGATATCCCAGTCGAACATCGGCCGGGAAGGTTTCTGCAAGTGCTCAGTGCGTTAGGGTTGATCTTCTTGATAGGCTTTAGTATTTGGTATTTGTGGATATTATTTAAAAATTAATTGACTGAAAATGAGCCTAGAATTGTCAAGAAAGGCTTTTTGTCAAAGTTTTTTTAAGTTCCTGTTTTGACTTTAAAAATAAGCCTTCTATATTTGCATCACATTAAGCGAAAGGCTTGGTGCTGAAAGATATTTTCCTCCTTAGCTCAGCTGGTTAGAGCACCTGACTGTTAATCAGGGGGTCCTTGGTTCGAGCCCAAGAGGGGGAGCAAAAGCGATCGAAAGATCGCTTTTTTTGTTTTATGACTTTTTGTTACGCCCCTACAGGCTCGTTTGATAAGTATACTTTTTCATCACAGGGCTTCACCCTGCGCTAGTTTGTTTTGGTCTTTCCTCCCTTTAGGAGGCAGGTAGCGCCTTTGCTGTTTGATCTGATTTTAATGGAGTGAGATAGCACGATTGATTGTCCAGAGTTTATGATGTGGTTATGTTGTGATGCGTGTTATTTTTAAGTATTTGAAGGCTTTAAGATGTATTTTTAGTCTTAGCATATTTATTCAAATTTATCAATAGTCATGGCATTAGTGTTTAACATTTAAAATATTATGTATTTAATTACATTAGTCATAGAATCAATTATCTTTATTTTAAAGAATCTGATTCAAAATTTCAGTGCATAAAAGAATCAACAAAAACTTCACTGATAAGACTCGTTAATTGGACCTAGTCTTTAGTAGAGACTTATGATCGGCAGGGTATTTCTTTAAGTTAGAAAGAGCATGAAAAATTCAAAAATCTTCTTATTTATCTCAATTTTGTTTCTCTGTACAGGATGTCCTGATCAAGATAAATTTGATCCTAACAGAGAAATACGTATTGTGAATAGTTCAGATATGGATTTAGTAGAGTTGAGAACAGAGCGTTTACTTAGTGATACTTTACTTCCAATATCAAGCCCATTTACTGATCAAATTTTTATAGAATTTGCCACAATCAAAAGTGGTTCTAGTATCCTAATTCCTGTAGAAAGTGAAACTGTTAGAGAGTATGGTTTAACATTGTTTTTGTTATCTTATGATACTTTGCTAAGCGTTCCATGGGAGCAAATAAGAGAAAATAATTTGATTGAGATGCGCTACGATCTTACTTTAGAAGATCTAGAGGATATGGATTGGACAATAATTTACCCTTGAAAGTCCTGTTAATTAGGTTGGTCAATGGATTCTTTATGAAGTAATGATATGGCACGATAACCCACGATTCAAACCGTGGGCTATATTATTTATCGCTGTTAGTACATTCTGAAATTAAAAGCTTCTTCTCCTAGCTCTCTTTTTTATCTAAAACCCACCTTCCTTCCCAACATTTCCATCACTGGCTAGCTAGTTTATTGATTGATAACGTCAATAGTCTTTAAAAATCCATAGTATTAGACTATGACTATCAGTGATCGAAAATATCGATTGTCAAGAAAAAAGAATTCAAGCTACTTTTGTATTTCAATGAGCTTAATGCATTTATCATTAAACCCTTTAGCTATGAAAAAATTACTACTCTGGAGTATCTTGTTGTCTGTTGGAATAGTTTTGCCTGCCTGTCAGCAAGGTGCTGAGCAAGACGCTCAGGCGGATTCCTACTCTGGCGCTACTAAGAAGAGCCAGTCTAATCAGGCGGTCGCTAGCAATCTCGGTTGGTGGCCTAATCAGTTGAACTTAAGCATCCTCAGACAAAATTCTGAGTTGTCTAACCCGATGGATCCTGACTTCAACTATATCGAGGAATTCAAGAAACTCGATTATGAAGCTTTAAAAAATGACATCAGAGCCTTGATGACAGACTCACAGGACTGGTGGCCAGCAGACTTTGGTCACTATGGAGGTCTGTTTATCCGTATGGCTTGGCACAGTGCGGGTACTTACCGCTCAGGTGATGGTCGTGGCGGTTCACGCTCAGGCATGCAGCGTTTTGCTCCGCTCAATAGCTGGCCAGACAATGCCAATCTAGATAAAGCAAGACGTCTACTATGGCCTATTAAGCAGAAGTATGGCAACAAAATCTCTTGGGCTGACCTCATGGTGCTTACTGGAAACGTAGCCCTAGAGTCTATGGGCTTCCAGACTTTCGGTTTTGCTGGAGGTAGAGAAGATGTTTATGAACCAGAGATTGATGTGTACTGGGGATCAGAGGAAGAGTTTCTTAGTGATGAGAAGCGCTACTCAGGTGATCGTGAGTTAGAGCAGCCGCTTGCAGCAGTACAGATGGGTTTGATCTATGTCAATCCAGAGGGACCAAATGGCAATCCAGATCCACTTCTCGCTGCCAAAGATATCAGAGAGACTTTTGGTAGAATGGGAATGAACGATGAAGAGACTGTAGCCTTGATCGCTGGTGGGCACACACTAGGAAAGACGCATGGTGCTGGTCCAGCTTCTCATGTAGGTCCTGAGCCAGAGGCAGCAGGTATCGAAGAGCAAGGTTTCGGATGGAAGAGTGATTACAAATCAGGTAAGGGAGCAGATGCGATCACTTCTGGACTTGAAGTGACTTGGACGTCTACACCAGCTAAATGGAGTCATGACTACTTGACTTTCCTATTCAAATATGAGTGGGAATTGACAAAGAGCCCTGCTGGGGCACATCAGTGGGTAGCCAAAGATGCAGATAAGATCATCCCAGATGCTTTTGACAAAGACAAGAAGCACCCACCATACATGTTGACGACTGATCTTTCTTTGAGATATGATCCAGCTTATGAGAAAGTTTCTAGGAAGTTTTTAGAAGATCCAGCATCATTCAATGAGGCCTTTGCGCGTGCTTGGTTTAAGTTGACACACAGGGACATGGGTCCTAAAACAACGTACCTAGGACCTGAGGCACCTAAGGAAGATTTGATTTGGCAAGATCCTATCCCTGCGGTGAATCACCCACTGGTCAATGCTCAGGATATCGCTAGCTTAAAGTCTAGCATCTTAAACTCAGGCTTGACGATCTCTGAGATGGTCAGCACTGCTTGGGCTTCTGCTTCTACTTACAGACATTCTGATAGAAGAGGCGGTGCCAATGGCGCAAGGATCAGATTGGCTCCTCAGAAAGACTGGGAAGTGAATAATCCTGCGCAATTAAAGAAAGTATTGGCTGCTTTAGAGAAAATCCAAAAGGATTTCAATGCTAAAGGTGCCAAGAAGATCTCTATGGCGGACTTGATCGTACTAGCTGGTACAGCAGGCGTGGAGAAAGCAGCTGCCAATGCAGGTCACAAAGTAACGGTGCCATTCACACCAGGTCGTATGGATGCCCTACAGGAGCAAACAGATGTGGAGTCATTTGGCCTACTAGAGCCTATGGCGGATGGTTTTAGAAACTACCTCAAGAAGCAGTATACGGTATCTACAGAAGAATTGCTAGTAGATAAAGCACAGTTGCTGAGATTGACTGCGCCAGAGATGACAGTACTGGTAGGAGGTATGCGTGCACTAGGCACCAACTATGATGGTTCTAAGCATGGGGTATTTAGCGATCAAAAAGACATGTTGACCAATGACTTCTTTGTCAACTTGCTAGACATGAGCACTGAGTGGAAAGCCATTGATGATACCAAGGAGAAATTTGAAGGAAGAGATAGAAAAACTGGTGCTGTGAAGTATACAGCGACCCGTGCAGACTTGATCTTCGGTTCAAACTCTGAGTTGAGAGCTTTGGCTGAAGTCTATGGTAGCAGTGATGCCAAAGACAAGTTTGTCAAAGACTTCGTAGCTGCTTGGACCAAAGTGATGAACCTAGACAGATTTGACTTGACGCACAAGTAAGTCGAAAGCTAAGTGATATATGATAAGAAAGACCAGTTAATCGCTGGTCTTTCTTCGTTTTGAGAGGCATTATTTTTTGCTCTCTGAGATATTAGGCATCTTTAAGGATATGGATTATCAGCAAGTCATAGAGGAAGTATATGAGGAGGTCAATGCACTTCAGCTCAAAGGAAAAGTCGCTAGCTACATCCCTGAGCTATCAAGTGTAGATCCCAATCAATTTGGGATAGCTATCGTAGATCTAGCGGGCAATGTCTATGGGGTGGGAGATTATCAGAAGCCCTTTTCTATCCAGAGTATCTCCAAGGTTTTCACCCTGACGATGGTTTTTCATAAGTTTAAGACCAAGCTCTGGTCAAGGGTCAATGTCGAGCCGAGTGGTAATCCCTTCAATTCTATTGCGCAATTAGAGTATGAAAAAGGCATTCCCAGAAATCCATTTATCAATGCAGGTGCGCTAGTGATCACAGATGCATTGACGACCAAGTATGCACAGCCTACCACAGAGATTTTAAGCTTTATCAATGAGCTCTCAGGAAAGACCTGTGTGGAGATCAATGAGGTCATCAAAAACTCTGAGATGAAGCATGCTGATCGAAATACGGCTTTAGCTTATTTTTTGAAAGCCTACAAAAACTTTGATAATGATATCGCAGAAGTATTAGATGTGTATTTTGCTCACTGTGCGATGGAGATGAGTTGTGTGGATTTGGCGAGGGCTTTTAGCTTCTTGGCCAATGATGGGTATTCTATTTTTGCACAGCGAGAGATCATTTCAGAGAGTTATGCACGTAGGATCAATGCCCTGATGCTTACTTGTGGTTTTTATGATGAGTCAGGTGAGTTTGCCTTCAGAGTGGGTCTTCCTGGCAAAAGTGGTGTTGGAGGCGGGATAGCAGCCGTAATGCCGCATAAGTTTAGTGTGGCCGTATGGAGTCCAGAGCTCAATGAAAAGGGCAATTCTGTGAAAGCCATTAAAGCCTTGGAATTGCTGACCGATAAATTATCCTTTTCTCTTTTTTAAAATCTTTTGTCATAAAAAAAGGGCTTCCATCACTGAAAGCCCCTAGGGTTTATTGGTCTGTCTTTTTGATGAAATCTATGATGCCTCGGTGATAGGTATCTGCATCATCCCACATAGCCATGTGACTTCCATCAGGACAGTGCAGATAAGTGCCATTTTGTACTTGAGTAGACATCCACTCCATGTGCTTAGGATCCATGGTGTCATGCGCACCGCCTATGGTAAGGGTCGGGATAGTGATTTTGGGCAAGTCAGCCTTGCGATCCCATTGAGCCAGGGTCCCACCGATGCCAAATTCACTTGGTCCTTGCATGTAGACATAAAGTTGAGAGTTGACATTGCTGAGTGAGTTCATGACAGGCTCAGGCCATTCATCCACGGGTATTCTGAGGACATGCTTAGGATAGTAGTGCTCCATGAGCAGCTCCATATAGCGTGGATTGTCAAAGTCAGCATCTGCCTCTATCGCCCTGACTTCTTGCAGGACTGCTTGGTCAAATTGAGGCGCAAGCACTTCCTCGGCATATTTTCCATAATCGATGCAGCTGGCCATCATATTGCTGATGATGAGTCCTTTCATCTTATCTTGATGCTGTAGTGCATATTCTAGTGCGAGGATACCTCCCCATGAGTGGCCTAGTAGGTAGAAGTTGTCTTGGTCTAGCTTGAGTGCTTGACGGACTTGTTCTACTTCTGCTACAAATCTAGGGATGTTCCAAAAAGTAGTATCGGCAGGATTGTCTGACTTACCAGAGCCTAACTGATCATAGTAGATAAATTCGATATTTTCCTCTGGAAAGTATTCTTCAAAACTGCGAAAATATTCGTGCGTATTGCCAGGCCCGCCATGGAGTAATAGCAGTCTTTTGGTAGGATTGTCACCATTGCGCTGAGTCCATACTTTGTATTTGCCGCCATTGGCTTCGATTTCGATGTATTTTTCTTCCTGTGTCCAAGTGTCTGTTGCTGCTTCCTGACTTTCAGGAGCTGGACTACTACAAGCAAAGATGAGGCTGAGTGAAAGTAAGCTGATCCATTTTTTCATAGTTGTTGGGTTTATTTGGTCAAATTCACCTATCAATTTACATAATTTAGCTCAAAATCAAGCGATCAAGACATCGACAACTTTTTCTCCAGCAGCCTTATAGTTTCCTATGAGGTAAGCGGGACTTTGTTCTATTTGCATGAGTGTTTCAAAGGCTGCTTGCTGTGCTGGATCTATGGCTACTAGTAGCCCACCACTGGTTTGTGGATCGCAGAGATGCACAAGCTCCATTCCATTGACTCCACTTGTTTTGGGGCTGTAGGCATTCCAGTTTCGGTAGGTATTGTCTGGGAAAATGAACTGATCTATGTATGATTGCACACCCTTAATGAGCGGAATATCTTTGAAGTGAAGGTCTGCGGAGAGACCTGCGCCTTCACATGTTTCGATCAAGTGACCTAACAGTCCAAAGCCCGTCACATCTGTCATGGCATGTACGAAATCTTGCTGCCCAAGATGCTGCCCGATGCTATTGAGTTGACAAGCGGTATTGACCATTTCTTGATAATCTTCTGGATTTATTTTTCCTCTTTTGAGTGCTGTTGCGAGTACGCCAATACCTATTTTTTTAGTGAGATAAATAAGGTCTCCTTCCTGAGCAGTGCTGTTACTTTTGATGTTTTGCGGATGTATGGTGCCACAGACAGATAGCCCAAAAATGGGGTCTTTAGCTGCTATGCTATGACCACCTGCTATGGTGACTCCTGCTTGCTGACAAATACTTTTAGCGCCTTCCAGTACTTTGGCAGCTAGGGCAGGAGCGAGTTTTTCTACTGGCCAACTAAGTACTGCATTGGCAAATATAGGTACACCACCCATGGCATAGACGTCAGAGAGGGCATTGGCAGCAGCTATGCGACCAAAGTCATAAGGATCATCTACTATAGGGGTAAAAAAGTCCACCGTATTGATCATAGCTAGATCAGGGCTGAGTTGATAGACAGCCGCATCATCTTTTTGATGATTGCCTACTAGTAGGTTGGCATCAGGTCTTTGCCATGTTTGACTGCCTGAGAGGATTTCTTCTAGGATGGCTGGGGCTATCTTGCAGCCACAGCCTGAGCCTTCACTGAATTGGGTGAGTTTTATTGCTTCATTTTCCATAGTTTTTCTTTTAATTGGATGAGCTCAAGACAGATGTCATTTTGTTCTAGTCCCTCAGCCTCTAATTGGTGACATTGTTTGCTATCTCTTTTGGTCAAGTCATGTGCATAGTTGCTATCATAATAAACCAAAAGGTTCTTGATCCAATCGCTATGTCTATCTTCTCTAATAGCCGCGATAGCCTCCTCCATTCTTTGTATTCCCAATTTCTTTTTGATGCGTATCACCGCAGCGATAAGTTCATCTTTTGGTAGGTGCGCATACTCTTTGGTGATCTGATTGATTCTTTCGTCTAGACTTCTTTGAAGCTCAATCAGAGGAGCGCTGAGCATATGGTCATAGAATTCATTGGGAAGTACTACCATGCCGATCAATCGACTTTCATTTTCTACCCACGTAGGTTGCTGAGGGTCTAGTGTGAGGATTTGTTCTGCGAGTAGGTTTTCAAATTGCTCCACACTAGGAGGACTTGGCATACCGATGCCCCCAAAAGCAGAGCCTTTGTGATGAGCCAAACCTTCCAGATCAATGACTTGCTCTCCTTGGTTAGCAAGTCTTTGAAGGATTACGGTTTTGGCAGCACCTGTTTTTCCACCTAAGACGAGTAGAGAAATTGGCTTTCGTACGAGTTCATAAGTGTAGGTTCTATAAGTTTTATAGCCGCCTTTGAGTCTATAAACTTCAAATCCAGCCATGGTCAATAGCCAAGAAAGGATCTGACTTCTCATGCCACCGCGCCAGCAGTAGATCAGTACTCTCTTTGCTGGGATCAGCTTAAGTGCTTCTTTGATGATGGTATGAAATCTGGGGCCTACGAGTTCGAAACCTTTGAGTACAGCACTTTCATTGCCTTCCTGTTTGTATAGTGTGCCGACTACTATCCTTTCTTCATCATTTAAAATAGGGAGGTTAAGCGCTTCTGGGATGTGATTTTGTGCAAACTCACCCTCACTTCTAGCATCCAGCATAGGGATACTGTGTCTGAGTTTTAGAAATTCTTCGAGTGATATGAGTTTCTCCGCCATGTTTACCCGACCATCAGGTGTGCTTTAGGATATT
Source organism: Penaeicola halotolerans (assembly GCF_016464625.1). Classification (GTDB taxonomy): domain Bacteria; phylum Bacteroidota; class Bacteroidia; order Cytophagales; family Cyclobacteriaceae; genus Penaeicola; species Penaeicola halotolerans. The sequence goes on from NZ_JAEAGO010000004.1 coordinate 65,531, forward strand.
GATATTTATTAGAAATCACCCTGCTGCTAAAAACTAGGGCAAAAGTCAATGTACCTACCCTTCCAAGAAACATAGAGACAATGATAATCACCTGACTAATCTCCGAAAGCTCGGCAGTGATTCCGGTACTCAAACCAACGGTGGCGAAAGCCGATATTTGTTCAAACATGAGTTCGATCAAAGGAATATCAGGCTCCGTAATTGTCAGCATAAAAACTGCCAAGGTATTTAGAAAGGCAGCAAATACAAAGACTGATAAAGCTTTAAAAAGTATCTCTGTTGGAATTTCTCTATTGCCAATTTCTACTCGACTTTTTCCTCGAATAGCGGCTAGCGTAGAGGCTAGCATGAGGTAAAAAGTACTGGTCTTGATCCCACCACCTACTGAGCCAGAAGATGCTCCAATGAACATTAAGAACATCATTAATATCAAAGTAGGTATAGCCATAGCACCAATGTCCACTGTATTAAAACCAGCACTTCGTGTAATACCTGACTGGAAAAAGGCAGTGATACCACTTTCTAAGAAATTGAGATTGACCAAGGTATTGTCCTTTTCTAAAAACCAGATGCCAAGTGTACCGATGAGTAAAAGTGCTGCTGAAGTATAAACCGCTATTTTAGTATTGATCTGCCAATCAAGCCAAGGCTTGTGTAGTCTTTCTCGCAATTTTTGAGGAGAAAAAAGATCCTGCATGACATGGAAACCAAGACCACCAGCAATCACTCCAAAAACCACTACTAAGTGAAGCATATAAGATGTATTGACACCTGTTTCATACAGACCGTTGCTAAACAGGCTAAAGCCAGCATTGCAAAAGCCAGAGATAGAATGAAATACTGAGAAATAGACCTTTTGTTTCCAACTAGTAAAAGATACCTCTGGACTCCATGTGAGATAAATACCGATCGCACAAAGAGCTTCGATCAAGATGGTAATGTTGATGATCTGCTTGAGGAGATTTCTCGCATCAAAAAGTGACTCGGAGCTTAGGAAGTTTTGAATCATCGACTGATGTCTCAGCCCTACACCCTTTGAGACAAACTTGGCAAAAAAGGTAGCGAAAGATACTATACCGAGACCGCCTATTTGTATCAGCAGCAGAATGACTATTTGGCCTTTAAAGGTGAAATAAGTAGCCGTGTCTACTACGATGAGTCCTGTCACACAAGTGGCTGATGTCGCTGTAAATAGTGCAGAAAGCCAAGGCATGCCTTCTTCACTGTATGTCATGGCAGGCATCATCAGTAGTCCTGTGCCAATGAGTATGATGATCAGAAAACTCAGTACAAAGATCGTTGGAGGAGTAAGTTTGAGTGCTGAGAGTAATGTGCTGGCTTTGACAAATTCATATAGTAAGATCACTACCAGCGTGATCAGGATCGAGTTGGTAAAGAAAAACCGATAATCAGCAATATTGAGCTGATTGGCAATGCCTTTCAGTATGCTGATATCAAATCCAAAACTCAAAATTACCTCTGTCAAAATGATGATGGCTAGCCAGATTTCAAATTTATGATTGAGGTAAAAGTTTTTGCGCTGGAAGCTATAAAACCAGCGAATGAAAACATTGATCACAGAGAAGCCAATCAAAAATCGAATCAAAATGTAGAGTTGATCGAGACGATCACCTTTGGGTTCAAATCCAAAAAGGTAAATCAAAATGCTAAATGCCAAAATAGCGACCACACCCCTCAAGCTTACGATTACGCGTTCTACTTTAGGCTTACTATTGTAGAGTAGTAGGTTGAGCTGAGACTTGATTTTGGAGGTGAGCTTTCTCATAGGTCAAACTTTAGTGATACCTATTACTTTTTCATGCACCATTTTAGGTGTGATTTGCTCTAGACAGGCAAGGTCACCTCTCCAGCAAGGTTTATTGCCAAAGATCGAGCAAGGCCTGCAAGCTAACTCGGCTGTGGAAATCTCAACGATATGTCGCCTATTATCTCCTAATGGGCCAAATCCAGCATCTGTGTGTGTAGCTCCCCAAATAGACACTACTGGAGTGCCTACTAGAGTAGCCATGTGCATATTAGAAGAATCCATCGCAACCATCACGTCTAGCCTAGACATGAATGTGAGTTCATCTTTGAGCGAAAGCTTGCCAGCTAAGATGTGTACTTGCGGTAATTTCTCGGCTAATTGGCTTAATGCTTCTACTTCTCCTTTTCCTCCAAATAGAAAAATCTGAGCATTTTTAGAAGCTTCTTTGATCCATTGTTTGGCATGATGAGATGGCCACATTTTGCCAGCATGCATGGCAAAAGGAGCGAAACCTATCCAAGTGGAGTTTTTATTATGAAGTTCTAGCGCAGCTAATAAGTTTTCAATTTCTGTGCTTGGCTTAGCCTTAATCCATGGGCCATTTGTTAGGCTCTTTACTTTCAGTCCAGCAGCTTCAAACACTTTTAGGTAACGCTCTGTGCTATGAGGGAGCTGTTTTCTTACCTTTCTCTCTTTAGAGACCAGATTTTTTTTCTCTTTTCTCCCTTTGTCTATACGATAAGTAGGTATACCGGACATCCTAGCAAAAGCACCCATCAGCCAAGATCGCATGACGCTATGCAGGTCTATGACCACGTCTATTTTACGCTTTTTCGAGATTTCGCGATAAAGTTTATAGATGCCTTTGGGACCTTTATGAGTAGTCTTCAGTTGTGCTGGAAAAAAATGCAGCCTTTCTATTCCTTCGAAAAAAGGCGCTAAAAAGGCTGCTGAGACGAATGTGATCTCAATGTCTGGATTTTGTGCTAGTACTTCTTTGACAACAGGGACTGTCAGCGCGACATCTCCCATGGCAGAAAATCTAATGACCAGCAGGTGCTTCATGTTATTTCTTTTGCGCGTAAAGCACTGGGTTTAGCGAAGGGTCATTATACATTTTCATCTGTCTGTATACCTTCATTACTCTATTGCCAGCTTCTATATCTTCTATGAGTTGTGCGATCGAAGTCAGCATGTCTTGCTTTTGCTCTAGCAGGATGTTGAGTTTGAAAGCACATTTGTTTTGATGCTCAGCAGAGGCATCTTTTCGCTCTGCTTCTTCACGCATGTGGTATATCTTAAGTGCTAAGATAGATAGCCTGTCGATTGCCCATGCTAAGCTTTCTGTATTGAGTCTTGCATCAGCTTTTGGGGTGATTCTTTTGAAATCCGCCAAAAAGAAATCATCGATTTGCTCTACCATATCGGTGCGCTCTTGATTGGAGCTGTCGATTCTACGTTTGATAGCTAGTGCTCCTACTGGATCGATTTTCGGGTCTCTGATGATATCCTCTAAGTGCCACTGAACAGTATCTATCCAGTTTTTGTGATAGAGTAGTGCTTCCAGACTACCTGCTTTATGAGGATTCTGTATGGAAGTGTCTACATCATTTTTGATATGATAATCAGCGATACTTTGATCGAATATTTCAAATGCCTTGTGAACAGAAAACATACTTACTTTAACTTAGATAAAACATTTTTGATTCTTTTGATCGCTTCTACTAGCTCATCATCTGAGGCAGCAAAAGAGAGTCTGATACAATCTGGCGCTCCAAAAGCCGCGCCAGTTACCAGCGATACGTAAGCGTTATTTAAAATATAAAGGCATAAATCATCTGCGTCTTTTACAGTGAATGAGCCATCAGATTTACCGAAATAACTACTCACATCTGGGAAAGAATAAAATGCGCCTTCTGGTGTATTGACTTTAAATCCTGGGATCTCTCTCAGCAAACCAATCACTAGGTCTCTTCTTCTGAGATAGGCCTCTGCCATTTTTTTAGTGTCAGTTTGGTCTCCTTTGAGTCCTGCTAGTGCGGCTCTCTGGGCGATGGTATTACCACCAGAGGTGAATTGTCCTTGGATTTTTTCACAGGCCTTGGCGATCCAAAGTGGCGCACAGATGTAGCCCACTCTCCAGCCCGTCATGGCATAACCTTTACTGAATCCATTGACGGTGATGGTACGCTCAAACATACCCTCTAGAGAAGCCATGCTGACATGCGCTCCACTGAAGTTGATATGCTCATAGATCTCATCGGCTATCACGAAGATGTCATCTCGTTGCTTGACGATTTTAGCGATGGCTTCCAGCTCTGCTTTGTTGAACACAGACCCAGTAGGATTACATGGGGAGGAATAGATGATCGCCTTAGTCTTAGGCGTGATGGCGGCTTGAAGTTGTGCTGCCGTTGCTTTGAAGTCATTTTCTATCGTGCCTTCGATGAGTACAGGTACTCCCTCAGCTAGCTTGATGATCTCTGCATAGCTGACCCAGTATGGAGAGAAAACGATAACTTCCTCGCCTGGATTGAGTAAACTCATGAACACATTGGCGATAGAATGCTTGGCGCCCGTAGATACGACTATATTTTCAGCTTTAGCGGCTGTGATGTGATTGTCTTTTTGGAGTTTTTCTGCGATTGCTTCTCTGAAGTCTTGGTAGCCAGCCACAGGAGGGTATGAAAACCATTTACCCTCATCAATAGCCTTTTTGGCAGCTTCTTGGATGTAGCTTGGTGTTTTGAAGTCGGGTTCGCCTAGACTGAGACTGATGATGTCCACTCCTTGGGCTTTTAGCTCACGTGCTTTTTTGGCCATCGCTAGTGTAGCCGACTCTTCCATTTTATTGATTCTATCAGAAAGCAATTCGTTCATAGATGCGTGTATTTTTGAAGTGGTCAAAAATAATTATTAAAGTCAGCAAGTACCAATAAATTGAAGAAAATAGCTAGCGTGGATTTTGCTTTCAAAAGATTTATTCAATATTTGAGTGATGCTTTCCGTTTAAAAATTGAGAATCAAAAACAGGTGATGAGTAGGTATTTTATGCTTTTATGTTTTCTGACTGTTTCCCTGTCTGTAGTAGCGCAGACAGAAGAGGAGAAGTCTTCTAAACAAGGAGAGGTGACCAATACGACTCTCAATGAACCTCCTGATCTGCTCATGGAAGAGGAGAAAGAGGAAGAGGAGGCAGCGCCTAAGAAGATCAAGAAGAATTTTTACTTTGGTGAAAAGACCAAAAAGGGATACACTAAGAATTTCTCTAATGGTAAAGAAGTCCTTTTGCTTTTCAATTTTGTGAAAGATGAACACCCGATAGATCCTTATGTGCGGGATATTTACTGGATGGATTTCAAAGAGGGTGAAGTAAAAATCAGTCGAGATATTCAGCCATGGGGTCGACTGCTGCATGGGCCGTATCAACTCATAATAGACGATGTGGTGATAGAGGAAGGGATGTTCTACTATGGTACTAAGCATGGTCGCTGGATGACTTACAATGCCAATGATATCTTGGTCGACAAGACCATCTACTATCGTGGCTGGCCGAGAGGTTCTGAGATCAGCTACTATGCAGGAAATAAAATGAAAGAGCTGATCCCAATAGAGTATGGGGAGAAAGAGGGTAATTATTTTTATTTCTATGAAAATGGGCAAATAGCAGTCTCTGGAATGTATGAGTTTGGAGAGAAAATAGGTGTTTGGACCGAGTATTATAGAAGCAGTTCGGGTAGACTTTTTCGCAAAAAGCAAATACAATATCAAGAAGAAGCTTTCACGAGGGGATTTAAACCCTATGTACTCTTAGAGTGGGATAGTGATGGGCGTATCATTTATGATGCAACTAAAAAATCCAATCAATAGACATCTTCAAAATGCATGATTTCAAATTTGCTGCTGTTTTTGACGATGGCGATGATGTCAAATCGGATATTTCCTTGCCAGTTGACTTGAAAGATATAAGCTTCTGCGGTTTTTTTGATGAGGTTGAGTTGAGATTTACTCACAAACTTTTCTGGTTGACCAAAATAGGTGTTAGACCTTAATTTGACTTCAGAAAAGATCAACCAATTACCTTTTTTGAAGATAAGGTCTATCTCTCCTTTTCTGTATCGAAAGTTTTTATAGACCAACTCATACCCTCTATTAAGATAGTGTTGGATTGCGATGTTTTCCCCTTCTTCTCCTAATATTTGCTGTGTAGCCATCAGATATTTGGTAAATTGCAACGCTGAATGACTCATGAATTTCGGCAAAAGCCTATAACTATACAAATGAGCTGGAACGAAGTGCCTGCTAGCGCATGTTCTTAGCTTTAACAAAAGGATAAAAGTGAATCTACTTATCAATAAAAAAGTCATTTTCAAAGATCTAGGTTTGATCGATTATCAAGAGGCGTGGGACTATCAAGAATCACTTTTTGCAGAGACTGTCAAACTTAAAATTGCCAATAGAAATGCAGCAAATGATGCGCAGAGTCCTACTGCCAATTACATGCTTTTCTGCCAACACCCACATGTATTTACCCTTGGGAAGAGTGGCTCTCCAGAGCACCTACTCTTAGATGAAGCAGGATTGAAGCAGCATCAAGCCACCTTCTATAAGATCAATAGAGGCGGGGACATTACCTATCATGGGCCGGGTCAGTTGGTGGGATATCCTTTGCTGGATTTAGACAATTTCTTCACGGACATTCACAAGTATCTTCGTTTTTTAGAAGAGGCGATTATTCTCACTTTGGCAGAGTATGGGATCGCTGCTGGTCGGATAGAGGGACTCACTGGCGTATGGATAGACCATATTGAGCAAAAAAATCCGCGTAAAATATGTGCCATGGGAGTCAAGTCTAGCAGATGGGTGACGATGCATGGCTTTGCACTGAATGTCAATGCTGATATCAGTTATTTTGGGCATATCATTCCTTGTGGGATTCCAGATAAGGCAGTCACTTCAATGCACTTAGAGCTTGGTAGGCCATTGGATATGCTGGAAGTACAACATAAGGTAAGCCACCACCTTGCTTCACTATTTGAGATGGAAGTCATCAAAGAAGCTTAATATGAAAAAGGACATAGAATTTCACCCAGTCACTGGGATCAAGTTAGCTATAGCTAAAAGTAGAAACAAGGCAGGCATCGAAGAGTGGAATGTCTACATCATCAACAGGAATTTAATAGAGTTAGAGACTGTCTTGATCACCTCCAAAGGCTATGGTCAGATCGCAGGAGAGGAGAAAAAAACCTCTACGCTAAGGCATTGTATTCAGAAACTTGAATCAGAAAGTTATGCCATTGTGGAGCCTATAGATCCTGCTGTTTTTCAGTTGACTAATGAGTTTTGGGTGAGCTATTACATCCTAGATCAGATATTTGACAAGAAGTTTGTCTTCGTACCAGGTGCGATAGAGCCTAGTAATTTGGTGAAGATACCAGAACTCGGGCTAGAGGGCATTCTCCATAGCTAAATCAAATTATTTCTGTATCTTAAGGCATGTTTCAACTCAAGGATACTAAGAATATTCTCTTTTTAGACATAGAGACCATCTCGGCAGTTAGGGAGTTTAGTGAACTGAGTCCTGAGATGCAGCAGCACTGGCAGCGTAAGAGTTCTTTTATGAGATCTAGTGAAGCTAAAACACCTGAAACATGGTATAATGAGCGGGCAGCGATCTATGCAGAATTTGGTCAGGTGGTGGTAGTCGGTGTGGGTTTTTTGACAGCAGTAGATGAAGCATGGCAGCTGCGTGTAAAAGCCTACTCAGGAAGTGATGAAAAGCAGTTATTGGAAGAGGTTGCGGGCTTGCTGCGAACAAGAGATTGGAAGCTTTGCGCACATAATGGAAAGGAGTTTGATTTTCCGTATCTGTGCAGAAGAATGCTCATAAATGGGATTACTTTACCCGATGTGCTTCATATTTCTGGACGCAAGCCATGGGAGATCTCTCACATTGATACCATGGAGCTTTGGAAATTTGGAGACTACAAACACTACACTTCTTTAGATCTTTTAGCCCAACTTTTTCAGATTCCGTCCAGCAAGTCTGATATAGATGGTAGTCAAGTAGGACATACTTACTATCAAGAGGGTGATCTACCAAAAATCATCGATTATTGCTTAGAAGATGTCATGGTGACCGCTAAGGTCTACTTGAGTTTGCAGGGCTACACAGATCATGCGAGCATCGAGATCATCAAGGTAGATTAAATTCACAATTATATCACGAGCTAATCGTCCAATATCCAAGGTTAATCCTTAAATTTAAAACACGCGAAAGCGGACAAAATTTTTCAAATGAGTAAAAAGAAAAAATCAAAAAATAAAGCGTCCAAAGTCAAAGGTATAGATCACAATGGCATTAGTCAGCGCATCATGTCTTTACTAAATAATAACTTTGGGAAGTCATTTTCCATCAAACAAATCACCAAAAAAATAGAAGTGAGAGATGCTGGTTCCAAAGCCGCAGTCCCTCACATACTTTTTGATCTAGTAGATGCAGATAAGATCACTCGAGGGAGTGATGGTGGATTTACCTCCGCGCAAAAGTCCTCGAATATCATCGGTAAGGTAGATTTTGTCAATCCCAGATTTGCCTATGTCATCCCTGAAGATGGGACGGAAGATATTCTCGTCAAATCTGAAAATATGGGTCAAGCACTCGATGAAGATACGGTAGCTGTTCAAGTTTATCCTTCACGTAATAAGATGGGTCGACTTGAAGGTAGGGTAGTAGAGATCGTCCATAGATTCCGCACTGAGTTTGTCGGTAGGATAGAGATTTCTCCTCGCTATGCTTTTGTGGTGCCTGATTTTAAAAAGATGCATGTCGATATTTTTATCAGACCAGAAGATATTCATCAGGCACAGCATGGAGATAAAGTTATTGTCACATTAAAACACTGGACGGATCGGGATAAAAATCCTACGGGAGTAGTTGAGCGCGTCTTAGGCAAGTCAGGAGAGCACAATGCGGAGATTCATTCCATCATGGCTGAGTTTGGCTTGCCATTCGAATTTGAGCAGGAGGTAAGTGACTTTGCTGATCATATACCAGATGCTATCACGAAAGAAGAAATCAGTAAAAGAAGAGATTTCAGAGAAGTCACCACCTTCACGGTAGATCCAGAGGATGCCAAAGACTTTGATGATGCGCTTTCGATCAAGCCACTTCCTAAGGGAGGCTATGAGATCGGTATTCACATAGCCGATGTGACGCATTATGTCAGAGGACAAAATGTGCTTGAAAAGGAAGCTTATAATAGAGCTACTTCAGTTTATCTAGTCGATAGGACTATTCCGATGCTTCCAGAGCGTTTGTCAAATTTCTTATGTTCGCTAAGGCCTCATGAGGATAAACTGACTTTTTCGGCTGTCTTTGAGATGGATGAAAATGGAGACGTGCTGAATGAATGGTTTGGTCGTACGATCATTCATTCGGATAGAAGATTTACCTATGAGGAAGGTCAAGAAGCCATCGATACACAGTCTGGAGATTTCTATAAAGAATTGACGATACTCGACACATTGGCTAAAAAGCTACGAAAAAGAAGGTTTGAAAGTGGAGCGATCAATTTTGAAACGGTTGAAGTCAAATTCAAGCTAGATGAAAAAGGTACGCCACTAGGGATCATTCCTAAAGTAAGAAAAGATATTCATAAGATGATTGAGGAGTTTATGCTCCTAGCTAATAAGCGTGTAGCAGAATTTATTTTCAATAAAGAAAAAGGGAAACATACCTTTGTGTATAGGACGCACGACCGACCAGATCCAGAGAAATTGAGCACTTTCTCTACTTTTGCGAAGCGATTTGGACATGATCTCAAGATCGAAGATGAGCGAGTCTCCAAGTCTCTCAATAAGCTTATGGCAGATATTGATGGCAAGCCAGAGCAAAACGTACTAGAGCAGTTGGCCATCAGAAGTATGGCTAAGGCTAAGTACACGACAGAGACCAATATGCACTTTGGCTTAGCTTTTAAGCATTACACGCACTTCACTTCCCCTATCAGAAGATATCCTGATATGATGGTGCATAGACTTTTACAACACTATCTAGATGGTGGCAAGCCTGTAGATAAGGAAGATTTTGAAGCGAAATGTCTTCACTCTTCGGAACGTGAAAAGCGTGCCGCTGATGCCGAAAGAGCCTCTATCAAATACAAGCAGGTAGAATATATGGCGATTTCCGAAAAGAGACCTTACGATGGTATCATCTCAGGTGTCACAGAATGGGGGCTTTACATAGAAATAACAGAGACTAAGTGTGAAGGCATGGTGAGAATCTCGGATATCGAGGATGACTACTACAGCTATGACGAGAAAAACTATCGACTAGTGGGTCAAAGAAGTCAAAGAGTCTACACCCTTGGAGACAAAGTCACTGTGATAGTGAAAAATACAGATATAAACAGACGTACAATAGATTTGGAATTTGCGAATCCTGATGGAGACACTAAAAAAGTACCTGCAAGAGGTAGAAGACGTAATTAAAGCTCAAGCATACGGAGATCAGCCTAGAGAATTATACGATCCGATTAGCTATATCATGAGTCTAGGCGGCAAGCGACTGCGGCCGCTTCTGACGATCTTAGGTTATCGATTGTTTAAAAAAGACCATGAGCAGATCCTCAAAGCAGCGATCTCGGTGGAGGTTTTTCACAATTTCACTTTGATGCATGATGATATCATGGATCAAGCTCCACTTAGACGGGGACAGCAAACAGTCCATGAAAAGTGGAGTGAGCCAGTAGCTATCCTCTCTGGAGATGTGATGCTGGTACGTGCCTATGATTTGCTCTTGAGCGTACCTGCTGATAAACTGGCAGCTGTACTCAAGCGTTTCAACGCCACCGCAGCAGAAGTTTGTGAAGGTCAGCAGCATGATATGAATTTCGAGCAAGAGACAGCTGTCACAGAGGCTCGGTACATTGACATGATCAGGCAGAAGACTGCCGTGTTGTTAGGCTATAGCTTGGAGCTAGGAGCGATTTTGGCTGGAGCGGATGAAGCCTCAGCTAAAAAACTTTACGAGTTTGGCGTGAAGATCGGGATAGGTTTTCAACTTAAAGATGACCTGTTAGATGTATACGCGGAGCAAGATAAGTTTGGAAAGCAAGTTGGGGGAGATATCATTTCTAATAAGAAGACTTTTCTACTCATCAACGCCCTAGAGCGGGCAAATCACACACAATCGGGTGCTTTGAAATATTGGTTAGACCAAAAGGATTTTGACAAAGAGCAAAAAGTAAAGGCTGTGATGACCATCTATGATGAGCTACAGATCAAAGAGCTTACACTTCATAAAATGAATCAGTACTTCCAAGAAGGCTTTGCACTTTTAGATCAGTTGGATATAGATCCTGTAGGTAAAAAGGAATTGATAGACTTCGCTCAATATTTAATCGAGAGAGACAAGTAAGCTTATGAACGTGGATATTTCGCTTACTATAGTCCTGATTGCCATTACGGTATTGATCTCTTATTTTGGATTTAAAAATGAGACTTTCAGAAGTAAGGCTGTTATGAATGGCTACAAGGTCGTGCATGATCGTTCTTATTGGCGAATGATTCTCTCTGGCTTTGTACACAAAGATGAGATGCATCTGTTTTTCAACATGTTTACGCTTTACTTCTTCGGAGGAGTTTTGGAAAACAGCTTCGTGTATTGGTTTGGATTTGCTGGTTACTTCTGGTTTACCTTATTCTACCTGACAGCTTTGATTGTCTCTGATTTACCTACGCTGCTAAAGCATCGACATGACCCTTATTATAATTCTTTAGGAGCTTCTGGAGGAGTGTCGGCTATGGTTTTTGCCAGTATCATCATTATGCCATTTTCTGATATCTGCATTTTTGGTTTGATTTGTTTGCCGGGGATATTGCTGGGAGTGATGTTTCTAGCCTACTCCTATTACAAGAGTAAAAATGGCAATGATATGATCAATCATGATGCTCACATCTTTGGAGCGCTTTATGGCGTGTTATTTATGTTTATCATCAAGCCAGATTCACTTTTTAGCTTTATCGAAGAGCTCAAAGCTTGGATTGCATAAAGGTAATTATCTCAATGAAAGGCATAAAAAAAGTCAGTGTATCCAATACACTGACTTTTTTATGTAAAACTGTTTTTCTTAAGCTTCTGCTGTCTCAGCAGGAACTACAGATACGAAAGATCTTCCTTTGTATCCTTTTTTGAAGTTTACAGTACCATCTGTCAAAGCGAAGATTGTATGATCTTTACCAAGACCTACATTCTCACCTGGGTGATGCTTAGTACCTCTTTGTCTTACGATGATGTTTCCAGCGATAACAGCCTGTCCACCAAATTTCTTAACACCAAGACGTTTACTTTCTGATTCTCTACCGTTTTTCGAACTACCGGCTCCTTTTTTGTGTGCCATAATTATAAATTTTAAAGCTTGGTCAGTGACCTTGCATTATTTTACAATGTTTTCAATTAATACCTTCGTGAAGTCCTGTCTGTGACCATTCTTCTTTTTGTAACCTTTTCTTCTTTTTTTCTTGAAGACGATTACTTTGTCACCTTGGACGTGTTCTAGTATTTTACCAGAAACCTTGGCGCCAGCCACTGTGGGTGCACCTACTTCGATAGCTCCAGCATTATCAATGAGGAGTACATTATCGAACTCTACGGAAGCGCCAGCCTCGCCTGCCATGTATGGCGCATAGACGAACTGATCTTTTGTTACTTTGAACTGCTTTCCTGCTATATCAACGATTGCGTACATGAATGTATTTAGTTTATATGCAAAATGAGGCACAAAGATAGATTGATTTTTCAAAATATCCAAACACTCTGAAAGACCGATTGTAAATATTTTGAGAGTGTTAATTTTTTTCAAAAAATCCTAAGTGCTTCATTCTTAAAAATTCAATCAAGTATATCTTAAGGAACAGCTTCTTATAGGCTTGTTTTACAGTGCTTTAAAATGTGAATTATACTTTTTCTAGAACGGCATTTTTATAGATAAAAACTAACTTTTTTTACTTGTATTGTTGGGCTCATTTTACAATATTTGTTGAAGGATCAGCTAGTTCTACAGCTGCCTTACATCCCTAGTTATTACTTAGGAACCAATCAGTCAAATACTTATAAATTAAGTGCGAAAAGATTAAACTTTTTCGTTTGACCATTGATTGACTCTTACGAAAAGGGAACAAATTTTAAACACAAAAACACTAGTCATGCAACAGCAAGAGCCAATATTAGAGGAAAACAAAGGAAGATTTGTTTTATTTCCGATTCAGCACGATGACATCTGGAACTTCTATAAAAAAGCAGAAGCCAGTTTCTGGACCGCTGAAGAGATTGATTTGAGTCAGGATTTAAGGGATTGGGCCAATCTTAATGATGGTGAGAGACATTTCATTTCTCATGTACTTGCCTTCTTTGCGGCTAGTGATGGTATCGTCAATGAAAACCTTGCAGAGAACTTCGTGTCAGAAGTACAGTATACAGAGGCTAAGTTCTTCTATGGTTTTCAGATCGCGATGGAAAATATCCACTCGGAGACTTACAGTCTTTTGATCGATACTTATATAAAAGATAATGCTGAGAAAGACAGACTACTCAATGCTATAGATACACTAGACTGTGTCAAGAAGAAAGCTGACTGGGCACTTCGCTGGATTGACAATGGTAGCTTTGCCGAGCGACTCATTGCATTCGCTGCGGTAGAAGGTATCTTCTTTAGTGGGTCATTCTGCTCTATCTTCTGGTTGAAGAAAAGAGGTTTGATGCCAGGATTGAGCTTCTCTAATGAGTTGATCTCAAGAGATGAAGGATTACACTGTGACTTTGCATGTCACTTATACAATAATCACGTAGTCAATAAGCTGCCGAAAGCTACGATCACTCAAATCATCAAAGATGCAGTAGAGATCGAGAAAGAGTTCGTGACAGATGCTATCCCAGTAAAATTGATTGGAATGAACGCTGACTTGATGTGTCAGTATATAGAATTTGTGGCAGACAGACTTCTCAATGAGCTAGGCTGCGACAAGGTATGGAACTCAAGCAATCCATTTGATTTCATGGAGATGATCTCCCTACAAGGCAAAACAAACTTCTTTGAAAAGCGCGTAGGAGACTATCAAAAAGCGGGAGTCATGAAGGATAAAGAAAATACTTCGGTGAAGTTTTCTTTAGACGAAGATTTTTAAGTAAATTTTGAAAGCAAAAACATCAACAACCCCTAACCCCTAAAATTGTAATGTTAGTAGTAAAAAGAGACGGCAGAAGGGAGTCTGTGAGATTTGATAAGATCACAGCTCGAATAGAAAAGCTTTGCTATGGTTTAGATAGCAAGTATGTAGAGCCAATCGAAATCGCCAAAAAGGTGATCGATGGTTTGTATGATGGTGTGACTACTGCTGAGCTAGACAATCTAGCTGCGGAGACAGCTGCATCACTTACTACAAGGCACCCAGATTTCGCACTTTTGGCTGCGCGTATATCGATATCTAATCTGCACAAGACGACTAGCCAGTCTTTTTCTAATACGATGAAAAGACTCTACACTTACATCAATCCAAAGACAGGTGAAAATGCTTCCCTGATCGCAGCTGATGTATATGGTGTGGTGAAAAAACATGCAGCGACTCTTGATGCAGCGATCGACTATACAAGAGATTTTGCTTACGACTACTTTGGTTTCAAAACACTCGAGAGAAGTTATTTGACCAGATTAGATAATAAAGTCGTAGAGAGACCTCAACATATGCTCATGAGAGTGGCAGTCGGTATCCACAAGGAGGATATTGAATCTGCTATTGAGACTTACAATTTGCTTTCTGAAAGATGGTTTACACACGCGACACCTACGCTTTTCAATGCGGGTACGCCTAAGCCACAGCTCTCATCTTGCTTCCTACTCACGATGAAGGATGATAGTATCGATGGTATCTATGATACTTTGAAACAGACAGCTAAGATCTCTCAGTCTGCAGGAGGTATCGGGCTTTCTATCCACAATATCAGAGCTACAGGTTCTTATATCAAAGGGACAAATGGGGTGTCTAATGGTATAGTACCAATGCTCAGAAACTTTGACATGACTGCAAGATACGTAGACCAAGGGGGGGGAAAGCGTAAAGGTAGTTTTGCTATTTACTTAGAGCCATGGCATGCAGATATTTTTGCTTTCCTAGATCTGAAAAAGAATCATGGTAAAGAAGAAATGAGAGCAAGAGATTTGTTCTATGCCTTATGGATCTCTGATCTCTTCATGAAGCGTGTAGAAGCTAATGAAGACTGGTCACTCTTCTGTCCAAATGAGGCGCCAGGTTTAGCTGATTGCTATGGAGAGGAGTTTGAGAAACTTTATACCAAATATGAAAAAGAAGGTAGAGCTCGTGAAGTGATTAAAGCCCAAGACCTATGGTTCGAGATACTTGAGTCACAAATAGAGACGGGAACTCCTTACATGCTATACAAGGATCACGCAAACAGAAAGTCTAATCAGAAGAACCTCGGTACGATCAAGTCATCTAACTTGTGTACAGAGATCATGGAGTATACTGCTCCTGATGAGGTAGCTGTTTGTAACTTGGCTTCTTTGGCACTGCCTAAGTTTGTCACAGAAGACGGTAAGTTTGATCACCAAAAGCTATATGAAATCACTAAAGTAGTGACAAAGAATCTGAATAAGATCATCGATGTCAACTACTATCCAGTAGAGGAAGCTAGAAACTCTAACATGAGACACAGACCTATTGGTATTGGTGTACAAGGTTTAGCAGATGCTTTCATCATGTTGAAGATGCCTTTTGAGTCTGAGGAGGCAAAGGGCTTAAATGAGGATATCTTTGAGACGATCTATTATGGTGCGATGGAAGCTTCTATGGAGCTAGCAAAGGCTGAAGGACCATACTCTACTTTCGAAGGTTCTCCTGTGTCAAAAGGTATCTTCCAGTTTGACATGTGGGGTAAGACGCCAAAGTCAGGCAGATGGAACTGGGATAACTTAAAGAGAGAAGTGAAAAAGAATGGTGTACGTAACTCTTTATTACTTGCTCCTATGCCTACAGCATCTACTTCGCAGATCCTTGGAAACAATGAGTGTTTTGAGCCATATACGTCTAATATTTACACGAGAAGAACACTTTCTGGAGAGTTTATCGTAGCGAATAAGCACTTGATGAGAGATTTGATCAAAGCGGGTCTTTGGAGCGACTCTATGAAGAATAAACTCATAGCAGCAAACGGTTCAGTACAAAACATCCCTGAGATCCCTCAAAATATCAAAGATCTATACAAAACTGTATGGGAGATCTCTCAAAAGGTGATCATTGATATGTCAGCTGATAGAGGCGCGTATATCTGTCAGTCTCAGAGTTTGAACATTCACATACAGGATCCAAACTTCGGTAAGTTGACCTCTATGCACTTCTATGCATGGAAGCAAGGCTTGAAGACAGGTATGTACTATCTCAGATCTAAAGCTGCTGCTAGTGCGATCCAGTTTACTGTAACTAAGGAGGCGCAAGCTACGCCTACAGCAGAATCGCAGCCGACAAATAAGGACGAAAAGCAAGCGGCAATCACTTGCTCACTAGATGATCCTGAAGGTTGTGAGATGTGTGGAAGTTAATTGACTATTTTATATTGATTGATGAGAAAGGCTGTTCGAAAGAGCAGTCTTTTTTTATGAAGCTATGTGGAGAGGCTTTTGCCAACCAATTTTATAAGTCAAAACTTTATTTATTCTTAATTTCTAAGCACTTTTGTCAAAACGTCTGATGCTATGAAGATTCGCTTGAGAGATTTAAGGTTGATCGACAAACCGAATGATTTTTTTGACTTACTTATAGAAGATGGATACATCAGATATAAAGGTCCATCAAGCAAGTTTCCTAAATTAAATTGTGACCGCACTTATGACCTGAAAGGTAATTTTGTGTCTGCTGGATGGGTAGATATGAGAGCCCTTTGTGGTGAACCAGGATATGAGCACAAGGAGACTATTGCCTCACTGACAGAGACAGCCAAAAAGGGAGGTTTCACACATGTATGTGTGATGCCCAATACCAAGCCAGTCATCAATCAGAAAAGTGATCTGCAGTATTTTATCAAAAAAAGCCAAGATACTGGTGTGATACTTCATCCATTGGCAGCAGCTACGATCGACACAAAAGGCGAAGACCTTTCAGAAATGCTCGATCTTCATGCACATGGTGCTATAGCATTCAGTGATGGATTACATCCAGTACACAATGCCGATAGACTTCTCAAAATACTTCAATATTTAAGCAAGTTCGATGGACTGCTGATTAACCATAGCCATGATCCATTGCTCAATCTTTTTGGGATGATGCACGAAGGAGAAATATCCACTCGATTAGGGTTAAAAGGCATGCCCAGCTTGGCAGAAGAGGTGGCTATCATGAGAGATTTAGAGTTGCTTAGATACGCTGGAGGGAAAATGCACTTCACTTGTATCTCGACTGCCAGATCTGTCTCACTCATCAAGGAGGCTAAAAAAGAAGGCTTAAATGTAACTTGCGATGTAGCAGCATATCACTTGCTCTTAACAGATCATGACTTGATGAGCTTCGATACGAACTATAAGGTAAATCCACCACTTCGTACAGAAAGTGACGTCAAAGCTCTTATTAAAGGACTAAAAGACGGTGTGATAGATGCCATAGTGTCTAATCATCAGCCAGTCAATGTAGAAGGGAAAGATTTAGAGTTTGATCTAGCAGACTTCGGAATGATCAATTTACAAACTGTCTTCTCTCAATTGGTTGCTCTAGAAAAACAGGTTTCTCTAGAGCTTCTGCTTAAAAAAATCTCAGAGGAACCAAGAAAAATCTTAGGTTTACCGATAGTCAACCTTCTAGAAGGAGAAATGGCAGATCTTACGATCTTTGATCCAACAGCAATTTGGCGATATGATCAAAATAGTAATACCTCAGTGTCAGAAAATTCACCTTTTCTTGGACAAGAGTTAAAAGGAAAAGTCACAGGAACAGTACTAGGAACCAAGATCAATATCAATTAAAATATGCAGCGTTATTTAAGAGGAGGTTTGCCATTTGGTTTAGCAGGTGGTGTTTTGAGTATAGTTTTTTTCATGGTAATCTATTTTCTTGACAGAAATCCCATACAAAATCTATTGCTTTATGGCCTGGTCGTGACCCCCATTTTCCTCTTTTTGGGTATCAAAAACTTCAGAGAT
Organism: Penaeicola halotolerans; assembly: GCF_016464625.1. Classification (GTDB taxonomy): domain Bacteria; phylum Bacteroidota; class Bacteroidia; order Cytophagales; family Cyclobacteriaceae; genus Penaeicola; species Penaeicola halotolerans. The sequence continues at coordinate 83,504 of NZ_JAEAGO010000004.1, forward strand.
CATCAAAATGAAGGCATCCTATTTTTTGGACAAGGGATGACGGTTGGTTTTGTTATCTATATGCTGATGGCCTTGATTTCTGGTTTTTTTGTATTATTGTATGTGGGCTTGATCGATCAAGAGCTCTTGCAAGACTACACACTGAGTAAACTCAGCTATCTAGAGGAGCAAAAGACTACTTTGGTCAATCAAATAGGTGAGGAGAGCTATGATACGTTAGTGGCTTCTAACTCGGCTATTACCGTGTCAGATATTGCACTAGATGACATTTTTAAGAAGATCATTGCAGGTTTATTTTATACCATTATCATATCTATTATTTTACGTGTAACCAAAAACTAAATTTTTATGGAAAATCAAATGACTATCGGAGAATCAGCAAAAAAATGGGGTCTAATCTACGGACTCATCGGCTTTGTAGTAATTGTTTTATCTGATTTATTGGGACTTACTGGCAGTACATCAATGTCTATTGTAAGCTCTATAATCAATTGGGCGATTGCTTTTACCATGTATTTTTTAGCGACTAAAGAATACAGAGATTCAAATAAATTCATGTCTTTTGGCGAGGGCTTTAAGATTGTAATGTTAGTTGGTCTTTTAGGAGGTGTATTGAGGTCTTTAGTATTCTATATCTATATCAAGTTTATAGATACTACTTACATTCAGAGAATCATGGAAGCTTCACAAGAGATGCAGCGTCAAATGGGACTAGGAGACCAGCCTCAAGAAATGCCAGCAGGATTTGAGTTTTTCCAATCAGCAGAATTTATAGCTCTTTCACCTATATTCTCAGCGATTATTGGTGCGTTAATATTAGGCCTAATCGCAGCCGCTATCAATAAAAGAGAAGATCAGACAGCATTCTAATGCCCAAAAAAATAGATATTTCTATAGTTGTACCAGTTTACAACGAAGACGAATCACTTAATGAATTAGCTCAATGGATAAGCCGCGTGATGGAATCGCGCGGCTTTGCCTATGAGGTCATCATGGTAGATGATGGCAGCACAGACGATTCTTGGGAGGAGATTTGTAAATTATCAGAGATCTATCCGATCAGAGGGTTAAAGTTTACGAGGAACTATGGAAAATCTGCGGCACTAGATGTGGGATTTAAGGAAGCTATCGGAGATGTAGTGGTCACGATGGACGCTGATCTGCAGGATAGTCCTGAGGAGGTGCCAGCCATGTATGATATGATCATGCATGAGGGCTACCATATCGTATCAGGGTGGAAGAAGAAGCGATTTGATCCAATTTCTAAGACGATTCCTTCTAAATTTTTCAATTATATCACACGACTCATCTCTGGTATCAAGCTTCATGATTTTAACTGCGGCTTGAAAGCTTACAAGAGTAAAGTAGTCAAAAATATCTCCGTGTATGGAGAAATGCACCGCTACATTCCGCTGATCGCTAAGTGGAGCGGATTCAATAAAATAGGTGAAAAGGAGGTAGAACATAGAGCGCGTAAGTACGGTGTCACCAAGTTCGGCCTAGAGCGATTTGTGAATGGCTTTCTGGATCTGATTTCGGTGTCATTTGTTCATCGCTATCGCAAGAAGCCTATGCACTTCTTCGGTTCTCTTGGGACGATTTCCTTTTTGTCAGGCTTTTTGATCACGATCTGGCTGATCGCTCAGAAGATGTATAGCATACAGTATGGTCTAAAAGTCAGAGATATCGTAGATCAGCCGCTTTTCTTCTTAGCTCTAGTAGCGCTGATAGTGGGTGTCCAGCTTTTTCTCACAGGCTTCTTGTCTGAGATGATGACACTTAATGCCAATCGCAAAAATGACTACTTGATAGAGGAACGCACGGAAGATCATTCATGAGATTTTCGATCATCATCCCAGTTTATAACAGACCCTCTGAGATTAAAGAGCTACTTGACTCTTTGACCAAGCAGTATTTTGGAGATTTTGAAGTGATATTGGTAGAAGATGGCTCCACTCAGAAGTGTGATGAGATTGCTTCTGAATATGCAGGACAGTTGACGATCAAGTATTTTTTTAAAGAAAATGCTGGACAAGGTTTTGCCAGAAACTATGGGATGGAACGTGCTACAGGGGAGTATTTTGTCATGTTTGACTCTGACTGTGTCATTCCCAAAGAATATCTTTTGCACTTAGACGAGCAGCTGCAGCTTGACTACTTCGATGCACACGGTGGCGCGGATAGAGCGGATGAGCACTTCACTGTCTTACAAAAGGCCATCAGTTATAGCATGACTTCTGTGCTGACTACGGGTGGCATCAGAGGATCTCAAAAAGCTATGGATAAATTTCATCCGAGAGGCTTTAATATGGGCTTCAAGGCGTCTGTTTTTGAGCAGATTGGTGGATTCATAGATCCTAGAATGGGAGAAGATGTAGAACTCAGTATTCGCATCAGAAAGTCAGGTTTTAGGGTAGCATTCTTGCCAGAGGCTTATGTTTATCATAAGCGCAGAAATACACTCTGGTCTTTTGCCAAGCAAGCTTTCTCATTTGGCCGAAATCGAATCAATATCCGAAGGTTTCATCCAGAAGAACTCAAGCTTGTACACTTACTTCCTTTTTTCTTCTTGTTAGCTTGTCTTGGTTGGTTGGCTACAGGATTGGTTGCTCCTTCGCTTTTTTATTTAGGCGCTGGATTTTTAGGCGCTTATTTATTAGCCTTATTTCTGCACTCAGTGATAAGCACTAAGCAGCTTAGTGTAGGACTTTTGAGTGTATTCACAGCCTTTATACAGCTTAATGCATATGGCTTAGGGATAGCTGTAGAAGGACTGAAGCTTATTTTTGGCAGTAGTAAATCACCTCACTGAGAGGAAGTGCATATCTATGGACTATATCCTTGGGAAGTGTTTTTACCCAGTCGTCAGCAGTGACTTTCAATCCAGATAATCTCAATCGATCAGCATAGTCAGCTCCATACTTTCTCACGTGGTCACGCTGACCAAATAGTTTTTCTCGCAAAGCAGGATCTGTGATGCTAGTATCCTCTATCGTTTCAGCCATATCGTAGTAAACGGGAGATTGGATAATGGCCCAGCCATTGGGTTTCAGTACACGACTGATTTCCTGTAGGCTTTTGAGGTCACTTTCTACATGCTCCATCACGTGATTGCAAAAGACTACATCAAATGTATTTTCCTCAAAAGGGATTTGATGGATGTCCATTTTTACCTTGGCTAGCGGAGATTCTATGTCACCTGTGATATAGTCGAGATTGGTTAGTTTTTCAAATTTATCTAAGAAGCAAATCTCTGGAGCTACATGTAAGACCTTCAGCTGATCAGTGAAAAAGTTTGTTTTCTCTTTTAAATAAAGATACATCAACCTATGCCGCTCTAAGGCTAGACAGTTTGGGCAGAGGGCATTCTCTCTGGCTTTTCTACCATAGGGTAAAAACTTCCTAAAAGTACTCTCACAGACGGGGCAAGATACCTGATCACCTTTGTAAAATAAGGCAGTAATACGAAGCAAGTAGTGACTAAAAAGCTGTAAATATTTCCTAGGAATATATCGGATGGCAAAGCTGATAAGAGATTTCATTTTTTTGAATTTGGCTTCAAAGATAAGGTTTTTGGGATATTTGGGCTATGAATTATGTAAGTGGTTGAGCCTGATGAGTTAAATTATGTTAATGGCCTCATAGTTTTTTGGTTGGGGGGATTAGGCGAGTCATATTTACTAAATTTGAAAAATAAACTAATTTATTAATTTATTAAAATAAGGGAATTCATATATTTAGAGGGATAATCATGAAAAAGAAATTAATAATCATATCTATCTCTGCTGTAGTCGGCATTTGGATCATTTACTCTGTGTTTTCGTCAAGTGCGTCTACAGGAGAAGCTGATCTGATCGTGCCAGTAGTAGAGGGGCCATTTAAAGTCGAGATTACCACAACGGGGGAATTGAAAGCCCTAAGATCAGTGCAAGTGTTAGGTCCTACTAATGCTCGAAACTTTAGAGTGAATAACCTGAGGATAGATCGAATAGTAGATGAGGGAACAGTCGTAGAAGAAGGCGATTTTATCGCTGATTTAGATAAATCAGAGCTTTTTGGTAGATTATCAGATGCTCAGGACAACTTAGAGACTGAACAAGCACAATATGACCAAACAAGACTTGATACAGCTCTCGTATTGAGACAAGAGCGCGATAACTTGCTTAACCTAGAATATGCCTACGAAGAAGCGAAGCTCGTATTAGAGCTTTCTCAATTTGAGCCGCCAGCAACGATTAGACAAAACGAGTATAATGTCGAAAAAGCTGAACGAGATGTACAGCGCGCTAAAGAAAACTATGTGATCAAAGTGAGTCAGCAGAAAGCGATCATGCAGGAGCGTACTGCTAGACTAAGAGAAGAGCAAAGGGATTTTGATCAAATCAACGCTTTATTGGATGAATTTACGATCAGAGCACCACAAGATGGTATGGTGATCTATGAACGAGGTAATGATGGCAATAGAATAGGTCCGGGTTCACAAATCAGCTCTTGGAATCCAGTTGTAGCTACCCTTCCTGATCTAACAGTCATGGAGTCTATCACCTATGTCAATGAGGTGGATATTAGAAAAGTAAAAGTAGGTCAAAAAGTAGAAATTGGATTAGATGCTTTCCCTGAAAAGAAACTCACAGGTGTAGTCACTCGAGTAGCGAATGTTGGACAGCAGCGCCCTAACTCTGACGCTAAGGTTTTTGAAGTAACTATTAGAGTTAATGAGTCGGATTCCACCCTACGACCTGCTATGACTACAAGTAATGCCATCATAGCAGAATCTCTTCCATCTGCTAAGTATGTCCCTCTAGAGGCTATTCATGTGCAAAATGACTCAATCAATTATGTTCATTTGAGAAGTGGCAACAAGCAAGAAGTTCAGCTAGGACTATCCAATGCCAATGAGGTTCAAATTCTCATGGGTTTAGATCCTGGAGATCAAGTGTATTTATCTATACCAAGCTGGTCGGATGATAAAGAAGTGAGGTTATTGCCAGAGTTGAATGGTAAAAGGCAAATGTCTACAGGCGCGGATAGCTTAGATACAGAAGAAGCTGTAGAAGAAAACCCTAACCCTAACAGTAGAAGAGGTGGTGGCGCTAATCGAGGAAGAGAATAATGATGAATCCAAGAATATTAGCTAATTTTTATATCGCCCTCGAAGCAGTTATAGCCAATAAGGTCAGGTCACTACTCACAGCACTAGGAATCATCTTTGGTGTTGCTGCAGTAATTGCCATGCTTGCCATAGGCAATGGAGCACAACAAGAGATCCTTGAGCAGATCAAACTAGTAGGGGTGAATAATATCATCATAGAACCGATAGTAGAGCAGACAGAAGAGCAAGTGAGTGGAGGATCTGCAGAGCGAGAAAAGAAGAAATTTTCTCCGGGGATAAGGATGCTAGATGCGAAGAGTATCGCTGAGATCCCAGGTGTTGTCAATATTAGCCCTGAGATCATTTTGGATACCTATATTGTAAATAATGGTATCAGAAGAAGTGCTAAACTCGTAGGTGTTGAGCCTGAGTATTTTGAAGTAACTAACTTTAATCTAAGAGAAGGGAAGCTATTTAGTGAGCTTCAATTGGAGACGGGTGCACCTGTTTGTATCATTGGAAGAGGGGTTCAGACCAAGTTTTTTAGCACAGAAAATCCCATCGGTAAAAAAATCAAATGTGGAAATCAGTGGCTAGAAGTCATAGGCGTACTTGAAGAGCGAATAGTATCTGAAAATAGTAAGTCTAAACTGGGAATCAGGGACTTCAATATGGACGTCTATACACCAGTACAGACCATGCTAGTGAGATATAAGAATAGAGATAAAATCACTACTAGCTCACTCAATGGCGGTGGTGGAGGTCTTCGTTTCTTCTCTATTGTTCAAGAAGAAGGAGCTAGTAATACTTCTAGTAGCGGCAATACTAACTACCATCAAATAGATAAGCTGATCGTACAAGTCGAAAACTCAGAAAAGCTCAGCAGTACAGCAGAAATCATCAGTAGGATGCTAGAAAGAAGACATTTTGGGGTGATTGACTATGAAATCACTATTCCTGAACTTCTACTGAAGCAGCAGCAGCGGACGCAAAATATCTTCAACATTGTTCTAGGGGCTATTGCAGGTATTTCCCTATTGGTAGGAGGTATTGGTATTATGAATATCATGCTAGCCTCTGTGATGGAGCGTATCAAGGAGATCGGCTTGAGACTTTCTATTGGCGCTCAAAAAGAGGATATCGTACTTCAGTTCCTCTTTGAAGCAGTGATGATCAGTGTTACTGGTGGTTTGATCGGTGTCATATTGGGTATCATCTTAGCCTCTTTAGTTTCTCGATTTGGTGATTTCCCAACGATTATTTCATTTTCATCTATTATAATTTCATTTGGTGTAGCAGCTTCTGTTGGTCTGATCTTCGGAATCGCACCTGCCAGACGAGCCGCTAGCCAAGACCCTATAACTTCATTAAGATATGAATAAACGGATATCATTATTTTTAGTAGTTGCTCTTGCCATGGTGGTGATGCAGACAGCTCATGCTCAGCAAAATCTCAGACTGACACTTCAAGATGTCATAGATTTAGCTAAGTCGCAGTCACCAGCCTCACTTCAAGCAGAGACCCGAAAGGAAAACTCTTATTGGAACTTTAGAACGTATAAGGCACAGTTTAATCCTCAAGTGGTTTTGAGTGGTAGTCTTCCACAGTATAGAAGAGACTTTTCTCCAATTACTCAGCCTGATGGAAGTATTATCTTTCAGCCGCGTACTCAGAATTCATCTGACTTAGAACTTGGAGTTCAGCAAGCACTGCCTTTCTCGGGAGGAACAGTCTCTGTCAATACTTCGATTGCTAGGTTCGATGATTTTGATCGTGATTTTACACAGTGGAGCGGAGTACCAGTTAATATTAGGCTTTTTCAACCTATTCTGGGCTATAATAGATTCAAATGGGATAAGAAAATCGAGCCACTGAGATACGAAGAGTCTAAGCGAAGCTATGTGCAGCAGTTAGAAGAAATCTCCCGTACTGTGACAGGCTTATTTTTCGATTATCTAGAAGCACAGATTAATCTAGAGATTGCAGAAAAGAACTTGGCCAATACTAAAGAAATTTATCAGATAGCTAAAAATAGATATGATATTGGTACAGTAGCAGAGGACGAGTTGCTTAACATTGAATTACAAATGCTTACTTCTGATCAGGCCGTTGCGCAATCCAAACTAGATATAGAGAGTAGTGCTTTGGCTTTGAAATCTTACATTGGTATCAATGAGGAGACGAATCTTCAGTTAGTCATTCCTGATAATATTCCAGAATTTTCAGTGAACGTAGATAGAGCGATAGATCAAGCAAAAAATAATCGGGCTGAATATATCTCCTTTGAAAGGAGGATCACAGAAGCCGAGAGTGATATTGCACAGGCTAGGGCTCAGCGATATGATATCAGCATGCAAGCGCAGTTTGGTTATAATAACAGAGGTTTCAATTTTAATGATGTCTATCTAAATCCTCAAAATCAGCAGATTGTTTCATTGGGATTCTCATTCCCGATCATAGACTGGGGTAGAAATAAGGCGAGGATGGCTTCTGCTACTGCAAACAAAGAATTGACGGAGTATACAGTAGCGCAAGAGCGTGTAAATTTTGAGCAAGAGATTTTCACGTTGGTGAGAAACTTTGAAATGCTTAAGAGTAGACTTGCAGTGAGCAAAAAGTCTGATGAGATTGGTCAGAAGCGATTTGAATTGACTAGGAATAGATATCTGATTGGAAGGGTAGATATCATTAATTTAAATCAAGCGCAAACAGAAAAAGATCAAGCGAAAAGAAACTTCATCAATTCGATCAGAACCTACTGGCAAGCTTATTATGATTTGAGAACTCGTACGCTTTACGATTTTGAGAATGACCAGATACTCTTCTCCGATGAAGATTTTAGAGAATAAAGAAAGGGAGCCATTTAGCTCCCTTTTTTTATGACTTCAACAAGATAGATTAGGTAAGCATACCACCGTCTACTTGGATAGTCTGTCCGGTGATGTAAGCACTCATATCTGATCCTAAGAATACGCATAGGTTTGCGACATCTTCTGGTGCACCTCCTCTTTTAAGTGGAATAGCATCTCTCCAGCCTTGTACAGTTTTCTCATCTAGCACGTCCGTCATTTCTGTTTCGATGAATCCTGGAGCGATGGCATTGCTGCGGATATTTCTAGAGCCAAGCTCTAGCGCTACTGATTTCGTGAAGCCGATGATTCCAGCCTTAGAAGCAGCATAGTTAGCTTGTCCAGCATTTCCTTTGACACCTACTACAGATGTCATGTTGATGATAGAACCGCTTTTTTGTTTCATGAATGTTTTCGTAGCTGCTTTCACAGTATTGAAACAAGACTTGAGGTTGACATTGATGACTTCGTCCCAAGCCTCTTCCGTCATTCTCATGAGTAGATTGTCCTTTGTGATCCCTGCATTGTTTATCAATATATCTAGCTTACCAAAGTCCGCCACTACTTCATCGATGAGTGCTTGAGCTGCGTCAAACTGTGAAGCATCTGATTTGTAACCCTTTGCTTTGACACCTAGTGCTTGTAGTTCTTTTTCTAAGGCTTGCCCTTTTTCGATACTAGATAAAAAAGTAAAAGCCACATCAGCTCCTTGTGCTGCGTAAGTCAGTGCGATGGCTCTTCCTATTCCTTTTGATGCGCCTGTGATAAGCGCTACTTTTCCAGTTAATAGTTTCATAGTATTTTCTATATGCTGTTTAAAAGATATGCACAAATTTCACCGTTTGCTTGTGCGTTTATGAAAGGGTAAAATTAGTGTTTTTTTTAGAACCACCATCAAGAAGCATGGAAGGAGGGCTTTCCTTCAGTTTTTTAGTTTATGATCCAACATATTTGCCATTGGGGAAGTTAATGATCCGATTGTTAATTTATCACAGCGCTAGCCACTTAGCCTTGCTCAAATTTTTTTCTGACCTAGAAAAAATTAAATTTGCAAAGGTTAAATTACTTATAAATTAAAGAATAGATATGTCAGCGAAATATGATGTCCTTGTAATAGGAGCTGGTCCGGGTGGTTATGTGGCAGCTATCAGAGCTTCTCAGTTGGGTATGAAAGTAGGAGTAGTGGAGAAAGCCGAGCTAGGTGGTGTATGTCTCAACTGGGGTTGTATTCCTACCAAAGCTTTATTGAAGAGTGCACAAGTTTTTGAATACATCAACCATGCTAAGGACTATGGTATCGATGTCAAAGAAGCGAATGCGGATTTTGCCGGTATGGTCAAAAGAAGCAGAGAAGTAGCAGGAGGCATGAGTAAAGGCATCCAATTTTTATTTAAGAAAAATAAAATAGATCACATCGCTGGAGAGGCTAAAGTAAAGGCTGGAAAGAAAGTAGAAGTGACCTCTGATAAAGGAGAGAAAACTACTTACTCAGCAGATCACATCATCATCGCGACTGGCGGACGTGCTAGAGAGTTGCCTCATATGAAAATAGACGATAAGAAAATCATCGGCTATAGAAAAGCGATGACCCTCGAGAAGCAGCCTAAGAGCATGGTGATCGTAGGATCTGGTGCGATAGGTGTTGAGTTTGCTTACTTCTACAATTCTATAGGCACAGATGTGACGATCGTAGAGTACCTAGACCGTATAGTGCCAGTAGAAGATGAGGAAGTATCTAAGCAGCTAGAGCGCTCATACAAAAAGTCTGGTATCAATATCATGACCAATGCAGAGGTCACTGGCATAGACACTAAAGGCAGTGGCTGCAAAGTAACTGTGAAAACTAAAAAAGGTGAGGAGACGATCAATTGTGATATTGTACTATCTGCGGTAGGGGTATCTACCAATGTAGAAGGTATCGGACTTGAAGATGTTGGTATCTTGGTAGAAAAAGGTAAGGTCGTGGTAGATGACTACTATCAGACGAATATGCCAGGCTACTATGCTATCGGTGATATCGTAAAAGGTCCAGCGCTTGCTCACGTAGCTTCAGCAGAGGGGATTACTTGTGTAGAAAAGATAGCAGGTCATCACCCAGAGCCTATTGACTATAATAATATCCCAGGCTGTACATATTGCAGTCCTGAGATTTCATCTGTAGGTTATACAGAAAAAGCTGCGAAAGAAGCAGGATATGAAATAAAAGTGGGTAAATTTCCTTTCTCAGCATCAGGTAAGGCAAGTGCAGCTGGTGCTAAAGACGGATTTGTGAAGGTGATCTATGATGCCAAGTATGGAGAACTTCTTGGTGCGCATATGATAGGAGCCAATGTCACAGAAATGATCGCTGAGATCGTGACTGCTAGAAAGTTGGAAACTACTGCACATGAGATCTTAAAGGCTATTCACCCACACCCAACGATGTCAGAAGCTGTGATGGAAGCTACAGCGGCTGCTTATGATGAAGTGATACACTTATAATCAACCATAAAAGAAAACGCTTGGAAAAGCTTATAGAAGAAGATGAATTAGTCTCGAGGCTCCAAGCCAATGAACGGGGTGCTGTCGAATACTTATACAAAAAGTACTCGGGAGCATTACTCGGTGTCATTGGTAGAATCATCACAGATACTGACTTAGCAGAGGAAGTATTTCATGATGCATTCGTAAAGATTTGTCAAAAATCAGAGAGCTATGATCCCTCAAAAGGGCGCCTGTATACTTGGATGGCCAATATCTGTCGAAATAGTGCGATAGATAAAACGCGATCTAAGGAATTTTCAAAAGCTGGTAAGACCAATACGATAGATGACTTCGTATATAAAATCGAAGCTGACAATCAGATTGAGTCTGAAGTAGATTTCATCGGATTAAAGGAAACCTTATATGTTTTGAATGAAGAACAAAGGTTTATCATTGATCAGATATACTTCCAAGGCTACACGCATAGTGAAGTTGCAGAAGAGTTTGGAATCCCTCTGGGGACTGTCAAATCCCGATTAAGGGCAGCTTTAATTGTATTACGAAAAAAACTAGGCGAAATTGAATAAAGAAGAGTACATATCGTCAGGCATACTAGAGCTCTATGTATTAGGAGAGCTTAGTAGTGCAGAGCAGCAAGAGGTGCTCAGCATGGCCGCAAAGTACCCTGAGATCAAAGAAGAGATCAGACAGATCGAGCTGGCTATGGAGGAGTTTGACAAAACTCTAGCCATAAAGCCATCTAAAAAGATCGAAGACAGGATCTTCTCGACTCTCTATGGGGCTAATGATTCAGTAAGCGAACCAAGACAGACTAACACTACCTCAACTCCAAAAGAAGCAAAAGTAGTCAGCATGTCCTCGGTGAGTTATTGGCAAAGGATTGCAGCTGTTACTACAGGTATCGCTATCCTTGCTTCCGCAGCAGCTGTATATTATGCAGCGATGTTTTCGGATGTAGACAGTAGGTATGTAGCCCTGCTCAATGAGCGTTCAGTGCTGGCAGAGGAGCTACAGGTCAATCAAACAAAGTTGGAACAGCTTTCAGACAATTTCAACATTGCTTTGAGTTCGGATTTTCAAAAGATCGATCTAGCAGGTTTGGATATCCAGCCTGAAGCTAGAGTAGCAGTCTTCTGGAATGAAAAGGAATCTGAAGTCTTTGTAGGAGTCAACTCACTAGCGCAGTTAGATGCTGAAAAAGACTATCAACTATGGGCACTCGTAGATGGGCAGCCGGTAGATATGGGGCTCTTGAGCTCACTCTCTCCAGATGCACTTCAAAAGATGAAGTCTATAGACAGAGCAGATGCCTTTGCTATCACCATAGAGCCTAAAGGTGGTAGTGTAGGTCCTACACTAGATCAGATGGTGGTTCTAGGAACTGTATAGTCAAACTTGATTTGATATTTGAATTCCTGTCGCGAAAGTGGCAGGAATTTTTTCATTTATACATTATCTTCAAGGCATGGAATTAGAACTCTCAACTCCCGCACTTTTATTTCCAGCCATTACACTTTTGATGCTAGCTTTTACGAATCGTTTTTTGGCTATTGCCAATTTGATTAGGGGCTTGCATAAAAAGTATATAGAGCTCGGAGAACAGCCTAAGATCAAAAGTCAAGTGACTAGTCAGATCAAAAATCTTAGAACAAGACTGAGCATGATCAAATACATGCAGGCATTTGGAGTGGCAAGTTTTCTACTTTGTGTAGTCTGTATGTTGCTACTATTTAATGGACTTCAATATCCTGCACGATTCGTTTTCATAGGCAGTATGGTGACGCTATTGATTTCTCTAGGGATCTCGCTGATAGAGATACAAATATCCACACGGGCACTAAATGTAGAGCTGAGTGATATGGAGGAATTTTCTAATTCAGGTACATGGACAGATTTTAAATTCACTAAAAATAAATGAGAACACTTAAAAATATCTTACTCCTTTTAGTTCTATTTTCTCTCTCTTGTGCAACCAAACAAGGCACACAGCTCGATCAGCAGAATAGTCATCATGTCATTAAGATCAATTCTGAAGAGGAGTTAAAAGAATTTTATACTTGGACGGAAGATAGACTTCCGATGGTTTCTGCTCATAGAGGTGGACCTTATCCAGGATTTCCAGAAAATGCCATAGAGACTTTTGAAAACGTGCTTAGATACACACCAGCGATCATCGAGTGTGATGTGGAACTGACTAAAGATAGTCTACTCGTTATGATGCATGATCGAACGCTCGATAGGACGACTTCAGGCTCAGGGCGTGTTTTCGATCATACTTTAGCAGAGATCAAAGCGCTTCAGTTAAAGGATAATGAGGGTACGCTTACCAATTTCCAAGCTCCCACTTTACAAGAGGTTTTGACTTGGTCAAAGGGGAAAGCGCTTTTGACAGTAGATGTGAAGCGTAATGTGCCCTTTGAACTGGTAGTGAATGCTATAGAAGAAACAGGTGCTGAGCTTTATGCGGCTGTGATTACTTACAGTTTGGCTGATGCTATCAAGGTGCATAATCTCAATCCTGCCTTAATGCTTTCAGTCACTGTTCGCAATGAGGCAGAACTGGAAGCACTTGAATCTTCAGGTATTGCACTGGATAGAGTAATTGCCTTTACTGGAACATCAGAAAGACCTCAAGCTTTTAATGAACTCCTGCATCAAAAGGGGATTTTTACTATTCTGGGTGTTTTGGGTAACATAGATAAAAGTGCAGAAGCAAGGGGAGATCAATTATATGAAGGATTTATAGCGAGAGGAGCTGATATTTTGGCAACTGATAGGCCAATAGAGGCTGCTAAAGTGATACAGTCACTCAATCTAAAAAGCAGTAAAAGTAAGTTTTTTGAATTATCGACTAAATGAGATGATTATAGATTTGAGAAGTGACACTGTCACTAAACCGAGCAAAGGAATGCTAGAAGCCATGATGTCTGCTTCTGTTGGAGATGATGTTTATGGAGAAGATCCCACAGTCAATGCTTTGGAGCAAAAGGCTGCGGAGATGTTTGGAATGGAGGAAGCGCTATTTTGTCCATCAGGGACGATGACCAACCAAATAGCGATCAGGCTACACACACAGCCTCAGACGGAGGTGATCTGCCATAAATATTCACATATTCATCTCTATGAGGCTGGAGGTATCGCTTATAATAGTATGGCTTCACTCAAGCTACTTGAAGGGGAACAAGGAAAAATCACTGCTGAGAGTGTCGCTGCTGCCATTAGTCCGGATGATGTGCATGCATGTCCAAGTGTCTTGGTTTCATTAGAGAACACGATGAATAAAGGTGGAGGAAGTATCTATCAGTTGGCTGAAATACAAGCGATCAAAGATGTTTGTGAGAAAAACGGCATGAAACTTCACTTAGATGGCGCACGACTCTTCAATGCTTTAGTAGAGACAGGAGATGATCCTAAAGCTTATGGAGCTATTTTTGATACGATATCTATTTGTTTGAGCAAAGGATTGGGTTGCCCGGTGGGGTCACTTTTACTAGGGTCAAAGGAGGATATCAAGCGATCAAAGCGAATCCGTAAAGTGTTAGGTGGAGGCATGAGACAAGCTGGATTTTTAGCTGCTGCAGGCATTTATGCACTCGATCATCAGGTTGATCGGCTCAAAGATGATCATGCCCATGCAAGGCAGATAGGTGATATACTTAAGAAGGCTAAATATGTCTCTAACGTCATGCCTATTGCCACTAATATTGTTATAGCAAGTCTCTCTGGAATTACCCCAGAAGCGTATTTAATTTTACTAAAGGAGAAAGGTGTATTAGGGGTGAAGTTTGGTCCAAATGAGGTGAGGTTTGTTACGCATCATGATATTGATTCAACGCATATTTCGGTATTTGAGGACGTCATCAAGTCCATCTAGAGTAGCTACCATCTAAAACAATAAAAGCGAATGGATAGCCATTCGCTTTTATTGTTTATCTACTAATTGGTAGTCTTTCTATTTGCTTATTAATCAATCTATTTCCCGTTTACTAATTGGTTTTTCAGCTCTCTAGAGATTTGGAGAAACATTTCCCTGTTCTTAGTAGCTCTTGCTATTTGAAGGGCTCCCTGAAGCGCTGCTAAAAGCATGTAAGCTTTGTCTTCAGCTGCTCCACTGACTCTAAGTGAACCTTCATACTGACCATCGTTGATCGTTTTTACAAGCCACTTATACCTATCATTGAAGTAAAGCTTGAGTGATTCTTGCATTTCTTCTGACAGGGTATTGAACTCAGCACTTAGTATACCTCCAAGGCTTATCTTTTTTTCACCCATTGCAGCTTTTTGATAGTTTTGGAAGAAGCCTTCTATCTTGACAGCGGCATTCTCTTTTTGGTCATCTAGCTTTTTGGTCCAGTCTTTAAACTCTTCCATGTAGCGATTGATCAAAGCTAGTCCTAGCTTTTCCTTAGTTGGGAAATGATAGTGGATACTGGCTTTTTTGATACCTACTTTATCAGAAAGATCTTGAAAACTAAATGCATTGTAACCTCTTGTTAAAATGAGTTCCTCAGCTAAGTCTAGAAGTTCTTTTTTCTTGTCGTTCATGCCTAATTTGAAAAAGGTTTAATTTAGTTTCGAAAGGAGCTTTCACTTTTTTGTTGCTAGAAAGACACCTGCAAAAATAAGAAGAGAAAATAAAATCTTGGGTAAATCTAATTGATCTTGTTTTAAAATAATAGCAATAAGCGTAGCAAATACGGGTTGTATGTATGCATATACGCCCACTACGCTTGAATTAACGTAGCTCAAGGCCCAAGTGTTTAATAAATAAGTGAGAAAGGTGACTCCTAAAATCACAAAAGCGATGATCCACCAGATTTGAGCGGGAAGCTGAGACCACGATACTGCTTGAAGTTCAGACCAGCCAAAAGGAAGTACCAGCAAAGCCCCAAATAAGAACACCCACTTCACCACAGTCAGCGCTTGATACTTGGCCATGAGCGGCTTTACCTTTACCAAATAGTAGCCGTAAGTGGTAGCGTTAAGTAGTATCATAAGATCTCCTGCAAACACGGCATTTCCCCAGTCAATCTCCCCACTTAAAAGGAGTAAAATAGCCCCTGATGCCCCTAGGAGAACTCCACCTATTTTATACCCTGTCGGTTTTTCTTTGTTTAACCAAAGAGAAAACAGCAGTACGATGATCGGTAGTGTAGTCATGATCAAAGAGGCGTGGATCGGAGAGGTTAAGCTCAAGCCTTTGAAGAAAAGTAGTTGATTGGCAGCTACTCCCATAGCAGCCAATCCAAATAGTCTTAGGTAATCTCTTCTATCCGAAATGCGCTCTTTGCTAACAAAAAAGTGAAGGACAGTAAAGAGCAAGGCGGCAGAAAGTACCCTCATATTGATAAACCCGAAAGCTCCAATGTAGGTGGGCATGACTATTTTGGCAAGCCCGTAATTCAGACCATATATAATTCCTACCAAGAGGAGCGCCAAGTGTACCCAGAGCCTTTTATTCATCTCGCGAAATTACATGCTAGATAGCCGAAAAGATGCTGCTTCGTCAGATTAATTTTTGACAAGTCATGACTCGATTCTTTTGTCTGTTTCATTCATTTTTTGAAGAAAATCGTCAAATTTGATCATGAATCAATCACCCTTAGCAGAGCGCGTCCGTCCTAGCAAGCTAGATGAAATCATTGGTCAGGAGCATTTGACCCATCCGGACGGTTTTTTGGCAAAAGCCATTAAGTCGGGCAATGTTCCCTCGATGATATTCTGGGGTCCTCCTGGAGTGGGTAAAACGACCTTTGCCAATGTCATTGCTCATGAAGTGAAAGCTCCCTTTTACACTTTAAGTGCGATAAGTTCTGGTGTCAAGGAGGTGAGAGAGGTGATCGAAAAGGCGAAATTTCAGCGTGGAGTGATTTTATTTATTGATGAGATCCATCGCTTTAGTAAATCTCAACAAGACGCACTTCTAGGAGCAGTAGAAAAAGGCACGATCAGGCTCATAGGTGCTACCACGGAGAATCCATCTTTTGAAGTCAATGCCGCGCTACTAAGTAGATGTCAGGTCTACACGCTGAAGGCTTTAGATGAAGCTAAGCTTTTGGAATTGATCAAACAAGCCACCAAGCAAGACACTTGGCTACAGTCTAAAAAGTTTTCATTGAAAGAGTATGGAGCACTTTTGAAACTGTCAGGTGGCGATGCTAGGAAGTTGCTTAATTTATTTGAACTGGTGGTAGATGCGCTTGGCGAATCTGAGGAAGAAATCACTGACGAACTAGTGATCAATGTAGCACAGCAGCGAGTTTCTGTCTATGATAAGTCAGGAGAACAGCATTATGACATCATTTCAGCCTTCATCAAATCCATCAGAGGAAGTGATCCTAATGCTGCGCTTTATTGGCTAGCGAGGATGATCGAAGGAGGAGAAGACCTGAAATTTATCGCTAGAAGACTGCTTATTTTAGCCTCGGAAGATATAGGAAATGCTAATCCCACTGCTTTGGTTATGGCCAATAATACTTTTCAAGCGGTCAATGTCATTGGTTATCCTGAGTCCAGAATAATCCTCGCACAGTGTGTCACCTATTTAGCAAGTTCGGCTAAAAGTAATGCAGCATATATGGGAATTAACCAAGCTCAGCAGATCGTACGTCAAGAGGGAGATTTACCCGTGCCATTACACTTGAGAAACGCACCTACCAAGCTGATGAAGGATATGGACTATGGTAAAGGCTACAAGTATGCTCATGATTTCCCTCAAAACTTCGTAGATCAAGAGTTTATGCCAGATAAACTGAAAGGTAAAAAACTTTACGATCCTGGGAAGAATCCTCGAGAGGAAGAAATGAGAAGACGTCTTCAGCAGCTTTGGGGAAAGAAGTACGGTTATTAGTCAATTGTGAAAATCACCTCTTCATCAGGTACTCTAAACCTTTCACTATAGATTCCTTCTGGTTTACCAGGACCGCAAGCTATAATCATATTAATCTCAGCACCAGCTGGAAGTTTGAGTAATTTCTTGACGCGCTTACTATCAAACCCTTCCATCGGGCAAGAGTCAAGACCTTCTGATTTGAGGGCATACATAAGTGTCATGGCTGCTAAGCCCGCACTTTTGTGTACACTGATACGCGCATTGACATCTCCAACTTCTCTAAGCATCGGTCTAAAAAGCCCTACAGACCAGGCAAAAATTCTTTTACCAAGGCTAAAGAGACCAGTATAATCTTTGACATAAAATTTAGGAATTAAACTACTATAATAAGCTTCCGCTCTTTTAGCAGCTTTATCTGTGCGCCCTTTGTATACTTTTCTGATTTGTGCTAGGTTGGCATCTTTTCTTTTTCTCCAAAGGTCACGTCTGGCTACGACCAAAATCAATTCTCTGGCGGTTTTAGCAGCCTTTTGTCCCATACAATAGTCGGCTAGTTGCGCTTTTATTTGAGGATTTTTGACGCGATAAAACTCCCAAAGTTGCATATTACTGCTATTGGGTGCTAGTGTGGCAGCATGCAAACTGCGCTTTACGGCATCTTCATCGTACGGGGTTGACTCGTCAAAAATCCTAACTGATCTTCGTTCAGATAAAATTTGTGTAAATATCTCTGCTTGTGATTGATCCATTTGAAAAAGCTTTGCTTATATTTATAAATCAAATTTAGGGATACTTTTTGAAGCAGACACAGATCATCTATAAAACCATGTCAAATCTCATAAGATTAACTGTATTTCTATTTTTCTTCTACAGCCCCTTTATCAGTTCCGCGCAGAAGGCTGTGGAGGATTTTAAAAGAAAAGGAATCGTCAAACCTTTTGATTACAAAGAGAGTGGTAAAACCAATTTCAAAGTACTTACTTGGAATGTAGAGCATTTTGTAGATTATACAGACAATCCCTACATAGATCACCCTCGTGAAGATATGCCGCTAGAGGCGATGAATGGTCGCCCAGAGTTGCTTTTGAGAGCACTACAGACTGCGAATGCGGACATCGTAGTACTTCAAGAATTTGAAAATGTCGCTTTTTTACAGGCGTTGGTTGAGGATAATCTTCCAGATATGGGGTATAAGTTTTTTGCAGCGGCAGAAAGTAATGATTGGTATCAAAATGTAGTCATCATGAGTAAAGTGCCTCTTGGGGTCTTCTATCAATATGGACAAGTCACTACTCCAGTACCTGGGATCACTACTGATGCAGGCGTAGCCGAAACGCAAAATAAAATCAATACAAGAATGTGGGCAGTGGATGTTTTTGTCAATGACAACTACTCTTTCGTACTCTTTGGCGCACATCTCAAGGCAGGCAGAAGTGAGCGTGATATCGCTATGCGAAAAGGTCAAATCACCTTTCTGAAAGGTCAGATGGAAAGGTTTTTGAGAGAAAATCCTACTTCTAACTTCCTTTTGATGGGGGATCTAAACTGCGAGCCTGATAGTGAGGAAATCAAAATGTTGCTTTCTGGGCCTGAGGGAGTAGCACTAGTAGATCCATTAGCGAGTACCGATGTTTACACACATCCTTCTTCTATGCCAAATAGAAGGATTGATCATATCCTACCAAATCAGCATATGGCCAAAGAGCTGATCAAATGGTCAATCACTTCACCAAGTATCTTGAATGCTGCCGAATTGGTAAAATTAAGCGATCATTTACCATTAGTAGCTGAATTTTATAGTGTAGATAAGTGATTCTCGTAGTGGATATTTATCTGGCTAGCGAGATCCATATGTATTTTAGATTTTCCTTATTTAAATAAACTAAAACCACCATGAAAGCTAAACTTCTAATCACTCTTTCTTTTGCATTTGTTTGTTTCAGTACTTTTGCTCAAACGGACTCAACGGGTGTAGCCAAGGATACTACCTATTGGACAAAAGCATTCAATTTAGGACTAAACTTCAGTCAAGCATCTTTTAGCGATAACTGGGCTGGTGGAGGTGTCAACTCCATTGCTATCGGTTCGCTTGTAAATGCCAGGGCAAATTATCTAAAAGATAAAATAAGTTTTGATAATGAATTTGAGTTTCTCTACGGAATCGTCCAAAACAAAGATCAAAATGCTCGAAAATCTAATGATAGGCTCTTCTTGGATTCTAAGCTAGGTTATAAATTAACAGATAAGTGGGGTGGATTTTTCTCTTTGAACTTTATATCACAAGTAGCTAAGGGATATAATTTTAGTACAGATGTAAATGGCGCTGAACAAAGAACTTTGATCTCTAGCTTTTTGGCTCCAGCGTTTATCACGTCTTCTCTAGGTTTTGAATACAAGCCAAATCAAAGCTTTAATGTCAGAATAGGTCCTTTTTCTCCACGTATCACAGTGGTCAATGATCTAGAACTATTCAACACAGTCCCTGATAACTATGGTGTGCCGATTGGCGAGCGTATCAGATATGAGTGGTTTGCCTTTCAACTATTTGCTAGCTTGGATAAGAACTTGACTGAAAACATTAATCTGAAGTCTAGATACATGCTTTTTGCCAATTATGAAGAGTTAGAGTTTGATAGAATTGACCATAGGTTGGATTTGACCATCACGGCAAAAGTTACTAAGTGGATCAATGTATCATTCTCTAGTATCAGCATTTACGATTTTGATCAAGATGACAAAATTCAGTTTTCTCAAGGTTTAGCCGTTGGCTTGCTCTATCAAATAGGAAATAAGAAATAATAGAACTTCATTAGATAGATGGCTTATTGACTATTGGATAAGCCATCTATTACTTTTTTTACTTCATCCATTGCCTCATTAGGCACAGTCAGGCTTAAGTTATAATGTGCTATTTTCCAGCCGTTATTCGTTAATTTCATCACGCCTGACCCTCTACAAGGCCCCATATTGGGCGTATCTAATGCTTCATCAAACCAAGCAGTATGGCCATCATCTGCTAATGTGATAAATCTACTGTGAGCTGTAAAGCTCCAAGCCCTTCCTCTATCAAAAAATGGTTTGCTCCAAGGCTTGAATTCAGCCACTGTCCAGCGTTCTGTAGCATCAGTGCCCATAAATATGGCACTATCGCTTTCGAACAAATCAAAATATGCCTCAAAATCTGCTCTCGCAGCAGCATCATGCCAACTATCTAATGTCATGGCAATCTTTTGAGTTTGAGATTCGAGCAGGTTATCATTTTCATTTGAACTTGATTGACAGCTAATAAGTAGTGTTAGAAACAAAGAGTAGTAGTATGCTTTATTCATTTTTGATAAGGTTTGGATCGATTATTAAGTTAATTCATTTTGTGCAGTGTTGATCATCTGAGAAACAATCTTTTTTCTATTAATTAAACACTTTTTAAATACTTGGCGTTAATAATATTCTTTATGTTAATTAATTGTTAACTTTATGTTACTGTAATGTTTTTAGCACGCTATGCGATACTTCATCATATGTGTTATCTTCCTTAGTACGCTCACAAATAATGTGATGGCGCAAGTAGTGGCATTGCCTGCTGGTGCTTTAGCTTTTTCTAGTGAGCATGAAGAAAGGCTATTTAAGTCTGATGATGATGTGTTTGCCTTGATGACTGCACTACATGCTGAGCCTTCACTCAATAATCAATCATGGCAAAAGCTGCTTCACACACTAGATAAGAAATCAAAGAAGAAACACTATCAAGAGTGGTTTGTACAGCAAATATTTTATCAGAGTCACAGGCAGCTATTGAAGACCTATGAGAAACATGCAACTTTCAATGATGTGCTGACTTCAGGCACTTATGACTGTGTGAGTGGAAGTGCTGTTCTTGGGCTTTTGCTAGATCGATATGGTTTTGAACATCAAGTAGTAGAGACAGATTATCATGTGTTTATCAAACTAGATATCGGTGAGAAGACGATTGTTTTGGAGAGCACAGAACCTTTGCATGGCTTTATTTCAGATCAAAATAGTGTTGATAAATTTTTGCAAAGCTTCAAAGAAGCTGCTCCTGTCGCTCAGACAGACCTAAAAATAGAATTGGGAAGCTTACTTAATTCAGAGAATGGAAAGTCAATTTATAACGAGATAGGCATTCATCAACTCGCTGGCTTACAATATTACAATGACGCTGTTTATCTTTTTAACCAAGAGTCTTATGAGCTCTGCTACAGACAGCTAGTCAAAGCAGCCGTACTTTATCCTTCCAAAAGAATTTTGAAATTTAGAGACTTGATGGAAAAGCTGAGGGCTATCCAAGAGGATGATTAAGAGCATAAAAAAACCGAGTGGAAACCCGGTTTTTTCATTTTTAGTCTATTCTGACGATATCTGCTCCTAGTGCATTGAGTCTTTGGTCAATGTATTGATAGCCTCTATCTATCTGCTCCACATTGTCTATTACTGAAGTGCCTTCAGCTGACATGGCTGCGATCAAGAGTGATACGCCTGCACGAATGTCGGGAGAGGTCATTCGGATTCCTCTTAGTGGATATTTTCTATCAAGCCCGATGACTGTGGCTCTATGAGGATCACAAAGTATGATCTGTGCACCCATATCGATGAGCTTATCTACAAAGAAGAGTCTACTCTCAAACATTTTCTGATGGACAAGTACAGTACCTTTAGCTTGAGTAGCGACTACCAATACAATGCTAAGTAGATCAGGTGTAAAACCAGGCCATATCGCATCAGCAATGGTCAAAATTGAGCCATCTATGAAAGTCTCGATTTCATATTTCTTCTGTGCTGGGATGAAGATATCGTCTCCTCTAAACTCCATCTTAATTCCTAATCTTTGAAAGATCTCAGGGATGATGCCTAATTGGTCAATTCTACAATCTTTGATCGTAATCTCAGATTGTGTCATAGCAGCTAAGCCGATAAAAGAGCCGATCTCGATCATATCAGGAAGCATGGTGTGTACTGTGCCTCCAAGTTTTTTGACACCTTCTATATGGAGTAAGTTAGAGCCCACACCAGTGATTTTTGCCCCCATATCGATGAGCATACGGCAGAGTTGCTGTATGTAAGGTTCGCAGGCAGCATTGTAGATACTCGTCTTACCTTCTGCCATGACGGCTGCCATGATGATGTTGGCTGTGCCTGTCACAGAGGCTTCATCTAGTAGCATGTAGCACCCTACTAGTTTAGAACCATCTATGTTATAGATTTCTGATTTGCTGTCATAGTTAAATTTAGCTCCAAGCTTTTGGAAACCAGCAAAGTGAGTATCTAGTCTTCTACGACCGATTTTGTCCCCTCCTGGTTTTGAAAGTTTCCCTTTGCCAAACCTAGCTAGTAGTGGACCTAGTATCATGACGGAGCCTCTCAGAGAGGAAGCTTTAGTATTGAATTCTTCAGAATCCAAATAGTCCATATTGACATTGGCTGCGTTGAATGTATAGCTTTCTGGGCCAGCTTTAGTCACTTTGACGCCCATAGATTGTAGCAAGTCTATGAGTTTATTGACATCTCTGATGTTGGGGATTTTGTTGATAGTGACATCTTGGTCAGTCAGCAATACAGCGCAGATTACTTGCAGCGCTTCATTTTTGGCACCTTGTGGGATGATTTCTCCTTTTAGCTGTGTGCCGCCTTTGATACGAAATGAAGACATTTAGTTCTTTCTCTTTTTAAAGTTGTTGTTTCTTCTGTTGTTATTTCCTCTATTGTTTTGTTTGGGTCTATTATTTTCTTTTTCAGGAGAGCTAAATTCTCTAGCACGATTGATTCCGCCATCAAAGAGTCCATTGTTCATGAGCTTATTGAGGTCGATTTTCAATTTGTTGCCAGTCATTTCTTTGATGTTTTCGATGATCACGTTCTCATCAAAATTATCTCTGTTCCAAGTGGCATGGAAGCTTTTCATCAATCTTCCAATGTAAATAATGGCCTGCTCTTGCTCTTCTAGGTCTTCGATTTCTATAGCTTTTTGGATCAATAGCTCTACATTTTTTCCATAGTGCTTAAACTTCAATCTGCCTTCCGAATAAGGTACAGGTTGAGGTTTTTTGCCAAGGAGTTCTTTCTCAGGCATAGGAAAAGGACTGTCTACATCAAGTGAAAAATTAGACATGATGAAAAGGTCATCCCAAAGTTTTTGATCGTTTTCAGATTTTAATTGTGGATTGAGCTGCTTCATGAGCTCCACTAGTGTGTACGCATACTCTGTGCGCTTCTCTTTTTCAGGAACTGTCAAGACATAGTCTACCAGTTTCTGCATATTCCTTCCGTACTCTTTCAAAATTAGATTGTGTTTATTTTGTACATGATCTGCCATGGCTGATAGATTTTTAGCTACACGTACTCAATTTAGCAAAAATTTAAGTACATCACTATCAGCGGGCTAACTTATTCTATGATGCGTAGTTTGGCAAAACTTAGCAATAGGGTTTTCTCACCAAATTTCTCAAAGTTAATACTTGCTTTTCGGTTTGCGCCATCTGTATCGACATTATTTACAGATCCGAAGCCAAATTTCGGATGTTCGACTCTCTGGCCAGCTTGTAGATGAGAAGTATCACTGGCTTTAAAGTTAGGATCAGGCACATGCGTGACAGCTTGTGGTTTTACACGGTTGACTGGAGTTTTGAGACCAATGAAAGCACTTCCTTCACGTTTATAGTGCATACTCCCTACAGGCTCAGATGTGCTGATGCGTTTATTTACTTTGATGCACATAGGATCTACTTCTTCTAGAAACCTGCTCGGCTCGCAATTGAGTAGCCTGCCAAATCTATAACGTGTAAGCGCATAGGTATAATACAACTTCTCCATAGCTCTCGTAGAGGCTACGTAGAAAAGTCTTCGTTCCTCCTCTAAATCATCTCGGCTATTCATCATCATCTGTGATGGAAATAGGTCTTCTTCTAATCCTACTACAAATACATGCTTGAATTCTAGTCCTTTGGCTGAGTGAATGGTCATCAATGTGACGGCATCTTGCGTATCGTCATCTCGATCTCTATCCGTGAGTAGGGCGATCTCTTGAAGAAAAGCTCCCATGGACTTGTCCTCGTTTTCTGGATTGTCTACAAATTCTTTGATGGCATTGAGTAGTTCTTGGACGTTTTCATATCGGTTGAGTCCCTCGATGGTTTTATCATCGTAGAGTTCTTTGAGCAAGCCTGAATTTTTGGCTACGGTGGAAGCTGCTTCAAAGGCATCTTTTCTTTCTACTTCTATTTTGAAGCTTTTGATCAAAGTAGTGAAGTCCGCTACAGTATTGATCGCACGACCACTTAGAAATGCATCAGAATTATTGATCACTTCCCAGATACTGATATCATGTTCATAGGCTGCTACGATGATTTTATCTACTGTACTATCTCCAATGCCTCTTTTTGGAAAATTGATGATGCGTTTGAATGCTTCTTCATCATTGTGGTTGACGATATAGCGTAGATAGGCTAGGAGATCCTTGATTTCTTTCCTTTGATAGAAAGATAGTCCACCCACTATCTTATAGTGAATGTTCATTTTTCGTAGGGCTTCTTCCATCGCTCTCGACTGAGAGTTTGTTCGATAGAGGATTGCAAAATCACTATTGTTGAGTTTGAGGTTGTTCTTTACTTCAAAAATGGTAGTCGCTACTAGTCTACCTTCTTCATTGTCTGAAGCGGCTTTGATGAGTTCTATTTGTTCTCCTTCATCATTGGCTGTCCAGACACTCTTTTTGAGTTGGCCTTTGTTTTTACTAATGATAGAGTTAGCAGCTTGGACGATATTTTTTGATGATCTGTAGTTTTGCTCTAGCTTGACTGTAGTCAAGTCAGGGAAATCCTTTTCAAAATTGAGGATATTTTGGATGTCAGCTCCTCTAAAAGCATAGATGCTTTGAGCGTCATCTCCTACTACGCAGATATTTCTACGGACAGCAGCCAGCTTTTTAGTGATGAGATACTGAGAGACGTTGGTGTCTTGAAACTCATCTACCATGACATAGTGAAAGCGCTGTTGATATTTGTAAAGCACCTCTGGGAAATCTCTAAAGAGAACATTAGTGTTAAATAGCAAGTCATCAAAATCCATAGCGCCTGCTTTGAAGCAACGCTTCTGATAGGTCTCATAGATAGCACCCATCTTGGGCTTCATGGCTGCATCATCATCAGCTTTGATAAAAGGGTCATTTTGATATTCTTGCCAACCGATGAGTCTATTTTTAGCGCCAGATATTCTGCTGAGTACTGTATTGGCTTTATATACTTTATCGTCTAAGCCCATTTCTTTGACCACACTTCTGATCAAAGACTTAGAGTCGTCTGTGTCGTAGATGGTAAAATTGCTCGGGTAACCTATCTTTTCAGCTTCTGCACGAAGGATTCTAGCGAATACGGAGTGGAAAGTGCCCATCCATAGATTTCTAGCTTCTACACCGACTACTCTTTCGATTCGTTGGCGCATTTCGTTAGCAGCCTTATTGGTGAAGGTGAGTGCTAGTATGTGAAAAGGATCTACTTGTTCCTCATGCATCAGGTGTGCGATACGAGAGGTGAGTACTCTTGTTTTGCCTGAACCCGCACCTGCTATGATCATCAGCGGACCTTCTGTCGTAGTGACCGCTCTCCTCTGGGGTTCATTCAATTCACTCAAATAATTCATTCGCTTTTTCCTTTTCTACCTCTTTTGATTCAAGATCAAAATTAAGTTTAATAATACAAATTGGCATTAAAATATCCTTAGAATTCACCTGTTTCTGAGGGGAGTCGCATAGTTGCTAGTCTCTCAAGCTTCTGCGGGCCTACTGTGCTTCCAGCGCTTGTGAGACCAAAGCCAGTCAGAAGGGCTTTCTTGGATATTGGCTTCTAGATGGGTAACAAATGCATCAATGATCGCGTGTTTTTTTTGATCGTATGGTGGTGCCGCTAATGGTATTATTTTACAGACATAGTGACCTCTCTTCACTCTTTTGATATGACTGTAAAATACTGGATAGTCAAACTTGTAGGCTATTTTCTCAGCTCCTTCAAACATCTGCGTGTCTTGGTTTAGCAAGGTGGTCCAATAGCCTAGTTGTGCTCTCTTGGGTCTTTGATCGGCCACTAAGGCAATCACTCTTGGGATATTTTTCTTTTTGATGAGTTCACGCATGAGGTCATGCTTCTCTATCAGATAGGCTCCAAATTTACCTCGTAGTTTACGCATCACTTGGTCAAAAAAATCACTTCGAACTCTCATGTAAATGCCATCTGCATGAGGGCTGACGTTAGCGGTGAAGCCTGTAAGCTGCCACTCCCAATTACCCAGATGAGAAGTAGTCAATACCACCGATTGACCTTGCCCTATAAGGTCTGTCATTAAGTGCGCATCTTCAAATTTGATTCTTTTATCGAGTTCTGCTGAAGAGATACTGGCCAGCTTCAGTGTCTCTACGATAGTATCCATGAAGTTTCGATAAAAATCTCTTTTGATTTTTTTAATTTCCACTTCTGACTTTTCAGGGAAAGCTTTTTTCAAATTTTTATAGACAATTTTGCTCCTGTAGCGGATCACATCACTAGCGATGAAAGCCAAAAGATCGGCTATCAAATAGAGTAAGAAAAATGGTAATAAAGAGACTATTCTGATAAAAAACATGTAGGCCTTGGTGACGTTATGTATAAGAGAAACTTCTCTTCGTGTTTTTTCGTTTTTGAAGCTTCAAAATAAATATAAATAGGTGAGTATTTTCACCCATCTATCGATAATTATAAGGGATTTATTATTTTTGAACTTATGTCAGATAATCCAAGACAAGAATATAGCGAGCAAGAAGCCGCTCAGGTGTTTGATGAGGAGTTTATGCCTCATATAGATGCTATGTACAATTTTGCTTATCGTCTGACATTTGATGAAGACGAGGCCAAAGATTTGGTGCAAGAGACTTATTTGAAGGCTTTTAGGTTTATCAACTCCTTTCAACAAGGAACTAACGCCAAAGCGTGGTTGTTCCGCATACTGAAAAACAGCTTTATAAACGATTTCAGAAAAAAGAGTAAACAACCTGCAAAGGTTGACTACCAAGAAGTAGAGACTTACTATAACTCTGATGATGTTGATTTTAAAGGAACATCAGATCTGAGAGTCGATACTGTAAAAGATATGCTTGGAGATGAGATCTCTAATGCACTGAACTCACTTGCTGTTGATTTTAGGACGGTGATCATACTGTGTGATCTAGAAGGATTTACGTATGAGGAGATGGCTAAGATCCTAGATATACCGATAGGTACGGTAAGATCAAGACTTCATAGAGCTAGGAATTTACTGAAAGACAAGTTACGCTCCTATGCACAGTCCATGGGGTATGACAATTAATAAAGATAGAGATTAAGACTGTTATGGAAAAAGAACCTACAAACGGAGAGAAGAAGTTGACCTGTGGAGATAAGGCAGCTTGTATGCAGCTTTTGGAGATGATCCTAGATGGGCAGGCAGATGACGATCAGTGCGCACAGCTCGAGTCTAAGTTAGAGAAGTGCTTACCATGTTTTGAGTACTATCACTTAGAAAAAACGATCAGGGAAGTGATGAAGAGCAAATGTACCAACAAAGAAGTACCCAAAGATCTGCTGAGTAATATCAGAGAAATCATCGCCAAGGCATAAGAAGCACTTCATGAATAAAGGAAAAGCCATTATATTTTCCGCACCATCTGGTTCGGGTAAAACTACTATCGTAAAACATCTACTTCAAGCGCATCCTGATAAATTCGGATTCTCTATCTCCGCATGTACTCGGGACAAAAGAGGTCGCTCTGAAGAAAATGGAAAAGACTATTACTTTTTATCAATAGACGAATTCAAACAAAAGATCAATGAAGACGCCTTTGTAGAGTGGGAAGAAGTCTATGAAGGGAATTTTTATGGTACGTTGAAGGCAGAGGTGCAGAGAATATGGGATCAAGGTAAAGCAGTACTATTCGATGTAGATGTCAAGGGAGGTGTAAATCTTAAAAAGTACTTTGGTGATGATGCATTGGCAATTTTTGTCAAAGTTCCTAGTGAAGAAGTCCTCAAAGAAAGACTTCGAGATAGAAATACAGAATCTGAAGATAGCCTTTCAAAGAGGCTTTATAAAGCTAAGTTTGAGATGACCTTTGAGGATAAATTTGATACTACACTACTCAATGAAGACCTCAGTCAGTCACTTCTCAAAGCAGAACAGTTGATTGATGATTTCATCCAAAAGGGCTGAACAGTGAAAGTAGGGTTATTTTTTGGTTCGTTCAATCCTATCCATATCGGTCATTTAGCGATCGCAGAAGCGATGATATCTTTGAGTGATTTAGATGAAATCTGGTTTGTAGTTTCCCCCCAGAACCCCTTCAAAAGTAGTAAATCACTTCTACACGAATTTGATAGACTCAAAATGGTAGAGTTGGCTATTGAAGATAATTTTCACTTCAAAGCAACAGATGTAGAATTTCACATGCCAAAACCCAGCTATACGGTAGATACATTAGCTTATTTGGTAGATAAGCATCCTCAGCATCACTTTTCGCTTATCATGGGAAGTGATAACCTTTCACATTTTCATAAGTGGAAAAATCATGAGCAAATCTTAGCGCAACACGAACTCTACATCTATCCAAGGCCGGAAAATAAAGATCATCAATTTGAAAATCACCCTCAGATACATTGGGTGGAGGCACCAATGATGGATATATCAGCGACTTATATTCGACAGATGATTCAATCTCAGAAATCTGTTAAATACCTGCTTCAAGAGTCAGTGATTGCTTACATCGAGGATAAGAAGCTTTATTGGTAATTATTGAGCCTGATCAAGGTCTTTTTCTAACATTTTTTAACTTCTTTTATTGATATTTCGTTGTTAGTTTTACTTTCAAGGCAACCTATTTCACTCTTTTTGCATCTTACTATAAACTCGTTATTTATGAGGGTATTTATTTTTACTGCCATAGGCATTCTATTTTTTACTTTTTCTAGTGCACTTGGTCAAGGTATCCGTGGGACAGTCATCTCAGATAAAGGAGATACACTTGCTTTTGCTTCTATCTATATCGTAGAACTCAAGGATGGGGCTTCTGCTAATCAATCAGGCAAATATGAGATCAAACTAAAGCCAGGGCAGTACAATGTGGTCGTACAATATATCGGTTATCAGACCGCTACTATGCCTATTCAAGTTGCGGATGATTGGATCAATCAAAACTTTGTATTGAAAGAACAGACCTTTGTATTGCGCGAGGTAGAGGTCAAAAGTAGAAGAGAAGATCCTGCTTATACGATCATGAGGAAGGCGATAGCAAAGCGGAAATTTCACTTGCTCCAATATGATAGTTATGAAATGAAAGTCTATATCAAGGGCACAGGGCAGCTAACCAATGCACCTTTTTTTCTTAAAAATAAATTGAAGGAGGAAGGACTTAATCTAGATGAAGCATATACGACAGAATCTATCAGTGTCGTCAAGTTTACCCAACCAAATACTTATGATGAGCGTGTGATCTCCGTGAGGACTTCAGGCGAGGGAAATGAAAATATCAGCCCTAATAGCTTTATCAACAACTCATTTTATAATGATAAAATAGCGGAATCCATTTCGCCTCTTTCAAGTGCAGCTTTTGCTTATTACAGATTTGGTTATGAAGGGAGTTTTAGAGAAAATGGTGTAGAGATCAACCGTATCAAAGTGACTCCACGCAGTAGAGGAGAGCAAGTATTCGAAGGCTACATTTATATCATTGAGGATCTTTGGGCGATCCATAGCCTAGACTTAAAGACTAGCTTTTTAGGGTTTCAGATAGAAGCACAGCAAAACTATGCTCCCGTAGAAAAGGATCTCTGGATGCCTATCACGCATCAGTATAAGTTCTCTGGTAAGATTCTCGGTTTTGCGGGGGAATATAAATACTTAGCCTCTAGCAAGGAGTACAAAGTACAGCTCAATCAGGACCTAATCGCTCAGCAAGCGACCATCATAGATGAAAAAATAGAGGAAGTGCCTGAAGAGGTGAAGGCAGCTACTCCTACAGTCAGTGCTATGTCTATGGATACCTTGTCCAATCCCGATCAAATGACGAGGAAGCAGTTTAGAAAAATGATCAATGAGTATGAAAAAGAGCAACTTAGGTCTAGAGATGAGCCGCTCGTAGTGAGTGAGAGGAGTTTTAAGATTGACTCATTAGCTGCTAAGAGAGATTCTGCTTATTGGGCTTCCCAGCGACCTGTGCCTTTGACAGAAAAGGAGCTAAAAGGTTACCAAAGAGATGATAGTCTAGCCGTGATAGAAAAGGTGGAGCTAAGTGGAAAAGACTCTGCTGGAGTACTGCCCAAAAGGAAGTTTAAGCCGCAAGAAATCCTATTTGGAGGTTCTTACACGCTTGGTCCTGGTAAAAGGCTGATAATCAATCCGACATTTGCACAGATATACTTCAATACAGTAGAGGGCTTGAATGTCAACTATTCGATGAGGTATATTCAGACATTTGATAGCTTGAGAAAAAGCATTGAGTTTAAGCCAACTGCTCGATATGGCTTTAGCAGTGATGATTTTTATGGAAAAGGAGAATTGATATACCGCTTTGGTGGAAGAAGCAATAGGAATAGCAAGAGGCTTAGTTTAGAAGGAGGAAGGTTTGTGTCTCAATATAACAGTGTGATAGAGCCAATTCATCCACATATCAATACGCTGAGCACTTTGGTTTTCAGACAAAACTTCATGAAGCTATATGAGAAGACTTATGCGCAGGCAGACTTTAGGTATGTAGTCAGTGATCGATTTAAGTTTACTGCTAATCTAGAATATGCGTACAGGCAGGAGCTTTTTAACACTAATGACTACAGCTTCTTTTATAGAGATGATAGAGAATTCACACCAAACGCACCTGCTAACTTAGAACTATTAGATACTAGTTTTGATCCACATAATGCGCTAGTCTTTCAAGGAACGATGTCATATAGACCACTGGTCAGATATCGAATCAATAATGGTGTGAAGACTCCGATATATGATAGATCTCCTGAACTACTACTGATGTACAGAAAAGGGATCAACGGAGTAGCGAATAGTGAAGTCAATTATGATCATATCGAGTTAGGGTTAAGTCATAACTTTCAATTTGGCATTAGTGGCAAGCTAGACTTCGAATTGAGGGCTGGTACTTTTCTAAATGATCAGTCGGTTTACTTCATGGATTTCAAGCATTTTGATGGAAATAGAACGATCTTGAGCAGCCTTCGTCCAGCAGGAGCTTTTAGGTTGTTAGACTACTACCAGTACAGCACTACAGATAATTATTTTGCAGGGCATACACATTATCAGTTTAGGAAATTCCTCTTTACACAATTGCCTGAGATTAGATTTTCTGGTTTGAGAGAAAATATCTTCTTTAATTACTTAAAGACTCAAAATCTACCGGATTATGCAGAAGTAGGCTATTCGGTTGATAATATTTTCAGGCTGTTTAGAGTGGAGGTTGCCGCTTCATTTCAAGATTGGAAATATCAGGAAGTTGGCTTGAGGATAGGTATTGCCACCTTTATCAATATTTCTATTGGGGAAGATTAAATTTTAAGGGTGATAAAAAGGAGGCTAATTTTGAATTAGCCTCCTTTTTATTGATCATACTGTCATGATTTCTTGTTCTTTCTTATTGAAGAGATCATCTACTTTAGAGATGTGCTCATCTGTTAGTTTCTGAACTTTATCTTCAGCTCTCTTTATATCATCTTCAGAGGCACCTTCTTTGAGTAGTTTTCTCAGTGATTCGTTAGTATCTTTTCTGATGTTTCTAACACTGATTTTACCATTTTCACACTCGTTTTTTACTTGCTTTACGAGGTTTTTTCTACGCTCCTCAGTAGGAGGTGGAATGGATAAAATCACTTGTTCCCCATTATTTTGAGGGTTTAGTCCTAGATCAGAGTTGATGATGGCTTTTTCTATCTCACCGATGAGCCCCTTTTCCCAAGGCTTGATAGTGAGTGTCCTGGCATCTGGAGTCGTGATACTGGCCACTTGTTGTATTGGTGTTGGGGCACCGTAGTAGTTTACTTCTATACCGTCCAACATATTAGGCATGGCTTTTCCAGCTCTGATTTTGAGTAGCTCAGCATTTGTATGACTGATGGCTTTTTCCATCAGCTCCTTAGCTTCATCTAGGTATAATTTGATCTCTTCCATTGAAATGTTAGTTTTTAGCAGTGATTAAGGTCCCTACTTCTTCTCCTTTGACTAGTTTTTCTAAGTTCCCAGTTTTATTCATATCAAAAACGATGATGGGAAGATTGTTTTCTTGGCAGAGTGTAAAAGCTGTCATGTCCATGATATTCAAGTTTTTCTCATAAGCCTCTTGAAATGAAAGCGTATTGTATCTGGTAGCCTTTGGGTCTTTCTCTGGATCAGCAGTGTAGACACCATCTACTCTAGTACCTTTAAGAACTACATCTGCTTCTATCTCGATAGCACGTAAACTGGCTGTAGAGTCAGTCGTGAAATAAGGATTACCAATACCCGCTCCGAAGATGACGATCCTGCCTTTTTCGAGGTGTCTAACAGCTCTTCTTCTGATGAATGGCTCACAGACTGATTCGATTTTGAATCCAGACATCAGTCGAGTGTACATGTTATTTTTTTCTAGGGCGCTTTGAAGCGCCATGGCATTGATCACTGTAGCGAGCATGCCCATGTAATCACCTTGTACCCTGTCGATCCCTACTTTTTCGGCTTGTACTCCTCTAAAGATATTACCTCCACCAATCACGATGGCGATCTCTATCCCTAAGTCATGAGCCCTTTTGATTTCTTGCGCGTACTGATCGAGTCTTTGTGGGTCGATACCGTAGCTGTTATCCCCCATGAGGGCCTCTCCACTTAATTTGAGTAGAATCCTTTTGTATTTCATCGTTTATTATTTCTTACCTCTCGGTGGTATTTAGGTACAAGTTCTGATTTTCAAAATTTGACAAATATAATGGCTACAAGTGTAAAATTAAAGTCAGACTAGAAGAGAATCATCACTTGGTTTTTCTCTACACTATCCCCTTTTTTGACTTTGATAGCAGAGATAGTGCCATCACCAGGCGACTTTAAGAGGTTTTCCATCTTCATCGCTTCGAGGATGAGGATAGGCTCTCCTTTTTTGACTTCATCACCCACTTTAACTTTTATATCTAAGATCAAGCCAGGCATTGGTGCTTTGATATCTTTCAGTTGAGTGCTAGCTAGTGAAGACATGCCTAACTTTTCTAGCAGTAGGTCAAATTTGTCTTTCACCTTGAATTCAGCTACCTTGTTATTGATCTTTAAGATCACTTTTTTTTCTTCGGCTTCTACAGCGATCAACTCACATCGGTAAGACTGATGATTTTTGATGATATGAAACTCGTTATCTGAGATCTTTTGGACATCCCAGTCGAAAATTTCATTATCAACGGTGATCACTTCTTTTTCAGAGGTGATTTCATATTTAGAAGTAGGAGTAGATACTGCGTACATTTGTTTTATAATTTGACGGCTTAAATATAAACCAAACATAGTAAACATCCCTATGCAAATCCATAAATCCCTTACAAAGCTAAGTATCCTAGTGGTCATATTACTGATGAGTTGTGTGGCTAAGTCACCGACTCCAGCTGTAGTGTCTAAGGCTCAGACTGAGTCGAATGTCAGCCCTTCAAAAGAGCAATCTAAAGTGGAGGTCAAGCCATATAAAGCTTCTAAAGAGCGATTTTTTGATTTATTGCATACAAAGATTGAGTTAGGCTTTGATTGGGAAAAAGAACAAGCATTAGGAAAGGCACAGCTTACACTGGTGCCGTATTTTTATCCCCAGAATACACTGACGCTAGACATGAAGGGTTTTGAGATCCATGATTTGGGAGTTTATCGTGGAGAGGCTTACTATCCGCTAGAGTATGTTTATGACGGCTATCAAGCTCAAATAACTTTGGATAAAGTGTATCAGCGTACTGACACGCTAAAAATACAAGTGTCTTACACAGCCAGTCCGGGAATTGATAAAAATACTGGTGAGAAAACTGCTATTGATGATAAAGGACTTTACTTTATCAATCCTCGAGGTGAGGTAACAGATTTCCCTCGGCAAATTTGGACACAAGGTGAACCCGAGGCTAATTCTTGGTGGTTTCCTACGATAGATGCTCCCAATGAGCGCAGTACTCAGGAGCTCTTACTGACAGTTCCTGATACTATGGTCTCTGTCTCAAATGGGAAACTAATCCATCAAAAGAAAACAAACAATGGTTTTAGGGTAGACCACTGGAGGATGGATCAGCCTCACGCGCCTTACCTTTTTGCTTTTGCTATTGGAGACTTTGCTGTTGTGAGAGATAGCTGGGGCGGAATTCCACTAGCTTATTATACTGATCAGAAATACGCGGAGACTGTAGGAGAGGTATTCAAGCGGACACCTGAGATGATGACGTATTTTTCTGAATTGCTTGGAGTCAAATTCCCTTGGCCTAAATATGATCAAGTCGTAGTGAGAGAGTTTGTTTCTGGCGCTATGGAAAATACGACCGTTTCTATATTCTATGATGAATTAAACATGCGAGCTGGTCAACTGAATGATTATCACTGGGACGAGATCATCGCGCATGAGCTTTTTCATCAGTGGTTTGGTGACTTGGTCACTACTGAGTCATGGGCGAATCTCCCTCTGAATGAAGCTTTTGCTAATTATTCAGAGTACTTATGGCTGTCGCATTACTATGGAGAAGCGACTGCTATGACTCATCACATCTCTGAGATGCAGGCATACTTTACCGAGGCTGAAGATAAGAAAGTAGATTTGATTCGCTTTGATCATGAGCTACCAGATGACATGTTTGATAGTCACTCCTATGCAAAAGGTGGTCGTGTCTTGCATATGTTGAGAAACGAGGTGGGAGATGAAGCTTTTTTTGCTTCTTTAGAGCACTATCTCAAGAGCCATTCATACAAGAGTGTAGAGATTCATGATTTGCGCTTAGCCTTTGAGCAAATTACTGGAAGAGATTTGAATTGGTTTTTCAATCAGTGGTTTTTAGCAGCCGGGCATCCTGAATTGAAGATTTCATATGAGTACCGATCTGATAGTGTTTTGGTGAAAATTTCTCAAAATCAAGATTTGACTAAATATCCACTTTACAGATTACCCTCAGAGCTGAGTATATATATGGGTGCTGAAGTAATTAAAAAGCCAATCCTCATTACCAAACAGCAAGAGACATTTAGTATACCTGTTTCGAGAAAACCTTCTTTAGTGATTTGGGATGAGGATTTTACTATACTAGCCGCTCGTGAGGAGCAAAAAAATGAAGTTGATTTTATCAATCAATACAAGCAATCAAAAGCTGTAATCAGACAGATCGAAGCCTTGGACTCACTTCAAAATTACCCTTACCAAGAGTCGATAAAGTCCATAGTGATAGATGCGCTGAATAGCGCGGACAAGGAATTAAGAGTATCAGCGCTTAATTATCTACTCAGTACGGATGTAGAAACAGCATCGCTTTTTGAGTCTAAAATACTAGAGATTGCAGAGAAAGATAGTGACAATATGACTCGGTCTACAGCGATCTATCTGCTTGAAGAGATTGACGCGATTGCTTATGCTACTTTTTTTAAAGCTTTGATCAATGACCCTTCAGAATTGGTTTCCGCTACAGCCTTAGCATCATATTTATCTTCTGATCCAGCGGATGCGGCAGTCTACGTAGCTCGATATGAAAATAGTGAGCAAACAGACGCACTCATCGCTATCGCAGAATATTATATAAATGCTACAGCTGATGTTTCTGATTGGTACCAATCCACTATCGATCGCGTGGGTTCTGCCAATGCCTATTATTTAGTTAATTTATACGGAGAGTACTTATCTGCTCAGTCTAAAGCCATTCAGGAGAAGGCAGCTGTTTTCTTAAAAGAGCTGGCACTTAACGGGGCCAACTCATACGTGAGGTTCATGGCTACCCAATCAATCTATGGATTATTTTCTGTAGAAAACAGGGATCAACTTTTAATGGAGATTTATCAGAAAGAGTCAGATTTAGGCTTAAAGTCCTTCTACAAGTCGATGGGTATAGATAGTTTGGAAGATTAAGCGATTGAAAGCTAAAAGCTTACTATCACGGCATTAAAAAATGTCAAGTTTTTTTGGGAAAAAGTTTGAACAATCGTGAAAAGCGTATAATTTTGCCACTCGTTAGAACAATGACTGAGTTAGAGATTGTTCTGATGGCTTACTAAAATCAGTTGGGGGGATACCAAAGCGGCCAACTGGGACGGACTGTAAATCCGTTGACTTATGTCTTCACAGGTTCGAATCCTGTTCCCCCCACACTAAAAGTTTAAACTAATGCGGGAGTAGCTCAGTTGGTAGAGCGACAGCCTTCCAAGCTGTAGGTCGCGGGTTCGAGCCTCGTCTCCCGCTCCATTAGTTTAAGCTTTTTTATAGTTTAAGCCGATGTAGCTCAGGGGTAGAGTACTTCCTTGGTAAGGAAGGGGTCACGGGTTCAATTCCCGTCATTGGCTCTTTAAAATTTACCTTGGATACTAGTAGATCTTCAATCGAATGACTGAAGAGGTAAATAGGAGTAGAGACTCCTGACAATATTGGATTAATTTAATCTATCATACATTTATCATTAACTAAAAAGAGGATTTTCAAGCATGGCAAAAGCAACCTTTGACCGTTCGAAACCGCACGTAAATATCGGTACTATTGGTCACGTAGACCATGGTAAGACTACTTTGACTGCCGCTATCACTACAGTATTGGCAAACAAGGGTCTTTCTGAGTTGAGAGATTTCTCATCTATCGATAACGCTCCGGAAGAAAAAGAAAGAGGTATTACTATTAATACTTCACACGTAGAGTACGCTACAGCAAATCGTCACTATGCACACGTTGACTGTCCAGGTCACGCTGACTATGTAAAGAACATGGTTACAGGTGCTGCGCAGATGGACGGTGCTATCCTAGTAGTAGCTGCTACTGACGGACCTATGCCACAGACAAGAGAGCACATTCTTTTGGCTCGTCAGGTAGGTGTACCTCAGCTAGTAGTATTCTTAAACAAAGTAGACATGGTGGATGATCCAGAACTACTTGAGCTTGTTGAGATGGAAGTTAGAGAACTTCTTTCATTCTATGAGTTTGACGGTGACAACATCCCTGTGATCCAAGGATCTGCTCTTGGTGCACTTAATGGTGAGCCAAAGTGGGTTGAGACTGTAGAAGCTTTGATGGAAGCAGTTGATACTTGGATTCCACTTCCAGAAAGACTTGTTGACAAAGATTTCTTGATGCCTGTAGAAGACGTATTCTCTATCACTGGTAGAGGTACAGTAGCTACTGGTAGAATCGAAAGAGGTGTCATCAACTCTGGTGATCCAGTAGATATCATCGGTATGGGTGCTGAAGGTCTTAAGTCAACTGTAACAGGTGTTGAGATGTTCCGTAAAATCCTAGACAGAGGTGAAGCTGGTGATAACGTAGGTCTACTATTGAGAGGTATCGAGAAGTCTGATATCAAGAGAGGTATGATCATCTGTAAGCCAGGTTCTGTGAAGCCACACCAGAAGTTCAAAGCTGAGGTTTACGTACTTTCTAAAGAAGAAGGTGGACGTCACACTCCATTCTTCAACAAGTACAGACCACAGTTCTACCTAAGAACAACTGACGTAACTGGTGAGATCATGCTTCCTGAAAACGTTGAAATGGTTATGCCAGGTGACAACGTGACTATCGAAGTTAACTTGATCAACAAAGTAGCTCTTGAGAAAGGTCTAAGATTCGCTATCCGTGAGGGTGGTAGAACAGTAGGTGCCGGTCAGGTAACTGAAATTCTTGACTAATCAAGACTCCATTTAATATTTAACATAATGCGTTTCTGATATTTTCGGAAACGCATTTGTTTCATATAGTATTTATCATTAGCTTTGCACTCCGTTTTGGAGTTTGCAAATGACTTACGGGTGTAGTTCAAGGGTAGAATACCGGTCTCCAAAACCGTTGATGGGAGTTCGAATCTCTCCACCCGTGCGAAAATTATAAAACCATGAACATAAAGCAGTTTGTAGTAGATTCCATCGATGAGATGAGAAACAAGGTGACTTGGACACCTTTTAGAGAATTGCAAGGAAGTGCAACTCTAGTACTAGTGGCATCCTTGATCTTTGCTTTGTTGATCTTTGTGATTGACTTAGGCTTTGAGAATATGCTGACATGGTTTTATAATGCATTTTAACTAGAATTTGAATCACTGATGGCTGAACATAAATGGTACGTGCTTAGGGTGGTAGCCGGGCAAGAGAAAAAAGCAAAAACTTATCTTGATAATGAGATAACTCGAGCTAATCTGTCAGACTTTATCCCTGAAGTATTGATCCCATCTGAGAAAGTGTATGAGATGCGCAATGGCAAAAAGCGTGTGAGAGAGAGAAATTTCTTTCCAGGCTATGTCTTAGTGTCTGCTGATCTTTCAAATGGTGAAGCTAATCACGTGATTACAAGTATACCCGGTGTGATCGGATTTCTCGGTTCAAACAACGGGGGGGCTTCCAAAACCCCCGAGCCATTACGCCAATCAGAAGTTAACAGAATCTTAGGACGAGTTGAGGAGATTGATGAGTTTGACGATAAACTCGAGACGCCATTTATAGTTGGAGAGACCGTTAAGGTAATGGACGGTCCCTTTAGTGGCTTTACTGGGACAATTGAAGAGGTGTTTGAAGATAAGAAGAAACTTAATGTTATGGTTAAGATCTTCGGTCGTAACACACCTGTCGAATTAAATTTCATGCAAGTAGAAAAAACTGAATAACAATGGCTAAGGAAATTAGTGGTTATCTGAAATTACAGGTAAAAGGTGGCCAGGCAAACCCTTCACCTCCAGTCGGTCCGGCTTTAGGTTCTAAGGGTCTGAACATCATGGAGTTCTGCAAGCAGTTTAATGCTAGAACTCAAGAGAAAAATGGTCAGATACTTCCTGTTCTAATCACCATTTATTCTGACAAGTCTTTTGACTTCGTAGTAAAAACTCCTCCAGCACCAATCATGCTGATGGATGCTGCCAAGTTGAAGGGTGGTTCTGCGGAGCCAAACAGAAAGAAAGTTGGTTCGGTTACTTGGGATCAGGTAAAAGAGATCGCAGAAGTTAAAATGCCTGACTTGAATGCCTTCAAAATCGAGTCTGCTATGAAAATGGTAGCTGGAACGGCTAGAAGTATGGGTATAACTGTAACTGGTAAAGCTCCTTGGGAGAATTAATTAGAAAAGAGATGGCGAAACTGACTAAAAAAATGAAAGAAGCGCTTTCGAAGTATGATGCTACGCAGCAGTACTCTCTAGAAGCGGCTTCTAAGCTAGTTAAGGAAATCACTAATGCTAAATTTGATGCTTCCGTAGATATTGACATCCGTTTGGGTGTAGATCCACGTAAAGCTGATCAAATGGTCAGAGGTGTTGTAGCGCTTCCTCATGGAACAGGTAAAGATGTAAGAGTACTTGTACTTTGCACTCCTGACAAAGAGCAAGAGGCTAAGGATGCTGGTGCTGACCACGTAGGATTAGATGACTATATAACTAAGATAGAGGGTGGATGGACAGACATTGATGTCATCATTACTATGCCAAACGTGATGGCGAAAGTCGGTCGTTTAGGTAAAGTATTGGGTCCAAGAGGCTTGATGCCTAACCCTAAATCAGGTACTGTAACGCTAGATGTAGCTAAGGCAGTGAAAGATGTGAAAGCAGGTAAAATTGATTTCAAAGTAGATAAATTTGGTATCATTCATACTAGTGTAGGTAAGGCATCTTTCTCTCCAGAGAAGATTCTTGATAACGCTAACGAGGTGATTCAAACAATCTCTAAGTTGAAGCCAGCATCTGCGAAAGGTACTTACTTTAAGAGCATTACCCTATCGAGCACAATGTCTCCAGGGATTGCAATTGACAAAACCAGTATTCAAGGTATTTAATCATGACTAGAGAAGAGAAAAAAGTAATAATAGACAGTCTTACCGAGAAGCTTAAAGTAACACCTTATTTCTACATTACTGATGCTTCTGGTTTTTCAGTTGCTCAGGTAAATGCCTTCAGACAAGTTTGCTATGACAAAGGTGTCGAGTATAAAGTGTACAAAAATACGCTTATCAAAAAGGCATTAGAAAATCTAGAAACGGATTACACTGCATTTGCAGATGAGGCGCTTAAAGGTTTCTCAGGTATCATGTTTTCACAGGAAGTAGCAAATCTTCCAGCAAAAGTTTTAAAGGATTTTAGAAAAGCAAACGGTAAATTAAACAAGCCAACGCTTAAAGGTGCTTCAATTGATTCAGCTTTATTCATTGGTGACAATAATTTGGATATGCTATCTACGCTTAAGTCTCGTGAAGAGCTTATCGGAGATATCATCGGATTGCTACAGTCTCCAGCTAAAAATGTGGTATCTGCTCTTCAGAGTGGTCAGCATATCTTGGCAGGAGTTGTTAAAACCCTTTCAGAAAAATAATCAATCAGTTAAAAAAATCAATCAATTAAAATTTCTAATAAAATGGCAGATCTTAAAGCATTCGCTGAGCAGTTAGTAAATCTTTCAGTAAAAGATGTAAATGAACTAGCTGCAATTTTGAAAGAAGAGTACGGTATTGAGCCTGCAGCTGCTGCTGCTGCTCCAGCAGCTGTAGCCGGTGGTGGTGACGTTGCTGCTGCTGAAGAGAAAACTTCTTTCGATGTTATCCTTAAAGCTGCAGGTGGTCAGAAACTTGCTGTCGTGAAACTTGTTAAAGAACTTACAGGCCTAGGCTTGAAAGAAGCTAAAGACGTAGTTGACGGAGCTCCTAAAGCAGTAAAAGAAGGAGTAGGTAAAGACGAAGCTGAAGCACTTAAGAAGCAGCTTGAAGAAGCAGGTGCTGAAGTAGAATTGAAATAAATCTAGTAGGCCATTTGCCATATTTTAGCAAATGGTTTACTGATATTAGACCTGGCAATTGAGTCAGGTCTTTTCCTGTTTGTACATGTCTTAATTATTGTACAATTCAAAGCGAATATATTCGCATTTTGATAAAAAATTATCTTCAATCTAAATATACACGGCCTTGGCTATCCAAAATCAAACAGGCAGAATTAATTTCTCGTCAATCAAGGTAGTTAAAGATTATCCGGATTTCCTTGATATCCAACTCCAGTCATTTCAGGATTTTTTCCAATTGGAAACTCCTGCGGAGAAAAGAACCCAAGATGGTTTGTTCAAGGTTTTTTCTGAAAACTTCCCGATTTCAGATTCCAGAGAAAACTTCGAATTATCATTTATAGACTACACTGTAGATCCTCCTAAATACTCAGTAGAAGAGTGTATTGATAGAGGACTTACTTATGCAGTGCCGCTCAAGGCAAAGCTTAGACTAGTCTGCAATGATAGTGATAACGAAGACTTCGAAACTATTGAGCAAGAGGTATTTTTAGGTAATATCCCTTACATGACCGAAAAAGGCTCATTTGTAATCAATGGTGCTGAAAGAGTCATCGTTTCTCAATTACATAGATCTCCAGGTGTATTTTTCGCGCAAAGCAAGCATACAAATGGGACGAAGCTATATTCAGCTAGGATTATCCCTTTCAAAGGTTCTTGGATTGAGTTTGCTACAGACATCAACAATGTCATGTATGCCTACATCGATCGTAAGAAGAAGTTTCCGGTAACTACACTCCTAAGAGCTATAGGATATGGTAGTGATAAGGATATCTTAGATCTATTTGGTCTATCAGAAGAGGTAGATGCTACAAAATCGAAATTAAAAAATGTAGTCGGTAGAAAGCTAGCTGCTAGAGTCCTTAAGACTTGGGTGGAAGATTTCGTGGATGAGGATACTGGAGAAGTAATCTCTATACCTAGAAATGAAATCTTGCTAGAAAGAGATTCTATTTTGACTGCCGAAGATATAGAATTGATATTGGAATCAGGCTCTAAGTCTATCATCTTGCATAGAGAAGATGTCAACATAGCTGATTACTCTATCATATATAATACGCTTCAAAAAGATAATTCAAACTCTGAAAAAGAAGCGGTAGAACAAATCTACAGACAACTAAGAAATACAGAAGCTCCAGATGAGTCTACAGCTCGTGAAGTTATTCACGGATTGTTCTTCTCTGATAAGCGTTATGATCTTGGTGAAGTAGGTAGATATCGTATCAACAAAAAGCTAGGCCTTGATATTGATGCCCTCAAAATCGTCTTGACGACTGAGGATATCATCTCTATCGTGAAGTACCTCATTGGTTTGATCAACTCTAAAGCGGTAGTCGATGATATCGATCACTTGAGCAATAGACGTGTAAGAACAGTAGGTGAGCAGCTTTACAGCCAGTTTGGTGTAGGTCTTGCAAGAATGGCTCGTACTATCAGAGAGCGTATGAATGTCAGAGATAATGAGGACTTCAAGCCAGTTGATTTGATTAACGCTAGAACGCTTTCTTCTGTCATCAACTCATTCTTCGGTACTAACCAGCTTTCTCAGTTTATGGATCAAACAAATCCATTAGCTGAATTGACGCACAAAAGAAGACTTTCTGCCCTAGGACCAGGTGGACTTTCAAGAGAAAGAGCTGGTTTCGAGGTTAGAGACGTTCACTATACGCACTATGGTCGTCTTTGTACGATCGAAACTCCAGAGGGACCAAACATTGGTTTGATCTCATCTCTTTGCGTTCACGCTAAGGTCAACTCTATGGGATTCCTTGAGACACCTTACAGAAAAGTGAATGATAGCAAAGTAGGAATGTCTGAAAAGGACATCGTTTACTTAACTGCAGAAGAGGAAGATGGACACAACATCGCTCAGGCTAATGCTCCTTTGGATGAAAAAGGTAAGTTTGTCAACGATAGAGTAAAGGCAAGATTTGAAGGAGACTTCCCTGTGTTGGAGCCTACTCAAATCACCTTCATGGATATTGCTCCTAACCAGATCGTATCGGTAGCAGCTTCATTGATTCCATTCTTGGAGCATGATGATGCTAACAGAGCCTTGATGGGATCAAACATGCAAAGACAAGCTGTTCCGTTGCTAAAGGCTGAAGCTCCTATCGTAGGAACTGGTCTTGAGGCTAGAGCAGCGCTTGATTCTAGAGCATTGATCATTGCTGAAGCTGATGGAGTCATCGATTATGTAGATGCACGTCAGATCAGAGTGAAGTATGATTTGACTGATGATGAGCTATTGGTAAGCTTTAGCGATCAGTTCAAAACTTACGACTTGATTAAGTTCAGAAGGACAAACCAAGATACTTGTATCAACTTAAAGCCTATTGTACTTAAAGGTCAGAAAATCAAAAAAGGCCAAGTACTATGTGAAGGTTACTCTACTAATAATGGAGAACTAGCACTAGGTAAAAACCTAAGAGTAGCCTACATGCCATGGCAGGGGTATAACTTTGAGGATGCAATTGTTATATCTGAAAGAGTTGTTAGAGACGATGTCTTTACTTCTATCCACATTGAAGAGTTCCAGCTAGAAGTTAGGGACACTAAGAGAGGAGAGGAGGAATTGACTTCTGAAATTCCTAACGTATCTGAAGAGGCTGTGAAGCACTTGGATGAAAATGGTATCATCAGAGTAGGTGCTGAAGTAAAAGAAGGAGATATCCTCATCGGTAAGATCACACCAAAAGGTGAGACTGATCCTACTCCGGAAGAGAAACTTCTAAGAGCGATCTTCGGTGATAAGGCAGGTGATGTGAAAGACGCTTCTCTAAAAGCTTCCCCATCTCTCAGAGGTGTAGTCATCGGCACTAAATTGTTCTCTAGACCTAAAAAGGATAAGGATCTTAGAGCTAAGTCTAAGAAAGAAGTGGAAGTACTTAAGGCTAAATATGGTAAAGACCTATTAGCAGTAAGAGCTCAAATGATTAAGAAAATGGTAACACTACTTGAGGGTAAAGTTTCTCAAGGAGTCAAGCACAAGTTTGGTGATGAAATCATCAGCAAAGGCGTGAAGTTTACCGCTAAAAATATAGAAGAGAATCTCTTCCCTCCAAAGAACGTCTACAGAGATGAAAGTACTTATAATGTACCTGAAGAAGCTAACTTAATAGCTGATATCATCTTAGACAATTGGACGGATGATGAGCGCATCAATGATATCATTGTGAAACTTGTCAAAAGCTATATCAGAACACGTAATGAAGTGTCTGGTAAGTTTAAGAGAGAGAGATTCACACTTGAAGTTGGTGACGAATTACCAGCAGGTATCGTACAACTTGCTAAAGTTTATGTGGCTAAAAAGCGTAAACTAAAAGTAGGGGATAAGATGGCTGGTCGTCACGGTAACAAAGGTGTGGTAGCAAGAATCGTTCGTGAGGAAGACATGCCATTCTTAGAAAATGGCACTCCAATGGACATCGTGCTTAAC
This sequence comes from Penaeicola halotolerans, assembly GCF_016464625.1. Taxonomy (GTDB): domain Bacteria; phylum Bacteroidota; class Bacteroidia; order Cytophagales; family Cyclobacteriaceae; genus Penaeicola; species Penaeicola halotolerans. Next base: position 128,173 of record NZ_JAEAGO010000004.1, read on the forward strand.
CCACTAGGTGTACCTTCTCGTATGAACATCGGTCAAATCTTCGAAACAGTACTTGCATGGGCAGGTAAGGAACTCAATAGAAAGTATGCTACACCAATCTTTGATGGAGCTACTCTTGATGAAGTTTCCGCTGAGCTTACTGAAGCAGGTCTTCCAGAATTTGGTAGAACATACCTATATGATGGACTTTCAGGAGATAAGTTTGACCAACCAGTAACAGTAGGTATCGCTTACATGTTGAAACTTGGTCACCTTGTCGATGATAAGATGCACGCGAGATCTATCGGTCCATACTCACTCATTACACAGCAGCCACTTGGTGGTAAAGCTCAGTTTGGTGGTCAGAGATTTGGAGAGATGGAAGTTTGGGCACTTGAGGCATTTGGTGCTTCTCACGTGTTGCAAGAGATCCTAACGGTAAAATCTGATGACGTAGTCGGTAGAGCTAAGGCTTATGAGGCGATCGTCAAAGGTGAAAACCTTCCTAAACCAAATATTCCTGAGTCATTCAATGTATTGGTTCATGAACTTAGAGGTTTGGCATTAGAGATCACTTTAGACTAAAAAATATAATGGGGCTTCGGCCCCTATCCATACTTTATCAATAAAACTATGGCATTCAGAAAAAATAAAAAATTAAATATTGACTTCTCTAAAGTCACTATAAGTCTAGCTTCTCCAGAGTCTATTCTAGAGAGTTCTCATGGCGAGGTCACTCAGCCTGAGACAATCAACTACAGGACTTATAAGCCAGAAATGGGAGGTCTTTTCTGCGAGAGAATTTTCGGGCCTGTGAAGGACTGGGAATGTCATTGTGGTAAATACAAAAGAATCAGATACAAAGGCATCATCTGCGATAGATGTGGTGTTGAAGTAACTGAGAAGAAAGTTAGAAGAGAGAGAATGGGTCACATTGAGCTAGTAGTTCCTGTGGCGCATATCTGGTATTTCAAATCTTTACCGAATAAAATAGGTTACCTACTAGGTCTTCCTACTAAGAAGCTTGATCAGATCGTTTACTATGAGCGATATGCTGTCGTACAGCCAGGTATCAAAGCTGAAGAAGGTGTTCAGTATTTAGACTTCTTGACTGAAGATGAATACTTAGACATCATGGATAAGCTTCCTAGAGAAAATCAAATGTTAGAAGACTCTGACCCTAATAAGTTTATCGCTAAAATGGGTGCTGAGGCTATCGAAATGCTACTTGCTAGACTTGAGCTTGACGAATTGTCTTATAGCTTGAGACACCAAGCTGCAACAGATACTTCACAGCAGAGAAAAGCTGAAGCATTGAAGCGTCTGAAAGTAGTGGAAGCATTTAGAGATGCTAGAACTAGAATCGAAAACCGCCCTGAGTGGATGGTGATTCGTATGGTTCCAGTGATTCCGCCAGAGTTGAGACCACTTGTGCCTCTTGATGGTGGTAGATTCGCTACTTCAGATTTGAACGATCTTTATAGAAGAGTGATCATCAGAAACAACCGTTTGAAGAGATTGATCGACATCAAGGCGCCAGAGGTGATTTTGAGAAACGAGAAAAGAATGCTTCAAGAAGCAGTTGACTCGCTATTTGATAACTCTAGAAAAGTCAATGCAGTAAGATCTGATGGAAACAGAGCATTGAAGTCGCTTTCCGATATGCTTAAAGGTAAGCAAGGACGTTTCCGTCAAAACTTACTTGGTAAGCGTGTGGACTATTCAGGTCGTTCAGTGATTGTTGTAGGACCAGAACTGAAACTTCACGAGTGTGGTCTACCTAAGGACATGGCTGCAGAGCTTTTCAAACCATTTGTGATCAGAAAATTGATCGAAAGAGGTATCGTAAAGACTGTAAAGTCTGCTAAGAAAATAGTAGATCGTAAAGACCCTGTCGTATGGGATATCCTCGAGAATGTATTGAAAGGACATCCTGTATTACTCAACAGAGCTCCTACGCTTCACAGACTTGGTATACAGGCCTTCCAGCCTAAGTTGATCGAAGGTAAAGCTATCCAATTACACCCATTAGTATGTACAGCATTCAACGCTGACTTTGACGGTGATCAGATGGCGGTACACGTTCCACTTGGACATGAGGCTATTTTGGAAGCTTCGACTTTGATGTTGGCTTCACACAATATCCTAAACCCTGCAAACGGAGCACCTATCACGGTACCTTCACAAGACATGGTTTTGGGTCTTTATTACGTAACTAAAGGAAGAAGATCTACTCCTGAGCATCCAGTTCAAGGAGAAGGAATGACATTCTACGGAGCTGAAGAGGTCATAATTGCTTTGAATGAAAAGCAAATCTCTAAGCATGCTTATATCAATGTAAAGACTATCGTCCGTGAAAATGGAGAATTGGTAGAGAAAGTCATTGAGACAGTAGCGGGTAGAGTGATCTTCAACCAGTTTGTACCTACTCAAGTAGGATACGTCAACGAACTTTTGACTAAAAAGAAACTTCAGCAAATCATCGCTGAGGTAGTAAAAATCTGTGGAATCGCTAGAACAGCACAGTTCCTAGATGATATCAAAGACTTAGGTTTCCAGATGGCTTACAAAGGTGGTCTATCAATGGGACTTGGTGATGTACTCGTGCCAGACAATAAAGAAGGCATGGTAGACAAAGCTAAAGAGGAAGTAGATGCTGTATGGAACAACTACCTCATGGGTCTGATCACAGATAATGAAAGATATAACCAAGTAATTGATATCTGGACAAGAACTAACTCGGCTTTGACTAACAACCTCATGAGGTTGATGGAAGAAGATAACCAAGGGTTCAACTCGATCTACATGATGATGCACTCTGGAGCCAGAGGTTCTAGAGAGCAAATTCGTCAGCTCGGGGGTATGAGAGGATTGATGGCCAAGCCACAGAAAAACCTTCAAGGTTCAGTGGGTGAAATCATCGAAAACCCAATCTTGTCTAACTTCAAAGAAGGTCTAGATGTATTGGAGTACTTCATCTCTACTCACGGTGCGCGTAAAGGTCTTGCGGATACTGCCTTGAAAACAGCCGATGCAGGTTACTTGACTAGAAGACTTGTAGACGTTTCTCAAGACGTGATCATCACAGAAGTGGATTGCGGTACTTTGAGAGGTCTAGAAGTATCAGCGCTGAAAGATAATGATGAGATCGTAGAGCCACTATCTGAAAGAATAGTAGGAAGGGTATCAGTTCATGATATTTACCACCCAATCACAGATGAGTTGATCATTTCAGCGGGTGAAGAGTTCACAGAAGATATCTCTAAGATCATTGATGAATCTCCAATAGAAGATGTTGAGATCAGATCAGTATTGACTTGCGAATCTAGAAGAGGTGTTTGTGCAAAATGCTACGGAAGAAACTTGACGACAGGCCTTATGGTACAGTCTGGTGAAGCTGTCGGTGTGATCGCAGCACAGTCTATCGGTGAGCCAGGTACTCAGCTTACTTTGAGAACATTCCACGTGGGAGGTACAGCTTCTAACATCGCTGTTGAAGCAAGTATCAAGTCTAAGTTTGATGGTAAAGTACAGTTTGAAGATCTAAGATGGATCAAGACAACCAATAACGAAGGAGAGGAAGTCAATGTCGTGATGGGTAGATCTGGTGAAGTCAAAGTAGTAGATGAAAAATCTGGAAAAACGCTCATCAGCAACCACGTACCTTATGGTGCATTCCTTAAGGTAAAAGAGGGTGCTAAAGTAGCTAAAGGTGATGATCTATGTACTTGGGATCCATACAATGCGGTTATCCTTTCTGAGTTTGATGGTAAAGTAGAGTTTGATGCGATCGAAGAAGGCATTACTTATAAAGAGGAAGCTGATGATCAAACAGGATACAGAGAGAAAGTAATCATCGATACTAAGGATAAGACTAAAAACCCTGCTGTAGTAGTAAACTATGGTGATGAATCTAAAGGATATAACATTCCAGTAGGTGCTCACCTTGCAGTAGATAAAGGCGATAAGGTAAAAGCAGGACAAGTACTTGCTAAAATCCCTAGAGCCGTAGGTAAGTCAAGAGATATTACAGGTGGTCTTCCAAGAGTTACTGAATTGTTTGAGGCGAGAAATCCTTCAAACCCAGCAGTTGTTTCTGAGATTGATGGTGTAGTAACTTATGGAGCAATTAAAAGAGGAAATAGAGAAATCTTTATCGAGTCTAAAGATGGCGTGAAGAAGAAGTACATGGTGCCTCTATCTAAGCACATCTTAGTTCAAGATAACGACTTCGTGAAAGCTGGTTATCCATTATCAGATGGAGCGATCACGCCTTCTGATATCCTTTCTATAAAAGGACCAACAGCTGTACAGGAGTATGTTGTGAATGAAATTCAGGAAGTTTACCGTTTACAAGGTGTGAAGATCAATGATAAGCACATCGAAGTGATCGTGAAACAAATGATGCAAAAAGTGGAAATCTTGGATGCAGGTGATACTAGCTTCCTTCAGGGACAAACTGTTGACAAGTTTGTATTCAGAGAGGAAAACGATGATGTCCTTGACAAAAAGATTGTGACAGATGCAGGTGATTCTAGCACATTGAAGCCAGGAATGATCATCAGTGCGAGAAGATTGAGAGATGAAAACTCAAGCTTGAAGCGTAAAGATCTCAAACTGGTAGAAGTGAGAGATGCTGAGCCAGCTGTATCGAGACCTACCCTACAGGGTATCACGCAGTCATCATTAGGTACTGAAAGCTTTATATCTGCGGCATCCTTCCAAGAGACTACTAAAGTACTCAGCGAAGCAGCTATCAGAGGTAAAGCAGACAATCTACTCGGCTTAAAGGAAAACGTGATCGTTGGTCACTTGATCCCAGCCGGTACAGGTCAGCGTATTTACAATAACTACATCGTAGGCTCTAAAGAAGAGTACGAGAAGTTAGAAAATGCAAAAGAGCAACGTACGTCTGCTTCTAAAGAAAAGGAGACAGCTCAGTAAAAAATAAGCGGCCTGGAAACAGGCCGCTTTTATCATAAAATGATATGGCAAAAGAATCAAATAAAGACGGTCAAATGAACATCGAGCTTACTGAAGATGTAGCAGAAGGTGTTTATTCCAATTTGGCAATGATCGCTCACTCAAACAGTGAGTTCGTCATTGATTTTATCAGACTCATGCCAGGAGTGCCTAAGGCTAGAGTAAAGGCCAGAGTCGTCATTACACCAGATCATGCAAAACGACTCCTGTCTGCTCTAAAGGACAATATTGAAAAATATGAGCAGTCTTTTGGCTCAATTAAGCAAAACGAAGAATTTCCACAATTCCCGATCAACTTTGGAGGGACAGTAGGAGAGGCTTAAAAATTATAAGTCTTTAGTTTTGTTTAATTTATCTGTTTCATTACCTTTGCAGTCCTAAAAAACTTCTAATAAAGAAATTTAAACAATTATAGTTAATGCCTACTATACAACAGCTAGTTAGAAAAGGTAGAACTACTTTAGAAACAAAATCTAAGTCTAGAGCTTTGGATTCTTGTCCTCAGAGAAGAGGCGTATGTACTAGAGTATACACTACCACCCCTAAGAAGCCAAACTCAGCGATGAGAAAAGTGGCTAGGGTAAGATTGACCAATGGAAAAGAGGTTAACGCCTACATTCCAGGAGAGGGTCACAACCTTCAAGAACACTCTATTGTACTCATCAGAGGTGGTAGAGTTAAGGATCTTCCAGGTGTTCGTTATCACATTATCAGAGGTGCACTTGACACAGCTGGTGTGAAAGGAAGACTACAGGCCAGATCTAAGTATGGAGCTAAGAGACCTAAGCCAGGACAAGCAGCAGCTCCTGCTAAGAAAAAATAATATTTTGTAACATTTATTAAGCAATGAGAAAAGCTAAACCAAAGAAGAGATATATTCTTCCTGATCCAAAGTTTGCAGATACTTTGGTAACTAAGTTTGTAAACTGCCTGATGGTAGACGGGAAGAAGAGTATTGCCTACACTATATTCTATGATGCAGTAGAATTAGTAGAGAAGAAAACAGGTGAGAATGGTCTTGAAGTTTGGAAAAAGGCGCTTAACAACATCAGTCCTTCAGTAGAAGTGAAGAGTCGTAGAGTTGGTGGAGCTACTTTCCAGGTACCATTAGAAGTTAGACCTGAAAGAAAGATTTCACTCGGCATCAAATGGATGATTCTTTATTCAAGAAAAAGAGGTGAGAAGACTATGATGGATAGACTAGCTGGTGAAATCATATCAGCGTCTAAGGGTGAAGGAGCAGCAGTGAAGAAGAAGGATGACACCCATAGAATGGCTGAAGCAAACAAAGCATTCTCACACTTTAGATTCTAATTGAAATGGCAAGAGATTTAAAATTTACAAGAAATATAGGAATCGCAGCCCATATCGATGCGGGTAAGACCACTACTACTGAGCGTATTCTTTTTTATGGTGGTGTGAGCCATAAAATTGGAGAAGTACACGATGGTGCGGCTACCATGGACTGGATGGAGCAAGAGCAAGAAAGAGGTATCACTATCACTTCTGCTGCGACTACAGTTTTTTGGAATTACAGAGACAATAAATATCAAATCAATATCATTGATACTCCAGGTCACGTGGACTTTACCGTAGAGGTAAACCGCTCCCTTAGAGTATTAGATGGACTTGTATTCCTTTTTAGTGCTGTTGATGGTGTTGAGCCTCAGTCAGAGACTAACTGGAGACTTGCTGACAACTACAAAGTAGCTCGTATAGGATTCGTTAATAAGATGGATCGTGCTGGAGCCAACTTCCTAGATGTATGTAAGCAAGTGAAGGAAATGCTAGGTAGCTATGCAGTTCCACTTCAACTACCAATTGGTGCTGAAGACAAATTCAAAGGTGTTGTTGACTTGATCAATAACAGAGCTATCGTTTGGAATGAGGATGACTTCGGTATGACTTACGAGGTAGTTCCTATCCCTGAAGATATGCAAGAAGATGTTGACTACTGGAGAGAGCAATTGCTTGAAGCAGTAGCTGACTATGATGAGACTTTGATGGAGAAATTCTTCGAAGATCCTAACTCAATCACTGAAGCTGAAATACTTTCTGCACTTAGAAAAGCAGTAATCGATATGAAGATTGTACCTATGGTATGTGGATCTTCATTCAAAAACAAAGGTGTTCAGACGATGTTGGATTTGGTGATGGAGCTACTTCCTTCTCCACTTGATAAGACTGAGCTTTATGCTTCTAAATTGGATAATGAAGAAGAAAAAGTATTAGTGAAGCCTATCGCTACAGATCCTTTCGTAGGTCTAGCATTTAAGATCGCTACGGATCCATTTGTTGGTCGTCTTTGCTTCGTGAGATCATATGCTGGTACACTAGAATCTGGTTCTTATGTATTCAACAGCCGCTCTGGAAACAAAGAGAGAATCTCTAGAGTATTCCAGATGCACGCAAACAAGCAAAATCAAATCGAAAGATTAGAGGTAGGAGATATCGCTGCAGTAGTAGGCTTTAAAGACATCAAAACAGGTGATACACTTTGCGATGAGAGACGTAAGCTTGTCATGGAGTCAATGGTATTCCCTGAGCCAGTTATCGGTTATGCGATCGAGCCTAAAACGCAAGCTGACGTAGATAAACTAGGCATGGCTATCGGTAAACTAGTGGAAGAAGATCCTACACTTCAAGTAAATACTGACCACGAAACTGGACAGACTATCTTGAGAGGTATGGGTGAACTTCACTTAGATATCATCATCGATAGATTGAGACGTGAGTTTAAGGTAGAGATCAACCAAGGTGCTCCGCAGGTAGCTTACAAAGAAGCTTTGTTTGGTACAGTAGAGCACAAAGAAGTCTACAAGAAGCAGTCAGGTGGTAAAGGTAAATTTGCCGATATCGTATTTGAACTTGGCGCTAAGGATCCAGATCCTGAGACTAACGAGATCAAGCCAGGACTTGACTTCCAAAATGCAATCGTGGGTGGTGTGATTCCAAAAGAATTTATCCCAGCTATTCAGAAAGGTTTCACAGAAGCTATGAAGAATGGTCCACTTGCTGGATATCCAATCGAGTCTATGAAAGTGAAGCTTTTCCACGGATCTTATCACGATGTCGATTCAGATGCACTTTCTTTTGAACTTGCTGCAAGAATCGGTTTCAAAGAAGCTGCTAAGAAAGCTAAACCAAAACTTCTTGAGCCTATCATGGCGGTAGATGTAGTGACTCCTGATGAGTACACTGGTCCTATCACAGGTGACTTGAACAGAAGAAGAGGTATGATGAAAGGTATGGATACCAAAGGAACTTCTACAGTAATCAGAGCTTCTGTGCCTCTATCTGAGTTGTTCGGATATGTGACGGATCTAAGAACGATCACATCTGGTAGAGCTACTGCTTCGTTGACTTTCTCTCACTATGAGGAAGTACCTAACAACATAGCTGAGGCTGTCATAGCAAAAGTTAAAGGCGAAGGAAAATAACAAAGATCATGAATCAGAAAATTAGAATAAAACTAAAATCTTACGACTACAATCTAGTAGATAAGTCTTCTGAGAAGATCGTGAGAGCTGTAAAGGCCACAGGCGCTGTAGTAGTGGGTCCTATTCCATTGCCAACAGAGAAAGAGAAGTTCACAGTATTGAGATCACCACACGTAAATAAGAAGTCTAGAGAGCAATTTCAGCTTTGTACTTACAAGCGTCTGGTAGATATCTACTCAAACAACGCTAAGACAGTAGATGCTTTGATGAAAATCGAGCTTCCAAGTGGTGTTGATGTAGAGATCAAAGTCTGACAGAACATATTTCAAACATAAGGAATGCCCCAGAAGCAAGTGCTCTGGGGCTTTTCTTTTCTCTGCTTTACAGTGTGCTGATAGAGAGAGAATTGCTATGCTAATATGTTGAAAATAATTGCACTCACATTTGTAGTGTACAATTTAATTACTAACTTTGCAGTCCTTTAAAGGGGCATAAGTGTGTCTACACGTATGCTATTGTATTAATTTATTTATAAGATGTCTGGTATCATAGGAAGAAAAATCGGAATGACTAGCATTTTTAGTGCCGATGGACGTAATGTCGCATGCACGCTAATAGAAGCTGGTCCTTGCGTGGTAACGCAAGTAAAAAATGTAGAAACAGACGGGTACAACGCCATCCAATTGGGTTATGCTGAGCGCAAGGAGAAAAACACTCCTAAAGCACTTAAAGGTCACTTTAAGAAGGCAAATACAACTCCTAAGAGGAAAGTTGTTGAATTCAGAGACTTTAGAGTTGAGTTTGAAGGTCAAGTAAATCTTGGTAATTCAATCTTGGCACACGAAGTATTTAAAGAAGGTGACTTCTTAGATGCTATCGGTACTTCTAAAGGTAAAGGTTTCCAAGGTGTGGTCAAAAGACACAACTTTGGTGGAGTTGGCGGCCAAACACACGGTCAACACAACAGATTAAGAGCTCCAGGTTCTATCGGTGCTTGTTCATTCCCTTCTAGAGTATTCAAGGGTATGAGAATGGCTGGAAGAATGGGTGGAAACAGAGTAAAGGTCATCAACTTAAAAGTGATGAAGCTTATCCCTGAGAGAAACTTGATCCTAATCAGTGGCTCAGTTCCAGGTCCAAAAAATTCTTTTGTAATCCTAGAGAAATAAGCAAGATGGAATTAGCAGTATTAAAACATACAGGAGAAGATACCGGAAGAAAAGTTTCTCTTTCGGCAGAGATATTTGGTATTGAGCCAAACGATCACGCTATCTACTTAGACGTTAAGCAGTTTTTGGCTAACCAAAGACAAGGGACACACAAGTCTAAGGAAAGAAATGAGATCGCTGGTTCTACCAAGAAGATCAAGAAGCAAAAAGGTACTGGCGGAGCTAGGGCAGGATCTTTGAAATCACCACTTTTCAGAGGTGGAGGTAGAGTATTTGGACCTAAGCCTAGAGACTATAGCTTCAAGCTCAACAAGAAGCTGAAAGTGGTCGCTAGAAAGTCAGCCTTGACGTATAAAGCACAAGAGAGCAGTCTATCAGTTATTGAAGATTTCGCTTTTGATGCACCAAAGACTAAGAGCTATATCAATCTATTGAATGGCCTTTCATTGACAGACAAGAAGACTTTGTTTGTGCTTCCAGAGGTAAATAAGAACATTTATCTATCTAGCAGAAACCTTAAAAATGCTAAGGTAGTCACTGTGGATGACTTGAATACATATGATGTATTGAATGCAGATACACTACTCCTAAGTGAAGGTTCCGTAAGTAAATTAGAAACCCTTTTATTGAAGAAGTAAGACAATGAGCGTTTTAAAAAGACCAATCATTACGGAAAAAATTTCTGCCTTGAATGAAAAAGGTGTCTACGGATTCGTAGTGGAAAAATCTGCTAACAAGGTAGAGATTCAGAAAGCCGTTGAGAAGATGTATGGTGTCAAAGTTACTGGTATCAGAACGATGCGCTATGCAGGAAAATTGAAAACAAGATACACAAAAGCGAGAGTAGTATCTGGCTTCACTAATGCTTACAAAAAAGCTTTGGTAACAGTATCTGAAGGTGAAGTAATAGATTTTTACGGAGGAATTTAATCAAATAGAAAATGGCAGTTAAGAAGTTAAGGCCTATAACACCAGGGACAAGATTCAGAGTTGCTCCTGCTTTTACTGAGATTACTAAATCTACGCCAGAGAAGTCTCTACTAGCTCCTTCTAAGAAGAGTGGTGGTAGAAATAACTCAGGTAGAATGACTATGCGCTACATCGGTGGTGGTCATAAGCAAAAGTTGAGAATCATCGACTTCAAAAGAAGAAAGCATGGTATCCCAGCGACAGTAAAAGCTATCGAGTATGATCCTACAAGATCAGCAAGAATTGCCCTTTTGTTTTATGTAGATGGAGAAAAGGCCTACATAATCGCTCCAGAGGGTCTGCAAGTTGGACAGACAGTGATCTCTGGTGAAAGCATTGCTCCTGAAGTAGGAAATGCTTTACCAATTGCTTCTATACCACTAGGTACTATAGTTCACAATATCGAACTAAAGCCTGGAAGAGGTGGAGCTTTGGCAAGAAGTGCCGGATCATATGCACAGATAGTCGCTAGAGAAGGTAAGTATGTGACCATTAAACTCCCTTCAGGAGAGATGAGATTCATACTTGGTACTTGTATGGCAACTGTTGGTACCGTTTCTAATGGTGATCACATGAACGTGAACTTAGGAAAAGCGGGTAGAAAAAGATGGTTAGGAAGAAGACCACGTGTCAGAGGTGTAGTAATGAACCCTGTGGATCACCCAATGGGTGGTGGTGAAGGTAGATCATCAGGTGGTCATCCTAGATCTAGAAATGGTTTGCTTTCTAAAGGTAAGAAGACCAGAACTCCTAAAAAGTATTCTAACAAGTTCATTATTAGTAAAGGTAAATAATCATGGCACGTTCGTTAAAAAAAGGACCTTATATAGATTTTAGACTGGAGAAAAAGGTGGACACCATGAATGAAGCCGGTAAGAAATCTGTCATCAAGACTTGGTCAAGAAGATCAATGATTTCTCCTGATTTCGTAGGTCATACCTTCGCTGTTCACAATGGTAACAAGTTTATCCCAGTATTTGTGACAGACAATATGGTAGGTCATAAGCTCGGTGAGTTTGCTCCTACTAGAAACTTCAGAGGTCACATTGCTAAAAAAGATAAAGGCAAGAAATAATGGAAGCAATAGCAAAATTAAATAATGTCCCTACTTCTACCCGCAAGATGCGCCTAGTGGCAGATCTTGTTAGAGGCAAGAAAGTAAATACGGCTTTGAGCATATTGAAATTCCAAGCAAATCAAGGTGCTCCTAAATTGGAGAAACTTCTTCTTTCAGCTATCGCCAACTGGCAAGCAAAAAATGAAGATGTAAGACTTGAGGATGCAGATCTATATGTAAAAGAAATATTTGTAGATGGCGGTCGTATGTTGAAGAGACTAAGACCAGCACCTCAAGGTAGGGCTCATAGAATCCGCAAAAGATCTAATCATGTAACTTTGGTAGTTGATACCGTGAAAGTTACCGCTGATAGTAGTGTAAACAATATCCAATCAGATAAATAAGATTATAATATGGGACAGAAAGTTAACCCTGTTGGTCTTAGACTTGGTGTTATTAAAGGATGGGACTCTAACTGGTACGGAGGAAAAACATTCTCTGACAAGCTAGTTGAGGATCATAAGATCAGAAAGTATGTTTACGCCCGTATTCCAAAGGGTGGAATTGCCAAAGTTGTAATAGAAAGAACGCTTAAGAGAATTACGCTCACTATCCATACAGCAAGACCAGGTGTGGTCATTGGTAAAGGAGGTTCTGAAGTTGATAAGATCAAGGAAGAACTTAAGAAAATCACAAATAAGGATGTTCAGATCAACATCTTTGAAATCAAGAGACCAGAACTTGATGCTAAGCTAGTAGGTGAGTCTATTGCTCAACAGCTACAAGCAAGAATTTCATTTAGAAGAGCTATGAAGCAGTCTATCTCATCAGCGATGAGAGTAGGTGCCGAAGGTATCAAGGTGAAATTGTCAGGTAGACTTGGTGGTGCTGAGATGGCACGTTCTGAAATGTACAAAGAAGGAAGAATTCCTCTTCATACATTAAGAGCTGATATCGACTATGCACTGTCTGAGGCACTCACAGTATATGGTATCATTGGTATCAAAGTTTGGATATTCAAGGGTGAAGTTTACGGTAAGAGAGATCTATCTCCAAATCAAGCTGCAGGCGGTCCTAGCGGTGCTAGCAATAGCCCTAAGGATAATGGCAGACGCAGAAGAGGTGGTGAAGGTGCTCCTAAGCGTAAGAGAAAATAAATACATGTTTCACCATTAAGTGATTAGACGATGTTACAGCCAAAAAGAACCAAATATAGAAAGCAGCAAAAAGGTAGAGTAAAGGGTCTCGCAGGTAGAGGTCACGAACTTGCCTTTGGAAACTTCGGCATCAAAGCCCTAGAACCAGCTTGGATCACTTCTAGACAAATAGAAGCAGCTCGTATCGCGATGACAAGAGCGATGAAAAGAGAAGGTCAGGTTTGGATTAAAATATTCCCAGATAAGCCAGTTACCAAGAAGCCTGCAGAGGTGCGTATGGGTAAAGGTAAAGGTGCTCCTGAATATTGGGTAGCAGTAGTGAAGCCAGGAACTATTTTATTCGAATCTACTGGAGTAAGTGAAGAAGTAGCAAGAGAGGCATTGAGACTAGCTGCTCAGAAGCTGCCTATCAGCACTAAGTTTGTAGTACGTAGAGATTACGTTGGACAATAATAGCGATGAAAAATTCAGAAATAAGAGCACTTGGGATAAGTGAAATACAGGAGCGAATCCTAGCAGAGAAGGAAAACCTTACGAAATTAAATTTCGCTCATGCCATATCTCCAATCGAGAATCCTAACAAAATAGGAGAAAGTAAAAAATTGATCGCGAGATTGATGACAATCTTGAGAGAAAAAGAATTAGCTAAATAATTATGGAAAAGGCGACCAGAAATCTGCGTAAAGAGAGAATAGGTAAGGTGGTAAGCAACAAAATGGAGAAATCAATCTCTGTAGTTGTAGAGCGTAAAGTGAAACACCCTATCTACGGAAAATTCGTAGGAAAAACCACTAAATTCATGGCCCATGACGATAAAAATGAGTGCAACATTGGAGACATTGTACGCATCTCTGAGACTCGTCCGCTGAGCAAGAATAAGCGTTGGAGATTAGTAGAAATCATAGAAAGAGCTAAGTAATCATGATACAGCAAGAATCAAGATTAAGAGTAGCGGATAACAGTGGTGCCAAAGAGGTGCTATGTATCCGCGTACTAGGTGGTACAGGAAAGAGGTATGCTTCTGTTGGCGACAAAATTGTCGTGACTGTTAAGTCTGCTATTTCTTCTGGCAACATGAAAAAAGGTACAGTTACCAAAGCGGTAATCGTAAGAACCAAAAAGGAGATCAGAAGAAAAGATGGCTCGTACATCCGCTTTGAAGATAATGCTGCTGTCCTTCTGAATAATAATGACGAACCAAGAGGTACCCGTATATTCGGACCTGTGGCTAGGGAACTCAGAGAAAAGCAGTTCATGAAAATTGTTTCTTTAGCCCCTGAAGTATTATAATCATGGAGAAAAAGCAAGTAAATACGGCCAAGCTGAAAATAAAAACTGGTGATACTGTAAAGGTGATCGCTGGTAACAGCAAAGGCAAGACTGGAAAAGTACTTTCAGTTAATAAAGAAAAGAATAGAGTAATCGTAGAGGGTCAAAACATGATCACAAAGCATGTGAAGCCTTCAGCTGCGAAACCACAAGGTGGCATCGAAAAGAAAGAGGCAGGTATCCATGTCAGCAATGTGATGTTGGTAGATCCTAAGACTGGCGAAGCTACAAGAGTAGGACGTAAGCTAAACGAGAACGGTAAACTAGTTAGATATTCTAAGAAAACTGGGGAGGTGATCAATGGCTAATCCTAGACTAAAAAGCAAATTCCAAGAGGAAATCGTTGCTGAGTTAAAAGAAAAATTTCAGTATAAGTCTGTAATGCAAGTACCTAAGTTGACAAAAATTGTCATCAATAAAGGTATCGGTGCTGCAGTTGCTGATAAGAAGCTGGTTGATCACGGAGTTGAAGAACTTTCAACGATCACAGGTCAAAAAGCAGTAGCTACTAAAGCTAAAAATTCTATCTCTAACTTTAAGTTGAGAGAAGAAATGCCTATCGGTGCTAAAGTGACGCTAAGAGGTGACAAGATGTATGAATTCTTTGATAGATTGATTACGGTAGCACTTCCTAGAGTTAGAGACTTCAAAGGTATCAGTGATAAAGGATTTGACGGTAGAGGCAATTACACACTAGGTGTGAAAGAGCAAATCATCTTCCCTGAGATCAGCATTGATAAAATCAACAGAATCTCAGGTATGGACATCACATTTGTGACTACTGCTCAGACTGATGAGGAAAGCTTAGCGCTTTTGAAATCATTTGGTATGCCTTTCATCAACAAAAATAACAACTAAGTTATGGCAAGAGAGTCGATTAAAGCTCGTGAGAGAAAAAGAGAAAAACTTGTAGCTAAGTACGCTAAGAAAAGAGCTGAATTGAAAGCTGCAGGAGACTATGTTGGTCTTGACAAACTTCCTAAAAACTCTTCTCCAGTTAGATTGCACAACAGATGCAAGTTGACTGGTAGACCAAAGGGTTATATGAGGAAATTTGGAATCAACAGGGTAACATTCAGAGAAATGGCTTCTGAAGGTAAAATCCCTGGTGTAACAAAGGCTAGCTGGTAAAAACTAGTAAATATTTTTAATTTTAAAATTGTTGTGTAACTTTGCACGCCCGTTCAGGGTGTGTAGTTAGACTATATTTATATGACTGATCCAATAGCTGATTATCTAACCAGGTTGAGAAACGCCATCAAGGCTAATCACCGTATCGTAGAAATACCCGCTTCTAATCTTAAAAAAGAGATTACAAAGGTACTTCACGACAAAGGCTTTATTCAAAACTATAAGTTTGTAGAAGAAGGCCCGCAGGGTACTATCAAAATTGCTTTGAAGTATAACCCTACGACAAAGGCAAACGCCATTGTTAAACTTGAGAGAATTAGTAAGCCTGGCTTGAGAAAGTACAGCAGTGCAGAAAGTCTTCCTAGAGTAATCAATGGATTAGGAGTTGCTGTATTATCTACCTCAAAAGGTGTGATGACTGACAAGGAAGCTCGTCAGATGCACATCGGTGGAGAGGTACTTTGTTACGTATATTAATATTTTGTAATATGTCACGTATAGGTAAAAAACCAATAAATCTACCTGCTGGTGTAACTGTAAGCGTCTCGGCTGATAATGTCGTGACTGTCAAAGGTCCCAAAGGTACTCTTACTCAGGATGTGAATCCCGATATTAAGATAGTCATAGAAGATAGCCTACTTACTGTAGAAAGACCTACTGAGCAGAAGAGACATAAGTCACTTCACGGTCTTTATAGAGCCCTTATCAATAACATGGTAGTGGGTGTAACGGAAGGTTATAAGAAAGAGCTTGAATTAGTCGGTGTAGGTTACAAAGCCACAAACAATGGGAATGTGTTAGAACTTAGCCTTGGCTATTCTCACAACATTTTTGTGTCGCTTCCTCAAGAAATATCTGTAAAAACAGAGACTCCTAAAGGAAAGAACCCACTAGTAACACTAGAAGGTATCGATAAAGAATTGATCGGACAAGTAGCCGCAAAAATCAAATCTCTACGTAAAGTAGAACCTTACAAAGGTAAAGGTGTACGTTTTGTTGGTGAAGTTATTAGACGTAAGGCTGGTAAAACTGCTGCTAAAAAATAAGTAAGATGGCAATCAATAAAACCGAAAGAAGGTTCAAAATAAGAAAAGGTATCAGAAAAAACCTAGCTGGTACTGCTGATAGACCTCGTCTCTCTGTATTCAAAAGTAATACAGCTGTTTATGCTCAGTTGATCGATGACTTGAGTGGTAAGACGTTAGTTTCTGCTTCTTCTAAAGAACTAGGATCTACTACTTCTGCTAATATGGAAATCTCTAAAGAAGTAGGTAAGAAAATAGCTGAAAAAGCTGTAAGTGAAGGCATCTCTTCTGTAGTATTCGATAGAAGTGGCTATATATATCATGGTAAAGTCAAAGCTCTTGCAGATGGTGCAAGAGAGGGAGGACTTAAATTCTAAGAAATTATGTCTCAGATAAAGAATAAACCTGTAAGAGCAATAGATACTGACCTAAAAGAACGCGTAGTTGCTATCAACCGTGTAGCTAAGGTAGTAAAAGGTGGTAGAAGATTTAGCTTTTCTGCTATCGTAGTAGTAGGCGATGGCAAAGGTGTAGTAGGTTATGGACTAGGTAAGGCTAATGAAGTAACTGATGCTATCACTAAAGGCATCGAAGACGCTAAAAAGAATTTGCAAAAAGTACCAGTTCTTAAAGGAACTGTTCCTCATGATGCTATCGGAAAATACAGTGGTGGTGTTGTATTAATCAAGCCTGCTGCTCCAGGTACTGGAGTAATCGCTGGTGGTGCAATGCGTGCTGTATTAGAAAGTGCTGGTGTGACAGACGTTTTGGCTAAATCAAAAGGTTCTTCTAACCCACACAACGTGGTAAAGGCAACAATCGATGCACTCAATAACATGAGAGAGCCAATCGAAGTAGCCATGCAAAGAGGAGTGAAATTATCTAAAGTATTTAATGGTTAATCACGATGAGTAAGGTAAAAATCACACAAACTAAAAGTGTCATTGACAGACCTAAAAGACAGAAGTTAACTATTCAGGCTTTAGGTTTAGGAAAAATCAACCGATCTGTTGAGGTAGAGTACACTGCTCAGATAGCAGGTATGGTCAATAAAGTTCAACATCTCGTAACTGTAGAACAACTGTAATCATGAAATTGAATTCATTAAAACCTGCTGAAGGTTCTATTAAGAATAGAAAGAGAATAGGTCGTGGTACTGGATCTGGTAGAGGTGGAACTTCTACTAGAGGTCACAAAGGAGCTAAGTCTCGTTCTGGTTACTCTAAGAAACTAGGTTTCGAAGGTGGTCAGATGCCTTTACAAAGAAGAGTTCCTAAGTTTGGTTTCAAAAGCATCAATAGAATTGAGTGCAAGCCAATCAACTTGGATACTATTCAAGAATTAGTTGACAAACTTAATATCACTGAAGTTAGCTTTGAGACATTCGTTGATAACGGATTAGCTTCAAGTAACGATACAGTGAAGGTACTTGGTAGAGGAGATCTAAAAGCTAAAGTTGCGGTATCTGCTCATTATTTTTCTGCTAGTGCTATCGCTTCTATCGAGAAGGCTGGCGGATCAATTAACAAGATTTAATTTCTATGAAAAAATTCATCTCAACAGTAAGGAATATATTTTCTATTGAAGATTTGAGAGTCAGAATTCTCAATACGATTGGATTTCTAGTTGTTTTCAGAATCGGTTCTTTTATCGTATTACCAGGTGTAGATCCTTCATTGCTTACTGATAAAGCTGAAGGTATATTTGGCTTAATTGATACTTTCTTAGGTGGCGCGTTTAGTAATGCTTCTATCTTTGCATTAGGTATCATGCCTTATATTTCTGCATCGATCGTATTACAGTTACTTACTGTGGGTGTACCATATTTTCAGAAGCTTCAAAAAGAAGGAGAGTCTGGTAGAAAGCGTATCAATCAATACACTAGAGTATTAACGATAATTATTACAGTAGCTCAAGGTATAGGATACCTAAGCACTAATAACATCAATGATGCTGTAGTCATTAATCAAACGTTTTTCTTATTCTCCTCACTTATCCTACTAGTTGCGGGTACAATGTTCTGTATGTGGCTTGGTGAAAAAATCACTGAGAAAGGAATTGGTAATGGTATTTCAATGCTGATTATGATTGGTATTATTTCCAGATTCCCTGGAGCTATTATTTCAGAATCAGTATCAAAAGGATTTAGCGGTGGATTGTTATTCATATTAGAGATTGCCGTACTATTCTTTGTAGTTGTAGGTGTAGTAGCTATCACTGAAGCTACTAGAAGAGTACCAGTACAGTATGCTAAACAAGTAGTAGGCGGTAAAGTATATGGCGGACAGAGACAGTATATACCTATCAAAGTAAATGCAAGTGGTGTAATGCCAATTATCTTCGCTCAGTCTTTGATGTTTTTACCATCTCTTTTGGCTGGTTTATGGTCTGAGGAAAGTGAAACAGCCAACTTTATTGTTACTACATTTTCTGATATTCAATCTTGGCAGTATAACTTACTGTTTGCGGTATTGATCATTCTTTTCACTTTCTTCTATACAGCGATTACGATCAACCCTGATCAAATGGCAGAGGATATGAAGAGAAATGGAGGATTCGTTCCTGGTATCAAGCCTGGTGCTGCTACTTCTGAGTTTATTGACAATATCGTCTCAAAAATCACTCTTCCAGGTTCTATTCTATTAGCCTTGGTAGCCATTATGCCAGCTTTCGCTATGATAGCAGGTGTAGGTATGGAGTTCGCGCAGTTTTATGGCGGTACTTCACTACTGATCATGGTGGGTGTTATTTTGGATACGCTTAGACAAATTGAAAGTTATCTTTTAATGAGGCATTACGAAGGACTGATGAAGTCTGGAAATACAAAAGGTACTGCTTCAAATTATGCTGTAGCTTAATAATGATTCATTATAAAACCTCTGAAGAGGTAGAGTTAATAAAGCAAAGCGCAGAGATATTAGGCAAAGCACATGGCGAAGTTGCCAAATATGTAAAGGAGGGTGTAAAAACCTCCTTTCTTGACAAAATAGCTGAGGAATTCATCCTTGATCACGGAGCAAAGGCTTCTTTTAAAGGATATAATGGTTTTCCAGCGACACTGTGTATTTCGGTAAACGAGGTAATCGTTCACGGATTTCCCAGTGACTATATATTGAAAAACGGGGATATAATCTCAATAGATTGTGGAGTTTTTCACCAAGGTTTTCATAGTGATAGTGCATACACTTATCCTATTGGTGATGTCTCCCCTGATATTTTATCCCTTCTCAAAGTCACCAAGGAATCTCTTTATTTAGGTATCGAAAACGCAGTAAATGGCAAAAGAATAGGTGACATTGGTTACGCTATTCAAAAACATGCTGAATCTCATGGCTATACTGTGGTCAGAGAACTTGTTGGTCATGGCTTAGGTAGAAATCTACATGAGTCGCCAGAAGTTCCTAATTATGGTAAGCGTGGAAGTGGCCCTGTGATGAAAGAAGGCTTGGTTATAGCAATAGAGCCTATGATAAATCTAGGATCACGCAATGTGGTGCAAGAGCGAGATGGCTGGACGATACGAACAGCAGATCGGAAACCTTCAGCACATTATGAGCATACGGTAGCTGTATTTGCTGATAGAACTGAAATATTGACAACGCATAAGTACATAGAAGAAAACTTTAAATTTTAATATGCCAAAACAGTCATCTATAGAACAAGATGGAACAATCGTAGAAGCTTTGTCTAATGCGATGTTTAGAGTGGAGCTTGAGAATGGGCATCAGCTGATCGCTCATATTTCAGGAAAAATGCGAATGCATTACATTAAAATACTTCCTGGAGACAAAGTGAAATTAGAAATGTCTCCATATGATTTATCAAAAGGTAGAATCGTTTACAGATATAAATAAAAAATCATGAAAGTAAAGGCATCTATAAAGAAGCGTAGTGCTGACTGCAAGATTATCCGCAGAAAGGGTAAGTTGTATGTGATAAATAAGAAGAATCCAAAGTTTAAACAAAGACAAGGTTAATTATGGCAAGAATTGCTGGTGTAGATATCCCTGATAATAAGCGTGGCGAGATCGGCTTGACTTATATCTTCGGTATTGGAAAAACCTCTGCTCAAAATATCCTTACCAAAGCTGGTATCGATTTTAGCAAGAAAGTAGGAGAATGGAATGACGATGAGTCTACTGCTATTCGTAACATCATCGCTGAAGAACTTAAGGTAGAAGGTGTTCTTAAATCTGAAATTCAGTTGAACATTAAGCGTTTGATGGACATAGGTTGTTATAGAGGTCTAAGACACAGAAAGGGTCTCCCTGTAAGAGGTCAGAAGACTAAAAACAATGCTAGAACCAGAAAAGGTAAGAGAAAGACTGTTGCTAACAAGAAGAAGGCAACTAAATAGTAATTAGTAAAGACTATGGCTCAGAAAAGAAAAGATAAAGTAAAAAAGAGAGTAGTTGTTGTTGAACCTGTAGGTCAAGTACATATCAAGGCTTCGTTTAACAACATCATAATTTCTATCACGAACCAAGCTGGTCAAGTAATATCTTGGGCATCAGCGGGTAAGATGGGCTTCAGAGGCTCTAAGAAAAATACTCCTTATGCAGCTCAAATGGCCGCTCAAAACTGCGGTCAAGTAGCATATGACTTAGGTATGAGAAAAGCTGAGGTTTTTGTAAAAGGCCCAGGATCAGGTAGAGAATCTGCTATCAGAACTATCCAAAATGTAGGTATTGACGTGACTACCATCACTGATATCACTCCACTACCACATAACGGATGTCGTCCACCTAAGCGTAGAAGAGTTTAATCTAAAGATTTAAAAGAAATGGCAAGATATACAGGTCCTAAAACCAAAATCTCCAGAAAATTTGGAGAGCCTATCTTAGGCAATAGCAAAGCCTTGCAGAAGAAAAACTATCCTCCAGGACAGCACGGCAAAGGCAGAAGAAGAAAGCAATCTGAATACGCTATCCAGTTGATGGAAAAGCAGAAAGCTAAGTACATCTACGGTGTGCTAGAGAAGCAGTTTGCTAACCTTTATGAGAAAGCTTCTAGAAAGCAGGGTATCAAAGGTGAAAACTTACTTCAATTGCTAGAAGCAAGACTTGACAATACAATTTACAGACTAGGTATCGCTCCTTCGAGAAGATCTGCTAGACAGCTCGTATCGCACAAGCATATCACAGTCAATGGTGAATTGGTAAACATCCCTTCTTATTCACTTAAGCCAGGCGATGTAGTAGCAGTTAGAGAGAGATCTAAGTCATTAGAATTGATCACTAGCAGCTTATCTGCTAAAGGTGCAAAGAGACACCCTTGGTTAGAGTGGGATAACACGGCTTTTGCTGGTAAGTTTGTAACTATGCCATCTAGAGACGATATTCCTGAGAATATTAAAGAGCAACTAATCGTTGAACTTTACTCTAAGTAATAAACTTCTGACTTAACAAAAAATATTGATATGTCTATACTCGCATTTCAAATGCCCGACAAAGTGGTGATGGAAAAAGCTGATGATTTTCACGGGCTTTTCACATTCAAACCACTTGAAAAAGGTTACGGGGTTACCATTGGTAATGCTTTAAGAAGAATTCTGCTTTCTTCACTGGAAGGCTATGCTATTGTTAGCATTAAAGTTCCTGGTGTTTCTCACGAATTTTCTACCATCGAAGGTGTAGTAGAGGATGTAAGCGAAATAATCCTTAATCTAAAACAAGTGAGATTCAAGAAGCTGCACGATTCTGTTGACAATAAGATCAATGTTCAGATTAAGAACCAGAAGGTATTTACAGCCGGTGATATAGCTAAGTTCACTTCTTCATTTGAAATCCTGAATCCAGATTTTCTAATCTGTAACCTTGACGACAAGGCAGGTTTTGAGATTGAGCTGACTGTAGATAAAGGTAGAGGTTATCTACCTGCTGAAGAGTCTAAGCCTAAAGAGCAAGTATTTGGCTTGATCCCTATCGATGCGATCTTCACACCTATCAGAAATGTGAAATACAGCGTTGAAAACACAAGGGTTGAGCAAAAGACTGACTTTGAAAAACTTATTTTGGATATTGAAACAGACGGATCTATCCATCCTGAGGTAGCTTTGAAAGAAGCTGCAAAGATTCTCATCCAGCACTTCATGTTGTTCTCTGATCAGACGATGATCCTTGAGACAGCTGATCAAAACCAGCCAGAGCAAGTTGATGAAGAATTCTTACACATGAGAAAGCTTCTGAAGACTAATCTCAATGATCTAGACCTATCTGTGAGAGCTTACAACTGTCTCAAAGCGGCAGATGTGAAGTCTTTAGGAGATCTAGTAAGATTGGAGATTTCTGACATGATGAAGTTTAGAAACTTCGGTAAGAAGTCTCTAGCTGAACTTGAGCAACTAGTTGCAGAAAAGAACCTTACTTTTGGTATGGATCTATCTAAGTATAAACTTGACGAAGATTAATAGAAATGAGACACGGTAAGAAATTTAACCACCTTGGCAGAACAGCTTCTCATAGAAAAGCTATGTTGTCAAATATGGCTTCTTCGCTCATCATGAGTAAGAGAATCTCTACTACTTTGGCTAAAGCTAAAGAGTTGAGAAAATTTGTAGAGCCAATGATCACTAAAGCGAAGGATGATACTACGCACAATAGACGTATCGTTTTCTCTTATCTTCAAAATAAAGACTCTGTAAAGACTTTGTTTGGAGAGGTAGTGAGCAAAGTAGCAGACAGACCAGGAGGATATACACGTATCCTTAAGACTGGTAACAGACTTGGTGATAATGCAGAGATGTGTATCATTGAGCTTGTTGACTACAACGAGGCTATGCTAAGCGATAAGGCTGCTACAAAAACTAAAACTAGAAGAAGTAGAAGAAGTGCAAAGCCTGCTGATAAGGCAGCTGATGCAGCTACTGAAGCTAAAACAGATGAAGGTACTTCTGCTGAATAATGAAGTATGTATCTTAAATATTAAAAGGGGTTGGACTATGGTTCATCCCCTTTTTTTATGAATACTATTTAAACATAGATCAAAACCTCTAAATTTGTCACAAAATAAAAATTCCATGAGCTATACTGCATTGCTTATTTTACAAGATGGGACAGTTTTTAAAGGAAACGCCATCGGTAAAATAGGGACCTCTGGAGGCGAGATATGCTTCAATACTGGGATGACAGGCTATCAAGAGATCTACACAGATCCATCCTACTATGGTCAGATCATCGTCAATACTACTCCACATATTGGAAACTATGGTGTGATAGATGAAGAAACTGAGTCTGATGCACCCAAAATTGCTGGTATTGTCATCAATGCCTTCTCGGAAGTACACAGTAGAGTAGATGCTACAGCATCCCTTCAAAAATATCTAGAACAACACGGAGTGGTAGGAATCTCAGGGATAGATACACGCAGATTAGTAAGGCATATTCGCTCTGTAGGTGCTATGAATGCGATCATCTCTTCAGAGATATTGGATGAGGCAGTGCTCAAAGAGAAACTACGAGATGTGCCAGATATGGCAGGACTTGAGCTGTCTTCTATCGTCACTACTAAACAAGCCTACGATGTAGGTGATCCAAATAGTGATATCAAAGTAGCCTGTATGGACTTTGGCATCAAAAAGAATATCTTACGATCTCTCACTGAGCGAGGGGTGTTTTGTAGGGTTTTTCCTGCTAGAACTACTTTTGATGAGGTTAAGCAATGGAATCCAGATGCTTACTTCCTGTCTAATGGGCCGGGTGATCCTGCCACTATGGATTATGCTATAGAGACCACCAAGCAAATGCTAGCAAGCGACAAGCCGCTTTTCGGGATATGTCTAGGACATCAGCTATTGGCTAGGGCTAATGGGATCGGCACCTCAAAGATGCATCATGGACACAGAGGACTCAATCATCCTGTGAAAAATATGCTGACAGGCCTTGGAGAAATTACCTCTCAAAATCACGGGTTTGAAGTGAATAGAGAAGAAGTAGAAAAGAGTGATTTAGTGGATCTTACACACATTCATCTCAATGATGGGACGGTAGCTGGCATCAGATTGAAAAATGGAAAAGCTTTTTCTGTTCAGTATCACCCAGAGTCATCTCCAGGCCCTCACGATTCAAGGTATCTTTTTGATGATTTTATAAATTTAATTAAAAACAAAAACCTATAAACCTATGAGTATAATTCAAAGCATTCATGCGAGACAGATATTAGATTCTCGCGGTAATCCAACAATTGAGGTAGATGTGACAACAGAAAATGGCTATGTAGGCCGTGCCGCTGTTCCTTCTGGCGCATCTACTGGTAAGTATGAAGCAGTAGAATTAAGAGATGACGATAAGTCAAGATATATGGGGAAAGGCGTCCTGAAGGCTGTGTCTAATGTGAAAGATATCATTGCGCCTGAGTTAGTGGGCTTCTCTATTTTTGAACAGAATCTCATCGATCAGATCATGCTAGACCTAGATGCTACGCCAAATAAGTCTAAGTTGGGTGCTAATGCGATGCTAGGGGTTTCTCTGGCAGTGGCAAAAGCGGCAGCGTTTGAATCAGGACAATCTCTATACAGATACATTGGTGGTGTGAATGCCAATACATTACCCGTTCCGATGATGAACATCCTCAATGGCGGTAGCCATGCTGATAATGCAATTGACTTTCAAGAGTTCATGGTTATGCCTGTTAAAGCGGAGAGCTTTTCTGAGTCTTTGAGAATGGGTACTGAGGTATTTCACCATTTGAAAAGTGTATTGAAGTCAAAAGGTCTCTCTACTAACGTAGGAGACGAAGGTGGATTTGCTCCAAATATTCGATCAAATAAGGAGGCGATAGAAGTAGTACTTCAGGCAATCGAGAAAGCAGGATATAGACCAGGTGAAGATATTTTCATCGCTATGGATGCAGCTTCTTCTGAGTTTTATGATGCAGAAGCCAAGCGTTATGTATTCAAAAAGTCAACAGGTGATTCATTGACCTCAGATGAGATGGTAAGCTACTGGAGTGAGTGGGTAGATAAATATCCAATTATCTCTATAGAAGATGGGATGGATGAAGACGACTGGGCTGGTTGGAAAAAACTCACTGAAAAGGTAGGTAGCAAAATCCAACTGGTAGGAGATGATCTATTTGTGACTAATGTGAATAAACTTCAAAAAGGTATCGATAACCAAACAGCTAATGCGATCCTTGTAAAAGTTAACCAAATAGGTACACTCACAGAGACAATCAATGCTGTAAATCTAGCACATAGAAACAAATACAAGAGCGTGATGTCTCACAGATCTGGAGAAACTGAGGACAATACAATAGCAGATTTAGCTGTTGCATTAAATACAGGACAAATCAAGACTGGTTCTGCATCAAGATCTGATAGAATGGCTAAATACAATCAGTTGATCAGAATAGAGGAAGAACTGGGTGAAGTTGGGTATTTTCCAGGACTGAAATTTTAATCCTAAAGCCTCTAAGAAATTAGAGGCTTTTTTTTATGCTTTTGTTTTTCTAATTTTCGTTATCGTTAGTAATCATGGAAAGATTTAAGAAATATCTCAAGTACACTAAGAATTTTTATGTCATGTTCACACTAGGCTTCTTGGTGTGGATGATTTTTATCGATTCTAGTAACGTAATTTCTCATATCGAATTGAGGAGTAAGCTCGGGGACTTAGAAGAGGAGAAGGAGTACTATCTTGAGAAGAAAAAGAAAATTGAGCAGGATAGGCAAGAATTAATGAGTAATTATGAACTCTTGGAGAAGTTTGCTCGTGAAAGATACTTGATGAAAAAAGAGACGGAGGATTTATATGTTATCATTCCAGAAGATTAAGTCAAGTGCCATTTTTTTGCTCTTCATAGGAGCTATGTTTTGTACTCAAATTGTCTTTGCTCAAAGAGATTTTGATCCTGAGATAGACAAGTCATTCAAAGAGCGTGTGTACTTCGGGGGAAATTTTGGTCTTCAATTTGGAACTATCACCGCTGTTGAGGTATCTCCACTTGTAGGATATATGCTCACAACAAAACTATCTACTGGTGCTGGGATCACTTATCAGTATTTTGAAGATAAGCGATACAGGCCATCATACTCTTCTAGTATTTATGGAGGACGTGTTTTTGGTAGGTACAATATCCTCGAAGCATTTTATGCCTATGCAGAATATGAATCTTTAAATCTTAAATTCTATGATCCGTTTAGAGATCGCTTTAGCACTGAATGGGTACCTGGGCTTTTGATAGGTGGCGGATACAATCAAATAGGTCCAGGTGGTAGAGGTGGCTTTAACATCATGGCGCTTTACAATGTTACCTACGATAATGTAAGATCGCCTTATGCCAGTCCACTAGTGCTTCGAGTAGGATTTATCTATTGACAAAGCCTAATTACTTTATAACTCCACTTCAAATTTTTCACCAAGGGACTTTAAGTCTTCTACTACTGGAAGGAGGAGCGGAATACCTTTTTTCATTCGAATAGCTTCCATCTCTCGTTCTGGATCTCCTGGGATTAAGACACGTTCATGTCCATCCACTGTTTTGGATGACCTAAATCTTCTAATCCAATTGTCCATATGCTCTTTAAACTCTTCGGCTGGTCTGAATGCATTGACTGTCATAGCACCAAAGAAGTGTCCTATTCCCTTACCTACTGGATCTGCAGGAGGTGCTAAGAAACTGACAAATGGTGGGACCCATGGCCCATAATTAGCGCCTGATAAGACCGCTGATAAGATGTCTACCATTGCCCCTAGACTGTAGCCTTTGTGACTTCCATGGACTTTGTCGCCACCTAGAGGTAGTAAAGCTCCACCATCTTTGACCCCATTAGCATTTTGTGTGGGTTTGCCAGCCTTATCTTGAATCCATCCCTCAGGAGCATCTTCTTGCTTTCTTTGCAGAATTTCCAGTTTGCCATTAGCCGCTGTAGTGGTGGCGAAATCTGCTACAAATGGAGGCTCCTCATTGGCAGGGATAGCAATGGCGATAGGATTGGTGCCTAGGAGCCTTTCTGCCGAAAAAGTAGGTGCTACAAGTGGGCTAGCATTGGTCATTGCCCAACCGATCATATTGTGTTCTAGACCCATCATCGCATGATATCCCGCGATGCCAAAGTGATTAGAGTTTCGGACTGCTACCCAGCCTGTACCTGCTTTACTGGCTTTTTCGATAGCGATCTCCATAGCAAATGGCGCGATGACTAAACCCAAACCACCATCTCCATCTATGACTGCGGTACTTGGTGTCTGATGTACTATCTTGATATTAGGAGTGGCATTGATACGATCAGCCTCCCATAGTCTCACATAGCCTGAGAGTCTGGCTACTCCATGAGAGTCTACACCTCTAAGATCGGCTGATAGCAGGACAGTGCTAGCTGTTTCTGCGTGAGCTTCAGAGCAACCGATTTTCAGAAATATATTTTTAGTAAAGGTTTTGAGCCTATTATAATCGTATATTGTTTGCATGATATTGATCTTAATTTGAGCTGGCTAATAACTTGCCTGATATCACCTGAGCCAGTATTCCTTCTTTTAATGCATAGTTTGAACAGATGATTTCATCTACTTTGATCTGTTCGAGTATAAAAGTAGTCAATGCACCCGCTACTACGATCATGTCTACGCGCATTGGGATCATTCCTGGGATCTCAAGTCTCTCCTCGCGCGTTTTAGTGATAAACTCATTGTAGATATCTCGGTAATTTGATACGGGCAAAGTATAGGTGGGTTTTTTATAGTCTTTCTCAAAACCCATCTCTTGAAAATAAATGTCAGTCAATGTGTCAAAAGTACCCGAAGAGCCTATCAGTTTTTGAGGGTTATAAGTATTGATAGCATTTAATAGAGGCGTAAGTTTCTCTTGCAAGTACTCATTGAGATTGATGATTTCTTCAAGTAAAATAGGGTCATGATAATGAAAAAGATCTAATAGTCTTTGAGCTCCAATTTCAAAGCTTTGCTTCCAGAATATCTCTTGTGCATTACCAATGATGAATTCCACACTACCACCGCCTATGTCCATCATCAGACTTGGTGTCTCGTCTAGTGAAACAGCCTTTTTGATCCCTTCATAGATAAGCTCAGCCTCTTGATCGCCAGAGATGACTTGTATTGATATTTCGTATTTCTTTCTGATACTTGTTACAAAATCCTGTCCATTGGCAGCATTTCGAATAGCACTCGTAGCAAAGGCATATATCTCACTGATGTTTTCACCATCAATCAGATTTCTAAAGTGCTTGAGCGTATGATGAGCCCTTTTAAGAGCGTCTTCTGCAATGAATCCATTGTTTATCCCTCCTTTTCCAATTTTGACAGCAATCTTTTCCTTAAAGAGGATAGTGAACCTGTCATCTATGATTTGAGCAATCATTAGATGAAATGTATTTGTCCCTAAGTCTATTATCGCGATCTTCCTCGAAAACATGGAGTGCTTAAAAATTTTCGTGAAGTTATTATATTCTATTAAAAATCACTGAAAAAATGAGGGAAAGGTTCAAATTTAATCATCGCTTAATAAACGAGGCTATTGTTTCGAGTTTAAGCCTCTCCTAACTATATTTGGAGGAAATAAAACCAATGATAACACATGGCAGATAAGGATAAAAATGTCGTCTATACATTACCTACCAATAAAGAAAAATATGAGTTACTGGCTCAAAAGAATGAAGAAGCACTTTTAGGAGGAGGAGAAGCTAGGATAGCCTCCCAACATAAAAAAGGTAAACTTACAGCCCGCGAAAGAATTCATTTATTATTAGACGAAGGATCCTTCCAAGAGATTGGCAAGTTTGTCATGCACAGAGCCAAGGATTTTGGTTTGGATAAAGAGCATTACCTTGGAGACGGAGTTGTCACTGGGTATGGTACGGTCAATGGACGCCTGACTTATGTGTTTTCCCAAGATTTTACTGTCTTTGGAGGTTCACTGTCTGAGACTCATGCAGAGAAAATCTGTAAAGTAATGGATCTCGCTATGAAAAATGGTGCGCCAATTATAGGTCTAAACGATTCAGGTGGTGCTAGAATACAAGAAGGGGTAGTTTCTCTAGGAGGATATGCAGATATTTTCTTTAAAAATACTAGAGCTTCTGGCGTGATACCACAACTTTCTGCAATCATGGGGCCATGTGCTGGAGGGGCTGTTTACTCACCTGCCATTACAGACTTTATCTTGATGGTAGAAAATACATCTTACATGTTTGTGACTGGGCCTAACGTAGTGAAAACAGTTACTCAAGAAAACGTAACGGCTGAGGAGCTTGGTGGTGCAAGTACACATAGTACTAAGTCAGGCGTGACGCATTTTTCTTGTGCTAATGAGGTAGAGTGTATCAATTATCTCAAGCGTCTTTTGAGCTATGTACCTCAAAACTGCGAGGAGGATGCGCCTAGTGTACCTTATGAGATGAAAGAGGACGAAAGTAGACCTGCGCTAGATAGCATCATGCCAGACAATCCGAATCAGCCTTATGATATGCGTGAAGTAATTGAAGGGATTGTGGATGAAGGTACTTTTTTTGAAGTCCATAAAAATTTCGCAGACAATATCGTAGTTGGATTTGCTCGACTAGCAGGTAAAAGTATAGGAGTCGTGGGAAATCAACCTTCTTCACTTGCAGGGGTGCTGGACATCGATGCGAGTACTAAAGCTGCAAGATTTGTTAGATTCTGCGATAGTTTCAATGTTCCACTTCTCGTTTTAGAAGATGTCCCAGGCTTTTTACCAGGAACGGATCAAGAATGGAGAGGCATCATCACTAATGGTGCGAAATTGCTTTATGCTTTCTCTGAAGCTACAGTACCTAGGATCACTGTCATTACTAGAAAAGCCTATGGTGGCGCCTATGATGTAATGAACTCTAAGCACATAGGAGCAGACCTCAACTTTGCTTGGCCGATGGCTGAAATCGCAGTGATGGGAGCCAAAGGTGCTGCTGAGATCATCTTTAAAAAGGAAATATCAGAAGCTGTTGATAAAGAAGCCAAACTCCAAGAGAAGGTAGATGAGTACACAGCAAAATTTGCTAATCCATACAGAGCGGCTCACAGAGGGTTTATAGATGAAGTCATCATGCCATCTGAGACTAGAGCGAAACTTATCGCTGGATTCAAGATGTTAGAAAACAAGGTAGAGACACTGCCAAAGAAAAAGCATGGTAACATTCCATTGTAATCAATTGATTTTATGACAAAAGCAGAAGAGTTTTTATATAAGTATTTGAATAATGCCTCACCAACAGGATTTGAGGCAAGTGGTCAGCAGATATGGCTGGACTATCTCAAGCCAGTGGTAGACACTTATTTCACAGATAGCTACGGTACAGCTGTGGGGGTGATCAATCCCGATGCACCTTACAAAGTAGTGATAGAAGCTCACGCAGATGAGATTTCTTGGTTTGTAAATTATATCACTTCTGATGGATACATCTATGTAAGACGCAATGGTGGCTCAGACCACATGATCGCACCCTCTATGCGTGTGAATATCCATACGGATAAAGGGATAGTAGATGGCGTTTTTGGCTGGCCTGCTATCCATGTACGTGATGCAGCCAAGGAAGAAACTCCATCACTCAAAAACATCTTTATAGATGTAGGAGCAAGCTCTAAAGATGAAGTAGAGAGCTTAGGGATTCATGTAGGTTGTGTAATCACCTTTAAAGATCAGCTGTCTGACTTGAACAACAAGTACTACTGCGGACGTGCTCTAGACAATCGTATAGGGGGCTATATGATCGCCCAAGTAGCACATAAAATCAAAGAAAGTGGTGTGAAGTTACCATTTGGACTATATATCGTCAACTCGGTACAAGAGGAAATAGGACTGCATGGTGCACAAATGATCGCGCATAATATCAAACCTAATGTGGCTATCATCACTGATGTATGTCATGATACTACCTCTCCTATGTATGATAAAAAGCAAAATGGAGACTTCACTGCTGGTAAAGGCCCTGTATTGACTTATGGTGCAGCAGTGCACAAAAAACTTTTGGATCTGGTCATAGGAGTCGCTAAAAAACAAGAGATTCCTTTTCAAAGAGCGGCAGCCTCTAGATCTACTGGAACAGATACAGACGCCTTTGCTTATTCAAATGAAGGTGTGCCATCAGCATTGATCTCTCTTCCGCTCAAGTATATGCATACTACAGTGGAAACAGCACATAAAGAGGATATTGAAAATGTAATTAAGCTGATGTATGAATTTTTGATTCAGCATGACCCAGCTTTTGATTTTAGATATGTCAAATAAACGAGGCTCCTACGGGAGCCTTTATTTATGAAATACACAGATCAGACAGGAAGAGAAGTTATACTAGAAGGGATTCCAAAGCGTATCATATCTCTCGTCCCATCTCAGACAGAGTTACTTTATGATTTGGGGCTTGAGGATGAGCTAGTAGGTGTCACTAAATTTTGTGTACATCCTGTCGCGGCCAAACAGAAAGCTCAAATAATAGGAGGAACAAAGAATTTTAGATTTGAGGTCATTGATAAACTTAAGCCAGACCTGATCATTGGCAATAAGGAAGAAAATTACCAATCTGGTATTGAGCAATTGGCTGAGAAATATCCAGTTTGGTTGAGTGATATATATGATCTGAATGATGCTTTGAAAATGATCAGTCAAGTAGGTCAGTTAGTAGGGAAAGTGAATGAGGCGATGACCATGAGCGAGCAAATAAAGCGAGGCTTTGATCATTTGCCAAAGAGAAGACTAGGTTCTGCTGCTTACCTCATCTGGAATGACCCTATTATGGCCGTTGGCTCTCAGACTTTTATTGATGATATGCTCAAAAGAGTTGGTTTTGAAAATGCGGTAACTCAGTCAAGGTATCCTGAGCTGAGTCTTGAAACACTCGAAAAATTACAACCAGATTATCTCTTGCTATCAAGTGAGCCATTTCCTTTTCAAGATAAACACACCCTGTTCTTCAAAGAGCATCTGCCAAATACCCATGTAGAAATAGTAGACGGGGAGATGTTTTCTTGGTATGGTAGCAGACTATTCAAATCCTTGGCCTATTTCCATAAATTCTAATCTGCAGAGTTACTTTTTAAATATAAAGTACACGGCAAGAACTAAGAAAGCAAAACCGATGAGATGATTCGTTTTAAGGGTCTCATTTTTGAAAAACAGTAATGTGAAAATCATAAATGTGACAAGTGTGATTACTTCCTGAAGCACTTTTAATTGGACCAAGGTAAAGGGTCCTCCATTTTCTTTGAAACCTATGCGATTAGCTGGGACTTGGAAGAAATATTCAAATAGGGCAATCCCCCAACTGATCAGGACGATACTGATCAACCCTAGATTTTCAAACCATTTGAGCTCTTTAAATTTAAGGTGTCCATACCAAGCCAATGTCATGAAGGTATTGGACAATATCAAGAGAAGGATAGTGTAGAAAGCTTTCATAAGATTAGGTCATTTCAAAACCACAAATAGCTAAATGTTGCCAAAAAGAGGGATAGGATTTGTTGACTACTTCTGGATCGGCTATGTCGAGCTGCATAAGTGTGCCTAGCGGAGCAAATGCCATTGCCATCCTATGATCATCATATGTTTCAAAACTAGCTATCTCGGGTAGTTTATTACTTGGAGTCAATTGCCAAAAACCCGTTTCTATTTCTTCAAATTTAGCTCCTACTTTGCTTAATTCAGCTTGAAGAGCTGCTATTCGATCAGTTTCTTTGATTCGGAGACTCTCTAAACCACTAAAAGTCATAGATAATCCAAGGCCAGCACAAGTCACAGCTACTGTCTGTGCGATATCTGGACAGTGGAGAAAGTCATATTGTTTGATGCCTTTAACAGGGATTTTCTCTAAAAGAATACCGTCTTCTTTAAATGCAGTTTTGATACCTAAATAGCTCATGATATCTACTATGGAGGCATCTCCCTGTAGTGATTTTTCTTTTAGCCCTTGGATGAAAAGTGAACCAGACTTAGCTAGTGCCAATAGACTAAACCAATAGCTCGCACCAGACCAATCACCTTCTATAGCATAGCTTTGTGCTTGGTAAGACTGAGCAGGTATGTAGATAGTGTTTTTTTCCCATGTATGTTTCACCCCAAACTGACTCATAAGCGCAAGCGTCATCTCTATGTAAGGTCTAGATCCTATAGTACCCGTGAGCTCAATAGATAATCCCTTAGATAACTTTGGAGCGATCATCAAAAGTGCTGAGATATACTGGCTGCTTACATCTCCTCTAATGCTGATTTTATCAACTTGTTGAGCAGTAAATGGCTTGATCAAAAGTGGAGGGTAGCCTTCTTGATCCAGATAGTTGATATCCGCACCGATTTCTCGCAGTGCATCTACTAAGATACCTATGGGTCTTTGACACATGCGAGGCGTACCTGTCATAGTCACTTCTTGATCAGATATCGCATAGTAAGCAGTCAAAAATCGCATAGTCGTACCCGCATCTAGTACATCTTTCAAATCGCTTCTGTCAGCGAGCAAGCGAATCATTGTTTGCGTATCTCTCGCTTCAGCTAGATTGGATAGCTCAATGGAATTTCCGTTAGCTAATGCTTGAATGATCAAAGCACGATTACTCTCGCTTTTGGAAGCAGGTAGTGGAATGATCTGATCACCTATGTCTTGAACGGGTTTTAGCGTTACGGATTTATGCTCTTTCACAGGATTCATAAATGGCTAGTGCTTCTAAAATTTGATGACTATCTGCTTTACAGTCAAAGTCACATTTACCTATGGTGCTCAGCAAGCTAAAGCTTAAGGTTTGGCGTGAATTTTTCTTGTCATGCTGCATGAGTGTAAGCAATACTGAACTTTCTGGAAGTGACTTCATCGGATAGAAACGCTTCATTACTTGATGTATTTCTTCTGCAGCACTTTGGGGTAGTTTGCCAATTATTTGCGCGAGATAAGCCTCGCAAACCATCCCAATAGCGATGGCTTCTCCATGTAATAGTGGATGATCAGTGGTCAAATAATGACTTTCCACAGCATGCCCTATGGTATGTCCAAAATTGAGAATCTTACGCAAGCCTTTTTCTTTAGGGTCTTTTTCTACTACCTGCTTTTTCAACATAATAGAGTGTGCGATGTCATCAGCAGTGATCTCATTTGGATGGTTAAGTCTGGAAAGCCTTTTGAAATATACCTCGTCTGAAATCAGTCCATGTTTGAGCATTTCAGCAAATCCAGATTTGAGTTCACACTCAGGAAGCGTTTGAAGGAAGACTGGATCTACTACTGTCTCTTCTGGTTCATGAAAAAGGCCAATGTGATTTTTAAGTGATCCAAAGTCAATTCCCAATTTACCACCAATACTAGCGTCTACTTGAGCAAGCAGTGTGGTTGGGATATTGATAAATCGAATCCCACGCTTATAAGTAGCTGCACAAAAACCTCCCATATCACCTATCACGCCACCACCTAAGTTGATGAGTAAAGCACTTCTATCCAACTTTTCATCTGTCATCTTTTGCCAGATATTGAGGCAAGTACTGATGTTTTTATTTTGCTCTCCAGCCTTTATTTGGATTAATATGCAGTCATGAACCAAATCTCTAATGATCGGGAGACAGTACATGGCTGTGTTTTCATCTACCAAAACAGCTACTTTTGAAGCGTTTGCCTTCGAGAGCGTTTTTTGGAGATGAGTGCTAATCTGATCGGTAACGGTGACTTTATTCAATTTTTTTTCAGTAAAGATAAAACTAAAAGAAACTTATTGGCAGCTTGTTTCAGACTTTTAAGCTATTCGTGGTGCTTTGAGTCTTTATTTGCTTTTCTTGTCTTTTTACAGACTCTTCATGTATCGCAAAAAGAAGTTCTTTCATGAATTTTTCACTGAGGTTTTTAGCTACACCTTCTTTTGTCCTAGACTCCATTACGCTGGTCCATCTATCTGGCTGGAATACTGCCAAACCTTGATCCCTTTTATGCGCTCCTATTTTATCAATGACTTTAAAGCGTTCTGCAAGGATCTCCATGAGTTGATGGTCAAGCTGATCCACTTCCACACGGAACTTACTCAATTGATCATCTAGATTTTCATTCCAAAGCGTCTCTCTGAACTCAAGTTGCTTGAGGATTTCAGCTAGCCTAGTAGGTGTGACCTGTTGAGCGGCATCACTCCAAGCATTATCAGGATCATGGTGTGTTTCGATCATTAGTCCATCCAAGCCAAAGTTAAGAGCTCGCTGCGACACTTCTAAGATCATGTCTCTTTTACCCGTGATATGGCTAGGATCATTGATGACTTCTATACCGGGAATTTCTCTTTTGAGGTGAATAGGTATACTCCAGTTGGGTTTATTTCTATACGTCTTATCATGCTGGTCAGTAAACCCTCTATGGATTCCAGCTAACCTGTCTATACCTACTGCATTGAATCTCTCAAAAGCACCTACCCAAAGCCCAAGATCAGGACTCATTGGATTCTTGACCAGTACAGGTATATCTACTCCTCTGAGTGCTTCAGCGATCTCTTGCACTGAAAATGGATTTACGGTAGTACGGGCACCCACCCAGAGCACATCGATACCAGCCTTTAAGGCTTCTTCTACATGCTTGGTATTGCCGACTTCTACAGTGATGGGTACATTGAGTTCTTCTCGCACGATCTCTAGCCAAGGAAGTGCTGTAGCACCAAGACCTTCAAATCCCCCAGGTCTTGTGCGTGGTTTCCACACACCAGCTCTGAAAAGATCTGGCTTGATGTTGTTCAACTTCATTTCTGTACAAATAGCAGATAGCTGAGCAGGACTCTCTACACTACACGGGCCAGCGATGATCGCAGGACTTTTGAGGTTCATACCCCAGGCGGACATGTTCTTTAGGTTTTTCATTGGTTTTTGTAAATAAGAAAAGCCCGACTCTGTGAAGAATCGGGCTTTAGGTTATGGTTTGTTTTCTATTTCTTTTAAGCAATAGCTACCAAGCTCCGATTCTTGAGGAATGGATAAAAGTAAAAATAGCTAAAGTAAAATTTTGCTTGGTTGCTTATCATATCTTCAAAAGTATAGAATAAATTTTAACGAACAAGCAGTAGAAAGAAATTATTTAAACTTTTTTATAATGATTAGATATCGCTATCAAGTATATCTGTTTGCTTTTTGATCGATTCATCATGTATCAATCGGTAAAGTTCTTCTATAAAATTTGGATTGATCTGAAGTGCTCTAGCCCATTCAGGTCTAGAGGAAAATATCTCATGCCACCTGTCCATTTGCAGTGCAGCTACATTATTAGCTTTTTTGTAATAGCCGATTTTTTCTACTAATCTCATCCTTCTGCTGATGGCTTCTAGGATCTCTCGGTCCGCTTCATCTATTTGCTCACGGATGATTTCTAGTTGAGATTGGTACTCTACATTATCTACTGTGATCTGACGTGTTTTAAGTGCGCTAAGTATTTCAGCAAGTCTGTCTGGAGTCACTTGTTGTGATGCATCTGACCAAGCGAGGTCTGGTGTGATGTGAGACTCGATGATCAGCCCGTCATAGTTTAAGTCTAGAGACATTTGAGCCAGAGGTTGTATAAGCTCGCGCTTGCCACCCATGTGACTTGGATCACAGATGAGTGGTAGTTGAGGGAGTTTTGTCTTGAGCTCGATAGCTATCTGCCACATAGGGGCGTTTCTATAAGTGGTATTCTGAAATGAGCTAAAGCCTCTGTGAATAGCGCCCAACTTACGGATACCGGCATTGTACACACGCTCTATAGCACCCATCCATAGTGCTAGGTCAGGATTGATCGGATTTTTGATCAATACAGGGATGTCTACACCAGTGAGTGCATCAGCAATTTCTTGAACGGTAAACGGATTGACAGTAGATCTTGCACCTATCCAGAGTACATCTATGCCATTTTTGAGGCAGACTTCTACATGTTTAGGGTTGGCTACTTCTACGGCAAATTTAACTCCGTATCTTTCTTTAGCTTCTACTAACCATGGCATGGCTTTTTCTCCGACACCTTCAAAGTTATTAGGTCTAGTGCGTGGTTTCCATACACCAGCGCGTATGGTGTGGATACCTTTTTGAGCCAATTGAGCAGTAGTTTCTAAGACTTGTTCTCTCGTCTCTGCACTACAAGGTCCTGCTATGACAAAGGGATTTTTGACCTCTATCCCCCAGTTTTTTATCGATTGAATATCTGGTAATTCTAACATTTTTGATTTCTTCAAATGGATAACAAATTCCAGCATGTTGCTGTTTTTGTATATATTTGCAACTCTTTAAAATACCATATGCAGACAAGTACA
The DNA here is from genome assembly GCF_016464625.1 of Penaeicola halotolerans. Lineage (GTDB taxonomy): Bacteria > Bacteroidota > Bacteroidia > Cytophagales > Cyclobacteriaceae > Penaeicola > Penaeicola halotolerans. The sequence continues at coordinate 165,606 of NZ_JAEAGO010000004.1, forward strand.
AAAATCTCTTTTGACAACCTTGAAATAGCCTTTTCGTCCAAGTCGGATCAGCAACTGAAAAAGCAGTATTTGATCTTTTCAGCGATGAATAACAATGCACTGGTAAGTTTTGGCACTAAATTTTCAAATTTAGCACTAAAGCTTGGATTGCCAGTCAAGGGTATCATCAAAAGTACGGTTTTCAGCCATTTTTGTGGAGGAGAAAATATCCAAGAATGTGAGCCTACGATCAAGTCTTTGAGTGAGTTCGGTATAGGTACCATACTTGACTATTCGGTAGAAGGTGGAGAGAAAGAGGATGGATTTGATCATACGCGAGATGAAATCATAGCGACTATCCACAAGGCAAGTAATAATAAAGCCATTCCTTTTAGTGTGTTTAAGATCACTGGACTCGCATCTACACCACTTTTAGCTAAAGTACAAGCCGGGAAACAGCTAAGTCAAGCAGAAACAGAGGCTTTTGAAAGAGTCAAGGCGAGAGTAAATGCTATCTGCAAATCGGCATTTGATCATGGGGTAAGAATCTTCATAGATGCTGAGGAGACGTGGATTCAAGATACTATAGATCAGATGGCCTATGAGATGATGTTTTTGTACAATAAAGAAACAGCCATCGTCTATAATACTTATCAGATGTATCGTGCAGATATGCTTGGCAACTTGTCAGAAGCACTTCAAAATGCTAGAGAAAAGCGTTACTACCTTGGAGCCAAGCTTGTCAGAGGTGCTTACATGGAAAAGGAGCGTGCTAGGGCTAAGGAAATGGGTTATCCAAGTCCCATCCAGCCAAATAAGGCTGCCAGTGATAGAGACTTTGATGCAGCATTGAAGTTGGCGATGGATAATAAAGATGTCTTCTATATCTGCTGCGGTTCGCATAATGAGAAGAGTACGATATACCTAGCCGAGCTGATGAATGAGCATGGCTTGAAAAATGACGATGCTAGATTTTTCTTTGCGCAGCTTTATGGTATGAGTGATAACATCTCATACAATCTGGCAAACGCGGGATATAATGTGGCTAAATACGTCCCTTATGGCCCTATCAAGTCTGTGATGCCATACCTAGGTAGAAGAGCTGCTGAAAACACATCTATAGCAGGTCAATCTAGCAGAGAGTTTGAATTAGTCAAAAGAGAAATGGCTAGGAGAAAAGCCAATAAATAAAGCAATAACCAATAATAATTTGACATGCAACTACTGAGTGAGCAGGAAATAGAACGCAGAAAAGACCGTGAAGAGTTGATGAAGCTGGGGATCAATCCCTATCCCGCTGAGTCTTTTGATATCAATGTAACTGCGGCAGATATTCACCAGAACTACGAAAATAATAAGAATGACTATAAAAGCATCTCGATAGCAGGTAGATTGATGAGTCGCAGAATCATGGGTTCTGCTTCTTTTGCGGAGATTCAAGATGCTACTGGCAGACTACAAATCTATGTCAGAAGAGATGACATCTGTCCAGAGGATGATGCCAATAAAGTACTGTACAATACAGTATTCAAAAAGCTCCTAGGTATAGGAGATTTTATTGGGGTGAAGGGTTATATTTTCACTACACAAACGGGTGAGATTTCACTTCATGTTACAGAATTGAAATTGTTATCAAAAGCTGTAAAGCCACTTCCAGTAGTGAAACGAGACGAGGAAGGTAATGTCTACGATGGATTTACCGATCCTGAAATGCGCTATAGACAGCGATATGTGGACTTGACAGTCAATCCTCAGTATAAAGATATTTTTATCACTAGATCAAAAATCATCAGCACGATGAGAAGGTTCTTTGATGACAATGGCTGGTTAGAAGTGGAGACGCCTATCTTACAGGCTGTTCATGGAGGGGCTGCTGCTAGACCGTTTAAGACGCATCACAATACCCTAGACATGCCGCTTTTCTTGAGAATAGCCAATGAGCTTTACCTGAAAAGGTTGATTGTTGGAGGATTTGATGGTGTGTATGAATTTGGCAAGATGTTCAGAAATGAGGGGATGGATCGTACACACAATCCAGAGTTCACTTCTATGGAGATCTATGTGGCTTACAAGGACTACATTTGGATGATGGAGATGGTGGAAAACCTCCTAGAGGATGTCACTCAGAGAATTCATGGAAAGACTACTGTCACTGTGGGTCAAAATCAAATAGACTTTGCAGGGCCATATCGTAAGCTCAGCATGTATGATTCGATCAAAGAATATACAGGCATCGATATCTCAGAAATGAACGAGAAGCAACTTAGAGAAGTGTGTGCTCAAATGTCTATAGAGGTAGATGATAGCATGGGTAGAGGAAAACTGATCGATGAGATTTTTGGTGAAAAGGTAGAGGCGAATTTGATTCAACCAACTTACATCACTGATTACCCTATAGAAATGACTCCTCTAGCTAAGAAGCATAGAAGTAAAGCTGGCTTGGTAGAGCGCTTCGAACTTTTTGTGAACGGTAAAGAGATCGCTAATGCCTACTCAGAACTCAATGATCCTATTGATCAAAGAGAGCGATTTGAGGAGCAACTCAAGCTCGCAGAAAGAGGTGATGATGAAGCGATGGCGATGGATGAGGACTTTCTCAGGTCATTAGAATATGGTATGCCGCCTACTTCTGGCTTGGGTATAGGTATCGATCGTTTGACGATGCTATTGACCAATCAGCATACGATCCAAGAGGTATTATTCTTCCCTCAGATGAGACCAGAGAAGAAAGTCGAGCTAGCGACTGATGCTGACTTTGAGGCGCAGGGAATTCGCGCTGACTTATTGCCAATCATCAGAAAAATGAATATTCATACCATAGATCAACTCAAAGGCTTTGATGCTAACAAGCTCTTTAATGATGTCTGTGGGATGCGTAAAAAGCTTAAGCTAGAAGTTGCTAATCCTACCAAAGAAGAGGTAGAAGGTTGGTTAGCTTAATATAGTCTTGCAAAATAGTATAGCCTCAGGATCACTCGATCTTGAGGCTTTTTTTATATGATATACTGGTATTGAGAGCAAGCAAGTGCTAGATAGTTAAGAAAGTAAAGGGAACCATAAAATTTATGGTGTTCCTTGGCTTTGCTTTTAGCTTGATTGATCATCCACCAGTTTACAGCAAGCATAAAAAACTGAGTTACTAAAAGGAAGTCTTGGACAATCTGATCCATTCCTCCTCTAAAAGCCAAAGACAAGAATTGGAAGATGATCACAAAGAAGATCAAGTAGATTTGATTTGAAAAGCGAAACCTACCAACCAAAGCAAAGGACTGAAATAAGTAAAAAGCAGCATAAACAATAGCTAAAATAGGGACGGCTATCATCAGCCCTGGACTAAAGTGATGCAAAAGATAGGCTATCACAATGAATAGCAGAGGCCCAAAATAATTGGAGCCATTATAAAAAGATAAAGACATCGTTTGGACGATTTTTTCCAAAGTTAGTCATAAAAAAGAATTCTATCGGACTATCTGAAGTCAAAGAAGCTTCTTCTTCTACTAATTTTGAGGTCTTGAAGCATAGAGGCTTTTACTCGAATGTCTATCGAATATGATTGATACCTACCAAAAGGCACCCAGTTTACCAGCATCTCCCAACAGTGAAGATCTCTTGCAATAGAAATATTGGTTTGTGTTAGATCTCTATTTTCAAAGTCAAAGCCTGAATTGAAGTTGATTTTCCATTTCTCCGTTAAGCTCACATCCCCCGAAAAGTTTAATGCTTGGGTGATTCTAGCTTCTTGAAAACCTACTTTAGCGTAGTTCAGGTTGTAGTTGAGATTGAGACTCCAAGGGACATTCCAGTCTATGTAGGCATTTGGATTCATCGCCATACTGCGGAGCTCGGCCTCCATTGCAGGATCTACAGGCATACCTTCCATCGCTGCTTGCCTATTCATAGCACTATTGACAGCGGCAGGATTATTATTCGTTTTTGAGTTAGGATTCAAACTCGTACTCATATTGATAGAAGCTGCGGTGATTTGCCCCAGTCCTCTGCCATTATTCCAAGCAAACTGATTGAGCTGAGTCTGCTGCACTGTAGTGACTCCCGTCCGCTCATTGACAAAAAACGAATCCAATCGATAAATATATGGATTGAGGGTAGCATTCATGTTGATGCTCACTTTGTCATTAAAAAGTCCCGTAAACGCAGTCATACTGATAGGGGCCAACTGAAATGAATCTCTAGCAAAATTATAGGAAGAGTTAAAACTCAAATTTTTGATGATGGGGACTTTTTTCATTTCCGTAGCAGTGTCGGATTTGGTCCTTATTTTCATCTCTATATTATTATCAAAGCCAAAGGTCAAAGACCGAGATTCTCCCGCAGGAGCTGTACCCCAGACAAAATTTTGATATTTGGAGAGCATCTGTGTACGCCCCGTTGAGTCTATCTGAACTTCTCTAAAAAAGCCATAGCTTGGATCTGTAAAGTCAGGGTTGTAGCTGAAACCTACCCTCGGTGTGATCACGTGTCGGATACGATCTATTTTCTTTCCACGGATATTAAAGAAACCATATATACGTGTTGTCATATTTGCACTCGCATTGTAAAAACCTCCACGAGAAAAACCACTCAAAGTATCGATTCTAACTGCTCTCGCCTCTTCATCGTAGCTAAAATCAAGCTCTTTGAGATACCATAGCTCTGTATAGTTGAAGCTTGGACTGATATTGAAGTGCTTGAGCAGGTTAAATGAGGTAGATATCGGTACTGTATGTCTAGCACCATTTTGAGCTTCCCTAAAAATGAGGGGTAAATTAGCTGCATCAAAAGGTCTCACTTCCAGAGGCTGACCAGTAAGCGTATCTATTGGCACAAATGTATTTGCTACAGGGAAGCCAGCAGATCGCGTCTTTACGGCATTGCTGATACGATTAGTCGCTACGAAGTTCCAAGCTAGATTGAGTCTTTTCAGGATATCTAGATTTGAATTCTGAAAAGGGGTCTGTCTATTCATGTTGACAGCTACATCAGGCAACTGCACCTGTACTTCTCTAGTACGGACATTTTGACTATGTCTAAATGAGGTCGAAAAGCTGAAGGGTGTTCCTTGGATGACATTACTATAATTGACAGAAGAGCTAAATTCCGAATTGATGTTTCTAGCAAAGTCATTTTGAAAGTTTTGATTCGTATTGTAGGTAGAAGTACCAGCATTGACTGATGCAGAAAATCTAGCTGTTCCTCTGGTTTGAGGTGTATGACTCCATCTAAGCCAGAAGTCATTAATCGCAAGTGGATTCAGCTCTTCTTGACCACTGACAAATCGATTATAGTCAAAGCTGAAGTTACCATTATAGCGATAGCGCTTCATGTAGTTGGTTTGGATGCTCGCACCATAGCCGCCTTTAGAGTAGATTTCTCCTCGGATACCCGTATGGATGTAGTCATTGAAAGCAAAGTAATAGCCAAAATCACGCAAGAACAAACCTCTCACACGCTCCTCACCATAAGTAGGAAAGATGATACCAGAGGCTTTCTCTTTTTTTGGAGGTAAAAAGCCTAGAGGCAATCCAGCCGGTGTAGGAATGCCATTGAAGTAAAGGTTAAAAGGACCTGTGACGATTCTTTTGCCTGGAAGGGCTTTGATTTTTTTAGCACTGATGTGCCAGTGAGGATATGGGAGATCACATGTGGTATACATAGCATCTCCTAGATTGACAGCTCCTAGACTGTCTTTTTTGACTTTATCCCCTCTCAAAAAACCCTCATCCTGCTCCGTAATAGCAAATTTGATATAGGCCTTTTCAGTTTCAAAGTTGTATTTGATTTCATCTGTATAATAGACTTGTCCAGCTTGTTCGAAGATCGGTTTGCCTATGATCGTACCAGTAGAGTCAGGCCTACCGATAGCAAACATGGTTTTCTTATCAAAATCTATAAAAATAGAATCAGCTTCTAATTTGATATTTCCGTAGGTAACCTTCGCATTGGTCGTGAGATAGATTTTTTTCTGCGTGTTATCCATCTCGATGAAATCATCAGCAGTGTAGTCGACTTTAGTTTCAAGGCTACTTTTTTGGATTTTGACAGAATCTTGTCTTAAAAGGGAGTCGGCAGCCACCTGAGAACTATCAGAAAGCACCGTTTGAGTCACCTCATTGCTTCTCTTGGCACGTGTATTGATCTGTGCGAATGACTGACCAATAAAGAATAGGAAGAAAGGGACGAAGAAGTAAGCGTATTTGATTTTATACACCTGCTTTCTGTTTTTTACTTAAAAATTTACAACTTTGTACAAAGTTACCTTATTAACTTTTAACTAACGTAACATCGTGAAAAATATTCTCGCATTTTCTCTGGTCACTATTTCCATCTTATTATGCTCATTTATCCCTGCTGGGGAGACTAAGTATCGGGTCAAAAAAGTTGTGATAGACGCAGGTCATGGAGGTAAAGATCCTGGTACGCTGGGTAGTTTTTCAAAAGAGAAAGATGTTGCGCTAGCCATCGCCCTCAAGCTTGGAGAGACGATCAAGGAAAACTTGCCAGATGTAGAGGTGATCTACACGAGAAGTACCGATAAGTTTGTTGAGCTGTACGAGCGACCAAAAATAGCCAATAAAGAGAGCGCAGATTTTTTCATTTCTATACATTGTAATGCCTCTTCAGTGAAAACAGTAAAAGGTACTGAAACCTACGTGATGGGAGTAAGTAAAGCAAAGAGTAATCTGGAAGTAGCCAAAAGAGAAAATTCAGTTATTCTTTTAGAGGATGACTATAAGGAAAACTATGAGGGTTTCGAGCCAGATTCTCCAGAGACACACATCATGTTTTCCCTTTATCAGGGGGCTTTTAGAGGCAATAGTTTGAGACTGGCAGAGAGTCTCGAAGACCAATTCAAAAATCGTGTCGGAAGAAATAGTCGTGGCGTAAAGCAAGAAGCTTTCTGGGTACTTTGGGCGACTTCTATGCCTTCTGTACTCATTGAGGCAGGCTTTTTATCTAATCCAGAAGAAGAAAAATATCTCAATGATAAGTTGGGACAGACTTACATAGCGAGTGCCATTTTTAGAGCTTTCAGAGACTACAAAGTAGAGGTTGAAAGCATGAACTAAAAAGTAGAGAAATAAATTCTTCTCTATAAATTGCTAATATTTGATCTCTTTCAAATAAGCAAAAACAAACAAAACCTGCGCGTGGAGGTATTGTATGCAGTGAAATAAACCCAAAACAATAATGGATCTAGAGTTTAACAAAAACGAAGACTTGAATAAGCAGCAGCTTTTTCAGCTCAAAAAGAAGCTTGAAAAAGTAAAGCTCGGAGGTGGACAAAAGCGTATCGATGCGCAGCATGAAAAAGGCAAATTGACAGCTAGAGAGCGTATCGACTATCTGAGAGATAAAGGAACAGAATTTTTAGAAGTAGGGGCTTTTGCAGGCGAAGGCATGTACGAAGAGGTAGGCGGTTGTCCCTCAGGTGGTGTCGTCACAGGTATAGGCTATGTCAGTGGTAAGCAGTGCATGATCGTAGCCAATGATGCTACTGTAAAGGCAGGTGCTTGGTTTCCCATCACGGCTAAGAAGAACCTGAGAGCACAAGAGATCGCTATGGAAAACAGACTTCCCATCATCTACTTGGTAGATAGTGCTGGCGTTTTCCTTCCTATGCAAAATGAAATTTTCCCGGACAAAGAGCACTTTGGACGTCAGTTTAGAAATAATGCCAAGATGTCCGCTATGGGCATCATCCAAGTAGCTGCTATCATGGGTAGCTGTGTAGCGGGTGGAGCTTATCTCCCGATCATGTCTGATGAGGCGATGATTGTCGACAAGACAGGCTCAATATTTTTAGCAGGTTCTTATCTGGTCAAAGCAGCCATAGGAGAGGATGTGGATAATGAAACCCTTGGGGGTGCTACCACACATTGTGAGATATCTGGTGTCACAGATAATAAATATGCGAATGACCAAGAGTGTCTCGATGCGATAAGAAAGATATTTGACAAAATCGGAGCTTTTGAAAAAGCGGGTTTCGATAGGAAAGAGGCAAAACTTCCTGCTAAAAAGATCGAAGAAATCTATGGCGTTTTTCCAGCAGATAGGGCTAAGCCTTATGATATCAGAGAGGTGATCGACCGATTGGTAGATAACTCTGAGTTTGATGAATATAAGGCGCTCTATGGTAAATCAATTGTCTGTGGTACAGCTAGAATAGATGGCTGGGCGGTAGGAATCATCGCTAATCAGCGGAAGATCGTCAAATCTAAAAAAGGAGAGATGCAAATGGGGGGTGTGATCTACTCCGACTCTGCTGATAAGGCAGCTAGATTTATCATGAACTGTAATCAGCGTAAGATACCGCTAGTTTTCATCCAAGATGTGAGTGGATTCATGGTGGGTAGTAGAGCAGAGCATGGTGGCATCATCAAGGATGGTGCTAAAATGGTTAATGCCATGGCCAACTCTGTGGTACCAAAGTTTACCTTGGTGATCGGAAATTCCTTCGGAGCGGGTAATTATGCCATGTGTGGTAAAGCGTATGATCCTAGATTGATCTATGCTTGGCCAAGCGCGCAGATGGCTGTGATGAGTGGCGCTTCAGCTGCTAAAACACTTCTACAGATCAGAGTTGCTACGCTCAAAGCACAAGGTAAGGTGATCACTCCAGAAGAGGAAGCACAATTGCTTCAAGAAATCACTCAAAAATACGAAGAGGAATTAAGCCCATACTATGCTGCCGCTAGACTTTGGGTAGATGGAATCATTGATCCGGCTGAAACTAGAAAAGTAATCTCCATGGGCATCGAGGCGGCAGATCATGCTCCTATCACAGAGAGATTTAATGTTGGTGTTATTCAAACCTAATCATAGATGGACAAAGAGTTGAGTCAAAAAGAACTAGCCGCTTTGGTCTCCCTATTGGATGATGAAGATACAGAAGTGAGAACCCATGTACGTGAGAAAATCATGTCTTTGGGTTCTCCCATTATTCCTTTTTTAGAGAAAAAGTGGGAGGAAAGTTTCAATGCTACCTTTCAAAAGCAGATAGAAGAGCTGGTTCATGACTTGCAGTTCAAGCTAGTCAAAGAAAGGCTTTCGATATGGGGAGAGACAGGTGGGATAGATCTACTAGAAGGTATCTGGCTACTCAACACGTATCAATATCCAGACTTAGAACTAGAAACACTTCAAAAGGAGCTTGAACAACTGTACTATGATGCTTGGCTCGAATTTAATCAGGACTTACAAGCAGTAGATAAGATTAGGGTGCTTAATAGTGTTGTATTCAATAAGCTCAAGTTTTCTGCTAATACTAAGAATTTTCATGCACCTGGTAACTCTATGCTGCATGTAGTGTTAGAGACGAGAAGAGGAAATCCCATCTCGCTCTGTGTTGTGTACATGTTGATCGCTCAAAAGCTCAAACTGCCAGTTTATGGTGTTAACCTACCCAATCTTTTTGTGTTGACTTATAAGACAGAGGATCAGCAATTTTACATCAATGCTTTTAACAAAGGTCTGATTTTCTCCAAAGCAGATATCGCTAACTACTTGGGGCACTTGCGCTTGGATACTAAAGATAAATATTTCGAGCCCTGCACACACATCGACATCGTAGCTAGAATGCTTAGGAACTTATACATTTCCTTTGAAAAACTTGGGGATAGTGCCAAGATGGAGGAAGTGATCGAAATGCTCCGGTGCTTAGGACAAGGATTGGAGTCTTGATTTGCTTATCTGATCACACAGCCTGTGGGTCTCGTGCTTCTTGGATTAGCATTTCTACCCGCTAGTACTGAGACTAGAGCATTCTTCAAATAAGCACTTGTCACTTGATCAGGGAGCTGTGGATTATTGTCTATAGCACCTTGATAGACTATATTGAAGCCAGTCTGAGTGTGCTTTAATACAAAGACTTCTGGAGTTTTGCTAGCATCAAAAATTTGAACAGCTTCTCGAGATTTATCTACTAAATAGGGGAAGTTGAATCCTTTCTCTCCAGCACGTTTTTTCATTTCAGAGATAGATTCATCTGGATTTGTATCAGGATCATTGGGATTGATAAGTATGAACTGCACATTTTGACTGTCAAACTCATCATAAAGCGCTTTGATTCTGTCTTCATAAAGTTTTGAATAAGGACAGTAGTTGCTCGTAAAGATCAGCACAACGGCTGATTTACCTTCATAGCTACTGAGCTTGATGTTGTTTCCAGAGTTGGCGTCCAACAACTGAAAATCTGGCACTTGTGCCATCACTACATTTGATATACAGAAAAAAGTGAATAGTAGTGGTAAAAATGATTTTTTCATAATCCATCAAATTTTAAGTCAATTTAATAGGATTTAATGACAAATAGCAAATTATACTGTGTAAATAATTTGAGTTTCTCGTATTTGACTTTTTCTCAAGATGTAATGATTTTCTGAATCTTCCTCTACTACTTTGCCATGATACATTTCTTGATCTACTACAAAAGGGGCTATTCTGATATTGTTTTTTAAGCTAATACCGGTTCTCCCCTTTGCTTTGAAGATGGCCTCTTTCGCACCCCAGTAAATAGTTAGTTTTTCTAAATTATTCCCAGCTTCTTTGAGCTCATCTTCATTAAGAAATTTACTTTTTACTTTGAGTAGATTGCTCTTCCCCTCTTCTAGGTCTATCCCTATATGTTGATCTTTATGGTAGTAAGCTGCGGCATATTGGCTGGTATGAGAGAATGAGATAAAACCTTTGATGCCGATGAGGTGTGGCTTACCAAACTCATCTTTGATAGCGGAAGTATAGGGGAGCGACATTTCTTCTAGCACTTTTTTGAGTGCAAATCGAGCTCCAAGCCATTCTATTTGTTTTTGAGGGTGAGAGATCAAGCGCCACTCGGCTAGGTCATGCTCATTTAAAAAGCTGATATCACAAGAAGCCAGATTAGTTTCTGTTAATTTATAAATCACAAAAACTGCTTCAGGGCTTATTTTTTCTATTTTTGCTAAGTGCATGAGGCGCTGGATATTCGACAAGATAGATGACAAAGATACAAGTATCAAAAATAAATGCACTCACTGGTCACAATGATTGTGTGTATGCTTTATCAAGAGGAAGAGCTGCTAACTTATTTTTTTCAGGGGCAGGAGATGGGATGGTCGTAGAGTGGGACCTCACTCAACCTAAGGACGGTAAGCTTATCGCTAAAGTGCCACAGTCTGTCTATGCTGTATGCTATGATCAGGCACGAGGTCAACTGCTCATCGGAGAAAACTATCAAGGACTACATGTGATAGATCTCCAAACCAATCGTGAGCTATATGCCGTGCAGCTGACAGATGCAGCTATTTTTGATATTCAAGTGAAGGGAGACCTTGCTTGGATCGCTACAGGTGATGGAGTAGTGATTGTATTTGACCTAGTGCGTCAGGGGATCATCAAGCACATCAAGTCTTCTGATAAAAGTGCCAGAACCATCAGTATCCACCCAGATTTAGAGCAGTTTGCGGTAGGATACAGCGATCATTTGATTAGAATTTTCGATTTTGACTATCAGCTCATCCAGACACTCCAGGGGCACACCAACTCTGTTTTTACCGTAAAATACAGCCCTGATGGAAGCTACTTGCTCTCGGCAGGTAGAGATGCTCACCTCAAGGCTTGGAATGTAGTACAAGCTTATGTGCTTCAAGAAGATATCATAGCTCACATGTATGCAATAAACCATATCGACTTTAGTGCAGATATGAAATATTTTGTAACTTGTAGTATGGACAAATCCATCAAGGTTTGGGATTTGCAGTCATTCAAACTACTAAAAGTAATCGATAAAGCGCGTCATGCTGGACATGGAACATCCATTAATAAATTGCTTTGGTCTGACTTTGATAGTCTGATCGTGTCGGCAAGTGATGACCGCACATTGTCTATTTGGGATTTGTCATTTATACCCGATTGAGAAAATAAAAGTCTTATAAGACAGTTATTTGGAACAGAGCGTCTTCAAGCTTAGATTTAGATAAAATATATAAAAAGATGAAAATCACCCCGATAGAAATACGTCAAAAGACATTCGAAAAAAACTTTCGAGGCTATGACAAGGATGAAGTTACTGCTTTTTTGCTTTCACTTTCTCAAGAGTGGGAAAGAGTGCAGGATGAGCAAAAGGAGCTCAAAATGAAGCTCGATAACTCAGAAAAGGAGGTGAAAAAGCTTAGAGATGTAGAAGACTCGCTCTTCAAAACACTCAAAACTGCAGAAGATACAGGGGCCAACATGATAGAGCAGGCCAATAAAACGGCTGAACTCATCCTGCGTGAGGCTCAAATGAAGGCTGATGCCATGATGGTAGAAGCCCAAAACAAAGCAAGAAATATCATAGAAGAGTCTGAAGACAAAGCGAGAAACATCGTGGAGGATATGAAAGAAGATGTCATCAGACTAGATGAAAACTTCAATGAGTTGGAGGCTTTCAGAGACCAAATCATTAGAAGCCTCAAAAACCTCGCTTCAGATACGATGTCTAAGATCACGCAAAGTCAAGATGAGTTTAAAAAGCTAGATAATGACGGCCATATCAAAAGAGCTAAACAACTAATAAGGTCTATAGGTCAAGAATCTAAAAAGATAGAAGCAATCTCTAATCAATCAACAGAGGCGAAAACGATAGTAAATGCTTCAACCAACTCAGAAGAGGAAGGATCATTTTTTGACAAGTTAGATTAATGGGCTACATCAAGTTAGAAGGTATGGAATTCTATGCCTACCACGGATATTATGAGTCTGAGCGTCAAGTAGGCAATCATTATAAAGTGGATATAGAGTTGAAAGTCCCTTTTTCTTTGGCATCCTCAGCAGATGAGCTAAGCGGCACAGTCAACTACGAAGACATCTACAACATAGTGGCTGCTGAAATGAAATCTCCTGTCAAATTGCTTGAGTTTTTAGGAAAAAAAATTCTTGATCAAGTCTTGCGATTATCAGATGATATCCAAGAAGCTAAAGTCTCTATCTATAAAAATAACCCACCCATAGGAGGTGTGTGTGCTTGGTCTAAAGTCACCATATGTTTCCCTGAAGATTATGCGTAAAATACTTTTTTTAGTTGTGATCATTTTCTTGCCTTTTTTCACAAAGGCACAAGACCTGCCGACTTACAAGATTTTTGACAAAGAGGGGGTGGAAGTTTCTTTTGGTCAAATGTCTGATGCACTTGGAACCAGTGAAGTTGTGCTATTCGGAGAGTTGCACAATGAATCCATTATCCATTGGCTTCAGCTACAGTTGCTCAAAGACCTACATACTAAGGGTAAGTCAATAGCTGTTGGTATGGAGATGTTTGAAGCGGATGATCAGCTGGTGATCGATGAGTACTGGACAGGCAACTATGCCATGACACAGTTTGAGGCAGAAGTGAAACTCTGGAACAACTATAAAGTAGACTACAAGCCGATTTTAGAATATGCCAAAGCGAGTAAGTTGCCTTTTGTAGCCACTAATATTCCTAGAAGGTATGCCAACATGGTCTCAAAGCAAGGAAAGGAAAGCTTGTTGACTTTATCAGAAGATGCTAAAAGTTATATGATGCCATTGCCACTTGTGGTTGATAAAACTTTACCTGGCTACGCTGCTTTTGGTGAGATGATGGGACACAATCCTCAGATGAATATCGACTACTTCATAGAAGCGCAAGCTGTCAAAGACGCTACTATGGCACATTTCATCATGCAGAACTTAGTGTCTTCAGGAGTTTTTATTCACTATCATGGCACTTACCATTCTAACAACTTCGAAGGTATATATTGGTATTTGAAGCAGTCTAAATCAGATCTAAAAATCAAGACTATCGCTAGTGTAAGTCAAGCAGAGATCAGTAATCTAGCGAGTGAAAATATTGGTCTAGCAGACTTTATCATCGTGGTACCGATGGATAGTCCGAAGTCATATTAATCCTTTTTTTGAAGGGGTTCATTGATAAAAGTAAAGCCTCTAGCTTCAGATCCTTCGTAAAAGTCAATCTTAGTTCCCATCAGAAACATGACATGCTTTTTTTCTATCAAGACAGGGATACTGTTGATTTCAAATGACTCATCACCAGTTTTAGGCTTATCAAATCCAAGTGCATAGGACATACCACCACACCCAGCACCCTTAACACCTACTCTGAGATGATAGTCAGCAGGGATGTTTTTATGAGCCATGATATGCTTGATTTCTCGCTCTGCAGCGTTTGTGATTTCTATCGGAGTGACCAACATTTTTTGACTTTTATGTAAAAATACAGCTTTCAGTAAAAAGGTTTCATGCTTTGATTTTAATTTCAACGTTGAACTGATAGATTTACAAAAAGAACATTATAAAATATGGAATACATAGTAGAGCTTTTAAAGATTGTCCTGCCGGCAGCACTTGTTATTTATGCGATGTACTTAGTCGTAGTATCTTTTTTAAATAAAGATATGGAAAAGCGACTTATCGAGCTAAAACTTAAAAATAAAGAGGTGGTACTTCCTATTAGACTACAAGCATATGAAAGGCTCGCTTTGCTACTAGAGCGCGTATCTCCCAATAATATCTTGACTCGATTGTACAATAGTAATTACTCAGCAAAAGAATTTCAACAGATATTGCTCCATGAGATCAGAGAGGAATTTCATCATAATATCGCGCAACAAATCTACGTGGGCGAAGGGGCATGGAATTTGGTACAATCAGCGGTAGAGGATGTCACTGTGTTGATCAATAAGTCAGCTCAGCTCCTTCCAGCAGAGGCTAAAGCGATAGATTTATCCAAAAAGGTATTTGAGCTTTCGATGGATGCTGATAGAGATGCGATCGCTAAAGCGATCAAAGCATTAAAACAAGAAATTCAAGTTGAGTTTTAAATAAAAAACCATGAAGGATGTACAAAAGTGGGAAAACTGGGAAGAGCGCTACGCACCCAATGCCGAAAAGGTACTCCAAAATGAGTCTAGACTATCTCGTCTAATAGAAAATGTCAAAGCAAAGTTTGATAAGCTTACCAGAAAAAATAAAATAGTAAGGGGAGTGAGTGAGATCTTGATGACTTATGTTCAGCTGATTCAGTCATATAGAAGAGGTCTTTACAAAGATTTTCCTAAAAAGTCCCTATTGCTGATCATTGCAGCATTGATCTACTTCGTATCACCGCTTGATTTCATACCCGACTTATTGCCTATCTTAGGATATGCAGATGATGCCTCCATCTTGATCATGGTGTATAAGTCCGTGCAGGATGATCTTCAAAAGTTCAAAGAGTGGCAACGTAGTCAAGTTGTCCAATAGTATTTTTTTTAATTTAACACTGGGAACATTAGCTTGCTAATTAGTTGTTGGTACATGTATTAAATGCTAACAGTCCTATGTCAAAAGTCATCATAGAAGCACATCTCTCATCAGGAATTTCTTACTCGGCTTACAGAAAAATCATCTCTGACCTGCATGCAGCAGGCAAGGTCACTGGAAATAATCAAAGCGAATCACTGCTAGCTTACTCCAAGCTCAATGAGCACAGGATGAATAAGTGGGATAAAACAGCGCAGTTGTCTGATAAAATGAAGACTGCACTCGATCAAATCAAAAGACCGCAAACTTGGGTCTTGCTCACCGAGGGCTGGTGTGGAGATGCTGCACAGTCAGTACCCTATCTCAACTTGATGGCAGATTACAGTGATCAGATTACCTTGAAGATATTGCTTAGAGATGAGCATTTAGAGGTGATGGATGCTTATTTGACCTTAGGAGGAAGGTCTATTCCTAAGTTGATCGCCTTGGATTCGGATACACATGAGGAGCTCTTTACTTGGGGTCCGAGACCAGCAGTACTTCAGAAAATGGTTTGGGACTACAAGGAAAACCCTACAGAGCCTTATGAGAAATTTGTAGAGAAGCTTCATCTATGGTATGCGAAAGATAAGCATGCTCATATAGAAGTAGAATTTATTGATTTATTCAATTCTCTGAGCTGATAGGATGGACTCATTGACTCAGATCGTCTTAGGCGCTGCGGTAGCTGAAGTAGTAGCAGGGAGGAAGTTGGGAAATAAAGCCCTTTTGCTCGGAGCAGTGGGAGGGACTATACCGGATTTAGATGTCTTAAGCAACTTGTTTTTTTCAGAGATCGAAAGCTTAGTGATTCATAGAGGCTTTTCGCATTCTATCTTTTTTCCATTGCTAATAGCTCCTATTCTGAGCTGGCTTTTGGTCAAAATGGGATGGATCAAAGGACTTGATTTTAGAACAGCCTTTAGTTTATTTTTTTGGGCTATTTTCACGCACCCTTTGTTAGATGCATTGACTGGATATGGTACGCAGCTTTTTTATCCCTTGTGGGATTATCGGGTAGAGCTCAATACGATTTTCATCATAGATCCACTTTATACGCTACCTATGCTGATAGCTCTGATCTGGGTATCAAGATTATCTAGAGAAAGTGAGAAGCGTGCCTTGGTCAATCGTGTTGGGATATTCATAGCGCATAGTTATTTGCTACTCACGATCCTTAATAAGCTACTAGCCACGGCTGCTATCGAAGGAAGATTAAATAGAATAGGTCAAATGGATGAGGTGATGACCATGCCAGCGCCATTTCAAAATCTCGTATGGCAGTATATTGCTCGTCAGGGAGATACCTATTATGTTGGCTATTATGGTATAGGAGAGGCTCGAGACAAATTTTCTCCCTTAGTCATAGAAGGAAATCATGCTTTGCTAGATGAATGGAATCAAGCTGATGAAGTCCGTGTGTTAAAGCGATTTTCAAAGGGGTACTATCAAGTTAATCAAGAAGCAAATAAGTTGATATTCAATGATCTGAGATTTTCTACTACGAAAGGTTGGCTGGATATAGGTGATTATATTTTTTCTTTCGAACTTCAGGCAAAAGGTGAAGAGATAGAGGTGAGAAGAAGACAAGCTTTTAGAGAAGTAAGCTTAGATGACTTGAAAAAGATATACGATAGATATTAAGATGAAAAAAATAGCTTTTGTAGCAGGAGGATCAGGGCTAGTAGGGTCTAAGCTTTTACACGCACTTTTTGCTGATCCTGCTTATGAATATGTGATCAGCCTCAGTCGAAGAATGCTGGCTATCAAGCATGA
The DNA here is from genome assembly GCF_016464625.1 of Penaeicola halotolerans. Taxonomy (GTDB): domain Bacteria; phylum Bacteroidota; class Bacteroidia; order Cytophagales; family Cyclobacteriaceae; genus Penaeicola; species Penaeicola halotolerans. The sequence continues at coordinate 182,637 of NZ_JAEAGO010000004.1, forward strand.
TAAACTCATACAACTAGTTGCTGATTTTGATCATTTGCATGAATTTGATGCATTGGCTCAGCTGCAAGAGAAAGCATTAGATCACACCTATGTGAAGCTTTTTGAGCAGATCCAAAAAGGAGGGTATGAGTTAAAGGCTTTTTGCACCCTTGGTACGACTATCAAGAAAGCAGGTAGTCAGGCAGCCTTTTATAAGGTAGATCATACCTATGTGATTAATTTCGGTAAGTTCGCGAAGCGATATGGTGTCAGACACTTCCTACTCATCACTGCCATGGGAGCAGACGCTACCAGTTCGATTTTCTACAATAGAGTCAAAGGTGAGATAGAAGAAGATATCAAGACTGTTGGATTTGATCAAATCACTATTTTACGACCTGCCCTCATTTTAGGAAATAGAAATGAGTCTAGAACAGGCGAAAGTATCGCAAAGCTGGTGATGAAAGTCATCCCTTTCTTTGGTCCGATCAAGAAATATAAACCAGTGCATGACTATGTGATCGCACGGGCGATGCGCGCTGCTGCGGAATCTGATCAAGATGCCTACAGCGTCATTGAATCAATCGAAATCCAAACCTACAAATGATAGCAGTACTGCAACGTGTGTCTGAAGCATCTGTTAGAATAGATGGTAATATCAAAGGTCAAATCGGTCTTGGGCTGATGATCTTAGTAGGAATAGAGGAGGCGGACAGTCAAGAGGACATTCTGTGGCTGAGCAAGAAGATTGTGAATTTGCGTATATTCCCAGATCAGGATGATGTGATGAACGAGAGCCTGATAGATGCTGGTGGAGATATTTTGCTCATCAGCCAGTTCACTTTGCATGCTAGTACCAAAAAAGGCAATAGACCCTCATATATCAAAGCAGCCAAGCCAGAGATCGCTATTCCTCTTTATGAAGAGTTGATCAAGCAGCTTTCTATAGAGCTAGGAAAGGATATTCAAACGGGCGTATTCGGAGCTGATATGAAAGTGTCGCTCATCAATGACGGTCCAGTGACCATCCTCATAGATACCAAAAACAAAGTATAATGACGATAGAAGAAGCACAAGCTCAAGTAGATCATTGGATCAAGACAGTAGGTGTACGGTACTTCAATGAGCTGACAAACATGGCAATTCTCACAGAAGAAGTGGGTGAGCTGGCAAGGTTGATCGCTAGAAAATACGGGGAGCAGTCCTTCAAAGATTCTGATAAAAATAGAGACTTAGGAGATGAGATGGCTGACGTGCTGTGGGTTTTGATCTGTCTAGCAAATCAAACGGGAGTTGACCTAACGAAGGCACTGGAGAAGAACTTTGAAAAGAAGAATATCCGAGATCAAGACCGACACAAAAATAATGATAAGCTAAAATAATTAGTTAATTACTTTTTCAGCCAATTTCTCTTTTACCCAAATCTCTGCATCTGTTAGCTTTGGAAAAATTTCATAAGGGATAGGCTGCTTTTGAAGAGAAAAAATCATTTTTAGAACGGCTCTGATGGTAGCATTTGGGATGACATAAGCTGTACCAGCACAGTAGTCTACCATTTGTTTTTTATAAGCTTTGAGCCATTCGGCTTGCTTCTTTTGGTGAGCAAAGCTAGGGATTGTAGCCTTTGAAGCATCAAAAATGATGGCCAATCTCTCCTTCGCCTCATAGAGATTGGCAGTTTCTTGCAGATACAAGTCAAAGTTCTCGTCCGTACTCTTATGTCCCGTAAAAGTGATGTAGATGATCGGCTTCATCCCAGACTCTACTGTCGCATATTTGTATCCCTCCATGAGAGATAAACCGCAATTTGCTGAATAAGTTTTAGTTGAGCTTTTCGGATCAATAAGATCTCATCTTGAACTTCTTCTTGAGTTCAGCTACAGCATTTCTAATGGTGTGATCCGTATCGATGAGGTCATTGACAGTCTGTACCGCATGGATCACTGTACTGTGATCCCTCCCTCCGAAGTGATATCCGATAGATTTGAGGGAGTGATTGGTGTACTCCTTCGCAAAATACATGGCAATCTGACGCGCAGTCACGATCTCTTTTTTGCGTGTTTTGTCCTTGAGATCTTTTAGGTCTATCTTGAAGTAGTCAGAGACCGTCTTTTGGATAAAATCTATTCCTACCTCTGTATCAATATCTTGTACGATATTTTTGAGCGTTTGCTTAGCAAGCTCTAGGTCCATCTCCTTCTTATTAAGAGAGGCATGCGCTATCAGAGAGATCAGTACGCCTTCTAATTCACGGACATTCGTATCTACGCTGTAGGCGAGGTATTCTACCACCTCATCAGGTATATAGATACCGTCTCCTTGCATCTTTCGCTTGATGATGGCGATACGCGTTTCAAAATCTGGCATCTGCAGATCAGCCGTCAATCCCCATTTGAATCGGGATAAAAGACGCTCTTGAAGGCCTTTGAGATCTCGTGGAGGACAATCGCTGGTCATGATGATCTGTTTACCACTCTGGTGCAGGTGATTGAAGATGTGAAAAAACATCTCCTGCGTACGCTCTTTGCCAGCCAAAAACTGTACATCGTCTATGATCAAGACATCTACTTGCAAATAGAAATTGGTGAATGACTGGATGCTATTGTTTTTGATAGCGTCTGTAAACTGATTGGTAAACTTTTCAGAAGATACATATAAGACAAACTTGTCATTCAAGTTGCCTTTGATTTCATTGCCTATGGCTTGCACAAGGTGTGTTTTACCTAGTCCCACACCGCCATATACCATCAGCGGATTAAAGGATGTAATACCAGGCTTTTGAGCTACGGCAAAACCAGCAGATCTAGCGAGTCTATTACAGTCACCTTCGATATAAGTATCAAATACATAGTGTGGATTCAAGTTTGACTGTTGGATATCTGTCTCCAAGCTTTTTAGCTCAAAAGGACTCTTGATATCTTCAAACTTTACAAATCCATTACCTTGATTTTTATTTGGCTTGTTATTTCCTGTGTAGTTGTTTTGAGGAAAATTAACCACATAAGGCTGATTTTTCTCATTTCCTTTATCCACTACTACCGCATATTCTAGACGTCCATCAGCTCCTAAGGTCTCTAGGATGGCCATCTTGAGCAACTTCACATAGTTCTCCTCGAGCCATTCATAAAAGAATTGGCTAGGTACCTGAATAGTCAACACCTTGTTTTCTAGCCTAACAGGCACTATGGGCTTAAACCATGTGCTAAAGCTATGCTCACTGATGTGTTGGCTAATCAGCTGAAGACAGTTGTTCCATACCGACTGGTGTTCTGCGATCATTGATATACCTGAGGTAAATTATGTGAGTAAACCCTGTGAATTTTTTGAGGGGAGACAAATTTGTTAAAAATAAACTTAACAAAAAAATCAATTTGCTATTGACTTTTTACTTTATGTCGAGAGCACTTGATTTAGCTGATTTTTTTCTGTTTTCTATCTCAAAATCAATGCGTCCCACTCTCATGCCAGCCCAGCCAGCTTGATTGACCATAGTGGTACCTCCTTCGCTATCTACGTAGATATCAGGTTGATCCAAGAATGTGTGCGTGTGCCCTCCTAATATCAAGTCTATGCCGGCTACTTGCTGTGCTAGAACAGTGTCGCTGATTTTGGAACTTCCATATTTGTACCCAAGATGTGATAGACAAACGATCAAATCACATTTCTTCTGACGAAGCTCTTGTACCATTTCTTTGGCCACTGCTACTGGATCTAAATATTTGGTTTGTTCAAAGGCATCGTATGGAACAAGCCCTTCTAGCTCTATACCTAGGCCAAAAACCCCAATTCTGAGTCCTCCTTTTTCGAAGATTTTATAAGGTTCAAATCGACCATTGAGTCTCGTTTGAGTAAAATCATAATTGGCAATCAAGAAAGGGAAGCTAGCATTTGGGAGCTGGTTTTCTAGTCCTATGAGGCCATTATCGAAGTCGTGATTTCCTAGTGTAGCAGCATCATAGCCCATCTGACTCATGAGCTTAAATTCAACCTCTCCGCCATACATATTGAAGTAGGGCGTGCCCTGAAAAATGTCTCCAGAGTCGAAAAGTAAAATATGCTCTTCTTCTTGTCGAATCTGTTTGATCAAAGCCGCTCTTCTCGCCATGCCACCTTTGCCAGCATTGGCTGTTCCATCTAGTGGAAATGGCTCCACACGAGAATGCATATCATTAGTATGTAAAATGGTGAGCTTTTGTATCTTTGGCTTGGCTAGGGACTCTACTCCAGAGATTCCTGTTAGTCCTATTGCTGCACCACTGATCAATGTCTGCTTGATAAAATCTCTTCTGCTACTCATGGTTACTTGAATATTACGCGACCTTCGATATTGGCTACTATGGGTTGATTTGCAGCTTGTAGCTGCTTTATTTTTTTGATGATGGCATCACGCTGTAGGAGGTTAGTTTCTCTCACACGAGGCGCATCTATCAGAAAGGACATACGATCACCACCATTGGCTAGATAGTCTGTGATGGCTAGGTGATAAGTTTTCATTGGGTCAAAAGGCTCACCACCGATGGATGCCTCTAGGAGTTTTCCATTGCTGTCATAGACGAGTTTGGAGTTTGAAAGCGCTATATTTTTTGCTTGACCGATATACTCAAAAAGCTGCTGCATCAAGTCTCCATCAAGCGCTAGAATCACCATGAGGTTCTCAAAAGGCATCACTTCATAAGCTTTACCTAGTGTAATGTCACCTTTAGGAAGTACTGTGCGAAGACCTCCTGTGGCTACTGCTCCCATGTCTACGCGTTCTCCTGTCTCCGCAGCTACTATCTCTTGATTGAGATCAGCTACAAAATTGCCTAGGGTCGACTCTACACTCCTTTTTGTCAATTCTTGATTGGAGAAGCCTATGATCGCACTCATTTCACTTTCAAGCTTTTCTTTGTATGGTGCGATAAATGCAATACTTGCACTATCAGCTGCCACGCTATCTGTGATGTTGAGATGGCTATGATAGCTTGAGTAGCTAATCGGCTGTGAAGTCTGACATGACCAGAGTAGTCCTGTCAGTAGTAGAATGAAAGTTAGTTTTTTCATAAATATGTAAGCAAATAATATTTTAGCCTCAAAAAGCTATGCGCTAAAATAATAGTAAGCTCTGGTAAAATCATTAAATTTACCCAAATATAATATCGTTTTGAAATCTACAGAAAATGGAACGATAGTCATACCACAAGTGAAGCTTGAGTAATCACGATCAAATGGAAAAAGAAATTTCAAAGAAGGGCTTATTGGCCGAATTTCCACCTGTTTCTAAAGAGGTATGGATGACTAAGGTCAAAGAAGATCTTAAAGGCCAAGATTTCGAGAAAAGACTAGTTTATCAAGCCATTGAGGGTTTTAAAGTAGCCCCCTTTTATACAGCGGAGGATTCTGCTAATCCACTCATCAAGACTTATGAAAATAGCGGAAATCTAATACCTGAGATCCCTGGTTTGGGATATCGCCACTGGAACAATACTGTCAAAATAACTGATGTAAATCCCAATAAAGAGGCACTTGCTGTTCTCAATGCTGGAGCGGAAGCGCTGGTATTTGAAGTGACGGAGCAAACTGATGTGACTACATTGCTGAAGGATGTGCTTTTGGCTTACTGCCCCGTGTGGTTTGAAGTGAAGGGTGATGTATTAGGTTTTGCTGAAAAGCTGTCAGCATACTTTGCCGCTTCTGAGACAGCAGCTTCTGATATCAAGGGAGGATTGATCCTTGATCCATTGATGCAGCAAGCAAAGGGTAGTTCGTTAGCGATAGAGTTGAAAGATCTGTTTGAGATTTTAGGGTCTTATTCCTCATTTAAAGTGCTTACTATAGATATAGCAGCTTACCATAATGCTGGCGCTACAGCTGTGCAAGAACTAGGATTTGGTCTTGCCCAACTCGTGCAGTATATGGATGACTTGACAGAAGCGGGGCTAAGCTCAAAAGATATCGCTGAAAAAGTTGCTTTCAATATGGCTTCAGGAGGAAACTACTTCATGGAGATAGCCAAATTTAAAGCCATGAGGATACTAGCCCACCAAATTTTTGCAGCTTACCAAGCGGGTCTTAAGCCTGAGGATATTTGGATCAATGCGGAAACGAGCTATTGGACTAAGTCACTTTTCGATAGCTATAATAATATGCTCAGAAATACGACCGAGGCCATGGCTGCGATACTAGGAGGAGCAAATGCTGTTTTGGTACATCCTCACGACCAAGTGCTAGGCTTGCCTTCTACTTTTTCTAAGAGAATATCACGCAATGTCTCTACTATACTTAGAGAAGAGAGCTATCTAGACAAGGTAATGGATCCTACTGCAGGCACTTATTTGCTAGAGCAGTTAATCGATTCATTGGTGAAAAATGCATGGCAACTGTTTGAAGAAGTAGAGGCGGGAGGTGGATGGCTAGAGCACTGGTCGTCTGGTAAAATCATGGCTGCCATAGCAAATACACGTGCTGAAAAGCACTTCAAGATACATTTGAGAAAAGACTCTGTAATCGGAGCCAATCAGTATCCAAGTATGAATGAGTCTATCTCTGAAAAAGAAGTGAATGCGGACTTTGGTCAAAATCAATACCTCACTGCTGCACGTGCTACAGCTTACTTGGAGCATTTGAGAATGCAGAGTACTCAGCAAACTTTGAAAGTTCATTTACTACTGATGGGTCAAGGCCCAATGGTAAAAGCTCGGGCAGGATTTGCTACTAATTTTTTTGAAAGTATGGGTGTTAAAGTGACTTTAGGAAAAGATGGACTTGATCTCTCAAAAGCATCTCAAGAAGCTAAATCAGCCAATGTGGATTTGATTGTGCTATGTGGAGCTGATGAGACCTATCAATCAGATGCTTTATCTGTTTTAGAGACTTTGAAAGATTCTAAAGCTAAGATTTGTCTGGCAGGAAATCTCCCAGATCTCAAAGGATCTTTAGAAGACAAAGGACTCTATAGATTTATCCACAGAGATACAGATGTTGTTACTTTTGGTCAAGAACTTTTAAGTGAATTATCGTATGAAGCCTAAGTTTACTTTAGATAATAAAATCCCTCAAGCCAATATTAAAAAGGGTACTTCATGGCAAACTGCTGAAAAGATCCCTGTCAAGCCAGTTTTTACAGCTTCGGACTTAGAGCAAATGGAACACTTAGGATATGCTGCGGGGGTGTCACCATTTCTTCGTGGACCATACAGTGCTATGTATGCGCTTAGACCGTGGACGATCCGGCAGTATGCGGGTTTTTCTACAGCAGAGGAGTCTAACGCATTTTATAGAAGAAATCTAGCGGCAGGTCAAAAAGGACTTTCTGTAGCTTTTGATCTTGCTACCCACAGAGGGTATGACTCAGATCATCCACGTGTACAAGGAGACGTAGGGAAAGCGGGAGTAGCCATCGACTCTGTTTTAGATATGAAGGTCTTATTTGATCAGATACCGCTAGACAAGATGTCTGTATCAATGACGATGAATGGTGCAGTGATTCCCATCATGGCATTTTATATAGTAGCTGCTGAGGAACAGGGTGTCAAGCCAGAGCAGCTTAGTGGTACGATTCAAAATGACATTTTGAAAGAGTTCATGGTGCGTAATACCTACATCTACCCACCACAGCCATCTATGAGAATCATCGCAGATATCTTTGCATACACTTCTCAGCACATGCCTAAGTTCAATTCGATCTCGATCTCTGGCTATCACATGCAGGAGGCTGGTGCTACGGCAGACTTGGAGTTGGCTTATACACTAGCGGATGGACTCGAGTATTTAAGAACAGGCGTAGCCTCTGGTTTAGATATAGATGAGTTTGCTCCTAGACTCTCATTCTTTTGGGCTATCGGTATGAATCACTTCATGGAAATCGCGAAAATGCGTGCAGGAAGAGTGCTTTGGGCTAAACTGGTGAAGAAATTTAATCCTAAAAATGAAAAATCTCTAGCGCTGAGGACCCATTGTCAGACATCTGGCTGGTCACTCACCGAGCAAGATCCATTCAATAATGTTACGAGAACAACTGTAGAAGCCCTAGCGGCAGCCTTAGGTCATACACAGTCACTTCATACCAATGCACTCGATGAGGCTATTGCGTTACCGACAGACTTTTCTGCCAGAATTGCTCGAAATACACAACTTTTCCTTCAGGAAGAAACTCAGATCACAAGGTTTGTTGACCCATGGGCGGGATCATACTATGTAGAGTACCTCACAGATCAGCTCATCAAAAAAGCATGGGAACTCATCGAAGAAGTGGAGAGTCTAGGCGGTATGGCCAAAGCTATCGAAGCAGGAGTGCCAAAGATGCGTATAGAAGAAGCAGCAGCGCGTAAGCAAGCGAGGATTGACTCAGGTAAAGACGTCATCGTAGGTGTCAATCGCTACTTTGCTGAGAAAGATATGGAGTTTGATATCTTGGATGTGGACAATACTGCAGTGAGAGAGAGTCAAATCAAGCGATTGGAGAAATTGAAAAAAGAGAGAGATAACATTGCAGTGAAAGGTGCACTTGTTGCAATCTCTGAAGCAGCGGGTAGCGGTAAAGGTAATCTCCTAGCGCTAGCTGTAGAAGCTGCAAGAGTACGTGCTACATTAGGAGAAATATCTGATGCTATGGAAGAAAAATTTGGAAGACATAAGGCAACTATCAAGTCTATCTCTGGCGTGTACTCTAGCGAGGCTAGCCAAGATGAAAATTTCAAACAAGCTAAAGCACTAGCAGATCAATTTGCTAGCTTAGAAGGTAGAAGGCCACGAATCATGGTGGCCAAAATGGGTCAAGATGGACACGATAGAGGAGCTAAAGTCATAGCAACTAGCTTCGCTGACTTGGGCTTTGATGTGGATATTGGGCCGCTTTTTCAGACGCCAGAAGAGGTCGCTAAACAGGCCACAGAAAATGATGTCCATATCATCGGTGCATCTTCATTGGCTGCGGGGCATAAGACGCTCATTCCTCAACTGATACAGTCTCTCAAAGACTTAGGTAGAGAAGATATAATGGTCATAGCAGGAGGTGTCATCCCTGAAAAAGATTATCAATTCTTGTATGATGCAGGTGTGTCTGCTGTTTTTGGCCCAGGTACTGTTATCGCTAAAGCGGCTCAAGAGATCCTCAATAAGCTGATGGAATAGTGAGAGATAAAATCATTTTATTGCCAGTATTGGCTTTGCTATTAGGAGGCTATTTATGTAGAGCTGAGGATTTTGATCTTCAGCTCTATGATACCTATTATGTATTAGGTTTAAGAGATATCTTACTCACAAGCGCTTGGGTTCATCTGCTAGTGACTCTGATATTTTTTAGGGAAGTTAAGAAAAATGAGCTTTATCGATTTCTGTCTCATACCGCACTGAGCACGAGCATTCTGGCTTTTCTGGTGATCGTTTTATTCTTAGGCTTACTATTTTTTTCTGATTTCTTCCAAGGTGGATTTTTGAGCTATTACCTCCTTTTTGGGTTGTCAGTGGGAGCAGTATCTGTGATCAATGTACCTTTTTTGATTGGACTGTATCTAACTAAAAGATTTGTCTAAAACAGATAAGTGTCTATATTTATGATAGTTAAATATACTTTTTGTGAGAAATCACTTACTTATTTCTATCGTCTTTTTGTTAGTCGCCAGTACAGGCGTAGCACAAGTTAAGTTTAAAAGAAAAATCGATTATCTAGATCAGAATTTCTACGAGGCAAAGAAATCAGACCATTATTATGCAGTGCGTACGGATCAATTAGGTGTCTCTTACTATTTTGTGGGGGATGAATTGCGAATCATGACTATGATAGCTCCAGATATACAGTTAGTGCTAATTCCAAAGATTAATCAGTTTGTCATCTCAGAGGGTATCAATGGTCATCACTCTGCTGAAACAGTTTTTAATCAGGAAGGCTATCTCAGAGAGCATCGTTATTTTCTGAACAGACCTACTATAGATTTGGACAGTACTTTTTCAGTCAAAAAAGTAGCTATTAAGAATCATGGCTTGGAAGAGAAGTTAACTGAGAAATTTAGTGACTTTTCTATTGATGAAACTTTGAATATTGAAAATTATGCGCCTACCAAAGTTTTTGCCGTACATTTTGAAGGAGTAAGTGAGATCCTTTATGAAGGGGAGGTAGAAAATAAATGGTTGACCGCATTAATCCCAGATTTTTCCTTTTTGATAGAAGAAGTTTTATCGGATACTATTCTTTCTGATGAGGTTTATATAGTCAGTTATATCTTTAGTATAGATAAAGGAAAAGTAGTCGTAAAAAGAGAAGATGATGATGCAGCATATGAAGATTTGTGTGATTGTATAGAGGACTTTAGAAATCACATGTATCAAAGTGCATTAGAACTACTTTATAGTAATTAAGCTATTCTCTAATGATCTCAAACTCTACTCTTCTGTTGAGTTTGCGGTCTTCGTCTGTCTTTTCTTCTACGATAGGCTTGGAGGATCCATAGCCTCTAGAGGTGATCCTATTTTTCTTGAGTTTCCCTTTCTCTTCGATAAATTTCCTGATATTATCCGCTCGATCTTGTGATAGCTTCAGGTTAAAGCTAGGATCTCCTTTGCCATCTGTATGGCCAGAGATAACCAGTTTTAGATTAGGATGATCTACTAGAAAGTCGGCTATTTTAGTCAAATCTGCCTCCATTTCTGGTAAAATATCAGCCTTACCATAGGCAAATTCAACTGATGAAAACTGGATTTTGGCTTCGATAGGCTCTATCGTACGCTGAAAAGTCGTTTCACCATCTAAAAAGAAAATTTCTTCAATCCTGAAAAACTCATCTCCCTGAATGATCAGCAGATAGTTGTTTTTATTGATCAGGTCAAACTCAAACGAACCATCAGGGCGCAGATACTGAGGCGCTACTTCGATACCATTGTCTAAGTCTATGATGGAGACGATACCTTGAACTGGTTTGCCCTCTTGATCGAGTATTTGACCATTAAATCGTGTCGTAGCAAGCGGCTGACCTTCCATAGGAAGCGGGAATGAGTAGAGATCTAGATCTTTAATGCGATTGCTATCTGACTTGGCATAATAGATTTCTTTAGCCTTAGGGTCGATGGTGAAGTAATATTCTCTACCAGGCGTATTAACTAGTGGGCCTAGATTCATAGGAGGTGTCCAAGCGCCTGTCAGTGTTTGATATGTTTTATAGATATCGTAGTCGCCAAAGTTGAAAAGTTGACCATTAGAGCTGAAGTAAAGTACTTTATAGACTGGGTGGTAAAATGGGCTAAGCTCATTATTTTTCGAGTTGATCTCTGGCCCCATATTTTGCACATTACTCCATTTGCCCTTAGCATCTTTGATCGCAAAGTAGATGTCTGCCATCCCAAATCCGCCCGTACGATCTGAGGAAAAGTAAAGTGTATCTTCACTAGGCGAAAGCGAAGGGTGAGAATCCCAGTTAAGTGAATTGACTTCTTTGCCTAAGTTTTGGATATCACCCCAAGTACCGTCTTCCTGTCGTGAGGCAGAGAAGATATCGCAGCTTCCTAGACCATCAGGACTATCGCAACGAACGAAATATATCATTTGTCCATCTTTTGATAAGCAAGCTGAACCCTCGTTGTAAGGCGTATTAATTCCCGTGATAAGTTTGGCTTCGTTCCAATAGCCATCTTTATATTCAGATAGGTAAAGATTTTCAATGGCTGTGGACTTGAGATCTAGTGTACTTCTTTTCATCCGTTGAGACGAAAATATCATCTTGTCTCCAGTGCTATTGATAGAGGGGCCATAGTCAGGACTTAGGGAGTTGATGAGTCCACCCATATTGACCAAGACGCCATTTTGTGGGATTAGGGTATCTATCTGACTACGATAGTTCACCAGTTCATAATAGTACTTAAGTGGCACGTAAGAGCGGACATTATTTTCGTTGATAGCTTCATATCTGATTTTGAGGTCAGGTATTTCATGACCTAGCCGATAGTTTTTGATCGCTAGTCCGTATACTTGAAGTGCCAAAACGTTATCATCAAACTCTTCTGCCAAAAGTCCTAGCTTCCAGATGAGCTGCCCATCCTGTATGAAATTTTGAACGCCAAAATTGTTTACATAAATTTTGAGTGCTTCAAAAAGCTCTTCTTTTTTTCCAGCTTTCTCAAGACTCTCTATTTTAGAAAGTAGGCTTGGATCTTGATAATAATTGATTTGGTTAATCTGTGGGAAATTTAGCAAGTTGATAGTAGACTTAGTGTCTTTAGCTTTACCTAGAAAAAAACCTTTTCCCTCTGCTTTAAAGTTTTTATTTTCCTTTTGGGCAAAAGATAAACTCGGCATAGACACTGCCAAAGCTGTCAATAATGAAAATAGATATACACCTATTCTTGTCATTTGAATAATTAAAAATGTCTTTCGATTTTAAAGATAAGGAATATTCATATTCATTGTGCTATTCATTACCTTGGCATACGGCTTGCAACCTTAGAGGTATAACGAAAAAAGTCAAAGAAAAGCTAATTTAAGTGTCAATCTGACAGTAAAAATATATGAGCAACAGCAAACATCCCTTAGCAGATATGCTTTCACTTCAGGATTTTTCGGATGCAGAACCAGATTTGGTGCAATTTGTATCCCTAGAGGATGAAGAAGAAGGGTCCGCAGATAAATATCCCAATCAAGTTCCACTCTTACCTGTTAGAAATACTGTATTATTTCCTGGAGTGGTTATTCCCATCACTGTTGGTAGACAGCGTTCGATTCGTTTGGTCAAAAAGGCCAACAAGGGAGATCGCTTCATTGGTGTAGTGGCACAGAAAAATCCCAATCAAGATGATCCTGGCAAAGAGGATATCTACACAATCGGTACACTAGCCAAGATCATCAAAATGATCGTTCTACCAGATGGTAATACTACGATCATCATTCAAGGTAAGAGTAAATTTGAAGTTGAAGAAGTCATCACTGATGATCCGTACCTCACAGCTAAAATCAAGCTGATAGAGGATGTCATGCCTAAGAAAAGCAATAAAAATATCAAGGCACTAGTACAGTCACTTAAAGATGCTGCTTCAAAGATCTTGAAGCTTAATCCAGAAATACCAAGAGAGGCACAGGTAGCACTCGATAATATCGACAATACGATTTTTCTTACGCATTTTCTTTCTTCAAATATCAATGCGACTGTAGCAGATAAGCAGAAGCTACTGGAAGTCAATGATTTTGAAGCTAGGGCTACTTTGCTACTTGAGTACATGATGAAGGATATTCAAATGCTCGAGCTTAAGCAGGAAATCCAAAATAAGGTCAATACGGACATCGATCAGCAGCAGAGAGATTACTTTTTGCGTCAGCAGATGAGAATCCTACAAGACGAGCTAGGTGAGGAAGGTCCTGAGCGTGAAGTAGAGCAGCTTAGACTCAAAGGCGAACGTAAAAAATGGCCTAAAGAGGTGGTTAAGCATTTCAATAAAGAGCTGGATAAAATACTCAGACTGAACCCTGGGGCAGCTGAATATCCGATAGCCATGAGCTATGTGGAGACTTTGGTAGAGCTTCCATGGAATCAGTTTACAAAGGATAATTTTGACCTCAAGAATGCTCAAAAGGTTTTAGATAAAGATCACTTTGGCCTAGAAAAAGTCAAAGAGCGTATCATCGAATATCTTGCAGTTTTGAAGTTAAAAAATGATCTCAAAGGGCCTATTTTGTGTCTCTATGGACCTCCAGGTGTGGGTAAAACTTCACTAGGAAAGTCTATAGCTAAAGCTCTCGGCAGAAAATATGTCAGAATGTCACTTGGTGGAGTACATGATGAGGCGGAGATCAGAGGTCACCGTAAAACTTATGTGGGTGCATTACCAGGTAAGGTCATCCAAAATATGAAGAAGGCTAAGTTTTCAAATCCTGTCTATGTACTTGATGAGATCGATAAATTGAGTTCTGACTTCAGAGGAGATCCTTCTTCAGCTTTGCTAGAGGTACTAGATCCTGAGCAAAACAATGCTTTTGTGGACAACTACTTGGAGGTGGATTACGATTTGTCTAAAGTGTTATTCATCGCTACGGCCAATTCGCTAGACACTATCCAGCCTGCACTCCGAGATCGTATGGAGATCATAGAAGTAACAGGGTATACACTACAAGAGAAAATAGAAATAGCCAAGAGGCACCTCATACCAAAGCAGCGTAAAGAACATGGGCTAAAATCAGCTGATGTGACTTTCACAGATGCTGCGATATCTAAGGTGATTGAGGACTATACACGTGAGTCTGGGGTGAGAAGCTTGGAGCGTAAACTAGGCTCAATCGTGCGAAATGTAGCCAAATCCATCGCCATGGAGGAGGAGTATGTGAAGCGCATCACTCCTGCTAGGGTAAAAGAGATCCTTGGTTCTGAGATTTTTGACCAAGAACTTTATCAGGACAATGAAGTAGCTGGTGTAGTCACTGGACTGGCATGGACATCTGTGGGAGGAGAGATCCTCTTCGTAGAGTCTAGCTTGAGTAGAGGTAAAGGGAAGCTTACTCTTTCTGGTCAGCTCGGTGATGTCATGAAAGAGTCTGCGATCACAGCACTTTCTTATTTGAAATCTCACGCTGATGATCTTTTGATTAATTACAAGGTGTTCGATCAATATGACCTGCATGTGCACGTGCCCGCTGGAGCTGTGCCTAAGGATGGTCCTTCTGCGGGGATCACGATGTTGGTTTCTATGGCTTCGGTCTTTACACAAAGGAAAGTTAGAGCTAATCTAGCCATGACTGGAGAGATCACACTGAGAGGTAAGGTCATGCCTGTAGGAGGTATCAAGGAAAAAATTTTAGCAGCTAAGCGAGCTGGAGTGACAGATATCATCCTTTGTCATAGAAATAGAAGAGATATCGAAGAGATCAACAAGAGCTATCTTGAGGGTATTACTTTCCATTTTGTGGAGACAGTAGGAGAAGTCCTCGCGCTTGCACTATTAGATGAGAAAGTGAGTAAGCCGATGAGTCTGGCTGTTGATGAAAACTTGAAATCTGAGTCATAATCATGCAGGGACTGAAGTGGTGGAGATCAGTATTATTGGCGGTTTGCTTGCTGATTTTTGCTACTTCCGTTTATGCGCAGCGATACGCTTTTAGCTTTCTAGACATCCCAGCCAATACAAAACTGGGAGCACTAGGAGGAGTCAACGTCTCTTCTGGAGGTGATGTCAATCAGTTTTTATCCAACCCAGCTTTATTGGACGATAGTCTGGCAACATATGCGAGCTTCAACTATATCAATTTTCCAGGAGATATCAGCTTGAGTCAAGTGACTTACGCGCATCAGATCAGCGGTTTCACTGTAGGTTTTGGTTTGCAATACATGGACTATGGTGAGATAGAGAGTTTTGATGACACTGGATTTCCACTAGGTGTACAAGATGCTAGAGAATATGCCTTCACAGTTGGATTGAGTAAAAGTCAAGGAGTTTTTGACTATGGAATCAACACAAAGCTGATCAGTGCTCGCTATGCGGATGCTGTAGCTATTGGATTGGCTTTTGACATAGGCTTACTCTTTCAGCATCCTGAGTATGATTTGGTAGGAGCGATCAATATCCGAAATATTGGTTTTATGCTAAAGGACTTTACTGAAATAGCCAACTCAGAGTTACCGCTAGACGTAGTCATGGGAGCGAGCTTTAAGCCTGAGTATATGCCCATCAGATTTTCATTGACAGCAAGAAATCTAGGAAGACAAGAGGCTACTTATTTTGACCCCAGTAGACAAAACAATTTAGCCTCAACAGCTCCTAGTTTTGGAGCGCAAGTCATGAACAGACTAATCTTTGGTGCAGAAGTTTTATTGAGCGAAAATTTTCATTTACGTGGAGGGTACAACCATTTGGTGAGAAGAGAGTTGCTGATAGAGCAAGCTGGTGGAGGATCAGGATTTTCTTTTGGACTAATGTTTCGTGTCAAGTCATTTGAGTTTGCTTACACGAGAGCTTTGTATCACACAGCGGGTAGCGCCAATTTATTTAGTATATCTACACAAATGAAGCGTTTTTGGACGCACAACTAATGGATGAATATGTTAGACAATAAAGAATATTTAACCCCTCGGCAGATCGTAGCTGAGCTAGATAAGTACATCATTGGACAAAAAGACGCCAAGAAGAATGTAGCTATCGCCTTGAGAAATAGGTGGAGAAGGATGAACGTTTCCTCTGAAATCCAAGGTGATATCATTCCTAATAATATCCTCATGATCGGGGCTACTGGCGTTGGTAAGACTGAAATCGCTCGTAGGTTAGCTAAGGTAGCGAATGCGCCTTTTACTAAAGTGGAGGCCTCTAAGTTTACAGAAGTAGGCTATGTCGGTAGAGATGTAGAGTCTATGGTACGTGACTTAGTCGAGCAATCGGTCAACCTAGTGAAAGCTCAAAAAAACGAAGAGGTCAAAGAAAAAGCTGCTGAACTAGTAGAGGAGATCATATTGGACATCTTGATACCACCAGTAAAATCAAAAAGTGGATTTAGTGTGTCAAGCAGTGATGAGTCTACACCTACAAATGAAGCTGAACTCAATGAAAAAACTCGTGAGCGCTTCAGGGAAAAAATCAGAAATGGTGAGTTAGACGACCGAAAGATTGAGATCAATGTCAAAGCACCTGCACCAGTAGGCATGGGCATGATCGGCAATGGAATGATGGATGAGTCCTCGATGATCGGTCTTCAAGATATGCTAAGTGGTATGATGCCTAAAAAGTCCAAAAAGCGTAAAGTGACCATAGCTGATGCCAAGAAATTGCTTTTTGAAGAAGAGGCAGCTCGATTGATTGATTTTGATGAAGTGAAGGAAGAGGCTATCAAGAAAGCGCAGAATACTGGGATCATATTCATAGATGAGATAGATAAAATAGCTTCTGGTAGTGGTAAGAATGGTAGTGGGCCTGATGTCAGCCGTGAAGGAGTGCAGAGAGACCTACTGCCAATCGTAGAAGGTAGCTCTGTCAATACCAAGTACGGTATCATCCATACGGATCATATTTTATTCATTGCTGCGGGGGCTTTTCACGTTTCTAAACCATCAGACTTGATTCCAGAGCTTCAAGGTAGATTTCCGATTAGAGTAGAGTTGAATAGCTTGACTAAAGATGATTTTTATAAAATCCTTAAAGACCCCAAAAATGCTTTAACTAAGCAATATGAGGCTTTATTTATGGCGGAGGAAGTTTCGCTAGAGTTTCAAGATGAAGCTTTACACGAAATAGCAGAAACGGCTTTTGCGATCAATGAAGAGGTGGAAAATATAGGTGCTCGTAGACTGCATACAGTCATGAGTCATTTACTAAATGATTTCCTTTTTGATGTGCCAGATGTGATACAGCCGAATGCCAAACTCATGGTGACACGCGATCTAGTCAAAGAAAGACTTGATGGCTTGGTCAAAAATAAAGACTTATCACAGTATATTCTCTAAGTTTTTTGGTCGATTGGCTATGAAGAAAACACTCATCATCATCACAGGAGCGAGTAAAGGTCTTGGTAAGGGTCTTTTGTCTCACTTCTGTGCTGAACCTAATCATGAGCTGGTCGCTATAGCACGCTCTCAGATCAAAGCTTCTGAGCAAGTGAGATCTTTACAGCTAGACTTATCAGATAGTGAGAAGCTTGAGCAAGCCATTCCAGAGATATTTGCTGATCTGGCTCAGTATGATCGCATAGTATTGATCAATAATGCTGGCTGGATAGGTCCTGTCAAGAAGGTCGGAAAGCTATCTGTGTCTGATTGGCAAAAGTTATTTGCTATCAATGTGACTGCGTGTATGCAGTTGATGAATGCTTTTGTGGAATATTGCGAAGCTTTATCCTCTGAGCGTATAGTGATCAATATCAGTTCGGGAGCAGGCAAGAAACCTCTTGATGGTTGGGCTGCTTACTGTTCCTCTAAGGCTGCGCTAGACATGCTTACACAAGTAGCTGCTCAAGAAGCTGAATTGACAGGATCGGGCATTCGTTTTTTTGCTTTAGCACCAGGTATAGTGGATACTGATATGCAGTCAGACATCAGGTCGGCTTCAGCAGACCAGTTTAGCAGTTTGGATCGCTTTTTGTCCTACAAGTCAGAGGGAAAGCTCTCTAGTCCAGCTGAGGTAGCAGAGAAAATAGCCTATTTGATCAATCACACACATCAGTTTCCATCTGTTTTACAAGACGTTCGACAATTTTGAAGAAAATTTTGAGGTATAGTATTTTAAGTGTCATCTTGATCCTAGCACATTTCTCAGTTAGTGCTCAAGAGGATACCTCATTTGTCAAAAAATACAGAAGAGCGACTTTCATTAAGCCCATTTTATCTTTTAGACAGGCAGACTTTTCGATTACAGATCAAGAGTCAGGTGCTAAAAATAGTTTTTTCGTGGGATATAGGCCGATGGTTGGGATTGGAACTTTTATTTTCAACATCGGATTGGAAGCGCATTTTCAGGCTCCCTTTAGGTTGTTTGAAGACGGTAGTAGATCGTTTTCTGATGAAAATCAAGATTTTTTCGCACATGTCTTTACCAATAATTTCAACTTTGATATCTATAGGCAGTACTATGTGGGTTTTGATCAATCCTATCGCCCTAATGATGGCACTTTAGATTACAGCCAGTTTAATGAGCAAGCTACTTTTTTTCGTTATGGTATCAATGGGATCTATGTCCCCAATGGAAAAAGACTCTCATGGAAAGGACCAATCAATCAAACGGCTCGACAGATCAAATCTGCTGGATCGATGATTTATATCTTAAATGTCAACAGGGTAGAAGCAAACGGTATAGCCGCATCACCCATCGACTGTATAGGCTGTCCTGAGGCTCCACCTGTCCAGCAGGTGCGCTCATGGAATGTCGGAGTGCTTCCAGGGTATAGTTACACTTGGGTGAAAAGTAATTTCTACATCAATGCAACTGCTGCGCCTGGAGCGGTGCATTACAATTCTTTTTGGGATATAGGGGGTGAAGCCTCTGGTCGTAATAGTCTAGGATTTAGTCTTTACTGGCGAGCTGCTGCGGGCTATGACAATGGCAAATGGTTTGTGGGTGTAGCAACAGTGCAGCAGCGAACTTGGCTAGATAATGATCCTTACACTTTTGCCTACAGACAGGATAACTTCAGAATTTTTGGTTCTATCAGATTTGGTCAGCCTAAATGGGCGCTTAGAATGGTAGATAAATACCGAGTTTTTCAACTCTGATTTTTCGGGAAATCATACAGAAATGATTTAAATGTTGGCTTGTTCTTCTGCCAGTCTGAAGAGACTACTTCAAATCCAAAAATGCCACATGTGGGTAAGTTATCAATCTCTAGGTCAGTATACAAGTTAGCGAAGTCAGTCATTCCTGGATTGTGTGCTACTAGGTAGATCAAATCATATTTATCAGGGATATTTCTAAGGAATTTTAGCAGTTGAGAGGCAGATGCATGATAAAGTTCTGGATGCTTTTTGAGGCCTTTATCAAACCCTATTGCAGTGGCTATGAGCTCCGCAGTACTCGCTGCTCTAAGTGCTGTGCTGGTATAGATGGCTTCAGGGAGTAGCCCTAATCGCTTTAGTCTTAAGCCCATTTCAGGGGCATTTTTTATTCCTCTATCATTGAGGGGACGAGCATGATCTTCTAAGATAGGCTGACTCCAGCTAGATTTAGCATGCCTGATGAAGATGACTTTCATATTTTTATATAAGTATTATGATGTATTGGCAGTATATTATTTTAATGTTAAGCAATTTTTGAGAAAAACTTTCCTGATAAAGTTTGAAAAATAAGAAATAATAATAATTTTGAGTCCTTAAACTTATTACAATCAAATTACTATTATCATGTTAACAGGAACAGTAAAGTTCTTTAATGAAAGCAAGGGTTACGGTTTTATTAAAGATGACGAAACAGAAAAAGAAATTTTCGTCCACATCACTGGCTTAGTAGACCAAATAGCACAGGATGACAAAGTAACTTATGAAGTAAAAGAAGGAAAGAAAGGCGAAAATGCCGTGAACGTGAGAAGAGCATAATTCAAATATAGATTGAATAGCATTACTTCAGTAATCAAAAATCCCGAGTTGACTCTCGGGATTTTTTTATGATTAGTGATCTGAAATGTCTTGATAATCAAAAACTATATCCAAAACGGGTGATGTAGACATGCCTCCCGGATTGAGACCAGGCTCGCCTTCAGGAACAGGTACGCCTAGTTTATCGAAATATTCCTCCCAAATAGAGAAAATCTCGCCTGTATCAGGATCTAGGTAAGTCATCGGTGGTGTATCAAAAATCGCCTTACCTTCATTGGCTTTTTGAAAGCTCAAGTGAATCAACTCGGAGCAGTAGTAAGCGTCATTTTCTAGGTCAAAAAAGCTGTCGTAAGGTTTTCCTAACTCAAGTTCGGCTAGTCGAAGCGCAGCCGGGATGAGTGCTTGATATTCTGGCTTAAGTCTGCCTACGATCACTTTAGGTTGTCCATTTTGATCGAGACTTTTTTGAAGAAATTCATCCAAAGATGTTTTACTCACATCCTTACCTACTGCCTCAAGAACAAAATAGGAACTGCCTTCTTTTTTTGACAATGCCATTGTGAGAGAAGTCTCTGCCTTCATAGCCAGAAGTGACCTTTTTGATCGCTTCACAGAAGTCGCCACAGTCTCCGTCTTGAAAGAGTATATCCCCATTTTGAAGCTCAAAGGAAGTACTCTTCTGACAACTGATAAAATAGAAGCTGATGAAGGTAAGTAATAAAGCTTTTTTCATATCAAAAGGAAAAAGTAAAACAGCGCAAAACCGATGACAACGATCATGCGGATGGACTTTTTCTTCACTATAGGATCTACTTTGGGCTTGCGTACTGTCAAGACTGCTACACTAATGGAGCAGATTAATAAACCTATGCCGAAACCATTGAAGAAGGCTGATAAACTACCTAGCTCCCACATAAAGTATGCATCAGCTACAGGAACGAAGCAAGAGATCAATCCAATAATACCAAGCCAAAAGGCACGGTTGAGCATTTTTTGATCTTCCATCCGATCATTTATCCATTTGTCTTTTTTCATGGCGCTAAGGTCTCAGTTTTATTTAATTTTCGCTTTTCTTTTTTCAAAATAAGCCGTGATCTCTTCTAAGCTCAGTGCATTGAATGTCATTGCCGCACTTAATCCGCCTTTTCTACCGATGAGTGTTCCATATTTCATGTCATGATAGCCATCTTTCTCATGAGCATCTGGATTGATAGAGATCATCACGCCCTGCTCTAGCGCATAGTAGATCCATCTCCAGTCAAGATCCAAGCGCCAAGGATTGGCATTGATCTCGATCACTACGCCATTGGCTGCGCAAGCATCGATGATCTGTCGGTGATCTATTGGATAGCCAGCTCTTCTGAGGAGTAATCGACCTGTTGGATGTCCCAAGATCGTGGTGTAGGGATTTTCGATAGCTTTGATGAGTCGATTAGTAGCTTTCTGTACATCCATATTCAGGTTGGAGTGGATAGAGGCTACTATGAAGTCAAAGCTTCCAAGTATCTCATCACTATAGTCTAGTGAGCCATCATTGAGGATGTCACTTTCTATACCCTTAAAGATTTTGAATGGAGCTAGTTTCTCATTGAGCTGATTGATCTCTTGATGTTGCTTGAGGATACGATCTTCCTTGAGGCCATTAGCGTAGAAGGCAGACTTGCTGTGATCAGTGATGCCTAAGTATTCATAGCCGAGTTCTTTACAGTAGGTGGCCATCTCTTCTAAGGTGTGTTTACCATCACTATAAGTAGAGTGATTGTGGAGGATGCCCTTGAGATCTTGGTCAGTGACTAACTTTGGAAGTTTGTTTTGTTTCGCTAGAGGGATTTCAAATAGTCCTTCTCTGAGTTCTGGCTCTACATAGCTAAAACCTACTGATTGGTAGGCATTTTCTTCGGACTCAAAGTGCTGCCCCTTAAACACTTGTAAAAGTGTCTTTCCTCCCTCAATTTCTGTTGCGAGATGAAGAGGAGCGGCAGTTTTGAGCAGTAGATTACTGATGAACTCAGTTGGCTCACATAGATGTAGGCACACTTCTAGATCACTTTCTTTTATTTTACCTCGCCATTTGAATGGGCTAGATTCTTGATCATTTTTTTCCAAAAGATCACATTGGTCTAGCAGCTCTATCGTCTCAAAAAAATCTTCTGTAGCGATCAGCATCTCTAGCGTTTCTATGATTTCCATTCGTCTGCGATACTCGCCTACAAAGCTGACTTCTTGACCGACTTTGTCCTTGAGCCAGTTTTCAAGTTTTTCAGCTAGCGGTTCTGCATCAGCATATTGCCATTTACCTTGATTGCTAAAGGTAAACTCGAGTGCGTCTAAAATAAGTTTTTGGGTTTTGTCTCCAAAGCCTTTGAGGGCAGCGATTTGCCCTGACTGACATGCTTCCTTGAGTTCATAAGTAGATTCTATACCAAGCTCTTCCCAGATTGTCTTGATTTTTTTAGGGCCGATGCCTTTGATATCCATCATCTCGATGATACCTGAGGGAGTTTTACTGACGAGTTCTTCAAGGAGGCTGTGTGTCTCACGTTCATGCAGCTCTAGGATTACTTTTGAGAGACTTTTGCCCAAGCCATCTACACTTTCAAGTTCACTAGGCGTGAGATCTTCCAGTCGCTGATCTAGTTTTTCTAAGTTGAAGACAGCGTTTGTATAGCTTTTGATTTTGAAGGGGTTCTCTCCATGCAGCTCCATGAGAGCAGCAGTGAGTTTGAGTTTTTTGATGATACTTTTATTATCCAATATCGTATGAGATTTAAGATTGAGACAAATGATCCTAGGATTTGTTTCGGTTTTTCGTGAACAACTTCTAACTTAATCGTTATAGTTCAAAGATACTAAACCTAATGTAAAGCGTATGAATTATTGGTTAGTCAAATCCGAGCCTGAGGCATACAGCTGGGATGATTTGGTCAAAAAAGGTGTCGATCGCTGGGACGGTGTGCGCAACTATCAAGCGCGTAATAACCTCAAAGAGATGAAAGTAGGAGATCAGGTGCTTTTTTATCACAGTGTCAAAGAAAAATCTGTAGTCGGTATAGCAGAGGTAGTCAAAGCGCACTATCCTGACCCTACTACTGATGATGATCGCTGGGTAGTGGTGGATCTAAAGCCATATAGAGCGCTCTCTAAACCAGTGAGTTTAGATCAAATCAAGGCCGATGATAGGCTGGCGAATCTTCCGCTCATCAAGCAAAGTAGGCTCTCAGTGATGCCGATAGATCATGATTCATTTGGTATCATCTTATCTTTAGCAGAATAAAGTGATGAAGCAGCTCCTTACTTTTGTTTTCACCTTGTGCATCAGCATCTCTACTTTGGCTCAAATCAAGCAAGAGAAAAGATTGACTTTCGAACTTGAGCCAAATGATAGTGAATACATGGTATTCCCTGTCAAAGGAGAGGCGATTTTTCTCATCAGAAACATGATGCCTCAAAAACTTTTTGACAAAAAACAGGTAGAGCTGATCAAAATAGATGAGGACTTCAATGCCCCGACTGTTTGGAGGTTTGAAGTTAAAGATGGACGTACAGCTACGGGATTTGATTATGAAGCTCCTTACTTTTATCTACTCATAGGAGATCCTTATTCCAAACAAAAAGATTTGACACTCTATACCATCAATACAGAGACGGAACTATACAGTGAGCAGAATATAGACAACTTACTTTCACTAGAACTTCAGGATTTTGCCGTGATTGATAATAAGGCTATATTCTTTGGTAAGTACGATTACCGTCCTGCTATTCAGATATTTGATATGAGTGATAGGACACTCTCCACAGTGCGTAATGTCTACAATAATAATACCGAAGTACTCGATCTAAGAGCGGATCAAAAAAATGATCTTTTTGACCTTTTTATCAAGGATAAGGATTCATTTAAAAACATGATCCATACGGTCTACACATTTGATGCCGCAGGGGAGAAGATTAGGTCTTATGAGCTCGAGATACCAGAGCGTATTGATGTAGAAGCGGGAATGCTGTCTAATCTAGACGAATATGGACAGATCACCGTAGGGAGCTATAACTCTACTCAAAACAAAGAAGGAAGAGGCTTTTTTATCGCAAGTACCAATATCTTCGGAGAAACAGAAATGCGCTGGTATCCGATCACTGATATGCCAGATTACTTTAGATATTTGAAGGAAAAGCCCTTTGAAAAGATGCAAAGAAGAATCCTTCGCAAAAAAGAAAAAGGTGCAGAGATAAAGGTCAATCACTCTTCAATGATGCGAGATATCTACCTCGAAGATGAATATGATATGGTTTTCACAGAGATCTACTATCCGATCACTAGAGGCACTAGAAATTCATTTGCCAATACTTATGGCAATCGTTCTTTGAATGGCTTCAATCAGTTGGATAACTTTAGCACACTTGGAGGTCAACCTTTTGCCATGGGAGGGTCAAATAATGTAGTCTCTGAATATAAATATATAGGAGGCAATGTGATGGTGATCGACAAGCAAGGTGAGTTAGAGTGGTCTTATACAGTAGGATATAATAGCGTAAGAAGTACAAAAGACGATGGGTTTGCAGCATTTGGGATGTATGATAAGGCAGGCTTGATGGCCTACTATGAAGACATGAAGATCAAAGCTTATGCGATCAAAGATGGCAAGCCTAGCTATGAGTTAGAAGCTGAGATTTCACTTTCTGATGACACTGAGAGACTTCGAAGTACTGTTGATTCTAGTGTGGAACTACAGCATTGGTATCAAGATAACTTTATCATCAGTGGAGTACAGTTTCTCCGAAGGCAAGCTGCAGATGGCAGTGTCACCAATCACAAGGTTTTCTTTGTCAACCAGTTCAAAGTGCTAAGCTCAGAGGAGATTTTTGAGATGGAGAAACCTGATAAATAAATTGCCGACAGCAGGATAATTCGTTTATATTTGTACATCTAAAGCCCATGCAAGACAGACTTATACTTGATCAGCAGCAACTTGACATCACCATCAGCAGGATGTGTCATCAGCTCGTCGAATTGCACGATGACTTCGCTGATACGGTACTTTTAGGCTTGCAACCTCGTGGCAAACTCTTCGCAAAGCGTATACAAACGAGACTTTCTGAGATATTGGGTCATGAAATTCCATTGGGTTTCTTAGACATTACTTTTCACAGAGATGATTTTCGTAGGAGAGAGTCTCCGCTCAAAGCCAATGCGACAGAGGTCAACTTTATCATAGAAGAGAAAAAAGTAGTCCTCATAGATGATGTACTCTATACAGGTAGATCGGTACGAGCAGCACTAGACGCTATGATTGCTTTTGGTCGACCTGCTAAGGTAGAACTCATGGTACTCATCGATAGAAAATACACCCGTCACCTTCCCATAGAGCCTGACTATACAGGCAAAGCCGTAAACACACTGGCTTCGCAAAATGTAGCCGCAGAATGGCGTGAGCAGGGCTTCGAATCAGACAATATTTGGATCAAGCATAAAATATAGATAAGTCATGCAGCAATTGAGCACTCGGCATTTATTAGGTATCAAAGACATCACCGCAGAAGATATCCAATTGATCTTCGAGACAGCCGATAATTTCAAAGAAGTGCTCAATCGTCCGATCAAAAAAGTCCCTTCTCTCAGAGATATTACGATCGCCAATATCTTTTTTGAAAATTCTACTCGAACCAAACTTTCCTTTGAGCTAGCAGAAAAAAGACTCTCAGCAGATGTGGTCAACTTCTCTTCTTCCAATAGCTCAGTCAAAAAGGGAGAAACGCTGGTAGATACGGTCAACAACATCCTATCGATGAAAGTAGACATGGTGGTGATGAGACATAGTAGTGTAGGAGCTCCACACTATCTCTCTCGAAAGATCCAAGCCAATATCGTCAATGCGGGTGATGGCACACATGAACACCCTACACAAGCACTATTGGATGCTTTTTCGATCAGAGAAAAGCTCGGAGATGTCGCAGGTAAAAAGGTGGCAATCATCGGTGATATCCTACACTCTAGAGTGGCACTTTCCAATATTTTTGCCTTACAAAAACTTGGTGCCGAAGTAATGGTCTGCGGGCCGATCACACTGATTCCCAAATATATCACCTCATTAGGCGTTCGTGTGGAGCATGATGTGCGTAAGGCACTAGCTTGGTGTGATGTCGCCAATATCTTGCGCATCCAACTTGAGCGACAGCAGATCAAATATTTCCCTTCGCTAAGAGAATACTCTCTCTACTATGGCATCAACAAAAAGCTCCTCAGTCAGTTAGACAAAGAAATCGTCATCATGCATCCTGGCCCGATCAATCGAGGAGTCGAACTCAACTCAGATGTAGCAGATGGACCTCACTCAATTATCCTCAATCAGGTGGAAAATGGAGTAGCCATCCGCATGGCGGTACTTTATCTTTTAGCTAGTGTCAAATGATCTTTTTATGCTCAGTGTTAAAAATCTCTCTAAGAAATTTGCCAAAGAATTAGCAGTAGACGACATCTCTTTTTCGCTAGAAGCGGGTGAGGTCGTGGGACTTCTCGGGCCAAACGGTGCAGGAAAAAGTACTACGATCAAATGTGTGATCGGTCTGCTACGCAAAACAGGAGGTGAAGTACTTATCGGAGGGTACGACCACTTGAGTATTGAAGCCAAGCGTAAGTTTGCCTACATCCCTGAGACACCTAATCTCTATGATCTGCTCACAGTCAAAGACCACATGCAGTTCATCGCTCAAGCCTATGGAGTGGCAGATTGGAAAGATAAAGCAGCTGAACTTTTCGAGCGATATGATTTAGCAGATAAGCAAGACAAACTAGGTAGAGATCTCTCCAAAGGGATGAAACAAAAGGTGTCTATTTGCTGTGCACTATTGCCAGATCCAGATTTGCTCTTTTTTGACGAACCGATGATCGGGCTAGATCCCAAAGCGATCAGAACAACTAAGCAGGTATTCAGAGAACTCAAAGAAAGGGGTAAAACTATCCTCACTAGTACACATTTGATAGATTCTGTAGAGCATATTGCTGATCGTGTGATGATCATGAAAAAAGGTCAGATCATTGGAATCGATACAATCGCTAATCTGAAGCAGCAGTTTGCTAATGAGGGAAGCTTAGAAGATTTGTTTTTAGAAATTACAGGGGATGAGTGAGTTTCTACTATTGCTAGTCAAGGATCTGATCATCATCAAAAACAACATCAAGCTGATCCTTAGAAATCCCGCAAGGTTGCTCCCCTACATCGGAGTAGTGGGCTATTTTAGTTACTTTTATTTCAAAAGGGCAGCTGATAGAGAAGTAGTGGCCATGGATGGTTATGCCTTTGACGACAGTACTTTTAAGATCGTTTTAGGCATATTGACACTTTTGCTACTAGCCTTTTTCATCTTCAACTTATACCGAGCCTTAAATTCTAGCATTACTTTTTTTAGTTTGGCAGATGTCAATATGCTCTTTACAGCACCGACTTCTCCTAAGAAAATACTGACTTACTATATTGTTAGATCCATCTTTCCGAGTTTGGGTGCTGGAATCCTATTTGTTGTCTATTCTTCCTCTAGCTTGATGCAGAGTTTCAAACTTGGGTTTTTAGACATTGCCTTTTTGATCTTGGCGGTTGGCTTATTTGGTTTCATCGCTTCACCGATCAAGTTTCTTTTTTATGCTTTAGTTACCAAAAGAGGAATAGGTACTATCCTTAAAGTGACCGTTTGGAGCCTGATTGTCATGATCGCAGGACTAGTATTCGTTCCAGCCTTATTAGCGGAAAATTTTTGGGAGGGAGCCTTTAGCGTCATAGGTTCTGAGGCGTTCAATTATTTTCCGATTGTAGGTTGGTGCCGTGGAATTGGTTTGTTTTTCATTCACCAGAATATCTATGAGGCAGCACTCTATTTTGGGTTAATGCTAGCTACATTTTTCATTATCCTCTATGCAATTCTTGCCAATGCAGATGATTACTATGAAGATGTGTTGGAGAGCACGAGTAGCAAGGAAGATGCTAAAGAATTAGCCAAAGGCACTAAAAAAGCTGGAGACGGTACAGGTAGCCTAAATGCTAAAAAACTCGTGCAACTGAAAAACTTTGGAACAGGCGCCAAAGCACTTTATTGGAGAAACTATGTACACTCTATGCGCATAGATTTCCATCCTTTCTTTGGTTTGTATGCAGGCGGTACGATAGCCATCATGCTTGTGTTGGCCTTATTGGCTAGGTTTGATGTCATGTCACATAAGTCCATCTATGTCTATTTGGCGATCCTGTCAGGGATATACTTTATGGCAGGATTAGGGCGTGTCAATATTGGTGATTTCAGCAAGCCATACTTCATTCTTTTGCCAGATACTTGGTTTCGAAAAGTATGGAATAGTGTGAAGCTGGATGTGTATCAGACACTCTTCACGATGGGTATCGCCTTAGTCTTGGGTGTTTTTATAGCTGAGTTAGACTTGACACTTCTCTTTTCAGGAATGATGCTCATCTTAGCACTTTATGTTATTGGTTTGGCTATCAACTTAGCGATCAAATCATGGTTCAGTGAATCATTGGATCAAAGATTCATTAAACCAATATTCGTCATATGTGTGATACTCTTTGGGATGATACCCGCTTTTGGACTTGGTCTTATGGTGTTTCTTTTCAGTAAAGTGGCTGCTTATGGCTACTTAGTAATGAGCTTAGGGATGTCTGTAGTAGCCGCTATCGTAGGACAGCTAGCCTTAGACGTGATCAAGCGCTTTGAGCTGAAAGACTAGAGTTCAAAATAAATAATTTCACCTTTATCGATGTCAAACGAATAGACTGTTTTATTGTCTGGACTCACAGAAATAGACATGATGTTCCTGTCAGTGGTTATTTGCTTGATAGGATTTCCTTTCCAATCATAGATATGTATCAAGTTAGAAAGGTAGGCATTAGGTTCGGTGTCTTTTTTGCCTGAGAACAATGCATAGATGAATAAATCCGTATAGGCTATGTCTGTATAGCATTCTATAGCGCCATTTCCTCTATCAAGTGTTAGTTTGCCATCAATACCTCTAACTAGTTGATTTCTAATTTTTTGAGGACTTTGAAGATAGGTGCTCTGATCGGTATTTATATCAAATATTTCTATGATGTCTAGCCACCTGTAGGCATTCAATACTTTGTTGTTAGTTTTGTTTACACCCATAATAGATTGGAAAAAGACAGGTATTTGATCGACTTCAATTTCCTTAGGTATTTTATCAAAGCTGCCTTTTGTAAAGGAAGTTTTCATAGAAGATCGGTTGATAAAGTAGAATTTAGCTTTAGATGGGGCACTACTTGTAGCTATGAAAGTGGAGTCATTAAAATATTTGATCTCATTGAAATACTTGTCAGTTTTAAATTCAGAAATTTCGGTTTTACCATTCTCAAAGTTTATTTCAACAACTTTTTTCAAATCGAAATCATGAACCATGATTTTTTGATCATGGAAGTCTATGGTATAAGCTGAAAAAGATTCTAGAGGCCCATCTCCTTTCCTGATAAGTTCACTTTGAAAGCTTTGATTATTCTTGGAATATGAATGAATGAAATGGTTATTCCTAGCTGTAATATCCAACATGAAGAAACCTGAATCACTTTCTGATAATTTCAGGATAGTTCCATTAGGATAGTCAAGGAACTTAGAAAAGTTTTTAGATATTTCTTCGGGAAACTTTTCGATTTGAATGATATCGTCACTAATAATTAGTTGATTTTCAGTATTTACTGTACAACTAAGCATAGCTAAGACAGCAAGTATTCGTATGGTTCTCATCTATGAGGTTTCTTTAAGGTGAAGATTTCAAAAAATTAAATATATTAATTAATTTATGTAATTAATCATAATTTAGAGATCTCCATTATCTTAAGCCCAAACGTGATCAAGCGCTTTGAGCTGAAAGACTAGCTGAGCTATTACCTTTTTTAGATTATTTGTAACTTGCGCGAAATTCAAACCCCGATATGATATACAATTCAATAATAGAGACCATCGGCAACACGCCACTTGTGAGACTCAATAAAGTCAACAAGGGAATCAAAGGAGAGATCCTAGTCAAAGTAGAATACTTCAATCCAGGCAACTCAATGAAAGATCGTATGGCGATCAAAATGATAGAGGATGCTGAAAAGGCTGGGATACTGAAGCCAGGAGGCACTATCATAGAAGGAACTAGTGGCAATACAGGAATGGGATTGGCGCTTGGTGCTATCGCCAAGGGCTACAAATGCATCTTTACCCTAGCGGATAAGCAGTCTAAAGAGAAAATGGACATCCTCAAGGCTGTAGGTGCTGAAGTGATTGTCTGCCCAACCAATGTTTCGCCAGATGACCCACGTTCGTATTATTCTGTTGCTAGAAAATTGAATAAAGACATTCCAAATTCTTTTTATCCTAATCAATACGACAACTTGTCCAATACAGCCGCTCACTATGAGACGACTGGTCCCGAGATCTGGAAAGATACTGAAGGAAAGATCACACACTATGCCGCTGGTGTAGGTACTGGAGGATCGATGTGCGGTACCGCTAAGTATCTCAAAGAGCAAAACCCAGCGATTGTCTCTGTGGGCATCGATACTTATGGTTCTGTTTTCAAAAAGTATAAGGAGACAGGGGTATTTGACGAAAATGAGGTTTATCCATACTTGACAGAAGGTATCGGAGAAGATATCCTGCCAAAGAATGTGGACTTTAGCATGATCGATACATTCGTGAAAGTGACGGACAAAGATGCGGCTATCATGACACGTAGGCTAGCTAGAGAGGAAGGGCTTTTTGTAGGTTGGTCATGTGGATCAGCGGTACATGGCGCGCTAGAATATGCCAAAGAGCACCTCAAAGAAGGTGACCGCATGGTGATTATATTGCCAGATCACGGTACGCGCTACTTAGGTAAAGTGTACAATGATGATTGGATGAGAAATCATGGATTTTTAGAAGATAAAGCGTATGCTACTGCTCGTCAAGTGATCGCTAGCCGTGATGCAGACTATCAGTTGATCACAGTAGATAAGTCGATCAAAGTATCAGAGGCGATTCACATCATGAATGATAAGGGAGTTTCTCAGATTCCTGTCTCTGAAGGAGCGCATGTAGTCGGTAGTTTGACAGATAATAAGTTGCTGCACAAAATCATCGAAAACCCGAACTTGAAAGATGCGCAAGTGGCAGAAGTGATGGAAGATCCTATGAAATTTGTTGCGCTAGATAGTACACTCGATGTGCTCTCCAGTATGCTGGACAAAGAAAAAGCGGTGCTTGTAAGAGCAGAAGATCAGTCAGTGCATATCCTGACCAAACAGGATATACTAGCTGCGATCACCAAAGCATAAATGAAAATCCCGACTGGTAGGTCGGGATTTTTTTATGATTAAAATTTTGGTTTCTGTCTGTTGGCTTTCACTTCACCTCTTATTTTTTTGGATTGAAGTCTTTTCAGCTTCGCTGTTTTAGATGGGGCACTTTTTAATCTTACCTTTTGGGGCTTAGTGGCTGCTTCTAGGATTTGGTAAAACTTCTTAAAAGCAAGCTCTTTATTTTGTAGCTGCGAGCGTTTTTCTTGGGTGTGGATGATGAGCTCTTGTTCACTGCTTAGTTTGCTGCCCAGCTTTTTGATCAACAATGCTTTTTCTGCCTCATCCAATTTCTCCGACTTAGCGATATCAAATCTCAGGACTACTTTGGTTTCTACCTTATTGACATTTTGGCCTCCTGGTCCACCACTTTTGGCTGTGCTGATCCCCAGCTCAGGATCAAAGTATCGAAGCCTAATTTTTTCGCGAAGTGTCATCTGACTGCTTAGTTATCAAAAACGCGCTTGATAACTCCTCTGATCAGTAAGATGGCCATCAAGACTGTTCCCCCAGCTATTACAAATTCCATAGATTTTTAGTTTGGATAGATTAACCTTATGTGAGTGGCATTGTTTAAAGTGATCAATCTACTTATCTTGGACTATCAAGAAAAACAGTTTATGGCACTTACACACGCACTGAATAGAAATACTTTTGGCGATCAAAGTCACTCGGGTCGAGTCATGTCACTTTCTGAAGCGATGGATTTACTGACAGATTGGGTCAAAAATGATAAGTTGCGCTATCACATGGAGCAAGTAGGACATCTCATGAAGGCATGGGCGATCCATCAAGGATATGATAAAGCTACTCAGCATAAATGGCATTTGGCAGGATTGTTACATGATGCGGACTGGGATCAGTGGCCTGAGCAGCACTGCCGAAAGATCATCGAAGAGCTCGAGTCTAGAAACCAAGATCCTGAGATGATCAGAGCTATTGCTAGTCATGGGCCAAGTTACTTTGGTGTGGAACCTATCACAGAGATGGATCATATGCTTTATGCCTTTGATGAGCTATCAGGTTTGATCCATGCATACTCGCTCATGCGTCCTGAAGGCTATGTGGGGATGGAAGTCAAAGGAGTCAAAAAACGACTCAAGGACAAAGCCTTTGCGGCACAGGTTTCTAGAGACGATATCAGCGATGCCTGCTCACGTGCTAAGCTCGACTTGGATCAGCATATCCAGTTTATCATCCAACATCAAGGAGCGTTTGAGAAGGGGGAGGGATAATTGATTTGATTTTATGATCTTTCTTTTAATCTATATCCACTCTACATAGCACTTAAGCAAACTTTAAAGGCTACCTTTGGTTGTGAAGGTGAATCAGTTGAGTGAAAAGATGAAAGTGGAGATTTCGGTGATCATGGCGGTCTACAACACAGACTTTCCATGGGTACAGCGAGCGATAGATTCTGTGATGCAGCAGGATTTCCAAGATTTTGAGTTGATCGTAGTAGACGATGGCAGTGATTTAGCCAAATCCTCTCAATTATTGTCTTATGTAAGTCAGCATGAAGATCGTATCACTTACCTCAGACATCAAAATAAGGGACAGTCTCACGCGATCAATAGTGGGGTCAAACTCGCGCAAGGTAATTACATCACGATCCTAGATGCAGACGATGAGTACATGCCTCACCACCTTTCTGGCTGTTTGCAGCAGCTCAAAGATGCTGATCTGATCGCCTCTACGACTCATACTGTAGTAGGAGATGAAGAGGACTACTTCGTGCCTGATAGACATGATCAGTCCAAGTTAGTGCACATAGATGATTGCATCTTGTTTGCCACGCTATTTGGTAAAAAGGAAGTTTTTTTATCTATAGGCTTTGAGGAAACGTATGCCGCAGATGCACACTTTTATGAATCGGCATCCACACTTTATAAAGTGAAAAAGACAGATCTCCGCAGCTACATCTATTACCGCAATATCGCAGACAGCAAGTGTAGTATGATGAAACTAGCCAACCTCAAACGTTTCTCTCCTGATAATTGAACCATTGAGATCTTTCTCTAAGGCATAAATTCTTGATTTGTTTTCAAGTTTTCCTTGATTTGATTACCTTTAAGACCGAGATGCAGGACGATCATTGCCTATTCGTCAATCTCGGATTTAGCTAGGATATATTTTTATCTTGAATGCCTAGCGATCCACACAGCCTATAGTTTCTCGCTATTTTCTTGAAGTAGCAAATGAGAAAAACCTATATGCATCATTTTGAGAACCTATAAAACCTATTTCATTTAAACCTAAAAAGAGAAATGACAAAAGTAAAAGTTGGAATCAACGGATTCGGAAGAATCGGAAGATTGGTCTTCCGCGCAGCGCAAGAGAGAAGCGACATTCAGATCGTAGCGATCAATGACCTCATAGACGTAGACTACATGGCTTATATGCTAAAGTATGACTCTACACACGGTCAATTTAAAGGAGAAGTATCAGTAGAAAATGGCTTTTTGGTAGTCAATGGCAATAAGATCAGAGTGACTGCTGAGAAAAATCCAGCTAATCTCAAGTGGGGTGAAGTAGGAGCAGACTATGTAGTAGAGTCTACAGGTCTATTTTTGACAAAGGAGTCGGCTCAGGGTCATATCGATGCTGGTGCCAAGAAAGTAGTGATGTCAGCACCTTCTAAGGACGACACGCCTATGTTCGTCATGGGTGTCAACGAAAACACTTACACACCTGACATGCAATTCGTGTCTAATGCTTCTTGTACGACCAACTGTCTAGCGCCACTAGCTAAAGTGATTCATGACAACTGGGGCATCGAGGAAGGTCTTATGACTACAGTACATGCTACTACAGCAACCCAAAAAACAGTCGATGGACCATCTGCCAAAGACTGGAGAGGTGGTAGAGGCGCAGGTCAAAACATCATCCCATCATCTACAGGTGCTGCTAAAGCAGTGGGTAAGGTGATCCCTTCACTCAATGGTAAGCTAACAGGTATGTCTTTCAGAGTTCCTACGCCAAACGTCTCTGTGGTTGACCTTACAGTGAGACTGTCTAAGCCTGCGACTTATCAGGAGATCTGTGCCAAGATGAAAGAGGCTGCTAATGGTGAACTTAAAGGCATCCTCGGCTATACTGAAGATGCGGTAGTATCAAATGACTTTATCGGTGATGCACGTACTTCTATCTTCGATGCAGAGGCTGGTATTCAGCTTAGCGATAGATTCGTGAAACTAGTCGCTTGGTATGACAATGAGTGGGGATACTCTAATAAAGTAGTGGACCTAATCAGCTACATCGCTAAGAAATAAACCTCAAATGAAGGTAAATAGAAGAAGCCCAAGCAGAAATGCTCGGGCTTTTTTGTTTGATAGAGATATATCACTTACCTTAGAATCGATGGTCGTTAAGTGGAATTGTCGATCATCAGAGGATTTTAGACCTCTTTGCCGTCCCTTCAGGGCGGCATTTTTGATTTAGTCTTTTTTAACTTTTATAATTTAGCTCCCTTAACGATGTGATGAGCGGAAGGAGACTTTCAAAATATTTTTTTACTTTAGGTCAAGCATAAAATATACCCCTATGAAACAATTCAAACAGCTCAGTCTAGTCGTTTGCTTATTCGCTACGCAGCTACTCTATGCGCAAAATAAGCCGCTGACCCTTGATGATTATAAGCACTGGAACAGGATAGTCTCTACAGATATCTCTCCTAATGGACAATGGATGTCCTATGGCCTTCGTCCTAATGGAGGTGATGATACACTATACGTAAAGCACCTAGATAGAAACGACACTTATAAATCACCTTATGGGTCTAATCCTACTTTCTCAGAAAACTCCCAGTGGGTATCTTATCTCGTAAGGCCTAATGAAGCGGAGACAGAGAAGCTCAGAAAAGCTCGTAAGCCAATTTTCAATACAGCCGAATTGATGAATCTAGAGACTGGTGACAAGAAGCGATTTGAAAGGGCACAGAGTATGGCTTTTTCTAATGACGGAAAGTTTTTTGTCGTACTCAAACGCAAAACAGAGGAGGATAAAAGTAAGCATGATGGCCAAGACCTTATCGTATATGACCTTCTGAGAGGGACTTCGCTTACAATTGGAAATGTCAAAGATTATGCTTTCAATAAAAAAGGTGACTGGCTCGCATACACAGTAGATGCTGCGGATATGTCTGGCAATGGACTCTATGCCATGCAGCCAGCGATGGGTACGATCAAAGTACTCGATCAGGATTCCGCTCAGTACAACAGACTCACTTGGGATGATGCACAAGCTCCGAGAAAAGATTGGGCTGCCAAGGGCAGAGCTATAGCTGTGCTCAAAGGCACTACTCCAAAGGACAAGGAGCAGATGAATAATCAGCTTTTGGTCATCAGTGACTTCATTTCAGGAGCGCCTCTGAAGAAAACGCTGAGTCCTTCTGCGGCTGGCTTCCCTGATAATATGGTGATCTCTGAACTTTCTAACTTGACTTGGACAAGCGATCTAGGCTTAGTAAGCTTTGGTCTCAAAGAACAATCAGACAAAGTCAAAATGAGTAAGGATACCATCGCGAATGTAGATGTGTGGCACTGGAAAGATGAACGCATCCAGACAGTACAAATGAGAAGGGCGACTGCTGACAGGAGATTTACACATACAGCGACTTTTGACTGGAAAGCAGGGACTTTCAAACAACTAACTGATGAGGCGATGCGCTCCGTGAGCATGGACAGACATCCTACTTATGGTATCGGTAGAGATGAGAAGCCTTATATCAATGATGTCAACTGGGGGATCTCTCCAGCGGATTATTACCGAGTTGGATTAAAAAATGGAGAACGAACACTCATCGCTAAGGAGATAAATCGTCCTCTAGGAACATCCCCTGATAGTAGGTATTTCGTCTATCAGAAAGACACGGTGATTTATGTCTATGATGCTCAGACCAATAAAAACACGGACATTTCTTCAAAGGCTCCTGTGAAGTTTATGGATTTAGATCACCCATATCCACACGAAAAGCCCCCTTATGGCATCGCAGGATGGTCTAAAGATGGTAAAGCGGTCATTCTCAATCATAAGTATGATCTATATGTAGCTCAACTAGATGGTAGTAAAGTCACTAACCTGACAGCTGGTATGGGAGACAAAGAGGAGATCAGATTTAGAGTTACTATCCTTGATCGCGAGGAAGATTATGTGGATTTGACCAAGCCAGTTTTGCTGGAAGCTTATGGAGAATGGACTAAAAAGTCGGGCTATTTCACTGTAGCGATGGGCAAATCACCTCAAGAACTCTACTACCAAGACATGATGGTCGGACGTCCGATGAAGGCAAGAACGGCAGACCGTATAGCCTTTACACAACAGACATTTGAGCAGTTTCCAGACTACTATATCGCGACTACGGCTTTTAAAAACCCCAAGAAAGTCACCAATGCCAATCCACAACAAGCGGAGTATGCATGGGGTAAACGTGTCTTAGTCGACTATACCAATAGCAAAGGAGAAAAACTACAAGCAACTTTGGCACTACCAGCCAACTATGATCCTAATAAGAAGTATCCGATGGTGGTTTATTTCTACGAGAAAATGTCTGACAGACACCATCAGTATGCCATGCCAGTCTATGATGACCGCCCTCACGCGAGTACTTATGCGAGCAATGGCTACCTGTTCTTGATGCCTGACAATGTCTTTGAAGAGGGGCGTCCAGGAACGAGTTCGCTAGACTGCATCACTGCTGCTGTAGAAAAAGTAATCGACCTAGGCTATGCAGATCCAAATGCTATCGGTCTTCAAGGGCACTCTTGGGGAGGCTATCAGTCTTCATTTATCCTGACACAGACTACGCTCTTTAAGTGTGTCGTGACTGGTGCACCACCTACCAACCTAGAGAGTTTTTATAACAATATTTACGGTAGCTCAGGTACAAACCATCATGGCATCATGGAGATAGGTCAGGTGCGTATGGGAAGAGACAAAACACCTTGGTCAGCAAGAGAAGCTTATCAGCGTGAAAACCCAATGTTTCATGCACCAAATATCAAGACGCCATTTATGATCCTACATGGAACTGCTGATGGCGCAGTAGATTGGTCACAAGGTTTGGAGTTTTATAATGCTGCTCGTAGACTGGGTAAAGAAGTCATCTTTCTTAGTTATCCTGGAGAGGGACACCACTTGGCTAATGAAGCCAATCAAAAGGACTTCCTGACTAGGATGCAAGCCTATTTTGATCATCACTTAAAGGGCGCTCCTGCACCCGCTTGGATGACTGAGGGAGTTCCTCACTTAGATAAGCTCTATGATAAAGCCGAGTAATATCTCATAGATTTGATAAATGTCCTCCATAGCAACTGTTTGTGGAGGACATTTTTTTAGGCGACACTTACATCAAACAGATAGCCCACTCCAGCGGAGGTCAGCATAGCGACTGTTCCCCAGAGACAAATTCTAAAGATAGACTTTGGGATAGGAGAGCCACCTACACGTGCGGTCAATGCTCCTGATCCAGCTAGAAAAATTAAAGCCAGACCATATTGCCATGCGATCATCCAGTCCATCGGGAAAAATATAGCAACCAATAGTGGCATCAGTCCACCAATCATGAAGGCAAGTGCAGATGCTAAGGCAGCCTGAAGTGGACGCGCTTTGGTGATTTCATTGATGCCCAACTCATCTCGTGCATGAGCTTCTAGGGCATCTTTGGCATGTAGTTGCCTAGCCACTTCGAGTGCTAAAGTCTCAT
This sequence comes from Penaeicola halotolerans, assembly GCF_016464625.1. Lineage (GTDB taxonomy): Bacteria > Bacteroidota > Bacteroidia > Cytophagales > Cyclobacteriaceae > Penaeicola > Penaeicola halotolerans. Next base: position 220,610 of record NZ_JAEAGO010000004.1, read on the forward strand.
CTAAACCTCTCTTGACATAGATTTTGGCAAGCTCTCGCATTTCTATCTCAGGCATAGTATCTAGCTCATATTGCTCTCTAGCTAGGTCTGCTGTCTCTACATCTGACTGTGAACTTACCGATACATACTCACCTGCTGCCATAGAGAGCGCACCTGCCACTAAGCCCGCCAGTCCAGCGATGATGATAGCTTCTCGATCTTGTGTAGCCGCAGCTACTCCTATGATCAAACTGGTCGTGGAGAGGATGCCATCATTGGCACCAAGTACACTGGCTCTAAGCCAGCCACTTCTATTGACATAGTGTTTTTCTAGTTCCATAGCATTGAGGGATTTATCTAAAGATAGCAAATGCTAGTCATAAAAAAAGCCATCGAGGATTCCCGATGGCTTTGATGTATTTAGTGTTGATTAGTTAGGTAATTTGTCTTTGACCAAGCCATAAAAGAAAGTGCCAAATGTCGCACTAGCGATCACTACTGCCATCACAGTAAATCCTTGCCCTAGCAATACAGCCATAGGACCTGGACAAGCACCCGTCAGCGCCCAACCTAAACCAAAGATGGTTCCTCCGATGAGGTATTTCCAGAGGCTTTTCTCTTTTGGGGCAAAAGTGATGGGAGTCCCCGTGCTGTCTTTCAATTTAAATTTTTTGATCAAGGCTACCATGATCACACCTAGCGTCACAGCTGTGCCGATGATGCCATACATGTGAAAGCTCTGGAAGCGAAACATCTCTTGAATTCTGTACCAAGAAACTGCCTCAGACTTAGACATAATGATGCCGAATAATATACCTGCAATGATGTATTTGATATTTTTCATGTGTCTGCTCGATTAAAGTTGGAAAATCAATGGATACAAAAGGTGCGTCATGATGAGTCCACCGATAAAGAAACCTACCACTGCGATAAGTGAAGGCAACTGTAGGTTAGACAATCCACTGATCGCATGACCTGATGTACAGCCTCCTGCGTATCTAGAGCCAAATCCTACTGCAAAACCTCCTACTACGAATAGAATGAAGCCTTTGAGTGAGAAAAGCACTTCCCAGTTGAAAAGACTCGTAGGGACTAACTCTCCATCTTGCATGATGCCAAGTGCCGCCAAATCAGCTACAGTAGCAGCTGAAAGTGCTACTGGCTCTGGTGACTTGAGAAACTGCTCTGACAGGAAGCCTCCGATGAGTGCTCCTAAAGCAAAGAGTAAATTCCACTTTTGAGCCTTCCAATCAAAGTCAAAAAAGGAAGCTTTTTTACCTGCACCGCAAGCGGCACAGAGTGTGCGCAGATTTGAGGAGAAGCCAAATGACTTACCGTAATAAAGTAATATACCCATGATCAAGGCGATCATCGCGCCTGATACATACCAAGGCCAAGGTTGACTGATGATTTCTATGATATTCATAATATTTGATTTATACGAGTTCACCCGTCCAGCTCATAATGCCACCACGGAGGTTATACAATTTACTAAATTCCTTGTTTGCCATCACTGAACAAGCGCTGGCACTTCTAGCACCACTTCTACAGTAGATTAGATAGGTTTTATTTTTGTCTAGAAGATCAACATCATGATTGAATTTCATCGGATCTAGAAAATCAATATTTTGTGCTTCGGCTAGATGACTAGCTTGAAATTCTTCTTTTGTTCTCACATCAAGAACGACCGTGTCTTGAGCTTTCATTAGTTCGGAAAACTCTCCCTCACTGATGTCTTGATATTTTTTAGCTTGAAATAGATTAAACATATTGTTCGTGTTTTGAATGATTTTTTCTTCGCAAAAGTTCAGGCGAATTGATAGGTCAAAATTAAGTTGATTGAAAGTAATTCTCCGTGACAAAAGTCACTGGCAAGGCTTGCGGAACTTAGAGTAAAGTTTCTTTGAGTAGGATATAAATACCCATAACTAAGACAAACCAGCCAAATGCAGGCTTCAACTTATCTCCAGAAATTTTAGTAGATAACCAGCCTCCAATGAAGATACCCACAATGGCCAATCCTGAGAAAATTCCTAGAAAAGTCCAGTCAAGCTCATAATTACTAATATCACCTAAAAAGCCCAATAGAGATTTAGCAGCAATGATCAATAGCGATGTGCCCACGGCCATTTTCATGGGGAGTTTGGAGAAAACTACTAAGGCTGGTATGATCAAGAATCCACCTCCAGCACCAACCAGACCCGTCAAAATACCCACGACTAGCCCCTCTGCTAGGATAGCAGGATAGTTGAATTTTTGGGGTGCATCAGGTGCTGCTTGTGTTTGCTTTTTTTCCTTTTTGATCATCGAGAAGGATGCCACGATCATTAATATGGCAAATAGCACCATGAGTAAGACTCCCTTGGTCAGATCAAATGAGCTAAAAGACCAAATAACTTCTGGGATAGCGGGCACGATGAATTTTCTCGTCCCATAAACGGCTAAGATCGAAGGAATGCCAAAAATCAAAGCGGTCTTGAGATCCACAAGACCTTTACGATGGAAATTGTACGCACCAAATAGACTGCTAAGTCCAACGATAAAGAGTGAGTAGGCAGTAGCGAGAACGGGGCTTACACCCAAAAGGTAGACGAGCGCGGGTACGGTGAGAATACTACCCCCACCACCGATCAAACCCAGTGAGATCCCGATCACTATCGCTGCTAGAAAGCCTAAAATGATAAATATGTCCATTGCTTGTTTTAGTTTTTTTACAAAAGTAGCTGGGCGATCTCGGCTAGTCTGTGACGGAAGTTACAATCAAAACAAAAAGACACAAGGATTATCAGTGGATTTCATATAGACGGACAAAATCCGTGTTTTAAAATACTCGATGAAGCAGGTTAAGCTTAATAAAAACTTAACGATTTCTTTCCCAATAGGGAGGTCATTCGCGTTAATTTCAGCCAACCATTTAATTATATATATATGAAAAATTTTTATTTATCCATACTCATGCTTTGCTGTGTGGGAACTAGCTGGGCACAAATGACTGTCACAGGCTATGTCTATGAGGATCTCAATGGCAACTTCAAGAAAGAGCGCAGAGAAAAAGGCGTAGCTAAAGTCTCTGTGACAAATGGGATCGATGTCGTGCAAACTGATGCAAGTGGTCGATATACATTACCCATCAAAGATGATCAGATCATTGCAGTGATCAAGCCTTCAGGCTATGAATTACCTAAGAATGACTTGAACCTACCGCAGTTTTATTACATCCACAAGCCAGCAGGCTCGCCAGAACTGTATTATAAAGGAGTAGCGCCTACAGGAGATTTGCCTAAGGAGCTTAATTTTGCCTTGACGCCAGTTCAAGAAGACATGAATTTTACAGCTTTGGTGTTTGGAGATCCTCAGCCTTACAGCTTGATGGAGGTAGAGTTTTTTGAAAAAGGTGTAGTTAATGAAGTGATAGGAGTGCAAAATGTAAAGTTTGGGATGTCGCTTGGAGACCTAGTAGGAGATGATTTGACATTGCTAAAGCCTTACCAAAATGTAATCGCCAAAATAGGAGTGCCTTGGTACAATGTCATGGGTAACCACGATCAAAACTATGATGTGGAGGAAGACATCTATGCAGACGAGACCTTTGAAGCACACTTTGGTCCTTCTAACTATGCCTTTAACTATGGCAAAGTCCATTTTATCGTTTTAGATGATATCCTTTATCCTGATCCAAGGGGTCGCATGGGCTACTGGGCTGGATTTAGAGAGGATCAATTAGCCTTTATTAAAAATGATTTGGCACTTGTCCCAAAGGATCATTTGATCGTACTGGCTTTTCACATTCCACTATTTGATGAGGGATTTGGAGATACTTTTAGAGATAGTGACCGTGAAGCGCTCTTTGATATATTGAAGGACTTTCCTCATACGCTTTCACTTTCTGCACATACCCACTTGCAGCGACATGACTTCTTCTATGAAGAGGCTGGTTGGCAGCAGCGAGAGCCTCACCATCACTATAATGTAGGCACTACTTCAGGTGACTGGTATAAAGGTAAAAATAATGAGAAAGGCATTCCTGTATCAAGGATGAGAGACGGCACGCCTAAAGGCTATGCCTACATAGATTTCAATGGCAATCAGTATGAGTTGCGCTACAAAGTAGTAGATCAGTCTCCTGAGTATCAAATGGAGATCTTTGCACCTAAAGTGGTTGAAAAAGACAAAAGAACTACCGCGGGTATTTTCGTCAATTTCTTTATAGGAAATGAAAAGTCAACGCTGCGATATCGCATAGATGGAGGCGAGTGGCAAGACATGCGCTATATGGAGGATTATGACCCGATCTATCTCTTGGAGATGTTTGAATGGGATACTACTGAGGAACTAATCGATGGTAAAAGACCTTCTAATCCACAGCGGAGCAAGCACCTCTGGAGAGCCAATGTGCCAAACAACCTCTCTGAAGGTCAACATACGATAGAGATTGAAGCCATTGACATGTTTGGCAAGCGATATACTGGCATATCTAGCTATGAAATAAAAGCAGTGAAATAGGTTTTAAATAGCCTTAAAGCGGGATAGTGAAGGGAGTCAGGCTCGTTTGTGACTTTCATCACTATCCTTTTTTTGTTTGTTCCCGTACTTTGAGGTATTAAAACAAACAAACATATGGAAATCAAACAATTCTATGATGAAGGACTAGCACACGCTAGTTATGCGATATACAGCGAAGGTAAAGTAGCTTTAGTAGATCCAGGAAGAGATCCTCAACCTTATATTGATTTTGCTACTGAGCGTAAGTCAGATATCGTGGCTGTATTTGAGACACACCCACATGCGGACTTTGTGAGTTCACACTTTGAACTTCATCAAAAACGTAATGCTACTATCTATGTGAGCAAACTAGTGGGTGCAGATTATCCACATCAAGGATTTGATGAGGGAGATATGGTCGAGATGGGTGCAGTGAAGTTCAAATCACTTCATACACCAGGTCACTCACCAGATAGTATCAGTATCCTTTTGATCGATGAAAATGGCAGAGAACACGCGCTTTTCTCTGGAGATACACTCTTTATAGGAGATGTAGGTAGACCAGACTTGAGAGAAAAAGCTGGTAACCTTAAGGCACAGCGAGCAGACTTAGCCAAGATGATGTACCATACAGTACAAAATAAATTGAAGCCACTAGCAGATCATATCATCGTCTATCCTGCTCATGGTGCTGGATCACTTTGTGGTAAAAACCTCAGTGATGAGCGTCAGAGTACGATCGGTGAGCAACGCATGGTCAACTGGGCATTTGGTAACTTGGATGAACAGACATTTGTCAATGCACTTCTCGAAGGACAGCCTTATATCCCTAAATACTTTGGCTATGATGTAGCTCTCAACAAACAAGGGGCACCACATTTCGATACATCTCTTAAAGCGGTGAAAATCGAGAAAGGAACAAGCATCCCAGCTGGGGCAGTGGTGATCGATGTGCGTAAGCAGACAGCTTTTGTAGCAGGTCATATCCCAGGTGCGATCAATATCATGGACGGTGGTAAATTTGAGACATGGTTAGGATCTATCGTAGGCCCAGAGGAAAAATACTACCTCATATCGGATAATGAAGCGGAACTAGAGCGCGTGATCCTCAAGACGACCAAGATCGGTTATGAGCTTAATATTGCTGGTGCAGTAGTCAATCCTACAGGCATGACAGCAAAAGGTCTAGCTACAGATGTGGCAGATTTTGCTAAGAATCAAGAGCGCTATACGATCGTAGATATCAGAAGTGTAGATGAGAGAAAGTCGCATCCGATCTTTGCCAATAGCTTAAATATCCCACTCCATGAGTTGAGAGAAAGAGCCAATGAAATACCGCAAGATAAGCCAGTGATCATACACTGTGCAGGAGGCTACAGATCTGCGGCAGGTCGAAGTATCGTAGCGGCTAAGCTAGCGGATACGAAGGTGTTTGACCTTAGCGAAGCGATCAAAGAGTTTGATAAATAAGGGACTTGGGATTAAACATGAAAGCCATCATAGTGATATGATGGCTTTTTTTGTTGCTATTGATTTTTTTAGGTTCATTTATTAGATAAAATTATTTATGTTTAAAATATAAATAAGCCGATATATTTAGTTTCATATAAATCTGATGAGGGAATCCTTTAAATATTTTTTGATTTCAACTTATGTTTCCAGCCTTCTAAGCTGTGGACAAAGTAAAGAAAGTGTCGCTGTAGATCCTTCAAAACGAGCGAGTCTCAGAGATAGTAGTGAATTGGTCTATATTAAAGATCAGATGATCACTTTTAATTTATCAAGTACGCCAATTGATGCACTTCCATTTGAAGATTATTTTGAAGTAGAAAAGGTCATTTATTTAGATGATCAGGTGCTTATAGGGGAAGTTCGAAACTTAGTTTACTTCGATGAAAAGTACTTCTTTCATGATCGCATCAGTGAGAAAGTACATTGCTTTGGTGCGGGCGGAGAGCACCTTTGGTCGACTGAAAACAAAGGGGAAGGTCCAAATGAGTACAGAAGAGTAAGTGCATTTGATATCGATGAGCAGGATAGTGTCATGTGTCTTTGGGATGGCGCTGGTCTGCAAGTTTTAAGATATAGCTTAGAAAGTGGTAAAGTCATAGAAAGAGATGAGGTACAGACTTTTGGTCACGGTTTTTTAGTAAGTGGTGGAGCTTATATTTTCTATCCTTTAAATTTTTATCATGAAGACTTGGCATATAAGATCTTACGTATCAATAGGCAAAATGAGATAGAGAAAAGAGCATTGCCTTTTGAGTCGATTGATTTTGTAAACAGTCATTTACCTAAGCGAATATTCACTAAAGAAAAGTCTGAGTCTTTTTATTTCGTACAACAGTTTAATGATACGGTATATCATTATAGCCATGATACGCTATATGCTAAATACAGTATGGTGTATGATAAAGTGGAAAGGCCTAACTATGATGATTTCACCAGTTCGGATGAGTTGAAGAAGTCTCTCAAGAACAGGGGTATATATGATAAGTCAATGGACGATATCCAAGTTTTAGGAGATAACATTCTCTTTTCTTATAATAGATTTGATGAGAATTTAAAAAGCTTTTTGGTTCACAATGGTCTTTTGAACACTCGAGCAAATGAGGTTCAGCTTTTCAAAAAGTTTGATAATTATCCTTTTGAGTATAAAGGTTATAATTGGTTGGAAATACAATACGCGATAAATGGCAGTGCTTATTCCATAGTAGATCCAGCTGCTTACAAAGAAATCAAAGACAATTGGTCAACAAAAATAGATGGAGAGTATGTATCGGAATTAGTAAAGAGGGAATATCCTGAAATTTATGAGATCATGACCTCGTTAGATGAGGACAGTAATCCACTGATAATCAAATTAAAAATTAAATAGACCAATCTATGTTTGAACGTATAAGAATTATCTTTTTAGTAGGGTTTATACTCCCAATTTTACTTTCGGGCTGTTACATTGATACAAATAGCGAGGAGCGATATTTCAATGAAATCGCTAATTGGTATCTAGACGATGTATATCATAAAGTAAATGAATTTCCCAAATACGATCAGGGGATGACATACATACTTTGGGATCAAAATGAAACTTCTAATCGCGTACAAAAGCGCATTGTTGAGATTTTAAAAGAGCAGCCCAGTTTGATTTTGGTTTCTAATTTCGATGATCAGCAAGCGGAGATATCTTTTAAGCAAGAGTATGAATTGAAAAATGATATATTTTCAATACCTGAGTTGAGCGAATATGATTTTGATACTCCTTTCGCTTTTCATTTTGCTTTAGTGCCTTCCAGTGGAAAGTATACCATCAAGCATATTTTTGTACTAAAGAACAAATATTTAAATGCGGATGCGATTACTAAATATCGGTCAGTAGATCCAGGTAAAAGAATGATAGCTTATAGTCCTATTAGCGCTGCCGTGAATGCCTTGGTAGATGAAGTAGCTGAATATTTTGAGTGAAGTTTTAGTAATTATTTATAATATTCTAATATTAATTAATATTTAGTGTTATATTAGTAACTAAATATTAATTTTAATGATATGAAAAAATATTACTTTTATTTTATACTAGCGCTTACTTCAGCTTTGATTTTTTCATGTAAAGATGATGATGAAGAAGAGCTTTTGGATGTAACGCCCGTAGGTTTAATAGAATTATCTGATGTATTTGCGTTAGAAGGGCAGTCTTTTCCTTTCAATCATATGTACATTATTGACTATGGAGCCTTAAGTGGTGCTTATAATTCTGATATATTCATTACTAATAAGCCTTTGGATTTTGAAACTGATGAAGAGGTTCCTGATAGTATTTCCATTGTTTATATGGAGCTTTTTTATCGAGAAGACTCACTTGAGTTAGGGCAATACTCTATTTTAACTCCTGAAGATCAAGCATCTAGTCAGTTATGGATGGGTAATGCATTTGTAGCGTTTGACTATAACTCTAAAATTGGGGAGTTTAGCTCAGCTTATCAAACAAATAGTGGAGATGTAGTTCTTCGAGAAGCAGCTGATTCTCTTTCAATAAGAGGGCATTGGTTTATGAGTAATGATGAGAATATCCCTATAGAATACACAGCAATTCCAACTTTTTATAGAATAGATGATTCAGGGTTTAGATTACGAAACAATACTGAATATGCTATACTTCAAGCTCTGAAAGCATATAAAAGATAATCACAAAAAAAGGAGGCGACCCTTAGGGAAGCCTTCTTCATTTATCGAGACTTTTGAGACAGCCTCTTTCTAAAGGTTATAAAAACAAATCGATGATCTCTATTTGATTGCGACCAAGTTTGATCATGCCTTTTTGTTCAAGTTTTTTAAGCAGGCGACTGATCACCTCTCGGGATGAGTTAAGCTCTTGCGCAATGGATTGGTGCGTGGCATGTAGTGTCAGAGAGTTTTGTGTCTCGCTGGTTTTGCGAAGATACTCTACGATACGGTCGTCCATTTTCTTGAAGGCTATGCTATCAATCGTACGAAGCAGTTCTTCGAGCCTATATTGATAAGTCTCCAAGACAAAGTAATACCAGGTCTTATACTTCACCATCCACTCATCCATCTTAGCGATTGGTATCATGATCGCTACGACATCTTCTGTAGCGACTGCCCTGATACGGGAGATACGCTCACGACCTGAACAGATCAGAGAAAGCGCACAACTATCGCCCGACTCCAAGTAGTAAAGAAATATCTCATTTCCCTCTTCATCTTCTCGCGTCACTTTGATATTGCCTTCAAAGATCAAGGGTACATAAGTAATCGGAGAACCCATATCCATCAAAAGATCTCCTGCAGGGATACTTTCAAGCTTTCCAAATTGTACGATCTCATCTCTAAGATCATTTTCTAAATGCTTGAAATTTGCTTTGAGAATTTGAGAGAGTTCTGTCTTTTCCATTTATAAATCTTTTGATCATTTAACAGGTGATATATGTCACTTTGTTCAAAGTTAAAGCATTGCTCAATCGCTTATGTGACTTTGGTTACAAATGATCAAGACAGTGCTTTTAAATAACTAGCATTCAGCTGAGCAGCTTCTATTGGACTAGTGCCATCAAATCGTTCTTGCTCTACCATGAAGTATTTCATCCCAGTAGCTGTAGCTTTTTGGATGAGTTGGCTGTAGTCCATTACCCCTCTACCGAGTAGCGTGGAGGCATTTTCAGCTGTTTTAGGGATTTTATCATCAAAGTCTTTGATATGAGAGAGCTTGAAGCGATCACCATATTTTTCTAGATAACTGATAGGGTCTTTACCTGCTACATGCACCCAGTACATATCAAGCTCATAGGTCACTAGTGCTGGATCTGTATTTTCCATGAGGTAGTCTTGTGGGATTTGCCCATCAAGCTCGAGGAAGGAATAGTCATGATTGTGATAGCCAAACTGTATTCCAAATGACTGACAAATCTTACCAATTCGGTTAAACTCATCTGCATATCGCTTGAAATCATCCATGGAGGCTTGAGGTCCGAGCCATGGACAGATCATATATTGGATGCCTATCTCAGCCGCTTGTTCAGCTTGCGCTTCTAGATTGGCAAATACATCTGCATGGGTAGAGACGATTTCTAGACCAAGGTCATCGGCCACTTGCTTAAATTCTGTATGCTTCATTCCCCAAAAGATAGTCTTGCCTTGATCGCAGCTTTCTATTTGCTGATAGCCATAGCTAGCCAGTGCTTTGAGTGTGCCAGCAGGATCTTCGAGCATCTCTTCTTTGACGGTAAAGAGTTGTATGCCAAACTTATCCAATAGAGGCTTCGCAGCAGTATTAGTAGATTCATCACCCTGCTTTGGACTACAAAACTGTAGCGGCAGCATAGCAGCGGCTCCTAATAAAGCACTTTGTTGGAGGAATTTTCTCCTGTTTTTCATGATAATAGGTTTGATAGGTTTTTAGGATCAAATAGCAAATACGCGATCCCCTTTTTTATAATCTAAGCAGCCATCATACTTGCCAGGAACTTCCACATATCTCAACTGCTGCGTAGCACCTACTTCTGAGGTGAAGTATCCTAGAACCGTCAGATCCTTGAGCATGCCAAAAATCCTAGCATCGTCTCCCTCAGCACTACTCCTCTGAGCATTGAGAAATGCAGTGATTTCCTTGGTTTCAGCAGCTGTGATGGCTTTACTATGTTCAGATTGAAACTGCTCTTGAAGTCTCTGTATTCCTTTTATAAAGACTTCTTGGTTCTCTTTTTCATAGGTGTCTGTGACCATCATGCGCATAAACTCGCCTATACCTGCTGCTTTAGCACCAGGGGTACTGGTAGTTGGGATGATGGCTTCTCCAAGCTCATCGAGTAGACTGATAGTCTCTGGGGAAAATGTCAAGTCTGCGATTTGCTCTTTAGGCGAACAGCCAGTGAGGATCGCTTGCGCGCCCACCATGGTACCTCCCATGATGAGTAAAAAACTTTTGAGGGCTTCTCTTCTGTTGATTTCCATGTCTCTAAGCTTAAAGGTTTCCTTTTTTCAATTCTTCTACAGCAAAACTCGCTGCTCGGGCAGTCAGTGCCATATAGGTCAATGATGGATTTTGAGCAGCAGAGGAAGTCATACATGCGCCATCTGTAACGAATACATTTTTAGCATCCCAGACTTGGTTATTACCATTCAGGACTGAGGTCTTCGGATCTCTACCCATGCGTGCAGTACCCATCTCATGGATTCCCTGCCCAAAAGTGTAGCCACTGTCATAAGTATTTACATTCTTCAATCCTGCTGCTTCGAGCATTTCTGCCGCATCATTCATCATATCCTTACGCATATTGATTTCATTTTGCTTGATCTCAGCATTCATCTCAAGCGCAGCCAATCCCCACTTATCAGTGACGGTTTTGCTCAGCTTGATGGTATTGTCATGATCAGGGAGGATTTCACCAAAAGCAGTGATTCCCATGCTCCATGGTCCTGGCTCGCTCAAAGCTTCCTTGAGATCTTCGCCATAGGCTAGCTCAGCGACATTGCGACTCCAGCCACTTCGGCTAGCGCCTCCCTGATAGCCAAATCCTCGGAGATAGTCTCTTTTTTCGCCATTGAGATTTCTAAATCTTGGGATGTAAATACCATTTGGCCTTCTGCCATAATAGTATTTGTCATCATAGCCTTCTACTTGCCCGCTAGCACCAAGTCTAAAGTGGTGATCCATCACATTGTGTCCGAGCTCTCCCGAACTACTACCTAGTCCCTCAGGCCAGATGTCTGTGGCAGAGCGCATGAGGATAGCCGTAGAGTTAAATGTAGAAGCACAGAGGAAGATGATTTTGGCATTGTAAGTCAAGACTTCATTAGTCTCTGCATCGATCACCTCTACTCCTGTAGCTTTTTTGGTGTCTTTGTCATAGATCAGTCTGGAGACGATAGAAAAAGGTCTCAGCGTCAAGTTTCCTGTTGCCATGGCTGCAGGCAGGGTGGAAGACTGTGTACTAAAGTAGCCACCAAATGGACAACCTAGCCAACACTTGTTTCTATACTGGCAGTTGACACGGTTTTGTAAAGGTTCTGTGATGTTGGCTACACGACCGATGATCATATGTCTATCTCCACCATAGTGCTTTTTGATCCTAGCAGCTACATCTTTTTCGACACAGTTCATATCCATTGGCTTTTGAAACTCGCCATCAGGCAGATGTGGGATGTTTTCCTTAGAGCCTGAAATACCAGCAAATCGCTCCACATAGCTATACCAAGGTGCTAGGTCTTTGTAGCGGATAGGCCAGTCTACTGCAATACCTTCTTTCAGATTGGCTTCGAAGTCGATATCTGCTAAGCGATAGCTTTGTCTACCCCAAAGAAGTGAGCGACCACCGACTTGATAGCCTCTAAACCAAGTAAAAGGCTTGTTTTCTACATAGGGATTTTCTTTCTCATGCGCCCACCAATTGAGATTAAGTTCATTGAGCACATAGTCGCGCTTGAGGTTGGGATGGTTTTCGATCATCTCCACAGTCCTTCTTCCTCTATGGGGAATTTCCCAAGGTGCTAATGTAGCGGTCTTGTAGTCTTTGATGTGTTCTACATTTTGACCTCTCTCTAGCAAGAGGACTTTGAGGCCTTTTTCAGTAAGTTCTTTAGCTGCCCAGCCTCCGCTGATACCAGATCCTACTACGATTGCGTCATACGTTTGATTTGCCATGGCTTATGTTGATGTATTGCTATTAAATGTCACAAATTTGAATTGCTTTTTTGAGGGCAGCGACTTTGTCAGTACCCGTTGGGATAAACTCCTGAGCGATGTAGCCTTGATACCCTGTATCTACAATGGCTTTGACTACAGCTGGATAATAGATTTCTTGACTTTCATCGATTTCATTTCTGCCAGGATTTCCAGCAGTGTGATAGTGACCAAAGTACTGGTGATTTTCTTGGATCGTGCGGATAAGGTCGCCCTCTTGTATCTGCATGTGATAGATGTCATAGAGAAGCTTGAAGTTTTCGCTGCCTAGCATTTTACAAAGCTCGATGCCCCAAGCAGAGCTGTCCGCCATATAGTCTGGATGATTGACTTTGCTATTGAAAAGCTCCATTTGTAGAATAACTCCATGCTTTTCGGCTAGTGGAAGGAGTTTTTGCAGACCTTTTACGCTATTTTTTAAGCCAGTCGCCTCATCCATGCCGTTGCGATTGCCACTAAAGCAGATCAAGTTTTGATAGCCTGCTTTGGCTACAAGTGGGATGATCTCTGTATAATTTTTGATGAGTTGCTCATGATACTGTGGATCATTGAACCCTCTGACCAAATCTATCTCTGCGCCATTGCACATGGAGCAGTGTACTCTTGCAGCTTGGAGGATCGGCCATTCAGCAGGACCTACCAAGTCAATTGCAGCAAAGCCAAGAGATTTGACCAAATCACAAAGTTGTGCTAAAGATAAATGTCCATAAGTCCAAGCACAGACCGAGTGGTTGACGTTTCCTTTGAGCGTATTTTCCTTTGTATGAGCAGCTGTTGCAAAAGGCAAGGCAGAAGCCGCTAGTCCAGTGGCTACCATTTTTTTTAGGCTTGTTCTTCTATTGATAGGATTCATAGTTCAGTGGCAGATTTAGTTTTTTCCTCTCTAAAAAATATGATGAACAATACCACGACTACAGCTGCGATACCTGCCGGGATGAGCCAGATCATTTGCCAGTCACCTGCATAGGCATCTTGTACTTTACCTGCTACGGCAAAACCTATCAGCATACCGACTCCGTAAGTAGCCAAAGTGATCAGACCTTGCGCAGCTGATTTGAACTTAGGTCCAGCTTTGGCATCCGTGTAGATTTGTCCTGAGACAAAAAAGAAATCATAGCAAATCCCGTGAAGCGCTATACCCACGATCAACATCCACAGGCCACTATCAGCATTGCCATAAGCAAACAGTACATAGCGAAGTGCCCATGCGATCATGCCGACAAGGATGGTCTTTTTGAAACCGAAACGAGTAAAGAAAATAGGTAAAAGTAATAAGAACAGTACCTCAGAAACCTGTCCAATGGTCATCTTTCCTGTAGGATCAGCCACTCCGATGTCAGCTAGAAATGGATTGGCGATCTGATAATAAAAAGCCAATGGAATACAGATGAGTATGGATGATAAAAAGAAGATCAAGTAATTGCGGTCTTTAAGCAGTTTGAGTGCATCTAGTCCCAGCAATGCCGAGATGGAGACCTTTTCCCCTTTGACAGCTTTAGGTGGTGTAGCAGGCAGTGTGAAACTAAAGACTCCCAAGATCAAAGAAGAAATGGCAGCCATCATGAAGGTGTTTTTCAACATGCCCGAAGCGATGTTTTCACTAGCATCCCATGTGAAAAGGTAACTGATACTAAGTCCTGCCGCAATCCACCCGATGGTGCCCCAGATTCGGATCGCAGAAAATTCTTTCTCTGGATTACGCATTTGGTTGAAGGAAACAGAATTGACCAGCGCCAAAGTAGGCATGAAAAGCACCATATAAGCAAAAACGTATGGATAGAAGCCACTGAAGTCAGTGGACTGATACATCAAGTACATCAGTGCCGCACCGAGTAGATGCAAGACGCCTAAAATTCGTTCAGCATTGAAATAGCGATCCGCAATAAGTCCGATGATGAAGGGGGCGATGATCGCACCAAATGATTGGGTAGAAAAGGCAGCCGCTATTTGCGTGCCTGATGCTTGGAGATTGCTCCCGAGGAAGGTGCCTAAGGTGACAAACCATGCTCCCCAAGTAAAAAACTCGAGAAACATCATAAAAGACAGCTTGGCTTTGGTTCCAAGATTCATAGAAGTGGTTTTTAGGTTTATTGTGGTTTGAAAGGTCAAGTTTTCACTTTTCCTTCGATTAATCTACAGGCTTATCTCGCTAGATTTTGTGACAGATTGATCAGCGGTGATATGCTTACATAAGTGACTCCTGCTCCATCTATTTATTCTCCATTATTGTAGTTCGCTGTTTTTACTTAATTTAAGGAGCGATAAAATTTATAGAGGGCTTTTAGTCACAATTGACACATAAGCTAATTTCAAAATACTATAAATCAAAATATAAATTTTCAAACCTATAGCTTTTCAATCAAAATGACACAAAGGAAGAAGTTGAAGATGGGTATGGTAGGAGGTGGCCCCGGCTCTTTTATAGGAGCGGTACACCGCATAGCAGCCAATATGGATGGGTTGATAGAACTGGTAGCGGGGACATTTAGTAGTGATCCAGAGAAATCTCGTGCTACAGGCGAAGAGCTCATGTTGGATCCCACCAGAGTCTATACTTCTTATGAGGAGATGTATGCTAAAGAGCAAGCCTTACCTGAAGCAGAGCGCATAGATATCGTCAGTATCGTCACACCTAACCACATGCACTTTGACCCAGCGGTCAAGGCACTAGATGCTGGCTTTCATGTAGTATTGGATAAGCCATTTACGCTCACTTATGAGCAGGCGCAAAAACTTTATCGAGCTGTCAATGCAAGTAAGCAATTTTTCTGCTTGACACATACTTATACGGGCTATCCTATGGTGAAGCAAGCCAAGCAGATGATTGCCTCAGGACTGATCGGTGCGGTACGCAGAGTGTATGTAGAATACCCACAAGGCTGGCTCTATGAACTCTTGGAGACCTCTGGAAACAAGCAAGCGGCTTGGCGAACAGATCCTCAAAAAAGTGGTAAATCAGGTTGCTTTGGAGATATCGGTACACATGCTTTCAATCTGGCTGAATATGTATCAGGTCTTCAGGTAGCCAAGATATGTGCAGACTTAGACATTGTAGTAGCTGGCCGACAGTTGGACGATGCGGGATCAGTCTTGCTCAAGTTTGACAATGGCGCCTCAGGAGTATTGATGGCTTCGCAAGTAGACACTGGGGCAGAAAATAACGTGAAGATCAGGATATTTGGAGAAAAGGGAGGCATTGAGTGGCAGCAAGAAGACCAAAACTCTCTCATTCTTCGCTGGCCAGATAAGCCTGCGGAGATTTTGCGAGCTGGAACAGGCTATCTTTCTTCCTATGCCAGTGAAAATAGCCGTACGCCAGCGGGACATCCAGAAGGATACTTGGAGGCTTTTGCAAACCTATACCGAAACTTTGCCCGTAGTATCTATGCACAGCAACAAGGAGAAAGTCCAAAGCCAGAGTGGCTGGATTTTCCAGGTGCTACGGATGGACTGAGGGGCATGGCTTTCATAGAACATGCGCTTCAGAGCAGCCAATCTGATCAGAAGTGGACACCATTTGTCGTTCAAGCTTAATGAATTTTCAAACCCATAAATGATAAACCTATGAAAACCATCAAAGGACCAGCTGTTTTTCTAGCACAATTTATAGGAGATCAAGCGCCCTACGATAGCCTAGATCACCTTTGCGCGTGGGCGGCAGGTCTCGGATACAAAGGCGTGCAAATCCCCACATGGGAAAGCAGGCTCATAGACCTCAAGCTAGCTGCCGAAAGCGAGACTTATGCAGACGAACTCAAAGGAAAGGTAGCAGCACATGGTCTAGAGATCACGGAACTTTCTACGCATCTACAAGGACAACTCGTGGCAGTACACCCTGCGTACAATGAGCTTTTTGACGGGTTTGCGCCAGCTTCGCTCAAGGGTGACTTAAAAGCAAAGACGGCTTGGGCAGTGCAGCAACTCAAGTATGCGGCTAAAGCATCAGCCAATCTCGGTTTGAAAGCCCATGCTACTTTTAGTGGAGCACTGATGTGGCACATGGTCTATCCTTGGCCTCAGCGACCTGCTGGACTTGTTGACACAGGATTTGAGGAACTGGGGAAGCGTTGGATGCCTATTCTCAATGAATTTGATCAAAATGGGATAAATCTCTGCTATGAATTACATGCAGGAGAAGATCTACATGATGGGGTGACTTTCGAGCGATTTTTAGCGGAAGTTAATAATCACCCACGTGCAAATATCCTCTATGATCCAAGTCACTTTGTACTACAATGCCTCGATTACTTATCTTTCATAGACATCTACCATGAGCGCATCAAAATGTTCCATGTCAAAGACGCAGAGTTTAACCCAAGCGGCAGACAAGGTGTCTATGGAGGCTACCAAAGCTGGATAGACCGTGCAGGCAGGTTCCGTTCTTTAGGAGATGGACAAGTTGATTTTAAAGGCATCTTTAGTAAATTGTCACAGTATGACTTCGATGGCTGGGCGGTTCTCGAGTGGGAGTGCGCGATCAAACATCCAGAACAGGGAGCTAGAGAGGGCGCTAAGTTTATCGCAGATCATATCATTACGGTCACAGACAAGGCTTTTGATGACTTCGCAGGAGCCGCATCAGACAAGCAATTCAATCAAAGAATATTAGGTATCAATCCATCATAAAATTATCCATGAAAATCAATCACACCATCGTTACATTCGCTTTTGGCATCGGTCTCTTCATAGTAGCTTGTGGAGGCGAATCTCAAGAGAAAAAGGAAACAACTGCACGAGTACCCAATGCTACGCCAAAAGTTTCACTAGCAGATAAGTACAAAGACGATCCCATCTACATCACAGGGGTAGCTAAAGTCAATAACTCTGACTGTGGCAGCTGTCACATGGAGGAGAAAAAGATCGTAGGGCCTACTTATGCTGAGATCGCAGCCAAGTACGAAGCTACTCCAGAGAATGTCACCATGCTGGCTGAAAAGATCATCAAAGGGGGTGTAGGCAATTGGGGAGAGGTACCAATGACACCTCATGCAAATCTGAGTCAGGAAGATGCAGAAGATATGGTCAAATATATTTTACTCTTAAAATAAACATCATGAAGAAGACACTTTTAACCGCATTGTCCCTAAGTGTGATAGTCGCTTGTGGGCCAAAAACTGAAACAGAAGAAGCATCCGCAACAGTAGAGACAGAGACGTCAGAGTGGATAAGCTTATTTGATGGGGAAAGCTTCACAGGCTGGACTAAATACGGTGGAGCTCCTGTAGGTAAAGCTTGGCAAGTGCAGGATGGTGCCATCTACCTCGATGCTACTAATAAAGATGACTGGCAAGTAGCAGACGGTGGAGATATCGTCACGGAAGAGGAGTTTGAGGATTTTCATTTAAAACTCGAATGGAAGATTGCCAAAAACGGCAACAGTGGTATCATGATTTATGTGCATGAGTCGGAGGAGTATCCTTATCCATGGAGTACAGGTCCTGAGATGCAAGTCTTGGACAATGATGGTCATCCTGATGCCAAAATCGAAACTCACAGAGCTGGAGACCTTTATGATTTAATCGCCTCAAGTAGTGAACCAGTCAAGCCAGTAGGTGAATGGAATCTAGCAGAGATCGTTTCTCAAGATGGTAAGCTAGACTTCTACCTCAATGGCGTCAATATCGTCTCTACCACTATGTGGACTCCAGAATGGGAGGAGATGATCGCTGGAAGCAAGTTTAAAGACATGCCGGGCTTTGGTACTTTCAAAAAAGGAAAAATCGCCCTGCAAGATCACGGAGATGAAGTGTGGTATAGAAATATTGAGCTAAAGAAGCTTTAAAATACCCTAAATCAATAGATGGTCTGCTCACTTAACACTAGGGGGCAGACCTTCTGTGTTTTTTGTCACCAAAGGATGGAATCAATTGCTTACTTTAGTGATTATAAATATGAACCATCATAAGCAACTACCATGAGTGAGAAAAGTAAATTGCAAGGCATGCTCTCTGCCAAATGTCCAGTCTGCAAAACGGGAGATATGTTTCCTGTATCTGTGGTCTCTTACCGCAAGCTGACAGATGTCAACCCTGTCTGTTCACACTGTGAAGCGAATCTGATGCCTGAGCCTGATTTTTATTATGGCGCGATGTATATCAGTTATGCCTTTTCGGTGGCACTCTTTGTCGCGGTGGGGGTAGCCCTCTATGTGATCCACGGAGACCCAGAGACTTGGATGTACTTGACTGCGGTGGTTGTTTCTAATATCTTGCTTTTGCCCTTGATGCTACGCTACTCTAAAGTACTTTATCTCTATGCTTGGAGTGGTTCTTTGTACAAAAAGAAAAGAAGATAAGCCCTATACTAGTTACCTAAACGAGCTATTATGTGCCTGATCACCTTTGCTTACCAAGTGCATCCTGATTATGATCTGATCTTAGTGGGCAATAGAGACGAGTTTTTTGCAAGACCGACACGAGCCTTACATGAATGGAAAGATCAGCCTATCATAGCAGGCAAGGATTTGAAAGCTGGTGGCACATGGTTGGGCATTCATCCAGCAGAAGGTCGATTGGCTGCGCTGACTAATTATAGAGATCTCTCAGCGTCAAAGTCTCAGGCGCCCAGTAGAGGAGAGTTGCCACTTGATTTTTTAAAAGGTAAAAAAAGCCCTTCAGAATATGTCAAATACCTACAAGAGAAAGCTAATAAATACCATGGGTTCAACATGCTCGTGTATGCAGTAGGTCAAGTGGGCTATGTGTCCAACTATGCCTCTAAGCCTTCTATACTAAATCCTGGTGTTTACGGAATAAGCAATGCCCTACTAGATACTCCTTGGCCAAAACTCAAAAGTGCTAAAAGTAAACTCCAAGAGGCTATCAAAGTAAAGGAACTTGAGGCAGATTCTTTGATCACACTCCTCACGGACGATACGCGCGTCAAAGACCCAGCTAAACTACCCAAAACTGGTGTGCCTACTGCGGTGGAGGAAGCACTCTCTGCTGAGTTTATCCGTATGGAGGGCTATGGCACAGTGAGTAGCACCGTAGTGCTCTGGGGCAAAGATGGTCAAGTGACATTACTTGAGCGAAGCTATGCAGCTGACCCTAATATTTATCAAGATCAAAAGTTGATTTTCCAGCATTCATCGAGATAATCAGGGTGTTGGTCGAGTTTTTTTGTGGCGATTCATTAGATTGGTGACCTTCGGGTATATCAAATTTTATCCATCATGAAAAAGACAAAATATGCCATCATCGCTTGGCTACTGCTACTAGCCTCTTGTATCTCCTCTATCCATCCGATCTATCATCCAGAAGACCTCCTTCAACTCAAGGAAGTTGTAGGTGATTGGCAAATAGACGATGACATCTGGGCATTTGAATTCTATGAGGAAGGATCATTCAAAGGCTATCAACTTACCCATCGAGAGGGTGATGATAAGACCTCGACTTTTTATGCAGGTCTGGTCAAGCTAGGCGATCACTATTTCTTTGATTTTTATCCCATGGAAGCAGACCTCGCGGAGGAAACCTCCTCTCTTGTAAATAATCACTTGGTCACCACACATACTTTCATGAAAGTGCGTTGGACAAAGGATCAACTATTTATCAGCCAGTTTGAATATGATTTTCTCAAAGAAGTCCTGAGTAAAAATCAACTGCGCATCAAGCATGAAGTATTGAATAGTCCTACTAAAGGGATGAGGTCTAGCGGAGATTTTCTGCTGACTGCCTCGACAGATGATCTGAAGAAGTTTCTCGCCAAATATGGCGGGGTAGAAAAGGCTTTTGAAGAAGAAGCTAGCCTTACCAAAATAACACGCCCATGATCATGCAAAAGCGAAAGCATACTTGGATATGGCACTTGTTGCTATGGCTGGTCTCGATGGTGATCTTTTTTCAAATCACCAAAAGTCCAAGCCTCACCAATATCTTGCTGTATCCTCTGGCAGATTTCTATTATGTGTTGAGCTTTCACCTCACACTCATCGCTGTGGTGTATCTCTGTCGTAGCTGTTTGATGCCTTTGCTTTCTCAAAAGAGACAATATGCACTCTTTGTACTGGGACTTTTAGGTTTGGCAAGTATCGGAGCGTTGGCCAATGAATTTTATTTTAACCATATCACCGACTATATCTTAGAAGGAGTTTATGTGATTTCCTACTATGACTTTGAGGAGCTTTTTGTTATCCATTTAGTATACTTAGTACTGACTGCACTTTTGACCATGTCTAGCAGTTATTTTGAGGCCATACAGGCGAGCCAACAGTTGGCACTCATAGAGCAGCAGAAGACCGCAGTGGAGCTCAAGGCACTTAAAGCACAGCTCGACCCACACCTGCTTTTCAATACCCTCAACAATATCTACGGCATGTCGCTCAAGCGTGATCCCAATACTCCAGAGGTGATCTTGAAGCTATCCAATACCATGCGCTACTTGCTCTATGAGACCAATCAAAGCCAAGTGCTACTGGCGCAGGAGATAGAAATGCTGAGAGAATACATCGACTTACAGCGACTGCGGATAGGGGTTAATTCACAGGTTAGTTTGGAGGTGGTAGGTGAGGTGTCAGAACAGAAGATAGCGCCTTTGCTATTGCTGCCACTGATAGAAAATGCCTTCAAACATGGTGTGAAAGCAGATGTTCAAGGCACCTTTGTGACCATCACGATAAAGGTATCAAAGAATCGCTTGGACCTGACAGTGATCAATAATTTAGTCGCTTCAGATAAGGTGTCTCTTGATAAAACTACTGGTGGACTGGGACTCTCAAATCTCGAAAAGCGCCTAGCACTCCTATATCCTGAGGCACATACACTCAGTCATATTCAAAAAGATAATCAGTATCTTGCTACTCTTAGTTTAAAACTCACACAAGATGACCTGTCTGATAGTAGATGACGAGCCGATCGCACGCGAGATCTTGATGACCTATATCAATGACATGCCTTCTCTTCAGTTGGTAGGGAGCTATGAACATGCCATCGCAGCACTCGATCACCTAGAAAAGGAATCGGTAGACCTGCTTTTTTTGGATATCAACATGCCTAAGTTATCTGGCCTCAGTTTGCTCAAGTCACTACAGCATCCACCGATGGTGATCTTTACTACAGCTTATGATCAATATGCCATAGAAGGCTACGAACTGGATGTGGTGGACTTTTTACTCAAGCCATTTAGTTTTGAGCGATTTGTCAAGGCAGTCAGTAAGGCTCAAAAGCTACAAGCACAACATAGCCCTAGCTCAACCATCCTCGTCAAAGCTGATAAAAAACTCTATCAAGTCAATCATGCCGATATCCTCTATATCCAAGCTTGGGGAGATTATGTGAAGCTTTTTACCAAAGACAAGAGCCTAGTGCTTTCTGAGTCCTTAAAATCTATCGAAGAGCGAATTCCCAGTGGGCTTTTCATGCGCGTGCACAAGTCCTACATCGTAGCCAAGTCTGCGATCGCTTACCTAGAAGGCAACCAACTCTCCGTAGCAGGTGTCATGATTCCCATAGGCGCGAGTTATAAAGAATCTGTAGTACAGAAATTATGATCGAGATCAAGACCACTTCCTTAGCCAAAGCCTACCAGGTGCTTGAACAAATCCCAGAGTTTGTTGCTTTGCAGCCGATAGCAAAGTTTGCCCAGCGACTAGAGGGGAAGACCGCCTTAATTCTAGTCGCATACGATCGAGATTTAGCAGTGGGCGTCAAGATGGGCTATGCGCTCTCAGATAGCGTTTTCTACACTTGGATGGGAGGAGTCATCCCCGCATATAGAGGGCAAGGCATCGCACAGCAGTTAGCAGATGTGCAGGTAGCTTGGGTGTGTGATCAAGGCTTTGAGACTATCCAGCTCAAGACCCGCAATCGCTTCAAGGGCATGCTGCACTTTGCACTCAGTGATGGCTTTGACCTAATCGGAGTGAGCAAAGAAAAGGCAGATAGCATCGCAGACTACAGGATACTTTTGGAGAAAAAACTCAGCTAAGAGATAGTTTTGGACTTGTCCCTCAAACACTTAGTGGGCAGGCATAAAAATATTAGTCAAATAGGCTTGGTAGGCTTGCAAGAATAGTATGGGATGTGTACTTTTGTCATCCCTTGAGCGCACGTGGTGAAATTGGTAGACACGCCATCTTGAGGGGGTGGTGCCCTACGGGTGTGGAAGTTCGAATCTTCTCGTGCGCACAAAGCCTTTCTTTACGAAGAAGGGCTTTTTTTATACCCTTCTCTCAACATCCCTCCATTGCTTAGGGTTGTATTCTCCGAGATTGGCCTTAATTTTACTGTCAAAATAAGACCTTATGAAACTCAACATACCTTTACTCAGTGAAATCTGTAAAACCCCAGGCGCACCTGGCTTTGAAGCTCGTGTACGCGCACTAGTGCTCAAGGAAGTCACGCCTCTAGTAGATGAAATCAGTGTAGACAACCTCGGAAATGTGCACGCGATCAAGCGCGGTAAGGCTGGTAACGGCAAGCGTGTAATGGTGGCAGCGCACATGGATGAGATCGGATTCATCGTCACGCACATAGATGACAATGGCTTTGTGAAGTTCACGACCTTGGGCGGTTTCGATCCGAAGACACTCACTGCACAGCGTGTGATCATCCATGGCAAAAAGGACTTGGTGGGCGTGATGGGTAGCAAGCCGATCCACGTGATGTCTCCAGACGAGCGCAACAAGAAACCAGTGATGGAAGACTACTTCATCGACATGGGTATGAGCAAGGAAGAAGTACTCAAGTATATCCAGGTGGGAGATCCGATCACCCGTGAGCGTGAACTCATTGAGATCGGTGACTGTGTCAATGCCAAGTCTATCGATAACCGTGTGGCGGTGTTTATCCTCATCGAGACCCTCAAGCAACTCAAGGGGCATTCGGTACCCTATGATATCCATGCGGTCTTCACCGTGCAGGAGGAAGTCGGTATCCGTGGTGCCAATGTAGCCGCGCACAGCGTAAATCCTGACTTTGGGATCGCGCTAGATACGACCATCGCTTATGACCTACCCGGAGCACAAGCACATGAGCGCATCACCCAGCTCGGCAAGGGAGCGGCTATCAAGATCATGGATTCTATGACGATCTGTGACTACCGCATGGTAGCCTTCATGAAACAAACAGCTGACCAAGCGAAGATCACTTGGCAGCCAGAGATCCTTCCAGCAGGAGGTACAGATACAGCTGGCGTGCAGCGCATGGGTAAGCAAGGTGCTATCGCAGGAGCGATCTCCATTCCTACGCGTCACTTGCACCAAGTGATTGAGATGGCACACAAGCAAGACATCTTAGACTGTATCGCTTTGCTGAAAGCTTGTTTAGAGAAGATAGATCAGTACGATTGGTCTCATTGAGCCAAAGATATAGAAGCATAAAAAAAGGTGACACTGCTGAGGTGTCACCTTTTTTGTTTGAAATAAGTTCGCTCAAAGGTCTCTGTACTTGGAGTCGATCAATACCCGAATTACAGTCCCATCAGCTGATTTTAAGAGGGTACAAACCAATCTGCCTAGTTCTTTTGGCTTCACGGAATAGTATTCGTTTTGGTATTCCATCACTACCAAGTATTGCGTGCGGCCTTCACTTTCAAATTTGAGCGTTTCCCCTTTGTCATTGCAGACTACATTCCATTTGATAGGAGTTGCTGGTTGGTCATTGGCATTGTAGTAGTCATTTTGAAAGAAGCCCGTGCCATCTGCATTTAGTGTGACACAGCGACCTTTGGCATCTGAAGGGCTTAGATTGTCTTCACAGATGGGATTGTTTTGAAAATAAGCTGGGAAATCCGCTGGGGTCTTCTCATGCACAAAGGCAGGACTGCCTTTGTAATTGATCGATTTAAACTGCGCCATGGCTGCACTACTCAGTAGCAAAGCCACGAAAAGGAAGGTGATTTTTGATTTCATAGAAGGATTGTTAGGGTGGTAAGTATTTGATAATAAATATATTAAAAAATATTGTCAGGTGTTTCAATTTTTGCCACGAATGCATGAATGTTTTTTAATCTTGTTTTAGAAGTATTGAAAATGTACAATCAATCCGCATCCATTTCCTTTTGCTCTCATGAATGATTTTGTTACAAATCCTTTACATCGGTCAAAAAAATGTTACATGGTTTCTCCAGTTAATGGCTGCAAATATTTGAGATTTGTTACATCTGTTACATTGGCGTTACGAAGAAAAGTGCCTTATTGTGTAGTATTTTTATATTTTATATATATTGTAACAATGTAACAAAGTAACACCACTTTTCCGCACTTTCAAAAACGGTCAAAATAGCTACTTTTTACTAAAGTCTTAGTTATATAATATTTCAAATATTTTATTTACTCAACTACTTCCACAATGGAAAATGGATTTAGAGATTCGGATGAAACAAAAAGTTCTATCTCAGAAATCATTGATTTAAAAATAGATATATTAGACCCTAATTATTATTTAGAAGTTGATGATGGTGAGTATGAGATTGAATGTGGTGGTAAAATATTTAAGGCAAATGGTCAAATTTTATTTACTTGGCAACCATCTATATCTCTACAATTTAATGGATATATCATAACTGAAGATAGCTCTACCTTAAAGAAAGAAATTAATTTTTTTAAAGATGGGTTACCAATAGGTAAATGCTACTGTACTTCTATAAAATTACTTCCACAATCTTATGTGAGTATTTCATTAAAATTTTTCGGTCATACTATTTTAGGAGATGAAGAATTAACTGTTGATGAGGTCTATTTCTCGATACCTAATTTGATTGAGTTATTTGGATCTAGAGTAAATATTATTGGAAATTCCAAAAAAATTCGTTCTATAAATTCAAGATTAAAATTTGAGTTTAAGAATTTGATAATTGAGATAGATCGATTACCAGATTATCAAGAGCGGAAAAAAATGTTGGAGGCTGTAGGTGGGTACCATCTATTGTATGCAGGAAGGATTACAAGTAAAAAGGGAGTAATTTCATCTAGTGAGCTAGCTAACTTAAAAAATTATTTATTTAGGTTTTTATCATTTATTAATGGTTTCTGGACCGGTCCTCTTTTTTATAGTGGTTTACAAAAAGGAGTGAAAAGATGGACTGATTATACTGCCTATCAATATGACTCATATAAGACTACTCCAAGTTGGATTGTTAATTATTATCCTAATATTAATGCTTTATTTACTGAATTTTCTTCGAAACTGGAAGAAGGGAAAAGCCAGAAGTTTTTAATAAATATTCTACATTGGTATATAGAAGCAAATAAACTATCAGGAGCAGTCGAGGGAGCTATAATAATGTTACAAACTGCTCTTGAGTATGTTTTTAACTTTTGGATTGTTGAAGAAGGCAAACTTTTATTTGCGGGTAATGATGTAAAAAATTTATATGCATCTAATAAAATCCGTCTTATTCTGGCACAAATAAATTTTCCTTTAGAGATTCCGTCCGAACTATATAATACACATCAATTCTTGAAGGATAATAATTTAAATAATTATGATGGTCCTCGATTGATAACTGATGTTAGAAACAAAATTATACACTCTTCATCTGAGGATAATCGTAATAATGTAGAGTATACTTCAGGGGTTTTACTTGAGGTACATAAATTATCTATAACCTACTTAGAGTTATCGATATTAAAATATTTAAATTATCAAAATTCTTACAGAGATAGGTTTAACGGATATAATAGTTTTAAACCAGTGCCTTGGAATAAAAATTCAATGATATGACAAAAGAAAATGTTATTACACCTATTCAGTGTGGCATTGTGATGCCTATATCAAAACATGACTCGTACAAACATAGCCACTGGGGAGATGTTTTGAATATTTTCAAGCAAGCTATGCCAGCTCCTGAGTTTGAAACAAAATTGGTTAGTCATGATAATGCTGTAGGTTTGATCCAGGAGAGGATTGTCAACAATCTTTATTTTAATGATGTAGTAGTTTGTGATGTAAGCTCAAAAAATCCTAATGTGATGTTTGAATTAGGGCTAAGACTTGCCTTTGATAAGCCCACTATCATAGTAAAGGATGAATTAACCAATTTTTCCTTTGATACTTCTGGTATAGAGCATTTGAGTTATCCTTCTACTTTACGATTTTCAGAGATTGTAGCCTTCAAGGCTGAGCTATTGGAAAAAGTTAGGGCATCAATAGTTAAATCTAAAGCAGATCCTGATTATTCCCCATTCTTAAAAAGCTTTGGTAGAAGTATAGCTCCCTCGAGCTTACAGAAAAGTGAGATATCTGAATCAAAATATATAATTGAACAGATTGAAAATCTTAGAAGAGATATGAATTATGCTATTAGACATCAAAGGAAGTTTCCTCCTTTAATCAAATCGAATATTTTATCTTCAACTGATCTGATTATTAAAGTTATTCAAGATTATTCAATTGAGCACGGAAGACCCTACACTGAAGAAGAGGTTAATCTTTTTAGAGAGAGAGTAAGTAATTTTAATTTTCCCTATATGAAAACCGATGATATATTAAAGCTTTTTGATCAACATAATTTAGGTATTATCTAAAATTTATTAATTTCTTATGGCTAAATCTTTTAAGTATTTACCCTATTTATTGGCAGCTGTTTTTTTGGGGCTTTTACCGATTTTCAGTTTTATCTGGAATTTTCATAGTCTTGATTATTCAGCTAATCCAGCTCATTGGTCTGACTTTGCTACCTACTTAAATGGTACTGTAGGTCTTATTGTGAGTATCACTAGTTTATTAGTATTAGCTAGAATTTCTATTGAGATTCATAAAAACTCAGCACAGGAAAATGAAAGTGCATTGATTCGTGAGCGAAGAAGAGAGGCATTTGATAAACTTTTAGATCAAGTAACTATAATAAATAAAATTGGGTACTATTTTATTCATTATAACAGAAAAAATAATCTTAAGCGTGATTTTATTTTACAGAGTTTAAGTGATAAAATTCTTCAATTGATTGATTTTCATGCGTTTATTTTTGTTTTTAATACTAGATATGAACATTTATTTTCTATTGACTTCGATTCTATTGGATTAAGTGATGTAATTAGTACATCTTCATCTTACAAGAAAGCTGTTGATGAGCTTTATTTAAATTTAGCTCAAAATAATGAACTTAGTATTGATGAAGTAAAGAATATTGGAGAAGTTTATTCACAACATTTAAGAACCTTCCTTGAGTCTTTAGAGAAGGAATTAAGGAATTAGGTGTGAAAATTTTCACTTTAAACTGTTTCAAAAATGTGGATATTTTACTCTATTCGATTAGGTTTTTAGTCGTTATTCAGCTTTGATCTCTCCCTTTTATAGTGTTCATTGATTGTGGATAACTGCATAAGATAGGCGCTTACCTTTATGAAAAAATACTGATAATGAATAAGATAGTTTTAAAATCCAGAAGGGTAAATGTTACCACAGGACAAGTATATAAGGTTTCTACAGTTTTGATTGTTGAAAATGATGGTAGATTGAGCTTATCCAGTATTTTGCCTGTAGTCACTCCAATTAAACCCTAAGTAAAAAGAGCCTCTTTTGAGGCTCTTGCCTTTGGTAGAGATTTTTTTAGTCAATACCTCTACTCGTAGCTGTTGGGATTTTTGAGGGTCCTAAACCTTTTTTTAAGTCGAGCACCGCATATCAAGCAGCTCGAAAACTTATTTCCCTCCGCTCTTACAGGAAATGGCTTTTCGCAAGTGCATTTTTCTGGAATTGGCTTTTTTGTATTTTTCATATCGTATTCAAGATAAGTTATTATTAACATTTGACCAATTTCCCTGTCACTACTATCTGATACTTATCCATTGGGTAGTCAGAACCGTACAGCTCTGTTCTTTTTGCATAGTTTTCTTCAAGGCTCATATTTGTAGCATCAATCTCCTTGACTAGCTTCTCATCCTGCAAAGGCTTTTCAAAAACCTGTATATAGACTTTCTTTACCTTTTGATTTTCATATTGCTTTTGCAGCACTTCACCCGCTGATACCAGAGCCGTTTGAAATGGTATTGGTTCTTTTGACATTTTCATGTTAGTTTATTCTTTTTACTTTAAAAAGGTGTCGTATCTGATGGCGCAAAGCTTAGCGAACCTTGCTCAGGCTTTGGAGCTGGCTTGGTCTTGATGTTCCAGGGCTTTTTATATTCTGCCATCTGCTCCTCATTGAGCCAGTCCTCAGGCTTGAAGTGATAGTGTCGCTATGTCTTTTAATGATAGATACCATCACTCATTTTACTTTTCTATTCGTGCATTCGTGGCTAACTAATATACTAAGAATATCCATTTTCAACTAGACTTATCCCCTAGTCATCCCCTAGTTATCCTTTACTTATCCCCTAGTCATCCTCTAGTCATCCCCTAGTATAAGGTTATTTAAGGCTTTGTCAATCGGTTGTATCCTAGTGCTGATTTAACTCAATATCCGAGCCCTAAGCTTTTGGATTTGAATGCGATGCACGCGCTGTAAAACGATCGGATAAAAGTTAGCCAATACATTGATGACTGTTATAAAAAGTAACAATGTCCAGTGCTCAGCTTGTATCAGCGGGATGGATAACAAGCTCAGGCATACAAAAGCAGCCAAATGTCCAAACTCTGATTGCTTCGTCTGATAATCAAAGTTAGCCAAACCAGCTTTGCTCCCATCAAAATACTTCTTTCGGTTCTTAGGCTTTCCCCAAAAGGTAATTAACAGAAACTTTCTAAAGTAAGAAACTCCAAGCAAGCGATACAGTGCCATAAGACTCTCGGGTTTACTCACAACGTAATAACTTGCAGGAAGGACTCTATGTGTAGGATAGGCAAAACCAACGAAAGCAAATATGCCTGTGACAAACAAGGTCAGCATAAACGATAGACTAGCTGCACCAACTATAGACACTTCCTCTGGTGAGAGTTTTAGGATCACCTTTACTAACTCATAAGAGCGATACGCTAAAAAGAGTGAGATCAACGGAAAGAAAACCTTCTTTGCAAAACTCATGATTGCTTCACCTTTAGCGAGGTGCCTTCAGTACTGATGACGGTGATGGATACACCTGCTTCGATGTATTCTCCTCGACTGTAAGCGTCATACAGTTCTCCATCGATGAGAACCTTGCCACTTGGTCTCAAGACCGTATGTGTGACACCGATCTTGCCGACCATATCAGCAGCATAGTAGCTTGACGTATAGCCTGCTGCTCTTTCTTGAGTTCCTGCCATAGCGATGCGCTTGAACATACCGATCTTATCAAATCGCGCTCCCGCATATACCAAAAGTCCCATGGCTCCAAGTAATGCGAGTAAAAGCGTGAGGATGGCGGAGAATAAAGAAGCACCACTGACAAAAGTAAAGTCAAAGGTTTTATTGTCCACCATAACGAGGACGAGCGAAGAAAGTATCGCCACGATGCCTGCCACACCAAATACTCCAAATCCAGGGATGACCAGTAGTTCAACTGCCAGCAGGATGATACCTACTAGGAAAAGCACTATCTCCCAGTTTTCGGCCAAACCAGTCAGATAGTAAGGGATGAAGTAAAGGATCGTAGCTGTGATAGCGGCTGCTAATGGGAAGCCCACTCCGGGAGTCTGCAACTCAAAATAAATCCCGCCAATGATGATCAAAATAAGAATTCCACTGACAAATGGATTGAGAAAAAGAGCGATGATCTTTTCTATTCCATCAGGTTCATAAGTGGTGATCTCGTAGCGAGTAATGCCTTGATTGAGTAGGATTTCCTCTATATCATTTACCTGAGCTTCACAAAAATCATTGGCGATCGCTTCGGAGGTAGAAAAGGTGAGTACTTGGCCAGCATCTGTGATACCTGGGATAGAGAGTCTTTCATCTACCATGGCTTCGGCTATCTTAGGATCTCTACCTTTGGCTTCTGCGGTAGATCGCATGATAGATCGCATGTAGGACTGGTACTTGTCTGGGGCTGCTTGACCATCTCCTGTGACTACTGTAGCTGCACCTATGCTTCCACCAGGAGCCATGTAGATACTGTCACATGCGATCGAGATCAGTGCACCCGCACTAGCGGCATCTTTGTCGATAAAGGCATAGACTGGCACCGGACTATTGAGTACCATGGTGCGAATGTCATCAGCATCATTAAGCGCACCACCATAAGTATCGATGTGCAAGATGATCAGTTCAGCTTCTGCTTTTTCCGCTTCTTCAAATCCTCTACTGACTTGTCTGTTCATACGAGGATCGATCTCTGCTTTGATGTTGATCACATAGACTTTTTTGTCCGTATCGGACGACTGTCCAAAAAGTGTGAAACTGAGCATACAGCTCATCAAGAAAAATGCTATTGGATAAAATCTCTTCATTTCTTTAAATCCCAAAGGATAGCTTTAATTTTACAATGAATATGACAAATTAAACGGTGATTAAAAAATTAGTAGCGCGTTTTCATCATGACTTTCAGCAGGCTATTTGGCAGGTATTGCCCGTAGTAGAAAATAGCACCTACTGGATCGAAACCAAAGCAGCCAATACACCTGATAGTTATTTTCACTTGATCGATGCTGAGGGTGGTCAACTGCTACACCAAGACATATTTTTGGGAGAAGGTGTGCTAGCAAGTATGCTGTCTGCCAATGCGCGCTGGCTCATTCTTCAAGTTTTTGAGGATAAGCAAAATCCTGAGCATGCCAAAGTTTGGGTCTTTGACGTGCAGTTGGGAGAGATGAGCTATGAAGTACCAGATTTCACCTTTTTGCACTTAGCGGGAGATAGGCTTTATGGCTTACATCAGCTAGGAGAAGACAG
Source organism: Penaeicola halotolerans (assembly GCF_016464625.1). Taxonomy (GTDB): domain Bacteria; phylum Bacteroidota; class Bacteroidia; order Cytophagales; family Cyclobacteriaceae; genus Penaeicola; species Penaeicola halotolerans. Next base: position 251,952 of record NZ_JAEAGO010000004.1, read on the forward strand.
AGGAGCAGTGTATCTCGACCTGCTCACTGGTGATATGTATCCCGGTGCAGAAAGTCCTGCTGCTAACAAAGAGGATTTGCTGACCGTACAACTCTATGAAAAGGGAGATGAGGGCTTTGAGTCTATTCACACATTTTTGAGAGAAAAACTAGGAGTGAGTATTCATGGCATGTGTGAATATTTAGAGACAGACAGCCACATCATCTTAAGTTACTATACGGAAGAAAAGCCTGTACGCAATGAATTAGTATGCTTTGATCGAGCTGGTCAACGCTGTCATCAAGATATCTTACTACCCGAAGTCAAAGGTTTTGCTTTGGGAACATTTATTGTTGTAGGAGATACGTTATCATATGTGAAAAATAAATCGGAAATTTGCTTTTACAGTTTAGCTTGAAACCAATGAAAAAAATATACGGAGTCCTTTTCTTTTTCTTTTTTGTCCTAGTTGCCTCAGCTGAGATCCTTCCGATGGATTCTATCGGTGTGGAGCGAAGAGATGGCAAGACCTATGTCATCCATCAGGTAGATCCTAAGGAGACACTCTTCTCTATCTCGAGGCGCTATAATGCCTCTGTGGAGGTGATCAAAAGTGAAAATGGAGGCTTGGCTGAGGGACTCAAAATAGGCCAGATCATCAAGGTCTTGATAGCTGAGGCTCCGACACAGACTTCAAGTGCTACAAAGAAACATACTGTGGAAGCTGGTCAGACGCTTTATACACTTTCTAGGATATACAGTGTCACAGTAGACGAGATCAAGCGTGCCAATAACCTCAGCTCTAATGAGATTAGTATTGGCCAAGAGATCATAATCCCAACTAGCTCTGTTGCACAGATCAATCAAACAAGCGGCACAGAAGTATGGCCACCTAAGCCTGTAGTGAAGTTGGATTCTACTTTTAAATACCACCAAGTAGAGGCGGGACAGACCTTATATACCTTGGCTAGAATCTATGATAAGACAGTAGATCAAATCAAAGAAATCAATGAGATGGAAGGCAATACACTCTCTGTGGGTCAATATGTCAAGATCGAGAAAAAGCAGAGTGTTCCTGTCAAAATCAATAAGCCAGTAGTCTTAACGGAGATACCTCCTAAGGAGGAAGAAATGATCGAGAACAAGCCGCCTGCACATGTCATCGCACAAAAGGAAGCAGCAATCGATCAGCTCGAGAAAAACACGATCATGACTCCCATGAAAGAAATCAAGGAGGCAGGTTTGGCAGAGGTGATAGAAACGCCAAGTGACAATAAGAAATACCTTGTGCTTCACAGAACAGCCAAAGTTGGTTCTGTAATGAAGATCAGAAATGAAATGAATGGAATGGAGATCTACGCTAGAGTAGTGGGTAAACTTCCTGCTACGGGAGATAATAATAAGCTACTGATCAAAATCTCTAAAGCGGCATTTGAACAATTACGCGCGGTAGATGCTAGATTCCCAGTAGAGATTTCTTACTAATTAAGTCGAAATAACATGAAGGAGAATCACTACATCGGTGATTCTCTTTTTTATTGAATGATCATGAGGCCAATCAATTCGCAGCTAAAAGATTTCCTAGATGAAAAGGTGCTGACTTACAATCAGCCCAATTTTATCACCCTAGATCCCGTTAGTATTCCACATCGATTTTCTAAAGTTCAAGACATTGAGATTGCAGGCTTTTGGGCGGCTATCCTAGCTTGGGGACAACGAAAGACTATCATACAGAAGTGTATTCAGCTTTTTGACTTGATGGACAATGCCCCTCATGATTTCATCCTGCATCATGAAGAGTCCGACCTCAAGCCCTTTTTGACCTTCAAGCACCGTACATTCAATGACCTAGATACACTCTATTTCATCAGATTTTTTAGGTGGTTTTATGAAAGTCACCAGAGCTTGGAGGAAGCTTTTCTAGTAGGCTATGAGCAAGGGAAAGGTATGGAGAGTGCTTTGATCCAGTTTCATGAATTATTTTTCTCTTTGCCAGATTTCCCTCCTCGTACACGCAAGCACATCGCTACCCCAGTGCGCAAGGCAGCTTGTAAGCGATTAAATATGTTTCTGCGGTGGATGGTCAGACAAGATGACAAGGGTGTGGACTTCGGTTTGTGGAAGCGTCTCTCTCCAGCTGATTTGATCTGTCCATGTGACTTGCATGTAGATAGAGTAGCCCGAAAGCTCGGACTCATCACACGCAAACAGACTGATTGGCTGACAGCACTCGAACTGACAGCAAATCTCAGGGTCTTGGATAGTCAAGACCCTGTGAAATATGATTTTGCACTCTTTGGATTGGGAATCGAAGAGAAGTTTTAATTGCCCCAGGTTGCTGGATCTTTTCTCCAGGCAGTAAGTGTGGCTACTTGGGCTTCATTGATATATGACTCTTTCAGCGCTTCTTTCAGCATGATTTCATAATTGCTCAGACAGATGAATGGCACCTTAGCTGCTGCAAAATTTTCCTGTGCTAGATCAAAGCCATAAGTAAAAATGGCAGCCATACCTAGTACTTCAAACTCAGCCGCCCTCAAGGCTTCTACTGCTTTGAGCGAACTGCCACCTGTGGAGACAAGGTCTTCTAGTACCACCACTTTGTGACCAGGAGTGACGAGACCTTCGATCATATTTTCCATCCCATGTCCTTTGGGTTTAGAACGCACATAGATAAATGGCAGTCCAAGCACATCTGCTACCAAAGCTCCTTGAGGAATGCCCGCAGTAGCTACACCTGCAATGGCTTCTACACCGATAAATTGTTCCTTGATCGCATCTGCTAGTGCATGCTTGATATAGTTTCTAACTTCAGGGAATGACAGTGAGAGTCGGTTATCACAATAGATAGGTGACTTCCAGCCTGAGCTCCATTGAAAAGGTTTTTCTACATTGAGTCGAATAGCCTTGATTTTGAGAAGCATCGAGGCGATCTCTTTGGCAGTTTGTTCGGATTTTTGATTCATTTGGCTAAAATAGAGAGATTTTAAAAAAGATTTTTTGTCAATTGAATATTTTACTTGATTTTTGATTTTCAGCCAAAGACTAATCGATCAGGATGGTAGTTTTCATCAATGACAAGCCAGTAGCCATACTGGATACTAAAGAGCTAGCAGGACATGAGCCATTTGAGGTGGAGATGGACGGGAGAGATCCTTTTCCCAATTCTCCCAAATTTGTGGATGATGTCTTGATTAGATATCCTACAGAAGCCTTTTTGATCGAGCTATTGCTTACCGTGAAGACGAGAAAACTCAAGCATCTCTCTAGCATCACGATAGTGACGGAGGAGCGTGATTGGGTTAAGGACTTTATCAAAAGTCGCTTCACGATCATCAAAGCCGCGGGTGGAGTTGTGAGAAAGAAAGATAAAGTGCTTTTTATCCACCGATTAGGCAAATGGGACTTCCCCAAAGGAAAGTTTGAGAAAGGTGAAACGCCTGATCAGTGTGCTGTCAGAGAGGTAGAGGAGGAGTGTGGTATCAAAGTGAAATTAGGAGAGCTTATCTGCAAGACTTGGCACACTTATACACTCAACCGAAAAAGCATCCTCAAGAAAACTTACTGGTATGCGATGGATTGTGTGGATGACCAGCAGATGGTACCTCAGCTAGAAGAAGGCATAGATGATGTGCGTTGGCTGAATAATACAGAGGCATTGCAAGCACTTTACAATAGCTACCCTTCGATGCGCTACTTATACAAAAGATTTAGAGAACAGGAAGTGAAAGTCTAAAGCTTGTAAGGCAAAAACTTACTCACATCGCCTTGGTATTTGTGTACTTCTCGAATGATCGTAGAGCTGATGTAAGCATACTTTGGGGAAGTGATCAGAAAGACTGTTTCTAGATTGGTATTGATCACACGATTGACTTGGCTGATGGTGTTTTCGTATTCAAAGTCTGTAGTATTTCTCAAGCCTCTGAGTAGAAAGTTAGCCTTGTATTTTTTAGCCAGTGAAGCCGTCAACTCAGCAAAGACAATCACCTTTACCTGTGGATAATCCTTGAAAGTTTCTTGTATCTTCTCCACCATAAAATTGACCTCAAAATAACGGGTATTCTTCTGAGAGTTGAAACCTATCCCTATGATGATCTCATCAAATAGCTCAAGTCCTCTGAGTACTATGTCCTCATGACCTTTGGTAAATGGATCAAATGAGCCAGGAAAAAGTGCTGTTCTTTTCATAGAGATTTAGATCATCCGAAATGTCTCAAAATAGTCTTGATAAGCTACTTTTTGATTCAGTTCAGAGTAATTGATAAAGTGCTCAGGTGTTTGTTGATGTACATTTTTGATGTACTTCCCTAGTTCCTGTATGCTTGTTTGATGTTTCGCTAGATTGCCGATGACAGATACTTTACAGAGCGTTCTATCGAAGTTTAGCTGCTGTATGACCATGAGTATATACTTGATCAGTTGCTGCGCATTATCTACTTCAAAGCGATTAATCAATTGGAGTTCGCTGGAGCTGAAAGCTGCAATATTAATATGCTTAGCCTCGACTGTGATGAAAATTTCTTGTGGCAAGAAATCATTTCTTTTTTCTAGCAGGTAATTCAGTAGGACAGTCGTATGATGCTTAAAGGCTACGGTAGATTGATGAAAGCAAGCTTTGACCCAGTCGAGTTTAACGCTATCTGCTGCAGCTAGTACGATGATCTCATTAGAATGAAGATTTTCATACCAAGCATCCTGTTGCTTAGTATCGAAATCAGCATTGAGCTGTAAATGTACAGCGATGTCCTGCGGTCTAAAATATGGCGTAGGGAGTAGATTGAAGTAATTGTTTCTGAAGATGGCTACTGTGCTGGCAGTCTGATGAGGACCTTGACAAAGGGTAGATTTCTTCTGAACTTCTTGGAGAAAATCACCCCAAGTAGCTTGAGGCGCTTTTAGGTACTGTTCCCAGTACAGACATTGATTATTGAGATCAGTGATACTCAAGATCAACTCTTGAGCATCAAACAAAAGCGACAAGTCGTACTGTTGAATTTCTTCTATACGAAACTTGTCGCTTTTGGTAGAGATAATATTTAAGATAGGATTAGCCAATTTGCTTACTCCCAGTTACCTGCTGTAGATACGTCTGTTCTAGAACCTACTCTGAGGGCCTTTTCATTATTGTTTTTACGTCTTGCTGGATTTACTGGAGCTACGTCTCTCACTTCAAATACAGATACCATTACACCAGACTTTTCGATTTTGTCTGCGAATAGTTCGAATCTTTTACCATTTGAACCTGGGATGATTGGCAATGTCTCTAATCTGAAATTAGGCACTTTATCAGCACTGAAAAGTGAATCCATCACTGGCACAGAACCAAGTGTGTCATAAGTAACAGTGATTTCTTCTTGTCCGTAATCAAGAAGGGTTGTAGTTTCTTTTCTTTCGATGATCCAAATTTTACCAGTTTCTATGAAGTTTAGCAAGCTGTCCCAGTTATCAGTGTACTGACCATTGCTAGACTGATATGCTTTTTGAGCATCACGAATCATTTTCAATTTTTCGATTACTCGCTCTTCGATCTGGGCGATTCTCTCGGTTTCATCAATTTTGAACTTGATGCCATCTACCAAGAAATAAGCTAATACAGCCGCAATGGCTAATACTACGTACGATAAGATTTTAGACAGATTCATTTTGGTTAATTTATTTAAGCAAATGTAAGTTTGGTTGAAAAGGTTCTCTTTCTAATAAGGTGCTATTTTATGGAATTATTTTCAATTTTAAAATATCCCTTCCAATTAAATAATTCGTTAAGACTGGAGATTTTATGGAAAACACCATGGATTTGTGCTTTTGGGATAGATTGAAGGGCTTTTATGTCCATCCAAGCCTGTGCAGTCAATATTTGATGATCGGCATCTAACTCGGGATCTGTACCTAGACTGATTTGACCTCCGACTACCTTGACTTCATAAAATAGCTCAATAGCGTGCAGAGGTTGGTCTAAAAATTCACTTACAAAAAGCAAGTCACCTACTTCGATCTCCAGATTAGTTTCCTCTTTAAACTCACGTACTAGATTAGCTTTGGCATCTGTACCAAACTGCATACCACCACCCGGAGGTGCCCAGAGATGTCCATCTCCTAGATAGGCATGTTTGAGCATCAGGATTTTGTCAGCTATGACTAGGATGCCAGATACACGACATCTCAGTCGATGACCAAATTCATGATTAATTTTTTCTTCTAATGACATCTCCTAACTTCGTGTTTTACGATCAGTAAAATTACTTGAATAATCGAGAATTGGCTAAACCATCTGAAATACTAAGTGCCAAATTTGCCCATAGACCTACAGCAGGTCAGGCTCGTTTATTTGATTTATTTGATGACTTTCTCACTGATGATAAGCAAGAAAAGAAAACCTTGTTGATCAAAGGTTTTGCAGGTACTGGAAAAACTTCCGTAGTGGCTGCTCTAGTGCAAGCTTTGCCTTTTTTTAAATTAAAATCTCTCATGATGGCACCTACTGGTAGGGCGGCTAAGGTGATGACCTCTTATGCCGCTCGGACGGGTTTTACTATTCATAAGGTGATCTATAAGCAAGTGGCTGATCCAAGCTCAGGCGCAATGCAGTTTGAAAAGGCAAAGAACTATTACAAGCAAACGGTATTCATCGTAGATGAGGCTTCGATGCTTTCTGATGATTTTGGGCAGAACCTCCTACAAGATTTGATTGACTTTGTCTTTCAGCATCCAAGTAATCGACTCATTATGATCGGGGATGTTGCCCAGCTACCACCAGTAGGTAGCCCCAATAGTCCTGCGCTGGATGGAGATTATTTGAGAAGACATTATAGATTGCATGTAGCTGAGACACTACTCACGGAAGTCATGAGACAAGATGCGCTTTCAGGTATCTTATATAATGCGACTAAACTGCGAGAAGAGTTGTCTAAGGAGGTTTTTCAAGTGCAATTTCAGACAAAGGGCTTTACTGACTTTTTCAAGATGACTGGAGAGCGATTGGAAGATGGATTGAGATATGCTTACCAAAAGTTTGGGGTGGAGGACACGACTATCATCTGTCGCTCAAATAAGCAAGCGGTGCAATTTAACGAGTATATCAGAAGAGCGATTCACTACTACGAGAGTGAGATCGAAGTGGGAGATATGCTCATGATCGTGAGAAATAACTATTTCTATATGGAGGATAGTGAGCGTGTAGGGTTTCTGGCTAATGGAGACTTTGTAGAAGTGATGAAAATTAGAAATTTCGAAGAACTCTATGGTTTTAGATTTGCTACGCTGGAGCTGAGATTACTTGACTATCCAGATGAGCCACACTTTGAGGCAAAAATCATCTTAGATTGTCTACATGCCGCCACACCTGCACTCACGCAAGAGCAAAATCGTAGCCTCTATCACCAAGTACAGGAGGACTACCTAGATGTCGCTGATAAAAAGGAAAGGATACGCCTAATCAAAAAAGATCCTTATCTCAATGCACTACAAGTGAAGTTTGCTTATGCGCTGACTTGTCATAAATCTCAAGGAGGACAGTGGAAAGCTGTCTTTGTGGAACAAGGTTATCTAAAGGATGAAATGGTGGACAAAGAATACCTGAGATGGCTTTATACAGCTGTAACCAGAGCTAGTGAGGAGTTGTATTTAGTGAACTTTAATGCCTCATTTTTTGGCACATAACTTGAATCGTATGAAGAAACTATTTTACTTTGTCAGACGTTAACCCAATCAATAAAACAACCAAAGATATGAAAAGCTTATTATTATCAATTTTCGCCCTCTTTATCTTCGTAGGTGCTCAAGCTCAAGAGACAGTTTCAGCCAAAACTGAGGGTGCTGTCATTACTTTCCAAGAAAAGGCTAAAGATTTCGGTGATATTACAGTAGGAGATAAAGTAGAACATACTTTCAAATTTAAAAATACAGGTAATATCCCTTTGATCATCTCAAATGTGGCGGTGACTTGTGGATGCACAGCAACAGATTGGCCTAAAAAGCCAATTGCTCCAGGTGCTGAATCTGAGATCACTGTCAAATTTGATAGTTCAAACAAGAATGGAAAGCAAAATAGTATCATCAGAGTGTACTCTAATGCTACTCAGCCTATTGAGAAGATCTCTATGATCTCTAATGTTTTACCTAAGAAGTAATTCCATATTAATATTTCAGTTGAGTTGATGCTCTGCTGATGGACAATAAAATAGCCCTTGGATATCCAAGGGCTATTTATTTTTGTAGCGTTTATGCTAGGATTACTTTTTAACTCCAGGTAGTGATTGATCAAGTGGTGAAGCACTATGCCATTCAAATTTTGGTGCTTTACGCTTCGTAGGCGCCAGCTCATCAAGTGTAGCGGCATCGTACACTCTGCCATTTTTGATGACATACTTTACCGTATTGGTATTTCGGATATTCTCTAGCGGATTACTATCCATGATGACCAAGTCAGCGAGCTTACCAGCTTCTATGCTACCCAAGTCACCATCTAGTCCAATGGCTTTTGCTCCATGGATGGTAGCTACTTTGAGCGCATCATGTGTAGAGAGTCCTCCCGCTTGCATAGACCATAGCTCCCAGTGGTATCCTAATCCTTGCAGCTGACCATGAGAGCCTACGCCTGCTATACCACCTGCTTTCACGAGGTCATTGACGAACACGGCATGCTTGTCAAATACATGCTCTTCTTTCATAAACCAAGCTGGTCTTCTGCGAGATTTTTCATCTAGCTCTTCTTTTGGAGTGAAATAATTGAGCTTAGGATCTCCATTGACATTCTCCGTAGAGTAATAGTAGTTCTCAGCCCAAGGGCCTCCATAAGATACTAGTAAAGTAGGTGTATAAGCCATTTGAGACTCAGCAGTAGCTTTGATCACATCTCCATAAAGTGGGAAGATAGGGAATGAGTGCTCATGACCAGGGTAGCCATCGATCAACTGGGTCAAGTTGAGTTTGAAGTCTAGACCACCTTCTGTAGTAGGCATGAGTTGCTGTTCTTTTGCTGCCATGATGACCCACTGTCTGTGCTGTCTATTTCCTACCAAGTACATTTTGATTGTCTTGGTATTGTAGTACTCTGAATATTGCTTGAGTACTTTTCTAGTATGATCTAAGCTAGTCAAGTTGTATGCCCAGTAGCCTACACCTGGCCCTGTAGAGTAAACTCTTGGTCCTAAAATCTGTCCTGCATCTACCATGTCTGCATAAGTGAGCACATCTGTAGTAGCAGTCTGAGGGTCTCTAGTAGTAGTGACACCGTAGGCTAAGTTAGCAGCATACACCCACACCTGTGAAGTATGAATGCCCCACCGTGGCCACATGTGTGCATGTGTATCTACAAAACCTGGTGTGATCGTTTTGCCAGACATATCCATCGCTATAGCATTGCTAGGAGCATTGAGGCTTCCTGCAGCACCTACTTTACTAATGCGGTTATTCTCAATCAAGATGTCTCCTTTTTCGATGATCTCATCTCCATTCATGGTGATGATGCGAGCATTTTGAAGTAGGATAGTGCCGTTTGGTATATCTCTATCGACTTCAACTTTGATTCTAATTTCAGATGCAGTGTATTTATCTTTTTCTTTCTGTGCCTTCTCTTTGTCAGTAGCATCTTTACCATTGTCAGTGACATCCTCTAAGTCTTTTTGCATTTTGGCTTCTAGGAGATTGTATGAAAAGAATGCATTACCAATAGACCAGTACACAGTATTGCCATCTGAAGACCAAGTGGGAAACTGACCGCCTATTTCTGTTAGTTTCCAACTTGGAAACTGTGCACTACTGACACTCGCTACTGATATGGTAGGTGTTTCGCTTCCGACCATCGGTATAGTGACTACATAGATCTCATTATTCACCATAGCAAGTGCTTTGTCTCCTTTTGGTGACTTGAGGATCAGCCCAGCATTAGCAGCTTGGTTTTGTGGTTCACGTTCACTGAGGTGATGTGGATGCTCGAGTTCTTCTTCAATCATTTCAGCTATCGATCCATAAGTAGTAATCCCTCTTACTTTTACATAGGCCTTTTCATCTGTTCCGTCCCATCTTATAGAGATTAGTCCTTTGCTACCATTATAGAGGTAGATGCGGTCACTACCTTCACTGAAGTGGGGATTTGAGCCTACGCTTGCTTTGGCGATGAAATTTGACTCGCCACCATTAACTGGGATCCAGTTGATAGACTGTCTATCATCAAATGCACCAGGGCCAGTAGCTTCTCTGTATGCTTGAGCTGCCCCTTCTACAAAGACGATGCGATCTCCTTTTGGAGACCATACAGGCTCTTGGTAAATGGCTTTTTTATTAGTGAGTTTTACAGGAGCAGTTTTGCCATTTATAGCAAGTTTGTAGATCGCTCCACCTTCTACCTCACTCCATGTCACATAGGCTATCTGCGTACCATCAGGCGACCAAGCTGGTTGTGCTTCTGTGACATTAGCAGTTGTGAGACGCTTAGGCTTGCCATTAGGATAGTCCATAATGTACAGCTTGTTGAGTGCTGTGAAGACAAGTTGCTTACCATTCGGTGAGAGGACACCATCTCTTATCTGGGTGACGGTCATTTTCTTATCATCAGAGATTGGATACTTAAACTCTAGCTTAGGCCCCATCTCCAATTCAAAGTCTACTTCGTAAGCCAACTCTTGTGCTGTACCGCCATTGATAGCAATTTTGTGAATCTTACCACCATAGCTAGCCAGTAAGTGCTGACTATCTGGTGTGAAACTCATCGCTGGCAATACACCTAGTGGAGCGATAGACTCTTGCTCATCACGCTGTACTGGGTAGGCAAGCCATTTCTCCTCATCCGTCTCTAAGTTTCTAAGTATCAATCCAGTTTGTTCATTGTATCTAGTGCCGTAGACGAGATATTTTCCATCAGGAGAAGGCGTAGGACTAAAAGCAGAGCCATAGCGTGAAGTCTTAGTCTGTATATCACCAGTCTCTCTATCAAATGTAGCTATTTGATATTGAGGCAGTTGTGCATTGTAATTCCAAGCACCAGTCCTACGAGCAAACCAGATATAGCGACCATCAGGGCTAAATGCTGGTTCGATAGTTTTGAGATTTTCGGGGGTTTTGATGAGTTGGATGCCGCTGCCACCATCTTTATGGTATAGGTGTAGTTTCAAGTTTCTACGACCTTGAGCGACTACTATATAGTTGCCATCAGGCGACCAGTCAGCAGATTGTACATTTTCTTTAGTGCCCTTAGTGAGTTGGCTTGTCTTTTTGGTGGCTAAGTTAATAAGCCATACTTCATCATTGCCATCTCTGTCAGATAGAAAGAGGAGACTTTTGCCGTCAGGGGAAAACTTAGGATGACTGTCAAATGACATACCTTCCATGAGTCTTTCTGCTTTACCACCATTGGATGGCATGAGGAAAATATTACCTAGCATATCAAAAGCAATGGTTTTTCCGTCAGGACTGACGTCTAGAGAGGTCCAAGAGCCCTCATTTGTTTTTATAGAGATTTTCCTTTCTGCCGTGAGCGGAAGGTCTTTTTTCTCAGAAGCCTTTTTGGTAGAGTCGGAGTCTTGTGCCGCCACAGGACCGATCAATACACTACAGGCTAGAAAACTCAAGAATAAGTTTCGACTGTAACTAAATTTTGTTTTTCTCATTGTTTGTAGGTGTTTGGCTATTAGAGCAAGTATCAGAAGACTCGCGGACTATATAATTTTCTAATATACCAAAAAACTACTCAATCAAACCTTCCACAATGAGACATTTATATCAAGTTCGATTTGAAGGGATTAATGGAGTTAAAAAGCAATGATTAATATTTCTTTTTGATGATCTGAAGGACTTTCTCTACTTCATTTCTAATGGTACTCACGCTTACAGCAAACTGATTATTCATCAGGACAAAGGCATAGCGCTTACCTGAATCTGCGATGAGGTAACCAGCTAAATTGTAGTTATTGCTAAAAGAACCACTTTTGGCAAAAATATAAGGAGTCTCAGCCCCAAAATTATTTTTGAGAGAGCCACTTACTCCGCCCTGTGCAAGTAGCTCAAATAACCTATCTTCGGGTACTTCTAGGTAGATTTTTTTCAAGACATGAAGTAAAGAAGCTGGAGTAAGCAGGTTATACCGACTTAGCCCAGAGCCATCTTTCCAGACTAGCGGACTAGGGGTATCTGTATATAATAGATTTGTGATATAGGCAATCGCATCATGGCTATTCATATATCCAAGCTTTGCGTCACTGATTTGTAGTAATATTTGTTCAGCGATGAAATTATCACTCTCTTGAAGCATCTCCTGATAGAGTGAATCCATACGCACACCCAATAAGATATTAGTAGTATCAGGTAATTGAGTTTTTTGATAAATCACTAGCTTCTGTAATGTATCGGCTAGCAGTTGAGCGGTAAGTACTCCAGAGGTGATAAATGGAATGGCTTGTTCTCTATAAAGTTGAAGGCTATCTGGGTTGTAATAAAAGGCATTTTGGTGAAAATCTCTCTCAATACGTTTTCCAGAAGTATTTCGTGTATTGAGCCATTGGTCCATATATTTGGATTGCGTAGCTGGTGTGGAGAAGTTAGGGTTTCTTTGGAAGTAAGCAAGATTGCCGTAGATCGGTAGGGGGCTTCTTTCCGCAGCAAATGCGTAAGAGTAGTCATCCCATGCCCAACCTGGGCCGTATCGCTCATCTTTAAAATTTTCTTCTGAATAGCTGATAGGACCTTCATGTAGCTTTAAAAATTCGAAAGCACCTCCTTGGGCAGTTTTGGAATAGAGGAAACTAGGGTCTCCTGTGCCCCAAATATGTACAGTATCTCCAATATAGCTGTATCTCAATGCGATAGATTGAGCCGATAGTAGTTTTTCTCCGGCATAAAAAGTCAATAGCTTGGTAGTAGAGGCAGGGTTGAAATAGATATTTGGATTGATTTCATGAATGATCTTCCCCTCTGAAAGATCCATGAGCATCAAGCAAGAGAGATGCTGGGTAAAAAAGCCATCTTTGGTATAAAGCCGCTTTAACTCCTTATCTCCTTTGATCCTATGCTGTGAACTAGCACAGCCACTCAGAAGCCAAGCAACTAACAAATAAACACTGATTTTGATTAGTGACTTGCTCATATTAGACGATATTATTTTTGTAGTAGGGTGGCAAATCACCCGTATTCAAATGTATCAAATATCCATTTACTACGGCATGGCTGATCTCTTTCCCATCATGAAGTAGGAAGTTTGCAGGGCCTTCGAAATTTAGGGAAAAGTCGATCGATGTTTCAGCGCTTAGGATATTAATAGGCAAATGGTGGGAACCCCCTCGTCCTTCGTTCTCAACTTTTACTGCCAAATAGCCTTTTTTAACCAAGGATAAAGCCATCTCTGTAGACAACTCATGCAAATAGGCAATAGATTCAGGGTAGATACTGCCCCTGATTACCTCATAGCCACTAGCTTCAAATTCCTCATATCCAAAATAAGTGGAGAGATCACCTAAGTCAAATATCTGTCCAAAGGTGGTAAAGTCACGAGCCGATTCCACCTCGAGTCTTTTGATCCCGATATCTACAGAGATTTTTTTTCCTAAGTGATTCAAAGAAGCCTTTCTGATGATGAGATCTGCCAGTTTAAGGTCATTGTCAGGGATCGATTGATAGGACTCAGCATTTGCTTTTTGGAAGTTTTTACTGGCGATGCTGTTAAGTGCATGCAGAATAGCCATAAAGTTGAGCTGGCGGATGTACTGCTTTTCAGGATCACCTTTATATCCACCAGATTCTATGAGTATAGTTCTAGTACCCCACTTTTGAAAATTGTCGCCAAAAGCTCTCGGCTCAAAGGTATCCTCATATTTTCCCACTTGTCCAGGGATGATTTCCTGTAGGAGCTCATTGATTTCTACAATGAGTTGCATGGCTTCTTTTCGCGAAGTATTTATACTCCTGCTCTCATCATAAGGTGGAGCGAGTACAGAGATAGTCGCTGGAGCAGGAGTGCCACTTACATTATAATATATCTGTTGGTCGTGAAGATTGAATCCCCAGTCTGCTTGGATTCTCTCTCTGATTTGCTTGAGTATTTGCGATTCAGGAGCTGCGCAAGTCAAAGCATCTCTATTGAGATCTATGTCTAATGCATTTCTTCTCTTATACACTTCAACTCCGTCTGGATTGACCATAGGGAGAAAATGAAGCGTAGTTTGTGTCCGGAGTAGCTCTCTCGTCTCTTCAAATTCATCAGACAAACCATTCAGAAAATTGAATAAGTCAAACAGTGCCATAGTCGCTGTGCTTTCATTGCCATGCATCTGTGACCATAGAAAAATGCTCACTGGACCATCTCCAAAAGAGAGCAAATGAAGCGGTCTTCCTTGTACTGAGTGACCTACTGTTTTAACTTTTAGTACGCCCTTTGTACTATGACGATCTATTAGTGGCTGTATATCCTTCTGTGAAAATCTCCGCTGATTTAGCGTAGGCTCTCTGTATTTTTGGTAGGCAGATAGTAGGGCAGATGTCATCATTAGTTAGCAGTCTGAGGATGAATTTAAAGATTCCTACGCAAATGACAAGCTAATGCTAAATGGATACTGCATTACTTCCAAAACCCAAGAAAGATAAAGATCCAACCAAGGATGAAGCCTACACCACCAATTGGAGTGATGGCTCCTAGGATTCGGATATTAGTGAGCGAAAGCGTGTACAAAGATCCTGAGAAAATCACGATACCCATCACAAAGCTGATCGCAGCATAACTGAGGTATTTGCTGTCATGATCTCTCATCAGTAGTCCTACGAGGAGTAGGGCTAGTGCGTGATAAAAATGATATTTCACGGCTGTTTCAAAAGTGTCAAGTCGACCATTTTCCGTGAGTGTCGCTTCAAGTGCATGCGCACCAAAGGCTCCTATGGATACTGCTAAAAAACCTAGAATGGCGGCTATTTTGATGACAAGGGCTTGTTGCATAATGATATTATTGATAGTTTCTAGCACCAAATATAGCACTTCCTACTCTGACCATCGTGCTGCCTTCCTCGATGGCTAATAGATAGTCTCCACTCATCCCCATTGATATCTCTTCAATGCGCATATTATCTGGTAGGGATTTTTCTTTAAGGGATTCAGCAAAATTTTTAAGTGACTTAAACTCTGCTCTTATGGTCGCTTCATTATCAGTATTGGTAGCCATGCCCATTAGACCCATGATTTCCACATGTTTGCAGTTAGCGATATCACCATTTTGGATGGCTTCTAGTATTTCAGATTCATCGAGTCCAAACTTACTTTCTTCTTTGGCAATAAAGACTTGAAGGAGCACTTTGATCTTACGATTGACTTTTTCAGCTTGTTTATCGATCTCTTGGAGTAGCTTCAGGCTGTCTACAGAGTGAATCAGATAGACAAAAGGGGCGATATATTTCACCTTGTTGCGCTGTAAGTGACCGATCATGTGCCAGCGGATATCTTTTGGAAGCTCTTCGGCTTTGGCAGTGAGTTCTTGGACTTTATTTTCCCCAAAATCCCGAATACCAGCTTCGTAGGCTTCTAGAAGTACTTCATTGGGTTTGGTTTTGCTCACTGCGATCAAGAGACAATTTGAGTGAACAATTGATTTTTTGATCTTTTCTAAGTTATCTTTAATTGACATGCTTAAATTTACTTCAAATAATGAGCTTTGCCATTGTGTAACACAAAATGAATGGCATCTTGTTCAATGAATTTTTTAATTAAAAAGAAAAGAAAATGGCAATTTTAGGTACCCTGCTCAAGAAAGGCATCAGATTAAGAGAGTCTCTGGAACAAGAATACTCTTCACCATTTGATCTACAAAAGCAGGAATTAAGAAAGCTTTTGATCACTACAGCAAAAACGCAGATCGCTCAAAAATACGGGTTTAAAAATGTCTTAGTTGACATGAAAAACAGACAAGACCCTACACTTTTTTATCAAACATATAAGTCTAGCTTGCCGATCTACAACTACAATAAGATCTACGAGGAGTGGTGGCACAAGCTCAAAGAGGGTCAAAAAAACGTCACTTGGAGAGGCAGCACTAAATATTTTGCCTTGAGTTCTGGGACTTCTGAGGCAGCTTCTAAATACATCCCCGTGACCAAGGATATGATCAGAGCTATTCGTAAAACTGGTGTGCGACAAATTCTAAGCTTATCTAAATACAACTTCCCTCCAGAGACCTTTACCAAAGGAATCCTGATGTTGGGAGGAAGTACAGATTTGACATTCAACGGAACCTACTTCGAAGGAGATTTGAGTGGCATCACAGCCAGTCAGATTCCAGTTTGGTTTCAGCGCTTCTACAAGCCCGGGCAAAAGATTGCAAAAAATAGAAACTGGGGAGATAAGTTAGATCAAATCGTTGAAGTAGCCCCTTCTTGGGACATTGGGATCATCGTAGGTGTACCTGCTTGGCTTCAGATCTTGATGGAAAAGATCATCGAACGCTATCAAGTAGCTACTATCCATGATATTTGGCCCAACTTGCGCATTTTCGTGCATGGTGGGGTTTCTTTTGAGCCTTACAAAAAAGGCTTTGAAAAGCTGCTAAAACATCCGCTGACTTATATAGAGACCTATTTAGCTTCAGAAGGCTTCTTGGCTTTTCAAGCTTTACCAGATCGCAAGTCAATGCGTTTGGTACTCAATAATGGTATTTTCTATGAGTTTGTACCTTTCAATGATCACAATTTTGACCAAAATGGAGACTTGACCGCTGATCCAGAGACACTGATGATTCATGAGGTAGAGGAAGGTAAAGAGTATGCGCTTTTGATCAGTACTTGCTCTGGAGCTTGGAGATACATGATCGGAGATGTGGTCAAGATCGTCTCTAAGGAAGAGAGTGAGATCATCATTACTGGTAGGACCAAGCACTTCCTGAGTTTGTGTGGAGAGCACCTTTCAGTGGACAATATGAATAAAGCCATAGAGCTGGTCGCAGAAGAGTTAAATGTTCATATCAAGGAATTTACTGTAGCTGGAGTGCCATTTGACAACCTCTTTGGGCATCAGTGGTACATCGGTATAGATGACCCAGTAGAAGAGCAAGCAGTTGCTATGCTCTTGGATCAAAAGCTAAAAGAACTTAATGATGACTATGCAGTAGAACGCAATCATGCCCTTAAAAACATCATGGTCAAAGTACTTCCAAGTCAGACTTTCATCGATTGGATGCGTGTGAGAGGCAAAGAGGGTGGGCAAAATAAGTTTCCTAGAGTACTCAAAGGAGTGACTCTAGAGAGTTGGCAGTCATTTTTAGGAAAGCAATAGTAAGCATGCAAGCACTCTATGAAGGGATCGGTATGGGACTTTTACTGTCTGTTTTTTTAGGGCCAGTTTTTTTCTCACTGATTCAAAATAGTATCCAAAATGGCTTTAGAAGTGGTCTTTTCATGGCTTTCGGGATATTTACTAGCGACACCTTATATGTATTGGTGACTTATCTGGGTCTTTCTCAGTTTTTTGAAAACGATCTTTTTAATGTCATACTAGGATATGCTGGTGGAGGAATCCTGCTTGTTTTTGGCCTGATTAGTTTATTGAAGCCCGTTAGTCCTACTGTGAGACCAAAAGAGCTTCAGGTGAAGAATAAGCGACTAAAAAACTTTTTAAAAGGATTTATGCTCAATGGAATCAATCCATTTGTGCTGCTATTTTGGATTAGTATGGCGAGTTTGGTACATGTCAAGTCGCATTTTACAGCTTCAGATGTATTTGTATTTTTTGCAGCGATCTTGGTAGTAGTCTTGCTGACAGATATTTTGAAAGCTTATTTGGCCAAACTACTTAGGAGCTATGTCACCCCTAGATTGATGGGGATTTTAAACAGAGTAGTAGCTATCGTGTTATTGATATTTAGTATCAGACTTTTCTACTTTGCTTATGAATCTCAAAAACTCCTTCTTTAATACCTCTATTGTTTTCGTAGTTTGTATGATGATGTTTTGTCTAGTTTTCCCCATAGAGGCACTAGCGCAACAGTCAGCGGAGCTTATTGAACTGAATGCTAATCGTAACAATATCTCTCAGAAGGGAATGTTTGTACTTGGATCATGGGCTGTCGGTAACATCGCATACAGTGGTGTCATGGCAAGTAGGACAAACGGAAGAGACCGTTATTTCCATCAGATGAACGTTTACTGGAACTTGGTCAATACTGCCATTGCTGGTTTTGGCTATTATGGAAGCGTGACAGCTGCTAATGATTTAGGTCTTTATGAGACAAGCAAGGAGCACTTTCAGATTCAAAAGATCCTTTTACTCAATGCTGGTTTGGACTTAGCTTATGTGGCGGGAGGATTTTATATGAAGGAGCGTGCAAATAGACCAAATGTCAACCAAGAGCGTCTCAGAGGATTTGGTGATTCACTGATCCTTCAAGGGGGCTTTTTATTTGTGTTTGATGTGATTCTTTACACGATCCATACTGGACAAAACGATGCTTTGAAATCCATCATGAGCAATGTCAGTGTACAAGCACAAGGCCTCACACTAAACATTCCGATTTACTAATCGATCAAGAAGTTGTTTAGAAAGCTAGCTCTCAATAAGAGATAAAGTCCAAGAAATAAAGCTGACCAATACAGATAGTATCTATAAAAATCTTTGGTGTCTTTATACCTGCTTTCTTTAATCTCTACTTTTTCAAAGGCATCGATTTCATCAAAAATCTTTTGAAGGGCAGTATTGTTAGACGCTCGGTAAAACTGTCCACCGCCTATTTGAGCGATTTTGCGCAGGGTAGTCTCGTCTAATGAATTCTCTATAAACTGCTGTCTGCCAAAGATATCTGTTCCAAAGGGTACTCTTCCTTCTTTGCCTATAGCGATTGTGTAGATCTTGATATTATAAGCAGCCGCTAGTTCAGCCGCTACGATTGGTTCTATATTTCCTGCCGTATTGTCCCCGTCACTGAGTAGGATCATGACTTTACTTTTTGAGTCTGACTCCCTCATCCTATTGGTAGCTACTGCTAGTGCGCTACCGATAGCCGTTCCTCTGTTATCAATCATACGATAATCTATCGTCTCTATGAGATCCTTGAGGAGTTTGTAGTCAGTCGTAAGAGGAGCAAGTGAAAAGGCATCTCCAGAAAAAACCACAATCCCTATTCGGTCTTGAAATCTCCCTGAGATAAAATCCAATGCGGTACTTTTGGCGGCTTCCAGTCTGTTTGGTCTGAAATCCTCAATAAGCATAGACTCTGAGATATCTGCTACTAGCATGATATCGATACCCTCAGTCCATCTATCTACACGTTCGTTAGTTTTCTGAGGCCGTGCTAGTGCGATGATGAGCAGAGCAACTGTAGCTGCTAGCATACTTGCTGGTACCCACCTCAACAAAGTGAGCCAGTCTTGTTTAAAAGACTTTTTGGGAAGAGACAAGCTGAGTGCATTATTTCTTAATCGACTGATAAACCACTTGATCAGTAAAATAAGCGGGACGATCCACAGCAGTTGTAGGTAGATAGGATTTTCCCATTCAAAGTTTCTCAGCGTACTTGGATCAAACCAAGTCAGCGAAAACCAGTCGGCACTAGTATCAAACAGACTTTCTTCCACCATCTCTTAGTGCTTTTATTTTATGCAAATATAAATCCTGACTGAAATCAGCCAAGAAGTCTAGACTTTCTAGCAATGGGGTAGGATCTGTGATACCTCCATAGATACATCTGTCGTACGTTTGAAGACAGCGAGCTAGTGTTTGGTTGTCATGTATTTGTAAGATTTCTTTTGTGGTTTTCTGCTCATAGTCTTGGTCATTTACACGCTTCATCAACATCTTCCAAGTTTGAAGCAGACGCAGTGTACCACTTTCTGGGGATTGCTCTATCCAGATAGGTGCTTCTTGCATTTGTTTTTCGAAGTTCTTGTAAGCTTTTTGGAGTCTCCAGATTTTGTAGCGTGTCTTGAGACCTTTGCCAAATATGAGGAGTAAAGTAATGACAATGACCAACAAAGCGATCAGCCCAGCAATAAAGTAAGGATAATTAAATTCCTTTTTGACGTTTTGATAGTATGCGGATTCTTTAAGATTCAGTGAATCAGGTAATACGGAGATTTGTGTGACTAAACTGATCTGATCATCGCCTGCAAAGTGATAAATGCTGTCTGCCTTGACTAACTGAAATACTGGTAGAGATAGTGACTGTATGGAGTCTAGTTCGTAAGTGGCCAGATAGTATATCGCACTATCTCTGCTGTATTTTTCATCTGATCGCGTAGGGAAACTGCGCTTTTCTAATAGCTCAAATGGACTGAAATCATACAAGCTATCAGGAAAGAGTACTTGCCAAGTGCGCGGATATTTGGCCGTCAAGGTGTAGGGGATTTTTTCACCTAGCATCGCCTGCTCTGTATCAAAGTATCCTTTGACTTCAATGTCTTGAGACTGACCATAGCCAAAGCTACTTAGTGAGATCAAAAGTATGATTAAGCTGTATTTAAGCACGTTTGATACTTCTATTTCTAATTTTAAATAATTTGATGAGCTTAGGCACAAAGTCATCTTTGGTATCGATGCCAAGATAGTTGATCTGATTTTTTCGACAAAAAGCTTCAAGGGATTCTCTATCTCCTACAAATGTCTGTGCGACCTTATTTCTGAAAGTGCCAAAAGAGGTGTTGACCCAGTTAGTCCTGCCCGTTTCCATGTCTTTGATCGGTACGATGCCTAGAGAGGGGAGAGCTGTTTCCCTTTGATCAGATAGCTGTATGGTGATCAGATCATGTTTGGCTGCTAAGGCCTTCAGCGGCTGCTCATAATCCTCATCGATGAAGTCCGATATTACGATGATCATGCTTCTCTTTTTGATAGTCGCTAAGGCAAAGTAAAAGGCTTTTGACAAGTTAGTTTTGATCGATTGAGGTTGTAATTCCACTAGCATTTTGATCAGTTTAAAGGCATGCTTACCACCTTTCCCTGGTTTTTCGACCTTTTCTTGTTGATCACTGAAGCAGATCATGCCTACTTGACTACTTTCTTTGATAGCTGCTAGTGTGAGTACTCCAGCTATTTCCTTACCGATATCTATTTTTTGTTGCCCTTGGTCACCTATTTTCTGAGAGCCACTGACATCCAGTATGAGATAGACTGTTTGTTCCTTTTCTTCTTTAAAAGTTTTGATAAAAGTACCATGGCCTTTGGCGGATAGATTCCAATCTATCGCTCTGACATCATCTCCATATTGATAAGGGCGATAGTCATCAAATTCAAGTCCAGAGCCTTTGAAAACAGAGTGAAAATCTCCCTGCATCTGAGAGTTGATATACTTTCTGATTTGGATTTCGTATCGTCTGAGTTTCTTGATTAGATCTTTCATCGGATTTTAAAAATAGAACTAATTTGACTAATTTTCGGCTGTGAAAAGGTTTTTTTTAGTATTTCTGTGTACAATCTTCCTTTTGGCTTGCAAAGAAAGCAAGACACCCAAAGGGCTCGTTCCATCTGATAAAATGGTGTCAGTCTTAATAGACATCCACCTACTCGAATCAAAGTTAGGGATGCTATCAATCACGCGTGACTCTGCGCAGGTTTTGTATAAGGAACTCGAGAAAGAAATATTTCAAAAACATCAGGTCGAGGAAGCTGTTTATAGGAGGAGTTTTACTTACTACATGGAAGATATCCAAGCGATGGATAAAATCTACGATGCTGTCATAGACTCCCTCAGTGATGAGAACAGTAAGAATAAAGTGAATAACAAAGAACTGGAAGTGCAATAATTTGCGCTTTTCTTTTTACTACCTACATGCAATTATACCCCCAAAATTTAGAATCAAAGATCGGCTTTGATAAAATCAAAGAATTACTTCGCGCAGAGTGTCTCAGTATATTAGGGACTAGATTTGTAGATAAAGTTGCTTTTTCGGATGATTTCAAATTGATCTCTAAACTGCTTGAGCAGACCGAGGAGTTTAGAAGTATCATTGTTTCAGGGGAGTTTTTTCCGGAGAGTAATTTTATTGATATCAATCCTTACTTAGAAAAAGCTAAAATAGAGGGGAGCTTTTTATTAGAGGAAGAGTTGCATGAGGTGAAGCTTGCTTTGAGCACACTACATAAGTGCTTGCGATTTTTTGAAGGAAAAGAAGAAGCATATCCTCAGTTGTATCAATTATCTGGAGCGATTCTTTTTGAAGATAATCTGCTCAAGGCAATAGAGTCTAAAATAGATGAAAAGGGACATGTTCGAAACAATGCATCTCGTGAACTAGCAGAAGTAAGGAGTAGACTGAGCAGCTCTCAGGTGAGACTCAGAAAAGTGCTCGATCAGATCATGCGCACCGCGAGAGAGCAAGGCTATACACCCGATGATGCTTCGCTAACAATCAGAGGTGGTCGGATGGTTATTCCCGTATTAGCAGAGCACAAGCGTAAACTTAAAGGTTTCATACATGATGAGTCTGCTACAGGTCAGACGGTCTTCATGGAGCCAGCTGAAGTCCTTGATATCAATAATGAAATTAAGGAGTTGGAGTATCTAGAGAGAAGAGAAATCAATAAGATTTTGACGGCTCTGACCAATCAGCTTAGACCTCATATTCAAGATTTGAGGAGGGCTTTTTACTTTTTAGGTATGATGGACTTCATCAGAGCCAAAGCGCGTCTAGCTCTCAAGCTCAATGCAAGCCTACCTAAGCTAGAAAAGACAAGAGTGATAGAGTGGTATGATGCTAGACATCCACTGCTCATGCTCAGCCTCTCGCAACAAGGAAGAAGTATCGTACCACTGAATCTGGCACTCAATCATAATAAGCGTATACTGATGATCTCCGGTCCAAATGCTGGAGGTAAATCTGTTACACTTAAAACAGTTGCACTCATTCAGTATATGCTTCAAAGTGGTTTATTAGTACCACTAGCAAGTCACTCTACTGTAGGGATATTCCAAAACATCTTCATAGATATAGGAGATGAGCAGTCTATAGAAAATGACCTCAGTACCTATAGCTCTCACTTGCATAGCATGAAGTTTTTTACTCAGTTTGCTGATAAAAAGACCCTGTTTTTAATTGATGAATTTGGTACAGGAACGGAGCCAGCTTTTGGTGGTGCTATCGCAGAAGCGATTTTAGATCAGCTCAGTGGCTCAGGTGCCTTTGGAGTAGTGACTACCCACTATGGCAATCTCAAGCAGATGGCTAATAATAATCCTAACCTGGTCAATGGTGCCATGCGTTATGATGTGGATAAACTAGAGCCTTTGTACGAGCTGGAGATAGGTAAGCCAGGAAGTTCTTTTGCACTAGAAATTGCTCGAAAGATAGGGCTCTCTGGAAAGATCATCGAAGAGGCTAAGTCGAAAATTGGAGATGAGCGAGTCAATTATGATCGTCTTTTGACCAAGCTAGAAAATGAAAAAGGGAGACTGGCTGCTATGACTAAAGAAGCTAGTAAGAAGGAAGTCTTGCTAGCAAAGCAAATGGAAGAGTATGCTTCACTCAAAAAGTCAATAGATGCGCAACGAAAAACACTCATCAATGATGCTAAGATTGAGGCCAAGCGACTACTCCAAGAGGCTAATCAAAAGATAGAAAAGACGATCAGAGAGATCAAAGAGAAAAAAGCAGATAAAGCACAAACCAAAGAGGTGCGCAGTCAACTTCAGCAATATGAAAAGTCACTGAAGCCAGAGGCTAAGCCTATCGAGAATGCACCCGATGTGAAGGTTTTAGATGGACCTATTGAGATAGGAGACCATGTTCGTATCAAAGATAATGGTGCCATAGGAGAGGTTCTAGGTGTCAAAGGAAAGGATGTAGAATTACTGATAGGAGACTTAAAGACTAATGTCAAGCTTAGCAGACTGGAAAAAGTCTCCAAAAAAGAGGTAAAAAAACAGACAACGAGGGTGAAGACAAACTTTGATAGTACCAAAAAGATGATGGATTTTAGTTCGAATCTAGATCTGAGAGGTAAGCGTGGTGAGGAAGCACTCTTTGAAATCCAGCAGTTTGTAGATGAAGGCTATATGCTAGGGCTGAGAGAACTTAGGATCGTTCATGGCAAGGGGGATGGAATCCTTAGAGAAATTTGTAGAAACTTACTTCACAAAATGCCAAACGTCAAGAGGTTTCAAGATGAGCATGCAGATAGAGGTGGCGCTGGAGTGACGCTAGTAGAGCTTAAATAGTGTAAACAAAAATAGCAGCCCTTTTCAGAGCTGCTATTTTATGATTTTTTAATATCCTTAGTTAGATGCTGGTCTTAAATTAAATACATACTGACCATCTATCGTAGCAGTTTGGAAGCTTCCTGAACCAGACTGAGGTACTGTAAATTGTAGTCTAAGGGAAGTTGAAGAGTTAGAAATGGCAATTTCTCGTCCAGCAGCTGCTCTGCTTCCCGTAAGTTGGATAGCTTCAAACTCTGTACCTACAAAACTCCAAGAGCCAGAAGCGTCAAATAGATCTCCTCCACCAGTAGTCGTATAAGTTAAGTTTGAGCCGCTTTTAGTAAAAGTAATGCTAAATGACTCATAAAATGAAGTAATGCTGACACCATCTTTTGTAGCATTACCACCAGAGATTGTCCAAGTCAGTGATCCCTCTGCTGTGAGCAATTGCTCTGCGATTTCTTCAGGGGTAGGTGTGTCGTCTTCCGATCCACAACCTGCAAAAAGAAATAGAGACAAGGTTAATAGGCTGAATAGTTTGATTGCTTTCATCGATTAATTAAGTAATTGTAGGACAAAGAAAATATAATAAGGATAAATCTATCAATTATTTCCTTATTTAAAGTCTAAGATGTTAATTTTTTCTTCACAAAAATCATATTCTCTGAGTTCATTTGAAGCGACT
The DNA here is from genome assembly GCF_016464625.1 of Penaeicola halotolerans. GTDB lineage: Bacteria > Bacteroidota > Bacteroidia > Cytophagales > Cyclobacteriaceae > Penaeicola > Penaeicola halotolerans. Next base: position 276,702 of record NZ_JAEAGO010000004.1, read on the forward strand.
ATGACCAGACGATTTTCACGATATTTTTTGATAAGCTCTTGATACCAAGAGGTACCTTCCGCATCTAGATTAGCTGTAGGTTCATCTAAGAGTAGGATAGGGCTATTGCTCAAGATGGATAGACAAAGTTTCACACGCTGCTTCATGCCTGATGAAAACTGCTTGATAGGTCTATCAATAGCATCTTCTAGATAGGCTATTCTTGGGATATCCTTTATATTGATGCTAGACTGGGCTTGCTTAAATTTAAAATGAAAATCAAGTGTTTCTGCTAAAGTAAATTCTTCGATCAACTCAAGATAGGGTGCTGCATAAGCTATATACTGATAGATATTCTCCTCAGTGACTTCTTTTTGATCGATAAGGTATTTTATCTGACCTTCACTTGCAGGCATGGATCCAGCGATTACTTGCAGTAGTGTAGATTTACCACTGCCATTTGGGCCTATTATAGCATAAGATTTGTCTGCTGACAGCTCTATATTGAGGGATTTGAATATCCACTCAAATCGATACCTTTTAGAAAGAGCTGTAAGGGCTATCTTGACCATGATTAATTGCCATATCCCTTCATCACACCTCTATCTGAGGTTCTGATGAAGTTGATGATTTCATCGCGTTCTTTAGAAGGTGGTAGGTCTAGCTCGATCATTTCTAGTGCCTTGGCATGATTGTACCCTCTCAAAAAAATATAACGATAGACCTCTTGGATCTGATTGATGACATCATTTGTATAGCCTCTTCTACGAAGACCTACTGAGTTGATACCCGCATAGCTTAGAGGTTCGCGAGCAGCTTTTACATAAGGAGGAATATCTTTTCTGACTAGTGAACCACCACCTATGTAAGTGTGAGCACCTATTTTGGCAAACTGCTGCACTGCACAAGCACCACCAAATATGGCATAATCATCCACCAAAACGTGACCTGCTAACTGAGTAGAATTGCCGATGATGATATTATTTCCCAAAATACAGTCATGACCTAAGTGTACATAAGCCATGATGAGGCAGTTTTTGCCTACGACTGTTTTATACTTATCTACAGTACCCCTATTGATCGTGACACACTCTCTGATGGTAGTATTATCTCCGATCTCTACGGTAGTTTCTTCCCCAGCAAACTTCAGGTCTTGTGGAACCGCTGATATCACGGCTCCTGGGAATATTTGACAGTTTTTGCCTATTCTAGCACCAGGCATGATCGTGACATTGGAAGCGATGTAAGTGCCGTCTCCTATTTCTACATTTTCATGTATAGTGGAAAATGGATCAATGGTGACATTATTTCCAATTTTGGCTGCTGGGTGTATATATGATAAGTTGTGTTCCATGTATCTGGTATTTTGAAAAGGCTCCTTAAAGATCCTTTCTAACGATGCTTGCAGTCATGACTGCTTCACATACTAAATTGTTTCCTACAAAAGCTTGACCTTTCATCTTAGCAATACCTCTTTTGATAGGTGCAAGTAGCTCACACTTGAATACAAGCGTATCGCCAGGCATCACCATTTTTCTAAAGCGGCAGTTTTCTATTCCCAAGAAGTAGGTCCAGTAGTTTTCTGGATCTGGTACCGTGCTCAAGACTAATATACCTCCTGTTTGTGCCATAGCCTCTACTTGTAGGACTCCTGGCATGACAGGATTTCCAGGGAAATGCCCTTGGAAAAACGGCTCATTCATGGTCACATTTTTGACGCCAGCTACTGTGAGTTCATCTAGATGGAAAATCTTGTCAATCAACTGAAATGGATACCTATGAGGTAAGATATTACTTATTTGATTGATGTCTAAAACTGGAGGAAGCTTAGGATCATAATGCGGTATATGCGTAGGGCCTAGCTTTTCCATGAGTCTTTTGATTTTCTTTGCAAAGGCTACATTGGCAGCATGACCTGGTCTCGCTGCTAGAATCTGAGCCTTCAGAGGACGACCTACTAGTGCTAAATCTCCGACTACATCAAGAAGCTTATGTCTGGCAGGCTCATTTTTATGTCTCAACTCTACATTGTTGAGAATCCCCTCTTTTCTGACTTCTACCTTTGGCTTATTAAATAGACCAGCTAAGTGGTCTAGCTCATCATCTTTGACTACACGATCTACGATCACGATGGCATTGTTGAGGTCACCACCTTTGATGAGGTTTTGCTTGTGAAGCATCTCAAGCTCATGTAGGAAACAGAAAGTTCTGCTAGAAGCGATCTCTTCTTTGAAATCACTGATATGATTGAGTGATGCATGCTGAGAACCGAGTACTGGAGAGTTGTAATCCACCATCACAGTGACTCTGTAGGTATCTAGTGGAAGTGCTGCTAGCTCTACATTTCTCTCTGGCTCCTTATAAAAAATACTTTCAGGAATCTCAAAGAAGTTTCTTAGGGCATTTTGCTCTTCCAGTCCTACTTGCATGATCGCATCGATAAACATCGCTGAGCTACCATCCATGATTGGAGGCTCAGGTCCATCTAACTGGATGAGGATATTGTCAATCTCAAGACCTACTAGTGCAGCAAGCGTATGCTCTACAGTGAATACTCTAGCTCCACTTTGTTCGATAGTCGTACCTCTCGAGAGATCTACTACATTGTCTACATCTGCATCTATGATAGGTTGACCTTCTAGGTCTATTCTTTGAAATTTTATTCCGTGATTAGGTTTTGCAGGCATAAAAGTCATATTGGCTACTACGCCAGTATGCAGGCCTACACCAGAAACAGTAACAGGTTTGAGAATGGTATGCTGTTTTATTTTCATTGCGTATTGATCAACTTGCTTTGGTCTAAGGGGTCAAATTTAGGACTTTTTTTCTAGTTCTTTTAATCGCTGTTCTAAATCAGGCAGTTTCTTAAAAAGTACGTATGATTTCATGTAATCTTTGATCTCAAAGCCAAGGGTACCCATAAGCGTAAGCCCTTCTTTTTTATGACTACGAGATACGCCCGCTTTAGCAGCTATGATAGTTTTATTAGGAATTTCTATATGTCCAGCAGCTCCTACTTGCCCACCTATGATGACGTTTTTACCCACTTTCGTTGAACCAGATATACCTGCTTGAGCAGCGATTACAGTATTTTCACCAACTTCTACATTGTGTCCAATTTGGATGAGATTATCCATTTTAACCCCTTTTCTGATGATGGTGGCGTTGAGTGTAGCGCAGTCGATCACCGTATTGGCTCCGATGACTACATCGTCTTCTAGGATGACATTACCTAGCTGAGGAATGGCTTTATAGCTACCATCAGCTTGAGGCGCAAATCCAAAACCGTCACTACCGATCACAGCGCCAGAGTGGATCACACAGTTGCTACCAATGACTGTATCTGCATAGATTTTTGCTCCTGCAAATAGGGTAGTGTTATTACCTATTTTGACATTGTCTCCTATGTAGACATGCGGATAGATTTTAACATTTTCTCCGATTTCACAATTTTCCCCGATGTATGAAAAAGCTCCTCTGTAGTGTTTGTCTCCAATTTTACTGCCAATAGCCATGTAGGCAGGCTCCTCTACACCTACTTTGCTTGAAGCATTCATAGCAGCATAGGCTTCCAGAAGTTTCGAGAAACTAGTATAAGGATCAGCTACCTTAATTAGGGTAGTTTGTATTTTTTTAGTGGGTTTGAAGTCATTGGCCACGATCACAGCACTAGATCCTGTCTCGTAGATATAAGGCTCATATTTAGGATTGGAAAGAAAGGAGATGCCACCTTTGCTTCCTTCTTGGATTTTATCTAGTCGATTTACTTTTTCCTCAGCGTTCCCTTCTATCACTCCCCCAAGTATTTCAGCTATTTGTTTGACCGTAAACTCCATTCAATTGATATTAAGAAATTATGTCTACAAAATTAAGTTTTTAGCCCAGCAAACGTAATATTTCTTCACGATTTTACTCATTGCTTTGATATTGGGCAGATCTGATGCTTCTCCCACCTCAATTACCTTGCCCTTTTTGGTCAAAATATTGATGCTATTCTCATTGTGTAAGTAAGCAGCATTGCTCATCGATCCACTGATCATAAAGTACAAGAGCTCTTGCTGGCTGATGCCGAGTTTTTTACGGGTTTTAGCAGCCAATTTATCTAACTCATCTTGCGTAAAAGGCTCACTGCTGATTTGTATTTTAAATAGTTTTCTAGCCAGTAGCATCTTACTGATATTTGAAAGAATAAGGTCTGGATGCTCTTGCCATATCTTGATCGAAGCCCAGATATCATAGTCGTCTAGTGCAGCAAAAGTGTCTAAGACATTAGGGTCTTTGATGAAATCTTCCCGAGTGTAATTACCTGACAAAAACTTGTTAAAAGCAGGTGTAGCGAAGAGCTTTTCATCTGATTCAGTGAGTTGCTTTGCTCGTGTGATGAGTTGGATGATCATCTTCTCTGCGCTTACGGTAGTTTTGTGCAGATACACTTGCCAGTACATGAGTCTTCGAGCGCTGAGGAAGTTTTCTATGCTGTAGATTCCTTTCTCCTCTACTACGATCTGGTCATCTACGATATCGAGCATTTTGATGATCCTATCCGCTCCGATAGTACCTTCTGATACACCTGTGAAAAAACTATCTCGCTGTAAGTAGTCTAGCCTATCGATATCCAATTGACTAGATACCAGCTGATGAAAAAACTTTCGCTCATACTGATTACTAAATATCTTGATGGCTAAACTCAATTTGCCATCAAACTCATCGTTGAGTCTATGTTGAAGCTGCTCAGAGAGAAACTCATGATTGACATCATTGAGCAGGGTAAATTCCAAAGCGTGAGAAAATGGACCGTGTCCAATGTCATGAAGTAGGATAGCAATCAGTGTCGCTTCATACTCTTCCGCATTGATTTTGTGACCTTTTCCTCGAAGGTTACTGAGAGCAATGCCCATCAAGTGCATAGCGCCTATCGCATGGTGAAATCTTGTATGAAGTGCACCTGGATAGACCATGTCTGTTAAACCCAGCTGTCGTATTCTGCGTAACCTTTGGAAGTATGGATGTTCGATGATACTAAAGATAAGTTCACTCGGTATCGTGATAAACCCATATACAGGATCATTTAGGATTTTTTGACTTTTCAAGTAGCAAATGTTTTAGGTATCCTTATTGCTTGATTTCAAAATTATTAGATTTAAAGGAATAAATAAGATTTATGCAAAGATTTAACATACTATGGGCAGATGATGAGATAGAGCTTTTGAAGCCACACATCATGTTTTTGGAACAAAAGGGCTATAAAGTGACTGGTGTTAATTCTGGTGCTGATGCTTTAGATATCATTGATAATCAAAACTTTGATGTCGTATTTTTAGATGAGATGATGCCTGGTATGACTGGCCTAGAGACGCTTCAGCAAATCAAAGTACTCAAACCGCAAGTGCCAGTAGTGATGATCACCAAAAGTGAGGAAGAACATATCATGGAAGATGCCATAGGTTCTAAGATTGCTGATTACTTGATCAAACCACTGAATCCTAATCAAATACTGCTATCTGTTAAAAAGATCCTGCAAAATAAGCAACTGGTTAGTGAGAAGACCAATATGAGCTATCAGCAGGACTTCCGAAATATCAGTATGGAACTAGGCGATGATTTAGACTACGAAGAGTGGATCAATATTTACAAAAAGTTGATCTTTTGGGATCTCGAGATCGATAGTACGACCAATAAAAGCATGCAAGAAGTCTTAGAAATGCAGCTCTCTGAGGCCAACTCAACTTTCGGAAAGTATATCAAAGAAAACTATGAATCTTGGCTCAATGATAGCGAGGTCAATAAGCCGCTGCTTTCTCATCAGGTGATGAAGAAAAAAGTTTTCCCTGAAATCAAGGCGGGGAAGTCTCTGTTTTTTATTGTGATTGATAATTTACGTTTTGACCAATGGAAGGTGCTAGAACCTATGATTTTGGAGCATTTTCATTTAGAAGAGGAGAGTGCTTATTTTTCTATCTTACCGACCACGACTGCGTTTGCTCGAAATGCGATTTTTAGCGGAATGATGCCTCTAGAAATGTCTAAAAAGCATCCACAACTATGGGAAAATGAAGATACAGACGAAGGTAAAAACAATAATGAAGAAGAGTTTTTAAAACTGCACTTACAAAGAGCTGGTATCAAATCTAAGTTTAGCTACCACAAAGTCATTCATGTCAATCAAGGGAAGCAACTTCTAGAGCAGCTTCCTAATTTGGTTCATAATGAACTCAATGTGATGGTATACAATTTCGTAGATATGCTGTCACATGCACGAACAGATCTACAAATGATTCGAGAATTAGCTCCTGATGAGTCTGCCTATCGTTCGCTTACCAAGAGTTGGTTTGAGCACTCTCCACTTTTCGATATGCTCAAAAAAATTGCAGATCTAGGTCAAAAAGTGATCATTACCACAGATCACGGAACAGTGCGTGTGAATAAGCCTTACAAGATCGTAGGAGATAGAAATGTCAGCACTAACCTGCGTTATAAGCAAGGTAAAAATCTCAATTATGAGTCAGGAAAAATCATGGAAGTGAGAAAACCCGAAGCTCTACACTTACCTAAGCTAAATGTGTCATCTTCTTATGTTTTTGCGGTGGAGGACTATTTTTTTGCTTACCCTAACAACTACAATTATTATGTGAATTATTTCAAGGACACTTTTCAGCATGGAGGAATTTCCCTAGAAGAAATGATCGTGCCGATAATTTCCTTAAATTCACGTAAAAATTCGGTTTAGGAATTGAAACAAATAGTAAGTAAAGGTCTTGACGACTTGCCTGATGTAGCTCGACAAATCATAGCAGCTGCACGGGATAAAAAAGTTTGGGTGTTTCATGGAGAGATGGGTGCGGGTAAGACCACTTTGATCAAAGCCATCGCTTCTGCCTTTGAGATAGAGGATATCGTACAAAGTCCCACTTTTTCCTTGGTCAATGAATACCGTAACAAGCAAGGCGCTACTTTCTATCATTTTGATTTTTATAGGATAGCTGATGAAGAGGAGGCCATGCAGATCGGTGTGGAGGAGTACTTGGACTCTGGACATTATTGCTGGCTCGAATGGGCATCTTTGATACCGAATCTTTTGCCTGATGCACTTTTGATGATCAAAATATCATTAAATCAATCAGGTCACCGTATCATAGCACTAGAGCATTATGACTAAAAAGCAGCGTCAAAGTATGTCTGAGTTGGCTAAGGAATCCAGCTTATATCCTCAAGAGGCACTCATGCCGATCAAGGAAAAGAATAAGTCGCTCCAAATAGGCATGCCTAAGGAGATAGCAATGCAAGAAAAACGGCTCGTGCTCACACCTGAGGCAGTAGGTCTACTTACTAGTAATGGGCAGAGAGTCATCGTGGAGTCTGAAGCAGGACTTCCTTCAAGATATACTGATAAGGATTACAGCGAAGCAGGTGCGCAGATCTGCTACTCTCCAGAAGAGGCTTTAGAATGTGAGCTCGTAGTCAAAGTAGAGCCTCCTACCATTGAGGAGATCGACAAGATGAAAACAGGAGCTACTTTGATTTCAGCCTTGCAAATGGGCAATCAAGTACCCGAGTTTATCAAAGCGCTTAATCAAAAGAAAATAACAGCTATAGGATTTGAGCTACTGGAAGATAAAGTAGGTGGTATGCCAGTAGTAAGAGCAATGAGTGAAATCGCAGGCAGTACGGTGATGCTCATCGCAGCAGAATATCTCAGCTCAGTGAATAATGGCAATGGACTTATCCTAGGTGGTATCACTGGGGTGGTACCTACTCAAGTCGTGATCATAGGAGCGGGTACAGTCGCAGAGTATGCAGCTCGTACAGCTTTGGGACTAGGCGCACAAATCAAGATATTTGATAATCACATATACAAACTGAGAAGGATCAAGCACCTTCTCGGACAGCAAGTATATACCTCTACCATTGATTCACTTACACTGGGGGAGGCACTCAAAAATGCAGATGTAGTCATAGGAGCTCTGAGAGCAGAAAAAGGCAGATCAAAAGTAGTCGTCAGTGAAGAGATGGTCTCTTGTATGAAGCCTGGATCTATCGTCATAGATGTAAGTATCGATCAAGGAGGCTGTGTAGAGACTTCAGAACTAACAAGCCATGCGCGACCAATTTTTAGAAAATATGATGTGATTCATTACTGCGTGCCAAATATCCCTTCTAGAGTATCTCGTACCGCTACGATGGCGCTAAGCAATATTTTCACACCGATCATTTTGCAAGCGGCTGATGTCGGAGGGATCAATGATATGATCTTTACCTATAAGTGGTTTATGAATGGTGTATACACTTATAAAGGAAGCTTGACAAATGCTAATCTGGGTAGGAAATTTAATATGCCACACAAAGAACTACAGCTCTTGATGGCTGCAAGGTTTTAGAAAATAAAAGGGGACTTCTAAGTCCCCTTTTATTTTATTTGATCTTCCAGACGATAGTGATTTCATCTGTGATGTCGAGAGCTTTAGCTTCGATAGAAGGGCTCATCTTCATAGCAGCCATATCAAATGATGCGCGTGGAGCTATTTGAGATTCGCCATAGTGTCTCACTTGATGAATCGCTGTTGAGCTGATGCCTAATCCTTCAAATATCACGTTGCCTTTTTCTTTAGCATCTGCGATGGCCATTTGTAGCAATTGTTTTTTGATAGCTGCTTTCTTTTCATCACTTAGTGTAAAATTAACGCTCATATTATTCGACACGTTTTTGCTGATGACAGCTACAGCTTTTTCTAGATCTTTTTGGACATTAGGAAATGTAAAGCTGATAAGTTGAGAGGCTACAAATCCACTATCCTTCATGTTATTGTTGCGATAAATGCGATTTGGTACAACAGAATAGTTACTTGTAGTAAGTTGTTCCTTTTTAAATCCAGCCTTGATCCATTCTCTTTCAAGTTTGGCTACTGATGCGTTGAGTTGCTTGGTCGCAGCATCTGCATCAGCCTGTATATTAGCCATTTCTATTTGAAATACTGCCAAATCTGGCTTAACTGAAAGTTTAGAGGTTCCCCGTACTTCGATCGTGCTGACTTCCTGAGAAGTGTTTTGTCCTACAGCTTGAATGTAGAGTAGCCCGATCAATCCCATCAATAGCGTTAGCTTTTTCATGATTTTTATGATTTAGTTTAAAAATATAGACGCTTATCCCAATTACTGCGCCAAATCTTGCGCTTAAAGAATGGTTAGCGCAAAGAAAAAAGCAGTTGTCAGATTATCAATTATTTATAAAAAGAGGGAATAAATAAAGGCTCCAAAGGAGCCTTTAATTTTAAGTGATTTGTTTTATTTCAGTTTTGCTAAGCTTTCTTCGAGTGCTTTGATCTTCGCTTCCGCATCAGCTTGTTTCTTTTTCTCATTGGCTACTACCTGCTCTGGAGCTCCACTGACAAACTTTTCATTACTGAGTTTTTTCATCACAGAGTTGAGAAATCCCTTAGTGTACTCTAGTTCAGCAATGATGTTAGCTTTTTCTTCCTCTAAGTTCACTTCACCAGCCACTGGAATAAAAAACTCATCTCCTTTGATCACAAAGCTTAGTGAATTGGCAGCTTCATCTCCGAAGCTGATACTTTCTACATTTGCGAGCTTAGTAATGATATTCTGATATTGAATATACTTGTCTTGCTGTGTAGTTTTGATAATCAACTCAAGCTCTACCTTCGGAGATATGCCTTTAGACGCACGGATATTTCTAATCTGCGATACTACTTCAAAGGTCAATTCCATGCCTTGGATATCAGCAATATCAAATGCCCGTGCACTTGGCCAATCAGCGATGATCAAGCTCTGATCTATGCTGCGCTCCTTGATCTGATGCCAGAGTTCTTCCGTGATAAATGGCATGAATGGATGCAAGATTTTCAACAGCTGCTCAAATATCTCAATAGTCTTGTCATAAGTCTGCTGATCTATAGGCTGCTGATAGGCAGGCTTGATCATCTCAAGGTACCAAGAGCAGAAATCATCCCATACAAGCTTATAAGTAGTCATAAGCGCATCAGAGATTCTGAATTTATCAAAGTGCTCTTCTATCTCACTCAGTGCTTGATTCAGTCTATTCTCAAACCAGCTAATCGCTGCCGCATTGTGGCTACCATCTAGCTTGGGATCTATTTCCCAACCTTTGACCAGTCTGAAAGCATTCCAGATTTTATTGCTAAAGTTTCTTCCTTGCTCGACTAGTTTTTCATCAAAAGGCAAATCGTTTCCAGCAGGGGAGGAGAATAGCATGCCCGTACGAACGCCATCTGCTCCATATTGCTCGATCAGATCGATTGGGTCTGGTGAGTTGCCGAGTGATTTAGACATTTTTCTACCTTGTTTATCTCTAACAATTCCTGTGAGATAGACATTTTTGAATGGCATCTGTCCACGGTACTCATAGCCAGCCATGATCATACGGGCTACCCAGAAGAATAATATTTCTGGTGCAGTCACAAGGTCATTGGTAGGATAGAAGTACTTGATATCTTCATTCTCTGGATCTTTGAATCCATCGAAAACTGAAATCGGCCATAACCAAGAAGAGAACCATGTATCAAGAACATCCTCATCTTGTCTTAAGTCTTTGATCGTCAGTGTAGCATCATATTTCTCTTGTGCGATAGCTAGTGCTTTCTCAGGAGAGTTGGCTACTACGATCTCACCGCTAGGGAGGTAGTAAGCTGGAATCCTGTGTCCCCACCATAGCTGACGAGAGATACACCAGTCCCGGACGTTTTCCATCCAGCTACGGTACATGTTTTTAAACTTAGCAGGGTGAAGTTGGATCTGATCATTCATCACATTTTCTAGTGCCGGCTTGGTGATTTGATCCATTTTCAGAAACCACTGCAGAGAAAGCTTAGGTTCTATAACAGCATCTGTTCGCTCAGAGTGACCGACATTAGACATGTAGTCTTCTTCCTTGACCAGTTGGTCTACTTCAGCTAGTAGCTTGGCTATCTTCTTTCTAGCGATGAAGCGGTCTTCACCCACTAGTATTTGAGCTTTTTCGTTGAGCGTACCATCATCATTAAGGATATCAATGACCTCTAGCTTATGTCTGAGTCCTATTTCATAGTCATTGAGATCGTGAGCAGGCGTGACTTTGAGACAGCCTGTACCGAACTCCATGTCCACATAGTCATCTTCTATGATTGGAATGCTTTTATTGATCAAAGGAATGATCGCCCGTTTACCTTTGAGATGCGTGAATCGGCTATCATTTGGATTGATACAAATGGCTACGTCAGCCATGATGGTCTCTGGACGTGTAGTTGCTATTGTCAGGAAATCCTGAGTACCTTCTATTTGATATTTGATGTGATAAAGCTTAGAGCGTACTTCTTTGAAGATAACTTCATCATCGGATAGCGCAGTTTTTCCTTTAGGATCCCAATTGACCATACGGATGCCTCTGTAGATTTGTCCTTTATTGAACAAGTCAACAAATACATCGATGACAGCAGCACTGAGATCTTCTTCCATGGTGAATCGCGTACGATCCCAATCACAGGAAGCCCCTAGCTTTTTGAGTTGCTCTAGGATGATACCGCCATATTTTTCCTTCCATTCCCAAGCATGCTTGAGGAAGTCTTCACGGCTGATATTTTTCTTATCGATACCTTTTTCTTTGAGCATAGCGACTACCTTGGCCTCTGTAGCAATGGACGCATGGTCTGTGCCCGGAACCCAGCAAGCCTCCATACCTTTCATACGTGCTCTTCTGATGAGTACATCCTGGATGGTGTTATTAAGCATATGCCCCATGTGAAGTACTCCAGTGACATTAGGTGGAGGAATCACGATGGTATAAGGCTTTTTCTCGGGATTGGCTTTGGCTTTGAAGAAACCATTGTCCAGCCAATACTGATACCATTTGCTCTCTGTTTCTTGTGGATTGTACTTTGTAGCTATCGACATGATATAATATATAATTCTGAATGCTCTATGAAGGCACAAAAATAAGGGAAAAAATGATTATGGCCTTGTCGTTACTTAAAGGAAAGGGAAATTTTAAAGCAGTGGTTTAATTTTTATAAAGCTACTAAAGTCTTATTTTTGCGCAACACTAACAGTTTAGAGATGACGAACGCGAATGACCCTTCCTTAAAAACATGGGTACAAGTCCCTAAAGGATCAGATTTTCCAATTCAAAACTTACCTTTTGGCATTTTTAAAAACAAGCGACTCAGTCCTAGAGCTGGGGTTGCTATTGGAGATAAAATAGTAGATTTAGCTGTTTTGCAAGAGGAAGGCTTTTTATCAGCACTTCATTTACCTGATGCGATATTTTTAGGTGAAAGCCTCAATGACTTCATAGAACTTGGTAGGCCTGTTACTAAAAAAGTACGTGAACGCGTATCAGAGTTGCTAAGAGAAGATAATGAAGAACTCAGAGACCATCAGTCACGAGGCAAGGTTATGGTCAATAGAAAAGAAGCAGAAATGCTCATGCCTGTCAAAGTGGGGGATTATACTGACTTCTACAGTAGTATGGAGCATGCAACCAATGTCGGCAGTATGTTTCGAGATCCAGCGAATGCTCTTTTGCCAAATTGGAAGCACTTACCAGTAGGCTATCATGGTAGAGCCTCTTCTATCATACCTTCTGGGGTGAATATTCACCGGCCTAAAGGTCAATATAAGACTCCTGACATGGATGCGCCACAGTTTGGCCCATCACGAAAGATGGATATGGAGTTGGAGATGGGTTTTATTACATGTAAGCCAACCAAACTTGGTGACAGTATCACAACAGCAGAAGCAGAGGAACATATATTCGGTTTTGTCCTATTCAATGATTGGTCAGCGAGAGATTTGCAAGCATGGGAATACGTACCTCTTGGGCCTTTCTTAGGAAAAAACTTTGCTTCTTCGATGTCTCCTTGGATCGTTACCTTAGATGCTTTAGAGCCGTTTAGAGTAGCGGGGCCAAAGCAAGACACTCCTGTTTTACCTTACTTGGCTTTTAAGGGAAATAAGAGTTTTGATATCAAGCTAGAGGCTTACTTAAAACCAGAAGGTGGCAAGGATAATCTAATTTGCCAGTCAAACTTCAAGTACATGTACTGGAATATAGCTCAGCAACTAGCCCATCACACCGTCAATGGCTGTAATATCAACGTGGGAGACTTGTATGCTTCAGGTACGATTTCAGGGCCTACTGAGGATAGCTTTGGTTCATTACTCGAGCTCAGCTGGAATGGTACCAAGCCACTAAAGCTAGCAGATGGTACAAAGCGAAGCTTTATGGAAGATGGTGATACCATCACGCTGAAGGGCTACTGTGAAAAAGATGGCGTAAAAATAGGCTTCGGTGAAGTCACAGCAACTTTACTTCCTGCAAAGTAAAACGAAAAAGGCACCTAATGGTGCCTTTTTATATTGAAATGACCTTAAGATTTCACCTGTTTTTTAGCTACTTTATCTCTAAGGTAGCTAACTGCTTGCTCGTAATTAGTGCTCTCATGATTACTCATATTGTAGAGAATCGGACCAGGTAGTTGTACTGTAAGGTGTTTAAACTCTTTTGAGTTAGCCTTGATGATTTCTTCTTTCCAAGCTGCTATATCTGTGATAGGGAACTGCCTTTTGACGCCTTTAAGTGGGACTCGGATCGATATTTTGCCTTTTCCTAATGTCAAAAATCGAATGTTGCTCATTAATTTGATCAAAACGAAAACAGCTGCTAATGTTAGTAAGGTAGCTAAGCCAATATACACATAGATCGGCCAAGTCTGTACAGTGTAAAAGTGTCTGAGCAGCCACATCACTCCTATGGAAAATAATATAGCCAAAAATGTCAAAAGAAAAATGACATTTGCTTTGGGCTTGCAGATGATCATAGTGTTTGGTTTAGGTTTTTGAGATAGTCTCGTGCAAAAATAACAAGTTCGGGGAAAAATGCATTAAAATCTTTGGTCAACTGATTTTCATGTTTGATGAGTGCTAGGTGTGCGTTTTCCATTCCAGAATCAAATGTAGTCCTACGTGCCAGTCCGCTAAGGGAGCGTTTGATACCCTCATGAGTGCCATAGTGTAGTAGCCAGTTTTGAGGGATCATATAGCTGAGCATGTGTTTGGCTTCTACAGGGATGATTTGATTAAATTTCATGAGCTCTTTATAGACTTCTTGAGTGTATTGAGCCAAAGCTGTAGTATGATAGGTTGACCAATTTGTCGCTAAAAAATAATCGTAAAACACGTCTATGACTACACCAGCATAGTGTCTGAATTCTTCTCTGATAAGAGATTTACTCCCGCTGACTATTGGATGCAGATCGGTATATTCATCTATGGCACGATGCAGTTTAACGCCTTTCACTATCTCAGCCTCAAACTGTTCCTCAGGATTTCCTTTGATGAAATCACCTAAGAAATTACCCACCAATATTTTCGGTTGGTCAAAGGAAAGATAGGCATGTGCTAAAAAATTCATTATTTCTTTTTAATTGATGAACAGGTCAAGATACTCATTAGTTTTGAACTCAAATCGAATAGTATGCAGGGAATCAGAGATCAGATCAAAAAACTTCAGGATTTGCTTAAAATCGAGAAGGAAGAAGATCTGTCGCAATATAAAAAAAGGCATCTCACGTATAGTTTTGAAGAAAAACGCAAAAGTGGTGTGTGCTGGTATCCAATTCAGATCAAGCGTCAGCTGGCAAGTCTTGGAGATAAAACCCTCATCGAAATCGAACGCACTCAAGGAGTCAATGAAAAGCATGCTTTTAATTCTGGTAAACTCGTAAGTCTTTTTGTCAATACTGGGGGAAAGCAAGATTCTCGAAGCTCAGTCAATGGGGTGGTGAATTATGTAAAAAATAACACCATGACCATCACACTCAATACAGATGATCTACCTGAGTGGATAGATGATGGCAAATTGGGCTTGGACTTACTTTTTGATGAGGCCTCATACAGAGAAATGGAGGCTGCGCTAAAAGACCTCCAACAAAGTAAAAACGAAAGGCTCAATCACCTTAAAGAAGTGCTTCTTGGTGAGCGAGAGGCTAGTTTTCAACAGCTGACACCGTTCAAAGTACCTCAATTAAATGATCGCCAAAACGCAGCCCTGCAAAATATCTTACAAGCGGAAGATGTAGCGATCATTCATGGTCCTCCTGGCACTGGTAAGACGACTACTTTGGTCTACGCGATCCTGAAAACGCTTGAGTCGGAGTCTAAAGTGATGGTCTGCGCGCCAAGTAATGCTGCTACAGATCTACTCGTAGAGAAACTTACGGAAATGGACGTGGAGGTACTAAGGGTAGGTCATCCAGCACGTGTGACAGAGAGTCAACTTAATCAGACCATTGACGTCAAAATCTCAAAGCATGCTACTTATAAAGACCTCAAGCAAGTCAGGAGAAAGTCAGAAGAGCTAAAAAGTATAGCCAAAAAATACAAACGCCAATATGGCTATGCAGAGCGTCAGCAGCGATCTATGTTACTCGATGAATCGCGCAGATTGAGAGAAGAAGCAGAGATGTTAGAGCATTATATTGTTCAGGACTTGCTAGGTAAGACGCAAGTAATAGCCTGTACTTTAGTAGGTGCTACAAGTCAGCTAATCAGACATTTGAAGTTTCAGACTGTCTTTATCGATGAAGCAGCTCAGGCACTAGAGCCGGCTTGTTGGATACCGATCATGAGAGCACAGCGAGTGGTCTTGGCAGGTGATCACTGTCAGCTACCGCCCACCATTAGATCTATAGAAGCAGCTAGGGGCGGGCTAGCAAAGACACTTTTCGAAAAAGTAATTGGAAAAGGTACTGTAGATGTGATGCTAGAGGTTCAGTATCGCATGCCTGAGATGATTATGGAGTTTTCGAGTAGGTCTTTTTATCAAGGTAGATTGCTCGCACATGATAGTGTCAAAGATCAGTCACTAAGGCCTGGAGAGGTACAGCTAGAGTTTATCGATACTGCTGGCTGTGGGTTCACAGAGAGTATAGATAAGGAGACTCTCAGTACTCAAAATATAGAAGAAGCCAATCTAGTATTGAAGCAATTGAATGCTTTGGTAAGAGAACTTGGGCTGAAGCAAATTCAAGAGGAGCGTATCAGCTTTGGATTGATCGCGCCATACAGGGCACAGATCAGCTACCTAAGCACACAAGTCTATGATACCTTTGAGTATCCTAATCTGAAATCGTTAGGAGAAATACTCGTCATAGATACGGTAGATGGTTTTCAGGGGCAAGAGCGGGATGTGATTTTTATCAGTTTAACTCGCTCTAATAGCAGTGGAGAGATTGGTTTTTTGGCGGAGACGCGAAGGATGAATGTGGCCATGACGAGAGCAAAGAAAAAAATGGTGGTCTTCGGTGATTCGGCCACACTCTGTAGTCATGAGTTTTATAGTGATTTTGTAGACTTCACCCAATCAAATGCAGGGTATAGGAGTGCTTATGAGTTGATGGAGTTTTGAAGGATATAAGTATCTGATGATTTTGAGAAAATAGTATCTATTTTTAGATTATTTCGTATAGTTTAAATATATTTAAAATATGTTCAGTGATATTTAATCTATTCAACTATTCTGTTAAAGATCACAAATTCACTTTTGTCTCAACTTAAATACTATCAAAATGCTAACTAGATCAAATTTCGGAAAGCTTCTAACAGCCTCAATGGTTGTGGTATTGGTCTTCATTTCTGCTTTAGTATCTTTTGCGCAAGCGCCTTCAGATCTCAAAGAATTTAAAATCCTCATCGAAGAAACTGATAATGGTATAAAAATGATCAGTGAAGAGGGTACTGCATGGAAGGAGTTGAGTTTTAAGTTTGATAAAAAGAAGCCTCATCTGATTGATGCATACGGAGTGACAACTCTAGATGAAATGCCTGTCAGAGAAGCTTCGGTATATGCTGATTTTCAGTTTACTATTGTAAAGGAAAAGGACAGAATAGTTTTAAAAAGCAATGAAGGCACAGCGTGGAAAGAGTTGAGTTTTTCATTTGCTAAAAATGGTCGTCAGCGAATCAATCAATTCGGAACGGCTTCAGTGAAGTAATTTAATCCCAAAAACTTGATAAGAAAGACTGAATGTCCTTTGATGTTCAGTCTTTTATTTCTTTATAGCAACAATATACATGACACGGATTGTACAGTATTATTTTGGTAGATCATCAACAAAGCACTTTTCGTATCGGGAGTTCTAGGAGTAATTTGGTACGTTAAATTTTTGAAGAAAAAATATAAATGCTTAAAAAGGAAATCCATATTGTTTTTGGTAGCTCAAAGAAATCTAATCTTTTAAGAAGTAGGGATTTAGCACTTTCAGCAGAACAAGTAATTGATCTCAGTGATGACCTGATGATCGGTCCTATTGCTGATCTTGAACAGAAATCGGGAGTTGAAGCTAGGAAAAAGTGGCTAGGAGAAACTACTTTTTGTCATTTCGCTATTGAGCATGTTATCAATCAGGTAGAGGAGGATGTCTCAAAGACTAATGCTGTAAAAAAAGCACTTGAAAAAGGAGCAAAAATTCACATCTGGTCTGGGC
Organism: Penaeicola halotolerans; assembly: GCF_016464625.1. GTDB lineage: Bacteria > Bacteroidota > Bacteroidia > Cytophagales > Cyclobacteriaceae > Penaeicola > Penaeicola halotolerans. Next base: position 294,173 of record NZ_JAEAGO010000004.1, read on the forward strand.
GCGACACCATTGACCGTTTGGGAACATCACGCTTAATTTATGAGATCCGTGATTTCAGCGAGCAGATTAATATCCTCGATGTTCCTTCAGATTTTAAAGTTAGGGCAAGATTAGGACATGAGTTTCATCCACGCTCACTTGTTGTTTTAAATGCTGATCAAATCCCTTTGTTAATTCCATACTTTAAAAAGTTAGATCAAAACAGCTGCAATAAATTAATCAGTTTGTGGGATCGGATGATAAAAGAAAAAGGGTTTTTGAGAGTAGCAGGTTCTGATGGGGAGATTAACTCACAAGAAGAAAACTATTTTGATGACGCGCTACTTTTCAGATGTCCTAATGAGTTTGTCAGCTCAGCACGAGTAGTAGGAGAGACATTGGTTGATATTAATTTTGAGATTTATAATGATGAGATACTCAATTGGCGATTAATCACATTAGCTAAAGAGCAGAAAATTGATTTTATAGGGGAATTACGCTGTATGAGAGATTATCATGTGAGGCGTAAGGCTTGATAGCTTTTTATTCATTAAATTTTTTCACTTTTTTAGTTTTAGCACCTCTGCCAATATTTTTTCATTGGCTGCGGCTATGAAGTCGTAGTTTGCAGTATGATCAAAGATGACATCATCAAGTGAGTTACCAGAGAGATCAGTCAGCAAAACCCCAGCATTTTTTGCGATGGGGTAAGCAAGCAAATTGTAAAAGTCAGATATTTTGCGTGCTTCGATCATCAGGTCAGCAGCTCCTCTAGCGATTTCGCAAAGTTCTATGCCTGAATTTTCAATAGCCCGAATATCCTTTACCGCTAAAAATACAGGTAAGCTGTAATCTAAGCTCGTTTGGGCAGCAGAATAGCCTGCTTTAAGGTAGGCATGTGCTTCTGATAATTTGTGTACTTGCTGATTAGAGGAGATTTGATAGGTGTTTTGTAGACGAGAGGACTTGAAATATGACTTGCCTAACTGTGTATAATAGATGTCTCCTGAAAAATATCCACCAATGAAGCTAAAGAAAAGCGATCCAAAAGTAGCGTCAGAGTCCGCAGGTGCGGCAGCCAAGCAGAAACAGGGGTCACCGACACCTCTATCCCAATTGCGAGAGCCATCTACGGGATCTATGTAGAGATTAGTTTTAGCGGATTTGACTAGGAGTGGTTCGAAACCCTCCATGTAGATATTATAAGGTTGAGTAGTTGCAGCTTTTTTGATCAACTTATAGGCTAGATAGTCAATAGAATGAGTGTCTTTTACGCCTACTTTCTCATGATAAGTCAGTCCGACAAAGCCTCTATCTTTTAGCTGATCAAAAAGGTTCTTTTTCAGTTGAGAAAAAAGTGTTTGTGAGAATACTAATAGCTGTGCTTCCATCATCCAAAACTAAGCAAATCGATGGAAATATGCTGAAACTAAAAAAGAGGTACTTTTGAAGTGCCCCTTTTTTAAGGTTGTGTGGTTTTGTTTGTCTTAGTTCTTTGGAGTCACTACAGCATCTACTACGTGGATCACACCATTTGACTGGTTGACGTCAGCGATAGTGATTTTTGACATGTTGCCATTTTCATCCTTTAGCACTAGGTTTTTGCCATCTTGCATTACCCATAGCTTGCCACCGCTCACAGTAGCGAGTTCTGCATAGCCTTCACCCTTTTTCACTAAAGCTTGAATGTCTTTAGCATTTAGTTTACCAGCTACTACGTGGTAAGTAAGGATTTGAGTGAGTAATCCTTTGTTTTCTGGCTTCAAAAGTGTCTCTACAGTACCTGCAGGAAGTGCTTCAAAGGCACTGTTAGTCGGAGCAAATACTGTGAAAGGACCAGCTGACTGAAGTGTCTCGACTAGACCAGCTGCTTTTACAGCGGCTACTAGAGTGGTGTGATCTTTAGAGTTTACCGCATTGCTGACGATATCTTTGGTAGGGTACATTGGAGCACCACCTACTTCAACTGTTTTCTGTGCTTGAGCACCAAATCCGATAAATAAAAGTCCTGCTACGAGGAATGAGAAAATTGTTTTTTTCATGACTGATTAATGTTTTAGATTGTTTGCAGTCATGTACGCTGATAAGTCACAGTTCAGATTTTCAGCCTATCAATAAAATTTTAACCAGTTGATTTTCAGTGGTTAATTATTATTCAGTTGTTGTCGCTGTCTGTATTTGTAGCTAAGGTAAGAAAGTACATCTCCAAAGGTATTGATACTTTTCATGGTGTCAGCTGGCACTTCTCTTCCTTTTAGTCTCGCTAATAGTAGTCCATAAACTCCGTTGATACAGATTTGGATTTCATTGTTGATTTGTCCCTTGGCTTCAGTAGCATGTTGTATGATATGAAGCTTAGCCTGATCATAGATTTGTCTATAATTCGGGTCAATTTTAATCAGATCCCAGTGGAGTTGCGCGAGCTCTTGCACATATTTTTGTACACTGCTTAGATGACCTTTTTCTACGATTGCTTCCTCTTTCATCTGCTGAGCAATGTCTTTATACCATTTGATATTGGCTTCTTTTTCCTCCTCTGAGACAGGGAAATGCTTGACTACATAAGCTCGGATGTCTTGGGTGTTGAATTCAAAGGCTCTGATGAGGTCTTCTGTCTGATACATGAATATGATGTACTCAGAGATATTATTTTGCTTTTTTTGATTGGCTATTTTCATTTTGAGCAACACTGATCTACGTAGCTGCAATTTACTATTTCTTTGAGGATGGACAATTTTCTCTTTTGTGAACTGAAAAAATAATTGAGCGAAAACCAAATGCTTAAATATTGAGTCATGCTCATAAAATCCTCTATGTATTGCTGTGCTGTTGAGGGATTATTTGTACTTTTGCGCTAATTATGAACATGGATAAAATAAGAAATTTCTGTATCATCGCTCACATCGATCACGGTAAGAGCACGCTGGCCGATAGACTTTTAGAGTTTACGCAGACGGTGACAGAGCGTCAGATGCAGAATCAGCTGTTGGACAATATGGATCTGGAGCGTGAGCGTGGTATTACCATCAAGTCTCATGCGATTCAGATGAACTACAAGTATAAGGGCGAGACCTATGTACTCAATTTGATTGACACTCCTGGTCACGTAGACTTTTCGTATGAAGTGTCTAGATCTATCGCTGCTTGTGAGGGTGCTCTACTTATCGTAGATGCTTCTCAAGGTATCGAAGCTCAGACAATCTCTAACTTATATTTGGCTTTGGGGCATGACCTAGAGATCATTCCAGTACTTAATAAAATTGACCTGCCAGGGGCTATGCCTGAAGATGTGGCAGATCAAGTCGTAGACTTATTAGGTTGTGATAGAGATGAGATCATCCATGCTAGCGGTAAGGAAGGTATCGGTATAGAAGATATCCTCAATGCCATCGTAGAGCGCGTGCCAGCCCCAAAAGGAGATCCAGATGGTCCGCTTAGAGCTATGATTTTTGACTCTGTGTTCAATTCTTTTAGAGGGATTGAAGTTATCTTTAGAATATTTAACGGTTCTATCAAAAAAGGAGATAGGATCAAATTCATGAATACGGGCAAAGAATACGATGCTGATGAGATCGGTGTTTTGAGACTTTCGCAAGATCCTCAGCAGGAGATGAGTGCTGGAAATGTAGGCTACCTCATCTCTGGTATCAAAGTAGCCAAAGAAGTGAAAGTAGGTGATACGATTACACATGTACACAGACCTACAGAAAAAGCTATTCAAGGATTTGAAAACGTTAAACCGATGGTTTTTGCGGGAATTTATCCTGTAGATACTACGGAGTTTGAGGAGCTGCGTGCTTCGATGGAGAAGCTTCAGCTCAACGATGCCTCACTTGTATGGGAACCAGAGACCTCAGCAGCCTTGGGATTTGGATTCAGATGCGGATTCTTAGGTATGCTCCATATGGAGATCGTACAGGAGAGACTAGAGCGTGAGTTTGACATGACGGTGATTACCACAGTACCTTCAGTGCAGTTTCATGCGGTGAAGACCAATGGAGATATCACTAAAATCAATGCTCCTTCGGATATGCCTGAGCCAAATACAATCTCTCATATCGAAGAGCCTTTTATCAAAGCGCAAATCATCACTGCAGCGGAATATGTTGGGCCGATCATTTCCCTTTGTATGGATAAGCGTGGTTTGATGAAAAATCAGGTTTACCTAACCACAGATAGGGTAGAGTTGACGTTTGAGATGCCACTAGCAGAGATTGTTTTTGATTTCTTTGACAAACTAAAAACCATCTCGAGAGGATATGCTTCACTGGATTATGAGTTGATCGGATTTAGAAGATCTACCATGGTCAAGCTAGATGTGATGCTCAATGGTGAGAAGGTCGATGCACTATCAGCTATTGTCCATAGAGACAAAGCCTACGAATGGGGTAAGCGTCTCTGTGAAAAATTGAAAGAATTGATCCCTAGACAGATGTTTGAGATTGCTATCCAAGCCTCAATAGGAACTAAAATCATTGCTAGGGAGACTGTAAAAGCACTTCGTAAAAACGTATTGGCTAAATGCTACGGAGGTGATATCTCTCGTAAGAGAAAGCTCCTAGAAAAGCAGAAGAAAGGTAAGAAGAGAATGCGCCAAGTAGGAAATGTGGAGATACCACAGGAAGCCTTCATGGCCGTACTTAAGCTAGACTAAGCTCAAGAGAATCAACATAAGGCGCAGTATCCCAAAAAGATAACTGCGCTTTTCAATTTTAATAAAAGATCAAAAACGATATCATGGCATATACACTCATAGACGGCAACAAAACAGCTAAAGAAATCAAATTGGAAATAGCTGATAAAGTAGCATCGATCATCGCTGATGGAGGTAAAAGACCACATCTAGCTGCAATGCTCGTAGGTGAGGATGGAGCGAGTCGTACATATGTTAATGCCAAAGTGAAAGATTGTGAAGAGGTTGGTTTTACCTCTACTTTAGTGAGATTTGGTGCAGATGTCACTGAGGAAGAATTGCTCGCAAAGGTGGAGGAGATCAATAATGATCCAGCCATAGATGGATTGATCGTGCAGCTACCTCTGCCTAATCATATCGATGTGGTGAAAGTAACCAATCGTATCAGGCCTGAAAAGGATGTAGATGGTTTTCATCCTGTCAATGTAGGTAGACTGGCTCTCAACTGGCCTACCTATATCTCCGCTACACCGAATGGTGTGATGGAGCTCTTAGCGAGGTATCAAATAGAAACTGCTGGTAAACACTGTGTAGTCATCGGAAGAAGCCATATCGTGGGATCTCCTATGAGTATTTTGATGGCGAGAAATGGTCAGCCTGGTAATGCAACTGTGACATTGACGCATAGTAGAACACAAAATTTGAAAGACATTACTCGCATGGCTGACATTTTGATCGTAGCATTGGGTAAGCCTGAGTTTGTCACAGCTGATATGGTCAAAGAAGGTGCAGTAGTTATAGATGTAGGCATTCACCGAATAGATGATGCAAGCAAGAAATCTGGTTTTAGACTTCTGGGAGATGTGAAATTTGACGAGGTAGCTCCCAAAACAACTGCGATCACTCCTGTGCCAGGTGGGGTAGGACCGATGACAAGAGCAGCACTCCTGATGAATACATTGCTTGCGGCTGAAAAGAAAGTATATAAGTAGACGCAGAAAATTTTACGTTCTGATTTTATGCTTACCTTTGTGTACTGATCTTTCATAGCGGTTCGATCACCCGCTCTAACAAAAATTCGAATGGAAACACTACAAAAAGACTCTTTGAGACAGCAAGTTGCTGTCGGTACTTCACTTCCCATTATGGAATACTTCTACACCATACAAGGTGAAGGAGTGCATACAGGTAAACCTGCCTATTTTATTCGCTTAGCTGGATGTGATGTAGGTTGCGTATGGTGTGATGTGAAGGATTCTTGGGATGCCGATAAGCATCCAGTATTGACTATTGAGGAGATCGTGGGTGCGGTCAAGCAGACACCAGCCAAGCTTGTAGTGATCACAGGTGGAGAACCTTTGATGTATGATCTGGATCCATTGACCAGTCTGCTTCAAAAGGAAGGTTTTCAAACAAATATTGAGACGTCTGGCGCACATCCTTTTTCAGGCAAGTTTGACTGGGTATGTTTTTCTCCAAAGAAATTTAAAAAGCCACATCCTAGTATCTATCAGCATGCAGATGAGCTCAAAGTAGTAATCTATCATCCTTCAGATCTCAAATTTGCTGAAGAGCATGCTGCATTGGTCAACCCTATTTGTAGACTTATTTTACAACCTGAGTGGAGCAAATCTGACACTATGCTTCCTTTGATCATAGACTACGTGAAACAAAACCCTTGTTGGCAGATTTCGTTGCAAACACATAAATACATGGATATTCCTTGATGAAGCAACTCATACACGTCATAGGTGCCTTTCTTATTTTTCCTCTTTGGAGCTATGGTCAAGCCATTTCTTCTGATGATAAAAAGGCCATCAAACAGTATGAGGTTGGATTGGAGTATCTGAGTAAGCGCAATTTTCAATTAGCTAATCAGGCGTTTGATGAAGCGATCAAAATTGATCAATCATTTGGTGCCCCCTATTTCAAGAAAATAGAAATTACTAAAACATATGGGCAACAGGAGGAGGTTTTCCCTATATTATTAAGTCTTAAACCATATTTGAGAGTTGCGGATAAGCCTCTTTGGCACACGTATTATGCAGAGGCTTTGATGAATCGAGGAGACTTTGAGCTTGCATCCGCGACCTTAGATAGCTTACCAGAAAATTACTCGAACCAGTTTGTAGATCAGTTACGCTCTAAAGTGCTTTTTTTCAAAGAAAGAGACGCATCCTCAGAAATATCTATCGCTGAGTTGCCTGAACATTTAAATCAGTTTGATCTACAATATTTCCCTACAATCTCTCCAGACGAGCAAAAGTTATATTTCACCAAGCGTGATGGCTTAGACCAATCTTTTGATGAAGATATTTATGAAAGTGAGTTGCTGCTAGAGGGCTTTTCAGAGCCTAAGAGTGTCTCAGATGTCATCAATGATCGCAATAATCAAGGGAGTGCGACCTTTTCATTAGATGGCAAGACCATGATCTTCTCAGGTTGTGACTGGGATATAGGTTTCGGAAGTTGTGATCTTTATGTGAGTTATTGGACAGAGGGTGAATGGTCTTCTCCTGCCAATCTTGGTCAACAGATCAATACGCGCTATTGGGATTCTCATCCAACACTATCTCCTGATGGACGATTTTTGATATTTTCATCAGATAGAAGAGGAGGTGTTGGACGCAAAGACCTTTACTGGAGTGAGCAAGTAGAGGGCGTTTGGCAAACTCCTAAGCTTATTGCTGATGTGAATACTATCTCCAATGAGATTACCCCTCAGTTTTTTAAAGATGGGCAGATGTTTTTTTTTGCTTCAGATAGAGCTGGAGCCTTCGGAGGTTTGGACATTTATCAAGCCACTTGGAATGATGGGTCTGTAGCGGATCTACAGCTTTTGCCCTACCCAATCAATAGCATAGGCAATCAATATGGATTTACTCTCTCAGCTACGGGGGATAAAGCATTTTATACATATGATCAGGAGGATGGAAGTCGATTGATGACTGCCAAAATTGATAATGATTACCTCGTCACTGCTCTGAAAAGGGTGTTTGTAGTGGTACATGATGAGGCTAATGAGCAAATGATACCAGCAAATCTAAATTTGACTAAGCAGTCATATAGTGATTGGACTGGAGGGCTTCTTTACTTTTCTAAAAAGGATAGTCTAATTAAGGTCAAATCAGAGGGCTATTTCCCAGATAGAAGATACTGGAAAGGGGAAGATTCATTATTGATTGCTTTGAAGCCTGTTTTCAAAGGAGCAAAGTTCACCTTAGAAGGAGTTTTATTCGATCAGGACAAATATGAGTTGACAGATGCATCTAAAGAAGCGCTCACAGATCTTTTAAATTTTTTGAGAGATAATCCGAAAGTAGCCATAGAAATAGGAGGTCACACAGACATAACTGGTAACCCAAGCTACAACCTTCAGCTTTCAGAGAAGCGTGCTCAGGAAGTCTATCATTTTTTAATAGCTCAAGGCATATCTTCTTCTAGACTATCCTATAAAGGTTACGGAGAGACCAGTCCATTGATTTTTTCAGGTCAAACTACCCAAAGCCTCAATAGAAGAGTGGAAGTTGTTATTAAGTAGCGAATAATATTTTGAGATTGATAGAAGCCTTTGTAAATTATTTTACAAAGGCTTTTTATTATTTATAAAAAATTCTATAAGCAGGTTAATAGCTTTATTGTTTTGATAATTTTTATTTTTTTTTATTTAATTAAAAAAATGTAACTAATTCAATAAATTACTTTTTTATGATTTAACTAGTTGTTATTATTGAATTACATTTTACTAAACAAAATAAAAATCTATGAGAAAGTTGTTACTATTTAGCTTTCTATTACTCTTTAGTACAGGGCTTTATGCTCAGTCTAGGGTAGTAACAGGGAAAGTGACCTCATCGGAAGATGGTCAGCCAATTCCGGGGGTTGGTGTTCAAGTGAAAGGTACTACTACTGGAGTACCTACAGATTTAGACGGAAGTTTCAGGATAGAAATTCCTTCTTCGGAGTCTGTCTTAGTATTCAAAGCTTTAGGGATGATCTCTAAAGAGGTACGTGTAGGTAATCAGTCTATTATTAATGTTGTACTAGATCCTGATACCAAAACATTAGGAGAAGTAGTTGTAGTTGGTTATGGCGAAATGACAAAAAGAGAAGTTACTGGAGCTATTTCTTCTGTGAGCTCACAAGACATTAAAGACCTTCCAGTTGCTGGTGTCGACCAGGCGATTCAAGGAAGAGCGGCAGGTGTTTTGGTAAGCTCTGCTTCAGGTACACCAGGTGGTGCTATCAGTATCAATGTAAGAGGTACTGCCTCCATATCGGCTAGTAATGAGCCTTTATATGTAGTGGATGGATTGCCTATTTATAGTGGGAATACTTCATCTATTGGTTTAGGTGGACAAGTTACAAATGTGCTTTCTCAGATCAATCCAAACGATATTGAATCTATAGAGGTTCTAAAGGACGCTGCTTCTGCGGCTATTTATGGTTCTAGAGGTGCAAATGGCGTTGTTTTGATTACCACTAAAAGAGGAAAAGCAGGGAAAGCTCAAGTTGATCTATCTATTTATAGAGGTGTTCAAGAGCCTGCAAACAGAGTTGAAAACGTTACTGGCTCTCAATGGAGACAATTGATGAATGAGTCTAGAGTGAATGATGGTGGAAATCCGATCTTTACAGAAGAGCAAGTGGCTAATGCACCTAACGCAGATTGGTTTGATCTCATTTTCCGTCAAGGTACTGTTGAAGACTACAATGTGTCAATTAGAGGAGGCTCTGAAAACACGCAATTCTTTGTTTCTGGAGGTCTATTTAGAAACGAAGGGTTTATAAAAGGTTTTGACTTCACAAGATATTCTACTAGCCTTTCCGTTGACCATAAGTTTAGTGAAAAAGTTGATTTAAGATCTAACTTAAGGATTGTAAATACTCGTCAGAATCTTAGAAACAACGATAATAATATTTTTGGAGTGTTCAGCGCAGCAAATTTAGGTCGTCCAGACTTTGAACCTTTTACAGAAGAAGGTGACTATAACAACGCTTTCAGTACTTTAATTGGTCACCCGTTAGCATTGGCTGAGGAAATAAAAAATGAATTAAACGAGTTTAGATTTCAGCCAAATATTGCAGTTGGGTATAAAATTATTCCAGGTTTGAGATTTGAGACTTCATTTAGAGCTGACATTATTTACGGTAGACAAGATACTTATGATCCAAATACTGTGAGAAGTGGTTTTGCTACAAATGGTACAGGTACGCAAGCAAATAATTTGTTTACTACATACTTGAACGAAAATGTATTGTCTTATTCAAAAACATTTGGAGATGACCACTATTTCGATGCGATCTTAGGTCAATCATACCAGAGATATATCTCTGAGACTGGTTTTGTAACAGGAATTAATTTCCCTGGACCAGATTTCAAATATATTACTTCGGCTGCAGAGGTTAACTCAGGCTCTTCCTCTAGAACAGAATATGCACTATTGTCTTATTTTGGTAGAGCTAATTACCGTTGGAGAGAAAAGCTGTTGATATCTGCAAGCTTAAGATCTGATGGTTCATCAAGGTTTGGTGAAGAGAATAGATATGGTATTTTCCCTGCAGGTTCAGTAGGGTATATTTTATCTGAAGAAAGCTTCTTGAATAGCTCCGAAGTAATTAGCTTATTGAAAGGTAGAGTAAGTTATGGTATAACTGGTAACCAAGATGGTATTGGTAATTTCCAAGCATTGAATCTATATTCTGCTGGAGCTAATTATCTTGCCTCTCCGGGTTTTGCCCCTTCACAACTTCCTAACGCAAGATTGAGCTGGGAGGAGAGTAGTACGCTTAACTTCGGTGTGGACATGGGCTTCTTCAATGATAGATTCCAATTATCTGCTGAATATTTTATTCAGAACACGACTAATCTACTTTTGAATAAACCAATTCCGAACACTTCAGGGTTTACTTCAATTACGGAGAATATTGGTTCTATGAGAAACAATGGCTTGGAGCTATCGCTATCTGCAAATGTTCTGAATAAGGGAGGCTTTAATTGGGATACTCAATTCAACATTTCATTTATCAAGAACGAGGTTACATCTATCGTAGATGAATCTACTCCGATTAATTCACTACAAAGTAGAGCTGCAGTTGGTCAACCGCTTGGAGCATTCTTCTTGATAGAAACAAATGGTGTAGATCCTGAAACGGGTGATCTTAGATTCGTAGATTTAAATAATGATGGTGTCATTAATCCTGATGACAGACAATATTTAGGTAAGCCAAATCCAGATTATTTCGGAGGATTTAACAACACATTCACATACAAAGGCTTTGATTTGAATGTATTCTTCCAGTTTACTCAAGGATTTGATGTGATAAACAGATCTGCACAGTTTAATCAGCACCTAGGCTTCTCAGCATGGGGTATGTCTGAAATAGCACTTCAAAGATGGCAGCAACCTGGTGATATAACGGATATCCCAAGAGCTACAGCTGCTGATCCAAACAGAAATAATAGAGTTGACTCAGACAGATGGTTGGAAGATGGCTCATTTGTAAGACTTAAAAACCTTTCAATAGGATATACACTTCCAAAGAGTGTGCTACAGAGTATGGGGGTGAGACAGTTCAGAATTTATGCGATGGCTCAAAACCTAGTAACTTGGACAAAGTACACAGGATGGGATCCTGAATTGAATTCATCTCCTGGAGCGAATATTGCAAGAAATTATGATTTCTTGACTTTCCCACAAGCAAGAACAATTACTCTTGGGCTTAATTTAGGATTTTAAAGTATAGAAATATGAAAAGTATATTTAATAAAAGATTATTAGGTTCCTTATTAGGTGTTGCTTTAATAGCTTCATCTTGCTCAGATGATTTATTGAGTTTAGAACCTGTAGCTTCACTATCTTCAAATGCAGTATTCGTAAATCAGCAAGGTGCTAATGCTGCGGTTTTGGGTATGTACGGTGGATTAGCTGGTGGTAACAATCTAGGTTTTAGAATGAACGTAGTTGGTGATATAGCGTCAAATGATGTTTCTCATACTGGTTCTTTTAATACATGGAGGGATCTAGATTTGAAAAATTGGGATGCAGTTAATGGTGAGATTGGGGCAATTTGGTCATCTTCATATAATAGTATCAATAGAGCCAACAATATTATAGCTCAAGTTGATGGGATTGATATGGATCAATCACTGAAAGACCAATATAGAGGAGAGGCTTTGTTTGTTAGAGCGTTGAATCATTTCAATTTAGCTAACTATTTTGGAGATGTGCCAATTATTACTACTCCTACAGCTGCTCCTATTGATGATAGTTATTTTGTTTCTAGGGATCCAAGAGCCTCTGTATATGAAAGGGTTCTTCAAGATTTGACAGAGGCTGCATCATTGTTGCCGGTGTCTTATAGTACAAATAACAATACAAGACATAGAGCTACTAGAGGTGCTGCTCAGGCTTTATTAGCTAGGTTGTACCTTTATACTGGGGATTATGAAAATGCTGAAATAGCTGCAACTGAAGTTATATCGAATAGTACTTATGCTTTGGTTCCTTTTGAGAATCAAGTGGCGTCTAAGGGTACTTCAGAAGCGATATTTGAGTTGTTTTTTGACGCTAATAATCAAAATCCAGTTACTTTTTGGTATGGAAGGGATAATGGTGGTCGTTTTGAATTCGGTGCAACTGAAGATCTTTGGAATTCTTTTGAAGCTGGTGACCTAAGAAGACAATCATCTATCCGTGAAGAAGCTCCTGGTGTTTTTGTTAATTTTAAATATAGAGACAATACAACGGGTACTGATGGAGTTCATATCTTGAGACTTGCTGAAATGTACTTAATTAGGGCTGAAGCTAGAGTAAGAACTGGGGATTTTCTAGGTGCAACTTCTGATATACAAGTGATTAGAAGGAGAGCGTTTGGAGATCAAACACTAGTTGTCACAATTCCTGCAAATGTTGAAGATGCTATTGATTTTATCCTTGAAGAAAGAAGACGAGAGTTTGCTTTTGAGGGTCATAGATGGCATGACTTAGTAAGAACTGGACGAGCTGTTGATGAATTCGAAATCCAAGCATTTAGAACATTAATGCCAATTCCATTGAATGCTAGAGATGTAAATCCTAACCTGACACAAAATGATGGTTATTAATTTATGATTATATAAAGTTGAGAAGGGTGTTTTTACACCCTTCTTCTTGATTTAAACAAAATGATAAAGTGATGAAAGCTCTATTTTTATTTATTTATTTGTCATTCATGTCTCTTGGTCTAAGTGCCCAAGTTTTATCTGGATTAGATGCTCAGAATAATTTGAATGATATTGGAGGTCAGGGTGTTACTGTCAGAGAGATTGCTCCCATAAAGGGGAATACGCAAGGAAGCCCCTATTTGTCAGAGGCTTTTCTCAAAGGTATTTTAGTGCTATCCAATGGGGAAACTTTTAATACAGAGCTTAATCTTGATCTGATGAAGGGGGTAATCTATGCAAAATCACAAAGAGGCATCCTTATGTTGGAGGCAAGTAAGGTAGATACCATTAAGATAATAGATAAAGAAGTGGAGCGAATTTTTTTACCTAGTTATGGTATTAAGTTGGGATGTGAGTCTTGCTTGATTGAGTATTTAGGAGAATACAAAGGCCAATTTTTTTACGGAAGAGAAAATGTCTTGTTTGAACCAGCTCAAGTAGGAGGCGCATATAACGCGGGAAAAGATTATGATCGTTATTTAAGAAAGTTAGAAGTTGCTACGCTTGTTAATGGGGAAGCTTCCAGTTTAAATAAGTTAAATAACAAATGGTTGAAAGAAGTTCTTGGTGATGACTTTAAGGCTTTTAAGTCTATAGAAAAATCTCAAAATCTAGATAGTAATGATCCTTTAGCATTTAAAAAAATGCTTTTGATGCTTTAGATTATAATTTAAATGGCTTTTGTTGCTAATAACACTTAGCTTGAATCTATTATTGTAAAGTTAACAGAATATTATACTTCTATTAAACTTTTGTTTAACTAAAAGCGACACAATATTTGGTCGCTTTATTTTTTATAAAATTATATAGTTTATTATTTCATAATATTTGCTGTAAAGTCTCTATTTTTTTACTTAAAGATATATTAAGTATGATTTATTTTGTTGAATCTATTTGTGTTTTCTCCATTTATTTTCTTTAAACTTGCATTACACAACATGTTCAACTTAATAAAAACACTATGAGAAAGTTATTACTATTTTGCTTTCTGACGCTATTTAGTATTGGGACATATGCCCAATCTGTAGTAGTGACAGGTACAGTAACTTCTTCTGAGGATGGGCAACCTATCCCTGGAGTTGGTGTTCAGGTCAAAGGTACTACCACAGGTGTGCCAACAGACTTGGACGGAAAATACCGAATTGAAGTACCAAGCACAGATGCAGTTTTGGTATTTCAGGCATTGGGTATGGTCACTCAAGAAATTCGAGTTGGTAATCGTTCTACTATCAACGTAATACTTAATCCAGATACTAAGACACTAGGTGAGGTAGTGGTAGTAGGTTACGGTACGCAGGAGAGAAGAGATGTGACTGGTTCAGTAACTTCTATCAAAAATGAATCAATTGAGAACTTGGTTTCTCCTTCATTTGATGCTCAGTTAGCTGGTAGAGCTGCTGGTGTACAAGTGACAGTGCCTAACGGTATTTTAGGTTCAAGACCTATTATCAGAATTAGAGGGGTTAACTCACTTTCTGGTGGTGCTGATCCACTCATCGTGATTGACGGTGTACCAGTAGTAGATTCTGATAGATCAGGTGCAGTGGCTTCTAACCCACTCGCAAATATCAACCCAGCTGACATTGAAACTTATGAAGTGCTGAAGGATGGTTCTGCTACTGCAATTTATGGATCTAGGGCAGCAAATGGCGTGATTCTCATCACAACCAAAAGAGGTAAATCTGGAAAGGCGCAAGTGAACTATAATGTAAGCACTGGTATCAATGAATCAGTAGGAAGATTTGATCTATTGAATGGTGAGCAATTCGTTACAATTGCCAATGAAAAAGCAAGTAACATCAACCCAGCAAACACGGGTAACGCTCAATCAAGTGGTATTAACACTGACTGGCAAGATGCAGTATTAAGATCAGGTAATACGCAACAGCATAATCTATCTATTTCAGGTGGATCTGAATCTACGACTTATTTCTTCTCATTAGGTTTCACAGACCAAGAGTCTGTAGTAAAAAACAATGATCTAGAGAGATACTCTTTTAGATCAAATATAGATCACAAGATCTCTAGTAAAGTAAGAGTGGGTGCAAGTCTTTCTTTTACTCATACTGCCATCACAGGGCTGAATAATGGCGCAAACTCACTCTCTGGAGCTATCTACAATGCTACTAGAGCATTACCAAACGTACCAATTTTCGATCCAAATAATCTAGAGTTTGAAGGCTATAACATAGCGCCAGGTGGCGCGACTACTGGCTTTGGAGCTAACTTAGCGGGTCCAGATAATAATATCCCTAATATTGCCTATGTGCTTGCTAAAAACCTTTACAGAGGTAGAAATAACAGAGTTCTTGGTAATGCTTATGGAGAAGTAGATATCGTAGATGGCCTTACTGCAAGATCTCAAATAGGTATAGATCTCACTTTGGCAGATGATTTTACTACCTTAGACCCAAGACATGGTGATGGCCGTGGTGTTATTGGTTCAGTTACGATGGCATATAACCCAGCAATCAGATGGAATTGGCAAAACACTTTGAATTATCAAACAGTGATAGCTGAAGATCATTCATTGAATATTACAGCAGGTGTGGAATATCAATACACAAACTTTTATGCATTCTCGGCATCTGGAACTGGTCTTTCAGATGATTTCTTCAGATTGAGAAACTTGATTTCTAACTCTTACAACAACCAGTTTTCTGGCGGTAGCTTCTCTGAAAATGGTTTCGACTCTTATTTTGCTAGAGTAAACTATAGCTTTAAAGGAAAGTATTTACTTTCATTTGCGGTAAGAAATGATGGTATTTCTCAACTAGCAGAAGAAAATAGGAGAGGTACATTTCCGGGAGGTTCAATCGGATGGAGAGTCTCTGATGAAGATTTCTTTAACAGTGGTCTGATTTCTGATTTGAAACTAAGAGCATCCTATGCAGAAGTAGGAAACGTAAGTCTACCAGGTGGTGCTTTCCCATATGCAGGTGGATTCGGTCCAGTTCAGGCAGCAGCGGGTGCTGGTATTGGTTATACCAACGTAGCTAACGTGGCATTACAGTGGGAAACTTCAAGAAAAACCAACGTTGGTTTTGACATGACTGTGGGGAAAGTGACTCTATCAGCTGATTATTTTAGAAATGATGTAGATGGTCTTGTATTAAATGCGCCAACTGCGCCATCTCTCGGGGTACCAGGAAATACGATTAGCCAAAACGTAGGTGAAATGTACAATGAAGGAGTCGAGTTTAGAATCGCATCTACAGTACTTCAAAGAGGTAAGTTTACATGGAATACAGACTTCAACTTCACTTATATCAAAAACGAAGTGACAAGCCTAGTGCAACCATTGACTGGAACATATAACAGAACAGTAGAAGGAGGCCCTATCGCTCAGCTTTATGGATTTAAGTATGCTGGTGTCAATGCTGCTAATGGTAACATTATGTATTACAGCGGGGATGATATCGTACAACTTGTAGGAGCATCTTCTTGGAGAGTGTATAACCCAGCAGATCCAACAAACATTGCTACAACTGGTACTGCTCCAACACAATTCTTTTTAGGAAATACCCTTCCTAAATATCAAGGTGGTTGGTCAAACAACTTTACTTATGGTAACTGGGATGCTGAGATCTTTATCAGATATCAAGGTGGTAACTACATCATGAACGAGACAAGAAGAGGTCTTCTTGGACTTGGTTTCTCTAATAACCATGCTGAAATCTTAAACAGATGGACTGAGAGTGGTCAGGAGACTGATGTCCCTAGACTATATCAAGGACGTGATGCCAATACTTGGCAGACTTCTGCCTCTAACTCTAGATTCGTAGAGAAGGGGGATTTCGTAAGAATTCAAAATATTGTGATTGGTTATAGAGTGCCTCAAGAGACTCTGACTAATGCCTTTAATGGAGCCATCAGAAGTGCAAGATTCTTTGCTCAGGTACAAAACCCAATTATCTTCACGAAGTATTCAGGTATAGATCCAGAATCTAATAGTTTCTCAGGTCAGTTAAGTTATGGCGTTGACTGGAACGTAGCTCCTATCATCAGAACTTGGTCTGTAGGTCTAAATGTTGGATTCTAATTAAACAACCTTAAAAAGAAGAATCATGAAAAATATACTTTCAAACAAAATCAAAACAGCATTTGTAGCTGTAGCGATGATCGGAGCAACCTCATGCGAGGTGACTGATCTACAGCCAGCTAACATTATTCCAGATGCTGAGGCATTTGCAGATGCTAATAGAGTAAATGCCGCTGTATTGGGTATTTACGAGGCAGCTCAGAGAGGTTTCTACTTAGGTGCTGTGCAAAGAGGTTATCCTTTTGGAGCAGCTTCTACGCAACAGGGTGACATGAGAGGTGAAGACATGTATAATGACCAACTCTTTTATGAGATCACTTATACCAATGGACAAAATCCAAATACTGCCAATAACAATGGTCAATGGATCTCTTTATATAGAATGATCAATAGGGCCAATATTGTAATTGAGAATTTAGATATCGCTTTAGAGGCTGGCGCTATCACGCAGGAACAAAGAGATGGGTATCTTGGAGAGGCTCTTTTCTTAAGAGCATTAGCACATCACGAATTGGTGATCTATTTCTCTAGACCATACTCTGATGATCCATCAGCAATGGGGATTCCATACAGAACTTTCCCTATCAATGACGTATCAAGAGTTGCAGAAGGGGAAGCTGTAGGAAGAGGAACAGTTCAAGGTGTTTACGATCAACTTCTTGAAGATCTAGATGCGGCAGAAGGATTATTGTCTCCAGATGGTAATGCTTTCCGAGCTACACAAGGAGCTGCTATTGCACTCAAGGCTAGAATCAAGCTTCACATGGAAGATTGGAATGGCGTTTTGACTGAGTACAACAAAATAGCAGGTGACTATGCAGTTACAGCGGATCCTCTCGAACCGTTTAGAAATGGAACAAGTTCAGACAATATTTTCTCTTTTGAAAATACAGAGGCGTCTAATGCAGGAGTAAACGGAGCTTTAGCGACTATGTATGGTAACCCAGCTAACGGTGCCAGAGGTCTTGTAAAAATCAGTCCATTAATATGGAGAGCAGATTTTTGGCATCCAGAAGATCTCAGAAGAACGGATGAAACTACTGAAGGTGAAGGTATGGTAAGTTCAGGACCTCTAGGGATTTTTACTTACAAATACACTGATGCTAGTACTTATAGTGATCCTACAGTAATAATCAGATTCTCTGAAATAGTCCTTGCAGCAGCAGAAGCGCAAGCGAGATTGTCTCCTACTATCCCTTCAGCAAGTGCAATTACGTTGTTAAACTCTGTAAGAGATAGAGCACTTCCTGCATCAGTACCATCTTACACGGCACTTGACTTCTTGAATACAGATGCTTTGATTGAGGCAATCATCAACGAGAGAAGAATTGAGTTTCTAGCAGAAGGTAGAAGATGGCCAGATATTCATAGATTATCTGGTGAAGGTAGAATGGCAGGTATCCCTGATAAGGCAGCGAGTAGATCAGTGAATAATTTAGATTTCTACACAACTGATCGTGAGATCTTGTTAGATCACTCATTGGAGTATTCAGATGACTTATTCATTTGGCCTATTCCATTAGAGGAAATCTTGACAAATACCTCTAATCCATTACCTCAAAACCCAGGGTATTCTGGTTAAACGATTAGGAATATCATAAATCACCAATAGCTGTGGGTTCTTACTCACAGCTATTTTTTTGAAAATTATTTTTTATGCAATCGATTGAAATATCTCAATATCTTTAAAATATTTTATTCCATAGATTGTTCGGAATTCCAATGTTATTCTAAAGTTATTCAACTGTTATACGAAAGTATACTTTTAATTATCAGAATAATATTTCAATAATTTGATTTTAGCAATAACTTTAATTGCATTTTTTCGCTATCATCGATCTAATTTTTCTTTTGAGACTATTGTATTATTCTAAGCACTTCCCTATACTTGTTCATTAAATCATTCTTAAAACCATAAATTCAAACAGTATGAGGAAGTTTTTACTAGTCAGTTTTCTGGCGCTATTCTCTGTTGCATCGGTTTTTGCACAGTCGAGAGTAGTGACAGGAAAAGTAACCTCCAGTGAGGACGGCTTGCCGATCCCTGGAGTTGGTGTTCTTATTAAAGGAACAACTACGGGCGTTCCCACCGATTTTGATGGAGATTTTAGAATTGAGGTTCCAGGACCTGAAACAGTTCTTATTTTCCAATCTATCGGTATGATTAAGCAGGAAATAGTTGTTGGTAATAAAAGTGTTATCAATGTAGTATTAAATCCAGATGCAAAAACACTTGATGAAGTAGTTGTAACAGGATATGGAACATCTACTAAAAGAGAAATAACTGGATCTATTGCCAACGTATCTGGAGAAGCAATAGAAAACTTACCATTACAATCTTTTGATAGAGCACTACAAGGTAGAGCAGCTGGAGTTTTGGTTCAAAATTCATCTGGTATCCCTGGTGGTGCCTTAAGGGTGCGTATTCGTGGTCAAGGCTCTATCAATGCTGGTAATGATCCTCTTTACATCGTTGATGGAGTACAATTTAACAATTCCAGTGACGCATCAAACGTGTCTACTAACCCTTTAGCCTCAATCAACCCAAATGATATTGAGTCAATGGAAGTATTAAAAGATGCGGCTGCTTCAATATATGGCTCACAAGCTGCCAACGGGGTTGTAATCATTACAACTAAAAGAGGTAAGCAAGGTAAAACACAGATCAATTTTAACACATACACTGGGTGGGTAACGCCAATTAGACAGTTAGATATGATGAATTCTCAAGAGTTTCTTGAGTACCGTCTTTTAGCTTTCAGGAATAACTATGAAAGATTTGCAATCTCTGCAGATAGAAGAGAGGGCTTAGCAAGACGAGATGCTTTGAATGGTTTCACTGCTGCTGATTTCCCACTTCTAGGTCAATTTAATCTTAACTCTGCGGCTGGTCAGACAGCTTTTGGTCAGGTACCAGAGCAGCAAATTCTTGATTTTATAGCTGGTGTTCCAACGTTTGACTGGCAAAATGAGATATTTTCTAGAACTGGTTTGATCAATAATTACGAATTGAGTGCTAGAGGAGGATCAGAAAAGACTCGATTCTTTATCTCTGGTGGATATAATAGACAAGAGGGTCAAATCAAACAGTTTGATTTCGAAAGAGCTAACTTAAGACTTAACTTAGATCATGACATCAGTGAGTTTGTAACAGTTGAGACAATTCTAAATGCTAGTACAATTACTCAAAATGCCACGGTAACTGGTGGTTCTCAATTTGAAAATCCAACATTTGCTGGTCTTTTAGTTTTACCTTGGAATCCATTCTTTGATGAGACAGAAGCTTCTGGTTTTAAAGAGCCTTTGGCAGGTATCCTACAAGAGAATCCATTGAAGTCATTAGCTTTTAATGAGAGAAGAAATACCACTAATCAGTTGAACGGTAGTTTTGCTTTGAACTTTAAGCTTGCTGAGAACCTAAGATTTAGATCATTTATAGGTCTTGATTACAGGGCAATTGAAGAGGAAAGATATACAGATCCAAGATCGTTTGGTGGTAGAAATACAG
Organism: Penaeicola halotolerans; assembly: GCF_016464625.1. Taxonomy (GTDB): domain Bacteria; phylum Bacteroidota; class Bacteroidia; order Cytophagales; family Cyclobacteriaceae; genus Penaeicola; species Penaeicola halotolerans. Next base: position 314,541 of record NZ_JAEAGO010000004.1, read on the forward strand.
CTGGTTCAGCTTTCGCTCAGTTTCAGTCAAATATCAACTATATTACGACTCAGCAATTAAACTATTCTTATAGAATCAATCCTGATAATAAGATAGATGTATTGCTTGGTGCTGAATACAGACAAGAAGCTAATGAAGGCTTCTCTGCTAATGCTCAAGGATTTCCAACTCCACAATTCAGAACAATTCAATCTGCCGCTGAGCCTACAGGTGCGGGCGGATTCTTTACGATTTGGAAAAATGCGGGTGTATTTACTAACGTGAAATATGGCTGGAAAAACAAGATGTTTTTAAATGGTACTTTGCGTTATGATGGTTCTTCTAGATTTGGATTTGATACAAGATGGGGTCTTTTCCCAGCAATTGGTGCGACTTACATCTTGACAGAAGAGGAATTCTTAAAAAATGTTTCCTTCTTGGATGACTTAAAAGTCAGAGTTAGCTACGGTACTGCAGGTAATAATAGAATCGGTAACTTTGACTCTAGAGGTCTTGTTAGTTCTGCTGGTTCTGGAAACTACTTGAACACGCCTGGTTTGACTATTTCGGGTCTGGCTAATAACCAACTTTCTTGGGAAACTCAAATTACAACCAACGTTGGTTTAGATTTTGGGCTATTCGAAGGAAGAATTTCTGGTTCGGTAGATGCATATAGAAGATTATCTACTGATCTTCTTCTTGCTAGAGCACTTCCGAATACCTCTGGTTACGGTTCTATTACAGAAAACGTAGGTGAGCTTGAGAATAGAGGTATTGAAATTGGCTTAAATGGTACTATCATAAATTCGCCTTCATTTAGATGGAACTCATCTTTCAATATTGCTTTCCAAGACCAAAAGCTATTAGCCTTGTTTGAAGGTCAAGAAAATAATGGTACTGCGCAGCAAGTAGGTAAAGAGTTGAACCTATGGTATGCTGCTGAGTGGGCTGGTGTAAACCCTGCTACTGGTCGTCCTATGTACTATGATAGAGAGGGTAATATTACCTACATACCTACAAGTGGATCTACAATCGGAGATGAAAATGATGACAGAAAAATCCTAGGAAGCTCAAACTCTGATTTCTTTGGTGGATGGACTAATACATTTTCATATAAAGGTTTCTCTTTAGAATTGTTAGTTCAGTATGACTATGGTAAAATCGGTCAAGATGGTACTGGTGGGTTTTCTTATAATCCTTACGAGACTAGACTTAACCTTTATGACAGGTTGAATAATATTACTTGGAGAGAGCCTGGTGATATTGTAAGTATGCCACGTCCAAACTCTGCTGCTGAGGTAGGTGGTGTAGGTGTAGGAGCTGGTAGAACGCTTCAAGATCTATCTTACATCAGATTGAAGCAGGCAACTATTTCTTATGAGGTGCCAGCCGCCTTCTTAAGCAAGTTTAAATTATCAAGAGCAAGAATATATGCTCAAGGTATTAACTTGTTGACAATTGACACATATACTGGCCTAGATGTAGAGTTCGTTGGTGGATCAATTACAGGTATCTTCCCATCAAGTAAAAACTATACAGTAGGTTTACAATTAGGATTCTAAATTGAAATTCAATATGAAAAAATATTATAAAATATTTGCATGTTCTTTAGCAGTGATGTTCGCATCTAGCTGTAGTGACATATTAGACACTGAACCAAGGCAATCAATTTCTATTGATGGTGCTTTGGAATCTCCAGAGGTTTTGAGAGCATTGTTAATTGATAGTTATGATGATTTTCAAGGCCTAGGTAGATATGGTAGTGCTTGGTTAGTTCAGCCTGAGATAATGGCAGATAATTTCACTAGAAATATCAATAGAGGTACTTTCGGAGCACAGTTTAACAATACGTTTGGAGCTCATTTATCAGGTTCATGGGGTAACTATGGAACACTATTAAGTCTTAATGTAGTTATTGCTGGCTCTGATGTTTTAGATGATGCTACTATAGGAGAAGCTTACGCATTAAGAGCACTTTGTTATCATAACTTGATGAATAATTATGCGTATAATCCAACAGCACTTCCTGCAGATCCAGATCAAAATCGCGGGGGTGTTCCTCTAGTAACAGAAGCAGTCTTAGATATTGCAGATGTTACTTTTCCAGCAAGAGCTCCCATCAATGATGTATACCAGTTCATGTTAGACGACATTGAAAGAGCGATTCCTTTATTGAATAATAATGGTAGTAGAGCTAGATTTACTAGAGCAGCAGCTCAAGCGCTTGGTGCTAGAATAGCATTATATGCTGGTAACTGGACGTTAGCGGCTCAGTATGCGCAAGATGTAATCGATTCTGGTATTGCTGATTTATCAGCACCTGCCGATTATGCATCAGATTGGGAAGAAGCTGTACATCCAGAGGCTATTTGGTATTTAGAATATCAGACTAACGAAAATCAAGGTCCTAATGAATCCTTGCAGTCTATTTATATCAGTGGTCCTACAGCACTTCATCCTGATTATGTTGGTAACGGTGATTTCACTCCTTCTGCTGAGATAATTAGCTTAATACAGTCTAATCCAAATGACGTAAGAAATGGTATACTTAAGCCTCAAAGCGGTACAGGTAGAGCTAATCCAATTGGCAGAATTGAAATGCACAAGTTCCAAGGAAATCAAGGAAATCCTAATATAGACAATATACCCGTATTTAGATTGTCTGAAATGTACTTGATACTTGCTGAAGCCTTACTTGAGTCTAACAATCCTGTTGGCGCCCAACAAGCACTTCAGACTCTAAAAAGAAGGAATTACAATGATCCAGCATTATTAGTTACGAATACTGGTGCAGCTTTATTGGAGGAAATTCTTGATGAAAGACGTTTGGAGCTTTTAGGTGAAGGTCATAGATTCTTTGATCTAAAGAGACGTGGTAGAGCAATTGACAAAACTGCTGCAGATCTAACAGGTGAATTGATTCCGTTTAATGATCCGAGAATACTATCACCGCTTCCAGGTGGTGATTTGAACTTGAACCCTAACTTAAGAAACAACTTTGGCTATTAATTTTAGAAATATGAAAAATTACTTTATAAAGATTTTCGCATTATTTCTTACAGTTTCACTTTTAGGAAGTTGTATTGAAGATGTTGATGAAGAACGAATATTTAAAGACAGAGCGCAGGTAGAGTTTAATGCTACTGCCTCAAATGTTAATTATAACAGGTTGACTAACGCTGGCGCAGGAGTATTGAATGAGCAAGTAAATTTAATTGCTCCGCAGTTTACTACGGATCAGGTAATTAATTTTACAGTAGACCCTGAGTTAACAACGGCTGTTGAAGGTGTTAACTATACGCTTGGTGGTAATGGTACATTTACCATCGCTGCAAATTCTAGCTTTGGTACTGCTTCAGTAGAAATATTAGGTACTACAATACCGGCAGGAGAGACTAGAGTTTTGGTGTTGATGCTTGAAGGGAACTCCCAGATAATACCAGCAGAGAACTATAAAAGATTGAGGATAACAATTAGACCTTAAAATTTTAATAAAAGGCTTCCAAATTGGAAGCCTTTTTTTTATATTAGTATCATTATGAGAAAGCACTTATCGATATTCGGATTTTTACTATTGATTTTGAATCTAAACCTTGCTGCTCAAGATCAATGGGATAGTACTATTCCTGAGACATGGTTATTAGGAAGAGATAATACCAATGATTTTAAGAATGTAAAAGGATCTCCTTATCTACTGGAAAATTGGGGTAAAGCTAAAATTAAATTTAGTGATGGAAAGGAACATGTCGGAACATATGTTAATGTTAATCGATACTTGAATGCAGTTGCTGTAAAAGGTGATATGGCTGCTCAAGAATTCGTAATTGATGCCTCAAACATTGCAGAGATTGTTTTTATAGATGGCGGGAGAAGGTTTGTCTTTTACAAACAAGATGACTTTACTTCATCTAATGTAAGTGAGACGCTCTATGAAGTGATATATGAGGGGGAAGAAGTAACTATACTAAAGGATGTTTTTACTGAATTAGTAAAAGCTGAAAAGGGTGGGTATGCTTTGGCAAATGATACAGATAGATTTGTAAAAAAGGATTATTATTATCTTAAATCTTCTTCCAAATTTGATCAGATTAAATTGAATAAGGCTAGTTTTAAGAAAGTTTTAAGTGAAGATGTGTTTAATAAACTAGATGCCTACATTAAAGGAAATAAATTAAACTGGAGCGAGATAGATGATATAGTTAAGGGTTTAAAATAGTTACATGAGAGTATTTTTATTCCTTTTTTTTTTTATTTTCACTAAAGTCTGTTTATCGCAGACAGTTTCCTCTCCTAATAGGTCAGATCTCTTAATTTTTGAAGGTAAATATCCGGTAGAGAAGGTTTTTGTGCATTTAAGTTCAGCAGTAATTGTTGATAATCAAGATATTTTTTTTACATGTTTTGCTACTATGGGGTCTGATAATAAACCTTCAAATATTAGTGAAACGATGTATGTAGATGTGCTTTCAAAGTCCAGAGGTAGGATTTCTACACTAAAAGTAAAGTTAGAGGGTGGAAAGGGATACGGGAAAATTGACAATAAAATATTTGATGTAGATGAAGATTACTTTCTCACTGCATACACAGCATATTCATTGGATTTTGGGGAAGAATTTCTGTTCAGTGAAAAGTTATTTTATGCTAAGAAAAGTTATTTGCCAAAACCAACAATAACTAATAATTCTAGATTTACTCAATCTTCATTAAATTATAGTTTTCTAGCTGAGTGGAAGGGGCTCGAAATTTTTGAAAGTTTCAACTTTTACTTTGAAGTTATTCTTTCAAAGAGTGATTCAATTTTTTACAGGTATAATCAGAAGTTTACTAAGACAAATATTAATATAGATTTCTCTCTTAATAGAGCAGCTTTTTATCCTGATCTTTTAACTATTAATATTAAAGACAAAGATGCTAATCTTATTCAGTGTTCGGAATTATATTTACCCTTATTAAATAATGATATAATTGTATTTAACAAAAGTGTTTCTGTAAGTGATTCTTTAATCCGGCATGTAGTTTTTTTTAAAGACATTAAAAATGTTGATTTTGGAGAGTCTTATTTTATCGTAGGCGATAGTCTTTATGTTCCTGAAACTGTTCCTGAACTAAATTATTGTTACATAGATCTACCAGAAGAGTATAGGTCATTTGATTTTTCAATAAGGTCATTGTATGATCAAGAGCCATTTAGACTAAAAATAAATACACTGGATAAACCTGTTAGCATAGTATTTAATCAAATATCTAATCAACTTGATATTAGTTTTTCTGTCAAAAATAGAGATCAGGTCCCAATATTTATAGAAGTACGTTCTGGAAACAAACGTCAAATATATTTTAAACATAATTCTGACACAATTATAAATTTAAAAAAGGATAATTTACAAATTGGATTAAATGCGTTAAATGTTTATGATAGTGATGGAGATCTTCTTGACTTTAGGTATTTTTATGTACCACCAATGGATAAAGGAAATGTTTTATTGAATAAAGTTTTATCTTTTCAAGATGATAATTATTATGTGTCATTTAATGGATTAAGTGAAGAGCTTTATTTTATATCTATGTCTATTCTCACTCGGTTTAATCAATCAATTCAAAGTCAATCATTCGTTTCGAGTAGTTTGATATCCTCTAATTTTAAGAATAGCATTTTTAATTACGGTGGTTACTTAGATTCAGAGGATCCAAGTAGTCATAGAAACATCAATAATTCATTACTTTATTTTGAATATAATGATTATCTCTATAATAAACAGTTAGAGAGAGACGTTAAGCCAATTGCAAAACCGAAATTGAGCTATGATTTTCAAATGCCAGTATTGAAAAAGCTTTTAAAAAGTGACTTCCCTATTAGTTTAATCTTTTTTAGCGACCTTCATAGTAGCTCAGCTGTTGTTGATCCGAATGCAGATGGCACTTTTTCTATTTCAGGATTAGATTTTTATGATTCAGTGAATGTGGTCATTAGTCATAGGAAAGTTGATCTAGCAAATGTTGAGGTTTCAATAAGTAATATTATCTATGATTTTGATTTAATTATGGATAGAAGAGGATATCAATTAATAAACTATGATCTTGTACATCCCCTTAGAAAGTATAATGGTGATACTTTAAAATTTGTTGATCTAGATGAATTTACAGTTTCTTCATATAATTTTAGTGACTTTCAGAATAGAAATTATTTACCAGGAGATGTTACTATAAGTACCTCAAATATCTTGGGTTCAGAGTCTTTTTTGACTGTTTATGAATTGTTAGCAGCAAAAGTCCCCGGTGCTAAAATCACAACCAATGGAGCTGATGAGGGATTTATTTCAATTCGAAATAATGGAACTTTAGAGATTGATCCAGTTACAGGATCTGCAATACTTTACCCACCATTATTTTTATTGGATGATATGCCATTCGATCCTTCATTTGTTAGATTTTTAAAAGTTAGTGATTTAGAGTCAATTGAGGTATACAAAGATCCTGCTTCCATCTCTCAATTCGGTGTTGTAGGTGCTTCTGGAGTAGTAGCCATGTATTCAAAAAAGGGATTTTCTATAAATAATATAACAAATACTCCTGTTAAACTTAACTCACAGCTCTCTATCTCTGGTTATTATGACAATCGTTTATTAAAGCCATTTTATTTATTTAATGATCCATTTTTGTTTTGGAAGTCTTTAGGTATAGTTAATGAGTCTTTTTTCCTTCCAAAAGGTGAATTCTACACTTTAGTTCTCAACGGTTTTGATAAGGAGGGAAATATTGTTTCTAAAATGCTTAATCTTCGTTAATAAATCATTATCAAACTTTGTACTGACGAAAAAGCTTCTACTTATTTTTCATTCATCAAAAGGTGATCCTTTATGATAGGAATAATTAATATCCTGTCTATATCATAACCTGCTTAAAAGCATTGAATAGCAAAAGGCTCCATCAGGAGCCTTTTTATTTCCTCTCAATCCTTCCTATCTTTGCGGACTTATTAGATATTTAGCATGATCTACGTCAGTCGTAAAGAACATTTCAATGCAGCACACAAGCTGTACAATCCTAATTGGACCAAAGAAAAGAATGAGGCTATTTTTGGACCTTGCGCCAATGAAAATTGGCATGGGCATAATTTTGAACTGATCGTGACGGTAGGGGGGATTCCTGATCCTGAGACTGGTTTCGTAGTTGATATGAAAGCTTTAAGCCAAGTGATTAAGGCTGAATTGATTGATAAAGTAGATCATAAGAATCTTAACCTAGACGTAGATTTCATGAAAGGTAAAATGGCCAGCTGTGAGATTTTCATCATGGAGATGTGGAAAATATTAGCACCTGCCATTGCTAAAATCACCACCAATGGTCAGCTATATAAACTGAAACTGTATGAAACTCCAAGGAATTTTGTGGAGTACTACGGAGAAAATGCATAAGCTTTGAAATATTATATCATAGCAGGAGAGCGATCAGGAGACCTTCATGGGTCTAATTTGGCTAAGGAACTTTTTAATCAAGATACCGATGCTGAAATCATAGGCATGGGAGGTGACTTCATGGCTGAGGCTGGAGTATCACTCCATTTTCACTATAAGGACATTGCTGTCATGGGCTTCTGGGAAGTGCTAGTCAATATCCGTAAGGTGAAACACATGATGGACGCTGTAAAACGTGATTTACTCCGCACCAAACCTGATGTACTCGTGCTGATAGATTTCGGAGGCTTTAACATGAAAATGGCCGCTTTTGCCAAATCACAGGGCATCAGAGTGCATTATTACATTTCCCCTAAAGTATGGGCTTGGAATACCAAAAGAGCTTGGAAGCTTAAGGAAATAGTAGACCGAATGTTTGTCATATTACCTTTCGAGAAGGATTTCTTCCAGCAGTTTGACTGGGAGGTAGATTATGTAGGCAATCCACTGTTAGATGCGATTAGAGACTTTACCCCGCATGACTTCTTTTATCAAAAGAATGAGCTGAATTACAAGCCCATCATAGCACTCTTACCCGGTAGTCGTGAGCAAGAGGTCTTGAATATGTTGAAACCAATGCTTTCAGTCATCAAGCAGTTTGATCAATTCCAATTTGTCTTGGCTGGGGTTAAAAACTTGGATGACAATATCTATGCATCAGCTAGAAGGCTTGGTATTAATGTGATCTACGATCAAACTTATGACCTGCTCCACTATGCCAATGCAGCTCTAGTGACCTCTGGTACAGCTACACTGGAAACAGCACTCTTTGGTGTTCCTCAAATAGTTTGCTATAAAACGAGTCCGCTAAGTTATCAAATAGGTAAGCGCGTCATCAAAGTGCCATACATCTCTTTAGTGAATCTCATTGCAGATAAACCTGTAGTCAAAGAGTTGATCCAGGATGAGCTGAATGCTGAGCAGCTATCGGTCAACCTCAGATTGATCACTGCTGACCTGTACACCAAAGGCGTGATAGCAGAGGGTTATCAAGAGATCAAAGAAAAGCTAGGGAATGAAAAAGCCTCACAAAAACTTGCGAGGCTTATCATAGAAGATTTATCAAAAGTTAAAGCTTAAGCTACTTTCAATTTTTTGAATTTAGATTTATCAAACTTCTCAGAAGCATAGGCTCTATCGATCACCAAGGCTTCTTTATCTGTTTCTGAAGGTAATTCGTACATCGCATCTGTGATGATAGCTTCACAAATCGATCTTAGACCTCTAGCACCTAGCTTAAATTCTATCGCTTTTTCCACGATATAGTCTAGCGCATCTTCTTCAAACTTGAGGGAGATCCCTTCCATGTCCATTAGCTTTTTATACTGTTTGGTCAAAGCATTTTTTGGACTAGTCAAAATCATCTTGAGCGTTTCTTTATTTAGAGGCTCTAGATAAGTTAACACAGGAAGTCTACCTATGAGTTCTGGGATCAAGCCGAATGATTTGAGGTCTTGAGCAGTCACATATTGCAGTAGATTGTCCTTATCGATATCCTCATAGTCTTCTTTACCACCAAACCCAAGAGGACGAGTATTCAGTCTATTGGCGATCATCCTCGTGATACCATCAAACGCTCCACCACAAATGAAGAGGATGTTTTCTGTGTTCACTGCGATCATCTTTTGATCAGGGTGCTTACGTCCTCCTTGTGGTGGGACATTGACTACTGTGCCTTCTAGCAATTTAAGCATGGCTTGCTGCACACCTTCACCACTGACATCTCTAGTGATAGAAGGATTATCTGACTTGCGAGCTATCTTATCGATCTCATCGATATATACGATCCCTCTTTCTGCTGCTTCTACATTATAGTTGGCAGCCTGGAGTAGTCTAGTCAAGATGCTCTCTACATCTTCACCGACATACCCTGCTTCTGTCAATACAGTAGCATCCGCTATGCAAAATGGCACTTCTAAAACCTTTGCTAGTGTCCTAGCTAAATATGTTTTACCTGTACCAGTATCGCCCACCATGATGATATTAGATTTTTCTATCTGTATTTCATCAGAGCTTTTATGCTGCATCAATCGCTTGTAATGATTATATACAGCTACCGTTAGGTATTTTTTAGCTTCATCCTGCCCTACGACATACTCATCCAAAAACTTCTTTAGTTCTTTTGGCTTTAGTAGGTTGAATTTTGGAGCCTTGTTCTCTTTTTGAACCTTATGCTCTTCGTCTAAAATTTGATTAGCCTGAGAGATACACTTGTCACATATGTGTGCATTGATCCCAGAGACCATCAGTTCGACATCTTTTTTATTTCTTCCGCAAAAGGAACAGGTTACTTGAGCCATAATTATTTTTTTCTGATCAATACCTCATCAATTAAGCCATATTCTTTAGCTTCTGATGATTTCATCCAAAAGTCTCTATCAGAGTCTTTTTCTATTTGTTCGTAAGTCTTACCACTGTGATGAGCCAAAATATCATATAGATCCTTCTTTACAGATAGTGTTTGCTTGAGGCTAATCTCCATATCTGAAGCTTGTCCTTGCATACCACTCATAGGTTGATGGATCATGATACGGGCATGTGGCAGGGCAGAACGCTTACCAGCCGCACCTCCAGCTAGTAGTACAGCCCCCATAGATGCTGCTAGTCCAGTACAGATCGTACCCACGTCAGGAGTCACAAAGTTCATGGTGTCGTATATACCAAGACCTGCATAAACTGACCCTCCAGGACTGTTGATGTATAAAAGAATATCTTTTTTGCTGTCAACAGACTCTAAGAATAGAAGTTGTGCAGTGATGATATTGGCGATATTATCATCCACTTGCATACCTAAAAAGATGATCCTATCCATGATCAATCTAGAAAACACATCTATTTCTCTGAAATTGGTAGGTCTCTCTTCAATGACAGCACGGGTCATATTTTCTATATGATTCACATATCCGTCAAAGGCAGTGCCACTCACACCTTGATTATGAATAGCGTATTTTCTAAACTCATTTTTATTTATCATTTCTTTTTTGATTAAAAGGGTTAAGTACAAAAATAAAAAAAAGCCCTACAGTGAGGACTTTTCTTTAACATATTTATTCACTGATTAGTTTGCTGCGATCTCGCGCAGTTTATCAGGGCTTACCTTTTCAGTTTTTACAGTGATTTGCTCTTTAGCCACAGCTAGTACTTTTTCAGATTGTACTTGATTGAGCGTCTTCATGTAGTTGTCACCATTCTCTCCTTTGAGATAGTTATCGACAAAAGCATCCATATTGGCTTCTAGCTGAGCACCTAAGCCACTTGCAGCAAGTTGCTCTCTGATCATATTTTTGGTAGCTTCTACGACATCTTCATGCTCAACTTTGATGCTGTTATTTTTAGCAATCTCATTAGCGATGATAGACCATCTAAGTTGAGTAGCATACTGATCATACTCTGCTGCTACTTGTTCCGCTGAAAACTTATTCTCATTAGCGGCTACTAACCATTTCTTGAGAAATTCATCAGGAAGATCGATCTTCATTTTAGATACGATAGCTTCTTTGATTTTTTCATTTGAAAATGAAGCAGCTTCTTTGTTGTAATTTGATGTAAGGACATCCTTCACTTTAGCTTTGAAACCTTCAAGTGAATCCACAGCATCTTTACCGAAAATCTTATCAAAAAAGTCTTGATTTAGTTCAGCTTCGCTAGTTCTATTGATGTTTTTCACAGTGAAAGTTGCTTTGCCAGTTGCGAAAGCTTGACTTTCTTCAGCAGTAAGATTCAAAATATCTTCAGCAGATTCACCTTTTTTGAAAGCTTTAGCAGGTTCAAATTCGATTGTATCATCTTTCTTTACTCCAATGAATTTCTTTTGAACACGACCATCCATTTTCTCTAAGGGAAGAGAGGTGGTCTTTTTAGTAGACCCATCTTCAGACACTAGTTCACCGAATATGAAGTCGCCTTCTTCACTCACTTCAGGATTTGAAGTATCACCATATTGGCTTCTGAGATTAGCGATAGTGTCTTCTACAGCCTTATCATCCAATTCGATTTCGTAAGCAGTAGCTTTGATTTTATCATTGAGCTCTATTTTTAGATCTCCAACAAAACCGATTTGATAGGCAAATTCAAACTCTTTTTGATTGTCCCAATCGATTCTTTTAGAAGCTTCCATGTCAGGAAGTGGCTCACCTAAGATTTGAATATCGTTGGTTTTGATATAATCATTAAGTGTCTTAGAAAGGATGTCATTGATCTCCTCTACCAACACAGATGTACCATACATCTTCTTGATCATGGATGCAGGAGCTTTTCCAGGACGGAAACCTTTGATGTTTACCTTTTTGCCGTAGTCTTTGATTTTAGCTTCGACTCTAGGTTGATAATCTGCTTCAGTTAACTTAATTTTAACTAAACCTTCGTTGTTAGATTTCTTGTCAAGTGTGATTTCCAAGGCAATATATGATTAGGTGAAAGATTACTTTAAACTAAAAACCCTCAATCTCGATGGATATCGTGACTGAGGGTTGTGTGTGCGGATGGAGGGACTCGAACCCCCATGCCTCGCAGCGCTAGATCCTAAGTCTAGTGCGTCTACCAATTTCGCCACATCCGCTTCTCTAATGTGGATGCAAAGGTAATTAGCTTTTTTATAATTTCAAGAGGCAGGTTGAAAAAATCTTAAAAAAATATTTCCTTAGATAGGGAGTCAAAATTTATGGTAATTTTAATTTATGATTAAAGTTGATGTAGAGTCAGAGCGTAAAGAGATATTAAAAAGGTATCGTAAGCTACTCAGATATGCGAAGCCATTTTTAAAGCCAGGTGATGCCCGTATTATTAAGAAGGCTTTCAATACTTCATTGGAGGCACACAAAGAAATGCGTAGAAAATCTGGTGAACCATACATTTATCACCCGTTAGATGTGGCGCAAGTATGTGTAGAGGAGATTGGGCTTGGTACGACAAGTATCGTAGCGGCACTACTTCATGATGTAGTCGAGGATACTGATGTGGAGCTGAGCGATATAGAAAGAGACTTCGGAACCAAAGTGGCTAAGATCATTGATGGTTTGACTAAGATCTCTGGAGTATTTGACTATGGTACTTCCCAGCAAGCAGAAAACTTCCGAAAGATGCTCCTTACATTATCTGAAGATGTGAGAGTTATCTTGATTAAGATAGCGGATCGTCTCAATAATATGAGAACCCTAGACAGCATGCCAAGGCATAAGCAGCTCAAGATAGCCTCGGAGACGATGTATCTCTATGCTCCTTTAGCCCACAGACTGGGACTTTATGCCATCAAGTCCGAACTGGAAGACTTACACTTAAAATTCACCGATACCCCAACCTATAGAACGATCTCGCATCAGATCAATAGCACAAAACTTGCTAGAAATAAATTTATAAAAGCTTTCACGGCTCCAGTAGAAGAGGAATTAGTAGCGCAGGGATTTACTTACCAGATCAAGGGTAGACCCAAGTCTATTCACTCTATATATAATAAGATGAAAAAGCAAAACATACCCTTCGAAGAGGTGTATGATCTTTTTGCTATCAGAATCATCATCGATTCTGAACCTGAAAATGAAAAGGCAGATTGTTGGCAGGTATATTCTATAGTGACTGATTTTTATAAGCCAAATCCTGATAGATTGCGCGACTGGATTAGTACGCCTAAGGCCAATGGCTACGAATCGCTACATACTACCGTGATGAGTAATACAGGACAATGGGTAGAAGTTCAGATCAGAACCACTCGTATGGATGATATCGCTGAAAAGGGATATGCAGCGCATTGGAAGTATAAGGAGAAGGAGCAGGCACCTAATCAAAAATATGGTTTGGAAGCATGGATCAGCAAGGTTCGCGATATGCTAGAGTCCAATGATAGCTCTGCGATAGAGTTTATGGACGATTTCAGGTCTAATTTATTTCAGGACGAAGTATTTGTCTTCACCCCTAAAGGTGATTTGAGAGCACTTCCTTCAGATGCCACTGCATTAGATTTTGCTTTTGATATTCATACGCAAATAGGAGCGAAGTGTATAGGGGCTAAAGTGAATCAAAAGCTGGTACCTATTAACTATAAACTCAAAAACGGTGATCAAATAGAAATCCTAACCTCAAATAAGCAAAAACCATCCGAAGATTGGTTGAGATTTGTGACTTCATCTAAAGCTAAAGCGGGTATCAAAGAAGCGATCAGAGAAGAGAAAAAAGGTTTTATCGCAGATGGAAAAGAGATCGTTCAGCGAAAGCTGAAGAGCATGAAGATTGAGTTTACTTCTGAAGTGGTGGATCAATTAAGAGCTTATTTTGAGACCAAAACTCCAAATGAATTTTACTATAGAGTTGGTAAGGGCCTGATAGATGCGACCCATATCAAAGCATTTAAGGAGGAAAAGAAAAAAAGAAAAGAGCAAAGTCCACTATCCAGTGTCACAGATGAGTCGAGTTTTGTCAAACAAATAAAAAATCTCAAAGGGCCAGATCATGACCAGTTGCTCATAGGAGAGGACATGGATGTGGTGGATTATATCATGGCCAAATGTTGCAATCCTATCCCTGGAGATGATGTCTTTGGATTCGTTACGATCAATGAGGGAATCAAAATTCATCGAACTTCTTGTCCAAATGCCCTTGAGTTACTTTCTAACCACGGTAATAGAGTCATCAAAGCTAAATGGACATCTCAGCAAGAGATCGCATTCTTAGCAGGTCTCAAGATTATCGGTACAGATAGAGTAGGTTTGATCAATGACGTCACCAAAGTGATCTCTAATGAACTGAAAGTAAATATGCGCTCGATCACAGTAGATTCTGATGCAGGAGTCTTTGATGGCACGATCAAGCTATATGTCAACAGTACCAAGCACCTCGATGAATTACGTCTAAAACTTATGAAGGTAGAAGGCGTATTAAAGGTGAATAGATTTGATTAAATCTTTTTAGCTGAGACTTTGTTGTCTTTGCAGTTATATTTGCGATTCCTAATGATAGATTTATTTAGATGGCATTAAACGAAACAATATTTACAGAGGTAAAAAAGATCTTTACAGCTTATCTGGAGAACAAAAAACTCCGAAAAACTCCTGAAAGATATGCTATACTCGAAGAGATATATGGTAGAGATGGACACTTTGACGTAGAGTCTCTATATATAAGTATGAAAAATAAGAACTACCGAGTTAGTAGAGCTACTGTGTATAATACCTTAGATCTTTTAGTAGAGTGTGATTTAGTTACCAAGCATCAGTTTGGAAAGAACCTTGCCCAATACGAGAAATCTTACGGTTATAAACAGCATGATCATTTAATTTGCACTGAGTGCCACAAAGTATTGGAGTTTTGTGACCCAAGGATTCAAAATATTCAAAACACAGTAGGAGAAGTTTTGAACTATAAAGTCATTCATCACTCCTTGATTTTATATGCTAGTTGCATGAAGCAGGATTGCGAGCATAAAAAGGAACTATCTGCTTAAGAAATCTCAAAATGAAAAATAGAAAAGAAGTTGTTGACGGAGTACTTTTACTTCATTTATCTGGTGACTTGATAGGTGATCAAGATGGCCCAAGATTATTAGAAATAGTAAATGATGGGATTAATAGTAAGATCACTAAGGCTATCATTAATTTAGAAGAGGTGAGATACATCAGTAGTAGTGGTATAGGGGTTTTGATCACTATCCTTACGAAGTTGCGAAATGTTGGTGGTGATATTGTATTGGCCAAGCCATCCGAGCATGTGAGTAAGCTTCTTATTATTACTAAACTGAATAATATCTTCCAAATCTACGATGATGTGCCAGAGGCACTGACAGCCCTCAAATAATCTAAATCGATAGGCAACAGGATATTATTTCAATTCCTGTTGTTTTTTTTTATGCTTATTGCAAACTTCACGCGGCATTTTAAAAATCACAAACAAACAGAAGATGAAATTAGACGTACTGCTTGGCTTACAGTGGGGAGACGAGGGCAAAGGTAAAATCGTAGATTATCTAGCACCTAAATATAATATGGTCGCAAGATTCCAAGGAGGTCCAAACGCAGGCCACACTTTAGAATTTGATGGGTTCAAACATGTGTTGCATCAGATTCCAAGCGGTATTTTCAGAGAAAACATTGAGAATGTCATTGGTAATGGAGTTGTATTAGACCCAGTAGTACTGAAGAGGGAGATATTGGCTTTAGATAAATTCCAGCTAGACTTAACGAAAAACTTTTTCGTATCCAAAAAGGCAGCTTTGATACTTCCGACCCACAAATTATTAGATGCAGCGTATGAAAACGCAAAAGGAGATCTCAAAATCGGATCTACACTAAAAGGAATAGGTCCAACATACCAAGATAAAATTGGTCGTATGGGTCTACGAGTGGGAGATATCTTAAGTGATAAATTCAAAGATCGCTACCATAGCATCAAAGAGCAGCACCTTTCTATTCTGGCATATTATAAACATGACACATCTTTATTAGATGAGATGGAGGGAGAATTTTACGCTGCGCTCGACTTTTTGAAGCAGTTCAACTTAGTAGATAGTGAATACCAAGTTAATGAAGCCCTAAAATCAGGAAAGACGGTATTAGCTGAAGGCGCGCAAGGATCTCTTTTAGACATAGATTTTGGTAGTTACCCTTTTGTGACAAGTTCTAATACGATGGCAGCGGGTGCTTGTACAGGACTTGGAGTTGCTCCAGCAAATATTGGTGAAGTATTTGGGATATTCAAAGCTTACTGTACGAGGGTAGGTAGCGGACCATTTCCCACAGAGCTTTCTGATGAGGTAGGTGAGATGATGAGAAAAGAAGGAAGAGAGTTTGGAGCCACTACTGGAAGACCTCGTAGATGTGGTTGGATTGATTTGCCAGCTTTGAAATATGTCATCACGATCAATGGAGTCACTCAGCTATTCATGATGAAGGCTGACGTGCTCAATATATTTAAGGAAATAAAAGCCTGCGTAGCTTATAAGCTATCTGATGGTTCAGTTACAGATAAGCTTTCGTTTGAAACACTTTATGAAGACATTGAGCCTATTTATGAAGTGTTGCCTGGTTGGAACTGTAGTTTAGATAATATTTCTGATTTCAATAAGCTCCCTCAGGAACTGACTAATTATGTTTCTTATTTAGAAAAGCACCTTGAAGTGCCAATCAAAATAGTATCGATTGGCCCAGACAGGACTCAAACAATCATACGATAATTTATTTAAATGTTTAAGAATGCAAGATTTTCATAAGTCTTGCATTTTTTTCTTCTTGTTACTCAGGGTGTTTGGTTAGTTTGTCAAAAAAGGTTTTGTGTATGATTTGGTAGTTGATTTAAA
>NZ_JAEAGO010000045.1 GCF_016464625.1 Penaeicola halotolerans
TTCTCAACCAGCTCGATCAGCGCCATTTTGTCGTCGGTCATCGTCATCTCCGTCTCAGGTTTCAGGTGTCGCAACCCAAACCTTTCCGAAGATCGACGGTGACCGCCCGCGTCGCCATCAGCGTCGCCCGCGGCCTCCTACACCACGCCGTGGGGCACTATCCCATCACCCTCGATTTTGCACATCACCTCATGCCAGTTCCTCCAGCGACCCGCTATCTCAGTATCAGCGTTGGCATGCTCCTTTCTCTTGAGATCCTCCTGAAGCTTTCCGAAGATA
>NZ_JAEAGO010000046.1 GCF_016464625.1 Penaeicola halotolerans
ATATCAAAGTTTATATTTCTATAAGCAGGAAAAAAAACCCCTATCTTCTCCTGAGTAAATGAAGCATGGGCGCAAGAGGAGAGGGGAGAGAAAGAAAGGGACGGAGCGGAGTGGAGAAAAATGAATAGTGCAATAAAAACAAACAAACAAACAAAAAACACTTAAGCAAGCATAACTACTGCTTGGAAACAGCAAATATTCACTCAAAATTGTATATTTTCATACACTGTTCATTGGCTATCTAAAACCATTCCAATGTTTATCTTACATTTTAATACA
>NZ_JAEAGO010000047.1 GCF_016464625.1 Penaeicola halotolerans
CAGAGTTTGAGGGTAGCTTGGACTATAGGAGACTTTGTCTAAAAACAAACAAAAAAACAAAGAAACCAAACAAAACACAAACTAGTTGGGCATTGGTGGCACACACCTTTTATCCCATCACTCGGTAGGCAGAGGCAGGTGGATTTCTGTGAGTTCAAGGCCAGCTTGGTCTACAGAGAGTTTCAGGACAGCCAGGGCTACATAGAGAAAAACATCTGGATAACCCAAGACAAGACAAGACAAAATCAGAAGCTTTAGTGAAAAAACTTGGAGTATGA
>NZ_JAEAGO010000048.1 GCF_016464625.1 Penaeicola halotolerans
GCTCCTTACTCGCTTGTGGCGCAGCTTCATTGTGGCTCACCAAGAATTTATCCAAGCTCAGTTCCTGACCATTCTCCGTACACTCATTGCCTCCGTTGATTAAACAACGCTCATAAATCTCAACCGTGCTTTTGAAAGAGGCAACGTTGGTAAGCGCATAATGGCTGATGAAGTCGTCAACGGAGCGCAATTCGCCAGAATCATTGAAGCAATCATGGAATCCATACTTCACGGCCTTATCTGCTTCGTCGGAATAGCGATCTATTTTTGAAAAACTC
>NZ_JAEAGO010000049.1 GCF_016464625.1 Penaeicola halotolerans
TCTAGAAATATCCTGAAGGATTGAAGGAGTTCGGGTTGAATCAGAAGACAAGATGCAAGTAGGAAGTAAGGGTGGTAGTGATAGGCTGTGTCTTTCTTCCATTACTTGTTGCTGTTATAAAATGCACTGTGTAACTGCAGAGAGAGAGGGTCCATTTGACACACAGTTCCAGGTTACAATCAAGCCTGGCAGAGAAGTCGAGGAGGCGAGACCTTGAGGCAACTGAGCACCTTGCAGTCAGAAAGATGCGATGCATGAATAGCTGGACCCAACTCAC
>NZ_JAEAGO010000050.1 GCF_016464625.1 Penaeicola halotolerans
TGTGGACCAAGGGGCTGCCACAATTATGGCTAGGTAAGAGGGAGGAACTGGGGGAGAGGCAGCAAGAGCAGTTCTCTGTCACCTAATCTCCTTTCAAAGACTTTTCACCATGGCAACCATTTGCTTGCTTCTTGCTTGCTTGGGGTTCTTTTCCTGTTGTTGGGTTTGTCCAACCCAACCCCCAACTTCTCATACTAAATACGGAGTCTGAGAAAATTAAAACAGCCATGGAAAAGTTCCCACTTGGATACCTCGTCCTGCCCCATAAAGCAGAAAC
>NZ_JAEAGO010000051.1 GCF_016464625.1 Penaeicola halotolerans
TTGTATTAGAAAATGTCCTTTCAAACATACAGTTAGGAAAAAGACCCAAACCCAATCACAGAACCAAGGTAAGGGACATGTGTAGAAACTCAATTAATGATGACAGCTAATGACCTGTGTGAGAAAGTGAGGAAAATATTTCTTTTTTTTAAGGATAAAACAATTGTATTTTTATTTATTATAAAGGGAAAACTCATGAAACAGGAACGGGAAGTCCAAGTCCATGCCCCAGTTTTCTTTTGGGCTCAGGAAGCCATGCCTTAACTAGGTTCCACCT
>NZ_JAEAGO010000052.1 GCF_016464625.1 Penaeicola halotolerans
ATATTGTAGGAGCTAACGGTTGAGAGATTTTTTACTTTTTTGAGAGAAGATTTTGGACTTTTACATAATTTAAATATAAAATTGGACTTTTTTAGGGAGAAACTTTGAAAATATTTAAATTTATAAGGCTATGGGACATTTTAAGTTTATAAAATAAGTTTTATTATTAATGATTGAATTGAAAAATAAACAAATAAAGGGATAAAAATTAAGGCCACAGCTATGAGCACCTAATTTTAAGCACCAAAAACTGGATATTGCTATATTACGATGCAGT
>NZ_JAEAGO010000053.1 GCF_016464625.1 Penaeicola halotolerans
AGGCCATCTCAAAACAATGACAATAAAGTTTCAACATGAATTTTGGTTGAGAGAAATAAGCAAATTACAATCCTATCCTTATCTAATCTGGATGCTTTGGTTAGAAACTCTGAAAACCTACATTCTTCCTAAGCAGAGTCCAAGACCGTTGTAGCTGCGTGAGTCCATTGTATATGCAGAAGTCAAGAGAGAAACAATGAACTGATTTTAGCAATGCTAAGTGGGGGCAGCATCTACATGCCTACCTTATCGTCTCCTATGTCTCACTTTTCTTCTT
>NZ_JAEAGO010000054.1 GCF_016464625.1 Penaeicola halotolerans
GGTAGAGATGGGAGTTGAAGCGGGGAGATCCCATGGGATATATCAGGTAGGGTGGGAAAATTTAAAAAAAGCAAATCACAGAAGAGGATAAAATGTTTGGAATACAGATATCTAGAATATGCAAATACTGGCAACTTAATAAGAAAATAGTTAAAAGAAGTAAGCAAGATCTGAGCAAACATCACAATAACAAAATGAGTAAGGCACATACTTTGGGAAAACACCAAATGGTATATACGACTCCAGTGCAGGGGGAAGGGACAGAGGACCTAGGGG
>NZ_JAEAGO010000005.1 GCF_016464625.1 Penaeicola halotolerans
TTAGCTCAGCTGGTTCAGAGCATCTGCCTTACAAGCAGAGGGTCGGGGGTTCGAATCCCTCAACTCCCACTTCATCTTCAATAGCTACCTATCAGAGGTCAGCAATTATTTTCTTGGGAGTTTAGCTCAGCTGGTTCAGAGCATCTGCCTTACAAGCAGAGGGTCGGGGGTTCGAATCCCTCAACTCCCACTTCATCTCTCCTTTCTATCATATCCATTTCTTAGTTTAAAAGTTCATCTACATTGCGATCATCTCACTTGCGGTGATTAATTTGCAACATGAATATCAAAGCGATCTGTACTGACATAGACGGTACGCTCCTAAATGCTGACAGGGTGCTCTCCAAGCAAACTTTAGCCACTTTTAAACAGCTTCCTAAGGATTTTCCAGTTATCCTGACTTCATCACGCATGCCTTCTGCCATGATGCATTTGCAAGCAGACCTAGGCATTTTGCACAGCCCCCTGATTTGCTACAATGGTGGACTAGTCTTAGATTTTCCCCAAGGGCAAGATACCATCCTGAGCGATACGCGCATCTCTCCTCTTCTGACCTCAGAGATCATCCAAGCAGCAGCTTCTACCAATGTTCACATCAGCCTTTATGCCGAAGATGAATGGATCGCCACTGCTGATGATGTATGGCTAGCTAGAGAGATTAATAACACCAAAGTAAAGCCAACAGCTATCGGCTTACCAGAAACTTTATCATCATGGCGATCGGCTACTACGGGAACACACAAGGTCATGTGCATGGGGGGTGCAATGGAGATCGATTGGCTCTATCAAACACTTGAAAATAGACTTGGTAATGCGCTACACCTCTATCGCTCTAAAGACACCTATATCGAGATCGCTCCCAAAGCTATCTCCAAGGCCTCAGGAATAGAGATTCTCTTGAAGGAAAAGTATCCTCATATCCACATGCAGGAAGTAGCTGCCTTCGGTGATAACTACAATGACATAGACATGCTCCAAGCTGTAGGTATAGGCGTAGCAGTAGGCAATGCCCGTGAAGAAGTAAAAGCTGTGGCCAATGAAGTCACTTCTGCAGGCAAAGAAGATGGTGTGGCTCTTTTTATCAAAAACTTTATTTTATCACAACAGATCTGATCCATCCTCTACTTCTTCTACGGCCATTTTCAAGAAATCATAGAAGGGCTTCATGGTTCGGAAAGTCTCCACTGATTGTTCTAGATATTTACCAGAGCGAATGGATTGGTCTGATAGTGGAGCAGAGGCTACGAAGCTCTTATATTTAAGCAATTCTATATACGGATGATCCGTGGCATAATCCTTTGGCGAGTTTTTCAATTGATCACCCTCTATACTTCCAAAAGTCTTTGTAAACTCTGGCTCTTGAATAATCTGCTCTAGTTGCGCTCCTGAGTAGTCGATCTCTTTGCGAATTTTCTTGAGGATATCCGCTGGTGGCATATAGATACCTCCTCCTACGAAACTCTCTCCTGGCTGTATGTGGACATAAAAACCTGGCCCCATGGATTTTTTACCTCCTGCAGCAAAGTAGGCTGACATATTGGATTTATAAGGCGCCTTGTTAGGGCTAAATCGCACATCTCTATTCATCCTAAAAATGCAATCCTTAGGAGTCAACAAACTGATCGCAGGATCAAGGATAGAAGCCTCCTTGAGCATAAAGGCAACATCTTCTAGAAAAGCCTCTTTTACTGACAGGTACCAATTTCTATTGGCATCCATCCATTCCTTATTATTATTTTCAGCTAGACTTGACAGGAAGTCTAAGAGCTCATTTGCGTTATTTTTAGCCATGCAATAAAAAGTAAAAACTCATCACAATGTTTGAGCGATTAGATAAAATCTACCAATTTCTCTAAGCCCATACTGCGACTACCTTTGATCAGGATATGCTGTCCTTCCCACTTGGAGTCTCCCAGCCAGACTCGAAGAGAAAATGGATCAGGAAAATAAAGTGCTCTTGGAATTTCGGGAATGGCCGCTTTGATTTTATCGCCAGTGAGGATGATTTTGTCTATCCCAGAGTCCTTGAGTAGCGTACCAATCTTCAAATGCTCCTCCACTTCAGTTTCGCCAAGTTCATACATATCACCTAGTATGATGACCTTAGGACTAACTTTCATGGCTGCGAAGTTTTCTATGGCTGCTTTCATGGAGGTTGGGTTGGCATTGTAGGCATCTAGGATGATGGTATTCGTTCGCTTTTGAATCAGCTGTGACCTCATATTGGCTGGCACATAATCCCTGACAGCTGCTAGCGCATCTGATGCTAACACATCGAAGTATTTACCTATACAGAGTGCCAAAGCAATATTCTCGAAATTATACCCTCCTAGCATATTTGTCTGAACTACCTCACCATCAGCAGACTCAATGCTCACATATGGCTCCGCCTCCACATAAGTACATGGTGCAAAATCATCCGCAGCAGGATAAGTGATGGGTATCTCAAAGCCTCGATCAGCCGCCATCTTGACCAGATGCTGATTGGTGGTGTTTAAGAAGATATTCTGTCCATGCTTGGCGATATAATCATACATTTCACCTTTTCCTTTACGCACGCCCTCTTCACTACCAAATCCCTCGATATGTGCTTTGCCAACATTGGTAATCAGCCCGAAATCTGGCTCTGCGATCTCTACCAGCTCTTTGATATCGCCTTGCTTATTGGCACCCATCTCTATGATAGCAAACTCCACTCCCTCTCTCAACTGCAATAGTGTCAAAGGCACGCCAATGTGGTTGTTCAGATTTCCTTGAGTAGCGAGTGTTTTATACTTCTTGGACAGCACCGCATTGATGAGCTCCTTAGAAGTGGTTTTTCCATTTGAGCCTGTCAGTGCTAGTATAGGGATATTAAACTGCCTGCGATGGTGTCTAGCTAGCGCCTGAAGTGACTGCAGGACATCCTCCACCAAAAAGTATCGCCCGTCTTTCTGAAAACTAGCATCATCTATGACTGCGGCTATGGCACCTTTTGCTATTGCTTCTTCTGCGAGTTGGTTTGCATTGAAATTGGGGCCTTTGAGAGCAAAAAACAAGTTGCCTTCAGTGATTTTGCGCGTGTCTGTGTTGACACCTGTAGAGCGGAGGAAGAGATCGTATAGTTTTTCCATGCGTTTAAAAATATCAGTAAATATAAGTGGAATAGGTAGTAATAAGAGGTCTTTTACTTAGTTTTATCATCAAATATGCCTGATCAAAAATTCATATTTTCTTTCATCCTTGTCTCACTTTTGACACTTACATTTCCTATCAAAGGACAAAACCTACCTAGCTATGAATGGGTAAGTCAACTCCCTGTGTCGATAGCTGGAGAGGAACTTCCTCTTGCCTTAGCTGGCGGTCTCAATGCCCCTCAGTTTAACACGATGGACTTGAATGGAGATGAACTGGAAGATTTGGTAATATTTGAAAGGTCCTCAGGTCGCATATTAACTTTCTTAAATCTCAATAAATCCTATCAATACGCGCCAGATTATGCCCAGCTCTTCCCCGCTGATGTGATCAATTTTATGATTTTGATCGATTATGATGGAGATGGTAAAAAGGACCTTTTCACCTCTACCTCTTTTGGTATCAAAGTCTATCAGCAAGTGAGTAAAGGAAAGACTCCTCGCTGGCAACTAAAATCCCCCTATCTCAAGACCAAAGAAGGCATCAATGTACAAGTAAACGGCACTGATATACCTGCCATCACGGATGTCAATGGAGATGGTGATTTGGATATTTTAGCTTATAATTTTGCTGTTGGGGGATTTATAGAGTATTATGAGAATCTTAGCTTGGAACAAAATAATGGTCTTTCTGAACTGGTTTTTGAAAAGAAATCCATGGCTTGGGGAGACTTTGAAGAGTGTGACTGCAATGTCTTCTCCTTTGGCAAGCGATGTGATGGCTCTGCACTCAGCAGTCGTATGCCTAGAAAAGCCATACAGCATGCAGGAGGTAAAAGCATTCTATTGAGAGACTTCAATGGAGATGGTCTAAAAGATCTACTTATCGGTCATGAGCTTTGTCCTGAGCTTTATTTCCTTCCTAATACTGGTACTCCCGAAAAGGCGAAATTTGAGTCTTTCAGTAATCGATTCCCAACTAATAACCCTGCCAACTTCCACATATTTCCTGCTGCCTATTGGCTAGAAAATACAGCCAGTGGAACTCCACAACTCATCGTCAGCACCAATGCCCCAGATAATGTCTCTGATATGATAGACTTTCAGCAGTCAGTATGGCAATACAGTTTTTCAAAAGATAGCAAGGATCAACCGACACTTAAAAGTAAAAGCTTTCTCCAAGCTGAAATGATAGATCTTGGTGAACATGCCTATCCTATGCTGATTGACTTTGATCGGGATGGTCTGACTGATCTCCTGCTCAGTTCTAGAGGTACTTTGAAAAAAGGAAAACTTATCAGTCAAGTATATTACTTCAAAAATACTGGTAGTAAAAAAGCCCCCACATTCACCCTAATCCAAGATGACCTGTGGCAACTCAGTAAACTCCAACTGAAGGACATGAAGCCTCAGCTAGCCGATCTTGATGGAGATGGCAAGCTTGACTTGATCATAAGTTATACTGATGGACTTCCTTACAGGAAAAAGTTTTACTGGATAGCTGGTAAGGGGACTTATGATTTTGATATCAAAGATAGAAAGCCATTAACTGTCTCACTCAGAGCTAAGGACGATTTCATTTTTAAAGATTTAAACAAGGATCAAAAAGCTGACCTATTGGTAGGCAGTATGACAGGTGAGCTTATCACTTACATGCAGACTAAGCCTGAAGTCTTTGAAATTTCTCAGCGTGATCACTTGGGTATATCAGACAATCCAACCCGAAGAAATCTCACTCTAGCCATCGCTGATATCAATCAAGATGGCACTGAAGACCTACTGACTACAGACTATAGTGGTCGATTGACAGTGTATTTAGACTTCCTAAATAAAACTCCGACTAAAGAACTCCTCTATGTGCAAAATGAAATCACACAAACGAAGCATGCTACACGACTGGGCTATCAAAACTGGCTAAGTGCAGGAGTGCTATTTGGTAGTGATCTCCAAGACATATTGATCGGTACTTCAGAGGGTGGCATCAGAATACTCCAAGCAAGGCAGGATAATTTACCTACAATACAATTGAGTGGATTTCCTAATCCAGCAACAGAAGAGATCAATCTCATCGCTAATCAATCGATCAGTGTACAGATGTATAATCAAATTGGTCTAAGAGTGGGACAAAAAATTATTTTGACCGCCAATGAAATCACTACGGTCTCTTTGACAAATATTCCTTCTGGAACATATATCATACAATCCATCGATGATCCTCAAGTGCGCTACACTTTTCTAAAAAAGTAATGGTCAGCTCATAGAACTGACCATTTCATAGGTGTCTGGATAAATGTCTTTATCCTTTAAGACGCATATTAATAGCTATTTTGATGCCTTGCAAGGCTTTTTTTAAGTTTCTAATCGAAAAGAGTCCCCATCCATCCAAGCAGGAAACTTCTCTCTGTAGTGATTTAGCGCTTTAGCTGAAAGCGTAACTTCTATAATACCAGCCACTTCACTCAAGGCTGTCAAGCGATCTCCTTTACAATCATATACAGCAGAGTGACCGTTATAGTCTACCTCTAAGCCATCTACTCCTATGCGATTGACACCTGCTACATAAGCGTGATTTTCAATGGCGCGCGCTGGCAAGAGTTTGTCCCAAGCCTGCACTCTTTTAGCTGGCCATGAAGCTACATAGAAGGCAAAGTCATAAAGCAACTTCCTCTCTTGGAGCACATTGCGAGACCAAACAGGGAAACGTAAATCGTAACAAACTTGTGGGAGTATATTCCAGCCTTTTACGGCAAATGTCTTCAGCTCTTGACCAGCAGCATAGTGTTCTTCTTCTTTGGCCATTCGAAACAAGTGGCGCTTGTCATAATAGCCTAAAGCACCATCAGGATAGACCCATATCAAGCGATTGTAATAGTTTCCTTGATCATTGATCACTACACTTCCAGTGATGACTGACTGAAGTCTACTCGCCATTTGTCTCATCCACTTGGTAGTGTGTAGCTCCATGGGTTCAGCGACCTTTTCGGGTGTCATGGTGAAACCCGTAGTAAACATCTCTGGCAAAATGATCAGGTCAGTCTTAGCAGCCAGTGAGGAAAGTATCTCTTCTACATGTGCTCTATTAGCTACTGGATCATGCCAATAGACATCCATCTGTACTAGGGCGATATGAAGGTCTTCTTTGATCAACGAAGCGGATAAATCATGCGATAGTCTGTATCTACTCTACCTTTGCTGATATTCATCAGTTTGCTCTTGATCATGCGCTTTTTGAGACCATTGAGATAGTCAATGAACAAGATACCCTCTAGGTGATCATACTCATGCTGAATCACTCTCGCTGTCATCTCACTAAACTCTTCCTCCTTCAGCTGCCAGTTTTCATCATAGTACTGAAGCGTAAGTTTGTCTGGACGGATGATATCAGCCCTCACATCTGGTATGCTTAGACAGCCTTCTTCAAAAGAAAAATCATCTCCATATTCATCCAGAAGCACTGGGTTAATGAAGGCCTTTCTGATACCATCTTCAGGCTTTTCTTCCATGAGAGTAGAATCTATCACAAAAAGTCTGATTCCTTTATTGATTTGTGGAGCGGCTAGACCTACTCCATTGGCATGATCCATGGTTTCAAACATGTCTGCTATGAGCGGTTTGAGATCAGGATGGCCTTCTTCGATATCTACTGCTAGTTTTTTGAGTATGGGATCCCCATAAGCTACGATAGGATAAATCATATCATCTGGTCCAGATAGGACTGTAAAATTATTGTTGCACTTACTTTGTCTATGTTGCCCGCTTTTTCTTTGCGGTCTTTTTTCTTACTTCCTCCTGCTATCATGGCTTGAAGTGCCATCTTGGAGGTGAATCGCTCATCGATGAGTTTAACGGGTAGCTGAGGGAATTTAACTTTCAGTTTCTCCACAAAATCTCTCACTCCCGCTGTGGATTGAGTGTCTTCATTTTGGAGGTTTTTAGGCATCCCTACTACCAATGTTTCAACAGATTCCTTTTGGCAATAAGTTTCTAAAAACTTGAAAATCTGGTCGTTTGCAATAGTGTCTAAAGGAGAAGCGATCATTTTAAGTGGATCTGTAACAGCTACTCCTACCCTTTTAGACCCATAGTCTATGGCTAGTACTCTTCCCATTAATTCCACTTTGATTTTTCAGCCAAGAGTTGCTTGACCTCTTTTTCTAGCATGAGTGCTTTAGGAAAAAGTATCTCATTTTCGATGCCTGCATGTATTTGGAGGATTTTCTCTAGGCGCTTCAGCTCATCGTAAAGAACCTTAATTGCAATATGAGAAACATCCTTGTCATCATAGTTTTGCGTGATCTTTCGGATGCCTTCCATCTCATCGTCATGCGCGTCATGCTCCATCGCAAATCGCTGCATGCTATGCTTTTCTAACTGATAATAAAGTTCTGACGGCTTATAAGAGCCCTTGACTGCTTTTTGCATCACTTCGATATGATGAAAGAGCGTATCTTCTTCTTGATAGATATGATGGATAAAATCTTCCACGAAAAGAGGGAACACCATTTTGAGATCCTCCAAGATCTCCTTGTGTGAAACGGGAAAATCTTTGATTCCTTCTATCAAAGAAGCGATGAAAGGAAGCTTGTGCTTGATGAATATAAAGTGTGCGTGACGCAAGTATTCAAGCAATAAATCAATAGGATAATTGAATACCTCTGGCTTGATATCTGTATCATACGCTACTGATTCTTCCAGCTTTTTGATCACATACTCTGGTTTGAGCCCGTTTTTTTGGCAAACCTCCGCGAGGGTATCTTCAGAATAGTCATAAAATCGAATGCCAAAATAGTACAGCACAGAGGCAAATACATAGTTGTCACCAACTATATCTGTGATCTTTTGATGCTGTAAGGTCGATTTTTTCATATGCTTGATACAAAAGTAATAAAAAATAACCAGTCGTAGTTCCAAATGCCCTTTCGAATGAGCTATGATTTATTGATCAAAACGAAAAGGTATTTTAGATCGTTATACCGTATATTTGGAATTACCATTTGGTTAAAAATAACTTTTAATTTTAAAATACACTACTTGT
This sequence comes from Penaeicola halotolerans, assembly GCF_016464625.1. GTDB lineage: Bacteria > Bacteroidota > Bacteroidia > Cytophagales > Cyclobacteriaceae > Penaeicola > Penaeicola halotolerans. Next base: position 8,149 of record NZ_JAEAGO010000005.1, read on the forward strand.
GAAAGAAGAAAAAAACACCAAATCACAGATCAGACTGCCTTTTTTGTTGGCTGTAGCGATCTGTGCGGGTATTTTGATCGGAGCAAACTTCGCAGAACCTAGTTCGGCTAAAGAGAATGACCTGATCACTAACTTCAACAAAATCAGAGAAGTCCTCACCTTCATCACTCGTGACTATGTAGACTCTGTCAATGTAGACGAGATCGTGGAGCACGGGATCAATAGCATGTTAGAAAAACTCGACCCACACTCAAGCTATCTGCCTGCCAAAGAGGTAGAAATCTCTAGAGCACAACTCGAAGGAGGCTTTGATGGAATCGGAGTAGAGTTTGCCCTCATCAGAGACACGCTATATGTGGTCGCACCACTCAATGGCGGGCCATCAGAGAAAGCTGGCATCATCGCTGGGGATAAGATCATCACAGTAGATGAAGATACGATAGCAGGTACTGGCCTGACCAATAATGACGTCTTTACGCTACTTAGAGGGCCTAAGGGAAGCCAAGTAAAACTTGGTATTTACAGAAAAGGTGAAAAAGACTTGCTCAAGTTTGACATCATCCGAGATAAAATCCCTCAAAATTCAGTCACTGCTGCCTACATGGTAGATAGTGAGATCGGCTATATCAAAGTATCTAACTTCGGAGCTAATACTTACGAGGAGTTTGTAGAAAATATGAACCGACTCAAAAACGAAGGCATGACCAAAATGATCCTTGACTTACAGGGTAATCCTGGGGGTTACATGGGGGCTGCTATCAATATGGCGGATGAATTCATCGCTGGTAATTCACTCATCGTCTCTCAGGATAGTAAAGAGAAAAGATATACTGCCAAAGCATATGCGATGCGTACGGGAGGATTTGAGCGAGGTTCTGTGATCGTCCTGATCAATGAAGGTTCTGCTTCTGCCTCCGAGATCGTAGCGGGTGCGCTTCAGGACAATGACAGAGCACTGGTAGTCGGTAGAAGATCTTTTGGTAAGGGTCTCATCCAACGTCCTATCGAACTGGTAGATGGCTCTGAATTGAGACTGACAATCGCTCGATACTACACACCAAGTGGCAGATCTATCCAAAAGCCTTATGAAGACAGAGAGGATTATGCGCTAGATTACTACAATAGATTCGAGCAAGGAGAGTTTTTCAGTGCTGATAGCATCAAATTCAACGACTCCCTCAAATACGAAACTGCTAAAGGCAGAACTGTCTATGGTGGTGGTGGTATCATGCCTGACTATTTTGTCCCAATCGATACTACGATGGGTAGTGCCTATGTCAACAGACTCAATAATAGTGGCGCGCTGAGAGAGTTTGTTTCTTCTTATGTTTCTAAAAACGAGAAAAAACTAGATCAAATGAGCTTTGAGGAGTTTTATAGAAACTATAAAGTCACTGATGATATGCTTCAGCAACTCATCAATACGGGCAAAAACAATAAGATAGAGTTTGCTGAAAAAGACTATGCGCGCTCTAAAGAATTCTTACGCATATTAGTAAAAGCCAATATCGCTAGGACAGTATTTGATGATAGTGGATTCTACAAAGTCATCAATGATGTCAATGAAGTGTATGTGGAAGCACTAAAGCTTTTTGACAAAGCAGAGGAGCTTGCATCAAGATAAAATCATGGCAGTCAGTCCCTAGGGCTGACTGTTTTGTTTTGGGATAGAATCATTTTCTGATCCCTAGTATTTTACTTAATTTTAAGCGTTAATAAACTCAAAAAAACGTCATCACTATGGCCTATTACTATCGCCTAGGAGATATTCCTCCCAAAAGACATACACAGTTTAGACAGCCAGATGGCAGTCTTTACAAAGAAGAACTAGTCAGTTCTCATGGTTTCTCTGGGATCTACTCGAATCTCTACCATATACACAACCCTAATACTGTCAAGTCTATAGGAGAGCCAAAACCCTACAAATGGGAGATCGCTAAGGACTATGGCTTGAAGCAAACCCACCTAAACACCTCTAAACTAGAGACGACTGGAGATGACTATCTGGAGGCTAGAAGAGTGCTCTTGATGAATAATGATGTCAACATGGCCATCTGCATCCCTAAGCAGCGCAAGATGGATTACTATTATAAAAATGCTGATGGAGACGAAGTAGTATTCGTCCACGATGGCAATGGCTACATGTATTCACAGTTTGGTAAGCTACGCGTCAGAAAAGGGGACTATATCGTCATTCCAAGAACGACTATTTACAGATTTGAATGGGAAGAAGGCCCTTTAAGATTACTCATCATGGAGTCGCTTGGCCCTATCGAGACCGTAAAGCGCTATAGAAACGAACTAGGTCAGCTACTAGAGCACTCGCCTTATTGTGAGCGAGACATCAGGCCTCCTGGTGAGCTTGTTAGAGAAGAAGCTAAGGGCAGCTATCTCGTGCAAATCAAAAAACAAGGCTACTTACATCAATATGAATACGCACACTCTCCGATGGATTTAGTGGGATGGGATGGTTTCTTGTATCCTTATGCACTCTCTATCCATGACTTTGAGCCGATTACTGGACGTATCCATCAGCCACCTCCCGTACATCAGACATTTCAAGCTTGGGGTTTTGTGATTTGTTCTTTTGTACCTAGGCTATTTGACTATCACCCTCAGGCGATCCCTGCTCCATACAATCACTCGAATATAGATTCGGATGAAGTGCTATACTATGTAGAGGGTAATTTCATGAGTAGAAAAGGGATAGATAGAGGTTCATTCACACTACACATGGGTGGTCTACCGCATGGCCCTCACCCGGGCACTGTGGAGAAAAGCATTGGCGCCAAGGAAACTGAAGAACTTGCCGTGATGCTAGATACCTTTAGACCACTTCATCTTACAACAGATGCTTTAGCCTTTGTGGATGATAAGTACCCGATGAGCTGGACAGAGTAGTATTTATATGCCTATACAAAAAACAGAGCTATCGATTGATAGCCCTGTTTTTTTATGTCATTCAAAAGGTGATTCTCTTTGAATTTTGATCGGCTCTACGTGATATCTGATACCCAGTAGTGGTGCCATCAGTCTGATCTGGTCCTCGGTGAGCCCTTGACCGCTAAGGTAATCAATGCGAACTGGAGCCAGTCCAGCTTGTATCATATCGAGCTTACGAGCTGCTCCTTTTGCCAGATCTATGACTCTTTTAGAATTTTTAGGCAGGCGGTCGTTAACTTTGACTAGTACCTTTTTATTGTTTTTTAGATTAGTGACCAGTACCCATGACCCTAGAGGAAGCGTCTTATGCGCAGCTGTGAGACTATCCATATAAAAAATCTCTCCACTGGCCGTTTTTCTCAAATGAAATTGCTCGGCATAAAAACTAGCTGTTCCCTTCTCAACTAATGGGATGTCTTGGGCAGATACTCCTAAGACACCTAGACAAAAAACACTTATCAATAAAACTCTCAAAATCATAAACTTCCGTTTTTCAAAATCTATTCCACAAATCTTCTCTAGCAGCATCTTGGTCTATAAAGTTTTAAAACCTAATTTTAAATAACTCAAAAGCCTCCTATGAAGATATTGCATACAGCAGACTGGCACCTCGGCAAACGCCTCAACGACTACAGCAGATTAGACGAACAGCGACTCGTGCTAGAGGAAATCTGCCAGATAGCGGATGAGCAAGCTGTAGACCTCGTGCTTATCGCTGGTGATATCTATGATACATTTAACCCTCCCACTGAGGCGACTGAACTGCTTTATAAAACACTTAGAAAACTGAGTAAGGATGGTCAAAGACCCGTGGTGTTGATAGCGGGTAATCATGATTCACCAGACAGGATAGAAGCTCCAGATCCATTAGCGAGAGAGTTGGGGATTATTTTTTATGGCAATTTACAAAGCTCCATCACCCCCTTTAGCTTGGATAATGGACTAGCCGTGACGGCAAGCGAGTCAGGATTCATCCGCTTAGAAGGGCCGCAATTAAGCAGTCCTGTCAATCTCATACTGGCACCCTATGCTAATGAGTTACTTTTAAAGACATTTCTAGGAGAAGAAAATAGAGAAGCGGAGTTACGCACACAGCTCAGTCAAAGGTGGCAAAAGCTCGCTGACAAATACTTTCAAGATGATCAGGTCAATCTATTTATGGGACATCTTTTTTTCATGAAAGAAGGAGAAAAGCCCCAAGAAGAGCCAGAGAGTGAAAGAAGCATCCTCCACATAGGAGGTGCGCAAGCTATATTTAGTAATCTCATTCCTCAAAAAACTCAATATGCAGCTCTCGGACACTTACACAGATATCAGGTCATAGATCGTGATCCTTGTCCGGTAGTCTATAGTAGTTCTCCACTATGCTACAGCTTCAGTGAAGCTGGTCAAGAAAAATGTGTAGTGATTGTTTCAGTGGTTCCTCATGAAACTGCCCTGCTTGAAAAAATTGCCTTGAAACAAGGTAAAGCCCTCGTCAGAAAGCGATTCGAGTCATCAGAAGAAGCACTCATTTGGCTAGAAAGTAATCAAGATAGCTTTGTAGAACTTACGCTCGTGACTGATGAAGCCATATCTGCACAAACTCGCAAAGCACTCTACCAAATGCATCAAGGGATTGTAAGCTTGATTCCTGAGCTGAAAAGCTATCAATCAAATGCTAAAAAAGGACTTGAAGCTGCTGATCTAGGCCAAGATATACGAGAGCTTTTTAAAAAATACTATATGCAGCAAAATGGTCAAGAACCTCATGATGACCTCATGAATATCCTCAATGAAGTGCTAGCCAAAGACGCCTCATGATTCCACAGCTACTAAAGATAAAAGGCATCTACTCTTATAAAGTAGAGCAAGTCATAGACTTTGAAAAACTGATCTCATCGGGTGTATTTGGCATATTTGGTGCAGTAGGAAGTGGGAAATCCTCTATCCTAGAGGCAATGATCTTTGCGCTCTATGGTCGCAGCGACCGACTTAATAAAGGAGGTGATAATCTCTACTACAACATGCTCAATCTACAGTCTGATGAGATGAGCATAGATTTCACCTTCAGCGCGGGAGCAAACAATGACCACCGCTACAGAGCCTTAGTCAAAGCGAAGCGCAACAAGAAAAACTTCGATCAAGTAAAGGCAGATACGCGACAGCTCTATCAGGAAGTCAATGGCGATTGGCAACCAATCTCACAGACCGCTGAAGAAATCATCGGCATGAGCTATGAGCACTTTAAACAAACTATCATCATTCCTCAGGGGAAGTTTCGAGAGTTCATAGATCTAGCACCCAAGGATCGGTCGGAAATGATGAAAGAGCTTTTTCACCTCCATCGATTTGACTTATACGAGCAAAATAAAAAACTCACCAATGAAACTCTGGCAGAACAACAGATCCTGATAGGACAGCTTAGTACGCTAGAAGCATATACCACAGAGGTACTTACCCAACTCCAAGCTGAGGAGTCTGAGCAGAAGAAATCTCTCAAACAACTCGAGCAAAAAGTAAAAGAAGCAAGCCTTCGCGTCAAAGAAATCGAGCAAGTAGCTTCTCTATATGAAGAATATCAGAAGCTTCAAGAAGAACAGCAGCAGCTCTCAAAGGAAAAGCCTGCTATAGATGAAATATCCCATTTGCTACAAGCTGACCAAGAGGCAAAGCTCCACTTCAAAGAAAAGCTCAGACAACTTGAAGACACTACACTTGAAAAAGAGAAAGCCTCCAAAGAAATGGCGCTCTATGATAGTAATGTGAAAAAATTGATCCCCAAGCTGGCATCAGTAGCAGAAACTTATGAAAAAGCCAAAGAAGAGCTTTCAAAAAAATCATATTTCAAAGAGCTGGTTAGGGACTTTAAAACAGTCTTGAAACTCCAATCGCTTCAAAAGGCTGTTGATGATAGCCAAATACTCGCCAAGACAGAATCTGAAAAGGCCAAAAATGCTTTAGCCAAAACGGAGCAAATCTCACAACTGATCACCGAAAAGGAAGTCGCCTTAGAAAAACTAGAGACTGAACTTCCCGACTTGACTATGCTCACTAGAGCTTCTGAGCAAGAAAAAGCCGCTCAAAAACTCCAACAAGAAATCACTCAAAAAGTAGCGCAGATCAAGCAAATTAATGAGAGGTTGGATGTAGATAAAAGAAACCTTGATGATCAAGCATTGAAGCTGCAGGTTTCATTAGACACAATAGATGAAAGTGTGCATGTAGCCCAAAGTGACTTGAAATCTATTCGTGAGCAAGGCCAAAAATGGTTGATCAAACAAGCACTTCTCACGCATGCTGAAAAGCTGCAAGAAGGAGATCCTTGTCCAATTTGTGGCGCAACACATCATCCTGATCTCTTAAAAGCTGAGTCGGACAAACACACAGAAAATCTTCAAAACAGTGAAAACACACTGTTAGAAAAGCTCGATCAGCTACTTCAGCTTCAAAGAGCCTACGACAGCTTCAAATCTGCCGCCTCTGAGCGCGAGAGACAAATCAAGCAACTTGAAAAGGATAATACAGACCTCCAAAATGAACTAAAGCAGCTCCAAGAAAAGCTTCAAGACATCAATCCTAGTGTAGCGCTAGAAAAAGCTAAGTATCAACAAGAGCGCATCAAAAAACTCAAAATAGAAATCTCAGAACTGCGGGCTCAAGAACAAACACTGAGAAAAGAAGCTCAACAAGCCATAGAAAACAGCAATCAACTACAGATAAAATGGAAGGAATTTGAGCAGGCGTATAAGGAGACGATCAGCCAGCTGAACGATCCAGCTAAGGTCAATTTGATCAAAGAGAATACCCCTGAAAAACTAAGAGAAAGAATCGAAAAAGGTGAAATCAAAATCGCTGGCTTGGATAGTACTTTCACTACTGCTGAAAATGAAAAAAGAACTACCGAACTGGAATTGCAAAGAGACAAACAGCAACTGGAGTTTCTCACTAAAAGCCTCTCTACTCTTGACCAAAAGCTAGCAGATATACAGTCAGCCGTAGCAGAAGCCATGCAGTCTTCCCGCTTCAAATCTATAGCAGAAGTACATGATATACTTTCTAAAAACATAGACGTAGCTAAGGAGACCGCAAAAATAGAGTCATTCCGAAAGCGTCAAGATTTCGTGACAGCTAGGCTAGCTACGCTGAATCAACATCAAGCACTCCAATCATATGATCCTACGCTTTATAAGACTTTAGAAAAAGCACTGAAAGAGGCTACACATATCAAAGATGAAGCCTCCAGACAACATGCAGTGATAGAAAAGCAAATCAAAGAGGTTCAGTTAAAACTAGAAGAAAAAGATAAACTGCTTCAGAAAAAAGAAGGTCTAGACCTTCGATTATCCTTACTCAATGAGCTTAGAAGGCTATTTACGGGAAGTGGATTTGTCAACTATATCTCTACGATCTATCTCAAAGAACTCTGTCAGACTGCCAATATTCGCTTCATGACACTTACTAGGAATAGCTTGAGTCTGGAGCTCAATGAAGACAATACCTTTATCGTCAGAGATCATCTCAATGGCGGCAATACCAGACTGCTCAAAACCCTCTCAGGCGGTCAGACCTTCCAAGCAGCACTCTGTCTGGCACTAGCACTGGCAGAAAAAGTAAAGTCTCTCAATCAATCCAATCAAAGCTTTTTCTTCTTAGATGAAGGCTTTGGCTCACTGGATAAAAATTCTCTAAATATCGTTTTTGAGACACTCAAGTCACTGCGCAAGGAAAACAGGATCGTAGGCATCATCTCTCATGTGGAAGATTTGCAGCAGGAGATTGCGCTCTATGCCAATATCACTTTGGACAAAGAAAAAGGAAGTCAGGTGAAGATGAGCTATGAATAAAGATGGACAAAGCTCCTTGAAAAACTTCCGCATTTAATTAAATTACCTTCGATTTCACTGAAAATCAGTAGCAAAGGGATGAAAACTCAAAGGGAAACCATGACAGATGAGGAGCAGTATGACCTCGCCTATTTTTTCGAATCCTCATTAGATTATCTATGTATAGCAGGTTTTGATGGATATTTTAAAAAAGTCAATCCAGCTTACTGCAAGCTCATGGGCTACAGTTTGGATGAATTGAAATCCCAACCTATCAATCACTTTATTCATCCCGATGATCGGGGTATCACTTCACAGTATAGAGATACAATCATTCAAGGTCGGCCTTTATTACACTTCGAAAATAGGTACATCACCAAACAAGGGGAGGTGGTCTGGCTCTCGTGGACATCTATGCCCAAGCCTGAGCAAGGACTCGTCTATGCCATAGCCAAAAACATCAGTCATAAAAAGAAGATGGATGAAGATAGAAATAGTGTCCTCACTGAACTGTCTAAAACCAACTCAGCGCTAAAGCAGATGACTTACGCTACTTCGCACGACATCAGATCTCCATTGGCCAATATCAATGCTATTTTTAACATGATGGACCTAAGCAAAATAAAAGATGCTGAAACAGTAGAAATCCTCCAACTCATCCAAGAGGCCGCAAGAGATATCCAAGTAAAGCTAAATCATCACTTAGACGGCTTCATCAAAAAGGGTGTCAACAATGTCCCTATCGAATGGATCTCACTAGATACGATATATAAGCGAATACATCATTCACTGAAGGCATTGATCACAGAATCTCAAGCCGAGATTGATGTCAACTTTTCTGAAGTGCCAGAGGTATTTTTCAACACTGCGTATTTGGAAAGTATATTCCTCAATCTTATCACCAATTCCATCAAATATCGGAGACCAGAAGCACATCCAGTCATCCGTATCAAATCACAAATAGATCAAGGAATCCATCAACTCATCTTTGAGGATGAGGGGCTTGGTTTTGATATGGAAAAGGTGGGTGACAAGATTTTTGGCTTCAATCAGAAATTTCATGAACATCAAGACAGTAAAGGCATCGGACTCTATCTGGTCTACAACCACGTCAAAAATCTAGGTGGCAGCATCGTTGTCACAAGCCAAGTAAATCAAGGAGCAAGGTTTACGATTTCTTTTAAAAATATGCTCTCTTGAGCTCTTTAGTATTTTTTTCAATATTAATTATCAAAAATTATAGAAATAAATATATGAAATCAATATCTTGATTTCTATTTAATTATTTTCAACACATCCTTTTATGAGAAATCTAATACCTACTTTTTGCATTTTAATAGGTGCTACATTGATATGGACAGGCTGCGGCAATTCCTCAGAATCACCTGAATCAAACCTCATTTACTCAGAGGCGCTTGCCAAAGAAATCAGTTTTGTAACCAATGGAGATGTACATTTTGATCAAACTATCGAAGTGATATTTAACAATGACATCATCAGTGATGAAGAAGTTGGAAGCTCTCCTTTAGATGTATTTGATTTTAGCCCAAGCTTAAAAGGTAAGGCTCTGTGGAAAAGTAAAAGTGTATTGCAGTTTGTACCTGATGAGGAATTGCCTATGCGAGAGCAGTTTAATGGCATACTACAGCTTCAAAAACTGTCTGCAGATTTTAAAGAAAAAGGACTTGAGGACCTAAAGTTTTTTCTCAATGTACTGGGAAGAGATATCGCAAGTTTTAATGCAGAGCTCAAGCTCAAGGATAGAAATGACCCCAAAATCCTTGTCTATCAAGGTACGCTGACTTTTACAGAAGCTACCAAAGTAGAAGATGTCGAAGCTGCAGTGAGTCTCACAGGAAATAAATCTTTAAACCTGAATTGGAATGTCTTAGACAGCAAGTCTTTCCAATTTATCAGCGAGGAGATCAATCGTACCGAACGCATCCAAGATTTTAGCTTTAAAGTAGCCTCTAAGCAATTAATGCTAGAGGAAGTTTTCGAGGAAAACTTCGAATTGCCTCCACTGACGGAAATGCGCATGGTGAGTCTCAAGGCAGAGGAAGAGGGCAAAAGCCCTAGAGTGAGAATCCAATATTCAGATGAGCTCGACATGGATCAGCAGATCACGGGACTCATCTCTGTCACTCCAAAAACCACATTTGAAGCCAAGAAACTAGGCAATACCGTCATCCTAGACGGCAACTTTAAATTTGGACAAAAGTACCAAATCAAAATGGAAGCAGGTATCAGAAGTCGCTGGGGCACAAAAACCACCAAAGTCATCACACAAGAAATCAGCTTCTCAGACATACAGCCACAGTTGGAGTTTGCTTCGGATGGTGTCATACTACCTTCTTCAAATCAGAAAAAGGTGCAGTTTTATACCACTAATCTAAAGCGCGTACACTTAGAAGTGAAGAAAATCTATACCAATAAACTCGGGCGGATACTGCAATCAGAAAAGCTCTCCAGTAGTAAAAATAGAAATAGAGGCTTTAATGATAGCTATACCAATGCAGTTGGAGTCGTGGTCAAAAGTCAAAGTATAGACCTCAACAACCAGGCAAATGAATGGATGCTAAATGAGCTAGACCTTTCAGATTTATTTTCAAATTATGGAGATGGAATCTTCCTTATTAGCTTGAGATTCACTCCCGAAGATGTGAGTGTTCCTATCACTTCAGATAAACTCACTTATTTGGAGGAAAAGGGACAAATCTACAAGCCTATCCTACTCAGCGACATAGGGATGACACTCAAGTCTGGCAACAATGACCATGTATTTTTTATCACAGATTTGATCACTGCACAGCCCCTGTCAGGCGCTAGGGTGTCGCTACTCAACTATGATGGTGAAGAAATCACCAGTGCTGTGAGCAATGCCCAAGGTATCGCAACTTTCACACGGTCACGCTACTTCTATAATGCTACCGCTAAAAAGGGGACGCAGATCACTGCTCTGAAGAAAGACGATATGCAATGGAGCACTTCAGGCTTTGATGTAGGTGGTCTTCGAGAATATGGCAATAATACAAGAGGATTCATTTACACTGAAAGGGGTGTTTACAGACCTGGAGATTCTGTTCATGTAGGTTTCATCGCTAGAAATAAGGATAAGACTTTCCCCCAAAATCATCCTGTGAGTATTACGGTCAGAGATCCCGAGTACAACACTGTCTTTGAACAAACAAAGGTCAAATCGCAAGATGGCTTTTATGTATTTGCATTTGCTACAGATAGTAAGGCTCCTACAGGAAACTACAATATAAATATCAATGCTGGCGGCTCTTATTTCTATCAGGAGCTTAAAATAGAGACGGTCGTTGCTGACAAACTCAATGTCAACGTCAAACCAGAAAAGAGGACACTTAGCTGGACTGATAAATCTCTCGATTATCTGTTGGATGTCAAATACCTCTTCGGAGCTCCAGCTTCCAACTTACAGGCAACTGTGGATGTGGAAGTACTCCCCGCACTCAAAACATTCGCTAATTATGGAAATTATACATTCACTCGAGCTGATGTAGATTTTAAATCATTTACTAAAAATATCCTCAAAGGCACGCTAGATGAAAAAGGGCAGCTAAAAGGAAATTGGATCATTCCTAACCTTGGAGATGTCCCTTCCATGCTCAAGGTAAAAGTAAATGCTAAAATTACCGAAAAAGGAGGGCAGCCAAATGAAGGTTGGAATGTAGTAGACCTAGAACCCTATCCAAACTATGTGGGAGTCAGTGACCCGAGCGGCTATGGCTATTTTGCTACTGGACAGGAAGTCAGATTCCCAATTGTCCTGCTCAACACTAAAGGAGAAAAACAAATCGGCAAAAGCATTTCCTACAAAATCTACCGAAATGATAAAAACTGGTGGTATCAGTACGATAACAGAAGAAATTATCAGCTAAAGTATAAACAGGATAATCAAACTTATTTAGAAATAGAAGGTAAAGTCACCACCAAAGAGAATAACACATTTATCAGTTTCAATCCCTCTGAAAATGGTGAATACCTCATAGAGGTCATTGATAGCAATGGGCACATCGCTTCACTCTTTTTCAGTGCATACCGCTATGGAAGTGTGCCAGGCGGTGATCTCAATGAGGGTACTCTAGCACTTAAGTCTGATAAAGAAAGCTATCAGCCTGGTGATCGTGCTAAAATTAGGCTGCCAAATCCTCAGCAAGGAACGATCCTAATGACAGTAGAAAAAGGAAATGAACTGCTCAGTCATCAGTGGGTAAAGCCTAGCGGGACTAGTGAAGAGTTGACGCTAGAGCTACCAATCACCCAAGATATGATGCCTAATGTGTATGTCACTCTATCGGTCATTCAGCCACATGATCAAACGACTAATGATCGTCCAATCAGGACCTTTGGCATACTTCCAATCTCGGTCATCGATCCTGCAACAAAAATCGGATTTGACATTGGCGTAAAACCTTCTCTGCTACCTAATGAAGCGTTTGAAATCAAAGTCAATACACTTAACCAAAAGCAAGCACAGTTTAGTATCGCAGTAGTTGATGAGGGATTGTTGAGCTTAACTCAGTTTCAAACACCGAATCCTTGGAATGACTTTTTCAGGAAAATTGGGCTTTTCGTGGATTCTTATGATGTCTACTCTCATGTGATCAGCGCAAATAAAGGAGATGTATTTCAAACTTTCTCCATAGGCGGAGCAGAAGCTCTCAGCTATCGAGAGTCACAAACTGATCCTATCGATGGCAAAGACAGATTCCAGCCTGTCAGCATGTTTAAAGGCCCTCTGATGACTGATGAGAGAGGTCGTGCCACTGTGAAGTTTAAGATGCCAAACTACAATGGTGCAGTGCGCATCATGGTGGTCGGTGCTCAAGGAAATAGCTACGGACATGCGGATAAAACAGTTCCAGTAAAATCCGATTTGATCTTGCAACCTACCCTGCCTCGACAACTCAGTCCAGGAGATGAGATCACATTGCCAGTGTCTCTATTTAAATTGAACAGCGCCATTAAAAATGCTACGCTAAATATCAAGTTGGATGGGCCACTCACGCTTATAGGCAGTGAAAGTCAATCTGTAACTTTTGGAGACAAAGAGGAGGCCTATACAAGCTTCAAGATACGCGTGAACCAATCAGTCGGACAAGCCAAAGTAACGCTAACAGGAAACACTGGTAGCTTTAAAGTCACGAGTGAAACAAATATCTCTGTGATCCCTAGTGCAAGTAGGGTTTATGATAAGCAAACAGAACAATTGATCAAGGGAAAAACCCTCACTATGGCTGTTCCTAAAATTGGAATTGAAGGCACCAATATGGCAACTCTAGACCTCAATATCTTCCCTAATATGGATTTTGATCATCGTCTCAAATGGCTCATATCCTATCCATATGGATGTATTGAACAGACAGTTTCAGCAGTTTTCCCTCAGCTTTACCTGAAAAAAATGGGCTATTTTGATGCTTCAGAAAGCACTGAGATAGACCGTAATATCACTGAGGCTATCAATAAGCTACAACAATTCACTACTTCTAGTTCTGGATTTTCTTACTGGCCTGGTGAACGTGAAAGTAGCGAATGGGGCACTAACTACGCAACTCACTTCTTGATCGAAGCTAAAAAAGCAGGCTATGCTGTACCTGACTTCTTGTATCAGAGAGCAATCAATTCACTCAGCAATGACGCTCGAAATCATGTTGGTAAGCTATCTTCTCGAGTCAATCGTGCCTTCATATTGAGCTTAGATGATAAATCGCCTGTAGGAGAAATGAACCTTCTCATGGAAAACGAATTGTCTAAAATGACTGATGCTCAAAAGTGGATGCTTGCAGCGGCTTATCATCAAGCTGGAGTAGATCAAGTGAAAAATCAAATCCTACAAAGCAGTGGTACTAGCACACAGGCTTATGACCCATTTGATTATACATTTGGATCTAAATATAGAGATGATGCGATCATACTATACTGCGCTACACTGATGGGTGAGACGGAGACCGCTGAGTTAATAGCTAAATCAGTGGCTACTCAACTCTCGGGTAAAGAGTATCTAAGTACCCAGAGCAGTGGCTATATGCTATTGGCATTGGGTAAATACTTCGAAAAAATCGGCTTAAACTTATCACAAGGAAAGGTGATCAAGGGAACAGTTGTCTTAGCTAATGGAAAGCGAATTCCTTTCAACACTAACAATCGACTTTCGCTACCTATTAGAAATAATTTTGGTGAAAACATCAGCATAGAGCTCTCAACTGATAGCAATGTAGATCAAATCTATGCCTCGCTGTCTTGGAATGGAGTACCTCTGACAGATCAACGCAAAACCACTTCTAATAATCTCTCACTAGAGGTCAAGTGGTATGATGAAAATGGAAACCTCATCAATCCTGATAGGCTCAAGCAAGGTGAAAGCTTCTTTGGTAGATTTACTGTAGGCAATATTAGTCCTGTATCAGAAGTCTCAGAACTAGCACTCGTACAAATATTTCCAGCAGGATGGCAGATAGAAAATCTTCGTCTAAACAATGAACTGCTACCCGACTGGACCAATAATTGGACACTAAATAAAGAGTCTTATCTAGATCTCAGAGATGATCGAGCCATGTGGTTCTTTGACCTGAAGGGGAAGGAAAAACTAGATTTTGTGATCAAGCTCAACTGCGTGACACCTGGCTCATATCAGTTGCCAGGTACCCTCGTAGAAGCCATGTATAATAATGATTTTAAAGCTACTCAGGCAGGTAAAAAAGTAAGTGTTGAAGCCTTTAAATAATTTTCAAAAGAAAGTAGGAGTCGTATTTCTGATCGTACTCCTATTTTTTCTTTGGCTTAGTATTCCACTAAGGAGTCCACTCTTTGATACGACCTACTCTACCATTATATTGGCTGAGGATGGTAGTCTATTGCAAGCGTATACCAACCCTGAAGAGCAGTGGCATTTTCCTCCGCAAGAAGAAGTCATCCCAGAGAAACTTAAAAAAGCAGTTCTCACTTTTGAAGATAAGCGATTTGATAGCCACATCGGGATAGACTTGCTTGCGATCTTACGTGCTGCTAAGAGTAATATACAGGCTGGAAAAGTAGTCAGCGGAGCGAGTACACTTACCATGCAGGTAGCTAGATTGCGACATGATCATAAACGAACCTTATGGTATAAAATATCCGAGCTATTTGACGCCCTAAAAATTGACTGGCAATACAGTAAGGGAGAAATCCTCAAACTTTACCTTGATCATGCTCCATTTGGTGGTAATGTCATCGGATATCATACTGCCTCATTAAAGTTTTTTGGTAAGCATCCAGCACAACTGACATGGAGCGAAGCGGCTACTTTGGCTGTACTACCCAATGCTCCAGGTCTCATCTATCCCACTCAGCGAAATACCTCCTTGATAGATAAAAGAAATAGCTTACTACTAAAGCTAAAGGAAGCGGGTCATCTCGATGAACAAGCCTATATTTTGGCTAAAATAGAGCCTATTCCTACGCAATTTTTAACCTTTGAATCTACCATACCGCATGCTGGCCGCTGGCTAAAAAGTCAATATCCAGACTCTAACATATTGCAAACAACCATCGATAAACAGCTACAGCAAAGCAGTCAATATGTAGCCGAAAAACATCGATCAATCTTAGCTCCTTATGGAATCTACAATCTGTCTATTTTAGTTGCAGATACGCGTACTGGCGCTATCAAAGCTTATGTAGGTTCTCCAGCTTTCTTTGATGCAGCGCATCAGGGGCAAGTGGATGGTGTGCAAGCTGCTAGATCTAGTGGTTCTATTCTCAAACCCCTTTTATATGCCTTGAGTATCGATGAAGGCTTAATTTTACCAAATACGCTTATTCGGGATTTGCCCACCTATTTTGATGGCTTCTCCCCCAACAATGCCAATGAAGATTTTCAGGGAGTAGTCACTGCTAAAGAAGCTCTGATCAGCTCACTCAATATCCCAGCAGTTAGACTTTTAAATAGCTATGGAGTATATCAATTTTATGCTTTTCTAAAAATGGCTGGAGTAAGTACACTCTTTAGAGATGCAGATGCTTATGGATTGCCCTTGATCTTAGGTGGTGCTGAGGTGAACATGTGGGATATGGTCATGCTTTATAGAGGTCTCGCCAATGGTGGTGTCTTCACTCCAAACAACATCCTCCAAGAAGACATCACAGAGGAAGGTGAAAACTTGATCAGTAAAGCGTCCACGCTACTAACACTTGATATGCTAAAAGAAGTATCACGACCTGGAAGCGAGTACTATTGGCAAAAGTATAGCAGGCAACAACCCATAGCTTGGAAAACAGGCACTAGCTATGGTCATAAAGATGCTTGGGCTATAGGTGTAAATCCACAATATACCATAGCTGTTTGGGTGGGAAATTTCACTGGAGAAAGTAATAAAAATCTTAGCGGAGCAGCTTCTGCTGGACCTATCCTATTTGATCTTTTACAAAGTTTTCCTACAGATCCTACGAGTAGCTGGTTTGCTATAAATGACATTGATTTTCATCCAAAAGCAGTTTGTGAGCTTTCTGGCTTAGCCGCTGGAGAGGCATGCATGGCAGTAGACACTGTAAGTGCTCCCTATAATATGAAGGCCCTGAGAAAATGTGATTACCATCAAAAACGGTACTTTTCCGAAGATGGACGATATCAAACTTGTTCTCAATGCTGGTCTGAGTTGGGGGCTGTTTCAGAAAAAGTGACCTACTATCCACCTGATATTGCTTTTTATTTACGATCAAAGGGACAATACATTGATGATATCAAACCTCACTACCCTAGCTGCCCTAGCTTTCAGTCTGATGATGCTATTCGGATCATTTATCCAAACCCTTCAGCTAGGCTCTTTTTGCCAAGAGACTATAATGGACAAGTAGAACAAGTAGTCTGTCAAGTAGGGCACCGTGACAATACTTCTAAGATCTATTGGTACCTCAATGAACAATACATAGGGAATACACAAGGAACACATAAACTCGCAGTTACTTTTCAGCAAGGAAAAAACGAACTTAAAGTCATTGATGAAAATGGCAGCGAAGATAGTAGGAGTATTTTTGCACAGTTGAAACAGTGAAAAATTAACTCAAGGCTTGGTCCATATCAGCTATCAAGTCATCTATATGCTCCAAACCAACAGAAACACGAATGAGGTTTTGAGGCGTGAGGGTATCTGGCCCTTCTACCGCAGCACGCCTTTCTATCAGGCTTTCTACACCTCCAAGGCTCGTGGCATTAGTGTAGAGCTTGAGCTTTGATATCACTTTCTCAGCCGTTTGCGCATCTCCTTTAACACAAAAGGATAGCATGCTTCCGTATCCATTCATTTGACTTGCGGCCACCTGATGACCCTCATGTGATGGTAGTCCTGGATAGTAAACTTTTTCAACTTGAGGGTGCTTTGACAAATAGGCTGCTAGAGCAGTTGTATTAGCGAGATGTCCTTTCATTCTGTAAGGAAGCGTTTTGATGCTTCTCGTCAAAAAGTAACAATCAAACGGTGAAGGAACTGCCCCTCCTGTGTGTTGGACATTTCTGATCTTTTCCCACATATCATCGACCTTAGCGGTGATGAGTGCCCCTCCCAAAATATCGCTATGCCCACCGAGAAACTTAGTGGTAGAATGCATCACGAGATCCGCTCCAAGCTTTAGAGGATTTTGGAAAATAGGTGTAGCAAAAGTATTGTCACAAGCTACTGTGATGTTTTTTGACTTAGCGATCGCTACAAGTGCTTTGATGTCGGATATTTTGAGTAGAGGGTTTGAAGGCGTCTCTATCCAGAGTAGTTTGGTATTAGGCTGAATAGCATTTTTAAAATTATCAGGATTAGATAAGTCTACGAAAGTAACCTCTAAAATCCCCTTGAAGAGTTCTTTCAATTGCTTGCTTAAGCCATGATACATATCATCAGCTGCTATCACATGACTACCTACTGGTAGGGACTGAAAAACCGCCATACCAGCCGCATTGCCGGAAGAAAAAGCAGCAGCTTCAGCTCCACCTTCCAGCTTTGCCAGTACGTTTTCTAGGGATTTCCTGTTAGGATTAGCTGCTCTCGTGTAGATGTATGCTTCCTCAGGATGATGCTCAAAAGTAGTAGACAAGGTGATAGGTTGGATAGCTGGTTTACCTTCACTATTTGGATGATTACCTGCATGTATGGCTATAGTTTCTATCTTCATGTCTTCTCTTTCCATAATTAAAATATCTTGTCTGGATTCAATATGCCATTAGGGTCAAAGGCCGCCTTGATGCCACGCATAAGCCTAAGATTTACCTCAGAAACAGCGAGCGACATATAGGGCCTTTTGGCTATGCCGATACCATGCTCTCCTGAGAGTGTACCGCCTAGTCTGACTACTTCTTTGAATATCTCTCCTATACCCTCATTGACTTCCTTATGCCAGTAAGCATCAGAAAGCGCCTCTTTCATGATGTTGATGTGTAGATTGCCATCTCCTGCATGTCCGTAGACTACCGAGTTAAAACCATACTGTTTCCCTATAGACTTGATTGCTGTGACGAGCTTTGGCAAATTACCCCTTGGTACGACCACATCCTCTGATTTAGTGAGTGAGTAATAGTTGACAGCTGGCGAAACATTTCTTCTGATCCTCCAAAGCGCCTCCTTTTGCTCCACAGTATCTGCAAAAAGTACCTCTCCTGTTTCGAATTGCTCCAAAACATTCATGATGGTTTCTGCTTCCTTCATGAGCACCTCTTGGTCATTGCCATCTAGCTCGATAAGCAAATGTGCATTGATTCCTTCGGGTAAATCTATGTTAACTTTTTTATTGAGCACTGTAGCGAGATATTCTTGAGTTTTGATGATCGCCTCTCGCTCCATAAATTCCATCCCAGAAGGCGTCACTCCAGCCATGTAGATAGCAGATATGGCTCTGCAAGCCTCTTCTGAAGTACTAAATGGCACTAAAAGCGTCACATCTTGAGTAGGGTATGATCGTAGTTTGAAAACAATCTTGGTGATGATCCCAAGCGTTCCTTCACTGCCAATCATTAATTGGGTGAGATTATATCCTGTCGAGTTTTTGAGTACATTGGCAGCCGTCCAGATGATCTCTCCAGTAGGCAATACTACCTGGAGATTGAGCACATAGTCTCTCGTGACACCGTATTTGACAGCCTTAGGGCCGCCTGCATTTTCTCCTAGATTTCCTCCCAAAAAACAACTTCCTCTGCTACTTGGATCTGGTGGATAGAAAAGTCCTTTTTCTTTTACCGTATCTTGGAAAACCTGAGTGATCACACCCGGCTCCACTGTAGCTTGTAGGTTGAGTTCATCTATCTCAAGGATTCTATTAAATCGCTCCATGGAGACCACAACTCCCTTTTGTACGGGTAGCGCGCCTCCACTTAGTCCAGTGCCACCTCCTCTTGGAGTGACGGGGATGACATGTTCATTGCAAAGCTTGAGAATCGCTGAAACCTCCTCAGCCGAACCTGGCTTAAGCACCACATCAGGCATGAAAGAATAATCCTCCGTCTCATCATGTGAATATTGGTACTTATGCTCCTCATCTACGATGATATTGGCTTTCCCTACTATCTGCTGAAATTGCATCAGCAAATTTTCTCCTACGGTCGTGTATGATACTGGCATTGTATTATGATAATGTTGATAAATCTCCATCTTCGTAATGCTTCCAAATCATGGCAGCAGAACCTAAGATGGCGGCATTTTTATTATTCAGTTCTGATGGCATCAGTTTCACTTTTCCTTTGAAGATTGGCATCAGGTTGTTATTGAAATGCTTGGCCGTTGGCATGAAAAGCAAGTCTTTGGCATGTGTCAACCCTCCAAACAAGAAGATAGCTTCAGGGCCGCTATGGGCGACTACATCCGAAAGCTTCATCCCAAGGATACGAGCTGTATATTCAAATGCAGCGATCGCTATCTCATCACCTGCATGAGCCGCATCTGTGATCATCTCCGCAGATAAATCTTCAAATGAAACCTCTCGCATCTTACTATCTACTGTGTAGTCTGCAAGTAGTTTATAAACTGTCCTACGAATCCCCGTAGCGGAAACATAAGTCTCTAGACAACCCTGCTTTCCGCATCCGCAGTGTCTGCCATGTACATTGACTAGCGTATGCCCTACCTCTCCTGCATTTCCAGCATATCCATACACCAGCTGTCCATTAGACACTATTCCACTTCCCAGACCAGTTCCTAATGTAATAACGACAAAGTCTTTCATTCCTTTAGCACCGCCATAGATCATCTCACCATAAGCAGCCGCATTGGCGTCATTGGTAAGCAAGGTAGGTAGCTTGAATTTACGCTTGACCATAGAGGCTAAGGGAGTGATTCCAGGCCACTTGAGATTAGGCGGGTACTCGATAGTCCCCCTATAAAAGTTCGCATTAGGTGCTCCTATACCAATCCCGATCATTTCATGGTCAGGACCTATACTTTTCACTAATTGATCGACATGTTTTTCAAAGGATTCTATAAATCCATCGATAAATTCGTATTCGGTAGACATAAATTTAGACTCAGCGAGCAAGTTGCCTTCTCTATCTACTAGTCCTAGCTTGGTACTAGTCCCTCCTACATCTACTCCTAGTACTATTTTCTTCATGGGTAAGAAATTGATAAGTCTTGATAGGTTTGAAATTACATTTGAAGCATTTTCAGCAGCATTGCTATCTGTAAAATGCCTCGAAGCTATTAAACTTTAATTTTAATCAATAAATCTTAGAGCTTTTGCATAGGATACCATATTTTTAAGTGATTTATGAAAAGCAGTGTTTTGAAAACAATATCGATTACCCGAGTTATTCTTATTTTTTTGATAGGTCTCCTGCTTAGCTCCTGTGCTGGAGGTCGCAAGGTTCGCAAAGAACAAGTCGCTACTGTCATCAGCACAGCCAAATCCTTTACTGGAACACCCTATCGCTATGGGGGTACGACTCGTGCTGGTATGGACTGTTCTGGCTTGATCCTACAGTCTTACAGTAGAGCTGGTATCCAGCTTCCTCGCACATCAGATGCACAAAGTAAATCCGGCAAAAAGGTCAGTATAGCAGAACTTAAAACGGGTGATTTAGTGTTCTTTGCCACAGGGAAAAGAAGGAGACAAGTCACTCATGCTGGGATCGTCACTGACGCAAGAAGCAGGGGAAATATAAGGTTTATACATGCCTCTACGAGTCTAGGTGTCATCGAAGATAATATTATGTCCGACTATTGGCGACCCAAATTTGTGCGCGCTAGAAGGATCATCAAATAAATTCTGACCATTAACAGATAATTTGCTTCCTTTTCTCGAAATTTCATCCAGTTCCACAGAAAAGATCATCAGAATATGCTAGTAGCTCCGCTTCCTAGAAATGAGCATAAGCGCGTGGCCGAACTAAGATCCTATGATATCTTAGATACGGGTCCAGAAACAGCATTTGATGACATTGTAAAACTCGCCAGCAAAGCCTGTGATACTCCTATAGCACTTATCTCATTAGTAGACGACTGTCGTCAGTGGTTCAAGGCAAAAATAGGCGTTCCACAAGCTGAAACCACCAGAGATGTTTCATTTTGTAGTCATGCGCTCGTCATGACAGATCTTTTAGAGGTACCTGATACACATCAGGACATCAGATTTCATGACAATCCACTGGTTACAGGTGAGCCATATATTAGATTTTATGCGGGCTATCCTTTGACTACCCCTAGAGGAGTCACACTTGGTACGCTATGCGTGATGGATACTGTCCCGCGCAAGCTAGACAAAGATCAAATCGAATCCCTCAAAATACTTGCTAATCAGGTCATCACACAGCTAGAGCTGCGTAAGAGCATGACTGAGCTACGCAATACTATCAAGGAAAAAAATAAAGCAGAAAAGAATCTTAAGAAAGCACTCAAAGAAAACGAGTTAGCTTCTCAAAATAGGCGTGACCTTTTTGCTCAAGTGAGTCATGAGATACGTACTCCTTTACATGGGATCATGGGACTGACTAGTATGCTTTCTGAAACACCACTCAACAAATCTCAGAAAGAGCTAATCGATAACCTGCTAGCGTCTCAATCTTTGGTCATGAGTATCCTCAATGATATCTTAGACTACTCTAAGATAGAAGCTGGAGAAGTTAAAGTGAAAATGAAACCATTTCCAACGCAGCAGGCTGTTGGGGAAGTGGTCAAACTTTTTCAACCAAGGGCTAAAGAAAAGAATATTTATATCAGGTATCAGTTTGAGGAAGATGTTCCTGAATATATCGTGTCAGACCCTCAAAGGTTAAAGCAAGTCTTAGCTAACTTGATCAGTAATGCTGTGAAATTCACAACTGAAGGTGGTGTGACGGTAGGTGTCAGTCTTTTTGAGAAAAATGATAAAGAAGCTTTACTCAAATTCTATGTCAATGATACTGGCATGGGCATCTCTCCTGAGTTTCAAGAGATCATCTTCAAGAAATATAAACAAGCACAAGATCAATCAAAATTTGGCGGAACTGGTCTCGGTACTGCGATCGCTAAAAAGTTGACCAATCTACTAGGCGGCCATATCAGCGTGCAAAGTCCAATCTATGAGTCACCAGCCTTTGGAGGACCTGGCTCGCAGTTTTGGTTGACCATCCCAGTGGCTATTAGTTCAGAAAGTGCTTTTCGCAAAAGTCAACAAACCGCTGAGCTTCCCAAAAAACCAGTTACTAAAAAGATGCATCTCTTATTAGCTGAGGACGATGAGTTGAGTCAGATATTTACTAAGCGACTTTTAGAAAAAGAAGGCTATGAAGTGACTTTAGTGACTGATGGCGGCAAAGCTTGGGAAGCTGCACAGCATCATACCTTTGATGCGATGCTCCTAGACTCCAACATGCCCATCATCAATGGCATAGACTTAACAGCAAAGCTCAGGACAGAACTGAAGTATGAACGACCTATTTTTTCTATTTCCGCTCATATAGATGAAGAACACATGCTGCGCTGCAAAAAGGCAGGCGTCAGTGCCTTTATCAATAAGCCTTTCACCAAAAGTGATATCAATGAAGTCCTAGGAAAGTATTTGGGTTGAAGGTTCGGCTTGATTAGTTATAGTTCATATTTTACTTTGACTAATATCACTTCATCTTTATTGGGATGCTCACGTATAAAATATAGATATGAATCATCTGCATGAATCAATTTCTGGAATGGTGCTATATCATGACTATAAATAATTTCATTTTTCAAATCCTCTATTAATAATAAACCTCTATCTTTTTTGATATCTCTAGACTCATCTCTAAAAATGATGGCATTTGATGCAATGAGATTTTCATTGATTGGAATGATCGACATATAAGAATCTCCTATACTACTTTGCCCTATATTTCCTCCACCATATGGTCTTAAGGTGTAATCAAGATGATCACTAAAAAGCCTGCTTTGTTTCAAAGGCTTTCCTTCTATGTCAAACACCTCTATCAACGGACTTCCTAGAGACTGTCTTACAAAGACTTTATCCTCCCAAACCTTAAAGCGATGCGTACCCATACCAAGTGTAGAAACTACCTTCTCTTTTCTTTCTTCTGGATATCCACTCAGAGTTGATAAAAGCAATCCAGTTTCACTGTCAAAAATACCTACGAAAGCAGAAGATGCGTAATATCTCGTTGGATCAATATTTACTAGATTACTCCGAATACCAGTGATATACTTATTTTGATCCTTCATGAAATGAAAAGATTCATTGTAAGCAAACAACTCATGATCAATCTCCTCAAGGCCTATTAAATCTATCTCCTTTACCTTTTTTCTTGCAGCGTTTAAGACAACTACTTTAGATTTTCTTGGGTAAAACAGGTGCAAATCAAAATTGCTAGAATCAACAGCAACACCTTCTAATTCTACTTCAGGAAGCACTTCATAAAGCTCTCTAAGATTAATTTTCTCAAACAAACTCAGTGAATGAAAATCAACAAGATAGATTCTAGAACTCCTCTGAATAGTTAATAATCGATTCCCCTCTTCCAGTTTGAAACGAGAATTAAAATAGACTAACTCTTCGAAATCAAGGATAGTCGTATCTGACTCAACCAAAAGAATTTCTTTATTATTTGCTCTTTTGCTTTCACAGGATATTAAGCATAAGATTAAGATTACTCCTATTAAATATCTTCCATTCATAATGAATTAAAGATAAGAAGTTTGAATCAAATCAACTAAATTATTAGTGTTAAAATTATTATTTTATAAACGAAAATAATATAAACACTATTAATGGTATATCATGGAAATTGGAAATGCTGCTTAAATAAATTCGTAACAGAAAGCCCTTTTAGTCTTATAGTCTCATATTCCATGAATAGAAAAGCTATTTCGGGCAATTTATGTAACTTGCGCTCCGAAATAAAATAGCATGAATTTACAAGAACAAATCGCGAAACGCAGAACGTTTGGGATCATTAGCCACCCTGATGCTGGCAAAACTACTTTGACAGAAAAACTCCTACTCTTTGGGGGTGCTATCAAAACTGCTGGAGCGGTCAAGTCCAATAAAATAGACACACATGCCAAGTCCGACTGGATGGAAATAGAGAAGCAGAGAGGTATCTCTGTGGCTACTTCTGTCATGGGATTTGAATACAAGGACATCAAAATCAATCTACTAGATACTCCTGGTCACCAAGACTTCGCGGAGGATACTTATCGTACCCTCACCGCAGTGGATAGTGTGATCATGGTCATCGACTGTGTGAAAGGCGTGGAGATCCAAACTGAGAAGCTCATGGAAGTCTGCCGCATGCGCAATACGCCAGTGATCTGCTTTATCAACAAGCTAGACCGTGAAGGTCAGGATCCTTATGATCTTTTGGATGAAGTAGAGGAAAAACTCAATATCAAAGTTCGTCCACTTTCTTGGCCCATATCTATGGGTAAAACTTTCAAAGGAGTGTATAATCTCTACGAAAAAAGTTTGACTCTTTTCCAAGCTAGCCGAAGACAAGTGCTCGATGAGCAAATACAGATCAAAGATCTCAATGATCCCAAACTTGATCAGTTAGTAGGTAAGTCCTATGCTGATCAACTAAGAGAAGATGTTGAACTGATAGAGGGCGTCTATCCTGACTTTGATGTCAATGACTATTTGGAAGGTAAAGTAGCTCCTGTATTCTTTGGCTCTGCTGTCAATAACTTTGGCGTGAGAGAATTGCTAGACACCTTTATACGTATAGCTCCAAAACCGAAAAGCCGTCAGACGGAAGAGCGTGAAGTCAAGCCTGAAGAAGATAAATTCAGTGGATTTGTATTTAAGATCCACGCCAATATGGACCCAAAACACAGAAATAGGATTGCTTTTATCCGTGTATGTTCGGGCACTTTTGAGCGAAATAAGCCTTATCTACATGTCAGAAATAACAAGCCGATCCGCTTCAGCAATGCCACTGCCTTCATGGCGCAGGATAAGGAAATCTTAGATGAGGCGTTTCCAGGTGATATAGTAGGTCTCTATGATACAGGTAATCTAAAAATCGGTGACACGCTTACTGAAGGAGAACAAGGCACCTTCAAAGGCATCCCAAGCTTCTCTCCAGAGATCTTTAAGGAAGTCATCAACAAGGATGCGATGAAGACTAAGCAACTTGAAAAAGGCCTCAACCAACTCATGGAAGAAGGGGTAGCGCAGCTATTCACTTTTGAAGTAGGCTCTCGTAAAGTAGTCGGTACCGTAGGTGTGCTACAGTTTGAAGTGATCCAGTTTAGACTCAAAGCAGAGTACAACGCAAGCTGTGAATTCTCACCTATGAACTTTTACAAAGCCTGCTGGATAGCGAGCAAGGACAAAAAGCAGCTGGATGAGTTTGTCCGCTCTAAATATAGACACATCGCTAGGGACAAAGATGGTAAACTCGTCTTCATGGCTGAAAGTAAGGCTTGGCTACAGATGGTGCAAGACAACTACCCAGAGATCGAGTTTCACTTCACCTCAGAGTTTTAAAGGAAAGCATTTGAGACAAAAAACCACTGTTGATCGATCAACAGTGGTTTTTTGTTTTTATCTAATAACTGTTTAATTCCTATTTAATCAACTCATCAATCATTCTCAAAATATAGCCCATGAAAATTGCTTACCTTTGCATTTAAACTTAATGAATTGACAATGAAATTACCTTACACCGTAGTGTATGAAGACAACCACTTGCTCATCGTAGATAAGGATGCTGGAATTCTCGTACAAGGTGACAGTACAGGCGACAAAACACTAACAGACTATTGTCGTGAGTACATCAAAGAAAAATATGACAAACCAGGAGATGTATTTTTACATCCTGTTCATAGACTAGATAGACCTGTGAGTGGCTTAGTAGTGTTTGCTAGAACATCCAAAGGACTAGAGCGCATGACCAAGTTATTTCGCAATAGAGACATCCATAAAGTGTACTGGGCTGTCGTACGTCACAGACCTAAGCTCGAGACAGGTAGACTAGTCAACTGGCTCATCAAAGATGAAAAACGCAATGTGACTACCGCCTATCGCAAAGAAGTAGAAGGTAGTCAAAAGGCAGAGCTTAGCTATAAAACACTGGGGAAACTCAATGATCATTGGCTATTAGAAGTACGCCCTGTGACTGGCAGACCGCATCAGATACGTGTGCAACTAGCCGATATGGGTTGCCCGATCAGAGGCGATATCAAGTATGGATATGCCAAACCCAATCCTGATGGTAGCATCAACTTGCATGCAAAAAACTTATATTTCGAACATCCTATCAAAAACGAAAAGATGAGCTTAAGAGCTGGTCTACCTAAGGATGATTTCTGGGAACAGTTTTTGGTACTAGAGGAGCTAAACCTGAAAGATAAAGACATCGAAAATCTATATTAATCACATGCGAAACTTCAAACAACTCATCGCCTCGCTTGTCCTCACTTTCTCTGTGCTTGGACTGCATGCTCAAGAAGCTTCAGATGGCAAGAGCCTTCTCTGGAAGATCAGTGGCAAGGACCTCAAGTATCCTTCTTATATCTATGGCACCATTCATGTGATCTGCGAAGATGATTTTTACCTAGAAGACTTGGTAGATGAGAAGTTTGAGGAGACCTCTCGCTTGGTATTAGAGATAGATCTATCCAGTCCAAATACGCAAGCAGTCATGATGCAAAATGCCTACATGACAGATGGCTCTAATATGAGAATGCTCCTAGACTCTGCTACGTTTGCTAAGACTAATCGCTACTTTATAGACTCGGTCGGATTCAATTTAGATCAGATTGGTATGTTGAGACCATTTATGCTGACAGCCATGCTATATCCTAAACTAGTAGGCTGTACTCCTGTAGCTTACGAACAATACTTCATGGACAAGGCCAAAGAACTAGAAATTCCAATAGCAGGTATAGAGCGTATTGAAGATCAACTAGCGATTTTTGAAAAGATCCCTTATAAGGATCAAGCCAAATCATTGGCTGACATGGTTGCTAATATGAAACAAGCTCGTAAGGAATTTGCCTCCTTACTCGCAGTGTATAAATCACAGGACATCCAAAAGGCTGCTGCTATGATCAAAGAGTCAGAAGAGTATAAAGACTTCGAAGACATCATGCTCACCAATCGTAATAAAAACTGGATAACGCCCATGATCAAGCATATGAAAGAAACCCCTACTTTCTTTGCATTTGGTGCAGCTCACCTAGGTGGCGAAGAAGGTGTCTTAAACTTGTTGAAAGCAAAGGGCTATACCGTAACACCCCTAAGAGAACAGGAGTAATCTTTATTTTTAACTATAAATCAATGCTATGAAAAAACTATTTTTTATTACCCTGATCAGCTTAATGAGTAGCACATGGGTAGCTGCTCAGAGCACTTATATCTTTGTCAGACATGCAGAGAAAGAGAGTGATGGTACTCCCAATCCTAACCTTACAGTAGATGGTCATAAGCGTGCTGTGGCATTGGCTAATTTCCTGAAAAATCAACCCGTAGATGCGATCTACAGTACTGACTATCTCCGCACGATGCAGACTGCAGGTCCACTAGCCAAGATGAAGGATATCAAAATAGACACCTACAATCCTGCCGATCAAGCTAACTTCGCGCAAATGCTTAAAGAAAAGCAAGATCAAGTGATTACGGTGGTCGGTCATAGCAATACAATCCATCATTTGGTGAACTTCATGATGGGCGAAAAAGTACTAGATGAATTGGATGAAAGTGACTATGAAAATATCTTCATGGTCTATCTAGATGTAGAAGCTGGCAAAAAGAGCTTACTCAGACTTCAATATCCATTTTAATAAACCACATTGCCAAAAAATGAAAGAGGGCGATTCTGAATCAGAATCGCCCTCTTTCATTATAGTGATGATCTACTTAGCTCAATACTTTCTCTGCTAAGACGATGATTTTATCATTTAAAACTTCTACCACTCCACCATCTATCATGAACTGAGACTTGCCTTGAGCAGTAGAAAAACCTACTAGACCATTGGCCAGTGCAGATACTAGAGGCGCGTGACCTTTTAGTACTTGAAAAGCTCCTGCTGCTCCTGGGAAGCTCGCTTCAGAGACTTCTCCTTCAAATACTTTCTTTTCAGGTGTGATGATTTCTAAATACATATTTTGATCAATTTAAAACTAAACCCGTCTTTGTCTGACGGGCTTATTGATTACTTAGCGTCAGCGAGTAGTTTTTCACCTTTTTCGATGGCCTGCTCGATATTTCCTACCAAGTTGAAAGCCGCCTCAGGTAAATGATCTAACTCACCGTCCATGATCATGTTGAAACCTTTGATTGTATCTTTGATATCAACCAAGACACCCTTCAGACCCGTAAACTGCTCTGCTACGTGGAAAGGCTGAGATAAGAATCTCTGAACTCTTCTCGCTCTATGTACGACCAATTTATCTTCTTCAGACAATTCATCCATACCAAGGATTGCGATGATATCTTGAAGTTCTTTGTATCTCTGTAGAATCTCTTTTACTCTTTGAGCTGTATTGTAGTGCTCGTCACCTAAGATGGCTGGATCTAGGATTCTAGAAGTAGAATCTAGCGGATCTACCGCAGGATAGATACCAAGCTCAGAGATCTTACGAGAAAGTACTGTGGTAGCATCCAAGTGAGCGAAAGTAGTCGCTGGAGCTGGGTCAGTCAAGTCATCAGCAGGTACATAAACGGCCTGTACTGAAGTGATCGAACCGTTCTTAGTAGATGTGATACGCTCTTGCATGGCACCCATCTCAGAAGCTAATGTTGGCTGGTAACCTACCGCAGATGGCATACGACCTAGTAGGGCTGATACCTCAGAACCTGCTTGTGTAAATCTGAAGATATTGTCAATGAAGAAAAGGATATCTTTACCTTGACCGTCACCTTCTCCATCACGGAAGTATTCAGCAATCGTCAATCCTGAAAGGGCTACTCTAGCACGTGCACCAGGAGGTTCGTTCATCTGACCAAACACGAATGTTGCTTTGGACTCTTTAAGCTTCTCAGTATCTACTTTAGATAGATCCCATCCACCGTGCTCAAGAGACTCCATGAAGTCTTCACCGTAAGATACGATACCCGCTTCGATCATCTCTCTCAAAAGGTCGTTACCCTCACGCGTTCTTTCACCCACACCTGCGAATACAGAAAGACCTGAATATGCTTTAGCGATGTTGTTGATCAGCTCTTGAATCAACACTGTCTTACCTACACCAGCACCACCGAAAAGACCGATTTTACCACCTTTAGAGTATGGCTCGATCAAGTCGATTACTTTGATACCTGTATAAAGTACTTCTTGAGAAGTAGAAAGGTCTTCGAATTTAGGAGCTGCTCTATGGATAGAGAGACCTTTTGTTCCTTTAGGCTGTGCGATACCATCGATCGCTTCACCTACCACATTGAATAGACGACCTTTGATATCATCTCCGATTGGCATTTGGATAGGCGCTGCAGTATCTACTGCTTCCATTCCTCTTACCAAACCTTCAGTAGAGTCCATAGAGATCGTTCTGACGCGATCTTCTCCTAAGTGCTGCTGCACTTCTAGGACGATTCTCTGACCGTTTTCTTTAGTGATGACAAGTGCATCTAGGATATTAGGCAACTTAGCTCCTTCTGCAGCAAAGCTGACGTCCACTACCGGACCGATTACCTGTGTTATTTTACCAGTATTCGCCATTTTGATATATTAATGTGATAGGGTTTTTTGTTCTTGCATTTCGAGTTGCAAAATTAATACATAAAGCTTAATACCAAAGCAACTTGCGAAATTTAATATGGTGAAAGTCAAAAAATCAGCCCCTCAAAATAATCCTGAAGGTAGTGGCTACCCCTGGATCAGAAGATTTGACAAATATTCGTCCATTATGGTAGTTTTCTATGATTCGCTTGACTAGCGTGAGACCTAGTCCCCAGCCTCTTGTCTTGGTCGTGTAGCCTGGCTGGAAGACTTGCTTGAGTTTATTTTTGGCGATACCCTTTCCGTTGTCAGTCACATCCACGATCACAAATTGCTCACTTTCTTTGATAATGTAGATGTCTATCTTCCCTACACCTTTCATCGCATCTACTGCGTTCTTACAGATGTTTTCGATCACCCAGTCGAAAAGCGGCTTATTCATCTTGGCAGTCAGCTCGCGAGTATCTGAGTGCACTTGCATTTCTACCTTGCGACTAATCCTAGGACGCAAGTAGTTGACAGTCTCCTCTATAGCTTCTATCACATTTTCATCTTTGATGACTGGTATGCTGCCTATATTAGAAAAGCGAGCCGTGATCATTTCCAATTTATATATATCCTTGCCTAGCTCCTCTATCACCTCTTTGTTTTCATCTGCCATTGGAGAATTTTTGAGATACTCTACCCATGCCATGAGTGACGAAAGCGGTGTACCTAGCTGATGTGCTGTCTCTTTGGCTAGACCAACCCAGACCCTATTTTGTTCTGCGATCTTAGAGTGATTGAAGGCTAAAAAAGCCAATAAGCCAAATATCAAAATCACTGACAACTGTACGTAGGGATAATACTCTAGTGAAGTCAGCAAGTAGGAGTTTCTGTAATAGATGAAGTTGACATCATAGATAGAGCCATCCGTATTGAGCAATGTAATAGGAATCGGATCATAAGTTGCTTTCATGAGTGCAAGCTCCTTCTTGAGTACCCTTGCCTGTTCTTCTTCATCTGCTCCTTCTCTGAAGTCAATGTTTTTATGATTGATTGGCTCATTGTAGCCATCTGTGACGATTACTGGGATGGAATTATTATTCTCTATAATTTGCCAATTAAAAGATAGGTTTTCATCCGCATTATTATTGACCGCATACTCAAGGGCATCAGCATAAAGCTTGATAAGACCTTGCTCCCGAGCCTTGAGCTCTGTCGCCAAATTGGTCGTGTAAAATATAGAACCTACCCCAATGATGACCGAAATCAAAATGATTGACCACCTCACTAGTGAGCGGTTTTTATACAGGTCTACAGTGGTAAATTCCTTTATCTTCCTCTTCATAAACTATACTAACGCCCCTTACAACGAAACTCCATACACATATATTCTATTAGCCCCTGAAATGAACAAAATTGACCTTTTGAGTGTTATTTTAATGTGATTGGCTCAATGAAAGCAATTCAAATTTTAGCTTTCAGCATTTTACCAATCCTGTCCCAACTGACAGCTTAAGATTATTTTTAACCTAAAAGAAAAGATCAAATGAGTACTAAATTGAATCAAATCGGACTAAAAGTAAAAGATACTAAAGCCTTAGTGGAGCAACTTAACAGCCTATTGGCAAATTATCAAATTTATTATCAAAACTTGAGAAACTTCCACTGGAATGTATCTGGCCCAAACTTCTTCGAGCTACATGCTAAATTTGAAGAATTGTACACTACTGCACAAACAGGTATAGATGAAGTCGCAGAGCGTATTTTGACTTTAGGAGCAAGACCCTATTCCTCTTATAGTGAGTTTTTGGATAATTCTCAGATAGAAGAAGCTAAAGTAATCAGTGATTCAAAAAAAATGGTGGAAATCACTAGAGACAATCTCACTGCCCTCATCGATGTAGAAAGAGTAGTTTTAGAAACTGCGGGTGAAGTCGCAGACGAAGGTACAATTACATTGATCAGTGATTATATTACTGCACATGAAAAAACAGTTTGGATGCTTTCTGCTTATTTGAAATAATTCAATATTTGAAATTAATTGAAGGGCTTTCTAATATGAAAGCTCTTTTTTTATGCACGCATCTTAAGGAATAGGTATCATTTAGACGAATATATCACTTGATCCATGACCTTTTCATTTCAAATCTTCTAAAGCCTCCTTATCTTAGATTTTTGATTAACCCTACTTTACTTTATCAGCTATGAAAAATAAGTTCATCCTATCTATTGTTGGCCTCTTTAGTTTAGCGCTCTCATCTTGTGAGCAAAAGCCTAACAACTCTACAGAGACTATATCAGAGACTTTTGTTGAAGAACATACTGCTCAGAATTCGCTAGATTGGTCTGGAACTTACGAAGGCACGCTGCCTTGTGCTGACTGTGAAGGTATCCTCACAAAACTAACACTTCAGCAAGATGGTAATTACTCATTGATCACGGAGTATCTTGGAAAAGAAAGCGGCCTCTTAGATACTTTAAATGGCACTTTTACATGGGATGGCAATGTGGTAAAGCTTGAAGGAATCTCACAAAATACAATATCAGGTCGCTACAAAGTAGAAGAAAACCGAGTAAGACATCTAGATATGGAAGGAAACGTGATTACAGGTGAATTGGCTGATAATTATATATTGAAGAAAGTAGCTAATAACAAGATTGAGTAAACCAACTTTTTCAATCTAAATTCTAAATCCCATTTTTAATTTTAAAATGATGAAAAGACAATTTTTTACATCAGTAACACTCTGCCTATTGCTCTGCTTTGCGTGTGATGATTTCTCTGATATCATGCCTAACTTTCAGCTAGAAACAGCAGATCAGCTAGATGCAGACGAGTATGCTATATACTCGAGTATTTTATCTAGGTACAGCACCTCTGAGCTTGTCATTCGCCAAAGGACTTCAGACTTCACTCCGGTAGCAGAAAACTTTGCTTTATTCTTTAATCTCGAGGTGCTTTCCGAGATGGATGAGGGGCTTTTTGATAGCTATACAGCTGCTAATGCAGAATCTTTCAATCTAGACGAGTCCATCCAGATCCCTATGAAACAACTTCATTTACTCTCAAATGAAGGCATGAACTATTTTTTCAACAACATAACCAATGAAAATGCTTGGACTAGGTTCGAAAAGCAGTATCCCCAGAGCGGTATAGCCTATCATGTTTTCAATAGAGTCGGTTTCAATGATACCAAGACACAAGCACTAGTAGGTGTAGAAATGCATTGGTACCAACAGGGATCTAATGAAACACAGAAATTAGGGTCATTGAATTATCTAGAAAAGGTAAATGGCACTTGGATGATCATCAGATCAGCCTCATATGAACTTAATTAAGAAGAATTTAATCATCATCCTACTCAACCTGCTGAACAGATAAACGTAAGAGGAGAAAGTGCACTGAAAGTATATAGCACCACAAATTCAAACTCAATCCTCCTATCATGATGATTACAAAAAAATGATCGCCACTTTGGTGATGTGTCTGTTTGTTGTGAAAGCATTTGCGCAGGTATCTACACATCAACTATCTAGTCACATCCTCGACATCAGTCTAGGAAAGCCCGCCTCTGGGGTAAAAATCAGCCTTTCAAAGCAAAATCAAAATGGCAGCTGGCAAGTACTTGAAGAGAAGGTGACAGATCAGGATGGTCGCATCAAGGATTTTTTGAAAATGGATAAGGGTAAAGAGCACCTAGGCATCTATAAGCTCACCTACTACACCAAACCATATTTTGAAAAACAAGACCTCTCCTCTTTCTATCCCTTTATAGAAGTGGTATTTGAGTTGAAAGACAATGAGCACTATCATGTACCGATCACACTATCTCCATTCGGCTACTCAACTTACAGAGGGAGTTGAGCAAATCAGACTAAAGTCACTGAAAAGTATTCAGTGACTTTTTTTATGTAAAAAGAACAAAAAATATTTACGACTTTTTTATCGTAAATAAGAAATTTGTATTTACATTTGACTCAAGAATTAAGACATGTTTTCTAGAGCTTTTGAACATGGCATAAAAGCCATCATATACATAGCCACTCAGTCAATGGATGGCAAAAGAGTAAAAATTGGTGATATCGTGGAGCAATCTGGCTCTCCTGAGGCCTTTACAGCTAAGGTGCTCGGTGTGCTCACAAAGCAAAAAATCATTAACTCCCATACAGGACCTTATGGAGGCTTTGACATCACGATGGATCGCATGAAAGAAACAACAATCAGTGAAATAGTACATGCTATAGATGGCGATGTGCTCTTTACAGGCTGTGGTCTTGGCCTAAGTGAATGTAGTCATCTACGCCCTTGTCCTATGCACGATAAGTTTGTCAAAGTAAGAAATGAAATAAAAAGCATGCTATCGAGCACAACAATACATGACCTAGCACTGGGTCTAAAATCTGGAAAAACCGTACTGATGAGATGAAAAAAAAATTTGAATACATTTACGACTTTTTTATCGGAAAAAGAATCTGGCTGACTACTGCCCTGCTTTCTTTTGTCCAGTTGGCATATAGCCAACAGACGCCTAATCCAAGTACTGAAAACTGGATGCTGAGTCCTGGCATCATTGGCACTATAGTGCTGATAGCGATTGTTCTGATCATTGCTATTTTCATACTGACGACTAGGCTGAGCAGCTATATAGATATCGTCAAAAGGAAAAAGATCGCCACCGAAAAATTAGCCTTTGCTGAAGAACTTATACAACTAGAAGATTCGGAAATTGATCAAATCCTCCTACAAAGAAAAGCAGCACTTAATTTCAAATTGAGTGGTGAAGAACTAGGTGGTCATATAGTTGCCAAAGACGGTAAGGGTATGATCATCAAAGTGACTCATGATCCTGAGAATCCGCTAGTAGATGAAAAAAAGAATACAAGCTTAAGCGTAGAAACACCCCTTCCTCTCAAAAAAATCATTCTTTGGTATATCGGTGCTTCTGTCTTTTGGCTAGCATTTGGTACACTAATCGGGCAGTATGTCGGGATGAAATTTGTATGGCCAGAGATGGATAGCTTCTCGTGGCTATCTTTTGGTCGTCTGCGCCCTGTACACACCAATACAGTCTTTTGGGGCTGGGCATCTCTTGCGATGATAGGGTTGGGGTACTTTGTGATTTCTCGTACATCCAATACGAAAATCTATAACTATACTTGGGCTTGGTATGCCTGGTGGCTGATCAATCTCTCAGTAGTCATCGGTAATATTTTCTTGATGTCTGGC
Organism: Penaeicola halotolerans; assembly: GCF_016464625.1. GTDB lineage: Bacteria > Bacteroidota > Bacteroidia > Cytophagales > Cyclobacteriaceae > Penaeicola > Penaeicola halotolerans. The sequence goes on from NZ_JAEAGO010000005.1 coordinate 43,212, forward strand.
ATTAACAATGGCGGAGGAGAATATAGAGAGTATATCTGGCCAGTAGCACTGCTTTTTGCAGGAGGACTGATTTTCACTCTGATGAACTTCTACCAGACAGTTGCTACTAGAAAGGTTTCAGAGATATACATCTCTAACTGGTATATTCTGGGGGGACTCGTGTGGACTATAGTCCTAGCTACGATCGGCTATCTTCCCCAATTCCAAGATGGACTTGGCGAGACCGTCATCCAAGGCTACTATATGCACCAAGGTGTAGGGATGTGGTTTATGACATTTACACTTGGACTGATTTACTATTACTTACCTTCTTCGCTAAATAAACCCATTTATTCTTACTCATTAGGTGTCTTAGCTTTTTGGACACAGATGTTTTTCTATACCTTGATTGGCACGCATCACTTTGTATTTAGCCCTTTACCTTGGTGGCTGCAGACGGTATCGATTGTATTTAGTGCGGGGATGTTTATCCCTGTGATAGCGGGCACAACCAACTTCCTACTAACAATGAAAGGTAGCTGGAGCGATATTTCAAAAAGTTACGTACTCCCTTTCTTCTTAGTAGGAGTAGTTTTCTACTTTGTCGGATCTACACAGGGAAGTTTGCAAGCCTTTAGGTTTACGAATTTCGTGTGGCACTTTACTGATTTCAATGTGGCGCATTCACACATGACCATGTACGGCATCATCACATTTGTACTTTGGGCCTGTATCTACGCAATAGTACCAAAGATTACGGGAAAAAATCCCAGACAAGTATTTGTTGGAGTTCATTTTTGGCTGGCATTCGTAGGGCTTTTTGCCTATATGATCTCAATGATGGCTGGCGGTACACTTCGTGGGCTTAGTTGGATAGAGGGAGAACCATTTATGGAGTCTGTGATACTGATGCAGCCTTATTGGGTATGGAGAGCTATTGGTGGATCATTGATGTTTTTATCACACCTAGTTTTTGCTTACAACTTCTACGTGATGGCACGAAATATCAAACCACAATCATCTCAAGTGAAAAGGATCTTTCAAAACTCAAATATTTAAATCTAGGTCACATGTTAGATTTTCATAAAAACCATCGATTACTTGTTTTGACTGCTTTTACTGTATTTTTAGTACTAAGTATCATCATAGCAGTTATTCCCGCCTATCAGCTTCAAGAGACAGAACCACTGCCTAATATGGAGGCACTCAGTGATCAAGAGCTTCGAGGTCTACAAGTCTACACTGCTGAAAACTGTGTCGCTTGTCATACCCAACAGGTCAGAAACATAGAGATGGATAATACTTGGGGAGATCGTCCCTCCATGGCATCTGACTACTACTATAGTAAGATGAGACAAGATGTCTGGCGACAATCTCCATCGATCCTAGGAAGTGAGCGTACAGGACCAGATCTGACCAATGTGGGCAAAAGACAGCCTGGAGAAGAATGGCATTTACTTCACCTCTACAACCCGAGAATCGTAGTCAAAGAATCCATCATGCCTAGCTATCCTTGGCTGTTCGAAGAAGTATCTGAAAAAGACATCCGAAAAAATGACCTAGTTGTGCCTGTACCAAGTAAGTTTTTGAAGGATAAAGACAAAAAAATAATCGCTTCTGAAAAAGCAAAAGACTTGATAGCCTACCTGCAATCATTAAAGCAAGCTAGTCTCACGGCCAATATGAAAGCAGATGAATTTATTCCCGCAAGTAAAAAGAAAGAGGTCACTAAAAGTGACGAAGAAAGTAATCTTGTAGATGGTGCGCAGCTTTATATGAAAACATGTGCCGCATGCCACCAAGCAGATGGGCAAGGCTTATCAGGAGCATTTCCTCCGCTTGCTGGTAGCAGTATTGTCAATGATTCAAATCCTGAAACATTGATCAAAATCATCCTACAAGGGTATGATGCACGTGCAGAATATGGTGTCATGGCGGGTTTTGCAGAGATGCTCACTGATGAAGAAGTAGCAGCTATCGCAAATCATGAAAGAAGTAGCTGGGGCAATAGTGCGCCAACTGTCACTAAAGATGAAGTGAAGAAAATCAGAGATTATATCAAGATGCTAAATCAATAAAGCCATGTCATTAAAGAATAATGCTATTTTACTAAAAAGCACACTGTTGACATTGCTAGTACTCCTGATCACGACTTCAAGGCTGTTAGCCTGCGAAGTATGCGAGAGTAAGCAACCCGAAGTACTCAAGGGCATTACTCATGGAACTGGGCCACAGGGAGACATAGATTATATCATCATTTGGTCTGCTGTCATCATTGTAACTTTCACGCTGATTATGAGTGTCAAGTACTTGATAAAACCTAAAGAACACCAGCAAGATCACATCAAACATATCGTACTGGAAAAATAAAAAGCTATGGAAGATCAAAGAATAGTAAAAGTATTTTTGGATGATGATCCTCAGCCATTTGCGGAGTTTGCTCCACCAGTAAAATTCGTATTTGACTCTACTAAAATCCCAGATGGAAAGCACCTATTAAAAATAGTAGCCAAATCCACAGATGGTATTGAAGGCGTAAAGTCTATTCCATTTGAAGTGAGGAATGGGCCCTCCATCTCTGTAGTAGGTCTTAAGGAAAATGAAATAGTCAACGAGCAAGTTGCCATCACGATCAATGCTTATGGAAGTGAGAGAAAAGACGTGTTTGTAGTCACTGGATCAGAAACCCCAAAAGGTATACCTTCTTGGGTTTGGGCATTGCTCATAGCCTTTGTTGGCTTTGCCTTATTTTACTTTATCATGTACTGGAGTCCGGATCTTTACAAATCATTTTTCTAATGAAAGTAGAGATGGACCTAATAGACTTAAAAGATATCAAACTACTTGTTGATAGCTTTTACAGCAAGGTAAGAAAGGATGATCTACTTAAAGATATCTTTCAAAATGTGATCAAAGATCAGTGGCCAGTTCATCTAGAAAAAATGTATCGATTTTGGCAAACTATCCTTTTAGAAGAACATACTTATTTTGGTAGCCCTTTTCCTCCACACGCTAAACTTCCAGTTTCTAGGGATCATTTTGATCGATGGATACTTTTGTTTGAAACAACCGTTAGGGAAAATTTTAGTGGTGAAAATGCTGACAAGGCTGTCCTGCAAGGTCAGCGAATGGTTGAAGTCTTTCATGCTAAGATAGAGTACATGAAAACGAACCCCAACACCCTCCTATAAACCAAAAAGAGAAGGTGCCTCAGGACACCTTCTCTTTTTTTATAAAATAATCGTTTGATTAAACTTTCACTTTAAACCACTTCCAGAGCACGGCATAGTTGACCTTGGTGCCATGCATCAGGATACCTACTCTGTAGATACGGCCAGCTAGCCACGTAGTCGCAAGGAAGCCTGCTATGAGTAATCCCATAGAAAGCGCTAATTCCCAAAACGGCACGCCAAATCCTACCCTTCCCATCATCACTATCGGTGATGTCAGTGGGATGATCGATAGCCAGAAGCTGATCGTACTATCTGGATCATTGAGCACAAAGGAGAACAGTCCGAAATACCCTACTAAAAGCGGTATCGTGACTGGAAACATGAATTGCTGTGCATCAGATGGCGAGTCTACGGCTGATCCGATAGCTGCAAAGAATGCTCCGTACAAAAGAAATCCTCCTAAGAAATAGAAAATAAAGAGTAGGGCAATTTGTAGCCAATTGACATTGAAAAATGCCTCCAGCGTAGCTCCCATATCAGAGTTTTGCAAAGCCTGAACTGCTTCAGAAGAAGCGCCAGCCTGACCAGACATCATCTCGGCTGATGATCCATCTAACCCGAAATAACCAAGGATCACGATGGAAAGTGTATTGATCAATATGACCCATATCAGAAACTGCGTCAGACCAACAGCACCTACTCCCGTGATCTTTCCAAGCATTAGTTGAAAAGGCTTCACAGAAGACACGATGATCTCTACGATACGGCTAGTCTTTTCCTCGATGACTCCTTGCATGACTTGATTGCCATAGATGAGGATAAAAATGTAAATCAAAATCCCTGATACGAAGCCAATACCATAATTGACCATACCACTAGACGCTTTCTCCACACCCTCTTCCGTGAGACTAATAGACTTAATAGAGACAGCAGTTTTTACTGATTTGAGCGCCTCTAGATCGATCCCAGACTGCTCAAGCCTAATATCTTCGATCTTACGCTTCAGGCCAGACTCTAAGCTACTAATGAAGCTCATACTAGAAGAAGCAGCACTGTAGAAAGTAATTCCCTGTGGATTAGTGATATCTACTTTAGGAATATAGAGCAGACCATAGACATTGCGCTCTTTCATACTTGACTTAGCTTCTTCTAGCCCCAGTCCAGTATCAACATACCGGTAAGTTTCAGAGTCTTCAAATTGAAACAGCTGATTTTCATCGATTACTTCTATGATTTTTTGATCAGCACTCTTTTGTTCTTGTACAGCAAAATATATGAGGCCACCCATTAATGCAGGGAAAATCAATGGCGTGAGTAATGTAGCTAGTAAGAAAGACTTCTTTTTGACACGTGATACATACTCTCTTTGGATGATTAGTAAGATCTTATTCATGGGGCTACCTCCTGTACTTTAGCAATAAAAATGTCATTTACACTTGGGATTTTCTCTTCAAAGGCATGAACCTCTACCAATGGTAGCAATGCTTGAAGCAGCGTATTAGGACTAGTCCCTTCTGGAACCTTGATCAAACTGGTCAAAAGTTCTTCAGATAATCCATCCCCAGCTTCTACTATGGAAAAATCACTGCTTAAAGTACTCAGGTTACCTTTATGCTTCACTTCATACAGGTTAGCCTTATAGCTATTTCTGATCTCTTTTACTGTACCATTAAGGATTACCTTAGACTTATTGATCATGGCGATGCTATCACAAAGCTGCTCGACAGATTCCATTCTATGGGTGGAGAAAATAATTGTAGCACCTTGATCTCTCAGTCTAAAGATCTCTTCTTTGATGATGTTTGCATTGACTGGGTCAAATCCTGAAAATGGCTCATCGAGGATAATTAATTTAGGATCGTGCATCACGGTGGCTACAAATTGAATCTTTTGTGCCATCCCTTTAGAGAGATCTTCTACCTTCTTATCTTTCCAAGACACGATATCAAATCGCTCCAGCCAGTACTTGATCTTAGCTTTAGCATCAGAAGACTTAAGACCTTTAAGTTGTGCCAAATAGAGCAATTGATCCAAAACCTTCATCTTCTTATAGAGTCCCCTCTCCTCAGGTAGGTAGCCAATAAGCTCGATATGCTTAGGCTGAAGCTTCTCTCCGTTGATCTCTATGAGACCACTATCAGGGTTGATGATTTGATTGATGATACGGATCAGTGTGGTTTTACCAGCGCCATTTGGACCTAGAAGACCAAATATCTGATTAGATCCAACGCTCAGACTTACCTCAGAAAGTGCTTGGTGATCACCATAGCGCTTACTGACCTGTTGAATGTTTAAGATGTTCAAAGCTGAAAAATGTTTATGGACTTAAAAATTTGATTACAAGTGTATCAAATCTAGAAAAAATTATCGAAATGTCACACTGCCCATCGATACGTCCACATTAAAAGTGAGGAGATTAGGTGCATCTTTTTTATACCCTCTACTGACATAGGTGTTTTTATCTATTGCCATCAGGGTCTTAGGTATACTCGTGCTGCAAAATGCCGTACTCTTGATATGAATGATAAAAGGCTTGTCATCGCTAGGCAGTTGTATATCAAGAGATCCTGCCCCAATATTAGCTGCTACATTAGACTTGTTAGCCATATTATCAGTGAAAGAAACTAGGATCGAACCCCAGCTAACATCGAGTATCATCTCTCTGGCATTGGTCATATTGGCATTAATAAGCTCAAGAGAACCCATATTCACATTCACCATGAAGGTATCCATGTGAACTGAGTTAGGAATGTTTTTGGAGTAATTAACCACTACATCAGAGCTTGCTGTTTTGATTTTGCACTGATTGATGGATAGCTGAGAGAGGTCTAGCTTGGCAAGTCCAACACCAAAGTTTAAATCTAAATTGTATAAATGACTACTATTGAGTCCTAGTTGCCATTTATTCTCATACTCGTCTTGATCATCAGAAGAAAAAAGTCTATAAGACAATGATTTGCCCATACCTTCTGAAGAGACATTTTTATGATCTAAAGTCACATAAAGTACTTTATCCTCTTCGACTTGATTTAGGTCGGGCATCACATTCGCCTTTTTGAGATCACAATTGATCTCTATAGCCGCATCTATAGACTGTCGCTTTAGCTCAGAAAAACCCTTGTATGAGGAGAATTTAAAGTCAACCATCCCAAAGTCAGACTTTTCTCCTATGATATATTGCTTATTAATCTGTGCTATGACCCCTTGAAGCCCTGTACATAGCGACAAAACAAATACGATGATACTGTTACGCATATTGCACTTTTACGAGGCTCTAAAAATAAGGTTCTGTTTTTAAAAATAAAAAAAGTACAACGTTTAACTTGAAAAGAACAGATTTTATATTCAATCTAAATAAGCAACTGTAGGAATGATATGAAATGAAAAAGGAGGCCATCAGCCTCCTTTAGAAATATAATTAAAAGAAATCTTTCATCCGATCAAAAAAACCTTTTTCAGCTTGTTTCATGTCAGGATTAAAGTTTTCAGAACCTCTCATCGATTCAAGCTTTTCTTGTTCTTCTTTAGATAATTTTTTAGGTGTCCAGATATTGACATGGATCAATTCATCTCCATAGCCATAGCCGTTGAGATCCTTGATGCCTTTACCCTTGAGTCTAAGGATTTTACCACTTTGCGTACCTGGATCTATCTTGATCTTCACTTTACCATCAATCGTAGGTACTTCTATCTGAGCACCTAGAGCTGCATCTATGAAGCTAATATAGAGGTCATACACTACATTATTACCATCTCTTTGGAGTACTTCATCTGCTATCTCCTCGATCACGATGAGTAAGTCTCCTGCTACACCACCTGGCGCTTCGTTTCCTTTGCCAGACATGGACAGCTGCATACCATCTGCTACACCAGCAGGGATATTGATGCTGATCACCTCTTCTTGTTGCTGTAGACCTGTGCTATCCACACCAGCTGGTCGCTTATCAATTACCTGTCCAGAACCTTGACATACTGGACAAGCATTGGTGGAGACCATTTGTCCTAGCATGGTATTGACTACCTTACGTACTTGACCTGTACCATTACATGAGGTACAAGTCTTAAAAGTAACGCCATCAGCAGCTACTAATCTTTTGACCTTGATTTTCTTCTCTACTCCGTGAGCGATCTCTTGGAGGTTTAGCTTTAGTTTCACGCGTAGGTTTGTTCCCTTGCGTACTCTTCTACCTCCGCTTCTAGAGCGACCGCCTCCACCAAAGAAGCTTTCGAAAGGATTGCCATCACCGAAAATATCTCCAAACTGAGAGAAGATATCTTCCATATTCATCCCGCCACCTCCGTAGCCACCACCATTGCCACCTAGGCCTTGGTGACCAAATCGGTCGTATCTCTCTTTCTTCTCAGGATTGCTCAACACTTCATAAGCCTCAGCGGCTTCTTTGAACTTATCCTCTGCACTAGGGTCATCCGGATTTTTATCTGGATGATATTTGATCGCTAGTTTTCGATAAGCCTTCTTGATCTCATCTGCTGAAGCTGACTTGTCTACGCCTAATATTTCGTAAAAATCTCTTTTTGCCATGACTATGCTCCTATCACTACTTTCGCAAATCGCACTACCTTATCTCCTAGATAGTAGCCTTTTTCTACCACATCTACCACTTTACCTTTGAGTGATTCATCTGGCGCAGGAATCTGTGTGATCGCTTCTTGAAGTTCGGCATCAAAGTCTTTTCCTTTGGCATCTTCCATCGGCTTTAGCCCTTGATTTTCGAGTATTTTAGTAAACTTCTGGAAAATCAGCTGATTCCCAGCGATGACTTGACTGACATCCTCTGCCTTCTCTGCAGCTACTAAGCCTCTCTCAAAATCATCCAAAACTGGAATCAATTTAGTAATCACATCCTCTGAAGCTGTTTTGATAAGTTCCAAGCGCTCTTTAGCTGTTCTTCTTCTGTAATTATCAAACTCAGAATATAATCTGAGGTATTTATCTTTAGCCTCTGCAAGTTCTGCCTCTAGACGAGCTACATCTGACAATTCTTCAGTACTGTCAGCTGTCTCTTCTTGATTGACTGCTTCGGATACTTCTTCTTGTTCAGCGGCATCTTGATTGAGCGCATCTTTGATCTCTTTTTCTTGCATATCTTTTGACATATACTTTATCTATTCTAGTGTATGGTGAGTATGTCAATTATTTTGCCATGCAGCTCCAACTGACATATTGACATTTGATTATTCGTTGATCGCTCTCCAGATCATATCTTTGAGCTCATCCAAACCCATATTAGCTAAGCTAGACATAAATACTACAGGAACACCTTCGGGACAATCTGCCTTCATTTCTCTTTTGAGTTCCTCATCTATCATATCACACTTAGATACTGCTAGTAGCCGTTTTTTATCCAAAAGTTCTGGATTGTATTTCTTAAGCTCGTTGAGCAGGATATTGTACTGTCCTTTGATACTATCAGCATCTGCAGGCACTAAAAATAATAGGATGGAATTTCGCTCTATGTGTCTCAAAAAACGAATGCCTAGTCCTTTACCTTCAGCAGCGCCTTCTATGATCCCTGGAATATCAGCCATGACGAAAGACTTATCGTCACGGTAAGGCACCACTCCCAGATTTGGTACTAGGGTAGTAAATGGATAATCACCGATCTCCGGCTTGGCGGCTGAGATGACTGAGAGTAGGGTGGATTTTCCTGCATTGGGAAAACCTACAAGACCGACATCTGCTAGAAGCTTCAACTCCAAAATGATCCATTCTTCTATGCCATCTTCTCCAGGTTGGGCATATCTCGGAGCTTGATTAGTACTTGTCTTAAAGTGATCATTACCTAGTCCCCCTCTTCCTCCACGAGTCAAGACGCGCTCTTCTCCGTCCATAGTGATCTCAAAGCGCACCTCTCCTGTCTCGGCATCTTTGGCTACTGTGCCGAGAGGCACCTCCAGTATGATATCTTGACCATCTCTTCCTGTTCTGCGACCACCTTCACCACCTCCACCATTTTCAGCGATGACGTGCTTCTTATATTTTAAGTGAAGTAGGGTCCAAAACTGCGCATTTCCTCTCAAAATGATATGTCCACCACGACCACCGTCACCCCCATCTGGGCCTCCTTTGGGTACGTGCTTCTCTCTTCTGAAGTGTGCAGATCCCGCACCTCCTGCTCCTGAACGTGAGCAGAACTTGATGTAGTCTATAAAATTTGAACTAGCCAATTTTTCTTGATTTAAGGTACAAAGGTAGGATTTCTCCTAAAATAAATTAGCCAAGCCCTTAGGACTCAGCTAATTTTAAATGACAAAATCTATCTGAATCAGTATTTATCTATCACTGAACTGATCTGATCGAATATTTCATTGATGGCTCCTACACCATTTATTTTGCTAAGCTTACCCTGCTTCTCGTAATATGATGCTACAGGCAATGTCTCGTCTAAGTAAACTTTGATACGGGTATTGATCTTATTTTCATCCTGATCGTCCGTTCTACCAGAAGTCTTTCCTCTTTCTTTGATCCTACTTTTAAGGATATCCTCTGGCACTTCAAGGGCTATCATTCCTGAGATTGGTTGCCCTTTAGCCTCCATGAGCTTGTCTAGTGCTTGGGCTTGTGGTACCGTTCTAGGAAATCCATCTAAAATAAAACCTGATGTATCCGTAGTGCTATTGATTTTCTCATCGACCATACCGATCACCACTTCGTCTGGCACCAGCTTCCCCTCATCCATGTACTTCTGAGCTAGCTTACCTAGGTCAGTTCCTTCACTCAGGTGTTTTCTGAAAAGATCTCCAGTAGAGATATGTGTCAGGTTATATTTAGCTATAATCTTTTCACTTTGGGTTCCTTTGCCCGCTCCAGGAGGGCCAAACAAAACTATATTCAGCATAATGAATCCTTTGGTCTTGATGTATTTAAAACGTCCATAGACAATAGCTACGAACTTAATAATTTATTCTTTTAACTGATAAATATCGGCTAGGTTTCTCCCTAATCCATCATAGTCTAAGCCATATCCAACAACAAACTTGTTAGGGATTTCAAACCCTACATATTGAAGTTTCATAGGCTTTTGTAGCGCCTCTTTTTTCCATAGCAAAGTAGCTACAGCTAAAGAAGCAGGTTTTTGAGCAAGAATATTTGTAATCAACTCACTCATCGTCAATCCTGTATCTACGATATCCTCTATGAGGATAATGTCTCTATCTTTTACATTCTCTTGTAGCCCCAAGAGATGGTCAAGCTTGCCTGTACTCTGAGTCGCTTGGTAAGACGCAATCTTGACAAAGCTGATCTCTACCTCCCCACTTAGTGACTTCATCAAGTCAGCAGCAAACATGAATGCGCCATTGAGGACTGCGATCATAAGTGGCCTTTTGCCCTGATAATCTATATTGATCTGATCAGCTAAGCCTTTGATTCTGTCTTGAATCACTTGACTCGTGAGGTAAATTTCAAACTCTTTATCCTTAATCTGCATGCTTTACTTGCTGTAGAAAATAAAAAACCCCGAAAGGGGTCTGCAAATATAGGCATTAATCTCTTTATCAAGATGCCTTTTTCATAAATGCTTTATCAATACTGTGTAAAGCGCCACCATACTCTCAAAGTCTGCCTTGTGCACGATCTCATTAGGTGAATGCACATGATCTTCGGGCGCACCTACGAAGCACCAGTCAAATGGATAAGGAGAGACTTGAAGCTCTCTCCCATCACTAGATCCAGCTCCTTCTACTTCGAGTTGATAAGGGATCTGGGCTTCTTCTGCGATTTCGATGATACGATTGACGTAAGACCTCCTCGGAATATTGCGATCACGCATCGATATGGCTACTCCTAGTCCATGCTGCACCCCTTCTGTGACCCATGTGATGTCTGAGATCAAAGCTTGTGTGATCCCCCACTTTTCATGAATAAACTTAGCAAGATAAGGCACAGACCCTCCTCCATGCTCTTCCCAAGTACTGAAAACTATAACACCATCTTCTAAGTCTTTGGCAACCTCTAGCGCATTGAGCACTCCGAGTCTGTTATCCATATATGGACTCTGGACATATTCTGCTGTCTCTCTGAAATCAGGCTGAAATGTCAAGCTCGTCCCTCGCTGTATAGGTCGCGCAAAATCATGATAGATATGACCTTCTTCATCCAATTTGATCCTACAGACTATCTCTCCCATACCATCCTTTCCAACTAAACGATAGCCATCCTCAGCCTCAGGACCTCCAATAGGAATCAGCTGATTTTCATACCGAACTGTAAAACCAATCGAATCCAAATGAGCAAAAATCGCTGTTCGTGGCTTTCCAAATTTGAGTATAATATTGTCCTGAAATCCTTCACCATGATAGATCTCTGGCTTTACTTTCCATGACTTACTTTCTTTTTTTATATAGTCAAGTATGAAAGCTGTCAAAGCATACTCTTCTCCAGATGGGGCGTGTATCGCACAAAGTTTTTCTAATAGTTGATAGGGATTATGGCTATTTCTAGGCATTTAATTGGGAACTTTAAAAGGTAAATGATGCTATCACTAATGTGATTTTCATACAACCACAAAACTACTAAAAAGATCAAAGTCTATGTCGATATATCAAAAATGTATGGCATAAAAAAACCCAAGTGCTTGAGAGTACTTGGGCTAATATCGAAAGCTAAAAATCTTATTTCGCAGCAGCTTTAGCCGCTTCTATTTCAGACTTTTTTCTTCTACCTCTTCTTTTTCTTCTTCCGTCTGTGACCGCCTTAAGTACTGTAGTCAGGCCATCTATCAGTTCTTTTTTCTCATTCTCATCTTTGATAGAGCCAAACAATTCTTCAAGAACCATTTGATTTACATTGCGGATAGTACCAGACTCTCCTTCCTTTACAGGACCAAATGAATCTTTGCCTTTCTCTACTACAAATTCTGATGTTTTAGAAAGCAGAATTAATTGTTTTAATCTTTTGTCCATGCCTTTATTTTTTTCGATTTAAAAATTTTATCTTAAAACTAGTTGTTAATTTATCAACTAACAACATTTTAATTTAATATATTGCAAGTCATCATGTAAAATTTAAATTTTAATTCCATGTTGGAATTGGTACTTTTGCAGAAAGTAAAATTTACCACATGTTTGTCCTCAATCATCACCCATCAGTCGCCAATCATTTCCTAGCTGAACTAAGAAACACCGCCATTCAAAATGATCGGTTGAGATTCCGAACTAATCTAGAGCGCTTAGGGCAGTTACTAGCATATGAGTTGTCCAAGACTTTGCACTTCCAAAAAGAAGAGATTCAAACTCCACTCAGCAAAACAGTCATTCCATTACTGCCGCAACATCCAGTGATCATATCCGTATTGAGAGCAGCAGTACCGTTTTATCAAGGTGTACTTTCTTATTTTGATCATTCAGATAGTGGTTTTATTGGGGCTTATCGAAAGCATCATGCTTACGGTGAAGATGTAAACATCTCATTAGACTATGTGGCTGCACCAGACATCAATGGTCGGACTGTCATCTTGGTAGACACGATGCTCGCTACAGGAAAATCATTTGTCAAAACAGTGGACTCACTACTTGGCCATGGCAGACCAGAGCATATCCATGTTGTGGCGGCTATTGCTGCTCCAGAAGGGATCGCATATATAAAAGAACATATAGACTTCCCGCACAACTTTTGGTTAGGTGCGCTAGATGAAAAATTAGATCCAAACTCATATATCCTTCCTGGACTAGGAGATGCAGGTGACTTAGCTTTTGGCCCAAAACTTTAACAATTTATGAATCCAATCATTTTATTGATTGCAGGACTAGTCGTATTGATCATCGGAGGAGAAGGGCTCGTGAGAGGAGCTTCTTCTATAGCACTGCGAGTCAAAATCTCACCTATGGTAGTAGGTTTGACTATTGTAGCTTTTGGCACATCCGCTCCAGAGCTACTTGTCAGTGTCAATGCCGCCCTCAGCGGTAGTCCAGATATCTCTATGGGCAACGTAGTAGGATCTAACATCGCCAACCTAGGTTTAGTCCTTGGGTTGACCGCTGTGATCAGTCCGATCATGATCACCCCTAGTACGCTCAAAGTGGACTGGCCGATGACAATGGGCACATCCTTGCTACTCTTTTTACTTGCTTTAAATACCAAAATTGGACTGATAGAAGGGCTTATATTTATATCTATACTAACCATCTACACCACTTGGACTATCCGCAAATCTAGAAAAGCTACAAAAGCACTTGAGGGAGAAACAATCGAAGAAATGCCTGTCAGCAAATCTATAGCACTCGATATTCTTTGGATAGCACTAGGCGTTACGGGTCTTTACTTTGGCTCAGACTGGTTTGTCAGTGGTGCAGTGACACTAGCTAAAACATGGGGTATCAGTGAACGTGTGATTGGAGTTACAGTGATCGCTGTGGGCACTTCATTACCAGAACTTGTGACTTCAGTCATCGCTGCGATCAAAAAAGAAACAGATATTGCTGTGGGCAATCTACTAGGCTCTAATATTTTTAATATCCTGTCGATTTTGGGAATCACTTCATTGATCTCTGAAATCAACATCTCTCCACAATTTATCAGTTATGATATGATCTGGATGCTAGGGATTACAGCTATTCTACTCCCGATGATGCTTCTCAAAAGAGACATCAACCGAATAGAAGGTGCCATCCTTTTGATCATCTATAGCGTATATACTTATCTCGTAGTAATCGCCTAAAAATATGTGGGAAATCCTCCTTAAATACCTCGGTATTTATCTTGTTTGCTTAGTCAAATTTATCGCAGGTCCAGCTTTAGGCTTTGCGGCTGGACTTAATATTTTCGGCACTATGAGCATCACTGTAGCAGGAATGATGACCACTGTGATCGCCTTGTCCTTTGCAAGTGATTTTTTTAAAAGAAGGATCTTGAGCAAGTTTAAAAGTCAGGACTCTAAAAAACGCTTTAGTCCTAAGAATAGGAGAATAGTGACTTTCTGGAAAAAATATGGGGTAAACGGAGTCGCAGCTTTAACTCCCTTATTTTTCACACCCATCGGAGGCACTTTGATCATGACTAGTTTTGGCGTACCAAAACGTCAAATCATCAGCACCATGTTCATTAGTGCTGTGATTTGGTCTGTGATTTTTACCCTAAGTATTGAGCAGATATTAGAGATTCCGCTGATCGCTAGATTTATCCCGCAAGCTTAGTCAAAAGACTCTTCATCAGGCAGTATTTCAATGTCTTGAATCAAAACTCGCTTAGAAATATCCTGACCTGTCAGTGTAGCGGCCAACCCGCCAAGAGCCGTTTCTTTGTATCTTGACTCCATGCTTGAGCCTATTTCACCCATCGCATCTATACACTCATCTACAGGAATGACGGCACTGACATTGGAGAGTGCGATCTGCGCAGAACTATTAGCTATGGCAGCAGCTGAGGCATTGCGTACGACACATGGCACCTCCACTAATCCTGCCACAGGATCACATACGAGTCCTAGCATACACTGAATCGTGATCGCTACAGCATTGAACACTTGATCGATATCTCCACCGAGGCAGTAAACCATAGCTCCAGAAGCCATCGCTGCTGCACTGCCTGTCTCTGCCTGACAGCCACCCACAGCACCTGCTAGAGAGGCTCTTTGCTCTATGATGAGTGCAATGCCTGCTCCTACTAAGAGCCCTTCTAGGATTGACTGGTCATCAAGCCCGTGGATTTCTTGCAATGTGTACATCGTCCCAGGCAAAATCCCAGAGGCACCTGCTGTAGGTGCCGCTACTACACGTCCCATGCAGGAGTTAACTTCCTTAGCGGCTAAAGCTCGGGCTATGAGTTTTTGAAAATCTGGAGATAAAACGGATAATTTATTTTGATAAACTTTCTTAGCGCCATTATTGATCATGCCAGAACGAGAAGTCATGTCCTCTGTCAGGCCAGTTTCCACTGCTTCTTTCATGACAGTATAGGCATTGAGCAGTCCAGCCCAGATGTCTGAGGCTGTTCTACCTTTTTGCGCAATCTCATAAGCCATCACTGGCTCGTAGAGTTTTAAATTATTGGCTTCACAATAGGCTTTCCAACCTTTAAAATTGTCGAATAAAAAGCTCATAGCTACATTATCTTGGGTTTAGAGACTAACGCCTCAATCAGAAGTAAAGTTGGCAGTTTATTCTCATAATTCAAACTTTCTTTAGTTTGCTCATTAGCCAAGTAAAATTCCATCTTTCGGATTATCTTTGCGCCATGGAATTGAAAAACGACCTGATCTTAAGAGCCGCTAGAGGCGAGAAAATAGAGCGAACACCTGTTTGGCTGATGCGCCAAGCTGGCAGAATCCTACCTGAATATCGTGCAGTCAGAGAAAGTGTGAGTGGCTTTATTGAGCTTGCCAAAACACCCGAGCTAGCCGCTGAGGTTACCATACAGCCAGTGGATCTTCTAGGAGTAGATGCAGCTATTATTTTTTCAGACATACTCGTGATCCCTGAAGCGATGAATCTACCTTATGAAATGGTAGAAAAAAGAGGGCCTTGGTTTCCTAAGACAGTTTCAACTCTTGCTGATCTCAAACAGCTCAAAGTAGCAGATGGCGAAGCAGACTTAGACTATGTGATCCAAGCAATCAAGATCACAAAAAAAGAACTTAACGGTCGTGTTCCACTTATTGGCTTTGCGGGTGCTCCATGGACAATATTTTCTTACATGGTAGAGGGCTCGGGTAGCAAGACATTCTCAAAGGCTAGAGCGCTACTTTACACTGATCCTGTATTTGCAGAGACACTACTAGACATGATCACACAAAGTACCATCAGTTATCTCAAAGCACAGATCAAAGCTGGAGCAGATATGGTACAGCTATTTGACAGTTGGGCAGGGATATTGCCGCCAGATCACTATACACAGTATTCACTCAGATACATCCAACAGATCTGTGATGCCATCACGGAAGTGCCCGTTACGGTATTTGCCAAGGGTGCTTTCTTTGCCAGAGAGCAGATGGGACAACTTAACTGTGAGACTATAGGGCTCGACTGGAACATGGGGATAGCAGAATCAAGGAAGATGATCGGTGACCACAAAACGCTTCAAGGAAACTTAGATCCAGCAGCGCTTTATGGTACTACACAAGAGATTCAAGCAGCTACTCGTAGGATGCTAGATCAGTTTGGCACTAGCAGACATATCGCTAATCTAGGACACGGAGTCTATCCAGATATCAATCCTGAAAAGGTAAAGGTATTCATCGAAACGGTGAAAGAATATAGTGCCAAAATCAGGGCATAAGTAAACAAAAAGCGATCAAATGATCGCTTTTTTGTTTATAAACTATCCAAATCTTCTTTTTGAATGACTTTAGCAGCCTGTAGCTGATAATGCTGAATGGCTTCTTCCAAAAGCTCTTCCCGAAGTACGATGATCAAGTTTCCCTGATAATGTCCTAAAAGTAGTTTGAGCAAAACGTCAAACCCCTCACCTCCAAGCTCTAATGGGCCGATCTCATCGATGATCATCCAGCCTGTATGCATGTTTTCTATGGTATGCACTTGGGCTTCTTGGAAGTTAGCTTTGGAAAACAAATACTTCCCCACTGCAAAGCTCGGTTCTCCCGCAACTGCCTCCATCGTGAGTAGCTTTCTACTAGGGAGTAATTGAAAAAATCGTTCTCCCATGACCTTAGGACTTAAAAAACCGCTGACTATTTTCTTTTCTGACCATGTCTGTAATGCAGTCGTTTTACCTGAGTGCTTAGGACCGACCAAGAGGTATATTTTAGATGACATAGATGAAGGTAAATTTGATAAAGTAGATAATTCGTAAAAGAACAGGTTTGTCCAAACTTAGTTTCCAAGCATGCTTTATGATAGCTCTAAACTCTGGTAGCAAGTCCATCACCTGCGCTATTTCTCTTGCAAGCTGACTTTGCTGTTTAGATAAATAGTGAAAGAGCTTTTTCTTTAATAATGGAACGATCAGCCCAAACCAAACCAAGAGTATAGTCAGTGCTCTCAACACCATGGAATCATAGCCTTGGATATAAAGTAGTCCTGTAATGATGGGTAATCCAATGATCATCCCTATTCTTAGAGGCTTTTGCTTGTCTTTCTTTTCCCTTGCCAACTCTTCCTCAAAGAATTTGTGCTTTGGCGTCTTTTGACCTTGGATGAGCTGTGGCAGTCTAATCGCCAATACCCCCACTACAATACCTCCTACAGTATAGATACCTAAGTAAGTGATTATCGCAATTTGAGAAGTAATGGGCCACCCGAACTGTTGCGAAACATAACTTAAAAAATCATCCAAAGCCTGCCAAAACTCCATTCCAAAAAGCAACGAAAGACTAATCAACTTTTGAAAAGCAGACTGCCAATATGCCAAAAGTCCTAAAGTGAAGGCTGCGATTGGATTATTCTTGAATAAAGAAAAAAGCAAAAAACCGAGAACTCCCTGTAGCCCTACCGAGAAAAAAGCTCCTAGAGGAGCATGAGGACTTAGGAGCATTTTGAAAATCAATACTAAAAACAATGCTTTTAGAATCAAACGTGCCTGTTGCAAGTGATGAAAGAGCATCGTCATACAAAGAACCGACATCCCTGCCAGCAATAAGCCTGTCATGGGTATGCGCAATGCATGGAGAAAGCCTCCCAGAAAAGTTTCTGAAATCACCCATAAAGCAGTGATTCTGTAAAAAACAGGACTTTGATCAGGCATCAATTAGCTGAATTTGATCTCCTACATGTACTTCTCCCAAATTGAGGGCGATCATGTTTTGACCAAACATGACATTATTATTGACCGTCCTGTAAGTCGCTAAAGTTTTGAGAGGTTCTTTACTTGTCTGTGCAGTGGCTTGATCTACTGTAGTCATCACGCACCTAGCACAAGGCTTAGTGACCTTAAACTCTACAGCACCGATTTTGACAACTTGCCATTCATCTTCTGCGAAAGCTCCTCCACCCGAGAAGACAAAATTGGGTCTAAATCGATCCATAGGAACAGGCTTATCTAGCCTTGCATTGAGATCATCTAGTGACGCTTGACCAATCACCATGTATGGCATCCCATCCGCAAAGCTAACCGTCTCATCATTGACACTATATTTAGGCTTTAGTCTGCGAGCTGTCTCTGCTGGCATGTATACCAAGTGACAGGGCATATCAAGTACTTTGCTAAACCAAGCATCTACCTGAGCACTGACTAGCTGTCCTGTGACAGTGTCTTCCCAGATAGTGACCTCTTTGTAGACTTCTAGCTGCGGTTCGAAGGGTACGAGGCAGTTGACCGACTGATCCTCTTTGAGAAAAACCCTCAAACCATCTACTTCTATGCTCACTTGAAGCAAAGCCATGCGATGAATGGTGCGCTGCGAAAGAAACATCCCTGATTCATCTACCAGCATCCATCGCCTGTCATATTGAAGCCCTCTGACTTCTACTTTGGCTGTCGTGAGGCGGATACCACCGAGAGATTTGATGGGATAGATGTAAATGTCTTGCAGTTGCATATGTATCTATGATTTGGAGTAGCTAAGTTAAGTTTTATCCTGATTGGGCTGACACATTTGTTGTTTTCTGTCTAGATAAAAAAGCGGAAAATGTCTTTGCTGACACTCACTCTGCCAAAGTGTCATCAAAGTGAGCATATCTGTGATTGGCACATCGCTTGTTGATTTGGAGATGTTTACAATTAGCAACATTCAATAAGAAAATAAATATATCATGGGAAAAATAATTGGTATCGACTTAGGAACTACTAACTCTTGCGTAGCCGTAATGGAAGGTAACGAGCCGGTAGTCATTCCTAACAGTGAAGGAAGAAGAACTACACCATCAATAGTAGCCTTCTTAGATAATGGCAATGGAGAGCGCAAAGTAGGTGATCCTGCTAAGCGTCAAGCAATCACAAATCCTCAGAACACTATCAGCTCAGTGAAGCGATTCATGGGTAAGAAATTTTCTGAGATTTCAGAAGAGAAAAAACACGCTTCTTATAAAGTAGAAGCTGGATCTAATGACACAGTACGTGTCAGAATTGGAGACAGACTTTATACCCCACAAGAACTTTCTGCGATGATCCTTCAAAAAATGAAGAGTACGGCAGAAGACTATCTAGGCACATCAGTAACAGAAGCAGTTGTAACTGTACCTGCTTACTTCAATGATGCAGAGCGTCAAGCCACTAAAGAAGCTGGTCAGATCGCAGGTCTAGAAGTAAAGCGTATCATCAATGAGCCTACGGCTGCAGCTTTGGCTTATGGTTTGGATAAAAAAGACAAAGATCAAAAAATCGCTGTTTATGACTTAGGTGGTGGTACTTTTGACGTGTCTATCTTAGAACTTGGTGATGGTGTATTCGAGGTAAAATCTACGAATGGTGACGTACACCTAGGTGGTGATGACTTTGACCAAGTGATCATCAACTGGCTAGCTGAGGAGTTCAAATCAGAAGAGTCTATAGATCTACGTCAAGATCCTATGGCCTTACAGAGATTAAAAGAAGCTGCCGAGAAAGCTAAAATCGAGCTTTCTAGCTCTTCTAATACAGAGATCAACTTACCATACATCACAGCTACTCAGTCTGGCCCTAAGCACTTAGTGAGAAATCTGAGCAGAGCTAAATTTGAGCAGCTATCAGAAGACCTCGTACGTAGAACACTAGAGCCTTGCAAGCAAGCGCTTAAGGATTCTGGCTACAGTGCTTCTGATATAGATGAAGTTATCTTGGTCGGTGGATCTACTAGAATCCCTAAGATCCAAGAAGAGGTAGAGAAGTTCTTTGGTAAGAAGCCTTCAAAAGGTGTAAACCCTGATGAGGTTGTAGCGATCGGTGCTGCTATCCAAGGTGGTGTATTGACTGGTGAAGTCAAAGACGTACTCTTGCTAGACGTAACACCTTTGGCACTTGGTATCGAGACGATGGGTGGTGTATTTACCAAACTGATTGAATCTAACACTACGATCCCTTCTAAGAAGTCGGAGGTATTCTCTACTGCTGCTGACAACCAGCCGAGTGTAGAAATCCACGTACTTCAGGGTGAGCGCCCTATGGCTAAGGATAATAGAACCATCGGTAGATTCCACTTAGATGGTATTCCTTCTGCCCCTAGAGGTGTGCCTCAGATCGAAGTGACTTTTGACATCGATGCCAATGGTATCCTCAACGTATCTGCTAAAGATAAAGGAACAGGCAAAGAGCAAAAGATCAGAATCGAAGCTTCTTCAGGACTATCTTCTGAAGAAATCGAAAAGATGAAGAAAGAAGCAGAAGCTAATGCCGCTTCTGATAAGGAAGAAAAAGAGCGTGTTGAAAAACTCAATGCAGCTGATACGATGATCTTCCAGACAGAAAAGCAGCTGAAAGAGTACGGTGAGAAGCTCTCTGCAGGTAATAAATCCAACATCGAAGGTGCTCTCAAAAACTTGAAAGAGGCATTTGAGAAAAAAGACCTAGCCGCTATCGAGCCAGCTACAGAAGCTCTCAATAAAGCTTGGGAAGGTGCTGCACAAGAGATGTATGCCGCTACACAAGGTGCTGAAGGTGGCGCTCCAGGAGCAGATCCTAATGCATCCGCTCAAAACGCCAACAGTGGAGATGATGTCTCTGATGTGGAGTTTGAGGAAGTAGATGACTCTAAAAAATAATGGGTAAAACCCCATATCAAGCGCGGGGATCTTCCTCGCGCTTTTTTTATGCATAAAGAAAATGTGATGGAACTAACGGCTGAAAACAAACTAAGAAAACTCATCATTGTAGGAGATCGCGTGTTGATCAAAATCAAAAAATCCTCTGAGAAAACGACCAGTGGACTCTATCTACCGCCTGGTGTACAGGAAAAAGAAAAAGTCCAGCAAGGCTACATCATTAAGGCAGGACCAGGCTATCCTATTCCAATGGCTGTGGAAGATGATGAACCTTGGAAGGAAAAAGATGAAAATGTAAAATACATCCCACTGCAAGCTAAAGAAGGTGATTTGGCTATCTTCTTACTAGCAGGCGTGACAGAAGTGATGTATCAGGGAGAGAAATACTACATTGTCTCTCAAAACTCCATTCTTATGCTTGAAAGAGAAGAAGCTTTATAAGCAAAAGGGCTGTGATGATCAAATCACAGCCCTTTTTTATTCGTCTATATAAATGATATCAACCTTTTACCAGTTGCGCATATTCCTTGGCAAAATAGCTCAAGATTACATTGGCACCTGCGCGTTTGATACTCAAAAGTGTCTCTAGCATCGCTCGCTCTCCATCTAGCCAGCCTCGCTGAGCAGAAGCCTTGATCATGGCATACTCCCCACTGACATTATAAGCGGCTATGGGTAAGTGGCTATGATCTCTCAGTACTTTGATGATGTCTAGATAAGCTAAGGCAGGCTTGACCATCAGAAAATCTGCTCCCTCCATAGTATCCAATTCTGCTTCGATGAGTGCTTCTCTTTGATTGGCAGGATCCATCTGATAGGTCTTTTTATCTCCATGCTTGGGGGCTGAATCTAACGCATCTCTGAATGGCCCATAAAATGCACTTGCATACTTTGCAGTATATGACATGATAGAGACATTGGTAAATCCCTCTTGGTCTAACACCTCTCGGATATAGCCCACTCGACCGTCCATCATGTCTGAAGGTCCCAGTATATCAGCTCCTGCTCTAGCTTGCGCCAAAGCCATTTTGCCTAGAATCTCTAGCGTCTCATCATTGAGTATTTGCCCATCTTGGACAAGTCCATCATGTCCATCACTGCTATATGGATCCATAGCCACATCTGTCATCAAGGCTACTTCGGGAAATCGCTGCTTGATCGCCCTGAGTGCCTTCAGATAAAAAGTATCTGGATTATGACTTTCTGTCGCATATTTATCCTTCTTGCTTTCTGGATAGGCTGGGAAGACATCAAAGGCTTTGATCCCGAGCTTGAGACAGTCCTCAATTTCTTTCAATAGTAAATCTTCTGAGTATCTGTAAATACCAGGCATAGAAGCTACTTCTACTTTCTGATTGGTACCTTCGATCAAAAAGAGTGGAAAAATAAAGTCCTTGGTGGATAATCGTGTCTCCTCTACCATGTCTCTGATAGCGGCTGATTTTCTATTTCTTCTAGGTCTGCTGTATTGCATCATGATCATCGGATTTTATGGCACAAAGATAAGGGAAGCCCTGTAAAAGAACTGCATGAAAAGCAAAAAGGAGGTTTGAACCCTCCTTTCCAGATCAAACCCCGACAAAGGCCTTGATTTTTGAGATATTTGCTGGCGAAGCACCGATGAGTACTTGGTCTACCCTACCATCAGGAGTGATCAATATGTGAATGGGTATGGATTGACCTCCTCCTTTGATGTCTAGGTTCATGATATACTCCACTAAGGCCATGTCTCCAAATATCTTTTGATAATCAAAGACAAAGTCAGGCTTCTGTTCCAAGAACTTATCATATACCGCTGGCTCTTCATTGGAGATAGCCAAAAAGAAAAATCTGCTAGGATCTGCCTCTGCTACGATCTCATTGAGATCTGGGATCTCCATGAGGCATGGCCCACACCATGTTGCCCAAGCATTGACCACCATAGATCGCCCTTGTGTGAAAGCCTGTAAAGAATCTGGCAGCAAGCTAGTGATCACCTCATGGTGATTGACTCCTTCTAAAGCAGCTAATTTTTCACGCTCTGCTTTGCTGATGACTGACTGACTCCAATAGGCAATCGCTATGAAAAATAGGACTCCAATGCCTATTATTAAATATGGCTTTTTCATCTTAATAGTCTGTTTTTTGGATTTTCATATATGGAACAAATAGCAAGATCAGCATGGTCATACCGAAAGTAAAATAAGCCCAATCACTGATGAATGGTGTATTGGTCATGAAGTTATCGATCACTGTAGTAGGCAAGAAGTTACTGATATTATTAGAATTTCCACTAGCTGTAGCACTCACTTTAGCGATCAAGTCTAGGATAGTTTCTAGCACACTCCACGCAAAGTACAGGACAAGTCCTAAGATGACTTTGCCCATCAATGTAATCCAAAATGCCGCTAAGATCCCTTTGGCCAAAAAACCAAAAACTACTCCCAAAAACTGCCCAGTGGTAAAATCTCCAAAGAAGCTAATTGGGTTTAACCCTACAAATAAGGCACTACAAAAAGCAGTCAGCAGCCATGTAACTAAGAACAACCCCCACACTAGTTTGACTTGAATAAACTGTGCGGTGTATATATCATCTCGGGTGTAGCCATTGATCAGACGCTTTCTATTAGACTGATTGGTGCGCTCACGAGAAATGGTGAGCATGACCATGATAACAATCAATAGTGTCCCTATTGAAGCAGACACTTGTAAGAAAAAATCAGGTGTAAAGACTGCCTCAGCAGACCTACCAGCATCTATTTGGAATACTGTAGAGAAGAAACTTATTGCAGTGATCAAAAGAAAATAAAGCGCTAATATGATGTAAACCTCTAGTCTTTGAAGTTTGTACCATTCGATTTTGAGTAATTGTAAAGTGCTCATGCGACTTAAAATTTGGTTGAAAAAATGCTTTCCAAGTCAAGGTTCTGTGCCTTGATCTCCTCTTTGCTGCCATAGAATACTACCTTGCCATTGCGTAGCATCAAGAAATGTGTGCAGACCTTCTCGATCTCGTCTAAGTAGTGGCTTGAGAGCATGATGGTCTTGCCCTGTTCTTGCAGGTGAAAAATCAATTCTCTGATAAATCTGATCCCATCAGGATCTAGTCCATTGGTTGGTTCGTCCATGATGACCAGCTCTGGATCTGTCAGCAAAGCATCTGCAATCTCAAGTCGCTTACGCATTCCGTAGGAGAACTTGTTGAAAGTACGCTTGCCAGCCTGTCTGAGGTCTACCTTATCGATCAACTCGGTGACACGACTAAGGTCTACGCCCTTGGTCATGGCTGAGATTGTGAGGTTCTTATGTGCAGAGAAGTCATTGTAAAAAGCCCCCTGATCCATGATGATGCCCATCTTGTTTCTGATGCCATCGAGGTTTTCTTGATCAAAGACTCGCATCTCCCCTGAGGTCTTTTTCCTCAAACCCAGTAGCATGCTGAATAGGGTAGTTTTTCCACTTCCATTGGGGCCGATCACCCCTAGGACTTGACCTTTTTCTAGGTGAAAACTCACGCCATCTACAGCTACAAAGGAGCCATATTTTTTGGTGAGGTTTTTAGTTTCTATGATTGTTGACATGTATGTGTGTTATTTAAAAAATTGAGCTGACGCTAAGCGAAGCTTTTGATTAAACTTATCAAGGCTAATATATCAATCTTTGGTTGAAAATCTACTGAGGGGAGTTGGAAAATAGAGGAAGTTTAAATTCTATGCTTCAAATAGTCGCATGCTACCAGCTTTAGGTTTCAATCAATGGCTCTTAACCTACAAAGCAGGGTTGCGCTAAATCATCTTACCCTAAGACATGGCTTAGTATGCCCTTTAACACGGGGAATACTCAAGGTATCCTTGGTGTTGCATTGGTGTTGTATTGGTGTTTCTCTTCAAAAAATTGCCTTTCGAGCACCTATTGAGCGGGTGCTAAATTGAAAGACAAAGGATATTCCAATAGCTCAAAGATCGGTGAAAATAAGGAGCAAAAACTGCACCAATAACGGTTTATAAAATGGGTTTTGACTTTTAAAAAAATCATCAAAATGATTGCAGAGAGGCGCAGCAAAAAAATAGCCCACGGTTTAAACCGTGGGCTATAAAATTTCCTTGATTTCTTTATTAAAAATTAACCTGCGCTTGTAGTCTTAAGAGGCTTCCTTTTTGACGATTATCCAGGTTGAGGGAGTTTTCAAATGTACGGTCAGAGAAAGTGTACATCGCAACTAATTCAAAGTTCTTGTGGGGTTGCCACTCCACGCCTATCTCCTGTTCATTGACACGGTGTTTGGTCGCATCGAGTTCGTGTTTTTTACCCCCTGCATAGTAGTGCCATCTGGCAAATGGAATGAAGGTGTCTCCTCCCTTTTTGATATAATATGAGGTCATAATGTAGCCTCCCTGAAGCGGTTTATCCTCTACATTGAGCGTCTCGGTATCAAACTCGGGACCTCTACCGAAGTTGTATTCCGCTTGGATACCAAAAGGCTGCGGATATAGGACAAAAGATGCTCCGTAGCGGTACTCTCTAAACTCTGTCTGCGCAAGGGGATCTGTGGTATTGCGGTTGATGACAAACTCTCCAGTGTAACCCTGAAGCGAGCCCTCAATGATCTGTCCAGATGGTAGTTCAAATGGATAAGTAGCACGCATCACGATGTGCGGAGTGCTATTCCGCTCTGGCTGATTGGCAGTCTGTCCATTGTAAATCCCTAATCCAAATACTCCATAGTCACCTGAGCCTTTGAGTCCTGAAGAGACTAATTGACTGAATCGTCTTCTGATCTTCTCAGGCGCATAATAAAACATCAATCCAATGTCTCGCTCATTGGCTACGGCACTATTGAGCCCGTCATTACGATCGAGTGGAATCCTGTTTTGGCTCGACTGCAAATTCTCAAAGCCAAAAGGCACTTTACTTTGACCAATGCGTACTCTAAAACGCTTCTTGGCATCTATGGCTAAATCAAAATACGCATCTCTTATCTGGGCAAAATTATTCCCCCCTGAGGCAAAATCAGGCTGGATGTAAAAGTAAACCCTCGGGTGTATGTCTCCATAAAAAATCATTCGGATTCGTCTAAAGAAAAATCCACCATTTTCTCCCCAAGAGCGATCACATTGATCGCAAGAGAGATCTGGATTTGTTTCAAACAATCTGTTGTATCGCAGCTGTGCATAGCCTCGATACTGGATAGACTCAAACCATGGTGTCTTGACAGACGATCCCAAGGCTGAATTCTGCTCGGCATTTTGACCCAATACCTGACCGCAGATCGTACCAAACAGTACGATAAGTAGTAACTTTTTCACGCGCTTGATTTTAATGTGAATTAATGGTGACCCGTACATTAATCTAGCGCAAATAAAAGCGGTATTTATGGTAATAATGTTATCTCAATATTATACTTGATTAACATATTGTTAATGTTACGAATAATATTTGGAGGAGAGTGCGCTTCGCATTTTACTTTTCATTAAGAAACCTCAACAATCGCCTAGAATCAAAAGAATCGACTTGTTAAGCGAATGTTAAGTTGAATATTTTGATGACATAAAAAAAAAGGTACCAGAAAATCTGGTACCTTATATAGTTTCCTTGAAGGAAGAATCTTTTACTTCTTGAAATTAGTGATCGTGCGCTCTATGATATCACAGCAGTCGTGCAGCTGCTCTTCCGTCATGACCAAAGGAGGTGCAAATCGGATGATATTACCATGAGTAGGTTTAGCCAAAAGCCCATTTTCCTTGAGCGCTACACAGATGTCCCAAGCGGTAGAGCTATCTTCTGAGTCATTGATCACTACGGCATTGAGGAGACCTTTACCTCTTACAAGCTTGACAAGATCAGACTTCTCTGCAAGTCGCTGCATGCGCTCTCTGAAAAGTTTACCGAGTTTGCGAGCATTTTGAGCTAACTTCTCATCTCTGACTACTTCGAGTGCTGTCATAGCCACTTGAGCACCTAGTGGATTACCTCCAAAAGTAGAACCATGCTGCCCTGGCTTGATCACGTTCATGACGTCATTATTTGCCAAAACCGCAGAAACTGGATAGAAACCTCCTGAGATGGCTTTACCCAAAATCAAAAGATCCGGCTGTGTATAAGTTGATTGCTTCTCACAGTGTCCTTGGCAAGTACAATTACCACAAACTGCCAAGAGTGAACCTGTTCTCGCAATACCAGTTTGAATTTCATCTGCTATGAAAAGCACATTACTCGCTTTGCATGCAGCAGCAGCTTCTCTGATGTAGTCATCTGCTGGTGTATAGACACCCGCTTCTCCTTGGATCGGCTCTACTAAAAATGCCACTACTTTCTCATCCTTGAGCGCAGTCTTAAGTGCCTCTACGTCATCATAGGCTATTTTGATAAAGCCAGGCGTATATGGACCAAAGTTTTTGCGTGCATTTTCATCATTAGAAAAAGAGATGACAGTAGTCGTACGTCCATGGAAGTTGTTTTCTGCTACGATGATCTTAGCTTCATTTTCTGCAACGCCTTTTTTCTCATAGCCCCACTTTCGTGCGATTTTGATAGCTGTCTCTACTCCTTCGGCTCCTGTGTTCATCGGTAGCACTTTGTCAAATCCAAAGTACTCCGTGATATACTTCTCAAATGGCCCGAGTATATTATTATAAAAAGCACGAGAAGTCAGGGTGAGTGTTGCGGCCTGCTCAGTGAGTGTTTGCAATATTCTTGGGTGACAATGACCTTGGTTGACAGCAGAGTATGCTGATAGAAAATCATAATACTTCTTTCCTTCGACATCCCATAGGTAAACACCCTCACCTTTAGCAAGGACTACTGGAAGCGGATGATAGTTATGTGCACCATACTTATCTTCAAGCTCCATGGCTTGTTTACTGGATGTTATCGTTTCCATCATAATGATTCGAATTTTATTAGTTTTGTATTTCTAAAAAGCAACGATTGTCGCTTAGTCGCTGTTTACAAAGGTACAAAATTTAAAGTGAAAGCATCAATAAATGGCTAATCGTAAGCAATCATCAGCGCCTATGACACTTCAGGAGGGGGATTTTTACCTCAATGAATCTGGACTGATGGTCTTCACAGCACAGTATCATTTGAGGCGAGGCTACTGCTGTGGTAATGGCTGCAAACACTGCCCTTATCCTACTGGAGCGACTAAAAATCAAAAGCTTAAAAAGTGAGGTAAATTTTACTTTGGTTTTTGGTAATACGAAAAATCTTCCGATATTTGCAAACTCATTCAAAAAGGCTTAGATCATTTAATATATAACATCATGGCAAGAGTTTGTGAAATCACAGGAAAAAGACCAAGAGTAGGAAATAACGTTTCTCATGCTAATAACAAGACAAAGAGAAAGTTCTACCCTAACTTGCACAAGAAAACTTTCTACATCCCTGAGGAAGATGCATGGATTACATTGAAAGTTTCTACTAAGGCACTTAGAACGATCAACAAAAACGGCATCACTGCTGTGTTGAAGAAGGCTGTTGCTAATGGCAACATCTTATTGTAATCATTGACAAAATAATAAACATACAGAGCGATGGCTAAGAAAGGCAATAGAGTACAGGTAATCATGGAATGCACCGAGCATAAGGCTAGCGGTCTGCCTGGTACATCACGTTACATCACTACTAAGAACAGAAAAAACACTACTGAGCGTTTGGAGTTGAAGAAATACAATCCAATCATGAAGAAAGTGACTGTTCACAAAGAAATTAAGTAATCACTCGCTAAGTCGAAGATTTAGCATAAAATAATATAAGAGATGGCTAAGAAAGTAGTTGCTACCCTGAAAAAAGAAGGCGGAAAAAGCTTCGCTAAGGTGATCAAAGCAGTAAAATCACCAAAAACAGGTGCTTACTCATTCAAAGAGGAGATGGTTCCTGTAGATCTTGTACAAGACACGATCAACAAAGGCTAATATCTTTCGATATTAAGATCATTTAAAGTCCCTCCTGATACTTTCTGGAAGGACTTTTTTATTATATTCAATACTGATTAGATCGATATGAGTATGTTTAATTTTTTCTCCAAAGACAAAAAAGAAAGTCTAGACAAGGGCTTGGAAAAGACCAAAGAGAGTCTTTTTTCCAAACTCGGCAAAGCTGTAGTAGGTAAATCTACTGTAGATGAAGACATCTTGGATGAGCTGGAAGAAATCCTCATCACTTCTGATGTAGGCGTAAACACTACGATCAAAATCATCCAACGAATCGAAGCGCGTGTAGCTAGAGATAAGTATCTAGGTACGGCTGAGCTAGATAAGATCCTCCGAGAAGAAATCGCAGGACTACTCGAAGAAAACAACTCACAAGATCTCAAGGACTTCATCTTGCCTGAAGGCAAAAAGCCCTATGTCATCATGGTCGTAGGTGTCAATGGAGTTGGAAAAACGACAACTATTGGAAAGCTGGCCGCACAATTTAAAGCGAAAGGAAAATCAGTAGTGCTAGGTGCTGCGGATACTTTCCGTGCAGCAGCTGTGGATCAACTCATCCTATGGGGTGATCGTGTAGGCGTGCCAGTAGTCTCTCACGGGATGAATACAGACCCTGCTTCTGTAGCCTTTGATGCAGTCAAAAAAGGTATGGAGATCAATGCTGATCTTGTGATCATCGATACCGCTGGCAGACTACATACTAAGGTCAACCTGATGAATGAACTCACCAAGATCAAGCGTGTGATGCAGAAATTCATCCCTGATGCACCGCATGAGATCTTGCTTGTGCTTGACGGAAGTACAGGTCAAAATGCCTTCATCCAAGCACAGGAGTTTACTAAAGCTACTGATGTCAGTGCTCTGGCTATCACCAAGCTAGATGGTACTGCCAAAGGTGGTGTGGTGATAGGCATCTCAGATCAGTTTAAAATCCCTGTCAAATACATCGGAGTAGGCGAGAAAGTCGATGATCTACAAGTCTTCAATAAGACAGAATTTGTGGACTCCCTTTTCAAAAAGAATAAGTAAGGTTTTTCTTGGCTAAAATTTCTTTACTTTGGTGGTTATAAACTATTTAAACTACCATGAAGAACTACTGCCTTTTATTTTTTATCGGGTTGGCACTTATCAGCTGTGGGACTTCTACAGAAAATCAAACAAGTACTTCTGCTAATTTCCATTGGGAAATCACCGATTCAGTCTACTATGAACATTTGGGGAACCCTATCCTGTCAGATGTAAGTGCTGATGGCAGTACTTTTTTGGTTTTTGACTTTAGCAAAGACAGTATCCTCTTTATCAATAAGTCAGGGGAAAAAATTGCCCGCATCAAGAAATCAGGTGATCTGCCTGACTCTTACGGCTTTTTGCTGATGCCTCCATCACTGTATGACAATCGCACAGCAATGGCCATTGGCGGTAAGGGATATCACTTCTACAATAGTAAAGGACTCAATACCCGCAAAATCCCTATGACCAAAGGTGGTCCGATGGCTGCCATGTATCTAGTAGGTAAGCAAGCACATGTAGTCACGATCAATGGACAGCAAAAAGTCCTATCTAAATCACTCAGAGAGAATCCATACGCATGGAATGAAGCAGCATTTTATACCAATAGGTTGGCCATAGATATTTTTGATGATGCTTCTGGCAAAGTACATTCGATCATTCCATTTGAAGAGGGTAGCCAATTCATCAACGGCAAAGGCTACATCGTCAGCGACTATGAACCTACCTTCGGGACAGATGGAAATAAGCTCTATATCACTCATGGAGCTGACCCTACACTATATGCCTATCAACTAGAAAATGACAGTACCGCTACCCTTCTATATCAAAAACCATTGGCATACGAGCGCTTTGAGTCGATAGAAGCTCTTGAGCTCAGCAGTATAGAACCTAACTCTGTCACGATTAGTGGTAGTACGCCTAGTACACGCTGTATCGCTGTACAAGGAGACTACTTGATCATGCTATACTATGGAGGACTTCCTAAAGACAAAGAAGCAGAACTTGACCGCATTTATCAGTCTGATGAAAAAGCTGGAGAGGCTTTCTATGAGCAATTACAAATAGACTACCCTAATAAATTCTACATCGCGGATAAGGCTACAGGCGAAAAACTAGCTGAAATCCCTGTGCCTGACTTTGTATCTGGTGAAGGGTTTATCTACAAAAATGGCAGTATTTGGATGGTCAAAAAACCAAATCCCGAAGTAGAAGAGGAATCTTATACATATTATCAAATAAAGTTGGTGAGGGAATAAGTGGGGTGATCAATCAAAAATCAATCGTTTCAGATACAGCTTCTCATCTGGCTCTCTGATCAAAATAGATACTGTATCATTTTTAACCTGTGCCACCAGTTCAGTAAGTTCATCTATGTACCAATTATCCGCCAGTTCAAATTCCTTGATACTTTTATTTTCTAGATCTACTTTCATCAACATCCATCGAAAAGTTTTTAGCCCAAATTCTCTGTCTCTGGTATCAAATGAAGTGTAGGTAATGTAGAAAGTCTTATCATCAGCATTTTGATCTGTAGCTAGACCATTCACTTGATCTGTAAGTGGGGCTTCAAATGGATCATCCGTATAAAAACCTATCGTAGGATCAAAGTGATCAGAAAGTAAATTGTATGACTGAGTCAAATTGCCATCCAGCGAATACTCCTTTAATACCAATTTCCCCGCAGCATTAATGATGTACATCTTATCCCCTTTTATGATCTTTGACTCATAATTAGAGAGTACTAATTTCCCCTCAAGGTAGTCCTCAGGATATCTCCCAAAATCATAAAGATGATTTCCTTCAAGATCAAAAACGCTTACCGAAGGTGCATTTAAAAAAAGCTCGTTTAATCCTGCACCATCAAAATAAGGCGTAACATAGAACCTATTACCCTTCCTTTCAAAATTTCCCATGAAGAAGGGTCTTGATCTAATATTATTAAAATCAAGTTCAATATTATTTATATAATTCTTTTTTAAATCAAATTCATACACGGTACTATTCATATTATTCATTATAAAAACACTATCTCTATCAATAGAAAACTGCGTGTAATTTTGATATGGAATCACATAAGAATCAATACTGTCTGTCTCAAAATTGGTGATGTATGCACCAGTTCTGGCATTGAAAAGACTAATCCCAGTAAAAGTCCCATCTGCGAAGCCTAAAATGGTATCATTGAAAATTTTAGGGTGATAAATAGAGCCAAACTGAAAGTTTTCGTCCTGAATCACTACAGAGTCTATCATCTGAAGTCTTCCCTCCACTATTTTGAATTCTTGGTCTGTAGAGGAACTACAGCTTGCGATCCCGCAGATTAGCCAAAAAATGCTGAGTCCTATTTTAAACTTCTTGTGAGCAGTCATTACTAATTGATATAGTTAATTTATATCAAAGATAGTTAATATTATTTATCTACTAATATATTAGTTATTAAATTTTAATCAAAATTATTATTTTTATTTTCACATTTTAATTATGTTGAACAGGTGTTCCTGATATGTCAGCAACGATAAAGCATTTGAATATTCACTTAAGCCGTAAATTTTTCACCTCATGACACGTAAAATCACTTCTTTACTTTCGCTCTCGCTCATCACCTTAATGGGCTTATTCTCTTGCCAAGAATCTGCTCCAGAGGGACCTATTGCATATGAGCTAGTCATCGTAGATTCTATACGTGTGGATCGCTACGGGACAGACTATCTGATTGATGTAGATGTCGAAGGCGAGAGATTGATGTTGGCCAATAGATTTAAAGATCCGAGAATCATCATAGCTAATTTCGATGGGGAAGTTTTACATGAGTTTCCCATTGAGAAAGATGGCCCCAACGCGATGGGTAATATTATCAATGCCACATTCATGGGAAGTGATAGCCTATTCATGACGGCTACTTTTACAGAACCTCTCTTCTTATCAAATGATGGAAAAGTTCTTAGCAGATTTGAGTTGCCCTATAAGCCAAGTGTAAGTAGTACAGGTCCTTATAAGACCATCCATGCTACTTCAGAAAATGCTATCGTAAAACTAGAAGGTAGGGACTCCAAATCAAGTAACCCTACTATTTTTGAATTCATCAATTGGAAGACCAGTAAAGTGACTCCTGTGATTCCCTTCCCTGAGGTATCTAGTCTTTATGAAATGCGGCAATATTTTGCGAGAGATGTCGCATCAGCTCGCCTAAAGGATGAATTCTACATAAGTTCATGGTACGAACCCGCCATTTATCGATACAGTATTACGGATGATACGGTGCTTTTTGAAAGCCATGCGAGCTTTCAATTTGAAGACTTTGAGGCTGTGGATATCAATAACTTTAATGAAAATACCCGCCCTGGCACTATAGACGAAATACTCGTAGATGATACCAATATCTATCTTTCGTATAATTCAGGTATTGCGGAACAGGTCTCTCTTGACAACAATGTCAATGAGAAACCGATGTCTTATCAAAATTTCCTTCGCAACTATTTATTGATTCTAGATAAAGACCTAAAGCAGCTAGCTCCTAAAGTGTCCATTCCTAAAGAGGTTAGATCACTCAAAAGCCTTATCGGTGATCAGCGATTTATTGGTCAGAAAAATGATTACTTCTTTGAAGAAGAGGACTTCTATACTTTCTATATACTGGAACTGCGTGAAGTAGAATAATCTCTGTAATACCTCTCCAAAAAGCAACCAATATCTATTTCTCATCGTAGAAAAACTTAAACTAATCTAAGGGATCTATGAAGAAATATGTGATACTGAGCAGTTTTTTACTGTTACTTTTTGGAGAGGTTTATGCACAAAGTGGCTTGACATTCTCCCCTACTGTTGGTTTTACTAAAGGGGAATTTAGAGATCAAGCGCCTGACCTCAAGCTATGGGGATTTCACCTCAATGGATTGTATCAAATCCCTCAAACTCCCATCCATGTAGGTGCGGAATTTGGCTATCAGATGTATGGTACCAAGCTGACTAGAGATCTAGACCTTTTTGCCAATGGAGACAGACTCCGCAATAGACGTAATAATAACGTGCTACAAATGTCGGGTCTCGTGCGTATCAAGCCACAGATAGACTTTCCTGTCAAACCCTATCTGGATGGTCTGATCGGTTATCAATACTTTTATACCCGATCTACACTCAGACCTGGCTTGTTTGAAGAACCGCTAGATCACTATACTGAGGTTTCAGACTGGAGCTTTCACAAAGCCTATGGCGGTGGACTACAATTTGAGCTGAAAGATTTGGATGCGCTGATCGATCTTCGCTTGATCGTATTCGATACGCAGCGCACCAACTATCTACTTAGAGGTGATGCCTTTTTCGATCCAGTGGATAATGTCAATGTGTACAATACCCGTCAAAGTAAAGTCGATACCTATATGCTGTCACTCGGTTTTCATGTATTGTTGGATTAGAAACTATTATTTTTGAGTCGCTGTTACCTCAGCAAATACGCAATCATGAACTGGGAAAACCTCACAAACGATAGCCAATTGGCACAAATCATCGCTGAAAGTCAAGAAAAGCCTGTGCTAATCTTTAAGCACAGTACGCGCTGCTCTATCAGCTCCATGGCACTTGATCGGCTTCAGCGCAATTGGCGAAATGACTATGAAGCAGCCATCAAACCATATTACCTCGACCTGATCAGCTATAGAGATATCTCCAATCTCATCGCTGAAAAGCTGCACGTGCCGCATGAGTCACCTCAAGCGATCTTGGTCAAAAACGGTGAGGTAGTCTATGATGCTAGCCACATGGGCATCAACCTTTCGCAGATTTTGGC
The DNA here is from genome assembly GCF_016464625.1 of Penaeicola halotolerans. Classification (GTDB taxonomy): domain Bacteria; phylum Bacteroidota; class Bacteroidia; order Cytophagales; family Cyclobacteriaceae; genus Penaeicola; species Penaeicola halotolerans. Next base: position 77,657 of record NZ_JAEAGO010000005.1, read on the forward strand.
ACAAGCCAAAAAATAAATTACCGGCTACCATTTTGAATATGAAAATGGCGTGAGAATTGTGCTATGTTTGTCACAGATATGAGTACCTCAAAACGACTAAGCGCTCTACTTTTTGCCTTTGGCTTCCTATGGATGTCAGTGGCTCAGCCATATCTATGGTCAAATGAAGTAACTCCTCAGTCTGCTGCTCATTTCTCTTATGAGCATGATCAGTTGATCTCAACTGTCACTTTACAAATCAATCAGCCCTCCAACTATCAAGCTACATCAGATAATCATAAAACTTTTCCTAGTTACGAGCTGATTGGGATTTTGCCGTCACTTTATCAAGGCTGGCAAGCAACTTCTATAAAAGCTGAAGCACAGCCATCAGCTGATCACTTAGGCTTTCAAAAATCCCTTCTTTTCCCCTTCCATGTTTTTTGGTGAAATGTCTCTTTGCCGCTAAGGCCGAGGGCTACCCGCGTGTAGCCACAGACATTTATACACACTAAAAAAACATTCAAAATGGACCAAACATCCCTTTACTACGGTTTGCTATCTGTACTTTTAGTTGGCTTACCTATAGCGCTATTGATTTATTCATCAAAAGCCAAAAGAAAGAAAATCATCAATGAGTTTCTCCAAGAAGCTAAATCAGCAGGCTTGGAAGTCGATAGCTACGAAAGCTTAAGTACAACAAGACTCATCGGTATAGATACTCAAAATAAGGCGATCATTACCAAGGATCTCAATGATAAGACACCAAAAGCTAGTGTTTACCCTTTTAGAAAAACTGACACTATCTCAGTGAAAGAAACGAAATCTACACGTGACAAATCGCTTTACGAAAAGGTCAGTATCCATATCAAAAACGGATCTCAGTCAAGTGCTGAAATAGTTTTTTATGACATTGAGACCGATGATATGTTTAGCGGCTATCAACTCGCTCAGAAAGCCCTGGAATGGCAGTCAAAGATCGCTTCTGCAGTTTAAATCAAAACAGTAGCTTCAAATCCCCACCTGAGTCGTGGGGATTTTACTTTCATTTTTGACCAAGCATGTCCGAGTTCATCGTGCTACTTTGGATTTTTTTTCTAATTTTGCACCAATTTAGCCTTAAGTATCACATCCTTTCTAACCTCTCAACTAATGCCTAAAGACAAAAGCATCAAACATGTCCTCATCATCGGAAGTGGTCCTATCGTCATCGGTCAAGCCTGCGAATTTGACTACGCAGGGTCGCAAGCCGCTCGATCACTTAGAGAAGAAGGTATCATCGTCACTTTGATCAACTCCAATCCTGCGACCATCATGACAGATCCCGTCATGGCAGACAACGTTTACCTCCTTCCCCTCGAAAAAAAATCCATCATCCAAATCCTCAAAGACCATCCTGACATCGACTGCGTACTCCCGACTATGGGTGGGCAGACGGCATTGAACTTGGCTATCGACTGTCACAATGCTGGTGTCTGGGATAAATTTGGCGTACGAATGATCGGTGTGGATATAGATGCTATCGAGACCGCAGAAAATAGAGAGAAGTTTAAGGCACTGATGGAAGAACTTGGTGTCAGTGTATGTATCGGGGAGACCGCTACATCTTTTCTCCAAGGTAAAGAAATCGCTCAGCGAATAGGTTTTCCACTTGTGATCAGACCATCTTATACACTTGGTGGTACGGGTGGTGGATTTGTAGAAAAGGCAGAGGACTTTGAACTAGCGCTGAAGTCTGGTCTAGAAGCCTCTCCTACGCATGAGGTACTCATCGAGCAAAGTATCTTAGGTTGGAAAGAATATGAGCTAGAGATCCTTAGAGATACTAAAGGCAACATGATCGTGATCTGTTCGATCGAAAATTTTGACCCAATGGGTGTGCATACAGGCGACTCTATCACAGTGGCACCCGCCATGACTCTCCCAGACACCGTCTATCAGCGTATGCGAAACTTGGCGATCAAGATGATGGCAGGGATCGGTAATTTCGCTGGAGGCTGCAATGTGCAGTTTTCAGTAAGCCCTGACAATGAAACCATCATCGGCATCGAGATCAACCCACGCGTGTCGAGATCCTCTGCCCTAGCCTCTAAGGCAACAGGCTATCCGATTGCCAAAGTATCTGCTAAACTTGCTATCGGCTACAATCTAGATGAACTCCAAAACCAAATCACCAAGACTACTTCTGCTTTCTTTGAGCCAGCGATAGACTATGTGATCGTGAAGATCCCAAGATGGAACTTTGACAAATTCAAGGGTTCTGATAGAAGACTCGGACTGTCTATGAAGTCAGTAGGTGAGGTGATGGGCATCGGCCGAAACTTCCAAGAAGCGCTTCAAAAAGCTTGTCAGTCACTCGAGATCAAGAGAAATGGCCTTGGAGCAGATGGCAAAGAGCTCAAAGATCAGGATAAGATACTTTACAGTCTAGCCAACCCAAGTTGGAACAGACTATTCCATATTTATGATGCCTTCAAACTAGGTATCTCTTTCCGAACGATTCAGGACCTAACTAAGATTGATAAGTGGTTCCTCAAGCAAATAGAAGAACTCGTCCACTTAGATGAGGAGATGGCCGAATATGACTTGGATACCATGCCAGCAGATCTGATGAAAAAAGCCAAAGAAAAAGGCTATGCCGATCGTCAGATTGCACACTTGCTTGGCTGCCTGGAAAGCGAAGTTTTCAATAAGCGCAGGGAAGAGATGGGTATCAAGCGTATCTACAAGTTGGTAGATACTTGTGCCGCTGAGTTTGAAGCGCAGACCCCTTATTATTACTCCTCTTTTGGGGATGAAAACGAGTCTATTCGCACTGATAAAAAGAAGATTATCGTACTTGGCTCTGGACCAAATAGAGTCGGTCAAGGCATCGAGTTTGACTACTCCTGTGTGCATGGAATCTTAGCAGCCAAAGAATGTGGCTATGAAACCATCATGATCAACTGTAATCCAGAGACTGTTTCTACAGACTTCGACATTGCAGATAAGCTTTACTTCGAACCTGTATTTTGGGAGCATATCTATGAGATCATCTTACATGAGCGTCCAGAGGGAGTCATTGTACAGCTAGGTGGTCAGACAGCTTTGAAGCTAGCTGAAAAACTAGAAAAGTATGGCATCAAAATCATCGGAACGAGCTTTGAGGCACTAGATCTAGCGGAAGATAGAGGTAGATTTTCTGCTTTGCTCAAGGAAAATGACATTCCTTATCCAGAGTTTGGCTCTATCGAGACGACAGATGAGGCACTAGAAATGTGCAAGACCATAGGATTCCCACTTCTTGTAAGACCATCTTATGTACTAGGTGGTCAGAGTATGAAGATAGTGATCAATGAAAAGGAGCTTGAAGAGCACGTAGTGGATGTCCTCAAGGATATTCCTGGCAATAAAATTCTCCTCGATCACTTCTTGGAGGGTGCTATAGAAGCTGAGGCAGACGCGATCTGTGACGGTGAAAACGTTTATATTATCGGCATCATGCAGCACATTGAGCCAGCTGGTATCCATTCAGGAGACTCTTATGCAGTGCTTCCTCCTTATAACTTAGGAGATTTGGTCATCAGACAGATTGAGACTTATACTAAGAAGATTGCACTTGCTTTGAGAACGGTTGGTCTCATCAATATCCAGTTTGCGATCAAAAATGATAAAGTATATATCATCGAAGCGAACCCAAGAGCCTCTCGTACCGTTCCATTCATATGCAAAGCCTACCAAGAGCCGTATGTTAATTATGCGGTGAAGGTCATGCTAGGGGAAAATAAGGTGACGGACTTTAATTTCAATCCAGTGAAAAAAGGCTACGCGATCAAAGTGCCAGTATTCTCTTTTCATAAATTCCCGAATGTCAATAAAGAACTCGGACCTGAAATGAAGTCTACTGGAGAGTCAATCTATTTTATAGATGACATCATGGATGATTATTTCTTGAAAATCTACTCAGAGAGAAACTTGTACTTGAGTAGGTAAAAATGAACAAACAGCATGGGTTTAATAAAATTTCTAGTCATAGCTTTAGGGATCAGCTATTTATTCATGTCGCTACTCCGCTTTTTCTTTCGCACCAAAGTGCGACAGATGTATGAGCGTGCCCAGCAGCAGCAAGCACAGCAGTACCAACAGCGACCTACTGGAAGCATCAAAGTAGATCATGTGCCAAATCAGCAAAAGGGTAGAAAAAAATTTAATGATCGTGAAGGCGAATATGTGCCTTATGAAGAAGTGAAATAAGTCAAGAGCAGCCAAATGGCTGCTCTTTTTTGATTATCCCTGCCTCCATCTTAGAAAGTCGCTTTCTTTCCTTTTTGCAAAGATTTCTTTAGATATCAGGATTTAGCCATTAACTTTGGAGATACTTTGCTTTAGAATGGTGAAGCACATTCATCTTTTCAATAAATAAACAGTACGAAATGAGTTGGTTTAAGCGGAAAGAAAAGGGGATCAGCACCCCAACAGAAGAGAAAAAAGATGCCCCTGATGGTCTATGGTACAAAACTCCCTCCGGTAAAATAGTCCATACGAGAGAACTGAAGAGTAATGCTTATGTCAGTCCCGAGGATGACTATCATGTCAAAATCGGTTCTGCAGAGTATTTTCAGATATTATTTGACAACAACAAGTTCACAGAACTAGATGCCAAAATGACCTCTGGAGATCCGCTTAGCTTTGTGGATACTAAAAGTTATACATCCAGAATCAAGGATACTATCAAAAAAACCGAACTCAATGATGCTGTACGTTCTGCCTATGGCAAGATGAACGGAATCGATATCGTAGTGTCCTGCATGGATTTCAATTTCATCGGAGGCTCTATGGGCTCTGTGGTAGGAGAAAAAATCGCTAGAGCCATAGACCATTCTATCAAAAACAAAATGCCTTTTCTCATGATCTCTCGATCAGGAGGTGCTAGAATGATGGAAGCTGGGTTTTCATTGATGCAAATGGCCAAGACTTCTGCTAAGCTTGCTATCCTCGACAAAGAAGGTATCCCATACATCTCATTGATGACGGATCCTACTACGGGTGGGGTAACGGCTTCTTATGCCATGCTTGGTGACTTCAACATTGCAGAACCTGGTTCACTGATTGGATTTGCTGGTCCTCGTGTGATCAGAGAGACGATAGGAAAAGATCTGCCTAAAGGCTTCCAGTCTGCTGAGTTTGTATTGGATCATGGCTTCTTAGACTTCATCGTAGATAGAAGGCAGTTGAAATCCAAACTTTCTACGCTGCTCACACTTCTACAAAACTAATTCTCAAGTCGTCTTCGGGCGACTTTTTCATTTCACTCCAAACTGCCCCTCTACCCTCAATATTAGCCTTTTTATCAAGAGAATTTATAAACAATTCTTGGGCTTATTAATTATATAAATAATATATTTGTAGTCCCTGAAGGGGAAAATCCAAATTCTAAAAATCAAACAATAAAAGTTAAATGACTTCAGTTGTTATCACTTCCATAGTGGCATTTACCGTGGTAATTTTGCTACTAGTGCTCATACTCTTGTATGCGCAGTCTAAACTCGTCAACTCAGGTGATGTAAAGATCTACGTCAATGGTGATGAGAAAAATCCAATGACAGCTTCAGCTGGATCTACTCTACTTAACACATTAGGTAGCCAAAAAATCTTCTTACCATCAGCTTGTGGTGGTGGAGGTACTTGCGCTATGTGTAAGTGCGTAGTAGAAGAAGGCGCAGGAGATGTGTTACCTACGGAGATCGGCCACTTGACTAGAGCTGAGCAACAGGGTAATGTCCGTCTAGCTTGTCAGGTGAAAGTTAAGAACGATCTCAAAATCAGAATTCCTGAGGAAATCTTCGGAATCAAGAAATGGGAGTGTGAAGTTGTTTCAAACTATAACGTTTCTACTTTTATCAAAGAATTTGTCGTAAAACTTCCTGAAGGTGAAAATTTAGATTTCGAATCAGGCGGATACATCCAAATAGACGTTCCTAAAATTACGGTGAACTTCAAGGATATGGATATCACACCACATCCAGATTTGGGTCACCCGCAGGATGTCTATAAAAGTGACTGGGATAAGTTTGGTCTGTGGGATCTAGTCATGAAAAATGACGAGGAGATCTTCAGAGCTTACTCTATGGCCAATCACCCTGCAGAAGGTAATATCGTGATGTTGACAATCCGTATCGCTACTCCGCCTTGGGATAGAGCAGCCAACAAGTGGATGGATGTAAATCCAGGTATTTGTTCTTCTTATGTGTTCTCAAGAAAGAAAGGTGATAAAGTAACGATCTCTGGACCTTATGGAGAATTCCACATCAACCCTACTCAAAGAGAGATGGTGTACATCGGTGGTGGTGCAGGTATGGCACCATTGAGATCACACATCTTCCACTTATTCCACACTGAAAAGTCAGATAGAAAAGTATCTTACTGGTACGGTGGTAGATCTAAGAAAGAGCTCTTCTATGTAGAGCACTTTAGAGAAATCGAAAAAGAGTTTCCTAACTTCACTTTCAATATTGGTCTTTCTGAGCCACTTCCAGAGGATAACTGGAAAGTAAAGAAAAGCTTAGATGATGAAGGAGATGGTTATGTAGGATTCATTCACCAAGTATTGTATGAAAACTATCTGAAAAATCACCCTGAGCCAGATGAGGTAGAATTCTACCTGTGCGGACCGCCTTTGATGAACTCAGCGGTATTGAAAATGCTAGATGATATGGGAGTGCCAGAGGAGAACATCAGATTTGATGACTTCGGAGGTTGATCCCCAAAGATATACGAAAGGCTCTGCAGATTGCAGAGCCTTTTTCTTTTACAGTATTATCACAGCTACCTTTTTTTACTTAATTTAGATTGAAATTTTTGACACATGGAGCTTTCTATTTTCTTTGATCCTATATCTGATGAGCTAGCACAAACTAGCTTCCCACTCAACTCTTTTTGCAAAAGTATACACATCCATCAAGAGCATTTTCCTGATCTCAGCAAAGTAGATATTGCCCTGATCGGACTTCAAGAATGGAGAGGGAGTATGGAAAATGAACAGATTGCCAAAGCGCCTTTTCACATCCGTCAAAAGCTCTATGCCCTCAAAAAAGGGAGTGAAAACTACCGAATAGTAGATCTTGGTAACCTGAGAAATGGCATTGACTATCAAGAAACGATTAACCGTATCAAGGAAGTCGGACACACGCTCTTAGAGAAAAAAATCCTTCCGATCTTCATTGGAGGCACACATGACCTAGATATGGGTCAATTTACTGCATATGAAAATTTAGGCAAACTTATCAGTGTGCTGTCAATAGATGCTTTCTTGGACATGGAAGAATCTGACAAAGCTAGCGAGTCTCATACTCAGCAGATACTCATGCATCAGCCAAACTTTTTATTCAACTACACGCACATGGCCTATCAGAGCTTCCTAGTGGATAAAAAGGTTATTAATTTGCTGGAAAAGCTATACTTTGATCACTATCGCTTAGGTCAGATCAAGGATAACCTTAAAGAAACAGAGCCTTTGATCAGGAATGCGGATATGCTCAGCTTTGATATCACTGCGATCAGATCAGCTGATGCACCTGGTAATAGACAAGCGCAACCTTTTGGACTGACTGGTGAGGAGGCTTGCCAAATCGCTTGGTTTGCTGGAAGCAATGATAAGCTAAGCTCTATAGGTTTTTATGGCTATCAACCCGCATTAGACGATCAGCATGGTAAAACAGCTGCTGTTATGGCTACTATGATCTGGTATTTCATCGAAGGCTTTTATCATAGAAAGGATTCTTTAGCCTTTACAGGCAATGACTACACTAAATATGTCGTCTCGCTTGATACAGAACCTGCCAACTTGGTTTTTTATAAGAGTAAAATCAGTGGCAAATGGTGGATGGAAGTTCCTCATATCAATGGCACAGATAAGTATGAACGCAATAGCATTCTCCCTTGTAGCTATACGGACTATGAGCAAGCACTGCAGGGGGAAGTTCCTGAACGCTGGATAAATGCTCAAATCAAGCTGATCTGATGGAGCTCAAGCAGTATACCAAGCAGCAACTTGCTCTACGCAATGGACAAGATAAGGTAGAAATCTGGGTAGCCTGGGAAGGTAATATCTATGATGTAACCAAGTCGAGACTTTGGAAAAATGGCAAACACTATGAACACTGGGCTGGACAAGATCTCACAGAAGAGCTCAAAGATGCCCCACATACCATTCGTGTTTTTGAAAAATTTGATATCATAGGCAAACTCATCAAATGATACTAATAGCAGACAGTGGCGGTACTAAGACAGATTGGAGAGTGATCTCCTCAGATGGAAAAATCAGTCAGGCTTCCACTAAGGGCATGAATCCCTATCAAAATACCACTGAAGATTTGAGCATTATCATCTCTGAAGAGTTAATACCTCAGCTTAACCAACATGGTGCTGTGCAGACTTTATACTTCTATGGTGCTGGGTGTGGGAGTAATGAAAATCAAGTGATGATGCATCAAGTGTTGGCAGCCAGTTTTCCTCAAGCTCGTATCATCATCGAAAATGATATGCTGGCCGCAGCTAGAGCACTTTGCGGTACACAAGCAGGAATCGCTTGTATACTAGGCACTGGTAGTAATAGCTGCTTGTATGATGGACAAAATATCAAAGCGCAGCGGCCATCCTTAGGCTATGTACTCAGTGATGAAGGTAGTGGCAGAGACATGGGCGCTAGATTGATCAGAGCCTATTATTATGATGAAATGCCTACAGACTATCGCGCTTTATTTGAAAGCAAGTTTGATCTCAAGCTGAGTGAGCTGCTAGAAAATATCTACAAAAAGCCAGCCCCAGCCAGCTATATCGCTAGCTTTACGCAAATACTATCTTTGACTAGGAATCACCCATTTACGCATGAGCTCGTTACCGCCTCCTTTGAGTCATTTGTAGCGACTCAAATAAAAAAATATCCTCGTTGGGAGGAGCTCCCCGTACACTTTAGTGGCTCTATCGCCTTTCATTTTAGTGATCTTTTGAGAAATGTTGCCATCAAACATGGCTTTTCACTACAAAATATCATCCAAAGCCCTATAGCAGGCCTTACACTCTATCATCAAAGTATCCTATGAAAAGCACTACAGAATCCAACTCGCATTATGATGCTTTAGAACAGATGTCAGTGTCTGAGCTATTGCAAAATATCAATCAAGAAGATCAGACAGTTCCTCAGGCGGTGGCCAAAGCGATCCCACAAATCACTCAAGTAGTAGAGGAAATAGTCAGTCGTATGCAGCAGGGTGGTAGACTTTTTTATATAGGTGCTGGGACCAGCGGTAGACTCGGCATAGTAGATGCTTCGGAGTGCCCTCCAACCTTTGGTGTACCGCATGACTGGGTGATCGGTCTCATAGCTGGCGGAGATCAAGCTATTCGCAAAGCAGTCGAGTTTGCTGAAGATGATGAAAAGCAAGCTTGGAAAGACCTTCAAAACCATAAAATCTCAACCAAAGATATAGTGATAGGGATCGCTGCCTCTGGTAGAACACCCTATGTGATCGGTGGTGTAAAAGCTGCCAGAGCGCAAGGCATCTACACGGCTTGTATCACTTGCAATCTGGGGAGTGTGTTGGCTGACAGTGTCGATCAGGCTATAGAAGTACCTGTAGGGCCTGAGTTCGTGACAGGAAGCACTCGTATGAAAGCTGGCACTGCTCAGAAGCTTGTCCTTAATATGATCTCTACCGCCACTATGATCAGGCTAGGTAGGGTAAGAGGCAATAAAATGGTAGATATGCAACTCTCTAATGAAAAGTTAGTACAAAGAGCAATCAATATGATCATAGAAGAAACCGGTGTTTCTATAGAAACCGCACAAATGCTACTCCAAGAGCATCATACTGTGCGCGCAGCTATTGATCACTTTAAATCTCGCTAAGCGCTATCGTAGCGATCTTAGGGATAAGATACTTTTTTCCACTCGCTGGCTCAAAACATATCGCTCTTGTACGTTTATTTCCTTCTTTGACAAAGATACGATCCCTAAACTTAAAGGAAGTTCCTACTGGAATATCTGACAAGAAAAGTGCGTCTTCTTGAGGATTTTCATCATACTTTTTCAAAGCTTTCGCTAGTCTAGGGTCAGACTGTGAAGAAGCTTTGGGATCTCGCATGTGTCTAGATAGTACCGTCAATACATCTGGCGGAAATATTAGGTCATTGAGCAGCGGCTGCATCAAAGTAGTAAAGGTTTGCTTCCATTCTTGGCCATGAGGTGCTATGCGTAAACCATGATCTTGGAAAGCTTTGAGATGTGCAACCTCGTGGATATAAGTTACTAAAAAGCTGTAACGATTGAGGTTATGATTGATAGTGATGGTTTGCATTTCCTCCCCTTTCCTGTACCTGAAATCACCTAACTTAGTTGCACGTGCAGGAGAAACCTTTAGAAAAAATGGTGTAGCTGTCCACAGATCTAAGCAATAGTGAATGGCATTTTCAGGTACGTGATGTTTGAAGATTTGATAAACGCGCAGTGAACTCATCAGATCAAATTTGCATACAATTAGGCAATAAAAAAAGGGTTTCGAATGCTCAAAACCCTAATTTTTTTCAATTGTGAGTCTGATTACTCAGCACCTTCTTGAGAAAGTGTATCAGCAGCTTCTTCTACTGATTCTTCAACTTCTTCCACTACTTCTTCAGTAGTTTCTTCTACTTGTTCCATAGTCTCTTCAACTGTCTCTTCAGTAGATTCAGCCTTGTTACCACAAGCTACAGCTGCGAACATCATTCCGCAGATAGCGAACATTGCAAATACTTTTTTCATAGTAATTAGTCGTTTTTGTTTTAAAGCACACAAAAGTACAACGCTTTTAATACTTTCCAACTAATCAAATCTATTTTTTCTTAAAGATCACTTTAATCGGTACTCCGCTGAATCCAAAGTGTTTACGCAACTTATTTTCTAAGTATCTCTCGTAAGGCACCTTGATATACTGTGGCAAATTGCAGAAGAATGCAAAAGTAGGATTTCGAGTTGGTAGTTGCGTCACATACTTGATTTTGATGTACTTCCCCTTCCAAGCTGGAGGCGGATAGTTCTCAATTTCTTTGAGCATGATATCATTGAGCTGACTAGTTGCGATCTTGCGCGTCTTGTCTTCATAGATCTGTACGGCTAACTCTATCGCTTGGAAGATACGCTGCTTGGTGAGTACAGAAGTAAATATCAAAGGTATGTAGCTCATCTCTCCAAGCCGCTCCATGATATCGTCTGTAAAGCGCTTCATCGTCATAGTCTCTTTCTCTACGAGATCCCATTTGTTGACCATGATCATGACACCTTTCTTATTTTTCACAGCTAAAGAAAGAATGTTAAGGTCTTGAGATTCTAGCCCTTTGGTCGCATCTAGCATGACGATACATACATCAGATTCTTCCAGTGTGCGCAAAGAACGTAGCACTGAATAAAACTCAATGTCTTCCTTAACCTTGGATTTTTTACGGATACCAGCAGTATCAGTGATGATGAAATCCTTGCCAAAAAGCTTATAGTGCGTATTGATGGCATCACGGGTAGTACCGGCCTCATCAGTTACGATACTACGTTCTTTGCCTAGCAGGACATTGAGGAATGAAGATTTACCTACATTAGGACGACCAAGGATCGCGATCTTAGGAATACCGATTTCAGGGTTTTCTTCCCCGTCATCAGGAAAGCAAGCGACTACTTTGTCTAGGAGCTCACCAGTACCTGAGCCACTGATCGCTGCAATAGGAAATACCTCTCCCATACCCAACTCGTAGAACTCATTGGCCATGAAAAGTCTGTCCTGATTATCTGCCTTATTGGCTACGACAAAGATGGGTTTTTCTGAAGCTCTGAGCTCTATGGCAAATTCCTTATCCAAGTCTGTCAAACCTGTAAATGCATCCACCATAAATAAGATGACAGAAGCCTCTTCTAGGGCTAGTTTGACTTGCTTTCTGATCTCTGCTTCGAATATATCCTCAGAACCGATCACATACCCTCCAGTATCGATCACGGTAAAGTGCTTTCCAATCCACTCACCATATCCGTAGTGTCTATCACGCGTCACACCACTGACATTGTCCATGATCGCCTTACGTTCTTCTACGAGGCGATTAAAAAAGGTGGACTTCCCCACATTAGGTCTCCCTACAATTGCTACTATATTAGACATTTCTCTTATTTTTATTGTTGATAGCCAAATCGCTTCAGCTTTAATTGATTGGTTCGCCAGCCTTCTTCCACACGTACGTGTGTTTCTAGATAGACATGCTTCCCAAAGAACTTCTCTAGGTCTTGGCGCGCTTCTATGCCAACTTTCTTGAGCGCTTTACCTCCTTCACCTATTAAAATCCCCTTTTGACTTTTGCGCTCTACGAATATCTCCGCATGGATACGGATGATGTCCTCCTCTTCTTTGAATGAGGTGACAGCCACTTCGGTACTGTAGGGCACTTCTTTTTTATAATTGGTAAAAATCTTTTCTCTGATAATCTCCGAGGCGAAAAAACGCTCATTACGGTCTGATAGTTCCTCCTTGTCAAAGTAAGCAGGATGCTCTGGCAGTAAGTCCATAATCATCGGAAGTAGTGCTTCTGTATGCGTACCAGCAAGGGCTGAAATCTTCAAAGTAGCATGTGGCTTCAGTCGCTCTTGCCAGTAAGTAGTCACTTCTTCTATCTGCTCTTCGGACTTGGCTAGGTCTATCTTATTGATGATTAAGATCACAGGCACTTCTGCCTTTGCTACGCGATCGATCATCTCTTGCTCCATCTCTTTATCATAGAGATCTGCCACAAAGAGGATCACGTCTGCATCTTCGAGTGATGAGTTGATGAAACCCATCATGGACTTGTGCAGTTCGTATTGTGGCTTCTCTATGAGTCCAGGCGTATCAGAATAAACGATCTGAAAATCCTCACCACTCAAAATCCCAAAGATCCTGTGTCGGGTCGTTTGGGCTTTAGAAGTAATGATCGAAAGTCGCTCACCTACAAGGACATTCATCAGGGTGGACTTACCCACATTGGGTTTACCGATGATATTGACGAAGCCTGCTTTGTGTGTGAGATTGCTCATTTATTTAATTTTTTCACAAAGGTACTTGATTTCTCGCGATTATTCTTTACTTTTGTACCACAATTAAGGGCAATCAGATGGAGCGCCTGATTAAATAAGAGATTAATTATCAAGATATATCGCGGGATGGAGCAGTTGGTAGCTCGTTGGGCTCATAACCCAAAGGTCGCTGGTTCGAGTCCAGCTCCCGCTACTAAGAGACCCTTTAGGAGAAATTCTAAAGGGTTTTTCTTTTTTAATGGCACTTCAAGTACCATCACATTTTGGCTTCATCGCTTAGTCTTCTACTTTTTTTTAAAATCAAAAAGGACCTTTCTATATCCAATTATTATTAAAATAAGCTTTGCTTGATTGATAAGCACTTCTAAAAGTTTTCGTTTTGAAAACTTTTATGTAAATTCAATCGTTCTTGAAGTGATAAGATTTGAAGAATATCATAGCCATTAAAAATCTGATAGCTTTCTATCAAAAGCATCCTGATGCCAAGTCGAGTATAGAGACTTGGCTAGCAGTGGTGAGGCATGCCACTTGGCAAAAGCCTTCGGATGTGGTGCAAGATTTTCCTGATGCAGATCCTATTAAGAATAATCGAGTGGTATTTAATATCTCAGGAAATAAGTATCGGCTAATTGCGCAAATCAGTTATTTGAGACAATGGGTGTTCATCAAGTTTATCGGCACACACTCCACCTATGATAAAGTAGATGCAAATACTGTCAATCAATTTTAATAATACAAAATCTATTGTACGTATGAAGTGGGATAAAACTATAACGACAGAAAAAGAATATGAAGCGGCTCTTTCTAGGCTGTCTGCCATTTTTGAAGCTGATTCAGAGAGCCCAGCGGGAATGGAAGCAGAGTTGCTGGTTACTTTAATAGACAAATATGAGAAGGAGCATTATCCTATTGCCCTGCCGGATCCGATAGCTGCTATCCAAGAAACTATGGAGAGGAAAGGACTTAAAGACAAAGATCTCATCCCTGCCATAGGTAGTAAAACCACTGTAAGTCTCGTTCTGAATAAGAAAAGAGCTTTAACAATTGATATGATTAGAAACCTTTCGACACTATTGGGATTACCTGTTGAAGTCCTCATCCAACCTTATAGGCTGTCCGATCAACAAGAGAAGCAGTTGGTGTAGTAAAATAGACTATACGTTCAATACCAAGAGACTCTTTAGGAGAAATTCTAAAGGGTTTTTCTTTTTTAAGTTAAGTACTAATGATCAAGAACTTCCATTTCATAAAGAGATTCTCAAATCACCATATCCAAGAATAATACAAAAAGCCCATACTAGGGGAAAGTAAAGGATAACTAGAGGATAACTAGGGGATGACTAGAGGATAACTAGGGGATAACCCCAATAAGACTCTAGTTTAAATTAAATAAAATATTAGTATAATACAGTAAATCTTAAAGAATATCTAATAAATGAGTCTTTTGAGCGTATCTACTTGCTCAGCTTCCTATACATTTTCATCCTTCAAAAAATTCAATTTTGAGCCTCTCTCAACCTTACCCTTTCTAATCGTTGATTTTCTCTAATCTCTGATTCTAATAAAAGGATTTCGGTAACAGGATGTGTTTATATCAAAAAACTCTTAATCTAGATATATACAAAAGCGCCCCACCTATTTCACATAAGTGGGGCACTGTATTTAAAAAATCATTCAATTACTGCTTAATAATACGAATGCGATCTACGAGTTTGCCATTGGTGATCTCTACGATGTAAATACCTGACTTGAGGTTGCTTACTACACCCTGTAGGTCTTGGCTAGCCTGCTCTACAGAAACTTGCTTTTGGTAAAGTGACTTACCGGTCATGTCTACCAATCTAAAGATGAAATCATCTCCACTAAGGTCTGCATTGAGCAAGACTACCTTCAGATCTGAGCCATTGGTAGGGTTTGGATAGATCGCCCAACGCTCTCCGTCAAACTCACTTCCAAAGTCTCTACGTAGTGCCACTACTGGGCTGTATTCAAATTGCCCATCAAAGTCCACTTGACGCAATCTGTAATAGATCACTTGATTGGCTGTTGGAATATCTGAATCAACGTATCTGTAATCTATGCGCTCATTGACTGTACCGTTACCATTAACTTGTGCGATGGCTTTGAAAGTTTTCGCGCCATCTAGTGAACGCTCCACCTCAAAGTAATCATTGTCTATCTCAGAGATAGTCGCCCATGTCACGACAGCAGACTTGCGCTCGTCAAGGCGTGCATCGATGAAGAGCAACTCTACAGGAAGGTCTATCTCAGCATCTAAGCTGGTACTGGCTAGTCTAAACTGTCCTGTTCTATCTCCATTAGGTATAGCAGTGCGCTGTGCGTATAGAACACCATTGATCGTAGAAGCTGTCTGATGCGTCCCTACTAAGATCGGTGCTGCTGGATCTGTTCCTTTGACTAGTCTAAGATCCGCTGGATCCACAACATTATTGGACATCTCAGCTGATAGGTAATAGTCATAGGTACCTGAAGTTGGTGCTGTAATTACATTCCAATAACCATTCGCTGCCACTACAATATCTGCTCCTGCATCATTGAGTGGGGTAGTCAAAGTAGTCTGTCCCTCATCTGACGGTACATAGGCTACTGTGAAGTTTCCTGCAGATCCACCAGTTCTTACCACATTTATAAAGGCATTTTCTTCAGGCTTATTTGGCATGGCCAATGGAAATAAACCTGTATCATAAGAACCAATCGTATAAGTCCCAGGAAGTCTTCTGGTCAAATTCCCTCCATAAATAAAACCTGAAGTATAGGTCAAGGCATTTTCAGTACTCAAGGTCATCGCAAACCCATTGAGGTTAATATCTCCTTGGGTCATTGTAAATAATGTTACTGTGGTAACATTTATTCCTAATGTAACACCAGCAGCATTATTTACAGTTATTCTACCAGTATTTTGACCAGTTACATTCCTGTCTATTTGTTGATTAGAAGAACCTTCAAATCTAAAGTTGTTACTTGTTATATTTAATTGACCCGAGGTGCCAACTAAATTTCCTAAGAGGCTAATATCTGCATTACCATTAAATCCAACATTTGTATTAAGAACAAGGTCGTTTAATATCGTTGTAGTACCAGATGAGGCGTTTGTGAGTGCTAAAGTCCCTGAAAAAGTTACAAAGCCGTAAGTTCTATTTGCTAAACTGAATGATCCTCCACTTGTCCTCACATAACTACTACCTTCTTGAAAAGCAACTACATCTATACCTGGTCCTCCAAATGGACTATTCCCATCATTCTGATTGAAAATTGACCCCGAAGCAAAGACAAAGGCGTTATTAGGTGCTGTACCAAATGGAAATTCAGATCCCATGCCAGCACCAATGGTAACGGTCTGGCCTGATCCAAAAGTAATGGTGTTGCCCGAGTTATTGATAAATTGATGCGTACCTCCAGTCAAAGTAATATTTCCTGCCACTTGAGGCATAGAGCCAGAGGCTAGTACGATATCTAGTGCATTGGCACTGCTGACGGTCAAAGTCGTTCCTGAATTCAGGATAAAATCATCCCCCAAAACAGGAGAACCTGCTATGGTTAAGACATTGCCTGAAGTCCCAGCATTAAAGGTATGGCTATCACTCATTGTGATGGCAGATACTGTTTCTGTAGGAATATTAGTGACTGTCTTAGCTGTAGACGAATTATCAAATACTAAGAAATCATCTGGTAAAGGTGTTGTCCTTATAGGGTCCCAGTTATCAGCATTTGTCCAATCGCTACTAACCGTTCCTTTCCATACATAAGAATTGATCGCATCTGTGGTCGCTTCATCAAAGCCTGGATTGTCTATGCGGTAATTAGTCGAGATCGCAAAGCCACCATTGTCGTTATATGGATAGATGGTAAAAGTGTATTGCGTATCAGGTGTCAAGCCAGTAGCACTATAAGCTCTGATCAAATCATCTGTGATGACCGTCTGCACAATGGCATTACCCAATGCATCATTGGCACTGTAAGCTACGCCATCTGCAGGAGGTGTATCAGGTGCATCTGTTCCATTGGTTCTCAAGATAATAAATCCCTCCACCAAGGCTAAGTCACCTAGATAATCCCAAGTAATATCTATTTGCGTAAAATTATTGGGGCTTGCTGCCGTGGTCGCCACTACAGCAGTGACATCTGCATCTGGCTCAGGTGCAATATCAAGTGTTGTTTCCGCTACAGTAGGGATAGTCGCTAGCGTTCTGTAATTAATCGACTCATCTGTCCCTAAAGTATTCAAAGGCACAATGAAGAAATTGTACAGCGTCCCTGGATCTAAACCTGTCACTGAAAAGTTTTCTATGCCATTGTTATGCGTCACAAAACCAGCTACTGTAGCATCTCCTATAGTAGCACCCACAGTATAGGCTATCCCATCAGTAGGCTCAACCGTCAAGACATTCCCAGAGGTGTTGTACAACACCATGTATTCTGTGACATCATTGATGCCCGTGCTATTGAACTCTAAATCAATTTGTGTATAGCCATCTGGCGCAACTGGCACAGTCGCTATCAAATCAATCACATGATTGTCTGGCTCAGGGGCTAGATTTAAAGTGGTTTCTGTCACACTTGGGATAACAGGGTCTGTGAAATAGTTGATCGACTCTGGTTCTCCTGGATCTTGGCTGTAAGGCACTACATAAAAAGTGTAGGTCACCCCAGTAGCTAAACCAGTAACACTGAAATTTTCAAGTCCATTAGTATGCGTAACAAATCCAGCGACAGTCGTGCCACCTATGGCATCATTGGCATTATAAGACACTGCATCTTGCGGTAAATCACTTAATGCCCCTCCTGTAGTATTGTAGAGGATGATATACCCGTTGACATTGTTGATTCCCGAAGAGTTGAATTCTAAATCAATACTCGTAGTCGTAGGGTTGAGTGCTGTCAAATCAATGACATGCGCATCTGGTTCTACTTCTAAAGTGACAAAAGATAAGATTGGGCTGTAACCCGTCCCAGCACTATTAGTGGCATAACCTCTAATGTAATACCTAGTGGCTGGCGTCAAACCTGTTCTGGTCTGAAAGAAATTCCCTAACCCTGTCCCTCCTTCTGCTAAAGCATTCCCTACTGCGTCAGTCGCTAAAGAATATTCAGTACCTCTTTCGCTTAGAGCTTCTCCTTCACTAGAAAACACACTAACATCTACGGTAACCTCATCAGAATCTACATTTACTAAGCCAATATTATCTAAAATAGGTATTTCAACTCCCGCATCAGTCGTAAAATCTATTGGTGTAAAATCAGTGAAATAAAGGCTTGTGCCATCACCCCCATTGTAGGCATAAGCAACAACAAAGTATTGTTGGTTCTGATCAAGATTAGATATATCAATAAAACCAGTAGAAGATGAACCAAAATAAGCCACATGCCCAGCTCCAATATCTTCATCAGTATAATTTTTATAAAGATGAAATGTATTCATATTAGGATCAAAAAATCTACTTTGTGAATCGGGTAATCTACCATCTAAACTAGAAAAAGATGGGTAGAAAATCTCAATCGCACCAGGAAAACTTGAAATCAAAATCAAAGTATTATCCGCCACATCACTAGCCCCTGACCAGTCAAAGTTTATTCTGACCGAACCATTAGTAATATTCGTAGCTGATAAAACAGGGCCTTCCGTAGGTGCAACAGGCGCATCATAAGTGACACTGAGTGTATTAGAAGCTTGGTTAGTCTCAGGTACCGAGTTTTGTGCTACGCCAGCAGGGACGCTTACCTGCACGGGATCTCCTGTGGGATTGATTTGCGCAGTGTAGGTGATGCTATTACTCGTGGCAAGCGTACCTGATACGACAGTACCATTGACTACACTGATGTCGCCTTCTGTAAAGCCAGTGACTATTTCACTGAAAGTGAAAGTAGCCGTGAAGTTTTGGTTAGTGGTAGTTGGACCCGATACAGTAACCGTTGGCCCTTGGGCGAATACTCCTAAGCTGATAAAAGTGAGGCAAAAGAGTAAAAGTCCTTTGTAAAGTTTTTCCATGTATATTTCCCTTTTTGACTGGGGTTAATTCCTTATGTTCAAGGCCTTAATGCAGACTAAAGTACGAAAGCTAATGAAATTCACCAACTGACAAAACTTTCATTTGCAAGAATAGGCCAAATCTTCAAAATTTGACTGTATTTATTTTAACACACGTGATTTGATTCCCTTGAATTTCTTCAAACAACTTAGCAAAAATACAGATAAAAGTTGTTCAATTCGTCATTAAAACTTTATGTTTTTAAACAAAATACCAAATACTGGGTATTTTTATTTATATTAGAGACATATTTCTGCATTTGATATACGCATAAGTGCTGACTATCAGATGCTGAACAATCCCAAATAGCTATGAAAAAGATCGTTTTAGGATGCTTTGCCATCGCGCTACTAAGTACCTCATGCGCAAGCAGTAAGGAATATCAGGAGCTTGTAGCCGTGGACAAAAGATATGCCAACAGTCAAAGCCCCATGGCCATCGCCATGAGTGAGTCTCGGAACGCTGAAAAACTTGATAAAACAGCGGAAAAAAGAATTAAAAAATTAAACAGTCGGAGATACTAATTTTTCCAAACCCTATAAACAAAAAAGCACGATTTCTCGTGCTTTTTTTATGCTGTAGCATTTCTGACTAGTTGTTCATGCTGATCAAAAACTCTGTATTGTCTCTGGTTCCTTTCATCTTGCTGAGTAGGAAATCCATCGCTTCGTTAGACGTCATGTCTGCCATGAACTTACGCAAGATCCATACTTTACCCAGTTCATCTTTGTCCATGAGTAGGTCTTCTCTACGCGTACCAGAAGCTGGCACATCGATCGCAGGATAGATACGCTTGTTAGAGAGTTTTCTATCCAACTGAAGTTCCATGTTACCTGTACCTTTGAATTCTTCAAAGATCACTTCGTCCATCTTAGAACCTGTCTCGATGAGGGCGGTAGCTATGATCGTGAGTGAACCTCCATTTTCAACATTACGTGCTGCACCAAAGAAACGCTTAGGCTTGTGCAGTGCATTGGCATCCACACCTCCTGAGAGGATCTTTCCTGATGAAGGTACTACGGTATTGTATGCTCTCGCTAGTCTCGTAATTGAGTCTAGTAGGATGACTACATCGTGACCACACTCTACCATACGCTTGGCTTTTTCCAAGACCATAGAAGAGACTTTCACGTGGCGGTCTGCTTGCTCATCAAATGTCGAAGAGATCACTTCAGCCTTTACGCTACGTGCCATGTCTGTCACTTCCTCTGGACGCTCATCGATCAAAAGGATGATCAAGTGCACCTCAGGGTGATTTTCAGTGATGGCATTGGCTATTTGTTGCAATAGGACTGTCTTACCCGTTTTAGGCTGGGCTACGATCATTCCTCGTTGACCTTTACCGATCGGGGCAAAAAGGTCTAAGATTCTAGTAGAATAGTTTGAACTTGAGGTAGAGAGGTTGAGTCTTTCTTCTGGAAAAAGTGGTGTCAAGTACTCAAATGGTACACGGTCTCTGATCTCTTCTGTAGTTTTACCGTTTACAGTAGTCACTTTGAGTAGTGCGAAGTATTTTTCCCCTTCTTTTGGTGGTCTGATCTGTCCGATGATCGCATCACCTGTTTTCAAACCAAAAAGTTTGATCTGTGAAGGCGATACATAGATATCATCCGGAGAAGCTAGGTAATTGTAATCAGGAGATCTCAAGAAGCCGTAGCCATCTTGCATGATTTCTAGTACCCCGCCATTTTCGATGATCCCATCGAAGTCTTTGATATTGGCAGCATGATTTCTTTTTTGAGGTCTTTCTTCACGTGCTGGGCGCTGCTCTCTTTCTTCTGCTGATAGCTGATTGCCATCTTTGCCTTCGGGTCTGACAGGCTTACGCTTAGGAAGTTCTATTTCTCTATTTTCTGTAGTTTTTTCAGCAGGCGGTGTTGGTCTTTGACGCTCAGGTTGTGCGGCTTTAGGAGCTTCTTCCACCCTTTCTCTTTTGCGAATTGGCGTTTTTTCAGGCCTGCTTTCTTCTGCTTGAGGATTAGCTGCTTTTTCTTCTTTCTCGCTTACCTCCGTGACATTGACTCTGCGCATTCTAGGCTTTCCGTCTTCATTATCAGCTTCCTGACGTGATGCAGGTGCTTTAGGTGTATTGGCTGGAGTGGAAGTTTCAGCGGATGATTCGCTAGAGGAAGTTTCTGCACTCACAGGCTTTTTCTTAGGGAGGGCTTTTTCAGGAGTGATAGCCTGTTGGTCTAAAATCGCATAAATAAGTTCTTGCTTACCTAGCTTTTTTTGGTTTTTAACACCTAACTCTTCAGCTATTTCTCTCAGTTCAGAGAGGAGCCTGATGTTTAGTTCTTCGATATTATACATAAGAAGGGGTTAAGGTCGATACCTTAGATGATGATGTTGAGAATGATTTGTTGATTTGTAAAAATGACTCGTTTTGATCGTGTCAGAAGTAGGTCTAGGATGAAATACTTCAATGATGTCTTTGCAATATTAAATGAGTAAAAGCTAATTACCAAATATTTGGCCAAAATATACGCTGAGCGCAGGTGATTTGAGAGAATAAAGGGATGGCTACTCGTTTTTTAAGGTGAAAAGGCTTTATTTTGCAATCAAAATCGAGAAGAAATGCTACAAGTAAATATCATCAAAGAGGAAAAAGAACGCATCCTCAAAGGACTAGCTAAGCGTAATTTTCCTCATGCTGAAGCTAGTATCGAGGAAATCCTCCAGCTAGACCAAAATCGCAGAGAGACACAGCAGCAGATGGATCAGCTATTGGCTGAAAGCAATGCGCTTGCCAAAGAAATTGGTGCATTGATGAAGTCTGGTCAAAAAGAAGCCGCTGAAAAAATTAAAGGCAAGACCGCTGAACTCAAAGAAGCAAGCAAATCTCTAGGAGAACAACTCAATAGTCTGGAAGAGCAACTCACTAGAGCACTCTATCTCGTACCGAATATCCCTCATGAAAGTGTGCCTGCGGGTAAGTCTGCTGAAGATAATGAAGTGGTCTTGGAAAATGGCGCCATCCCAACTTTAGATAAAGGAGCTGTCCCACACTGGGATTTGATCAAAAAGTATGACATCATCGATTTTGAATTAGGAACAAAGATCACTGGTGCTGGCTTCCCCGTGTACAAAGGAAAAGGTGCTAGACTACAAAGAGCCTTGATTAATTTTTTCTTGGATGAAGCACTTCAAGCTGACTATATGGAAGTACAGCCTCCTATCCTCGTAAATGAGGAGAGTGGCTATGGCACAGGACAACTTCCAGACAAAGAGGGACAAATGTATCATGCCACAGCAGACAACCTGTATCTCATCCCTACCGCTGAAGTTCCTATTACGAATCTTTACAGGGATGTGATCTTGCAAGAAAAAGAACTTCCTATCAAAAATGTGGGCTTTACTCCTTGCTTTAGAAGAGAGGCGGGTAGCTGGGGCGCACATGTGAGGGGCTTGAACAGATTGCATCAGTTTGACAAAGTGGAGATCGTACAGATCCAGCATCCAGAAAACTCGTACCAAGCACTAGAGGAAATGAGTGCTTATGTACAGGGACTCCTACAAAAACTAGAACTACCCTACAGAGTACTCAGACTCTGTGGAGGAGATATGGGCTTCACATCATCACTCACATATGATATGGAGGTATATAGTGCCGCTCAAGAGAGATGGCTTGAAGTCAGCTCTGTGAGTAACTTTGAAACTTATCAAGCGAATAGACTGAAGCTTAGGTATAAAGCAGAGGACAAAAAGACCCAACTCCTCCATACGCTCAATGGTAGTGCACTAGCGCTACCAAGAATCGTAGCAGCTATCTTGGAAAATAATCAAAGTGCTGAGGGTATTCGCATACCAAAAGTGTTGGTTCCTTATACTGGGTTTGATATTATTGATTAGTAGTAACTATAATACACAACGATAAATCCATTTCTTGAGAGAAATGGATTTATCGTTTATTTTTTTCTAATAAGATTATTGTCCATTTTTATTAATGAGCTGCTCGGAAATGTACAATTCCATAATTACCTACCAATCTAAATTATTGATTTTCAAGCAAATAATTGATTTGGCAAACACTTTGAACTATCTACCTTGATAGAGGGTAATTCGGCATGCAGAGAAAAGATTTTGCTTATCTTTACTTTTGACCAAATCAAAAGTTTAAGCTTATGAAATTTTCTGTATGCCTATTTTTATGGCTATTTAGTGCTACTATCACTCTGCAAGCGCAATCTAAATCCACTGATGAATTTGCTGCTGTTCAAAAGACTATCCAAAATTACTTTGATGGCATGATCAAAAGAGATCGCGCTATGTTAGAGAAAGCGTTTTTGCCAGAGGCCAGGCTGATCGGCTATAGAGGTACTGTTCTGAATATCACGCCATTTAGCGAGTGGGTCAATGGTGTCTCCGCTGGAGCTCCGAGAAACCCTACGGACTACAAAAACAAAATCGTGAGTATCCAAATCAAGGGATATAGCGCAGTAGTCGAAGCCGAGCTTTACTGGCCAGAAATTTTTTACTATGACTTTTTGACCCTAATCAAGATCAATGATGAGTGGAAAATCGTCCATAAAACCTGGTATGAAGAGCCACTCTCCAAATAATAAGACACAAAAAAACACGCTCAATGAGCGTGTCTTTTCATCATCTTTACCCAAATTAACAATATAAATCAAAAGGTTGCTTCTACAGCTTTAGTAGGTGTGAGTGGTCTAGGTTCATAGACTCTCACATAATCTACTTCCATTCTCTGAGGCCAAATGGACTCATCTACCCCTTCTTTTCCAGCCCAATTACCACCGACAGCTACATTGAGTATAAGGTAGAAGTCCTGATCAAATGGCCAATCATCACTTCCATTACCTGTATTTACAAAAGAGAAGTATTTTTCCCCATCGATAAAAAATTCCATCTCTTCTTCTGTCCAATTGATCGCATAAACATGAAATTCCTCATCAAAGTCAGTAATAGTCTTTTGCGCTGATAGGTGTGTGCCATCTACGTGATTGAAGCTTTCAGTGTGAACAGTACCATGAATTACTCCTGGATCATAGCCTACATGTTCCATGATGTCTATTTCACCGCTTTTGGGCCATCCACCATAGGTTGAGGCATCTGGCATCATCCATATCGCTGGCCAAGTCCCTCTACCTTTGGGAAGCTTTGCTTTCACTTCCACATAAGCATACTGCCACTTACCAGAGGGTTGAGAAATAAGTCTCGCTGAGCTATATTCCTTATCCTCTACATCTTCACGATGTGCTTCTATGATCAGTTTACCATCTTCCACACGGGCATTTTCAGGACGTGCAGCTAGGTAATGTTGGAGTTCGTTATTTCCCCATCCATGACCTCCTGTATGATATCCCCACTTTGTACTATCTGGCATACCTGCCACCTCAAATTCATCAGACCAAAGCAGCTTGTCATCAGCCTCAAACTGAGATGTCTCGATTTGGCAAGCTGCCAATAGGCCTGCAATCCCTAGTATCAAAAATTTATTTCTCATTGCTTTATGGGTTAGGAATGGAAAATACTGCCTCTTGGGTATCTCTAGAATTACCGCCAATCATGAGTTTAAAATCACCAGGCTCATAGCCGTAAGTCCCATCAGCTCGCCAAAAAGCCAGATCACTTGCCTTTAGCTCAAAGCTGATATCACGACTTTCTCCTGCTTTCAGGTGGATCTTTTGGAAGCCTTTCAATTCTTTTACGGGCCTAGTCAAGCTGCCAATTAAGTCTCTGGTATATAGCTGTACGACCTCCTCTCCATCTCTATCTCCAGTATTGCTTACTTTGACAGTTACTGTAATTGGGCTGTCATCCGTTAGGGAAGTTTGATTTAGAACAGGTTGGCTGTACTCAAAAGTGGTATAGCTCAACCCATAGCCAAATGGATACAAAGGCGAGTTGTCTACATCTCTGTAGCGAGATCTGTATACTCGATCTTCTAGCTTTTGACTTGAAAAATCTCCCTCAAAAGGACGACCTGTATTTTTATGGTTGTAATAAATCGGCACTTGACCTACACTGCGAGGAAATGTCACTGGTAGTTTACCGGCAGGATTGTACTCACCGAAAAGCACACTCGCTACAGCCTTACCTGCTTGTGAACCTAATGTCCAAGTCGCTAGGATAGCATCTACTTTGGCTTCTAGTTCTGTCAAAGCTAAAGCTCTGCCACTACTCACTAAGGCCACAGTAGGCTTTCCTACAGCTGCTATTTGATTGACCAATTCTTGTTGGATTCCAGGCAAAGTGATGTCAGATCTAGAAGCCCCTTCACCATTCATCACGGCACTCTCACCGATAGCTAAAATCACCAAATCAGCTCTTTGAGCGGCTGCTCTAGCCGCAGCAAAATGCTCCGTACTATTATCATAAAGGTTGCAACCTTGAGCATAGGTCACTTCAACTCCTGGACCTGCATAAGCCTTAATCCCCTCTAAAAATGAGATTGGGTGCAGTGCTTCTGCAAAAAATGACCATGTGCCATTCATGTCTGCCTGATTATCTCCTAGCGGACCGATGACCGCAATTCTTTTTACGGTGGACTTTACTGGAAGCGTTTGCTTTTCATTTTTCAACAATACAATAGATCTTCTAGCGATTTCAAATGCTGCTTCTAAGTTTTCAGCAGAGCGAATTTCTTTTGCCTCCACTGCAGGATCACTGTATAGATAAGGGTTATCAAAAAGACCTAGATCCACTTTGAGTTGGAGGATATGACCGACAGCACGATCCAAAACTGCTTCAGACACTTTGCCTTCACGAACTAGCTGAGGAAGAAATGATAAGTAAAGATCTGCCATCATATCTAGCTCTGTTCCCGCATTGATTCCTTGAATGGTGGCTTCTATAGAGTCTTTAGAATATCCATGAAACATCATCTCAGAGATGGATTGCCAATCAGAGATGACTAAGCCCTCAAACCCCCATTCCTTTCTCAAGATATCTTGTAACAGATACTCATTTCCAGAAGCTGGTACACCATTGAGCTCATTAAAACTTGTCATGATACTCGCTGCACCAGCATCTATTGCTGCCTTAAACGGAGGGAGATAAGTTTCTCTTAACGCTATGTCAGACATATCCACTGTGTTGTAGTCTCTCCCTGCTTCAGCTGCTCCATAAGCAGCAAAGTGCTTTACACAAGCCGCAATGGTGTTAGCCAGTGAAAGGTCTGATCCCTGAAAACCTCGTACTCGAGCTGCTGCTATCAGTGAACCTAAGTAAGTGTCTTCTCCAGCTCCTTCGGCATTTCTCCCCCATCGAGCATCTCTAGAGATATCCACCATCGGGGCAAAAGTCAAGTTGATCCCTGCAGCTGCTGATTCCCTCGCAGCTACTCTAGATCCTAGCTCTATGGCTTCTAAATCCCAGCTAGCGGCTTCCGCTAGTGGAATAGGCATGATGGTCTTCAGACCATGAATGATATCTGCTCCGATCAAAAGCGGAATCCCCAATCTAGACTCTTCTACAGCCTTTTTTTGTAATGTTTGAGTATATTCAGCTCCATAGATATTGAATATCCCTGTCACCTCACCTTTTTTGATGGCTTCGTCTAGATAGTCAGGCGCTTTTGGTTTCCCATCAGGGCCTGTGGTGAATAGGTCTCCTACCACAAAATTGAGTTGACCAGCCTTCTCCTCCAGTGTCATCTGAGACAGTAGCTCTGTCACTTTAGGATCAAAAGCATCCGTTTCTTTTTTTGAATCACAGGCATAAAATCCCCCCGTTAGCGCTACTAACGCTATACAAACACACTTTATATTCATGGTTTAGATCGTACTATTTGATAAATATTTTTTTGATGATAACCGCTCTATTGGTTACGATTCTACAGGCATAAAGCCCTGATTTTTGTTCTACGCTTACAGTAAATTGAGTAGGAGAAACAGTCGAGATTTTAGTACTGACTTCCCTTCCATTGAGGTCAAATACCCTGATTTCTTGGACACCATAAATGGCTGGAAAATCAATAGTGAAATCTCCTGATGAAGGGTTTGGATAGATCGCAAACTGTCTGGCTATGGCTTCATCTTCTATGGAAGTAACTACCTCTGTCACGCTGGCTTCATTGCTAAAAAGGGACTGACCTTGCGCATTGAATGCTTGCAATCTATAAAGCCAGTCCTTGGTAGGATCTGGTGAAGCATCTTCATAGGTAGTCCTATCTGCGGGTAGTTCTGCTATCATCTCCCACTCTCCAGCCGACTCCCTTCTATATACTTGAAATCCTTGCTCATCTGTGGCGCGGTCTCTCCAAGTTAGTTGGTTATTACTACCATTTTTGGCTATGCTTAGATTTGATGGTCGATTTGGCAAGCCTGAAAATTCTCTTCTCACACGAAGCTCATCTATCCAAAGAG
The DNA here is from genome assembly GCF_016464625.1 of Penaeicola halotolerans. GTDB lineage: Bacteria > Bacteroidota > Bacteroidia > Cytophagales > Cyclobacteriaceae > Penaeicola > Penaeicola halotolerans. Next base: position 105,073 of record NZ_JAEAGO010000005.1, read on the forward strand.
AATCTCTTCCTGGAGATCCAAAGATTCCGTAGTTGATTAAAATTCTAATTTTAGCAATAGCAGTTAAATCTACCTGTCCTTGACCTGAGCCATTGAATCCACTGAAATCAAAAGCGTAATCATAAAATGCGCCATCAGCTATCAAAGGCAACAAGGTGAAGACTTGATTGCCACTAGTGACACGACCTTGCGCATCCTCTAGGTCTATACGCATGCTAACAGTCTGGCTTCTATTGAATGTTCTAATAGAAGCTTCCAGTATAGGATGATCGATCAAGTTTAAGCCTTGAGCTGGTGTGTAGCTAAGTGTAGGTAATGCACTTGGATTGGTTATGTCATAAGTCACTTTTAATGACTCATCCTCTAATTCTAGATCAAATGTGCCTCCGTTTGTCGTAAAGACGTTTTTTTGACTCGTTTGAAAACCATCTACCGAGTAGACTTCCTCTGTAGGCTTGAAAATCGTCTTTACATCAACTGTTTTTGTGTAAACTTGGCCTTCATATGTCATATTGAGCACTACACTCCCTGACTGATCATTCCAGTCCACATTGATGCTTGGAGTACCTTGTCCTGAGAGAATATCCACTCCAGCCGGCACCTCCCATTCATAGTCTGCACCAGTTAGATTGTTTGCATTGAGTGTGATGCCAGCTTGATTAGGCTGCACATATCTAGGTGCGGTGATATTAAGCTCTTCAAATGTCTGATATACTCTCACATAGTCCACTTCAAAGGTAGCTCTTGTGAGATTTGGATCTATACCATTGCGCTGACCGTTAGTTTCATACTGCGGATCACTACCGAAATTACCTCCCATAGCCATATTGATGATAATGAAAAAATCATCTTTAAAAGGCCAGTTTGAATCATTCTTGTTGGAAGGACTGTAGGTATAGTACAGCAAATCATCGACATAAAACTTAATCGACTCAGGGGACCAGTCAACAGCATATACTTTAAAGGAATTGCTTGCATTAGGCACCTGGACAGTTTGTGTGTTTTGAGTATTGCCAAAGCTAGATGGCGAGTGCAATGAAGCATGCACCTCATCTGGATTTTTCCCCACAAACTCCATCACATCGATCTCTCCACAAGCAGGCCAACTTCTAGAAGTGATAGACTCTCCCAACAGCCAAAGTGCAGGCCATGTGCCTGAACCAGTTGGTAGTTTGGCTCTAAATTCTACCCTGCCATAAGTAAAGTTAAATTTGTTTTGTGTTTTGATCCTAGCTGAAGTCCAAGCACTCCCAGACTTGATAGCATCTATGATCAGTAGACCATTTTCTTGTCTGATATTGCTATTACTCTGTGTATAGGATTGAACCTCATTATTTCCCCATCCACCTTGACCTGTGCCGAGGTCGTAAGACCAAAAGGTAGGATTAGGTGCTCCTGTGGTATTGAATTCGTCACTCCATATCAATTCATCAAATCGCTCTTGTGCGATCGTAGCTATAGAGACGAACAGCATACAGATACTGAACAGGAAGGGAATAAGCTTTTTCATGCTACTAGTGCAAATTGATGAAAGAAGCGACCCAGACTAGCTGGATCACTTCTTCAGATTTAACAGGTTTGAATTATTGTAATCTAAAATCGTCTACGAAGAATATACCTGGATTGTAGTGACCTTCTCCACCGATCTGCAATACGATACGATCGAAGTCTGTACGGTCTGCAAAAGCTGAGAAGTCAAAAGTAACCTCCACCCAGTTGTCCATCTGCGTCACGGGAACGATCACTTCTGCTTGCGTTTCAAAAGCAGCTGCTAGGTCTCCATTTTGTAGTTTGAGAGATACTTGTCTCAACAATCTTGGGTCTGGATTCCATACTTCTCCACCAGCTGTCTCATAGTCATTGTAGCTAGGAATGAAAACTTTCATCGTAAAGACATTGCGCTCTGTAATATCCATCTTATATGGTAGGTCTATGTAGACATTGTCAAAAGGAGCAGTTGTCTTGACATATCTAGCCACTTTAGCACTTGGGTTTGTAGCGATCATAGCAGGATTATCAAAGCTTTGATTGAATGCACCTATCTGATCTACACTCCAAGTGACATTTCCCTCTTCATCGAAATTGTCGAAAACATCTTCAGCTAGATATGGTACTTCTGGTACTGGTCTTTCAAATCCTTTTCTGATAAACTTCTGATACCAAGCTAATTCTCCATTGCGAGAGTCTAACTGACGGATGTGCATTTCGTCTTCTGTCAAAAGGGTAATCTCAAATCTAGATACACCAGTATAGTAGCTCATAAAGCCTCCATTAGATAAAATCAAAAACTTACGCGGACCTTCATCGACTATTGACCAAGTCATATCAGCAGCTGGATCGTGAGGAAGTGTTTGGTCTGCCCCATTTACTGATCCTCCAAAATCGCTCACATGCGCTTGGTTGATAAAAGAGCTTCCTTGATTTGCATAATCAACTCCAAAACCATCAAGCTTGAAAGTCAACTCATCATCATAATAGCCTTCACCTGCTTTTTCATTTGGGGCCGCCTGATAAAACTCAGGAAAAGTACCCCCAATCGGACCTACACCTAAGTGGCCAGCTACACCGCTATCTACTATCCATGTTTTTCCTTCTAATGCATTTGCCCCACCTGTGAGTAAATTATAATCTTCTCTATCTAGCATAAGCGCATTGGTCTCAGCGATATTGATCGTTTGAGAGTTAGTCGCTTTACCTGCCCTAGTGAAAATCGTCAATGTGATCTCATATTCACCCTGAATAGGGAACTCTCCAAATACCTCGTTGCCTTCCGCTGTAGAACCATTTCCAAAATTCCAAAGTGCTTTAAAGCCTGGAGAAGTATTATTGAAGCGAACTATATTTGGATTTTCAGCTGTAGGTGTAGCCGTGAAAGTCACATCTGCAGCTGTAGGAGCTTCTCCTAAGTCAGGCTTTGACTCTTCGAGCGGCTCACATCCTAGCCATACTATAGATACTAGTAGGATGGCTGATATTATTTTATAATATGTTTTCATTTGAATCTCTATTTAAAATGATTTAATAACCATCGTTTTGCTCGAGTAGACCATTTGACAAGTCTATTTCGTTTTGTGGGATTGGGAAGAACCCTCTAGTAGCTGGTCTGTAGGCCGTATTGAAATCAGCTTGATCTCCTTGGTATCCATCACCTCTGGTACCACTGGCATTGATCGCTGTCTCAGTAGCTGTTTGACCTTGTCTCAATAGATCCCAGTATCTGTGACCTTCTAGGGCTAGTTCTACTCTTCTTTCTCTCCAGATATTCTCGATATTAGCTGGCACAGGCGCAAGACCTACTCTAGCTCTTACTCTATCTAGATATGGTTGCGCTGCACCTACAGCACCTGTCTGCGCATGAAGCTCAGCTGCCATCAAGAGTACATCTGCAAATCGGATAGATCTGTAGTTGTTACCCCAGTTATGTTCCTGCTGTCCACTAGTAGGCTTGTAATCTTTGGCCGTAGTATATTTCTTACTGAAATAGCCTGTGTGCTGATAACCGATTGTTAAATCCCCATTAAATTCAGACTCCTCCAAGATAGTGGCTGCTCTACGTGGATCATTTGCCTCAAATGCATCGTACAAACTCTGTGTCACTGGTGCAAAACTCCATCCTGCCTCATAGTCTTCCACTCCCGGATCTGCTACTCTTGGACCTTGCATCTGAGCTTGCATGTTTCCTTCTCCTCCTTGGATATAGCCCCAGTCAAACCATGGAATCGCATTTGAATAGTTGATCTCCCAAATGGCTTCTACGCTAAGCTCATTATTACTTCTCCACAAAGAAGCATAGTCTGATACTAAATCAGCACCACTTTGTGTGATCACATCCTCTAGGTGAGTAAGTGCTCTTGCTCTGTCCACTGTGACACTGCCAGCCTGAAGGTCTTGGCCATATACTCCATTATAGAATAAGAAAACTCTTCCAAGCATAGCTTTAGCAGCCCACTTAGTGATACGACCACCTGTAGAAGCAATCGTAGCTTCTGGTAGACCTGGGATAGCTTCTTCTAAGTCTAAGGCGATTTGATTGTAAATATCTGAAACAGCAGCTTGTGGCTGATTGTACTCATCTGGATTTACTAGTTGAGTCAAAGTCAAAGGCACATTTTCAAATATTCTCACCAAATCAAAGTAAAAGTGTGCTCTCAAAAATTTCGCTTGAGCCGCAGCACTTGCTTCAAAATCAGGATCTAACTCTACACCTTCTAATTTCTCCAAAATCACATTGGCTCTATTGATACCGATGTAGTGCTTTCTCCATAGACCTGATATCTCCCCATTGGTTGTACGGATATTAAACTGATCTACTTCAATGATATTTGGTGAGTCAGTTCTACTCGCACCACCTGCATAAGCATCATCACTAGCGATGTCCATAAACATCGGAGTTGGATGAAAACCTACGACTGTATTCCACTGTAGCACGTCATAGACGGCTACCAAAGCCTCTTCAAAATCAGACTGTGTCTGAAAGAAGTTGGCATCGACCCTAGTATCTAAAGGTGGCTCATCTAAGAAATCTGAACAAGCAGTCATGCCAAATAGCATGTTAATCCCTAAGAACCACTTTACACTTTTGTATTTAAATATATTTTTCATTTTACTGATGATTAAAATGTGACACTGAAACCTACTCTGTATGTTCTGGCTTGTGGATAAACCCCTCTATCAACCCCAATATCCAATGAGCCTCTTGCACCGATCTCTGGATCAAATCCTGAGTAGTTGGTGAAAGTCAGCAAATTGTCCCCTGACACATATAATCTCATCCCATAGAGCTTCAATTTGCTCAATACAGCTGGAGTGAAATTATAACCTATTTGTAAAGTCTTTAATCTGACGAAATCTCCATCTTCGATGTACAAGTCAGAGATTCTAGAGTAATTGCCATTGGTATCATTGAAAGTAAATCTAGGCATCTCGTTCGTGCTACCTTCTCCTGTCCATCTGTCGAGGTATCTTGCTTGCATGTTTGAAGAAGAAAGATCATGTCTTCTTGTACCATTGAAGATCTGATGTCCAAAGGCTCCTGTAAAGAAGGCCCCAAAGTCAAAGTTTTTGTAGTTAGCTGACAGGTTGAAACCTAAAGTCACCTTAGGCGTAGGATTACCGATGATCGTACGGTCTTGATCGTTGATGACTCCGTCACCATTTCTATCGACAAATCTCACGTCACCTGGTACGGCATTTGGCTGTATCGGCTGACCATTGACTGCGTGTGAGGCCACCTGCTCTTGGTTTTGGAAGATCCCGTTAGTTTCTAGGCCCCAGAAGTATCCGATAGGAAACCCTACTTCCGCTAGTGCAACAGTACCATAAGTGGCAAAGCTTCCACCGATGAGTCGCTGCTCTGCATTTTCGATACCTGTTACCTCATTTTTATTGTAAGCGCCATTGATACCTACACTATAGCCTAGGTCACCAGCTTTGCCTTGATAGTTGATCGCTAACTCTACACCTGAGTTGCGTACATCTCCACCATTGACAAATGGCGGTGAGGAACCTACTACACCAGGGATTGGAGGAGCTACTAGTAGACCGATGGTCTTTTTGACATAATAATCAGCTGAGAAGAAAAGTCTGTCATTCAGGAAAGCCATCTCTAAACCGATATCTGTCTGCTCAGAAGTTTCCCATCTGATGTTTGGATTTGGCAATGTTCCAAGAGCTGATCCATTGACAAATGTAGGCTGACCATCTTCACCGATGAAAGTATAACCTCTACCGATACCGATCAAAGCCGCCCATGGATACTGTCCACCAATATTTTCATTACCATTTTGACCCCAAGAACCTCTAAGTTTCATGAAGCTAATGGTGCTGTTTCCTTTTAAGAAATCTTCCTCACTAAGGATCCAACCCGCACTGAATGAAGGGAATGAAGCGTATGGATTGTTACTTCCAAATCTTGAAGAACCATCTCTTCTAAATACCGCTGAGAACAGATATTTTCCTTGATAGTCATAGTTCAATCTACCAAAGAATGAAAGTAGCGTGCCCGCATAAGCTCCACCAAATACTGTAGCAGACTCTAGATCGTCTGTCAAGTTGATGTAAGCAAAAGCTGGATCATTAACCAAAAGGTTTTGTCTTGAACCTCCTACATTTTCAAACTGCGTTCTGATCGCAGTGGTACCACCGAGTAGTCTGAAATTATGATCACCAAATGATCTTTCATACTGAATCGTATTCTCTGACTGCCAAGTAAAGAATCTATCTGTTCCTTTGGAAACTAGTGATCTGTTATTGGCTTGAGCACCGTTGAGGAAAAATACTGGAGAGAAGTTATCATTAGAAACAAAAGCTAAATCAACACCGATAGTCGATCTCAAAGTCAAACCTTCTAGTGGAGTGAGCTCTAAAAATCCATTTCCTACAAACTTATCTACTTTCACGCGTCCATTGAGTACTTCAAGTCTTGCCAATGGGTTGACAATCTCCTGACCTATACGAGGAGAGATCGCGTAGACATTGCCATTAGCATCTCTTACTGCATTTGGATTGTAGTTAGCCAATCTAGCTGGATCTGTCTCAAATACTGGTGTGATCGGATCGATATTGATTGCATTGCTCAAAAGTCCACCAAACTCTTGATTGGCATCGATCGCTCTTCTTTTGATATGTGTGTAAGCGATGTTTGTTCCTACTTTCAAGTAGTCTTTTACTTGATTGTTAGTATTCAGTCTAAAAGTGATACGCTCAAACTTGGACTTATCACCACCAACAATCCCTTCTTGACCGAAGTATGATGCAGAAGTCACATAGTTGCTTTTCTGTGTACCGCCTGTGATCGTTACTTGTTGATTGGTGATAGGGGCATTTTCTGTGAAAAGCGCATCTTGCCAGTCAGTCCCCTCTCCGAAAGAGGCAGGATCTGCATAAGGTATCGAAAGACCAGCATTAGCCGCACCTTCATTCATCATGATAGCGTATTCAGTAGCATTAAGTACTGCCAGTTTCTTCCATGGATTCTGTACACCGTAGTAGCCATCGTACGTCACTCTCATCTCTCCGTCTTTCTTACCTGACTTAGTAGTGATGAGTACGACACCGTTGGCACCTCTAGCACCATATATAGAAGTAGAAGCTGCATCTTTCATGACATCTATTGATTCGATGTCGTTAGGATTTAGGAAGTCAATGCCTCCAACAGGAAAACCATCTACTATGTATAGAGGCTCTGCACTACCTGTAGTACCTGCTCCTCTGATACGTACTGTAGGCGCATCACCTGGCTGACCAGAGACATTGGTCACCTGTACACCGGCTACTCTTCCTTGAAGTGCCTGCTCTACACGAAGTACTGGAGTCTGTACGATCTCTTCTTGCTTGATAGAAGAGATGGCGCCAGTAATCTCACTTCTGACTTGAGTACCATATCCGACTACCACAACTTCATTAAGGGAGTTGATGTCTTCCTTCAAAGATACATTGATCGTAGTCTGCGAACCTACTCGAAACTCTTGGGTCACAAAACCAAGATAAGAGAACACTAACACTGCCTCACTTGATGGCACTTGTATCGTATATCTTCCATCTAAGTCAGTGATGCTACCTTCTGTAGTTCCTTTCACTCTGATGTTGACACCCGGAAGCGGTTCGTCTCCGGGAGAGGCAGTTACCGTACCTTGGACGGTCACTTGCTGTGCGTATGCTATCCCACAAATGTGAACTAGCAGAACCAGTAAAATTTTTTTCATAGGGGTCTATTGTTAAAAATACATTTTGGTATTGAAATCGATTGCACAAGTAACCATATCTCTCAAGCAATCACAAACTCTACACTACATCACAACCTCAACAAGGAGCCAAAAAACACTACATCAATACTACATCAATTGTGTATAAAAATTGCTTATTTGCTTTATTTAAAGCACTTTTAAAAAAATATTATTTCACACACTCAAAATGTATTGATTTTGTCAAAAACACAGTAAAAGCAATATAATTAGCTTATGAAATACCAAATATATCGGCTACTCATAGTCCTACTCATGTGTATAAGTTTTGCAGATCAGCTGTTTGCACAATACACACTTTCTGGGACACCCTTCATCACCAACTTCTCTACACAAGATTTTGGTGGAGGTATTCAGACATGGTACATCACACAAAGCAGTGATGAGATCATCTATGTAGCAAATAACTTTGGCGTGCTAGAATATGACGGCAGTAGCTGGCAAGTGCATCGCTTAAAAAATACTACCAAAGTTCGATCAGTATTGGCGACTAGCGATGGTAGAATATATGCAGGTGCTCAAGGTGATTTTGGTTTTTTTGATGCAGATAGTAGCGGGCAACTTCACTACACGAGTATAGCAGATAGCTTAGAACGAAGGTTTCGAAACTTTGATGAAGTATGGCGTATTTACCAGCATGATCAGCATGTGTATTTTTTTACCTTTAAAAACATCTTCAAATACACTCCTGCAACTCATCAACTTCAAGTAATCACGTCAGAGGATCCTCTAGAGTACTCCTTTTATGTGAATCGTCAAGTATATTCTCTGGTTAGAGGCAAGGGCTTAAGCATCCTCCGCAATGATAAGCTGGAATTACTTCCAGAGGGTAGCTTTTTCAAGCAGATACAAATCTCAGCTATCGTCCCCTATGACAAAAGTCAAATACTGATTTTCACTTATCGAGATGGCATCTATATATATGATGGACTGAAGCTTAGACCTTTTGACTTGCAAAATGGTGATCAGATAGAAAAATCCATCATCAATAATGTACTATTGCTCAAGGATGGTAGATACGCGGTAGGTACCCAAAACGATGGACTTTTTATCATCAATGCAGCTGGAGAAATACTTCAGCATATCTCTAAAGAGAAAGGCTTGATCGATCGCACCGTACTTTGCATGTTTCAAGACAAATATGAAAATCTATGGCTTGGTCTCAATAATGGCATATCCATGGTAGAGCTCAATTCTCCATTCACTACAATCGATGAAAAACTAGGACTGCCAGGTGCGGGATATGCAGCTTCTTCCACAGCAGACAGCTATTTTCTAGGTACTAACAATGGTGCTTACCAACTTAATAAGAAGGAAAAAAATATTTCTAGTATCGAAAATACACTAGGTCAAGTCTACAGCTTCGGGGTGATCGAAAATGACCTTCTCATAGGACATCATAATGGGCCTATGATACTCAAAAATAAAGAAGCACAACTCATCTCTGATGTGCAAGGCGCTTGGACATTTGCACAAGTGCCAGGACATCCTGAAAAGCTTATCCTTGGCACCTATCAAGGACTCAGCCTGATGGAAAAAATCAATGGCAGGTGGCAGTATCGATATCACTTTGAGGGATTTGATGAGTCTTCGCGCGTGTTGGAGTTTGATGAAAATGGCCAACTATGGATGGCTCATGGATATAAAGGTATCTACAAAATACAATTTGATCCCAACTACCAGCAAATAGAGAAAGTAGACTTTTACAACTCTGAAAAAGGCTTTCCTAGCGACTTACTCATCGGTATGGAAAAAATCAGAAATGAGCTGTTATTCCCAGCTGAAACAGGCATCTACACCTATGATACAAAAACCGATCGATTTGTACTTGATGAGCGATATGCAAAGATTTTTTCACCTTCAGAAAATATCATCAAGATCAAAGAAGACGTATTAGGGAATATTTACTTCATGAGTAATCAGCGTATAGGTGTCTTGAGATTTGACAACTTTGGCCAAGCCACGCTCACTACAGATATATTCAATAAGATACAGAAGTACCTGAATGATGACTTAGCTAATATCTCCATTATCGATCCTAAAAACATCCTTTTTGGTGCTAAAGAAGGTTTTATTCACTATGACCCTGATAAGAAAAAGGAGCTGAAAAGCTTCCAAACACATATCAGGAGAATCACCAATACGAGTAATGGTGACTCGATACTGTACTATGGTAAAGTCGATCCGATACCAGCTGATTTTCACTATGCTGAAAACTCTTTGAGATTTGGTTTTTCAGCTACTTTCTATGAGGACCCAAAAGCTACACAGTACCAGTGGATCTTAGAAAACTTTGATAAAGACTGGTCAGAATGGACTGCTACAACAGAAAAAGAATACACTAACTTACCAGAAGGTAGCTACACATTCAAAGTTCGGTCTAAAAACATCTATGGCACTTTGAGCAATGTTGCTTCCTTTGAATTCATAGTACGCCCACCATTTTACAGGAGCAAATTTGCTTATTTGTTTTACACTGTTGGAGGGCTTATCCTATTTGGTATGGCCTACTTTTATTTAGACAAGCGATTCAATAAAGAGAAGAAAATGATCATGCTCAAACAAGAGCGTGTATTGAATCAAAAAGATACGGAGATCAAGCAAATCACCAATAAAAGTGAGGAAGCCATCATGCGTCTAAGTAATGAGAAACTGCAGTCAGAGATCGAGCATAAAAACAAAGAGCTTACCTCCTCCACTATTCACTTGATCAATAAAAATGAACTCCTCAGCTCTGTGAAATCAAGGCTTGAAGATATGGTCAAACGAAATTATAGTGGAAAAGATGAACTCAAGCGACTGATCAAAGAAATGGAGCAAAATATCTCTAGTGATAAAGATTGGAATCAATTCGAGACACACTTCAATACTGTTCACGGAGATTTCACCCATAGACTGCTGGAAAAATATCCGCAACTCACGCCTCAAGAGATCAAGCTAAGCGCCTACCTCAGACTCAATCTGAATACCAAAGAGATCGCTCATTTGCTCAATATCTCTGTGCGTGGTGTAGAGATCAGCCGATACAGGCTGCGCAAAAAGCTTGACTTAGATAGAAATGATAACCTGACAGACTTTATGCTCAGATTTTAATTTGTAGAAAAAGTAAGTGTTTACTTCACCTTATAATAAGACCTGTACCATTTGACAAATTCGGCTAGGCCCTTTTCTATACTAGTACTTGGCTTAAAGCCTACTTCTCGCTGCAGTGGCGATATGTCTGCATAAGTAGCTACGACATCTCCATCTTGCATAGGGAGCAATTCCCTTTTAGCTTTTTTACCTAAGTGCTCTTCTAGTACTTCGATGAAGCGATTGAGTTCAACAGGCTCATTGTTCCCTATATTAAAAACTCTGTAAGGAGCAAAACTAGCCGAAGGATCAGGAGTATTAGCATCCCATAGGGTACTATTAACCGCAGGTATGTGAGGAATCAAGCGATAAATCCCCTCCACGATATCATCTATATAAGTAAAGTCACGCTTCATCTTACCAAAGTTGAAGACTTTGATAGGCTTTCCACTGAGAATATCTCTGGTAAAGGAAAAATAAGCCATATCTGGCCTACCATAAGGCCCGTAAACAGTAAAGAAGCGTAAGCCTGTAGTCGGTATCCCATAGAGATGCGAGTAAGTATGTGCCATCAACTCGTTTGACTTTTTAGTCGCTGCATAGAGTGAGACAGGATGATCTACGGCATCTTGCACTGCAAATGGCATCTTCACATTGGCACCATAGACAGAGCTGGAAGAAGCATAAATCAGGTGTTTGCAAGTATATTTTCGGCATGCCTCTAGCACGTTCAAAAAACCGCTGATATTACTTTCGATGTAGGCTTTGGGATTTTCGATCGAATAACGTACGCCTGCCTGCGCTGCTAGGTGAATGATGTAGTCAAACTTACCCTTTTCAAATAGCTCATTGATAAAAACAGCATCGGTCAAATCTCCTTGATGAAAGGAGAAATTAGCCAAAGGAAGCAGTTCTTTAAGCCTAGCTTCTTTGAGACTAACCTCATAGTAGTCATTGAGATTGTCTAGCCCAGTCACTTCAAAGCCTTCTGCACAAAGTCTTTTACTCAAAAAATAACCTACAAACCCAGCCGCTCCTGTGACTAATACTTTATTTGATTGCATACTTCAAAGATTTTGGCCAAAGATAAAAGCTTTTAGAAATCTACGTCAGGATTTCATGATTTTCCGTCTGCTCAATGGCTTTCATGTGTATATTTGCGCCATGCTGATCAAAGAAGTCACGGCACTTTTCAAAAAAGAACTCATACTCGAATGGCGACAAAAGTATGCCCTCAATGGCATATTACTTTATGTAGTCAGTACGGTATTTATCAGCTATCTCAGTTTCAAATCAATCGATGAGATCACTTGGAACGCACTCTACTGGATCATCATGCTCTTCTCAGCGGTAAATGCCGTAGCGAAGAGCTTCATTCAAGAGAGTAGTGGTCGCCAACTTTATTATTACACTTTGGCGAGTCCTGAAGCGATCATCCTATCCAAGATGCTGTATAATACACTACTCATGCTAGTCCTAGCCACTTTAGGCTATACTGTATACAGTCTAGTGTTGGGAAATCCTGTAGGTGATCAAGGATTATTCATTGTGAATATGTTATTGGGTGCTGTAGGATTTTCGGCTTGTCTCACTATGGTCTCTGCTATTGCTTCTAAAGCAGGCAATAATGCTACTTTGATGGCTATTTTAAGTTTTCCAGTGATAATTCCCATCCTTTTGATGGTGATTCGCGTATCCAAAAATGCCATGGACGGTATCGACAGGGATCTAAGTATGGATAAGCTTCTTACACTCATTGCAATCAACGCAATCGTATCGGTCGTTTCCTTCATGCTTTTCCCTTATCTATGGAGAAGTTAGCGAACCTAGAAGTTTAAAAATAAGTTATTGATAAAATAAAAAACGCATGCTCAAACACTGGTGGAAAATACTCACAATAGCCCTGCTTATCTTCACATTGATAGGTGGTTTGCTATTTGACGTACCCCGTCTCGCTATCCTCAACGAAACCATCAGAGCACTGCATTTTCATGTGACTATGTGGTTTGCGATGATTTTGCTGCTGTTAGTCGCTGCTATCTACTCTATCAAATATCTAAAAAGCGGCAATATCAAACATGATGATATAGCGGTAGAATTTACCAATACTGCCTTGGTCATGGGTATGCTAGGGATTTTTACTGGTATGATCTGGGCCAAATTCACTTGGGGTGACTACTGGAATGGAGATCCTAAGCAAAATGCTTCTGCTATAGGCATCCTAATGTACTTTGCGTACATCATCTTGAGAAATTCGCTGGAAGACAGACAGCAGCGTGCTCGTATTGGTGCGGTGTACAACATATTTGCTTTTGCTGCATTGATCCCTTTGCTTTTTGTCCTTCCTAGACTAACTGATAGCCTCCACCCAGGCAATGGCGGAAATCCGGGTTTCAATGCCTATGACCTTGATAGTAAGCTCAGGCTAGTCTTCTACCCTGCGATCATCGGGTGGACGCTTCTCGGAGTGTGGATGAGCACATTGAAGATTCGTCTTAGAGTCGTCCAGAGAAAAGTGGAGGATAGAAAATTTGCTTAATGCTAAACCAAAAACAATGAAGAAGTTATTAATTATCATGTTCTTGTGCCTTTCCATGACTACCTTTGCGCAAGAAAAATACGAGGTCACTGATGCCGACTACCAAAACACACAAGTAGAGATGGCAGATAAGATGCGTGCTGATGGAAAGATCTACGTATTGGTTGCGATCATTGGAGCTGTGATGTTTGGCTTGATAGGCTATACGATCAGCATAGATCGCAAAGTGAGTAAATTGGAAAAAGAAGTTAAGTAATCTACCATGAAAAAAGTACACCTATTTGGAATCGTAGTTATCGCTGTAGCCATTATGGTGATCATCTCTACTGCGGGTGACGCTAGCTCTTATGTCAACTTCAGTGAAGCTAAAGAGATGTTTGACAATGGGAAAACTACCAAAATACACGTAGTAGGAGAACTCCCAAAAGATGCTGCAGGACAAGTAAGAGGGATAGAAAGAAGTGAAGACAATCTTTCTTTTTCATTTATCCTAGTAGATGAAAATCAAAAAGAGCAGCGAGTCTACTACAATGAGCCCGTGCCAGCAGACTTCACGATGGCAGAGCAAGTCGTAGTCATCGGTGGATATCGCAATCAAGAGACTTTCATCGCAGACAAGATCTTGATGAAGTGTCCTTCAAAATACCAAGAAACAGAAATTAAATAATCCTTATCCTCAAAGAGCCTTTCAGTAGGCTCTTTTACTATATCGCTATGATTCATACATTCATTGGCAATTTTGGTCACCTCATGGTGATCGTCTCATTCGTCACCTCTTTGTTGGCAGCTTATGCATACTTCAAAGTGGCCAATGAGCAGCAATTAGATCAAAAAGAGTCTTGGAGAAAGTTTGCCCGTGCCTCTTTCTATGCACATGCACTCTCTGTGGTAGCTGTAGTCTATGCGCTTTTCCACATCATCCTCAATCAATACTATGAGTACCACTACGCTTGGGCACACTCTAGCAAGGTGCTTCCACTAGAGTATATCATAGCCTGTTTTTGGGAAGGTCAGGAAGGAAGCTTTCTTATCTGGATACTTTGGCATGCTTTACTAGGTATAGTCATCATCAATACCAATAAGTTTTGGGAAGGCCCTGTGATGACTGTCTTTGCCTTGGTTCAGGCATTCTTGGCTTCTATGATCCTAGGTGTTGTCATTGGTGACTTCAAGATCGGTAGTTCACCATTTATGCTGACAAGAGAAGTGATCTCCGCACCGATCTTCCAGATAGACCCCAATTTTGTCCCTGAAGATGGTACAGGCCTCAACCCACTGCTTCAAAACTACTGGATGGTCATCCACCCTCCTACTCTATTCTTAGGGTTCGCAGCTACACTTGTGCCATTTGCCTATTTGATAGCAGGTCTCTGGCTCAAAAAATATACGGAGTGGATCAGACCAGCACTTCCTTGGTCACACTTTGCAGCACTAGTATTGGGTGCTGGGATCATCATGGGGGCATATTGGGCTTATGAGACACTGAACTTTGGAGGATATTGGAACTGGGACCCAGTAGAAAATGCCGTGTATGTGCCTTGGCTGATCTTGGTCGCAGGTATTCACACGATGATTACCTTCAAAAAGAGTAACACTGCTCTCAAAAGCTCATTTGTTTTGATCATAGCAGCTTATGTCTTGATTCTTTACAGCACCTTCCTCACTAGAAGCGGTATCCTTGGCAATGCCTCCGTTCACTCATTTACTGACCTAGGCCTTTCTGGTCAGCTTCTGGTCTATTTATTATTCTTTACACTAGGAGCCATCATCTTAGCTGCTCGCGCTTGGAAGGACATTCCTTCATCAGAGCGTGAAGTTTCGATGTATTCGCGAGAGTTTTGGATTTTCTTGGGCGCTACAGTACTTACTTTGATGGCATTTCAAGTGATCATCCCTACTTCTATCCCTGTTTACAGTGCGATCATCGAGGCATTTGGTGGCATCTCTAATATCGCTCCCCCAGCAGATCAAGTAGCCTTTTACTCTAAGTTCCAACTGTGGTTTGCTGTAGCAGTAGCCATTCTATCGGGTGTTGGTCAGTTTTTCTTTTGGCAAAAAATGGATGAAACCAAGCTCAAAAGTGAACTACTTACGCCATACATTGTCAGTCTGGTGCTGACAGCGTTGGTAGTTACTTTCGCCCAAGTATTTGACATCAAGTATATCATAGCATTAGCAGCAGGACTATTTACGATCACAGCCAATGTGAAAATACTAATAGGACTCCTCAAAAAGAGCTCTTTCAAACTAGCTGCTGGATCCTTTACGCACATCGGTGTGGGTCTGATGCTCATCGGTACTATGTTTTCTTCAGGCTACTCAGAGACCATTTCTATCAATAGATCTGGTTTTATCTTCAACAGAGAGTTCCCAGACGAGGTCAATGTAGAACACGTGCTCCTTTTCTATGATGACCCTATCAAAATGGATGACTATGAGGTGGTCTATAAAGGACGACTCAAAGAAGTCAAAGGCATCCCAGGCTATGTTCCTTATCAACAAATGATCTTCACTGATGACCCTTATGTAGCAATCGCTGAGACCGATATCACTGTAGACGGTAAAGTATATGCGGCTAAAGGTGCTCGATTAGACATCTATCAGCCTGAGAATACTTTTTACGAAGTGACTTACAAAAAAGGAGGCAAGGATGCTTTTACCCTCTATCCTAGAGGCCAGATCAACGAGCAAATGGGAGATGGGATATTAGCCTCGCCAGATATCGAAAAATACTGGGATCATGACCTCTACACCTATGTATTCTCTATCGTGGATGACACTCAGCGTAAGTGGAGTGACGTAGAAAAACAAACAGTCAAAATAGGCGAACAATTCATCCTCAATGACTATGTGGCTACTTTCGAAAAAGTCGAGACTATGGACACCTTAGAAGGTGAAGCATTGGCAGACGGAGAAGTAGCGCTCATGGCTTATGTCAAAATAGAAGGCAAAGAAAGTACGCAATACCTCAAGCCTATCTATGCAATCAAAAATGGCATGGTTGGCAGAGTAACTGATACAGACAATGAATTGGGCTTGAAAATCACCTTGGCAGGTATCAACCCTGAATCGGATAGTTTTGAATTTAACACACAGTCCACGCAAAAAGACTACGTGATCATGAAAGCCATCGTGAAGCCACATATCAATATCCTTTGGATTGGAACGCTAGTATTGATGTTTGGCTTTGGACTAGCTATTTATAGAAGGTACACGGAGTTCATCAAGATGCGAGATAAAGGAGTGGAATAAAATTGAAAAGAGACTAGTTTAATCGCTAGTCTCTTTTTGTTTAGGTGACATATTTACTTAGATTTAGCTAAAGAATTTACAAATCAACACGTCCCTTGTACTATCAAATAGCCCTCATCGGATCAGGCAATGTTGCTTGGCACTTGGCTCCCGCACTAGAAGCGGCAGGTCATACTGTAAGAGAAATCTACAGCAAAAACCCAAAGCACGCTGAACAACTAGTAGGTCGACTGTATGAAGCGGAAGTTAAAAGTGACCTAGACTTTTCAGAAAGTGATTCTGAGATATTTATCATAGCCGTTTCTGATAGTGCTATCTCAGCCATAGCTGATAGTATCATCCTGCCAGAAGGAGCTATCCTAGTCCATACTTCAGGTAGTACCGAACTTAGTGCTTTAGACTATTCATCTGCTAGCTACACTGGCATTTTTTATCCTCTACAGACTTTTAGTAAGGCTAGAGAGATGAGTTTTGACCATGTCCCTATCCTACTAGAAGCCGATGATGATCAAGTCAAAAAACAACTCAAAGATCTCGCAAAGTCAATTTCTCAGCAGGTTTACTTTGTGAATACAAAGGATAGAAAGGGGCTTCACGTAGCAGCAGTTTTTGCTAGCAACTTCACCAATCACATGATCCGTATCGCGGAGGATATCATGCGAAGACAAGGGCTCGACTTCGAGATGTTAAAGCCCCTGATTATCGAGAGTATCAGTAAAAGTCTAGAAATGGGCGCAGCTAATGCACAAACTGGGCCTGCTAGACGAAACGACCTAGAGACGATGGACAAACACTATCAGTTTTTGCAATACAATGAGTCGCTCGCAAATATTTATAGACAAATCTCTCAAGACATCTTAGACGCTTACTGAGAAGATTGTTATTTCCATCTAGTCGGTGTAATTTTAAGCAAGCAAAATACTCTCCATGACATCGGCTAAGCAAGTACCTTCTAACTTTTCCTTGACTGGATTGATCCGCATGGCCAGAGTCAGCAACTTGCTAATCGTAGCATTGGCTCAGTACATGACAGCGATCTTTCTTATTGGCAGTGCCGACTATTGGGATTACTTGCTTGATGTCAAGCTATTTTTGCTTTGCCTAGCGACCATCGTCCTCACGGCCTCAGGCTACATCATCAATGACTACTACGATATCAAGATAGACTATATCAATAAACCTGATAAAGTAGTCGTAGGCAAGCTACTTAAGCGCAGAGTCGTGATGGTGATCCACACCATACTCAATATCATCGGTGTGCTCCTTGGTCTACTCGTTAGCTATCAGATAGGCCTCATCTGCTTAGGTGCCTCCTTCCTGCTATGGCTTTACTCCAATCAGCTTAAAAGACTTCCCTTTGTAGGAAATTTAGCAGTAGGATTATTGACTAGCTTAGCCATCCTACTAGTAGATTTGTATTATGAAAGCGGTGAGCGACTAGTGCTTACCTATGCCATCTTCGCTTTGTTTATTACCCTCATCAGAGAAATCATCAAAGACATCGAAGACATGAGAGGCGATATGCGACATGGCTGCTTGACGCTTCCAATCAAATATGGAATCCGCAAAACCAAAAATATTATCTATTGGCTGAGTTTCGGCTTTGTATTGACACTGATCATCGTCACGATCAGCACTAGCAATGTCTACCTGATGAGTTACTTTGGTCTATTAGGAGTGCCCTTTGTCTGGTTCCTTTACAAACTCAGTAGATCGGACAAAAAAAGAGATTTTACACACCTTAGCAGATACTGCAAATGGCTCATGCTTGTAGGCATTATCAGCATGGTATTTTTATAAATGATATCTATGAAAAAAATAATGATCCTAGCTTCTGGAAGTGGTAGCAATGCCGAACAAATCATGAAGCATTTCCAACAATCTAAAGTTGGTAAAATAGCCTTGATCGGCACCAATAATCCTAAGGCTGGTGTCATCCAAAGAGCTGCTAGATTTGATGTCCCTGTCATTGTTTTTAGCAAGTCTGAAATGGCCGATGGACAACTCACTCAACTTGCCAAAAAGCATGACATAGATCTGATCGTATTAGCAGGGTTTCTCTTGAAAATCCCAGAAGATCTTATCCATGCCTACCCACAGCAAATCGTCAACATTCATCCAGCACTTTTGCCCAAATATGGGGGGAAAGGCATGTACGGTCATCATGTCCATGAAGCTGTCAAAGCTGCAAGTGAATCTGAGTCTGGTATCACCATACACCTTGTCAATGAGCACTTTGATGAAGGGAAGATACTTTTTCAAGCAGCAGTACAACTAGAGCCTACAGATAGCCCTGAGATGATCGCACAAAAAGTACTTGAACTAGAGCATAAATATTTCCCAAAAATCATTGAAGACCTGCTTAAATAGTCCAAAATATATACCTTTGCACCTTCATAAATTTCACAAGCCTCATGTCAGTTAAAAAAATACAATCAGCCTTAATATCAGTCTATTACAAAGATCGCCTAGAACCTATCATTCAATTGCTCAAACAGCATGGAGTAAAAATCTACTCAACGGGTGGCACTCAGACTTTTATAGAAGAGCAGGGTGCTGAAGTGATCGCTGTGGAAGACTTGACAAGCTATCCATCTATCTTCGGTGGCAGAGTAAAAACACTTCATCCTAAAGTTTTTGGAGGTATTTTGCATAGACGTGGCCTAGAGGCAGATGTCAAGCAAGCAGCAGAATTTGAAATACCAGCTATAGACTTAGTGATCGTAGATTTATATCCTTTTGAAGAAACGGTGGCTTCTGGTGCAGCTGAGCAAGATATCATTGAGAAAATCGACATCGGAGGTATCTCATTGATAAGAGCTGCCGCTAAAAACTTCCAAGATGTACTAATCGTAGCGAGCAGAGAGCAGTATGAGACTTTAGAAAAAGTGCTCATCGAAAACAATGGCGGAAGCACTTTAGCTGATAGAAGACATTTTGCTGCAAAGGCATTTGATGTCAGCTCTCACTACGATACACAGATATTCAATTACTTCAATCAAACAGAAGAAATCCCTGTTTTCAAACAAAGTGAGCGTAAATCAAGAAGCCTCAGATATGGAGAAAACCCTCACCAAAAAGGTCAGTTTTTTGGAGATTTGGACGCTATGTTTGAGCAACTGAACGGTAAGGAACTATCTTACAATAACCTAGTAGATATCGATGCGGCTGTTGCTTTGATAGAAGAGTTTAAAGGACAAACAGCCTTTGCTATCCTCAAACACACAAATGCCTGTGGTGTAGCGGTGGCAAATTCTGTGAAAGAAGCTTATTTAGCAGCTTTTGCTGCGGATACTGTTTCTGCTTTTGGAGGTGTGCTGATTAGCAATCAAGCCATAGACCTTGCTGCTGCTGAGGAATTAAATAAGTTATTCTTTGAAGTATTGATTGCCCCTTCTTATGATGCGGACGCCTTATCGCTTCTTCAAAGCAAGAAAAACAGGGTATTACTCGTTCAGAAAAAGGACTTGGAGACAAAAGTGCAGCATAAAACGCTACTCAATGGAGTCATCATCCAAGATAGAGACCTCGCTACAGAAGGTGTATCTGACTTCAAAACAGTCACTAAAAAAGCTCCATCTGAATCAGAGAAAGATGCTTTGGCCTTTGCACTTAAAGTTTGCAAACACACTAAGTCAAACACCATAGTCCTATCAAATAACCAGCAACTATTTGCTAGTGGAGTAGGACAAACATCTAGGGTAGATGCCTTGAGGCAGGCTATTGAAAAAGCACAGTCTTTTGGTTTTGATCTCAAAGGTACCGTAATGGCTTCGGATGCTTTCTTCCCATTTCCTGACTGTGTAGAGATCGCTCATCAAGCAGGAATCTCCGCGGTCGTACAGCCTGGAGGCTCTATCAAAGATCAAGATTCTATCGACTACTGTGACCAAAATGGCTTAGCTATGGTATTTACAGGAGTTAGACATTTTAAACATTAATATGAACTGAAAACCAGAATATTTAACAGAACTTGTTATATATTTAAGGTGATTCTCAAGACACATTTTGAATTTTAATCAAGCAACATAAAGCATGGGATTCTTTGACTTTTTCTCAAGTGATATTGCCATAGACCTTGGTACGGCCAATACACTCATCATCCACAAGGACAAAATAGTGGTAGACGAGCCATCCATTATAGCGATAGATAAGACTACTAACAAAGTGCTAGCCGTAGGCCGTGAGGCTATGAACATGCACGAAAAAACTCACGAAAATATCCGTACGATCAGACCTTTGAAAGATGGGGTGATCGCAGATTTTCATGCCGCAGAGATGATGATCAGAGGCATGATCAAAATGATCACTGTCAATAAAAGAAGCTTTTTCCCTAGCTCTCACAGGATGGTAATCTGTATTCCTTCTGGTATCACTGAAGTAGAAAAAAGAGCGGTACGTGACTCTGCTGAGCACGCAGGTGCTAAAGAAGTCTACATGATTCATGAGCCTATTGCAGCAGCGATCGGTATCGGTATAGATATAGAAAAGCCTATGGGGTCTATGATCGTAGATATCGGAGGTGGCACTACTGAGATCGCAGTAATTGCCCTATCTGGTATCGTCTGTGATCAATCTATCAGAGTGGCCGGTGATACATTTACCAAGGATATCCTCGACTACATGAGACGTCAGCACAACCTGCTTATCGGAGAGCGCTCTGCTGAAAAAGTTAAAATCGCCATAGGATCTGCACTAACAGAACTGGATGATGCTCCAGAAGACTATGAGATCAGAGGCCGTGACTTGATGACAGGTATTCCTAAAGTCATCAAAGTTTCTTACTCAGAGATCGCTTTTGCACTAGACAAGTCTGTATCTAAAATAGAAGAAGCAGTACTCAAGGCACTAGAGATTGCGCCACCTGAGCTTTCTGCTGACATCTATGACAATGGTATTCACCTCACAGGTGGTGGTGCATTGCTCAAAGGATTAGACAAAAGACTACACCAGAAGACCAAACTCCCTATCCACATTGCAGAAGATCCATTGAGAGCTGTAGTGCGAGGTACGGGTACGGCTCTTAAAAACTTAGACGCTTTCAGAACTGTATTGATGACCTGATTTGAATGCAAAGGATATTTGAATTCCTCTTTAGATTTAGAGCGTTCTTCTTGTTTTTACTATTGGAGGCCATCGCTGTATGGCTCATAGTCTCCAATAATGGAACACAAGGTGCGCTCTTTTTCAATTCATCTAACCGCATAGCGGGCAATATCTTTGAAACAAGATCCTCTATTCGAGAGTACTTTTCACTCAATCAAGTAAATAGTGATCTGGCCAATCAAAATGCAGCGCTCCTCAATAAACTGGAAGATTACGAGCGACTATTTGTCAATACAGATAGTCTTAGACCAGAATTGATGCTGATAGATAGTATGACACTTGCCAATTATGAGTTTCTCTCGGCTAAAGTCATCAATAATTCCGTACGAAGAGCTCAAAATATCCTCACGCTCAATAAGGGAAAAAATGCTGGCATAGAAACAGGCATGGGAGTATTCAATGAGCAGGGTATTGTAGGCAGGGTCAAGGATGTCTCTGATAAATTTTCTACAGTCATCTCTATCCTACACACTGAG
Organism: Penaeicola halotolerans; assembly: GCF_016464625.1. Classification (GTDB taxonomy): domain Bacteria; phylum Bacteroidota; class Bacteroidia; order Cytophagales; family Cyclobacteriaceae; genus Penaeicola; species Penaeicola halotolerans. The sequence continues at coordinate 127,260 of NZ_JAEAGO010000005.1, forward strand.
TCACTGGTATCATCCGTTTTGCAATCTAGTAATGTATTTGGCACGACACGCTGGGATGGCGTCAATCCTGACGAGGCGAGCCTACTCTATGTGCCTAGACACGTCACTGTCACAGTAGGTGATACTGTAGTCACATCTGGATACAACTCTGTCTATCCCGAAGGTCTCAAGATCGGAGTGGTCAAATCAGTAGAGAGAGGCACAGAAGCCACCTTTTATGACATCAAGATCAATCTATTGACTAATTTCAGTAGTCTATCTTATGTCTACTTAGTAAAAAATAAAAATCTGCCAGAGATCGATTCTCTGCAACAAGTATCAGGAGTAATCAATGAACAGTAATCAACTCATCAAAAGCAGCGTGAGTATCATCCTAATGATGATCGTACAGGTGATTTTCTTTAAGAATCTCGCCTTGTTCGGAGTAGCATTCTGCTTTTTATATACAGGGATTATTTTGTTACTTCCTATTCAAGTGAAGCCTGTGTTTGCATTGGTTATGGCATTTCTCTTAGGACTAATACTGGATATCTTTTATGATAGCATCGGCATTCATACAGCTGCGTTTGTATTGATGGCTTATCTTCGTTTCCAATGGCTCAGAGTGGTGACTCCTACAGGTGGTTATGATGCTGATATCACCCCTAGTACTCAAAACTTAAGTGTAAGCTGGTTTGCCTCTTATGCCTTTCCATTATTATTTATACATCACTTGGCTTTCTTCTACATAGAGTCCATATCGCTAAATATTTTCGGTTTTATTTTGCTCAAAGCTTTCAGCTCTGCTATCTTAACATTGATCGCACTAATAATCATGCAAGGGCTTTTCTATAGCAAGCGAAGAACGCTATGAATGACAATCGAAAAAATATCATCCTCATCTTCATCGTATTGGTTGGCTTGGTCTTATTAGTAAGACTTTTTTTCATCCAAGTAGTCAATGAAGAGTTTAAGCGAGCCGCTGACAACAATGCTGTGCAGCGACTAGTGGACTATCCGTATAGAGGCTTGATCTATGATCGTCATGATAAATTGCTAGTATACAATGACCCAGTCTTTGATTTGATGGTCATTCCTCGCAATGTTCAGATCAAAGACACCACTCTTTTCTGCAACTTATTTAAGCTGACCAAAGAGGAGCTTATAGAGAAATATGAGGTTGCTCGCAAATACTCTCAGGTAAAACCCTCGGTATTTATTAAGCAAATTTCTAATGCTGATTTTGCTAAAATTCAAGATTATCTAATTGATTTTAGAGGTTTTTTTATCGTGTCTAGGTCTGTCCGCGCTTATCCTGAGCCCATCATGGCCAATGCACTCGGCTATATCGGTGAGATCAGTAAGAGGCGCTTAGAAATCGATACTACCAAATATTATAAGTCGGGTGATTATATTGGTATCGGTGGTATGGAAGCCTATTATGAGCAGACTCTGAGAGGAACTAGAGGTGCCAAATATCGGCTCGTCAATGTCCGCGGGGTAGAAAAAGGAAGCTATAAAAATGGTGAGTTTGATACGCTATCTATCCCTGGCAATAACATCATCTCTACGATAGATCGAGACTTGCAGAAGTATGGTGAGTTTCTCATGAATGGCAAGGTGGGCAGTGTAGTAGCCATAGAGCCTAGCAGCGGAGAAATTCTAGCCATGATCTCTGCCCCATCATATGATCCTAATCTGCTCACAGGCGCACAGTTTAGTGAGCAGTACGCCAAACTCAATGCAGATACTACAAAGCCACTTTTCGTAAGGCCAATCATGGCTATGTATCCTCCAGGGTCTATCTTTAAGATCGTGCAGTCACTCATAGGAATGCAGGAAGGCGTTTTCAATGAAAATACCATTTTCCCATGTAACAAATCACTAGTCAACTGCCACGTACATCCCAATCCAGTCAATCTAGAAGGAGCGATTCGCTACAGCTGTAATCCTTATTTTCATCAAGCCTATAAGCGCATCATCAATCAGGAACTTTCTCCAAACGACTTCACTGACTCAAAACTTGGACTGGATAAGTGGAAAGAACAAGTTCTCAAATTTGGATTGGGTCAGCCATTAGGAGTTGATTTATTCAATGAAAGAGGTGGCCAAATCCCCGGCAGCAACTACTATGACAAAATCTATGGTGCGGGTCGCTGGCGTTATCGTACCATCTATTCCCTCAGTATTGGACAGGGTGAGATGCTCGTCACACCACTTCAGATGGCTAATTTAGCGGCATTGGTAGCTAATAAAGGCTATTATTACACTCCTCACCTAGTCAAAAGCATCACTGGCGATGATGATATAGATCAGCGCTTCAAAGTGCGAAACGAAAGCGGTATAGATGCCAAACACTTTGATATCGTGCATGAGGCGATGATCAAAGCGGTATCTGGTACCGCTGCTAGAGCCGTCATGAAAGATATCGTGATGGCGGGTAAGACTGGAACAGCAGAAAATCCAGGGGTGGACCACTCTGTTTTCATAGCCTTTGCGCCAGCAGAAGATCCTAAAATCGCCATAGCAGTGTATGTTGAAAATGCGGGCTGGGGTGGTCGTGCAGCGGCTTCTACTGCAAGTTTGATGATTGAGAAATACCTCAAAGGGCAGATCACAAGACCTGCCTTGGAGGAATATGTATTAAAAGGAGAATTTATCTACTAAGTGAGACAGCAAGACATCCATATCGGGAAACTAGACTGGGCCAGTGTACTGCTTTATGCTGTGCTTGTATTTTTGGGCTGGCTCAACATCTACGCTGCTGTCTATGATGAGCAAGTACCCAAAAGCATCTTTGACCTATCGATCAACTCTGGGATTCAACTGGTCTGGATTGCTACAGCTGTCGTACTCATTCTCCTGATTATGATTGTAGACTTTCGATTTTTCGAAAGTTTTAGTTTGATTTTTTATGGAATTTTCATCATCCTCTTAGTCTTGACACCATTCTTAGGAAAAGAAATCAATGGACAAAGAGCTTGGTTTGAAATCGGTGCCTTTAGGCTACAACCCGCAGAATTTGCCAAATTTGCCACAGCCCTAGCACTCGCTAAGTTCATGGAGAGACCTAATGTCAAACTCTCAGAATTCAAATATCAAGTACAAACAGTCGGGCTGATTATGTTGCCAGTGCTATTGATCTTACTGCAACCTGATACAGGTACAGCCATGGTGTACAGTTCATTTTTCATTATGCTTTACAGAGAGGGTTTGCCTCAGAACTATTACATCATTGGTATCGCAGCAGTTTTTGTTTTCATCTTAACCATTGCAGTTGAAAACAGCCTAGCCGTCTTGATCAGTATCGCTGCTGTAGGCTTATTGATTATTCTTTTGGGTAAAAAGAAAACTAAACGTATCCTTTTTATCAGCTTTCTGACAGTATTTACCATGGGGATCAGTTACTCCGTAGATCAAGTAGTCGAGAAGCTTCCACCACATCAGCAGAATAGAATCAAGGTGCTATTCAATCCTAACATCGATCCGCTCGGTGTGGGCTGGAATGTCACGCAATCCAAAATCGCCATAGGCTCAGGCGGGCTGACTGGCAAAGGCTATTTAGAAGGTACGCAAACGAAATATGACTTTGTACCTGAGCAGGTGACAGACTTCATCTTTTGTACACTGGGCGAAGAGTTTGGCTGGTTTGGGAGCTTTGTAGTCATTAGCCTTTTTGTCCTTTTGCTTGGCAGATTACTCTATCTAGCAGAAAGGCAACGCTCCAGATTCGCTCGTGTCTATGGATATGGCGTAGTGTCTATCCTATTTTTCCACTTCGCGATCAATATAGCTATGACCATTGGCTTATTCCCTACGATAGGAATTCCATTGCCTTTCTTTAGTTACGGAGGTTCTTCCTTATGGTCATTTACGATCATGCTATTCATCTTTCTCAAGCTAGATGCACACCGCATCCAAGTGCTCGGAAGGATGAGTGGCTAAGCCCTAAACCTGCGATAGACCAAAGCCAATAACTCTTCTACCTCCTCTGAATCTGGATCCCATGTATTTGCATATTCTGCATTGAGTATAGAGATCGCTTGATCAAAAGAATTTGCTTCATCCAAACCCTTGATGGCAGATTTGAAGGCTTCTTCATTATTTTTGAAAAGTGCATTGATGAACATGAACCTTTGATTGAGATTGATATTTCCAGTGATTTTATCCAGTTTGGTTTGTCCAAATCGTGTAGCATCACTTGCAAAAAACTGTTGAAAATATTTAGCATCAAGTACTCCAGCTTTCTTTTGACTTTGTGATGGCACTTCCTTTTCAGGAGCATTTGACACGACCTCTTCTGTCTGTTTGGCTTCAGTTTTCACTTCAGCTCTTTCGATAGTTTCTTGCTGTGAATCTTCTACAGTATCAAAGAAAGAAGTACTTTCAGAAGCTGAAGCCTGTTCACCCTCCTCAGATTCCTTTACTCCTAAAGCACCTAGATCTATCGGGATCACTTTCGCTAGTTCATCCGCTAGTTTATGATAATCCAGTTGATCAAAATCAAATTGAGCAATCTGCTTCAATACCTGATCGCTAGAAAGCTCAGATTTGCCAGAATCTTCCATTTGAGAGATTAACTGATCCACCAAATTCGAGTGATAAACAAAATACTTCTTAATCTCTTTGAGCGTCTTCAGTGATACTTTGGTATGCTCAACAGTATTAAAATAGCGCTCAAAATATACCCGTGGCTCCATATAAAGCGATACCATATCTTGTACCGCTTCTATCATCAATGGCTCTAAATAATCGGCTTTGACCGAGATATGTCGAGAAAGCACATTCATTGTCTCTTGAATAGCCTGCTTCACTTCTAGTGCTTGGTAGTCAAAATAGGGACTTTTTAGCTTTTCTATTTCTTTTTTCCATCGCTCAAAAATGTCCTTGAGCACAAAAAGGTTAACTTGCCGATGTGGTGTCAATTGAAGTAGCTCTTGCCCTGTAGCTTGCGCTTTATTTTGAAAAAATCGCCCAACAACTTGGTGCGTATATGTGTCACTATATTGTTTGAGGTAGGTTAGATTTAATTTGCTGCCCATTTCTATATTTGATTAATTTGCAAAAGCGAGATCGATGCCTAAAATAGTCATACAAAACCTGTATAACAAACGTGTTGCCACAAAGCGTCATGATAAAAAAGTTTTGGACATCATCCATGAAAATCAAATTGACTGGATGCATGCCTGTGGCAAAAAAGGCCGCTGCACTTCTTGCAAAATGATCGTAATAGAGGGCATGGAAAATTTAAATCCTCTCACTGATCGCGAGCAAAACTATAGAGACCTACATCGGTTAGCAGACAATGAGCGCCTTAGCTGCCAAAGCACGCTACTAAAAGGTGAATTAGTCATTCGAGTAGCTGAAAAAAATAAGTTTCCACACATGGATTATAGTGAATAGCGCATGTTTATAGAGTCATATTTGGGGAAAAATAAACCAGGATCAGGTAAAGCCGGCTGTATAGAGATCATCTGTGGGTCCATGTTTTCAGGAAAAACAGAAGAGCTCATCCGCAGACTGAATCGCGCTATCCTCGCCAAACAGAAAGTAGAAATCTTCAAACCTGCTCTCGACACACGCTATCATGAGTTTGATGTAGTCTCTCATAATGAAAATGCCATCCGCTCTACTCCTGTTCAATTTGCAGAGGATATCCTCCTGAGAGCTGGTAACTGTGATGTGGTCGGTATAGATGAAGCCCAGTTTTTTGATACACAAATAGTAGAAGTGGTTGTCAAACTAGCTAATGCTGGCAAACGTGTCATCCTAGCAGGTTTGGATATGGATTTTGCTGGGAAGCCTTTTGAGCCGATGCCACAACTGATGGCTGTAGCTGAATACGTGACCAAGGTGCATGCTATCTGCATGAAGTGTGGTGATTTGGCCTCTTATTCTTTTAGGCTGAGTGATTCTAAACAAAAAGTAGTCTTGGGAGAAAAAAACGCCTATGAAGCTCGCTGCCGCAAATGTTTTTATGAAGATAAAGCTTAGCTTGATTGGCCTATTGCTCTGTGTGATTGCGGTATCATCGCAGGCGCAGACAGAGATCCCTACTGGCAGTTGGCGCTATCATTTGGTACAGACTGAGGGACTCTCTTTAGCCCAAACAGCTACTCATATCTATTGTCTCACGAGACAGGGCATCATCAGCTACTCACTAGCAGAGCAGCAAGTCAAATCACTCTCCAAACTCAATGACCTTAGTGCCAACAATGCCTCTGCAATCGCTGCCAATGACACACAACTGATCGTAGGCTACCCAAGTGGGACGATCGATCTAGTCAATGATCGCGTCACAAGGATCAGTACACTAGCCCAACTCAATACTGCTGAAAGTAAATTCATCCGAGACATAGAAGTCTCTGGGCAAATAGCCTATGTTGCAACAGACCTAGGCGTGATCTTACTCGACCTACAAGAAAAAATCATCTCAGATAGCTATCGACAACTCAGCAACACAGGTGAAAATCTCCCCATATCAGGACTTTCACTTCATGGCACAAAACTCTATCTGGCAAGTCCAGAAGGATTACTGATAGGTGATCTAAATGACAACCTGCGTGATTTTGCTATATGGCAAAGGAACGAACTTCCGTCTGGTCTAGCTGCAGCCGACATCCAAGTGATAGATGAGGAGCACGTACTCATTAGCGATGTTCAAGGAACGCTTTACCTATGGTCGGAGATGAGCTTTGAGGCAATTAGTCTACCTACTGATGTGATTTATCAAATCAAAAAACTGGATGAGAATGGTCTCGTCTTTACAGACTGGGGTCAGTTTAACGTCACACAATCAGGAGAGTTTTCATTGATCAGTGACGATGCTGATCTTCGAGACTTTTTGACTACTAATAGTACTATCTATCAAGCAGATGCTATCCTAGGGTTAACAGTCCTCCAAAACGATCAAAAAATTGCTAAACGACCTAATGGTCCTGAGCGAATACCTAATCGCGTTCGCTTTGCTAATGGAACAACCTATGCTTTGGGCAGTGATCGCATAAGTCGATTCTCCGAAGGAAGATGGACTAATGATGTCAGTGAGTTTATTTTAAATGATGTAGCCTATATAGCTAATGGTCAGACCACCTATTTCATCACGCCAAGTCAAGGCATCATCGCCTCTTCAGGAGCTAGCACCCTGCTCATTGACCAAAATACCCCTGAAGTAAGCTTTTCTGCTACTGCGGACGGCTTGCTTTTTTCTCAAATCCTCACCAATGCCAATGGCGAACTGGTCTTATACCAAAACAACACACCGCTTGGGCTACATATTCTAAATGCCGAAACTGGCTGGCGAGCACCCTTAGGTGGTACAGCACTTCGTCCATTAGACATGACTGCCAGCATAGCTAATGACTACTGGCTAGGTACTGAAAGTGGTCTCTATATATGGAGAGAAAGTCCATCGGTCTTTAGAAGACTTAGTACACAAAATACCATCCTTACTAGCAACCGCATACAAGCACTTGATCAAGATTCACAACAAAACTTATGGATCGGTACCGATAGGGGTTTGTATATTTTACCTTTTGCTGTGGACATTCAGACCAACCGAAGCTTAGAAATCATTCGTCCAATTTTCGATGGCAGAATATTATTTCAAGAGGAAAACATTACCTCTTTACTAATAGATCCTGCCGACCAGATATGGGTAGGAACAGCCCAAAATGGCCTTTGGTTATTTGCAAATAATGGCAGTGAACTGATCTCGCAATTTACAACAAGCAACAGCCCACTGCCTAGTAATGAGATCCTAGACCTCAGCCTGCAGCCAACAACAGGCGAGCTGTTCATACTGACGCCTCAAGGGCTAGTTTCGTACAGAGGGCAAGCTACAGAGCCTTCGGACAGTCAAACCGATATCAAAATTTTTCCTAATCCTGCTACCCCTGGACAGCCAATCAATATCACACAAACTACTGAAAACGCCCTTATCAAAATCACTACGGCCTCTGGCAGACTAGTCAGAGAACTCAACAGTCTAGGTGGAAGCATTCTCTGGGATCAACTGGACTATAGAGGGCAGCGCGTCAGTACTGGTGTGTACTTGGTCTTCTTGAGCGATGTGCTCGGAGTAGAGAAAAATGTAGGTAAAATAATCATCCGCTAAGATGCTAGTCAAGACCACCGGTATCGTACTCAACTATCTTAAATACCGAGAAACTTCGATCATTTGTAGGATCTTTACCCGTGAGCTGGGCTACCGCAGCTATATCATCAATGGTGTCCGAAGTGCCAAGTCCAAACCGAAAATGGCACTTTTTCAGCCACTCACCCTCACAGACTTGGTGGTATACAACAAAGATAGTCAAGGCCTCAACCGCATCTCTGAGATCAAGTGTAGCTTTCCATTCAAACAGATTCCTTTTGATTTTCAAAAGTCCGGAGTAGCCATGTTTTTGGCAGAGATCATAGACAAATGCCTCCAAGATGGCTATGAAAATGAAGCCCTTTTTGACTTTCTCGAAAATATCATCCGATGGCTAGATGAGTCCAACAGTCCACTAGGTAGCTTTCCGATCAAGTTTCTACTACTCTTTAGCGGATACTTAGGCTTTGCACCAGAAGATGCCGAAGAGGTCTACGAGCAGCTCTTCCCACAAATCAACTATGGTGACTTTGCCAAAGCAGAAAAAGCCCTGCTCAATCAATTACTAAAATCTGATGGACAGTATGAAAAAGTCCCTATCCAAACCAAAAGAGACCTATTGGATCACTTACTTGCCTTTTATAAGCTGCACCTTGATTACCTCACAGACATCAAGTCCTTGGCTATATTGAGAGAAATTAGTTGAGGAAAAAGGTCATTTACCATTTATTTTTTATATTTATCAAATAACTTTATTTTTAGTTAACCAAACTTTCTCTTATGATAAATCTACACGCCATGTACCAACGAGCTATTTACCTCCTAGCAGTGACGTCCCTGATAGCCTCTTGTCAAGAATCTAAAGAGGAAAGAAAAAATTACGAGTTAGTAGCCAGTGGAGAATTCATCAAGCTACCTGTAGATGAGACTACTCCAAATGTCAGCATGGGGCTTACCACTTATGAGCATTACTTGCTCAATGTCAATATGAGAAATAACTCACTCCAGCTCTATGACCTAGAAGAAAGTCAACTCATCAAAAAGATAAAGTTTGAGATGGAAGGACCAGATGGAGTGGGAGATATTCTAGGAGTATATTTTCACAACTTGGATAGTATCTTTTTATTCTCTCAAGTCCTACCTCAGATAGTCTTGACAGATACTTCTGGAAAAGTGAAACAAGTGATCAAATACACACAGCCCGATGGATATGCCACTGCATTTGTACACAACAGCTACTATCTGAGCCCTCCACTTTTAATAGATGGAAAGCTGCGTGTCAAGACACACCTACCAGGCAACTACCTAAACATGACAGAAGAAAAGCTGTCCCAAGCAGCCATAGGATTAGAGATAGATCTGAAAACTGCTAAGGTCAATCCACTAAATGTCAAATATCCAGCAGGCTATCTGGAGAGTGGACTCAAATTCTTTGAAACAAGCATCGTCTTTGCAAAAGAGCAAATCACTTATTCGATCACGGGTAGTCACAACCTCTATCAAGCTGATGACGCTGGCAACATGAGAGAAATATCCGTCAAAAGCAACCTTATGGATGAGACCATGCCCTCACTCTCTACTGCTCCTGAGCGAAATGAAATCATAACTTACATGTTGGGAGGCGCTAGGTATGAAAGCTTACTCTATGATACCTACAGACAAGTTTATTACAGAATCGGCTATCCTGAAGCTCAAGTGACCAGTGAACAAGATCTTAGGGCATTAAGAGAAGCACCAGGACCCTTTGTCATTCAAGTTTTTGACAAAACATTAAAACTGATAAGTGAAAAACGCTTTGAAGCAGGAAAATACCTAACGAGTAATCTTTTCATCACCAAAGAAGGCCTCTACCTCTCTATCAATCACATGGACAATCCTGTCAATGAGGAAGATACCATGCAGTTTGAAAAAATAGCTTTGGAGGAATTGTAAAATAAAAGCCGCTGTGATTCAGCGGCTTTTCCAACTTATTTGATTTGCTTTAAAACTTCAGAGATGTCGTATTCAAGTATCTTCTCCTCACTAGGAGCTATTCCATAAAGCTTCCCTCTCACCTCATCGATTTCTATAGATGTTAAAAAGTTTGGAATACTAATTTCAGCCAACTGATCTCCATCCCAATCATAGATTTTAATACCAACATCTGAAATATCCTGAGTGATATAAGTCTCTAGTGTCTCGTTCAAATAAAGTGTATAAATTAGATTTTCACTAACACTTACGTCCTGATAGAAAAACTTAGCATTATCTGAGTTTCCGTCCATATTTACTCTTGCAAATTCACTTTCATATTCTGGTCCCAATACTTCTTGCAAATGCTCTCCTTTTGAATTATAAAAATCTAGGCGATCAAAACTAAACATGATGGATACGATTTTATCCTTGCTAGGGTGTTTGGCCAGCTTAGTCATGTAAAGCGCATATTTCTCATAGCTTTCCATATTATCATAAACTGCTACCTTGGGAATCATGTCGTTGTGACTAAACTCTTGAGTTGATTCATCATAAATATGTATCCTGCCTCTATTAGTTGCTTCCATTCCAGGAGTGGCTACATAAGTTTGCTCGTCTATTTTAAGAAAATCTTGATTCATGCTGTGCTTAGGATCAATCGAGAATCTATCAACTGCTTTATCTTCGGAGTTATTAATGATGGCATTGAGAGACACAGCAGAAACCTTGTTTTTGAATCTATCATAAATAGTCAAAATATAATCATTGCCCACCTTTTCTTTATCTGTTATTCTAGGTGCTAAATACTCCTCTGGTCCATCGCCAAACGTTCCATAAGCTCCAACTAGTTTGTAGTTGTTGTCTAGATCGTAAATTTTGAAAACATCGCCTTCTCCTCCAGTTTGATAAAAGAAAAGTAGATTATCGACTCGAGTCATGACACGACCCTTGATCTCTTCTGGTAAAATCACTTTTCCCTCTAAAGATACTTTGAGCACTTCCTTTTCCTCTTTGACCGAATTCTCGGAAGTACACGATGAGATAAATAGAACAAATAAAATACAGGCAATAGAATTAATTACTTTCATAAGTTTGATTGAGTTGGTTTAAGATATTAGAGATGTCATAAGTCATTGTCTTTTCTTCAAAGTAAGCTACCCCATACAGCCTCCCACGCTCCTCATCTACTTCAAAGGACATAAGGTATTCTGGAACTTCGATATTGGCTAGTTCTTGTCCCTCCCAAGAAAAGATTTTGATCTGAGTAGGGATGAGATCTCTGGAGTAGTCTTTATCCAGCTGATCATAATAAATAGCGTATATATATTTCTCAGAACCTCTGACACCCATATAAAACTTCTTCTCAGTAGCCTTATCCCCAATGAGTGACAGTTCATACTCCCGCTCATAGTTTGGAGATTTGACCTCATGAACTAGATTGCCTTCAAAATCATAAATATCTAAACGATCAAAACCCCTCATTACCGAAGCAATCAACTCTTTAGTGGGATGTTTGGCGATTCTTGAAAAATATAGATTATACTTTGGATAATCAGAAAGCTGATCAAAACGCTGATCCTTGGGAATCAACTCGTTTTTAGTAGACTCCTGTGTCAGCGTATCATAAAAGTGAAGCCTCCCTCGATTCATCACATCCAAGCCCGGTGTCCCTACATAAGTAGTATTGCCTGTCTTCACCAAAGCCGCACTCAACCCATGCTTTGGATGCATTCTAAAGGAATAGATTGGCAAGCTCTTTTCCTCATTCAAGATATCTTTCAAAGAATATACTGTTAGTCTGTATTTTGCTCTATCAAAAATACTGACGTGATAATCATCGTTTACTTGTTCTATGTCACTGATAGCCGCAGTTCTAAACTCTCCAGGTCCTTCACCCTTATAAGCAAAAGCCTTGACAAAGGAAAAATCATCATTGATATTATAGATATGAAAAGCTGCTTTCTGATCGTCTAAACTCACAAAAAGTAAACTATCTACGCGGTCAAAATTTGTGGAAAATAGTTCATCAGTTAAGAATTGATTCCCCTTGAGAGAAACCTTAATTGTTTCTATTTGCTTTTCTAAAGCAACTTCTGGTTGATTACAAGAAAAAACAAACAATGCCAATAGGCCAATTATTAATAAATGATGTCTCATTATCTAGGTGGTTAGGTGTCGGTTATTTGAAGCTAAATACATCAAAACTCATTTTATCCTCCTCGCTATCTAGGCGCATCAGATGAAGCCCTTTAGGGCTGATAAATACTTTTAGCATATTATAGACGCCTGCATCGATTGTGTACTCTCCTTGTAGTTGGAATTCCTGATCATACACCATCAGCGCATACTCCCTTAGCGGTTGCTCTTCTGGGCTTTGTGCATCATAGACACTCTCCGGCTTGCCTATGCCCACTAGCCTATAGTAAACCTCATTTTCACGGTCTAAATAGAGACTATGATAAAAGTCTTTGGACAGCTCTCTTTTAGCAAGTGCTTCTGGGCTCGCATTTCTAGCAGATTCCTTATCAGGAAATAGCGCAGTGATTTCATTTATCAGTTGACTATGAGCCAGAGGAATTTCAGTCAAGCTTCCATCAGCAAAGCGATACCGATAGAGACTAGATAGGTTTGGAAAATTAACAATAAGCTCATCCTCCTTTGGCAGATATGTAGAAGATACAAATTGAAAGGAGTTTGAAACCCAAAAACCAGATTGATAAATTTCAGGAAATTTGATGTCTAGATAGTTGATCGTCCCATCTCGGAGATCTAGCTCTGCAAAAAGTGAATAAATCTTATCGCTAAAGATTGCATTGTTAAAATACACCTTGTCACCTCTTTTAAAAAAAGGGGAACTATTTGTAGATGTTGGTGACGGGTCAACTTCTAGTTCAAATTTATCTAGATCAAATGATTTCCACTTACCTTTTAGCTTACCCGCAGTATCTACAAGAGAGATATTTTGATAAAAATCTGTAGTCACGATAGTATCAGGATGGCAATATTGAAAACCATTGACATTGACACGATTTGGACCATCCGAAGCATAGTAGTACTTGGATATCACCTGTCCTTGCGCATCAAATAGCACCAAATTTCCTTCTGCACGATTAAGTAAGATCACCGTATCCTCACCTACAGCTTGCAGGAAAAATGATTCCTGAGAAGTCCGCTCATCCAGATGCAGGTCAAAAGTACCTTGATAGATCTCATTGATTGGGGCAAGTGTGACCACTTTCGGCTCGCTATTACAAGAGATAAAGATCACAAGACTAAACAGTAAAAAGCCTCTATAAGACCAATTAATGGAACATTTAAGTCCTTTTTGTGAAAAAATCATCGTATTTTATTTATATAAAACCCTTAATAAAGGCTAAGCTAAAGGAAATAATTTTAAAATAAAATACCCTAAAATGGTGATTTTTCGATAAAAAATAAGGAGGGAAACAGTACTATCGAATAGAGATTCTTCTCTTAGTAGCAGTATAATCGCCCGCTATCGGTTCCTGACGCGTATTGAGTAAGCGAAAGCTAATCTCATACTCTCCTACTGGCAAGCCGTCCAATTGATAGGGTGCGTGACCATTCATTACTAGACGTTGAGAACCTATCTGCACTTCTAGTAGCGCATCACCACTAGCGAGTTCATCCCTAGCTGTATAGGCATCTATGATAAAAGACTGATTAGGAGAGATCACCGCACCATCCTCTGGCAAGTTGATGATCAATATGGGAGTGGATAAAGGCTGAGCAGGGACTCCTACAGCAAAGTCTCTAGCGAGGTAATTGCCATACTCCTTGAGCCCTATGCCATTTTGATCAGTGAGATAGGCAAAGAGCGTATACTGACCCTCTGATAAGGATAACTGTACTTCAGTATTGCGATATAGTTTAGGTGCTTGACCGTTAAGAGAGATTTTCAGACCATTCGCTTGCTGCGCACCAAAGATGAAGTTTTTGACATTAAAGGTAAAATCAACCTTACCCTTATTGAGTGACTGTCCATCGCTTGGCTGATAGAGCTCTAGCATCGCATCTGGATAGTCCATGACTTGCTCTACAGGGGACAAGGTCAGCGATAGTTCCTCAAGAGTATCTGCCTTGGACTCCTTCACGCCCATCGTGTCTACGCTTTGAGTCCTATATTGATAGACGATCAAAGCCACAAAAATGAGCAAAACGAGGATGAATACTTTCTTCATTTGAGGAGATGCTTTATTTGCTCCAAAGATATTTAGTATATTGTAAATTCAGCTTAAATTTGCAGGCTTTATCAAACTAAAAATCAAGCGCAATGAGTGATATATTATACGATGAAGTGCCGTCATTAGATTTGGCGGATTTCATGAGCGGAGACCCCGCAAAGAAGAAAAAGTTTGTAGCAGACTTAGGGGCAGCTTACAATAATATTGGCTTTGTGGCCATCAAAAACCATGGCCTATCAGCTGAGCTACAAGACAGGCTATATGCGGCTATCAAGAAGTATTTCTCACAACCTGAAGAAGAAAAAGCCAAGCATGAAAAACCTGAGATCGGCTTCCAAAGAGGCTATACTGGCAAAGGCAAAGAACATGCAAAAGGTAGAAATACCGGTGACTTGAAGGAATTTTATCACGTAGGACAACTCCTAGAGACTATCCCTGACAGCGATCCGATCAAAGCAGAATATCCAGAAAACGTATGGCCAGCTTATCCAGCGGAGTTTGAAGAGATCTCTAAAGAGGCTTATCAAACTATCGAGAAAGCTGGTAAAAATATGCTTCGTGCGATAGCACTCTATCTCGAGCTTCCAGAAGACTACTTTGAAAAGAAAGTAGAGCATGGTAACTCAATCCTAAGATCTATTCACTACTTCCCGATCGAGGATCCAGATAGCATCCCTGCTGATGCCGTACGTGCAGCAGAGCATGGTGACATCAACTTGATCACACTACTCATGGGAGCAAGTGCTGATGGACTTCAAGTACTCAGAAGAGACGGTAAGTGGATTCCAATCACAGCTCTACCCGAGCAACTCGTAGTCAATGTCGGTGACATGCTCGCTAGATTGACCAATGATAAGTTAAAATCGACTATTCACCGCGTGGTCAACCCTCCAAGAGAGTTGATGCATACTTCTCGATATTCGATTCCATTCTTCATGCATCCTAGGTCTGATATGGACTTGACATGCTTGCCTTCATGTATCGATGCTGAAAATCCAAAGAAATATACAGATGCTACGGCTGGTGAATTCCTAGAAGAAAGATTGAGAGAATTGGGTCTAAGAAAATAAAAGCATATTTTGGTAAAGAAGATTAGATATTACCTTTTTCTAAGAGACGTTCTACTTCTTTCCCTGACTGCATTTGGTGGACCACAGGCTTTTTTTGCCATGACAATGGAGCGCATGGTCAAAAAGAGAAATTACCTGAATGAAAAAGATCTACTCGAGCTCAATGCACTTTGTCAGATCTTACCAGGTCCTACCTCTACTCAGATTATCTCAGCAATTGGCTTTAAAATAGGCGGGGCTTACCTCGCCTATTTAGCTTTAATTGTATGGATACTGCCTGCCACTATACTCATCACACTAGCAGCTATCTTCATTTCCAGCCTACAAGACAAGGAAGCTTCTTTGGCCTTTACACGCTTCATCCAGCCGATGGCTGTAGGCTTTGTGATTTTTGCAGCACACCGTATTATTATCACAGTGATAGAAAATGTAGAAGGAGTAGTACTCATGGCGCTAGCCACGATCATTACTGTCAACTACAATACTCCCTATATTTTTCCCATCCTATTGATTGCAGGAGGACTCGCTACCGCTCTGAAATATAAAAAGCACCCTAAAGATGAAACGCCTAAGCCAATACAAATCAAATGGGCTAATTTCTTACTCTGGGGAGGAGTACTTGCTGGAGCTGCTATCATCGGTGCTTATACGCAGTATAGACCTATTTTACTCTTTGAAAATTTCTACCGAAACGGCAGCTTGATCTTTGGGGGTGGGCAAGTGTTGATTCCCTATCTCTATACAGAATTTGTAGAGTTCAAAAGCTACTTGAGCTCAGAAGAGTTCCTTTCAGGATATGCCCTGATGCAGAGCTTACCGGGTCCTACTTTCAGTTTCAGTTCTTATATAGGAGCTTTATCCTTGAGAGAATATGGACTGATGGGTCAGATTACTGGCTCACTTGTGGCTGCAGCAGGCATATTTTTACCAGGCACATTTCTGATATTTTTTGTGATTAGATTTTGGGATGGACTTAAAAGGTACCGAGTAGTACGTGCCTCTCTCGAAGGAATCAATGCTGTCAGCTGTGGGATGGTAGTGGCAGCTGCTATCATCATGTTTGACCCGATAGAAGCCAACCTGATCAATCTTTTGATCATTCTAATCACCTATTTTTTATTAGCATTCACTAAAATTCCAGCGCCACTAGTAATCATAGTAGGTCTAGCAGCTGGTTTTATCCTTCCAAGCTAAGACTTACCTCATTCTCTGAGATGCAAAGCCGATAGTTTGCCCCTATCACTAGTGGTGCATTGGAAGACAAATGACCAAAACCAAAGCCGAACCCCATAGGGACATGTTCGCCTAGGTGCATCTTAAAAATCTCTTCTAATGTATAATCAAAATCATCACCTGTCAGCCCACTAAAGTCACCAATAGCAACCCCTTTGATTTTAGCTAAATAACCTGCTCTCTTGAGCTGCACTAGCATACGATCTATTTGATAATAAGCTTCATTACACTCTTCTAAGACCAGTATCTTGTCATCAAAACGAGTGATAGAAGAAGTCCCAATGAGGTGAACTAACATGGATAAATTACCTCCTATGATAGGAGCTGATACTTCGCCAGCTACTTGATGTGGATTTTGTGTGCCATAGATCGCTTTGCTAGAAAAGGCAAATAGCAAATCTCTAAGCCGCTCCAAATCGATATGGTCTGTATGTCCATCAAAAAGCTGTGGCATAGGTCCATGAATACTTTGAATGCCAAGATGAGCTATGTGCGTCAGGAGTGCGGTGATGTCACTAAAACCTATCAGCCACTTAGGTGATCTACAAAAAGTCGTGAAGTCAACTAGATCGAGGATCCTCGTAGTACCATAGCCTCCTCTCGCTAAAAAGATAGCTTTGATCGAAGGATCATCTAGTGCTTGCTGTAGATCAGACAAGCGCTGTGCATCGCTAGCTGCTAGATAAGCCTCTGACATGAAGAGATGTTCTCCAAGCGACACTTTGAGTCCCCATGATTCGAGCATCAGTTTCGCAGCCTGTATTTTATCCTTATCTACACGCTTTCCTGTAGCTACGATGGCTACATTATCTCCTAAAGCTAATTTTTGAGGTCTGATCATTGACACAAGTTAAAATAAATGCCATAAAAAAACCGACCCTCTCAGATCGGTTTTTAAAATTTATAAGCTTTACATATTAGTTTCCTTGACCAGGAGTTGGCATCTGTCCAGCTGGAGCAGTTACGCCAAGCTTTTTCATCACTAAATCCATGAATGGATCTTCGTCTTTAGTATAAAGCAAGATAGGCGCTTGGTTAGCAGTAGCAGCGAAGATATGAGAGTATCCGTTCTCTTCAGCTACAGCATTGATCGCATTGAATACTTTCTCTTGTAGTGGAGAAAGCACTTCCTCTACCTTTCTTCTGTATGAAATTTGAGAGTCACTTTGAAACTTCTCAAGCTCTTGCTGTTGTCTTTGAAGATCAGCTTGCTGCTGGTTTCTAGCCTCTTCCGTCATTGACTGAGCATTTTGCTGGAAAGTCTGCACTTTTCTTTCGAAGTCCTGACCCTTAGCGTTTAGCTGATTGCCTAACATCGTTTGATAATCTTGCAATTCAGACTCTACTTGTTTCATTTCTGGCAACAAAGACATCAAATAATCAATATCTGCATATCCAATTTTAACAGGAGACTGTGCTTGAGCAACAAATCCGCTGAAAAGTAAAGCTAGTGCAAAAAGAATCGTTCTGGTTTTCATCTTAAATCAATATTTAGTTCAGTTTTTAATTTTCAATTGTTTCTATACCTAGTTCCTCGAGTACAAAGTCCGAATAGTCGTGTCGAGGATCTGTCCAAAGCAAAGGTAATCCAGCTTTATCAACTAACATCCCTAATCGCTGTTTTTTGCTTACCCTGTCGATCGCCTCACCAAGCTTGGCAAGAATTGGCTGCATGAGCTCTTTCTGTTTAAGAAAATAGAGACCGTCTGTCCCGAAGATCTTATCCTGATAGGCTACTGCTTCCGCTTCTTTCTTCTTGATGGCAGCAGAACGCTCATCGTACATTTCCCTTGTCAGCAGCGCTTCTTCTGCTTTGAGCGCATCATACATGCGTTCGACATCAGTAAACAAACTTTGTACCTCTTTTTTCCAATTGGCTGTTAGCTTCGCTAATTCCTCCTGAAAACCCTTGTATTCGGGCATTTTACTTAATATATATTCTGAGTCAGCATAGCCTATTTTCTGTGCTTTAGCCTGCTGACTGATGATGCCCATCAATAAAACCGATATGATAAGCAGCTTTTTCATTATCTCAACTGTTGACCGATCGTAAAGTGGAACTGTGCACCACTACGCTGATTAGTACCTGGAGCAGTGTCAAATCCATAACCCCAGTCAACACCTAGTAATCCAAAGGCTGGCATGAAGATCCTCGCTCCAATACCCGCTGAGCGCTTAAGGTTAAATGGATTGAACTCTCTGTAAGAACCAAAGTTATTACCTGCTTCTAAGAAAGTGTGTACGTAAATAGTAGCAGATGGATTTGGTGATACGAGGTATCTCATTTCCATGACATATTTATTGTACACTACACCACCTCTTCTATTTGCTGTCTGAGGAGTGATTGATTGATTTTCATATCCTCTCAAACCAATGATCTCTTGACCTAGCACAAAGTTGTTCATCATCATACCATCACCACCTAGCACAAATCGCTCAAGAGGAATGATATCTGCACCACCATAAGACCCTAGGAATCCCATGTGTGCTCTTGTATTCATGACTAGTTTTCCTTTGTTATCAAGAGGTAAAAAGAATGATGCGTCAAACATCCACTTATGATATTCTAGCCATTTGAAGATCTCTTGATCAGTATCTGTCTCAAGATCGACATCTCTCCACTGATTAAATGGTGGGGTAGCCGTAGCACTCAAAGTGATCTGAGAACCATATCTAGGGTACATCTGATCACTGATTGATATTCTAGAAAGTGTAGTATTGAGTGTGAAAGCCTTAGAGTTACCTGTAGGATATCCAAGACCTAGAGAAGTACCGTAGTTTTCAAAATCATAGTTATTGAAACCGATACTGCTTCTGATCATAAAGAAATCATCAGGCCACTTCAATCGCTTACCTAAGCCTATCTCACCACCAGTGATTTTGAAGTAACCAAACTCTTGATTAGAGAAAAAGTCTATACCTCTTTGTACTGAGTGATTGAAAGCTACCGAGAAAGAAATCGGCTTAGTACCCCCCAACCAAGGCTCTTGGAAAGAGATCGAATAGTTTTGGAATCTTCTACCATTAGCTTGTACTCTGAGAGATAATTTTTGACCATCACCCACTGGAAGCGGCTTCCACTTAGAGAAATCTTTGATGTTTTTAATACTGAAGTTGTTGAAAACCAATCCAACAGTCCCCACGAAGCCGAAGAATCCACCCCAACCTCCTGAGAGCTCGATCGAATCACTTGGCCTTTCTACTAAGTTAAATTCTATATCTACCGTTCCGTCATTTTTAGGTATTGGTCTTGGTTCTATCTGCTCTGGATCAAAGTAGCCCAGTGCGGAAAGCTCTCTAATAGTTCTGATAAGCAAGCTTCTATCAAACTTCTGACCTGGCAAGATCTTCAACTCTCTCAAGACTACGTGATCACTTGTACGCTCATTTCCTTTGAGGATGATGCGGTTGATCGTAAACTGAGGTCCTTCTTGGATTCTGATCTCCATATCGATAGAGTCACCCTCTACTCTCACTTCTACTGGCTCATTTTGGAAGTACAAGTAGCCGTCATTCATATAGAGTGAGCTCAAATCATCCTCTCTTGGAGAGGCATTGAGTCGCTTGTCTAGCTCTTCTCTATTGTAGAGGTCACCTTTTTGAATACCCAGCATTCTAGAGAGTTGCTCACTGGTATACACATAGTTACCAGACCATGTGATATCTCTGTAGTAATACTTTCTTCCCTCTTCGAGTTTGATATTGATCCCTATTTCACTTTTGCCAACTTTATAGATCGTGTCAGAAAGAATCTCTGCATCTCTAAATCCCTTTGAGTTGTAAAAGCTGATCATGGATTTCTTATCTTCCTCGTATTCTTTGGCGATAAATTTAGAGCCATTGAGAAAGTTAAGTTTGAAGTTTTTATTGACATACTCCTTGACATCATCATCTGTCACAGGATATCTAGAGTCCAGATAAGTTTTGACATTCATCGCATTTTTATCTGCTATGCGATTGATCACATCTCGGACGATGGCTATTCTAGGATGTTCGTTGGTCTTTTTGAGCTTCTTTTTGAGCTTAGTATCGCTAAACTCTTCATTGCCATCAATGACGATTTCATCAATTTTTACCTTAGAGAAAGTATTTACTTCAAAAATTAGCTTCACACTATTAGGCAATGTGGTATCTGGCTGTTGGATGGTTCTCACTTCAGTATTGAGAAATCCCTTGTCTACAAAATATGTCTTGATTGTTCGCTCTGAGGCACTGAGCACGTCATCTCTGAGTACTTTACCACGAATATTGATTTTGTCAGTAAGCTCACTTTGCTGTGTTCTATTCACCCCTTTAAACTCAAATTTACTCATTCGAGGGCGCTCTTTGATGGCTAAGTTGATGGAGATTTGATTGCCTTCTACTTTAGTGATTTCAAACTGTACATCTCCAATGATGCCCTGCTTCCAGAGTTTTTTGAGTACTGGCTCTTGTCCACCTGGGAGGCGGATTTTATCCCCTACTTTGAGTCCACTGATGGATAAGATAGGATCTTCCTGTAGAGTAGCTAGACCTGTAGTGGTGAGCTCTACGATTTCATACTCCTTTGGATCATTGAGATCCATTTTGATCAACTCTTTGTTGGTCTGCGTATTGTTACGGCTAGAGCCAAACCTGATTTGCGCCTCCGCCAGCACAGAAGTCAACAATAGGAGCGCAATAAATAAATATCTTCTCATTTGATAAACTAAGATTTTAACTGTGCACTTGTCTTTCCAAATCTTCTTTCTCGCTTTTGGAAATCAACAATTGCTTCATATAAATGCTCCTTTCTGAAGTCTGGCCAAAGCACCTCTGTAAAAAACAGTTCGGTGTAGGCCATCTGCCATAGGAGAAAATTACTAATTCTCATCTCGCCACTAGTTCTGATCAGTAACTCTGGATCAGGCATATCTTTGGTATGCAAATGCGCACTAATTAACTCTAATGATATTTCTTCGGTTTTCACCGCACCCTGAGCGACCTTGTCTGCGATCGCTTTCATAGCTTCTTTAAGCTCCCATCTCCCACTGTAGCTAAGTGCCAAACAAAGGGTCAAGCCAGTATTGGTGGCAGTCTCTGTGATGGCATCTCTCAACTTCTGCGCACACTTAGTGGGTAAACTATCTATATCTCCTATCGCTGCTAATCTCGTGTTGTTTTTATGTAGCGTAGGGATCTCATCTGCTATGGTATTGACCAATAGTTCCATGAGTGCATTGACCTCATCTGCTGGTCTTGACCAGTTTTCAGTAGAGAATGCATATAAAGTCAAATACTTCACTCCTAGCTCAGCACATCCTTCAGCGATTTCTCGTACAGCTTTGATCGCATTTCGGTGGCCAAAAACACGCATAGCGCCCTTTTGCTCCGCCCATCGACCATTGCCATCCATGATTACTGCTATATGTTGTGGTAGGGTATCTAGGTTAATTGACTCTTTCATGCTCAGCGTATAACTGCTTCTAATCTGCAAGCTACAAAAATGCTACTTCTTTTTAAATAATTGCACCCTTTACCATGTTAATTTCTCTACTGGACAAGCTGATTTATAGAAGCTATAGCTTAGTGTGATGCCAGTGAAGTAATACCAATCTTTGTCATATACATTTCCAAAATCAAAAGCCAACTTATTGTTCGGAGCTGTAGATTCAGAAATACCATCCAGTAAATCAGAGAACGTCTTGCGCGGCCCTACTTCGACTGCGAGTTGCCAAGCTGTATTAAGCTTGAATTTAATCCCCACTCCAAAAGGAATGACGGGGTTGAAAAATGAAGGAGGAGTAGCTGAAGCCTCATAGCTCCCAATGATAAATGCCCCTCCAAGGCCTCCAAATAAATAAGGGGAATATGGCTTCCTAGCTTTCCACTCTCGATAATCCAAGAAATGATACTCAAAAACTACAGATCCCTCTAAGAAATTGGCGCTAAATGAATTACCCCGAGCTGCTGCCTGAGGATCCAGTGGATCATCTGCATCATCAGCTCCAAACCTTCCAAAAACTGCTTGTCCACGGACACTCCAAGTATTATTGAAGTTGTATCGTCCGAGCAAAGTAGCCGCTATAGAAGATTTACGAGGATCATAAAATCGATGCATATCTCCACTGTAAGCAGCAGCTCCAAGACCAAAACCAACCTCTGTCTGCTGAGCAGCGAGTCTTTGGCCTAAGCCACTGATTATAAGTAGAAATAGCGTTATTAATTTATAGCCCAATTCAACCTTGTTTGCAAGTTATACATAAGAAAACGTATAAAAAATCTATGTCAGTATCGAAAAAGTTAAATAATGTTAAATACCCTCAATTTCGCATATCTAGCCCCCAGTTGAGCTTTTGTCTCAGTGTATCTAGGAAGTTATACCCATGAAATTTTACCAGCTTTGCATGGAAGTTACTTTTGCGGACGGCCATCTGGATGCTCGCATCTACCGAGTTGGAGCGGCTATCGAGTGAGACCAAAAAACTTTTGCTCCTACCCTCTATTTCGAAACTTATCACACTAGAGTCAGGCACGACCATCGGACGGACATTGAGATTGTGTGGAGAGACAGGAGTGATCACAAAGTTATTTGCTTGAGGCAAAATGAGAGGCCCTCCACAGCTGAGAGAATACCCAGTAGATCCTGTAGGTGTAGCGATGATGAGGCCATCAGACCAGTAGCTATTTAGATATTCCCCGTTGATAAAAGTATGCACCACAATCATCGAAGAGCTATCCTTTTTGAGGATGGTAAACTCGTTTAGCGCAAAATTAAGTCCTTCGAAGAGAGGCTTGTCTGTATCTAAGGTGACCAGTGATCTATTCTCTATCGTGAAGTAGTCATTGTATATCCCCTCAATGACTTTTTTGATATTTTCCTTAGAGGAAGTAGCTAGAAAACCCAATCTCCCTGTATTGATCCCTACGATAGGCACCTCACTCCGACCCACATACGTAACAGACTCCAGCAAAGTACCATCACCTCCTAGTGAAAAGAAGAAATCAATTTCACGCAAATCATCCCCTCTTTTGAAAAGCTCTACTTTACCAGTATTGACATGATGATGCTCGGTGATGTTTTTATAGTAAGTCCTTGAAATATAAATCTCAGTACCATACTGATGTAGGGTAGCAAAGAGCGTATCTATGCAATCAACTACATCTGGAGTGAGATTTTTACCGTGAATGGCGATTTTCATGCGCTAAATATAAGGATCTTATCCTACATGTTGAGGTACTTCATGAGCAGATTGAGGCGATCTTGCTCATTAGTGATGGGGCTTTCTTCCTCAAATTGACTGATGACTTTGTAGCCAAAACGCTCCAAAGTGGCTTTGATATGCTTTAGTTCTAATTTATTGATCTTGAGTGTCAACTTGATCTTCTCGGCATCTAGTGGATCACTAGAGATAAAACTACTGAGAATTTTAGCATTTTCTAACTCAATGAGGCGCGATATCTCATGAAGGGAATAATCAGACAGATACATGGACAAGACCATAATGCCCCCCTGAGACTGTATAGAGATAGACTGCGCAAAGGCCGTCACTGTATCTTCCATAGTGATCACCCCGAGGAACTTATGAAACTGATCCTCCACAGCCACCATACTGATCTTGTGCTGATAGCCAGCCCTGATGACATCATAGATATGCTTGTCAGGGCTGACAAAACATTCCTTACCGATAAGCTGAAAAGTACCGATCTCTTTATCCGCCATATTAGCATCAAAGATCATCTCTTCTGAAATGAAACCTTGTAGGTGCAAATCATGAACGACTGGCAAATGACTGACCCGCAACTCTTCCATCCACGAAAGTGCCATAGACGCTTTGTCTGAAAACTTCAGTGGGGGAATCATCTTATTGATCAAGTCTATGGCGATCATGCTAGAGCGGTGTTTCTTTTAACCAATTTTCTAATATAACATTAAATTGATCAGGATGTTCCATCATCGGTGCGTGAGAGCACTTATCTATAAATTTCAAAGTCGAGTTACTGAGTAGTCTATTAAACTCATGGCCTACCATCGGAGGAGTGATCGTATCATTGAGCCCCCATACGAGTAGAACAGGAATCTTGATAGCAGGAATCTCAGAAGCCATATTGTGTCTCTGAGCAGACTTAGCGATCGCAACTATACGCATACACTTTGGAATAGAGTTAGTTGTCTCAAACACCTCATCTACCAGTTCTTTAGTCGCCACTTTCGGATCATAGAAGGTATATTCCACACGTTCTTTGATATACTGATAGTTTCCTCTTTTAGGAAAAGATCCACCCATCCCATTTTCAAAGAGGCCAGAACTTCCTGTCAGCACGAGTCTTTTGATATTTTCAGGGTATTTCAAAGTATAAATCAACCCGACATGTCCTCCTAATGAATTTCCAATCAAAGTGAGGTCTTGGTCTATTTGCTTATATTCGATGAAGCTTCTCAAGTGATCTACTAATCCATCCAATCCAGCTTCTCTGATAGGCATTTCATAGATAGGCAACATGGGAATCATCACACGGTAATTTTGGGAAAAATGATTAACCACTCCCTCCCAGTTACTCAAAGCGCCAAAAAGCCCATGCAATAGCATGAGTATATCTCCTTGACCCTCGTCTATGTATTTAAATCCGTTTGCTTCTTTTATCTGTAAAGACATCTGTTTGATTGATTAATTAGGTATGCCGAGTTTTTCCTGACTAGCAATATTATTAAATCTAAGCCAATTATCTAATATTTTCAAACCATATTCTGTCAAATGTGCCTCTGGGTGATACTGTAACCCCCAAATAGGCAGATACTTATGTTTGATAGACATGATCTCATTTTCTTTGGTCAATCCTGTCACCTCTAGTATCTCTGGTAGATTTTGCAAAACTAAAGAGTGATATCTTACCACTTGCAATGACACGACACTTCCAAAAATGCTAGGGTCACTTACTTTGATAGTAGATATTTTGCCATGCATGGGCTTGAGGGCTTTGACTAGTGAAGCTCCGAAGTATTCTCCTATCGCTTGGTGACCCAGACAAATACCTAAGATTGGAACTTGCCCCACATAGTGTCCCAATATTTCCATAAGCCTGCCTGCCTTCTGAGGAGTCTCTGGACCTGGTGACAAAACTAGGCCTTCATAAGACTGATCTGTGTAAGCTTCTATGGGCAAGTCATTTCTCTTGACGACCATCTGTACACCCAACTGCTGGAAGTAATCCACCAAGTTGTAAGTGAAAGAATCATAATTGTCTATCAGAAGGATCATCTTAGAGCAAGTCTTGAAGTGCTTTTAGAGAGTCAAAAGTATCTTGAATGACCGGTAGATATTCATTAATCAGATTCACCGTATTTGGTGCTAAGCTTTCTAGGTAAGGATATATGACAGCCTCCTCTGTGTGCTCTTTAGGAATCTCAAAGTTCATGGCACTCGCTACCCATAGCAGTAAGCTCACTCCAAAAGTCCATTTGATGATACCAAGCAGCGCTCCGAATATATTATCAAACAAGCCAAAAAACGTTAAGTCTAAGAGCTTTTTCAAAAGTACTCCCACTCCTCTAACTATCAGAATGATCCCAATGAATAGTAATAAGAAAGCGATCACTGGAACTAGATAACTGATAGATGCTGCATGAGGCATGATCAGCGCTACGAGCCAATCCATCAGTTTAAAAGCTCCTATGATCGCTAAAAGCAAAGCCAGTATAGAAATGATCTCTATCAAAAGTCCTTTACGAAAACCGCTGTAAGCACCGATCGCTAAGACTACTAAAACAAAAAAATCTACCAGCTTCAAATTTGATTTAGTTAAGTAAAGACTTGACCATAGCAGAGATGGCTTTACCGTCCGCTTTACCAGCGAGTTCCTTGGTCGCTACACCCATGACTTTACCCATATCTTTGGCTGAGGTAGCTCCAGTATTAGAGATGATTTGACTGATGGCTGCTTTCAATTCATCCTCTGTCAACTGCTTTGGTAAAAACTCCTCGATAATCGCAAGCTCTGCCTCCTCTACTTCAGCGAGATCTTTTCTACCTTGTTGGTTATAGATATCCGCAGAATCTTTTCTTTGCTTGGCAGCCTTCACCAGTAGCTTCATCTCTTCATCTGCTGTGAGTGATGACCCTGCGCTCGTCTTTGTCTCCTCTAGAAGGATCAATGATTTGATAGCCCTAAGTGCTGTCAGCCTTGTTTTATCTTTAGCGAGCATCGCTTGTTTGATACCGCTTTCTATTTCTTGCTTTAAAGCCATTTCTCTATTCTTTACTTTAATTACTAACTTAGCACAAAATTAGGATAATCTACAGAAAGATAAAATTATTGCGAGAGGGGTAAACTTACACGACTTGCAATCCATTATAACTATATGACAAAGCTTAGTGTAAACATCAATAAAATCGCCACCATCAGAAATGCCCGCGGACACAATAATCCTGATGTAGTCAAAGTGGCGCTAGATATAGAAAAATTTGGAGGAGAAGGCATCACAGTACATCCTAGACCAGATGAACGACACATCAGATATAGTGATGTGATGGCGCTAAAAGATGTCGTGCAAACGGACTTCAACATAGAAGGCTATCCAGATGCACGCTATATGGAAATGGTTCGTCTTGCCAAGCCTGCACAAGCCACACTCGTCCCAGACCCCCCACACGTACTGACTTCTAATGCTGGCTGGGATACGATCAAGCATCAAGCAGAACTGATAGATATCATCGCAGAACTCAAGAGTTATGGTGTGCGGACTTCTATTTTTATAGGAACTGATCTAAAGCTTATAGAAGCTGCTAAAAAAATCGGCACTGACCGCATTGAACTCTATACAGAGCCTTATGCTAGCCAATATCATACTGATAAAGCCAAAGCTGTAGCACCTTTTGTGACTGCTGCTAAACTAGCACATGAATTAGGTCTTGGCATCAATGCCGGACATGATCTAGACCTACACAACCTCAAATACCTAAAGCAGTCCATCCCCCAACTGGATGAAGTATCGATAGGGCATGCCCTCATCTGTGATGCACTCTATCTTGGCTTAGAAAATACTGTACAACTCTACAAAAGACAACTCATAGACCATGAAGCTTAATTATAGAAAAATAGGGAGTGGCGAACCAGTGATCATCATGCATGGACTTTTCGGCTCGGCTGACAACTGGCTAACCATCGCTCGTGAATTAGAAGCTGACTATGAGCTTTATTTACTAGACTTGCGCAATCATGGAGATTCTCCCAAGAGTGAGGAATGGAACTATGAAGTCATGGCCAAAGATCTCAAAGATTTCATCGAAGAACATCAGCTAAAAAACCCAGTGATACTTGGTCACTCCATGGGTGGCAAAGTTGCTATGTTTTTTGCTACACAATACCCAGAGTTAGTTTCTAAGCTCATGGTAGCAGACATAGCACCTCGCTACTATCCTATCCATCATCACACCATTTTAAAAGGTCTCAATGCAATTCCAATTGACTCTCTGAAAAGTCGCAAAGAAGCTGAAGACATTTTAGGTGAATATGTGAAAGACATGGGTACGCGACAATTTCTCCTAAAGAGTCTTGGAAGAGCCAGTGGAGGAGGATTTGAGTGGAAGATCAACTTGCCTGTGATCACTAAGCAAATAGAAAATGTCGGGGAAGCCCTACCAGAAGGTGCTCAGTTTGATAAATCAACACTATTTGTCAGAGGAGCCAACTCAGATTACATCAATGAAGATGATAGCGCTGAGATCAAAGAGATCTTCACCAATAGCACCCTAGTCACTATCAAAGATGCTGGGCATTGGCTTCACGCTGAGCAGCCAGAAGTCTTCACGAGCATTTTTAAAGAATTCTTAAAATCATAGTATGAGTCAAACGGGAATTTTATACCTTATCCCCAGCAATCTAGCCGAAGACACAGCTGACCAAGTCATCAATGAACAAGTTCGCGCAGTCATCAAAGAAACAAAATACTACTTAGTAGAAAACCTTCGAACTGCCAGACGCTACATAGGTTCACTCAAGACAGGTGTAGTGATCGATGAACTCCACTTTGAAATACTTGATAAAAAAACGACTCCCGCAGAGGTTGCTAAACTTATGGGTCCAGCACTTCAAGGTCAACCAATAGGAGTGATCTCCGAAGCTGGCTGTCCAGGAGTAGCCGATCCTGGGGCTTTAGCAGTAGCTTTTGCGCATCAAAAAGGCATTAAAGTGTGTCCGTTGGTTGGGCCATCTTCTTTTCTTTTAGCACTGATGGCTTCGGGTTTCAATGGACAATCTTTCACTTTTCACGGCTATATCCCTATTCAAAAAAAGGAGCGCATCGACTTCATCAAGCAGATGGAGCGACATGCACAGAAAAAGCAGACGCAACTTTTCATGGAGACACCATTTAGAAACAATCATTTGTTAGAAGATATTCTCCAGCATTGTCAGCCAGATACACTACTTTGTATCGCCAAAAACATCACAGGAGCAGATGAAATGATCCAAACTAAATCTATCAAAGACTGGCGAAAAGCTAAGCCAGACTTGCATAAAGTCCCCACCGTATTTTTACTGTATTGACCTCTCAGTAAAAAATCAAGGGATTATCTGTAAGATTTTTGTAAATCACGCACAAGCCTTAACTTTGGCTTTTCAAATTCGAACATAAATAAAGAGCAATGCCATATTTGTTTACATCAGAATCAGTGTCTGAAGGACATCCTGATAAAATTTCGGATCAAATCTCAGATGCTTTGATTGATAATTTCTTAGCCTTTGACCCTAAATCTAAGGTTGCATGTGAGACACTTGTGACTACAGGTCAAGTGTTTCTAGCTGGAGAAGTGAAGTCTGACACCTACCTAGACGTACAAAAAATCGCTAGAGAGGTTATCAATAAAATCGGATATACCAAGAGTGAGTATATGTTTGATGGTAACTCATGTGGTGTACTTTCTGCGATCCATGAGCAGTCTCCAGATATCAACCAAGGAGTAGATAGATCTAGCCCTGAGGAACAAGGTGCTGGCGACCAAGGTATGATGTTTGGCTATGCTACCAAAGAGACAGAAGACTATATGCCACTGGCACTTGATCTTTCTCACAAAATCCTCATTGAGCTCGCTGCCCTCAGAAGAGAAAATAAAGATATCACTTATCTGCGCCCAGATGCTAAGTCACAAGTGACGATAGAATACTCTGATGACAATGTCCCTCAGCGAATCGATGCTATCGTAGTATCTACACAGCACGATGACTTTGATACAGAAGCTAACATGCTCGCCAAAATCAAGTCTGACATCATCAATATCTTGATCCCTAGGCTTAAAGCTAAGCTCAAACCAGAGATCCAAAAACTCTTCACAGATAAGATCACTTATCATATCAACCCTACTGGAAAGTTTGTCATCGGTGGACCACATGGTGATACTGGACTTACTGGTCGTAAGATCATCGTAGACACTTATGGTGGAAAAGGCGCTCACGGTGGAGGTGCTTTTTCAGGCAAAGACCCATCTAAAGTAGACCGCTCTGCAGCCTATGCTACTAGACACATTGCTAAAAACCTAGTCGCTGCTGGTGTAGCAGATGAGATCTTAGTTCAAGTTTCGTATGCGATCGGTGTAGCGAAGCCTATGGGTATCTATGTCAACACTTATGGCACGGCCAAGGTAAATATGACAGATGGCGAAATCGCTAAAAAGGTAGAAGAGATCTTTGATATGAGACCTTATGCGATCGAGCAGCGTCTAAAACTCAGAAATCCAATCTATCAAGAAACTGCTGCCTATGGACACATGGGTCGCAAAAATGAAGTCATCACTAAAGTCTTCAGATCACCTGAAGGAATAGAGCTTAAACTTGATGTTGAGCTATTCACTTGGGAAAAACTAGACTATGTAGATCGAGTAAAATCGAGCTTTGGACTATAATTATCCAATAGATATAAAGATAAAACCACATCAGCTGATGTGGTTTTTTTATGTCCTTCAAAGAAAAAGCCCTCCGAAAAGGGCCTTTATTATCTTGGGTTCATTGCTTTGCAGTGACTTTTTCTTTGTGCTTTTTCAGCTGTCTTCTGAGTGCCTCTACTGTCATATCCGCAGCAGCTTCAAAGGATCCAGCTTGCTCTTTTGCAAAGAGTTGTTTCCCGGGCACATTGAGTTTGATTTCTATGACTTTATTCTCATTTGATTCATCTTTATCCAATCGCATGAATACTTCCCCGTCTATGATGCGGTCGTAGAACGTTTCCAGTTTATCAGTTTTTTTCTGAATGAAATTGATGAGCTTGGCGTCTGCATCAAAGTGGATGGAATGCATCTGTAATTTCATAACGGTAAAAATTTAGGGTTAATAATTAATTTACGCTTTCGGGTGAGCTTGATCAAATACTGCCTTAAGTTTATCTAGCGTATTGTGTGTATAAACTTGTGTCGCGGCCAAGTTAGCATGTCCCAGTAGATCTTTGACGGCATTTAGATCTGCTCCCTTGTTGAGCAGGTGAGTAGCAAAAGTATGCCTTAGTACGTGCGGGCTTCTTTTGTGTGTTTGCGCATAAAGATCAAGGTACATTTTGACTGTCCGGTACACCAGCATTGGATAGACTTGCTCTCCCTTATTAGTAACGAAAAAGTAGGGAATTTCGTCTAGATTTGAAAAGGATTTCTCCTTTTCTTTTTGATACACTTGTATATTGTTTTTTAGATCTGTCAAAATCGGAATAATCCTCTGTTTATTCCTTTTTCCCAAAACTTTCACCTCTGACTTATACAGATCGATGTCGGAAGTTTTGAGCCCTACAAGTTCGGATAGACGCATGCCTGTATAGTAGAGCATTTTGAGGATAAGCAGGTCTCGCTGCCCCTCAAATGTCTGTGGAAAAAGGCTTTCCTCAAGCACATGGTCCATCTCTTGTTCTTGGACAAATTCAGGAAGTCTTTTGGGTGTCTTGAGGAGTCTGATCTTGACCATTGGGTCTAGTTCGATCAGCTCGTTTTTGACTAAAAATTTATAAAAGGCGCGTAAGGAAGATATTTTACGATTGACTGTACTGGCAGAGTTCTTCTCCTCCACTAGCTGAATGATCCAAGCTCTGATCTCTGCATGACTCGCTTGCTCTAGCGCTGTCAACTCAAATGACTTTTCGCAAAAAGTCTGAAAGCTCTCTAAGTCCTGCTGATAAGCCAGTATGGTATGGCGTGAAGCACGCTTCTCATAAGTCAAGTATCGTATAAAACGAAAAAGCATATTGTCTCGGGATATCCTCTGACAATATGCTCATTTTATAGCTTAGAAAAAACTAATTAATAGTTTTCGCTAGCGAACATTCTCTGCTTGTATGCAGCTTTGATTTTCTCTTCTCTCTTTAGTACGGAAGGCTTAGTAAAGTGCTGTCTGCTGCGAAGCTTTCTGATAACACCTGTTCTGTCAAACTTCTTCTTGAAACGCTTCAGCGCTTTCTCGATTGATTCGTTCTCTTTTACGTTTACTACGATCATAATCTAATTACCACCCCCTTTCGTTTTTTCAGACTGCAAATATAGAATACTCTATATTAAAATACAAATGCCTCTCCAAAAGAAAGGCATTCGTGAATTTAATGCTTGGTGATTACTTGAGCAAACCTCTAGAGATTACAAGCTTTTGAATCTCAGAAGTACCCTCACCGATAGTGCAGAGCTTAGAGTCTCTGTAGAATTTCTCTACTGGATAATCTTTGGTGTAGCCATAGCCTCCAAATATTTGGATAGCCTCTGTAGATACTTCTACAGAAACTTCTGATGCAAAATACTTAGCCATAGCGCCTTCAGAAGTCATTTTCTGCCCTCTGTTTTTAAGGTCTGCAGCTTGGAAAGTAAGTAGCTTAGCAGCTTCCACTTTAGTAGCCATCTCTGCTAGTTTGAAAGAGATCGCTTGAAACTTAGAAATCGGTTGGTTGAACTGATGTCTCTCCTTAGAATATGCGATAGATGCCTCAAGTGCGCCCTCTGCAATACCCAAGCTAAGTGCAGCAATAGAAATACGACCACCGTCTAGGATCTTCATCGCTTGTATGAAACCTTCTCCTTCGGCTCCTAACATTTGGCTTTTGTGTACACGGCAGTCTTCAAAGATCAACTCCGTAGTCTCAGAAGCTCTCATACCAAGCTTATCTTCTTTGCGACCAGCACTAAATCCTGGAGTGCCTTTTTCAATGATGAAGGCGGTCATGCCATGTGAATCTCCTACTTCACCTGTTCTGACAATGACTACCGCGACATTACCTGATTTACCATGCGTAATGAAGTTTTTAGCACCATTGATGACATAGTAATCACCATCTTTGACAGCTACAGTACGCATATTTCCTGCGTCAGAGCCAGTGTTAGGCTCGGTCAGACCCCATGCACCGATCCAGTCAGCAGTAGCTAATTTAGGAAGGTATTGTTGTTTTTGCTCTTCACTGCCAAACATCATGATATGACCTGTGCAAAGTGAGTTGTGGGCAGCCATACTCAAGCTAATCGCTGGATCTAGCTTAGCCAACTCAGCTATAGCTGTGACGTACTCAAAATATCCAAAACCAGAACCACCATACTCAGTTGGCACCAAAACACCCATGAGTCCTAGCTCACCAAGTTTCTTAAAAAGTTGGATAGGAAATTCTTGATTGTCATCCCATTCTTTGCGAAAAGGAGTAATCTCTTTAGCACCAAAGTCTCTCACCATCTGCTGGATCATCCTTTGGTTTTCGTTCAATTCAAAATTCATAAATCGACTATTATTTGGGTTTACTTTATTCTCAATTACTAAACAGACATCCTCAAGATAGGTTTAAGGCAAAAAAATAAAAAAAGCGGCTGAGCTTTATAAAAAACCTTAAATTTGGATGTGTGGATGCAAGATAACAGAATTTTTTTTCTCCAAGTCTACCACAAAATACGGTTACTAAGAAAAGATAGCTTTCTAGTATTTGGAAGACGCTCTTATCCAACAAATACTTGGTAGTCAATGAGATGTTAGACAGAATTTAATTTTAAACCTTTACCTAAATCACATGCAAAAAATATTAGTCACAGGAGGCGCAGGATATATCGGATCTCATACAGTCGTAGCTCTGCACGAAGCAGGCTTTGAACCAGTGATAGTGGATAACTTCTCTAATGCTGATAAGTCCGCTATAGATGGTATCAAAGCCATCCTACAGAAATCTCCTACGCTTTACCAAGGAGACTGTAATGATGCTGCCTTCATGGATCAAGTATTTGCTAAAGAAGGCAAAATAGCAGGTGTGATACACTTTGCAGCTTCTAAAGCCGTGGGTGAATCTGTCCAAAAGCCTATCCAGTACTATGCGAATAATATCAACTCCTTATTGGTCTTACTACAAACCATGGAGAAACACCAGTGCCCTCACTTGGTATTTTCATCAAGCTGCACCGTATATGGGCAGCCCGATGAACTGCCAGTGACGGAGGCTACACCTAAAAAGCAAGCTACCTCTCCCTACGGCAATACCAAAGCCGTCTGTGAAGAAATCCTAGAAGATGCAGTAACTGCCAAATACCCAATCAAAGCTATCGCACTGAGGTACTTCAACCCTATCGGTGCACACCCTTCTGCCCATATCGGAGAGCTACCTATAGGAGTACCTAATAACCTAGTGCCATTTGTGACGCAAGCTGCTGCAGGTATCAGAGAAAAAATCACTGTCTTCGGCAACGACTATGATACACCAGATGGAACTTGTCTAAGGGACTATATCCATGTGATGGACTTAGCTGATGCACATGTGAAGGCTTTTGAGTTTTTAGAAAAGCAAAACCAATCTAGTCTCATAGAATACTTCAATGTCGGCACTGGCAAACCTAACTCTGTACTGGAAGTGATCCAAACTTTTGAAGAAGCTAGTGGTGTGAAACTTAACTATGAACTAGGACCCCGTAGACCTGGAGATGTCGAACAGACCTATGCAGATGTGACTAAGTCTACCAAACTGCTAGGGTGGAAAGCTACGCGTTCTTTGTTTGAATCTTTAAGAGATGCTTGGAATTGGCAGCAGAAATTAAGTCAATAAAAAAATCCCCTTGGAACATTCCAAGGGGATTTGCTTTTTAAAGCTTACGCTTGATAAAGTCTGTCATCATTTGATAAAGATGCCATGAAGTATTGCCTCCAGATATTCCGTGGTTTCTATTTGGATAGTAGAAGCTCTCAAATTGCTTATCTGCATCGATCAGTGCGTCTACCAGTTCTACGGCATTTTGGAAGTGTACATTGTCATCACCCGTACCGTGAATCAGCAAGAGATTGCCCTTCATCTTAGCTGCGTGTGTGATAGGATTGTATGCATCATAACCAGAAGCATTGGCCTGAGGAGTCATGAGATAGCGCTCTGTGTAGATAGAGTCATAGTACCTCCACGAAGTCACTGGTGCCACTGCTATAGCTGATTTGAATACGTCATTGCCGATGAAGAGAGAAAGTGAGGACATATAGCCTCCATAGCTCCAGCCCCAGATACCAATTCTAGCAGCATCAACATAAGACTGGCCTGCTAAAAACTTTGCACCAGCAATCTGATCTTCTACTTCATACTTGCCCAATGTACCATAGGTCACATGCTTGAAATCTCTACCTCTAGCTCCTGTACCTCTATTGTCTACACAGGCTACGATATAGCCTAGAGAAGCTAAATGATGATGCCAAAAGTCCCTCGTGCCACCCCATGCATTGGTGACATTTTGAGATCCAGGACCTCCATACACGTACATTAGCACTGGGTATTTTTTATTGGGATCAAAATCAGCAGGCTTGATCAGATAGCCATTGAGCGAAGTACCGTCTACCGTTTTAAAGTCAAAGAATTCCTTTTGAGATAGGGCAAAACCCTTTAAGTTTTCTACCAAGGCTTGATTGTCCTCTAAAACCTTTCTCACTTTGCCTTTTGCATCATATAATGTGATGACCTGAGGCGTGTTGGCCGTAGAGTAGTAGTCTATGAAAAACTTATGATCAGGACTCATATTAGCTCGGTGCGTCCCTTTGGCAGGTGTGAGCACTGTCTTTTTCTTTCCGGCAAAGTCTATCACATAAAGATTACGCTCTAGTGGAGAACCTTCTGTTGAAATAAAGTATATCTGTTTCTTTTGTTCATCTATACTGACGATATTATTGACTTCCCAGTCACCCTTAGTGATCTGTCTGATCAACGAGCCGTCCATATTGTGGTGATAGATATGCTTGAAGCCATCTTGCTCAGAAGTACGAATGAAGGTTTTATTGTCGCTTAGGTAAACCAGCTCATCATTATAGTTAAGGTCAACATACGTTTTACTTTTCTCCGATAGGATCACTTTGCTTTGACCTGTGCGAACATCTGCATGTAGGATATCCAGCTGGTTCTGGAATCTGTTTAGTCTGATAAAAGAAAGTGTATTACTATCTCCAGTCCAGTACATTCTAGGCAGGTAGATATCTTTTTCTGCTCCAGCATCTAGCGTCACAGTCTTACCATCATTGAGGTGATGTACTCTGATCTCTATATCAGCATTTTTCTCACCTGCTTTAGGATATTTGAATTTGTAATCTTCAGGATAGAGTTCACCCCAGAGCTGCATATTGTACTCCTTCACCTCAGATTCATCAAATCTCATGAAGGCCAATTTCTGACCATCTGGTGACCAAGCAAATGCTTGAGCCATGCTAAATTCCTCCTCATAAACCCAGTCAGCAGAGCCATTGATGATGTTGTTCCACTCACCATCTGTGGTTACTTGCGTAACTTTATCAGTATTGAGGTCTATATAGTATAGATCGTTATCTTTCGTAAATGCTAACTTAGAATTGTCTGGAGAAAAAGTCGCATAAGAGATCTTTTCGCCATCCATGAGTTGCTTGAGTGACTGTGTCTTAAGGTCATAGACATAGTATACACTCTTAGATGATCTGCGATAGATACTTTCAGTCTCAGCAGTGAGCAGTGCTTTGCTTTCATCTGCATTAAAAGTATATCCTCTAAAGGACAGGCCAATCTTAGCACCATCGATCAAAGTCTCTACTGTCTCACCAGTAGCGATGTTGATCTTGACCACTTGAGGTCTTCTACTTACAGGATCTGTGACTTGTGAGCTATAAAACTGGCCGTCTTTCATCCAGTTGATCCCATAGACAGAACGCTGATTGAAAGAGCCCTTTTTGAAGACATCCTCCAGAGTGACTGCCTTCTTTTGTTGTGCAGGAAGAAGCTGCGTAAAGAGCATGAGGCCCACGATGAACCAAAGCTTTTTAGAATTTATCATATAGTTTTGCTGTTTTTGTTCGAACTTTAAATATAATGAAAATGTATAGTACTAGTCCTTATTTTTAGACAGCGGTAACATAAGACAATTGAGATGGCAAAAAAGAGTTTTAAAGATCAGATAGCGGCAGAACCCATGCCTGTATTAGTAGATTTCTATGCTGACTGGTGTAAGCCATGTAAAAGCATGTCTCCTATCATCCAACAGGTAGTACAAGAGCTAGGAGGTCAAGTAAAGTTGATCAAGGTCAATGTAGACAAAACGCCACATGCCGTGCAAGCGTATAGCATCACTTCTGTACCTACTTTTATTCTTTTCAAAAAAGGAAAACAACTCTGGAGAAAAACTGGCACTTTGACTAAGGATAGTATCCTAAATCAACTCAAAGGTTTTAACTTTTAGTCACTGCTGCTAAAAAGTCCGACACGATCGCTAAAGTCTCTGCATCTCGCTCAAACATCCCCATGTGGCCTGTATCTGACAGTTCGTGGAAGTGATCTATTTTACAAACTTCAGCTTGTTTTCTAGCATCATCGATTTTGACTGAAGTATCTAGCGTACCAGCGATCATCAATTTAGGACAAGTGAGCGCTTTGAGTACCTCTATGCTGGATTCCCTTTTTTTCATCGCCTTGGTATATGCGAGCAGGGTCTCTTGAGGTGTAGTTCTAGCTATTTCTAGTAGGGCTGAGATCTTTTCAGAAAGTTCTTCTCTTCTTTCTTCTGGGAAAAGTTGTGGCACAAAACTATCTACAAACTTGGTTACACCATGTTTTTGAACAAATACTATGGTACGATCTCTGACACCACGTTTTTCTTCATCATCGGGATATGCCGTAGAGTGAAATAAGCCAATGCCTCCAAGATCAGGGCTCAATCTAGCTATCTCCAGCGCCACATAGCCTCCAAGTGAGTGTCCAATGATGATAGGCGTCTTTAGAGATAGTTCTTCCATCCAATCAGTCAGCAAGCGAGCTACCTCAGGCAAACTCAAGTCATCTTCCAACCATCGCGACTCCCCAAAACCTGGCAGATCAGGACTCAATACCCTATAATGAGTAGAGAGCTCCTTTTCAAAAGCTCTCCACATTTCTTTCGTTTCACAAAAGCCATGAAGCAAAATTACTGCTTGTCCATAGCCATTGTCATTATATGCAATCATGTATTTTTTTATGCTTTGACGGCTTCAGCCATTTGCTTCACAGTAGCTGCAATACTCTCTGGATCAAATCCGCACTCTCTATGCAGCTCGATCTGCTCACCATGTTCAATGACCTCATCTGGGATACCTAGTCGCTTTACTTCAGCAGAGTAGCCATGATCAGCCATCCATTCGATGACAGCACTACCAAATCCACCCATGAGACAGCCATCCTCCACAGTCACTACCTTCTTGAATTTCTTGAATACTTCATGAAGCAGAGCACTATCTAGTGGCTTGACAAATCGCATATCATAATGAGCCGGGTTCAATCCTTCCTTGACTAAAGAAGTACAAGCCTCTACTGCATAGTTTCCTATATGACCAATCGTCAAGATAGCCACATCTTCTCCCTCTTTGATGATACGTCCTTGGCCTACAGGAATTGCTCTCATAGGAGTTTTCCACTCTGGCATGACTCCATTTCCTCTAGGGTACCTGATCACAAAACCACCATTGGCATTATCATCCAGCTGGGAAGTATACATCAAGTTTCTGAGCTCCTCCTCATTCATAGGAGCAGAGATGGTCATATTAGGGATACATCTGAAATAAGCTATATCGTATGCTCCATGGTGTGTAGGGCCATCAGCTCCAGCAAATCCCGCTCTATCCAAACAAAGCACAACTGGTAAGTTTTGAATAGCCACGTCATGTACTACTTGGTCAAAAGCTCGCTGCATGAATGTGCTGTAGATATTACAAAATGGTAATAACCCTTGAGTAGCCAAACCGGCAGAGAAAGTCACTGCATGCTGCTCCGCTATGCCCACGTCAAATGCTCTGTCAGGCATTTCTTTCATCATGATATTGAGTGAAGAGCCTGAAGGCATGGCAGGTGTCACACCCATGATACGGTCATTCTCTGCAGCCAACTCTACTAGAGTGTGACCAAAGACATCTTGGTATTTAGGTGGCTGTGGCGTATTATATGTTTTCTTGTATATCTCTCCTGTGACTTTATCAAAAAGCCCTGGCGCATGCCATTTAGTTTGGTCTTTTTCGGCCAAAGCATATCCTTTTCCTTTTACCGTCACACAGTGAAGGATCTTAGGTCCTGGGATATCTTTAAGGTCTTCTAACACATGGGCTAAATGATTGACATCATGCCCATCCACTGGCCCAAAGTAACGAAGGTTGAGAGATTCGAATAAGTTGCTGTTTTTCAGCATCGCAGATTTGATCGCTCCTTCTACTTTAGAGATAATCTCTTGAGCACTTGTTCCAAATTTGGAGAGTTTACCCAAGATGTTCCAAACCTCGTCCTTTGCTTTATTGTAAGTATGCGAAGTAGTGATGTCTGTAAGATATTCTTTGAGTGCGCCTACATTGGGATCTATAGACATACAGTTATCGTTCAAGATGATGATCAGGTTAGAGTCTGATACGCCTGCATGGTTCATCGCTTCGAAAGCCATCCCACCAGTCATGGCACCATCACCGATCACCGCGATGTGTTGTTTTTGCTTTTCACCCTTGTACTTAGAAGCTACAGCCATACCCAGCGCAGCTGAGATAGAAGTAGATGAGTGTCCTACACCAAAAGTATCATAAATACTCTCTTTCCTCTTTGGAAATCCTGAGATCCCTTTGTACATCCTATTGGTATGAAAAACATCACGCCTGCCAGTCAAAATCTTATGACCGTACGCTTGATGACCTACGTCCCAAACGAGCTGATCCTCTGGGGTATTGAAAATATAGTGAAGTGCTACAGTAAGTTCTACCACTCCCAAACTCGCCCCAAAATGGCCACCATAAACCGATACGACATCGATGATGTATTGCCTCAATTCATCACAAACTTGTACTAGTTGACTTCTATCCAGTTTTTTGAGATCTTCTGGACTATTGATGTTGGCGAGTAATTCTCCGGGTTTAATCTGCATCCTTTATTCGTTTGAAAATATTAAACCTCTCTTCAGATTAATTGTTTATGACCTTAAGAAACGTCTTGTATTAGCTGTTAAATATAGTCCTTTTTTGACAGCTCCCTCAATAATTAGCGAGAAAGTAATATCTTTGAACTGAGCCAGCAAAGTTAAGCATAAGCAATAGAAAGATTTGAGTTTTGAGGTAAAAATACCACTGTTTGAGGGTCCCTTTGACCTGCTACTTTTCTTTATCGAAAGGGATGAACTGGATATATATGATATTCCTATCTCTCAGATTACCAATGACTTCTTGGACTATTTGCATCATCTCGAAAAATTAGAAATCGAAGTAGCTTCTGAATTTATCTTGGTGGCAGCCACACTGATGCGTATCAAAGCCAAAATGCTGCTTCCTAGACCCAAACTAAATGAAGACGGTGAGGAGATAGACCCAAGAGATGAGCTCATCAGGCATTTGCTCGAATATAAAAAATACAAATCGGTCCTCAGCGAACTAGCTAAACTCGAAGAGGAGCGCTTGACGAAGGAAGTCAGAGGGAATATTTCTAAAGAACTTAAGTATCTAGCGGCAACTCATGATGTAGAAGATGAGTTACAAGACTTAGACCTCTATAAATTGCTCAAAGTGTACCAAAAGATGATGCAGAAGTTTGCGGCTAGACAAGATGACACTACACACACAGTCGTGCAATATCCCTACACTATCGAGCAGCAAAAAACGCTCGTCATGGATCTTTTATCTCAAAAAGAAAAAATTCCTTTTACCGATTTGATTTCTTATAAAACAGAGAAAATCTTTGTGATCTATTCATTTTTGGCCATTCTGGAACTCCTGCAACTATCCCTAGTGACTCTTCATCTTGGCGAAGGTTTCAATAATTTTTGGATAGAAAAAATCGCTGAAGTACCTGCCCCTGCGCTATGAAAATCGACAACAAGAAAGTTTTCAAAACCCTCAATCCTAACAAGGTTTGGATCCCTGTCTTGATTGGCTTGGGGATCGTCTTCTACATGTTTTATAGCGATCCCAATATCACAGTGGAAAACCTCAAAATGGTATTTGATGGCAATATCCTCATCTTTGGATTAGCTATTTTAGTGATATTGGCAAGGGACGCTGGATATGTTTACCGAATACGAACTGTCACTGATCAACAACTCACTTGGACACGCTCCATCTATGTGATCATCATGTGGGAGTTTGCCTCAGCCGTCACGCCATCAGTTGTTGGTGGGTCTGCTGTAGCGATCTTTATACTAAATAAAGAAGGGATCAGTGTCGGCAAGTCACTTGCGTTTGTCATGGTGACTGCTATCCTTGATAACTTATTCTTTGTAGTTTTTGCACCGTTGGTGATGCTTTTCACATTAGGGGATATCTTCCCAGACAGCAATAGCCTCAGACTAGAATTAGGGAATAGTTTGCAGTACTTCTTTTGGGTGAGCTATTCACTCTTCACAGCCTACTCATTAGTGATGTCCTTAGCACTTTTCTACAGACCGAGAGTGTTCAAGTGGTTCTTGATCAAGCTTTTTTCGATCAAATTCCTCCTCAAGTGGCGCCACAACATGGTAGAATATGGAGATGAAATCATCGCCTCATCCAAGACACTCAAGGTAAAACCCTTCGGATGGTGGATGAAAGTGATTCTTGCTACGATTTTCATTTGGAGCGCACGCTACCTGATGCTCAATTTCTTGATCGGATCATTTACATTACTAGATGTGCAAGAGCATCTACTGATTTTCTCTAGACAGATCATCATGTGGATAGTGATGATGCTCTCTCCGACTCCAGGCAGTTCAGGTACGGCTGAGTTCTTTTATGCACAGTTCTTTAGGGAATTTTTGGGAGACTACACTTTCGTCACTAGTATCCTATGGCGCATGTTGACTTATTATCCATACTTGATCCTTGGAGCGATATTTCTTCCTAGATGGATTCGTCATGTATATTTCAAAAAGCGACTAGGAAACTAATCACGTTTTCCCCTATGCCTCTCATAGTATAGGATAAGTTCTCTGGCTCTTGAGATTTGTTTATCTATATCTTTGAGCTTGCTGACAGCAAAGATGATACTGCGCTTTCGACCATCAGTCATTGACTCAAATCGTGCGTGAAGTACTTCGTCTTGAGCAAGTACTGCTTCTAGGACTTCTGGCATATCCACACCAAGGGGATTAGGATGTTCTGCTAGCGTATACATGACTTCATCCCCTACATTTTTACCAAGCCTAGAAAGATATTTAGCAGAGATCATGATGTAAAAATCACCATCTCCAAAATGATTGAGACCACAACTTAGTGTCAACACATCATCGATAGAACAAATGAAACGGGTTTTAGCACCTTTAGCAAAACGCGCCACAGCTTCTGCTGCTACCTTTAAAATATAGTAACCTCCCTTCTGAGAAATCACTTGTTTACCATGGTATGCCTCCATACAAATTAGGTCAAAGCTTATTTCAAAAACCTTGACTAAAGACCACAATAAGACTAGAATTGTTTACATATGAAAAGCCGAGATATGATATACCTCGGCTTTTAGTTTTTCCACAAATTGGCTATTTTAAAACCTCACATTTAGTCCTAAGAGGAAGTTTCTACCCGCCATTGGATAGTAGAAATTTTCAGTGATAAACTCTCCACCAGCTACATAGCTAAACGTATAACCATTGGGTTCATACTTTACATCAAACATATTATTAACCAACAGTGTCAAACTGATTTCTTTAGCAAACTTGGCTTTGAACTGGTAATTCAAACGTAAGTCATTTGTCAAAAAAGCATCCAGCTGACGATTGCTATTACCTGTATTATCCAAGTACTGTTCACTCACATACTTGGTCAATAAGTCTGCTGTGAAACCAGTGTACGGTTTAAAGCTGAAAGTACTTCCTGCCACCCAGTCAGGAGAAAAAGCGATAGGCGTCTCTCCATCAAAAGCTTCAGTGAATTGTTCTCCAGTATCGAAGTCATCATAAAATGCCACAAAATTGCGGATCATGTTTTGAGAATAGGTGACATTACCTGTCCACTGAAGGCGATCACTAAAGCGGTATCCTCCCACTAACTCTATCCCTGTACGATAACTATTGTCGACATTTTGACGTGTGTAGGCTCCTACATCATTGATCTGACCTGTGAGGATCAGCTGATTTTGGTAGTCCATCAGATAATATGCTACCTCTAGATTATAGCGCTCTCCATTTTGTCTATAGCCTACTTCCAAATTGCGAAGACGCTCAGGCAGCGGTCGGCTGTCTGGACTAGACTCTGTGAAGTCATCTCGCACTGGCTCTCTATTAGATATAGCATATGAAGCATAGATAGACTGCTGTGCACCTAGCGCATAGGTTGCACCAAATTTTGGATTGTAAAAGGTATAATTGGCGTCTTGGGTTACATTGCTCAGGTTATTATCAAAACCAAGGAATCGATAGTCGATCATCCTAACCTGCATATCCCCAAAGACATTGAGCTTCGGAGTCAATTGATAATTAGCTTTCAAAAAGAAGTTGACATCATCCTTCACTGCATTGTTGTCATAGTAGCGGTAGCGGATATCACTTGTGCTAGCAAACCTCGCCCAGATCACTTCTCCAAAGTGATCTCCATCATAGCGATTAGCTCCACCACCTAGCGTAATGTCAACTTTTTCATCTGTTGATAGGTAGTTGAGAGAGTACACTGCGCCATAGAAGTCATTGTCTAGCCATCTTCTACGGATCAAGTCAGTGCTAGTAATAGTCTCCCCACCGATCACTACATTGGGTAGGTTATAATCAGCGAAGTCGTCATCTGTTCTAAACTGTTCGTAATAGCCTCTACCATAAGTATAATGCAGTGCTAAGTTAGCCTTGATGGTTGGGCTGAGCGTTCCTGTGTAGATCAACTGGTAATTATCTTGCTGATAGTTATCCGTTTCATTTTCATACGTGTAAGCATTGAATGTCCTATTGGTACGTAGCAGGCTTTCTGGCACACCATTCCAAGCTTGGTAGGTTTGCTCTCTTCCAGAGAAGATATTCAGCTTGATGATGTGCTTGTCGCCATAGTAGGCTCCAGACAGAAAGTAAGAAGATAAGTCTGAAAATGCTCTGTCAATGAATCCATCAGAAGTAA
Source organism: Penaeicola halotolerans (assembly GCF_016464625.1). Classification (GTDB taxonomy): domain Bacteria; phylum Bacteroidota; class Bacteroidia; order Cytophagales; family Cyclobacteriaceae; genus Penaeicola; species Penaeicola halotolerans. The sequence goes on from NZ_JAEAGO010000005.1 coordinate 171,224, forward strand.
TCTGAGACAATCGAGCATCTACTACAAAACGATCATTGAGGAGACCAGTACCTGCACTGACCGTATGCTTCCAAGTATTGAATGATCCGAAGGAGTTGTTAAACTCTGCATATGGTTCCTCTCTTAGCGTATTGGTCTGCACATTGATACTCGCACCAAAAGCTGCCGCACCATTGGTAGAAGTCCCTACACCACGCTGGATTTGGATATTGTCTACTGAGGAGGCAAAATCAGGCATATTGACCCAAAAGACTCCATGTGACTCTGCGTCATTGACAGGAATACCATTGATGGTGACATTGATACGCGTCTGATCGCTACCCCTGATACGAATACCAGTGTAGCCTACTCCTGCACCCGCATCTGAATTGGTCACGACAGAGGGTGTTTGATTGAGCAAAATAGGTAAATCTTGTCCTAGATTGATCTTTTGGATGTCTTCACGCTTGACATTGGTGTAAGTCGTAGGCGTGTTTTCATTGGCGCGAGTAGCTGTCACGATAAACTCCTCTGTGAGCAAGCTAGAACGCTCTAGCGAGATACTGAGCTCAGTACTTTCTGTAAGCGTCAGTGATTGGCGGTAGGTCTCATATCCTACATAGGTAATTCTGAGCTGGTAAGTACCTGATCTCAGATTGTTCAATTCAAAAGCACCCTCCAAACTTGTGGTAGCACCTTTGTTAGTTTGCTCTAAGATGACATTAGCACCATAGAGAGGTTCCAGGGTCTGCGCATCTATGACACGACCCGATACTTTGATTTGTGCCATGGCACAAACTGTCACTAGCCATAAAGCCAGCGTCAACAATGAATGTTTCATTGGTAAATAAATTTAATTGGTCTAACATCGAGGGACTACAGGGGTTAGCCCCTCTTTCCTTGTTTTACCACTCATTTCCCTTCGCCAGCATTACCTGGATCAGGTCCAATGGGTATGATCTCAGCCCGTAGTATTCAGGCACCCCTAATTATGATAGCGCAAAAGTAGTAGGAATGTGCAGAATAAAAAACGAAAACAAAAAAGACTTCCTCGATTTGAAGAAGTCTCTCTATTGAATTTTAAAATACCTATTCTTGATAAAGTGTTCTAAGCACTGTCTCACCCACTTGTCTCAAGACTGTTTTGTCAATTGCTTCTAAGTTATCGCTCAGCTTATGATGGTGATCAGGGAAACCGTCCTGCAAGCTAAAATCTATGATATCAATCATTGGGATACCTGCATCTCTGTTGACAAATACATGGTCATCGATGATCTCCGCACTTCGCTCCATGGGGAAAGTGTAGCCGTAACCAAGGCTTGCAGCATTTTTCCAGACTTTATTTACGATATTTCTCGCAAAGTATACGGAAATTTCGTCTTGATAGAATCTAGCATCTTTTCCTCCGACCATATCTAGCAAGATACCATAATAGGCACTATAGCCAGCTTGATGCAAGTTTTTACTCCAATACTGAGAGCCTAAGCACCACCAAATCTGACTCGCGTCACCAGTCACTATCTCATCTTCAGGTGCACCATAGTCTTCCCCGTCAAAAAAGATCACATCTATTCCGATATCTGGTCTATTAGGATCTGCCGCCATCAGTCTGACAATCTCTAAGATCACAGCCACTCCGCTCGCTCCATCATTAGCACCATCTATAGGTTGTTTTTTCTTAGTAGGGTCCTCTTCCTTGTCTGCGATATGTCTCGTATCCCAGTGGGCAGCTAGTATGATTCGTTTTTTTGCTTGTGGAAAAAAGCTTCCAATGATATTGGTCAGTTGAAGTGTCTCTCCAGTGTATGCATCAGCCGCGAACTTCTGCTCTATGACGGTAGCCCCGTAGCTTTCTAGCTTATCTACCAACCACTCCCCAGTAGCTCGATGAGGTGCAGTATTAGGCACTCTTGGTCCAAAGGCCACTTGCTTAGCAATAAAGGCATAGGCAGAATCCGCCTCAAACTTAGGTGTGTTGACTACCACTTCCGCCACTGGTGGTGCTTGTGTCTTTTCTTTATTTTCTCCACATGAAAAAATCAACATTGATAAGCATGCGGCAATGATTATTTGACTATTCTTCATAAGCCCATTCGATGGTATGTTTCATATCTTTGACCACTACGCCTTGTGCTTTTAATTGGGCACGGATCATATCTACTTGATCATAGTTTTTAGCTTCTTTGGCCTGAGTGTATAACTGAAGCAGTATATCGATCACATCTCCAGCGAGTACAGATTGTTCTTCCTTGAGGCCAAATATATCCTCTACAAAAGTTACATAAGTATCAATCATCTGTTGAAAAACTTCTTTTCCTAACTGTGCCATTGACAGCTGGCCAGTATGAATAGAATTGATTTTTTTCAGGATATTAAAAAGATGTCCTATTGCTAGTGCTGAATTGAAATCATCATTCATCGCACGATAAGCATTGTCGCAGAGCTGCTTGACCTGCTGCTGTGCTTGCTCATCAGGCGTGATACTTTCATCTGCCACATATTTGAGTTTCTTAGCCACTTTGAGTCCATTGATTACCTTTTTGTAGCCCTTTTGTGCAGCTTTAAGTGCTTCATTAGAAAAGTCTAGTGTACTTCTGTAGTGAGCAGTCAACATAAAATAACGAATCGTCATCGGGCTGTAAGGCTGCTCTAGTAGCTCATGCTTCCCTTGAAAAAGCTCCTGTAGGGTAATGAAATTACCTAGCGATTTACCCATTTTTTGGCCATTGATCGTGATCAGGTTATTGTGTAGCCAATATTTAGCTGGGTCAGCATGATTGCAAGCATTGGACTGCGCGATCTCACACTCATGGTGTGGAAATAGCAAATCCATCCCACCACCATGGATATCAAATCGCTTACCGAGGTATTTGGCACTCATAGCAGAGCACTCCAAATGCCATCCTGGAAAGCCTATACTCCAAGGGGAATCCCACTTCATGAGGTGCTCAGGAGCTGCCTTTTTCCAAAGGGCAAAGTCAAGCGAATTTCTCTTTTCTCCTTGGCCATCTAGGTCTCTTGTACCAGACATCAAATCTTCGACTTTTCGACCAGATAGGATGCCATAAGGTTTATCTGTATTGTATTTGAGCACATCAAAATAAACAGAGCCATTTACTTCATACGCATATCCCGCATCAAATATCTCTTGGATCATCGCAATCTGTTCTGGGATATGACCTGTAGCTCGTGGTTCTATACTTGGCTTTTTGATATTGAGCAAGTCCATGTCTCTATGGTAAGAGTCCGTGTAGTGCTGAGCGATCTCCATTGGCTCTAGCTGCTCAAGTTTGGCCTTTTTAGCGATCTTGTCTTCACCTTCATCTGCATCACCCACGAGGTGTCCTACATCAGTGATATTGCGCACATAACGTACTTTATAACCTAAGTGACTTAAATAGCGAACAATCACATCAAAAGCTACCGCTGGACGTGCATGCCCTAAGTGAGCATCTCCATAGACAGTAGGTCCGCAGACATACATCCCGACATGGGGAGCAGCTATGGGTTCAAATTTCTCTTTAGTTCTGCTAAGGGTATTATAAAGTCGTAGTTCAGTTTGCATGCTACAAATTTAAGAAAAGCTTTGGCAATCCGTGAGCTCTCAAAGGAAGATCGCTTTTAGATTCTGATTAAAAACTTTTTTACAACGTGAGGACACTTTTTTAGTTCAAATTATTTTATATATCTTTGTGACGTAAACGAAGCAAACACCGGAGGGGACTACTTGTCCCCTCTTTGTTTATACAAAAAAAATTGAAGATGGAGCTCAAAGCAAAAATTAAAGAGCTGGTCAACAACATGATCGATCAGGAAAAGTACTTTCTGGTGGACATACAAGCTACAAGTGCAGGAAGCAGGGGCAAGCTAGTCGTGCTACTAGACGGAGATGAAGGCATAGACATCGATGTCTGTGGAGAAGTGAGCCGCCAACTAGGTCAGCTTATCGAAGAGCAAGATTTGATGCCAGAAGCCTACATTTTAGAAGTTTCTTCACCTGGAATTGACTTTCCTTTACAGTCAGTACGCCAGTATCGAAAAAACATCGGCAGAGAGGTCAAGATCCTCTTACAAGATGGCAAGGAAGTAAAAGGTCATCTGTTGACGGTAGATGACACACAAGTAGTGATCAAAGAAGTCAAAAAGATCAAAGGCCACAAAAAGCCCGAGATATTGGAGACTGCGGTCACTTATGAAAATATTAAAAAAACCAATGTATTAGTTTCTTTTAAGTAATAAAGATGGATGCTAAAGTTTTAATTGAATCATTTGCAGATTTTGCAAGAACAAAGAATGTAGATCGCCCAACGATGATCCGCATCTTAGAGGACGTATTCAAAGCGATGATTCGCAAGAAATATGAGACTGATGAAAACTTCGATGTGATCATCAATGCCGACAACGGTGACCTAGAAATCTGGAGATACAGAGAGGTAGTAGATGACGACTCAGAAGATATCTGGGACTATGACAAGATCAGCTTGACAGAAGCTAAGCAGATCGAGCCTGACTTTGAGATCGGTGAAGAAGTCTCTGAACAAATCTTCCTTGAAGACTTTGGCCGTAGAGCGGTACAGATGGCTAGACAGACCTTGATCCAAAAGATCAAGGATTTAGAAAAAGAACTACTTTTCCAAAAATACAGTGAACTCGTAGGAGAGATCATCTCCGCTGAGGTGTATCAGATATTGGGTAGAGAGGTGTTGCTACTGGATGCAGATGGCAATGAGCTCATCCTTCCTAAAGGAGAGCAAATTCCTAAGGATAGGTTTAGAAAAGGTGATTCTTGCCGTGCGATCATTCACAAGGCTGAAATCGTGAATGGCAATCCTAAGATCATCTTGTCTAGAACATCTCCTATATTCTTGGAAAGACTATTTGAAAATGAAGTACCTGAGATCTATGATGGTTTGATTACTATCAAGAAGATCGTCAGAGAGCCAGGAGAAAGAGCCAAAGTAGCTGTAGAATCTTATGATGATCGTATCGATCCAGTAGGTGCTTGTGTCGGTATGAAGGGATCTCGTATCCACAGTATCGTCAGAGAGCTACAAAACGAAAACATCGATGTCATAAATTTTACAGAAAACCTAGAGCTTTATATCCAAAGAGCCCTGAGCCCTGCTAAAATATCAAGCATTGCGCTAAATGAAGAAGGTGGCAGAGTTTCTGTATATTTGAAGCCTGATCAGGTATCATTGGCTATCGGTAAAGGTGGATACAATATCAAATTGGCTAGTAGACTAGTCGGATATGAGATAGATGTATTTAGAGAAATCACCGATATCGAAGAGGATGATGTGGATCTAAACGAATTTACAGACGAAATTGATGAGTGGGTAATCTCCGAGTTGAAGAGAATAGGTCTAGATACTGCCAAGAGCGTATTGGCCCTCTCTAAAGAAGACCTACTGAGAAGAACAGAACTTGAAGAGGCTACAATTGACGATCTCTTCAGCATATTAAAACAGGAATTTGAATAAGAAGCATCGCATTCAACCCTAAAAAAGAAGCAATAGGATTAAATTTGAGTATGTCAGAAGATAAAATGATAAGATTAAGCCAAGCGGCACGAAAACTCAATGTGGGGATGACGACCATCACAGACTTTTTGGCTAAAAAAGGCTTTCAGGTAGACAGCAATCCAAACTCCAAAATCGATAATGACCAGTTCAATTTATTGGCCAAGGAGTTTAAGGCGTCTGCTATGGAAAAAGAAGAGGCTAATAGTCTGTCTATCGGCAAGAAGCACAATGAAAACCTTAGCATCAAGGCGGAAACTGCTATGGAGCAAGAGGAAGAGAAAAAACCTGAGCCTCCAAAAGTAGAAGCCCCTAAAGAAGAGAAGCCTAGTCCAGCTCCTGCTCCTACTGCTAAAGCCGCTGAGGATAATGCTATCACTTCTGAAGCACCTAAGCTACAAGGTATCAAAGTCGTAGGTAAAATCGATCTCGATCAGCCTAAATCAACGGTATCCAAAGAAAAAGAGGCTGAAAAACCAGCCCCTGAGGCACCAAAAGCTCCTGAAAAGCCAGCTCAACCTACTACTCCTATTGCTAAAAAAGAGGAAGAGCCAGCGAAAGCACCAGTCGAGAAGCCTAAAGAAACACCTAAAGCAGAGACCCCTAAGCCTGCTACTCCTCAGACGAAAGCTCCAGAAAGCCCTAAAAAGCCACAAGAAAAAGCTCCCATCAAAAAAGCAGAGCCCGCTGAGGATCAAAATAATGTGATCGAAGCGAAAGCTGATGCGCTCAAAGGTCTAACGGTTTTGGGTAAAATCGAACTCCCTGCTGATCGCTCAAAGAAAAAAGGTAGCCCTGTGGCTTCATCTGATGACAAATCAGGCAGAGATAAAAAGAAAAGACCTAGAAAACGTATTGAAAATAATGATCGTAGAGGTCAAAAGGTAAATCCAGGAGCTCCTGGAGCACCAAATGCTGGAGGTCCAAATAGACCTGCTGGAGGAGGAAACGATCGATTCAAAAAAGGTCCTGGAAATAACGCTAATCAAAAAGGTAAAGGAAGAATAGAAAAAGCCGAGCCTACTGATAAAGAAATCCAAGATCAAATCAAAGCGACTTTAGCTAGACTCAGTGGTAACAAGCCAAGCGGATCTACTAAAGGACGTGCAAAATATAAGAAGGAGAAGCGCGCTGACAGAAGACAAGAATTACTTGATAATGAAGCAGCAGAAAGCAAAATCTTAAAAGTTACGGAATTTATCTCCGCAAGTGATTTGGCTTCTTTGATGGATGTGTCTGTCAATGAGGTGATCTCTACTTGTCTTAGCTTAGGAATGTTCGTTTCTATCAACCAACGCCTAGATGCAGAAGCCATCACGATCATTGCTGATGAATTTGGCTTTGAAGTGGACTTCACTAAAGTAGATGAGGACGAAGATACTGCACTAGTAGAAGAAGAAGCAGCTGAAGATCTAGAAGATAGAGCCCCTATCGTCACGATCATGGGTCACGTAGATCATGGTAAAACTTCCCTTCTTGACTACATCAGAAAATCAAAAGTAACAGCGGGTGAGGCTGGAGGTATCACACAGCACATCGGTGCCTATGATGTGACTACTAATGATGGTCACAAGATTGCCTTCCTCGATACACCTGGTCACGAGGCCTTCACTGCCATGAGAGCAAGGGGTGCTAAGATCACAGACGTAGTAATCATTGTGATTGCTGCCGATGACAGTGTCATGCCGCAAACGAAAGAGGCCATCAATCACGCACAAGTGGCTGGTGTACCAATTGTGTTTGCACTCAATAAAGTGGATAGACCAAATGCCAATCCTGATAAGATCAGAGAGGAACTCGCTAATATGAACATGCTAGTGGAAGACTGGGGTGGTAAATATCAGTGTCAGGAGATCTCTGCTAAAACAGGTAAGGGTATCGATGAGCTACTAGAGAAAGTACTCCTAGAAGCTGAGCTTTTAGAACTGAAAGCAAACCCTAACAAAAATGCTATCGGTACTGTGATAGAAGCCTCTCTTGACAAAGGTAGAGGATATGTCACTACAGTGATGGTACAGTCAGGTAAGATGCAAGTCGGTGATGTCGTACTCGCAGGTTCACACTATGGACGTGTCAAGGCGATGTTTAACCACCTTGGACATAAGCTCAAAGTAGCAGGCCCATCGACACCAGTATTGATGTTAGGTCTTGATGGCGCACCTCAAGCAGGTGATACCTTTAAGATTTATGATAACGAAAGAGAGGCTAGAGAAATAGCCAACAAACGTGAGCAGATCCTCAGAGAGCAAAGCTTAAGAACTAAGAAGCATATCACACTGGATGAGATCGGTAGAAGATTAGCTATCGGTACATTCAAGGAACTCAATATCATCATCAAGGGTGACGTGGATGGATCAGTGGAAGCACTTTCTGACTCATTGCTGAAGCTTTCTACCGAAGAAGTACAAGTCCAAATCATCCATAAAGGAGTGGGTCAGATTTCTGAATCTGATGTACTCTTGGCTTCTGCTTCTGATGCGATCATCCTTGGATTCCAAGTAAGACCTTCTGGCTCTGCTAAGAAACTTGCTGAACAAGAAGAAATTGAGATCAGACATTACTCTATCATCTACGATGCGATTAACCAAATCAAAGATGCCATAGAGGGTATGCTAGAGCCTGAGATCGAAGAAGTGATCACTGGTAATATCGAAGTAAGAGAAGTATTCAAAATCTCTAAAGTCGGTACTGTGGCTGGATGTTATGTGACGGAAGGTTATGTGAAGCGTAACAACAAGATCAGACTTGTCAGAGATGGTATCGTGAAGTTTGAAGGTGATATTGATCAGTTGAAGCGATTCAAAGATGATGTATCTGAAGTGAAATACGGCTATGAGTGTGGTCTAAGTATCAAAGGCTACAACGACATCAACGTAGGCGATATCATAGAAGGCTTCGAACTCAAAGAGGTGAAAAGAAAACTTAAATAATCAAAAAGAGGAGCCTAGTGCTCCTCTTTTTTTATACCCAATATGTTGGCGGCTATTTCTTATATCTTACTTGGCCTTTGTGCTTTTTGCTTGATCAGTCTACTTGTTGGTTTGATACATCCATGGCGAGTCTTGTGGTTTTGGCAGCGAGCCAACCGACTTTTGGTCATCAAGCTCTACAGTATACTACTGATTATTTTCGTGGGGCTATACTGGCTACTTCAAGCGCTCACAAGCTAATAAAGTAGCCCGTCCATCTTGTAAAGTAGTTCCTATCAAATAAGTTTCTCCTCCATCTTGTAATCTGTACTGCGTTTTAAACTGATTGGCTTTTACTGGATAGTTACGCATGATTACATTTACTTTCCCATCAGGGTAATACTGTTTAAATATCTTTTTATTAGCCTTTAAAATCTCTTTTACCTTAAAAAGCCTTCCAGGAAAATTCTTATTTAGTTCATCTGACGTATAAAGATGACTGTTTTGGTGGAGCTTTGCCAAGCCAAATTTTTGACATAACATTCTAAAAGCTCCCGCCTTGAGCACCGCTACATTGGGTTCATATAGGTATTTTTTTGGAAATGAATACCCCACTTCAGCTTCACTCTCATCCGCAAGAGAAAAAGTAAACTCTTGAGCTTCCTCCTTAGTAAAATTTATAGTAGTGATGCTAGGGTTGTTATTAGTTTTTTGATCAATCAAAAAGAGCAGTTCTTTGCAGTCATTTTGCACCGCCAATACAAAGACCTTGGTCACTTGTCCTAACTCTACCAAAGCTTGCTGCAAATCAGTCATGGGGGAAGCCTTGATCAAGATCTGTTTGGCCTTTTCTTTCATCCTAGGCAAAAGCGCTACCACATTAGGACTACAATCTTCCAATTTATACAGCTTCCTATTGATATCATCTCTACGCGCTGGATCGATATAGAGCAAATCATACACAGGCAGATTAGCCAATATCGCCTCACTCTCTCCATGGATCACCTCTATATGGCTCGCTCCTAATGCTTCGAAATTATGCTTAGCGATCTCCACCAAGACTTCTTGCCGCTCTACATAAGTTGCTTTAGATGCCTTTTTCGAAAAATAGAAAGTATCAATACCAAAGCCTCCTGTCAAGTCTAAAACACTCTCATAAGAACAAATAGCCGCTTTATATTCCGCAGTCTGCTGCGAAGAGCACTGCTCTAAGGAGATCGCTGGAGGAAATATCACCATCGGATTAGCAGTCCATTCTGGAAGTTTCACACCACCCTTTTTGCGACCTGTGATCTGTACTACAGCTTCTTTGAGGTCTATATTGGGATACTTCTTTCCCTGCAAAATGAGCTTATGAGGATCCTCTTTCAAATGCGCTTGCACAAAGTCGAAAAATTCTGCTATCCAGCTTGATTTCATACGGGCAAGATATAAAAAATCCCACTCAGCCTTCCGACCAAGTGGGATACGTATTGATAAATATATTTTATACGAGACTATGCTCTACTAAGTATTCTGCGATCTGGACAGCATTAGTAGCTGCTCCTTTTCTCAAGTTATCCGCTACGATCCACATATTGATAGACCTCTCTTGAGTTTCATCTCTTCTGATACGTCCAACGAAAACTTCATCTTTACCATGCGCTGTCAGAGGCATTGGATAGACATTGTTTTTAGGATCATCCTGAAGCACTACTCCAGGTGTATTTGCTAGAATTTGCTTTACCTCCTCTAGATCAAACTCCTTTGCAAACTCTATATTTACCGACTCAGAGTGTCCACCCATCGTAGGGATTCTCACCGTAGTAGCCGTCACCTTTACACTATCATCACCAAGTATTTTTTTAGTCTCATTGACCATTTTCATCTCTTCTTTGGTGTAGCCGTTGTCCATGAAAACATCAATGTGAGGCAGTACATTGAGGTCGATTTTGTGTGGATAAACCTTTGGGCCATCGATACCAGCGCGCTCATCCATCATCTGGTCTACTGCTGCCTTACCCGTACCTGTCACCGACTGGTAGGTAGATACAACCACACGCTTGATTTGATACTTGGCATGTAGTGGAGCTAATACAAGCACCATTTGTATGGTAGAGCAGTTTGGGTTAGCAATGATACGGTCGTCTATACGAAGAGACTTAGCATTGATCTCCGGCACTACTAGTTTCTTACTAGGATCCATTCGCCATGCAGATGAGTTATCCACTACGATAGTACCTACTTCAGCAAACTTAGGAGCCCACTCCAGTGAAGTACCACCACCAGCTGAAAAAATAGCGATATCAGGCTTTTGATTCACTGCATCTGCCATGCTAATCACGGTATATTCTTGGCCATTGAAAGTCATCTTTTTACCAGCAGAACGCTCAGATGCCACCAATAGCAACTCGTCAAATTTGAAGTTTCGCTCTGCCAAAACTTTTAAAATCTCGCCACCTACTAGTCCGGTAGCCCCTACTACTGCTAATTTCATTTTTAAATTTTTTTGCTAAATACGTACTTTTTCAGCATTTTTAAAATGATGAAAGCTTGTAAATCGTTCATTTACTTTCTTTTATTTTTTAATTATTTGACTTCCTTCGCTCAAATAAATAGCTACCCTTATACCCAAACTTTTGAAGATACTTTCATCACTGGTGATAGCATCAACTTCCTCCCGAGCTGGTGGGGAAATACTGTAGGTACAAGCAATAGAATCTTCCGAGCGGCTAATGAAGGTCGAGAAGGAAGTGCCGCCCTAGCTGCTCAAACCATTGGAACATTTAATGCAAACATCCAAATCTCTACTGATCTCAGCAGCTTAGTGATTCCTAGAGTTACTTTTTGGGCCAAAACCAATCAAAACGGAACAGCAACCTCTACCCGAGGAGTCATCGTCACTGCTTCTATTTGGGTAGATGGAGTTGAAGTATCTAATCAGTTGATAGGAGATGCTACTGTTTTTCCAAATGCTAACACCCCCTATTCCCAATATGAAATCAACCTGCCTCCAGAAGCCATGGGATCTCCTGATGTGATGATTTCTCTCCTGATAGAATATGGTGATGGAACGGGTTCAGCAGCGAGATTCTTCATGGATGACTTCACGATAGATGATGCCTTTGAGCCACTCGCGATCACTAAGATTCAGGTACTATCTGAAAACTCTCTAGCTGTAGTTTTCAATAAAGCAATAACAGAAACCAGTGCTAGTAATCCAGCTAACTATACCTTTACTGACGGAGTATCTTGTGACCTTGCCACTTGGTTTGTCGATCGACCAGACTCAGTAATCCTACAGACCTCAGGATTTGCATTTCAAACATACGACCTGAGCATTAGTGACATAGAAGCGCAAGATGGAGAAATCCTTACATCAATGCTGAATGGATCTTTTGAACTGCAAGAACTCCTCATAGAAAATGTAGAGCAAGTTGACAAAACAACCATTGAAATTACTTTCAACCAAGAGATCGATCCCATCTCAGGTAGCGACAACACAAACTATCAAGTAGATGAAGTTGGAAATCCAAACAGTGTTACGGTTAGTGGAAATCAAGCTACTTTGACCTTTTTGCAGGAATTTGACTCTTATGTCAACTATACACTGATAGTTAGTAATATCGAAAATTTTGGAGGTTACACCCAACTTACCTCTGTCAATAACTTTGAGCTATTTTATGTAGATCCTCTTGCTGTCGTCAGCGCACAAACACTTAGTCATACTGAAGTCAGTGTGACTTTCGATCAAGCACTGGAGGAAAGCACAGCCACCAATTTGACTCATTTTTTCATCAATCAAACAATTGGAAATCCATCCGCAATAAGCTGGTCAACTGACACTCCAAATAGAGTAATTCTCCAACTAGCCAAACCATTAAGAAATAACGACTATCAACTGACCATCAATGCCGTTTCGGGAGTATATGAAAATCCCATACCAACAGATACATCTATCGACTTCAGCTTTGTACAGAATGTTTCCTCACAGGATTTGATGATCAGTGAATTTTTACCAGATCCAAATCCAAAAGGGCTGATCCCGCCAAATCCTGTGCTTCCAACTGCAGCCAATGATGAGTTCGTAGAATTGTACAATCACAGTGAGCAAAATATCAATATCGGTGGATTTTTACTCAATGGTCGTGAGATCGAAGACTTTCTCATGCCAGCTAAAAGCTATGTCATCATAGTAGCAGAAAGTAAAAGAGAGGTATTTGAAGTGTTTGGCGCTGTGGCTGTCGTTCCTACATTTGCTGCACTGACCAATACTGCTGGTACTATCACACTCGATACAGATGTAGGCGAAAGATTGGAGTCTATCACTTATGATACTTCATGGTATCAAGATGCTGAAAAAAGTAATGGCGGTTGGTCCATAGAGCGTATCAATCCAACACTAATCTGTAGCACTGTGACCAATTGGCGCGCTTCTGAAGCAGCCGAGGGCGCAACACCTGGACAAATCAACAGTGTGTTTGATGATTCGCCAAATCTCACTGCCCCTACCATCTCTTCTGTACTTGCTGATACTGATCAGGGCTTGAAGATTACTTTTTCTGAACCCATGGATCTCAACTCGCTACAAGCTGCCAGCTACCAAGTAGCTAGTCAAGCGGCTCAGCTGGATAGTGTAAGTCAAACCATCATAATACTCCAACTCACCCAAAACATGCTAGATGGAGAGCACTATCTGATAGAAATCACGGGCGCTACTGACTGTCAAGGAAATGTCCTGACAGAAACTTTTGATTTTCTATATGATACCAGTCCTCCACAGCTGATTGATATTAGGTATTTAGAAAACAATCGCCTACTTCTCTCCTTTGATGAAGTGCTTTTGAGTAGCTCTGCTACTAACCGACTTAACTATCGGGTCAATGCCGAAGCTGCTGCCGAAGCCGAGATCAGTTCACCACAAACTATATCTCTACAACTAGCAAATCTTCTTGTGCTCGATAGTGCATATACACTTTCGATCAATGGGCTTTCCGACCTTCAAAACAACGTGATTTTTGATACACTGAGAAGGGAATTTCTTTACGAGTCTGCCATAGACAGTGTGTGGGTGACTACCTCAAATCAGCTGACCGTAAGATTTAAAGAAGCAACTAGTGCTCGATCTGAGCAAAATAGCCAGTACAGTCTAGGATCTCAATCACCAATAGCTGTCAGCAATGTGGGTTCGAACTATGACCAATATTTACTGACCTTTGAGCAAAGCTTCTCCCAAAACAGCAATTTACTTCTTCGAGTAGATTCGACCTTTAGCCAATCGCAAATACTGTTACAAACGCCTGCATATCCTTTTAGCTATGATACCAGAGCACCATCGATCAATGCTGTGACTGCCATAGATGCAGAAACTATAGAAGTCATCTTTAGTGAACCTGTCAATGCGGAGAGAGCCGAAGCAGTCAACAACTACACAATCAATAATGGTATAGGTAACCCTATCCAAGCCATTCAAAAAGCCGACAAAAGTGTTGTAAACCTGCAACTCAGTACTCCGCTAACTCCTGAAGTCACATACAGATTAGGAGTGATCAATGTCTCTGACCTTTCGGGGAATATCATGGAGCGTACAATCAACACCGACTTTGTCTATGATCAACAAGCGCCATTTTTGCAAGACTTACGCTATCTCAGTCCTTTCAGTCTTGAATTAATATTTTCAGAGCCTATAGACAGTCTATCATCTTTAGAGAGCAATTTCAGATTGATGGAATCCATCTTTCCAAAGTCCACCTTACACGCTACAACACAAGATGTCCTGACACTCACTTATGAGGAAATGATACCAGAGGGAGAAGCAATTAAGCTAGAGATTTTTTATCTCAGCGACCTTAAAGGAAATGTCAATTCAGACACCATTATTGTTTCACTGGATACGCAACAATTGAGGATAGGAAGTATCACTCCACTATCTGACAGAGAACTCCTAGTAGGTTATTCAAAAAATATCAATCCCATAGATGCTACGATCCTATCTAAATTCAACAATAATGAAGCTACCGCTGAAAGTGCTGATCTAGTCAATCCGCATACAATTCTCTTAACTTTTAGCGAAGCATTTGATTCAATTTCAAACACCCTACAGATACAAGAAATAAGAGCCGCAGGTTCTGAGGAGCTTTATTCATTTACACAGCCTTTTATTTACCAATCAGCTATTCAATCTGTGACAGTAGAAAATGGGCGGACTTTAAATATCACCTTTAGAGAGGCGCTAGCAGATGCTCGTACAACTTTGACTGGTCGACTACAGGTGGAAGAATTTCCTGAGCCAATTAGTATCGTCTATCCTACCAATCAGCAAAATATTGTACAAATCTCTTTTGATCAAGCCTTCACAGAGGGGCTGACCTATACGTTGCGAAGTGATACTTTGAGGACACAAAACGGAGCATTACTTCCTAGAGGGTTCGCTTTCTTTACCTATGACCTCAGCCCTCCGATATTAGATGCCATCACCTTTCCAGCGGATAATCAACTCCTTCTACACTTCAATGAAGCCCTGGATAGAAATGCTGCGCTAGCTACTAACCATTATTTACTCGATGATCTGCTAAATCCACAACAAGTCATACTATCAGCAGAAAATGAAGTACTGCTAACTTTCGCTGAAGCACTGACTGATGGCAATACACATACGCTAACTGTCACTCGGGTGGCAGACTTAGTGGGCAATAGAATAGTCTCTCAAGTGTTTACATTTAACTTTGAGGCACCCTATATCGCCAAGTATAAGGATATCGTGATCAATGAACTCATGGCTGCTCCAAGGCCTGAGCGAAATCTCCCCAATACTGAATATGTGGAGCTTTATAATACTAGTAGCCAAACGATCAAGCTTGGAGGCTATAGACTAGCCAATGCCTCCACTTCTACACTTTTGCCTGCCTTTGATCTAGCGCCAGATGCCTATGTGATCCTCGCTCCCAATAGTGGTGCAAATGCCTTACGTAACTATGGTGATGTGTTGGGCTTGAGCTCATGGCCTACACTCAGAAATAATGAGGATGAAGTGTATTTATATAATTTGCAAAATGACTTGATCGATAGCGTCTACTATAATCAAAGCACCTATCAAAGTACTCCCAAAGCTGGCTCAGGCTATAGTTTAGAACTCATCAATCCTTTTACTCGATGTGGTGATCAAAGCAACTGGATCGCCTCTACTGATAGCAATGGTGGAACTCCTGGCAAAATCAATAGCGTCTTTGATGATACGCCTGATCTCACAGGCCCAAGACTGGAAGCGGTAGAAGTCATCTCCCCTACTCAACTATTGGTGATCTATAATGAAAAAATGTCTCAAAGCGCCAGTTCATTCGCCAATTATCAATTCAGTCCAAGCATATCCGTTCAAAGCATTCAAGCTACAGACCAACGAGCTCAAGAATTTGTGATTTTTCTGTCTGAACCATTACTAGTTAATGAAAACTATACGCTGACAGTAAATGCCCTAGCAGACTGTAGTGGTAATTTGATTCAAGATAGCTTCAGACAACAATCCTTCATACTCCCAGATCAAGCTGAGCTCGGTGACATCCTACTCAGCGAAGTACTCTTCAATGCTGGTCCTGGTGGTGTCAAATTCGTTGAGCTTTACAATACCTCCGATAAATTTATCAACCTTCAAAACTGGCAACTAGCAAATCTAGCAGGTGAAGAGATTGGGAATTTGAGAAACATTAGCCAAAACTCGCTTATCATTGCTCCAGGCCAGTATTTGGCAATTACGACTGATGCCACTATTCTCAAATCACGCTATCCAAAAGGCGAAGAGGAGAATTTCATTACCATTCCTAGTTTGCCAAGCTACCCAATCGGTGGTGGCTCAGTGATACTTTTGGATCCTCAAGGTGAGCAGCAACAAAGATTGGACTATGCTGCTGATATGCATTCTCCACTGCTACAAGATGTGAGAGGTGTATCGCTAGAGCGTATAAGTTTTACTAGTGATGAAAACGACCCTCAAATCTGGAAGTCAGCTGGTAGCTCGGAGAATTTTGCTACTCCAGGTTATGCTAACTCGCAAGCAAGGCCTGAAAATAGTCTAGAGGCACTACTCAGCATAGAGCCTAAAGTATTTGCACCAGATGATCCTGGCACACAAAACTTCACTTCTATCAACTATAACTTCACGAACACAGGAAATATTGGTTCAGTCTCTGTTTACAGCCCTTCTGGCGCACTTGTCAAAACCATCGCACGAAATGAATTGATGAGCCTGAGAGGGTTTTTCACTTGGGATGGCACAGATGACAGTGGCCGCAAAGCAAAAGCAGGGTACTACATCGTCTATGTGGAAGTATTCAATCCAAGTGATGGCAGTACACGACAAATCAAAAAGACAGTAGTAGTCGCTTCTCGATTGCGATAATCATAGATAAGAGATATTCACGATCTCTTAATGATTTATTCACACAAATCCTCTTGACAAATCTTGCCATATAAATAGTGGGTTAAACATAATAATGACCACATTAAGTGCTTTCAAAAAATAAAAAGCCTTTGTAAAAATTTTACCTAAACTATTCCTCTCCAATAAATCGTTTAAGAAAGAGCAAACTGATTTTTGTTTTTGATAGACTACTCCTATTTTAGGGGAAATTTTCCAGTTTCGTTTTCCGTATATGCTTTTAAGCATATTTTAAAATGTATTAATTGTATGAGTCAAGAAGAAAGAACCCGGTATTCCGCAGAAGAGTTGCAAGAGTTTGAGCAGCTTATCCTCGAAAAAATCAAAGTGGCTAAAGACGAGCTATCACAACTCAAGGAATCACTCAGTAGAAAGAATGATACTGGAACAGACAACACAGCAAGTACTAGCAAACTGCTAGAAGATGGTGCTGATACCAGCGAAAAAGAGAACCTCAGCCAACTAGCCGCTAGACAGCAGAAATTCCTCACTAACCTAGAAAACGCCTTGATCAGAATTAAAAATGGTACTTATGGCGTATGCGTAGATACTGGTAAGTTGATCCCAAAAGAGAGACTAAGAGCAGTACCTCACACCATGCATTCTATAGAAGCGAAACTTGCTAAAAACCAATAGTTTGAATTTTCTTAGTAACCATATTGAAGCCTTGATATTTTGCTCTACAGCTCCGATCTCTATTACAGAGATTCAGGGCTGTTTGAGTGAGATGTTTGAAGCAGAAGTGCCCTCTAGCGATATAGAAGAAGCTATCCAAGCACTCCAAAAGAGATATGCAAGTGAAGAATTTGCCTTCGCGCTAGAGCATCTCGGTGGTGGCTATCAGTTTTTGACCAAACCCGCCTATCAAGCGTCCATAAGCATCCTACTCAAGCAGCAATCAAAAAAAAGATTGTCAACCGCAGCTCTTGAGACGCTTTCTATCATCGCCTACAAACAGCCCATCACCAAATCAGAAGTGGAACAGATCAGAGGAGTCAGCTGTGACTACTCTATCCAAAAGCTACTGGAAAAGGAACTGCTAACCATCCAAGGGAAAGCCGAAAGTGTGGGAAGACCTTTACTTTACGGTACTAGCCCTAAATTCATGGAGTACTTTGGCATCAATAGTCTTAGAGATTTGCCTGTTCCAAAGGACTTTACCGAAGAGATCAATCAGATAGGTGAAGAAAAGGAGTAATTCCCTCATTTTTAATTATTTAGCAAAGCACTAGATTTCGATTTTTATTCATTAATTTTGCAGGCCTTTTGAACGCGTGTACCATAGCACGTGTTGAAAGCACATACACTTAATTACAGCAGTGATGCTGGATACTTATGAAAAATAGTAGATACGGAAAAAAGAAGCCCGAAAGCGAAAGCAACTACAAGGGCAAAGACAGTAACAACAAGAGATTTAGCCCAAGCGGAAGACCTAGCGCAAGCAACAATCCAGAAAGACCTTCAAGCAATCGACCGTTTAACAACGGGAAATTTTCAAACAAAAACAGTAAAGACTCATTCGCTCCAAGAGGTGAAAAAACCAATAGCGGAGATACACCTCGTTTCAGTAGAGACAACAAAAGGAGCTTTGACAAATCAGAGAGATTTGGTAAGTCATCTTCTCAGCCAAGCAGAGGTGCTGGTGAAAACAGATTCAAAAAATTTGACGATAATAGAAGCCAATCTACCCCTTACAACAGGGATGGAGAGAGAAAGCCTTTTGGCAAACCTGCTGGAAGAGACTTTTCGGATAAAGGAAGATTTGGCAATCAGGCTAATGATTCCTTCAGAAAATCAGGGCCAAAAAGAGACTTCGATAATAGAGATGAATTTAGGTCTGATAAGCCATATAACAAGCGATTTGACAACAGTTCTGCCCGCTCAGGAGTAGACAAAGAGGACAAGAAAGCTTGGCAAAAGCAGCTGAAAGAAAACAATGCAGCAGCTCCAGGACAGAAAAGAAGATTTGATGCCAAAGAGGAGCGTCCATCTAAATTTGCCAAAACAGCCTATAAACCTTATGAAGAGGATAATAGGTTTGGTAAAAAGAAAGGGAGAAGCTTCGTAGCAGCTAAGCCAGAGCAAGAAATGCCTGACTATAGCAAGATCAGAAAGCCCGCCAAAGCGAAAGCAGTAGATGAAAGTGAAGAGCTTAGATTGAATAGATTTATTTCCAATTCGGGCATTTGCTCTAGAAGAGAAGCGGATAAGCTAATCCTCAATGGGGAAATCACTGTCAATGGCAAAGTAGTCACGGAACTAGGTATGAAAGTGCTGAAAACGGATATGATAAAGTTCAACGGTAAGGTCATCAAACCAGAGAAGTTTATCTATGTGCTGCTCAATAAGCCAAAAGACTTCATCACTACAACGGATGATCCACAAAACCGTAAAACGGTGATGCAGCTAGTAGCTAATGCATGTGAAGAGCGTATCTACCCAGTAGGCAGATTAGATAGAAATACAACAGGACTGCTCCTATTTACCAATGATGGAGAGCTTGCTGAAAAGCTGGCGCATCCATCTAACGAATCAAATAAAATCTATCAAGTCACGCTAGATAAGCCGATCACAAAAGCAGACTATGAGGCTATCCTAGAAGGCATCACGCTAGAAGATGGAGAAGCTAGGGTAGATGCACTGGAGATTTTGTCACTAGACAAAAAAATCCTAGGCATAGAAATCCATATTGGTAGAAATAGAATCGTCCGTAGGATATTTGAGCACTTCGGCTACGATGTAGTCGCGCTGGACAGAGTTATGTTTGCGGGACTGACCAAAAAAGACCTCACTAGAGGACACTGGAGATACCTCACTGAAAAAGAAGTCATCAGACTAAAATATTTCAAGTAAAATAAATCTCATCTCAAAACTCGAGATGGGATTTTTCTTTTATCCAGCTACCTCATAGAAGTAAAAAGTCACAAAGTCGCTTTCGACTTCTTCTTTATCAACATCCTCAAGTTTAGTGTTTAAGTAAAGCTTGTTCCTGACAACTTCAAATGGCGCGGTGATTTCCTTGACAGCACCTGCATCACTTATGATAGCTGCGTAAGTTTTCTTATACTCTAAGTATAATGCCCAAAAACGATCATCGATGATGTTTCGAGGTAGTCCATCAACATCTGCTTGTGGTATAGCCCCTATGTAGATCGCCACCCAATGATCATTACTTCTAGCCAAACCTGTAAACTTAGAGGCTGCTAAATCAGCATAGTAAGTTCCAAAATTATCTGGTTTTGGCTTTTGTATTGGCACGTATTTTTCCAAAGGGGGAAAAGATACTGTGTCTATCAGTGTCATCCCCCTAGATAAATCATAGGTGTAGATCTCAGGACTATGAGGAAATAAAACGTACAATTGATCTCCATCAAATAAATGTGAAGGCGACATGTATTCAAATTTACCCTTAAGCTGCGCCATGTATGTGTTCTGAGGAATAGTGGTATTTGCTATAGTTTCCATTTTATCTAAATCTAGCAAATGAAGGATTTTTTCTTCAACCAAAAAGTTCTCCTTACTATAAACTTCGCTCCTCCTTTCGCTCTCCACACTGGTATTGAAAAAGTAAGAACCATAAACTGAAGGGGAGCCAGCTCCACCAAGTTGCGTGCCCACAATAGACCTGTCAAACACCTTCTTTTCTTTAAGATTCAGCTCTTGGTCATAAAGTATCAGCCCTAGATAAGAAGTAACCATTATATCATTTTTATAAAAATTAGCAGCATACAAATAAGTACCAAAGCTATCTCTTTCATCATTTTGAAAAGTGCGCTCTTTCAAAATATCCCCTGACTGATTGACCAAAACAAAACTTCTTCTCTCAGTATCATAAAGTAAAATATTTCCCGACTCTGGATGTATATCCATGATTCTTAATGAACCTAAATAGTCTATTTGTACAGAATCTGTAAGTACTAGCTGAGGGTCAAATGCGCCATCAGTATTACTTTTTTCATCACTTGAGTTCTGACAGGCAAATGCCAACATTGAAATGAGACATGCAAAAATGAGTTTTTTCATCATGTGGTGGTTTTATTGAAAGAGGATATTTTAAATAGTTTTTATTTTAAATATAAAAAAAGGAAGCTAAATAGCTTCCTTCTCCTAACAAAAAATGACAAATTAATCTTACTTCTTTCCTTTGCCGAGATTTAATCCGCTGAGGTTTGACTGCAATTTACCAGCTTTGTCTACATCGATTTCTCCTCTGATACTTAGGACTGAGTAGCTCTCACCGTCATTCAAAAGGAAGATCATTTCTTTGATGATTTTGTCTGTTCCTTTGGTGAAGATTTCTACGTTAGTCCCCTCATCATTCACTTCCATCATGAGCTCCATAGACTCTCGCTTGATGCCCTTACGCAACGTCTCGAAGTTTGCCTTATTGAAGCTTCCTTCTGGCAATTTGATAAAGCTAATCTTCTCTACTGTCTTGGCCAAGATAGCTAAGTCTTCATCTACATTGGCATTCATACCATTGAGCATATTCAAAAATGATCCCCCTAGCTCTAAATGAAAGGCATTCTCATCAGATCTATATTTTTCAAATAAACCCGCTACGCTCTTTGACTGCGCTATCGCACCATATGTCATAAGCATGATCCCCATTAATACTCCTAATTTTTTCATTTGCTTCATTATTATAGTTTAAAAATACATTCAATTACTTTTTGTACAAACCCTCCATCACACTACTCTCAGAAATCATATTGATGTCTTTCATGGTCATATTTCCCGTGAGAGAGATCAGCGTGATGTTTTGTGCATCGATACTTAACATCACAAATTCCGATATCCTGCCACCTGAACCTTCTTTCATCATGAACTTCGTCATGGCTCCTTCCTCAGATACTTCCATGAGCACTTCATACTTTTCACGCTTGAGGACTGAGAGTGCTTTGTCATAGTATGGTTTGCCATCGATATTTTCCGAAGAGACCAGTCGCAAACCAGTCAGTCTAGGCAGTATGGCTGTAAAATCCTCCGCCTCCTGTGCGCTGGTGAAGTTGGCCATCATGCTAAACATCTTGGCGCTGAAGTACACTTTGGTAAACTTCTCATTCTCCATCAAAGTCGGGAAGTGCTTGGAGATAAAATCATCCTGCGCCTGAACCGCCAGACTGCTCATGATGAATAGTAGTATAATTGATAGCTTTTTCATTGCTCTTTCTCGTTTAGTATTTTTTGTGTTTGACTAAACTTAGCCAGTTCAGCCATTTCCTTTTTTCCTTTATTCAGCTTCTCTCCCATGATAGAGAGGACTTTGATCATATCATTATAAGCTTGATCTGCTTCTGCCTGCTTGACTTGCATGTATCGCTGATACTGCCATGCACCTACGCCTGAGGCGATCAAAATTAAAAATGAAGCTGCTACACTCATCCAGTATTTAGGACTTCGCTGAGGCTTTTGGCGAGTTGCAAAGAGTAGTGAAGTAGCTGGCATCTGCTCTTGAGCTAGTGCTTCAAACCCTCCCAAAAGATCTTTCAGCTCCCTGTAATTAGAAGAAGTGTCTTGTGCCAGCCAAAATCTCAGCTCCTGCTCTTCTTCTAAGCTACTCTCGGCTGCCCAGTATTTATCTATCAGTTCTTCAATTCTCTCCTTAGACATCTTTATACTTTTTTTGCACTTGTTCTCTCATCTTTTGTCTTGCCCTAAAGACATTTACTTTCACTTGCTCTAGACTAATCTCGAGTACTTCAGCGATTTGCTGATAACTATAGCCTTCCACTTCTCTGAGCTGCATGATGGCTCGCTGCTTGTCTGGAAGATCACCTAGTATCTGTTTGGCTAACTGTAACTGTGCTTGAAATACGTCCTCATCTCTGTCAACCTCAGCAGCAGTCAAATGCTCTATAACATCCACAGACACTTGGGGACGCTTTTGATCTTTTCTCAAAGAGTCAATCGCCATATTTTTGACCATGCGCATCATCCATGCATCATGATTATCTATTTGATCCAATTGCGCGCGCTTATTCCAGGCTTTGAGTAGGGCATCTTGCACCAAGTCTTTGGCCTGCTCTCCGTCTCGAAGCCAATGACTAGCAAAGCGATAGAGCTTATTCCTCAAGGGCAAAATGGACGTTTCAAAAAATTGACTCATATTCGTGTGGAAGACAGCAGATGTACTAGAAAGTTACAGTTAAAAAAA
Organism: Penaeicola halotolerans; assembly: GCF_016464625.1. Classification (GTDB taxonomy): domain Bacteria; phylum Bacteroidota; class Bacteroidia; order Cytophagales; family Cyclobacteriaceae; genus Penaeicola; species Penaeicola halotolerans. Next base: position 194,201 of record NZ_JAEAGO010000005.1, read on the forward strand.
TAAATTTTTGAAACAGCCACAAAAACGCCATCCTGACTATGTAGAACGGTTTTAAATTGCTTTAAAAAATAGTATGCATGCCGACTGTTTATTATTTTGCATCAAAGGAAAAAGAGAGAAAGCAAATGAGCAGAATGGTCACAATCACTAAAAATAAAAAAAGCCCCGAGAGTATTTCCCGAGGCTTGTGGTGATGAGTGGATTCGAACCACCGACTCACGGATTTTCAGTCCGATGCTCTACCAACTGAGCTACATCACCGCGATTGAGTGGCACAAAAGTAGGGAATAATGTCTTTCATCCAAAACTTTTGACTAAATTTTCGACAACAAATACAGAACAGTATACCCTCTTTAACTTAAATATTTAACTATGAGCTTATTACCACAAATAGCTTTTTTAGCGGTTTTTGCAGTGGCAGGCTTTCTACTCAGCAAAAGGATAGGCCACCTGAGAAGAAGTATCATGCTCGGCAAGTCCGTAGAAAGAAATGATCAACCTTCTGAAAGATGGAAGACCATGCTGCTAGTGGCTTTCGGACAACAGAAGATGTTCAAAAGACTCATTCCCGCATTTCTCCACCTTTTGATATATGTAGGCTTCTTGGTGATCAATCTTGAAGTGCTAGAGTTTGTCATAGATGGTGTCTTTGGCACGCATAGAATATTTGCTCCGCTGCTCGGTGACTTCTACACAGTAGCCATGAATATCTTCGAATTCTTAGCCTTTGCAGTACTCTTTTCTTGTGTGGCTTTCTTGATCAGAAGAAATGTCATGAAAGTAGAGCGATTTACTAAGCCAGAGATGAAAGGCTGGCCAGCACTTGACGCTAACTTAATCCTAGTGATAGAAATCATCTTGATGTTTGCTATCCTGACCATGAATGCTACAGATCAAATCCTAGCGGCCAGAGGAGATGAGCACTACATACAATTAGGATCACTCTTTTTTAGCAGCATGCTGATGCCACTTTTTGAGGGCATGTCAAATGGCACACTAGTATTCATCGAACGTTTTGCTTGGTGGTTCCACATAGTCGGAATTTTAGCTTTTGCCGTTTATGTGACTTACTCTAAGCACCTCCACATCTTTTTGGCTTTCCCTAACACTTGGTATTCAAACCTTAAGCCTAAGGGAGAAATACAAAACATGCCTGAAGTAACGAATGAGGTAAATATGATGCTGGGCATACAAACGGATGCTGCAGCCAATCCCCCTGCAGAGATCGGTAGATTTGGGGCTAAAGATGTCAACGACCTCAGCTGGATCAACATCATGAATGCATTTTCCTGCACCGAGTGTGGGAGATGTACCGCAGAATGTCCTGCTAATATCACAGGTAAGAAACTCTCTCCTCGTAAAATTATGATGGATACTAGAGATCGCGCAGAAGAAGTAGCGAAAAGCATCGCCAGTGGTGGCCCAGGCTTAGAAGATGGCAAATCACTACTTGGAGATTATATCACCAAAGAAGAGATCAACGCTTGTACTAGCTGCAATGCTTGCGTAGAAGCCTGTCCAGTCAATATAGATCCACTTGCCATCATCCTACAGATGAGACGCTATGTCTCTATGGAAGAGTCTGCTGCTCCAGCACAGTGGAATTCTATGTTCCAAAACATGGAAACGAGTTTTTCCCCTTGGAAATTTGCCCCTTCTGATCGATTCAACTGGGCAGAGAAAATCAAGCAAGAAGAAATCAAATAGTCATTTTCAAAATTTAGCATCATGTCAAATACATATAAAGTACCTACTATGGCCGAAATGGCCGCCAACGGCCAATCACCAGAAGTACTCTTTTGGGTAGGTTGTGCTGGGTCATTTGATGATCGTTATAAGGCAGTTACTGAAGCATTTGTCAAAATCCTCAACAAGGTAGGTGTGAGCTTCGCTGTGTTGGGTACAGAAGAAGCTTGTACTGGAGATCCTGCCCGTAGAGCTGGCAATGAGTTCCTTTTTCAAATGCAAGCCGTATCCAATATCCAAGTACTCAATGGCTACGAAATCAAAAAGATCGTCACTGCCTGTCCACACTGCTTCAATACCATCAAAAATGAATATCCAGCTTTGGGTGGAAACTATGAGGTGATCCACCATTCTACCTTCTTACAACAGCTCATCAATGAAGGCAAGGTAGTGCTCAAAGGTGGAGGAGAGTTTAAAGGCAAGAAAATCACTTATCATGATAGCTGCTACCTAGGCAGAGCTAATAATATCTATGAAGCCCCAAGAGAAGTACTCCAAGCACTCGATGCTGAGCTAGTCGAGATGAAGCGCTGCAAAACCAAGGGTCTCTGCTGTGGTGCAGGAGGTGCACAGATGTTCAAAGAACCTGAAAATGGCAAGAAAGATATCAACATAGAGCGTGCTGAGGAAGCACTAGCCACAGGTGCCGATACCATCGCAGTGGCATGCCCCTTCTGTATGACCATGATGTCTGATGGGGTCAAAAATAAAAATAGAGAACATGATGTCAAGGTCATGGATCTAGCAGAACTGATCGCCAAATCAGAAGGCTTATAATCATCAAAACGGGTAGTCATATTGATTACCCGTTCTTTTTTGAAGACTTTTTGATATCAGCAAACCATTTGACCCTTAGAAACCGTTAGATAATTAGTCTTTCGAGCAAAGCATCTTTCGGTTTAAAATCTTACTTTTGAATATGTATATTCCTTACGAACAACTGAGTGATCAAGCCACCGTCTGGACATATCTAGCAGATCGTCCTGTAAGCGAGCATCAAGAAGAGATAACAAATATCTTACGTGCCTTTTGTGAAAAGTGGAACTCACATGGCGCTCCCCTACAGACTTCTTTTACCATCTTACATGACCAACTCATTGTATTGGCAGCAGATGAAGCCCATTTACCAAGCGGCTGTTCCATAGATAGCTCGGTAGCACAAATCAGGGAGCTAGAAAACAAGTTTGGCCTTAGCTTATTAGATCGATCACAAGCTGGTGTCTATATAGCTGGTCAAGTTCACCGCTACCCCCTACTATCATTTAAGCATCTCATCCAAGTACAAGACGTTCAACCTGATACTTTGCTACTCAATCCTATGGTGAAAACGAAGGCTGAATTAGCTGAAAAAGGATTGATCAAAGCAAAAGAAAGCTGGTTGAGTAGACATTTTGAGACGAAACACGTTATATAAGTGTATTTTTAGATAAATTGATAGATCAACAAGTCCCCTATGAGACCATTCGTTTCTAACATCATGCTGTTGCTCACCCTTTGCTTCGTCTTAGGATGTGCCTCTTCGAGCAAAAAAGCAGCCACTAAGCCAAGCCCAGAGGCTTTTGACAATGGTGACTATCAGTTGGCCATCGCATATTATGAAACGATCCTTGAAAAAGATCCTTACAATGCTGAAGCAAACTTCAAAATAGGCGAAGCTTATAGACTAACTAATCGAGCTGCAAAAAGTGCCGACTACTATCGCACGGCCTTTGAGCAAAACTACGCAGATCCTGCTGTAGGTTACTACTATGCGCTAGCTCTCAAAGCCCAAGGTGAGTATGAGGAAGCCGCTAAGGAGTTTAAAGACTATGCAGACTTCGCTGAAGAAGGAGATCCTTTAGCCAATAGAGCCAGATTAGAAGTGGCCAACATCGAAGCGATGGATAGCCTTCCAGATATCGGTCAATATATCGAAATCAGAAATCTAGACGTACTCAATACTGAGACTATAGATTATGCCCCATTTTTTTTCAAAGGAGAGCTTTATTTCACCTCCTCTAGAGGTAATACTGGCATTTATCAAGCCATTGGTGAGCCTTTTACCCAACTCTATAAAACAAGGGCCAACGGACTCTTCCCAGATGGTCAGAATATAGTCGCACTCCCTGATTTTATCAATAAGGAGAATGTAAATGTTGGCAGCATCGCTATCTCTAGTGATGGCAACTTCATGATATTCGCTAGAGGCAACTCTGGTGATCCTGAAGATACTAAGGAAGTCAATCTATATCAAAGTAGAAACCAAGGAGGTGTTTGGTCAGAGCCAGAATTTCTCCCAATCAATGACCCACTCTCTTGGGATAGCAATCCATCCTTTAATCGCGCTGGGACAACAATTTACTTTTCATCCAATAGACCTGGGGGCTATGGTGGACTCGATTTATACTCTGCTACACTGGATGAGAGAGGTCGCTGGGGCAATGTCCGCAACATGGGCGGAGACATCAATACTCCTGGAAATGAAATGTTCCCTTACATCTCTGATGACAACAAGCTCTACTTTGCTTCAGATGGCCATCCTGGATTTGGTCAGCTTGATATCTTCGTGGCAGAGCGTAAGGATGGCGTCACGACCATCTCTAACATGGGTAAAGGAATCAACTCTCCTGCAGATGATTTCGGCATCAGTTACACTAGGTATCCATTTGAAGCCTACTTTGCTTCCAATAGAGAAGGTGGCAAAGGAGATGATGATATCTATGCATTTGTAGATAATAGCCCATCCCTCAAAAAAGTAAACTACATACTAACTGGTACAGCTGTAGATATATTGGATGATGGCTCAGAGGAGCTTTTGCCGAATACAAAAGTAAGACTCATCGATGGTGAAAATACCCTAGCAGAAGTCAATACCACCTCTTCTGGTAGATTTAGATTTGATGTGAGTACAGAGAAAAACTATATCCTAATTGGTGAAAAATCTAACTACTTCACTGCCCGGTCAAGCTATAGCACAGTGGGTAAGACAGTGAATAAAGATACGCTTGTACAAGAAGTCACAACTGTCACTTTTGACACCAAATTAGTCTTGGATAAAATAGTGTTGGAAAAAGCGATCGTCCTAGAAAACATCTACTATGATCTGGATAAGTCAGACATCAGACCTGATGCAGCACTAGAGCTTGACAAACTTGTACAAGTGCTTGTGGATAATCCTGACATTCGCATTGAGCTTAGCTCGCATACAGACTCTAGAGGAAATGACGCTTACAACTTAGCCCTTTCTCAAAGAAGAGCACAGTCAGCCGTAGACTACATCATTTCCAAAGGTATCTCTGCTGATAGATTGACTGCCCGAGGCTATGGAGAAACACGATTAGTCAATGACTGTGGCAATGGAGTAAACTGTACTGAAGAACAGCATCAAGAAAACAGAAGAACAGAGTTTAAAGTCACGGAAATCCAAGAAAACCCTGAAGAGGAAACAGAAGTAGAAGAAAATACTTCCGAACAATGATAAAAAGGCCAGCGAATGCTGGCCTTTTTTAATAACATCATAACCTAAGTATGACAGCATATTTCATTTTTTCTCTCTTTCCCAAACACAAATCCTTAACTTTACTGCATCTTAGATCACAAGCATAGCATTACATGACTGATAGATACATGCAGCGCGGAGTTTCCGCTTCCAAAGAAGACGTTCATCGAGCCATTAGCAACTTAGATAAAGGACTTTTTCCTCAGGCTTTTTGTAAAATCGTCCCTGACTACCTCGGTGGAGATGACACCTACTGCAATATCATGCATGCGGATGGTGCAGGTACTAAATCTTCTCTTGCATACATGTATTGGAAAGAAACAGGTGACCTATCAGTATGGAAAGGCATCGCACAGGATGCCATCATCATGAATACAGATGATCTCCTCTGTGTAGGTGCGATTGATAATATTTTAGTTTCTTCAACTATCGGGCGTAATAAGAATTTGATCCCTGGAGAGGTGATCTCAGCACTCATCAATGGCACAGAAGAAGTGCTGCAAATGCTCAGAGACCATGGAGTGAATGTTACCCTCACAGGTGGAGAGACTGCAGATCTAGGTGATCTCGTGCGTACAGTAGTCGTGGATAGTACAGTAACTGCTCGGATGAAGCGAAATGAGGTTATTTCTAACGATCGCATCCAGCCTGGTGATGTGATTGTAGGCTTAGTCTCTTATGGTCAAGCCAAGTATGAAGATAGCTACAATGGTGGCATGGGAAGTAATGGGCTAACTTCTGCCAGACACGATGTCTTTCACCATAGCTTAGCTGAAAAATATCCTGAGAGCTTTGATCCTTCCGTCCCTAGAGAGTTGATCTATAGTGGAAAATATCAACTAACAGACCAGCTAGCAGATGTCCCAGTGGATATGGGTAAGTTGGTACTTTCTCCCACCAGAACTTATGCTCCTGTGATGGTAGAAGTCTTCAAACAAATGCGAGCACACATCCACGGCATGGTACATTGTAGCGGTGGTGCTCAGACGAAAGTACTTCACTTCATCGATGACCTGCACATCATCAAAGATAATATGTTTGAAATTCCTCCACTTTTCAGAACTATACAGGAAGTGAGCCAAACGGACTGGAAGGAAATGTACAAAGTCTTCAACATGGGTCATAGGCTTGAAATCTATTTATCTCCAGAGCATGCACAAGAAGTCATTGCCATCTCTGAGAGCTTTGGTATCCCTGCTCAGATCATCGGTCGAGTAGAGCAGTTTGAGGGGAAAAAAGTTACCTTGGAAACGATGAATGGTACATTTATCTACTAAATCAATTTGAAAAAAATAGGTAAAATACTCGCTTATTTTTTAGCGATACTCTTGATACTCGCGGTGGTCTTGATCACACGAGTAGATAGACAGCCCTATCAAGAAACTGCCTATTATCAAAATACCATGGCGCGCATAGATGCGCTGTCCTTATCACTAGATCCAGCAGATAGTGTTCTACAAGCTGGTTGGTCTCTGACCAATATGACACCTGATGAACCTGCTCCCTTAGTAGGCTACAGCCCGAGAGGAGACTATGAGTTTGTTGCAGATAGCAGCTTTATCCGAACACTTTTACTATCTAGCGCCCGAGAGCAAGTGGTCATTCTAGGATATGACCTGTTGATCGTGCATCCCTATTTAGCCGAAACAGTCGAAAAAGCCATTTATGAAAGGTTTCCAGAGATTGATGGGGTCTACTTCAATGCGAGTCATACACACAGTGGTTTAGGAGGATATATGCCTGGTTTGATGGGTAAAATAGCCTTTGGTGGTTATGATGAAGCGATTGTCAACTTGATCACCTCTCAAAGCATTCAGGGCATCCAAAAAGCATATGAGCACTTAAACACTGTCAATGTATCTTTCCGAAAGACTGCAGCCCCACAGTATGTCGCTAATAGACTAGTCCCGACAGACCCTATAGATCCCTATATCAGACAGATCAAGTTTGAAAATACGCGCAATGAGCAATTAGTCTTCATGACCTATACTGCTCATGCGACATGTCTATCGAGTAAATTCATGGGCTTATCCGCTGACTATACAGGTTTGATGAGTAGGAAACTAGAAAAGGAAGGACTAGCAGATCGAGTATTCTATGCAGCAGGAACTGTCGGTAGTCATAAACCGCTACCTCCTGGCGATCAAGCCAGTGATGTCCTAACTTATGCAGAAGATCTAGCAAATACCCTCCTATCTGACACAAGCTCATTTCAAAAAATCGAAACTAAAGGCTTGGCTTATCAAAGACTCCCTATTGATTTGAGAGAAGCTCATTATCGCATTGCAGAAAACTGGAGACTGAGACCTTGGTTGTTTGACAACCTGTTTGGAGCAACGAATGCTCATTTTGACATCCTTCAGATCGGTAGCCTACAGTTAATCGGCTCTTCGGGAGAACTCTCGGGTGTCTTCTATGCCTCTCTAGATAGCCTAGCCGATCAGGTTGATAAGCAACTTGTGATCACTACTTTTAATGGAGGCTATATCGGCTATATTACCCCAGACAAGTATTATGACTCGCTCACCAAAGCAGAGGTGAGAGACATGAATTGGTTTGGCCCATACAACGGTGCTTACTTTCAGGAAATGCTTGAAGCATTGATCAAGAAATAAGATATAGCGAGTAACATTTTAGCCCTTTTTAGACTTATAAAAACTGATTCATTCATACCTTAGCGCATACATGTCCTCATCAAAAGCAATCATCATCGGCAGTGGCATTGCAGGTATAGCAGCAGCTATTAGACTTTCTCACAAAGGCTATCAGGTCTCAGTCTATGAGGCCAATACATACCCTGGCGGAAAGCTTTCCGAAATCACCAAAGAGGGTTTTAGATTTGATGCTGGCCCTTCACTTTTTACTTTACCAGAGCAAGTCGCAGAACTCTTTGCGCTATGTGGGGAAAATATCCAAGATCATTTTGCCTACAAACAGCTCGACATTGCTTGCAAATATTTCTGGGAAGATGGCACAGTGATCTCTGCTTCTTCTGACCAAGAGACCTTTGCTACTCAAGTGGCGGAACAACTGAAAGAGCCTAAAGCAAACGTCCAAAGAGCACTCGCACAATCTGCGAAACTGTATGATACTTTAGCACCACTCTTTATGCACAAATCGCTCCATGAGTTACAAACATGGATAGGGAAAGATGCTAGAAAAGCCTATCTCAAACTTCCAGGGTTAGGTTTGACCACTACGATGAACAAGGCTAATGAGCGCTTATTTAACCATCCAAAACTCGTTCAGCTATTCAATAGATATGCTACCTACAATGGGTCCAATCCTTATGAGACGCCTGCCACACTCAATATCATTCCTCATTTGGAATTTAATATCGGGGCCTTTTTCCCCAAAAAAGGGATGTATGATATCACCATGAGTCTCTACCAATTAGCGAAGAGACAAGGAGCGTCTTTTCACTTTGGACAAAAGGTCGATCAAATACTATTGGAAGGAAAAGTAGCCAAAGGAATCAAAGTAGCTGAGGAAGAAATCTATGCAGACCTGGTCGTGACTAATATGGACATGGTCAATACTTATAAATACTTACTCCCAGCAGATGTAGCTCCTAAAAAACTGCTCAATCAACCTAAGTCCAGCTCTGCTTTGATCTTTTACTGGGGGATTCAAAAAGTATTTGATCAATTGGAACTCCATAATATCTTCTTTTCAGACAACTATGAGGCGGAGTTTTCGCACATTTTTGACAAAAAGACCATTTATCATGATCCTACAGTCTATGTGAATATCACCTCAGTAGAAAAGCCTGATGATGCACCTGAAGGCTGTATGAATTGGTTTACAATGATCAATGTACCCAATAACTCCGGTCAGGATTGGGACCGACTCATCAGTGAGGCTAAAAAGAATATTCTCTCAAAACTCTCTCGAATATTAGGGGAAGACATTGAAAAACTGATCGTAGTTGAAGAAATCTTAGAGCCTCGAACCATCGAACTGAAGACTTCTAGCGCGCAGGGTGCACTGTATGGCAATAGCTCGAACAATCGCTTTGCGGCATTTCTCAGACATGCTAATGCGCCTAAATCCTTCGAAAACCTGTATTTCTGTGGAGGAAGTGTACATCCAGGAGGAGGCATACCACTTTCGCTACTTTCAGCCAAGATCATGGCTGACTATATCCCATCAATAAGCTAGAATAAGTAGCTTATAGCCATTGTAAAAGCGGAGGATATCTCTCACGTAGTTGACTGGTTCTGAACCCCTACAATAACCAAAACGCACGACCTCATCTCGGTAGTAAAGCGGCTGTGACTTGCGTTCTAGATAATAGGCTACATCATTCCAGTCACTCGGATCTTTGCGATACTTGATCGCCAGTCTCACTGCATCATCTACGTGTCCTTGGCCTACATTATATGATGCTAGGATAAACTTCACACGCTCTGAAGCTGCAGGAACTCTACTCGTCCAGTAGCGATCTAGGTATTTAAGATAGCGAACACCTCCCGCTATACTTTCTCGTGGGTTGATAGGGTCTGACACCCCATAGTGCTCCATGGTAGCTGGCATCAGTTGCATGAGTCCACGAGCTCCTGCCCATGACTCTGCTTCTACATCGAAGTGTGACTCCTTGTAGATGAGTGCTGCCAGCATACGCCAGTCCCAGCCCAACTCATCTGCATGGTACTTGATGATCTCATCATAAGCCGAAATCCTATTGCCAGAAACAGAAGAATAAGGACTAGTCCCTCTGAAATAAGAGGCTCTAGGGTTTTTAAAGTACTTTTCGAAAAGGATACGATATTTAGCTGATTTTTTCACTTTCTCTAGCCAAGTATTTAATTCGGCTAAGAAATCAGGCGCATTTCTACGAACTGCCCAAGCGATGTCTACAGGATCGGATACCTTAAAGTCCACATCTATATTTTCAAAATAAGTGGAATTGACCATCCCCATGTCTTCATCTACGATCGTATAGTTGATATCACCTTTGGAGACTGCCTCTATGAGTTTTTCTCCATCGACATAGCTCTCATCTTCGACTATTTGAAGTTTCCCAGCCAGCTGAAATGACACCAACTCCATCTTAGTCTTAAAAGTAGAAGACTTTCTCACATGGACTGTCTTACCACTCAGCTGCTCAAGTTTTCTGATCGGTTGATTTGATTTTCTTTGAACCAAAACCGTTCCTAACTGATTGTGTGGAATAGTGAATTCCGCATATTTCTTGCGCTTTTCGGTGACTTCTAAGTTGAGTGCCAAAAGGTCTGCATCTCCTTTATTTAACATTTCAAAAGCCTCGTTGATATCAGCATTCACTATCATATTTAAACGCACCCCTCTAGCCGTAGCAAAGTCTCTGAGGAGCTCATATTCGAAGCCCATCAATCTACCTCTATAGATGAAATAACTCGTGGATGAATTGTCTACAATGACATTGAGCGTACCGCGTTGCTTGATCCTATCCCAATCATACTCCACTGGATTATGCCAAAAAGGTTGGCTAGTAGCTTCTCTAAGCTCCTCCCTCGTACATGCTATCAGCAGGACACTTATGATGGCACTCGTAAAAAATATCCTGAGATATCGACCCATGTTTGCAGATTATAGCCTGACTCAAATTAAATAATTTGTCTAAGAATTCAAACTATAGCTTAGAGAAGGCTTGGCTTCAAAAAAGCAAAAACAGCTCCCTGAAGTATCAAGGAGCTGTTTTAATAGGTATCAAAAATTTATTGTGCTGCCTCCATAGACTCAAGTACCAAGCCACCAAGTCGTGTGAGCTCTATCTCCGCTTCTTTGATAGAAAAGGCCGCATCGATCAGTCTAGACTCTGCTAATAAGGCATTTTGCTGAGCTTCTCTAAATTCTAGCGCACTGGTATAGCCCTGCTTGAAGCGCTCAAAAGCAATATCTGCATTCTCCATAGCGACCTCATAGTTACGTTCTTCTATATCGAGAATTCTAATACTATTTTGATAAGCGACATAGGCTCTATTGATATCAGACTCTAGTTGGAGTTTCAATTCGCTAAATCTTGTCTCCTCATTGATTTGCTGGATATTGGCATTTTGAATTTGCCTATTCAGCGCAAATCCGCTGAAGAGATTGAGTCTGACAGTCGCACCATAGTCAAAACCCCTTGATTGGTTATTCAAAAGGAAACCTGCTTGGGAATTAAATCTTGTACGTGTATAAGATCCGTTCAACGTGATCTGAGGTAATCTCTGCGCTTGTAGTTCTCTCATCTGAAGATGAGACACATTGACCAATCGCTGTGCAGATAGTAGCTGTGGATTACTTGCATTGGACGCATTTAAGATAGTTTCAATATCCAAAGACTTATCAACCAAGATGGTATCATTGATCTCGATTTTGGTAGTGATAGGCTGAGCTAATAGCTGATTGAGTGCAATCCTTGCTTCCTCTATGACGCGCTCTTGATTGACCAAAGCCGTATAGTCCGCACTGTAATCTACCTGAGCTGCCAGATACTCTGCCTTACTTGCCCTTCCAAGCTCAAATTGATCTTTGGAAATGTCTAAGCGCTGTTGAGATAGGTCTAGCGTATTTTCAAAAGTGGCATACCGCTGCTGCTCTAGTACAAGTCTATAATAAGCTGTAGAGATCGCTGCGATGGTATTTTCTAAAATCACTTCTGCATCATACTGACTTACTTCTGCAAGTTTTCCTAACCTTTGGATAGTGAAAATAGAAGAAGGACTCAAGACATAATTCGCCTGTAAAGCTACACTTCCATTATCAGAGCGTGCATCATCTCTGACGTTTGTTCCACCATCACGGAAGACCTGCTCTACATCCTCCTGAGAGTAGCTTTTAGCAGCTGTCGCATCAAGTATGGGCATCACTGCCGACCAACCTATCTTATAGGAGTTTTCTGCTATACGCTCATTATTTTGAGCAATCTTGATTTGGTAATTATTTTCCAAACCAAGCGCTATAACCTCTTGAAAAGTAAGTGGTGTAGATTCTTGTGCTTGACCGAAAAATGGACTGACAAGTAGCCCAATTGCTAGGATATATTTTCTCATTAGACTCTGGCTAATCTTCCTTTTTTAGAAGTTAAATATGAATAAATGGCCGGTATCACGAAAAGCGTCAAGATAGTAGCGAAGATCATACCCCCTACCACTACGATTCCCATAGGCACCCTAGACTCTGATCCCGCGCCTAGTGCGAGTGCGATAGGAAGAATCCCTAGCACCGTTGATAAACTCGTCATCAAAATCGGTCTAAAACGTGCCTCTGAAGCTCCTACTATGGAGTCATAGATATTCAAGCCCTGCGCTTTTCTTTGGTTGGCAAACTCGACTATAAGGATACCGTTTTTAGTCACCAATCCGATCAACATGATGATACCAATCTGGCTGAAAATATTGAGCGTTTGTCCAAAGAAATACAAGGTTCCTAAAGCCCCAGCTAATGCCAAAGGTACAGTGAGCATAATGATCAGCGGGTCTATAAAGCTCTCAAATTGAGCTGCTAAGACTAAGTAAATCAAGACCAATGCAAAGATAAATGCGAAAATCAAGCTAGAGGAAGAGTCTGCAAATTCTAATGAAGCTCCCGTCAAGTCTGTCGAGAAAGTCTCATCCAACACTTCATCCGCTATCCTGTCCATCTCCTCAATTCCGTCACCAATGGTAAAGCCAGGATTGAGACCAGCAGATACCGTAGCACTGATGTATCTATTATATCTATAGAGCTGCGGTGGTGTGCTTTGCTCTGTGATTCTGATCAAGTTATCAAGTTGGATCAACTCTCCACTATCAGACCTTACGTACAAGGCACGCAAGTCTAGTGGCTGATTTCTGTTCTCCAACTTCACCTCACCAATTACCTGATATTGCTTGCCATTTCTATAGAAATAATCAAAGCGCTGTTCGGCATATGACAACTGAAGCGTTCTAGCTATTTGTTGGATCGATACGCCTAGTTTTCTAGCTTTCTCTCGATCGATGTCTATGGCTACTTCAGGCTTGGTAAACTTCAAGTTGATATCCGAGAAGTTGAATACATTGCTTTCCCCTACTTTTTCTAAGAACTCTGGCAGTTTTCCTTTTAGTTGTTCGATGGTATTGGCTTGAATCACAAACTGCACCGGCAAACCACCTCTTCTATCACCAATAGACTGCGGCTGAGAAGCAAAAGCCCTCGCACCAGTATTTCTTTTTAGGATACCTGATAGTTGCTGATAAATTTCGTCTTGTGACTTATCACGATTGACCGCATCCACTAAGATCAGTCGCACAAAACCAGAATTGGTACTGTTAGAGCCAAAACCTGGAGACACTACTGCAATCGTACCCTCTATATAAGCTGTATCTATTTCTGATTTGATGTCATTTTCTACATTAGTGATGTACTTCTCCATGTAGTCAAATGTCGCTCCTTCAGGGCCTACCATGTTGATACGAATCTCTCCTCTATCTTCAGTAGGAGCAAGTTCAGATGGGATGTTTTGGAAAAGCACATAAACAGCTCCAGCCATTGCAAGCAAGAAAACAAATGATAGCCACCTCACTTTCATGAAACCCGCTAATGACTTTGCATAAAGGTCATTGAGCCACACAAAGAAAGGTTCTGTCTTTTGATAAATCCAGTTGGGCTTCTCACGTCTTTTGAGCAAACGTGAGCTGAGCATAGGTGTCATCGTCAAGGCTACAAAAGAAGAGATGATCACCGCACCTGCTACTACGATACCAAACTCTCTAAAGAGTCTACCTGTGAGACCTTGTAAGAATATCACTGGCATAAATACCGCAGCCAAGGCTACTGTAGTGGCAATTACCGCAAAGAAAATCTCTCTAGAACCTGCAATGGCAGCTTCCATCGGTTTCTCGCCCTTTTCTATCCTCGTGTAGATGTTTTCTAGGACCACGATGGCATCATCTACCACCAATCCAATAGACAGTACGATACCAAGAAGTGTCAACACGTTAATCGAGAAGTCCATCACATACATGATGAAGAATACCCCAATCAAGGAAATCGGAATAGTCAATACAGGAATGAAAGTCGTTCTCCAGTCTCTTAAGAAAAGGAAGATAATCAACACCACGAGTATAAAAGCCGTGATGATGGTCTCTTGTACCTCTGCGATGGATCTTCTGATATATTCCGTATTGTCAAAACCCACGCCTATTTTGATGTCATCTGGAAGGTCTTTTTTGATTTGTTCTACTCGCTTATAAAACTCATCAGCAATCTCAATATTATTAGATCCTGGCAGTGGGGTTACAACCACCCCAACCATCGGAATACCATCTCTCTTGAGTACTGAGCGCTCATTGAGTGCCGCTAGCTCAGCATAACCGATATCTTGGAAGCGAACGATATTATCACCATCTTCTTTGATGATCAATTGGTTAAAGTCATCTGGCGTGTTGAGCAAGCCTCTTGTACGCACAGACATTTCAATAGTGTTTCCTTGTAGCTTACCAGATGGCAGCTCTACGTTATTGTTATTTACCCTATCAAATACATCGATCGGAGTCACCCCGAAGGATGCCATTTTGTAAGGATCCATGCGCATACGCATGGCGTATTCTTTGTCACCCCAAATCCTAATCTCACTGACACCTGGAATGGTCTGCAATCTTTCTTTGAAAACGTTTTCTGCTATCTCAGACATTTCTAGCAGTGAGCGTTCATTACTTTGCACACTAAGAAAAACGATCGGCTGAGAATCGGCATCTTGCTTGGACACTGTTGGAGGCTCAGCATCGTCTGGCAAACTTCTAACCGCTCTGGACACTTTATCCCGCACGTCATTGGCCGCGGTCTCGAGGTCTGCTCCCAACTCAAACTCTACTGTAATGCTACTTCTACCATCAGAACTGGTAGATGTTAGGGTCTTGATACCAGCGATACCATTGATAGACTCTTCGAGTACTTCAGTGATTTGAGATTCTATGACATCTGCATTAGCACCTGCATAAGAAGTGCTGACATTGATCACAGGGGGGTCTACACTTGGATATTCTCTGACACCTAAGAAGCTGATCCCTAGCACACCAAAGATGATAATCGTGATGGACATCACCATCGCGAGTACTGGTCTGCTGATACTTATTTCTGATAAACTTGCCATTTGGTATTTGCTAGATTATTGTTCTTGCACGTCCACGATCTTCACTGGACTGCCTGTCTTCACTGCTAATATACCCGTAGTCAATACGGTGTCTCCTGCACTCAATCCTTCAGTGATTTGGATTTCTTGTGCAGTTCTCAAACCAATTTTCACCTGTTGTTCTTTAGCCTTACCATCTTTCACGACAAAAACTTTAAATCCTCCCAACTCTGGGATAAGCGACTGAGTAGGAATCGTGATCGTGTTTTGCTCTACATCTAAGATCAACTTGATGTTGACAAACATCCCTGGAAGTAGTGCCCCATTTCTATTTGGGCTGAGCGCTCTCATGGTCAAGGTTCTAGTAGAGACATTGATATTAGGCTCTATCGCATATACCTCTCCTGTCGCTTCTCCATCGATCGCATCATTGGTAAAAGCTATTTTATTGCCTACTCTGACGATGCCTGCATAGCGCTCTGGTATAGAAAACTCAATCTTAACAGGATCTATGCTCACGATCGTAGCAATGTTATCTGCCGTAGAGATGAAGCTACCCTCACTGACTTGTCTCAAACCGATGACCCCATCAAACGGTGCTTTGATAATAGATTTATTGATCTGCGCCTCTACCACTTTGATATCCGAGAGGTTGGTATTGAGCTCTGTCAGCGCTTGATCATACTCAGCTTGGCTGATCGCTTCTCTTTCTAAGAGTTTGCGCTGTCTCTCTTCGCTAATTTCAAAAAGTTTTTGGCTGTAAGTCAATCGCTCCAACTGTGCACGCTGCTCTTCATCATTGAGATAAACTAGTGGTTGACCTTTCTTGACCTTCTCTCCTTCTTTGAAAGTAATCCTAGTAATCTTGCCTGCTATCTCTGGCTGTAAATTAACCACCTCATTGGCGAGGATATTACCCGTCACATTGATAGTATTGGCCAATTCCTTTTTCTTCAAAACCACTGTTTGTACAGGGATAACTTCTGGTCCTGTGACAGCATTGCCCGCTTGAGGCTTTGGACCATCTGCCTTTTCTTCAAAAATCCCCAACTTGGGAAGTATGATAATGGCTAAAATGACCAATACTATGGCCCCGATTAATAATCCCTTCGTTTGCTTATTCATCGATTGATCTGATAAAATATATTAATTTGCTTATGATGCTTTTCTTTGCTCTTGTAAAAAAGATAGTGCCAACTGATTAAATACTTCAGGCTGTTCCACATTGCAGACATGCCCGCATTTGTCGATCACTTTCAGTATTGCATTTTTATGCTTTGATGCCATCTGTCTGACTGGTCCTAAAAACATATGATCTTCCTCTCCCATCACATATAAGATCGGTATTTTGATTTCCTTCTCATTAAAATATCTCAAAAGTGGATTGACCTCTGCGGTGAGTTTAAACCACTTCAAAAACTCTTTTTGATACAACCTCTTCGCCTCTCTGACAAATAAGTTTCTGGACTCTGCATGCCTTTTTCTCGGCATGATGATCCAAGCAAACAGTTTGTACAACCACATATAAGGCATCACCCGCTTAAACATGTTGCCTACTCCTACAAAGAACCTAGAGCGGATATTGAGTCTTGTGATCGCACCCGCCATGATCAAGGAATCTACGCGATCAGGGGCTAGCTCTCCTAGATTTCTGATGATGATCGTCCCTAGGGAAACACCCATGAAGTGTGCACTTTTGATCTGCAAGTGATCCATCACCTCTAGGATATCTCTCGAAACTGCTTCGAAAGTGTAGTCCTTATTCATGAAGTCCTTGACAATTCCTTTTGATTTGCCGTGCCCTCTTAAGTCTAGGAGAAGGATATTAAAATGCGGCTTAAAAGCCCTGATCTGCTTAAACCAAATAGCAGAACTACCTCCCGCTCCGTGGACAAAGATGACCCATTCATGTGATGGGCTAATGACATATTGGTTGTAGTACAGCATAAATTTAAACTCCCGATAGACTTAACTCCCAAGGAGTTTTAATGTTGCCAATTCGAAAATTAATACATTGGGATAGGGGAGAAAATCTAGATTTTATCAATGGTAGGGTATAGAGATGAGTGGTTTGAATGAAAACGGCAACAAGTAAGCCCTCTGATAAGTTCTGCATCCCTTGATAATTCATTAAAAATCTAGTTTGCAAAGGTAGCTGTAAAACATTTCAAAAAATAATGGCTTAATTTGACATCAGAATTAGCACAATCAACCTATGTCATCTATCAAATCATACTATAATAGATTATTTACCCTACTACTCATCAGTACCCTTTACATCTATTCAGGACATGCTATGGCACAACAAAAAGCTGGGCCTTTCAAAATCGTAGAAATCAAAGGGGTATCCGTATTTGGGCAGTCAGTGGACAATCAGACCCGCTGTGTACATTGGCACTCTGATCTAGACATTATTGCGATCAAGTTTAAGTGCTGTGAGAAGTATTACCCATGCTTCTCCTGTCATGAAGAGGAAGCTGATCACAAGCACCAAGTATGGCCGAAAAAGGAATTTGATCAAAAGGCCATCCTATGCGGTGTTTGTGGTACAGAACTCAGCATCAAAGACTATATGGCTTCTAATAATACCTGCCCGAACTGCCAATCAGCCTTCAACCCTGGCTGTAGCAAGCATTATCATCTGTATTTTGAGACGGATGAGAAGAAAAAAGAGTGATGAATATTCATCACTCTTTTTTGCCTCAATCACTTCACCACAAAGACTTCCACTTTACGGTAGGCTTGACTAGTACTTGTTGTCGCTGGGGCTAGCTTGATCTCAAAAGTGATCCCTTCTAAACCCGCTAGTTTGATCAAGTTGGCTATGTGTTCCGCTCTTAATCTTTTGACTCTTTCATTGACTTCGTCTGTACCAACAGCATCTGCATAGCCGATGATCTCTAATTGGCTACTTGGCTTGCTTCTGAGCATTTCTATGAGTTCGGTGACTTCTTCCTTAGCCTTGAAGTACTGATCTCTGTCATAATAAGTCGTGAAAATCATCTCCCTTGTTGGCATTTGAACAGTCTCTACAGGAGTAGCTTTTTCTGTTGATGCTTGTTGTGGTTTAGGAGGTGCTGGTGTTTCTTCTTGCTTGGCCAAGGTCTGTGGAGTAGCTTTTGCATAAACTGTCATGACCGATAGTTGATCCTCATTGGCTGGAGCACTCACTGCCCAAACCTCTCCAAATGGTCTGTAATAATAAACCGTTTCTTTCTTAGCAGTCATATCACTCAAATCATAAAGCTGACTAGCTGACCATTCGCTGTCTCCTGATCTCGTACTGTAGTAAATCTTTAGATTGCCTGTCCTATCACTCGTGTAGAAGAGCGTATCTCCTTTCACATACATCCCAAACTCTCTATACTTGCTATTGATCTGCTCCCCTAAGTTAATGGGCTTTGACCAAGTTTTCTCTTCCTTGTTATACTGCATGCTGTAGATATCATCTCTGCCTACCGTTGGTCTTAACTCTGCTGCTAGCAAGAGGGTCTCTCTATCTGGGGATAAATAGTACTCGCCACTCGTGGAGCGAACATTAAGCTTTGGTAGCTTCCTTGTCTCTACTAACTTGAGTTGTTGCCCTTCTGCTGTCAATTCATAGATTCGGATCTCATGACTTCTCTTACTTGTTTTATGATAAGTGTAAAGGGTTTTCCTATCCTCAGATACACCTATCACATCATTGATATAGCCATCGTTAATTGTTGTTAGATCTAGTGGCGTATTTTGCTTCTCGATGTATTTTACTCCTATCACTTGGAAGGGCCTACTATCTTGCTTGTGGGCATACAGTAGGTAGTTGTCTCCCAACAGCTCTGGGCTCAACATCTCCTCTTGGTCTTCAAAAATCTGTAGGACTTTGACACTTGATTGCCCTTGGGCGGTGTATTGTAACAGCAGGAACAATGCTGTCAATAGGTAACCTGTCGTATGTCGCTTGTACTTGTATAGTTGTTTCATCTTCGTCTCTTTTTGGGCTATTACCACATCAATACTTGCTTGAGGTATTTTGGATACTTCACCTTGTGCAGGTTCATGGTCATGATGAACTCACTGGTATTGCTACCAAACTGCTGAGCATCTCCTGTAGGGATCTCATAGCTATAGCCCAAGCGCATCTGACCTAGTCTAAAGCCTACTGTCATCGTGTATGCCAAGTCCCATCTGTAGCCTGCTCCAAGCCATGCTGTATTCATGAATACGCCCTTGATCTGTCCTTCTGCATTCTGTCCCAAGCGCTCATCATAGCGATAAATCCCATTAAATACCAAACCAAACTGATCTGTAAGCGCTCTCCTATAGCCTCCTTGGAGAATGTGCTGCATAGCAAAGTCTTCATTCAAGAAGTTGTCTCCTCCATTGATCTTACCTTGCGCCAAGTCCTGTAATGCATAGCCTAAGTAGTAGTTGTCACTGGTCAGCATCAAGCCTGCATTGAAGTCTAGTCTGTTCTGATTAGCAAAGCGACCAAAGTAACTATCGATCACTTGGTCTTGGTCATTCAAAAAGCGAATTTGACTTCCGTCTAGGCGGTGTTGGTTATAGGTGACAGCTGCCCCTAGTCTGAGTTGAGTCTTAGCGGTCAACTGTACCCTGCTGCCATAGCTCAAGTGAAGTTGTGTTTCTGTAAAAGGCCCATTGGTATCATGGTAGATTAGGAAGCCAAAGGCATTCTTAGCCCCTGGAGCGACATAGTTGATCTCTTGAGTAGAAACCACTGTTTCTTCCGTCTTCCATCGACTAAAGTCAGCCAAGTCTAGCTCTATACTGGCAAACAGGGTTTCAGGTGCCCCATCGAAGCCTCCCCATTGGTTGCGATAGAAGAGTTTGCCCATACTTCCCTCATAGCCCGTCAGGCCAGGGTTGAAGTACTGCTGGAACAAGCTAAAATTCCCTGTCTGCTTGAGCGTCTGGGCTTCTGCGCCTAGCCAGCTCATGGTTAGGAAGGCTACCAAGAGCCCTCCTTTGATGATGTTTTTATATGTTTTCATTGTAATTATTTAGTCAGTGGTTATAGTATCAATACATTCCCATTCAGCACACGCTTGCGACCATTCTCCATGATCTCAATGATGTAGTAGTACACACCCCTGTTGACGCTTGCTCCTTGCATGTCTTTCAGACCATCCCATGCTTTGCTTGGGTCTCTGGTCTCAAAGATGGTACGACCATCTCTGTCCACTACTATGATGCGCACATCAGGTAAGTGTATCAAGTCTGGGATGATCCAAGCATCGTTTTTACCATCTCCATCTGGGGTGATCGTATTCGGCACAAAGATCTCTTCGACTGATGGTTCTTCTCTAGTCAGGGTAAATGCCTGCTCCAAGAAATTACCCGCTGGGTCAACTGATCTTATCCTGATGTTTACTGAGCTCTTTCCTGCCAGTGCTTGTAGTTGGGCAGTGTTTAAGTAAAGCCCATTATCTATGATATTGAAGAACTCATTGTCTGTATCACCGGCTCCCATCACTAAGAAATAGGTATGTTGCGTATCATCTGCATCAGTCGTACTCAAAGTAGCTACAGGCGTATTCGGATCTTGATTGGCCGCAAAGACTGTTCTGCTGATACTGATAGCCGTTGGACCAGCATTGATCACTGTCAGCGTGATGCTTACCGTACCTGCTGTATAGTTAGTCGTAGCGGCTTGACTTGCTGTGATAGTCGTAGTACCCAATCCTCTTAAGCTTAAGACATCTCCCGTAAGTACCGCTACTTGTGTATCGGCAATGTTGTAAGTAAAGGCTCCCGTACTCGTTGAGCTAGGTGCAGTCAAACTTAAGTCTGCTGCTCCAAAGGTGGCGGTAATATCTTCCCAAGATAAGGTAGGAGTCGCTTGGGTGATCTCTAGATCTGCTGTTAAGACTAGCGTTGTATAGTTAGACCCAGTGATAGTAGCAGTTACCTCTTGTGTACCGACATCTGTTCTGCTATTGTTAGTATAGCTGACCGAAGTGCCTGTTGGTAGCGCACCTGTGATCGCTAAGCTTTTCTCCGTACCATCATAAGTGAAGCTCACATCATCAAAGGTGATTCCTGTGATCGTAGCTGGCGTGATCTCTAGGTCTGCTGTCAAGACTAGCGTTGTATAGTTAGACCCCGTGATAGTAGCAGTTACCTCTTGCGTACCGATATCCGTTCTACCATTATTAGCATAGCTAACTGTTGTACCTGTTGGCAATGTACCTGTGATCTCTAGGGATTTTTCCGTGCCATCATAAGTGAAGATGCCATCTTCGAAAGTGATCCCTGTGATC
Source organism: Penaeicola halotolerans (assembly GCF_016464625.1). Classification (GTDB taxonomy): domain Bacteria; phylum Bacteroidota; class Bacteroidia; order Cytophagales; family Cyclobacteriaceae; genus Penaeicola; species Penaeicola halotolerans. The sequence continues at coordinate 215,748 of NZ_JAEAGO010000005.1, forward strand.
GTAGCTGGCGTAATCGTCAGATCCGCTGTCAAGACTAGGGTCGTGTAGTTAGCCCCTGTGATCGTAGCGGTTACCTCTTGCGTACCGATATCCGTTCTACCATTATTGGTATAGCTCACTGTTGTACCTGTTGGCAATGTACCCGTGATCGCTAGGGATTTTTCTGAGCCATCATAAGTAAAGCTGGCGTCTTCGAAGGTTACCCCTGTGATCGTAGCTGGCGTGATCGTCAGATCAGCTGTCAAGACCAGAGTCGTATAATTAGCCCCCGTGATCGTAGCCGTCACCTCTTGTGTCCCTACATCTGTTCTACCATTATTGGTATAGCTAACTGTTGTACCTGTTGGCAATGTACCTGTGATCGCTAGGGATTTTTCTGAGCCATCATAAGTAAAGCTGGCAGCCTCAAAGGTGATTCCTGTGATCGTAGCTGGCGTGATCGTAAAGTCAGCACCTGTAAAGTCAATGCTGTAATTGGCATTAGCTACTAAACTACCTTGATTGATCACATAAGTACCTACATCTTCTCCTGCTACTCTAGCTAATGTACCTGACAGTAAGCTAACATCATCTCCCGTAGCAAAACCAGTAGCAGTATAAGTGAACACAGGGTCCGTTGTACCAAAGACTTTTTCTTGGTTAGGATCTACGGTGACTGTTAGCGTGGCTGGGGTGATCGTAAAATCAGCACTTATAAAGTCTATCATGTAATTTGGCCCAGCATCCAAAGTCCCCAAATTGATTGTATAGGTTCCGACATCTTCTCCTGCCACTCTAGTTAAGGCTCCTGTAAGGATGCTTTCATCATCTCCTCCTTCAAAACCAGTAGCCGTATAAGTGAAGATAGGATCGGCATCACCATACACTTTATTTTGGTCTGCATCGGCAGTGATGGTTAAGGTCTTTTTAGCCGTAGTAAAAATCACTTCATCTCCGTATGTAGTAATACCATTTTGATTGGTACTGTATGCTTTTACATAATAAGTTGTATTTAAATCCAATCCTGTGACTAGCTCGGAAAATGAGTTACCCGCTAAAGTCATTACTACCTTAGCATCTGAAATATCTGGGTTAGCAGTAGTGGAATAAACAATTCCTGATTCTTGTGCACAATCCAAGGCATTCAGTAATTCCCCTCCCAACACAGCATTTGAAAAACTGATAGAAGATGGAGTGGAAGTAGTAAGCTGTATTGGTAATGGTTCAGTTATATCAATTGACTTGGTAATGGAACAGCCATCTGCATCTGTAATTTTCACTGAATAGTTCCCAGCAGAAAGCCCATTCACCATAGCAGAAGATGGCCCATGATCCCATTCATAAGTAAAAGGAGCTAGACCTTCACTTGGAGTTACATCAATTGAGCCATCAGACCCACCGTTGCAAGTTACATTAGTAGAAACAAGATCAACTTCCAGTATATTAACCTCAATGAGATTGGTTCTGGTCAAGGTTCTACTACAGCCATCCAAATCCCGCACAGTAAGCGAAACCGTATAAAGTCCAGCACTTGTATACTCATGTGTTGGATTAAGTTGGGTTGAACTTGTCCCATCTCCAAAATTCCATAAGTAACTAATTATCGGAGACCCTGAGCTAGAACTATTTGTAAATGATACTGAAAGAGGCCCACATCCTTCGGTAACATCCTGAGTGAAATCTACATCTGGACCGATCACCTGAATTAAATTCGAAGAAGTCTTTGTATCCGTACAACTAGTTCCAGAATTTATGCTGAGTGAAACAGTAAACGTTCCAGGAGACTGATAGGTATGCGTAGGGTTCTGTTCAGTAGATGTGGTGCCATCTCCAAAATCCCAAGTCCAACTAGTAGCCCCGTCAGACATATCCTCAAATTCCACCGTTAGTGGCCCACACCCAAATGACCCGTTTGAATCAAAGTCAGCAGAAATAAGTTGATTTGAGAATACTTTTTCTATGACTGAAGAACATCCAGTAACTGAATTACTTGCGGTCAGGCGAACTGTGAACTCCCCAAAAGAAGTGTAGGAATAGATAGGGTTTTCAGCAGTACTTGTTGCTCCATTTCCAAATTCCCAGAGCCAAGTGTCCGCATCTGTAGAACTGTCGGTAAAGAATACTGTAGCCGGGCTGGAGCAAGCACTAGAAGGGCTTATGGTGAAATTAGCTACTGTAGTACATGCTACTGGTAAAATAGTCAGCTCCGCAGTCAAAATCAAGGTCGTGTAATTAGCTCCTGATACTACAGCAGTCGCTTCCTGAGTACCCGCACTACTTCGTGTGTTATTTGAATAGCTAGCTGATACACCTGCTGGAAGCGTACCTGTGATAGTCAAGGATTTAGCTGTTCCATCAAAGTCAAAGCTGGCATCTTCGAAAGTAATCCCAGTGATGGTCGCAGGAGTAATCGTAAAGACTGCTGGATTTAGAACAAAATTATAATCTGGTCCAGCACTTAAATTACCCAAATTAAAGGCATAAGTCCCTACATTCTCTCCAGGGGCTCTAGAAAGGGCTCCGGTCAAGATAGAATCATCATCCCCAAGATTAAAACCACTTACTGTATAGGTGAATGAGGCTGGATCTACAGCACCAAATACTTTTTGTTGATTAGCTGTTGGGGTAATGGTCAAAATACTAAGGACTTCGTTCACAGTAATCGTAAATGTATCCGAATCCGTAAGAGCTCCCCCTGAACCAGAGAATCCTCGATCATTTGTGGTTATTGAAATGCTTGCCGCACCATTGTAGCCAGTGTTTGGAGTGAAGATCAATCCATTCAATGCGCTATTAATAGCTGCGATTGTACCTTGGAAAACCATGGATGAATTATTTACTCCTGTTCCAGTGGTGAATGTGAGACCTGCGATACCTGAAAGCTCTAACAAACCATTAGTAGCTGACAAGGATACTTCTATGACTGCTCCACCGGCATCCACATCGCTTACGCTGATCAAGTTACTATTGGCACTTGAAAAAATAAGGGATGTATTTTGATCAATTTCTTGAGCACCAGGAACCGTATTAACTGGCGCATCATTGACTGCAGTGACATTGATATTTACACTTGCTGCATCAGCCAATGCTCCCCCACCTCCTGTATTCCCATTATCATTGATGTTGATAGCCAAGGTCACATCGGAGGTTGAGTTCAATGCTGTGGTAAAAGTCAAGTTACCTGCTGAAATGAATGTATTGATATCGTTGATAGCACCTGTTAGTATTCTTGAACTTGAGGTACCTCCTACTGTCACACCACCTCCACTGGTGGCAGACAGTGTACCACTAGATACATTAAAAGTTACGGTCACGGCATTTGATCCAGCATCTACATCACTAAAAGAAATCCCTGTTAATCCCCCAGGTTCATCTTCAAAGACACTTATAGATGAGGGTCCGCTAATACTTGGAGGATCATTGAATCCTGCAACAGTGAGTGTAAATGTATCCGTAACTGTCCCGCCACTTCCATCGTTGGCTATTACATCAATGCTTAATGTTCCAACATTCGCATTCAAAGGTGTGCCACTAAACGTCCTAGTTGCGCCATTAAATGACAACCAAGTAGGAAGTGGCGTACCACCTGACAATTGAGCAGTATAAGTTAAGGCCGTACCTGCATCAGCATCCGCAAAAGTGTTAAGTGCAAATTGGAAAAAGAATGCTATGTCCTCTGTTGCATTTTGATTTGGAATTGGATTGGCTACTGTTGGAGCATCATTTACGTTAGCTACTGTCAGGGAAAAATTATCTGTTACTGTACCTCCATTGCCATCATTTGCTATAACGGTGATACTATATGTCCCTACATTAGCATTTAAAGGTGTGCCACTAAAAGTCCTCGTAGCAGCATTGAATGACAACCATGCAGGCAGTGGCGTACCTCCTGACAATTGAGCCGTATAGGTTAAAGTCGTACCTGCATCCACATCCGCAAAGGTATTAAGCGCAAATTGGAAATTGAATGCTATGTCCTCTGTACCGTTTTGATTTGGAATGGGATTGGCTACTGTAGGTGCACTATTCATCGGCCCTGTAATCGCAGTACCATAGGTGAAATCATCTATGGCTACATAAAAATCAGCAGCCTCTATTCTAATTTCATCCACATCATAAAAATCGGGATCACTCGCAAATGATTGCACTCCATTGAAAACAATTGTTTTTGGATCCCCAATAGGATTTCCATTTTTGTATCCTCTGATTGTACCTGATGTAGAGGTATTTAGTCCCCCTGGATCTCTATTAAATATCCATATCTCTCTAAACTGAAACTCTGATCCTCCATCTCTAGTAATAGTCCACCTTGTAAGTGCTCCTAGATCCAAATTACCATCGATCAGAGCCACTGAACCTCCTGACCCAGCACCACTAGTAAAGCCTATATTATATGGACTAGCTGGATTCAAATTTGAAGCAAAAGTAAAACCTTCATAAGAGATGGACTTTATTGCACCAATAGCTGGTGGATTTTCAAAATCAATCACAGTAACCTGTGCATTCCCTTGAATTGTGAAACCAAAGGTTAGTAAGCCCAGCACAGCTAGGCAACGTAGTAAAAATTTGTTCATAAAAGATGATTTGGTGATATAAGTATACCTTGTTGGTATTATTTGGCTCATCACCAAATACAATTTCCCTCAAAATTCCCTATTTTCAGCAAGTTACATTTTAGTTAAATTAAATTACAAAATATATGACACATAATTTTTCTAGTATTTAAGTGGTTAAATCTTATCTATTGCCTATTGTAATTCTCATAAGACTAATACATTCCCATTCAGTACGCGCTTGCGACCATTCTCCATGATCTCAATGATGTAGTAGTACACGCCCTTGTTGACGCTTGCTCCTTGCATGTCTTTCAGACCATCCCATGCTTTGCTTGGGTCTCTGGTCTCAAAGATGGTACGACCATCTCTGTCCACTACTATGATGCGCACATCAGGTAAGTGTATCAAGTCTGGGATGATCCAAGCATCGTTTTTACCATCTCCATCTGGGGTGATCGTATTCGGCACAAAGACCTCCTCAACTGATGGTGCTTCTCTAGTCAGGGTAAATGTCTGCTCGAAGAAGTTACCCGCTGGGTCAACGGATCTTATCCTGATGTTTACTGAGCTCTTTCCTGCCAGTGCTTGTAGTTGAGCCGTGTTTAAGTAAAGCCCATTATCAATGATATTGAAGAACTCATTGTCTGTATCACCGGCTCCCATCACTAGGAAGTAGGTGTGCTGCGTATCATCTGCATCAGTCGTACTCAAGGTAGCTACAGGCGTATTCGGATCTTGATTGGCCGCAAAGACTGTTCTGCTGATACTGATAGCCGTTGGGCCAGCATTGATCACTGTCAGTGTGATGCTTACCGTACCTGCTGTATAGTTTGTCGTAGCGGCTTGACTTGCTGTGATAGTCGTAGTACCCAATCCTCTTAAGCTTATAGTATTTCCAGTTACTATCGCTACTTGTGTATCGGCAATGCTGTAAGTAAAGGCTCCCGTACTCGTTGAGCTAGGTGGGGTCAAACTAAAGTCTGCTGCTCCAAAGGTGGCGGTAATATCTTCCCATGTTAGAGTAGGAGTCGCTGGCGTGATCATTAGGTCAGCTGTTAGTACCAAAGTAGTATAATTAGACCCAGTGATCGTGGCAGTCACTTCCTGAGTACCCACATCCGTTCTACCATTATTAGCATAGCTGACCGAAGTGCCTGTTGGTAGCGCACCTGTGATCGCTAAGCTTTTCTCCGTACCATCGTAAGTGAAGCTCGCGTCTTCGAAAGTGATGCCTGTGATCGTAGCTGGCGTAATCGTCAGATCCGCTGTCAAGACCAGAGTCGTATAATTAGCCCCCGTGATCGTAGCCGTCACTTCCTGCGTACCTGCATCCGTTCTACCATTATTAGCATAGCTAACTGTTGTACCTGTTGGTAGCGCACCTGTGATCGCTAAGCTTTTCTCCGTGCCATCGTAGGTGAAGCTTGCATCGGCAAAGGAGATTCCTGTGATCGTAGCTGGCGTGATCGTAAAATCAGCACCTGTAAAGTCAATGCTGTAATTGGCATTAGCTGCTAGACTTCCTTGAGTAATTGCATAGGTTCCGACATCTTCTCCTGCTGCTCTTGCTAATGTACCTGACAGTAAGCTGACATCATCTCCCGTAGCAAAACCTGTAGCCACATAAGTGAATATAGGATCTGTTGTCCCAAAGACTTTTTCTTGTCCAGCATCTACTGTGATTGTTAGCGTGGCTGGCGTGATATCTGCTGACAGATTAGACAATACTAAGGTGTAGTTTCCTTGGTCTGCCCCTGATAAACTTAAGCCTGATACTGATACTGGGATAGCTGTTCCTACATTGGCTTGGGCAAAATTCCCTTCTGCTGTGCCTGAAACAGTCACTACATCTGATCCTAATGGTGTGATAGAAGGCGTGCCTGTCAAGGTAGCCACCGTTGTACCATCATATACCTTGTCCTCAGCAGCTAGGCCTGTAAGTACAAGTTCAGCTGGCGTGATATCCGCTGTAGCCGTAGGTGCTCCAGATAGGTCTAGCATATAGATGCCAGCATCTGTACCTCCTAGCGTGATATTCGTGATGCTAACTTCCTTGTCTGCGCCTGCTTGCTTATCAGCAAAACTAAATTCAATACTTTCAATGGTCACATCTTCGGCTCCTAATAAGATACCATCCAATGTCAAAGCATTGCTTGAAACAACTGCTGTAGCATCTCCATCATAGACTTTATCCGCTATTTCAAATGTTCCTGATAGCGTAAGCTTTGGAGGTAATATCTCGAAACTAGTTTCAGTACTGAAAGCTCCACCTAAATAGCCATTGTCTATCGCTTGTACCCTCCACTCGAAAGTTTTTCCAGCTAGACTGTCTGCAAAGTTCCAAGTATAGCTGGTTCCTAACTGGGCATTACCCATAGCTGGCAAGAGTCTCCAACCATCTGCCTCTAGAGCTTGTGGACTAGTCCTATAGTCCGTAGCTCCTTGCTCTCTAACATATACATTGTAGCTGAGAGAAGTACTAGGGGTACTATTATCCGTAGCCGCATCCCAGCTCAAGGTCACTTGTTTATTTATGGCATCTATTGTAGTTGCTAGATTTGTTGGGGCACTTGGTGCTGCATAAGTAGTCCCGTTTTCTACAGAATTATTACGATAAATCTTACTGATTCCTTGACCACCTGCTTTTCGACCTGTCAATAAAATGTCCAAATCCCCATCCCCATCATAATCGCCCCAGGCTACTGAGCCAAAATCTACCCCCTCTAAACCTGCGTCAATAGCTGTAAAAGTTTCATTCCCATTATTTCGGTAAACCCTGCTGATTCGCAGATTACTTGCAGTTAGACCTGTTAATAAAATATCCAAATCGCCATCCCCATCATAATCCCCCCAAGCTACTGAGGCATACCATACCCCTTCTAAGCCTGCGTTGATAGCTGTAAAAGTATCGTCCCCATTATTGCGATAAACCCTACTGATTGGCTGATTACTCGCATCTTGACCAGTTAATAAAATATCCAAATCGCCATCCCCATCATAATCTCCCCAGGCTGCAGAACTAACATATACCCCTTCTAAACCTGCATTGATAGCTGTAAAAGTGTCGTCCCCATTATTGCGATAAACCTTACTGATTGGTTGACCACTTGCATTTCGACCTGTTATTAAAATGTCCAAATCACCATCTCCATCATAATCTCCCCAAGCTACTGAACCAAAATCTACCCCCTCTAAACCTGCGTCAATAGCTGTAAAAGTTTCATCCCCATTATTGCGATAAACCCGACTTATTCTCTGATTACTTGCATTTCGACCTGTTAATAAAATATCCAAATCGCCATCCCCATCATAATCCCCCCAAGCTACTGAGGCATACCATAACCCTTCTAAGCCTGCGTTGATAGCTGTAAAAGTATCGTCCCCATTATTGCGATAAACCTTACTGATTGGTTGACCACTTGCATTTCGACCTGTTATTAAAATGTCCAAATCACCATCTCCATCATAATCTCCCCAGGCTGCAGAACTAACAATTACCCCTTCTAAACCTGCATTGATAGCTGTAAAAGTGTCGTCCCCATTATTGCGATAAACCCGACTGATTAGTCCGCTTGAACTAGAACCTGTTAATAAAATGTCCAAATCACCATCTCCATCATAATCTCCCCATGACACTGAGCTATAATCTACCCCCTCTAAAACTGTAGGGATTTCTTCAAAACTTGGAAGTGAAGGAATAAAACTTTCTGTGGCAGAAAAAGCCCCGCCTAAATAGCCATGATCTATCGCCTGTACCTTCCATTCAAAAGTCTTTCCAGCTAGACTGTCTGCAAAGTTCCAAGTATAGCTAGTCCCTAACTGGGCATTGCCTAAGGCCGGCAAGAGTCTCCATCCATCTGCCTCTAGAGCTTGTGGACTAGTGATGTAGTCAGTGGCTCCTTGTTCTCTGATATACACATTATAGCTCAGTGATGCGCTAGGGGTACTATTATCCGTAGCCGCATCCCAAGTCAAGGTCACTTGTCTATTTACGGTATCTATACTACTGCTTAGATTAGTTGGAGCAATAGGTACTTCATAAGTAGTCCCATTCTCTGACAAATTATTTCGATAAATCCTACTTACTCTTTGACCACTTGCATTTCGACCTGTTAATAAAATATCCAAATCACCATCTCCATCATAATCTCCCCAAGCTACTGAACTAAAACCTACCTCTTCTAAACCTGCATTGATAGCTGTAAAGGTATCATCCCCATTATTACGATAAATCCTACTGATTTGATCACTTGCACTAGAACCCGTCAATAAAATATCTAAATCACCATCCCCATCATAATCTCCCCAGGCTACAGAACTATACCCTACACCTTCTAAACCTGCATTGATAGCTGTAAAAGTGTCGTCTCCATTATTGCGATAAACCCGACTGATTAACTGAAGACTTGCATTAAAACCTGTTAATAAAATATCCAAATCACCATCACCATCATAATCGCCCCAAGCTGCAGAACCATAATATACCCCCTCTAAACCTGCGTTAATGTCTTCAAAGGTATTGTCTCCATTATTGCGATAAACCCGACTGATTCGTCCACTTGCAGC
>NZ_JAEAGO010000055.1 GCF_016464625.1 Penaeicola halotolerans
TGGGCTTTAGGTGAATAATGTGATTTCGAAGTTTGATCAAGTTATCAATTTGGGAATTATATCTTCTATACTTTGATGGTCGGAATTTTCTACCCTTAATTGCAGGAATAGAATTGTATAATTTTAATGTAACAGTTGAGGCTAGCTCTTTGCCATCGCTTCCGACAAATTTATAGTCATCTGGAATAACTCTATTGGCAAAGCTTTCTAAAGCAGCTTGAAGATTAATAATACAATTAATAGCTAATTGAAAATACATCCCGGCATGACTTAAAT
>NZ_JAEAGO010000056.1 GCF_016464625.1 Penaeicola halotolerans
CCGACAAGCGACATCCGCAGTGGGCCTGATGACAGACCAAAGCCCCCGTCTTGTTTTCGGTATCGGCGCCAGAGAATCCGCCACCCGTATTGTGGCGCTGAAGCCCGATGGCAAGCGCCTGGAATTGACGAACCCGAAGATTAATACCGTGCTCTCTCTGAGCGAATAGTAATGCTTAGCCGGCGGCCAGGCGCAGCGTCTTCGCCCAGCCGCCAAACTCTTCCGCTAATCCTCTGCTTCCCTCTGTTGCCTTTTTGCAACTCGTAACTCATTGAT
>NZ_JAEAGO010000057.1 GCF_016464625.1 Penaeicola halotolerans
TGAAAAAAGAATGGCCATGGTGAGCTATTTTTCTAACTGAACCCTACTTCATGCAGTTTCTACCATCTCCACAAATGCTGACAGAATCTGACAACAAAGAAGTGAGAATGTGACTCCATGAGAGACATACCATACTCAACTTGGAGTGCTATATTTAGTATATATTTTGGGCTTTACTTACTAATGTCTACTACACAAACACACACACATATTTGAATATTGGTGATGTATTGTTTGGTAATACTCTCAAAGGCTGATGTGGATGCAATTTTAATA
>NZ_JAEAGO010000058.1 GCF_016464625.1 Penaeicola halotolerans
GAAACTTGTGCTCATATCACATCACACAAACTATTACACAACTATTCTGTCAGGAATTCTTGTAGAAACCATGTTTCTAACTCCGCCAGTCAAGTCTCTGCCCTCTTCTTTTTTGATCTATCAGTGACCTTTGACACTAACTGCTCAGTCTCCTTTCTAGAAGACTTTCTTCTCTTGGTTCCCAAAAATCACACACTTCCATTCTTTTCAGACTCACTGATCTTCCTAGAGAGTTCCTCCTCGTTGTCTGACCTCTGAGTACCAAAGGGTTCCAG
>NZ_JAEAGO010000059.1 GCF_016464625.1 Penaeicola halotolerans
GTTGTTTATAATGAACATAAAGCATTTTTATTGACGAGTAAATGCATTCAACCACTATAACAAAATAGGCTGTTTAACTTAGCTCACATGGAAAGAATGATAAAGGAACACCTTGCCTTGGTGCTTAGATGCACGTGGATCCAATCTGTTGGCTCACTCTTTTCAATTTCAAGACCTTGTGATAGTTCCTAAAACCAGCAATCACAGCAATATTTGAAAGTCCCCTTTTAAATGGTTTATTCATTATTTTTAACTTTCTTTTATTTATTCCTTGT
>NZ_JAEAGO010000060.1 GCF_016464625.1 Penaeicola halotolerans
TTTTATTTTTATTGTGATCATTACACACATATACGTGTGTATACTTATGCACAAACCTATCAATACAACTTACTGAGTCCATTTTGTTGGTGGTGTATAAGGCTGCTTTATATTGTATTGGATAAGCTTTATATTGGATTGCTTTACTTTGTATTGGATAAGCAGTCAGAGGACTCATCCCTGGGAGAGGCTACTTCTTTCCCATCAGTTATTAGCTGCCTGTTGTTCTTTGTCTAGGAGTGGGACCATTGAAAATTTCCCCCTTCTGAGTTCGT
>NZ_JAEAGO010000061.1 GCF_016464625.1 Penaeicola halotolerans
GTAACGACAGAAATCAACCGCCTCACGAACTTCATCAATGCTGTCGTGAATGGTTTTACCCGCTTCTTGATGACAAATCGCCACCAACTCCGCCAAGTTTGCTTCCATCAGGTCAGCAAGTGTTTCTAAACACTTCGCTTTTTGCTCAATCGCGGTGCCTTTCCATTCTGGGAATGCCGCTTGCGCCGATTCAATCGCAGCGGAAACATGATCAAGAGTTGCAAAAGCGACTTGACCCACTTCAACACGACGATCGTAAGGCGCGGTAATGATC
>NZ_JAEAGO010000062.1 GCF_016464625.1 Penaeicola halotolerans
TGTATAATAGTGTTTTTTTAAACAAATGCTGATGGAAATAACTTAGGGAAGTTAATGGAAAAACTTAATTAGGTGAAAGGAAATCAACACATCAAAGCCTCTACCCCTGAGCTAAAATGCAAAACAAAGTTGTTCTTACAAGAAATACATCCTTGGTTTTCAATAAGTGTAGCAGAGATTAATGACCCTTTATTTGAAAGATTCCAGCAGAAAATATCTGTAAATCATCTGTAAGTTTGTAGGAAAATAACCCAAGAATGTTTTATTAGATGCT
>NZ_JAEAGO010000063.1 GCF_016464625.1 Penaeicola halotolerans
TAAGCTTCCATTGGAGAGAGGGTCTTACGATTGCTTTATCTGACTTAGCTAGTATTGACCACTCATACCTATTTGTACCTTATATCTTGTTTTTTGGGGGTGCTAAGCTGGCCTATCTGAGGTACTACTGCTATTCTCTTCATCTCCTGACCGTTATCTTTATGCCTGTTTTAGGACCTTGAGCCGGCCAATTCATTGTATTTTTTATGTTATATTTTCGAGGGCCTGTTCATCAGTTCTTCCCAGAAGATTGAGTAACTTCTTCAGTTCCTCC
>NZ_JAEAGO010000064.1 GCF_016464625.1 Penaeicola halotolerans
CTCATGCTCAGCATAATGGCTACAAACGTGAGCTACTAGAAAAGAACAAAGACGAACCATCTGTCACCAGAAATACCTACATAGGTACAGAAACACTAACTCTTAAGAGGATAGATTATGAAACACTAGCCGACATCTGCGATGTGGTCTTTATCGCACTACATGGTAGACCGGGTGAAGATGGTGCCGTCCAAGCACATTTGGATAAAGTAGGTCTACCATATAACGGCTTAGGAGTAGATAGCTCTCAAATCACTATCAATAAGTACTAGA
>NZ_JAEAGO010000006.1 GCF_016464625.1 Penaeicola halotolerans
TTGTATGTATCATTTGCCAATACATTGAAGCTGCCGCCTACAAAACCATTGATCGTCTCTGGATCATCGTTGGCTACGATAACATTCACTTGATTTACAGTTACACTACTTTGATTGTTAGTCAAAATTGGATCTGTCTCATCACCAGACACAATCGCTACATTGGTAAAATCTCCACTAGCATTTACTGAAGCAGTGATTTCTAAGGTAATATTTGCGCCAACCCCTAAATTTCCGATAGTCCAAATACCAGTGGCACTATTATAAGCTCCTGCTCCATTATCAGAAACATAGTTATAGCCATTAGGAAGAAGGTCATTAACTTCAACATTTGTAGCTGAACTTGGCCCATTATTAGTTACTGAAAGTTGGAAAACAATATTGTCTCCAACATTTGGCGCATTGTTATTAACTGTTTTTAAAATGGCAAGATCAGTAGCTGGATCAACAGTGATCAAGACAGTGTTGCTAATTACATCTGCGCAATTAGCACTAGAGACTACTCTTCTAAATAATGTTGTTTGAGATAAAGCTCCAGGCTGAAAATTCTGTCCAGTAGCTGATGTAATATCATTCCAATTTAAACCTCCGTTTGTTGAAGATTGCCATTGATAATCGTAAGTACTATTACCTCCAACTGGAAGAGAACCTATCAGTTCCGCTGGTATCTCTCCATTTAAAATTGTCTGATCTGAACTAATTAGATTATTAGTAACAGCTTCATAAACCGTGATTGTAACCTCATCTTCGCTTGAAGGACATGAACCGTTGCTGATTGTCCATCTGAGTACGTTTGTGCCTACTGAAAGTCCGCTTACTGCTGTTGTCGGGTTAGTCGCATCAGCGAAAGTTGCTGTACCACTCACTACTGTCCATAGACCAGTGCCTACTGCTGGTGTGTTAGCAGCTAGTGTAGTATTGTCAGTATCGCAAAGTTCCTGATCTGCTCCAGCATCTGAAGGAGTTGGTAACTCACTAACCGTAATCGTTACTTCATCTTCGCTTGGCGCACATGAACCGTTGCTGATCGTCCATCTTAGTACGTTTGCTCCAGTAGATAAACCTGAAACTGTTGTCGTAGGATTCGTAGCATTAGCGAAGGTAGCCGTACCACTCACCACTGTCCACTGTCCCGTGCCTACTGTTGGCGTGTTTGCTGCTAAAGTTGTATTGTCAGTGTCGCATAGTTCCTGATCCACTCCTGCATTTGAAGGAGTTGGTAACTCACTTACTGTAATCGTTACTTCATCTTCGCTTGAAGAACACGAACCGTTACTGATCGTCCATCTTAATATGTTTGTGCCTACTGAAAGTCCGCTTACTACTGTTGTTGGATTCGTAGCATCAGCAAATACTGCTGTACCAGAGATGACAGTCCATAAACCGGTACCTACTGTTGGTGTGTTAGCAGCTAGTGTAGTATTGTCAGTATCACAAAGCTCCTGATCTGCTCCTGCATTTGAAGGAGTTGGTAACTCACTTACCGTAATAGTAACATCATCTGTACTAGGTGTGCAAGTACCGTTGCTGATCGTCCATCTGAGTACGTTCGTTCCAACTGAAAGTCCGCTTACTACTGTTGTTGGATTCGTAGCATCAGCGAAAGTTGCTGTACCTGAGATGACAGTCCATAAACCGGTGCCTACTGCTGGTGTGTTAGCAGCTAGTGTAGTATTGTCAGTATCACAAAGTGCTTGGTCTGCTCCTGCATTTGAAGGAGTTGGTAACTCACTAACCGTGATCGTAACATCACTAGTGCTTGGCGCGCATGAACCGTTACTGATCGTCCATCTTAGTACATTTGTGCCAGTAGATAAACCTGAAACTGTTGTCGTAGGATTCGTAGCATCAGCAAATACTGCTGTACCAGAGATGACAGTCCAAAGACCAGTGCCTACTGCTGGTGTGTTCGCTGCTAAAGTTGTATTGTCAGTATCGCAAAGCTCCTGATCTGCTCCTGCAGCTGAAGGAGTTGGTAACTCACTAACCGTGATTGTAACCTCATCTTCGCTTGAAGGACACGAACCGTTGCTGATCGTCCATCTTAGTACGTTTGTGCCAGTAGATAAACCTGAAACTGTTGTTGTTGGATTTGTAGCATCAGCAAATACTGCTGTACCACTTACTACTGTCCAAAGTCCAGTGCCTACTGCTGGCGTGTTTGCTGCTAAAGTTGTATTGTCAGTATCGCAAAGTTCCTGATCTGCTCCTGCATCTGAAGGAGTTGGTAACTCACTTACCGTGATTGTTACTTCATCTTCGCTTGGCGCACACGAACCGTTACTGATCGTCCATCTGAGTACATTTGTGCCTACTGAAAGTCCGCTTACTGCTGTTGTCGGGTTAGTCGCATCAGCAAATACTGCTGTACCAGAGATGACAGTCCATAGACCAGTGCCTACTGCTGGTGTGTTTGCTGAAAGGGTAGTGTTATCAGTATCGCAAAGTTCCTGATCTGCTCCTGCATCTGAAGGAGTTGGTAACTCACTAACCGTGATCGTAACATCGCTAGTGCTTGGTGCACATGAACCGTTGCTGATTGTCCATCTTAATATGTTTGCTCCAGTGGATAAACCTGTAACTGTTGTCGTAGGATTCGTAGCATCAGCAAAAGTAGCTGTACCTGAGACGACAGTCCAAAGTCCAGTACCTACTGCTGGTGTGTTAGCAGCTAAAGCTGTATTGTCAGTGTCGCAAAGTTCCTGATCTGCTCCAGCATTCGAAGTAGTTGGTAATTCACTTACTGTAATTGTTACTTGATCTTCACTTGAAGGACACGAACCATTGCTGATCGTCCATCTTAATACGTTTGTACCTACTGAAAGTCCACTTACTGCTGTTGTTGGATTCGTAGCATCAGCAAATACTGCTGTACCACTTACTACTGTCCATAGACCAGTGCCTACTGCTGGTGTGTTCGCTGCTAAAGTAGTGTTATCTGTGTCGCAAAGCTCCTGATCTGCTCCTGCATTTGAAGGAGTTGGTAACTCACTAACCGTGATTGTTACTTGATCTTCACTTGGCGCACACGAACCGTTGCTGATCGTCCATCTTAATACGTTTGTACCTACTGAAAGTCCACTTACTGTTGTTGTCGGGTTAGTCGCATCAGCAAATACTGCTGTACCACTCACTACTGTCCAAAGTCCAGTACCAACCGTTGGCGTATTACCTGCAAGAGTTGTATTGTCAGTATCGCAAAGTTCCTGATCTGCTCCAGCAGCTGATGTAGTTGGTAGCTGACTAACTGTAATAGTCACATCATCAGTACTTTGAGTACAAGTACCATTACTGATCGTCCATCTTAATACGTTTGTACCTACTGAAAGTCCACTTACTGCTGTTGTCGGGTTAGTCGCATTAGCAAATACTGCTGTACCAGAGATGACAGTCCATAGACCTGTACCTACCGTTGGTGTGTTTGCTGCTAAAGTTGTATTGTCAGTATCGCAAAGTTCCTGATCTGCTCCTGCATCTGAAGGAGTTGGCAACTCACTAACCGTGATTGTAACATCGCTAGTGCTTGGCGCACATGAACCATTGCTGATTGTCCATCTGAGTACGTTTGCTCCAGTTGATAAGCCTGTAACAGTTGTTGTAGGATTCGTAGCATCAGCAAATACTGCTGTACCTGAGACGACAGTCCAAAGTCCAGTGCCTACTGCTGGTGTGTTAGCAGCTAGTGTAGTATTGTCAGTATCGCATAGTTCCTGATCCACTCCTGCATTTGAAGGAGTTGGTAACTCACTTACTGTAATCGTTACTTCATCTTCGCTTGGCGCACACGAACCGTTGCTGATCGTCCATCTGAGTACGTTCGTTCCAGTAGACAATCCTGTAACTGTTGTCGTAGGATTCGTAGCATCAGCGAAAGTTGCTGTACCTGAGACGACAGTCCAAAGTCCAGTACCTACTGTTGGTGTGTTTGCCGCTAAAGTTGTATTATCAGTGTCACAAAGCTCCTGATCTGCTCCTGCATTTGAAGGAGTTGGCAACTCACTTACCGTAATCGTTACTTGATCTTCGCTTGGCGCACATGAACCGTTGCTGATTGTCCATCTGAGTACGTTTGTTCCAGTTGATAGTCCTGTAACTGTTGTGGTAGGATTCGTAGCATCAGCGAAAGTTGCTGTACCACTTACTACTGTCCAAAGACCAGTACCTACTGTTGGCGTGTTTGCTGCTAAAGTAGTGTTATCTGTGTCGCATAGTTCCTGATCCGCTCCAGCATTCGAAGTAGTTGGTAATTCACTTACTGTAATTGTTACTTGATCTTCACTTGGCGCACACGAACCATTGCTGATTGTCCATCTTAGTACGTTTGCTCCAGTAGATAAACCTGTAACTGTTGTGGTAGGATTCGTAGCATCTGCAAATACTGCTGTACCAGAGATGACAGTCCAAAGTCCAGTGCCTACTGTTGGTGTGTTAGCAGCTAGTGTAGTATTGTCAGTATCGCAAAGTTCCTGATCTGCTCCTGCATCTGAAGGAGTTGGTAACTCACTTACTGTAATCGTTACTTCATCTTCGCTTGGCGCACATGAACCATTGCTGATCGTCCATCTGAGTACGTTTGCTCCAGTAGATAAACCTGAAACTGTTATCGTAGGATTCGTAGCATCTGCAAATACTGCTGTACCAGAGATGACAGTCCATAAACCGGTACCTACTGCTGGTGTGTTTGCTGCTAAAGTTGTATTATCAGTGTCACAAAGCTCCTGATCTGCTCCTGCATTTGAAGGAGTTGGCAACTCACTTACCGTGATTGTTACTTGATCTTCACTTGGCGCACACGAACCATTGCTGATCGTCCATCTGAGTACGTTTGCTCCAGTAGATAAACCTGTAACGGTTGTTGTAGGATTCGTAGCATCAGCAAATACTGCTGTACCAGAGATGACAGTCCATAAACCGGTACCTACCGTTGGTGTGTTTGCTGCTAAAGTTGTATTGTCAGTATCGCAAAGCGCTTGGTCCGCTCCAGCATTCGAAGTAGTTGGTAACTCACTAACCGTGATTGTTACTTGATCTTCGCTTGGCGCACACGAACCGTTGCTGATTGTCCATCTGAGTACGTTTGTTCCAGTAGACAATCCTGTAACTGTTGTCGTAGGATTCGTAGCATCTGCAAAAGTAGCTGTACCTGAGACGACAGTCCAAAGTCCAGTGCCTACTGTTGGCGTGTTACCTGCGAGGGTTGTATTAGAAACACATATCGTTTGATCAGGACCTGCAGCAGCCGTAGTTGGCGCTGGCTGTACTGTAATAGTAACATCATCAGTACTTGGCGTACAAGTACCATTACTGATCGTCCATCTTAAAACGTTAGTACCAGTTGATAGTCCTGTAACTGTTGTGGTAGGATTCGTGGCATTAGCGAAGGTAGCCGTACCACTCACCACTGTCCACTGTCCCGTGCCTACTGTTGGCGTGTTACCTGCGAGGGTTGTATTAGAAACACATATCGTTTGATCAGGACCCGCAGCTGATGTAGTTGGTAGCTGACTAACTGTAATAGTCACATCATCAGTACTTGGCGTACAAGTACCATTGCTGATCGTCCATCTGAGTACGTTCGTTCCAGTAGACAATCCTGTAACTGTTGTTGTTGGATTCGTAGCATCAGCAAAAGTAGCTGTACCACTTACTACTGTCCAAAGACCAGTGCCTACTGTTGGTGTGTTACCTGCGAGGGTTGTATTAGAAACACATATCGTTTGATCAGGACCCGCAGCTGATGTAGTTGGTAGCTGACTAACTGTAATAGTCACATCATCAGTACTTGGCGTACAAGTACCATTACTGATCGTCCATCTTAAAACGTTAGTACCAGTTGATAGTCCTGTAACTGTTGTGGTAGGGCTGGCAGCATTAGCAAAAGTCGCTGTACCACTCACCACTGTCCATTGTCCAGTACCAACTGTTGGAGTGTTCCCCGCAAGGGTTGTGTTAGAAACACATATCGTTTGATCAGGACCCGCAGCAGCTGTAGTTGGCGCTGGCTGTACTGTAATAGTTACTTGATCAGAAGAAGCCGTACACACACCATTTGTAACAGTCCACTGAAAAACATAAGTACCAGGCACCAAACCATTAACCGGTGAGGTGGCTGAGTTAGGATTTACAATGGTTGGTGTATTTGGACCCGATACGAGTGACCATGTTCCAAAGCCACTAGTTGGTACAGTTCCAGCAAAGACTGTAGATGTTACACCACAGATTGTCTGATCTGCTCCAGCAACTGCAGTTGATGGAGGATTATTTACAGTAACCGTGACGATATTACTATTACTAGTTATAGGAGCTCCTGTAGCTGGTGCTGAACTAACCACTCTTCTAAAAAATCTCGTTGCAGTCAGCGCAGCAGGTGTGTAATTAATGCCTGTAGCTCCAGCAATATCAGTGAACGTTGTTCCATTGGTAGATATTTGCCACTGATAAGTATAAGTATTACCATTTCCGCCTATTGGCGTAGATCCATTGAGCTGAGCCGCAGCATCTCCAACGCATAGGGTTTGATCTGCTGAAATCGTATTGTTAGCTACTCTTACTCTAGGAGTAGCTGAGGCTGTATTATTGGCTAAACTTGGATCTGCTTCTGCTGCGGAGACCTCTGCTGTATTGACGTAGCTCCCACTTGGATTAACTGTCGCTGTGATAGATAGGGTTGTATTTGCGCCATTGGCCAAGTTACCAATGACCCAAAGACCTGTCCCTGCATTATATGCACCTGAAGACGCTGAAACAAAAGTATATCCTGATGGTAAAAGATCCTGAACAGCAACCCCTGTAGCGTTGGATGTTCCCAGATTGGTAGCCGTTACCTGGAAAACAACATTATCACCTACGTTTGGAGTAGTATTAGAAACTGTCTTTGCTACAGAAAGATCCGCCACAGCAGGTGGTGTACAACCTAATGCAATATTTAAACAAGCTCCTATAGATAGATTATCTAAAAATATCCTTCTAGGGTTTCCATTACCTCCACCACTTGTAAAATCGAAGTTGAATCTGATTCTACCATTTCCTGTATAATTCAGCGTTCCAGTATACGTACCTGATCCAGAATTAAAATCAACATTAGTTGTAGACTGAACTACACCAGATTCATTTAATACTTGTATTTGAATTCTTCTTCCATCAGTACCCGAACTTCTGTCAAATGAGATAGGAGTTGATCCATAAAAAGTTAAAAAAGGTGTTGTAGCAGAAGACGGGAGATTACCTGAATTTATCTCACCACCAGAAACACTTGCTCCACTAAACTCCCAACAAGCTGGCGTTCCAGCGTCAAAGTTTTCACTAAAACCTCTACACAATGACTCTACGTCTGTATCGCTAACCGTCACACCAGCTGCTGAGACACCTTGTACACTCGCTGTATTATCCAGTGCATCGTTACCCATATCCGCAGCCGTTACTGTATAGTTGACAGTTCTGGTTACTGATGCTCCAGCATTAAGCGTACCTACATTTTGGCTATAACTAGGTCTAGGGTCAGATATCGTGACATTATTCAATGGCACATTCCCTGTATTAGTCACTACAAATGTGTAGGTAATTACTTGACCTGCATTTCTAAAGACTGGAGTATTGGCTGTCTTGACGATTTGAATCGCTGGAGCAGGTGATGGTGTCACTGTGATAGAAACAAGCGCATCATCACACTGAGGATTAGCCGCATTATTGTTACAGATACTGTATCTAAAGCTATCCGCACCTACATAACCAGGGTTTGGTGTATAATTTACCGCTCCCGTGATTGGATTAATACTTAGTGTACCATTTGTAGGTGCCTGCGTGATAGTCAGTGAAGAAATATTCAGTGCAAAAGCTGGCCCGTCATTCGCCAAAATATCAATTAATACAGGTGAGCCTTCTTGTGTAGTCGCTACATCATTATTAGCAGTTACCAATTGGATCACTTCCTCACTAAACGCCAAAAATGCAGGGTCACTGCTTCCATTTAGCTGATATCTTAAACTGACTACCTGAGTGTAATTGGCTGGTGTTATACCAAAAGCAGATAAATCTGCCGCCCAAAGTCTTAGCTGTCTATTAGTGTTTGCCTGAAAAGAAGCTCCATTCAATCTATAAAAGTCAGCCGTCCAGTTACCCACTACAGGTACTGTTGTTTGATTGATTTGAACTTGATTACCAATGACATTACCAGCTGCATCTGTAAAAAATATCCTATCCAAATTACTTGATGGATCAGCAAACTGGGAAACGATAAAATCAGGGTCACCATCACCGATCTTTGTAGGATCAATGATACCACCAAAATCAAAAATCAAAGTTCCCGCAGCTACGTTTGCGAGACCAGAGCCAAAATCAAGTCCTTTAGCACCCCTAGTCAAAAAAGAAGCTAAAATATCCGAATCAACAGGTAAAGAGAAAGGAGGAGGACTAGAAACCCCATTATTTACTCCGTCTACCAATTGACCAAGACCTACAAAAGTGCTGTTGTCAAAATTAACTGATCTTACGGGGAAAGACTGAAAGTTTTTGGCAGTGAAAGTTACTCCTTGAGCTGTTAGTGTTGCATCATTTACCCCTGTAGAATATGTCACCCCTTGCCAAGTAAATCCTAGAAGATTGTGTGAATTATCTGGTCTGACAGGATTGATCAATCCTACCCTAGAAGCATAATACCCATTAAAATCTGTGTAAATTCCCGTAGCACCACCTACTTGCGCATGTACGCCAGTATAGCTTGCGAAAACAGTCAATAATAGAATAAGCGCACCGAAAAGTGACGAATAGCGTTTTCCTTTGCTTTCAAAAGAAATCATCTTAAAAATTGCTTGTAGAATATCGTGTGCAAACACCTTAAACATTGTATAGTCCCTCTATCGACTTTTCAGTTGTGAAAATTTGTCCGTTAACCAATGAGTATAAATCACATATACGATAATACATAGGCAATTCGAAAGCTCTTAGGCTAATTTGCGAGTTCATCATAAGGGAATTGATAAGTGCGATCGCACGCTGACAAAGACCACTCATAATTGAAATCACTGATAAATAAGTGATTGGGATTGTTACACTGAAGAAAAAGCAGTATTGAAAAAGTGTATTCGAGAAGGAATTTGCTTTAAAAAAGATCAAAGCTTTTCTGAACAGTTTTAGAACTGATAGTGTAAATAAGAGCTGATATACCGCTCCCATCTTAACCATTGAGCCTTTTAAGTAAAAAGCCCCCTCAGAGAAACCCATAAAATCAATCAGTAAAGTATAACCATATAAACGAATCACCAATCAAAAAGTCTGAAGAAAGACTATTTCCCTACCCTTTTCTTGACACAAATATATAGTAAAATGCATTTCAATAAAAAAAATTTGAATTTTATTTTATTGACAAAAATCAAATAATACATAAAAATAGATTTGAAAGCCAAATAATAGCATACGAAAATATTATAAAAGCACGTCTGATCCACGTAAACATCAGACTATAAGACCACTAAAAGATAAAAGAAGGTTTCAAAACAGTCCAATAGCACTATTCATAGAAGCGAGGGTAATATACTGCACAAAAAAAAGTGAATACAAAAAACAGACTACTACAGTCCTAAGAAAAAATCATAGACTTGTTGAGAAAGCGCCTTTCCTTGATTTAGGGCATCTTCCGACTTGCTCGATAGCTTGATGACTTTATCTCCTATAGCATCATAGATGGCAGTATCACCAGCTGTGATCACACCGAATCCATTTTTAAAATTAAAAAATGCTCTACCAGCATAGGAAGGATTCATGATATCCTCACTCCACACAAACTGCTTTGAAGAAATGTCTAGTTGGCTCAAAATAGTGGCTGGTATATCCGTTTGACTAGCTATCTTATTGATCACAAGGCCTCGCTGATCTACTGCTCCACCTAGCCATAGCATTGGCACATGATACTTCTCAGGATCATGTGGTTCAGAACTCCCAGGAAAAGGGTGGCCATGATCAGCCATGATCACGATGAGCGTTTCATCCCACCAAGAGCTTTGCTTAGCCTTTTGTATAAAATCAAAAATAGACTCATCAGTATATCGCAGAGAATTCAAAAAGAGCGTCTCATTGTCACTCCCTTCAAAATATGGAGCTTTAGGATATTCATACGGCTCATGACTGCTCAGTGTAAAAAGCGTGTAGAAAAATGGCTGCTTAGCTTGACTGATATCAGTCTCGAATCTCTCTAAAACAACATGATCATGTACACCCCACTTACTATTTCTATCCTTCTCATCGAAAGCATACATATCTACTAAATGCTCGAATCCGTTTCGAAAGTATGATTTCATATTAGCAAACTCCATCTCACCACCATAGTAGTAAGCAGTCTCATAGCCAGCATTACGCATAACATCTCCTAAATTCGGGAGTTTTGCTGCCTTTCGAGGAGTTTTCATGATAGATTTTTGTCCTACTGCAGGGTATCCACTCATGATACTCACCAGTCCCTTGTCACTGCGATCACCGGATGCGTGCAGCCCTGTGAAGTATATTCCCTCAGAAACTAATCTATCGAAATCGCTCGTCACATTTCTACCTCCCAGCGATGCTACAGCTTTGGCAGTGAAACTCTCCCAAATGATAAAGATGACATTGGGGCGATCTGTGTTTATAAGACGAATTCGATCATCCGATAATGAATCATAAAAAAGTGGTTTTGCTAAGTCAGAAACTTGATCTTCTGGGAAGTACTCAAATGGATTTTGATCCTGATCAATATTCAGGTCATAAAGAAAATTCCATGTAGCATTGATAGCGGCTTGGTTGGCAAATGGCTTACTAGAAAAATAAACATGGCTAATATTCATAGGAGCCAACTGAAAACCACCTCTCACAGGGATAATCAATGCAAAAAGTAACGCTAAAGTGATAAGATGCTCGACCGGAGTCTTTTGAGTATAATCTATCCAAGCGTGCTTTCGAAGAATTCGTATAGACCAGATCACCACACTTGAAAGTCCGACTAGTATAATCCCCAACAAGAAAAATGGCGCAGTGCTAGAAGAGGCCATAGCTTCTTTAGGGTTGCTAAGATAAAGTAATGGGGTAGTGTCTATCCTAAAGCCCCAAGCACTGAAAAGCTCCAAGTCGGCTATCGATAGGAAGACAATCAATAAACTTAATACTAAAAGATAACCATTGTAAAGCCTAAACGAAAGCTGAGGATTCATCCACCTAGATAAAAATGTCAATACGAGCGGTAAAAAAGACGCATATGCAGCTATAGAAAAATCAAGCTTTGCACCATAATAAAAGGTGAGCAACATCTCTCCAAAAGTCAAATCACTGCTTAGGTCATAGTGATAACCTAAAAAAGTAATTCGCAAGAGTACACTAAGTATAAAAAAATAAAGAAAGTTGATCGCTAATAACTTAACACTCCTAAACATATCTCCCTTTGGCATTTTCCCCAAAGTTAAATTAATATTAAGAATTTAAGTGCTTACAAGGGATCAACTATTTTCAATTGGTGTTTACTCTGCATTTAGGCCGTATAGGTCATCTCAATAAATACAGTTTACCATATCCCTGCTTAAACCCTCTATCCCCCGCACTGGCTCTTCTTTCAAGTTCTTGTCCGTTGCTTCTGACGATCACTCTATATAGATAGACGCCATTGGCCAGCTGGTCTCCAAATTCGTCTCTTCCGTCCCAAGCATAGTCTGTGATGTTATTCCCTATACGGATTGGTCCAAGCTCATCTTGAAGGATCTCCTTGACTACTTTACCCGTGACTGTCATGATCTGTATCTTGATTTGATCTGGTACCTGCGCACCCGTGACAGTAAATACAAACCGTACACTCGTGGAGAAAGGATTCGGATATGGGTAAAAATTAGTAATCGAAGCCTCATTGACTACTTCAAAATTGATCGAATATGGTCTAGTGCCTGCTGTGTTGCCAGAAGCATCTGAGGCATTGACCTGTAGGGTATATATACCGTCCTCAAGTGGATCAGGCTGATATTCTACTCTAAAGTCACTCTCATTGGTCGCCTCATACCATCTCACTCTTGGGTCACTAAAGTTGATTCTCCTGAAGTCACAGCCTTCACAGTTTTGCTTGAGCTGAATCTCCACACCTAAAGTATCTCTTTTGAGTAAAAACTCATTTTCATCCTTTAGAGAAACAGTGATCAGTGGAGAGGCTTGGATAATATCACCATCCAAAATGTATCGTCCATCGAAAGCAACATCTAGGATAGGATTAGTATCATCAAAGGACACTTCAATGAAGTCTTGTATCTCGATGACATTATTGATGAAAGTTTGCTCTTGTTGCTCACGTGGATTTACAAAAACCAAAAGATCCGTTTTCCCCTTCAGTCCTTGACTATTGAATGTCAAATCAAATTCAGTAGACTGTCTCGCTCTGACAGCAGCTATCTTAAATGTCTCCTCTCTATTGATCTGCTCAGCGGTATTGCGCAAGGTATATCTGACAGTGATCGAGTCTTGGAAGTCTCTACCAGAGATGTTTTCAAAGCCAAAACGAATATTGACATCCTGACCCTCTACCACCACAAAGTTAGATTCCTCACTGAGTATTTTTGCTACGCCTTCTGGAACTCCTTCATAGAGCACTTGTAGTTTTTTGAGTTGTGGGGCTTCATCAGTATCAGCATTCGCCACTTCATATCTCAATCTCAAAAATGGATATTGAGCCGCACTCACTGAAGAAAGATCTACATTGTCAGCATTTACATTTGGAAACAATATATTAGTATTTCCTTGCGTATCCACCCCAATGATATCAAAGCGAACTTCTCCTTCGATGAAGTTTTCTGGAGCAGTCGCTCTTTTAAAGAAAGATATCCACTCACTTGATGGCCCGACATTGGGAGAAAGAATAACCCCAGAGTCAAGCAAGCCTGTAACGCTAGTATTATATGTCAACTCTTGGCTTCTAGGAGCTGTAGTTGAGCTTGCATCAGCTTTGATAAAAATAGCTGAACCTGCGGGAGCGCCTTTTCTACCCAGTAGGATAAATGGCTCTCCATTAGTAAGCCCTTGAATATCTGTCTGAGAAGCTCCGATCTCCTGCATCTTAGCCAAAACATCTGCTGGCCATGACTCATAAGTGACCGTCCCAATCGAAAACATCAAAACATAATCATCTGCTGCCACTCCATCTATATACTGATTGAGTAGTCGATCTGCTCCCTCTATATTTGCTTTGAGGAAATTATTAATGACCTGAGGGGTACGTCCGCAGCTTCTTGGGAAAAGCACGTCAAAGCTTGGAGGCAAAATCACCAAATAAGGAGCAGTAGTATTATGATCAAAAGCCACTGCTGCTACAGTATTATTTGGACAAAGACGACTATTCAAATTATTGACATTATCCAAAATGTATGGTAGTCCATTGATCGTCACTTGTACATTTCTATTGGTCAATCCTGGAGTCTGATCCCCAAAGTTGAATACAGAAACCTCAGTTCTCGTCTTCTCAAATTCCCACTGCCTAGTCAACATATTTTGCTCTAATCCCTCCACAAAACTTCCTCGAAACTGGGGGAAAGATGCTTGTGTCCAACCTTCCTCACTACCTCCTATATAAGTAAAGGAACTGTTGACCCAAGCGGTATCTTCATTAGGACGCGGATCTGCAAATTTTGTCCTCCAATAGAAGGTCACAGAGTCTCTCTGTGGAATTCTATCAAAAAGATTTACATCCCATGCTGCTGTGGTGGAAGATACCACCGTCTGTGTTTTCTTATTGGGACTATTGAATGTACTCGCAGTATCTATTTCGAACGTAAAGCTGCGCTCTGCCGCAAAATAAGCAGGTGTCTGAGCAAGAAGTCTTACACCTACACTATCCACGATACCATAGTTGAGTGGCTGTAGATTGATCGAACCACTAAGTGGGATAAACCTACTCAAGACCTGACTATTATTATTGTAGTTTTCTTCTTCGATTGTACGCTCTCTATTAAGAGTGACATTGAAGAAGTTTTCGCCAAAGGCTCCAAGTTCCGAATTAGGCAAATTGATATAGACCGTATCTCTGTACCTTATCGGATCTATTTCTGGAGAAGTGTAGGCAAACTGAGACCCATCAGAAAGCACCCTATTAACATGTATATTAAATGGCTTCTCTTCTACGATCCCTATATTCTTAACTATCACACCAAGTCTAAGCGAGTCTGTCAGTGAGTTGATAGTAGAGCCATCATAGCTTTCTAAAAATAAACTCCCCTCGTCTATTGCATAATCTACCTTCTTAGCTCCAAATGGCTTGCTAAATGGATCTCCTAAGAGCATATTCTGCTGGACTTGAGCGAGATTGACAGCTGTAGGACTATTTTGTTCTAAGAATCTTCTATTTACTTCCTTTTTAATCTCCCCTATGGACCTGTACACATAGCTGCTATCTGCAAATGCCGTAGCATAATAGATGTCTGCCCAGCGCTTCAAGACCACATCTATACCGATATCACTGTGTGCTATGAAGTTAGCAGCCCCTCTATCACCTGTCACGATCCAGTCCTCACCAAAGGAAATCACACCTGGGGCAAAGCCATTTCCAGCATCACAACCATTGACAAAAAGTACAGGATACTTACCCTTATTTCTATACCCATACGTATCGTCAGACACATAGCCTATCTCTATATCCACGAGCGTAGCGGCAGCATGCCCGAAGAATGTCACATGGTTTAGACCATTATTGACTTCATTAGATATGTTGATCAGCTCCACTGAGCTATTACTTCTCTTTCTAAGGGTAGTAACTCTTGCACCTAAGTAAAGATCCTCTGCCACAGCTTTGAAATCATCGGTATATCTAGAGTATCTGGTAAGCTCAGCCGCTGTCAAGCCTCCACTGAGCTGAACAAAGTCCTTTTGCCACAAACCTGCTAATCCTTGAGCCTCTTTTTCTCTCATTTTATTGAGGTAATTGGCTACCTCAGTCGGATTCTTAGCAGGTACTCTACCTGTCATGATCGCTGCATTATTTGGCTGGGTAGGGTCTAGTCCTACACTGAAAAAGTCGTCATTGGATGGAAAGCCCGCTGGAGGAATCAAGTTAGGATATCTGAGCGTAGCGCCATTTCGTACATTTCTAGAACCTGTAGTGGTCACCGCGACTCCCTTACCCAAGAGCAATAAGTAGTCTGGTCTACTCTGATTATACATTTTTCTCAAAAAACGATAAATCGCCAAAGGAGTCTCTTCTCCATAACTAAACTGATCATAGAGCTGATCCATGTCCATCGTCAGCGTATCAAAACCTCCTCCTGCTGTACTGGCTCTATATCCTGCATATGCCCTTACTGGATCCACATAATTCAGCGCACTGGTATGCAGAGATTGGTGCGCTATGATGAGATAGTTCGCATTTGAGTTATTGATGTCTTTCATTCGAGCCCTTTTGATAGGAGCTCCAGTGATGACATTGTCATTTCTATTGAGGAGTAGTTTTCTTGGTTGGGCACCTGCTGTGAGTGCTATATTGATAGCCGTTCCACTAACTTGCCCCTGTAGTCTAGTGATGTTATTTTCATCAGTGATGTCTAAAACTGAATAGTTTGGTCCGCTATTCGTAAATCGATAAAAGCCATTGACGTTTGTTTGAGATTCGTAACGCTTTGCAGTGAGATTGGCTTGATTAGTGGCTTGCGCAAATCTGAACTCGATTTTACTCACGGAAACTAAATCAGCTGCGATCTCAGGAAATCCAACCACCGTCACTTGGACAATCATAGAATTGTTGGTCGTGGAGATATCTGTCCATTGTAGATCATCCGAAAAATTCACAAACCTTTGAAACTCGAAATTGACAGTCCGTACCAATCGCAGGTTATTGACATCTGGCCCTACCCTGATCTCTACATTGTGGGGTTGGTTATTTCGACCAACTAGCGTCATCTCTAATGTAGGCACTGGACCTGTCGTCACAGGATTAGTGATGCCAGATAGGGTATAGTTGACAGACTGGCCTTTGCGGATCTGAGCTCCAGTCCAACCTGAAGCTTCATCATATCCAGAAAGTCTAGAAGTAGCAGAGAGACCCTCAGGATAAATCCTTCCAGCAGAAAAATTGACATTCAAAATCTGCTTGACTTCCGCTATGTGATAAGTCAAATCTGTCAATCCTGTAATATTATTAGCGGGTTGAGTAGGTATCCTTTTGCCGTTGGTCGAAGTGCTCCAAGTCAAAAAGTAAGCCGTGCTATCTGCAAACAAACTATAATCTGGCAGCGTATGCGCAGCAGCACTAGGATAGAGCGCTTCATCTAATGTCCCATCATTTATTTTCCCCAAAAATTGGAAATAATCTCCGCTAGCCAACTGATCAGCTGAAGCAGTGACTACTTCTATAGCCTGTTCTTGTCCTCTATGGAAGAGTTGAAGACGTCTAGGATCTATATTCGCCACTGGAATACCCGCAGCCTGCATATCAGCATAGGTGATTCTGTAGATGCCGTCTTGTGCTGTTTTTATTTTATAGTAGGTCTGAGAAAAATTAATCCATTCGTCTCCATTCTGACCAAAAGACAACTGGCAAGCACTGTAAAATAAAATGAGTGTTAGTAAAATTCTTTTCATTCGTCTCCCTCTTCCCTATTAAAATCCTTTGTAGTTTCTGAAGTTGTATGCGAGCTTTTCAAGCGAAACTTTGACAGAAAAAACATGTGAGTAAAGTGCATCAGACTGATTGGCCAAATCCGTCAGCGCATAGTCTATCGTGACACTGCTGAGCACAAAACCTAACCCGAAATTCGGCTGATAAGTCATATACCGCTGACCACTAAAGTCTTTCACACGCTGTACATTACCAGCTCCTAATCTGATAAAAGCCAAATCCTTAAACCCAAGCTCCATCCCTGCTCTAGGATCTAAAGAGCCGAACTGAGAACCTACTAAGACATTCCGCTGCCCATCAAAAGTGAAATCCAAATCAACCGTGGCTAGCAGCGAAAACTGTTCATTAAAAGCAAATTTACGCGCTACACCCAAGATCGCCCTAGGCAAAGTGATCTCTGTAGCATTTTGAGGAATTTGATTACCTGTCTGACTAAAGATATCCTCCACTAGATCTGTCTCATGAGACCAAGAGTTATAAGTCCCAGAGATATCTCTCAGCATCAATCCAAACTGATATTTATTGAGATAATACATAGCACCTACATCGATACCAAATCCCCAAGCTTTGGCAAATTTCCCCACATTGCGGTGAATCACCTTGATATTAGAGCCAAATCTCAGACCATTGGCTACTTCATCACCCTCCACAAAACCTACATTTCTAGCATAAGAAAGCACAAATCCATAGTCTGCTGCGGAAAAGAAAGTGACATTATTATAGTTGATAGCTCCATTGGCGTCATATAAAAAACGCGTATCTGGGATGTCATCTACCGCAAAGCGTATTACCGACACACCTATATGACTGCTTCGATCTATAGGTGCTGCAAAAGCCGCATAATCGTACTTAGCTATCCCCGCAAAATATTCAGCATGCATGAGCGATCCTTCATATTTACTTTTGATTTCCATAAGTCCTGCGGGATTCCAATAGGTTGCTGTCACATCATCTACTAATGCTACATGTGCTCCTCCCATGCCAAGCGCGCGAGCACCGACACCGATATTCATAAACTCATTACTATACTTGGGCGTGTAGGAGACTCCTTGAGTGTAGGCGTCAAAAAAAACACCTATCAACAGTCCCACAACACATAAATACTTACTCATCCAAACAACATTTTTATAAAACCTAAATATAAGAGGAAACATATAAAAAAATGCCTTACAAAAAGGGGAAATATTTAGCTTTCATCATTTTAAAAAAATATGAAATGGCTCAATACTATGAAAAGTGTACGGCAAGATGACAGGTTAATGAACGCATTCGAACACTAGAAAGAGTCGAATTCAACCCCTCATAAATAAAAATATGACTCAAACACGTTTAAAATAAGGTTTATATCAAGTACCTTGTTATGCAAGGTACTTTAGGCAAATGATTTGCATAGGTTTTGAAAAGAAAAAATAGTGTGATATGAATGTAGAAAATACACAGGTGCAAATGCGGAAGGGAATTCTGGAATTCTGCATCCTGCATATCATTTCTCGAGGAGAGGTATATGCATCAGATTTAATAGAGGAGCTCACTGCTGCCAAGATCATCGTGGTAGAAGGCACCCTCTATCCCTTGCTCACTAGACTACGCAAGGCAGGACTAGTAGACTACAAATGGGTAGAATCTACCACTGGCCCACCAAGGAAGTACTACTTGATGACTACAGAGGGGACAGAATTTTTAAATAAATTGGATGACACTTGGAAAGAGCTAGTGGAGTCAACCAACAAAATCATCAACAACAAATAGTGTCGACATGAAAAAGAACATTAGCATAAATATCAGCGGTATCATCTTCCACATAGAGGAAGACAGTTATCCCCGATTGAAGCAATATCTAGATGCTATCAATCAGCATTTCTCTAGCTATGATGAAAGCTCCGAAATCGTCAATGATATCGAAAATAGAATAGCTGAAATCCTACTCAAAAAACTAAAAGGAGGCAAGCAGGTCATCGTAGAAGACGATGTCATCAGCCTCATCAATACGATGGGTACTATAGCGGATTTTGAAGCTGCTGAAGCGCTTGTCGAGGAGGAAACCTCTGAACAAAAAAAGACACAAGAGTCTACTAGCCAAAATGACTACAAGCACTACGATATCCCTGATGCAAAGCCTAAGAAACTCTATAGAAATGAGGCGAAAAAGGTATTGGGAGGAGTATTTGCGGGGATCGCGCACTACTTTTCTATCGACCCACTTTGGTTGAGACTATTTGCCTTGCTATTATTTTTCAGCGGATTTATCAAGCTATCGAGTGATGGGGATTACAGCATCAGTATCAATATAGCGCTGATAGTCATCTATATCATCTTGTGGATCGTACTTCCTGCAGAGTACTATGCCGAAGAAGATGGCAAAACCAAAAAGCTATTTAGAAGCTCTGAAGGCAAGATTTTCGGTGGAGTCAGTGCAGGTTTAGCGGCATACTTTGGTATAGACAAGGATCTCGTGAGGGTATTATTCATCATACTAGCCTTTGTCGGAGGATCAGGAATTTTACTTTATTTGATCTTATGGATCATCACACCTACTGCCAACTCGCTTACAGATAAGATGCAGATGCAGGGTCAGCCGATCACACTAGATAACATAGAGAAGAATATCAAAACGAGTCTCAATGTACCAGAGGATAAGAAGGAAAATGTCTTCTTGAAAGTACTACTCTTCCCATTCAGATTGATCTCTTACTTGCTAAAAGGGCTTGGAAACATCCTCTCTCCTATTCTAAACTTTTTGATAGATGCGATTAGGATCATCTTTGGTATATTCTTGATATTGGTAGGGGGTAGTTTGAGTTTTGGGATATTAGTGATGCTCGTAGCTTACTTCAATGTAGCTGGTGGCGATATCCTATTCCTCAATGAGTTACCTAGTAGATTTATCAATGAAAATATACCGCTGTACATGGCATTTGCTGCCTTTGCTGGGGTGTTTGTTCCTTCGCTTATAATGATCATCCTTGGAGTCATGGTCATCATCAGACGCAATCTGATCAGAGCCTATATTGGTTGGTCTCTTTTCGGTATTTGGCTGATCGCTATTGTGACTTTAGCTGTGAGCATACCGCTTCAAGTACAACAATATAAGCAACAGGGAACATACAAAGAGGAAAAAGTCTATGCACTCCCTCAAGGCACTCCATACCTAACACTCAATGAGGTCGGTGATGATGAATATGATGGTGCTAGACTCATACTTAAGGGGCATGAAACCAATGAGATTAGCATAGAGAAGAAAATGATAGCACGTGGATTTGACAGAGCAGAAGCGGAAAAGATCGCCAGTGAAACGATCTATGGGATCACTGTTCAGGATTCTATTTTCACTTTTGACTCTAATGTGACGCTTCCTGAAGACACTAAGTTTAGATTTCAAGAAGCGGAGATCACCATCTATTTTCCATACAATAAACCTTTTAAACTGGATGAGAAAATGCGCTATTTGATACGAAATTATACTTATTACTACAAAAGTGATGCTTACGTGTATTTGCTACAGGGTAATAATACTTGGATCATAACAAAGGATGGCATAAAATGCATCACTTGCATTCCTTCTAAAGAAGAAGCTGATGAATCTACAGAAGTCAGTCAAGACACCGTACTATCGGAGTAAAATATTAATCAACAAATAAACCACCCACTTAAGAGTCAGAATTATTTCTGACTCTTATTTTTTTATCTCTCCCTAAATGACCAAATTGGATAGACTAAGCCAACAAACCCATGGATGTAAGAATCAAATTTTTAGGAGGTGCCAAATCTGTGACAGGCTCTCGATATCTTTTAGAGGTTGATCACTACAAGCTGCTCATAGATTGTGGACTATTTCAAGGACTCAAGGATTTGCGCCTTAGAAACTGGGAAGAATTCCCCATAAATCCTGCTGAAATAGATGCCATCATATTGACGCATGCACACCTAGATCATACAGGCTACCTCCCAAAGCTGGTTAGAGAGGGTTTTTCTGGAAAAATCTATGCGACCGAACCTACCATAGACCTCGTCAAAGTACTCTTGCTAGATAGTGCCAAACTTCAAGAAGAAGAAGCCGAATATGCTAAGAAAAAAGGCTACTCTAGTCATGAAGACCCACAACCGCTCTATACGGTCAAAGATGCTGAGCGTGTGTTTTCTTTGCTAGAAGGAGTCGATATCGAAAAATCCATCAAAATCAACCCGCAGATCAAAGCGACCTTTTCTTTAGCAGGACATATACTGGGGGCTTGTATTGTCAGTTTGGATTTGATGGGTAGCTCTCAAAGAAAAAAGATCGTATTCTCAGGTGATTTGGGTAGATACAGCGACCCTGTCCTAGATCCCCCCAAAGCCATCACTGAAGCAGATATCCTTCTTGTAGAGTCCACATATGGGGATCGTGACAATATCAACGCTAGTCCTGATCTAGAACTCGCTGAGGTGATCAAAGACACTCAAAGACGAGGAGGTGTAGTCTTGATTCCAGCCTTTACAGTAGGTCGGACACAGCTAGTACTATATTACCTTTACACCCTGATAAAAGAAGGAAAAATTCCCAAAATACCAGTCTACATAGACAGCCCTATGGCTATCAAAGTCAATGATATCTATAAGAGGTATTTTGACTTCCACAAGCTAGATGAAATTCAGCTTAGTGAGCATGATTCCCCGCTCAACTTCAAGCAGCTACACTACCGCAAGGAGCAAGAAGAGTCTATGGGACTAAATTTCATAGACGACAATGCCATCATCATCTCTGCCAGCGGAATGGTTACTGGTGGGCGCATTTTACATCACTTGTCTAATCGACTCAAAAATCCACAAGACACGGTATTGTTTGTAGGTTTTCAAGCAGAAGGCACTCGGGGCCGAAAGATTTTAGACCGCCAAGAGCCTATCAAAATATTTGGCATGTCTCATCAGATCAAATGCGATGTGCAATACATAGAGGGGCTTTCGGCACACGCAGATAGAGGGGAATTGCTACATTGGCTGAGTCAGTTTGACAGCGAACCAAAGATGACATTTATCATCCATGGAGAGGAAAAAAGTGCGCTGGGATTTCAAGCTTCTATCAAAGAAAAACTTGGCTGGGATGCAATTATTCCTGAATACATGGAATCTTTCAAACTTTTCGACAATATTTGAAACATCATTACAAGTAAATCATGTCAAAAACACTCTATCCAATCTTATTCCTTATCGTACTCCTGTCAGGATGCAAAAGCAGTGAAAAAATGAATGAAGGTATTCAAGGTGAACTCAAATGGGTAGAAGGCAACCTCATGCCCGGACCAAATGCCAATCCTGCACGACCTAAAGCAGTAGATCGTGAGGTCTATATCTTTGCTCTCACCAGCATGAGCGAAGTCAGACTTGTAGATGGGCTTTTTGAAATGCCCAAAACAAAACTAATCGCTACAACTCAGTCAGAAAACGGCAAATTTAAAGTAGCTGTGCCGCCTGGAGTATACTCCATTTTCACCAAGGAGGAAAATGGCTTTTTTGCCAATGAGTTCAATGCCTTTGGCCATATCAATCCAGTGGAAGTCACCAGAGGGGAAATTTCTAGAGTAGAAATTCTCATCAATTATATGGCAGCTTATTGAGTTTATATTACTAACAAAAAACCTTCATCTGGAAATAGGTGAAGGTTTTTTTATGAGCATTAGTTATTGATAATCATTGTTTTATAGTAATTTTTAAAAAATGTTAAAAACAGGTGCAACCTCTATCGAACCTGCTGCATCTTGTTATTGAGTGCGAAAGAAATATGATAAGAGCTTTACTTTTTAAAGATGACCAACAACTCATAGAAGGCTGCCTGAGAGGAGATCAAAAGGCACAAAAGCACCTCTATGATCAGTATAGCGGCAAGCTCTTCGCACTCTGTCTGAGATACATGAAAGATCATGACTTGGCACAAGATGTACTGATCGAGGGTTTTATGAGGATTTTTGAAAAATTAGAACAGTTCAAACATGAGGGAAGCTTTGAGGGCTGGATGAAGCGATTGATGGTCAATCATGCGCTGATGACACTCCGCAAAAACAGAGCTACCCTCATGGAACTGAACTGGGACGATGAGAGATCTGAACTCAAGGAAGAAGTCCTTCAGTCGGATCACTTAGAAGCGGAAGATATGCTCTCTATGGTCAAAGCACTACCAGTAGGATACCGAACGGTCTTTAACTTGTATGCGATAGAGGGCTACTCACATAAGGAAATAGGAGACATGCTACAAATCAGCGAAAACACCTCAAAATCTCAGCTCAGTCGGGCGAGAGTGCTTTTGCAGAAAATGATGCATACCTCGGAAAATATAAACAATGCTGAAAATGGAAAATAAAATAGATCAGCTATTCAAAGAAAAACTTGGTCAGCTAGACAAAGCACCAGCGCCAGTAGCATGGGATCAGCTAGAGCGCAAGCTCGCTAAGAAAAACCAAAAAAAGGGAATCATCTGGTGGCAAATGGTAGCTGCAGGACTAGTACTCTTGTTAGGTGCCAAGTGGGCTTTTGATAGCAATGACGCTCTGCTCAAAAATGTGCCTGACACTCAAGTAATAGCAGAAGATCAAGGGCTGTCACAGCTAGCGCTGCCTACAGTGGAAAAAGAGCCTATGCCTACTGTGCAAGAAGTCGTGACCACGGAGAAAAAGCAAGCACCTGTACAAAACGTGCAACAGGAAAAAGTGACATCAGAAAAAGTAGACAAGCAAAAAACTCCAATCGTAGAAAAAGTAGGTGAAAGATCGCTCATAGCAGAAGTAGTCGTAGACACCAACCCTATCTCAAGTAAGCCAGTGATCAATATAGAAGAACCTGCTTTCAAAGAGCCTGAAACGACTGCTGTGACCATCAAAATCGTCAACTCTGGAATCAATCAAACGACTGCAAGATCCGAAGATACAGAAGTCAAAAAGAGTCTCTTAGGTAAAGTCATCACTATAGGGAAAGAAATAGCCGAAATTGATGATGCTATAGGCGACATCAGGGAAGCAAAGAATCAATTTTTCAGTAAAAACAAGGACAGTAAGTAAATATAAACCAATATGAAAAAGCTAATTTTTTTAATCATCGGAGTGATTGTAGCAGGTATGACAGCTGCTTACGCGTCAGATCATGACTTCAGAGCGCCTCAGGACTCAGTTATCATTGAGTATGGCAAAAATGGTAAACTCGTCATTATCGTGGATAATGCAGAGGACTTCAAAAGACTCAAAGGACTTGACATCAATAAGATCGTCAGTGAGCTTGGGATCAAGATGGATAGCACATCTGGCAAACTCAAAGTAGTTCAAATGAGCGAGCTTAAAGAATTACCCGAGTATAAATCTAAAGAAATAGCCAGTGCGAAAGTAGACGATATAAACGGAGACTATCAGTTCAAACTGGGCAGACTCAATGTCAAAGTAAGGGAAAATCCTGGAGAAGATGCTGAGGTAGAAATCTTTCGCGAACCTAAATTTAGCAAGCCCTACAAAAGAAGAAACCATGTCTTTGACCTTGACTTAGGCTTCAACAATTACTTAGAAACGGGAGAATTTCCTGCTGGCTCAGATGACTACTCTGTCAAGACTTGGGGCAGCTGGTACATAGGCTTCAACTGGAAAAACTACACGTATCTCTCTAAAAATGGCGCTTTCCAACTGGTGTGGGGTCCTAGCCTCCACTGGTATACTTGGAAACTAGACAATCGCGATGTCTCTATCACCAAAGGGCCAGATCAGGTGCTTTTCACAGAACTCCAAGGCATAAGTGGTACTAAATCTAAGATCTCTGCTAGCTACCTAAACTTCTCTATGATCCCTAAGTTCGACTTTGGGGCAGTGAGCAACTCAAATAGCAGCTTAAGAATCGGTGTTGGTCCTTATGTAGGTTACAGGCTTGGTAGCAGGTCTAAGCATAAGTATAGAGATGAAGAAGGCGATCGCCAAAGAGTCAAAAACAGATCAAATCTCTATCTGTCTGATCTGAGATATGGCATCAGAACGGAGATCGGCTGGAAAGGCGTAGACTTCTTTTTCAACTATGACCTCAATGAAGTCTTTAGAAACAATAGAGGTCCTGAACTCAATGCCATATCTATCGGTATATCACTTTAATTATTTTAAATCTTAAATTTTAAACTCATGAAAAAGTTACTTTTTGCAATAGCACTTTTTACAATGTCGCAAGCTACTTTGGCACAAGAGCAAATCAAAAGCGACTCTGAAAGCCCAATGGGTGAAGTCAAAAAAGAGTCAACAATTCATATACTTGGCAAATCTTATCACATCATCAAATACGAAAATGGTGCAAGAGATTTTCGCCAAGAGGATAATTATAAGACTCAGCTCACAAGCAGAACTTCTACCTTTTTTGATGTGGACTTAGGTAAAGGCGTATGGACTGGCAATGAGGCTGCACCCGACACGAAAGTTTGGGGAAGCTGGCATGTAGGACTCAACAGTGGCGTGCAGACTAAGATCGTAGGGAACTTCTACCTTAAGTCTGCCATAGGAGTCAACTGGTACAACTTCAAGTTTGATGATCCTAATACACAGGCACTCAAAGGTCCTACAGAAGTCATCTTTTTAGAAAATCAACTGGTCGATGCCAGAAGGTCTAAAATCTCTGCTTCGTACCTCAACTTATCTCTTGTACCTAAGTTTGATGCAGGATCTGAAGGATTTAGATTTGGTGTAGGTGCCTATGCAGGTTATAGAATAGGTGGAAGAAGCAAGTTTGTCTTTGATGATGAAAACGGAGACAAAACAAAGACTTACGATAAGTCCAACATGTTTTTGAGTGATATCCGATATGGTGTCAGAGCAGAGATTGGGTTTAAGCAAACAGATTTTTTCGTCACTTATGACCTCAATGAAGTCTTCAGAGATGGCAGAGGTCCTGAGGTCAATGCATTCTCTTTCGGATTTATCTGGTAAGCATTCTCCTCACATTTTTTTAAGCATGTACTTGTCTTGGTACATGCTTTTTTTATTGGGTGCGATTTGCTGTATAGATTTTCGCAAATGCTTCCTTAGCCTCACCCTTCAGCCTGAGTTTCTCAGACCATTTGAGTACTGTCGGCCTATTGGATGAAGTGGTTATAAGATAGACTGCATACCAGCCTGCATAAAGCTGTTCTTTAGTCCACCAAAGTGCTATGGCTGTGATCAATCCTCCTACCATCAGCATCAGAAATCTTATTTGAGAAGCTTTGATCATACCATCAAATTGCAATTCGACATCGGATAATTTCATCAAATAAGACTGCTTGTTTTGCATATAAGTATGCTGATAGAGTAGGCCCAACGTGAGCAATATAGAAAATGCCAGATGAACAAAGAAAAAATGCTTACCCTTTAGTGAGTTAGACAACTCTTCGCTCGCTCCCAAGCGTAGATATACTCCCGCAAAAGCCACTAAAGGAAACATAACACTTAGTAAGTACAGCCGCTCAAACCTGACGAATTTGGCCGCTAAAGTTTTGATCATTTCATCATTCATGTAGCAAATATAGGCTTTTGTCAGACTTGCTTGGGTATCTTAGCCGAGATCTTAGCGATCTGTATCAACAATCCAGAAAGGAATATAAAAAAGACAGCCACAAAAAAACTATTAATCAATACCTGTTGATATCCCAACTCATTGACTTGAACAAATGGATAAGGATAAAAATCAGAAAAAGCCCCTCTGACCAAAATAAAGACCAGATAGGTCAGTGGATAAAGAAGCCATTTGCCAATCATCGAAAACTTTAAAACCGCCTTATTTTCAAAGAAAAACCAGTAAAAAAGCATGAAAGCTGGAATAAAAGTATGCAATAGTTCATCCACCAGTCGCTGCATTCCTACAGGTGTCCACAAGGATCTAAGTAACACTTGATATACCATTCCCACCACTAGGATATACACTGTTATAGCAGTGAGACTCCCAGCTTTGTTCAATAGGGATCGAAGAAAAATAGGCTTCTCAACTACACGAACGGTAAAGTATATAGCTACTAGAGAATTGGTCAAGATGGTGAAGAAACTGAAAAATCTCACCATGGTCTCTAGCAGATCTGTTTGCCTGTTGATGATCATCAATATTAATTGTCCTATCACCGTAGCCCAGCAAACAAGGAAGAGTGTGATATCAATCGTCCTTCTCATATCCTATTTTACATTTTCGATATAAGTTAATAAAAAAAGACCTCGATTGAGGCCTTTCCATTATCCGATTTCTATCTTGACATCGTCAGTAAGTGGATGTGCTTGACAGCAGAGCACATAGCCTTTGGCCAGTTCTTCTTTGGTCAAACCTGCATCTTCATCCATTTTAACCTGACCGCTGATCAGCTTTCCTCTACAAGCTGTACAGAGTCCACTCTGACATGAATAAGGCATGTCTATATTTTCATCTAAACCCGCATCTAGGATAGATTTCTCTGGTACTACTTCAAAGGAATTCTCCTCACCACCATTGATGATAGTCACCATCTGAGTGAGTATCTTATCAGCACTTACTTTCTTGTCTTTACTTGGCGCATTGTAGAAGCTTTCTTTCTTGATCTTATCCTCTGATATCTTGAGTTTATTGAGACAGTCAACTACACACTCCATCATCCCCTGAGGGCCACAGACGAAGTATTCAGTATTTTTATTTTCACAATATTGAGAGATCATCTCCGAAATCACTTCTTCATGTAATCTACCTTTTCTGCCCTCCCAGCGATCACTTCCTTGACTCAAGACATGCACGATCTCCAGTCTTGACTTCCCATACTTTTCTTGCAGGTCTTCTAGTGCTTTTTTGAAAATGATACTCTCCTCATTACGATTAGCATAGACCAAAGTGATCGTAGACTTCGGTTCATTGATCAAGACAGATTTAGCGATAGCGATCAAAGGCGTGATCCCACTCCCACCTGCAAACAGCATCACATGGCGCTCATTGCTTGAGTGATAGTCTGTCACAAAATTGCCTAGCGGATCCATCACTTCTATGGTCTTGCCAGGCTTCATTTGATCATTGAGATAGTTAGAAACCAGACCTCCCGCTACTCTTTTGACAGAGACTCCAGGAAATGGATCTACAAAAGGAGAAGTACAAAGTGAATAAGATCTGCGCACTTCTTTGCCATCGATGGTCAAGATCAGCGTGAGATACTGACCTGCTTGATAGTCCATGATCTCCTCTGGCTGCTCAAAATAGATACTGACTGTATCTGCAGTTTCCTTTACCACCTCCCTCACTTTCAGCGAGCGATAGTTTGCTTGCTGCTTTTGTGTATTATCCTTTTTTGATTTCTTAAATAAGCTAAACATAAGTCTCTTTCTACTAAACGTTAATCCAATAAGACAACTTCAAAATCAAAGCTCTGTTTTTCACTTTCAAGTTTTCTGGAAAGTAATTATCTGTGTACACTAAGAAAAGATCAGAGACTGGTCTGAAGCGCCACTGAAGGCGTGTATTCAGATTGATATTGTCTATTTGGTTATTATATTGCACAAAGGTACTAATGAAAAGCTGATCAGTAAAGGAAATATCAAATCTAGGCCCTACTAAAAAGAGCGTAGCCGAGTTATAGGGCTGTGGAAGTGATATCTCATTGTAGTTAAAAGCTACAGAAACACTCCCATAAGGCTGGTAGCGGTAGTTGAGTTCACCACTCATCTCAAACCTGTCTCCATTAAAATATTTCCCATGTGCTACTGTCCCAGACCAATTAAACAGCTTTCTCAAGTCTGAATTGTACTGCACCCCATATCTAAAATAACTGTATGATGCGCCAGCAAGTAGCTGCTCCCCACCCGTACGCGTAGGATCAAAAGGAAAAGTAAGAACTAAATACTCGTTGCTCGTGAAGATATTCAGTGAGCTGGTATTTTTCCAATCTATCTGATAGCTAAACTCGATCGTTTCATCTGTTTTCTCTAAAGATTTGTTGGCATAAAGATCCAAGTACACCCTCGGTCCATGTCTCAAAATTGGACTGTTTTCTGGGAAAAAGCGGTAATTGATCGAAGGCTCCAGTCTCCAATAGCTCTGCCTTGGTACAAAACCTACTTCCGCATTATAGTTTTCTCCGACATACTCATGGTTCCACATGATCCGCAGCCCTTTGACATTGTACCCTAAGTAAGAAGCATGCGCGTAACTGTCTGTTGGATTTCCTGGAGAAAAAGACTGATGATAAAAAAACTTACCATTCCATCTGTTATCTGCGGAGGCTAAGTTATAGTCTAAGCCTACTACTCTATTGTATGCTGCTACATTGGTTTGGTCAGCACTAGAAGTCGTCTCTCTATTGACAAAAATGGCTGCAATGTTGGACCTAGCGAATACTTTGCGCTGCACAGTTGCTACTGTAAAGTTTTGTGCAGGGAAACCGATACCATTGTCCCCAGCTGTCTGCATATTGAGTAAGCCTACACGCCAGTTATCATCTAGCTTACCACTAAGTCTCGCACCATATTGTATCCTGTTTTGACTAGTGCGACCTATACTGTCAGTGGCTATACCTATTCTTCTGGAGAAAAATGGCCTAATGCGGCTGAATCCAAAATCACTAAATAAGTCTGCATTTTCTAAGAAAAACTGACGCCTCTCTGGGAAAAATAGCTCAAATCTATTCAAGTTAGTTTGCTGTCTATCTACCTCCACTTGGGAGAAATCAGGATTGAAAGTCAAGTCAAGATTGAGCGCAGGCGTCACCGCTACTTTCGCATCAAATCCTGCACTAGAAGTCGTCTGAGTGGCGGTTCCTTCTTCGAAGTCTTTTTGCAATCCACCTGCTACGAAAGGTATCAAAGCTACATTGGCTCCTGGCTTTTTGAGTGGTTCATCCCAATTCAGATAGCCAGTAAAAGCCAAACTAGACACATCAAAGTTGATCGGGACAGGTATCCAGCTAGACACTTCAAATCGCTTCCGATCATTTCGAGCAAAATTGACTCGCCACAAGTCCTTCCCTTCATTAAAACGCAAAGTCTTAAAGGGAATCGCCATCTCTACAGTCCACCGATCATCATATCGCTTGACTTGGCTAAACCAGCGGTTATCCCAATCCGTAGCTTCTCTATTGCCATTATTGATCAAGGCTTCCCGTTGTACATTGAAGGGGCTGACTGCAAATGAAAAGCCATTAGTGCCATCATTATATGGATCCAAATAGATGACAAATGCATCATTATCATCAAAGTCAAAGTCTCTGCGAAGTGAACTCACTACATAGTCTCCCGGCAGGTCATCATACATCACAGCTGCTACGTACAGAAACTGATCATCATAGGTCATCATCACCTCAGACTTGCTAGACGCAGGAGCAAATTCATTAGGAAAGTTTTGTGTAAAACCAGAAGCACGATCTAGTTTAGACCAAATGACCTCATCCAGATAGCCATCAATCT
Organism: Penaeicola halotolerans; assembly: GCF_016464625.1. Classification (GTDB taxonomy): domain Bacteria; phylum Bacteroidota; class Bacteroidia; order Cytophagales; family Cyclobacteriaceae; genus Penaeicola; species Penaeicola halotolerans. The sequence goes on from NZ_JAEAGO010000006.1 coordinate 29,962, forward strand.
CTATTTTTTCTGTTGTCTTTACTATCTCCAACTGATAGTCTGTAAAGCGCTCTTGAGCCTTCACCGGAGCTACTATCAGACATGCCACACCAACCAACCAACAAACTATACTTCTCATATTCCCTTAAAAATTCCCGCTGCAAATATCCGACAGCTTCCCTAAAAAGAAAACCTAAAATGCTAAATGGTGAATTTTCAGGCTAAAGGGTCGGATTCTTTTCAAGAAGATTTAGCCAATTAAGGGATAAAGGTTAATTTTGCGTACTCAAATCACAAAGCAGATATGCAATTACATACGCTCTATGCCATCTCCCCCATAGATGGTCGCTACAGAAAGCAAACCGAGTCTTTGGCTCCCTACTTTTCAGAATTTGGCCTGATCAAGTATCGTGTCAAAGTAGAGATCGAGTACTTCATCGCGCTATGTGAATTGCCTTTACCACAGCTTGCAGGTATCAATAAGAGCGTTTATCCTGCATTGAGAGCCATAGTAGATAATTTCTCAGAAACAGATGCTGCGGATATCAAAGTCATCGAACAGACTACCAACCACGATGTCAAAGCAGTAGAATACTTTATCAAACATAAATTTGACAAACTAGGCCTAGCCGAATACAAGGAGTTCATCCACTTTGGATTGACCTCTCAAGACATCAATAACACCGCTACCCCGATGCTGCTCAGAGATGCCCTTCAGACGGTATATCTTCCTGAGTTGCATGCAGTGATCAGTAGTTTAGAAGCTTTGGCAAATGACTGGAAAGACATCCCGATGCTAGCCAGAACACATGGTCAACCTGCTTCCCCTACCAGACTAGGTAAGGAAATCAAAGTTTTTATTGTGAGGCTTCACAACCAACTTTCGCTACTTAATCAAGTCCCTCACGCAGCCAAATTCGGTGGCGCTACTGGAAATCTCAATGCCCATCAAGTAGCCTACCCAAAGATCGACTGGCAAGCATTTGCTGATAAGTTTGTAGAAAAAGACTTAGGTCTTGAAAGAAGCAGCCCAACTACACAGATCGAGCATTATGACCACTTAGCGGCCTGTTTTGACGGTCTCAAAAGGATCAACACCATCCTGACTGACCTATCCAGAGATATCTGGCAATATGTGGCTATGAACTACTTCAAGCAGAAAATCAAAGCGGGTGAAGTAGGCTCCTCAGCGATGCCTCATAAAGTAAACCCTATTGACTTTGAAAATGCAGAAGGCAATCTTGGTATCGCTAATGCGCTGTTTGAACACCTTTCTGGCAAGCTACCCATCTCTAGATTACAGCGAGACTTAACAGACTCTACAGTACTGAGAAATGTCGGCATGCCACTCGCTCACAGTTTTATTGCATTTAGATCTTTGCTTAAGGGACTCAGCAAACTCGAGCTCAATGAAGCGGCTATTCAACACGACCTCAGTGAAAACTGGGCAGTAGTGGCAGAAGCGATCCAGACAATCTTGAGAAGAGAGAGCTATCCTCAACCCTATGAAGCGCTCAAAGCACTCACTCGTAAAAACGAGAAAATCACAGAAAAGACGATTCAGGAGTTCATCGAAACCCTAGAAGTCAGTGAAGACATCAAAAAAGAACTCAGACAAATCAGTCCATTCAACTATACAGGTATCTAAAAAGTAAGAGCAGCCATTTAAGCTGCTCTTTTAATTTCAATACAACTCAGCAATCATGCACCGAGCACTACCTCCACCTATCGTTTCTATGGTAGGGATATCAAGTGCTACTGGCTTAGCGTATTGAGTGATTTGTTTAATCTGTTCGGCATTTAGTGCTTGGAGTGCAGAGGAAGACATCACTGCAAAAACATCCCCTTTAGGATTTCTCACCTCGAGCATATTCCCTGCAAAAGCATTCTTTTGATGCTCTGAGATCTCGATGATTTGCTTACCATTTGCTTGAAGTTTACGCTTGACCTTTTCGCGCTCTTGAGCATCTCTGATACTCTCTAGGCAAACCACCGCAAAAGAAGTTCCTACACACATCATCACGTTGGTATGATAGATCAAAGCATAGCTATCTCCCACCTTTTGATAAGCTTCAAATACGACTAGCTCATAATCCATCTCTTTAGCCCAAGCATCTAATACTGCACGATGTGTCCTATCAGAAAGGCAAGCGTAAGCAACTTGATGCACACGATCTAGCACAAGGCTACCCGTACCTTCTAAGTACTGCTCTTTAGCTTCAAAACCCTCCAAGTGAAGTACCTCTTTATAGCCCAGCTGATGAAGGATATCTAATCTACGCTCTCTCCTTCTCACCGTAGAGTACATGGGATAGAGAACAGCTTTATCTTCATGAAAGCTCACCCAATTGTTTGGGAAAACAGCATCAGTCTTAACCGGTGAGAGCGTATCTTCAACGACCTCTACTTGTATGCCTAACTTGCGTAATTGATTAACCGCTGCATCAAATTCACTTTGTGCTAGGCGGATGACTTCCTCTTGACGGGTATCTAATCGCTTCTGATAAAAATTATTAGCTGCTGTCTCTTCATTGAAGCCAAATGCTGCCGGACGCACCATTAGGATACGTGTACTACTATTATACTTCATATCGTTATGGGTATTAAAAACAAAACACCCACTCATCCAAAGACAAGTGGGTGTATATGATTATTAAATTAAATCAATTTTCATTCTTTGCTTTCTTAGCTTTCTTCACACTCAGTGTGAGTTCATCACCTTCTTTGTGATCAGCCAGTAAAGTATCCCCTTCTACCAAGTCGCCTTTGAGGATCTCTTCAGCGATAGCATCTTCAAGGTACTTCTGTATCGCTCTGTTAAGTGGACGAGCACCGTAAGATGGGTCATAGCCCTTATCTGCCAAGAAGTCTTTTGCCTTATCCGTCAGTTCGATATTGTATCCAAGTGACTGGATTCTCACAAAAAGCTTGTTCAGAGATAGCTCGATGATCTTATGCAGATGCTCTCTTTCTAGGGAGTTAAACACAATCACATCATCCAATCTGTTCAAAAACTCAGGACTAAAGGCTTTCTTCAAAGCACTTTGGATAGTAGACTTCATGATATCATCCATATTGTTTTGCTTCACTTGTGTAGCAAAACCTATCCCAGCACCGAAATCTTTGAGATCTCTCGCTCCGATATTAGATGTCATGATAATGATCGTATTTCTAAAATCTACTCTACGTCCAAGACCATCCGTCAAGATACCATCATCCAATACTTGCAAGAGCAAATTATAGACGTCAGGGTGTGCTTTTTCAATCTCATCTAGCAAGATGACAGAATAAGGCTTTCTTCTCACTTTCTCAGTCAACTGACCACCTTCTTCATAGCCTACATAGCCTGGAGGCGCTCCTACCAGTCTAGATACGGAGAATTTTTCCATATACTCAGACATATCGATTCTGATAAGTGAGTCTTCCTTGTCAAAAAGATAAGTAGCCAACACTTTAGCCAACTCCGTCTTACCGACACCCGTAGGCCCTAAGAAAACAAATGAACCGATTGGTTTTTTAGGATCCTTTAAACCTACTCTTGTACGTTGTATCGCTTTCGTGAGCTTCTTGATGGCATCATCTTGACCGATAACTCGCCCTTTGAGATCTTCACCCATGTTTAGCAATTTCTGCCCTTCATTTTGTGCGACTCGCTTGGCAGGAATACCCGTCATCATAGCGATCACTTCTGCAACATTTTCCTCTGTCACAGTATATCTCTTAGACTTGCTCTCCTCTTCCCACTTCAGCTTAGCCGTATCTAGCTGCTCTAGAAGTCGCTTTTCCTTGTCCCTCAACTGAGCCGCTTCTTCGTACTTCTGACTTTTGACGACTATATTTTTTTCCTTCTTGATATTCTCTACTGCCTCCTCTAGTTTGAGGATTTCATCTGGCACATGGATGTTGTTGATGTGTACTCTCGCACCCGCTTCATCAAGCACATCGATGGCTTTATCTGGCAAGAATCTATCAGATATATATCTGTCTGACAACTTCACGCAAGCCTCTAAGGCTTCATCTGTATAGTTGACATTATGGTGATCTTCGTACTTATCTTTGATATTGTTCAAGATCTGAATAGTCTCTTCTGGAGAAGTCGCATCGATCATCACCATCTGGAATCTACGGGCAAGTGCACCATCCTTTTCGATGTACTGTCTGTACTCGTCTAAGGTAGTAGCTCCGATGCATTGGATCTCTCCTCTCGCCAGAGCTGGCTTGAACATATTAGAAGCATCTAACGAACCACTAGCGCCACCAGCACCTACGATAGTATGTAACTCATCTATGAAGAGAATAACATCCGCTGACTTTTCTAGCTCACTCATGACAGCCTTCATACGCTCTTCAAACTGACCTCTATACTTAGTACCTGCTACCAAAGAGGCAAGATCAAGTGTCACCACTCGCTTATTAAAAAGTACACGAGACACTTTCTTTTGAATGATGCGAAGAGCCAGACCTTCTGCAATAGCTGTCTTACCTACCCCTGGCTCACCGATGAGGATAGGGTTATTTTTCTTTCTTCTTGATAGGATCTGCGCTACACGCTCGATTTCCTTCTCTCTACCGATGATCGGATCAAGTTTGCCATCCTCAGCCATTCTAGTGAGATCTCTACCAAAGTTATCTAGGACCGGTGTACGAGATTTCTCTGCACCCTTGCCAGCAGGGGCATCTCCTCCTCTACCAGAAGCTCCAAAGAGTTTAGAAGAATCTTCGTCTCCATCATCTGCTTCAGGTCCTGACATAGGTGAACCACCTTGATATTCTAGCATTTCTTTGACCACTTCATAGTTGACCTCAAACTTATTGAGGATCTGTGTAGCGATATTTTCATCATCTCTCAAGATCGAAAGCAATAAATGCTCCGTGCCAATGAGCTGACTCTTGAATATTTTAGCTTCTAGATAAGTGATTTTTAGCACCTTCTCTGACTGTCTTGTCAGCGGTATATTCGCTAAGTTTTTCACATTGTGATTGGCTGTACCTTTGACAGATCGCTCGATCGTCAAGCGAAGCTCGTCCATAGGTACCCCAAGCTTTTTCAATATGGAAACAGCAACTCCCTCGCCTTCTCTGATCATGCCAAGGAGCAAGTGCTCTGTACCGATATAGTCATGTCCCAATCTTAGTGCTTCTTCGCGACTAAGTGAGATGACTTCTTTTACTCTATTTGAAAATTTTGCTTCCATATGATGATAGCATTAGAAATGATAATCCTTTAAGAAATATAGGAATAATTGCGTATAAAACACAAATCCTAAATTATTTGTTCGACTCTATTTTTGTCGCCAAGCGCAAGTAATCTTCAGATCTCGGCCCCTCACAAAACAGTAAGTCTATGATGCTCAGGTTAGGCTCAAAGCTTTTGCCAAAAAGTTGATGATAAGTAGGTGCTTCGAAAAAATCTAAAGATTCATGATTTTTCTTTGGATGAATCAAGTTTCGACTATCCAAAACATCTGATCCGACTGTTTTTTCAAAACTTTCCTTTAGACGCAATTTGACAGGTAGTTTGAGCAACTTGAGACATATTGTCAGTAGATCTAGATTAAAATCCGCTAGATATACGTAGTCTTTCTCATAGATCGCTGAAAAATATGGGAAATAAAACTCAAAGAAAGGAGCCTTGCCATACGCACTCTGAATAGACCGCAGGTGTACTTGCTTCCATTTCTGCTGATGATCTATTTTGATCTGATCAAAAGCCTGTTTTTTATTGCCTCCCAGGACAGGTACGATCAAAGTCTCTACCCCATTAGCCCCCAAGAGTCTGGTACGGTTACGAAAGCTTTGTTTCTCATAATGGGCTTTCACATCCAAATCCACGATATCCATTTGGCTCAAAAGTGCCATATAAGCTATCGAAGGCAAGTAGTGAAGCTCTATCAGCACAGTATTATTTGGCATTACAAGAGTTCATTTAAGTCTCCCAAACCTTCTCTGACCAGCTCCACTTCATCCCCAGTACAATCTACGATCGTAGAGGCCACATTATTGCCATAGCCACCATCGATGACGACATCTACTAGATTTTGAAACTTCTCATAGATCAACTCTGGGTCTGTGGAGTATTCTACGACCTCATCTTCATCTCTGATCGAAGTGGTGATGATCGGCTGTCCCAGTTCTTTGACCAAAAGCCTTGGGATCTGATGATTAGGGATCCTAATACCCACCGTCTTCTTTTTATGATTGAGTAGCTTGGGCACATTACTGTTCGCATTCAGAATAAAGGTAAAAGGCCCCGGCAAAGCTTTTTTCATCAACTTAAAAGTAGGAGTAGGTAAGTTCTTCACATACTCAGCGATATTACTCAAGTCATAGCAGATAAAGGAGAAATTATTTTTATCAGGTTTCACTCCTTTGATGCGACAGATACGCTCGATAGCTTTACTATTGTGGATGTCACAGCCTATACCATAGACAGTATCTGTTGGATAGATGATGACACCCCCGTTTCTCAAAACATCCACGATGTGTAGGAGTTTTTTCATATCGGGATTCTCTTCGTACAATTTGATGAATTCTGCTGCCATGAGTTCGCTTCTGTGCTTTGGTCAAAAATGAATCATTAAATTTAGCTATTTTTGCCGAGTAGCGGCATACGCTATCGCTGAAAATCCTGTTTTAAATCTAAACAAGCGATTCGCTTATATCATTGATTTATGCTCAAAAGAAAGAAAATATTACTCATTGCGATGGTCGCATTCTCCATGCTCTTGACGACTTTCGCCTTTTACTTTTACCAGCTTTTCTTTACTGAAAACGTACTCGTAGACAAGGAAGCGAGAACTTTTAGAATCTATGAAGGCGCCACCTTCAAGGCCGTACAAGACTCACTTTATGACCAAGACATTGTGCAAGACTTGGTAGCTTTTAGCTTTGTGGCCAAACTGATGGATTATGACAAAGCTGTCAAACCAGGGCTTTACGAGATCAGTCCAGACATGACCAATCGCTCACTCGTCACCCTCCTCCGCTCTGGACAGCAGCAGCCGCTCAATATCACTTTCAATAATGTCCGTACCAAGAGAGATTTGGCTGAAAAAATCACCAAAAACTTGATGATCAAACCAGAGCAGTTTGAAGCTTTACTGTTGGACACGGCTTACATCGAGAAGTTTGGCTTCAAGCCAGAGACAGTCATGAGCATGTTTATTCCTAACACCTACCAAGTGTACTGGACCACTTCTGCAGAGGAACTTTTTGACCGCATGCATACAGAATACAAGCGCTTCTGGACAGAAGAAAAACTAGCCAAAGCAGCTGCCCTCAAGCTCAGCCCTGTCGAAGTCTCTACCCTAGCCTCTATCGTACAAGCCGAAAGTGTCAAATCAGATGAAAGACCGCGAATCGCTGGTGTATATACTAATCGCCTCAAGAGAGGCATCCCACTCCAAGCAGACCCTACACTGGTCTTTGCACTCAATGACTTCAGCATCAAGCGGGTACTAAATGTACACAAAGAGATCGACTCTCCTTATAATACCTATAAGTACAGAGGCCTTCCTCCCGGGCCTATCAACTTGCCAGACATCTCCGCCATCAATGCCGTGCTAGATGCTGAGCAACACAACTACCTGTACTTCTGTGCCAAGGAGGACTTTTCGGGCTATCATCGCTTTGCCACTAACCTAGCAGAGCACAACCGCAATGCCCGCATCTATCAGCAAGCGCTCAACCGCGCCAGAGTTTATAAATAATGTTTGCAGCTACCACACAAATACGCGTTCGCTACGCAGAAACAGACCAAATGGGCTACGTGTACTATGGCAACTACGCCATGTACTATGAAGTAGGCCGAGTAGAGGCCCTCAGACAAGCAGGCTTTGAGTATAAAAAAATGGAAGAGGATGGCATCATGATGCCCGTCATGGAGAATTACACCAAGTTTCACCAGCCTGGCAAGTATGATGAATTGCTCAGTATCAAGGTGATGCTCAAAGAAAAGCCAAGCGTAAAAATCACTTTCTACTATGAAATCACAAATGAATCAGGCATCTTGATCAACGAAGGGAAAACGACCTTGGTCTTTGCCAATAAATTTACAGGCAAGCCGTGTCGACCACCGCAGTATCTTATTGACTTATTAGACCCTTATTTTAGCGATGGCGCTCATTGAAGCACTCAAGTCTTTTTATGAAGCTCAAAAAGATCGACTGATCCACTACTTGAGTAAGATACACTTTGGAGACCCAGAGGCCAACCTCTATGTACTCATCAACATGTTTTTAGATCAACTCAAAAATGATGAGATCTCCGAGCGTGCAAGTAGTGTAGCTTACAGCTTTACAGTAGCCACCTTCCCTGCCCTACTCTTTATGATCAACTTGGTGCCTTTTGTACAGGAGTTTTATCCTGAGATCAACACCCAAGCCATCATGCAGTACCTAGATGATGTCATGCCCTACTCGCTATATGAAAACATCGCCCCTACCGTAGAAGACATCATCACCAAACCCCGACAGGGCTTACTTTCCTTTGGTTTTGTTGCCGCGCTCGTTTTAGCGACCAATGGCGTACTGGCACTCATGCATGCCTTCAATGCCGTGTACAAAACCTCCGACAAACGAGGCTTTCTACGCACCAGAATGGTGGCTACCGGACTGCTATTCGTCCTCGTATTTTGCTTTCTAGCAGCCATCGCACTGCTGATCGTAGGACAGCAAGTCTTAGACTACCTCGTACAGATCAATGTCTTCAGAGAGTCCTTTACCTATTACCTCATCCTTGTGCTGAGGACACTTTCGCTGGTCCTACTCTTTCAGATGACCATCTCATTCATCTTTCGCTATGCCCCTGCCATCCATGACAAGTGGAAGTTCTTCTCCATAGGTTCTGTACTAGCATCCCTACTCTGCACACTCGCCTCTTTTGGCTTTGCCATCTATATCAACAATTTCTCCAGCTACAACAAGCTCTACGGATCCATCGGTGCCATGCTAGCCTTTATGTTCTGGCTATTCATCATGTCCTTAGTGCTTTTGATCTGCTTTGAGATCAATGTCACCATCGACAAAGTAAAAAAAGGCTACCTTAAAGAGCTCAATGAGAAGCGCTTAAGCAGACAGGTCGAAAAAAAGTAAAAAATTCCATTTCTAGGATTTGGACTGAAATTGATTTGAGCTATCTTTGCAAACCGAAACAGGGCACGGAGGGTCATCCTCTCGCACTGTATCAGACCTAGAGGAGTGGCAGAGCGGTCGAATGCGGCGGTCTTGAAAACCGTTGTACTGCAAGGTACCGGGGGTTCGAATCCCTCCTCCTCTGCAACCTTACATCCCAAAACCCTTGAATTCAGCTGAGTTCAAGGGTTTTTTGTTTTCTAAGTATTTTGATAGTTGGGCACTAGGTGGCTCACTTGGTTAAACATATAGACTTATTATTTTTTCAAGTCCACTAACTCTTCCTTTTGTATTTACATGACTTTAGCTTCTCTAGTTTGATGATTGCAAAATAGTGAGGCTGAATTGAACAAAAAAATGAGATGTCGCTTTTGTCGCATTTGGCGCATTTGGCGTAAAATGTCGCTTTTGTCGCAAATCGACACTTTTGTCGTTAAATGACGCATATGTCGCGCCCCAAAATGCATAATGTCGAAGTATACTCGAGGAAGAGTCGGGGAAGAGTCGAGGATAACCCTGGGGAAACCCTAGGTAAAGTCGAGGAAGAGTAACCTAATGATATAATGTAAACTTAGTAAAATACAATATATCTTCTGAAATCCCTTTCTGTATATCAAGTTGGCTCAGAAAGTATTGCATTAGAAATGTTATGTGTATTTACTGAAAAGTTTAATTTTAAAACCGTTTCCATCTGAGGTCAATTTTCTGAAATGTTCAGTAGCCTGCTACCTTAGCAGGAGATAAAATAAACTAGTTTTTCTGGTCACGCCTTGTTTTTTATGGCTAAGTAAATAAAGAATAAAACAGTAAAACAACAGTGAAAAAAAATTAGAATAGAGTAAATTTTAATTTTTGGCTTACTTAAATGAATAGAATTTACAGCATCCTCATCTAAAACCTTTTTTAAAACCCAGTAAAGTAGGTAAACAACACAAAGGATAATAGAATATCGTAAGTATGAATTTTCTATATATGGAAATAAAAGGTATAAATCTGACAAGATAAAAATAAATGATACATGAAATAAAAGAAGTAAAATAAAGATACTTATTGCCTTCGTATAAGAGCTATTACTATAAACACCTTTATCATAATAATTCTTTAATATGAATAGATATACTAAAAAGAAATGTCTTATTCTATCCATATCTATTCAATTTATTATAATGAAAGTGTAGCCTTCCCTATTTTCGGACAGAGGATAAATATAGGGAATGCTACAAACTCTTTTTATTCGATGAATCGCATCTGCCCAGATTTTATAATATAATCCTATCATCTTCATCCCTTACTTATCAATCCCTTCTCCTCTAGCTCTTTTTTGAGCTTATGATAGGCCCTCAGATTACTTTGCTTGAGGGTCTCTCTATAATCTTCTATCGGAGTAATTATGGGAGTATCAGCCTGGGCCACCTCCACGAGTTTGATACTAATCTTATCTCCTACTGCCAAGGCTTGATAAAACCATTGATGACGAATAGAAGCTTTAAAGTCACTCCCCATAGCACTAAAGTGAAGATCTTCATTGCCTTCTTGGTTTGAAGCTATCATCGTGATGTGCACAGAGGCATCCTCATGCCCCATGACTTTGGTTTCCTGATTTACCCTAATCTCAAATGCCTGCATCATGGTGTATTAAATGAGTCCTTCATCGGATAAGGTTTTTTTTAACTCATAAAAGTGTGCAACTTTCTCCTCATCTGTCCTGTTTTTATAGGGTTCCACCGAGCTAGCTGGATCAAAACTTTCTTGATCGATGACCCGAATCTCGATTTCATCGCCCAAGTCCATTGTTTCATCGAGCCATTGATATTTTTGCGCATTGATAGAGTCAAATCCAGAGACCTCAAATTTAACTTCTTTTTGAGGCGCATCCCTTGACAGCAGGCCAGCATACAGTAATATGCTGCCTCCTGGTATGCCTACCTCAATAATACGCCCCTTATACCGTATCTCAAATCCAAACATATAATTAATTTAAATCGAATATTATCAGCTATTCATTACCATTGTCATAATGAAAATCATAGTTTGAGGTCCTCTAGAACCTTAAAATTTAGGCATAGAATATTTTAGAAACGTATCTGTCTCAACATCAAAGGTGTAAAGCACTTGATGAGTCTCATCAATATCGAAAGAGGTGAAAAAATCCTCCGACACGATTTTGGCTAAAGGCTTCCCCTCCCAATCGAAAAACAAAATTTCAGGCTTGGATTTCCTTTCAGTGGCAAAATCGCTCTCCACTTCATTCAAATGAAGTAAAGCAAAATAATCGTCAAATACCCGCAAATCAGAAAACCTGTACTTTCTATCCATCGGCCCCAAGGCCTCTACAGCTCTCAAGTTGTCCGGTTGACTTTCAAGGCAAATAGTCTTCTTTAGTGAACCATCAAGAGCATATAAATTAAAATAATTCAATTGTAAATACATCTCTGCAATGGTTTCTTTCCCCGGCTGCAGCTGTGTCATAGATGTTATGATGGCAATATTCAAACTATTTGAAATTTGAGACTGGTTTAACTGCTCCAATACATCTCTAGTGGTGGACACTCCCGCAGAATCAAGGGAACGGTTTAGAGCCTGATCTCGATTCTCAGGCTTTCTGACAAAATAGAAAGCTGAGTCCAATACCAAAAAGTCAAAAAGAAAAGGGGAAACGCTTTCATCCACAGCTCGAATCGAGTCTCTCCCCAGACGAACAGATTCATCCATATCCAAGCGCAAAAGTCGACCTCGCTGAAAATCATAAATCAGAGCCGAAGTATCCATTTCAGTAAATTCAAAACGCAAATCATTCGCACTAAGGGTAGAAGACACTTCTTTAGGCCCCTGACCTATGCTTAAAAAGTTTCCATAAGGTTGCATATCAGGTAGCCTAGATACTTGCAACAAATCTTTGTTACCTCTGACTGAAGTGATGAGCAAGTCACCTTCAATGGCAAAGTTCAATAGACCAATGATCTCCTCTCCGACTTGCTGCCCTTCGGCTATAAATAAGGTTTTGGGAAAGTCATAAACATAGCTGATCGAATCGAAAGTCATGTATTCTAAGGAACCATGCTCTGGAAAGTACACCGTTTCATTAGCTCTTTTTTCAGTACAGCTAAAAATTAGCAAACAGATGAAAATGCAAAACAGAAGCGAATTTGAAAGTTTTATCATAGCTGATACAAATAATTAGTAACGAAATAAATCCCTCACTTAATCTGAAAAAGCAAAGTAAAGAAATTGCCTTGTACATAGTTTTGATTACCAAAGGTGTAGATCAGTGGGATAAATTTGAGGCGCATCCCTTGACAGCAGGCCAGCATACAGTAATATGCTGCCTCCTGGTATGCCTACCTCAATGGTCCGACCCTTATACCTTATCTCAAATCCAAACATGAATTTATTAATTAATCCTATGCATTATTTATAACTTTATTGATTGATTTAACCCAATCATCCCATACGGCTTGATCTGCTGGTTTACCATCTTCCAATAATGTCATTGACCCAAGAAAACCCGCTAAATCATCAGATTCAGTCAATTCATAGAGGTTCTCTAAATATTTGAACATGGCTTTATATGCCTCGAAAATCGTTATTTTTTCATCTCTATTCATTTGTTCATTACTTAATCTGAAAAAGCAAGGTAAAGAAATTGCCTTGTACATAGTTTTGATTACCAAAGGTGTAGATCAGTGGGATAAACTTAAGGCTAAAGTCCTCCGAAAAAGCATAGCTCAGAGCAGCCCCAGCATCGACCCCCACCCGGACAAAATTGACATCTCTGGGCGCTACCTCTACAGGATTATTGCGCAAGCCCATGACCCAGTTGACCGAAGGACCTATAAAAGGCGTAAAGCTAAACTTCCCCCAGCGGATCAAGTCATAATTGAGGTGGGAAGCCAAACCGATAGAGACATAAAGTTCTGCAAATACATCATTATCGATCCTTTGATTGAGCACATTGGCTTGCAGTGTCGGACTGAGCGAAAAGCGATCTCGCTTCAAATCTAGCTGCCGCTGCACCATCAAGCCAAAGCCCTGCGTTTCATCCAAGCCCGAAGGACTAAACTGGATCAGCGACCAGCCTCCACCTACATACACTTGCGCCTTCACTGCATGAAAAGAAAGCATAGCCACAAAAACACCGCAAACCACTCTGACCAAAAACTTCATAAGAATTAATTTTTTCTTAAAATAATACAGATCGATGATTAATACAAGAAAGCCTTAAGGATTATAAGGAAAGAGGATGTCAGAATCTAGCGTTTCCACGTAGAGACGCGATTTATCGCGTCTTTATAAGATTTATCGCGTCTCTTTAAACAGTTGATATCGATATGAATTTGCTCCTTGACAGAAGCAGAGAGGATTCAGGACTTCGATTAGCCGCTAGCCAAAAAATATTTAGTATATTGTCGCAAAATTAAAGCATGACCAAAATGGTAAAAGGAATAGTAGCTGGCATCGTGATATTTTTACTTTTTATGCTGCTCAAAAATCAAGTAGAAAACGAACTCGGGCAGATCATCTTCACCATAGCCTTTGTGGTGACAGAGCTTACCATCATCTATTTCACCATCGGAGAGTTTATCATCAAAAAACGCTAGGCTGCTTATTCGCAGCCTTCCTTGCGCCTAGTATCGATCAGGTACACGATCTTCCAGCCCTCAGCCATCCGCACCAGTTGGAAAGAATTGACCCCACAGTGACTAAAGTTGCCATCAAAGTAAAAGGAATAAGGCGTCCACACACTGGCCAAATTGCCATCTATACGGATCTCATAATCCTGGATACGCTCATCTAGGGTATTGGCATTTTGTGCTGCGATACTACGCGTAAAAGCCGCTACAGCATTGCCCCTCACTACGGTCTCCCCCGCTTGATTTTGGCTGATCGTCTGCATGATAGCCCCTTCGGCAAAGGCACTTGCTACCATAGCAGAGTCTGCCCCTCGCATCCCATCAAAGAGATTTTCGATCACTTGCTGCACAGCTGCTTCATCTGTGGACTTGTCCTGTGCCAAAACAAAACTTGCCTGCACCTGAAGACAGATGAGGCAAGTCAGTAAAAAGATGATTTTCTTGTTCATATCAGTTTTGCGTTACACTACCACCTGTCGTGCTTTTCACGTCCTTCTTAGCAGCACTACCTTTATAGATGACTTTGCCTGCGGTGGCAGCACTCGCACTCAGTTCTTTATTGGCTTGCACAGTCGCTTTACCAGCTGAGTTAGCAGTTACGTTCACCACATCCGAACTAAGTTCTAGGGCATTGATCTCTCCATTAGACATGGCCTTGGAAAGTTGAGAATTACTCGACCCTTTGATATACATCTTACCACTGCTGGCTGCTTCTAGGTTGATAAACTCCGCATCCACTTCTGCTTCTAGATATGCACTGCTCGAAACTTTAAATCGGATATCATCTCCTGAGATCACATCAGTCGCCTTGACTTCAGCAGAAGAAGAAGCAGTGATCTCATAGATATCCTTATAAGTCAAGATGACTTTTACCTCGATATTTTTAAAAACACCTGGCTTCAAATCAATTTTCAAAAGTCTGTTATTGATCTCTGTTCTGACCTTTTCGGTCTCTATGCCTCTCGCGATGATTTTGATGGTTTCCTTATCGCCTTTGACCAGCTCTACTTTGATACCATTCCCCACATCTAGTAGGTTAAAGGCACCTAGATTTCGAGTAGTCTCCGTAGTCTGTGCAGATACGATAGTCGCACAAAGGATCAATGTCAGTAATAAAAAATGCTTGATAGATTTCATCATGATCGTTTTTTGGTTTTTGATAAAAGATTAAACGCAAATTCGTTGCCAAAGGCTAAGCATTACCATACATTTTAAAAATAGGCTCTCTCAAAGCACTGGAGGAAACACCAGCCAAGATTTGTTGTGCGATCTCTTCTGGCTTGACCCAATCTGCAAAATTAGCATCCGGCATGCCGGCTCTATTCTGAGGAGTATCGATGATGCTTGGTACGATGACTTGAGCGACTACGCCTGATTTTTCTGCATTCACCATAGCAGCCAGTTCAAAGATCAGTGACTTACTCAGCGCATAAGCCACTACCCCCTTTCCTGCCGAAGGATCTAGGGCTGGTCTAGCACCGATCAGGGTGATGTTTCCCTTTTTTGCCTTTTTCATGAGAGGCAAAGTAGCCCTGACACTATTATAAGCAGTATCAAAGTTGAGCTTCAGCATCTTGTGTATCGCGGATAAATCTGTCTCTGTGATATCACCCATAGCAAAGCCTCCTACCGTAAATACCGCCACATCTATCTGCTGATACTGCTGCGCTATCTGATTGATAAACGACTGAGTGGCCTCCTCACTGGTCAAATCTACTGCTTTGGCATCTATGGCTGGATCTAGTCCTGCGCCCTCTCCTGGCAGTATGGTGCCTGTGACTTGATATCCTGCGGCTAAAAATGCTGCGGCAACAGCTTTACCTAAATTTCCTGCAACTCCTGTAATCAATGCTACTTTATTCATAATATCGTTATTTTTACGTCAACCAAGTTAGTACTTATTGGTCATTTTTAAAATCTGAATACTTTGGAAGGAAAAGCTAAGCAAAATACGGTCAAACCAACGGCAGTTAAAAACAACACTACCCGCTATGTAGTGGAAAAAGAACCACGTAAGCGTTTTGTATTTTTAATTAAGATTATCCTCTTGGGGGCCTTAGTTGTATTGTCTGAAACGCAAAAGGAATGGTTTGATAGTACTACCTTATTCAGCAGATCACTTCGTGCATTATTGATTTTTCTGGAGGCCAATGTGCTGATCTCCTTGACTAGGATCCTGACAGTGTATTATTACATGAATAAAAATGGCCTGTCAGAAACTAAAAACAACAATTTCATCCTTGGGATCAACCGCATCGCTTCGGTGATCAATGCCATCTTTGGTATTGCGGCAGTATTGATCTTCTTCAAAGTAGATCCGCTAGGACTCCTAGCTTCAATATCCATCTTTGCAGCAGCCTTGGCGATCTTATCTAAAGATTACATTTCCAACATGATCAATGGACTCATCATCATGTTTTCAGACCAGCTTTCTCTTAATGACCATATCAAGGTTGGAGATCATAAGGGAAAAATCATCGATGTGACCCTCATCAATGTGATCATTCTCAACGAAGATGATGACATCGTCTACATCCCTAATACCACTATCCTCAACTCCAATATCCTCAATCACTCTAAGCAGAACATCAAGAAGCTAAACTTTGAGTTTGAGTTAGAACCCAAGAAAATCACCTCTATAGAGGCGATAGAAGTAGTGTTCAAAGAAATACTCAAGCCCTTTTCATCCAATATTCTGGATAATAGCTTCTCGCTCAAAGTGATGGAAGTCAAAAAGGATTATGTGAAATTCAAGTTGCAGTTCTTACTACCAAAAGCTGATCAGAAAGATGAAAAGAAAATCAAACGACTGATCAATGCTAATATCATCTCTTTAGCCAGTGAAAAAGGATCAAGCTAATTTCTTTGAAGATGTCTATGAAGTAGTCAAGCAAATCCCTGCTGGACGTGTGACTACCTATGGTGCTATCGCTAATTATCTGGGAGCCAAAGGCAGTGCGCGCATGGTAGGTTGGGCGATGAATGCTTCCTTTAGTATAGAGGGGATCCCAGCACAGCGTGTAGTCAATAGAAATGGTCTTTTGACAGGCAAGCACCACTTCTCAACCCCTACGCGCATGCAAGAGCTACTCGAGCAAGAAGGCATCCAAGTGATCAATGATCAGATTCAAGATTTTGACAAGGTCTTTTGGGATCCTGCCATGGCTTTAAGCATTTGATTTTTTCCTGATCAGCATCAAGCCTAAGAAAGTAAATAGGCCATTGACAATCAATATCTCAAAACCAAACTTATAGCCAAAGAGAAGTTCCTGCGAATAAGTACTCAAGGCAAAAGCAATGCTTGGTGCCAATATCGCCACCAATGGTGTCCAACGGTCATTGATCTGCCATTTGGTAAATAGACCAAAAGCATACAGTCCTAAAAGCGGCCCATAGGTGTAGCTCGCCACAGTGAAGACAGAGTTGATGACACTTTGGTCATTAAGCCACCTGAAGAGTAAGATGACCACAAACATGATTGCAGTAAACATGACATGTACGCGCATCCTCACTGACTGCTGACGCTCTTCTGGATAGCGTTTTTCGATGTCCAAAAAGTCAAAGCAAAAGGACGTAGTCAGGGCAGTCAAAGTAGAGTCAGCGCTCGAATAGGCGGCTGCCGTGATCCCTAAGATAAACACTATCGCTGCCAAAGCTGGAAAATACTGCGTAGCCAACATCGGATAGAGATCATCTGTCCTAGCTGGTATCGCGATACCTTTGGCCTCTGCATAGATATAGAGTAAGGCTCCCAAAGTCAAGAAGAGCAGGTTGACGATCACCAAGATGATGGTAAACCAAAACATGTTTTTTTGCGCTTCCCCGATATTTCTACAAGTAAGGTTCTTCTGCATCATGTCTTGATCTAGTCCTGTCATCACGATGGCGATAAATGCACCAGAGAAGAACTGCTTAAAGAAGTTCTTCCCAGACTGCCAGTCCCAATTGAAAATGGTTGAAAGCTCACTTTCTCCTACCGTACTGATCAGCGCAGCAGGAGAGTGTATGCCTAGCTCATCGGAAATCAGGTAAATACTCACTCCCACAGAGGCTAGCATAAAGAATGTTTGAAGGGAGTCTGTCCATACGACTGTCTTGATCCCTCCTCTAAAAGTATAGACCCAAATCAATAAGACGGTAATGGCGACAGACACCCAAAATGGCACCCCCCAGTAGTCAAAAAGCACCAGTTGTAGGACATTGGCTACTAAGAATACGCGCAGAGAAGAGCCCAATGTGCGAGATAAAATAAAGAAAAAAGCTCCTGTCTTGTAGGACCAAAAACCAAAGCGCTGGTCTAGGTAAGCGTAGATAGAAACCAAATTATACTTGTAGTACATCGGCATCAATACCGTAGCGATCACCAAGTAGCCGGGCACATAGCCTAGCACGAGTTGGAAATAATTGAAATACGACCCTCCTACCTCACCCGGCACAGAGATGAAAGTCACCCCAGACAGCGATGCTCCGATCATACCAAAGGCCACCAAAAACCATGGAGACTCTCTATCTCCTGTGAAAAATGACTTAGCGGTCACTTTGCGAGACGTCAGCTGGGCAACTAAAAACAAGAGGGCAAAATAGACTGTTATAACAAGGAGAATCAGGGGCGCATTCATTTCTTTTGTCTTTTAGAAACCGCTAAAGTTGATGATATTTATTAAATTTGCCAAATGAATATGGAAGCTATCGAATACACATTAGGAGACACATTAGAGGAGCTCCTCTTGGATGATGTGGCACTTGATGATGCCCATGATCTGATGGTTTTTAATGATGATGTCAATACCTTTGAACATGTCATCCAAACGCTGATTAAAGTCTGCAAGCACAATCCAGAGCAAGCAGAACAGTGCACTTGGCTCATACACTTCAAGGGTAAATGCAGTGTGAAAAAAGGTTCTCAAAAAGAACTCAAGCCCTACTGCCAAGGCATCCTCGATGCAGGCATCAATGCAGCAATCGTATAAACTCAAATTAGGCTCCTTTGAACTTCCCCTCTAAACTCATAGAAGATGCAGTCAATGAGATATCCAGACTTCCGGGTATTGGTAAAAAGACAGCATTGAGATTGGTATTGCATCTTTTGAAAGAAGACACATCCAGCAGTATGCAACTAGCCGAAGCGATCGTAAAGCTGCGAACAGAGATCAAGTACTGCGCAAAGTGCCACAACATTTCTGATGCTGAGATATGCCAAATCTGCACCTCCCCTCGCAGACAGCAGCAGCTCATCTGTGTGGTAGAGGATACGAGAGACGTACTCGCTATAGAAAACACTGCCCAGTATCAAGGACTCTATCATGTACTTGGAGGTGTCATCTCCCCAGTGCGAGGTATAGGGCCTAGCGAGCTTAAAATCGAGCAACTCATAGAAAGGATCAAAACGGCAGAGACTCCCGTAGAAGAGATCATCTTAGCGCTCAGCCCTACCATGGAAGGAGATACTACAGCCTTCTTTGTAACGAAAAAGCTGAAGGAGTTTAATATCAAAGTCAGCACCATCGCTAGAGGCATTCCGATAGGGGGTGAACTCGAATATACAGATGAAATCACCCTAGGAAGAAGCATCTTGACGAGAACCCATTATCAAACGGATTAATTTTTAGGTGCCTTGCAATTTCCTGCGGGGGACTATTATATTTGCAAAGCTTTTGGGGGATTAGCTCAGCTGGCTAGAGCGCTTGCATGGCATGCAAGAGGTCATCGGTTCGACTCCGATATTCTCCACTCTCAAGACTTGTAGTTCACTGCAAGTCTTTTTTATTTGTACATTACTCACTCCATCAAGAATAAATAATTTAATTTTTTGAAGAAAGAAGCATTTTTAGTATCTTCAAAAAATTATGTATTTCAGCTTTTTATACAATTATATCGCCCTCATTGGCACACTTGGCTTATTAGTGGCTGGAGATCCGCCTACTGACGAAGTCCAATTCTCCTACAAATCCTATCCCTCATCACTGAGTGCTTCTATAGAAACTGCCTTGGCATCTTATCCCGAGCTAGCGGAAGTTGATATCAGCTTCGAGCTAGTCAAACCACTCAAAACTGCCGTGATGCAAGCGCAGCCTAAGGTGCTGAGCCTCTTATTTGACAAGAAGCAAAACAGAAGATATCGCATCAAAATCAGTGAAACTGTCAATATAGACGGGGAGTCTGTCCCTATTTTTGACCTGCCCGAAGAGGTTTTAGTAGGGTGGTTTGCGCATGAACTAGGGCATATCCAAGATTATTTGCACCGCTCTAAAGTTGACATGCTGAGTTTTGGGCTGCGATATGTGATCTCAGAACCTTTTATGAGGGAAGCAGAGTTGAGGGCTGATCATTATGCGATCGAGCATGGTCTATATGACTTCATCAGTATGACCAAAAAGTACATATTGGAAGATGCTGCTTTTTCAAAAATTTATCGAAAAAAGATCAAGGACCTCTATCCTTCTCCCAAGGAGATCAAACGCTTAGAAAGCAAGCGAATTAAAGTAGCTAAAAGCCAATAGGTTATATTTTTCTCTTTAAATTATCCGCGCTACTGTTTGTAGGTAAGAAATTAGCTGTTACATTTGCAGTCCGAATTCATAGCATTTACGCATGCTACGAAGCTAATCGGGAGTTTAGCTCAGCTGGTTCAGAGCATCTGCCTTACAAGCAGAGGGTCGGGGGTTCGAATCCCTCAACTCCCACT
>NZ_JAEAGO010000065.1 GCF_016464625.1 Penaeicola halotolerans
TGAAGATGACTCTCACGGTCACCATGGTGTTCACGGTGATAGTCAGCCTTGATGGACAGCTGTAGTTCACTGTCCTGGTCACCATGGTGGTCAATACGATAGTCAGGTTTGAAGGAATGCTGTAGTTCACTGTCAGGGTCAGAATGGTGGTCGCCGTGATAATCAGCTTTGATGAACTGCTGCAATAAATTAACATGGTCATCATGGTGGTCCCTGAGATAGTAAGCCATGACAAACGACTGAAGCAGACGGTCATGGTCACCATGGTGGTCC
>NZ_JAEAGO010000066.1 GCF_016464625.1 Penaeicola halotolerans
GTATATTTCCAAATGATATCTTATAAAAATTTGTTTATATATAAAAAATAGGCTCTGAGAGAGCCTATAGCACAATTTTTTTGTAGATGATATTATGTGCTGTAGGATGTTTTAGTCATCACTTGCCGTGTACTGCTTATTGAGTAGGTAGCGGTAGACTTCACTGGCGACAAAGTAAAGTGGGAGCTCCAGCTTAGAGGAGAGGTAGCGCATGTAGTCTGGCCACTCGGCTATTTGTTTGCATATGACTCTAGCAGGAGGCAGATGCTCAT
>NZ_JAEAGO010000067.1 GCF_016464625.1 Penaeicola halotolerans
CGGAGATGAAAATATTTCTGTTGCTATATTAGATTATCCATCTAATCCAGGGTATCCAACTTACTGGCATGCAAGAGGATATGGTTTGTTTGCCGCCAATCCATTAGGCCAAAAAGCTTTAAGTGACGGCAAGGATGAACTGAACTTCAAACTAGCTCAAGGAGAATCCGCTACTTTCAAATATAGAATCATCATCTATTCCAATGAGAACGTAATGGATGGGCAAGTCAACCGAGACTACATCGAATGGGCTAAGTAATTAGACCAGTTCT
>NZ_JAEAGO010000068.1 GCF_016464625.1 Penaeicola halotolerans
ATTTTAATAGACGTTCGTGAAATCGGTGAGGAACCCGAAATTCCCTCCAGTTTTTGCAGTAAAATCCCTTTGTCTGAAATGGAAGCCCGACTTGCAGAATTAAATAAGGAGAATGAAATTACATTGTTTTGTCAGGCTGGAGGAAGAGCGATTCAAGCAGGTAGAATGTTGATAAAGGCTGGCTTCACAGATGTAAAAGCAGTAAGAGGTGGGGCAAAAGATATTTTGAAATTGATTGATTATGAAAAAAGTATTTCTTGAAGGAGCGATTT
>NZ_JAEAGO010000069.1 GCF_016464625.1 Penaeicola halotolerans
TGCAATGAAAGCCCCATCTTTTCTGGTAGAGAAATCATGAATTCTTCTTGAAATAAATTCCTTTCCTGTTCCCGTTTCCCCTAGTACCAGTACGCTCAAGTCTGTTGGTGCGACTAGTTGGATATGCTTTTCAAGTTTTTCTGCCTCAGCAGAACTGCCAACAACATAGCTACTGTTCACCTTGTTTTTGGCTGATGAACTTAAGGGAGCTGTTATGGTGTCCGAAGAAATAGGGTCAGGTATTTTGGCGGAAAGAGATTCCTTTACAGTTG
>NZ_JAEAGO010000070.1 GCF_016464625.1 Penaeicola halotolerans
TGAGTCGTGCAGTAGAAGGATTAGCGCCGCGCAAACTGCCGGAAATTCCCGTAGCCTGCCGTTTGTCCGGCCTGGAGCCGCTGAACATTGGCGAAGATAGCCTGTTTGTGAACGTGGGTGAACGCACCAACGTCACCGGTTCCGCTAAGTTCAAGCGCCTGATCAAAGAAGAGAAATACAGCGAGGCGCTGGATGTCGCGCGTCAACAGGTGGAAAACGGCGCGCAGATTATCGATATCAACATGGATGAAGGGATGCTCGATGCCGAAGCG
>NZ_JAEAGO010000071.1 GCF_016464625.1 Penaeicola halotolerans
CACTTTTCTCTGATCTCAGGAGGCAAATCTTAAACTGCTAAGTTACCACCACAGTGGTGGCTGACTCTGTTACCCCTAGGTTCCATGAGAGCCTAGCCTCTGTGGGAAGTTGCTGAGTCTGATTTCCGGAGTCCTCGCAAGCAGCAGTTGACCTATGTGAGTTCTTGCAGAGAGGTCCAGGTAGTGACTGAGGTGCCAGCTGGTGTGACTTCTCCATGTGATCGTGCCACACACTGGAGTGCTAAATACAGGATGCTTTCTTATTAGACTTT
>NZ_JAEAGO010000072.1 GCF_016464625.1 Penaeicola halotolerans
CATTCATTTGCACGTACACTACATATCTTTCATTCTGTTACTATTGAAGTCACATCATATGAGATGAAAGCTCTTTAAATGGGCCAAGCTACATTATAATTATAAGCCATTTGAGTCTTTAATTTGCAAGTTATTGGCAGACTCATCCTGAAGAGAATTTTTTTCTAATTGCAAATGGAGTTATTCTCCAGGTGAAATATATTTCTACCTTTTCTCTTGTGATTCTCAAGCAGAGCCTCTCCTGTCCCCCATAAAAGTCATTTGTGGGCAT
>NZ_JAEAGO010000073.1 GCF_016464625.1 Penaeicola halotolerans
GAAATTTATTTATTGAAGAAACCTTATTCCATAAATTGCCAATGTTTTAGATTCATCATCATGATGTCATTTAGCAATGTTTTTTCTCTTACCTTTTTGGTAACCTATTAATTAGTTATAGGAACCAGATATAATCCAGCCTCTACTTTCACAATAAGAGCATTTCATATGTGATGTGCATGTATTGATACAGTGTCTGGCAGTTTCCTTTCCGAGAGACATTGGTAAGAGTTACCTGCATCCCTCATTTCAGCAGGGACTGGAGATATGT
>NZ_JAEAGO010000074.1 GCF_016464625.1 Penaeicola halotolerans
ATTTCTCTTGTACACAGCTTACAAAATGCTGAAATCGGATGCCTCTGAGTTTAACCCCAAAAACTCCTTTATTTTCAAAAAAATGAGAAGAGTACTTCCATTTACCAGGTTTATTGACGGGGAACACTTCTTTATAGTAAAAAGGGGAATCCGTGTGGCGACCCCGCTTTTTATGGCATTGATTATCATAGAGCTTACAGATATCCTTTTTGCACTGGACAGTATTCCTGCCATACTTGCCATAACGGCTGACCCATTCATTGTTTTCAGT
>NZ_JAEAGO010000007.1 GCF_016464625.1 Penaeicola halotolerans
AACCTACCTTGTTGAAGACAAGGGATCAGATTAATTCTGAGGCGAACGTGGGGAACTGAAACATCTAAGTACCCATAGGAGGAGAAAACAATAGTGATTCCCTGAGTAGTGGCGAGCGAAAGGGGATTAGCCCAAACCTAAATTGTTACGGCAATTTAGGGGTTGTAGGACTACGACATGGACTTATAAAATGAAATAGAACGGCATGGGAAGGCCGACCATAGAGGGTGATAGTCCCGTATGAGTAAGTTTTATATACCTAGTAGTATCCTGAGTAGGGCGGGACCGGAGAAATCCCGTTTGAAACTGCCGGCACCATCCGGTAAGGCTAAATACTCCTGAGAGACCGATAGTGAACAAGTACCGTGAGGGAAAGGTGAAAAGTACCGTGAATAACGGGGTGAAATAGAACCTGAAACCGTACGCTTACAAGCGGTTGGAGCCACGCGATGTGGTGACAGCGTGCCTTTTGCATAATGAGCCTACGAGTTACTCTTTTCTAGCGAGGTTAAGGCTTTAAGAGCTGCAGCCGGAGCGAAAGCGAGTCTGAATAGGGCGATATAGTTAGGAGAGGTAGACGCGAAACTTAGTGATCTACCCATGACCAGGTTGAAGGTGCGGTAACACGCACTGGAGGACCGAACCAATAAGCGTTGAAAAGCTTCTGGATGAGTTGTGGGTAGGGGTGAAAGGCTAATCAAACTGAGAAATAGCTCGTACTCCCCGAAATGTTTTTAGGAACAGCGTGAGGGTTGAGTCTTACGGAGGTAGAGCTACCAATAGGACTAGGGGGAGTCACATCCTACCAAATCCTGATGAACTCCGAATGCCGTAAGATATACCTTGCAGTGAGGGCTTGGGTGCTAAGGTCCAAGTCCGAGAGGGAAAGAACCCAGACCTACAGCTAAGGTCCCAAAATGTATGTTAAGTTGAACAAAGGTGGTCCAATTGCAGAGACAGCCAGGATGTTGGCTTGGAAGCAGCCATTCATTCAAAGAGTGCGTAACAGCTCACTGGTCGAGCGATAGGGCATCGATAATGATCGGGCATCAAACATACTACCGAAGCTTAGGATTGCATGTAAATGCACTGGTAGGGGAGCATTCTATCATCGGCGAAGTTGTGTCGTAAGGCATGGTGGAGAGGATAGAAAAGCAAATGTAGGCATAAGTAACGATAAGGCGGGTGAGAAACCCGCCCACCGATAGACTAAGGTTTCCTGATCAACGCTAATCGGATCAGGGTTAGTCGGGACCTAAGGCGAAGCCGAAAGGCGTAGTCGATGGACAATGAGTTAATATTCTCATACTACCATTAAGAGTGATGGAGAGACGGAGTAGTGAAAGATCCGCCTGCTGACGGAATAGCAGGTTGAAGGGCTTAGGTATTAGACTAGTAGGCAAATCCGCTGGTTTAGCTGAAACCTGATAGTACCACAATCCTACGGGAGCGTGGATAGTGATCCTAATCAGACTTCCAAGAAAATCTTCTAGCGTTAATTTTAATGGTACCCGTACCGCAAACCGACACAGGTAGTCAAGGAGAGAATCCTAAGGTGCTCGAGTGATTCATGGCTAAGGAACTCGGCAAAATGGCCCTGTAACTTCGGGAGAAGGGGCGCCTCCTCTACTTCGGTAGAGAGGCCGCAGTGAAAAGGCCCAGGCGACTGTTTAACAAAAACACATGGCTATGCGAAATCGAAAGATGATGTATATGGCCTGACACCTGCCCGGTGCTGGAAGGTTAAGGGGGGGAGTTAGCGCAAGCGAAGCTCTGAACTGAAGCCCCAGTAAACGGCGGCCGTAACTATAACGGTCCTAAGGTAGCGAAATTCCTTGTCGGGTAAGTTCCGACCTGCACGAATGGTGTAACGATCTGGGCGCTGTCTCAGCCATGAGCTCGGTGAAATTGTAGTAGCGGTGAAGATGCCGCTTACCCGCAACGGGACGGAAAGACCCCATGAACCTTTACTATAGCTTAGCATTGGCACTGGGTAAATGATGTGTAGGATAGGTGGGAGACTATGAAGCAGGATCGCTAGGTTTTGTGGAGTCAACGTTGAAATACCACCCTTTATTTACTTGGTTCCTAACCCCTAGAGGGGGACATTGCTTGGTGGGTAGTTTGACTGGGGTGGTCGCCTCCAAAAAAGTAACGGAGGCTTTCAAAGGTACCCTCAGCACGCTTGGTAACCGTGCGCAGAGTGCAATAGCATAAGGGTGCTTGACTGTGAGGCCAACAAGCCGATCAGGTGCGAAAGCAGGATATAGTGATCCGGTGGTTCTGAATGGAAGGGCCATCGCTCAAAGGATAAAAGGTACTCTGGGGATAACAGGCTGATCTCCCCCAAGAGCTCATATCGACGGGGAGGTTTGGCACCTCGATGTCGGCTCGTCACATCCTGGGGCTGGAGAAGGTCCCAAGGGTTCGGCTGTTCGCCGATTAAAGTGGCACGCGAGCTGGGTTCAGAACGTCGTGAGACAGTTCGGTCCCTATCTGTTGTGGGCGTTAGAAGTTTGCGAGGACCTGACCTTAGTACGAGAGGACCGGGTTGGACGAACCGCTGGTGTACCGGTTGTGGTGCCAACTGCACTGCCGGGTAGCTACGTTCGGTAGAGATAAGCGCTGAAAGCATCTAAGTGCGAAACTCACCTCAAGATGAGACTTCTTTATAAGGGTCGTAAGAGACTATTACGTTGATAGGCTGCAGGTGTAAAGTCAGAGATGACATAGCTGAGCAGTACTAATAACCCAAAAGCTTATCTATTAGTGATTCTATTCTCTTGTGCATTGTGTTGAAAGACTTTAAGATATTGAAGATAATAAGGTGACTATGGCGTAGGGGATCCACCTTTTCCCATTCCGAACAGAGCAGTTAAGCCCTACAGCGCTGATGGTACTGGGGTTACACCCGGGAGAGTAAGTCGTTGCCACCCTTTATTATAGTCCTTGAGTCCTCAAAAAACTTAAGGACTTTTT
>NZ_JAEAGO010000075.1 GCF_016464625.1 Penaeicola halotolerans
TTTCCAGCTGTCTACACCTTTGGGATGCTAGGATTGTAGGCCTGAGCTACTATGTAGAGTGTTGGGCTAAGCTATCACTGCACCAACTGAGTTTATCCCCGAGTCCTAATAGTCTGTCTTTCTTTAAAAACTACTTTGTATTACATTATGTATGTGCACCCAGGCACACACCATGACTCACCTGGGCAGATCCAAGAACAACTTATAGTTGTCAGTTCTCCTCACCATCACCACCATCCAGGGCTCAAGGGTCTGGGTGATCCACTAAAGT
>NZ_JAEAGO010000076.1 GCF_016464625.1 Penaeicola halotolerans
ATTGCCCAGGGCATCAAAGTAATCGCCTAATCCGTTATCGGTCTGGCTTGCAAAAACATTTTTCCATACCGGGCGAACGTTCATGAAAAAGAAGATGAAACGGCTGAATAAGCCGTTTTCAGCGTTGGGTATTAAAGCCGAAACTTGTTTTGGCGTTCCTGTAAGGACAGTAGAAAGACAAGGGCTTTCTATGTCCACAAACTCACGGTCGGTTCTGCGATAGTAGGGAATGGTTTCATGGTGAAAGGCTCTTGTAAGGCCTTCACTGTA
>NZ_JAEAGO010000077.1 GCF_016464625.1 Penaeicola halotolerans
TATTAAAAAGAACTGAAAACACAACATAAATGTATACAAATCTTTGAGGGAAAAACTCCAGTCATCTTAGCAAAGTAAAAAGCTAAAAGATGAAATATGGCATAAAACAAAACCAAAACAAAAGAAACAATGAGATGGTAGATTTAAACCTAGCTGTAATCAAAAATTGTATTAAATGTGAATGACATAAATTATATACTTAAAGGCAGAGATTGCCAGAGTAGGTAAAAAAAAAATGGATAACATATCTACATGCTGTTACAACATTTG
>NZ_JAEAGO010000078.1 GCF_016464625.1 Penaeicola halotolerans
CGTCTACGTGATCATCGACTGGCATAGTCATGATTTGTATCCCGAAGAGGCGAAGGCATTTTTTAGTGAAATGGCGCAGACCTACGGAGACAACCCTCATGTGATTTATGAGCTTTTCAATGAACCGGATTACGAAACCTGGGAGGAAGTGAAAGCTTACAGTGAAGAGATTATTACTGAAATCAGGAAGCATGACCCAGATAATTTGATTTTGGTGGGTTCACCTACTTGGAGCCAAGACATTCACAAAGTCGCTCAGAATCCAATCCT
>NZ_JAEAGO010000079.1 GCF_016464625.1 Penaeicola halotolerans
TGAAGGCTAATCAGGTTTTGAAGAAGAAAAGCTGAAACTTGAATACCAGAACACCCCATTTGAGGATCCTTTTACGCTATTTCTTGCAGTGATTAATGGTGAGCTAACTCTTGAGGAATATGCTCTTCCTTCTTTGGAAAACAATATGATCGTAGTGGAAATACTATCTGCTGCGGTGGAAAGTGCGAAGACTGGAAAGACGGTTTATTTAAAGTAGGAAGTTGGAAGTCAAAGAGCACTATGCTTTAACTTTTGGCTAACATGAATGA
>NZ_JAEAGO010000080.1 GCF_016464625.1 Penaeicola halotolerans
TTGCTTGGATTCCTGTTTCTTTTTCAATTTTCTGCCGCGATTTCCTGTTTCGGAAAACAGACTGCTCCCACGCAATTTCCCACAACAAACGGGCATCGGCTTTGCTTGGATTCCCGGTTCTTTTTCAGCTTTCCGCCGCGGTTTCCTGTTTCAGAAAACGGATGACTTCGGCATAGTTTCCTGTACCGAGCGCCGGGTTTTGCAACGATTCCTCTATTCTTTTTGTAGCATCCGTTTCGACGAGAACAAATCCGGGAAACGCCTGCAGC
>NZ_JAEAGO010000081.1 GCF_016464625.1 Penaeicola halotolerans
CAGGAAGGAGGGAGAAAATGATCAAATCTGATTCCAACTTTTCCAGTCTACTTTCCTGTGCTTTCAACCTAGAGTATCCAGCTACCTCTGTTTGCCAATAACAGTGTTGGGTAAAGATTAAGAACTCCCCCTCTTCTCCCAACAGCATGGCAGTCTGCATTACAGGCGTAATACTCTGTCTATTGATGGTCCTAGAGTCAAGCTTTTTTCCTTTGTGTTGACAGCTTCATACTTGTAAAGAATGGATTTTAGTCCTTCTTACCCCTTA
>NZ_JAEAGO010000082.1 GCF_016464625.1 Penaeicola halotolerans
AAGTGCTGCTCTATAGTCAGCCAGATTATTGGCTCTATTGAGTTTTAGAATAGTCTTTTGTTGATTACCTCCTTGATGACCGATCCACTTGAGGGCTTAGTTGATTCGCTGCCCTTCACCTTTAAAGTTACGATCATAGACTACAGGCCCATGGTGGGTGTAGACTAGCGTGTCATAAAAAGTCTCTCCTCCTTTGACCTTGATCTCTTCTATGCGCTTTTGTGTTTTTAGCCTCTTGCCATCATACTTATACTCATCATGACTATC
>NZ_JAEAGO010000083.1 GCF_016464625.1 Penaeicola halotolerans
GGTACAAAAGATACCCGATTAACAGATCCAGCTTTTAATCACTCGGTGACTATTTCTCCTGATGGGAAATACTTTGTAGATGTAGCTCAAACTCATGACATTCCTCCATTTACCAATTTGGTGGATGCCAAAGGCAAAGTGGTAGCTGAATTGGCAAAAAGTGACATGAGTAGGTTTGAGGAGTTAGGTCTGAATAAAGTGGAAGTATTCACTTTCACTTCTAAAGATGGAGTGACTGAGTTGCACGGAATGATTCATTTCCCATCG
>NZ_JAEAGO010000084.1 GCF_016464625.1 Penaeicola halotolerans
GCAAGATAATGCTAGCGCAATGGTGGCTCAAAACTTGTCAGAGGAATCAGCCACTGACTGATTTGACTTAAGGCCCATTCCATGAGCTGAAACCCATACCCTATACTGCTTAGGTGGCCAAGAACCTACATCTGGTCTCCTACAACAATGTAGCAGTGAAATGATTCCTAATGACCTTCTGCTGTACCCATAGATCAGTGCTTTGCTCAGCCATCATCAGTGAAGCTTCCTCCTGCAGCAGATTAGAACAAATGCCGAGACCCATTG
>NZ_JAEAGO010000008.1 GCF_016464625.1 Penaeicola halotolerans
GAGGCTATTCGGCTATGACTGGGCACAACAGACAATCGGCTGCTCTGATGCCGCCGTGTTCCGGCTGTCAGCGCAGGGGCGCCCGGTTCTTCTTGTCAAGACCGACCTGTCCGGTGCCCTGAATGAACTGCAAGACGAGGCAGCGCGGCTATCGTGGCTGGCCACGACGGGCGTTCCTTGCGCAGCTGTGCTCGACGTTGTCACTGAAGCGGGAAGGGACTGGCTGCTATTGGGCGAAGTGCCGGGGCAGGATCTCCTGTCATCTCACCTTGCTCCTGCCGAGAAAGTATCCATCATGGCTGATGCAATGCGGCGGCTGCATACGCTTGGTCCGGCTACCTGCCCATTCGACCACCAAGCGAAACATCGCATCGAGCGAGCACGTACTCGGATGGAAGCCGGTCTTGTCGATCAGGATGATCTGGACGAAGAGCATCAGGGGCTCGCGCCAGCCGAACTGTTCGCCAGGCTCAAGGCGAGCATGCCCGACGGCGAGGATCTCGTCGTGACCCATGGCGATGCCTGCTTGCCGAATATCATGGTGGAAAATGGCCGCTTTTCTGGATTCATCGACTGTGGCCGGCTGGGTGTGGCGGACCGCTATCAGGACATAGCGTTGGCTACCCGTGATATTGCTGAAGAGCTTGGCGGCGAATGGGCTGACCGCTTCCTCGTGCTTTACGGTATCGCCGCTCCCGATTCGCAGCGCATCGCCTTCTATCGCCTTCTTGACGAGTTCTTCTGAATTATTAACGCTTACAATTTCCTGATGCGGTATTTTCTCCTTACGCATCTGTGCGGTATTTCACACCGCATCAGGTGGCACTTTTCGGGGAAATGTGCGCGGAACCCCTATTTGTTTATTTTTCTAAATACATTCAAATATGTATCCGCTCATGAGACAATAACCCTGATAAATGCTTCAATAATAGCACGTGAGGAGGGCCACCATGGCCAAGTTGACCAGTGCCGTTCCGGTGCTCACCGCGCGCGACGTCGCCGGAGCGGTCGAGTTCTGGACCGACCGGCTCGGGTTCTCCCGGGACTTCGTGGAGGACGACTTCGCCGGTGTGGTCCGGGACGACGTGACCCTGTTCATCAGCGCGGTCCAGGACCAGGTGGTGCCGGACAACACCCTGGCCTGGGTGTGGGTGCGCGGCCTGGACGAGCTGTACGCCGAGTGGTCGGAGGTCGTGTCCACGAACTTCCGGGACGCCTCCGGGCCGGCCATGACCGAGATCGGCGAGCAGCCGTGGGGGCGGGAGTTCGCCCTGCGCGACCCGGCCGGCAACTGCGTGCACTTCGTGGCCGAGGAGCAGGACTGACACGTGCTAAAACTTCATTTTTAATTTAAAAGGATCTAGGTGAAGATCCTTTTTGATAATCTCATGACCAAAATCCCTTAACGTGAGTTTTCGTTCCACTGAGCGTCAGACCCCGTAGAAAAGATCAAAGGATCTTCTTGAGATCCTTTTTTTCTGCGCGTAATCTGCTGCTTGCAAACAAAAAAACCACCGCTACCAGCGGTGGTTTGTTTGCCGGATCAAGAGCTACCAACTCTTTTTCCGAAGGTAACTGGCTTCAGCA
This sequence comes from Penaeicola halotolerans, assembly GCF_016464625.1. Taxonomy (GTDB): domain Bacteria; phylum Bacteroidota; class Bacteroidia; order Cytophagales; family Cyclobacteriaceae; genus Penaeicola; species Penaeicola halotolerans. Next base: position 1,588 of record NZ_JAEAGO010000008.1, read on the forward strand.
GAGCGCAGATACCAAATACTGTTCTTCTAGTGTAGCCGTAGTTAGGCCACCACTTCAAGAACTCTGTAGCACCGCCTACATACCTCGCTCTGCTAATCCTGTTACCAGTGGCTGCTGCCAGTGGCGATAAGTCGTGTCTTACCGGGTTGGACTCAAGACGATAGTTACCGGATAAGGCGCAGCGGTCGGGCTGAACGGGGGGTTCGTGCACACAGCCCAGCTTGGAGCGAACGACCTACACCGAACTGAGATACCTACAGCGTGAGCTATGAGAAAGCGCCACGCTTCCCGAAGGGAGAAAGGCGGACAGGTATCCGGTAAGCGGCAGGGTCGGAACAGGAGAGCGCACGAGGGAGCTTCCAGGGGGAAACGCCTGGT
>NZ_JAEAGO010000085.1 GCF_016464625.1 Penaeicola halotolerans
TTGGCTACCAAGCCTGCGCCTGCTACTATTACCGTGACTGTAGCCTCATCTGTATTGCCTGGATTCAGTGAGTCAACTAATCTATATACTAAGGTGTAGGTACCAGCCGCTGTGCCTGCCGCTACATCTATCTCTCCTGTCGTAATGTCTAAGGTTAATGGCGCATCTGCTGATACAACTACAAGATCTGTCTCTGTAAGTGCTGCTGGAGTAACTCCATTGTAACTGTCATTCGCCAATACATTGATCAAGTCATCTGCTCCAGT
>NZ_JAEAGO010000086.1 GCF_016464625.1 Penaeicola halotolerans
TTGAGCAATTGATTTGATCCAGCTTTTTTTTGAACGTTTATTTTTTAAGTCAAACATGATATCTTCTGTGAAAAAATGAATAGCCATCGATCAGTTGAGGTAAATGGTCAATGAAACTTTATTTCCTTTATTCTCAAATAAGACCTCATCACATAAATGTTTGATGGTGAATACACCCCTTCCTCCTATTTTTTCTAGATTTTCTGGTGCGGGTGGATCTTGTAGGTTTTCATAGTCGAAGCCTATCCCTTCATCTTCGATGATCA
>NZ_JAEAGO010000087.1 GCF_016464625.1 Penaeicola halotolerans
GGAGAACTGTATGGATGAATTTTATGATGCGGATTAAAACATTTTCTTTGTCACAGGAAAAACTCAAGAACAACTCATTGCAAGAAAAAAAGAGCTTTTTGATAATGTGGTCCCAGCATCTAATTCGATCATGGCGAGAAACCTTTATCATGTAGGACAACTTCTCTATAATGTCAGCTATATCACCCATGCCAAAGAGATGCTGCAACTAGGTCAAGGAATGATACAAACAGACCCTCAGTATCTCAATAACTGGGGTAACTTAT
>NZ_JAEAGO010000088.1 GCF_016464625.1 Penaeicola halotolerans
ATGCAGAAACTTGATGGCTTGAAACAAGCAAGAAGCTGCTGTGAACTCAGAATCTTGGGTCTCAGGACTGCCCTGGTCCTGCTAGGGAGCCGAGCAGTCCATGGGAGGCCGAGGAGCCCTCTCTGCCCCTTCCACTATTTGTTTCCTACAGACTGCGGTGTGAGAGCCCATGTCCAGTGTCTACAGCGGAAGCAGCCTCGTAACACCAACTTTTGGAATCACTCTTTGTCCAGGTTTCTTCTCCTCTTGATGCGAAGAAAAATGCT
>NZ_JAEAGO010000089.1 GCF_016464625.1 Penaeicola halotolerans
GGCACTTTTTTTTTTAATCCTTTCTTTCTTATTTACTGTTCTGGTGTGGTTTGTTCTTCCCTGTGACCCCATGAATGTGTTTGTTTTTCTTTTTGGTGTGTAGGATTCCTTTGAATATTTTCTGTGATCATGGCCAGTTTTCAGTTTTCTTTTCTTCTTCCGTTCTGAAAGATTGGATATTGTCATCTTGGTTGGCGGTTACTGGTTAGAGCTTAAAATACACTGCTTCACAGAGTTTCTATTGAGAAGTTTGCTGTTATACTTAT
>NZ_JAEAGO010000090.1 GCF_016464625.1 Penaeicola halotolerans
CATCCATTGGAGGAGGGACATCCATTGGAGGAGAGACATCCATTGGAGGAGGGACAACCATTGGAGGAGGGGAACCTGACCCGGTATCAGAAGACCCAATAGAGAGCATTTGAAGGGAAGGATGGGCAGACGCCAAGGCAAGAACTCCTCCAACAACCTGAAAAATAACATGAAAACACCAGATCCCAACGACCCTACATAGAAGGACTTGAACACCTTAATCCAGAAGAAGTGGAAAACAGTGCTATTATGAAAGCAATTGAGTC
>NZ_JAEAGO010000091.1 GCF_016464625.1 Penaeicola halotolerans
TCCAACAAGCAAATTAGAGGTTGAGCTCAACCATCGATTTGCAGGAAATCACTTTGACGAACAAGCGGGAGGCTGGGTTAGCGACCGTTGGTCGATGAAATAACGCCAATTACCGATTTATAGGGAAAAATGGATAGGAGATTCCCGGTTCTTAAAGGATACCTTGCCGGGCCGGGAATATGTAAAAAGCAGAAACAAGAACGATGGCGTGTCCGCACCTTAATTAGAAATGCTTCTAAAACAAATCTTGTTGAGGTGATGAATT
>NZ_JAEAGO010000092.1 GCF_016464625.1 Penaeicola halotolerans
GCTGCCCTGCGGCACATGGAATGACCCGCTTAATGCTGCTTCCTTCCGGACCTGACATGGTTCGCGGGGTTCCATTGCGCAGGACCCGGGTGTCAACACCACTTACTTAAGGCTGGCCCTACAAGCAGCCGGCCTCGGAAAGGGATTCAGTCCCGCTGGAGCGGATTGCGGGTACAGGGCACCGCTGCCTCCCCACCTAGCGCGGCAAAATTGATACCAGTTTAAGTGTTAAAAACTAACGCATAACTAAGTATACATGTCTTTT
>NZ_JAEAGO010000093.1 GCF_016464625.1 Penaeicola halotolerans
GGGACCTGCATTGTAGGCAGCTACCGCGAGGTGGACCACGCCAAACCTGTCGAGCATCTGCCGCAGGTATCGCGCTGCGCCGAAGATGTTGGCCATTGGATCGAAGCGATTGAAGACCCCGAGTTCTTTTGCCGTAGCGGGCATCAGCTGCCCAAGGCCCGCGGCACCCGCCGGGCTGACAGCCAACGGGTTGTAACGAGATTCTGTCCATACGAGCGCATCAAGCAGGCCCGCGGGCAATGAGTACTTCGCCTCCGCGGCATA
>NZ_JAEAGO010000094.1 GCF_016464625.1 Penaeicola halotolerans
GCTTTATACCTGCTGTCCTATTGCCTGTACCTCCCAAGCGTTGGGATTACAAGTATGTGTACCTGGGGGAATATAAGCAGTGTCTGTTTGTTTTTTGGGGTTTTTTTTGTTGTTGTTGTTTTTCCTGTATATAAGAATAAGATGTTCATTTTAGGATTTTGTTATATATACATACGTGTGAACCATACATTCACTTAAACATACTATTTGATGTAAGCAAATTTACTTGAATACACATATATGTACATAATTTTGTGTATCCAT